>DS995280.1 GCA_000156115.1 Rhodobacteraceae bacterium HTCC2083
CGGAAGGTGCTAATTCTCAGCTCTGTTGTTTTTCCAGCGGCCCGTTTCCTGCCTCTGCTCGTTGCCGATGTCTTTCATCGCGGCGCCGTAAGACCGCAGAAGATCGGTCACAATGACATGTGCTGGGCCAAAGCGCTTCATTGTTTTCTTGAGGAACTTCAGCGCCACTTTGCGATCACGGCGCTTCGTGACATAGCTTTCCAGCACCTCGCCCTCGTGATCCACGGCTCGCCAAAGGTAGTGCGTCTCGCCGTTAATCTTTACAAAAACCTCATCCAGATGCCACTGCCAGTTCGAGTATGCGCGCATCTGCTGAACCCGTTCTCTGCGTGAGCAGTCCCACTTGAGTGGTCCAATTTGAAAGTTAGTGCATGATCGTCCTTTGGTCCATCGGAACGATGGCCTCTGGCGCAGGCGGGCGGTAGCCCAATGCACTGTGTGGTCGCTTGGTGTTGTAATGTTTCCTCCAGCTTTCGATGATGATTTGGGCTTCTCGGAGCGAGTAGAAGATTTCTCCGTTCAGCAACTCGTCTCGCATTCTCCCGTTGAAGCTTTCGCAGTATCCGTTCTCGCAGGGTGATCCAGGTTCTATATAAGCCGTCTTGGCTCCCACGGCTTTGATCCAATCTCTGACGGCCTCAGCAATGAACTCAGGGCCGTTGTCTGAACGGATGTAGGCTGGCACGCCTGCGCGAGGGGCTTAGAAGTTTCCCGATGCGGCCTCCCTTAAGATCAACTTATCCAGCGTCGGGTCGGAAACTGCACGCCGAAGACGTTCGTTCTCCTTCTGAAGGCGCTTTAATTCCTTGAGTTGTTCCGTGCCCATTCCGCCATACTTCTTCTTCCAGCGATAATAGGTTTGTTCAGTCACACTGATCTGTCTGATTGCGTCAATCCGAGGCATGCCTTGCCCCATCAGAACTTCAACCTGCCGTAACTTCACGACAATCTCTTCGGGCTTTGGTCTCTTAATGGCCATCTCAGGTCCTCCGCTTTCCTAACTATAGGGGCGGACCACTTCAAAGGGG
>DS995279.1 GCA_000156115.1 Rhodobacteraceae bacterium HTCC2083
TTCGTCTACAGCATTGATGTTTTTGAACATGAACGGCAAATCGAACAGACGGAAGGTCTTGGTAAATTGCTCGAACTTAGACAGTGACGGTGCAGCCATCTGCACGTCGCCTTGCAGCATCGCCTCAAGAACTTGGTTGTCATTGTAAAGCGTGGAGTTCGGGAACACTTCCATGCAGGCCTTGCCGTTCATCTCATCGTTGACGCGCTGCTCAAGCAAAGTCGCCGCGATGCCTTTCGGGTGCTTGTCTGTGTTTGTCACATGGCTGAACTTGATGACGATCTCGCCGTCATCACAGGCTGCGGCCGCTGTGTTGGCAGTCACTGCAAGTGCCAAAGCCGTAGCGGCTGTTGCTAGAAACTTCATGAATATCTCCTCCCAGAGCATTGAAAATAAGCGGAACCCCGACGAGTCGCGGCCCCTTGTGGCACAAAGAATGCGCTGGATTCGCACAGGTCTCAAGCGCTTAACCAATCTTGCAGATATCAAAGCCTTTGAGTCCCTTGCATCGAAACCAGCGCAAGGTCGAACACAGGGCTTGCCAAGCCCCCTTGATCCTAGCAATGCTTTGCTAATGACACTCTGGCAACAACTCCCGACCGACCCCGCATTCGTGCAGGACCCCTACCCCGCCTACGCGAAAGCGCGCGCGCTTGCCCCTGTCCAGCATTGGCCCGCGTATGGAATGACGGCGGTGTTCAGTTACAAACTAGTTATGCAGATCTTGAAAGACCGCCGATTTGGACGAGAAGCGATTGAGCCCGCTGAAATCCCCCCACATCTCGCGCCATTTTATGCAATCGAAGCCCACTCCATGTTAGAGCTGGAGCCGCCACGCCACACGCGCCTGCGCTCCCTCGTTTTGCGTGCATTTACATCCCGCCGGATCAAAGAACTCGCCCCAGAAATCCAGAGTATTTGCGATGATTTACTCGACAAGATCCCGCAAGATCAGCCTTTCGACCTGATCAAGCATTACGCAACACCGATCCCCGTGATCATCATCTGCCGCTTGCTTGGCGTGCCTGAAAGCATGTCAGATCAATTACTTATGTGGTCCAATGATATGGTCGCCATGTATCAAGCCCGCCGAGATCGCACCATTGAGGACCGCGCTGCACAGGCCGCCACCGATTTTGCCAATTTTATTCGCGAGTTTGCCGAAGAGAAACGCAAACACCCTGCTAACGACCTGATCACTCAACTTCTAAACGCCGAAGAAAACGGCAACAAACTCAGCATGGATGAGCTGATCACAACCTGCATCTTGCTTCTGAACGCGGGGCATGAAGCCACTGTGCACACACTCGGCAACGGTGTAAAAACCTTGATCGAGTCGCAAACACTCCCAAGCGCGCTAGCCGATCAAGCGATTGACCAAACCGTCGAAGAAATCCTGCGCTATGATCCGCCTTTGCACGTATTCACGCGCTATTGTTATGAAGACCTTAATCTTGATGGCCACAGCTTCAAACGCGGCGATGAGATCGCCTTGATGTTGGCTGCTGCCAATCGGGATGGCGTGCAATGGCCTGATCCAAACGGCTTTGAACCTTCAAGAAAAATCCAAACCAACACCAGCTTCGGCGGCGGTTTACACTTCTGTGTTGGTGCACCGCTTGCACGTTTAGAACTCCGCGTCGCACTTCCTAAATTATTCACGCGTTTCCCACAGCTCCAGATCACAGCCCCCCCGAAATACGCAGATCTTTACCATTTCCACGGACTTGAACGCTTGATGCTCACCACTAATTGAGGATTTTCGAATGCGCTATGTGATACCTGCTTTGCTGTTCTGCCTTGCCGCCCCAACCACGGCTCAAGAACGCATTCTCACACCCAAAACAGCAGAGGGAATTGACGCAACGATCCAATGATCCGCGCAAAAGGCCTCACTCATATCGCACTTGGGCGCACAGAATGGGGCTTTGGCCGCGACGTTTACCTAACAACCGAAAACCCACAGCACCTTTCACTTTAGGTTCGTGGTGCAGACAGCTCAACAGCGATGTTTTTATGGCTTTCACTCTACAAACAAACACCCTCAGGCCGCCTCATGCTATGGGAAGATTCCAGCCTCGGCTCTGGTGAAAAACCCGTCATTGCAAACAGCTCTCCCAAGGCCTCGTACAAAAACTTTTCACCGTTTTGGGAACCAGCGCTCGAAACCAAGCCTCCTAAGCGTTTTCCATT
>DS995278.1 GCA_000156115.1 Rhodobacteraceae bacterium HTCC2083
TGTCGCCGGTATAGTGTCTGCGCCCGCTGCGCTAGCTTCGACTCAGGGATCTTTTCATCGAAATGAAGCTTGCGCAGAAAGCTTGTGGAAATCCCTAACATTTCCGCCGTTTCGCTGGCGCTAAACGCTCTGAGCTCTTTACGCGCGTTGGGCGCAAAGACCTTGAGCATATGGCTCTGCAAAGCATCGCTTAGGTTCTCTGCGTTCTCACGCATACGGGTATTGATCTGGAAAAATCCAGGTGTCATAGCCATTTCGATAGCCTTCTGCTCAGACTTGGTAACGCTATTTAACGTCAGCGCACTCTTTAGCGTTTTTATAGCTGCGAAAGAGTCGAGTTGGCAACTGATTCCTCTCTAAGTCTACAAAATGTGGCAAAACCAACAAGATATAGACCAAACAGGCGCAAAATATCCCAGATCATGGGATAGGCTTTTGAGGAACTTGGGAGACAGAAGAGAATCATGTCTCCCAGTGTCTGGGACTGAAAACGTCATATTAGACACTAAAATGATAGCGAATACTTTTCGTTTTTGAACAGTCTGGGGCAGGTGGGTGTTAGTCAAAGGACTAATTTTTGGTACTTAAGGAATAGCCTATAATCAAGATTATGTAATTTGTTACGTGGTTATTCCAGGAGCGCACGCGTGATGTTACTCTCTGGTAAGCACAGCCCGTCAAGCACCGTGAAATGATTGTGCTGTGCGTCAACAGTGCTTTGAGTTTTGACGTCTAAGCCCGCCCAGATTTGCGCGATGAGTTGGGTTTGGCGGATGAATTCGGGGCGCTCGCCACCGCCCACCCAAGACTTATAAGGAACCGTGCGCGCGGGACGGTGTAGGACAGGACTTTCAGAGCAGGATTCTGCATCATCAAGGCGCAATGTTTCGTTTAGCTTTGTGTGCAGCAATGGGCGCAAGTCATGCACACCGCTGATCGACAGCACAGAGATCACACGCGCCAAAGTTGCCTCGCTCAGAGGGCTATCATCACACATTATACGCGTTGCGAGGTGGCCGCCGGCAGAATGGCCCGTGATGCGAATTGGACCCTCCACATGCGTTGCAGCCAGAGTGACCGCACGGCCAATTTGCGCAGTGATCTCATGAATACGAGCTTCTGGCGCGAGGGTGTAACTGGGCATGCATATGGCCCATCCTTTGGCGCGCGCACCTTCTGCAAGATGGCTCCAGTAGGTTTTATCAAGGCGCATCCAGTAGCCGCCATGCACAAAGATAACCAACCCTTTCGGCGTCTCGTCAGGCCAGATTAGATCGAACCGTTCTCTCGGGTGATCGCCATAGGGAATGTCTTGCTCAATCTTAATACCGCTTGTGCGATAGGCAGCGGCGTTATCCGTCCATATCTGTGGCAGGCTTTCGGAGTCTGGGATATAGGCCATGTTTGCGAAGGCATCATCCCAATCGTGAATCGGCTTTAGCATGTCACTCTCCTGCATTTGAACTCTGCTATAGCCCCTATCGTAAACGGGTTGTTGGGATTTGCCATTAGACTTTTTTACAAAACGTTACTAATTTTGTAAAAAATTATAATTTTTGTAACTTATACTTGCGCGACTCTACCGAATACCGATATCGTAGTGGTCAGGATTAGGGAGATCGTTTTCATGGAAGCCTTTATTTGCGATGGCGTGCGCACACCGATTGGGCGGTATGGCGGTGCTCTGTCGTCAATTCGCACCGATGATCTTGCCGCTTTGCCAATTGCGGCTTTGATGACGCGCAACTCGGGTGTTGATTGGTCAAAGGTGGATGAGGTCATTTATGGCTCTGCCAATCAGGCGGGCGAAGATAATCGCAATGTCGCGCGTATGGCGGCGCTGCTTGCGGGTTTGCCGATTGATGTGCCGGGTACGACGATCAACCGGCTCTGCGCGTCTGGAATGGATGCTGTCGGTTTTGCTGCGCGGGGGATCAAGGCCGGTGACTACGATTTGACCATAGCCGGCGGTGTTGAGAGCATGAGCCGCGCACCCTTTGTGATGCCCAAAGCAACAGCTGCGTTTACACGCGCAAATGAGGTGTTTGATACGACAATTGGCTGGCGCTTTATCAATCGCAAAATGAAAGAGGTGTATGGCGTTGAGTCCATGCCCGAAACCGCTGACAATGTTGCGGCGGACTATGGGATCAATCGTGCTGATCAAGACGCGTTTGCGCAGCGCTCTCAAGAAAAATTTGTTGCAGCACACGAAGCGAATCTATTCGCGGACGAGATTGTTCCCGTGCATGTCCCCCAGCGCAAAGGCGATCCGATTGTCTTTGATACAGACGAACATCCCCGTGCTGGTACAACGGCTGAAAAGCTAGCGAAGCTGCGCGGGATCAATGGCTCTGACATGACGGTCACTGCTGGTAACGCGAGCGGTGTGAATGATGGGGCGGCGGCGCTTCTCATAGGCTCTGATAAAGCGCTTTACAAGAATTCACTGACGCCGATGGCGCGGATTGTCGGCATGTCGTCTGCAGGTGTTGCGCCGCGCATCATGGGCATTGGTCCGATTCCGGCCACTCAGAAAGTGCTCGCACGGGCAGGGCTAAGCATGGATCAAATGGATGTGATCGAATTAAACGAAGCCTTCGCCAGCCAAGGTCTTGCGACGCTGCGTTCGCTTGGCGTTGCAGATGACGATCCGCGTGTGAACCCGCAAGGCGGCGCGATTGCACTCGGGCATCCGCTGGGCATGTCTGGCGCGCGTTTGGTTCTGACGGCGGCGCATCAATTGAAACGCACAGGCGGTCGGTATGCGCTGTGCACGATGTGTGTTGGCGTTGGTCAAGGCGCGGCGATAATTCTGGAAAGGGTATAATAAAATGTACGCACAGATGATTAAATCCGAAGCGACGCAGGACGATCCTGAACAGCTCGCCGCCTTTCAGGCGCGCATTGATGCGGGTGAAAAGATCGAGCCGAAAGATTGGATGCCAGAGGGCTACCGCAAGACGCTGATCCGCCAGATCGGTCAGCACGCGCATTCTGAAATTGTTGGCCAATTGCCCGAAGGCAACTGGATCACACGTGCACCTACGCTGGAACGCAAAGCCATTCTGCTCGCGAAAGTGCAGGACGAAGCGGGCCATGGGCTCTACCTTTATTGCGCTGCTGAAACGCTGGGCGTGACCCGCGATGAGTTGACGGAAATGTTGCTCGATGGTCGGATGAAATATTCCTCCATTTTCAATTATCCTACCCTGACATGGGCGGATATGGGCGCTGTTGGCTGGCTTGTGGATGGTGCTGCAATCATGAATCAGGTGCCTTTGCAACGTACCTCGTACGGTCCTTATTCGCGCTCGATGGTTCGCATTTGTAAGGAAGAGAGCTTTCATCAGCGTCAGGGTTACGACATCATGATGAAGATGGCCAAGGGCACGGATGCGCAGAAACGCATGGCGCAGGACGCGCTGAACCGTATGTGGTTCCCGTCTTTGATGATGTTTGGCCCATCAGATGCTGAAAGCGTGCATTCCGAACAAAGCATGTCGTGGAAAATCAAGATGAACGGCAATGATGAGCTGCGTCAGAAGTTTGTAGATCAGACTGTGCCGCAAGCGGAATACCTTGGTCTGACCGTGCCTGATCCTGACTTGAAATGGAACGAGGAGAAGGGCGGTTATGATTTCACCGGCCCCAACTGGGACGAATTTTTCGATGTGTTGCGCGGCAACGGCCCGTGCAACAAAGAACGACTCGCAGCGCGTAACAAAGCGTGGAACGATGGGGCTTGGGTACGTGACGGCTTGATGGCCCATGCTGAGAAAAAGCGCGCTGCGAGAATGGCTGCTGAATAGATGCGGTTGGCTGAATTCAATGGAGGATACGCGCTGTACCCGCTAGATAATCCGCGCATGGCGGGTTTCATGGATAGTCCTGATAAAACCAACGCGCTTGCGGAACGCTCGCACGGTTACGTGTGGCGGATGAGATCTGACAGCGGCAATGCGACGAATCTGGATGTGCCGGATGATGAGCAGATGATCGCGAACATGTCAGTTTGGGAGGTTGTCACGTCCCTTGGGAATTACGTGTTCAACACGATCCATGCCAAGTTCTACGAAAAGTTACCTGCGTGGTTTGAGAACATGACGCAGCACCATTTCGTGATGTGGTGGGTTGAAGATGATCACACTCCGACACTGGACGAGGCCATGGAGCGCCTTGCGCATTTACAAGAACACGACTCATCCGATCACGCCTTTGGTTGGAATGTGGTCGATCAATCTGCGTGGCGCAGATGTGAAATAGCACCGGAGTAATGTAATGAAAAACGAATGGCCCCTTTGGGAAGTGTTTATCCGTGGACAACACGGGATGAGCCATCGACACGTTGGTAGCCTCCATGCCGCTGACGAAGAAAGTGCGATCAAGAACGCGCGTGACGTCTATACGCGGCGCAATGAAGGTGTAAGTATTTGGGTCGTGGAAGCGCGTCACATCGCAGCCTCGGCACCCTCAGAGAAAGGCCCGCTTTACGAGCCTTCTGAGAGCAAAGTCTACCGTCACCCGACGTTCTTCGATATCCCTGACGAAGTGGGCGCAATGTAATGTCTGCTTATTCTGAGTTCCTGCTGCGTATGGGCGACAACACGTTGATCCTTGGACATCGTGTCTCTGAGTGGTGCGGTCATGCGCCGGTGATCGAGGAAGATATCGCGCTGGCGAACACAGCGCTGGATCTGATCGGGCAGACGCAGATGTGGCTTGGCCTTGCGGCGGAGGTTGAGGGTAAAGGGCGCACAGCCGATGATCTAGCGATGCTGCGCGACGCTTGGGACTTTCGCAATGTGCTGATGGTCGAGAAACCCAACGGCGATTTCGGTCAAACTTTGATGCGCCAGTTTCTGTTTGATGCGTTTCATTTGGAAATGCTCAAAGGCTTGACTACTTCGTCTGAACCGCGCGTTGCGGAGATTGCCGCGAAGGCCGTTAAAGAGGTGCAGTATCACGTGGAACGCTCTGGCGACACTGTGATTGGGCTGGGCGATGGCACGGCGGAAAGCCACGCGCGCATGCAGGATGCGCTTAATTTTATGTGGCCCTATGTCGGTGAAATGTTCGCGTCTGATGATGTTGATGCAGAGATGCTGAGCACAGGGATTGCACCCGACTTAACCCAGCTTCGGATCGCATTTGACGCACATGTCGGCGCTGTTATGGCGGACGCGACGCTGACTATTCCCGACAGCACTTTCGCGCATAAAGGCGGAAAAAGCGGCTTTCAGCACACAGAACATTTGGGCCATATCCTGACGCAAATGCAGTGGCTGCAACGCGCCTATCCCGGGGCAAGTTGGTAGCATGAAACCAGAGATCACGCAGATTTGGGACTGGTTAGACCAAGTGCCGGACCCTGAGATCCCTGTGATATCTGTGGTTGATCTCGGGATTGTGCGCGGCGTTGCGTGGGACGGCGACACGCTTGAGGTTGCCCTGACGCCAACCTATTCAGGTTGCCCTGCGACCTCGGTGATCTCAATGGATATCGAAACAGCGATGATCGATCGTGGGATTGAAAAGACACGGATCAAGACGCAAATCTCGCCGCCTTGGACCACAGATTGGCTGTCTGACAAAGGTCGCGCCAAGCTGGAAGACTACGGCATAGCACCGCCCCGCACTGCTGGTGGACCTGCGCACTGCCCGCGTTGCAAATCCGAAAATCTGGACCGAATTTCACAGTTCGGCTCCACCCCGTGCAAGGCGCAATGGCGCTGTTTGGACTGCCTTGAGCCGTTCGATTATTTCAAATGTATCTGAAGGGAGCCTAAGAATGGCGCGCTTTCATCCGCTTAAAGTCACCGAGGTTCGCAAGACCATTCGCGACGCCGTTGTTGTCTCGCTCGAACCTGCGAATGATACTGATTTCAACTTCACACAAGGCCAATATCTGACGTTCAAGCAAGAGATCGAGGGCACAGAAATTCGCCGTTCCTATTCGATCTGTGCGGGTAAAGACGATGGCATCTTACAGGTCGGGATCAAGAAGGTGGATGGCGGTGCCTTCTCTACATGGGCCAACGAAAATCTCGCCCCCGGCATGGTGCTGGATGCGATGCCGCCGATGGGAAAATTTTACGCAGATATAGACCCTAATCAGGCCAAAAACTATCTGGGTTTCGCGGGTGGTTCTGGTATTACGCCAGTTCTGTCGATCGTCAAAACCACCCTCGCCCGCGAACCCGACAGCCGCTTTACGCTGGTTTATGCCAATCGCGGCGTTAACACGATTATGTTTCGCGAAGAACTCGAAGACCTCAAAAACAACTATATGGGTCGTTTGAATGTAATCCATATTTTGGAAAGCGATGCGCAGGATATCGAGCTGTTCAAAGGCCGCGTGGACGAAGCAAAGTGTGGGGCACTTTTCGCCAATTGGATCGATATCAAAAGCGTTGATACCGCGTTCATCTGCGGACCAGAACCGATGATGTTGGGGATCGCTGCCGCTTTGAAAGATCACGGTTTGAGCGAGGAGCAAATCAAGTTTGAGCTGTTCGCCTCCTCTCAGCCAGGCCGCCTCCCCCAGCGCGAAACGCAAGCCGTAGAGACCACAAAACCTGCAGAGGCGGTCGTGATCATAGATGGCACGGGGCGCACAGTGGACATTGCTAAAGATCAAACCTTGCTGGAAGCGGCGCTCGCCGGTGGATTGGACGCGCCATTTGCGTGCAAAGCGGGCGTGTGTTCCACCTGTAAATGCAAGGTGATCGAGGGCGAAGTCGAGATGGTCTCGAACCATGCGTTAGAGGACTATGAGGTGGAGCAAGGGTTCGTGCTGTCGTGCCAATCGTTTGCGTTCACACAAAAGGTTATTGTGGATTACGATCAGCATTGATTTCTAAATCTTCCCATGCCCTTAAATCCCTAAGGTCACAGGTATGAACTAAAGGGATCTCTCATGAAAACACGAACGCGGGTCGTTGTTATCGGAGGCGGCATCGCCGGCTACTCTACGCTTTATCACTTGACCCAAGAGGGTTGGAGCGACGTTGTTCTTATTGAGCGAGATGAACTGACTTCTGGCACTACATGGCATTCCGCGGCGCAGGTCACGAATTTTGGCATGAACCAGACGATGGTTGGCCGGTCTTAGGAGCAGGCGCGGTTTGTGGCGGCGTTGGCATTTGCCCTCAATACGTTCCTGAAGCATCTGCATGGTTCCCAAATGGTAACTAATCAGTAAAGTTTTTATTTTGTCGCAGGAGCCAAGAAGAATGACTTGTGCGCGGCTCAGAAAACGTGATCCTGTCGCGTCAACGAGAGGAATACAGTCATGCACATCTTGGTTGCCGGCGCAGGGATCGTCGGGGTCTCCACCGCGATCTGGTTACAACGCGCAGGGCACAGCGTTACGCTTGTGGATCGTACAGGACCCGCAAGCGGAACCAGCCACGGCAATGCAGGTGTGCTTGCAGCGGGTGCCGTTGTTCCCGTCACCACGCCCAGCCTGTTCAAAGCTGCGCCAGGCATGTTGATGCGGCGCGATTCACCCTTGTTCCTGCGTTGGAGCTATTTGCCGAAACTACTGCCCTTCCTTGCCAAGTATATGCGCCACGCAAACGACGCGCATGTAGATGTTTACACCAACGCTATGTCCGCACTTTTGCACGATACCTATGATCAACACATGGCCCTGGCCAAAGGCACATCAGCAGAGCAGTTCATAGGCGCCGAAGACTATTGCTTTGGCTATCAAACCCATGCTGACTATCTCGCTGACAGCTATGGTTGGGGCAAGCGCGATGCAGCAGGTGTCACCTATGAGGTCGTCTCTGGCAAGGACTACACCAAAGAAGACCCCACTTTTGGCGAGGCTTTTGAAACCGTTGTGCGCTGCAAGAACCATGGACGTATTTCGGACCCCGGTGCCTATGTGACAGCGCTCGCGGATCACTTTGTGACGGAAGGTGGTACGCTTCAAATCGCGACGATCAATGATCTAGAGATGGCGGGCGACACGATCGCCGCTTTGCACTCCTCTGACGGGCGCCTGACTGCGGATCGTATTGTTTTCGCACTTGGTCCTTGGTCGAAAGAGATCGCTCATAAACTGGGTGTCAAAGTCCCGTTTGAAAGCGAACGCGGCTATCACATTGAACTTATCAACCCCTCACAAATGCCCAAAAACCCAATGATGGTCGCCAGTGGTAAATTCGTGCTGACCCCGATGGAGGGACGCCTGCGCGCCGCTGGCGTGATTGAGTTTGGCGGGCTTGAAGCTGGTCCAAGTAAAGGCCCTCTTAATCTCCTAAAACGTCAGATCGACATGCTGTTGCCGGACGTAACCTACGACAGCATTGTGGAATGGATGGGTCACCGCCCTGCCCCGGCCGATAGCCTGCCATTGATCGGTGCCAACGATAGGCACGGCAAAAGCTATTCGGCCTTTGGACATCAACACGTTGGCTTGACAGGTGGTGCAAAAACAGGTCGGATCATCGCTGATCTCATTGATGGTAAAAAGCCAAATATTGATTTGGCGCCATTTGATCCGCGGAAATACGCAAAGATCTAAAAACGTCTGGGAGGACATTATGACTTTAGCAAAATTCACAGTCACGGCGCTTGTCGGCGCAGTGGCAGCAAGCACAGCATTTGCTGACGGCCACGCGCAAAAGTGGGATATGCCGATGGCCTATGCCGCGACGAACTTCCACTCCGAGCATGGTGTAGTCTTCGCTGACAAAGTGCGCGAGCACACAGGCGGCGCCATCGACATTACGGTTCACGCGGGCGGTTCGCTCTTTGGTGGCGGCGATATCAAACGCGCGATCCAAACCGGCCAAGTGCCGATCGGCGAGCGTTTCATGTCCGCACACGCGAACGAAGCCCCTCTGCTCGGCTGGGACAATGTTCCGTTCATCGCAACAACGTATGAAGACAACGCCAAGCTTTGGGCAGCTGCGAAAGACGCAGTGAACGCACAGCTTGCGGATCAAAACCTTGTGGCGCTTTATACATGCCCATGGCCGGGTCAGGGTTTCTACTTCAACAAAGAAGTTAAGACATCTGCCGACACGCAAGGCATCAAGTTCCGCTCATATAACTCCGCAACAGCGACCTTCGCAGAAGAGTTGGGCATGATCCCAGTACAGATCGAAGCGGCTGAACTCAGCCAAGCGCTGGCAACAGGCGTTGCGTCTGCATTCATTTCATCTGGATCCACAGGCTACGACCGCAAAGTGTGGGAGCACCTGTCCCACTACTACAAGGTCAACGCATGGCTGCCGCGCAACTATGTAATGGTGAACACACAAGCTTGGGACGCGCTCGACGCAGAGGTACAAGCGGGTGTTCAGAAAGCCGCTGACGAAACCGCAGCAAGCTGTGCCGCGAAATCCGCAGAGCTGTCGAACTTCTACTTTGACGAGCTGGCCAAAAACGGCATGAGCGTTGAAGACGCAGGCCCAGAGTTCCTTGCAGAACTTGAAGCGATTGGCGCGAAAATGACAGCCGAATGGCTCGAAACAACAGGCGACGCGGGTCAAGCGATCCTCGACGCATACAACGCAAACTAAGCGTATCGGCAAGCCTTTGCATCGCGCTTAGGCTTGCCCTCTTTTCCTCAACACCGAGACATTCACAATGCGCGACTGGTCGCCCGTCATGGGCCTACCCCTCTGGGTTTGGCTTTTCGTTCTTCCCAGCTTGATCGCTGTTCTTTGCTTTATTGCAGGTCCGCGGATTGAACGGCTGTTACGCCCAATCTGGCGCATCCTGGATGGCGTTTACTTTGCCAGTGGCGTGATCGCCGCATGTTTCATGGTGACAATCCTTTTGCTTATCGTGGCGCAAATGGTGGCGCGTTGGACAGGCGTCGCCCTGCCCGGCACTACAGAATTTGCAGGCTACGCGATGGCCGCGACATCATTCTTTGCGCTGTGTCATGCGATGATGCGCGGCGCACATATCCGCGTCTCAATCATCTTGAACTCAACAGCTTTTTTGAAAAAATGGCTCGATATCTTCGCAGTGTTCGCAGCCGCCGTCATCGCCACATATTTCGCGCGTTACGCCATCAAAGCGAACGCCTTCTCCGAAATGCTAAATGATCGCACACAAGGGCAAGATCAGATCCCTGAGTGGCTTGTCAAGCTGTTCCAACTTGATATTTCGGGTGCATTGGAGGGGGGGGCCACCCTCGTTTATACCCCTATTTGGATCCCGCAACTTGCGATGTCCATCGGCACAATCCTTTTGGCGATCGCCCTTTGGGACACGCTGACACGTTTGCTTGTCACTGGCAAAAATCCCATTCAATCGGAGACAGTCGAATGACCGAAGCCTATGCAACAATCGTCTTTCTCTTCGTTCTTTTCACGCTTCTCGGGTCGTCCATTTGGATCGGACTTGCCCTAATGGGCGTCGCTTGGGTGGGCATGGAAATGTTCACCGTACGCCCCGCAGGCGATGCGATGATCACTACGATCTGGACCAGCTCTAGTTCGTGGACATTGACCGCTTTACCGTTGTTCATCTGGATGGGGGAAATCCTCTTTCGTACCCGATTATCGCAGGACATGTTTCGCGGGCTAGCCCCTTGGATGCGTTGGCTTCCCGGTGGATTGTTGCACACAAATATCGCGGGCTGCACGATCTTCGCGGCTGTTTCTGGATCTTCAGCCGCAACGCTGACGACAGTTGGCAAAATGTCGATCCCAGAGCTGCGCGCGCGTGGATATCCTGAGTATATGATCATCGGCACACTCGCTGGTGCGGCCACTTTGGGTTTGATGATCCCGCCCTCACTGACCCTTATCGTTTATGGCGTGTCGATCAATGAAAGCATCATCAAACTGTTCATGGCAGGCATCATTCCGGGCCTCGTTCTTGCGAGCCTATTCATGGCCTACATCATGGCATGGCACTTCTTTCGCGCCGAGCAACGACCAAAACCGGAACCCTCAATGAGCTTTGGCAAAATGCTGGCAGAAAGCCGCTTTTTGATCCCCGTATTATTGCTTGTTTTCGCAGTCATTGGATCGATGTATTTCGGCTGGGCCACCGCGACTGAAGCGGCTGCGGTCGGTGTTCTCGGCTCCCTCACCCTCGCAGCATTCCAGCGCTCGCTCTCGCCCTCTGTCTTCCTTGAAAGCCTCATGGGCGCCACACGCACCTCTGCAATGATTGCGCTGATCTTGATGGGCGCTGCGTTCCTGTCGCTGTCCATGGGTTTCACAGGTTTGCCCCGCGCGTTGGCCGCGTGGATTGATCAAATGCAGCTCTCGCCTATTACGCTAATCGCCGCTCTCACGGTGTTCTACATCATCCTTGGCATGTTCCTTGATGGCATCTCATCCGTCGTTTTGACCATGGCCATCGTAGAACCGATGATCCGCCAAGCCGGCATCGACGTAATCTGGTTTGGTATCTTCATCGTGGTTGTGGTTGAAATGGCGCAAGTCACGCCGCCTATCGGGTTTAACCTCTTCGTGTTGCAAGGCATGACGAAACACGAGATCGGCTACATCTCCAAAACCGCGATCCCAATGGTCGGGTTAATGCTGCTAATGGTGATCATCCTTGTCGCCTTACCAGAGCTTGCCACATGGCTGCCCAACAACATCCGACAATAGCGATGCCGCCCGCGGTAACGGTCCTACAGCTCGACACGGATTTCCCGCGTATTACGGGGGATGTGGGAGCGCACTCAACGTATCGCGAAGATATCGAGATCATCCGCATCAGGGCTGCAACGGTTGCGAAAGTTGTCACTGACACGCCAGTTCAGATTGATATTGCCCCATTTGAAACGGCGCTTGGATCTGCGAAAGGTGAGGTAATCGTCACCTCCTGTGGCTTTCTTTCCTACTGGCAAAACTACCTTGCGACGCAGACATGTAAGCCTTTCATTAGTTCGTCTTTAATAGCGCTTGAGACGCTCTCACAAAGCTATTCGCCTGAGGAAATTCTTATTCTCACGTTTGATGCGGATTGCTTAAACGTATCCCATCTTGGTCAACACAAAGCCTATGCAAGCAGCATTCTTGGCTTGCCTATTAACTGTCATTTGCGCGAGGTGATTTCCAACAATCTCACCCATCTTGACGCTGATCTTGCTGGCGCTGAAATCGTCGCGCATGTCAGCAAACATCTTACGCAAAAGCATCGTCATATCTTATTGGAATGCACCAACCTGCCCCCCTACAAAGCTGCGCTGACTCAGCAAACTGGTCTTCCTGTTACCGACATTCTTACCTTGATCGAATTCGAGCGCGCGGGCACGATCCATTCAGATTTTCTATGAAAGCAGCACTATGACGTCTCAAGACTTCGCCGCCGCCAGAACCATCAGCGAAATCCCTGTCATCGACGTTTCAAGCGCAATGGATGGCACAGACCTTGCCAAAGTTGCGCGCGACATCCACAGCGCAGCGACGGGGTCTGGGTTCTTCTACATCAAGAACCACGGGATCGACCCCACATTAATGACGCAAGCGTTTCAAGTCACGAAAGACTTCTTCGACAGCCCACACGACATTAAAGAGACCATCGCCGTCAACACAGACCAACGAGGCTGGATGAAAACCGGGATGTCACGGCTTGCAGGTTCCAAGACCCACGATCTGAAAGAGGTGTTCTTTTGGGGGGCTGAAACCGCACCTGATGACCCTGATCTGTGCAAACCGCTGGTCGCTGTAAATCAATGGCCCAGCGATGCCTTTCCGCGCCTTCAGAAAGAAATCACCCCCTACTATGAGGCCGTGTGTCAGGTGGGTCGCACGCTGATGTCTGCACTTGCGCTAAGCCTTGGACAGCCAGAGGACTTCTTCAACGTGGCCTATGCTAAACCGCTCGCACGGGGGCAGTTGGTTTACTATCCCCCCTCTTCCGAGGCGGATGAAGCCGAAGAACGCTTTGGCGTCGCGCCACACACCGATTTCGGCGTTCTCACGCTTTTGCTGCAAGATCAAAGCGGCGGTTTACAGGTATGTGCCAAGTCGGGCGACTGGGTCGAAGCGCCACCCCTAGAGGGCACGATCGTGTGCAACATAGGGGACCTGCTGGCGCGTTGGAGCAATGATCGTTTCGCATCCACGTTACACCGCGTTATCAACCGCACACAGAATGCGCGCTACTCAATCCCCGTGTTCTTTGATCCTGCGAGCGACACGATGGTTGATCCGCGCGATCTGGGTGTTGCCGCTGACGCTTGCAAATATGACCCTGTGAAAGCGGGTAGCCATATTGCGGCGCGTAACTCAAAGAGTTTTGCACAATTCAGAGCCTCTAAATAGGGTCGAGCAGTGAATACGACCGGCTGATAAATTTTTAAGCCTTTGTTTTATATGACTTAATAAAGTTGTCAGCTGACAATTACGCATAGGCTGACCCATCATTGAGCATGTTTTCAATATATAACTGCCCTGCCCGTGCCATTTGTGTCAGCCGTCTTAGATAACCTCCAGGGTTAACGATCGTTCCAAGCTTTTCAAGTATACAAAGGATCACCGTCGAAGCGCGTTTTACACCCATTACTCGCATGGCTTCTTCAAAGACCGGACGTTCAATGCCAATCATTGGTGTCAGTCGATCTGCAATATTTACCAGCTCGTGCCAATTGCTTGGTGTGCTTGGAAAGTAGTTCTTATATTCTTTGCATTTATCTACAATTGATATCAGCTTCTCGTCATCGTTTTTGTTCAATATCATCTGTGAACGTTCAACAGAGACAGAGATATATTTATCTTCTATTTGTATGTGCCGCTCATTTTGGTTGACAGGGCTGCTCATTTTTTTTGTTTCAAGCACTCCTTTGATTTGCTCACAAAGCTCTTCAAGATCATGGGTCACTGGTTTGCGCCGTAGCGTACGAAAGGCGGTTTCAATTAGCTCATGATTTTCATGTTGTACGATCAAACACTGCCGTAGCTGAGCAAGCTCTGCACGCAACATAGCGTGCTTTTCAGCAAGGTGGCGCGCGGCCAAAGCGTGACGATCAAGGGCCTCGGCCTCCCGTGCGAGGGGGGATAGATCAAAACCGAACGCAACCTGTCCCACATGACGCGTAACACGGGCAAAACGTTTACGATTTGCGCTGTCATGCCGGCTGACAAGACCAGCTTTGATCAACTGGCTGATGTGACGGCGGATTGTGCTTTCCGGCATGCCATTCAAGCGCGTGGACAGGGTTTTGTTCGAGGGAAATACAATAGCGCTGTGAGGCGCGGGGGTGATCATCCGTTCTGGTAAGAACGTCAACAGTGCGCGCAACACACTCAGAGTGCGATGGGATAATTCATAGGCTTCAGCGGCATCACTGAGTAAGGAAAGAAGCTTCCATTTATCGTGCATGTGATCATGTGGGGCAGGGGAGGGCGGACATAATTCAATCATCCGCCCAAATTGAGTTTGGGACGCGTGTTTCATTTTGATATTCACGAAAGACAACAGTTTCCCCACACCATGCCGAAGCACGGAGTTGACAGGACTAGGAAAGCGGGGTTATCTCAAAGGTGCGAGAATTGAGAATGGCTCTCTAGGATGATGTCCTGGGGGGCTTTTCTTTTTGGTGCTGTCCTTGGGTCGTGCCTCCTGTCTGGTTTCGTTTTACTGTTTTTCTGCATGCGCATCTGTCCAGCGCGCATGTAGCTCTGCCATTAGCGTTTCCGCGTTGGCGTTTATCCATTGATCAAACCCATCCGCCGTGCGCGCAGGGATCGTGAGCGTTGTGCCGCGTGACGTCGTGCGAATATCTGCAATCGCTTGTCCCTTGGCGGTGCGCAGTGCGCGGGGCTTGTCAGGCGTCTTGGCGTTTGCCTTTCGCGTCGTACCCGCCTTTTGTGCGCGCTTGAATGCGGCCTCAAAACGGTCATCAGAACCGCCCAAGGCAAAATCAGGCGTGCGTGTGAGGTTCAGAACGCTTGTGTAGGCTGTCTTGTTCTCAAACAGCTTGGCAAGTGCCATCCAGCGATCGCGGCCAATTCCAGGTGCAGAGCCGATAAGTTTGAGAAACTCCAGATCAAAGGATTTCCCGACCTTCAACATGCGCGACACCATCGGCAGATCGATCGAGAGCGCATCCGCAATTGTCTGCCGTTCATATTTTAACGCATTAAGTTGCGCTGCGAAGGAGGCTTTTTCGATAAAGCTAAGATCCTGACGGGCAGTGTTCTCTTGGCCCTGTGCAAGCACCAGCGCGTGATCGTCAAGCTGCCGGATCATCGCTCTCACAGGCAGCCCCAAACTGCGCAAAGCGGCGAGACGACGACGTCCATAGACGATCTCAAACCGTTGTGGCGTTTTGGGATGCGGACGCAATAGCACTGGCACTTGTTGGCCATAGGTTTTGATGCTGTCGATCAGCTGACGCTGCGCCGCTGGATCAAGTCCAAGCCGATCCTCAAGTCCTGCATCATCGATCAAGCTTACGTCAATGTCTTGCACCGCGTTCTCTTGCAGCTTGCTAAGGGAACTCTGCAAAGCGCCAACAGCACCACGTTGAGGTGTAGGTACGCTCGAGGGGGCAGGGGGCTTGTTCGTCTTCGCCTTGGGTGTGTCGGTGGTCAAAATGCCTTTACGTGCCATGCTTTAGCGTCCCCATGCCTGTTGAAGCAGTGAATCCACTTCGAAATTCACAAGATTGAGTGAATCGACCGCGCGGTCGTAAGTGTTGCGGTGGAACTGACTGCGTTCGACCTCGTAAATGGTTTGCTGGGTCAGGCCCGCGTCGGAAATCGCGGTAGACTTCAGCATCGGTGCGACCATGACCTCGTCGCCGAACAATTGGCGCAGAAAGGCAACGACTTGCTGTTGGGGGCCATCGTTGGGTTCGTAGCGATTGATTAGGAACCGCATGAAATCAAACTGCATGTTGGCACCAGCGTGCCCGACCACATCCAGTAAGTCAGCGCTCATGTGCAGGAATTGCGACATGGAGGCCACATCAAGCATGTTGGGCACAATCGTGATGAACACACCCGTCGAGGCGCAGAGCGCGGACATGGTCAGATAGCCAAGTTGCGGCGGACAATCGAAGATGATGATGTCGTAATTCGCCTCGACCTCCTGAAGCGCGGTTGCCAGCCGTGCATAAAACGGCGGCTGCACATTGGTGCGTAGGGCTTGCGGGGTTTCGTGTTCGAATTCTTGCAACAACAAGCCACCGGGGGCAAGGTCGAGACCCGTGAAATA
Organism: Rhodobacteraceae bacterium HTCC2083; assembly: GCA_000156115.1. Classification (GTDB taxonomy): domain Bacteria; phylum Pseudomonadota; class Alphaproteobacteria; order Rhodobacterales; family Rhodobacteraceae; genus Planktotalea. Next base: position 16,156 of record DS995278.1, read on the forward strand.
AGTTTTCTGGATGATCTGGGAAAAGGGCAGGGGGTCGTCATAGCGGATCGCATCGTAAATGGTGCCACTTTCTAGGAAATCGATTTCGGGGCGGTAGCCAAAAAGCGTGGTCAGGGAGGCTTGTGGATCAATATCCACCGCCAATACACGATATCCTTTCAGCGCAAGCCGCTGCGCAGTGTGGATTGCGCTGGTGGTCTTGCCAGAGCCGCCCTTGAAGTTCAGGAACGAGAGAACCTGCACCTTGTCATCTGGCCCGCGTCTGCCACGTTTGTAGGTGCCTTTGATCTTGGCCGATTTCTCAAGCACTTCGCGAATATCTTGGATGTTGTCGCCGGTATAGTGTCTGCGCCCGCCTGCGCTAGCTTCGACCTCAGGGATCTTTTCATCGAAATGAAGCTTGCGCAGAAAGCTTGTGGAAATCCCTAACATTTCCGCCGTTTCGCTGGCGCTAAACGCTCTGAGCTCTTTACGCGCGTTGGGCGCAAAGACCTTGAGCATATGGCTCTGCAAAGCATCGCTTAGGTTCTCTGCGTTCTCACGCATACGGGTATTGATCTGGAAAAATCCAGGTGTCATAGCCATTTCGATAGCCTTCTGCTCAGACTTGGTAACGCTATTTAACGTCAGCGCACTCTTTAGCGTTTTTATAGCTGCGAAAGAGTCGAGTTGGCAACTGATTCCTCTCTAAGTCTACAAAATGTGGCAAAACCAACAAGATATAGACCAAACAGGCGCAAAATATCCCAGATCATGGGATAGGCTTTTGAGGAACTTGGGAGACAGAAGAGAATCATGTCTCCCAGTGTCTGGGACTGAAAACGTCATATTAGACACTAAAATGATAGCGAATACTTTTCGTTTTTGAACAGTCTGGGGCAGGTGGGTGTTAGTCAAAGGACTAATTTTTGGTACTTAAGGAATAGCCTATAATCAAGATTATGTAATTTGTTACGTGGTTATTCCAGGAGCGCACGCGTGATGTTACTCTCTGGTAAGCACAGCCCGTCAAGCACCGTGAAATGATTGTGCTGTGCGTCAACAGTGCTTTGAGTTTTGACGTCTAAGCCCGCCCAGATTTGCGCGATGAGTTGGGTTTGGCGGATGAATTCGGGGCGCTCGCCACCGCCCACCCAAGACTTATAAGGAACCGTGCGCGCGGGACGGTGTAGGACAGGACTTTCAGAGCAGGATTCTGCATCATCAAGGCGCAATGTTTCGTTTAGCTTTGTGTGCAGCAATGGGCGCAAGTC
>DS995277.1 GCA_000156115.1 Rhodobacteraceae bacterium HTCC2083
CCTCTCGCAGTTGTGCCGCATCGCAAAACGAGACAAGGCAACGACCTATCGTCATCTTCAGGCGCTTGAAGTCACAGGCTTTATTGAGCAAAATTCAGCTACCAAACACTATCGGCTTGGCCCTGCGGTGTTACAGCTTGCCGAGATCCGCGAAGCAACTGTACCGCGCAAATCCAGCGCTGAAGACCCCTTGTTTGACCTCGCAAGTGCCACGGGTGAGACGGCGCATGTTACCGTGCTTTCTGGAACAAAGGTCTACGGTCTGGCGTCCTGCGAATCTCCCCGTCATGGCACACGTGCGATCATCGACATTGACGTGTTTCCGCTACATGCCACTGCGTCCGGCCTGTGCGCTCTCGCTTTTGGTCCTAAATATCTGATGGAGGCTGGGCTTGCTGACCTTACCTCTTTTACGCAAAAGACAGCGACAACACCGCAGATGTTGAGAGAGACAATCCAAGCCATCCGACAAACTGGCTTCGGGGGCGCAAGGCACACTTATGAGGCCGAGGTTGTGGGTCTCTCCACACCCCTATTCGACCAAACAGGACAATTTGCAGGTGCGGTTTCAGTTGCAAGCGTCGCGACGCGGTTCACACCCGCTCTGGAGCACTGAATCAAAGAACATCTAATGATTGCAAGTCGCGATATCACTCGCAATTGGGGCGGCTTCATCCCTTCTGACATCGAAGGCCTTTGGGTCAAAACATTCACCTCGCCGCGTGCATTGGAATCCACATCATGAAAGATTCAAACTTCCTTAAAGAAAACAACGGTCGCCTGATGTGGCACCCTATGACGTCGCCCAAAGACAGCATTGATAATCCTCCGAAAATCATCACAGGCTCAGGCGGTGTGACAATCACTGATATCGACGGGCATTCTGTTGTCGATGGCGTTGGTGGTCTGTGGAACGTCAACCTTGGGTATTCATGCCAACCTGTAAAAGACGCGATGGCGGCGCAGCTTGATAAGTTACCCTATTATTCCACCTTCCGCGGCACATCCAACGATGTTGCGATTGAGCTGTCTTTTAAATTGTCCGAGTTCTTTGAACCCGATGGCATGTCGCGCGCGTTCTTCACGTCTGGTGGATCGGATTCGGTAGAGAGCGCCCTGCGCCTTGCCCGTCAGTATCATAAATTGCGCGGCGAAGAGGGTCGCACGAAGTTTCTGAGCCTCAAGAAAGGTTACCACGGCACGCATATCGGTGGCGCATCCGTAAATGGTAACGCGAACTTCCGCACCGCCTACGAGCCGCTTTTGCCCGGCTGTTTCCACATTCCCGCACCTTACACGTACCGCAATCCGTTCAATGAGACCGATCCCGAAAAGCTCGCGCAGTTTTGCGTGCAAGCGTTGGAAGATGAAATCGCATTCCAAGGAGCGGGTACGATTGCTGCGATGATCATGGAGCCTATTCTCGGCGCGGGCGGTGTTATCCCACCGCATAAATCTTTCGCACCGATGGTGCAGGAGATTTGTAATCGGAATGGCATTTTGTTGATTACTGACGAAGTCATCACGGCCTACGGGCGCACGGGAGCGTGGTCTGGTGCTCGCCTTTGGGGCATCCAACCTGACATGATGTGCACTGCCAAAGCGATCACCAACGGATATTTCCCGTTTGGTGCCTTGATGCTTGGTCACCGCGTTGTGGAGGTGTTTGAAAACAACCCTGCCGCAAAGATCGGCCATGGCTACACTTACTCGGGTCACCCGGTTGGGGCTGCTGCTGCTCTAGCCTGTCTAAAAGAAACCAAACGTTTGAACGTGATTGAAAATGCTGCTGCACGCGGAACGCAACTGTTTGAAGGTGCACAGGCGCTGATGGGGAAATATGAGATCATTGGGGATGTGCGGGGCGGCCACGGTCTTATGACCGCGCTGGAAATGGTCAGTGATCGCGCCACCAAAAAGCCGATTGATGCGGGTACGGCACAGACCGTCCAAGACGTCACTTACGACAATGGCGCGATGGTGCGCATCTCCGGACCGAACCTGATCTTGTCGCCCCCTCTCGTGCTGACTGAAGACGACGTTACCATCATGTTGAACGCCATCGACGCGGGCTTTGCGGCGGCCACGAAAAGCCAAGCTAAATCACAAACACTGGAATAGGTAATTGATCGTCGCTCACGATGATTTCTGGAGTGTACTATGACCCGCACAACCCAACAGCTCCTTGCTGATCGCGCTCGTTTGATGGGACCCAATGTGTCGACGTTTTATGAGGAACCCGTACATTTTGTACGCGGCGAAGGTGTGTGGTTGTGGGATTCCGAGGGGCGCAAATATCTCGATTGCTACAATAATGTTCCGCATGTGGGCCATTGTAATCCACGCGTGGTTGAAGCGATTTGTCGCCAAGCGAGCACGCTCAATACGCATACGCGCTATCTGCATGATGGCATTCTGGATTATATCGAAAGGCTGACGGCGACGATGGATCCATCGCTGGACACTGCGATTTTGACCTGTACCGGATCAGAAGCTAACGACATTGCCTTGCGGATGGCCGAAGCAGTAACGGGCAAGCGCGGCATTATTGCGACGGATGCCACGTATCACGGCAACACATCGCTGGTCAGCCAATTGTCCAAGTCAAATATCCCAACCGTCGGCTTCGGTCTTGGGCAATATTTCCGCTTTGTGGATGCCCCCGACAGCTATCGCCATCCCGACCCTGATGGCACGATTTTCGCAGCGCACGTCGCGGATCAAATCGAAAGGCTTATTGAGGATGGCACAGGCTTTGCCGCCCTTGTCGTGTGCCCCTATTTCCTGAACGAAGGTTTCCCCGACATTCCAGATGGCTGGCTGAAACCTATCGCTGACGTTGTCCGTAAAGCCGGTGGAGTGTTGATCTGCGACGAAGTCCAATCGGGCTTTGGGCGGACTGGCACACATCTTTGGGCGCATGAGAAAATGGGCGTTGTTCCTGACATCATGGTGCTGGGCAAACCGATGGCCAACGGCCATCCCGTGGGCGGTGTTGTTGCGAGTCGTGATATCGTTGCGGCCTTCCGTAAAGGGTATCGCTATTTTAATACCTTTGGTGGTAACCCCGTCTCTTGCGCGGCAGCCATGGCGGTGCTTGAGGAAATCGAGGTGCAAAACCTGCAGGCCAATGCCAAACGTGTTGGCGATCACGCCCGCAAAAGGATGACTGCGCTGGCTGCAAAACATGGCATCATAGGTGATGTGCGCGGCTCGGGCCTGATCTTTGGGGCTGAACTTGTGAAGGAGCACACGAACAAGACCCCCGCCAGCGATGTGACCGACCGCGTCATCAACACGATGCGCGCGCGTGGGATTATCCATTCCAAATTGGGCCGCCACAAAAACACGCTCAAAATTCGCCCACCTATGCCTTTCTCGATTGAGAATGCAGATCTATTGTTCGACACGCTTGATGACGTCCTCTCCGAGGCAACGCAATGAGTGCGATTGTCGATAAAGCCTTGCAACTTTGGGGTCTGTCAGACGCGTGCTACACACTTGTCGCTGCACGTGAGAACGCGGTGTATAAAGTAACGACGCCTTCAAAGACCTACGCTTTGCGTTTGCATCGGCGAGACTATCGCACCGATGCCGAGCTGGCATCAGAACTCCAATGGATGAACGCGATCCGCATTGGCGGTTTAAGCGTCCCCTCTCCGATCCACTCTACCTCGGGTGCCGTCATCCAGGTGATTGATGGTGTCCAAGTTGATGTACTCGACTGGCTTTCGGGTGAAACGCTTGATGTCGTTTTAGAGCAATCCAAACCCGTAAAACGCGCTGCGTTGTTTCATATGCTTGGGCAAAACATGGCACGGTTTCATAATATTTGCGATGCTTGGCAGCAACCGGATGGCTTTACCCGCTGCGCTTGGGACAGTGAGGGTTTGTTGGGTGATGCGCCACTTTGGGATAGATTTTGGGAAAACTCTGGCCTGTCATTAGAAGATCGCGCGCTGCTCGCTACATTTCGTCAAAAGGCCCGCGAAGAACTGACAACGCGTAAAAATGAGCTAGATCACGGCTTGATTCATGCTGATTTTGTGGCGGTGAATGTTATGGTTAGTGAAACAGGACTGCACTTCATCGATTTTGATGATGGCGGGTTTGGCTATCGTGTTTTTGAGCTTGCGACGACGCTGCTAAAACACATAGACGCGCCCGATTTTACCGACCTAAAGCAGGCGCTTATCAACGGATATACGAATATCCGACCTATTGATTTTGGCACTTTTGATTTGTTCATGGCACTACGGGCCACGACATATGTTGGATGGAATATCACGCGAATGGATGAAGACGGTGGCACCACTCGCAACACGCGGTTCATAAAGACTGCAACAAAACTCGCTGCAAACTACATCGGCTAACAGAACAGTTTTCGAAAAGAGGCTTACAATGCAATTTCATCTCAATGGGTTCAAACCGGGTAACTATCAGGTCCCAGATTCGGCGCGCAAAGCCTATCCCATTCCGCCTATCGAAGATTTGCCCACAGAGGTGGACGTGCTGGTCGTTGGCACTGGTCCTGCAGGCCTGACCATGGCGCGGCAGATGTCAGAGTTCAGCGATGTTAAAACTTGTATCGTGGATATGGCCGAAGGCCCTTTGCTTTTCGGGCGCGCGGATGGCATTTCCTGTCGTACGATCGAAATCATGGAAGCTTTTAACAGTGCTGAAATGGTTGAAAAAGAAACCTACAAGCTGATGCAGAACACGTTCTGGGAGCCGGACACAGCCAATCCGAACAACATCAAACGTAAATACAAGATCGCCGACGCGCGTCTTGGCATGTCGGAATTCAAGCACGGCATCGTTAATCAGGCGCGTTTGCATGAGCTTCTGCTTAACGGGATGGCGAACACGATGACCAACTTGCGCCCTCATTACAGCCGCGAATTGCTTGATCTGGAGATTGATGAAACCCTCACGCAAGACCTTGATGCGCATCCTATCACAGCGACGTTCAAGCGGGTTGATGACGCAGGCGACGGCAAGATCGAAACAGTTAAAGCGCGCTTTGCTGTTGGGGCTGATGGTGGACGCAGTCGCGTGCGCAAAAGTCTCGGTATTGCACTTGAGGGGGACAGCGCCGACAAAGCTTGGGGCGTGATGGATATCCTGCTCAACACGGATTTCCCCGACATCCGCGTTAAAAGTTTTATCCAGTCCAAAGACCATGGCGCAGTCATGACGATCCCGCGTGAAGGCGGATATCTCATCCGCTTTTATGTTGAGCTTGATCTGATCGACAAAGACAAGCGCGCGACAGATATCAAATTGACTGAGACCGATATCATTGCGAAGGCGCAAAAGATTTTTCATCCCTACACTTTGGACGTGAAAGAAGTGGCATGGTGGTCGATCTATTCTGTGGGTCAACGTCTTGCGGATCGGTTTGATAACCGCGCCGCAGAGAGTGGAGATGACATCATCCCGCGTGCTTTCGTCGCCGGTGATGCCTGCCATACACACAGTCCCAAAGGTGGTTGGGGTTTGAACACGTCCCTACCAGATACCTTCAACCTCGGCTGGAAAATGGCCGCCGTTCTGCAAGGCAAAAGCAAACCTGCGTTGCTGGCGACTTACGCGACAGAGCGACGCAAAGTCGCAAACCAACTGATCAACGCAGATAAGGAACTGTCACGCATCGTTGCGACGCGACCCACCGCAGGTGATGGATCTGCAAAGGCAGAGGTCGACACAGCCAAGATAGAAGCCTTCATGAAACGCCAAAGTGGCTTTGTCAGCGGAACCTCTATCGAATATTTCCCCTCCTACATTTGCACCGCACAAGAAAACCAAGACCTCGCAGCGGGTTACAAAATAGGTCAACGCTTCCACTCCGCAGAGGCCAACCGCATCGCTGATGGCGGAATCCAGCACCTGGGCCATCTCGTCAAAGCAGACGGACGCTGGCGCATTTTCGTGTTCGGCGGGGCGCAAGATCCAACACAGACTTCTTCCAACGCCTATCAACTCGCCGAGTTTCTGGCGAAAGACCCTGCATCGCCAGTGCAAAAATATACGCCAAAAGGCGCAGATATAGATGCGGTTATCGACACCTATGCCGTCTTCCAGCAACACGACTTATCCATGCACGATCTGCACGGCTACCTATGGCCCGCAAAGGGCAAATATGGCTTGCATGACTATGAAAAAGTGTTCCAGCCACAAGAAGACAACAACATCTATGTTCTTCGCGGTATTGATCGACACTCAGGGTGTATTGTGATCGTCAGACCGGATCAACATATAGCCTCGATCTTGCCGATCACGGCACATGCAGAGCTCTCAAAGTTCTTTGATGTCTTCATGATTGAGCAGACCTAAGCCGAAGTGCGCCCCAACACGAGTGCGGTCACATGCTCTGCGTATCGCGTGCGATCCACCTGCGTTGCGTTGCGGTTCCACATGTAAAACCAGTTCAGCATGCCAAAGACAGACATTGTTGTCGCTTTCAATCCGGCTTTGGTGCCGACCAAATTCGGGGGAGCGCAAAACCTTAGAATGTCCCCCAATTGCACGACCATATCGCGTTGATAGGACTTTAAGATCTCTTGCTCTTTACAGCCCAGACTGGCGATACCGTCAGTCTGGATCTGATGTTCTGCGTCCATCCCCTCATAGGCCAACAAGGTTTCATTAACAAAACGCAACAGTTGCGACGCTGGGTTCTCACCCTGCCTATCAAGCTGCGCCAAACGATCCCGCAAGGTGCGCAGATAACTATCGAGGATATCAAACACCAACGCGTCTTTGCTGTCATAATAGTGATAAATATTCGCCTTGGAGATGCCGCAGGCCTCCGCCACTTGCGCCATAGACGCGCGCGCAATACCGCCATCGGCGAACACGCGCGCGGCAATGCGCAGAATATGCGCGCGCTTCTCACTGTGATCTTTAGCTATAGGGCGGGCCATGATTTAAACGCGTTTGTCCACAACGCGCACAGCCTTGCCTTGCGAGCGCGCGACAGTGCCCGCATCGCCCACATGCACCTCGGTGGAAACACCAACCATGTCTTTGATCCGCTTGGTGAGCACCCGCGCAGCTGCATCTTTGCTAGCCTCTGAATTTGCATCAGGCAGCATTTCAACATGCACACGCATCGCGTCCATGCGGCCGGATTTATACAGCTCGACCTGGAAATATGGACCAAGCCCGCCCGTCGCCATCACCTGTTCCTCAATCTGTGTCGGAAACACGTTCACGCCGCGCAGAATGATCATATCATCCGAGCGCCCAGTGATCTTGGAAATCCTGCGCATAGACCGCGCAGTGCCCGGCAAAAGCCGCGTCAGATCGCGGGTGCGGTAGCGGATAATCGGCATGCCTTCTTTTGTCAGCGTAGTGAAGACCAGCTCCCCCTCTTGCCCGTCGGGCAGCACCTCGCCCGTCACAGGATCAATGATCTCGGGGTAGAAATGATCCTCCCAAATGACAGGTCCGTCTTTGGTTTCGACACACTCATTTGCGACGCCTGGCCCCATCACTTCGGACAATCCATAGATGTCGACGGCATTGAGATCGAACGCCTCCTCAATTTCTGTGCGCATGGCTTCCGTCCAGGGTTCAGCGCCAAAGACCGCAATCTCCAAGGAGCTTTTGCGCGGATCGAGACCCGCCTTGTGAAACGCTTCTAAAATGTTGAGCATATAGGACGGCGTCACTAAAATCCCACGTGGCTTGAAATCATTGATCAAGCCAACCTGCTTGTCCGTTTGACCGCCCCCCATAGGGATCACAGTCGCGCCCAAACGTTCGATCCCATAGTGCGCACCAAGGCCACCTGTGAACAAGCCATAGCCATAGGCGTTGTGGATTAGATCACCCTCGCGCAGCCCCGCCGCCCTTAAAGAGCGCGCAACAAGATCGGCCCAATTCGAAATATCATTTGCGGTATAGCCGACAACGGTGGCCTTTCCCGTGGTGCCAGAAGATGCATGAATGCGCATGATATCCGTCCGCGGAACGGCGAACATCCCAAACGGATAATTGTCGCGCAAATCGTCCTTCACAGTGAAGGGAAACTTCGCCAAATCACTCAGAGATTTCAAATCATCGGGATGCACACCCGCCGCGTCAAAGCGCTCCTTATACATCGCGACATTGTCATAGGCATGGCGCAAAGACCAACGCATCCGCTCCAGCTGGAGCACGCCAATCTCATTGCGGCTTGCAATCTCGATAGGGTCTAAAATAGCGGGGTCTGGAGTGAGTGTACTCATGATGCTTCCTCGTCAAATAATTGGCCTTTTATCGCGCGCGACAAACCGCGCATCTCCGCGATCAATGTCCCATCTTGGTTAACAACGCGCACATCATAAATGCCACTCCGCCCAGTTAGAGACACTTCGCGCGCGCTTGCGGTTAACACATCCCCAATCTGGCCTGGGGCGATAAACGTAATCATATTATTCTGCGCAACCGTATTTTGGTTGCGCGAATTGCAGGCGAACGCGAATGCCGTATCAGCAAGCGTGAAGATAACACCCCCATGGCAAATGTTATGCCCATTGCAATGATGCTCTTGCACACGCAACGACATGTACGCGCCGCTTTCAATGACCTCGCCGCGCTCAATACCCATCCAATGAGACGCGTGATCATTGACCCATAGCGCATCACTCGATTTTTTGGCTCTGTCCTGTGGTTTCATCGTCGTCCCCTGTTGCGCATTTAGATATGTCTTGCATAAGCCGTCCAAGCGGTCAATTAATAACGCAAGTGTGTTTTCAAAGGAGCAAAGCTATGGGCTTGTTACAGATAAATTCCTTCGCTGCGGGCACATGGATCGCACCAGATTCAAGTGCTCGCCCAATCGAGAACGCGGCCACAGGCGAGGTGATGGGGCAAGCCGGAAACGCATCCCTTGATGTTGCAAGAATGCTAGATCACGCGCGCACCATTGGTGGACCGAACCTGCGCAAGATGACGTTTCATGATCGCGCTCGGATGCTCAAGGCAGTAGCCGCACATCTCAACACACACAAACAAGCACTTTATGATCTGTCTTTCGCGACAGGCGCAACGCAATCGGATCACCTTATTGATGTCGATGGCGGCATTGGCACGATGTTTGTCTTCGCCTCAAAGGGCCGTCGCGAAATGCCAGATGGGCATGTCTATATTGACGGTGAAATCGAACAACTCTCGCGCAATGGCTCGTTTCTGGGTCAACACATATGCACGTCGATGCAGGGCGTCGCGGTCCATATCAATGCGTTCAACTTCCCTGTGTGGGGCATGTTGGAAAAGCTCGCACCGACGCTACTCGCGGGGGTTCCTGCGATCGTGAAACCCGCGACGGCTACCTGCTATGTCACAGAACTTGCCGTGCGCTTGATGTTGGAGAGCGGGCTGTTACCAGACGGTGCTTTGCAGCTGGTCAGCGGTGGTTTGGGAACTATGCTTGATCAACTCACCTTGCAAGATGTGGTCAGTTTCACAGGCTCCGCGCAGACAGCGTTAAAGCTGCGCTCTGCCCCACATATCCTTGAAAACTCCATCCGTTTCGTCGCAGAGCAAGACAGCCTCAACGCATCTATTCTCGGCCCAGACGCGGCGCCCGGAACGCCTGAATTTGATCTCTTCATCAAAGAGGCACAGAGCGAAATGACCACCAAAGCGGGCCAAAAATGTACCGCGATCCGCCGCATCATTGCACCTGAAAACCACGTGAGCGCGGTGATTGACGCGCTCTCTGATCGGCTCTCTAAAACCGTAATAGGAGACCCTAACAAGGCCGAAACGCGCATGGGTGCATTGGTGTCGAACGCACAAAAGCGCGATGTATTAGCCAAAGCTGCTATCATTGGCGCAGAAGCGGAACAGGTTTACGGCAACAAAGACTTCCACGAACACAAAGGTGCGTTTCTCACGCCGATGCTGTTTCACTGCGCCACTCCCGATACGGCAAACCGCGTGCATGACACAGAAGCATTTGGCCCCGTCTCCACCGTGATGGGCTACCGTGATATCGATCATGCAATCGCGCTGGTGAACAGAGGCCAAGGCTCTCTCGTGGCATCAGTGATCACACATGACCCTGTGGTCGCGCGCAACGTTGCGCTTGGGGCGAGTGCCTTTCATGGGCGGCTCTATTTTAACAATCGCGACTCTATGAAAGAAAGCACCGGCCATGGCTCTCCCCTGCCCCACATGGTGCATGGCGGTCCGGGTCGTGCAGGCGGCGGCGAAGAATTGGGCGGCGTGCGCGGCGTGATGCATTACATGCAGCGCACTGCAATCCAAGGTAGCCCCGATATCCTGACCGCGATTGGCGGCACATGGGTCGATGGCGCGAAAGAAAAACCCGCACCCGCCCATCCGTTCACGCGCACCTTCCACGAGGTCGAGATTGGCGAAACGATCCACACCGATCCCCGCTCTGTCAATATGGACGACATCGAACATTTCGCACATTTCACGGGTGACACATTTTACGCGCATATGGATGACGCTGCGGCCAAACGTAACCCGTTTTTCCCCGGTCGTGTGGCGCATGGATATCTATTGCTGAGCTTCGCGGCCGGCATGTTCGTAGAACCGAATGAAGGCCCCGTTCTAGCCAACACAGGCCTCGACAATCTGCGCTTTATGAAGCCTGTCGAGGCGGGAGACAGCATTAAGGTGCGTCTTACCGTGAAAAAAAAGACCCCTCGCAACGAAGAGTATGGCGAGGTGCGTTGGAACGTGACGCTGACCAATCAAAACGCCGAAAAAGTAGCGGAATACGAGCTGCTGACCATGAACGCATATACAAGGTAGGCGCGCGCAATGTCCGATATCCTCCGCTGGTCCGCTGTTGAAACAGCCGCGCATATTCGTGGCAAAGACGTCTCTATTACTGAGGTCACACAAGCGCACCTGACTCGAATGGAACGGGCGAACCCTGCTTTAAACGCAATCACCCACGTGATTGACGGCGCGCTTGAATTGGCAAAATCTATGGATGCCGGCCGCGTGCCTGATGATGCCAGCCCGCTCTTTGGTGTTCCAGTAACCGTGAAAGTGAACATCGATATGGCAGGCTATCCCAACACCAATGGTGTGCCCGCTTTCAAGGAAATGACAGGCCCAAGCGATTCGCCTGTAACGGCCAATCTCAAATCCTCTGGAGCGGTGATCATTGCGCGCACGAACACACCTGAATTTTCAATGCGCTGGTCAACAAGCAATCCGTTGCATGGCGTCTCTCTTAATCCTTGGAACACTGCCCTCACGCCTGGTGGGTCCAGTGGTGCCGCCGCTGCTGCAGTCGCCTCTGGAATCGGCGCGATCGCACATGGCAATGATCTTGGTGGCTCTCTTAGATATCCAGCCTATTGCTGCGGTGTGGCGACGATCCGCCCCTCTTTGGGCCGCATTGCATCGATGAACCCAAATGCACCGGCTGAACGCCCTCCAATCACGCAAATGATGTCCGTCCAAGGTCCAATCGCTCGCAATGTTGCCGATGTGCGCGCGGGCCTTACGGTTATGTCAAAACGCGACCTGCGCGATCCAATGCAAATGAACACCGCAACGAGCGGGCGAGCGCGCAATGATAAAATCACGCTCGGGATCGCGGCCAACCCGTTCGCGACAGATGTGGACAACGCAGTTGCCAACGCAGTTCAACATGCGATCAATGCGGCCAAGTCCGCAGGAATTGAGGTGAAACACATCACCCCGCCCCACATCGATGAATGCGCTGAACTTTGGGGTGAACTGCTGTTCACAGAAACGCACCATATGACACGCGCAGTTGTTACGCAGCATGGCTCGTCTGAAATGAAGCGTACAGTTGACGCCTATCAAGAGCGATTTCGGCTCTTGGACATGCCTAATTTTCTGGCTGGATTGACCCGTCGGGTACAGCTACAACGCGTGTGGTCAATGATGTTTGAAGAGGTAGACGCGCTCTTGATGCCGACATCCTTGATCGCGCCGTTCGAGAATGATCTCGACTTTAAAGACCCCACCAAGATCCCTGATCTCATAGCCGCACAAGCACCCTCGTTTGTGGTCGCCCTTCTTGGTTTGCCTTCGGTTGCGATCCCAACCCATCTTGAAGATGGCGTGCCCAATGGGGTGCAAATAGTCGCGCCCATGCACGATGATGAATTCGCGCTAGACCTTGCGGAGCGGTTGGAGGCAGAGCTTGGAACGCTCTGGCAAAATCTGCCAATTTGGGCCTGACCCGAACCGCGTAAATCCTAGTCGGGGGCGCTCAGTCTCAACTCAATGGGTGCAAGACCCTCAACACCACCGCGCAAAATATCACCGGCTACGACAGCGCCCACGCCAGCAGGTGTCCCAGTCATAATCACGTCGCCCGCGTTTAAGTGATAGTACTTCGAGAGATCCGCAATCACCGCAGGCACCGAATGAATTAGCTCAGCAAAGCTCGCATCCTGCCGCATCTCTCCATTCACTTCGAGATATATACGCTGATCCACCACGGTGCCAAAGGCCTCCGCTTTACGCGCCTGTGCGAAAATTGCAGAGGCTTCGAAATCTTTGCCTGTGTCCCAAGGGCGGCGCTTGTCCTTTGACGCACCTTGCAAATCGCGCCGCGTCATATCGAGCGCGCAGCAATACCCATAAACCACGCTCAACGCCTCTTCCTGAGCAATCCGAAAGGCAGGGGCGCCGATTAAAATCGCCAGCTCCATCTCGTGATGATAGTTGCTGGTCTCCAGCGGATAAGGAATGTTCGCACCGCTGCCGATCGCATGCGCAGGCGACTTAGTGAAATAGAACGGTGCTTCGTAATCAGGAGTATTGCCCATTTCGGCAGCGTGGGCGGCATAATTGCGCCCCACGCAAAAAATCCGGTGAATCGGGAAAGCCGCGCTTTCGCCTTCAACAGGGATTGTGTGAACAGGTGGCGCGGGAAACAGCAGATCGGTCATGGAAATCTCCTTTTCGTCAAATGGCTCCCTTTGCTTGAATCTGTCAAGCAGATCGCAAGGCTGTTGGTATGAATAGAGCGAACAACATCTGTGAAAAACTAGCCCCTCGCATAGGCAAGCTTTTGCCGTCCTCTCGCTGGATGATGATAGATCACAAACGCATCACCGCCTTCGCTGATGTGACGGAGGATCATCAATTCATTCACCTCGATTCGGACCGCGCAGTGGCGGAAACGTCCTTTGATGGCACGATTGCACATGGTTATTTAACCCTCTCGATGGCGAGCGCATTTGCCTATGAGGTGATGCAGGAAATTGAAGGCCAAACCGCCTCTGTTAATTACGGGTTTGAAAAGATCCGCTTCCTCGCGCCGGTTCCGGCAGGCAGTCGTATTCGGGGAAATTTTGTGCTATAATCTGCGGTGCCTAAAGGCGTCTCTGCGGTCCTACAGATGCATGGGCTCAGCGTCGAAATCGAAAGTACCGATACCCCTGCCCTCGTGGCGGATTGGCTGACTTTGCATCAGCTTTAATGCGCCGTTTCACCCTCTAGCTCAACGGTAAAAAACCACTCGTCCTCGATTTCTTTCGCGACGATTTCGTCGGGTACTACCGTTGGCCCTGACAGGAAAACGTTTGATCCGAAATGCAGATGCAAGCGCGCCAGTTTTTCCTGACGTTCGCTTGTGAGTTCTTCGAAGAACTTTGAGTAGTTCTCCGTCGCTTTCAACTCATCAATCTTAGCGCGGTGACAGGCAACTGAATGTTCATGCGCGGCGGCAATCTCTGGATCGCTCATCAACTTCGCCAGCTCTTCTTTCATCATTGGAAGGCGCGACAGTATCGAATTCTCTTCCTCATAATTATTGTTCATGCGAAACCAATAGGCGAGGCCCTGATCACGATCCACGTGGTTCACACGACCACGATCCCGCTTAACCAGAAAGCTCTCAGCAGAGCGCACAGCGTAGTGGTTGAGCTGCACCAAGTCATAGCCATAGGTTTCAATCGTCGAACGCCAGCCATTGCGAAACATCTCGCGTGGCAAAGGGTTACCAGAGCCATTGACCCAATTGATATCTTCCCAAAGCTGCGGGTTCAGACCCTTGGGACGATGCACGCCCAGTTTCTTGAACAGCCCAATATTCTGGAACAGCGTCTTAAAACCCCACGCCTGATGCGGCTTGCGCGCAAACTCGGGGGCGCAGCGCAGGAACTGTTCTGTGATCGGCCCGTCCACGTAATCATGCACATCGTCATTGCCGAACAAACGCCATGTCATCGCGATCATATTGGCGTCCGGCACAGCAGCGAAAAGCGCGTCCAAAGTCCCATCGCCAACCTTAATGTTTACGAACTCATCCACGTCAATACAGGTCGCCCACTTGGCATTCTTGATGACTTCTTCTTCCTCTGCCGATTGAAGCGCTGCATGTTGCGGCTTCAAATCCATCTCGCGAAACCGGTTCTCGCGCCATTGGCAGATGCCTTTACGTTCCAGCATTTGCAGCATCGTGTCGGTGCCATCGGTACAATCGTTGGTGTAAACAATGATGTCGTCAAACCCAATCGCACGATGATAAGCGAGCCACTCCAAAATGAACGGACCCTCGTTCTTCATCGTGGTCACAATCGCGCAACGCCCCCTGCCCTTTGGCACGCGATCCTGCTCAATCTCGGGCATCCGTACGGGGTTATGTTTCCAGAATTTTCTTGCCTGTTTCAACAACGGCGGATGTTCAATCAGCGAGGTCTTGGGAACGATCTTAGAAATCGCTTCGCTCGGATGACGCAAAGCCATATAGCGATAAAAACCCTTTGTTAGACTCTGATCCGGCGTGGCATTTCCCATGCGCACAAGCCGCCATACCGCGTCAATCGGCGCTTTCGACGGGGCGATACACCAGCGTTGACGTCCCCCGCCTGCATCGAATTGCACGCAGATATGATCCGCATAAAGCGTGGGATGATTATTGCGCACGCGCCAAGGATAGCAGTGCTGACCCAAGAGCGCGATCAAGCCACCTTCGGCCCCGACAGCAGTATCAAAAACCGAGGTCTCGCTAGGTGTCAACAAGTCATGCACATCAATGTTTGCGACCGCACGCGCACCTGCAAGAAAGCGTAATTTTGCCATTTCATAAAAACACAAAGCTCCAAGCGGCGCGTCCCATGGCGACGGGTGCGGTACGACCATTCGGTCTTTGCGAGGGGCTTCTGGAACACAGAAAGGATGCGCTTCAGCGGGGAAATCCGGCTTGCCAAAAGGTACATCACTGCTCAGCAGAATGACTTTACAGGCGAGCTTCACAGCCCCCTTTTTAAGCTGTTTGGCAAAGGCCTTGTCAGACCCTGGCTTCGCACGATCAAGGATCACAGCCCCCGTCATTCCGTGCTGCTCAATATGATAAGAGAGCCACGTCAGAACCGTCTCTGCATCCTCGCCATTGCGCACGGCAGTCAAAACATTGGCGCCCTCTAGCAGTTCAAGCTCCGCTTCGGCCGGGGTAATTTCAATCGGCTTGCCCGCGAACTCAAAAGCTAAACTGCCCTTGTTAGAGACTTCATAGGTCACATAAGGTGCGCCACCAACAGAGCGTTTAGAAACCACTTTCGCCTTTCTCGGGCCTTTGATCTGCGCAAGATCAACACCGGTGTCAAAGAACAAGGTCACATGTCGCGCGCGCTCAATCGTGGTTTCAACCGCATCCAGCAAGGTCACATCACCAAACGTTTGGCTTGCAAATAGCCGTTCAATCACACCCGTGCTCATGTGTTGTCTTTCCGCAAAATATCCAACTGCGCACGCAAGAACGCTTGCCCCTCTTGCGCTGTGGGCGGTGTACTTCCGGTTAACAAGCCAAGGCGGAACCGCAAACGCAGCGTTGCCAAATCTTCCATCGCATCGGCACACCCTTGATCCTGCACAGCCAAACACGCGGCAACCTCAGCGCTCACATCAGGAAGATCCGCTAACATCATTCGGGTCGCCTCCAACAATGGCAAAATCTCGCCGGCCTCTTCGGTGTTCCAATTCCGCTCTGCCCAATAAGTCAGACCAATCTCACGGTCCATGTGATTGGGCAATCCGCGCGCACGCTTTGCGATGAATTCATCGAGTGAGCGCAACGAATAATGATTCAGCCAAGCACGCCGCGCACCCTGCTCTACCCCATACAAAGAAATAGCGCCGTCATTACTCGCAAACTGCTCTGGCAAAGGATTCCCATCCGCACCCAGCCAACGCGCTGGTTTGGATTTCTTCGCCCGTGGACGATGCACACCTAACGCGCGAAACGCATCAGGGCGATGCAAGGTCTTGAACAAATGCCCAAGCGGAAAATGCAAATCCATCGGGGCCGCTTTGGTAAAGCGTTCAGGCGTTAATCCATCGCTGCGCGCGACCTGTCCACCCGATCCATAAAGCCGCCAAGGCAAAGCCAACGCATCAAATCGCCCCTGAGCGCCTTCAAGCTTTGAGATCAGATTCGCAATTGATCCACCTTCGGGAAGGCACAAAAACTCATCACAATCAAAGAACATCGCCCAATTCGCGTCCGCCAATAGCGGATGATCTTGCGCAAGTTTTAGTGCCTGCCATTGAACCGATTTCTTACCCTTGGGAACGAAGGAAATATTATCAACACGTGCATCCGTCGCGAGCTTTGCAAGCACAGCGTCAGTTCCGTCCGTGTTGTCATGCGACAGCACCAAAATCCGATCAAAGCCGGCCGCAAGATGATGCGCAATCCACTCTGCCGCATAAGCGCCGTCGTTGCGCATGCAAGTGATGCCCAGAATACTCAAATTAACTCTCTGCTCTCGCGGTTACCGCGCTTTTTTGCTTATTATACGTCTTTTTCGTGAACAAAGTCACCCAAACGACACTGATTGTTCATTAATTGTTGGCAATGAGACACAAAATGCTAAAGCGCACTCGAAAAACCGCTGACTAAGACTCAAACCATGACTTGATTGTTTAGGATACGTAAACAGTATAGCTGGACAAGAAACCAAACACGGTAAAATAAAGCGGTCAAAGATCCGCGCGTCAAGCAGCCGAGCAGTCGGCGACATCGTCAGTACACAAGGATTTTCGATATGGACCGAACAGTAGAAAACGGTTGCTTTCTTGCAGAAGGGCTTCACTACCTTTCCTTTTTTGCGTCACTCCACACGACGCTTAAACCCAATTGGTATATGGAAATTGGCACCCAAACCGCGCTGTGCGTCTAGGTATGCGCGCGTTGTGATAGTTTGAATTCGGTTACAGCTTTGTAAGTATCTTCTGGCTTCAAAACCATACTAGGAAAGCCCGTATGATTGATCGCATCCGGCCAAACCTGTGGTTCAATCGCGAGGCCGGATCGATCTATGTGGCGCCCATCATAGACCTGCACGCCGCTTTCCGTGCTCGCGACCTCCAATGAAATCCCGCTGTGTTCAGAACCTAAGTGTAGCACCGGCCGCAACGTTTCGCGCTCACGCGAAACACAAAAATTATGATCCAGTGCAGTCGCACCCAAAGCGCGGGTCTCTCTGAAATCAAACTGCGTTCCAGACATGGGTGCGATTTGACCCGTAGGCACATTGTTTTCATCAGTTGGAAGATAGTGCTCCGCATCAACCTGCATCACATGCGCGTTGATTGTGTTTTCCCCTGAAAGGTTCCAATAGATGTGCGGCGCGAATGCGCACAAAGTCTCACGATCTGTTGTTGCCGTAAATTCCACACGCAGTGATGATTCCAAAAGCTGATAGCGCACTTGCACCTTCAAATGACCCGGAAAGCCCATGTGCCCATCTGCCATCTCAAGTGTCAGAACCCCATATTGCGGCCCATGTTCCAGCACGCTCCAAACCTGCTGGCTAGATCCCTCACCCCCACCATGAAGGCAATTGCCATTGGTTTCGTTTTCGTCGAGCGAATGTTCAATACCATTGACCGTCGCCCGCGCGTGAGCAATACGATTGGCAACCCGCCCGACAATGGCACCGCAGTAGATGTAACGGTCTAAGTAGTCGGTAAGATTGTCGCTGCTCAAGACGACAGGTTGACCCCTGAACATTAGACTTTGAACACTCGCCCCATAAGTCAAAATCCCAACTGTAAGGTTGTCATTTTCCAATGTAAGATTAGAAACTCCCTGCTCGCTTGGGAGGAAACCAAAATGGGTAATCATCGGTTCTCTGACACACGCGAAGCAAGGTAGGTTGAAACGTCCTCGGCAACTTTTTGCAGCTCAAGTTTCGACAGACCTTTGCCCTTCGCGTTTATCGTGACGCCGGCTTTACCTGCAATTATATCCACGGATATACCGTCGCGTTTAGATTTTATTGTCAGTGACTTAGGTGGGTGTTTCTTATTTGATTTTGACCCACGCTTTAGCTTTGGGACAATCGTGCGATACGCTCGTTTTGGGGCGGTTTCAACATCAATCTCAACCATGATTTTTTCGCGCAATGACACACAGGCAAGACCCAAAGACACGTCACCCTGTGGTACTGACAGCCGCCCTGCGACCTCTTCTTGGGTCAGGTCTGATAGGCTTTCAGCAAGCAATCCGATGGATAGCAATTCTTCAAACCCGTTCAGGTCTTTTCGCATCGTGTTTTCGTGAAAGCGCTCTTCCAGATCCGCGAGCGCGGCATCGCCTTGATCCGTTGAAAGAATCGCTAAAACAGGAAGACCAAGTTGACGGCAGGCCTCAATTCGACGGCGTCCAGATTGCACGACAAACGCGCTATCAGTTTGAAGTGGGCTTTCTTCATTGGGCCGCCAATCAGGATCGACGGGCCGCACACGAATGGGCTGGGTCTGACCACGGCGCGCAATATTGGCTTTTAATGCTTCAAACGCCTCATCAGACAACCAATCTCCAACGCGATCACTGCCCGCAGGATCATTGATCTGCGTCACATCGAGCGGCAACGCGACAGTGCCATTCAGGATACCGGACACAAGCGAGCCATGCGTTTCTTCGATACGTTGCTTTAGCAAGTTCATTGCAGAGCCGGCCCACATGCCCCCCATCGCAGGCTTGGGAACGTCCTGAAGTACCGCATCATCAAGAGGGGGCAAGCCTGCGTCGAGTTTCCGTTTCTTAGCCATAATTTAACTCCAACGATCTTTAATAAAGGCATCTGCGAAACCGCGTGTTGGCAGCTCTGGCCAAACACGTTGAACCAACGCATCATTTACCGCATTTGCATTTGCCATGAAGGCCCGCGCAGAGGTTCGGCGCGACTTCGGGGGGAGGTATTCGTAGATGCTTTTGTATTCTTCTGAGGCATTTGCAATCGCGTCTGAGCGGTTGTACCAAACCTGCAATATTTCGCGCGGAGCGCGGCGATAGAGATCAAGAATTTGATCCGTGTCTTGATTGTTTTGTTCCTGCACAATCGTTGGCAGGACAACGTGCTCGCCGCTACCGATCTCGATATCTGCCTCGAACCCCATGATGAACTCAAGGTATTCGCCGATGTTAGAGACGTAAGTCGAGAGCGTCGCCAAGTCAAAACCCTTCATGGTTTGCGGAATAACCACCGTATCCGCAGCGATGAGGCCATTCAGCTGCATTAGAGTTAACGAAGGCTGTTGGTCGATGACGATAACGTCCACGGTTTCTTTCAAGGCTTGCGTGTAAGCGTTAACATTAAATGAACCGTCCGCACGACGCAGGTCAGCAGCGCTGGTCTTGGCTCCGTACCCCTCGTCCCAGCGCTTAATTGCCTCTTTGAGGATACGATACACAGGAATCTGGGATTGCCGCGACAGAAAGAACAGACTGATGTCCCCGTTTTGAATATTAGCGCCACCTGGAATGAGTTTGATTCCCGGCCACGGGGTCTTTTGCCAGATTGCGTTAAGCGCATCAGGCGTAGGGGTGTTTAGGGCTTCCGCACCCGGATCATCGACACCCATAAAATCCGCTAGGGTAGGGGTGTCTGGCTGAAACAAGGGCAGGGATTCATCAGCAAAGTATAGGCTAACGGTGGCCTGAGGATCCGCGTCGATGATACCAACGCGCAGGCCATAAAACAAGTTCACATATTGCGCGAAATGCGCAGCAGATAGGCTTTTTCCAGTGCCGCCTTTTTGCGCACCAAAGGTTACGATCTTGACCGGTTCACCCGGTTTTCGCCAATGCAAATGCTGGCGACGCGCGGCTTTGTTAGATCCCATAATTGATCTGATGAGCATAATCTCGGAAGGGGAAAACGTGCGCTCTCGACCAATTTTTGCACCTTCGGGGAATTCTGGTTCTTCATTGGAAACGCGCGCAAGGTAAGTCACATCGACTGCCATAAGCTCTGCAACTTCAGTCATAGAAAAGCGACGCGCCACCCGCGTTCTCAGGGTTAAATCCCTTTGGAGCTTAGTATTCACGCTACCCATGACACGGGTCATGTTGCGGATAAATTGTTCGAAATTGCCGTAGGCCATATAATTATATCCGCGGATATAGTGTTGAAAGATAGCTTGGAAAACGCATCATGCCGCCAAATTGAGCGAAGGCGTTCTATGTTGCAACTTTTTTTGCACCATATTCCAACGTTTTAAGAATTGTTCCAACATTCTCAGCATCCCTTCTTCTTGATTGTAAGCTTGAGATTGAACGAACAACTGCATGAATTGCTCCTCGTTTGGTGGTTTACGCCAGTGATTTTGCCATGTTGTTTGCACAGCTTTCGTAAAAGCAATCAATCCAGCTGTTGAAATTCTTTTGTTGAAAAGGTTTGTGGTTTGCAACGTTAACTCATTTGGAGTGATCGCAACATTCAGAGCGAGCCAGAGCTTCCCAAGATGATTTTCAATCTGTCTTTTCGTAGAAATGTCTGTGGCATATTGTTCGAGTAATTCTTGCGTTTCAGAGGCTAGTGTATTGTTCACAGGCCTGTTGAAGTTCGGGAATACTGCACCTTTGGAAAGTGCTGACCAATTTAAAAAAACAGATACTAACTTGGCTGAAGGTTGTTTCTTCTCAGCATTGCAAGCAGGTGTATGGTTTTTATGGCTATGATTTTTAGAGTTTACTCTGCGTTCAATTGGCTGAACGCTGCATTTACTTTTTGGTGTGGCTTTGGACTGTCGCATATTAGAAAGTTGTGCTCGCCAGTTTTGCCAAAAGGTCACGCAATATTTTAGGCGATAGTTATAACCGTTGGCCATTTTCTGGGAGGTCGTGTTTAGAAGATCAAGGTTTCGAAGCTCGCTGATGTAGCCTGAAATAGAGGCTTTGGAACGGCCTATACGATCGCTTAACTGGGCGAGGGAGGGCCAACATTCACCGGTGGTATTTGCCATACGACATAGCTCTACAAGGAGGCGAAACGCGCCGGGGGTCATATCGATATCCATGACATCAGAGGGCAATGCTACAAATCCTTTTGCGGGATCAAATTCATGCGAAATAGCCATATTTTTCCTGTTCCCCGCAGCCAAATGCTTGCGGTGATTCTGGCATTCTGCTATCTTCCTTGTAGGAAAGCGCGATAGCTGATGCTGTTCGTTTTACGGGCTTTGGAAGGTTGCCGCCTTTCAGAGCC
Organism: Rhodobacteraceae bacterium HTCC2083; assembly: GCA_000156115.1. GTDB lineage: Bacteria > Pseudomonadota > Alphaproteobacteria > Rhodobacterales > Rhodobacteraceae > Planktotalea. Next base: position 21,456 of record DS995277.1, read on the forward strand.
CATTCTTTTTGGGACTATCTGTTCCTGTTAGGTCATCTGGTCTGTCCTTGCTGCACGCGCAGATTCAGCTGCGCTTTCCACCGTAGTGGTTCATTTCGAGTGTGTGCGGGCGTTGACCCTGCTACGGTGCAAGCGACCCAGTAGGGACGCTGCGGTGTCTTTTGTGTCTGCCTCTGGGACCGATTCTGATCCCTTATACGTTGTATTATGACAGGATATGGCGCGAAAACCATGTTTAAGGCAAGAGATACTATGTTTTAGAACGGGTGGCGCTTGGATGAGTTTGGTGCGTTTTCATTGAAAAAACATAGAACCAATTGAAATTAAATAAAAAATTAGAAATACTGACCGTTAAGAGTTTTAGATTGAAATCTGCCAGTGCATTGCTCTTTCGCCGAATCAACTTCGCCACTGTGACTTGTGCTTGTTCAGATCGCGTGATGCAGTGGGGGAAATTGATCGAGAAGATGCGGAAATGATAGAGCAAACCCAAGAGCGATTCCCCGAACTGACGTTTGTCGGTGTGGATGGTGTGCTTCTACGTTTCGGGGCGGATGTGACAGAGCAGGCGAATGTTGCGGCCTTCTCGTTTCATCAACATATTGACTCGCTGGGACTGCAAAGCATTCTTGAAAGTGCACCGTCTCTGAGCGCCGTTTTTTTGCGACTTGATCTTGCAGGCGATCTTGATGCCACCGTGCAACTCATTGAGGCGGAGATGCGAGCCAAGGACTGGCTTGGCCTAGCGTTTAGGCCAGACAGGCAATGGACCATTCCGTGTAGCTTTGATGGCCCACAGCTTAGCGAAGCGGTGGGTTTGGCTGGTGTAAGCGAAGCCGACGCGATTGCGCAAATTACGGATGTACGGCTACGTGTTCTTACACTTGGGTTTGCGCCGGGGCAGCCGTATTTGGGCAGTTTAGAGCCACATTGGAACATTCCGCGCATGGATGGGATTGCGCCGAAAGTGCCTGCCGGTGCTTTAGTTGTCGCCGTGCGTCAGCTTATTATTTTTAGTTTCGAGGCCCCCACAGGTTGGCGCCATATCGGCCAAACTGCATTTCGATGCTTTGATAAGGATCGCACAACGCCGTTTGCGTTTGAGGCTGGGGATGTGGTCCGGTTCGCGCGAGCGAGCACAGGTGAGATCGAGGATCTACGCCAAGATACTTTTGGCGGGGCGCGATTGGAGACATTGACATGACCTCCTCGTTTTTTGTCGAGCACTGCGGCCCTGCGGTGACTGTTCAAGACGCAGGCTGGCGCGGAACATTGGCGAGCGGTTTGTCGCGGGGCGGGGCGGCAGACACATTGGCTTTGGCACAGGTTTGGGCTCTGCTTGGGCAAGAGGGCACAGCCGTTCTGGAGCTGGCGGGTTTTGGAGGACGGTTCAAAGCTCTCGCACTTACGCGCATCGCTTTCGCGGGTGCGAATATGGATCTGAGGTTGGATGGCGAAGCGTTGCTGGGCCATGCTGTGCACCGCGTTGAGGCGGGGCAGGTTCTTGACATTGGTGCAGCGCGCGCTGGAACCTATGGATATCTTGGAGTTGGCGGCGGACTTGAAACACCGCGCTTCTTGGGCTCTGCGAGCACGCATCGTGGGGCGGGGCTGGGGCAAGTGATCGAGGCCGGACAAACGCTTGTCTGTGGGGAAGATGCTACGCCGGATCGTGTTGGGCTTAAGCTGCCGCAGATGAATGCCAAGAGTGGTGCCATTCGCGTGGTGCCAACAGCCCATACCTCGCTTTTTTCAAAGGATCAGCGCGAGGCGTTTGAGAGAACGGTTTTCACACGTGGTGCGCGTGGCAATCGGCAAGGAATCGCGCTGGAGACGGATGTGAGTTTTGCGCTAAAGGGCGGTCAATCTATACCGTCTGAAACTGTGATTCCCGGTGATATTCAAGTTCCGGGGCAGGGGGCGCCGTTTGCGCTTTTGGCGGATAGTCAAACGACAGGGGGTTACCCCAGGATTGCTGCGATCTTGCCGTGTGATTTACCGAGGGTGGCGCAGGCAGATGTGGGCGAGACTTTGCGTTTCTCATTCGTGAGCCGCGAAGAGGGTATCGCGTTCGAACGCTCGGATCGCAAAGCAAGTGCAGCATTAGCGAAAGCCTGCACGCCAATTTTACGCAACCCAGCAGACATGAATGACCTGTTGTCCTATCAGTTGATCAGCGGCGCAATATCAGGAGAAAATGAATGACACAGACTGTCGATTTGAATGCAGATATGGGCGAGAGCTTCGGGGTTTGGACACTTGGCAACGATAGCGCGCTTTTGGATATCGTGACCTCTGCTAATATTGCCTGTGGCTTTCATGCGGGGGACCCTGATGTGATGGCGCAGACGATGAAATTGGCCGTCGAAATGGGCGTCGGTATTGGCGCGCATCCTGGCTTTCCAGACTTGAGAGGGTTTGGGCGTTATCGTATGCATTTGCCTTTGCCGCAATTGGCAAATGCGGTGCGCTATCAATTGGGCGCGGCGCAAGCTATGGCCAAGGTCGCAGGCGGGCACGTGCGTCATTTGAAGCTGCATGGGGCTTTGGCGAATATGTGTTCCGAGAACTACGAAATGGCAGAAGCCTGTTATCGCGCGGCTTTGGAAGTTGATTCAGAGATCATCATCATGGTCTTGGCTGGCACGCAGCAGCAGAAGGTGGTTGAGGCACTTGGCTGTGCCTATGCGGCCGAAATTTTTGCGGATCGCGCCTATAATGATGATGCTACTTTGGTGGATCGCGCTTTGCCGGGGGCTGTTATTCATGATGCGGACCTTGCGGCTGCGCGCATGGTTGAGATGGTGCAAGCGGGTGCGATAATTGCGGAAAGTGGCAAGCGTATTCCAACGCGGATCGATACGATTTGCATGCATGGAGACACGCCCGAAGCGGCTGAGATCGCGCGTGGAGTGAAAGCCGCGTTAGAGGCGGCAGGCATCACCGCGAAAGCTTTTCCGCATGAGTGAGCAGAACCCGTTTTGGCAAGACTTGAACGGTGCCGTGTTTGGCGAACAGATCGCGCCATATCAGATGAGGGGGCAGGGGCATCTATCTTCGTTCTATTGCACCTCTGATTTGGCGGAAGCCTCTATCGGTTTGGCAGGGACTGCTTTGGCGCGATATTGTGGTGTGGCGAGCGATACGGTCACCGTGGATCGCCGTCTTGCGTCGCTCTGGTTTGATATGACGTTGCGCCCTGACGGATGGGAGCTGCCCTCGCTTTGGGATGAGGTCGCGGGTGATTATCAATGTGCCGACGGATGGATCCGGCTGCACACGAACGCGCGACATCACCGTGATGCTGCTTTGCGTGTTTTGAACGTCGCTGTTGACCGCGATGCTGTGAGAGAGGCGGTTTTAGCGTGGAGAGGGATAGAGCTAGAAACTGCGATTGTTACTGCTGGTGGGTGCGCGTCGTTTATGCGCACCGCAGAGGAGTGGGCGCAGCATCCGCAGGGCAGGGTGGTCGCGTCTAATCCTCTGGTGCATTGGGAGACCCATGGATCGTGCGCACCTCGTTCGCGTCCTGAAAAGATTAGTCTCGCTGGTTTAAAAGTCCTTGATCTAACCCGCGTCCTTGCAGGGCCAGTGGCAACGCGGTTTTTTGGCGGGCTTTGGTGCAGAGATCTTGCGCATTGACCCGCCATTCTGGAACGAGCCGAGTACCGGAATCTTTTATCATTCAAATACATTGATTTATCTGAGTTTTCTTGTGTTTTACCAACAGTATTACCAACTAAAAGAAATAGTGAGGCTGGCACTCGGTTACTAACAAAATGATTGGTAGACGAACCTTTGATGGGGCTCTTGTCGCTCAAGTGTAGCCAGGCTATTGCCGGCAGGCGTACTTTTGCAACCTTAGCGATGAGGGCAGGGGCACGTGAAGAAATTATGGGCCGAGTTTAAATCATTCGCCGGTATAGATTACACGACAGCGATATGTGCTTCCGTCCGTAGATGCACTGAGGCCAGCAATGTTGTTGACCTGCAATGAACTCGGACGATGCCTGGGGAAATTGGAATGACAATCCGATCAGATGAAATTGCGGAAAAGAAAAGAAAGAGTGCTGAAGAGGCGGATCAAGATAAAGAAGATACCATAGAAGCTATTGGGGAGATAAATGGCTTTATCAAAAACGGTTTCCTTAACCACGGAGCAACTTGGACAAGGACTTGGTTCGAACTCGACTTGAAATGGTTTAATGGCGAGAATTCGTATGTAACGCTTCCAGCCGCTGAACTGGAAGAATTCATCAAACGCGCCACGACGATTGCGGAAGCGTTTGAACTAGCAAAATTCGTTACGGCATCGCGGTTAGAACATGGAATTTCAATCCCCGCGGGCCTTAGGGAGCTAATGGCATGTTACTTGAGAGGGGAATTCACACCTGTATCAAAGGGTCCAGGTCGCAAGGTCGATACGTGGGGGAGAGATTTCATTATCGCAAGAACCATGCAGATACTGGAAGGCAGATGGGAACACCGATGCCCGACCAAGCGCAAAGGTTCTAGTAGCGGGATGAAAAGCGTCAGCCAGATCGTCCATGAAGCAATGCGGAGCATAGAAATCGACAACGTTGATGTCGAGCGCATACAGAAAATATATACGACAGCTCGAAAGAAGAAGGAATGCGATGAGCTGCAAGCTATGTGGGTGAAATGGATGTTCGACGACGATCCGGATTTAATCCGCATTTGAATGTTGGCAATATTTCATTGAATTATAACCAACCATTAGGGCCGAACGAAATGACAGCATGATGAAATACACGGAATCATCATGAGGTTAAAAAATGAACTTGAAGCTCGAAGAATTCACAACGTCGTTGAAGGAGGCACGTCCTTCGTGGGCTGAAAACATGCGTCCTGCCGTGGCAGCTCTTTACACTGGTTTGTCCGAGAGCACGCTAGCCAAATTGCGCATGTTCCACAATCGGCCAAGTGGCCCAAATTTTCTAAAGATCTCGGGCTGTGTGGTTTATCGCCGCCGCGATCTCGACAAGTGGATGGACAGTCATTCTGTCGATCCTAGCGCTTGAATTAGAGCTAGGAACATTATCATGAAGGATTTTTTGCCAAGCCCAATAGAGCGCTACATCGTCAAGTATTGCGTAAACGTGGGCAATGGTCACGGTCGCGTGAAGAACGAAGAGTCCACTTTGAAGGGGCTCAAAGCCCTACTTTCCGAGCCAATGGTGGACATGTCTGTCTCGTTTGCCCAGTACATGTCGCTCGACCAGGACGCCAAGTTCGTCAAGAAGTCTGCGCCGGGCTATTGGTTGGCCGCGCAGTTTCGTGGTGGCGTCCGACGGCGAGATCACCAGTTGTTCCGATCGATGATTGTTCTTGACCTCGACTATGTGAAGGTCGCGCAACTGGATTACATTCGGATGGGTTTTGCGGAGATCAACCAATACTACTGGATCATGCACACCACCCGGGCGCACTGTCCTAAAAAGCCGCGCGTCCGGGTTATCATCCCCTGCGACCGGCAGATCGACGCGACCGAGACCAACGCGATCACTCGTTTGATTTCGATGCAGCTGGCCGAGGACCCGGATGAAGCCATCGAGCTTCCCGATCTGGTTTCCTTCCGCTTCAACCAGGCGATGTTTAAACCGTCGGTCTCGCGCGGCCAAGAATACTGGATCGAAGACAACGCGGACGGCTCCGTCCTCGACGTTGACGCCTTCCTCGCCGAAAACGATGGCTGGGACGATTACACGCTTCTGCCGTACCAAGAGGCGGAAAAGCAGCGAGGGGTTGTTGACCCTAACCGGAAGATGGAGCACCCCCACGAGAAGCCGGGACTCCTCGGAGCCTGGTGCCGGACTTACGACATCGAAGAGACGATCTCGGAGTTCCTATCGGACGTGTACGTCCCTGGCACGAGCGAAACAGAGGTCCGCTACACCTACGCGGCGGGTTCCGGCTCGAACGGTTCCGTGGTCTACGACGACGGTTTGTTCTTGCAATCGAAACACGGCACAGACCCGGCGGAAGGCTTGCACAACTCGTTCGATCTGGTCCGGCTCCACATGTTCGGCCACCTGGACGACAAAGTCCGCTCTGATACCTCGCCCGGCAACCTGCCCAGCTTCAAAGCAATGACCGATTTCGCACGCAAAGACGAAAACGTCATGCTTGACCTGCAAGCGAGTGCGGCCCCGGACGACGACTGGGACGACGACGTTGACGACGGCCTGGACGAGCCGCGTGCCGCGCGCAAAACGGCAGCGACCGCCCCTGCGACTAAGTCCGGCGACCTCTCCGTCGACGACTTGCTGGGTGATCCTCCCGGCGATGACGACGCGCCGCGAAACATCGACGACGAGTTCGACGACGAACCGGAGGACCCCGATCAAGACGAGGAGTCCGAACCCGAGGTCAAGTGGCAATCCCTGCTCGTCTTGGATAAGCAACTCCTGTTCGAGAAAAGCCTGCACAACTGCGCGACCATCGTGAAGAACAGCAAACGCGTCGCGCCGCATATCGCGTTGAACGATCTCGACGTCGGTCCGTACCTCCGGGGCAAATTTCGTTTCCCGAAAGCCAACATCTCGCAGGCCGCGGTTTTGAACAAGACCGACGGTCGCCGGATGACCGACAACGACACGGCGGCGCTCATGTGCGCGCTGGCAGCCCCGAAGAAGATGGGCGGCTATGCCACGCAGTTTACCCGGCAGGACATCGAACTTTCCCTTCTGCAAGCTGCCGAGCAGAACCGCTACAATCCGTTTCTGGACAAGGTCAACTCCGTAGAGTGGGACGGCGTCCTGCGCTTGGCGACTTTCTTCCACGACTGGTTCGGCGCAGCAGACAACCCGTACCACGCTGAATTGGGGACGATCTGGTTCGTCGCAGGGATTGCCCGGCAACATGAGCCGGGCCACCGCTTCGACCTCGTGCCGATCCTCGGCGGGAAACAGGGTGGCGGTAAATCGGGCGCTATCGAAGAACTCGGCCTCGGATACGGGGGCGCGTTGTCCGGTGACTACGGCGACACCCAGAAGATGACAGAATCCACCAAGGGCAAAACCGTTCTGGAGGTTCCAGAACTCAAGGGTATGTCGAAAGGCGAGATCGAAGACGTTAAGGCCTACTTCACGTCGCCCAAAGACACGATCCGGCTGGCGTACCGCCGTAACGAAGAGGACTTTTTCCGTCGCTGCGTTTACATGGGTACGACCAACCAGGCCCACTATCTCAAGGATGAAGAGAACCGGCGCTTCTGCCCCGTTCTCACGGACACGTCCCGGGACAACAAGATCGACTTCCCGAACTTCATCCCGGCGATCCTCCAGTTCTGGGCAGAGGCACAACACATCTACTTTGAGATGCGGGAGGCCCAGCCCCACGGCGTCCTGCCGCTGGAGTTCATCTCGAAAGAAAAACAGGCTCAGGGTTTATGCCCTTTAGTTCAACGTATTCTTGTGTGATTTCGACTAAATTAGTCATTTTGTTATCCTTATGTTTTCCCAAGAGGAATCGACATAAGTATGGTGCCCCCACACAGAACCAAACTATTCTGTAAGTATTTATTTTTAAACGAAAATCTGGGACGTAAAATCTAAAAACAACCTCGCAAGGAACCCCGCAACACTCCTAAAAAGAGGTCGCAGGGTCAGGTTCTTGTGAAGTCTCGCTTACCGATTTGAGCCATTCTTACCAATATTGACTTCTTTACCCCTCGCAGGGTTGCCCTTCTGAGCACCTTGATGCTTCTGATAGTAGGTTTCCTGTTGCCTCTCTTGCTTCTGTTTTAGCAAGTCAGACATCGAGGGCTTCTTGTCAGGCATTCTCTTTACCTGCTTTGATAAGGTCTTCCACACTCATAGAACTGACATAGTCCTCGGTAAGCTCCCGATACAAGCTCGCAGCCCTTTTCACATCACCATCAAACCCAGCAGAAATAGCTTCGGCTTCTTCTTGTGAAAACTGACGCTCAAAAGCTTCAACAAGGTTTGATACAGGCTCTTCATCAATTTTAAACAAAACTTCATCAGGATGTTCGTTCTTGTCAGTGGTGTAAGGGATACCCAACGCTATTTCGCCACCGAGTTGTGTCAGGTCATCCATCGCCATCCCGGTAGCGCAGCCGTCAGTGAAGTCGCGATAGACAGCTTTTGCTTTGTCTAAGTCGCCATCAAATGCTTCATAAATCTCTTCAATCTGTTCTGGTACGAACTCACCGTCCACCCAGATAACATTCCGAACAGTGGAACTAGCGTGAAAAGAAGTCTCAGGGGCATCTTCGCCTTTGATGCTGACCTTGTCGGTCCACTTGTCCATATAAAAACTCAAAGCAGACCATGAGCCTTCCCTGTCGTAAGCAACAGGCCAAGATACGAGAGCCATAAACGCAATCTTTTCGTTCATTTCTCTAAGACAGAAGCCAATAAACGACAGTTCACCATTATAGGTTTCTAGGCAATCTGCGTACAACTCAGGGGTAAAGAGACACAGTAGGTTATCTGTGTTCTTGATATGAATACCGCGCATTTCCTCGGCGAGTTTCTCTGGCAACCCTGCTCGGATGCGGTCTTCAAATTCCGCCAAGTTCGGCAAAATCGCTTCTTCAAGTTGTGCTCTGACAGCCTGATAGTCTGTTGTCATAGGGAGTTGCGCATTCATAAGATAGCCTACTTTATATCCTAAGATACTTTTTGATTGAAAGGTCAAAAAATGACAAGAGGCGTCACAAACAGGCGCACCTAATCGTGAAGAACTTGAAATACTTCGTTAAGTGAACAAACGGAGACAGCTCGATGACGCATAATTTCAAACAAGGTGACAGAGTACAAATAGCAGAGTTTTGCTGAGCAGCCCCACTTGAGTGGTCCAATTTGAAAGTTAGTGCATGATTGGCCTTTGGTCCATCGGGATGATGGCCTCTGGCGCGGGCGGGCGGTAGCCCAATGCACTGTGTGGTCGCTTGGTGTTGTAATGGTTCCTCCATCTTTCAATGATGATTTGGGCTTCTCGGAGCGAGTAGAAGATTTCACCGTTCAGCAACTCGTCTCGCATTCTCCCGTTGAAGCTTTCGCAGTATCCGTTCTCCCAGGGTGATCCAGGTTCTATATAAGCCGTCTTGGCTCCCACGGCTTTGATCCAATCTCTGACGGCCTCAGCAATGAACTCAGGGCCGTTGTCTGAACGGATGTAGGCAGGGAAACCTCGCAAGATGAACAGGTCCGTAAGAGCGTCGATGACCTCCGTCGAGTTCAGCTTTCGTTTCACTCGGATCGCCAGACATTCTCGGCTATGCTCGTCCAAGATGTTAAGCGTCCGAAACGCCCTGCCATCATCTGTCCGGTGATGCACGAAGTCATACGACCAGACGTGATTACGATACTCGGGACGTAAACGGACACATGATCCGTCATTCAGCCAGAGCCGTCCTTTCTTTGGTTGCTTCATTGGCACTTTAAGCCCCTCACGTCGCCATAGGCGTTCGACACGCTTGTCATTAACCTGCCAACCCGCGTCTCTCAGCAGGGCTGCAACCCGACGATAGCCATATCGGCCGTACTGGCGTGTGAACTCGATCATGTCCGCAACCAAGCGTTCTTCGTCAGCACGCCCTTGTGGCAACCGCCGCTGCGTGGATCGGTGTTGGCCTAATACACGGCAGACACGACGCTCAGAAACTTTGAACTGACTACGAACGTGATTGATGCAGGCACGCCTGCGCGAGGGGCTTAGAAGTTTCCCGATGCGGCCTCCCTTAAGATCAACTTATCCAGCGTCAGGTCGGAAACTGCACGCCGAAGACGTTCGTTCTCTTTCTGAAGGCGCTTTAATTCCTTGAGTTGTTCCGTGCCCATTGATCAAGCCGCCGAATGATGGCAAACTTCAACGAGAACAAGATCTACTTACGAGCGGCACTCAAAAAGGGGGCAGGTTACTATCATGACGGCTTCTACAGCATGCGGCTTTAGCCTGATCGCAATTTTTGTCCTTGATGGTCCTGTTCTTCGTTGAGGTATGCGTCCAACAACCACAAATATTTGCCCGACAAAGACCAGTGCCAGCTTATGGCAACATCTTAATAATTCAGGAAAAATACATGTCTCTTAAAAAGCGGATTCTGCTGTTGTCGACGATGCGGGATGAAGGCCCCTATATTTTGGAGTGGTTGGCGTATCACCGCAGTTTGGGTTTCACAGATTTTTTGATTTATACAAATGATTGCCGCGACGGGACCGATCTGATGTTGGATCGGTTGGAGGCTAATGGCGTGCTAACACATGTGCGCAACAAGGTATTGAAGCGAGGCCCTCAGAAATCAGCCTATAAGGCCGCTATGGCTCATCCGCTTTTTGCAGAGGCCGATTGGGTGATGGCTAGTGACGTTGACGAGTTTCTTGTCGTGAACACCGGTGCTGGCAGGCTCGAAGATTTATTGCAACTTCACCCAAGTGTAGATGCAATTCCCGTTTGCTGGCGGATGTTCTCTCATAACGGTAAAGAAGGTTTTATCGACGGATTAACAACCGAAGTTCTCGTTGATGCTGAATCGCCAGAACCACGCCCAAATGATGTGGGGCATTTCGTAAAAAGCCTGTTCAAACCGCATCCTGAACTAAAACGTATCGGGACGCATGCGCCAGTTTACAGTGACGAGTACGCGCCTAAGGCTTCTTATGGTGCGTCTTGGTACGGGGCTGGAAAGTCAGACAAGCCTGATCGACCCAAAACAGACTACGGGTATCACGTTGCTCAAATTAACCATTATGCGGTTCGTTCTGTTGACCCGTTTCTTGTCAAATGTGACCGGGGTGATGGCAATTATATGGAAAACCGTTTGCACGCCGATTACTGGAAGAGGTGGTGCCGAGGCGGCACGACGGACACATCTATCCAGCGGATAGTGCCGGAAATGAAAAAGGAAATGTATGCTTTGATGGAAGATCCGATTGTGCGGCATTTGCACGAAGGGTCAATTGAGTACCACAAAACCAAGATCGCTGATTTATTGCAGCTTCCCGAGTATCGACAGCTCAAAGCTGAGATCATGGGCATTTCACCTGCTTCGGTTTCTGTACCTGCTGCGGAAACGCCCGCGGCTCAACAGGTTGCGGCTCCGACAACGATGAATTCAGCGGCTGCTGAATTGCCGATCAAAGCCCCTAAGCGTCATCAAAACCGTTTGCTTCTACTTGAAGCGTTGCCAAAGAACGGCAAGGGCGCAGAAATTGGCGTTTGGAACGGCGGATTTTCAGGATACATTCTAGAAGTCACTCAACCGACGGAATTGGTACTGATTGACCCATGGGATTTGCTTGCCGGGCAGGACCCAGGTGATTGGACTCATAAAAAGCATAGCGAAGCAGAAGAAATGCGCACGATGCGCCACAACGTTGAATCGATGTATGGTGATCTTCCAAATGTGAACATTAAGCAGGGTTTCTCTGCCGAAGTATTGGCTATGTATCCCGATAATTACTTTGATTGGGTCTACATTGATGGAAACCATCTTTATGACTTCGTGAAGAAAGATCTGGAATTGTCGTTTAAGAAAGTCCGCCCAGGTGGGATCGTGGCCGGGGACGACTTCTTTTGGAAACGCAATGATCGCATGCATGTCAAAGAGGCCGTGTTGGATACGATGCGTAGCTTAGGAATGCAAAACCGTCCAACGCGGCATGGTCAACAGTTTATGATAACCGTTCCGGAATAAGCTACTATGACCCAACGCATAGTATCACTGATATCATCTCAACCTTCATTTCTTGAAAGGGCCTGTTCTTCATGTCTTTGCCTGTAATTGCCGCTCTTTGGATGGAAGGGCCGCTGAGCTTCCTCGAGCAACTATGTTTGAAATCCTATGTCGATGTCGGACATCACGTCATTCTTTATCAATACGGAGAAGTGACCCATGTGCCCGATGGTATTGAGATCGCAGATGCAAATGACATCCTACCGCGGACCGGTTTTCTAAAGCATAATCGTACGGGAAGTCCGGCGCTGCACTCGGATTTGTTCCGTTATAAGTTGCTTGAAAACGCAGAGAACGTCATTTGGGCTGATACAGACGCGTACTGTTTGAAACCTTTTGAAATGGTCGATGGCCACTATCATGGCTGGGGATCTGACGTGGAAATTTTTGGTGGCGTTTTAGCCTTGCCCAAAAAAAGTGAAACGCTTCAAGCTTTGTTAGAATTCACATCTGACGAATTTGCCATTCCGATGTGGTACAATGAAAAAACCACAAATCGGATGATCAAGGCTAAAGAAGAAGGTAATCCTATTCATGCCAGCGAACAGCCTTGGGGTGTTTGGGGGCCGCAAGCATTGACCTATTTTCTTCAGAAAACTGGTGAAGATAAGTATTCCTTACCAACATCGGTGCTATATCCTTTCCCATTCAACCGCCGAAATCGGATGCTTTTGCCGAATTTCCGCGTAGGGAAATTCTTGAAAGATGATACAACATCAATTCACTTTTACGGTCGTCGCATGCGTGAGCGGATCGTGTTGACTGAAGGCGGTGTGCCTCATCCTGACAGTTTGCTTGGACAACTGATGGAAAAACATGGGATTAAAGCAGCAGACGCGCCACTACCTCCGGCTCGTAAAGATCAGAAAAACGACTAAACGCGATCGCGTTAACTCAATAGTACAAAGTGAAAAAATGTCCGTGAAGCCAAAGACAAGACCGAAGTCCGGCGCAAAGCGCTTTTTAACAAAGGAATGCCATGCTGTTGGACCGGTCGGAACGGATGTTCAGGAGTTCACCATCTACGGTGAACGCAGCACGGGCACCAATTTCACGCAAGCGCTTTTGGAACGTAACTTCCCGGATCTCAATCGGATCAGCACTTTCCCATGGGAAAAGCATTCTTATGTGGCGACGCCGATCGCGAAGCCAAGCACTCTCGCGATTGTTGTCGTCCGCGAGCCTATCCGTTGGATGCAAAGCCTATTTCGCAATCCGCACCAAGTCGGCTCATGGAGCGCTGGCCTAAGTTTTAGTGATTTTATCCGTCACGAATGGTCTTCTGTGTTTGATGGCTGGCTCTTTCCGCGCCAAAGGTCATTTGGTGCGAGCGGGAAAGAGTTGATGTTAGATCGCCATCCATTAACCGGTGCGCGTCCCAAAAACATCATTGAGTTGCGTAACTGGAAGGGGCAAAGCTATGGCCGTATTCCAGCATTTTACCAAAATTGGGTTTTTTTAAGATATGAGGATTTGAATGAAGACCCGGAAGGGTTTTTAGCCGAGTTAAGCGAAACATATCGGTTAAAATCCAACAGCGATATTGTCAGCAAAATTGAGGATGTGTCGAATGTCGCGTCAAATTCGACACGAACTAATGCGCCTTATCCCGAGGTTACACCTGATGATCACAAATTCATCTTGAAAGAAATTGACGACGAACAAGAACGTCGATTTGGGTATCTTACAAACAAGTAATCGCGTTCTAGGGAGAGAGTTATGCGTATCGCGGTGACCGGTGGTGCTGGATATATCGGGAGCCACACCTGCACGCTGTTGTTGGCAGCAGGGCACGACGTTCTCATTATCGACAATTTTAATAATTCGAAATCAGACGTGCTGGACCGGATCGAGAAAGTCGCCGGTGTTCGCCCTCGGATCAACCAAACCGACATAACGCAAGCCGATGCGCTTTCGGCGGTTTTTTCAGACTATAGACCTGACGCAGTCTTGCACTTTGCTGGCCTGAAGGCGGTGGGCGAAGCGGTCGAGAATCCGCTAGAGTACTACCGAGTAAATGTTGGTGGTTCTGTGTCGCTGTTCCAAGCTATGGAAAATGTGGGCTGTAACAAGATCGTATTTTCTTCATCTGCAACAGTGTATGGTGATCCGGATCAGGTGCCGATTGTAGAAAACCACCCATTGCGCCCGACAAATCCGTATGGGCAATCCAAAAGATATGTAGAAAAGATACTTGAGGATTGGGGACAGGCCAATTCAAACTTGGCTGCTGTAAATTTGCGGTACTTCAATCCATTTGGTGCGCACCCAACCGCCCTGTTGGGTGAGAATCCACAAGGTATCCCTAACAACTTAATGCCGTATGTCGCTCAGGTTGCGACGGGCCAAGCCGCTGAACTTCTCGTCTTTGGAGATGATTATGATACGCCTGATGGTACCGGTGTACGTGACTACATACACGTAATGGACCTGGCCGCGGCGCATTTAAAGGCGCTTGATTTGACGGTCCGAAAAGCCGGAGTTAAGGCGATCAATGTAGGGACAGGCAATGGTTATTCCGTTATGCAGATGATCAACGCCTTCAAAAGAGCATCTAATCGTGAGATCCCGTATCGTGTTGTAGATCGTCGCCCCGGCGATATAGCTGAATGCGTTGCCGACCCTTCGTTTGCATTCGAGCTACTCGGCTGGAAGTCGGAGTTGGGCCTTGAAAGAATGTGCGCCGATGCATGGTCGTATCAAAATTCTCTCAAGTGAAACATTGCTTGCGTATCGAGACGGTACCATCCGGTATCCCCAAGTCAGTGATTCTGGTCGAAGAAAACCCGTATTTTGAAAAATATACAGAATTCATGAAGTTGGTGACGGCGTGATCAGGCGGCATTTTGCAGTTGCTTGATCACGTCCTGGAACTCAATGCCTTCGATGATCTCGGGCATACGGTCAGCTCCTCTCGGTTCGCTTCAACAGCTTACCTCAAAGGCTTTCTCATACAGGAACCAAAATGATTGCACCGACGACTCTCTACAATGAAATATCACTCACATCCTTTTCTCGACATTAACTTGATCTGAGCCATGTATTATTTTTGTAAATCCTGGATCCGTGCTGAGTAATTTTTCTAAGACAGCGCTGAAGCACCTCTCCGTGCCATAAACCAATCCACATACCCATTCAGGTATTTTGTTGCGGGACCACGGAACGGTCGAATGAACTCTTTGTATTGAGCATGAAACGCATTGATGTTTTGAATGTGAAAGGTCTGTTTAATACTTCGTGTGCCTGGTTTCGAACCGAGTACAAAGTGAGAAATGCCTTTGGTGTTTGTATACCTCTGATAGCCCTTCAGCCCATCGCTGCATAGAGCTGCATCGCGTGAGATGATGGGCATTAGGCTTTTGACGATTGTTTTTACACGGCGGTTAGAAATGCGCTTTGCAAAACGCTGACCTGACCTATCCATTGCGGTTAAAATTGGCAGTTGCCACCTGCTAAGGCCCCGCTCTTTCTTAAGTCCAGTCTTAGTGTATTCGTGCCAGCGAATGCGCGGTGGTTTAGGATGCAGCGTCGGATACCGCTCGTTGTTCACCCACTCTCTGCTCCCCTTACGAGACTCCCTCTGAAAAGTCTCATCAACCTCGACAATGCCGCTCAGTTTCTGGTCAGGCTGCGACAGAGATTGGAAAATAAGCAGACGCCATCGCCAGATGGTATCCTTGTTGACATCCAGTTGGCGCGCAAGACGACGGATAGAGCGAGGAGGGCCATCAGAAAACATATCTTTCAAGACTTGGTAAAACTGATCCAGCTTCTGAAGTTGCGCGATGGAACTTCCAGTTCGCCCATTGAAGGTCTTTAAGCAGCCTTGGCAGCGATATCGCTGAGAGCCCGCCCGTGTCCTTCCCCACCGTTGTCTATCTACTGCGCCACAGTGTGGGCAGGTTGCTTCCCGTGCGTTGCGGTCAATTGCCCCCACTGCCGCTTTCTGGGACGCGATATCACATGCGGTTGCGATTAGGGATTCTACCTGATCAGGAGTCAGGCCTATTAGCCGGTTGAGCATGGTTTCGAAAGATTTCTGTTTCATGTGTTCTCCGCACGAAGATTGCAGAGAGTACATTGGCTTAATTGGTCAAAACAGAAATCAACCAACACGCATTACAGACATTTCCAAAATAAAAATGCCCCTCGCGCGCTGAAAGCCCTTGACAGATTCGGTGAAAAAGGTCGGCCCGCTCGATCCTGGGGGCCGAAAACACCGTATATGCGCAGATGCACGTTTTTGCGCGGATTTGCACACTCTTTCATTAATTTAATTCATAATTAAGGCCTTTAATATCCAATTATTCTCATAAACAGGGCGGATGTGCCATGGGTTCTGTGCAAAACTGTCTAATAACGCGCTCTGCGCCCCCCGTGTCTGGTCCAATCCTGGCAATGGGACCCAATCTAGCTACGAAGCCATGATGCATTGAACACCAGAATATCGAAGGCATTGTTGCAATCCAATTGCCAAGATTCTGAGGTAACTCGTTCTAGAGTGTGGTGACGCGTCGCTTGTCGGGTAACGCGGTCTTTTGTTAGAAGTTAATCAGCGTTAAGCTCCTCGAGGTGTACGTCGGCCCGCACTTTGGCAATCTCTGCTTCACGAGCGGCCAGATTAGAATTTTTCCGTTCAGCCGAAGGATCAATTTTCTGAGCGAGAAACTCACGGGCTTCGGTTCTTTGATCCCTTGCGGACTTCAGAGATGTTTCTGGGTAAGTTCCGAAAGAAATCGTTCGCTGTTTGCCGTACCAACGATAGTTGAAGTGCCAATATCGACTCCCATTGGGTTTTAGAACGAACGTCAAACCTAAGCCGTCGCCGATTTTCTGGGTTTTCTCAGTGGGCTTGAGCTTTCGAAGCTGTGAATCGTTTAGTTTGGTCATTGTTTGTATATTTTGTTGATGGGTTCCCGCGATGGGCTAAAATACCAACAAAGATACCAACAAAATTGCTTCATCTCTTGGTACCTCCTTGCGTCTTAATGCGCACATGATGGCAGAAATATCAACGATTTATGAGGTTGGGGATTTGTAATACGTCTCACTGCGTCTTAATGCGTGAAACACTGGAGGCGAGTGTCGAAATCGAAGTCACGCTTGGCAAACGCTGTGCGTTCTTGATCTGCGCGTGGACACGGACGTGCAACGCTTGAAAGACCTGATGAAAGAGGCGGATGTTTTCGTGCACGGGTACCGTGCGGATGCATTCGAAAATCTGGGGCTGGGTCGGGATATGCGTCGGTCGTTGAACCCACATATGATTGATGTGTCGCTGAACGCCTATGGCTGGAGCGGTCCTTGGGTTGCGCGGCGTGGTTTTGACAGTTTGGTGCAGATGAGTTGTGGCATTGCGGCGCTCGGGATGCAGGAAGCTGGTGAAGCGCGCCCCGTGCCTTTACCTGTTCAGGCGTTGGATCATGCGACGGGATATCTGGTTGCTGCGTGTGTTTTGGAAGCTTTGTCAAAGCGCGCGACCGGTCAGATCACTTCGGCGCGTTTGTCATTGGCAGGCACTGCACATCTTTTGGCGCAACATCGATGCGCGCGCGTGTCGGAGGGCGCGATTGTGCAATCATCTGAAGACTTTGATCCGAAGCGTGAGACAACAGGATGGGGTCCCGCACTTCGTGTGAAAGCCCCGATGGATGTTTCGGGACAGGCGATGGAGTGGGCGCTCGGAGTGGGGCCACTTCGTCGGCATGATCCACACTGGTCGTGATTTAGTGAGCAGCGCAGATTTGATGAGAGCCGAAAATCCGATAATCAGTCTTATGTTAAATTTATAAATCTAACTCACGACTGTGCCATCCGCACACCAGCCATCAAATATCTCAAGCGCTTTGTCTGCAAATTCAGCGTCGTTGATGTGGCAGGCGAGGCGGTGCGCTTGGATATTATCGGGCAAACTCGCCTCTAGCTCTGCCAAGAACGCGGCAAGACCGTCTGGGTTATGCAGATCCGCACCTTCCCGATCCCATTCACCAAGCCCATGGGTGGGTAAGATTATTTCCACAGGGCCTTTGGCATGCGCAAGCCTGTACACATGGGCCTGTGCAACAAGTTTGGTCTCCGCAGCTTCCAGCACGATCGAGGTTAGCAAGCGGTTGTGCGCGTGTTTGAGATGTTTATCCCATTTGTCTGCGATAGGCTGCCAGCCTACGACATCCACCAGATCATAGCAGCCGGGTGCCACGATTTGCGGTGTCCCGTTGGCACCCGCGTTGGTCAATCGATCTGCGCCCGCAGAAATGTTTGAACCGTTCACGTGATTGCCCAACTCTTGCGTGCAAAAATCGAAAACGCAGGCAAAAGCACCCTGGGCTGCAAGGCTCTCAAAGGAGCGCCCGCCCATGCCTGTCGCGTGAAAGACGGCGACTTCAAAGCCGCGCTCTTCCAGTGCAGGTTTCAATGGGATCACGTATTTCAATGCGGATGTGCCCAGTGACATCATCCCAATCAAAGGCTTGTTCGGGTCTGGCAATTGCACCGCACGCGCTGCGCCCAAGACCGCGCCTGCCGCTTGGGACAACGACGCTTTGCAAACGGAGTTTAAGCCATAAAGCCCCCCTGCCCAGAGGATCATCTGTGTGTCTGCCGCCAAGCGCTCCGCAGGGATAAGCGGCGAGAATGAAACAGTGGAGACGATATATTTCGGCACGCCCAAAGGCAGGGCAGAGGCGACATCAAGTGCGAGGTCCGTTCCCATCGTTCCGCCGAGCACGATCATACCGTCGAACCTGCCCTCGCGGTGCAAACGCGCGGCAAGCAGGCTCGCGCCTTTCGCCATGATTTGCATGGCTTTGTTTTCATCACCGCTGTCAATTGCGGCTTGGATTGAACTGCCACCCTCGCTCGCGACATCGTGCTTGGCAAAATTGCACGGCTTTGAAGGATCGCCCAGAACGGAGACATCCATTGTCACGACTTGCCCGCCTTGCTCGCGGATCATATTAGCAAGGAAGCCGAGTTCGTCGTCTTTGGTGTCGTAGGTGCCAATCACCAGAATGGTTTTATCGCTCATAGCTTGATCCACGCAGTTTTGAGGCTCACATATTTCTCTATCGCGTGCAGTGACTTGTCTGATCCGTTGCCAGATTGACCGACGCCCCCCAAGGGCACGGTGCCGTCTGCGCCGCCATATGTGTTGATATGCATAACACCCGTACGCACGCCACGGATCATGCGATGCGCGCGGCCAAGGTTCGACGTCCACGCCGCACCCGCCAACCCGTAGACAGTGGCGTTGGCGAGTGCGATAGCCTTCGCTTCGGTCTCAAACGGGGTGACGCCAAGGACTGGACCGAAGACCTCTTTTTGGGTCAATGTCGCATCACGGGTCACGCCTGTCACGATCGTTGGCTCCATGTAATAGCCGCCAGTTTCTTGCAAAATCTGTGTGCCGCCTAAAGCGATTTTGCCGCCCTCGGAGGTCGCCGTTTTGACGAACCTGAGATTCGCTTTCAATTGCACCTCTGAGTTTACCGCGCCGATATGGGTCTCCATGCTAAGGGGATCTCCAACGCGCATCTGGGCCGCGGCTTTGGCAACAGCAGCGACGAAATCATCGTGGATCGACGCCTCCACCAATAGCCGCGAGCCTGCGACACAGACTTGGCCTGAATTGCGAAAAATTCCGCCAGCTGCGACCTGAGCTGCCTCGTCAAGATTGGGGGCGTCGGCGAAGACGATGTTGGGCGATTTGCCCCCTAGTTCCAAATAGACGCGTTTCATGTTGGAGCGCGCCGCGTATTCCATCAAGCGTCGACCCGTGCCACCTGAGCCTGTAAAAACTATCACATCGACATCCATCGAAAGCCCCATCGCTTCGCCAACGACTTTGCCTTCCCCTGTCACAGCGTTCAAAACGCCGGACGGCAAACCTGCCTCAAGCGCAAGTTCGCACATGCGCATCAGGGAAAGTGACGCCGTCTCGGAGGGTTTCAACACCACTGAATTACCCATCGCCAAGGCTGGACCAAGTTTCCAAGCGCCAATCATCATGGGGAAATTCCACGGGATGATTGCGCCAACGACACCAACGGGTTCCTTGTGGATCATACCAAGGATATCAGATGAGGTTGGTGCAATCTCTCCATAAATCTTGTCGAGCGCTTCTGCGTAATAACGGATAGTGCCTGCGGCTGAGCCTGGCTCTGCCTTAATGGCCATGCCGATCTCTGTGCCATTGTCCCGTACGCCGAGGACCGCGAGTTCCAACGCATTGGCCTCGATTAAGTCGGCCCATTTCAGTAGCACCTTTTTGCGCGCCGCAGGAGGTTGTCCGGCCCAACGCCCATCCTCGAACGCGGCACGCGCAGAGGCAATCGCGGCCTCCATATCAGCGGTGGTGCCTTTGGCGGTGGTTGTCAAAATCTGCCCGTTGATGGGCGAGATGATATCCATCGTTCCACCATCAGACGCGGGGACATGTTTGCCATCAATCAAGTGCGAAAATGCCGAAACGGGCTGCGCTCGAAAAGTGTCGATCTGTTGCTGGTCCATAGGTCCTACCGTTGTTGGCTGTCGTGAAAGTCGTGATCTTCTTGCGGCTGATGTGCGCGGTATTCTTTGAACAGGGTTCGCAAATGCAAGGCCAAACCCAGCAAGATGATCACGAACAGAATAAACGTAATGGGTCGATCAATCATATCGAGCGGTGATTTGAGGCGGGGCATCGCAGAACGGAGTTTGACCTCCATAATGCCACCCAGAACCATGCCTAGAATGATGGGCACGATCGGCAGATTCAAGCGTTTTAGAACAAGGCCCAAGATACCGAAGGTTGCCGCAATCATGCAATCTGTCAGCGAATTGCGCAGGCTATAGACCCCAACAAAGGACAGGATCAAAATCATCATGCCAAGAAAACGGGTCGGAACACGCATGACTTTCGTCAGCAGGTTGGTTGAGAACAGCAAGAACACCATAACAATGACATTCAACGCAATCAGTGCGAAATATAGGCCATACACCAGATCGATATTATTCTGGAAAAGTTGCGGTCCTGGAATGACATTGTGCACATAAAATACTGACAACATCATTGCTGTTAGGGCTTCCCCCGGAATGCCAAGGGCAAGCAAAGGAATCATCGCCGCGGCGGGCACCGCATTGTTTGCTGCTTCAGATGCGATCAATCCCTCGGGAGCGCCTTTGCCAAATGTCTCGGGAGATTTGGAAGTTTTTTGTGCGTATGTGTAGCTCATGAATTGGGCGGTGAATTCGCCTGTTCCGGGGATCATCCCAAGGATCACACCAAAGCTGGAGGCGACCGTTGCGACACGTTTGTGCTTCATCAATTCGCGTATACCCACAGACATGCGCCCTTTTACAGGTTTGGCATCAGGGCTGCTATCTGGATTGCCGAGCAAGAAAAACGCCTGAGACAGCGCGAACAATCCCAGCACGACAACGATCAGGTTCACGCCAGAACTGAGAAAGGAATAATCGAACGTATAGCGCTGCGTGTAGGTCACTGCGTCCAGCCCGATGGTTTGCAAGAAAATACCAAACATTGCCAACATTCCCGCCGCAAAAATTTGACCGCGATGGGCAAGGATCACAAGAATGACGCCCAGCAATGCCGCAAGAAAGATTTCGCGACTGCCAAACATCGGGGCGACTAAAGCCAATACAGGAGACAGCAGGATCAGGCAAAGGATACCAAAAATGCCGCCCCAGAAGGACGCGGAATAGGCCAGTGACAGAGCACGATGCCCCTCGCCCTTCTCGGTCATGGGATAGCCGTCATAAGACGTTAGTGCATTCACCGCAGTGCCCGGCGTGTTGATCAAGATCGCCGGAATCGCGCCGCCATACATTGACGATCCATAAATTCCGAGCAGCATCGTCAGGCCAACAATCGGATCAAGAGAGAAGGTTGCAGGCAGCAAGATCGCAATGGCGACCGCAGGGCCAACACCCGGGATCGCGCCGATGATGACACCACCGATGGACCCGATAAAGAGTGCGAGGATCACATCCCAGCGGGCCAGCATCTCTAGGCCAAGAAGTATGTTTTCCATTGCTTAGGATCCGATCAGAAATAGGTCAACATGATTTGGCGCAGGCCGTCTGGCAGCACCTCATAGATCCGACCCGCGGGAAGATTAACCTTCAGCAAGGTCTTGAACACAACAACAACGATAAATGAGGAGACGATAGCAGCACTGATCATTTTAGCATTGTGGTATCCTGATCGCAGGGTCAGCAAAATCGCGAAAATGATCGTTGTGGGCAGGTAGCCTGCGTAGGGAACCGATGCGGCATAGGCTATAAACCAGCCGGCGTATTCGACGGATTTGATCCAATGCCAAACCTCGCGCCAGCGTCCTTCTATGCGTTCAGAAAAAGCAGAGCCCAGAAGGTGAAAAGCTGCAAAAACCGACATTGTACCTAGCGAAATGGCGGGCCAAAAGCGTGGTTGTGCGACAAGCTTGCCACGTGATTGATAGGCGGTTTGTTCAAATATTTGCGACAAAAGGAAGACCGAGAAGATAAGAACAATCCAGGCAAACACAATGTCTCCGGGGCGGCGATAGCGTTTGAAAAAGGATTGAAGCGTTTTAACGCGCGACATGGTCAACCTTCCAGAAAGAGTGATCGGGCAACACACACGCAGCCCGACCAAATTGAGATTACTCAGCAAGCATCGCTTCGATACCGGCCATTGTCTCCATGTCTTTCTTGATCTGCTCAACCACTTCGCCAGCAGGTGC
>DS995276.1:0-189595 GCA_000156115.1 Rhodobacteraceae bacterium HTCC2083
TCAATCCGGGTTTAGCGGAATGGTGGAACGTAGAGCAGACCACCGTCTGTCCACTGAGCGTTCAGACCACGACCAAGACCGATTGGTGTGTTCTCACCAATGTTCTTCTCGAAGATCTCGCCGTAGTTACCGCCAGCCATGATAGCTTTCTTCGCCCAGTCAGCGTCAAGGCCGAGCATCTCGCCCAATGTGCCTTCTGTACCCAAGAGACGGTTGATCTCTGGGTTGTCGCCAGCTGCTGCCGCCATGTCTGCGATGTTTGCAGATGTCACACCCAGCTCTTCAGCTGCGATGAGTGCGTTCAAAGACCAACGAACAACGTCGCCCCACTCAGAATCGCCGTGACGGACCAGCGGGCCGAGTGGCTCTTTAGAGATGATCTCTGGAAGAACAACGTGATCACCTGGGTTCTCGAATGCGGCACGTGTTGCTGCAAGACCAGATGCGTCTGTTGTGTAAACGTCGCAAGCACCTTCGAGGTACAAAGGCTGTGCTTCAGCGTTTGTCTCGATTGGAACTGGCTCATAAGAGATGTTGTTTGTACGGAAGTAGTCCGCCAAGTTCAGCTCTGTTGTTGTACCAGTCTGGATACATACTGTCGCGCCATCAAGCTCTTTCGCAGACGAAACGCCCAAAGCTTTTGGAACCATGAAGCCCTGACCGTCGTAGTAGTTTACGCCAACGAATTCAAACTTCAGGTCAACGTCACGAGAGAACGTCCATGTTGTGTTACGCGCCAGCATGTCGATCTCGCCGGAAGCAAGTGCTGTGAAGCGTGTTTTACCAGTTGTTGGAACGAACTCGACCGCAGATGGGTCGCCAAGAGCAGCAGCTGCGACCGCGCGGCATACGCCCACGTCGAAACCTTGCCATTCGCCGTTCGCATCTGGTGCCGCGAAGCCAACGAGACCCGTGGTCACGCCACAGTTCAGCTTGCCGCGCGCTTTAACATCGTCAAGCGTACCGGCCGCTGCTGCGCCAGCTGCCAAAGCAGCCACAGTCATCGCGCCAAAAAATACGGATTTTTTCATTTTTACCTCTTCCTGATTACCCATCCTTTATGGATGGTTCTTCCCACGAGTGAATGTGGGGTTTCATACCAAAGGCAGGAACTTCCCGCCTCAGTGTCGGAGAGTTTGGCCGCAACACCCCATAAACGTCAAGTGGAACATACGCAGAATAGCCACGAAATTACCATCAGCGACCCAAGGTAAAGCCCCGCAGCAGTAATCTTTAACTCATAGATCAAAAAACGGCGCTAATTTCGGCTCTTTTGGAGGAAATCATAGGCGTGCTCGAAGGCCTCGCCCTTGATTCTCGCCATATCTTCCGCCTCTTCGTCAAGGCCCCACTGCTCTTGCTGATAGCGCTCATCAAGACGCGAAAGCTCCCATAACTCTGCCGGAGTAGCATAGCCCTTCATCGCGGCCAGACCGATCACAAATGATCCCGGTAATGTTATCAGATCATGCATCGCAGTCAGCTCGAACGCACTTAATTTACTAAGTGCAGCGCGCAAAATATGCAAACTTGATTCGGATTGCGGGGCAAACATCACACCGCTCACAGGCGTCAGAGGTGCTGCAAATACCCGCGTGCACCAGGCAAGCAACGGGTCCCAAGCAGCCTCCTGCCGCGCGACCAATTCCGCGGGCTGGCTGGCGCGGTAACACAGCAAATCGGTCCCCGCGTATTCCCCAAGCATGTCCGCCACCACGTCAAACTGCGGCGTAACTTTATCGACCGCCGAGTTCGCAGATTTGGTCACTGGCATCGTCTCGGGGTTAACTCCCTCGACCTGCGCATCCCATTCCAGCGCCATCGCCTCAGCCATAACAAGCGTCGGCACAATCAAGTGCGCTTTGCCCGGTGTTTTGATCGCGCGCCCGTCCAGATGCACGGTAAAACCACCCTCAACCTCGACCGCCGCCGCAACCTCCCAGAACCGCTTCATTTTCCAATCAGACATCAGTCTTGCTCCACACCGTCTCAAGCGCGCCCTCAAGCTGCGCGAAATCTTCAATCACGACATCCGCTCCCGCCAGCCGCGCGACCTCATGATAGCCCCAAGCGACCCCGATGAAGGACACACCCGCCGCGGTTGCCATATCCATATCAAAACTCGTATCGCCGATCATAACAGTATCGCAGGCCTCAACGCCCAAGTCCCACATCGCTTGCAAAATCATCGAAGGATTGGGCTTGCTCGGATGATCATCTGCCACTTGCTGCGTGAGGAAAATTCCATCCAACCCATGCGCCTCGATCAACTTATCCAAACCGCGCCGCGACTTGCCCGTCGCCACCCCGAGCAAGACTTCATCTTGCTCTTTTAAACTCAATAGCGCCTCACGCGCACCCGAATACAATGGTGAAGAAACATCCGCCCCTTGCAGACGGCGCAGCCCCGCATAAGCATCTTTGTAGCCCTGAACCATCCGCGTGCAGGCGGCATGATCACATGTTGGTGCAAGCATCGGGATCGCCACATCCAGCGATAACCCCACAATGCCCAACACGGCATCGCGGCTTGGCGCGCTCAGACCTTCAGCTTCAAACGCGCCCGCCATCGCGGCGAGAATATCCGCTTGGCTATCGACAAGCGTTCCATCCACATCGAAAATAACGCCTCGCAAGCGCATTACATCAACTCTTCAAAAGGATCTTCCGGCACCTCTTTGGGATCCCATGCAAAAGTGTCCCATGTGCGCTGCATGTGATCTGGCAAAGGCGCTGTAATATGCAGTGTCGCTTTGGTGCTCGGATGCTCGATCTGCAAAGAGCGCGCATGCAGGTGCAACTTCTTGCTCAGATCACCACCCAGTTGTGATCCCCAACCATCACCCAGATTTTCCTGGCCAGAACCGCCGTATTTGCCATCGCCAACAACAGGATGCCCCATCTCAGACATATGCGCGCGCAACTGATGCGTGCGACCTGTGATCGGGATCAAGGCGCACCACGATGTGCGTTGCCCAGCAGTCTCCAATACCGCGTAATCGGTTAAAGCGCGTTTCGCACCCTCGGTCTGATCCACCTCGCGCGGGTGAATACAAATCATTTTTTCGCCCTCACCGCGCGCGCCGTGACCGGGCGCTTTCATCAGGCCATATTTGATCGTGCCCATACGCGGGTTCGGAACCCCTGCAATCGCAGCCCAATAAATCTTGCGCGTGTTGCGATGCCGAAAAGAGGCCGTCAGGTCCGCCGTCGCGCGCCGTGTGCGTCCTAGGATCAATACGCCGGAAGTGTCTTTGTCCAAACGATGCACCAGTTTCGGGCGTTCCTCAAAATCATACATCAGTGCATCTAGCAGCCCGTCCACATGCCGCGCGTGCCCCGTGCCACCCTGCACAGGCAGACCAGCGGGTTTATTCAACGCAATCACATGATCGTCTTTGTAAATCACGCAAGAGCGAATGAATTTCGTATCCGCCGCACTGACTTTGCTAGGCGCCGCATGCTTAGGCGCAGCACTATCGGGCAGCGGCGGAATACGCAGTTGCATCCCAGTTTCCACACGCGAATTGGCCTTTACGCGGCCCCCGTCCAGACGCAGCTCACCCTTACGGCACATTTTCTCGATCATGCCTTGTGTGACTTGCGGAAACTTGCGCTTCAAAAAACGGTCAAGGCGCTGGTCGCCGTCATCTTCTTCAATGATAATCGTTTGAACGCGGCTCATGCCCATAACCCTCTCGCGATGGCAAGACCCGCCATCAATCCTAAAATCGACAGACCCACAGAGAGCCCGATATAAAGCGCTGCTTGGCCGAATGCACCGCGCTCTAGCAATGTGGCGCTCTCCAGCGAGAACGCGGAAAACGTCGTAAAACCACCCAAAAGCCCCGTCATCACAAACAGATTGGCCTGCGTATAGCCCTTATGATGCGCGGCGACCACGAATAGGCCCATCAAGAACGAGCCGATGATGTTCACAGGCAAAATCCCGAGCGGAAAACTCATAGGAAGCGCTTTGCTCACCGCATATCCAAACAAATATCGCAGGCTAGAGCCGATCGCGCCACCGAGGGCCACAAGGGAGACATTGAGTAACATCGCAGCCATGTCGCGCGCGCGCGCTCCAGAGTCAAGTTAACGGCCCCAAGCGCGGCACCCCGATTTTTCTAGAAAAATCGCTCACCCACCCCGTTGCGCACGGAGTTTTGCAAAATACTCCACGCGCTTTTTCAATTCACGCTCAAACCCGCGCTCCACGGGCGCATACATCGCCGGTCGCTCCATCCCCTCTGGGAAATAGTTCTGCCCCGAAAACCCGTCCTCTGCATCATGGTCATAAGCATAATCCGTGCCATAGCCCTGATCCTTCATCAAATCCGTCGGCGCATTCAAAATATGCTTAGGTGGTAGCTTGGATCCCGTCGCCTTAGCCGCGTTGCGCGCGGCCTTATAGGCCACATAATTCGCATTCGATTTTGGCGCGAGCGCGAGATAAATCACCGCCTGCGACAATGCCAATTCCCCTTCGGGCGAGCCTAAACGCTCATATGTTTGCCAACTTTGCAAACACACAGCCTGCGCTTGTGGATCGGCCAAGCCAATATCTTCAACCGCCATACGCACCAAACGCCGCGCCAAGAAACGTGGGTCTTCCCCACCTTCCAGCATACGTGCAAACCAATACAGCGCTGCATCAGGGTCCGAGCCACGCACCGATTTATGCAAGGCAGAGATCAGATTGTAATGCGCATCGCCGGAATTATCATACTGCGCCGCGCGCTTTTGCAAACGTTTGCTCAGCTCTGGCGGTGTCAGCTTGTGATCCGTCTTCCACGCCGCGACCTGCTCAATCAAATTGAGCAAAGCCCGCCCATCGCCGTCCGCCATCTCCAACAAGGCTTCGCGTGCAGGACCATCAAGGGGCAGCTCTTTGTCCAACTCCTGCTCCGCGCGCTGCGCCATTCGTTCCAGATCCGCAAGGTCGAGCCGCTCGAGCACGAGAACCTGCGCACGCGACAACACGGCTGAATTCAACTCGAACGACGGGTTCTCCGTGGTGGCCCCAACCAACAGGATCGTGCCATCCTCCATATACGGCAAGAACCCGTCTTGCTGGGCCTTGTTGAAACGGTGGATTTCATCAACGAACAAAAGCGTGCCTTGCCCGTTTTGGCGGCGGATCTTCGCGCCCTCAAATACTTTGCGCAGATCGGGCATGCCCGTAAAAATCGCGCTAATTTGTACGAAATGCAGCTCGGTTTCATGGGCTAACAAACGCGCAATCGTCGTCTTGCCAACGCCCGGTGGTCCCCAGAAAACAATTGACGAGAGCGAGCCTGAGGACAGCATCACTTCCAGCGGTGCGCCTTCGCCCAGAACCTGCTTTTGGCCAATCACTTCGGCCAAGGATTGCGGACGCAAACGATCTGCAAGCGGGCGTAGCCCCTTTTGCGGCTCCCTAGCAGCGCCTGTATCAAAAAGATCAACCACCGTTCACAACCTAAAGCGTAGCAGCACGAGCTGCCCGCCCCTTTCCACAACGAGCGAAACGGATCGTCTTGCCGTGCTCAACGCTTGCACTACGTCCGCGGGCACGGTGATTTTGCGTCCATCAATCTCTCGCAATATGTCGCCGCGCTGCACGCCAACACGCGGCGCGATGAGGCCAGTCTCCAGCACGACGACACCTTCTGGCAGAATTGGCAACTGGTATTCGGATAATACGGCGGGATTCACATTCGCCACTTTCATGCCTTGTAAAACGTCGCGCTCGCCCAAGGTCACGTCCTCGCGCGGTGGCAAATCCGGTGGGCCAATCATCGCGACGGTATATTCCGCCACGCGGCCCTCGCGAATAGCGCGCACGTCGATTTCAGCGCCGATACCTGCAACAGTCATATAATACAGCATTTCGGAGGGTGAATTCACCTCGCGCCCACCCGCTGCGACGATGACATCGCCGACCCCCAGACCTACGGCAGCAAACGGACTGCCTTCCTGAACTTGGGTGATCGCCATGCCCCCTGCGCGCTCCAATCCAAGGGAGCTAGCCAAATCCGCATCCACCGTTTGCCCGCCCATGCCAGCCCAAGGGCGCCTAAAACGGGTTTCGCCCGCGCGGGCTTGGGTCACGAATTGATCGACCAACGCCGCAGGGATCGCAAAACCGATCCCGTTGGAGCCACCAGAGCGCGTGACAATCGCGGTGTTCACGCCAATCAACGCACCATCCATCCCGATCAATGCACCCCCCGAATTGCCCGGATTGATTGGCGCGTCGGTTTGGATGAAATAGCCGCGCTCATTGCCCGTCACCGCGCCAGAGCGCGCGAGACCAGAGATGATCCCGCTCGACACTGTTTGACCGACACCAAAGGGATTGCCTATGGCCAAAGTGAGTTCGCCCACTTCGACCGTGTTGCTGTCGCGTAAGGATAAAAACGGCAGGTCTTCCGCGTCTTTGAGCCGTAGGATCGCTAGATCGCTAGCCTTATCGCCCAGCAACACCTCGGCAGAGAATTCGCGGCGGTCTTTTAGGACCACGCGAATGTCGCTCGCGCCGCCCACCACGTGATAGTTCGACACCATAAAGCCATCACGCGACAGGATCACGCCAGAGCCAAGCGAGTTTTGCACGCGTGGCCGCGCGGGGCCGAGATCACCAAAGAAGTTCTTGAAGAAAGGATCGGACGCAAACGGACTGACCCGCGTCTCTACAATGCGTTTGGCGTAAATGTTGACCACGGCAGGTGCCGCGTCACGCACCAAAGGCGCGAAGCTGAGCGAAATCTGCGCTTGGCTGGTAGGGACAGTGCTTTGCGCAGCGGCAGCGATAGGCGCCGATAGAAACAGGGATAGGATCAAAGCGCGGAACATGGGTCACCTCATTTGTCTGAGGTCCATGATATGCGAGGTGACGCGCGGCGGTGCAAGGGGTGAGCTGCTTTTGGCACGTCGGGCAACGCGCGCCCTGTTTGCCTGTGCTTAACCCTAGATCAGCTAAAACACCCCCGAGCTCAAGAACGGCACGATCCATGATCCCATCCTGTTTAAGACAAACGGTAAACATTCCGGTCAGGATGCACAGGTTTTAAAACCAAGTACAAAGCCACGCTTTGTGGGCGATCAGCAGATACGTTCTCGGCAGGCCTGCCACACCGTTTAGCCTATGATGATCAAGCCCTCCGCCAGCGCATTTGCTGAGCGGAGCGCTAGTGCGCGCAGTTCCAAGCCGTACCAACCGCCGATTTTTCACAATGGCTGCATCGCCGAGCAGTGCAGCCGAAGTATCCGCGTTGAAGTGATCGCCATGCTCATGCGTCATCACGATCAGATCTGCGGCAAGCTTGCTGGCTTAGAGCGAAGGTTCCCAGACTGGATCACACCCGCTGGCGTTTCCATGATGATGAAGGCGTGGCGAATGGCTTGGACCTTGACCTCGCGCGTTTCTGTTTTGAAGTTGTTGTTGCTGTGCCCGTCCGCGAGTGCGGTGAACGGCAGAACGGTGATCCCTGCACTGGCGCCTGTGGCTTTTAAATTCGAACGTCTAGTCTGGTTCATTTAGGATCTCCTTGCGCCGTGTGCTGCGGGAGGGGTAGCGCTTTTGCAGTATTGAACAAATTTGTCGGGTATTAGCCGAAACCGAAAGTCCCAATGAAAAAGCGCCCTTGGATCTCTCCAAGGGCGCTCGATCTGGTGGCCTTTGGTGCTAAGCACGCAAGGCAACTGGGCTACATTCAGCCTTTTTCTTCGATGATCTCAACCATGTGAGAAATCTTGTTGACCATGCCGCGTACTGCAGGCGTGTCTTCAAGCTCACGTGTTTTGTGCATCTTGTTCAGGCCAAGACCGATAAGTGTCTGGCGCTGCTTTTCTGGGCGGCGGATCGGGGAACCGGTCTGCTTTACAACGATTGTTTTAGCCATCTGTCAGGTCTCCTTACGCGTCAGCTACTTCAGGAGCGGCCGCAGCAGGTGCGTCGTCCTTCTTGAGAATGTCAGCAACTTTCTTGCCACGACGCTGAGCAACAGAGCGTGGGCTGCTTTCTTTCTTCAGACCGTCCATGGTGGCACGGATCATGTTGTACGGGTTCTGAGAACCGATGGACTTCGCAACAACGTCCTGTACGCCGAGCATCTCGAACACGGCACGCATAGGACCACCGGCAATGATACCAGTACCCTGTGGAGCTGTGCGCATTACAACTTTGCCTGCGCCGTGACGGCCCTCGACATCGTGGTGCAACGTACGGCCTTCACGAAGAGCTACGCGGATCATTTGACGCTTCGCTTGCTCCGTCGCTTTGCGAATAGCCTCTGGAACTTCTTTCGCTTTACCTTTGCCGAAGCCTACGCGACCTTTTTGGTCACCAACAACGACGAGTGCGGCGAAGCCAAAGCGCTTACCACCCTTAACGGTTTTGGAAACGCGGTTGATCGCAACCAAGCGATCCGCAAATTCCGGTGTTTCATCGCGGCGATTGCCACGGCGGTTGTCACGTTCTGCCATGTGGAGCAGTCCTTTTATGAGTGGCGCGTTCGGCACCTAAATTTCGTTCAATCCTAGTGGGTTATGCACCCCCGGATCATCGGAAAGGCGCGCCACTTCTGACACGCCTCTCTCGTTTGACTTAGATCTTCAAACCACCTTCACGTGCGGCTTCGGCAACTGCCTTGACCTTACCGTGAAAGAGGAAGCCGCCACGGTCGAAGTAAACTTCTTCCACGCCAGCTTTCTTTGCGCGCTCAGCGATCGCTGCACCAACCTTAGTTGCTGCTTCAACATTGTTCTTGCCGACAACACCCAAAGACTTCTCCAACGAGGAAGCCGAGGCGAGTGTTACGCCATTCACATCATCAATCACCTGAGCGCTGATGTTTTTGTTGCTGCGATGAACGGAGAGACGCATGCGTCCCGCGTTGCTGCGGCGTAGTTTGTTCCGGACGCGCAGACGGCGCTTCAGAAACAGTGTTCTTTTGCTATTTGCCATTTGACTGGTCCTTACTTCTTCTTGCCTTCCTTACGGAAGATAAACTCGCCTTTGTAACGAATGCCTTTGCCTTTGTAGGGCTCGGGCTTGCGCCATGCACGAATGTCAGCTGCCACTTGGCCAACCTGCTGTTCGTCGTTGCCTTCGATGACAATTTCGGTCGGCTTGGGGACAGTAATCGTGATGCCCTCAGGGATAGCGAAATCGACGTCGTGAGACAGGCCGAGGTTCAGTTTCACTACGTTACCGGCCAAAGCGGCACGATAACCAACACCGTGAATCTCAAGCTCTTTCTTGGCACCGGTGTTCACACCAGTCACAAGATTTGCGATGCGAGTGCGGGACATGCCCCACTGCTGACGCGCGCGCTTGGAATTGCCACGAGGTGTGACTTTGACAGTGTTTTCCTCAATTGTGAGGGTCACATCGTCTGTTGCGGTGAAGCTACGTGCCCCTTTAGGGCCTTTCACTTCAACAGTCTGACCGGAAACAGAGGCTGTAACACCCGCTGGTAGATCGACTGGTTTTTTACCAATTCGAGACATACGCTTTCCTTAGAAGACTGTGCAAAGCACTTCGCCGCCAACGTGGGCTGCGCGTGCAGAGGCATCCGACATCACACCTTTAGAGGTGGAGACAATCGACACACCCAAGCCCTGACGGACTGTTGGGATGTCATTAGCGCCCATGTAAACGCGACGACCAGGCTTTGAAACCCGCTTCAATTCGCGAATGACAGGGATGCCATCGTAGTATTTCAGGCTGATTTCGATGGCCGGATGGCCGTCTGTACCAGTCGTTGCTTCGTAGCCACGGATGTAGCCTTCGTCTGCAAGTACATCCAGAACCCAAGCACGAATCTTGGACGCAGGTGTCATCACAGTAGATTTGCCACGCATTTGTGCGTTGCGGATCCGTGTGAGCATGTCGGCGATAGGATCAGTCATATCTTATCTCCTTACCAGCTCGATTTCACGAAGCCCGGCAGCTGACCATGGGAGGCCAGGTCACGCAGGGCAATACGAGAAACCTTGAGTTTACGATAATACGCGTGAGGACGACCTGTCAGCTGGCAACGGTTGTGCAAGCGTGTGGCCGAGCTGTTGCGCGGTAATTTTGCAAGCTTCAGGCGCGCTGTGAAACGCTCTTCCATAGTCTTGCTTTCGTCATTCGCGATCTCTTTCAGAGCGGCACGCTTAGCAGCATATTTTGCTACGAGTGCTTCGCGCTTCTTTTCGCGTTCGATCATTGCTTTTTTAGCCATAACTCTCTCTCCCGCGCTTAGCTATTGAAAGGCATGTTGAAGTGCTTCAACAGTGCTTTCGCTTCAGCGTCGGTTGCAGAAGTGGTGGTGATGATGATGTCCATCCCCCACACTTCGTCCACTTTGTCGTACTCGATCTCTGGAAATACGATATGCTCTTTCATGCCCATGGCGTAGTTGCCGCGGCCGTCAAAGCTTTTCCCAGACACACCGCGGAAGTCACGGATACGTGGCATTGCGATGGTGATCAGACGATCAAGGAATTCATACATGCGGTCGCCGCGCAGGGTGACTTTCGTACCCAGTGGCATTTCTTCACGCACGCGGAAACCCGCGATGGACTTCTTCGCTGTGGTTACAACAGCTTTCTGGCCGGCAATCGCACTCAGATCTTCCTGAGCGGACTTGGCTTTCTTGCTGTCACGAACGGCTTCTGCGCCACATCCGATGTTCAGAACAATTTTGTCCAAACGTGGGATCTGCATGTCGTTCTTATAACCGAACTCTTCCTTCATAGCTGCGCGGATTGTATCCTTATACTCAGCTTTGAGGCGGGGTGTGTATGTTGCTGTATCAAGCATCGATCACGTCTCCCGTGGTTTTTGCGAAGCGCACTTTTTTGTCGCCTTCCATGCGGAAGCCAACACGAGTTGCTTTGCCGTTTGCATCGATCAAAGACAGGTTGCTCAACTGGATTGGCATCGCTTTCGGGATGCGGCCACCTTGAGATGTCTGGCTCTGGCGTGTTGCGCGGATGGCGATGTTGATGCCGTCTACGATTGCTTTGCCGGTTTTCGGATCAACAGAGCTGATTGTGCCCTCTTTACCCTTGTCTTTGCCAGCAAGCACGACGACCTTGTCGCCTTTTTTCAACTTAGCAGCCATATCACAGCACCTCCGGCGCGAGCGAAATGATTTTCATAAAGTTCTTGCCACGCAATTCGCGAACAACTGGCCCAAAGATACGTGTACCTACTGGCTCATTGTTGTTGTTCAGAATTACCGCGGCATTGCGATCAAAACGGATCACAGTCCCATCTTCACGGAATACTTCTTTGGCGGTACGTACGACGACGGCTTTACGCACGTCACCTTTCTTTACGCGACCGCGCGGGATGGCTTCCTTAACGGATACGACGATGATGTCTCCAACGGAGGCATAACGACGTTTGGAACCACCCAGAACCTTGATGCACTGAACACGGCGAGCGCCGCTGTTGTCAGCTACATCCAGATTTGTTTGCATCTGGATCATTTGGTTTCTCCGGACCTATGGGGCAGCGATGCGCGCTGATTTCCCCAGGGTTTCACTTCCTAAGAAGCGCCGGAAGCTTGATTTAAGCTTCCAACACTTCCCAGCGCTTTGTCTTCGAGCGAGGAGCGCATTCGATAATCCGAACTTTGTCACCAACCTTGAAGGCATTCTGTTCATCGTGCGCCCGATACTTCTTGGACTTACGAATGGTTTTCTTAAGAACCGGGTGCGTAAAGCGACGCTCTACGGATACGGTAATTGTTTGTGCGTTTGCGTCAGAAGTTACGACGCCGTTAAGAATACGCTTAGGCATATCGAGACTTCCTTATTCTGCAGCAGCCGCAGCTGCCTTTTCATTGAGAATTGTGTTAACGCGAGCAACGTCACGCTTAACACCGCGCATACGCGCAGTAGACTCAAGTGCGCCTGTCGCTTGCTGAAAGCGCAAGTTGAAGGCTTCTTTCTTAAGATTAGCCAGCTCTTCACGGAGCTGATCGGGCGTTTTATCCCGCAGTTCGTTGGCGTTCATAGCCTATTCCTTTTTCAACATCACGAGGTTGCCGCTTAAGCGTGACAAACGAATCCCGTGGAGGTCACTAGAAGCTGTGCGTTTAGACCCTCATGTGTCATCGCGCAACCCCATAAACGTAAGGCGCGTGATACCAAGCACCTTACTTCTAAATTGCCTTCGTTCATGGGCTAAGTTTAAGGTTTCGGAAAGCAAACAGGTGGGTCTATGAATTTCAAGAACGCAGGCGGAACAGACGGCGGCTCGATGCGATTTCTTATTGGTCTCATCATGATGAGCGGCGGCTATCTATTGTTGCCCTCCATCATAGTGGACCCATCCTTCGGGCTTGGCTCATATGTTTTCTCGATTGGGAACTTTCTAGTCACCAGAGGCTTGGTTATCGTCCCATTTCTGTTTGGCATAGGAATAGTGTTTTATAATTCAGACAACAAACTCGGATGGCTTTTGCCCCTTGGCTCGCTCACAGCGCTCGTCTTCGGAGTATTCGCGAATCTCAACATCCGCTTTACCAGCATGAGTGCGTTTGATCTGGTTGTGATATTGGTCTTATTTGTTGGCGGAATTGGTTGGTTATTAGGATCATTACGAAGGTAGAAAAACCGCCTACCCCCAAGCGTAATTAAAGCTCACCGAGACGCGTTCTTCTTCGGCCATGTTCATTGGCACTTCGTGACGCAACCAGCTTTCCCACAAGAGCACGTCTCCGACTTTGGGTTCGACATAGACAAAGGTTTTCAACTCTTGGCGCGCGTCCTTCAAACGCACAGGCGCGGCCATCATCATCTGGCTGCGCGGGTCTTCGAATTTGATCGCGCTCGCACCCTTGGGCATGGACACATAGGTCGTGCCGCTGATCACCGAATGAGGATGAATGTGCGACGTATGAATGCCGCCCTCTGGTAATATGTTGATCCAGATATCTTCCAACTTCAACTTCCGCCCATCCAGATCGAACTGCGCATCCTCAGCGAAAGCCGCCACATGCGCATCGAGGTTTTTCACCAAATCCGCAAAGATCGGAAAGCGCCATGGAAGGTCCGTGAGGGACGCATAGGACGTGTAGCCGGGGAAATCATTGCCCTCACACCATTGCTGGCCCGCCTCATCATCCGTGGCAATCGCAAAGCAGGACGCTTCCAATTCATCAGCAGAAATTGCGCCATGCTCAGATAAGGCGGCGCGGTAAAGGCGGGTCACAAAGAGAGAGTCGATTTGAGGCATACCGCCTCTTAGATGAGAAAATGCGCGAGTGCGAGTAAAGAGTCCTCTGGGCGGATTGTTGCACGACTGCGCAGGCTCGCAGCTTCGTGATTTGAATTTCACGAAACCGCTGGCCTCTTGCACGAATATCAAGCATTTTCAGCGCCAACAGCCGGGGGATGCGCGTCACATGTTTAAGAAAAGTTACCTATTGATCTGCGCACTGCCGTTGATCGCAGCCTGCCAAGATATCAGCGGCACAACAGTCAGCGCGTCAAATCAGTTTATCGCGGAAGTGCCTGAGGGCGTGACCTCCATCGCGGCGGCTGGTCAGGATTTGACGGCGTTGAAAATTGATCCAATCGATGGCTGCTACACGTACCGTCACGTGGGACCTGTGGAGGACACAATGCTGCCCTTGCGCGCAAAGAACGGCCGCCCGATCTGTACGAGAGCTTCAAGCTAAACGGTTTGGAGTGACGGCAATGAGTTAGAACCACCCGCTGGTTTTGGCGGGTGTTTTTGTTTGTTTGAGGGGGGAGGATGCAATTTATGCACGATCACGTGCTTCGCAACAAAGCCGGAACAGCAGATAACGGGTGTTATGTTAAATTCATCGCCAAGAAACTTGAGCTCTGTTACAAAAATACCATGAGACCGGCAGCCCGCCGATCCCATTGCTTTCAATCAAACCACCCTCAACGCGCGCTTAAGAACTCGCTGTGACCTGGTCCTCGGCAGGGTGCAAATGCGCGGTGACGCCTGTTGAGACGTTCTCGTACAGGCCATTGATATGCGCCATCACCATGCGCACGCAGCCAGAACTGGCGCGGCCACCGATGGAGCCCGGGTTGGGCGAGCCGTGGATACGCAAGTAGCTGTCCCGATTGCCGCGATAGAGGTAAAGTGCGCGCGATCCCAATGGGTTGGATGGGCCTGCGTTCATGCCCTCTGCGTGTTGCTCATAAAGATGCGGATCGCGTTTGATCATCGCAGCCGTCGGCGTCCACGTAGGCCATTTGGCTTTGCGACGGATCGAGAAGGTTCCCGGCTCATAGAGATTGCCGCGTGCAATCGCCACGCCATAGCGCATCGCCGTGCCTTGGCCGTCAATATGATAAAGGTAGCGCGCAACCGCATCCACGTGGATATCGCCCACTTTCAGGTTGGAACGTGCGTCAACCCTTTGTGGCAAGAAGCGGCGGTGCAGTCCCCATGGGTTGGTCGTTGCAGGATCAAAGTCCACAGGTGTGATCTGCGCATCCCACGCATCCCAGCTGGATTTTTTGGAGGTCGGCGCAGCATTGGCGATGCCCGCAAGGGGTTGGGAAAATAGCGCGGCTGCTGAGATTGTGAAATGGCGGCGGGTGAGCACGGCAATGCACTCCTTCATACTGTGATACGACTCGGGGTTTATGGTCTTTTTACGTCATATCACGCCCTGCTCATAGAACCAGTCACAGCCCTGTGAGTTTGTATGTTCTAGCCTACTATCATGCGCCCAAGATACACCCCGCCAAAAAGCACTGGTTGGTGGATAAGATATATCGCGAGCGTGTGTTGTCCCGGCCAACTCAGAATGCGGCTAAGGCGCGTGTTTGGGTTGATAGAGGTGGCGAGGACTGCCCATTTGTCCGCATGTGTGAGCCAACCAGCCAGCGCCATGCCCAGCAGAAAAGCGCCAAACCACGGCAGGATCGGCACGTAATCTACCATGGGCGGCAAGGGTGTGCTGGTTTTGCCCAGCCACAGCCAGAACGTGTCCGTGAGTACGGGCCATGGTCCTAAATGCGGCCACGCAAGAATCGCCGCGCCGAGTGTTGCGTTTGCCCAGTACGGGAGGCGCAAGAAAAGCAGTCCTAGAATGCTGGCCGCGAACATGTGGTGTAGTATGCCAAAGCGCACGAAAGAGCTGCCCATCGCGATGTACGTGCCAAGCGTGACCGCGATGGCCCCTGCCCCGATTTGCACCATGCGGATCAGATACTTGCGCAGGACAATCGGGTGGTTTTTCGTCGCGAGGACGAGGCTGATGCCCGAGAGAAACAGAAAGCTGCCTGCGATGCCTTGTGCAAACAAGATCCATTCGCGACTGGCCATTGTGCCACGTGGTGCAAAGCCGAAGAGTTCCAAATCATAGGTGAGATGAAAGATCACCATCGCAAGGATCGCCCCCGTGCGCGCGCTGTCGATCAAGGCTAGTCTTGCGGGCGATGTCATATCGGGGATCTCTGTCGTTGCAGGATATGTGGCGGCGATTACAATTTGCATGATGAAGCGACCCCGACAGAGTGCCAACCCCTCTAAAGGTTTAATTAACAAACCCTTGCGTAAACTGTGATCCAGAGTGCACGCACAAACGTAAAGACTTAAAGATGTAAAAAGCCTCCAAGAGAAAGCTGCCGGAATGAACAGATATCAGACTGCACTCACGTCACTGGCTTTTCTGGCATTCTCTTGCATTGCAGCTTCGGCTGAAACGACTGTTGGCTTGGGCGCCATTCTGGTGCCCCAGTTCGAGGGCAGCAGCGATTTCACCACACGGGTCGCGCCGAGCTTTTCGTTCAAGAACGACGAAATATCCGTGCGCTCGGCCGGTCCCGGCCTTGAGGCGGACCTCTTGTCGTCGCGCGCGTTCGATGCTGGTCCGATCCTGCGCTATAATTTTGGTCGCACGGGGGCTAACATCGACAATGCCCAAGTCAGCGCCCTACCCGATATTGACGGAGGTATTGAGCTGGGTGGCTATGCACAGCTGAATTTCCCTGTGGGCGGGTTCAAGACGTTCCTGTCGCCGCGCGTCTCTGTCGTGCAAGGTGTTCAAGGTGGGGCCACGGGCACGCTAGTTGAGGCCAGCGTCGGGCTTTTGCGGCTGCAAGGCGATTGGACTTTGGGTGCACGCGCGAGCACGATTTACGCGAACGCAGACTACATGACTACGAATTTCGGCGTCGGTGCGGGCAGTGCTTCGGGACTTGCCCCGTTTAACGCAGGCGCAGGGATCAAAGACGTCGGACTGTCTTTATTTGCCAATTATAAGATCAATGAACAATTCTCGATCACGGGTGTGGCGGGCTACAAAGTCCTGATGAATGACGCCGCAGACAGTCCGATTGTCAGCGTTGCGGGATCAAACGAGCAGATGTTCGTCAGTGTCGGCATCAGTTTCGGATTTTAGCGTATTTTCTGGCATCGGCGCTGGACACTCTGTTCTGGCTGATTGACGCACGTCTTTATCCTTGGAACAATTATGCAAAAAACCCCTACCGATTTCTCGGCAGGGGTTTTTTGATCTTTATGGTGAGACTTGGTGCGAATTTTCTAGAAAATTCGGGAGCCCAATCTTACCAGTCTTCGCGAACCACGATGCGTGTCTTCACAGCCAACTTCATCGCTGCGAGGCGAAGCGCCTCACGTGCGATTTCGTCGTTCACACCGTCGATCTCGAACATGATCCGGCCTGGTTTGACCTTCGCTGCCCAAAAATCAACAGAACCTTTACCCTTACCCATACGAACTTCGGTAGGCTTGGAGGTCACTGGTGTGTCTGGGAAAATACGGATCCAGACACGGCCTTGACGTTTCATGTGACGCGTCATTGCACGACGTGCAGCTTCGATCTGGCGTGCTGTTACACGCTCGGGCGTGGTGGCTTTAAGGCCATACGTTCCGAAGTTCAGATCAGATCCGCCTTTTGCCAGACCGTTGATACGGCCTTTGTGCATTTTGCGGAATTTGGTACGTTTTGGTTGAAGCATTTAATCTCTCCCTTAGCGACGACCGCCAGCACCACGAGGTGCAGGGCCATCTTGGAGTTCTTGTGCTTTACGGTCACGTGCCTGAGGATCGTGTTCCATGATCTCGCCTTTGAAGATCCAGGTTTTGATCCCGATGATGCCGTATGCAGTTTCGGCCTCAACGTGAGCGTAATCGATGTCGGCGCGCAGCGTGTGCAAAGGCACGCGGCCTTCACGATACCACTCGGTCCGTGCGATTTCTGCACCGCCAAGACGGCCAGCAACGTTCACACGAATACCAAGAGCACCCATACGCATTGCGTTCTGAACGGCACGCTTCATAGCGCGACGGAAAGAAACACGACGCTCAAGCTGCTGCGAGATGCTTTCACCCACAAGCTGGGCGTCCAGCTCTGGCTTGCGCACTTCAACGATGTTCAGGTGCAATTCGCTATCGGTGATCTTAGCAAGTTTCTTGCGGAGCGTCTCGATGTCCGCGCCTTTCTTACCAATGATAACACCTGGGCGCGCAGTATGGATCGTCACGCGGCACTTCTTGTGTGGACGCTCGATGATCACACGGGCGATGCCCGCTTGCTTGCACTCTTTGTTAACGAAATCGCGGATTGCGAGGTCTTCCAGAAGAAGGTTCCCGTAATCTTTGCTATCTGCATACCAGCGGCTATCCCAAGTACGGTTAACCTGAAGGCGCATGCCGATTGGATTGGTTTTATTACCCATTAGCTTTGCTCCTCGATCTGACGGACCAGAATGGTGATCTCAGCGAAAGGCTTGATGATCTTACCGAAGCGGCCACGTGCCCGAGGGCGACCGCGTTTCATGGTCAAGTTTTTACCGACATAGGCTTCCGCCACGATCAGCTCGTCCACGTCCAGATTGTGGTTGTTTTCTGCGTTCGCAATCGCGGATTGAAGGCATTTGCGTACATCAACAGCGATACGCTTTTTCGAAAACGCCAGATCTGTCAGCGCTTTGTCGACCTTCTTTCCACGGATCATGCCCGCAACCAAGTTCAGCTTTTGCGGGGAAGTACGGAGCATGCGCAGTTTTGCCATTGCTTCGTTGTCTGCCACGCGGCGGGGATTCTTATCCTTGCTCATGGCTTACTTCCGCTTCGCTTTTTTGTCAGCCGCGTGGCCATAATAGGTGCGAGTTGGTGAATACTCACCGAACTTCTGACCAATCATGTCTTCCGTGACGTTGACGGTTACGTGCTTTTGGCCGTTGTAGACACCAAACGTCAGTCCAACGAACTGAGGCAGGATTGTCGAACGACGCGACCAAATCTTGATAACTTCATTGCGACCGCTTTCACGGGACGCTTCGGCCTTCTTGAGGACATATGCGTCCACGAAAGGGCCTTTCCAAACAGAGCGAGACATAGTTTAGCGTCCCTTCTTCTTGGCGTGGCGCGAGCGAATAATAAGCTTTTGCGACGCTTGTTTTTTGTTGCGTGTACGCGCACCCTTTGTCGGCTTACCCCAAGGAGTAACCGGGTGACGACCACCGGACGTACGGCCTTCACCACCACCGTGAGGGTGATCGATCGGGTTCATAACGACACCACGAACACTTGGGCGGATGCCCTTGTGACGCATGCGGCCCGCTTTACCGTAGTTCTGGTTGGAGTTGTCAGGGTTGGACACCGCACCGACTGTTGCCATGCATTCTTGACGCACGAGACGTAGCTCGCCGGAAGAAAGACGGATCTGCGCGTAACCACCGTCACGACCTACGAACTGAGCGTAAGTACCAGCGGAACGTGCGATCTGACCACCTTTGCCAGGCTTCAGTTCGATGTTGTGGATGATCGTACCGATAGGCATGCCAGAGAATGGCATTGCATTACCAGGTTTGATGTCTGCCTTTGCCGCAGAGATAACCTTGTCGCCAACAGCAACACGCTGTGGGGCTAGGATATACGCCTGCTCGCCGTCATCATATTTGATGAGCGCGATAAAGGCTGTGCGGTTAGGGTCATATTCGATACGTTCGATTGTCGCGGCAACATCCATTTTGTTGCGGCGGAAATCGACGATACGGTAGAGGCGTTTCGCTCCACCACCGCGGCGACGTGATGTAATGCGTCCGGTGTTGTTCCGGCCACCCGATTTCGTCAAACCCTCAGTGAGAGATTTAACGGGGCGTCCTTTGTACAGCTCCGAACGGTCGATCAGCACCAGCCCGCGCTGGCCCGGCGTCGTCGGCTTATACGACTTAAGTGCCATGCTATGGTCTTCCGTTTTTATTCGCGTGCGCCAAATTGTGGCTCAAGCGACGATGAAAGCCCCCTCTTTGTTATCAAGAGGTGACCAAGTTAAGGCCCCCGTAGGTGCCCGATTAGGCGTCCACCCGATGTTTTGAGCGAACAACAACAAAGCCCCGGACGAATCTGGGGCTGTGCCGATGGGGTCTGATAGGGGGTGATAGGGGGAGGGTCAAGGGTGGGGATTACAAGTTCGCAGAAACCAGCTTTCCTGTTAATCAAAACAATGACAACCTAGTTGAGCAAGTTTACATTTATAAATCAAGAGTTGCATTTTCATGAAGAAGTTACAGGATTTAAGCGCAGAAGACGCTAAAAAGCACTTTCTCAAAGGCAGCAGTTACTTCAATGGCGATTTTCCTGACTACATTAGCTTCGAGCCAATACTGGAAGAAGTGTCTGCAGTACTTAATGGTGGCTACTTCACCGAGCATAAGGCATCAAATCCAGACTTTCTGTCGGATGTAAATTACAGCCTTGTTGCAAACAAAGATGGCCGATTTGCTTGGCGTCCATACGAACTAATGAATCCTGCTATTTACGTTTCACTCGTAAACCTCTTGTCTTCCACCGATCACTGGCCAGAAATAACCGCGCGCCTAGCTACTTTTGACAACGGAATCGTGACCTGTTGTAGCTCCCCAGTTGTTTCTGACGACAAGCAATCAGACCAAGCAACGCAAGTTAAAAATTGGTGGCAGGCTGTAGAACAAAGGTCGTTAGTATATTCGCTTGAGTACAGCCACGTTTTGCACACTGATGTGACTGATTGCTATGGCTCCCTTTACACGCATAGTATTTCCTGGGCGTTGCATGGGTATGAAAAATCCAAGGCTGCACGCGGTAAATCCAAACTGCTTGGGGACAAGATTGATAGTTTTATAAGGGCTGGAAGGTACGGACAGACCAACGGAATTTCTCAAGGTTCCGTCTTGATGGATTTTCTTGCAGAACTAGTTCTGGGCTATGTCGACGAGCTGATTGCCGGTGAGCTGGAAGAAGCTGATAACTTCAAAATTTTACGATATCGCGATGACTATCGGATCTTTACAAACAGCGATGTGCGCGCGGAACAAATTTTGAAGGTCATTAGCGATAAACTTCGTACTGTTGGTATGAGGCTTGGTGTTTCTAAAACCTTCGTCAGCACCAACGTTTTTGAGGGCTCAATAAAACCCGATAAACTTGCTGGAATTGACCTTCAAGACTTAGGTGAATCAAATGCGAAAACGATTCAAAAACAACTGTTACGACTACATTCCTTTGGACGAAAACACCCAAATAGTGGGGCTCTTCGACGATTGGTCGGTGAGCTTCATTCTAAAGTCATTGAAGCAAAACTGAAACCCGAAGAACTGCTTGTTCAAGTTGCAATAGCTATTGATATTTCTGTTGTATCCCCGCTCACATTTCCAGCCATAGCCGGCATCTTAAGTCATATGATCTCCCTTGCGCCACCAGAAGAAAAAGAAGGGATATGGAACCAAGTTTATGAGAAAATGAGCAAAGTACCTTACAACGGCTACCTAGAAGTCTGGTTACAAAGAGTTACAAAGCCAAAAGCAGTTGGAATCGAGTACAATAGCCAAGAAGCTGTTTGCAGAGTTGTAAATGGCGAAGATATTGATCTTTGGAACACAAGCTGGATCGGGAACAAAAAACTGAAAGAAGCACTTAGGGCTTCGAAGATCATCGTAAAAGATGCAAAAGATACCCCAGAAGTGATGACTCCGAAAGAAGTCGAGTT
Source organism: Rhodobacteraceae bacterium HTCC2083 (assembly GCA_000156115.1). Classification (GTDB taxonomy): domain Bacteria; phylum Pseudomonadota; class Alphaproteobacteria; order Rhodobacterales; family Rhodobacteraceae; genus Planktotalea. The sequence continues at coordinate 20,973 of DS995276.1, forward strand.
ATTCAAGAAGAATGCTTGGCAATATTGACACCCCCAATCACGCCGGACCGAGGGTGGGCGCTCTCACGGTCCGGCGTGCTTTATCTCCGCAAAATAGTGCTGGCGTCGTTCGGGGATTGAAACGGGCATAAAGCGCCGACCCACTTTAGTGACGCACCAGAGGTGCGACGGGTCGGTCCCGCGCTAGGCGGGGCAGTAAACTGCTATTCCCGTCTTAGGTTGATGGCAGGTGCTGCGCCTAGATAATTGCGCCCTCTACCCCAAAAGAAAAACCCCAGCCACTTTCGCAGCCGGGATTTCCCGAAATCATCAAAGATAACTAATCTTAGAGACCAGTGGTCACGTCGATTGTGTTGCCTTCTTCCAATGTCACATAGGCTTTCTTGACGTCTTTACGACGACCCATCTGACCGCGGAACCGCTTTGACTTACCTTTAGTGATGGACGTGTTCACGGCCTTCACCTTAACACCAAAGAGAGCTTCAACAGCTTCTTTGATCATTGGCTTGTTGCTGTCGATTGCCACTTCGAAAACCACCGCGCCATTTTCGGACGCCATTGTTGTTTTCTCTGTGATCAACGGCTTGCGGATCACATCGTAGTGCTTAGCTGCTGCGCTCATTTCAAACGTGCCTCCAATGCTTCGATACCCGCTTTGGTGATCACAAGTGTATCACGCTTAAGGATATCATAGACGTTTGCGCCCATGGACGGCAGAATATCGAGACCTTCGATATTGCGTGCTGCTTGCATGAAGTCTTCGTTCACGCTTGCGCCGTCGATGATCAATGCGCGTTTCCAACCCATTGCAGAGACCTGTTTGGCCAAAGCAGAAGTCTTCATTGCGCCAGCCGCCTCGTCGATTACAACGAGTTCGCCAGCTTTCGCCTTTGCGCTCAGTGCAAGTTTGAGACCCAATGCGCGGACCTTCTTAGGAAGATCGTGACCGTGGCTACGAACGACTGGACCTTTGTAGATACCACCCCCGCGGAAGATAGGCGCAGAGCGAGCACCGTGACGTGCGCCGCCAGTACCTTTCTGACGATAGATCTTCTTTGTGGAGTACTTAACTTCGGAACGCGTCTTTACCTTGTGAGTACCCGCCTGAGCGTTGTTACGCTGCCAACGGACCACACGGTGCAGAATGTCTGCGCGTGGCTCAAGACCGAACAGAGCCTCGTCCAAGTCAACAGAACCGGCTTTGCCGCCGTCCAGTTTGATTACATCTAGTTTCATGCTTCACCGCCTTCTGCAGGAGCTTCAGCAGCCGGAGCTTCTGTTGCTGCAGATTTGAGAGCCGCAGGGAAAGGAACGCCGTCAGGCATTTTCTTTTTCACAGCGTCTTTTACTGTGACCCAGCCGCCTTTGGAGCCTGGTACCGCGCCTTTGATCATGATCAGGCCGCGATCTGCGTCCGTTTTCACAACTTCAAGGTTCTGCGTTGTCACGCGAGCCGCGCCCATGTGACCAGCCATTTTCTTGCCTTTGAAAACCTTACCGGGATCCTGACACTGACCAGTTGAACCGTGCGAACGGTGTGAAATCGAAACACCGTGTGTCGCGCGAAGACCGCCAAAGTTGTGACGCTTCATGGCACCCTGAAAACCTTTACCGATGGATGTGCCGGACACGTCCACTTTCTGGCCTTCGAGGTAGTGCTCGGCAGAAATCTCTTCGCCCACGTTGATGAGGTTGTCCTCAGAAACGCGGAACTCAGCGACTTTACGCTTCGGAGCAACTTTCGCTGCTGCGAAGTGACCGCGCATCGCTTGGGATGTACGCTTAGCTTTTGCTGTGCCTGCACCGAGTTGAACCGCTGTGTAGCCGTCCTTGTCGGATGTACGCTGTGCAACAACCTGTAGCGCGTCGAGTTGGAGAACGGTGACAGGGATCGCCTTGCCGTCTTCCATGAACAGCCGGGTCATGCCGACTTTCTTTGCAATGATTCCAGAGCGCATCTGTTTGATACTCCCTTAAACCTTGATCTCGACATCCACACCAGCGGCGAGGTCGAGCTTCATCAGCGCGTCAACGGTCTGGGGGGTCGGATCAATGATGTCTAGCATACGCTTGTGCGTGCGAACTTCCCACTGGTCGCGGGATTTCTTGTTCACGTGAGGCGAGCTCAGAACTGTGAATTTTTCAATCTTGTTCGGCAAAGGGATTGGGCCGCGTACGTCTGCGCCTGTCCGTTTTGCTGTATTTACGATTTCCTGAGTGCTCGCATCGAGAACTCGGTAATCAAACGCCTTCAGGCGAATGCGGATGGTCTGGCTAGCTGCCATAATCATCACCCCTAAATTCAGGGCCTAGATCGGAGAGGAGGACAGCGGCTCATCCACCACCCTCGTCGCGTCTTTATGTACGACATAAAAGAAGGGCGCGTCTGGCGCACCCTTGTCGATGACGCGCGTATAGGGGGAGTCGGTGTGGGAGGCAAGGGGTTTGTTGGGCAATTCTTGAGCTGAGTTGTTTAGCGCAAGCGCCTTCATTCACCGGCAAGCAATGTGAGGAATGGCCAACTTGAAAATCTCACGAAGCACAAAGTCGAAACCACATTTCTAGCGCTCCAGCATCGTGACCTTGGGTGCCTTAGCGCGTAAGGTGACTTGGGCGGCACGCGGGATGCAAAAACGGCACCCAGATTTCTCTGGATGCCGCTCTTAATGTCTTAGGCAAGGTGCGTGATATCACGCACCATATGCACTCAGCTTACGCCGTGATGTTGGACACAACACCCGCGCCAACTGTGCGGCCGCCTTCGCGGATCGCGAAGCGCAAGCCCTGCTCCATCGCGATTGGTGCGATCAGCTCAACGTTGAACTTCAAGTTGTCGCCCGGCATCACCATTTCTGTGCCCTCAGGCAGCTCAACCGTGCCCGTTACGTCCGTTGTACGGAAGTAGAACTGTGGGCGGTAGTTGGCGAAGAACGGCGTGTGACGGCCACCCTCTTCCTTGGTCAGAATGTAGGCTTCTGCTTCGAACTTTGTGTGTGGGTTCACGGACTTAGGCGCGCAAAGCACCTGGCCACGCTCAACCGCTTCACGGTCAACACCACGAAGCAACGCGCCGATGTTGTCACCAGCTTCACCGCGATCAAGCAGCTTGCGGAACATTTCAACGCCTGTGCATGTTGTCTTCTGCGTGTCTTTGATGCCAACGATTTCGATCTCGTCACCAACATTAATCACACCGCGCTCAACACGACCAGTTACAACTGTACCACGGCCGGAAATCGAGAACACGTCCTCAACAGGCATCAAGAACGGCTGGTCTACCGCACGTGCTGGTGTTGGAATGTACTCGTCAACTGCCGCCATCAACGCGTTGATGGAGTCTTTGCCGATGTTGTCGTCACGGTCTTCCAAAGCAGCCAAAGCGGAACCAGGAATGACTGGGATATCGTCGCCAGGGTACTCATAAGAAGAGAGCAACTCGCGGATTTCCATTTCAACCAGTTCGAGCAACTCTTCGTCGTCAACTTGGTCAACTTTGTTCATGTAAACAACCATGTACGGGATGCCAACCTGACGGCCAAGCAAGATGTGCTCGCGCGTCTGTGGCATTGGGCCGTCTGCTGCGTTCACAACCAAGATCGCGCCGTCCATCTGAGCGGCACCAGTGATCATGTTCTTGACGTAGTCCGCGTGGCCCGGGCAGTCGACATGTGCGTAGTGACGGGCTTCTGTCTCATACTCAACATGAGCTGTGGAGATCGTGATACCGCGTGCTTTTTCTTCTGGCGCGCCGTCGATTTCGTCATACGCTTTGAAGTCACCGAATTGCTTCGTGATCGCTGCTGTCAGCGTCGTTTTACCGTGGTCAACGTGGCCGATTGTGCCGATGTTGACGTGCGGTTTATTGCGTTCAAACTTTTCCTTAGCCATGAGAGGCTCCTTTTTAGTAAGGCGGTGCACCAGCGGCGCACCCTATGGGTTTAATAGATCGGGTGCGCGAGTTTCCCAACGCACCGCTTTTATTTAGGCGAATTTCGCTTGAATCTCGTCGGAGATGTTCTGCGGAACCGGCTCGTAGTGGCTGAACTGCATCGAGAAGTTTGCACGACCCGAAGACATCGAACGAAGTGTGTTGATGTAGCCAAACATGTTCGCTAGCGGAACCTGAACGTCGATCGCGATGGCATTGCCACGCGTGTCTTGTCCTTGAACCTGACCACGACGGGATGTGAGGTCACCGATGATACCACCTGTGTACTCGTCCGGTGTGATCACTTCGACTTTCATGATCGGCTCGAGCAGTTTCGCACCCGCTTTGCGCATACCTTCGCGCATCGCCATACGAGCTGCGATTTCGAACGCAAGCACAGAAGAGTCAACGTCGTGGAACTTACCGTCCAGAAGCTGAACCTTGAAGTCGATCACAGGGAAGCCTGCCAAAGGACCAGAGTCCATGACAGATTTGATGCCCTTTTCAACGCCTGGGATGTATTCCTTCGGAACAGCACCACCAACGATCTTGGACTCAAACGAGTAACCCTCGCCCGGCTCTGTCGGAGAAATCTGAAGTTTCACCTCACCGAACTGACCAGAACCACCAGATTGCTTCTTGTGCGTATACGTGTGCTCAACTTCGTGACCAATCGTTTCGCGGTAAGCAACTTGTGGTGCACCGATATTCGCTTCAACTTTGAATTCACGACGCATACGGTCGACAAGAATATCAAGGTGAAGTTCGCCCATGCCCTTCATGATGGTCTGACCAGACTCGATGTCAGTCTCAACACGGAAAGATGGATCCTCAGCAGACAAACGCTGAAGCGCGAGGCCCATCTTTTCTTGGTCGCCCTTTGTTTTAGGCTCGACCGCGATCTCGATCACAGGCTCCGGGAACGTCATCGTTTCCAGAATAACAGGCTCGTTAACAGCACAAAGTGTGTCACCCGTTGTTGTGTCCTTCAGGCCGCCGAGCGCGATGATGTCACCAGCATATGCTTCGGAAATCTCGTCACGGTCGTTGGAGTGCATGACCATCATACGGCCAACACGCTCTTTTTTGCCTTTGGTCGAGTTCAGGAATGTATCACCTTTTGACAACGTACCAGAGTAGATACGTGTGAATGTCAGCGAGCCAACAAACGGGTCATTCCAGATCTTGAACGCAAGTGCGGAGAACGCCATATCATCATCCGCGCGGCGGGCAATGTCACGTGTTTCCGTCTCGTCGCCGGGCTTAAAGCCCATGTAGTCAACAACGTCGAGCGGGCTCGGCAGATAGTCAACAACAGCGTTGAGAAGGGGCTGAACGCCTTTGTTTTTGAACGCGGAACCGCCCAAAACAGGAACGAACTTCATTTCCAAGCAGCCCTTACGAACAAGCTTGCGCAGTGTTAGCACATCAGGCTCTTCGCCCTCTAGATACGCTTCCATTGCGTCGTCGTCCATTTCGACCGCCGCTTCAACGAGCTTGTTGCGCCATTCGTTCGCCTGATCTTGCAGGGCTTCACGAATAGGAGCTTTCACCCAAGACGCGCCAAGGTCTTCACCTTCCCACAACCACTCTTCCATGGTTACGAGATCGATAAGGCCTTCAAGCTCTGTCTCAGCACCGATTGGAATGCCGACAGGAATCGCAGTTGCACCTGTACGGTCTTCAATCATGTGAACGCAGTTAAAGAAGTCCGCGCCGATCTTGTCCATTTTGTTAACGAACACGATGCGTGGAACTTTATACCGATCTGCCTGACGCCAAACTGTCTCTGTCTGTGGCTCAACACCGGCGTTACCGTCAAGAACAGTAACAGCGCCGTCGAGAACAGCCAACGAACGCTCAACTTCAATTGTGAAGTCAACGTGGCCAGGTGTGTCGATGATGTTCATGCGGTGCTTTTCAGAATCGGCTGTTGTGCCGTCCTCTGTGCGCTCCCAGAACGTCGTCGTCGCAGCGGATGTAATGGTAATTCCGCGCTCTTGCTCTTGTTCCATGTGGTCCATCGTTGCGGCACCATCATGCACCTCACCGATGTTGTGCTCTTTTCCAGTGTAGAAAAGAATGCGCTCGGAACAGGTTGTTTTACCTGCATCGATGTGCGCGATGATACCAAAGTTGCGGTATCGTTCGAGGGGATATTCGCGTGCCATTTGGCTAAACCCTTTCTGTTACCAACGGTAATGGCTGAAGGCTTTGTTCGCCTCGGCCATCTTGTGCGTGTCTTCGCGCTTCTTAACGGCGGAACCACGAGTGTTCACAGCGTCAAGAAGTTCGCCAGCAAGACGCTCTTCCATTGTGTTTTCGTTGCGTGAACGGGACGCTTTGATCAACCAACGGATGGCCAATGCTTCGCGGCGCTCTGGACGCACTTCAACCGGAACCTGATACGTGGCACCACCAACACGGCGGGAACGTACTTCGACGGACGGTTTGATGTTGTCGAGCGCTTCGTGGAACACCTCGATCGGTGCGCGCTTGATCTTGTCTTCAACCCGCGTCATCGCAGAATATACGATGCGCTCAGCAACGGACTTTTTGCCGTCGATCATCAGGTTGTTCATGAATTTAGTCAGTACGCGATCGCCATATTTGGCATCGGGCAAGACTTCGCGTTTTTCAGCGGCGTGACGACGTGACATATCAGCCTCTCCTTATTTAGGACGCTTCGCGCCGTACTTCGAACGACGTTGCTTACGATCTTTGACGCCCTGAGTATCCAGAACACCGCGAAGAATGTGGTAACGCACACCGGGAAGGTCTTTTACACGACCGCCACGGATCAGAACCACAGAGTGCTCCTGAAGGTTGTGGCTCTCACCAGGGATATACGAAATAACCTCGAAACCGTTGGTCAGGCGCACTTTGGCAACCTTACGCATAGCGGAGTTCGGCTTTTTCGGAGTTGTTGTATAAACGCGTGTGCAAACACCGCGTTTCTGTGGGCACTGCTCTAGGTGCTGCGACTTAGAGCGCTTGATTTTAGGCTGACGCGGCTTGCGGATCAGCTGTTGGATCGTTGGCATAGAAGGTGTCTTCCCCATCTCTCAACTTAGTTTTGCCACCTGCCTTCCGGCGCGTGACGCGAAATCTGCCGTGCCGTGGAGCACAATCACCTGTAAACAAGCGAAAAAACCGCAAACGTTCCCATTCCGAGGTGAACGTCGCGGTTGGGTTTCAGAGGTCGCTGGCTATAGGTGCCAAGGACTTGACCACAGTCGATATGATATCGGCAAAAGAACGGGTCTTGAGCCGGATAGCGCGCGTATAGGGGGAGTCGCGTGAGGTGTCAACTGGCCCTAACCCATGGTGGAGTGGGGTGGCACTGACATGCTGTTCCTTGTGGTTGAAAAGCATAGGAACAGCTTCATGCAAATCCTTGGACTATGCCAGTTTTCTTTCCCTGCCCTTGTGGCGGATTTCAAGTGGAGCATGAAGGCATCGAGGGTCGCTTTGCCTATCGCTACCGGCCCAAGCGTATGGAAGAGCGGTTTGGCCATGATGATGACGCGGTTGCAGTATCTTTCGTCGATCAATTCAAGCGGGCAGCGATGGAGTGTCGACCTTTTTTGGAGCGCAACAAATTCGTAACTTTTGATTATCCTAAAGGCTATGTCGAGCGACCAAACGCGCAAGGTTTGCATGCTCAAGAAACTTTTCATCCGTTCTGGGGACGGCGTTTTGGGGGCCTCGATCGCGCTGCACACTCGCAAGCGCATCATGAATTTTGCGCTTGGGCGGATGGGATGGTTCATGCCCGCAATCAGCTTTGACCAACTCGCGATGTACTTGCGCGGCAACAAAAACTTCAATGAAAGTCGCAAAGGTCCGAATTTGACCCAACCCGGTTTGGAACTACCCGACGGCGCAGGCGAGCCGATAATCCGCAAGAGGTTTGCGGTGAATGCAGATCATATCCGTGCCATGCTTGCCTGACGGCGTTTCACGCGGGCCTCACGGTAGAGCGTGAAGATACCTGTCGCCACGATCAGCCCTGCCCCCACGAATGTCAGTGTTTCCGGCCATTCGCCAAAGAACACATAGCCCAGCAGCAGCGCCCAGAGCATCGCCGTGTAGCGGAAGGGCGATGTAAATCCGACCTCGCCGACGCGCATTACCATGACAGAAAACACATAGCCCCCTATCACGAAAAGCGCAGAGGCAACGAGCATCGCAATTTGCACGCTGGTCATATCGGACCATTCGCCGGTTGCCAGTGCGCCTATCCCGCCAAACCCTGTCACGAAAATCGAGCCAACAAGTGTTACGGTTAGCGAGGGTACATCCTTGCTCAGTCGGCGCGCTGCAAGATCGCGCACGGTCACACAGAGCACAGCGATCAACACGTAGATCGAGTGGATGGTGAACCCGTCCGTGCCAGGCCGCACGATCAACATCATGCCGCAAAAGCCAATCACTATGGCAAGCATACGCCGCCAGCCGACGGCCTCTTTGAAAACCAGTGCAGCAGCGAGGGTCACGGTCAATGGCAGGGTTTGCAGGATCGCCGTAACATTAGCAAAAGGCATGTGCAAAAGCGCGGTCAGGAAGAAATAGGCAGCGGCCACTTCCGCGGCGGAGCGGAGCACGATAAGCCAACGGTCTTTGGCGCGTTTGGGCCACGCCAGCGCCTTGAGATAGCGCGCAAGCAGATAGATCAGCGTCGTCGCTAGAATGCCGCGCAGCAAGAGCAATTGGGACAATGGCACATCAGTGCCAATAGCTTTGATGAACAGATCGTTAAACGTAAACGCCGCCATAGAGCACATCATAAAGAGCGCGCCTTTGGCATTGTCGGAGAGATTGGCGAATAGGGTCATGACGTATCTATCGCTGATAGCGAGACTGGAGGGTAGTCCGATTGCGACTAAGGCTTGCAGTCTTTGCCTGCGATGGACAGGATGCTGTGAGTTTTTGAGGGTCAAACGTGATGCGTGGCACTAGAATTGATCAAAACCAGTGGCCTTTTCCATCGCGCCAACCATTTGAAGGGCGCTATATGTCGCTGGCTTTGCTCTCTGAGGCGCATGTAAGTGATCTTTGGATCCATGCGGCAACGGCACCCACAAGTTTCGACTACCTCAGATATGGTCCTTTCGCCGATAAAAGCGTGCTAACCGCGCTCGTCAAGGATCTCTCCAACCGCGCGGATCAACCGTTTTGGGCAGTGCTCGATGTGAACGGACGTGCCTGCGGTTGGCTTTCGATATGTGATGTTTCACAAGAGGATGGCGCATTCGAGATTGGGAGCATTTGGTTTGCGCCTTGCTTGCAAGGCACCCGCGCCGCCCGCGAGGCGATTTTCGTATTGTTGCAATACGGCATGGATGATTTGGGGTATGAGCGTTTGGTTTGGCGATGTCAGACGCAGAATGAAGCGTCCTTCAAAGCCGCTGTGAACCTGGGCTTTACGCATGAAGGCACATGGCGCAACGCGGCCGTGGTTAAGGGATGGCAACGCGATGCTGCGTGGTTCTCGATCTTGAAATCCGAATGGCCCGCGAAACGCGACGCGTTTGAGGCTTAGCTTGATGCGGAAAACTTCGATAATGAAGGGCGGCAACTTGATCGGCTTGGTGAAGCGGCTATTTAACGTCGCTTCTGAAATCCGGTCTTTGTCTGCTCAAAACCTGCGCGTCTGTAAAACTCCAAAGTAGCGGCCTCCTTTGAGCCAGTCATAAGCATGACTTTGTAGCAGCCTTGTTGCCATGCATGTGTTGTGGCGAAATCCAGCGTCGCTTTACCGTAGCCACGCCCGCGATGACCTTCACCGACGAAAATCTCGCTACCGTCATAACGTTTGAAACGCTCAAAGAGTTCTTCGGCTTCGTGCGGTGGGATAGCGGTATTGTTGCAAATAGAGCGTCTGGAGACGTTCAAGGTCCGCGCGCTGCGCCTTTCGGATGAATGGTCTTTTGCTCATGGTCATTAAGCTAAATACGCTTTGTCCCAAGCACAATCGTCCAAACGAAAAAGGCCCCCGCTATCACTAGCGAGGGCCCTTCTCAATTTCTAAGCGAGCGCGTTAATCGTCGCGGCTTTCGGGTGTGGTGAACACATCCTCTGGCTTGTCAAACACATCACCGCCCACGATATCATCCGTCGGCGCGGCCAGTGCGGCGGCGGCGGCGGCTTCAATGCGGCGCGCTTCAACAACGACGTTGTCGCGGTCTTGTGCCACACGCTGCATTTGCTGCGTTGCCCCACCCGTACCGGCTGGGATCAAGCGACCCACGATGACGTTCTCTTTGAGGCCGACCAGTTTGTCGCGCTTGCCCTGAACAGACGCTTCCGTAAGAACACGCGTTGTTTCCTGGAACGACGCCGCAGAGATAAAGCTGCGTGTCTGCAAGGACGCTTTGGTGATGCCCAAGAGGATTGGCTCAGCCGTTGCAGGCTTGTACCCGCGCTGCGCTGCCTTTTCATTGGCCGCAAGATACTCTTGCTTGTCCACATGCTCGCCTTTGAGCAATGTTGTCTGGCCGCTGTCGAGGATTTCCCACTTCTGCAACATCTGACGCACGATAACTTCGATATGCTTGTCGTTAATCTTAACACCCTGAAGGCGATAAACGTCCTGCACTTCGTTAATCATGTAATCCGCCAGTGCTTCGACACCCAAGATAGACAAGATGTCATGCGGCGCTGGGTTGCCGTCCATGATGTAGTCGCCCTTTTGGATGAAGTCACCTTCCTGAACCGGAATGTGCTTGCCCTTTGGAACCATGTACTCAACCGTGTCCATGCTCTCGTCCACAGGATCAATCGCGATACGGCGCTTGTTCTTGTAATCTTTGCCAAAGCGGACGTGGCCATCAAGCTCTGCAATGATCGCGTGGTCCTTAGGGCGACGTGCCTCAAAGAGTTCCGCAACCCGTGGCAAACCACCGGTAATGTCCTTGGTCTTCGTGCCTTCACGCGGGATACGCGCGACGACGTCACCAGCTTGAACTTCCGCACCTTCTTCGATCGACATAATCGCATCAACCGACATCGGATAGGTCACTGGGTTACCCGCATCATTGCGCACAGGCTCGCCGTCTTTATCCATGATGATAATTTCAGGCTTAAGCTCGTTACCTTTCGGCGCTGCACGCCAGTCGATAACGATTTTCTGTGTCATACCAGTGGCCTCGTCCGTCTCGTCGCGTACAGCAATGCCGGATACGAGGTCAACGAATTTAGCTGTACCAGCTTTTTCCGCGATGATTGGAAGCGTGTATGGATCCCATTCAAACAGCTTGTCGCCACGGCCGATCTTGTCGCCCTCTTTTACAAACAGTTTGGAGCCGTAGCCGAGCTTGTGGCTCGCACGTTCTTCACCATTCTCATCGTTAATGATGAGCTTCATGTTGCGGCCCATAACCATCGTGTCGCCAGAGGCGTTCACAAGAGTCTGTGGATTCTCAAGAACGATTGTGCCCTCTTGGCTGGCTTCTTGGAAGGACTGCTGACCACCCTGCGCAACACCGCCGATGTGGAATGTCCGCATCGTCAGCTGTGTACCCGGCTCACCAATGGACTGCGCGGCGATAATGCCGACGGCCTCACCAGAGTTGACCATTGTACCGCGTGCAAGGTCACGACCATAGCACATGGCGCAAACGCCCTCTTCCGCTTCACAAGTCAAAGGAGACCGGATGCGCATGGATGTAACGCCCGCCTCTTCGATTGCGTCAGCCATGAGTTCGTCAAGCAGCGTGCCTGTTTTGAACATCACCTCGTCCGTGCCAGGACGCAAAACGTCCTGAGCAACGACGCGACCTAGAACGCGATCACCAAGCGTGGAAACCACTTCGCCATCGTTTACGGCCGCTTCTGCTGTGATCATGTTCTCTGTTCCACAATCGTGCATGCGCACGATGCAGTCCTGAGAAACGTCAACCAGACGACGTGTCAGATAACCAGAGTTCGCTGTTTTCAAAGCCGTGTCCGAGAGACCCTTACGAGCACCGTGTGTGGAGTTGAAGTACTCCAAAACGGTCAGACCTTCTTTAAAGTTGGAGATGATCGGTGTCTCGATGATGTCGCCATTCGGCTTTGCCATCAGACCGCGCATACCGCCCAGCTGTTTCATCTGAGTGACCGAGCCACGCGCACCAGAGTGTGCCATCATGTAGACCGAATTCGGCTCCATCTCGACGCCTTGATCGTCGTGACGGGTGTCGGAAATCGAACCCATCATCGCGTCGGTGACTTTGTCGTTACACTTTGACCAAGCATCGACAACTTTGTTGTACTTTTCACCCTGAGTGATCAGGCCGTCCATGTACTGTTGCTCGAAATCTTTAACTTGATCACGTGTTTCTTCAACGAGTGGCCACTTGGTATCAGGGATCAGCATGTCGTCTTTACCAAACGAAATACCGGCCTTGAACGCTTCGCGGAAACCCATGGTCATGATGTGGTCACAGAAAATAACCGACTCTTTCTGACCGCAATAACGATAGACTGTGTCGATGACCTGCTGCACTTCCTTCTTACGCAGAAGGCGGTTCACCAATTCAAACGGTGCTTTCGCATTCAGCGGCAAAAGTGCGCCAAGACGAACGCGACCTGGTGTGGTCTCGAAACGCTGCATGACTTCATTGCCCTCAGCATCAACCTGCGGCAAGCGCGCAGTGATCTTGGAGTGCAAATGAACGATGCCGCTATCAAGCGCGTGCTGCACTTCTTCGATAGAACCGAAGATCATGCCCTCGCCTTTCATACCCACACGCTCAAGCGTGGTGTAATAAAGACCCAAGATCATATCCTGTGACGGAACAATGATCGGTGCACCGTTTGCAGGCGACAGAACGTTGTTCGTGGACATCATCAAGACGCGTGCTTCAAGCTGCGCTTCCAAGGATAGTGGTACGTGAACCGCCATCTGGTCACCGTCGAAGTCCGCGTTAAACGCAGAACAGACGAGCGGGTGCAGCTGGATCGCTTTGCCTTCGATCAGAACAGGTTCGAACGCCTGAATGCCAAGGCGGTGCAGCGTAGGCGCACGGTTCAGCATGACAGGATGTTCGCGGATCACTTCGTCCAAGATGTCCCAAACTTCGGGACGCTCTTTTTCAACGAGCTTCTTCGCCTGTTTCACGGTGGAGGAAAGACCTTTGGCCTCAAGACGCGAATAGATAAACGGTTTGAACAGTTCGAGCGCCATCTTTTTGGGCAAGCCACACTGATGCAACTTCAGTTCTGGACCGGTCACAATAACCGAACGACCAGAGAAGTCGACGCGCTTACCCAAAAGGTTTTGACGGAAACGACCTTGCTTACCCTTCAGCATATCGCTGAGGGATTTCAAAGGACGCTTGTTCGCGCCTGTGATGACACGACCGCGACGGCCGTTGTCGAACAGAGCGTCTACAGATTCCTGCAACATACGCTTTTCGTTACGCACGATGATGTCAGGTGCGCGCAGCTCGATCAGACGCTTCAGACGGTTGTTACGGTTAATCACACGACGATAAAGGTCGTTAAGGTCAGACGTCGCGAAACGTCCACCATCAAGTGGAACCAGCGGGCGAAGCTCCGGCGGGATCACAGGGATCACGGTCAGGATCATCCATTCAGGACGGTTGCCGGACTCAAGGAAGCTTTCAACAACTTTAAGGCGCTTAATGATCTTCTTTGGCTTCAATTCACCTGTTGCTTCCGCGAGATCCGCGCGCAGGGTTTCTGCCTCGGACTCAAGGTCGATCTGAGCAAGCATTTCACGGATCGCTTCCGCACCGATGTTCGCAGTGAATGCGTCCATGCCGAAGGTGTCTTGTGCGTCCATATACTCTTCTTCGGTCATCATCTGACCGTAAGTGAGGTCCGTAAGGCCCGGCTCGATCACCACGTAGTTCTCGAAATAGAGAACACGCTCAAGATCGCGAAGCGTCATGTCCAGCATCAGGCCGATGCGGGATGGCAGCGACTTGAGGAACCAGATGTGTGCGACTGGGGATGCCAATTCGATATGGCCCATGCGCTCACGGCGGACTTTTTGAAGGGTAACTTCAACGCCACATTTCTCGCAGACAACACCGCGATACTTCATGCGCTTATATTTACCGCAGAGACATTCGTAGTCTTTGATCGGGCCAAAGATACGCGCGCAGAACAGGCCGTCACGCTCTGGCTTGAAGGTACGGTAGTTGATAGTTTCTGGCTTTTTAATTTCGCCAAAAGACCAAGACAGGATGCGCTCAGGGGACGCGAGCGAGACCTTGATCTCGTCGAACGTCTTGATAGGGGCAACCGGGTTAAACGGGTTGTTTGTCAGTTCCTGGTTCATTTTCAAATCCTTGAAAGGGGAGCATTGGAAGAGGAGTGGCCCTCGATTTTCACAAGAAAAATCGGGGGCTTAGAATTTTCTAGAAAATTCTATTCTTCTTCCTCCGCATCCAGGAGTTCCATATTCAGGCCAAGGCCACGGACTTCTTTGACGAGAACGTTAAAGCTCTCTGGCACGCCAGCCTCGTAGTTGTCTTCGCCTTTGACGATGCTCTCATAGACCTTCGTGCGGCCTGCGACATCGTCCGACTTGACGGTGAGCATTTCCTGAAGCGTGTAGGCAGCGCCATATGCTTCAAGTGCCCAGACTTCCATCTCACCAAAGCGCTGACCACCGAACTGTGCCTTACCACCCAGCGGCTGCTGTGTGACCAAGGAGTATGGACCAGTAGAACGCGCGTGGATTTTGTCGTCCACGAGGTGGTGCAGTTTCAGCAAGTACTTGATGCCAACCGTGACAGGGCGCGCGAATTGCTCGCCTGTACGACCGTCAAACAAGACAGACTGACCGCTTTCAGAGAAGCCCGCACGTTTCAGCGAGTCATTCACGTCGTGCTCTTTCGCGCCGTCAAAGACAGGCGTCGCGATCGGCACACCGTTTGTGACATTACCCGCTGTTTCCAGCAGTGCGTCATCATCAAGACCCTCAAGACCTTCTGCATAGACGTCATCACCGTAAGCAAGGCGCATCGCCTCTTTCACGGGTGTCAGATCGCCGCTGCGACGGTAATCACCGAGTGCGTCGTCGATGTTCAAACCTAGACCGCGTGCAGCCCAACCCATGTGGGTTTCAAGGATCTGACCAACGTTCATACGCGAGGGAACACCAAGCGGGTTCAGACAGAAGTCAACTGGTGTGCCATCCGCAAGGAACGGCATGTCTTCCATCGGAACAACCTTAGAAATAACACCTTTGTTGCCGTGACGACCCGCCATTTTGTCACCTGGCTGAAGCTTACGCTTCACCGCAACGAAGACTTTAACCATCTTCATCACACCGGGTGGGAGATCGTCGCCGCGACGCACTTTCTCGACTTTGTCCTCAAAACGAGAATCCAAAGTACGCTTTTGTACTTCATACTGCTCGTTCAAAGCTTCAACGATTTGTGCGTCTTTCTCGTCTTTCAGAGCCAACTGCCACCACTGACCACGTGTCAGTGTTTCAAGCAGCTCTTCGGTGATCTCAGCATTCGGCTTGACGCCTTTCGGGCCTTTGACAGCCACTTTGCCCATGATCATGCCTTTGAGACGCGCATAGATGTTGCGATCGAGGATGACGAGTTCGTCATCACGGTCACGTGCCAAACGCTCGACTTCTTCGCGCTCGATTTGAAGCGCACGCTCGTCTTTTTCAACGCCATGGCGGTTGAAGACGCGGACTTCGACGACCGTACCAAAATCGCCCGGCTTCACGCGCAAGGATGTGTCGCGCACGTCGGAGGCTTTCTCACCAAAGATAGCGCGCAGAAGTTTTTCTTCTGGCGTCATCGGGCTTTCGCCCTTTGGCGTGATCTTACCGACAAGAATATCACCCGGCTCAACGTCTGCGCCGATGTATACGATACCAGCTTCGTCGAGGTTGCGCAGGGCTTCCTCACCGACGTTTGGAATATCGCGTGTGATTTCTTCTGGGCCAAGCTTCGTATCACGTGCTGCGACTTCGAATTCCTCGATGTGGATCGAGGTAAAGACGTCATCACGCGAGACACGCTCGGAGATCAGTATCGAGTCTTCGTAGTTGTAGCCGTTCCAGGGCATAAACGCGACGACGACGTTTTTACCAAGCGCGAGTTCACCCATATCCGTGGAAGGACCATCGGCAATAACTTCGCCCTTTTGAACAGTGTCACCAACCTTAACCAGCGGACGCTGGTTGATCGTAGTGTTCTGGTTCGAACGTTGGAACTTACGCATGCGGTAAATGTCTACGCCTGCATCGCCCAGCTCAAGATCATGCGTCGCGCGAACAACGATACGCTGGGCGTCGACTTGGTCGATAATGCCTGCGCGTTTCGCCATGATCGCAGCGCCACTATCGCGAGCCACAACTTCTTCAATGCCTGTACCCACGAGTGGAGCTTCAGCACGCAAAAGCGGAACGGCCTGACGTTGCATGTTGGAGCCCATCAAGGCGCGGTTCGCGTCGTCGTTCTCAAGGAACGGGATCAGCGAGGCGGCGACAGAGACCAACTGCTTGGGTGAAACGTCGATCAGGTCCACGTTTTCATTCGGAGACAATGTGTAGTCGCCCGATTTACGTGTGGAGACCAGATCGTTCACGAACTTCATGTTCTCGTCGAGGTTGGCGTTCGCCTGAGCCACTGTATGGCGCATTTCCTCGGTCGCGGACATATAGTGCACTTCGTCCGATACAACGCCGTTGTTCACAACACGGTACGGTGTTTCGATGAAGCCGTATTTGTTCACACGCGCAAAGGTCGCGAGGGAGTTGATCAGACCAATATTCGGGCCTTCCGGCGTTTCAATTGGGCACATGCGACCGTAGTGCGTTGGGTGCACGTCGCGCACCTCAAAGCCTGCACGCTCACGGGTCAAACCACCTGGTCCAAGCGCTGAAAGGCGACGCTTGTGTGTTACCTCAGACAGCGGGTTAGTTTGGTCCATAAACTGCGAAAGCTGTGAAGAGCCGAAGAATTCGCGCACAGCCGCAGCCGCTGGTTTCGCGTTGATCAAATCTTGCGGCATCACTGTGTCGATTTCGACAGATGACATACGCTCTTTGATCGCGCGCTCCATACGGAGCAAGCCAACACGGTACTGGTTTTCCATCAATTCGCCAACGGAGCGCACACGGCGGTTTCCAAGGTGGTCGATGTCGTCAATGTCGCCTTTACCGTCGCGCAGATGCACGAGAGCTTTGATACAGGAGACGATGTCTTCTTTGCGAAGTGTACGCTGCGTATCCTCAGCATCGAGATCGAGACGCATGTTCATTTTCACACGGCCAACCGCGGAGAGATCATAACGCTCTGAATCAAAGAACAACGTGTCGAACAAGTTGGACGCCGCTTCAACGGTGGGTGGCTCGCCCGGACGCATCACGCGGTAGATGTCCATGAGCGCGGTTTCGCGGTTCATGTTCTTATCCGCCGCCATCGTGTTGCGCATGTATGCACCCACGTTGACGTTATCGATGTCGAGGATTGGCAAATCGGTGATGCCCGCGTCGATCAACTCCTTCAAGGAGCCGCCGATCACGTCGCCGTCTTTGTCCATCTCCAGCGTCAACTCATCACCGGCTTCTGCGTAGATCGCACCAGTTTCTTCGTTGATGATGTCTTTAGCGATGAACTTACCAACGATTGCATCGTATGGAATCAACAGATCAGTCACGTCGCCAGCGTCGATCAGCTTCTTCACTGCGCGGGGGGTGACTTTCTTGTTGGCTTCTGCGATGACTTCGCCCGTCTTGGCATCAACCAAGTCGTAGGTTGGACGTGTGCCGCGAACGCGCTCTGGGAAGAACTTGGTGACCCAACCTTTGCCCTTCTTCAGCTTGAATTCAACGGTATCATAGTACGCATCCATGATGCCCTCTTGATCGAGACCAAGGGAATACAGAAGCGTCGTAACAGGCAGCTTACGGCGACGGTCGATACGCGCAAAGACGATGTCTTTTGCGTCGAATTCGAAGTCGAGCCAAGAACCACGGTAAGGGATGATGCGGCAGGCGAACAAAAGCTTACCCGAGCTATGTGTTTTGCCTTTGTCGTGATCAAAGAACACGCCGGGAGAGCGGTGCATCTGGGAAACGATCACACGCTCTGTGCCGTTCACAACGAACGTACCGTTCGGCGTCATCAATGGCATGTCGCCCATGAAGACGTCTTGCTCTTTGATGTCTTTAACAGACTTTGCGCCTGTATCTTCGTCGATTTCAAACACGATCAAGCGCAGCGTTACCTTAAGAGGTGCGGCATATGTCATGTCACGTTGTTGGCATTCTTCAACGTCGTACTTTGGCTTTTCCAGCTCGTAGTTAACGAACTCCAGAATGGAAGTTTCGTTGAAATCTTTGATCGGGAAAACCGACTGGAAAACACCTTTGATGCCTTCACCGTCCAGTGGGATCGGTTCGTCACCTGAATTCAGGAACAAGTCATAAGAGCTTTTCTGAACCTCAATAAGGTTCGGCATCTCAAGAACTTCGCGGATTTTGCCGTAATATTTACGCAAACGCTTCTGGCCAAGGAAGGATTGAGCCATAGTAGGTATCACCTTTTTAGTTTCTCATCAGACACATAAGCGGTCGGGCCTCCGCTTAGCGCCCTGTCGAGACGACAGACTTATACGATCCATTCTCGCCACACGTCCCACAGTGCGGCACTCGATCATATGGTCCTGTCTTGGAAAAACTCTTGTATGTCAGAGGCTTGCCGAGAGAGGAGCGGTATTAGTTGATTTTGAAGAGTGTTTTTGCTGAATTTTTAGGAAGGGATCAGGACAAAAACGCTGCGATCTAAACCTCCTATTCGGCAAACAGAAAAGCGGCGTCGAATCAATCGATACCGCAGGAAATTTCCAAATATGTCGTGAAGGCAGCGAACGCAAGGGGGTGGGGTTGGAAAAGTCAGGCATATGCAGCGTTTGCTATTCTTCACGAGGTTGATGCAGCTATCGCGGCTACGCAAGGCTTGGTAAAATTTTTATATGCGGACCTTCATGGTCTAAGCGTCGAAAGTCTCCATAGAGCCCAGACTTCGACCATTCTTCGCCGCAGCGAATGTCTGCGATATTAGCCCAGCCCGAAAAGAAAGCAATCGACGATTAGCTCCACGTTGAGCTGCTTTTGGCCTGCTTCAAACAAGTGGTGATAGAGGATTGGTGCGATCAGAGTGCGGCCCACAGCTTCTATATCGGGCTTTTGCCCATGATCAGAGAGAATCGCAAGGAAGGGCTGGCGGATAATGTCATGCATCGCTGTGTGAACGCGTGCCATCATCGCGTTCTTGTCGGCCAACCGCGCCGCATTCAGGATCACATCGCCCAGTTTACTGGAAACCAGGTTTTCCGACAAAAGCGTGAGTTCTGCGATTATGTCGGCCCGCAGCTCTCCGGTTTGCTCTGCCGCATATGGCGCAGGATCACAGCTTTCAAAAATTTCAACGATCAGGTCGTCTATAGTCGGCCAATGCCGATAGATCGTCCCACGGGCCACACCGGTTTCCTTGGCAAGGCGCATGTGTGTGACCTCTGACCAGCCGTCGGTGAACAACACGACTGCACCTGCATCCAGCACCTTTCGGCGTGTTTTCGTAACTCGGGCGTCTTGTTTTTCCATAATCGAGGTTTGATCCATTTCCCTCACCTTGTCACTGCCCCCTGAAGTTATAAGACATGTTGACTCATATTTCCAACTATGACACTTACAGGACATCGTGTTTTATAAATGAGAGAATTATGCCAATTTTTACATTAGCTATCGGGGTCGCGATCACGGCTTGGGTCGGGATAATGGGTGCAACTGCTATGTTGCGAACGGAGGCTGCGAACAAATGGTTCGGAGAGATGCTAGAACAAAGTCCAGCTCTGATGATGGTCAACGGATTCGGACTGTTTGTCACTGCTGCGCTGGTTGGGTTTAACCTATTGGTGCCAGCAATCGTGACGGCAACTTTTGTCAAATGGGCTTTAGTCGGTATTGGGGTGTCGCAGCTTTCAACCCTGTTCATGCAGCTGCGTGGTGGGGCGTCAAGTGCCGCAATGGCGGGGCCAGCCGTGCTTCTCGTTCTTGCGGTCATCTATTGGTTCATTCGCACTTAAGTTGGGAATTCCGAAATGAAAATCGCACTCTTTGGCGCAACCGGTGCAGTCGGTGGCTATTTCCTGAACAAAGCTCTGGCCGCAGGTCATGAGGTGACCGCCCTTGTCCGCTCTCCTGAAAAACTAGTCGCACAGCCTAATCTTAGGGCCGTGAAAGGGGACGTCACGGATACGTCAGATGTCCAAAGCGTCATTAATCAGACCGATGTCGTGGTCAGTTGCCTTGGCAATGTCAAAGGCGTGATGATCATGGAAAGAGCGGCGGAGGCGATACTGCAAGCCGCCGCAGCGCAATCAAACCCGCCGAAATGTCTGTTTGTCAGCAGCATCGGGTGCGGCGGTTCCTCTTGGGTCGTTTTGCAACTCCTTCGATTGATCAACGGTCGCGCAGTATTTGCAGACTACGAACGTGCCGATGCAAGAATCGCGCGCGAAGCAAACGTTCCTTATGTACTGATCCGCCCCGCCGCCTGAAAGAAAAACCCGGGAACGGAAAATACCGCGTTTTCCAGGGCGATGGGACATTCGCGCGACCGATGGCCAAAGAGGATGTCGCCGCGTTTCTTTTTGACGCTGTGGAATCTGAGAAATGGGACGGCAGAGGTGGATTTCAACTGGCTGGGTGCAAGTAGTCAATTCCACATAGCCGACGTTCAGTTTTTTATGTCAGATGTCTGCTTCGCCCCAAGGAGCAGCCAACAAAGAAGACTTCATCATAGGTCCGCTTTGTTTGGATTAAGCCTTAAGGATGAGGCGTTATACTGAATTCGAAAATGGCCCTACAACAAAAAACGGCGGCCCCTTGGGACCGCCGTTCCAAAATAAGCCTTGAAGGCGAGTTTACTTAACTTCGACTTCCGCGCCAGCTGCTTCCAGCTTGCCCTTAACGTCTTCTGCTTCTTCTTTAGAGACGCCTTCTTTTACAGCTTTGCCGCCAGCTTCAACGAGCTCTTTTGCTTCTTTCAGGCCGAGACCTGTGATCGCGCGAACTTCCTTGATCACGTTGATCTTGGATGCGCCAGCCGCTTTCAGAATTACGTCGAACTCAGTCTGCTCTTCTGCAGCTGCGCCACCAGCGTCGCCACCGGCAGCCATGACGACTGCGCCGCCTGCTGCTGGCTCGATGCCATACTCGTCCTTAAGGATAGTTTTCAGTTCTTGTGCTTCGAGAAGTGTAAGACCAACGATCTCTTCAGCAAGTTTTTTCAGATCAGCCATTTTGACTCTTTCCGTTTATATAAGATGTGTTCCAACGTGCGCTTTGCAGCCACACGCCAGTCTTCATGTTGCTTAGGCCGCGGCCTTGTCCTCGATAGTGGACAATACGCCCGCGATGTTGCTTGCAGGTGCGCCAATTGCACCGGCGATGTTGGAAGCTGGTGCCCCGATGCAGCCAGCGATAGAAGCAATAAGCTCGTCGCGGGAAGGCATCTTAGACACGGCTGTAACACCGGCACGGTCCAGAGCGTTCTCACCCATTGCACCGCCAAGGATTTCGAACTTATTGTTCTCCTTGGCGAAGTCTTCGGCCACTTTCGCTGCTGCGACAGGGTCCTCAGAATAGGTAAGCACGGTCATACCCGAAAGGTAGTCAGCAATGCTTTCGCACGGCTTTCCCTCTAGGGCGATTTTGGCGAGCCTGTTTTTGGCAACACGCACGGCTCCACCTGCTTCGCTTGCGCGCGCACGTAGATCCTGCATATTAGCAACTGTAAGACCGGCGTAGTGGGCTACCACAACGACGCCAGAGCTTTCAAAGATTTGGCCGAGTTCATCGACCAATTTTTCTTTTTGTGCTCTATCCACAGTTTCACTCCAATTTTGGGGATTTCTCCCCGGCTCAGTATTACCGGATCGCTCCGGCGGTTTTGGTCCGTAGTTTACGGTCACACACCCGCCAAGCGCTCAACGATGAGCCCGAAACATATGGTCTGATCCCGCCTCAGGCAGGAATTATGGACACATAACGTACCCACCCACCGTCTCGGACGTATCGCAAAAGAGCGCGAGACGAATCACGCGCTCTAACGCTGTACACGTCGTAGTGTTGATTACGTGAAATGCCAAGACTGTTCCGCGAAAATTGCACACACCACTAGATTTCAACGGCTGCTACCTGTCCGTTCTCAGCCAACCATGCGCAGGCCTTTGGTAAGCTGCAGAACACAGCACTTCAGTCTCGTCGTTGAAACGCCCTCTGTGCGGCTCAAATATACTACATCGCATAGATCAGAAAGCTCATCAAACGCGCCCTGCCAGTCGGCTCCCATCGCGAACATATCGGCGTCAAACTCGATCACATCGGATCGCTTTTGCTCCCAATTATGCTTCGCAAAAACATGGCCGACAAATCTGCAAGAGCGCAAAATACTCGCACAATGCTCATAAGGCATAATGCAAATCTTGACCTTGAGCGCATTAAATTCATCTCAAGAACAACACACAATGACTCCGTCCGCAATTTTTGCGAAACATGATAATAAGTTGACGTGTCATAAGCTGAAAAGAGATCAACTTCGAACCCATCCAAGTCGGGTAACTTAATCATGGCATTGTTCCCTACTCGAAGCGTGCAATCGATGCCCTTTTCGTTGAGCTGTTCTGTTAGCGCACAAAATTCCTGCGCTGCGTAAAGCTCGCCACGCGATTTCAAGACAACGGCAAGATCGATGTCGTCGTCATAGGGGATCAAATTTTTGTCGCGCACCAACCCTAAAAGCGTGCCGGAGTTGAGGAACGCCTTATGACCAAGGCCTTCAAGAACCTTCAGCAGGTTATTAGTGCCGCCGGACACAACGTTGGTGTCAGCACCTTCCAAACCGCGGTCATAATAACCATGCCCACTGAAGCGAACACCGCCGGAATAGTCGGCGATCATCTTTTTGAAATCGTATTACTTTGAAAGTTCACCGGCCTTTTCGCGTTTACGTCACAACACCGACTTATGCGAATTCGCCGCGCCCCACGTACTTTCGCGCGTGCGGCCAGAAGGATGAATATCTCGTGATACTCTGGCTCTGAGCGAATCTCGATGCCCAACCCACGCAAGCGCGCGATCTGGACTTTTACGTTAAGAATAATGTTTTTATCGATATAGGCTTGTTTGGTTAGCAAGCGGCATGCTGCCAGCTGTCTTGTCTTTTCTTCGTTTATGTCTGCTCGACCCATCTTTTTTCTAATTTCTTAAGATTGGCGGCGAATAGAAAAAATAATAAGGCGAAATTCAAAGAATTGTTCGCATTCTGCGGCTTTCACCCAAGCGAGACAAAGTAAGGTATTGATTTTGATCACAAAACGAAAAAGGCACCCCGTAAAGGGTGCCCTTTAAGATCATTGCTAGAGAGCGATTACTCTTCGTTTGCCGCAGCAATATCGAGTGTGACGCTTGGGCCCATTGTAGAGGAGATGTTGATCTTCTTCATGTAGGCACCCTTTGCACCGGCTGGACGCGCTTTGGCGACCGCACCGATGAAGGCTTTAACGTTCTCAATAAGTTTGGCTTCGTCGAAAGAAGCTTTGCCAACGCCGGCGTGCACAACGCCAGCTTTCTCAGCTTTGAACTGAACTTCGCCGCCTTTGGCCGCTTTAACCGCTGCTTCGACGTCCATTGTCACTGTACCAACTTTTGGGTTTGGCATCAGGTTACGTGGTCCAAGCACCTTACCAAGACGACCCACAACAGGCATCATGTCTGGAGTTGCGATGCAGCGATCAAAGTCGATCTTGCCGCCTTGCACAGTTTCCATCAGGTCCTCTGCACCAACGATATCCGCACCCGCGGCTGTCGCTTCGTCCGCTTTCGCGCCACGTGCGAAGACCGCAACGCGGACGTCCTTGCCTGTGCCGTTTGGCAGACCGATCACACCGCGAACCATTTGGTCCGCGTGGCGTGGGTCAACGCCCAAAACCATTGCGATTTCTACTGTTTCGTCAAATTTTGCTGTCGCGTTGGCCTTAACCAATGCAACCGCTGCTTCAACTGTCAGACCTTCTTGGCCTTCAAATGCCGCGCGAGCCGCGGTGAAACGCTTACCGAATTTTGCCATTACTTCACCTCGATGCCCATAGAACGGGCAGAACCCAGAATGATCTGCATTGCCGCGTCCATATCGTTCGCGTTCAGATCTTTCATTTTCGCTTCTGCGATCTCTTTAACCTGAGCCACTGTGACAGAACCTACTGTCTCACGACCAGGGAGTTTCGCACCAGACTTAAGCTTGGCAGCTTTCTTCAGGAAGTAGGACGCTGGTGGCGTCTTGATGTCCATGGAGAAGGACTTGTCCTGATAGTATGTGATCACGGTCGGGCATGGTGCGCCTGGCTCAAGATCTGCTGTCTTCGCGTTAAACGCTTTGCAGAATTCCATGATGTTAATGCCGCGCTGACCCAATGCTGGACCGACGGGTGGGGATGGGTTTGCTTGACCTGCAGGAACCTGCAGTTTCATTGTACCCGCTAGCTTCTTAGCCATGTGGCTTTCTCCTATTCAACGCCCACGGGATCGCGATCTCGCGGGCTACATGTTGGTGTGGTCTGGCTTGCGCGACGCGTCGCGCTCCCCTCCCACACAAAAAGCCGTCTTTTGAGGACGGTAGAGCGCGTCGCGTACACCCGAACGGTTTACATTTCAAGAGGGGACGCAGCAATTGAGCGATCAAACGATCAATCTTGTCGCAAATCGTATTGGGATGGTTAAATGGCGCAAGGCTAAAAACAGAAAATGCAAGCCGATTGCCCGCATTTCCTTTGTTTTCTAAGCTTCTCACCTTTTCAAGAGGCGCCAGATCAGTCGATGATTACGTCAAAGTCCAAACGGCTACCGCTTTGACTAACTGTTTCCATCGCACGCGAAGGTGCCGCAATGATGATTTGTGTCGAATCGATCCCTTGCGCGACCAACATGGCCATCAGTGCCTTCGCCCGCAAACGTCCTGTACCCGGATTCTCACCCGCACGCAGATCATCCGTGTGATGTCCAATCACCCGCAAACGCGCGTTCGGGCAGGATGACGCCTTGGATGCGAAGTCCATCGCCATATCCATATCTTCCGGCTTTGCCGCAACGGAACGCGGTGAGTAGAAAATCTGCGCATTTGAGATCGCGTTTTCCAATTCTTTGACACATGTAGATGACGCCCATTCGCTTGGCGTGGTCTTAAAGCGATTGGTTTTCGTAGTTGTATTGGTTTGGATCACCACGAATTCTACACGGCGATCATAATAGGCGTCACTTTCTGAACCCGTCACATTGGAGGGGCGCGCACTGCCCAAACCTTCCGCTCTGAAATTGGAGATATCGAGACCCGTCGCACCAAGGCGCTGAATAACTTGCTCTGCGCGTTTTTGGCTGAGACGCAGGTTTACCGCAGGATCGCCTGAGGGATCGGAATGACCCTCAACGATGATCTCGACGCCATTGCAGTCTTGCGCTAATGCGGCGATCAAACGCGCCTGAGCGATACCGCTTTCATCCAGCGTCAGACCGCCCGCCGGGAAATACACCCGCGCTTGTTCCGTCAGGGAGCGCAAATCGCCAATGCAGGATTCTTGCGCCATTAGGTTTGCTTTTGCATTCGCAAAGAAAGCCAAGGACTCCTCATTATCTTGCAAGGATGCAACCTGCGTTGCCAGAGCGACAGGTTCAACTATGCGCTCAATCACAGCTGCGACGACGGCTGCTGTAGGCGCGGGCGCTGGCTCGGGCTGAAGGGCCTACAACGAAGAATCCGTCACGATGCTAAGGCGTGTCACGACGCCTGCCTCTTCTGCGTTGTTGCTAGGTGCAAGCGCGGCGGCTTCTGGTGCGGTTTGTGCCTGCGCGTTTATGTCATAAGCGACGTTTGTGGGTGCTTGAGCAACTTGCTCGAAACTAAAAGAACGATCAAAAAAACCTGTGGATGCCGCAAAAACAATCGCTGCCGTTGGTGCAACCCACGGCAAATGGCTCCTTAACAATGAAATGAACATAGTATCCCCCAAGATCTATTCGCGGTTTCTAAAGGTACCGCTGTATGTTGTGCACGTGCGGATACAAGAATCTACAACCCCAGCCTGCGTCAAGAGTCTTGAGGCGAAAAGAGGGGCTTTTTTGCAGTTTTTACGTTAGCTTACGTTACGTAAGCTATTATTTGAGCGTATAAAAAAACGCGCTGATGGAAATCAGCGCGTTTTGCATCTCTAAATTGATTTTCTTGAAATCAACTCTGCTTGTTGACCTGTGTGTATTCCAGCTCAACCGGTGTTTCGCGGCCAAAGATAGAGACCGTCACTTTGAGGCGCTGGTTCTCATCGTCGACTTCTTCAACCATGCCGT
Organism: Rhodobacteraceae bacterium HTCC2083; assembly: GCA_000156115.1. Taxonomy (GTDB): domain Bacteria; phylum Pseudomonadota; class Alphaproteobacteria; order Rhodobacterales; family Rhodobacteraceae; genus Planktotalea. Next base: position 47,291 of record DS995276.1, read on the forward strand.
CGAAATCTTCAAACGGCCCATCGTTGACCTTAACCTTCTCACCCACTTCAAAGTGGATAATGTTGCGCGGCGCATCTTCGCCTTCAGCAACACGGCCAAGGATCGCCTCAACCTCAGCATCGCGCATCGGCATTGGGCGGCCTTGCGGACCCAAGAAACCTGTGACGCGGTTGATTGAGTTGATCAAGTGATAGCCTTGATCAGACATTTCCATGCGCACCAAAACATAGCCCGGCATAAAGCGACGCTCGGAGGTCACTTTCTTGCCACGACGCACCTCGATCACTTCTTCGGTCGGAACGAGCACCTCTTCGATGTCGTCCTCAAGGCCATTCTCGATGGTTGAGGTTCTGATTTGCTCAGCGATCTTTTTCTCGAAGTTTGAAAGAACGCTTACCGAATACCACCGCTTCGCCATCTTACACTTATCCTTGTCTGAACCCTTGGGTTCGCATTAACCGATTTTACGATGCGCGCGCCAATGCGGCATACCGACCTGCAAGACAAAATCTGTGCGCTGTTCGAATCTGACGAGCGCTGATTTTGGGAGGTTCTTGCGCAATACCTTTGCTGCGCGGGCAATTCAAGGGCTCGCTTGGATTTTCGCAAATTACGTCACCTGTACCCTACAGTGGTAGGAACTGTGGCGCACTAGGAGCCAAAGAAACCCAGAACGCTGGTGAGGCCAAAGCGGATAATGATGTCGATAACCGCAAAAAACACAGCCGTCAGCGCAGCCATGATGAAGACCATCACAGTGGTCAAAGCAACTTCGCGCCGCGTCGGCCAAACAACTTTGGCAACTTCAGAGCGCACTTGCTGAACGTACTGGAGGGGGTTAGTCATGGCCATGTCGTGTCTTCCATCAATCGAGGTTGGATTGCACATACGCGCAGAGTGCGGCGGTTTCAAGACAGGTTTGGGCCCAAGGCAGGTGTCGGGGATGCAAAATGCCTGAGACGTGAACATTGCGATAGGTTCGCAAGCCTGCATGTCGCCTCAAAATTTCAAAAGTTTAGGCATTCGGTGAAATAACTTGTGTGAGGCGGTTCGCTTGGGCACTTTGCCCAATCGTTACTGACATCAAATTCACTTGTTGCCTTTTTTCACATCATTCCAATTTTCAACCGTGCGTGGCCTGATAAGCGCTGTTAGGCACTTACCACACACCAGAAGTACAGGCCTATTTCGGCATAAGCATTTTACTCCCCCCAAAAAATCTAGACGATAAAACCCTGAATTGGCGCTATCCAAAGACCAAGATCGAAAAAAAGTGGGTGGCGAAGCGCTACTTGGCAGAACACGCACGATTAGAAAACGCGATCTTGGATTTTTCGCAGGGCTCACTAGGTGTTTTGGGCGGCTATCTCCAGATTCAAGAGCCGGATCTTCAGGTAGTTTTAGTGCATTGGGCAGCCAAAGGATTTTCGAATGCTTTGGTTGATCGTATTGATAATGGGTAAATTGACTTCAAGAGCACGGCACTTTTGCAATTGCGGCCAGCGTTTATGGCCGCGCGCTTTCAAAGGCATCCACGCCAACCAATCACCTCTTGGACCTTCAATTGTATCGCACCCCTTTTGCAGTGGAACGGCCAGACCTATGTAGAGAGCTCGAACTCCGAGACGGCAAAGAATCCGGTGAGCGTCGTTGAAAATCGCATTGTGCGTTTGCGATCCTGGAAAAAGGACTAGTTCGACCGCCTCAACAATCACGACAGCTTCTCTGTGAAAGACGCAAATGGCACTTGGCCAGCCGCCCTCTGGCAACCGCGGCAGGTTCATACGGGGCCGCATATCAACCGCCAGATAGTGAAAGCGCAGACCTATACGCTAAGATCATTTCGGTGGGATCACCTTGCTTTGGCGGAGAACGGGGTTGAAATACATGCAGCGCCGCGCACTAGGCCGCAAGTAGATTGGGAGCAAGACCCACGCCAAGGCGGCGCGACAGAGCTGCGCAACTACCCCAAGAATGATCTGATCTACCTGCATCGTCCCGATGATAGGCCGCAGCATTCACAAACAATCGTAGGCTTTGGCACATCTGGCGTGACAGAGAATAACTGGATACTCGAGGATGTAGGCCCCATTCACAACAACACCATGCCAACTATGACTGAGATACAGCCCGGCCAACTAGTCCGCATTCACTCGTATACGGGCGACGTATTGGTACCAAATCTCGATGATGGCTCGGTCCATGCACGCGCGCGCCAACAGGATTTTTCCGAAGCGCCACATGAATTGTGGTGCACCCACTAAGCGGAAGATCGTCTGCTTACATTTATCGGCGCTCATGGCGGATATCTTGCCGGCCCAAACCACGACACAGCCGACATCCCTATAATCACCCTACCCCGTTTCGCAAACAGCGCCTCATGGGAAGTGTTCCCTAACACCGGAGAAACTTGGGGCTTTCGCAATCGCGTAGAGCCACGCAATTTTTTGCATCACTCGGGCACAGGCACAAAAAATAACAGTCGCCAAGGATCCAGGTGCCATTGGAAATCAATTCACGATTGAGCTGTATCAATCAACACAAGAGTTAGAGCGCAAGGATGCTGTCGAGAAATCCATCGTGGAATACGGCGATCTAAGCCAGCTCCTTAAAGCGCGCAAAGGGCAACCACATAGGATCGCAATGGTTCAAATTGCATGAGTGAATGTGGCTTTGGCAGGGGCTGAGGGACTCGAACCCACGACCCTCGGTTTTGGAGACCGATGCTCTACCAACTGAGCTAAACCCCTAAAGCCAACGCTCGTTTACGGCGCGCACAGAAGGTTGGCAAGTGTAAATCGAACTGAGTTGGGAGCAAAGCGCCCATCAGCCGTGTCGTGTGATTGTCCAATCAGAAATAACGTTGGGTGATTTGGTGGACACACCGTAGTGTCACGGTAGATCACATACGATTTGACGTGCTTGGTTGGGAAGCAGCTTGCAATCACCTGCGGCTATTCCCGCCGGTCAACTTGGACAGTGCAATGCCAAACGACACTGCCACTTTCACGCCTCAAGTCTCAAGTCTCCCTGAAGCTGTCTGCGAAACTTTTCTCAGACGGTGCGAATTTTGACGTAAAATGCAAAGATTAATTTTCTTTGTTCACCTGCCAGATGGTAGTCTTGGGTGCCTTAGCGCGTAAGGTGACTTGGGCGGCACGCGGGATGCAAAAACGGCACCCAGATTTCTCTGGATGCCGCTCTTAATGTCTTAGGCAAGGTGCGTGATATCACGCACCATATGCACTCAGCTTACGCCGTGATGTTGGACACAACACCCGCGCCAACTGTGCGGCCGCCTTCGCGGATCGCGAAGCGCAAGCCCTGCTCCATCGCGATTGGTGCGATCAGCTCAACGTTGAACTTCAAGTTGTCGCCCGGCATCACCATTTCTGTGCCCTCAGGCAGCTCAACCGTGCCCGTTACGTCCGTTGTACGGAAGTAGAACTGTGGGCGGTAGTTGGCGAAGAACGGCGTGTGACGGCCACCCTCTTCCTTGGTCAGAATGTAGGCTTCTGCTTCGAACTTTGTGTGTGGGTTCACGGACTTAGGCGCGCAAAGCACCTGGCCACGCTCAACCGCTTCACGGTCAACACCACGAAGCAACGCGCCGATGTTGTCACCAGCTTCACCGCGATCAAGCAGCTTGCGGAACATTTCAACGCCTGTGCATGTTGTCTTCTGCGTGTCTTTGATGCCAACGATTTCGATCTCGTCACCAACATTAATCACACCGCGCTCAACACGACCAGTTACAACTGTACCACGGCCGGAAATCGAGAACACGTCCTCAACAGGCATCAAGAACGGCTGGTCTACCGCACGTGCTGGTGTTGGAATGTACTCGTCAACTGCCGCCATCAACGCGTTGATGGAGTCTTTGCCGATGTTGTCGTCACGGTCTTCCAAAGCAGCCAAAGCGGAACCAGGAATGACTGGGATATCGTCGCCAGGGTACTCATAAGAAGAGAGCAACTCGCGGATTTCCATTTCAACCAGTTCGAGCAACTCTTCGTCGTCAACTTGGTCAACTTTGTTCATGTAAACAACCATGTACGGGATGCCAACCTGACGGCCAAGCAAGATGTGCTCGCGCGTCTGTGGCATTGGGCCGTCTGCTGCGTTCACAACCAAGATCGCGCCGTCCATCTGAGCGGCACCAGTGATCATGTTCTTGACGTAGTCCGCGTGGCCCGGGCAGTCGACATGTGCGTAGTGACGGGCTTCTGTCTCATACTCAACATGAGCTGTGGAGATCGTGATACCGCGTGCTTTTTCTTCTGGCGCGCCGTCGATTTCGTCATACGCTTTGAAGTCACCGAATTGCTTCGTGATCGCTGCTGTCAGCGTCGTTTTACCGTGGTCAACGTGGCCGATTGTGCCGATGTTGACGTGCGGTTTATTGCGTTCAAACTTTTCCTTAGCCATCTTGGCGCCTCATCAGATTAGGGGGTTCGATCTCGAACCCAAATTTCTCTGATCGCGCACATATTGGCTTACTGAGAGAAAATCAAGCGTCAGTTCGACGCTGTTTCGCTCTCTACAACGTCCTGCGCTTCTGCTACTTTATCTTGCGCTTTTTCCACTGCTGCCGCCGCCGCTGGCGCATCGTCGTTCACTTTCTCTAACGTTTCGTCTGTCGCTTCTGGGGTTTGCGGCGTCTCAACCACTTTTGGACCCAATTCTTTACGGCGCTTGAACCATTTCTCTTGACGATGCTGGCGTGTGATATAGCGCTGGATCATCTTGGCCGCGTTCTCGGACAGCGATTGCAACTGCTCTTCCGCAGATTTGGTCAGGCCGGAACCGACAATTGTATCGCCGTCTAGATTTTCCAAAACTGTTATTTGCTCTGGTTCATCGTTGAGCTTCTTGCCAGCCGCATCATCCCACACCGTAAGCTTGAAAATCAGCGCGGATTTTGGCGAGAAGACCAATGGAATGCCAGGCTGTGCGAGCACATAGCCCTCTAGAGAAATTCCAAAGTGATAAAGCTGATCGCCGTCATAACGCGAAAACCGCGTGTCGATGGCTTTTGTGACCGCTTCGATCCACTCATCCTTGCTGGCATCGCGCGACACAGGGCCTTTGACTAAATTCGGCGCGATAACAATGTTATGTGCCAAGGCGAATTCACCAATCGGGACCGGCTCTCCAGAGATATCATCAATATTTTCGCAAGCGCTTAGGCTTACAACAGCAGTCATTAGTGCGAAGAATCGAAACATGGAAAACCCCTATAGCAGCCGCGTTGTGCTAGCTCAGCGCGCGCGCAAGATCAATCCGACGTCTAAGTAAATCGGTTGTCGCGTGGGAAACCGCGCGGTGCCATACGGCCAGAGCCCGCGCGTTTACCTGTCCATTCCGCCAGCTCGACTTCGGTGCGTGTGCGCCCTGCGGGATCAAGCCACGACAAGCCATCGGCCATCGTGAAGGTGGCCACGTCAGACATGCCGCCATCTTTGTATTTCTGCAAACGCACGCCTTTGCCACGGCCCATTTCTGGCAGTTCATCCAGCGGGAACACCAGAACTTTGCGGTTCTCCCCGACCACCGCAACGCTGTCACCGGTCACGGGTTTGCACACCAAGGCACGATTATCGCCACGCACATTCAGCACTTGTTTGCCTGAGCGGGTTTGTGCCACTACATCGTCTTCGGGCACCACAAAACCATCTCCTGCGGAGGAGGCCACGAGCAGTTTTCGGCCTGATTTGTGAATAAACAGATCAACGAGTCCCGCTTCATTCGGCAGATCAACGATCAAGCGCAAAGGTTCGCCCATGCCCCGCCCACCTGGCAGGTTGGCCGCAGACACGGTGTAGAAGCGCCCGTTTGAGCCAAACGCGAGCAGGCGATCCGTAGTTTCTGCGTGAAAAATAAAGCGTGGACCATCGCCGTCCTTGAATTTCAACTCGCGCGTGAGATCAATGTGACCCGTCATCGCGCGGATCCAGCCCATTTCGGAGCAGACGACTGTGATCGGTTCGCGATCAATCATCGCTTCAAGGGGGACCTCCTCAACTTCGCCCGCTTCTGCAAATTGCGAGCGACGCGCGCCCGCGGGGTGATCCTTGCCGAATTGCTTTTTGGTTTCACGAATCTGATCGGCGATGCTGCTCCACTGCAACTCAACGCTGTTCAGAAGATCATCAAGCCCTGCACGTTCTTCCATGAGTGCGTCGCGTTCGCGCTTGAGTTCCATCTCTTCAAGGCGGCGCAGAGAGCGCAAGCGCATGTTGAGAATGGCTTCAGCTTGGACTTCTGTTAGCTCACCCTCGCCTGTTGGTGGGCCGACGTAGTCCGCTTCGCTCATCGCTCGGGTAAAGGTACGGCCCCAATCTTCGCGCATCAGGGCCGCTTTGGGATCATCATCATATCGGATGATATCAATCACGCGGTCGAGATTGAGGAAGGCTATGATCAAGCCTTCTAACACCTCAAGACGGTGATCAATCTTTTCCATGCGGTGCGTGGAGCGGCGGATCAGAACATCGCGGCGGTGATCAAGGAAAGCGCGCAGCACTTCCTTCATGGAGCAAACTTTGGGCGTCAGACCGTCAATCAACACGTTCATGTTGAGCGAGAAACGCACTTCCAGATCGGAGCTGCGATAGAGCATGCTCATCAAAATGTCGGGCTCAACGTTTTTAGAGCGTGGCTCTAGCACGATGCGTACATCTTCGGCAGATTCATCGCGAATATCGCCAAGGATCGGAATTTTCTTGGTCTGGATCAGATCCGCAATCTTTTCGATCAGCTTGGATTTCTGAACCTGATAGGGAATTTCTGTGACTACGATTTGCCATTGCCCACGGCCAAGGTCCTCGACCTCATACTTACAGCGCAATCGGAACGAGCCACGCCCTGTGCGATAGGCTTCTGCGATATTTTCCTTGGGTTCGACAATCGTGCCGCCTGTCGGGAAGTCAGGGCCGGGCACGAAATTCAAAAGCGTGTCGTCACGCGCATCTGGCGTTTTGATCAGATGCAAGCAAGCTTCGCAGAGTTCTGCAATGTTATGGGGCGGGATATTCGTCGCCATCCCGACCGCAATACCGCTCGAGCCATTCGCGAGCAGATTGGGGAAACTTGCAGGCAGAACAACTGGTTCCGTCAGCGTGCCATCGTAGTTTTCGCGAAAATCAACAGCATTCTCGGCGAGACCTTCCAGCAAAGCTTCCGCCGCGAGTGTCATGCGCGCTTCCGTGTAGCGCGCCGCCGCAGGGTTATCGCCGTCGATATTGCCGAAGTTTCCCTGCCCATCCACAAGCGGGTAGCGCACGTTAAAGTCCTGCGCGAGGCGGGCCATAGCGTCATAGATCGCGGCGTCACCATGCGGGTGATAATTGCCCATCACATCGCCAGAAATCTTTGCAGATTTACGAAAGCCCCCAGTTGCGGACAATTTAAGTTCGCGCATCGCATAAAGAATGCGGCGGTGCACGGGCTTCAAGCCATCGCGCGCATCCGGCAAGGCGCGGTGCATAATCGTGGAGAGCGCATAAGTCAGATAGCGATCACCAAGAGCGCGACGAAGCGGTTCGCTTAAATCGGGAACATTCAGGTTTTCATCTGTGGTATCGTCGCTCATGAGATGCTTTTAGCCCCAGCTCTGGGGAGCAGCAAGATGAGAAGCGTTTGGCTCACTAGAATACACATAAGCCCAACGGGGAAAGTTTTTGCCTTTTGGCCCTCACAGACGTTCAGAATCAAGTATATAGACACCCAACAGCGCAAAGTCGCTGCGAGCACTTTAGTGTATCCGGGGGGATCATGGGTAAAATAATCATTATAACATTCGTATTCATGGCGTTTGCTTTTTATGAATTGAGCGACGGCAGTGACTTTGTGTCTGTCGCGGATGAAAAGCGTGTGTCGGCGGCAGTTTTAAAAGCTGAGGAAGTTCGTCTTGCTGCGCTTGAAAAAGCTGAGCGCTTAGCAGCGCAGCCTGAGCCTGCTGCGGACGTGACACCCACAGTGGTTTTGACAAGAGCGGTTGTTGAGCCTGTTGAACCCACCGCAGTAACCACTGAGGCTTTAGCATTTTATGCGGAGAATGTTGAAGAGGTCGTTGCGGACGTTGTCGAGGTGGCCATCGGTGAGCCTGAAATCATAGCCGATCTGCGTGAAGTCACCGCAGCGCGCGTGAACATGCGCGACGGACCCGGCCAGAATTTCGATGTAATTGCGAAGCTGACCAACGGCCAGCAAGTCGAGATCCTGCAAGATCCAGGCGATGGTTGGGTGAAACTGCGTGTCGGCGATACTGGTCGAGAGGGCTGGATGGCCGATTTCTTGCTCACCGCGTCAAACAACTAATTTTCTATTTCATCACATGATGCTAAACCCGCCCCACACAACTGGCGGGCTTTTTATGAGTGCGACGAATTTGAAAAAATCGATCCTGATCACAGGCTGTTCTTCGGGCATCGGATACGATTGCGCCAAGGGCATGCGCGACGCTGGATGGCGGGTGTTTGCCTCCTGTCGTAAGGCCGAAGATTGCGCGCGGTTGCAAAGTGAAGGCTTTGACAGCCCAATGATAGACTATACAGATCCTTTGATTGTTTCCAATGGCTTAGCCGAAGTTATCGCCGCGACAGGCGGCACGTTGGATGCGGTGTTTAACAATGGGGCCTACGCCCTTCCCGGCGCGGTCGAGGATTTGCCGCGCGAGGGTTTGCGCGAAATTTTCGAGTGTAACCTGTTTGGTGTGCACGATCTGACGCGTGCTGTTTTACCTGTGATGCGCGCACAAGGGCATGGACGGATCATCAATTGCTCATCCGTGTTGGGCCTTGTCACGATGAAATGGCGCGGGGCGTATTCGGCGAGTAAATTCGCTATGGAGGGGTTGAGCGATACGCTGCGACTGGAAATGCGCGGCACGGGGATTGATATCATCCTGATTGAACCCGGCCCTGTAACGTCGGACATTCGCGTCAATTCCATCCCGCATTTCGAGCGTTGGATCGATTGGAAGAACTCTGCGCGCCACGCGGAATACGAAAATACGTTGATTGATCGTTTGTATACGAGTTCAGGACCAGATCCGTTCGAGTTGCCTGCGAGCTCCGTGACCCAAAAGCTCTTGAAAGCGTGCGAGGCCAAGCGTCCGAAGCCGCGTTACTATGTGACCAAACCCACCTATCTGATGGGCGCACTTCGGCGCGTGTTGAGCACACGTGTCCTCGATTGGGTCGTCTCTAGGATTTAACAACGCAAATTATCATTCGCTTTTTGCGTCATCGCGCCTAAATGTGAAACAAATACAATAAGGATATGAAAATGGCGAGTGACCCGCTCTTTATCGTAATGATCGTCGCAATGCTGGCAGTGCTTGGCATTTTGATGGTTGGCATTGGAGGCTTTGCGAAAGGTGGCGATTTCAACCGCAAACATGCAAACCGGATCATGCGCTATCGCATCTACGCGCAATTCGTAGCGGTGCTGCTTATCCTCGCTGTTGTCTATTTCGCAAAGGGCTAAACCATGGTTGTTCTCAACAAAATCTACACAAAAACCGGCGACGCTGGTGAAACCGCACTTGGCAACGGGGCGCGTGTAGCCAAACATTCGATGCGTGTGAACGCCTATGGCACGGTGGATGAAACCAATGCGACGGTCGGTCTTGCCCGCCAACACGCAAGCGGCGACATGGACGCCATGCTGAGCATGATTCAGAACGATTTGTTCGATCTTGGTGCGGATCTGTGCCGCCCTGACATGGAAAAAGACAACGATGCGGAGTACGCGCCCCTGCGCGTAACGGACGCCCAAGTTGCGCGTTTGGAGAGCCAGATCGACGCGATGAACGCTGATCTAGAGCCTTTGCGCAGTTTCATTTTGCCCGGTGGTTCGCCACTGGCGGCGCAGATGCATCTATGCCGCACCGTCTCGCGCCGTGCGGAGCGTTTGTCGGTGGAGCTGGCCACGATGGAATCAATTAACCCCGCGGCGGTGAAGTATCTCAATCGCCTGTCGGATTGGTTCTTTGTGGCGGGTCGTGTGGTCAACAATGGCGGTAAGGATGATGTTTTGTGGGTTCCTGGGGCAAACCGCTAAGACCCCTCATTGACTTGATGAAAAAATTAAGCATTTTTTCACAAACGCGACGTCATGCCCTAACAGCGCGTCGGTTTTAGCCTGTTGATTCGACGCACACCTGCGTATTGAGACCGTGTAATTCTGTGCTGTACTGCGCATTCAAAGGGAGCTTGTGCCAATGAAGGTCATCGTACCTGTCAAACGCGTGATTGATTATAACGTGAAAGTTCGCGTCAAAGCGGATGGAAGCGGTGTTGATCTCGCCAACGTGAAAATGTCCATGAACCCGTTCGACGAGATTGCTGTCGAGCAGGCGATCCGCCTCAAAGAAGCGGGCAAAGCCGACGAAGTGATCGCGGTGTCTGTTGGCGTAAAGCAAGCGCAAGAAACGCTGCGCACGGCTTTGGCGATGGGCGCAGATCGCGCGATCCTCGTGGTTGCTGCGGAAGATGTGCACAACGATATCGAGCCGCTGACAGTTGCAAAAATTCTCAAGGGCGTTGTTGACGAAGAGCAGCCGGGCCTTGTTCTGTGCGGCAAGCAAGCGATCGACAACGACATGAACGCAACGGGTCAGATGTTGTCCGCGCTTATGGGTTGGTCCCAAGCGACATTCGCATCGGACTTGGACATCGACGGCGATAGCGCGACGGTCACGCGCGAAGTCGACGGTGGTTTGCAGACGATCAAGGTAAACATGCCAACGGTCGTCACGGTTGACTTGCGCTTGAACGAGCCACGCTATGCTTCCTTACCAAACATCATGAAGGCGAAAAAGAAGCCTATGGATGAGAAGACACCCGCAGACTACGGCGTTGACGCATCCCCGCGTTTGGAAATCGTCAATACGGTTGAACCAGCGGCACGTGCGGCAGGTATCAAGGTTGGCTCTGTTGATGAGCTGGTAGAGAAACTCAAAGAAGCGGGGGCTGTATAATGGCTGTTCTCCTACTTGCGGAAGTAAACGACGGCGAATTGGCGCTGGATGCAACGGCGAAAGCAGTAACCGCAGCGACCGCCTTGGGCGACGTGACGGTTCTCGCAACAGGCGCAGCTTGCGCGGACGCGGCTGCACAAGCAGCGAAAATCGACGGTGTTGCTAAGGTGCTTTGCGCCGAGGACACGATCTACGGCAAGCGTTTGGCAGAGCCAGTTGCGGATCTCATCGTCTCACTCGCGGGCGATTACGAGCATATCGTAGCCCCTGCGACAACAGACGCCAAGAACGTCATGCCCCGCGTCGCGGCCTTGCTTGATGTTATGATGATGTCTGATGTGACGGCTGTTGTTGATGGTTCCACATTCGAGCGTCCGATCTACGCGGGCAACGCGATGCAGACGGTCAAATCATCCGACGCCAAGAAGGTAATTACATTCCGTGGCGCAACGTTTGATGCGGCTGGCACAGGCGGTTCCGCCGCTGTTGAGAGCATCGGTGCCGCAGCTGATCCTTCGCTTAGCTCTTGGGTTGAAGACAAGGTTGCGGCCTCTGATCGTCCAGAACTTACGTCTGCGGGCGTGGTTGTGTCTGGTGGTCGTGGTGTTGGCTCTGAAGATGATTTCAAAATCATCGAAGCATTGGCGGACAAGCTGAACGCGGCTGTTGGCGCATCCCGCGCTGCGGTTGACTCAGGCTACGCGCCGAACGACTGGCAAGTCGGCCAGACGGGCAAAGTGGTTGCGCCTGATCTTTACGTTGCTGTTGGTATCTCCGGTGCGATCCAGCACTTGGCAGGTATGAAAGACAGCAAGATCATCGTTGCAATAAACAAAGACGAAGAAGCGCCGATCTTTCAGGTTGCGGACTTCGGCCTTGTTGCGGACCTGTTTGATGCAGTTCCAGATCTGACGTCCAAGCTTTGATCTAATCGCACTATTATTCGTGTTGAGGCCCGTGCAATAGCGCGGGCCTTTTCATTTTCTCATCAGATCTGTGCAAATCTCTTGCAATGTTTGGGCCGCTTGAAGATGCGCTTTTGGCCCCATAATCTGGCTCGCGGCGACTGGGCTTGCCATGATGCGCAGCAACTCCTCATTGTCTTGCGCAAGAGCCGTTTCATCCGGAACACAAAGCACGTAAGCTGATGCTTCACCACGGATTTTCTCGATCATCTTCGCATCGACAAGCATCGGATCTTTTGGATCCCTCAGGCCGTTTTTCGGCGGCTCTGCCCCCGCGAACCACACAAGGACAGTCGGCGAACCAATGTATTTCAAGAGCTGCGACATGCGTTTCAACCAGATCTGCTGAAGTTCGAAACACAGAATCTTAAAGCGTCGCTCAGAACAATCATGCAAAGCAACCAACATTGCTTTGGTGAAGTGAAATTCGGTAAAATCCACCTCTGGATACATTCTCACCAGCGCTTCGCTCGCTCCGATAAACCGATCATTGCGGCGCGGATGCACTTTGAAGAAATGGTTCGATTGATTGAGTGCGCTCAGCACCTGCACCACGCGCAAATCGGCCTTCTTCGCCAAGTCCACAATCGCAGGATCACCCAAATAAGCATCCACACCCGCGTTTATCATCCCTAAGTTCAACGATTGCGCCGGCAAATGCTTTGTCAACACGGTCGGGAACGGTTGCGCGACGAATTTGCCAAATGTTTCGGTCGCGCCCAAAAAAGCAACATAGGGCTTGTCGACGTCAATCTTCGGCCCCCGAAACATCAAGCGGGATCCATCATACTCGCATACGTCATAATCCAAGCCATTCAGGCCTGCGCCATCAAAGCTCATTCCAATCACCTCTATTCTCACCCAATTCTGAGTTAGACCCGATTCCGTGAACAAACTGCTAATGTTAAGACTTGTGACAAACGCAACCCACCTGCCCTTGCAGACCCCCGAGTGCACGGCTTAGTATCCCACAAATTCCTGCAGGAGAAAGTCATGGATATCAAACGCATTGGTGTGGTCGGTGCAGGTCAGATGGGCAACGGTATCACGCATGTTCTAGCGCTTGCCGGCTATGATGTTTTACTCAACGATATCAATGCTGAAGCCCTTGATGCTGCGCTTGTGCGGATTGAGAAAAATATTGAACGGCAAGTTTCAAAAGGCGCTGTGAGCGCTGACGAAAAGAAAGCTGCGCTCTCGCGTATTTCAACCACTGTTGAGCTGACCGAATTAGGACCAACCGATTTGGTAATCGAGGCGGCGACAGAGCGCGAAGATATTAAACATCAAATTTTCGCAACTCTTTTGCCGCATCTTGCAGAGCATACGATCCTGACTTCGAACACGTCATCCATTTCGATCACTCGCCTCGCGGCTGCGACGGATCGACCCGAGCGCTTCATGGGTTTCCATTTCATGAACCCCGTGCCCTTAATGCAATTGGTCGAACTCATCCGTGGTATCGCGACAGATCAGCCGACCTATGATGCCTGCCTTGGCGTGGTTGAGCGCTTGAACAAAACTGCTGCCTCTGCTGAAGATTTCCCCGCCTTCATCGTAAATCGCATCCTTATGCCGATGATCAATGAAGCGGTTTACACACTTTATGAGGGGGTCGGATCCGTATCCTCTATTGATCAATCGCTCAAGCTTGGCGCGAACCATCCGATGGGGCCTTTAGAACTGGCGGATTTCATTGGCTTGGACACATGCCTCGCGATCATGAACGTGTTGCACGACGGGCTTGCGGATACGAAATACCGCCCCTGCCCGCTGCTTACGAAATATGTGGAAGCGGGATGGCTTGGTCGTAAAGTGAAACGTGGGTTTTACGATTATCGTGGGGACGTTCCTGTCCCGACGCGCTGATCTTCGCGCGTTACTTTTTGCCAAGTGCCATAGTGTGTTCGCGCAGCCACGCCACGAAACCGCGAGGATTGCTGGACCATTCTTTGATCTTCGCGTCTTCAATCGGCGTACCGACCACAGGTTTTTGAGGCTTGCCACAGGCGTGCATCACCTCATGGATCAACAGGCCCTGACGCAATGTCGATGAGATCCGGTTTGCGATTTGATAGGCCCGACTGTTTTGTCCGGGAAAATGGATCGGGATCACAACCGCGCCAGACCGTTGGATCATTTTCGCGGTGAACGGGTTCCATTGCTGTTCAATCGCGGGGCCAAACCACGTGTCAGAAGACGCGACCGTACCAGATGGGAACAGCACGATCACACCACCACCTGAGAGGTGATCCATAGCGCGGCGGCGCATATCAAGGCTTTGCTCGCGCGCATCTTCCTCATGCGGGAACGGCACGGGGATCATGAATTCTTCGATTTCGCTCACGCCAGTCAAAAGGGATCGCGTCAGAATGCGGTAATCCGCACGCCGACGGCCGATAAGTTCCGCCAAAATCATCCCATCCACCAATCCATGCGGATGGTTTGCGACAATGATAACTGGTCCTTTTTTGGGAATATTCTCGATCTGGGACGCGGGCGTGTGCAGCTCGATCCCCATATGCGTCAAGGCTTCCGACCAGAAGGCTTGCCCATCAGAGGCACCTGTGCGCTCAAAACGGCGCACAAGCCAGATCAAGGGGATTTTGCCAGTCAACCATTCCATCACGCGAATAGTTGCGGACTGCCAAGGATTTGTGAAGGTATTCGCGTAAGACAGCTTGCGCTTGTCATATGGAATTGGTTCACTTGGACCGGTCACGGGGGTCGTCATAACGGCAGGTTTTTGCACTCTGTCAGCCATGGATTTGCCCAATTCCTTATGCGTTGTGATACGTCGCCATGTTCAAGGCGCTTAGCATCCCTCTCCAAAACGATCCGCGACAAGCACGTCAAGTGCCTCGGCTAAAGCAACAGCATCAGGACCGTTTGTTTGCACCTCAATACTGGTTCCTTTCGAAGCTGCCAACATCAAAAGCCCCATAATACTATCGCCAAGCGCACTTACCCCGTCGCGGCTGACCTCTGCGGTGGCGTCAAACCCTTCCACAACCTCAACAAATTTCGCTGATGCGCGCGCGTGCAGACCCTTTTCGTTGATGATCTTAAGCGTTCTCAGGTTCGTCTCCGACATAGTAAAAGTACCTTTGAATCAAGATCTTGAAATGTTTTGGCTGTCTATATACTTGCGCCCTGCATCCAAGGCTTCGCGCACGGCATCCGCTATTGGCAAGCTGCGCGATTTGGCGAGCTTCACCAGCATCGGCAAATTTGCGCCATATAGGATGCGTCGCCCATCTTGACGACAGGCGCGCAGTGACAAATTCGATGGAGATCCGCCAAACATATCTGTCACCATGACGACGCCAGCGCCTGTATCAACAGACTCAGCCGCAGCACAAATCTCTGTTTCTTTTAGACTACGATCGTGATCAGGCTCTATCGCGATGCTCTTGATACCGCCTTGCACGCCGACCACGTGTTCTATCGCAGCGACGTATTCCCGCGCGAGCCCACCGTGTGCAACGATCACAATTCCAATCAAACCGTCAGCCTTACGTTCAAAAGTTGAGTTTTCACCATCATTGAAGCATGCCAGAGGCGCGCTGCAGCTCTCGGTGCCTACATGACACTTGCCAGCCTGCAAGTGCAAGCATCTGTGACGTCGCTTCCGTTAGGGTAACAGAGCGATGACGCCCGCCCGTGCAGCCAAACGCGATGGAAAAGTGTGATTTCCCCTCCTCCAGATAGGCAGGTAACAACGTAGCACAGAGATCGGTGATTTGTTGAAAAAATGCAGCATAGCGCGGATCGTCCGCAACGTAGCGCGCAACGGCTTCGTCCAATCCAGAAAGCGCACGCAAGTCTGCTTCATAATGGGGATTTCTGAGGAAACGGCAGTCAAACACCATATCCGCGGAGCGCGGCAAGCCACGTTTGTAGGAAAAGGATTGCAGAGTAACGGAAAGTTTTTGATGGAATTCCAAGGAGAATAGGCGCGACATCTCTGCACGTAATTCATGCAGGCTAAGTTCAGAGCTATCAATCAGAATGCTTGCGCAGTCTTTCACCGTTTGCAGCATTTGTTTTTCTCGTGCAATCCCGCGCAAAGGATCGTCAGTGCCTGCCATCGGATGTCTGCGACGGGTCTCGGAAAAGCGGCGCAGCAAAACGTCGTCAGAGCAGTCGGTATAGAGCACATCGAAATCGTATTCCGGCTGCTCGCTTAGATCTTCGATCGCCTCCATCAATGCCGCGGTGGAGAATTCGCGGTTACGGGTATCGAGACCGAGCGCGAGGGGTTTTTCATGCGCGGGACCATTTAAGAGACGCGGCAGCAAAGAGAGCGGTAAGTTGTCTATTGCCTCATAACCCAAATCTTCCAGCGCATTGATCGCGGTTGAACGCCCTGCACCCGAAGGGCCAGTAACCAAAATCAAGCGTTGTTTTTGGGATGCTGTTGAGCTGTCTTTAATCATGCGCTGACGATTTCACCTTTTCGTTCTGAGCTGGAGCTATCTTAAGGTATTGCAAAAGTGCGAAGGGCAAAACCTCAATGCCGGGTTTGTGAAAAAGGCGGATGTTTTGGCCGCAGAATTCTATTGTTTTTAGGTCTGGTAGTCGTTGCGCCTCGGTCAAGTCGAGATCGACCGCACAGATTATTTGGGCTTCCTGAACTGAATTGGCGTTCAAAATACCAAACCCGCGCGCTTCAACTTTCCCTTTGATCGCGTCTGGGCAACGCGCAATCAACTTCTTGTTCTCACAGGAAAGTTGCGTTTGATCGTCGGCGACAAGATCACATCCCAAAGCCATAAGATGCAAGGCCAGCGTGGATTTTCCACTGCCAGATGCGCCCAGGATCAGTGCACCTTGGCCTTCCCAAGCGATTGTGGTCGCGTGTACACAGACAGTCGTTTGCTGGGTCACGCCCTAGATCGGGAGACCGACGACAAAGCGCGCACCAAGCGGTTCTGACGTGATGTCCGCAGCAGTTGGGCGAATGTTTTCGGCCCAGATCACACCGCCATGAGCTTCGACGATCTGTTTGGAGATCGCAAGACCGAGGCCGGAGTTATTGCCGAACTGCCCCTCAGGACGTTCCGAATAGAAGCGTTTGAAGACCTTGCCCAACGCCTGCTCAGGAATGCCGGGGCCTGTATCTTCGACAACCACAAGCACACGATTTTCACGCTGGCGCGCCCACACGCGGATGGCGTCACCGTCCTCACAAAAGCTGGTGGCGTTGGTGATAAGGTTGACAAAAACCTGCGCTAGACGGCCTTCGAGGCCAGAGATCATGATCGGATCTTTCGGCAGGTCAGAGATAAACTCGATACCTTTTTCTTGCGCCTGATCGCCAAGATAATCGGTCAAATTGCTGACCATGTGCAGCAAGTTAAAGGATTCTTCTTCTTCCTTGACCAATTCGCTGTCCAAGCGCGAGGCGTTGGAGATATCGGAAACAAGTCGATCCAAACGGCGCACATCGTGCTCGATCACTTGCAGCAATTTTTCGCGTTGATCATCACGTTTTGCGACACGCATAGTGCCGACTGCGGAGCGCAACGAAGCGAGCGGGTTCTTAATCTCGTGAGCGACGTCAGCGGCAAATTGTTCATTACTATCAATACGATCATAGAGTGCTGCGACCATGCCACGCAGGGAGCCAGAAAGACGGCCGATTTCGTCAGGGCGGGCTGTTAGGTCAGGGATGCGGATGCGCCCAGGGCTTACTTTGCCGCGATCATTTCTGCGCCCAACTTCCGCTGCCATCGCGAGATCGGAAAGCGGGTTTGAGATGGTCGACGCCAAAACAAGGCTGAGACCAATCGACACCAAAGTCGCGATCAAGAACATTTGCAACACACGTTCGCGTTCGCTCTTCACTAACGTATCAATTTCACCGGAGGCACTAGCCAATGCAACGACGCCGACGCTTTGACCACCCGCCATAATCGGCGTTGTGACGGTGAAAATTGCGCCGCCTTCCGGATTCAGGCCTTTACCAACAACTGTTTCGCCGTCAGTCGATTTCGCAACCAAATCGCGCAGCTGTTCTTCCAAAGACGGAATGTTCGCAGGCTCGGTCTTTGTGAAAGGTAATGTTGTGACGCTCCAAATTTTCGAAAGCGCATCAACGATAAGCGTTTTACGCTCGCTCGAGCCCAACTCAGAGCCCCAACTAGCGCTACTACCGGTCGCATTGGCGACCAAGCCACCTTCAGAACCGAAAACGAAAACTTCTACAGAGTTGTGGAGATCGAGCGCATTTAGCGTTGCAGTGATTTGATCATCTGCTGCCGCGAGCGTCTTTTCTTCGGTAATGTCGATCTGCGCTTCAAAAACATCTGCGACTAGCTCAACCTCGCCCATCAGCGATGCGGCGCGCTGTGATGCGAGACTGTCGCGCGATGAATTCAGGAACAAAATGCCCGCAACCAAAACATTCAGCGCGATCAAGTTAAAAGTAATGATCTTTCGCGTGAGCGGAGATTGC
Organism: Rhodobacteraceae bacterium HTCC2083; assembly: GCA_000156115.1. GTDB lineage: Bacteria > Pseudomonadota > Alphaproteobacteria > Rhodobacterales > Rhodobacteraceae > Planktotalea. The sequence goes on from DS995276.1 coordinate 65,703, forward strand.
TTAATCGAAAAAAGACCGCGAAGTTCACGACGGTCGCGCACCTCTTTTTCAACGGTGCTGTTCGGGGCGATCCAATCGTCGCCCAAAACAACGTCCATTTCCTGCCGCGCCCGTGGGGCACGCCGTGGCGTTATGCGTTCGGCCAGAGCCATTATTCTTCGTTGTACCGATAACCGATGCCATAGAGTGTTTCGATTGCCGAAAACTCTTGATCAACCGAACGCATCTTTTTGCGCAAGCGCTTGATATGACTGTCGATTGTGCGATCATCTACGTAAACTTGATCATCATATGCGACGTCCATCAACTGATCGCGGCTTTTTACGAAACCCGGACGTTGTGCCAACACTTGAAGTAGCAGAAATTCTGTAACCGTCAGGGTCACGTCCTTACCGCGCCATTTCACAGCGTGACGCAGAGGATCCATCGTCAGATCACCGCGCTCGATCACCTTATTTTCGTCGGTTTCGGCGACCACAACACCTGCTTCGGCGTCTTGGCGACGCAAGAGTGCGCGAATACGCTCAACCAAAAGCCTCTGGGAGAAAGGCTTCTTGACGTAGTCGTCAGCACCCATGCGAAGACCAAGGACCTCGTCGATTTCGTCGTCTTTGGATGTCAGGAAAATGACTGGCATAGAAGTTTTTTGGCGCAAGCGTTGTAGCAGGTCCATTCCGTCCATACGCGGCATCTTAATGTCGAGAACAGCCATATCGGGCAACTTGCGATTAAACGCATCCAGCGCGGATTGACCGTCATTATATGTTTCGACCTCAAAGCCTTCGGCTTCTAGAGTCATTGAGACCGACGTCAGGATATTCCTGTCGTCGTCCACCAAAGCGATTTTGGACATGCCTGCTTCCTTATACTGCTCAAGTACCAGTTTAGTTTTTTCACCATGACTTGCGTGTTTCTGTTCGCAGATCAATCCCCAACTGCGAATCAGCAGTGGATGCGTGACTCATTTGCCACCGAAAACGCTTATTTTCTCTCAACAGAGCTGTTTATCTTTAGTGAAATTAAATCGAAATCGATCTAAGTCGCGATGATTGCGCTAAACTTATATTGGTTGCGCTAACTACGCCAAAGCGCCCTGTTCACGAAAGAAATCATCATGTTAAGAGAAGGTGCCACGCCACAGTGGAGTGTGTTCGGTAACGCGTCGTTTCTGCGCATTTGCCGCCTAATCAGAACAGCGGTCTAACATGGCCACAGGAGTATAGTATGACAACTGGACGGGTAAACCCTTCTTTCAAGCTCGAAGATCAAGGCATCACGGGGCTTGGGTCTGTCTATTATAACTTGATGGAACCTGCGCTTATTGAGATCGCTTTGAAAAAAGGCGAAGGCGAACTGGGCAATGGCGGGGCCTTTCTTGTCACCACCGGGAAATTCACCGGACGCTCGCCAAAAGATAAACACGTGGTGAAGACACCCGACGTCGTTGATACGATTTGGTGGGAAAACAACGCTGAAATGAGCCCTGAGGGCTTTGATGCGCTGCACGCGGACATGGTTGAGCACATGAAGGGACGCGACTATTTCGTTCAGGACCTTGTGGGCGGTGCGGACCCCAAGCACTCCATCGACGTTCGGGTCGTCACCGAATTGGCATGGCACGGTCTGTTCATTCGCACGATGCTGCGCCGACCTGAGCGCGACGCACTTGATGATTTCACAGCTGATTTCACAGTGATCAACTGCCCAAGCTTTCAAGCGGATCCAAAACGACACAACTGTCGCTCTGAAACCGTGATCGCAATGAATTTTGAGAAAAAGCTCATCTTGATTGGTGGCACAGAATACGCAGGCGAGAATAAGAAATCCGTCTTTTCCTTGCTCAACTATTTGTTGCCTGAAAAGGGTATCATGCCGATGCATTGCTCTGCCAATCATGCGGTTGGCAATCCTGTGGATACAGCTGTATTTTTTGGCCTGTCTGGCACGGGTAAAACCACACTGTCGGCTGATCCCGCACGCACATTGATTGGCGATGATGAACACGGCTGGTCTGATCGAGGTACCTTCAACTTTGAGGGCGGCTGTTACGCCAAAACGATTAATCTTAGCCGCGAAGCTGAGCCGGAGATCTACGACACCACCACCAAGTTCGGTACTGTGATTGAGAATATGATCTATGATCCAGAGACCAAAGAGCTGGATTTTGAAGATGATAGTCTAACTGCCAACATGCGCTGCGCTTACCCGCTGCATTATATTTCCAACGCCTCCGAGACAGCACTAGGTGGACACCCAAAAAACATTATCATGCTTACGTGTGACGCGTTTGGTGTATTGCCCCCAATCTCGCGCCTTACACCTGCGCAAGCGATGTATCACTTCTTGTCCGGCTTCACCTCTAAGGTTGCGGGCACAGAGCGCGGTGTCACAGAGCCTGAACCAACGTTCTCCACCTGTTTTGGTGCACCCTTCATGCCGCGTCGTCCAGAAGTGTACGGCAACCTGTTGAAAGAGAAGATCGCGGAGCATGGCGCAACCTGCTGGCTGGTCAATACGGGCTGGACGGGTGGCGCATATGGCACTGGCTCGCGCATGCCGATCCGTGCGACGCGGGCTTTGTTGAGCGCTGCACTCAACGGGTCCTTGGCCGATGCCACGTTCCGCAAAGATCCGAATTTCGGCTTTGACGTACCAGTGGCGGCCCCTGGTGTTGCAGAAGTTTTGCTTGATCCGCGCCGCACTTGGGATAATCCAGAGGCCTATGATCGTCAGGCCGCCAAACTGGTAAACATGTTTGCGGATAACTTTGCACAGTATTTGCCCTTTATTGATGATGATGTGAAAGCGGCTGCGATCAACTAAGAGCAGGCCCTTTTCGAAATAAAGCGCCTCCGATGTTTTCGGGGGCGTTTCTTTTTGGGAATTGAAGATTAGGTTGTGTGTCATGAAGTGGCTTTTTCTCACCCTGCTTTGGTTACCATTTGCGTCGCACGCCCAAGGCTTTGCTGGGCTTGGCTCGAATGCTGAAGGTTTTTTCGTGCCAAACCCTGATCGCGCTTTGGTTTTTCCGAAAGATCACGGCGCGCATGAGGATTACAGGATCGAGTGGTGGTATTTGACCGCCAATCTGAAGACTGCAGATGGCACCCCCTATGGATTGCAGTGGACTTTGTTTCGATCCGCTTTGCGCCTTGGCGAAGGTGAGGCGTGGCACAGTTCTCAACTATGGATGGGCCATGCTGCTGTCACGACGCCAGATCAGCAGTATGTCAGCGAACGGCTTGGACGCGGCGGTATTGGTCAAGCAGGTGTGACGGTTGATGCGCAGTTCGATGCCTGGATTGACGATTGGCATCTGCGCGGGAGCAACAATTTGAACGAGCTAGCGATGCGCGCTGTCGGTAATGATTTCGCCTATGAAATGGATTTGAGCGCGCGCGGACCCTTGGTATTGCAGGGCAACGCAGGCTATTCAGTGAAATCTGCGGCTGGGCAAGCAAGCTATTATTATTCGCAGCCGTTTTATGACATCACAGGTACGCTCTCCTTGCCCGAGGGCGATATTGCAGTGACGGGGGATGCTTGGCTTGATCGCGAGTGGTCCTCACAGCCTTTGGCCAGTGATCAAACGGGCTGGGATTGGTTTTCGCTAAGTTTTGAAAGTGGCGCGCGCGTGATGGGTTTTGTTTTGCGCTCTGACACCGAAGCGCCCTACACCTCTGCCACATGGATCGCGCCGGATGGAACGCCCACGCCCCTGCCCAACGGTGCGTTTACAGCGCGCGCGATCGAGCAATCTGATGTGAACGGGCGCAGTATTCCAACGACTTGGGCGCTGTCGCTACCTCAGCAAGGTTTAGATGTAACAGTGCGTGCGTTGAACACCCAGGCTTGGATGGCGACTTCTGTTCCTTATTGGGAAGGGCCGATTTCGATTGAGGGAAGCCACTCTGGCGTCGGGTATTTGGAGATGACGGGATACTAGGGGGCCCTGCCCCCGTCTGCTGCACAGCCTCCCCCGAGGTATTTTAGGACCAAAGAAGCGAAAGTGGAGTCGCGAGAGTGTGTGTGGCGGTTGGCGCAGTCTCGGTGTAGCAGGTATTTATGATGACTGATTTTCCTTACACCCGTGACCTTGTTCTGGTGGGCGGCGGCCATACCCATGCAATTCTGTTAAAGATGTGGGCGATGGCCCCTTTGGCGGGCGCTCGCCTGACATTGATCAACCCTGCGCCCAGCGCGCCATATAGTGGGATGTTGCCCGGGTTTGTAGCCGGACATTATACCAGTGAAGAGCTGTATATTGATTTGGTACGCTTGGCGCGGGCTGCGGGCGCACGGATTATCTTGGGCAAGGCGAGCCATATTAATCGTGCGTTGAAACAAGTACATGTCGCAGGGCGTCCGCCAATTGGGTACGATGTATGCTCTGTCGATATCGGGATCACATCGGGCATGCCCGAGCTTGAGGGTTTTAGCGAACACGCGGTGCCGGCCAAACCTTTGGATGATTTCGCGCGTATTTGGGACGGGTTTTGCAAAGGCACTGGTGATGCCGAAGTAGCCGTCTTGGGCGCTGGCGTTGCTGGCGCGGAAATGGCGATGGCAGCAGCGCATCATTTGCAGAGTTTGGGGCGGACTGCACAGGTAAGTTTGATTGATCGCTCGCGTGCCTTAAGCCGCTTGGGCGCGCAAGCGCGTAAGAAAGTGTTGGCGAGTTTGGACACGCTAGATGTTGACCTAATCGAGCACGCGAAAGTCTTGCGAGTCTGGCCGGATCAAATTGAGATTGAAGGGCGCGCTCCCGTGCTCTCGCAATTGACCTTGGGTGCCGCTGGTACGCGCGCGTATGACTGGATCGCTGAACTGGGCTTAGCTTTGGAAAACGGCTATCTGCGAGTAGGTCCTACCCTGCAAAGCGAGAGCGATCCGAGTATTTTCGCAGTTGGTGATTGCGCCCATCTCAGCCATGCGCCACGCCCCAAAGCGGGTGTGTTTGCCGTGCGCGAAACCCCTGTTTTGTTTCACAATTTACGGGCCGCGCTGACGGGTGGCATAATGAAAGAGTATCATCCGCAATCGGATTATTTAAAGCTGATCTCACTTGGCGGAAAAGAGGCGCTGGCAGAAAAACGCGGGTTTGCTGTATCAAGCACGATGATGTGGCGTTGGAAAGACCAGATTGATCGCAAGTTCATGCGCCAATTTGATGATCTGAAGTCGATGGCCGCTTTGGACTTGCCAAGCGAGCATACACAAGGATCAGAGGTCCATCACGGTCCGATTTGCGCGGGATGTGGATCAAAGGTAGGACGCGGCGCGCTTGCAGCGGCGTTTGATCACAGCGGGGCTGCACGCGAGGATGTCGTCGCCCTGCCCGGTGATGATGCCGCACTTTTGCAGATGGGCGGTTTGCGACAGGTGCTGAGTACGGATCATCTACGTGCATTTTGCGATGATCCCGTCGTGATGACGCGTATTGCAGCGGTACACGCGCTTGGTGATATTTGGTCTATGGGGGCCGCGCCGCAAAGCGCGATGGTGAGTTTGATTTTGCCGCGTATGAGTACCGATCTACAGGAACGCACGCTAAATGAAATCATGCAAACCGCGAGCGACGTGATGACAGAGGCTGGTGCACAAATCATCGGCGGGCACACGAGCATGGGTGCTGAGTTTACGATTGGCTTTAGCGTGACAGGTCTTGCGCGCGAACATCCAATCACCTTGGCTGGCGCGCAAGTTGGCGATGTCCTGATCCTCACGAGCCCCATCGGCACAGGCGTATTGCTGGCGGCTGAAATGCAAATGACAGCGCGCGGCGCTGATGTGGCTCGCGCTTATGCACGCATGTCGCGCAGCGTCGCTGAGGACGCTTATGCGTTGCGCAACGCACACGCGATGACGGATGTGACCGGCTTTGGCCTTGTGGGACACTTGGCCAACATTTGTCGTGCCTCGGGCGTTGGTGCAGAGTTGAATGCGCGTGACGTTCCGCTTATGGACGGTGCCTTGGAATTGAGCGAAAAGGCTGTGCAATCGAGCCTCTATCCCGACAATCTCTCAGATGCTTTAACGATGATGAACGCACCTGAAACCCCGCGTGGACGTTTGATGCTGGATCCACAGACAGCGGGTGGTTTACTTGCTGCGATCGCGCCAGAGGACGCGCAAAAAGCTATCGCAGAAATGAAAGAACAGGGCATCAACGCGGTTCAGATCGGTCGGATCATCGATGGCCCTATCGCCCTAAAGCTGATCGAGTAGATCAGCTACTTGGCGCGCAAGCCCCTCGATATGGCGCGGCTCTAACCCATCAGCCTTAAGCGTTGCGAGCACAGTGTTGTCGCGCCCTTCGCGCGAACGCTCATAGCCGCGATCATAATGGTGTTCCATTAGTTCCGCAGCGAGTTTCTCATGCTTGCCTTCACCCAAATATGCGAGCCATTGCTCAACACGCGCATGACTGCAAAGCGCGCGCAATTTATCCAAGCGCTCCGCCATATGCGCGGGGTCTTCCAAGACATCTGCATAGTCGCGCGTCAAGAACTGTGCACGCACCTGTAGGCTGGCGGCAATGTCTATACGTGGCGCCGAGCGCATGGCTTTCCAAACAGACGCAGGGATCAGACGTTCGCCGATCTTGCTGCTCTCCGCCTCTGCCACGATGGGTTTGCTTGGGTCCAACTCCAACAAGGCCTGCGCCAAACGGGTCTCGAACATTTTCTGGCTCGGCTGCTCATCCCGCATCGCCCCGAGCAATGAGCCGCGATGGTTCGCCAACCCCTCAAGATCAAGCATCTGCGCGCCCTGTTCATTCAGCGAATGCAGGATCGCCGTCTTGCCCGAACCCGTATTGCCATCAAGCAGCACAAAACGATATCGCAGTGCATCCTCATAAAGCATGCGCACCACTTGTGTGCGATAAGCGCGATAACCGCCCTCCAACACATCCGTGCGCCAGCCAATCTGAGACAGGATCGACGCGAAACTGCCAGACCGCTGCCCCCCGCGCCAACAATAGACAAGCGGCTGCCAACCACCTTCTTTGTCCGCCAGCTCCGTCTCAATATGGCGCGCAGCGTTCCGCGCGACGATGGCAGCGCCGAGTTTGCGCGCGAGAAACGGGCTTTGCTGCACATAGATCGTTCCGATCTTGGCGCGCTCTTCATTGCTCATGACAGGCAGGTTTATGGCACCCGGTACATGGTCCTCGGCAAATTCTGCGGGCGAGCGTACATCGATCACCGTATCAAACTTTGCAAGCGCATCGCGGCGCAGATGATCGAGCGTAAATCCCATGGTGCTGCCTAACCTGCTTTCATCTTAGACGAAAGGGCGGCAGAGTATTTGCAGCATTGGAGATGAAAGATGAAAATTGCGACCGCCGCCTACCCTTTGGATTGGTTCGACGATTGGGCCGCGTTTGAGAGCAAAGCGCGCGCTTGGGTAAGCGACGCCGCCGAGCAAGGCGCGGAGTTGTTGGTGTTTCCAGAATACGGCGCGATGGAACTTAGCACGCTCGCAGGGCGCAATGTCTCGATAGACCTAGAACAAAGCTTGCATGCCGTTTCTGAGCGCGTGCCGCAATCGGATGCGTTTTATGCCAAGCTTGCCGCTGAGTTTAGCGTGCATATCCTCACCCCTTCTGCGCCTGTGTTTGACACAAACGTACATCCTGATCGCCCCGTCAATCGCACGCGCCTGATTGCCCCCAATGGCAAAAGTGCGGTGCAAGACAAGCAGATCATGACGGTGTTTGAACGTGATCCGTGGGATGTTGCGACTGGATCGGGGCCTTTGAAGCTCTTTGACACAAGCCTTGGCAAGATCGGTGTCCTGATTTGCTATGACAGTGAATTCCCTTTGCTAGGGCGTGCTTTGATCGAGGCGGGAGCTGCATATATTCTTGTACCCTCATGCACAGAAGCTTTGGCTGGCTATTGGCGTGTGCGTATCGGAGCGATCTCACGCGCGCTGGAGGGACAATGCGTGACCGCAATGGCGTCGGTTGTTGGCAACGTGGATTGGTCAAAAAGCGTTGACGCAGGGTCAGGCATGGGCGGCATCTTTGGCCCACCCGATACCGGATTTCCAAGTACGGGTGTGATTGCCGAGGGAATTTTGAACCAAGCGGGTTGGACGATCGCAGATGCCCCGCTCGGTGAAATCGAGCATGTGCGCAAGACTGGTGTTGTTCGAAACAGCACACATTGGCATGAGCAAGGGGGTGACGAGAGCACGATCCCCGTGACATATTGCGACTTACGTTGAAAACACCTTGAAATCTGGGGCAAATGGCTCCATCTAAGCGCCAAATCCGCAAAACCGCGGAAAAGGTAACAATGGAGATACCATGGCCAAGGAAGATACGCTCGAATTTCCCGGTGTCGTAAAGGAACTCCTGCCGAATGCGACATTCTTGGTCGAGCTAGAAAATGGCCATACCATCATCGCGCACACGGCAGGCAAGATGCGTAAGAACCGCATCCGTGTTCTGGCAGGCGACAAGGTTCAGGTCGAAATGACCCCTTATGACCTCTCGAAAGGTCGTATTAACTATCGCTTCAAATAAATTGCGCTTCACGGCGATCAGACGAATGAAACCGGTCCTTTGGGCCGGTTTTGCTTTGAGGGACCTATGAAACTTATTCTTGGAAGCAGCAGCCCACGACGCCTTGAGTTGCTTGCGCAGATCGGCCTGACACCAGACGAAATCCGCGCGTCTGATATTGACGAGACCCCTTTGAAGGCCGAGCTACCCCGCCCTTATTGCGCGCGCATGGCACGCGAAAAGGTGGCGGCAGTTCCAACCAACGCGGATGAGGTAGTGATCTGCGCCGATACTACGGTTGCTTTGGGCCGTCGGATCATGGGCAAACCGAGCGATGCAGGCCAAGCGGCTGAATTCTTGCTTGCCCTGTCGGGCCGTCGTCATCGCGTGATAACAGCGGTTGCTATAAAAAAGGGCGACCAAATTTGGGCGCGCGATGTCGTAACCAACGTCAAGATGAAGCGTCTCTCGGATATTGAGCTCAATTCTTATCTCGCCACCGATGATTGGCGTGGAAAAGCAGGCGGCTATGCGATCCAAGGCCCCGCCTCTGCTTTCATCCCATGGATCAGCGGCAGCTTTAGCGCTGTCGTTGGCCTGCCATTGGCGGAAACCGCAGCCCTGCTGCAAACAGCGGGCTACCCCGTATTTGGAGATCACAGATGATTGGTCGTACCATTATTCTAGACCACCTGAACGGACGCGAAGCAGCGGCGCTCATGGTTGACGGCAAGCTTGACGATTTGCTGATCTCCACCGACGCCCCTGCCCCCGGCACGATCTATCGCGCCATTGCTGATCGTCCCATAAAGGGCCAAGGCAGGATGTTCTTAAGAACCCCTGACGGCGCAGCGTTCCTGCGTCAAATCAAAGGAATGGCACCGGGTGATGAGTTGTTGGTGCAAGTCACAGGTTACGCAGACGAGGGCAAAGCAATCCCCGTACAGAACCGCGTTCTCTTCAAGTCGCGCTATGTGATCGTCACGCCCAATGCCCCCGGCATTAACGTGTCTCGTTCAATCCGCGATGATGAGCGGCGCGAAGAAATCTTGGCCGTCTTGCATGACACGGTGGAGAACGTGCCACATGGCATCATCATGCGATCCTCATGCGAACATGCCGACGCAGAGGATATCGCTGACGATCTTCTTTCCATGCTTGGTTTGGCGGATCAGGTTCTGAACGACGATGGCACGGGGGGCGAAAAACTGGTTGAGGGGGATAAACCCCACCTGCTCGCGTGGCGCGATTGGGTAGAGCCGGCAGAGATCATCACAGAAGATGGTGGCTTTGAAACTCACGCGGTGCTGGACGCGATCGACGCGCTGGAAAGCCCTCGTTTCGAATTGGGCGGCGGCGCGTTTGCCTATGTGGAACCAACCCGCGCCTTGGTCGCTGTAGACGTGAACACGGGCAAAGACACTTCGATGACGGCTGGAACGAAAGCGAATTTCGCGCTCGCCAAAGGCTTGCCGCGTGAATTGCGCTTACGGGGCCTTGGTGGTCAGATTGTATTGGACCTTGCGCCAATGCCGAAGAAAGACCGACGCGGATTTGAAAGCGCGCTGAAAGCCGCGCTGCGTAATGATAGCATAGAAACGGTCTTTGTCGGCTGGACCCCGCTTGGTCATGTTGAGCTGCAACGCAAACGCGCGCGCCTGCCGCTTGTAGAGTTGCTGAAATGAGCTGTCCTATTTGCGAAAAAGCGGTTGATGCCGCGTATAAGCCCTTCTGCTCCAAGCGCTGCGCGGATGTAGACCTGGCGAAATGGCTCAGCGGATCTTACGCGCTGGCCTCCAATGATCCCGACGATGCGGAGGCCTTGTTCGATGCAATGGATCAAGCTGTGCAAAGTGGCGAAAACAGTTCGGACGAAAAACTGCATTGAATGGTCTGTTAGCTCTGGACACGCCCCGCCAGCCATCCTAGAACGCGCGCACCCAGACAACTAATGTCACCCGTGCCCGGGTAGCTCAGGGGTAGAGCAGTGGATTGAAAATCCTCGTGTCGGTGGTTCGATTCCGCCCCTGGGCACCATTTTTACCAATAAAAACAATGACTTAATTTTGCGCGATGCGCGCTAAAGTTGTGCAGATCAAAAACACACCAAACACACACTTTTTACCGTGTTGCTGACTATTTTTAGGGCGGATTCGCTGTGTTGAACACAGTGTAGGCTAGTGCTGTGTTGCGAACACTGTGTTGGCGGAGTTTTGGGACAACATGGTTGGGAACACAGATAATGTGTTTGCTGGCTTTCCACCCAGAGCGGACATTTACGTCAGGCGCGGCGAATGGCAGCTGTGAGCCCACACTGTGAGTTCAGTTATTGTGTTGCGAGCACTCGTAGTGCGAAAAATGCTGCATCTGCAACATATCTGATGCCGGTGTGCAGCAAAATGACCGGCCATTCATGCCGAACGCAGCAAGGATCTGATTTTGAATTGGTGAGCTGGGAATTCATCTAGATCTGTGACAACCCCTATCGGTGCTTTCTTTAAATAGGTTGCAAATGCGGAATAAAGTCCGGCGACACAATGCGCCCATCTCCACCTAAAGATAAGATCACTCAGCGGTCGCCGAGTGAGAGTGCCTCCCCGCGTGCGCGGACATGGTTCGGACCTTGTCCTGGCTGGCGAAAGAAACTTCTATCGGGCGTGCCAGCGAAACCGCGCGGCACGTGAGGGAAAGCATCGGTCACGACATAGTGGTAGACCCCCGTGGGAAATTCCAGCGTGACACCGAAGCGGCCATTCAACCGGTCAAGGTCGCCACTTGCAGGTGCGAAGTAAAAATCTGCAGTGTATGCGCCGTCAGACACGCCGCCGGGGCCTTCTGGCGGCTGAGGCCTTGGGCTATTGTTGAGCTGCCAAGATGACGACAGTTCAACAAGCGGCGAAGATGCGTCCATCGGATCGGCGAAACCAAGTGGCCCATAGATCGGATAGCCGTCTGCAGCATAGCCAATCAAGGTTGGCGCATCCTGCGCAATCATCGGCACTGGTACGCCGTGATAGTGGTAGGCACCGGTGCGCTGCACATGCGCGTTGGCATGATCGACACCAAAATCGACCGATCCGCCAATGGCCTCAAAGACCCAGTCGCCAGGGCGCCCGTCGCGATGGATGCCCGCAGGCGTCCAGTTCATGCCCGTCGCTGGCTCAAACGGTACGCCGTTAAGGGCTACGCCAAAAAGGTAGCCACGGTCGGGGGTTATGTCGGAAGGATTGAGGATTGCCCCGAGCGGCGCTGCGGGATCAAGAGGTACCTGGAAGGTATAGCTCTGTGCGCTGACGTTGTTGGGGTTGCCTCTATTTGGGAACCGCCCCGGGGGATGATCGGGAATGCCGTTGGATGTAAACAACCGCATTTGGCCACTGATCGTCATGTTCACCGCGCTATCGGGCAGGGTGGTCGGTGCGCTGGCGACTGGCAGTTGGCCTGTCTCGTGGCTGCGGGCATCCCGCGGCGTCATCCGGTTGTCGGAATGATTATGCGTGTTGGCAGCACCATGTCCCAAGGCCGCGGCAGGCAGCGCCATGATAGCGACAAGCGCAAAAGAAAATTTAGGTGTCATGAGGGGCTCCGATAGTTTTGTGTCGGTTACGCGAATGGCTTCATGTTTCTCTAACGTCGCAGTCACATCATTCCGTCGCATAAAATCGGCCAGAACGGAGGCGTGCATGAATTAGCGCTGCGTTCAATCGCGCCAGAGCAGTCCTATCGAAAGGGTCAGAAATAAAAGTTCAGGAATTGATTGCCTCAGTTGAATGCAGAGACCGAATTCGACCTTAGCAAAGCGCTTACCGCCGCTGCTGTCGCGGGGGCGAGTGTGATGCCAATGTGCCCGTGCCCAAATGCCATAATGACGTTTGGGTTCTTCTTGGTCGGCCGAATGACGGGGATTGAATCGGGCATTGATGGGCGAAACCCAAACCACGTACGGCTTGGCTCGCCAAGTTCAGGGAACATCGCACGCGCGCCCAGTTCAAGTGTCTTGATGCGATGCTGAGCCGCTGGAAGGGTCAGCCCGCCAAGTTCGACTAGCCCTGCGAACCTCAGGCGGCCCCGCATCGGCGACGCGTAAAAGCCGCGCTTGGATGAACAAACCGGCCTTGAAATGGGCAATTCAGCCATATCAAATTCAATATGGTAGCCGCGTTCAGTGTCCAGTCGGACGGCCTCACCGGCTGATTTCGCGAGTGGCTTGGAATAGGCGCCAGCCGAGATAACTACCTTGGAGGCCCTTAGGACGACATCATCGCAAAGCACGTCTACTGGTGTATCGTCGCTGTTGATCGCATGCGCGCGGGTTTGATAGATCGTGACACCCAGTGCACGCAAGTTTTCGGCAAAAATCTCCATGACTTTGCCCGGATCGTCGATGCTGGTGGCATTTGCAAAATAATGCGCGCCACCCTCAAACGGGCTCAAATTTGGCTCCAGTTCACGTACTTGGGCAGCCGAGATCGCTTCAACCTCGACCCCGTTTTGGCGGCGCAAGCGTTCATCGTATTTTGCCGCAGCGAAAGCTTTATGCGACTCGTAGAGGTACAAGCAGCCACGCTTATGCAAGTGCTGCGAGGCGCCCAATTCATCCGCCATTTCTTGCCACATGCCACTCGCGTTCTTGAGCAGTGAGCCAATACTTTTAGCGTTGGCCTCTGCCTGCGCGGGCAGGCTTTGACGCGCGAAATCCAGCAGCCATGGCATCAGGGATGGCAGTGTTCTGTAGCGGACAGACAGTGGGCTGGAGCGATCCAGAAAAAGACTAGGCAGATTGCGCAGAACGTTCGGTGTGCCGACAGGGATTGTCGCGTAGTCAGAAATCGTACCTGCATTGCCGTAAGACGCACCCATACCCAGCTGATGTGGTTCGACCAAAGCGACTTCGCGGCCTTCTTTTGCAAGGCGAAATGCAATGTTCATCCCGATCACGCCACCGCCGATTACCACCACTTCGTGTGCATGGTGGGTGCGTTCAGACATCCAAGTTCACTTTTCTGAACCCACCCGAAAGAACGCCAAGAATGGCATTTGCAGCTTGGGTCAGCTCATCGCGGGACCTTGCCGCATTCAGGTTCAAACGAATTGCATGAACAGGTGCTTGGTTACGGTCTACCGTGAAGGCATCACTCGAGAGAACACAAACCCCCGCAGCACGTGCCGCGCGTGTGAAGCCAGAGCCATGCCAAGGCTCTGGCAAGGTCAGCCAAGCGTGCGGCGATGTCGGCGCACTATGAAGGTATTCCGGCGGAAGAATGCGCGTCAGAATTTTATGTCGGGCCTTCAATTCTGTCATTTGCTCTTCGATGATCTCGTCTAGTTTGCCTTGCTCAGCAAGCTGGGTAACGGTGAGCCCTGTCGAGAAACTGGTGCTCCAACAGTTAACTTGCAGAAAGGTCTTTATGTCTCGCAGCAAATCAACAGGTGCCGAAACTATGCCAAAGCGGATGCCCGCCGCCACACATTTGGACAGGCTCGTGATATAGACAGTGATGTCTGGATATTGCGACGCGATTGATGCAATCGGTTTTGCGATCAACGGGCGGTAGACATCATCTTCTATGATGATGACATTATGTTTTCGTGCGACCTCAGCCAATGCTGTACGTCGCGCCATGCTGAGTGTGATCGTCGTGGGGTTGTGGAAGTTCGGCATCAGATAAACGGCGACTGGGTCATGCAGTATGCAGGCCTGCTCAAAAGCTGCAGGGATCATGCCTTCGTTATCCATTTCCACCGGTTTCAAATCGACATGCTGTAATGCACACAGCGAAACAAACCCTTGAAACGTGATTGCGTCAGCGAGGACAACTTGCCCCGGGTTTGCGATTGCCCCCAATGTGCAAGCAAGACCATGCTGCGCCCCGTTCACCGCGATAATGCGGCCCGGGTCTGAGTGGTTCGTTGCTCCGCTTGCCCATTCTGCCATCGCGGTCCTGACGGCAAGATGACCTTCAGGCGGGTGATAATCTTGCACCGCCTCAAACCGCGGATCGTCGCTGAATTTCGGTAATAGCGTGCGCAGCGCCCGCAAATAAGAGTCGGTCGCCGGACGGTTGATTGACAGATCGCACAGCCCCGGATTTTCCGAAACACCAGAGCGTGGACTGTCAAACGACTTAGGTGCTGTAATGACCGTCCCTTTCCCCGGTTTTCCATCAATCACGCCTCTTTCGTGCAAGATCGAAAAAGCGCGGGTTACCGTGGTCAGATTGACATTTGCCATGCCTGCTATCTTGCGTTGCGACGGCAACCGATCGCCGGGAACCAAGCGTTTGGCAGCAATCAAAGACAGGATTTGATCGGCGAGTTGGCGGTAGATAGGCACATCACTACTGGATGCCTCTAGTGGCTCAAACATTTGTCTATCATTCGCTCCCAGCACGTTGCCAAACACCAATAGTCCCCTTCGTCAGATAAGTTAAGCGCCTTACAGCCTCATTTGGTCATTCATCGCAGAATGCAGATTCTGTTTGACCGAATCAGTTTCGCTTATTAGACCATACAACTATGTAATGTATGATCCAACTTGAAAACTTACGGTCATGCAACTTTACACGGAAAGTCTGGGGATATAGTGGCTGACGCGCTTCTTGAATTAAATCTATCGCATGCATCGGCAAGTGTGATCAATAACAATGGGTTATCGCCTGTTGTCCTAGTTTGCGAGCATGCAAGCGACTACATTCCAGAAGCATTGGGTGACTTGGGACTTGCCAAGGCTGACCGTCAATCCCACGCGGTTTGGGATATTGGCGCGCGAGAGTTGTCCCGTCTTCTTAGCCGAAAACTCGATGCGGCTCTGATTGAAGGGTGTATTTCTCGTCTAGTGTATGACTGCAATCGACCCCCCAATGTACCATCAGCTTTTCCCGCCCAATCAGAACGTATCGTTGTTCCCGGAAACGAAGGGCTCGACGCTGCGGCGCGTCATGAACGGTCCGAGGCCGTGTATGTCCCGTTCCGCACGACAGTGCAGTCGCTTCTCGAGCAACGCCAACGGGGTAGTGCATCGCGGCCGATCGTGGTCACCGTTCACAGCTTTGCACCTATTTATCATGGCATGCAGCGCAGTGTGGAAATCGGGATCCTTCACGATGATGATCCGGATCTTGCGCTGGCAATGATGAACAACGCCGACCGTTTATCGGGCCGCGTGATCGCGCTCAATGAACCTTACGCGCAATCGGATGGCGTCACGCATTCGCTGGTGATTTACGGCGTCGCGAACGGCTTGCCAAACGTGATGCTGGAAGTGCGCAACGATCTTTTGACCAATGAAACTGAAATCGAAGCGATGGCGGAGGATCTGTTGGCGCTGCTTTTGCCCGCGCTCCGCGCCATGGCAGCGCCTGCGCAAGAGAAAGATAACAAATGCCCAGCCAATTAGATTTTGAAACACTGAAAACGCAGGTCGCCGAAGGATCAATTGATACCGTTCTGGTTTGCCTTGTGGACATGCAGGGTCGACTGATGGGCAAGCGGTTTCTGGCCCAGCATTTTGTCGATACTGGATGGGAAGAGACCCATTGCTGCAACTATCTGCTGGCAACCGACCTCGCGATGTCGACACCTGACGGGTATAAAAGCACAAGCTGGGAAGCTGGATATGGCGACTACGTCATGCGGCCAGACCTAAGCACATTGCGCCCCGTGCCTTGGCTTGAAGGGACCGTGATGGTGCTTTGTGATGTGTTGGATCACGCGACACATAAAGATGTCCCCCATTCGCCGCGCGCCATCCTGAAATCGCAGATCGCCCGCCTTGAGCAGATGGGTTTGACAGCAATGGCTGCGACCGAATTGGAGTTCTTTCTGTTTGCCAAGAGCTTTGATGAAATTAGCAAAGTTGGCTTCCAGGATCTCACGCCGATTTCGGCGTGCAACGAAGATTATCACATCCTTCAGACCACCAAAGAAGAACATGTGATGCGCCCCATTCGCAATCACCTCTATGCCGCAGGGCTGCCGATTGAGGGCAGCAAAGGCGAGGCCGAAACAGGCCAAGAAGAGCTGAACATTAAATACGCCGCAGCCTTGGATTGCGCCGATCAT
Source organism: Rhodobacteraceae bacterium HTCC2083 (assembly GCA_000156115.1). Lineage (GTDB taxonomy): Bacteria > Pseudomonadota > Alphaproteobacteria > Rhodobacterales > Rhodobacteraceae > Planktotalea. Next base: position 82,279 of record DS995276.1, read on the forward strand.
CACGCGATTGCGAAACATGGCATCAAGGAAATTGCTTGGCAGCAAGGCCATGCCGTGACGTTTATGCCGAAATGGCATCATGAAAAAGTGGGCTCCTCCAGCCACATTCATCAATCGCTTTGGGAAGACGGCGCACCTGCGTTTTTCGATGCGGATGGTCAGTTTGGGATGTCAAAACTGATGTCCCAGTATGTTGCCGGATTGATCAAATACGCGCCGGATGTGACGTATTTTCTGGCGCCTTATGTCAATAGCTACAAACGGTTCCAAAAGGGTACGTTCGCCCCAACTGGCCGCGTGTGGTCCGTGGATAATCGCACCGCTGGTTTCCGCCTGTGTGGTGCACATTCAAAGGCTGTGCGGATCGAATGCCGTATCGGCGGCTCTGACCTGAACCCCTATCTCGCGATGGCTACGCAGATTGCTTGCGGCATCGCGGGCATTGAAGAAGCGCTGGAGTTGCAGCCGCCGCTGGATGGCGATGCATATGCCACCAAAGAGGGTGGCACGATCCCTGAAAACCTGCGCGATGCGCGTGATGCGCTGCACGGCTCGGACATGCTGCGCGCTGCCATCGGCGACGATGTTGTCGCGCACTACAGTCGCTGTGCGGAAGTGGAACTGGAGTGGTTTGACAAGGTGGTCACCGACCAAGAAATCGCTCGCGGTTTTGAGCAGGCATAGCGGAAAATGACAATGGCACAGCAACTTACATGTATTTCCCCCATTGATGGAACCGTCTACGAATCGCGCGATGCGGCATCATTCGCAGCCGCGAAAACAGCGGTTGAGACTGCCGCGCTGGCGCAAAGGGCATGGCGTGCGCACACAATCCAGCAGCGTGCAGATATTGTCATGGCAGGCATCGCCAATCTCGGTGCGATGAATGATGAAATCGTGCCTGCACTTGCCCAGATGATGGGGCGGCCTGTGCGCTATGGCGGCGAATTCGGCGGTGTTCAGGAACGTGCGGGACATATGGCATCGATTGCCCAATCTGCCCTCGCAGATATCGTTGTCGAAGACAGTGACAAGTTCCGCCGCGTCATCAAACGCGAACCCCATGGGACTGTGCTGGTGATAGCACCCTGGAATTACCCCTACATGACCGCGATAAACACGGTTGCACCTGCGCTGATCGCGGGCAACGCCGTGGTGCTGAAAGTGGCGACACAAACATTGCTGACGGGCGAACATCTGGTCCAAGCCTTCGTCGCGGCCGGCGTGCCAGCGGAGGTTTTCCAGAACCTCTTTTTGGATCATGCGACGACGTCACAGCTGATTGCAGAAAACTGCTTTGATTTTGTGAACTTCACGGGGTCGGTTGGTGGCGGCAAAGCGGTTGAGACTGCGGCGGCGGGCACATTCACAGGTGTCGGGCTAGAGCTTGGCGGCAAGGACCCGGGCTATGTTTGCGAAGACGCGGATGTTGATGTTGCGGTCGAGACGTTGATCGACGGGGCGATGTTTAACGCCGGTCAGTGTTGCTGCGGCATTGAACGGATTTATGTCCACGAAACCCACTTTGACACATTCGTTGCCAAGGCCGTTGCGATCGTCAAAGCCTACAAGCTTGGCGATCCACGCGATCAAGCAACAACCCTTGGCCCGATGGCCCATGTCCGCTTTGCCACAGAAGTGCGCGCGCAAATCGCCGAGGCAATCGCCGACGGTGCGACCGCCCATATCGAGACCTTCCCACAGGACGACGGCGGTGCCTATCTGACACCCCAAATCCTGACCGATGTGAACCATGACATGCGGGTCATGCAGGACGAGAGCTTTGGACCAGTCGTCGGCATTATGAAGGTGTCATCAGACCAACAGGCCATAGCGCTGATGAATGACAGCGAGTTCGGGCTGACAGCATCAATCTGGACCAAGGACGCCGACCGCGCAGAACGTATCGGCGCGCAACTTGAGACCGGCACCGTGTTCTTGAACCGCGCGGACTATCTGGACCCAGCCCTTTGTTGGACTGGTTGCAAGGACACCGGACGCGGCGGCGGTTTGTCCGTCATTGGCTACCACAATCTGACCCGCCCCAAATCATACCACCTAAAGAAAGCCTAAGACATGAATCTCGTTGGAAACTGGTCCTACCCGACCACGATCAAGTTTGGTGCAGGCCGGATAGCAGAATTGCCCGACGCATGCGCATCCGCTGGCATGAAGAACCCGTTGCTGGTGACAGACAAGGGTCTGGCGAACTTGCCAGTCACACAAGATACGCTTGCGATACTGGACGCTGCCGGATTGGGCCGGAGCATGTTCTCGGATGTTGATCCGAACCCGTCCGAAATCAATCTTGCCGCTGGCGTTGCCGCATATAAAGCGGGCGGCCATGACGGCGTTATCGCGTTTGGCGGGGGGTCGGGTCTCGATCTGGGCAAGATGGTCGCATTTATGGCGGGCCAGACACGTCCCATCTGGGATTTTGAGGATATCGGCGACTATTGGACACGCGCCGACACAGCCGCGATTGCACCCATCATTGCTGTTCCCACAACGGCTGGCACCGGATCCGAGGTCGGGCGCGCGTCGGTCATCACGGATTCCGTTTCACACGTCAAAAAGATCATCTTTCACCCCAAGGTTTTGCCGACGGTCGTCATCTGCGATCCGGCGCTTACCGTTGGGATGCCAAAATTTATCACCGCAGGCACCGGATTGGATGCTTTCGCCCACTGCGTCGAGGCTTTCTCAAGCCCGCATTACCACCCGATGAGCCAAGGCATGGCGTTAGAAGGGATGCGATTGGTCAAGGAATATCTGCCACGCGCATACGCTGACGGCGCCGACCTTGAGGCCCGAGCACACATGATGTCAGCCGCGGCGATGGGGGCAACGGCGTTCCAGAAAGGGCTCGGTGCGATTCACGCATTATCCCACCCGGTTGGCGCGGTTTACAACACGCACCATGGCACGACGAATGCCGTATTCATGCCGGCCGTTTTGAAGTTCAACGCCCCCGCGATCCACGACAGATTTGACGCCGCCGCTGCATACCTTGGCATTGACGGCGGGTTTGACGGCTTTTGCACCTATGTCCAAGACCTGAACAATTCCCTCATGATCCCGTCGAACCTGGGCGCCTTAGGCGTTGGAACCGACCGCTTGGATGACCTTGTCACTATGGCGCTGAAAGATCCGTCCTGTGGGGGAAATCCGATTGAACTGACTGCGCAGAATTTGTGCGAAATTCTGGATGATGCGCTGAGGTAAGGCATGCGTCAGCCCCGCAATAAACACCCAAAGTACTGAATTATAACACTAAAAATGAAAGGCAAAAGAGAACTTCAAGCTTCAGCAGAAACTGCTGTCTGCGGTTTATCTACCAAACCTTTCGAACCGCACCACAAAAAACCAACGGGAGAAAAAACATGAAAACTACAACAATTGCCAAGGCCCTGACCGGTGGCGCGATCTGCGCGTTACTGTCGACGGCTGCTTTCGCCGAAGACGTGAAACTGCGTTTCGCTGGCGTCTTTCCCATCGACCACTACGGCACAAAAATGATGGAACAAGTTGCTGCTGACGTGAATGCCGCAGGCGTTGGTCTGAACATGGAAGTGTTCCCGGCTAACCAGCTAGGGTCCGGCGAAGCCCTGTTTGAAGATGTGGCGCGCGGCAACATCGATTTCGCAGGCGCGTTCATTTATGCGGATACGGATCAACGCCTTGAATTCCTGTCCATGCCATTCCTTGTTTCCGGCTGGGACGACATGGACAGCATCCTGCGTAACCTGGATTCCGAATATAACCAAATCCTTCAGGAAATCACGGACGAGTACGGCGTGAGTGTTATGGCGCAGAACCCCGAAGGCTTTGTCGGTATCGTCGCCAACCAAGAGCCAGACAACTGGAACAACTTCGAAGACAAGGGCATGAACATCCGTGTTTGGTCTTCGAATGCTGTGAAAGCCATGGTTGAATCCTTTGGATACCGCGCGACAACAATGGCATGGGGCGATATTTTCCCTGCGCTTCAGTCTGGCATTGTCGACGGCGCGATTTGTTGCACAAAGACGGCGACATATTCGATCTTTGCACAGTCCGGCGTTGGTACGCATTTCGTCGAATACAACTCGATTTCGGAAATCACGACATTCTACGGATCGCAGCGCACATTGGACAAATTGAACGATGAGCAACGCGACGTTGTTCAAGCAGCTATGTCCAAAGCCTCCGAAGACTTCTTTGCCTACAACCGCGAGAACGACGCGCTGTTTGGCGACAAGCTTGTCGAAGAGGGTTACACAATCTTGCGGCTGAACGATGAAGATCAGCTTGCGATGGCGTCACAAGTCCAAGAAACAATCTGGCCATTGATGGCCGAGACAGTCGGCCAAGAGATCATCGATCGGCTGCTCGCCTCAATGAACCAATAAATCAAAGCAAGGAAGGCCGGCGTCAATCGCCGGCCTTTTTTGATTGAAGCGACACCAGGAGGGACCAAGGCATGTCGAATTCTACAGACGAACTGCCAGCGGACGTCAGCGATGAAAGCGGCGAACGTTTAATAAGAATAACAGATGAGCTGCCACAGTTCATCGGCGCACCAATGAACTGGATGCTCTTTGGCATGAAAGCCATCGTGACGATTTCAGGCTTTCTGATGGCGTTCACATTTGGCGCCGTCGTCGTCATCCGCTACGGGTTTGGCGGCGATCTATTCGCCTATGAAGAATGGCTTTTGGCGATCAGCATCGTCGGCTTTTTCGCAGGTGCCGTTTTGGCGTCCGAGCGTAAGCTACACATTAACGCCGACATACTCAGCATTGTGATCAGCGATCCGAAACTGATCTGGTGGCGCGGATTTGCCGTGCTGGTAATCGAACTGCTGGTGATCCTGTTTATCGTTTATGCCTGCTACATTTCGCTGCTTGATGACTTTTCGTTTCCGCGTTTGCGCGCAACACCCGTGCTGCGCATTCCGTTTGTGTCGTGGCGCATCGCTATCATGATTGCATTCAGCTTTATGGCCATGTTCTCGGCTGCATATCTTTATGTGCATATCCGGCAAGGTCTTGGCCTTCCCTTGAAATCTGACACCCCCAAAGGAGCCGCCCAATGATTATCACAGGAAGTCTTCTCATTGTTTGTGTGATGCTGCTGCTTGGCGTCAGCGTCTATATCGCCTTCGGCTCAGTTCTGATGTTCATCGCACTTGTCGGAGATCAATCGATCTCAGGCTATTTGCCAACCGGCTCAACCGGGATCCGTTCTTTGGTATTGCTGGCCATTCCGCTCTTTATGATTGCCGGTGGCATCATGGAGAAAGGCAAGATTGCAGCTCCTCTTGTGTCATTGGCACAGATGTTTATCGGGCATATAAAGGGCGGTCTCAGTGCGGCTGGCGTTTTGGCATGTGGTGTCTTCGGCTCGATCTCGGGTAGTGCAAATGCGACATTGACCTGCATCGGTGGCATCATGATGCCGCATTTGAAAAAGGCGAACTACCCCAAGGGGCAGTCGGCTGCTTTGATCGTTGCGGCGGCACCTCTTGGGCTTTTGATCCCACCCAGTGCTTCGCACATTCTCTACGGCTGGGTTGCGCAACAACATGTTCTGAAGTGTTTTTTGTCGACAGTGATCCCAGCGTTCATTTTGATTACGCTGCTTATCCTCACCAACCAGTTCTTGTTGCGCAAGCATCACGATATCATCTTGTCAGAGCGGCCAACGCCATTCATGCCGACATTCGTGCGCCAAGGCCGTTTGGCGGGACCCGCTTTGATGATGCCTGTCATCATCTTGGGCGGCATCTATGGAGGGATCATGACCCCGACAGAAGCTGCCGGTATTGCGGTTGTCTATGCCGTCCCGATCGCGATTTACTATTACCGCGGACTGACATGGAAAACGATGGCTACAACCATCCAGACCTCCGGTGTGACAATCGGCGTTGTGATGGTGATGATCTTTATGGTTCTGATCGTGTCTGACAATCTGATCGCGCAAGGCGCGCCCGCGCTGGCCAAACAGATGGTCTATTCCGTTTCTGAAAACCCGATTGTGATCTTGTTGATGATCAACGTTGTGATGATCCTTATTGGCATGCTGATGGACGATATCTCGGGCTTGCTTCTGGCAACTCCGATTTTGCTGCCCATCGCGCAAAGCACGGGCATGGACCCCATCCATTTTGCGGCCGTCATCGGTGTGAACTTGGGGATGGCGAATATCACGCCACCAACTGCGCCACTGCTGTATCTGGGCGCGCAGGTTTGCGACGTACCCGTGTCGCGGATGCTTTGGCCAACTTTGATCTTCATCACGTTCGCATGGTTGCCAACGTTGATGCTGACCACGTTCATTCCAGAACTAGCTTTGTTCCTTCCTGACCTCTTGCTCGGCGATTAGAGCAATCAGGTAAGAAAGGTCGGGCGGTTACTTCTTCCTGAGCCGCCCGACCGGAAGTATCGGCACTGAACTTGCTTTCAGTGTGCCAAATAGAAACTGAGGATACCCAGATGTATAACAATATTTTCGTAGCACTTTCCTTGGAACACGGCATCAGCGACCTTGCGCTGTCGGCGGCGCGTCAGTTGGTTTCCGAGGGCGGAAAGATTACAGCGATCCACGTCTATGAGCCGCCAAACAGTTCAGTTCTGGCGTTCCTTGAGGAGGATGCCGCTGAAAAGTCGCATCAACGCGCAAAGTCGCTCTTGGCTGAGCGGGTGAAGGGCGAAGTTGGTATCTCTTCTGTTTTGCTTAAAGGGCAATCCGCTGGGCACTCTATTACAGAATACGCCAACACGCATAATGCGGACTGCGTTGTGATCGCGTCACACCGGCCGGGATTGAAGGATTTTTTCCTTGGTTCCACGGCGGCACGCGTCGTGCGTCACGCACATTGTGCAGTGCATGTGCTGCGTTTTTGACGATTGAGTTGCCAGTTTTGATCGTAACTGCAACGACCCAAGAGCAGTAGAAGCACATTATGCGCGTAGCGTCTGATGTCGACGATGCCTAGCCAAAAGATGGACGCAACGGTTTCGCGAAAAAACGATGCTGGTTGATGTAAAAGGAGACTCGTAATTGACCGGTTCGGCGAAACGCGCTGCGCCTGAAACGACCGCGTGCGGGACTTGCGAGGAAGTGTTGGGCCAGCATTAGCTGCGAGTGCGATCGGCCGGTTTGTCCACGACCCACTAGTTCGACATCGCTGGTAGCGAAAGTTTGGTTTGGACTTGGCACCTGATCTCGGATTTCAATGGCTGCTTCAGTGATGTGCGCTGCATCGCGGCGATGAACATGCTGCAAGCGCGAAGAAATGCTGCGTCAGCAATAGCTGCGGATGCATAAGGCGGCTTTTCCCGCATAGCAGACCTTAATACAGAGCGCAGCGAATGCCCTAAACGCTCAAACACACACTTTGATAGACTTGTTGGTGTACCCTGCCGTAGTGTTGTGGCAAGGAGCATGACATGCGGCAGCTGCGCGACGACACACATCTGATACTAGACGGCGAGGTGCGTGTGTATCGGCGCGAGCGCAGCAAGCGCTGGCAGGCAGCCTTTGTCATCAATGGACACACTATTCGCATCAGCACGGGTAAGCGCGATTTGGCTGAGGCCAAGGAGTACGCCCGCGAGACGTTCCTTGAGTACAAGTTCCGACACAAGAATGATCTGCCTGTTGTTACCAAGAAGTTCTCTGATGTGGCCAAGCTGGCAATTGCGGATATGCGCAAGCAGCTGGACGCAGGTTTAGGGCGCAAGGTGTTTGCGGATTACATCGTGTGCATTGAGCGTTATCTGATCCCGTTCTTCGGCGCGCAGTATGTGACCACCATCGATTATGAGAAGGTGCAGCAGTTCTATGAGTGGCGTCGCGAGAAGATGGGCCGTGAGCCAAAGGCCAGTACGCTCAACACGCATAACTCAGCCATGAACCGTGTGTTTGAAGAAGCCGTGGCTCGTGGCTTTCTGGCGCATAAGAATGTGCCGCTACTTGTGAACCGTGGTGAGAAAAGCGAACGCCGCCCTGACTTTACCCGTGAAGAATACGCGACAATGATCCGCAAGATGCCAAGCTGGATCACCAAGGGTAAAACTGGCTAGCCCACAGACATGCGCCACCTCATGCGTGACTATGTGTTGATCATGGCAAATACGGGCATGAGGCACGGTACAGAGGCGCTGAACCTCATGTGGAAGCATGTGACCCTATTTGAGGATGGTGGTCAGCAGTATCTGGAGATGAGCGTGTCAGGTAAAACTGGGCGCAGGGATATCATCTGTAGGTCGGGCACCATCAACTACCTCAAGCGTATCCATGAGCGATCTGAGGACATACGGCATATCCCATTTGAAGACCTGCTCAAGCAGCGGGTCGATCTGCCCGTGTTCAGACTGCCTGATGGCACAGTATCAAAGAATATCCACCAAACATTCCGCAAGTTTGTCACCGACGCGGGGCTGATCACATGCCCACGTACAGGACAGAACCGCACCCTATACAGCCTACGCCACACCTATGCGACCTTTGCCTTGCTCAACGACGGCATGGATATACACGCGCTTGCTGTGCAGATGGGCACAAGCATTGGCATGATTGAGCGGCATTACAGTCATTTGACGCCGCGCCTCAAGAAGGACATGCTCACGGGCAAAAGATATGAACTCAGTAGAGAAGAATACCATGAAAAGGATTTGCAATGAACGACACTGTTGATGCCTCATCAAAATATCAGGACAGCCTTCCAATCTCATCAGATGCGATAATGGAACAGCTTGATAATTGGGGTATTACCTACATCCGTTCAGACCACGTGCCTTTGAGAACCGTAGCGGATTCCAAAAAGGTTCAAGGACAGTTTTTATCCTCAGAGCAGGGGGGAGGTCATATCAAAAATCTCTACCTGCGTGATAATAAAAAGCGCAACATATTATTGGTCGCTGAGCAGGATAGACAGATAGATCTAAAGACGCTGCATACCAAACTGGAAACTGGACGATTGTCATTTGGATCTGCAGAAAGATTGATGCAAAATTTAGGGGTTCGCCCTGGAGCTGTAACACCGCTCTCAATGATCAATGGGGTTGAAGCGGGAGTGCAGTTGTTCCTCGATAGTGGATTAAAAAGTTGTAATCAGATTTATGTCCACCCTTTGGTTAATGATCGAACACTGGGTATAACGATGGAAGGGTTGCAGCAGTTCTTTGATAAAATCAAAGTCGAACCTGTTTGGGTAGATTTAGAGTAACTCCACCGCCTCACTCAGTTGCTCAGAATTTACGTCGATGTATCTCTGCGTGGTGGATATATGCGAATGCCCTGCTAACTCTGCAAGCAAACGCACTCCTACGCCCTTGTTGGCCAGCCTCGTGATGTATGTCCTGCGCCCTGAGTGACTGCTTGCATCCTTAAGACCAACAGCTTTGTAAATGTCCAAGAACAGCTGACACATTGTGTTGGCTGAGAAGTGACCGCCTTTCTGGCTCACAAACAGTGGGCGCTGCGGGTCAGTAATGCGTATGCAAGCGCTGTATTCCAGCAGTGCCTTACGAAAGCGCTGGTTGAGATACACCGTGCGTGTCTGCCCACCTTTGCTCTATGCCGCTGATAGAATGAACTGTGTGCGAACGTTACCTTCCTCATCAAACACATTGCCCACGGTAAGTGCAGCAATCTCCTTGGCCCTTAGCCCTGCGTAGAAGCTGGTAAGGATGATGGTCTCATCGCGTGTTGGATGACGGCGACTGCGGCAGTACTGTATAACCCTGCGCAGCTGAGCCTCGTTGAGCGTTTGTGCTTGGCGCATTGTGCTATCTCCTCAAACCTAACGTTATGTTAGCTTTGAGTATAAAGTCTGAGGTATTGGTCTTCCTACCGGAAAGACGCCTTGCCTGAAGCGTATATTTTACAATGACTTACGCAATAATCTCATACTATATACATTCTATGAGGTTTTGGGCTGTGTGATCGCGCTCGTTGCAGTGCAGCGCTCGTTGCAGCGCAACGATGCATTGGTTGGCTGTGTTTGAAGATCTAATAATGACGTTACTGTTTTATAGCCTTACTGGCCATTACGGTCTCTTCAATCAGGTCGATCAGATCTCGTGCGCTGCCATCAAAGCTCTGCAGCATCAGGGTGACATCTTGGCGATCTGGGTTAAGTCCCTCTGCGTGAAGAATGCTGAGTGCACGCAGGACCCAGTCTGTGCTTGAGGGTGGGTCTAAATCAAGCAAGCGGAACCTGCTGAGAAGCGCACTCATAATACGGCTTTTGTGATTGGTCGTAGCCACAAAGCGGATCAGATGACGTTTAGCATCCATAAACTCTCGAAACTTTGGCTGTACGCTGCGCAAGTCCATCTCATCAATCTCGTTGATGACGATCAAGGCTCTGTCAGGATTGGCGAACATTTGATGGTTCACCTCAGCCATTATTTTGGCTTCATAGTCTTTACCGAGGCTGGCAGCGTTAAATTCCCAGTGCATGTGCTGGATGTTGTGACGCTCAAAATGACTGTAAGCAATCACACGCGCAGCTTCTGTTTTGCAAGCACCTGGTGGCCCTGCAAGCAACAGCGGCTTTGAAGGCGGCTGCGTACAGTATTGTTGGATGACAGTTGCATTGAGTGGGTCTGCAATGACCAAATCGTCAAATGTGCGTGGCAGGTGTTTGAGGTCAAATGACATACTCAAATCCTTTCGATTTATAAGCATTGAGTGGGGCAACATGCAGCTGCCCCACTGGGTGTGTGGTCTCAGCCGTAGGTGTGAGACAAAGCACTGTTGGTTTGAGCCGAGACTGTTGCATTCGCCCCGACGCGGATCATCTTGGAGGCGAACTCACGTACGTCGCGTGCGCGTTTGGATGCGAGATCACCTGCATCAAGCTTAGCCAGGCTTTCTTGGGCGCGCTCATCAAGGTCTTTGCCGGATGAGACGAGGACTGCGTCGATGATACCTGCTTCATTGCAGCCATACACAATTGTGCCAGTGCCGTTGTCGTTGCAGCGCACAAGTGCAACTGCATAGTCTTCCTCATAGTCAGTATTGGGCTGAATGAATGTTGGTAAATCAAATGTGCTCACTCCAACCTGGACTTCTATGAGGCCTTCGAGTGCCAGCTTCTTGAAGTCGTCTTTGGACATAGCTGAAGCTTTATTTGACATTGGCACACGACGTACTTCTTCAAGACCGCCACATTCCTGCACATAGCTGGTAAAGCTTTGATCTGGGCCCTTCATGTCGTGAGCGATTGCAACCACACGTGCGTAAGCATCTTCACGACGACCTTGCGTTCCAAATACATAGCGGATCACTTTAAGCGCTAAGCTGGTGTTGGCTTGCGCCTTAAGTTCAAGGTCCGTGAGCAAAGCTGCAAACGCGCGACGCTTGCCAACTTCAGCTTTGAGTTCAGCATACATGGCGAACACGCCTTCGAGGATCACGTAAAGTTCATCGTTTGATGCGCGCAGTGTACCCTCTTCCCACGTTACACGAGCGGTGTGCATTGCATCCAGGCGTTTATGGATATCGGTTTTGATTTGAGATTGAACAGACATGGTTCTTCCTTTCAATTGTCGTTTACAGCAATGTGCAAACTGTTGAGTAAAAGCCCAAATCCTTACGAGCAGTGTTCTCAGGATACAGTGGACCACAGCATTTAAATGTCATTCTGGGACTCGTTTAATCGAAAAAGTGCCCTAGATTTTGACTCCATATTCATCATGAAGGAGATGGAGTCATGGTTGTGGAAATGATCAAGGGCAAAGAGCGGCCAATGATTTTTTTGACTGCACCGCCCGAAATAAAGCAGACAGCATGTTTAAGATTCCGTGTGCCGCGCAATCTGCCCTACCGTGATGCGCCACCTTATAAATCGTCAATTTACTATTGGTGGTGGGCATTTTTGAAGCGCGATCAAAATTACGCAGACACTTGTGCAAGCCGAGGTAGGGGCCAATCTGCAAAGCTCTACAAAGATTTTGGCAATGTATTTAAAAGTGATTTCTTAACGTGGTGGCGATGCCATCAGGGTCTTTTTGCAGAACAAAGCGCAGCTGAAGACCATAAAATTCCCTGTGACACAGAAAGTAGAATTTGGTATCAAATTGACCCTAAGCGGCCATTTAATCAGATACATGAAGAGATACGAGCGCTTCACCTACAAGCACACGCCATCATGCCTAAAAAGCGCGCCTCACCCAGTTCGACAGCGCAGTATCCAGTTTATGCAAATGTATCAGCACATACTTTGCACCGCGTACTGGCTATTTGGGATTTACGCTCAGTTAACCCGGAGGCATCCGCCTATGAGTTAGGAGTATTAGCTGGATACAAAGCCAACCTCATACCGACATCCGTGTTTGGAGAAACTCGTACACGGCGGGCACTAGACGCCCAATTGCACAACAAGCGTGTGCGTGTGAGTATCGCCAATAAAGCCAATCGCTACTTACGTACCGCTGCTCAATACATCAAAAATGTCGGCCGTGGTGAGTTTCCTAAGGCTCAAAACCGGTAGCACTGAGGGCTTTTCCGAAATACTATCCAATTGTTTTTATTAAATAATAAGGCAAACACATGGGTTTGGAAGTGCAGTGTTTGCTATTTTTGCCAAACACTGCACTTCCAAGTGCAGTGTTAACACTGCATGTTTAAACACAGTGTTTAACCTGCAAACCGTCAAGCGTTCTCACTTTGACGAGGGCAGTCTTGCTGTGTTTGTGTTGAGATGTTTTGGAGTTGAGCTGCTGCACTGTCCTGCTTGAGTATGCATCAGCGGTTTAACCAACACTCTGACTAATACTCCTCTGCCAGCATGATGGTCAGCACACGCGCAGTGACAGTCTCGTCACTTGGATCTGGCGAGTGCATGTGCAGATCAAGATCGTAGTAGTCAATCTTCCAAAAAAACGTTGTGCCCTCAAGTGTGATTTGGCCGAAGTCATGCTCCCCATATGGGTCATTGTTAGGTGTGAAGGCATCATACCTGCGCACTTGATCCAAAAGGTCGGGCACATCTTTCAACCCCTGTACGCCTTGAGTGATCACGACACGACACTCCTTGAAGGTCTGCCGTGCTCGATCATTAAGTGCTGTTATAATGGAAGCATTTACGTCAGGCATTGGCTGCTGCTTTAGCAGCACCTGGCTTGAGTGCAGGCCTACGCTCTGCCACTCGGGTAATGGCTGCATCCAGTTCTCCTGCGGCTGCTGCCTGGAGCAATGCATCTAAAACCCCAGCTACATCAGCAAGTGTCTTGACCAGTACTGCATTGTTGGTGCCATCAGCTGCGATCACACGCGCCCCATACCGACACTGCACATACCAACCGCCATCTTGTTCAAAGAACCATGGGCGAATGCGACGATGCGTTTTGACCAGTACACGTTCACCCATGTCATTGGTCATCCACTTGTCGCGCTCAACGCGGTGATCTTCTTTTTTGAGTGCTGCGGCATGTACCAGCTTTTGCTCTTTAAGTCCTGCTACGAGCTTGTCACGTCGCGCTATGATGGGATCGCGCTTCATACTGCGATCAACTGTTTTGAATGTAAGCTTTGCCAAATGTGTCATATGCGCTCCTTGCTGCTTGGTTACAGCTAAAGCGTATGTTCACTTTGATGTTTGGACTACCGAAAAGACAGTCAAGATACTGATTTAATGATACAAAATTAGATTATAGGTTGCTGAATATATACGTGCAGTATCGATGCTGTTTACTTGCATATGGAGTAATGCATCACTTTAGGGCGCGTAGATATACCGACCCTACGCCCATAAAAAAAGCGTCTAACGGTTTGCTCCGCTGACGCTGTATATCTTACTGTCTATTTGATCATCTTCGTTTGAGCATTTGTTGATGTTCTGTGTTGTTTATCAACTGTAGTTTGAACAATTGCTCGTGAACAAGGATGTGCCAAGACCTGCGCCTCTGGCATTCGTTCTGTTCAAACTGCTCAGGTGTTTGCTGCGTGAAGGGGCTTAGCCACGCTCCATCATCTGCAAATCACCGCATGCCTCATATCGTGCCTTTTGATCGTTTAATGCCTATTGTGCCTGCCTAAGCCAGAGTGGGCTGGCTGCCCTTTGAATGCGATATGTCTGTTGTGCATGTGCATACTGCGCCATCGTATCGGACAAAGTTTGGTCCCAGCACAATTCATCTAAAATGGTATCACTGCCCATGCGCCAATACTCGTGGGTGACGTAACCGGCCACAGCGGCACGGTCTTGCACGGGCATGATCCAGTTCTTTGTCAGCGGCGCGGTCTGTGCGTGATGCTGCGCCCAGAGTGCGTTTAGTAAGCAGCACATGTGTTCTGTGTCCTGCAGTGGGCTCGGCATCACAAAGTGGATGTGGAAGTTCTCATTGTCTGATCCCTCGTGTGCAAAGCACCAGCGTGGCACGCGCATGTTCTGGCGCTCAGCAGCTTTGCCGTAGATCACGCGGTCTATCTTGTTCCAGTAGCTGCGAAGAAGCTTATGGGCTGTTTGCCTGCAAATGGTCCTGCCGTTCACAAACTTGAGCGTGCCGAACACATTCCAGTCCTGTGCCAGAAGGTGCTCGCTAAGTGCCTGTCGTTCCTGTCTGCGTTGTTCAAATCCCATTGCGGTTCTCCGCATGTATTTATCAACGAAGAAGAAAAGGCGGCAGAAACGGCAAGATTGTGTTGCATCAATTGTGTTGAAACCACTGTGTTGTCGGTTTGTGGTTGCAACATAGTCTTTAGAACACAGTGGTTGCCCCGCAGCGTCGTAAGAAATTTCCGTAACACAGTCCCGCACCAAAGTGTCGCAAGAAGTTTTCGCACCACAGTTTCCGACTCATGTGCTGAGGGACAATATCTGCCCTCGTGTTTGCTTCAGCACCACTGTGTTTTGATAAATACTTGTGAGACCAAAACACTGGAGAATTGGATGAGCATAAGACTATTAGAACACATGCGCGATGAATTGATCGCAACGGGTATCGTGCAGAACACACCAGAGTTTTGTCGCAGCTGGCTAGGGCGCAGTGAGGGCTATATCCGCGTGCTGCGCTATCACAACACAGAACCAAGTGTAGAAACGCTGAGTATTTGTGCAAGCAAGCTTGGATACTACGGGGCAAGGCTGGCAAACAGTGAGTTACACGAGCATCAAATCTGGGCCAAACGTCTATCAGACCTAAAGATGCAGTGTGACAGTGCAATTGGGCGGCAGGCAGAGGCAGTGTGGCGTGCGCCAGAACGGATGGCAGTATGAGCCGCTGGTCCGAAATGGGTTCTGCGACTGCAAAAATCTGCGCTGCGGTTTTTTGTAGACCAGTACTTACGCTTTTGGGGTGGTCTTTTGCGTACCCCACTCCCCCAGCTAGGAGTGGTACATGACTGACCGGGACGAACTCCGCCGATTGATTGATGTAATTGAGAAGGCTTCCGGCAATGGCAGAGTCGAGCAGGCTGTCCATGACATCAAGACCTTTGCCAACACAGTTAGCTTTTTAGCTAACAAACTGGATGCCAGGATTAAGGGTGGTAATTTAAAGACCAAACCCAAGTCACGTATTGGCAAAGCCATTGCACCGCCTATTCCTAAGCGTAATGTTCCGCAGCAACAGGCCACTTCGAACTCCACAGCTAGCGGCATGCCTTCCGCTGTATCGAGCTCAACATCGCAGGCTGACTACGACAGGCTCAAGCCGCAGGGTGCGCAGGGGCCAATCTCAACATCGTAAACAGCTGGCGTCGTACAGTGCGTATAAGCGTCGTGTTGGCGGCGACCTGTCCGTATCAGCATCTCGTGGCGTTCAGCGTGGGTTGGGGCTGTACGCGGTGTTTTGAGCGTTTTTAATGCGAAAAGCGTCGTAACGAAGTACTGCGAAATTCCATTGACCGTCAGGCTGAGAGGTATGCCTTAGAAGGTTACTACTGAGACTTTCGCAAAGCGGTCGTTGGTGCAGGACGCAGCTAACGGCAGTTGCGAGCCCACACCGGACCTGTTGATTTTGTGTTGCGTGCGCTCGCAGCGCGAAAATTTCGGCAATAGCGAAAATTTTTATGCCCTTGCGCGGCGGTAAAACCGGTCATTCATTCGAGCCGCGGCGAAGCAACGACGGCGATGGATCAAGCCGCGGCCAACCCAACCTTCGCTGAGTTGGTCACAATGACCGCTTGCGGATACCTGTTTCGCGATGGAAAATAGCGCGGGCTGTGGAGCACCGATGTTGCAAGGCGCAGTTTCATAAATCAAAATTTCCTTGACAAGGTGCGGGTTCTCGCAAACCTGATCCAAGTAAATCCACAAAGGTAATGAAAACCAAATGCAGGTTAGTGTTCGCGACAACAACGTCGATCAAGCCCTTCGGGTTTTGAAGAAAAAGCTACAACGCGAAGGCGTATTCCAAGAAATGAAACTGAAGCAACACTTCGAAAAACCGTCTGAGAAAAAAGCGCGGGAAAAAGGTGAAGCAATCCGCCGTGCTCGCAAACTGGCGCGAAAAAAACTAGAGCGCGAAGGCTAACCACTCATCCTTCTGATCTGTTTCGTTGAAAAACAGATCAGAAGTAGGCCCGATGAGTTTTTCATTATGGATTGATCCGGACCGCACTGGCGGAAAGACCGGTAATTCATCAAACTTCAGCGAAAGCTAAACGCTGAAGGATCAACTGGCCGAAGCTACCCTACAGTTCAAGTTTAGCTTGATCTGCTTTGACCACTTCGAAATTATTGACGGTGCCGCTCTTTGGCAATCGAGACAGCACTCACGGTGCAATTTCTAGCTACCGAAACTTAGGACCATGTGCCCATACAGTCAGCGAATGGAGGGTCCCTCGTGTCACTGGCGTCACTTGATGCAGATGAAAACTTGGGAAGATAGTGATAGAGCCTTGCGTACGGTTTGACGCAATAATGTGCGCGCCCGGCATAACTTCCAGATCACCACCATCATAGCTGCCGGGTTTGCAAAGCTGCGCGACCAAGGTCAGTTTTCGTTTACGTGCCATTTGGCCATCACCAATATCGGAATGCCACGTAAAATGACCGGATTCCGACGCATTGTAGCTGGCAACCTGCGGGCTCTCCGCGAATTCGCTGAGATCAAAATCGAACCAGTTTCGGTTTGCGGTTCGGACTACTTCGATTAGCCGCTCCATGACCCACCCCATGCTGTCAACCTCATCCAGCCAAACGAGCTTTGCACGGCGCAGATTATGATCCCGGTTGTGACCAACAAGCAAAGCATCGCTGGCTGGAGCTGGCGCCACGGCGTTGAGGATTGTGTTGCATTCAGCTTGGGTGAAACCATCAACAATAGAATGTACGTTCACCTGCTAAGTTCCTTGTCCAAGATTGTACTCGATACTGCGGGTCATTTTGCACGCCATGCTGATCCATTTTCGACCAAAGCGCGGGAATGCGACTTAAATCTAAAGCGGCACGCTGCCTTTTGAGGGGGGTAGTGTTCAGTCGAGACCTATGAAGTGCCGCCAATTTGAATGCCCTCGAGAGCAACAAGGCGCAATTAGGGGTTCAGAGAATGAATTTATAGCTGCCTGCGCAGTCAGGACAGTTTATGTGCCCCTACAAAACCTCTAATGCCGCAACGCGCCGTAACAACCGACCATTCGTACGCACTGTATCCATCAAAAGGTAGTCAATGTCATATTGCGCGACAATCCCCACAAATATTTACGATCAGTCTATTGTACTCGATCTCGGCGATAGCCACTTATCTCATATTAGCACTCTGGTGTGGCGAGTGCCAATGGGTTTCTAAGCACGCCATCCACCCCCGTAAATCTTGAAAGGCAGCATTGCTATGTTGTTTACCCCACTCCACGACCGCGTTTTGGTTCGTCTCATTGAAAGTGACGAAAAGACATCAGGCGGTCTGATTATCCCCGATACTGCCAAGGAAAAACCACAAGAAGGCGAAGTGGTATCTGTTGGTGCAGGTGCAAAGGACGAAGCTGGCGCACGTATCGCCATGGACGTCAAAGCTGGCGACAAGATTTTGTTCGGCAAATGGTCCGGAACGGAGATCAAGATCGATGGCGAAGAACTGATGATCATGAAGGAGAGCGACATTCTCGGCATTATGGCCTGAACGACGCTGCAAATTTCACATAATTTTCAATTAGGAATACCGATATGTCTGCAAAAGACGTAAAATTTGGCACGGACTCCCGTGACCGCATGCTCCGGGGCGTCAACACCCTCGCCAACGCTGTAAAAGTCACCCTTGGCCCCAAAGGGCGTAATGTGGTGATCGACAAATCCTATGGTGCGCCGCGTATCACCAAGGACGGCGTCACAGTCGCCAAGGAAATCGAACTGGCTGACCCGTTTGAGAATATGGGCGCGCAGTTGGTCAAAGATGTGGCGTCGCGCACCAACGACGAGGCTGGTGACGGCACAACGACTGCAACCGTGCTTGCGCAGGCTATTGTCAAAGAAGGCATGAAGTCAGTCGCCGCTGGTATGAACCCGATGGACCTGAAACGCGGTATCGACAAAGCTGTTGCAGCCGTGATTGCCGAAGTCAAAACCATGTCCCGTCCCGTCGGTGACACGGCTGAGATTGCAAAAGTTGGCACGATCTCTGCCAATGGCGAAGCTGCAATTGGCCAGCAGATTGCGGACGCGATGGCAAAGGTCGGCAACGAAGGCGTTATTACTGTCGAAGAGAACAAGGGCCTGGAGACTGAAACCGAAGTGGTCGAGGGTATGCAGTTTGATCGTGGCTACCTCAGCCCGTACTTCGTCACAGATCCTGCAAAGATGACTGCAAACCTTGAGGACTGCGTTATTCTTCTGCACGAAAAGAAACTCACATCTCTGGCTCCCATGGTGCCTTTGCTTGAGGCTGTCATGCAGGCAGGCAAGCAGCTTTTGGTCATCGCCGAAGACATTGACGGCGAGGCGCTTGCTACACTCGTCGTGAACAACCTTCGAGGCAGCTTGAAAGTGGTAGGCGTGAAGGCCCCAGGTTTTGGGGATCGTCGCAAGGCAATGCTGCAAGACCTTGCCGTGTTAACCGGTGGTCAAGTGATTACAGACGAGCTTGGAATAAAGCTGGAAAGTGTCACGATGGACATGCTTGGGGATGCCAAGAAGATCACGATCACCAAAGACACAACAACAATTATCGATGGCGCGGGTGAAAAGGCGGCAATTGCTGCGCGTGTTACTCAGATACGTGCGCAAATCGAAGAAACCACATCTGACTACGACAAAGAAAAACTGCAAGAACGCCTCGCAAAACTTGCGGGTGGTGTAGCAGTAATCAAAGTCGGTGGTGCAACTGAGATCGAAGTTAAGGAGCGTAAAGACCGTGTCGATGACGCGCTGAACGCGACACGCGCTGCTGTCGAAGAAGGTGTTGTACCGGGCGGCGGTGTCGCACTGGTGCATGCGGGCAAAGTCCTCGAAGGTCTCAAAGGAGACAACGCGGATCAGGCGGCTGGTATCGCGATCATTCGTAAGGCACTCCAAGCTCCTCTGCGTCAGATTGCCGAAAATGCGGGTGTCGACGGATCAGTGGTTGCTGGAAAAATAGTCGAGAACACCAGCAAGACGTTCGGCTACGACGCACAGTCAGAGCAATACGGCGACATGTTGAAGGCCGGTGTTATCGATCCGACTAAAGTCGTTCGGATAGCGCTTGAATATGCAGCGTCGGTCGCTGGCCTGCTGATCACGACCGAAGCGATGGTCGCTGACAAACCTTCCAAGTCGGGCGGCAACAGCATGCCTGACATGGGCGGTATGGGCGGCATGATGTAAATTGCGACCTACTGGCCCGCAGGCAAATGCTTGTGGGCCAACCATGTTTTTCAATGCTCTCGCGATTTTGAAGTCAATCCTGCTCAGGAACAGACCCAAGTCTCACTAAAAATGTAGGGTCTCCGACTTCGCCGCTACTGCTGTCTTCTATCACCATATAGGCGTCAACACCGACGCAACTTTCCGCGCGAAATTCCCGTTCTGCCCGCTCTTGAGCTTCATGAGGCGTTGAATATTGTAGTTGCTTGTCGATTTGAAGGTTGCCTTGCTGCCCGCGCGCAGTCGTCTTGGCAATGTATGTCTGGCAGACATAGTGAACCTTTGTGCCAGTCTCTTTTGTTTCGCTCATCGGGGCTTCCAAATCTAAATCAAAGGCGTTTCGAGACACTTCACGGACGTCGCCCGCGCCGAGGCGCACAACTGCTCTAAGTTGAATATCTCAGGCGGACGAAATCCGTTACCACTTGGTTACTTTACCTTTTTACCGCCAATTGCGAGTGCGGGTTTTCCATCCAGCGAGTTGGCCGTCGCGGAAACCTTTGCCTTCTCTTGCTTAGGTTTTTTGGCTTCTTTGTTGCCACGCTTACTGTTGTTGCCTTTGGCCATAAGAGGTCCTTTCAAATGCAGCGATCCTGTGCCGGGATGGCAAGGGCATCACTGCGCTGTACACCGCGCGCCAAATTTGTGGCCCACGGCAGTAGATGCATCAGACGTGCGTCTGAATGGGCGCTTCTTCCGCAGCCTCGTCCAGCACCTTTTGCTGGTCACGGGATATGGTTGTGACTGGGCTGCTAAACATCGCATTTGCAGCGGCAAAATCTATGGCTGTGTCGATCTCAGTCCAGTCCAGACCGCTGATATCAAGAGCATGGAACTGCGTATCTTGGTCGACCAGTTGCGCGTAAGCCGCCTCGTAATACGCCTGAAGGTTTCCACGGCTCTCCATCATTTCTGAAAGCTCTGTGAATAACAGTGCGCCCGTTCCGGCGCTGATCTTTTCAATGCCGATGGATTCGCCCAAAGCCAGTTTGGGATCGACGGACTTGCCAACTTCAATGACCTGCATCTGATCGTTTGCGATGACCTTAACCTCCTCGTCCTCAAGCGCGATGTTGCGGTCGATACACAAGACGTTTGCGTGGTCGCTGTCCAAAAGCTGGCGCAGAATTTTGACATCAAACACGACGTCCGCGTCGAATTTCACAAACTCAGCTGTGCCAATCGCTTCAGAGGCCAGCATCAGGGAGTAGCCTGTGTTCGTCTCGCGGTACCGGTCGTTGATCACATAGGTGACACGGATGCCGCGAAACGTCTTCTCTACAAATTTCTGTATCTCGTCGGCCCTGTGCCCCAGCACGAGAATAAATTGTGACATTCCGCAGCTCAGGCAATTGCGGATCATGCGTTCAAGGATGATAGACCCGCCAACAGTCAGTAGGCTTTTTGGACAATTGTCGGTCAGGGGACTGAGGCGCGAGCCAATGCCAGCGGCCAGAATGACGGCAACCGGTGCACGGTGTTTTTCGTTTTTCATAATACTTGAATCCTAAATGAGCCGCATTGAAACAGGCTATTTTTGAGTTGGAACCTTCAGATTTTCGTCGATGTTTTTCCCGCGAAGCCACGATTTGTAGAGGC
Organism: Rhodobacteraceae bacterium HTCC2083; assembly: GCA_000156115.1. Classification (GTDB taxonomy): domain Bacteria; phylum Pseudomonadota; class Alphaproteobacteria; order Rhodobacterales; family Rhodobacteraceae; genus Planktotalea. The sequence continues at coordinate 103,655 of DS995276.1, forward strand.
CCCAGAACACTTGGCTGGCCGCAAACACCCAAAGCATAGGTATGAGTTGATCAAGGATGAGTGCCGCAGAGAGCATGAAGATGAAGACGCCTTCATCAAAGGCGAGCACCTTGCTTTGTTCACGCCCGAACCACGCCAGATTTGCCTTCAAGCCAAACCCGAGACCTGCGGTGGTCTGTACCTGTTTCATTTGCGCGATCTGAGCGGGGTAATCTGGGTTACGTCCCGTTTCGATCTCTAACGCCACATATTTCGCGTAGCCGCGCAATCCGTAGAACGCGATACCGAGTAGCGACAGAAAAACCGGCGTGACGCTATTTGTCTGCGCAAATGCAGCAAAGCCTGCCGCCCCGAACCACAACGTGACCTGCACTTGATCCGTGATACGGTCGTAATAGCTGCCAACGGGGGACGAAACCTTTCTATAGCGTGCCATCTGACCGTCCATGCAATCCAGAACATGGCTGATATGGATCAGGATGGCCGCTGCAATGAAACACGCAGTCCCCCCGATCAGAATTGCAAACGTTGCCACGATAGCCACAAGGAACGAAGCCGCTGTGATCCGGTTGGGTGTGATCCAAGGGATGTCGACAGCGCCATAATTGGCGACGATAGCCAGCGGTGCCGTGACAAAGGACGACCACCATTCGTCATCTTGGGTCTTGGTTGCCCAGAGTCGTTTCAGCTTATCGTTCATGACACCACCCGCACATGTGCGGGCACAGGCGACACGGCGGGGAGCGTTTGCTTTGTTCTGACCGGATTAACAAGGTCTGCCGCATCTGCCTGAAGCGTCAGCAACACGTCCTTGAGGGTGGACAGGAAATACCGGATGTCTTCATCCGAGAGCTCCCCGATATTACCGACCTGAAAAACCTTACCTGCAAAGCATCCCTTTCCTTCATAGATGATGATGGACTTTTCACGTAGACGCGCACGCAGATCATGCACTGATACTGATGCCGGAACCTGCACCGTAGTCAGAACCGAACACATATCCGCCTCATCGATCAGGAAGTCGAGATTGAGCCTGCGCATGCCGTTCCGCAGCAGATCAGCCCGCGCCTTGATGCGAGCATAGCGCTTAAGGACGCCTTCGCGCAGAATGTCCGTTAGCGCTTGATCCAGTGCAAAAAACAACGGTACGGCGGGTGTATTTGGCGTCTGACTGTGGGTCTTGAGGAATGCGTAGAACGTCGCGAGGTTCAGGTAAGTGGTCTTGGCTGCGTGGTGTTTGAGACGTTTGAACTGTTTCTTGCGACCCACGACAAAAGACAGCCCCGGATATGAACCCAAGGCCTTGGAGCTGGAACTAGACACAAACGCGATGTTGCACGCCTCCATGTCGATCACCTCTGCGCCGACCGAACTGACACCGTCAACAACAAATAGCGCGCCACTGGCCTTGGCCAAAGCACCGACCTGGGCTAGCGGGTTGAGCATGCCGGAACACGTCTCATGGTGGACCATGGCCACCACATCAATCTTGTTTGCCAGCAGATAGGCCGCGATTTGTGCAACATCAAATGGCACGCCCCACGGCATTTCGATCAGGTGGGTCTGTTTATTGTGGATCAACGATGTTTTGTGCAACCGTCCGCCAAATTCACCATTGGACAGAATCAGAATGGCACCATTGCCCACGACGGATGACAAGATCGCCTCGTTGGCCGCCGTGCCGGAACCTGTGATCACCACTGCGCGATAGCGTTCCCGTTTCCTGATCTGAAAAAGCGAAATCAGTTTGTGCTCGATGCCCTCAAGAAGGTCATCGAAATCGGTTTCCCGATGACAGATATCCTCTTTGCAGATCGCAGCGCGCAGGGTCTCGGCCACATTTACAGGGCCGGGTGTGAACAGCAGGTATTTTTCCAAAATCAGGTCATGCTCCAACAACATCATAACCCTTTGGTCACCATGTCGGTTTGCCCATGTTGCATCCCCGTGCGCGAACCGCGCAGGGATATCGAGAGGGCACAAATCGAGTTCAAAAGCGCAGCCCAAAAAGAAGGCCGTTGTCATGTCGTCCTGAAATTGGACGCTTGCAGCAATAAATTTGAATGACCCGATCCTGCCAATGGGTAAGGATCAAGCGTGCTTCGGGTGCCGTTTATCAGCATCTTTGCAATTGTGTCGTAGGGTCGAACAAAAACGACAGTCGATCAGATTATCTTGAGGCTGGAAAATCCAGCATCAGGTCAGACAACTTCATTTATCGAGACTGTTCGAAAAGACCCGCAGCACTTGATTATTTTGCATGCGGTGATGAAGCCTTAGGGCCAAAGCCTGATGATAGCAACAATTAGATTGGCACATCAGAGTCCTGCGATCACTAAGGACCACCCTCTAGCACGGGCTGTTCAAACGTCGATATGGCTACCGGCTTTAGTCGCGCGTCACCCAGTCTAGGGTGTAAGCGTCCGGCAATGCCCCAAGCCAGCAAGCTTGCGATCCCCGCAGCTGCGAAGATGCCTGAAATCGGGGCGGTCAACAGGATCAGCCATGCGACACCTGGCGTTAGTATCCCTGATACATCGCGATATGATGAATACACGGCCGACATCTCAGTGCGCTCAGATGGTTTGACCGCCATCAAGAATGGCAGCCCGGCACAAATATCCAACAGGATCAGGAAAAAACTCCCGGCAAAGAGCAACGCAATCGTCGCCGTTGGGGCAGCGGCTGCGATACTGGCGGACGTGAACAATATTGCGCAGGCGGCAAACCCTGTTTGAACCGAATAGCGCACTGACCGTTTCTGCATCCATCGCAGCATTATCGGTGACAAGAAAAGCGCAGCGTTCGTTACCGACAACAGTATCCCACCTAGGCTATCTCCTAAGCCATTTTCGACTGCGAATATCGGCAAATAGACGACGTAAGCCCACCAGCCGCAGGAGCGGATAACAGCAAATAGCCAACCCGCAATCAAGCGTGGTTGCTGAAAAAAGCGCCCAAGGTAAGCCACCGGGTTCGTTGGTTCACGTTTGCTACGCGTGATCAGCTTACCGTTGCCCATCCGCAAATAAAGGAACACGCCTAACATAAGCATTGCTGACGTGCCTGAGATCAAAAAGGGTGCGGGTTTCCACCATCCCCACAAGACGACGCCGAGCACAGGTCCAACAGTCCATCCCAAAGCAGAATAGAACATTCGGAGTGTTTCGCATTTCCCCAACTCAACCCGAGAGATGTAATCTAGGACATAGGCATTGAAGCAAACAAAGGTTGTTACCGTTGCCAACGAACTCAAGACTAGAGCGAGAATGATCATCTCTGGCGTGCCAATAACTGCCAAGAATGCACCAACAACAAAACCCGACGCACCGATGCTATACATCCAGCGCCTTGGGATCTTCCGGCTCAAAAAGGGAACTAAAAGACCCGTTAGTAGCGAAATGAATCCAATCGAAAAGTATATTGAACTGATCAAAGCGGCATCTTGAAGAGCATCATACATCGCGATTGGAAACACAGAAATCAAAATGCCACGTGTCACAGCTTCGAACGCGGCAAGCGACGCAAAGCCTCGCACCGACGGTGCAGGCGAGTGTCGTAGCCATTCTGGTATGCGGCGCTCAAACATCTTTTCACCGGCTCTGGATTTCTCAAACGAGTTTGAGACGAATGCTTTTGGCGTCTATTCACCCCGCGACACCAACGCCAGTTCGCGACAAAATTTGCGACACCACGAAACCCCGTGCTGCAATACATCTGTTCTGACACCGCGAATTTAAGCTGTCGGCGAGCCATCGGTTGCAAAGCCCGAAGCTTGAATGTTGATCCCCGGCGCATCGAATGGAAGGTTTGGATTCGACGGGTCTTGCCCCCATAGAATGGCCAGTTTGGTGAAATCCGCTGCGCTGCAAAATGCAGGCTGCTGCACATGCGAGGAAATGCTGCGTCAGCAGTAGCTGCACCAGCAAAAGGCGGGTTTGTCCGCATCTTACCAGTTCGTGCACCGCGCAGCGAACGGCGCGATTTCCCGAAGCAGCCACTCGTGTCCGGTGCAGCAAAGGTGTCGAGAGAGCCCACTTTGTGAATTTGGGTTTCTCGCTGCATGCGCTCGCAGCGTGGAGAATGCCGCATCAGCGCAAAGCTCGGTGCTGCCGCGCGGCGGGAAAACCAGCCATTCGTGGAGGGTGCAGCAGGGATCAGAGGTCGAATTCACACACTGCGGACTTTGTTGCCGTTCTTTGAAATCGGTTCAACGACTGCAATTGGTTAGGCAGCTGTTCATCTGGAGTGTTCCGGTCCAGCATTCTTGGCTACGCTTTCGAACATGCCAACAATTTCAGTCTGAGGAATGCGCCCGAGTATGCCTTCTGAAATTTCATCCTGCGTCCATATCAATGACTTCGCAGGATCATGAAGCATCGCCCAATCCTCAAACATGCGGTTGGTAACCTGGCGGCTGACAAGCTTGTTAATCCCGGCATGACGGTCATCGCGAGAAATACGCATATAAGCGGCACTTACCTGTTCAGAAGGACCTTCGAGCAATTGCAGGTATAGGTCATGTCGACAAACAAGTGCTCCTGTAATGCCATCCCGCGTGTTGCACCTTCGCGCATCAATCAAGATACCGCCAAGAATTGCACTATCATAACCGAAGGGTTGTGAAGCATAGATCAGTTGAGTGAACTCGGTGATGATCGTCGCTCCTTATGAGACCATACAATCTGAGGGCCGATCGCAAGCTGGCTGGGTCGTTTCTAGATCACTTAAGCTTAGTGTGCATTGGGTGAAACGCAAGGTGACAATACTAATGGGATGTACCGGCTGCGGGGCGGGAAAACCGGTCATTTATGCGAACCACAGCGGTGAAGAAACACCCAAAGGTCATCTCACCAGATTGAACCTTGGGAAACCGTCAGCCTTTTTTACGAAATTTGCGACGGACTCTTTAATTCATGTAGGATAGTGGCCATTGATCTCTAAAGTTCTTTCAAGGATTGCCCAAATGTCAGACGATAACGGCGACACGTCAAAAACCCATTACATTTGTCAAACCTATGTCGAAGCCAAGGGGGCAAAGGGCGCACCAGCGGGTGTAAAAATTGACAAACAGTTCCAGTATTCAACGGCACAAGAAGCCGAAAGCCGAGCGGAACGTGCGAGCCAATCGCCAGATTGCGCCGGTGCAGATGCCTATATGATTGTTGAAGATCCAAGTTCGGGCAAGGTAAGTTCTCCGACGTTTCTTGTTCGGATCGGAAATGTGCCCGAATTCGACGACTTTTAACGCGCCAATGCAAAGCAATCCTTAGGGCGCGTCATCTGAACGCGGGCCCATGTGCCCAAAGCGTCAAGGAATGGCGCACGCCGTGTTGCACGGGAACCACCTGATGAAGCGCAAAGCTGGGGAAGATGCTGACACACCCTTGAGCGCGGCTTGCAGATAAAACCTGAGCCCCTGGCATAACCTCTAGATCGCCACCCTCATACGAGCTTGGCAAACTAAGCTGTAGTACCAATGTGAGCTTGCGTTTACGTGCCACAGGGCCATCGCCAATATCGGAATGCCAAGCAAAATGGCCGCTGTCTGAGGCCTTGTAACTTGCGACCTGAGGGCTCTCGGCGAACTCGCGCAGGTCAAAGTCAAATTGGTCGACATTGGATTTTCGGACAATTTCGATCAGGCGGTCCATGACCCAGCCCAGCCCGTCGATGTCATCCACCCAGACCAGTTTTGCTCTGCGCAAAGACGTGTTCTTCGTCTGGCCAACAAGCATCGCATCTTTGGACGGGACAGCGGTGATGGCCGCTATGATACGCTCACACTCGCCCGCGCTGAACGCCGCTGACTTGGAGTAGAGTGCCATCATATGGGTCACCTTTTATGAGACAAATGGGCGAGGGTGGACGCTGAATAGAGGCCGCAAACCGACGGGTCGTCTTAGTGTGGTCGATTGCTGGCTTGGGACTGTGCCAGAACCATCTGTTTTATTTTTGTGGACGATGTGCGTGGGTTGTAACGCACCTGCGCGATCTCTTTGCCCATCTCTTTCAGATAGGCATCAACATCGAGGTTGTGGGAATTGGTGCCCCAATCTTCGCCAATTACGAAGATATCGGCACCGACAGCTATGCAGCCCGAAACGTATTCTAGCGCGTGATAGGGGCGCACAATGTCGACACAACTAAGAGCTTCAAGCATCTCAACCCGTTGTTCTAATGGGACAACCGGAACGTTGGGTTTGTACAGGTTGACGACCTCATCAGAGGCTACTCCGACGGCCAAGGTATCGCCCAAAGATTTACAGTGTTTCAACAATGCCAGATGGCCAACATGAAGCAGGTCGAACGTGCCAACGGTATAGACGATCATTTTTGCTTTGTCCTTTTGCCCACCCGTCATCGGTGGTAGCACGAGGCATCTGAATGCGCGTGTGCGTGAATTTTGTTCAGTTGTTTCAAATGCACTCAGAATGGAAAGCAGAGATTGCCTGTCAAATGTTGACTAGGTGTGAGGTCTGTTAACTCAAAGGATGTCTCATGACAATCGAAAACGCTGCCGCGCCGAACCCACCGATCCTATCCTATATCAAAGATCTGCCCAATATTTGCTCGCTTGCGGGCTTGGGGTGTTCGCTGTTGGCGATCTATTTTTTGATCATTGGGCTGTACCCGGCAGCGATGATCGGCATGATCTGGGCCGTGGGATTTGATTGGGCCGATGGATTGATTGCACGAAAAATGAAAGGCCGCACGGGGGATGATCGGGCCTTCGGCGGTACGCTCGATCTGCTGATCGATATTGTCAGTTACGGCGTGACGCCTGCCATTCTCATCCTGAGTTACGCCGATTTTAGTGCCGTGTTTCTGCCCGTCGTATTCGTGACGTTGGTCTTTGGTGCGATCCGCCTGAGCTATTTCAGTACCTTTGGGTTGTCAGGGGATGCTAAATATACCGGGCTCGCCATTGATAACAACAGCATCATTCTTGTGTTTGTCGTCATGTTTGCGGGATACTTTGAGCGCCCAACGTTTGCGATCATTCTGGCGGTATGTGGTCTGTGCCTTGCGGGATTGAATGTTTCCCAGATCAAGACACCAAAACTGTCTGGAAATCCGGTCAATGTGGTCATTCTTGCGATTTATACACTTTGTATGACCCTGTTTTATGGCTGGTCAATGCTGCAAACGTAGTTTGAAAGTACTTAGGCCGAAGCAACCATTGGCACAGCAGCAGAGAAAAGGTGCTTCGAATTTCCCGTCTGATCTCGAATTCTAATGACTGCTTTGGTGATGTATGCTGCGTAGCGGCAAGAGGTCTGCTGCAAGTGCGAGAGAATGCTGCGCTAGCGAAGTCGAGAAATCCAAGGTCGGCTTAGTCCGCATTTTACCAGTTCGTGCGCCGCGCAGCGAACGGCGATGCTTCCCGAACCGGCCACTCGTGACCGGCGCGGCGAAGGTTCCAAGAGAGCCCATTCTGTGAATTCATTTTGCTGCTGCTTGCACTCGCAGCGTGGAAAAGGCTGCAATTGCTTAAGTTCTTATGTCGTTGCGCTACGGGAAAACCAGTCATTCAACCAAGGGGCCGCGAGAATGATGCGCTCGAACTTCAAATTGCGGACGTAGCTGGCCTTGCGTGTTTGAATGGCTGGTTGGTCTTGGTGCTTTGCAAGCGAAATCCCGTTAGAAAGAATGCCCAAGTATCTATTTTGCCTTTGACCTTTTGAATTCAAAAGGGCTGATGGAATACTCTGTTTTGAAACACTTCGAAAAGTGGCTGGGTGATGTGAAGCCACACGCGAGAGCCACTTCCGCAATGCCCAATTGGGATTGTATCAGTAGGCGATAAGCCTCACGCAATCGTAGCCGCATATAGTGACGTTTCGGAGACGTCCCGATATAGCGCTGGAACAACCGCTCTAGTTGCCGCGTAGAGATGCCAAAATCTTTCGCAAGAACAGATGGAGAAACAGGATACTCAATCGTGTTTTCCATCGTCGCAATAGCCCGTGAGACAGTTGGATGTAGAACCGACATGCTACTGGGGGATCCAGTATCGACAGATTTCTGGACCAATCGAATTGGTGCGTAACAAAGGCTTTCCGACACGTCATTCGAAAATGTGGCCCCATGTTCCAACGCAACGAGATCCAGGAACAGATCAATGCCGGACACGCCGCCAGACGCAGAACAGCGCAGTCCTTTGGCAAGATGTGTTTGGCGACTAAGTGTAACACTTGGGTAAAGCTCGGTGAAACCGGTACGGTACCACGGGTGCACGGCCGCCGATTTACCGTCCAACAAACCTATCCGTGCCATTATTATTGACCCAGTGCCTATTGCGGTAACGCGTGTTTGACCGCGACCAACGCGGGCAAGCCACACTTTAAGACGCCCAATATCAATCTCGAACGCGCCTTCGCCTGATACAATGACGATGTCTTGCGGGTGCGCGATGTCGCGAACATCAAAATCCACCGGTAGTGCGAGCCCAACGCTGGAACGGACGGGATCCCCTGATAGACTGCATGTTTTCCAATCATAAAGCCGGGACCCTGCCACGAGGTTTGCAGCCTGAAGCGTTTCAAGCGCAGACACCAAAGACAGATGAGAAAACCCATCAAGTAGAACGAAAGTGAACAGGTGTGCCTCGCACTGCTTGTCATAAGCAGCGCGCGCGCCCGCGGCTTGGGTCATCGGCTCTTCTTTCATGCTTTGGTCTGTGCAAACCCGTCTTAAGTTGGCAGATGAATATTATGCGTCGCACGCAATTTTGCATCGAGCGTTGGATCAAAACGCGCAGCAGAACGTTTGGCCAAAATATCCTCTTTGCGCTGTGTTGCCTTGACCAGCAGATTTGGTTTGTCCAATTCGGCCCATTCCTTTGGCGAGGTGCGATCGCCCAGAGCGGGATAGACAAAGTCCGACTGCATCCGGCTGAGCGTTTGATCGGTCCCAAGGTAGTGACCGGGTCCGCCGACGCAAACTTGTTCGATTTGATCGAGTGCGAGGGTTTCATCGTTCACTTCGATACCGCGGACACACCGCAGTGCTTGACCGATAATGTCATCGCTGAGGATCAGGCTTTCATGACAGAACCCCAGTAGCGACGCATGCATGCCAGCAGCCTCATAAACCATGTTCAATCCAGAAAGGCCCGCCATGACGTTGGAACACATCTGTTCCCAACCCGCTTGCATGTCGGGCATTTTGGAATCTGACGCGCCAGCAGCAGCACCACCGGGCAGGCCATAGAACTTGTGCATTTGGGAACATCCCGCGGTCAGCAACGCCTGCTCGCCCGATCCGACAGACATAGCCCCCGTGCGCAGATCAAGGCCGAAAGGCCACGTGCCAAAGATAGCTGGATGCCCCGGTGCGATGGCGTTGACATAGACGAGGCCAGCAAGACATTCAGCGGTCGCCTGCGTGATCGCACCGGCGATGGTTGACGGGGCTGTCGCCCCAGCCATGCCTGCCGACAGCAATAAAACGGGCATGCCGCCCCGAATACAGGCCTCCATGACCTCGCAACTTTCAGTCGCGAACTTCATCGGTGGCACAACGAAACAGTTCGAGTTTGAGACAAAGGGGCGTTCGCGGTATTGGGCTTCGCCACCCGCGATTTCATACAACATTTCAAACGCACCCGCGACGAAATTGGGTTCGGTGAATGACACGCCTACGTGTTTGGTCGTGCCTGACGTACACGCATAAATCGAATTCAGATCCATTTCGTAATTGTCGGGGATGTCGCGGCAAATCATCGGGCGTTGTAAGAAGTGGACGTTGTCGAGCTCGTCCACAATGCGTGCGGCGTCGTGCAAGTCTTGAACAGTGCATTCGCGGTATTCATTGCCATGAACGTCGACAATATGAACCGCCGCGCCCGCCGTGCCGTAGTGCACGCGATGGCCCGATAGCTGCAGATCGTTTTTGCCGTCACGGCTGAAAAGGGTCACTTCACGCCGCGCTTTGGACAGCATGTCTTCGACAAGCGCGCGCGGGAACCGGATGCGGCCGTCATCGCCTTGGATCGCACCGGCTTTTGTCAAGATTTCGACGCCAGACGGCGGAGCATCAGCCAGCCCGATACGTTCGAGAGCTTCTAATGCTGCGTTGTGGATTTTTTGAATGTCGATGTCGGACAGCGGTTTGTAGGTGCCGCCCTCCATACCTGCACGGATCGGACGGACATCCTCGGTCAGAGGTGCTGCGCGAAGCGCTTGGCGGGCAGAACGACCGCCTGAACGGCGCGGGCTATTTGAAGACATCGTGAAAATCGCCTTTGTTAAGAAGGTTTGCTGCCGTCAAGCAGTAAACCGGTATTCAATTTCGGAAAAGGCATTTTCACCAAAGCCATAAGCGAACTTCAAACCCTCAGCACCTGCACGTACACCGTGTTCCACATTTCCCGGAATGAAAATCGCCGATCCCGGTGCAATGTGGTGGGGTTGCCCATCCATCGTGACAACGCCAGATCCCGAAAGGCAGAAGTAAAATTCTGGGGGTGCATGGCGATGCAGATGCAAAACACCATCTGCGGCAAACGTGGCAACGCCCAGCACCAAGCCGTTTGACGCCGTCTTGTCGCCCGAGATGAGCGTTTGCCATGTCACATCCCCGAAGACGGGATCAAACCCACCCTCAATCGCTTGATCGTCCAAAGCGGCGACAAAAGCAGTCGGGGTATCGTTCGCGGCTTTTGGTGCGACAAGTGTTTCATCAAGAAGATCGTTTAAAGAAGATAGCGGCATGAGGGTGTTCCAAAAGATTGGCGTTGACCTTGTTGCCGCAAAATATCCAACACTTGCGCATAAAATTAAAACGAGGAAAGATACGCTTTATAAACAAATAAATTTGGTGGTAAGCCGTGCTAGAAAAACAGATTAACCTTACATGGCTTCGCACATTCGAAGTTGCAGCACGGCATTTAAATTTCACCGAAACAGCGGCAGAACTTGGACTGACGCAAACAGCCGTCAGCCTACACATCCGGTCATTGGAAGGCCGGTTGGGCAATCGCTTGTTCCATAGACGTGCGCGGCATCTTTCCCTGACAGACATTGGTCAGGCCTATGCGCCGACCGTGCGGCAATCATTGTCAGACATTGCTCTTGCCACAACCAGTCTGTTTGGCACGACGACAAGCCGCATGGTCACGCTAAAAGCGCCCATATCGACATCCGCCCTCTGGCTCGCTCCGCGGCTTCCTAAATTCAGGGCGTTGCACCCTGATATTGAACTGCGTTTGGTGTCTAATATTTGGACGGACACAACTGGGGTCGACGATGTTGATATTGAGTTGCGTGTTGGACGCGGGGATTGGACAGATGCCGCGTCTGAAAAGCTGTCGGACGAAACTATTGTCCCGATTTGCGGTGTTGGTGCGCACAATAGCGCCAACAAAACTATGGAGAATTCAGCAGGGCCGCTGATCCACGTTTTGGGACAAGAAGCCGACTGGGGGCGTTACTTTGCGGCCCAAGACGTTGCCATGCCAACGGGGATTTCAGAGTACTTCGTCGATACAATGACAGCAGCAATTGAGCTGGCTGCAACAGGCGGTGGATACGCTGTGGTTATGACACAGTTGGTGGAAATGGCGAACGCAACAAACCAAAGAGTTTCAGTCGCGGGTGGAAAAGTCCCGATCCCGAATGGCTACTACCTGATGCGACCACGCACTAAACGCTCCAATCGGCCCGAGGTGCAGCTATTTGAGGATTGGCTGTTTGAAGAATTTGCGGACAGAAGCTGAACCATTGCTAAAGTCGGACAGGTTCAGGCCTGCTCAAGTAGCGTTTGCAAAGTAGAATTGGGGTCAGTTTGAAGATCACCAAACTAACTAGCTTTAAATGGCTGCTTTCACGACATGGCCGCAGCAAAGTAAAAAATGTGCCGCAAGAGCGAAGAAATGCTGCGTGAGCATTAGCTGCGACTGCATAGGTCTGGTTCGTCCGCATAGCGGCCATAAACAATAGTTAGAGTGAACGTCCACTTCATTTAGTCCGTGTCCAGTCTTGCGTCTTTTGGAATGTTGAACAGTGTGTTAGAATTAGATGCTTGCGATTACTGTGTTAAACACAGCATTTTTGCCCTAGCCATAAAATACCGCAAAAACACACTTGCACGCACACCAAAAATATCACCACGTAAACTATTAAATATAAACGTATAATTTACACCACCTCCATTGAAAATCCTCGTGTCGGTGGTTCGATTCCGCCCCTGGGCACCATTTATTACTTTAAATCAATAAGTTACAGCCTGGTTGATTTCAAGATTATCGCCAGCAATACTTAGACACAGTTAGACACTGGATCTAAGGCGTTCGCTTGGTTGAAGAATCTCAAAACAGCAAGAAGACGATCAAGCATCTGCGGCGTGGTCTGAGTATTTATAAGACTGGTCGTTCACCATTTTGGCACGCTCGTATCTATGATGCAGTGAAGAAGAAGTATGTTGTTCGCAGTACCAAAGAAACGAACAGGATCGAGGCTGCAGAAGTCGCTGAAGAGATCGTCGAGACCTACAAGAAGAAGCAGAACTCATCTCACGCTGTAAGCAAGGACAGATCGTTTGAGCGCTACGCCAAGATGCTGAGCGAGATCACAAAGCAGAAGGTAAAAGCATCTCGCAACAAGTATGCGTTTTCTGATCAGTCAAAGATCCTGTTTCGTGAGAAAGACGGTCTCGTCAGTTACTTCGGGAAGCATGACGTGGGAAAGATCACGTCGGGAATGGTGCGGGACTATTTGCTGTTTCTGGACAAGCGGCGGGATCAACCGCTAGCGATGTCTACGAAGTCAAAGCAATGTGGCGTCATTCGACAGGTGCTGATGCTGGCGCTCGAAGACGGTGTGATTGATATCATTCCACCGATGCCGAAGCAGCGCACGGTTGATAAGCCTCGTGTGAGCTTCTCAGACGCCGAGTATGCGCTTCTATTGGAAACAGCGCGTGAGCTAGCAGATGCTGGCGAGACAAGCGTCAGAGGCGTCCCTGTGACACGAGAGCACTACAACGTCATCGTCTTTGCTGTGCATTCGTTCTTGCGCCCAACTGAGACAGAACTGTTTGGCATTCGTCACTGCGATATTGAGATGATGGATACAGACCCAAGGCACTTGCTGATGACGCTCACAGGCAAGACTGGGTATCGCAAGTCAGCAACATTGGATGCGGCTGTTGATATCTATGCAAAGCAGAGAGTGCTTCACTGTGATGCTAAGCCGACTGACTATGTGTTTATGCCTGAGTACTCAAACAGAACGACTGCCGTGAATACATACAGGCGCATCTTCAATCATTTCTTACAAGAAACGGGGTTGAAGAAAGACAAAGACGGCAATGACAGATCCCCCTACTCTCTTCGGCACTATGCGCTTCAAACACGGCTGGTGAAGTCGGAGGGCAAAGTGAACATCTACTGGCTTGCTGAGAATGCTGGCACGAGTGTTGATCAACTAGAGCGCTTCTATCTGAAGAACTTGGCTCCGAGTGCTGCGAAGGTCAGAAACATCCAGAGCTTTGGCGATGGCTAAGCGCCATTCGCGTTCGCGAGCAGTCTGGCAAATCTGAACGCATACATCAAAATAAGAAAGCAGACGATCGCCCCGGAAACGTCACCAATCAAGTAACCCATCACGCTAACGATTTCAGCACCTTGGTGTTGCAGAACACTCAGAGCAACACCGTTTGCAAATGAGGAGATTGCACCAGCAAATAGAAGAAATTTCCATAAATTCAGCGTGAAGGCTCTCTCTCCAAGCAAGGGGAGAAATGTAGCTATTTTATAGCCTAAATAGCACGCAATCAAGCTTACAACAGGCGACAAGCCGTTGAGCTCAGCGCCCGAATAATTCGTGAGTATTAGGAATAGATAACTTGCTGGCAGTAAGTACAAGATTGCCCACCAGCCTAAAAAGTAAAAGGCAAGCACCCTGACGCCATGAGGCAGAAACAATAAACCAATTTCGAGCTGAAAATTGCTTAATAACATGCTTTGGAGCGGAAAAATAAAGCCAAGTGTCAGTGAAAAAGCCGTGATATAAGCAACACTCACGACTAGAAAGTTCTGAAAGTGTTCTTTCACGCGCGATTACCCTTACTAAGAGTTTATGCGCTTTCCCCTGAAAGTGTGTACAAGCCGCGCTTGTCACCACCTTTAGAGATTTTTCCCAAAGTCTCAAGGTTCTTCAGTGCTCGAAACAGTGATGGGCGAGAATAAACGTTGTTTAACGGGTGCTGTAGAATGTCTCTTGTGTGCACGAGAGTTGCATCATCTGCTAAATCAACAATCGTGATCAGAACAGACTTTTCTATAGCCCCAATATCTCTGATACCTATTTTAGCTTCCATATCAGCAAGCATAATCTGCATTTTTGCGATGTTCTTGAGAAGTGAACTCATATTGAGATCCCTTTTTGTTTTGTCCCTTGGCTTAATGGAATATAGCAAAAAAAATAATGTTGCAAAAGCAACATAAGTATCATGTTAGTACTTTAAAACCCCTCCCCTTAAGTGGCTTTTTGTATCGCAAAGCCGGGCTGATCTGCTATCGACGCGGATCAGCCATTTTTTTACGCGACTTCATTAAAGCTGACTGGCTAGCTGAGAATGCTGGCACGAACATTGATCAACGTGAGCGCTTCTATCTCAAGAAACTTGCGCCGAGTGCTGCGAAAGTCTGGAAGATTCAGAGCTTTGGCGATGGCTAAGCCCTACTCTGACAGTACGAAAAAACTTCAAAAAAGTGTAAATAAATTCAGTAAATCAGCAAATAACACATAAATTTTGTATATATACTACGTCAGACAAAGACACACATTTAGGAAGTCAAACCTGATGAGCAATTGAGCGACTTGAATGAAGCCAAGTGCAGATAATATCGGTTTAGGATCCGCCGAGATTGCTCTTGGTAACTAACAGCAAAGACGGACTGGCTGAATAAAGATTTCCGTTACGATGAAGGCGCTGCTGCACTGCAACCTTCAATGATTGATCAAAGTCGTCTCATTGGCTGATCAATTATACCGCTGGATGAAGCGGAACATAAAAGGAGACCGGCTAACCGCCCTTTCCCGTCATCAAGCGGGTTGTTCTAATGAGATGTGGAAGACGGCAGTAGACACAAGCCAGTTGGACACACGTCGCCTCTTCGGAAGGTGAAGTGTGTCTAACAACAAAACCACAAATGATTGATCTGATGCAGCTGAATTGATGATCATTCAGTCATCTGGGTTTTGCTAAATAATACATAAATTGATCAATCAAATAACCAATAAATCAATAGTAACTACGTCTAGAGGCAGCAACAAATATGTCTAATCAAACACTTCAAGAATACAAATTAATCAACTTCAATGTACCCATTCACGTCATTAACTCATTTGATCATCTCGTCAGATACAAAGGTGTCAGCAGGACGTCTCAGTTACTTCATTTAATGGACGACTTCATGAGATCAGAGCAACTGGCATTGAACAAAGATCACGAACTAAGCACGTTCATTGACAGTGTTTCTTTGCAAGAGCGTCAGAAGGTCACGAAGCAACTGATCGAAGATCACGAGCCAGCAATGATCCCGTCTGCTTCTGATGATTTTGACTGGGAAGAACGCTTCAGATGATCGCTCAAAGCCCAAAGACAAAGCAGCAATTGCTCAGATTTGTGCTGTCGTTGAAGTCACCGAAGATTGCTTCTGTTGATGTCTTATCTCGCGATGACAAAGCCAGTGTTCAGAAAGAGTTTGATGCAATGCTCAGACAAGGTTCGTTCTCTGTCTTGTTCATCAAGGATCACTGACGATGCAGAGCAAACGATCATTAAAAGGAACGAGTACATGAGCGATATGGAAATTGAATACGAGATTGTCACGATGCTGGCTGAGCAGCGATGGAAACTACAGCAGCAGCTTGCAGCGATTGACGACCAACTGAAGAAGCATTCGCACAACTTCTATGTTGCTGATGATGGGCTGGTTGAAGTCGGGCTCGGTGTGCTCTGATGAAGTCGTTTCAATCATTACAGGTAGAATTAGGCGAGAGAGTTGTGCGCACTGGTGCAGTTGCAGCTTATGGGATGAAGTCACGGCGTGAGGGCAATGCAGCGGTACAGTCATATAGACGAGGGCAACAGGCTTTGCGCAAAGGTGGCAATGATGTTGATATCGAAGGGCGCATCAAGCGGATCGAGCAGGCGCTGGATCACTTGCTTGATGGTCTTGTAAAGCAGCGCGAGCAGATTGGCTCAGGTGTCGCAGTGGATGTGGCGGGGCATACGCTGACGGCAAAGGCACGTGGCAGGCGTTGAATAGCGTTTCCGTATGGAAACGCTGATCGTCATTTCTTGCAAGAAATTCATGTCCTTGTGCATGAGAGACCGTTGAATTGGATAAGCAGGATTAATACCCGCTTATCCCATTACTTTAGAGTGCAGTGCCGATTACAATTAGATCCTTCGAGAACTGCTGTGCGTCTGAAGGCATCTCACCGTCCAAAACCCTGGCTTGTTCAAAGAGAACTCGGCTTAGAGATTTTTGTAGCTCGGGAGGAAGATCCGGAATCTTACGAACCAGTGTGTGGTCTGCATTTACTTCTAAGGTCTTTTTGCTGCCCTCAAATTCAGGGTTCTGCGCTTTGAGGATGCGCTCTAAATTGAAGTCCAACCCACCTTCACCAGCAACTAGCCTGACAGGGCTTTCGACAAGTGATGTTGTCGCTTTTACATCTTCGACAACATCGCCCAAACAATCCTTGATTAACAATGCGATCGAATTGGTCTCGACTTCGTTCGTTGCTTCATTCGGGGTTTCTTCAGACAGCTCAGAAAGATCATACTTGTCACGAGAGATGGATAAGAAAGATTTTTCTTTGTAAGCACCCATCTGTGACATCCAAAACGCATCGATGGGGTCAGTCATCAGTAACACATCGATATCTTTGGCTCTAAAGCCCTCTAGGTGGGGACTAGTCTTAGCTTGCTTCAAGTTATCAGCGGTAAGGTAGTAGATCTTATCTTGCTTATCTGTCATCTCGTCCAGATAGGTATCCAGGTTGATCAGCTTTTGATGCTTGAGTGAGTATGCACGAGTGATCTCTGCGATCTTGTCACGATATTCAAAGTCTTCGTAGAGCCCCTCTTTCAAGACTTTGCCAAATTGCTCCCAGAATGCGTCATACCCTGCTTGGTCTTTTTTTAACTTCTTCTTGAGTTCAGAGAGGACCCTTTTTGTAACTGACTTCGAAATCTTTTTGATGACAGGGCTGTTTTGAACCATTTCTCTGCTGACGTTTAGGTCAAGACTCGTGGTGTCAAGAATACCCTTTACAAAGCGCAGCCAACTAGGGACGACCCCATCAACGTCCTGGCTGATGAATACTCGGTTGATATAAAGACTGACTTTTGTTTTTCGTTCAGGCTCAAAAAGATCAAAAGGTGCGGTTTGAGGGATAAACAAAAGATTGGTAAAATCTATCGAACCTTCAGTCTTATTGTGCAGAGTAATATAAGGCTCATCGAAAGCGCCTAAACTGCCCTTATAGAACTCAGAATACTCTTCTTCTGAGACTTCGGAAGGCGGCTTTGTCCACAATGCTTGCGCACTGTTTGCTTGTTCTCTTTCTACATCTTTGGATTGCACAAAAATCGGAACTAGTATGTGATCCGAATATTTTTTGATTAGCTCTTTGAGCTTATGCATTTCAGCATATTCTTTGGCACCCTTGCGCAAGAACAGTTTAATGGAAGTCCCAACGGGCTGTTCGTCATTTGAAGCGGTAATTGTATATCCCGCTTTACCATCACTCTCCCAAATGCTGGCTCCAACTTCACCCGCTTTCCTCGTGTTCACGACGACTTTCTCTGCAACCATGAAAGCAGAGTAAAAGCCTACGCCAAACTTACCAATGAGTGCTTTGGCTGCATTTTTGCTATCAGAGGCTTCCTCTATGCTGTCTAAAAATGAAGAAGTCCCTGATCGTGCAATCGTGCCCAGCGTTTCTGTGAGATCATCAGCATTCAGACCGATACCAGTATCTATAATTTCAACTGTTTTCTTCTTTTCATCAACGGCAACCAAGATCTGATCTTCGTCCGAATTTAAGATTTCGGGCTGTGTCTGACCCAAGAGCTTTCGCTTGTGAATCGCATCTGATGCATTCGATAAAAGCTCACGCAGAAAGATGTCTCGATCTGAATACAGTGAGTTGATGACGATGTTCAGGATTTTGCCAGTGTCGGCTTCAAAACTATGAGTGTTTGCGGTCATATTTGCCTCCATTACTTTACATCCTAATTGGTATCCCGATCAGCTAATGCAATACTGAATGTGTCTAAAAATCGTTAGGCACGCTGGACGCGCTGCCTAATGGGTTCGTGGCACAGATTGGCTCAGAATTCGCCGTGGCTGTTGCTGGGCATACGCTGACAGCAAAGGCACGTGTTGACTATTATTTCCATATGGAAACGCTATTGTCATTTCTTACAAGAAATGACCCCGCTCAACTCAGTAGCAAATCAGCATTTCAACATCAGTCTCTGTAAGTGTCTGACAGGACTCAGGACTTTTTAATTGGTTGCAAGGCTGGGCTTTCCAGTCAGTATATAAAGGTAAAAAGCATTGGAAATATAACAGGTTAGCCATGTCACTTGGAAAACAAGCAAAGACACTCAACAAGAAACAGATCGATCAACTGCTCTGGTATGTCAGCATTCTGCGGCACGCACAGCGTAATGAGATTGTGGTTCTGCTGTCGGTTCGTGCGGGGCTTCGCGCAAAAGAGATCGCGGGGCTGAAGTGGGCGATGCTCACAGATGCTGGTGGCGAGATTGGCGACAGTATTCGTCTGACAGACATTGCATCGAAGGGGCGCTCTGGGCGTATCATTCCGATCAATATACAGCTAAGATTGAAGTTGGCGGATCTACTCGAAAAGGAACGCCAACATCATCGTTTCGATCTGACTAAATCTCACGTGGTCCGAACTGAGCGTTCAGATAAAACGTCACCGCAAGCAATCGTGAACATGTTTGCGTAATGGTTCGGTGAGATAGGGTTAATTGGCTGCTCGTCACACAGCGGTCGCCGCACATTTATCACCAACGCAGCACGCAAGATCAGTAGCGTTGGTGGATCATTGCGCGATGTTCAGGCGCTTGCAGGGCATTCGTCGCTCGCTGTCACTCAGAGATACATCGATGGAAGTGAAGATGCGCGAATGAGGGTCGTGGAATTGGTTTGAGAGCAAGATATTAGGGCTTTGCAAGCAAACAACAATGTACTGCTTCCCGTAAAGAATACTATCCGAAGATCGCCCTTTTTAATTTCTATAAGTGCTGCAATACGTCGTGAAACTTACTTGCAATCAAAATGTGAGACCGTCATCTGTATTAGATTTGTTTTGTTCCCCATGAACATTGCTGTCTTCTCAAAACGGCTACAGTGATCCACTGCCAGCTGCTTGACGTTTTCTGGAAGCTTAGCACATTGGTTGAGTTTCGTGCTCATTACCCGAAAAGCGCCACAGCTTGCATCAAATCCCATTGATATCTGGGGATAGGTAATCTGAATGCCATCAGCGCTCATCTTCTTGATCTTGGGCGGAAGTAATGTTGCGGTGTTTGCGCTTGAAACAGTTGCTGCTTCACGCGGTGGCTCGCTTGGGGCACAAGCTGCAAGTGTAAGTGACGCAGAGATAAGTGCAGATAGAATTTTTGTGGTCATTTCATTTCCTTACGTCAAATCTGATACCAGCAGCCGTTTGGACTTGGCGCTGGCATTCGGCAAACGATGACTGCTTAAAAGTTGAACGATACGCCAAATTCCAGGCTGAAAAGAGAGCTAGCTCTTTCAAAAGAGCGGTGTAATAATTTGTCATATCTTCGGTGACAAGTACGTTTAAAATAAGCTTCTACGAGGAACTGAACACAAATGCGAGCGATGGTACATTCACACATTGCACCATGCGAACCGTGTGATCAAATTAGCACAGGTATACAGTTAGACACTAAATTAGACAAACAGTTGTAAATCTCTGATTTTAAATATCGTCCGTGTATTGAAAATCCTCGTGTCGGTGGTTCGATTCCGCCCCTGGGCACCATTTTTACTTTAAAATCAGTAGCATACGTGCCAGTTGATTTTGCTAAAATCACCAGCAATACTTAGACACAGTTAGACACTAAATCTAAGGCATTGGATTGACCGAAGAATCTCTCAACAGCAAGAAACTGATCAAACATCTTCGCCGTGGTCTGAGTATCTATAAGACTGGAAGGTCGCCTTTCTGGCACGCTCGGATCTATGATGCTGTTAAGAAGAAGTATGTTGTTCGCAGCACGAAAGAGACAAAGCGGATCGAAGCGGCTGACGTTGCTGAAGAGATATTGGAAACATTCAAGTCAAAGCAGAACTCGGCTCACGCTGTGTCGCGCGACAGATCGTTTGAGCACTATGGCAAATTGCTGGCAGAGATCACGCTGCAAAAGAGCAAATCTACGCGCAGTAAGTATGCGTCAAAGGATCAGGCAAAAATCTTGTTTCGGGAGACTGACGGGCTGATCAGCTACTTCGGCAAATATGATGTGGGCAAGATTACGTCAGGAATGGTTCGGGACTATCTGCTGTTTCTGGATAAGCGGCGAGATCAACCGCTAGCGATGTCTACGAAGTCAAAGCAATGTGGCGTCATTCGTCAGGTGCTGATGCTGGCGCTTGAAGACGGCGTGATTGATATCATTCCACCAATGCCTAAGCAGCGCACCGTTGATAAGCCTCGTGTGAGCTTCTCAGACGCTGAGTATGGTCTGTTGCTAGAGAAAGCACGGCAGATAGCCGATGATGGCGAGACGAGCGTCAGGGGCGTCCCTGTGACACGAGAGCATTACAACGTCATCGTCTTTGCTGTGCATTCATTCTTGCGCCCAACTGAGACAGAACTCTTTGGCATTCGTCACTGCGATATTGAGATGATGGATACTGAGCCAAGGCACTTGTTGATGACGCTGACGGGCAAGACTGGGTATCGCAAGTCTGCAACTTTGGGTGCGGCTGTTGATATCTATGCAAAGCAGAGAGTGCTTCACTGTGATGCTAAGCCGACTGACTATGTGTTCATGCCTGAGTATGAGAACAGAACAACTGCGGTGAACACATACAGACGCATCTTCAATCATTTCTTACAAGAAACGGGGCTGAAGAAGGACAAGGACGGCAACGACAGATCGCCTTACTCTCTTCGTCACTATGCTTTGCAAACACGGCTCGTGAAGTCGGATGGCAAAGTGAACATCTACTGGCTTGCTGAGAATGCTGGCACGAGTGTTGATCAACTAGAGCGCTTCTATCTCAAGAACCTTGCGCCAAGTGCTGCAAAGGTCAGGAATATCCAAAGTTTCGGGGATGTGTAACGGATATTCATAAGGGGAACCTAAGTAAATCAATTGGATGCAGGTATAATGTTGCAGTGTCCTCACTCTTGGATATGGTTGAAGTGGCGAGCGATAATAAGCGAGCTGGGCTGAATTCTTGTTAGAAATGGCTTTTGAAATTATACTTAAACTAGGTCGTCCTTTATGTTGAGCATTCAATTTCTATTGATAGGATAAGGGCAATCAGAGCCCCTGTGATTGGCAAATATGTAAAGCAGCTAATTGAGCTAGAACAAGGATTGCTATGATTAGGCTAATGTTGCTACTAATTTTTATGATGATTGGCACTTCTGCATTTGCCGATTGGAGGTTGCCCGAGAGACGCATAGTAGCCGGCTATTTCCAGGTGACTGGTGTCGCTGCGAACGACGTTTTAAACATTAGAGAAACACCATCTGGATCTAGTGCTAAAATTGGCTATCTGGGCTATGATCAACCAATCGTCGAAGTGCTGGGAACTAATCCATCGGGCACATGGGGCTACGTTCAAACAGGCGACACCATGGGGTGGACGAGTATGCGATATCTGACTCCAACAGCCATTTTAACGTTTGGCGGCACTGATATTCCCGTGGGCATAGCCTGCTATACTACGGAGCCGTTCGTAACTTACACTTTAGGCAATGGATTTGTAAAAATAGAGCATATGAGCCTTGCGACATCTATTGTACCAATTTTGAACATCGAGAAAATACGTGAGAACTACGAAGTTATTTATGAATTAGACGGAACTGAACAAAGACTACTACTATCCCTTGCTGCTAAGGGCAGTGATGGTATGTCTGATATAGAGTACCCATGGTCGTTCAACGCCGGAGCCTATTACCTCAATGGGGGCTGCACATACATGATGTGATGTAATGCTAAAAAACACACCTGATATCTGCTAATTTGGTATGCGCCTTTCGTAAGCGCTAAAGACCTTCATGACAGTGAATTGGCGGGGAATGCTGGTACCAGTGTTGATCAACTAGAGCGCTTTTATCTGAAGAACTTGGCTCCAAGTTCAGCGAAGGTTAGGAATATTCAAAGCTTTGGCGATGGCTAAGTTTCACTCGCCTTCGCGAGCAGTCTCGCAAATCTGAACGCATACATGAGAATGAGAAAGCAGACGATTAGCCCGGAAATGTCACCAATCAGGTAACCCATCACACTTACAATTTCAGCACCTTGGTGTTGCAAAACACTGAGAGCAACACCGTTTGCAAAAGAAGACGTTGCCCCAGCAATTACCAGAAATTTCCACAAGCTGGGCGCTAAAGCTCTGTCTGTAAGGATTGGAAGCAATGTGGCTGCTTTATACCCTAAATAGCACGCAATCATGCTTACAATTGGCGACATCGGGTCGAGCTGTGAGCCCGCATGATTTGATAGCGTTAAGAATAAGTAACTTGATGGTAGTAAGTAAAACACCGCCCGCCAGCCCAAAAAGTGAAAGGCTAGAACTCTGACGCCATGAGGTAGGAACAATAACCCAATCTCAAGCTTAGATGCACTGAGTAACATACTTTGCAGAGGAAATACAAAGCCAAGCGTTAGCGAAGACGCGACAATGAAAGCAACACTCACGATTACGAAGTTCTGAAAGTGTTCTTTCACGCGCGATTTACCCTGCTCAGAGTTTAGGCGCTTTCATTTGCCAGTGTGTACAAGCCGCGCTTGTCACCACCTTTAGCTATTTTACCCAAGCTCTCAAGGTTCTTCAGTGCTCGAAACAGTGATGGGCGAGAGTAAGTGTTGTTCAACCGGTGCTGTAGAATGTCTCTTGTGTGCACTAGAGCTGCATCATTGGCTAAATCAACAATCGTGATCAGAACAGACTTTTCGATAGCTCCAATGTCTCTGATACCTATTTCAGCTTCCATATCAGCAAGCATAATCTGCATTTTTGCGATGTTCTTGAGAAGTGAACTCATATTGAGATCCCTTTTTGTTTTGTCCCTTGGCTGGATGAAGCATAGCAGAAAAAATAAGTATTGTGGAATTTATTTTAGTATCATAATAGCACTATCGTTAGAGTGTGAGTACATTTTCATCAAGCAAGGCTGATCTGCTATCGACGCGGATCAGCCATTTTTTTTACGCAAACTTCATTAAAGCTGACCGGCTGGCTAAGAATGCTGGCACCAATGTTGATCAACGTGAGCGCTTTTATCTGAAGAACCTTGCGCCAAGTGCTGTGAAGGTTAGGAATATTCAGAGCTTTGGCGATGGCTAAGCCCTACTCTGACAGTACGAAAAAACTTCAAAAAAGTGAAAATAAATTCAGTAAATCAACAAATAACACATAAATTTTGTATATATACTACGTCAGACAAAGACACACATTTAGGATGTCAAACCTCGTGGGATTTCCCTGAAGAGCGACAGCGGAACTTGATTGGAACACTGCGCAGAATGAGTTTAGGACCCGCCAAGATTTCTCTTGGTAACTAACAGCAAAGAC
The DNA here is from genome assembly GCA_000156115.1 of Rhodobacteraceae bacterium HTCC2083. Lineage (GTDB taxonomy): Bacteria > Pseudomonadota > Alphaproteobacteria > Rhodobacterales > Rhodobacteraceae > Planktotalea. Next base: position 127,497 of record DS995276.1, read on the forward strand.
GGACTGGCTGAATAAAGATTTCCGTTACGATGAAGGCGCTGCTGCACTGCAACATTCAATGATTGATCAAAGTCGTCTCATTGGCTGATCAATTATACCGCTGGATGAAGCGGAACATAAAAGGAGACCGGCTAACCGCCCTTTCCCGTCATCAAGCGGGTTGTTCTAATGAGATGTGGAAGACGGCAGTAGACACAAGCCAGTTGGACACACGTCGCCTCTTCGGAAGGTGAAGTGTGTCTAACAACAAAACCACAAATGATTGATCTGATGCAGCTGAATTGATGATCATTCAGTCATCTGGGTTTTGCTAAATAATACATAAATTGATCAATCAAATAACCAATAAATCAATAGTAACTACGTCTAGAGGCAGCAACAAATATGTCTAATCAAACACTTCAAGAATACAAATTAATCAACTTCAATGTACCCATTCACGTCATTAACTCATTTGATCATCTCGTCAGATACAAAGGTGTCAGCAGGACGTCTCAGTTACTTCATTTAATGGACGACTTCATGAGATCAGAGCAACTGGCATTGAACAAAGATCACGAACTAAGCACGTTCATTGACAGTGTTTCTTTGCAAGAGCGTCAGAAGGTCACGAAGCAACTGATCGAAGATCACGAGCCAGCAATGATCCCGTCTGCTTCTGATGATTTTGACTGGGAAGAACGCTTCAGATGATCGCTCAAAGCCCAAAGACAAAGCAGCAATTGCTCAGATTTGTGCTGTCATTGAAGTCACCGAAGATTGCTTCTGTTGATGTCTTATCTCGCGATGACAAAGCCAGTGTTCAGAAAGAGTTTGATGCAATGCTCAGACAAGGTTCGTTCTCTGTCTTGTTCATCAAGGATCACTGACGATGCAGAGCAAACGATCATTAAAAGGAACGAGTACATGAGCGATATGGAAATTGAATACGAGATTGTCACGATGCTGGCTGAGCAGCGATGGAAACTACAGCAGCAGCTTGCAGCGATTGACGACCAACTGAAGAAGCATTCACACAACTTCTATGTTGCTGATGATGGGCTGGTTGAGGTCGGGCTTGGTGTGCTCTGATGAAGTCGTTTCAATCATTCCAGATGGAATTAGACGAGAGGGTTGTGCGCACTGGTGCAGTTGCAGCTTATGGGATGAAGTCACGGCGTGAGGGCAATGCAGCGGTACAGTCATATAGACGAGGGCAACAGGCTTTGCGCAAAGGTGGCAGTGATGTGAATGTGGAACAACGTCTGGCAAGAATAGAGGGGGCACTGGATCACTTGCTCGATGGTCTTGTGAAGCAGCGCGCACAGATTGGCTCTGGTGTCGCAGTTGATGTTGCTGGGCATACGCTCACAGCAAAGACACGTGGCAGGCGGTAAATAGCGTTTCCATATGGAAACGCAGATACAAATCAAAGCGCTGTGCAACGCACAGCGCTTTCTGTTTTAACACAGCGGTGATACTGTGTTTCTAGTAGTTAACGTGAGTTTCTAGGCGATTATCGAGTAGCTTCACGTCAAATTTGTTCAGAAAGGGTCTCTTAGACCCCTGCTGATGTGGACATCAAACTCGAAAGCTTATCCTTCAGTTTCTGAAATTTCACCACCTTTTCGTTTGACTCACCTTGCTCGTCCAGCACCTTTAACGTGAAACCAATGACTTGCCAGCCAGCTTCATTCTCAAGGTAGTTGCGAAGCATAAAACTGTCCAACCTTCAATCGGACCTCCCCTATCTCAATGAGCTTGCCAACAAGGTCTAGCTCGCTGAACGGTGCCAATCCGGAAAAAAGAATATTGCCCCGAAAACGTGCGGGTTCGACGGGGTGTCCGATCTGCTCGGAGAGATAATTAACGCTGTCTAGATTTATGAGTGATACGGAGTTCATCATCGCAGCCGAAACGACCGAAACATCTGTGAACCTATGCGGCTTCGAAGAATACAGCGTTGGCTGCAGCTTAGGCGAAATACCCAAAAAATCTGAAAGGAACCATGAAGCGCTAGCGCAGCCTGACTTTGTTGTGATGTCAAAATAGGCTGATTGCTGATCTGAGCGGATCATCAATGTTCCGGTTTCATTATCAAAATTTGTATCAATCAGCGAAAGAGCCTCCTCTCTTGCAAGCATCAAAAATTTTGTCTTTGGCAGAGGTTTGGGGTTTTCAGGGTCAAACCCGCTTTTCGGCCGAACAAGACCATAGACCCGGTCCGACGGGAACCCTTCACCTTGGACCAATGAGACAGCCTCGAGCGACTGCGCGCTCAGCCCTTTGATGGGATAGCAGTAGAGGTTATTCACAGTGCCGTTCACGTTGAATTCTCGCATTTCTCTTGGGGGATTGGTGTATCTTATCATCCTGTAGCACCGCTCAAATGTCGACTATTTTCGGAATGCAGCACCTATAACTGCTTTTGGGTGTGCGTCATTTTTCCCCTCTACATCAGAATCTTGATAGGTCATTCAGGAATAAATGAGGTGCGCACCTCAAATTTTTCTGGACTTGAGGTGGGCACCTTAATTAGCATTGACAAATCTTTATGTCGATTCGGTAACCCGAAAATGGTGCCGGCATTTATTCTGGGAGGAAAACAAATGAAAACATTTAAGTTGGCCACCGTCAGCGCTTTGAGCATTGCCGCCGCCACGACTGCAAGTACGGCTCAGGCTGAAGATTTGACACTTTGTTGGGCCGCTTGGGACCCTGCAAACGCCCTTGTAGAACTGTCCAAAGAATTTGAGGGCCAATCTGGCCATAAGATGAGCTTTGAGTTCATTCCTTGGCCTAATTTCGCCGACAGGATGCTGAACGAGCTGAACTCTGGTGGTAAGCTGTGTGACCTGCTGATTGGCGACAGCCAATGGATTGGCGGCGGCGCTGAGAATGGCCATTACGTCAAGCTGAATGACTTCTTCGATGCGGAAAGCATCTCCATGAGCGACTTTGCAGATGCTACAGTTTATGCTTATTCTACGTGGCCCAAAGGCACGCCGAACTATTATGCGTTGCCTGCGATGGGGGATGCCAACGGCTGGTTCTACCGCAAAGACTGGTTCGCACGTGACGACATCAAAGCCGCGTTCAAAGAGTCCACAGGTCGCGATCTGGGAGAGCCCAAGTCGCAGAAGGAACTGCTGGAAATAGCGCAGTTTTTCCAAGGTCGTGAGATCGACGGCAAAACTGTGTATGGTGCGTCAATCTTTACCGAGCGTGGCTCGGAAGGGATCACCATGGGGATCACCTCTGCCTTGTACCCTTGGGGCTTTAAGTACGAGAACACGCCGGGCAAATACGATATGGACGGTGCTGTAAACTCTCCTGAAGCGGTTGAAGCGTTGGAATTCTACAAAGAGTTCTATGAAACAGCGACACCTCCGGGCTACACCAACAGCTACATGGGTGAATCACTGGATGCGTTTAAATCAGGTCAGGTCGCCATGGCGATGAACTGGTTTGCGTTCTTCCCCGGTCTATATGCCGACCCCAACACGGGTGGAGACAACATCGACTTCTTCGTGAACCCACCCCAGAACCAGGCGGGTTCTACGCTAGGCGGTCAGGGGATCTCTGTTGTGGCCTATTCGGACAAGCAAGACGCAGCGCTTGAATACATCAAGTGGTTTGCGAACCCCGATGTGCAAGCCAAGTGGTGGTCACTGGGCGGTTATTCTGCACACAACGCTGTGCTGAATGACCCGGGCTTTAAGGACTCCGCACCGTTTGCCGGTGACTTCCTTGAAGCAATGGGAGCTGTGCAGGATTTCTGGCAAGAGCCGGCATATGCGGAACTGTTGTTGGCCATGCAAAAGCGCATGCACGACTATGTGGTTGCCGATCAAGGCACCGCGCAAGAAGCGCTTGATAAGTTGGTAGAAGACTGGACTGAAGTCTTCGAAGACGAAGGCAAACTGTAATCAAAAACTGTGCGGCGGGGAAAATCTCCGCCCTACATATCTCTCTCAGGTAAGGAGGGATTTTTTCTTGCCTTAAGCAAGAAAGTTGCGTCCAGATGACAGATTCCCTCGACACCCGCGCTGCCGCTGCGACCCCTGTTCGGGTTGCACGCGAGATCAGAGGTCTAAGTGACCGCGCCATTGCATGGATATTTGTCGCGCCGACGATTTTCCTGCTGCTGGCGATCAATATTTTTCCGCTTATCTGGACGATCCGCCTCAGCTTTACCAACTTTAAGGCCAATCGGAACCGCGATTTGGAATGGGTCGGTTTACGCAATTATGAGCGCATCTTGGGCGACAGCGACATCTGGCTGAACATGCAAGCTACCGCGCACTTCCTGTTCTGGACGATCTTCTTTCAGGTGCTGATTGGCTTTACGCTTGCCTACCTGATCAACAAGAAATTTAAAGGTAATGATTTGTGGACCACGATCATTGTGCTGCCCATGATGTTGTCCCCGGCGGTGGTCGGAAACTTTTGGAAGTTCCTTTATCAGCCGCAGATTGGTCTCTTTAATTACGTGATCGCGTTTTTCACTGGCAAAGAACCGTCGAGCTTTGAAATGCTAGGCTCTGTCAATCTGGCCCCTTGGTCGATTGTGATCGTAGACACCTGGATGTGGACGCCCTTTGTGATGCTGATCTGCCTCGCGGGGCTAAGGTCGATACCCGACTACATCTACGAAGCAGCGGAGGTCGATCGGGCATCCAAGCTGCGACAGTTCTTTACAATCACCATTCCGATGGTACTGCCCTTTTTGATGCTGGCTGTCTTGTTCCGTGGGATCGAAAATTTCAAGATGTTCGATCTAGTGGTGCAGCTTACAGGCGGCGGGCCAGGGTCAATCACGGAGCTGACCTCAATAAACCTCAAACGTGAAGCGTTTGAAAAATGGCGCACGGGCTATGCCAGCGCTTATGCGATCATCCTCTTTGTCACGGTTTTCGGGCTGGCCTCGATCTATGTCAAAGCGCTGAACAAGGTTAAAGAAAGATGAGCAGCTTTTCCGTTACAGAGCCGTCAGCGCGCTCCAAGTGGTTCGCCGGCACACTAGTCATCCTCTATGCGCTGATCACAATGGTGCCGCTTGCGTGGATCATGCTGACTGGTTTCAAATCCCCTTCGGATGCGATCAGTTATCCGCCAAAGATTGTGTTTGAACCAACGCTTGAGGGTTACGTGAATCTATTCACCACGCGCACGCGGCAAACCCCAGAGTTCCTGGCCGCCAACCCACCAGAGAAATGGTATGAAGAGATTGTGCGCGAATACGACATGGTCATCGCGGGCCCTTCCAAGTTCGGTGAGCGGTTCCTGAATTCCGTGATTATTGGCTTTGGCTCGACCTTCCTCAGTATCTTCCTTGGCACCCTTGCGGCCTATGCTTTCTCAAGGTTCAAAATTCCCTTAGCTGACGACCTGCTGTTCTTTATTCTCAGTACGCGGATGATGCCGCCTATTGCCGTCGCGATCCCGATCTTCTTGATGTACCGACAATTGGGGCTGTCAGACACGCATCTGGGTATGATTCTGCTTTATACCGGCGTGAACATTTCCTTGGCGGTCTGGCTGTTGAAAGGGTTCATTGATGAAATCCCGCTGGAGTACGAAGAAGCCGCACTGATCGATGGATACACCCGGTTCCAGGCGTTCTACAAAGTGGTGCTCCCGCAGGCTGCAACAGGCATCGCCTCCACTGCCATCTTCTGCTTGATTTTTGCGTGGAATGAATATGCCTTTGCAGTGCTTCTAACGTCTGGCACAGCACAGACCGCGCCACCGTTCATTCCAACCATCATTGGCGTCGGCGGGCTGGATTGGCCTGCTGTGGCGGCGGGTGCGACAATCTTCCTCTTGCCCGTCATGATATTCACCATCCTGCTACGTAAACACTTGCTGCGGGGCATCACATTTGGGGCAGTTCGCAAATGAGTAACTTTTTTACCGGCCTTTTGCGGCTGAAACGCGGTCCGTGGGAAATGTTGGCCACAATACTGATTGGTCTTGGTGTTGTTATGTTGATGCAGCCTTTCGCGCTCTGGCTCTACACCTATTCTTTTGTCGTGACACTTGCGGGAACCGTGATGTTCATCATTGTCTCCCATTTCAAGGAATAACCCTGTGGCAAAAATTGAAATCAAGAACATCCGCAAGGATTTTGGTGACTTTAACGCTGTAGAGAAATCGAGTTTTACCATCGAGGATGGCGAGTTTTTCATGCTGCTTGGTCCATCGGGGTGTGGCAAGACCACCACGTTACGGATGATTGCGGGGCTTGAACTGCCTACCTCAGGAGAGATCTATCTGGATGGAGAGGAGATCAGCCAGCAGCCTCCCTCGAAACGCGACATCGCTTTCGTGTTCCAGATGTTCGCGCTGTATCCGCACCTGAATGTACGCAAAAACCTAAGCTACCCGCTTGTCTCTCAGGGCATGCCGCGTTCGCAGGTGAAAGCAAAGATCGAAGAAGTCTCGGGCATCTTGGGCATTAAGGACATTCTCAATCGTCCTGTTGGCGGGCTTTCTGGGGGCGACCGTCAGCGCGTTGCTTTGGGACGTGCCATTGTGCGTGATCCCAAGGCCTTTATGATGGACGAACCCTTGGGCGCGCTGGATGCGGAATTTCGCGAGCATATGTCCGAAGAGCTGCGCGCGCTGCACGACCGTATGAACGCAACGACTGTCTATGTGACTCATGATCAGCTTGAGGCCATGCAGATGGGCGATAAAATCGTGGTCATGAACAACGCTGTCGTCGAGCAATTCGGCACCCCCCAGCAGATCTATGACACACCTGCGACCATGTTCGTGGCTGATTTCATTGGCTCTCCTTCGATGAACTTTCTGCGCTTTGAAGGGGCCTTGGAAAACGGTGCGACACGTGTTGACCTGAATGGTCAAATGCTGGCCGTGCCCAAGCAATTGCAAGGCGCTTCGGGGAAACTGGTCTTTGGCGTGCGGCCCGAACATGTGTCGCTCAGCGAAAATGGTGACTATCGCGGAAAAGTTCTGACCACCGAATACCTTGGCACGACACAGATCATTACGCTCGACACGCCCAACGGTGAGCTAAAGGCGCGCATCGACAGTGCGCAAACCGCGACGGTTGGTGAGAATGTCGCACTCAATTTCGAGGCTCCCAAAATCACATTATTTGACGAGACGACCGGACTTGCGCTGCGCTCCAGTCTAAATCGCGAGGTGCTTGCACATGGCTGAGGTAACGCTGAAAAACCTATCCAAAAATTTTGGCACAGATATTGGGGTGGAAGATATCTCAATGACCATCCCCGACGGGGCTTTTGTTGTGCTCTTGGGGCCAACCGGCGCGGGTAAGACCACAACTCTGCGTCTGATAGCGGGGCTAGAAAAAGCTGATAGGGGCGAAATCTGGGTGGACGGGCGCAATGTGGGTAACGAAACACCTGCCCAGCGAGATATGGCAATGGTCTTCCAGCAATACTCGCTTTATCCGCACCTCACGGTGAGGGACAATCTCGCGTTTCCGCTCAAATCCCCGATTCTTAGAACCCCATCTGATGCGATCGAACGAAAAGTCAGCGAAGTCGCCGAAGTCCTTCAAATCAGCCACAAACTGAACAACAAAGCAACAGCGTTATCGGGAGGTGAGATGCAAAGGGTATCCATTGGCCGTGCGCTGGTGCGCGATCCTGCGATTTACCTGATGGATGAGCCCCTCAGTTCCCTAGACGCCAAATTACGTACGGACTTACGGGTTGAACTTAAACGGATCCATGCCAGCCTTGGTGCGACGCTGCTTTATGTGACGCACGACCAGATCGAAGCCATGACAATGGCGACCCATGTGGGTGTATTGAACGAAGGCAGGTTGGTGCAATTTGGCACCCCACGTGAGATTTACGAGAACCCCAACTCACTGTACGTTGCCGGGCGCTTGGGACTGCCGAGGATCAATATCCTGCCAGTGGACGTCTTCCAGAATGCGCCCGTTAGGGCGACCCACATTGGTATGCGCCCCGAGCATGTCCACCAAGGGGACGGGCTGGAGGCCGAGGTAAAACGGGTCGAACACTTGGGGGATCTGACCCGTCTGCATTTGACCCTAAATGGTCACGCGATTACCACCGTCGCAGACCCAACAATGACCTATGACCTCGGCACCGCCATTAAGATTGCACCCAAAAATCCGCTGTTTTTTGACGGCAATGGCAATCGTATTCGCTAAGGAGATACTTTCATGAACCAGTTTATCAACGCCAAAGAAACCCTTGTTACCGACGCGATCGACGGGTTGATTGAAACCTCGGGTGGCGCGCTGACGCGATTGGACGGGTATCCGCACATCAAGGTTGTGTGCCGCAGTGATTGGGACAGATCCAAAGTGGCGCTGATCTCTGGTGGCGGATCTGGTCACGAGCCCGCCCATGCAGGATTTGTTGGCGTGGGAATGCTTACCGCCGCTGTCTGTGGCGAAGTTTTTGCGTCGCCCTCTGTGGATGCTGTTCTTGCCGGTATTCTTGCGGTGACCGGTCCGATGGGCTGTTTGCTAGTTGTCAAGAATTACACCGGTGACCGACTGAACTATGGTCTTGCGGCAGAGCGCGCACGCGCATTTGGCCTGAAAGTTTCCATGGTGGTCGTAGATGATGACATTGCACTGCCGCACTTGCCGCAGCCGCGCGGCGTGGCAGGTACGCTCTTCGTACACAAAATAGCGGGTGCCTTGGCCGAAAGTGGGGCTGATCTGGATACCGTGACCGACGCGGCTAAAGCGGCAATCACAGATATGGCATCGATCGGAATGTCGCTTGATACCTGCACAGTGCCGGGCTCGGTCAAAGAAGTTCGGATTGCCTCCGGTAAGGCCGAACTTGGCTTGGGCATTCATGGCGAAGCAGGGGTTGAGCAGGTTGCTTTTGAAGGTGCAAAAAAAGCCATGGATCAGGTTCTGAAAAAACTCAGTTCTCGGCTTGAGGAAGGGTCTCACGTTGCTATTTTGAACAATCTGGGGTCAACAACGCCGCTTGAAATGTCTGTCCTTGCCCACGAGCTTGTGGCCTCCAAACGGGCTAAAAACATCAGCCACATTATCGGGCCTGCACCGATGATGACTTCGCTGGATATGCACGGCTTTTCGATTTCGATACTACCCCTCAACCCAAAAAATAAATCGCACTTGGAATTGCCCCTAGCACTCCCTGCTTGGCCCGGAATGAACAAGATCGCAGCGGCCCGTTTGCAGCCCTTGCCCGACGGTTTATCCCCGATTAAACCAATCCCGTCGAGCAACCCCAAAACGCGTGCCCTATTGGAGCAATGTTGCGATCTGTTGATCGCAGCGGAGAACGACCTGAACATTCTAGATGCCAAATCTGGCGATGGTGACACCGGCAGTACCCTAGCAGGTGCCGCACGGGCCATGAAAGGGTCGCTTGACTTGCTTCCGCTTGCTGACCTGACCCAGCTTTTTCGCGCGATTGGAGATGAGCTGAGTCAGACAATGGGCGGGTCTTCCGGTGTGATTCTTGCCATCTTCTTTGGTGCGACCGGGGATGCCTGCGCCAACGGCAAACCTATTCCAAAGGCACTTCTCGCAGCGTTGGAGCGGATTAGTCAGGTTGGCGGCGCTGTCAAAGGAGACCGCACAATGATCGACGCACTTGAGCCTGCGTTGCAGGCTTTGCCCGATGGCATTGCGCGCGCCGCGAGCCAAGCCCGCGAGGGGGCGACGCAAACCGCTTCTATGGGCCGCGCAAAGGCTGGTCGGGCTTCATACGTCCCCGAAGAAAACCTCATTGGTCACAAGGATCCCGGAGCAGAAGCCGTAGCGCGTTTGTTTGAAGGTTTGGCCAAATCCATCTGACCCCACAGGTAAGGACCCGATGACACAAGAGCAGACTTCACGTCTTTCACCGACAATTAACGATATTGCCCGTGTCGCGGAAGTGAGTCTTGCAACCGTAGACCGGGTACTAAACGCCCGTCCCGGTGTCCGAGACACGACGGTCAAGAAGGTCCATCAGGCGATTGCTGATCTAGGGTATGTGCGCGACACAGCGGCCGCAAATTTGGCACGTGGCCGTGTTTACAATTTTGTGTTCATCCTACCATCAAATAGCAATGAATTCATCGCATCGCTGGAATGGCAAATTCAACAGCTTGGCACGACCCTTCGCCGTGAACGCACCCGATTATCTTATATACGCGTGGCAGCATTTGATCCCGTCGCATTAGCCAAAACCATTGATGAAATTGACACATCAGAAGTGGATGGGGTCGCGATTTTTGCTCCTGAAACGCCATCTGTAAGAGATTCAATCACCCACCTGAAAGCCAATGGTGTGACAGTTGTCTCTCTTGTCGCTGATATTCCCAGCTCGGAACGGGACCAATATGTCGGCGTTGATAACGTGGCTGCAGGGCGTACGGCCGGGCAACTGTTAGGACGGTTTGTTGGACCTCAAGAAGGCAGCATTCTTGTGCTAACCGGGTCATTGTTGGCCCGTGATCATCTGGAACGCCGGCTTGGCTTTGATAAAGTGATGATGCGCGACTTCCCCAACTTGAGAACGCTCGCTTCTTTGGAAGGGCGAGATGATCCGGAACTGATTGAACGTTTGCTACCAGAGATATTTAGCGAAAACTCAGACATCATTGGCATTTACTCGTCTGCTGCAGGAAACGAAGGATTGCTGAACTTCCTCAATCGTAGAACGTTGCCCGTCCGGCCTCTGGTCGTTGCGCATGAATTAACACAACTGTCGCGCGACGCCCTTCGGGGTGGTGTATTTGACGCCATCATCAGTCAGGACTCGGGCCATGTGGTACGCAGTGCCGTGCGCATCATGCGCGCCAATAGCGACAATCTACCTATAAATTCAGCACAAGAACGCATCAACATCGACATCTATCTAAAGGAAAATATGCCCCTCTCAGATGAGGGAAATAGGGAGGATTATCCATGAAAACCATCAAAGGACCTGCGCTGTTTCTGGCGCAATTTGCTGGTGACGACGCGCCCTTCAACTCATGGGACAGCATCACCAAATGGGCGGCTGAGTGCGGCTATAAGGGCGTGCAGGTGCCCAGTTGGGACGCGCGCCTGTTTGACCTGGCTAAAGCGGCAACAAGCAAAGATTATTGCGATGCGTTTAAAGGGCAAGCCGCGGCAAACGGCGTGGAAGTAACAGAGCTCTCTACCCACTTGCAAGGTCAGCTCGTGGCTGTGCACCCAGCCTACGACACAGCCTTTGACGGCTTTGCAGACCCATCTGTTCACGGCAATCCAGCCGCACGGCAGGAATGGGCCGTGGATCAGGTGATGAAGGCGATTTCTGCATCAAACAACATGGGCATCAAGAACCACGTTTCATTTTCCGGCGCATTGGCCTGGCCATATATTTATCCATGGCCGCAGCGCCCGGCAGGGTTAATAGAGACAGCCTTTGATGAGCTGGCCAGACGCTGGCGGCCTATTCTGGATCATGCCGAAGAACACGACGTCAACATTTGTTATGAAATCCACCCGGGAGAGGACCTGCACGATGGGGTGACGTTTGAAATGTTCCTTGAGCGCGTCGACAACCACGCGCGCTGCAACATGCTTTACGATCCGTCGCATTACGTGCTGCAGTGTCTGGACTATCTCGACAACCTCGATGTCTACAAAGACCGAATTAAAATGTTCCACGTCAAGGATGCGGAGTTCAATCCTTCCGGCAGGCAAGGAGTCTATTCTGGCTATCAGCCTTGGGTGGACCGTGCGGGGCGGTTTCGGTCGCTTGGCGATGGGCAAGTCGATTTCGGTGCCATTTTCTCAAAACTCTCTGCCATGGATTTTGACGGTTGGGCTGTCGTTGAATGGGAGTGTTGCCTAAAGCACCCCGAAGACGGGGCCCGCGAAGGTGCGCAATTTGTCAAAGACCACATCATCCGTGTGACCGAGCGCGCATTTGACGATTTCGCTGACGGGGGCACGGACGAGGCCGCCAACCGCAAGATGCTGGGGATATGAACATGACACGTATTAAGTTGGGCATGGTCGGCGGAGGCAATGACGCTTTTATTGGGGGCGTGCACCGGATCGCGAGCCGCATTGATGATCGGTACGAGCTGGTTGCCGGAGCGTTGTCTTCCACTCCGGAAAAGGCGCAAGCTTCCGGGCAGGCCTTGGGGATCGCACGGGTGTATGACGATTTTAAACAGATGGCGATACGCGAGGCGCGACTGAAGAATGGGATCGAGGCGGTGTCCATCGTCACGCCAAACCATATGCACTATGCGGCCGCGCGTGAATTTCTCAAACGTGGCATCCATGTGATTTGTGACAAACCACTGACATCAACTTTGGCGGATGCTCGAAAGCTCGCGATAGCGGCAGAGCGTTCCAATGCGCTGTTTGTCCTGACACATAACTACACCGGTTATCCGATGGTGCGCCAAGCCCGTGAAATGGTGGCGCGTGGTGAGATTGGCAAAATTCGGGTTGTACAGGTTGAGTACCCGCAAGATTGGCTAACCCAGCAAGAAGACTTCAAACAGGCCAAGTGGCGCACGGATCCTGCGCGCTCTGGCGCAGGCGGATCGACCGGAGACATCGGTACCCACGCGCATAATCTTGCGCGCTTTGTAACCGGGTTGGAGGTTGAAAGCCTTGCGGCTGACCTTGATGCATTTGTACCAGGTCGGCAGGTGGATGATAACGGTCATATCATGCTGCGTTTTCAAGGCGGGGCAAAGGGCATGTTGTGGTGTTCGCAAGTCGCCCCCGGCAATGAAAACGCCCTGCGCATTCGTGTTTTTGGTGAGGCTGGTGGTTTGGAGTGGGCACAGGAGGATCCCAACTATTTGTGGCACACGCCTTTTGGCGAACCCAAACGAGTAATCACGCGCAATGGGTCCGGTGCCGGAGACGCCGCTACACGCATCAGTCGTGTCCCCCCAGGTCATCCAGAGGGGTATCTGGAGGGCTTCGCAAATATCTACAGTGAGGCCGCTGATGCGATTGTTGCGCATCGTGAGGGCATAGAACCAGCCGCAGAGGTCATGTACCCTACGATCAAGGATGGGTTGAAAGGTGTCGAGTTTATTGATGCTTGTGTTCGATCGTCGGCGCGAAACGCGGCATGGGTGAAGGTTTGATTCAGGAAACCAAGGTGCTCCCTCGCACCAGCCTATAGCTCTCAACTGCACTAAATCTGCATTGTCGTAGGCCAAACAGATGATGCACGTAGGGTCAGGTAAATTATAGGAATTGCAACGTCTCCGCTGCGTGCGCCTGATGACCGCGGGCGTGAAGATTTGTGTGCCCATCCACGACGCGGTGTTGATCGAAGCCCCTCTGGAGATGATAGACGAGCATGTGCGACTAACACGGAGCATTATGGCGCAGGCCTGCCGAGACTTTCTCGGAGGCAAACCCTGCCGCATCGACGCTGAAGTCATCCGCGCACCTGATCGATACATGGACATCAAACGCGGCGTCGGCATGTGGAATACGGTTATGGGTTGTGTCGGGTTGCCCACGTTTGGGATTACAGAATGAAGCCCAAACCCACTTATAGACCCGGGCGGCTGCCGCACCCTTTACCTGGGCGGCTGCCGCATAAAACCTGGGCGGTTACCGCCCACCCGGTCTTTATATTATATGTTTCTTTAATATCGTTTCTTTTAGCACATACGGGGTTTGGAGGCGCTTGATGGCCAAGGCACCTCCCGCGACATTCGTTTATCGAGCTGACATGTCTGCCGATGAAATACCGGTCGAACAAGTAAGCCTCGGTGCGATAGGTGCAGTGCATGCACTTCGTCCCGCCGAGTACGCCAAAGTGCCCTCCGCGCTCTACCCCCTGTTCCAGCCAGCCGATCGGCTTCTGCTTTGCTTTATCTTTGCAAGGGATGTGTTCGGCGAAGATGCTCCGGGCGGCTGGACGAAACTCGGTTCCGGTCTGACGGAGCGGTTCGGCCTCACGGATCGGTATATTCGCCGCCGGGCGATCAAGACTGTAGAGCGCGACGGCAGGGTCGAGGTGCGCCGCCGCGTCGGTGCCTGCACACTTCTGCGCCTTGCGGTGGATCTAAAATAAAAGACGCCGACCAAAGCAGCTGAGCCTCCCCCTTTGAATAGCATTTAATCATCTCCAAATCGTTGAGCATTGTGTGACTGGAGCTCTGAGCATATCCAGAAACTCAGGCTCTCCACTCACCTACTACTATAAGTACGAGCACGCCCGATGCCACGTATTCTTGCTCAAGGCAAAATTAAGCAGATAAAATTTGTAGCAGTTGTTTGTTTGCACTGAAATAATCCTGATGTTTAAAAAGAACCTGCTGTACCACTGCGAAGAAGATTTCTGGTATTGTCAGGGTATCCGAACAGAACGACAGCCCTGAATACAAACAGGCGCATCTTCAATCTTTTCTTACAAGAAACGGGGTTGAAGAAGGACAAAGACGGAAACGACAGATCCCCCTACTCTCTTCGTCACTATGCTTTGAAAACACGGCTCGTGAAGTTCGATGGCAAGGTGAACATCTACTGGTTGGCTGAGAACGCTGGCACGAGTGTTGATCATCTTGAGCGCTTCTATCTCAAGAACCTTGCGCCGAATGCTGCGAGGGATAGGAGCATTCAGAGTTTCGGGGATCCATAAATTTTTGTTTTTTCAAAAACTAATTTGCGTGAGATCTTAGTCAGTAATTAAGACTCTGAACTCTGACTTTCCGGCAGCTCTGACCATGTCGAATAATACTTTAGCATTCTCGGGGTGTAACCTAACACAACCAGCTGAAGCTGGAGTGCCCAATTTACTTACCTGATTAGTACCATGGATCGCAAAATTACCGTTATAAAAAATCGAGAACGGCATTGGTGCATTGTTGTACAGTGATGAGCGGTGATGCTCCGATAGCCACTGCGCAGACCATATCCCAGTGGGGGTTACTTTTCCCCTGCGAGCAGTAGACACATCCCAAGTAAACTGTTTTTCACCGCCCAGAAAGACATGTAGCTTTTGCTCAGACTTCTCAACAAATGCTATGACTGCCACATCTAGTTCTTGTGCAAGAGCTTCGAAATTCTTCATCCGACTTTGAGCCATGCGGAGCGGCTCTGCACTGGCGTAATGCAATTGCTCCGTACTAGGTTCGCTACTGCGAGCATAAGCAAAACTTGCAAAACAAACCGAATACACCAACACAGATATTGCTATTTTAAAGACAGTCATTTTAAAAGATTTCCCAAAGCGTGCTAGTCTCAGAACAATACCTCTTTTTGGGCTTTTAGATCAAGTCGTTTCCAAAAGCTCTAAAAAGTTTGCTTCTCAAGTTCAAAAATATGTTGATTAGGTGAACCTGAATGTGATCGCCCATAAGGAGCCGATCAACTTGAACGCTTCTATCTCAAGAACCTTGCGCCAGAAGCTGCGACGGTTCGAAATATTCAAAGCTTTGAAGAAGGCTAAGTTTCACTCGCCTTCGCTAGCAGCCTCGCAAATCTGAATGCATATATGAGAATGAGGAGACAGACGAAGAAACCAGCCATGTCACCGATCACAAAGCCCGCTGCAACCAACAGATCCAGCTCTTGCTTGAATACTAGAGTAATACCCAAACCGTTAAGAGCAGAACTTACAAGCGCTATGATCCCAAAATACTGCCATCTTGGAAACCGACGAGGTTGAGTGCTTTCGGAAGTAAGCGAGTAACCACCTCGAAGCCAATATAACAAGCAGCAGGACTCACAATGACAGCCCAGGGATTAAGCTCAATCCCAGCCTGAACGCTTAAAACCATCATTAAGTAGGACGCAGGCACAAGATAAAACGCTGCTCTCCAGCCCAAAAAATAAAATGCAAAAACTCTGACGCCGTGTGGCAAAAAGAGGAGACCCACCTCTATAGCGACTCCGCTCAGCAAAATCTTTTGAACAGGTGCAACAAAGCCAAGCGTCAATGAATACGCCGTAATGTAAGAAACACTCACGATTAGAAAATTCTGAATGTGTTCTTTCACCCGCAATTGGCCCTACTCAGCGTCTATGCGCTTTCACCTGCAAGTGTGTACAAGCCGCGCTTATCACCACCTTTAGAGATTTTTCCCAAGCTCTCAAGGTTTTTCAGTGCCCGAAATAGTGATGGGCGAGAGTACGCGTTGTTCAACGGGTGCTGTAGAATGTCCCTTGTGTGCACTAGAGTTGCATCATTGGCTAAATCAACAATCGTGATCAGAACAGACTTTTCAATAGCTCCGATATCTCTGATACCTATTTCTGCTTCCATATCAGCAAGTATGATCTGCATCTTTGCGATATTCTTAAGAAGTGAACTCATATTGAGACCCCCTTTCGTTTTACCCCTTGGCTGAGTCAAGTATAGCGCAGAAAATAAGTGTTGTGAATTATATTTTAGTATCATAATAGTACTAGGATTAGAGTGTGAGTATGTTTTTATTAAGCAAGGCTGATCTGCTATCGACGCGGATCAGCCTCTTTCAACGCGAACCTCATTAAAGCTGACTGGCTAGCTGAGAATGCTGGCACGAACGTTGATCAACGTGAGCGCTTCTATCTCAAGAAACTTGCGCCGAGTGCTGCGAAAGTCTGGAATATTCAGAATTTCGGATGAGCAGCCCCACTTGAGTGGTCCAATTTGAAAGTTAGTGCATGATTGGCCTTTGGTCCATCGGGATGATGGCCTCTGGCGCGGGCGGGCGGTAGCCCAATGCACTGTGTGGTCGCTTGGTGTTGTAATGGTTCCTCCATCTTTCAATGATGATTTGGGCTTCTCGGAGCGAGTAGAAGATTTCACCGTTCAGCAACTCGTCTCGCATTCTCCCGTTGAAGCTTTCGCAGTATCCGTTCTCCCAGGGTGATCCAGGTTCTATATAAGCCGTCTTGGCTCCCACGGCTTTGATCCAATCTCTGACGGCCTCAGCAATGAACTCAGGGCCGTTGTCTGAACGGATGTAGGCAGGGAAACCTCGCAAGATGAACAGGTCCGTAAGAGCGTCGATGACCTCCGTCGAGTTCAGCTTTCGTTTCACTCGGATCGCCAGACATTCTCGGCTATGCTCGTCCAAGATGTTAAGCGTCCGAAACGCCCTGCCATCATCTGTCCGGTGATGCACGAAGTCATACGACCAGACATGATTGCGATACTCGGGACGTAAACGGACACATGATCCGTCATTCAGCCAGAGCCGTCCTTTCTTTGGTTGCTTCATTGGCACTTTAAGCCCCTCACGTCGCCATAGGCGTTCGACACGCTTGTCATTAACCTGCCAACCCGCGTCTCTTAGCAGGGCTGCAACCCGACGATAGCCATATCGGCCGTACTGGCGTGTGAACTCGATCATGTCCGCAACCAAGCGTTCTTCGTCAGCACGCCCTTGTGGCAACCGCCGCTGCGTGGATCGGTGTTGGCCTAATACACGGCAGACACGACGCTCAGAAACTTTGAACTGACTACGAACGTGATTGATGCAGGCACGCCTGCGCGAGGGGCTTAGAAGTTTCCCGATGCGGCCTCCCTTAAGATCAACTTATCCAGCGTCAGGTCGGAAACTGCACGCCGAAGACGTTCGTTCTCTTTCTGAAGGCGCTTTAATTCCTTGAGTTGTTCCGTGCCCATTCCGCCATACTTCTTCTTCCAGCGATAATAGGTTTGTTCAGTCACACTGATCTGTCTGATTGCGTCAATCCGAGGCATGCCTTGCCCCATCAGAACTTCAACCTGCCGTAACTTCACGACAATCTCTTCGGGCTTTGGTCTCTTAATGGCCATCTCAGGTCCTCCGCTTTCCTAACTATAGGGGCGGACCACTTCAAAGGGGGAGGCTCTCGGAGATGGATGAAGCCCTGTTCTGGCAGTGCAAAAAACTTCGAAAAAGTGAGAATATATTCAGTAAATCATCAAATAACGCGCAAATTTAGTACATATACTACGTCAGGCAAAGACACACATTTAGGAAGTCAAACCTGATGAGCAACTGATCGACTTGAATGAAGCCGAGTGCAGATAGAACTAGGTGAGAGATTTGTGCGCACTGGTGTTGTTGTCGCGTATGGTATGAAATCATGTCATGAAGGTGATGCCGCGGTTCAGGTTTACAAGATTGCAAAGCTGCGTTTACGTGACGGTGGTCGTAATGTGAGTGTTGAACAACGTCTGGCAAGAATAGAAGGCGCACTCGACGAACTGCTTGATGGTCTTTTGAAGCAGCGCGAACAGATTGGCTCAGGTGTCGCAGTGGATGTTGCGGGGCATACGCTCACGGCGAAGGCAGGCGGCAGGCGGTGAAAAATATTTATGTGCAAATTCACATACCGCGCCATCTTTAGGACGAGCATACCACTTCTGGCATACTCGCCCGAAAGTTTAGAGTCCGCTACTTATAAAAATAAGATCTTTGGGAAACTGCTGTGGATCAGAAGGCATTTCGCCATCGAGGATTCGCGCTTGCTCAAACATCACTCTACTGACAGCTTTTTGCATATCTGATGATAGATCAAGCATCCTTTTAATGAGCTCGTGATTGCAGTTTACTTCTAAAATCTTCTTACTACCCTCAAATTCTGGGTTTTGCGCTTTCATGATGCGTTCTAAATTGAAGTCCAACCCACCTTCACCAGCGATAAGCCGCACAGGACTTTCGACAAGTGATGAGGTTGGCTTAACGTCTTCAACCAGGTCTCCGAGGCAGTCTTTTATCAGCTCAGATATTACGTTGCTGTCAGCATCCTGGGTATGATCTTCAGTTTGACCACCAGAAAGTTCTGATAAATCGTATTTATCACGGGAAATGGATACGAATGATTTATCATTAAATGTGCCCATTTGAGACATCCAGAAAGCATCAATCGGATCAGTCATTAACAACACATCGATGCCCTTCGACTTGAAGCCTTCAAGGTGTGGACTGGAGCTCGCCTGCTTTAACGTATCAGCTGTGAGGTAGTAGAACTTATCTTGCTTATCTGCCATCTCGTCCAGATATGTATCAAGACTGATCAGCTTTTGATGTTTAAGTGAAAACGCACGAGTGATTTCTGCGATCTTATCACGATACTCATAGTCTTCGTAGAGTCCCTCTTTTAAGACCTTGCCAAACTGCTCCCAAAACGTGTCGTATCCTGCTTCGTCTTTTTTCAACTTCTTTTTAAGTTCTGAGAGGACTCGCTTTGTAACAGACTTTGAAATTTTTCTGATGACAGGGCTGTTCTGAACCATTTCCCTGCTGACGTTCAAATCGAGGCTCGTGGTGTCAAGGATACCCTTCACAAAGCGTAGCCATGTAGGGAGCATCACGGGTTGCGACGGGTTTCATGGGGTTAGCCGCTCAAAGTTTCCCGCAGATGTACGATGCGAACACGAAAAGACCTATCCGTTTGGCTGGCTTGGCATCCTGTCTGAAACACCGCCCGTTGAACACTAATTGCTCTATTCTGGTTCTGAGAACGGCTTCGCACTGTGCTCTATGCGCAATGAAAACCTTAGCCGCTGCTATATCCAGTGCATAAGCCCGAGGACTGGTCGGATGAGTCCTTTTGGGACGAATTGAAACGCTGGCCCAGCTCGCGGAAACGGTACTTTGGCGCTACACGTGGACGACTTTGGTATTGATGGTTTCTGTCGCGGCGGGGAGTATCGTGATCGGCACGTTGACCGCTTAGCTGGTCGCCACCGCCGAGTTCAAAGGTGGGCGCTTTTTCGAGATTGCGCTGGTCATCTCCCTAGCATTTCCCGCCTACGTGTTGGCTTACGCCTACACGGATATTCTGGATCACCGGAGCATAGTGCAATCGACATTGCACCATGTGATGTATTGGGGGCCGCGTGATTATTGGTTTCCTGAAATCCACTCCCTTGGGGGGGGGCCGCATTGATGTTGACACTCGTGCTTTACCCTTACGTCTATTTACTGGCGCGCGCCTCTTTTCGGATGCAGGCAGCAACCCCATTTTATGCGGCGCGCTCGCTTGGATCCTCGCCGACAAACGCGTTTTTGCTTGTGTCACTCCCTATCGCACAGCCCGCAATCGCGGGGGGGCAGTCTTCTGGTGATTATGGAAACCATCGCCGATTTCGGAACGGTCGCCCATTTCAGCGTTCAGACTTATGCGAGGGGCATTTACACCAACTGGTTTGGCATAGCGGATCGCGGTGCAGCCGCGCAGCTTGCTCTTGGATTGCTGGCCTTCGCGCTGCTTGTGGCTTTGCTCGAATACATCAATCGCGGCTCGGCCCGATACAGCGTTAAAGAGTGCTAAGAAACCTTTACGCGGTTCCAGCTTAGCACCAGACGCACCCTTGCGGCACAGATCACATGCGCCTTGCCTGTGGTCTTTGAGGTGATTGTGCCAACGATCACGTTGATTGCGATGGGGTTACCATCAGAGCAAAATATCTTCTCCAGCCGCTATCTACATTTCATCCAAAATTCCCTTACTTTGGCGAGCATTGCCGCGCTTGTCACAGTGGCCGCGGACATCCTCATAGGCACGTTCAATCGCGTGGCCTCAAACAAGCTTTCGCTGGCCTCACTCTTTATCGGGCGTCTTGGCTACGCATTGCCAGGGGGCGTGATCGCCGTCGGGCTTTTGGTGCCGTTCGCGGGCTTTAACAATTGGCTAGAAGCAAGAATTGATGCGCTGTTTGGCATTTCAACGGGTTTGCTAATCTCTGGTTCTATCTGGCTGTTAATCGCGGCCTATATGATCCGCTTTTAAGCAGCTGCGATTGGTGCCTATGACAGTGGTCTGTCGAGCATCACGCCCAATGTCGATGCTGCCTCTCGCATGCTAGGGCGCACTGCTTGGGGCACTGTGCGGGATATTCACTTGCCCGTTTTGCGCCCCAGCATTCTGACTACTTTGCTGATTGTTTTCGTGGATGATGCCAGTCATATCCTCAAAGTCAGAATACAAGCGTTCATCCGTGTCATAGTGGCGTGAGGAAGAGAGGTTCAATTCCCCCTCCGCATAGAGTCTGCCACCCATGGTAATGGACAAAAATGGCTCGTAATGGTTAGGTTTTTCATTCGGTTTCTCCAGATAAATCAACGTCAGGCAATGCCCTGAATGAGATTTGATTAATTACCGATTTTTTCTGTCGAATTTAAATATTCAACATCAAGAAACAAAAGTAATCTCCTATTAGTCGCCTTGAGATAGAAGAGATTTAACCTTAGGATTTACACGCGCGCACCCTAGGATGGTCTTATGACACAGCCCAAAGACACAATGATCAATACGACCATAACACGCGTTGATGCCCAGATTTTTAATGTCCCATTGGCCGAAGTCTTAACCGATGCCAAACATGGCGATCACACGCATTTCGAATTGGTGACAGCGACCATTGGCCTATCTGATGGCTCAACGGGAACCGGATATACCTACACTGGCGGCAAAGGTGGCCGTGCAATTCTTGCAATGATCGAACATGACCTTGTGCCCTTTTTGGTCGGTCGTGACGCAGTTGATGTGGAAGCGCTTTATGAGGCGATGCAATGGCATGTCCACTATGTGGCGCGCGGCGGCATTGCCTCTTTTGCAATCTCAGCAGTGGACATCGCGCTTTGGGATTTACGTGGAAAACGGACGAGTGCGCCGCTTTGGCAAATGGCCGGAGGCACATCGAACTCGTGTCGCGCCTATTGTGGTGGCATTGATCTGAATTTCTCGCTGCCAAAGTTGATAAAACAGACCGAGGGCTATCTCGCGCGTGGGTTTGACGGCGTGAAAATCAAAATCGGGCAACCCGATTTGGCCGACGATGTAGCGCGTGTGAAAGCAATCCGCGATGTGATCGGACCCGACATCGCATTCATGGTTGATGCCAATTACTCAATGAGTGTCCCGCAAGCGATTGAGGCCGCGCGCGCATTCGAACCGTTTGATCTACTCTGGTTCGAAGAACCAACAATCCCTGATAATTATAAAGGGTACGGCGAGATCGCGCGCGACACTGGTATACCTTTGGCGATGGGCGAAAATCTCCATACCTTGCATGAATTCGAATATGCCTGCGAGGATGCGGAGCTGTCCTATATCCAGCCCGACGCCTCCAATTGCGGTGGTATCACAGGTTGGCTTCAAGTGGCAGAGCTCAGCCGCAAACATGGCTTGCCCGCCTGTAGCCATGGTATGCAAGAACTGCACGTCAGTCTTGTCTCCGCACAGCCCAACGCGGGTTTGATCGAGGTTCACAGCTTTCCGATAGACGAATACACCACACGTCCTTTGGTGGTAAAAAACGCGCTTGTCATCGCACCAGATGAGGCGGGCATCGGCGTCACATTCGATTGGGATAGGTTGCGCGCGGCGCATGCCTCTATGACTTAAGGCCTATCTACACGCCGCCATAATACCGCGTAGTTCGGCAAGGCCACGCATACGCCCGATCAGCGGATAACCTGGCGTGCTATGCCCGCCCAGATCCCCCAGCAGTTCTTGCCCGTGATCGGGCCGCATTAGGATTTGCCAATCTTCACGCCCTTCTGCGCGGCGGCGTGATTGCTCCTCCATCAAGGCGCGCACAGTCGCAACCATATCCGTATCGCCCTCAAGATGCGCCGCCTCGAAGAAGTCAGGCTTAAACTGATCCGAGCCTTCAATCCGCTTCGTATTGCGTAAATGCGCGAAATGGATGCGCGGGCCATGGCGGCGCACATAAGCAGCACCATCAAAATCTGCCGCGACCCCAAGCGATCCAGTACAAAGCGTAGCCCCATTGGCAGGCACATCCACCGCTTCCAAGACCGCTGCATAATCATCCGAGGTCGACATCACCCGCGGCAGCCCCAAAAGCGAAAACGGCGGATCATCGGGATGACAGCACAGGCGCAAGCCCAACTCTTGCGCAACTGGCGCGACTTCACCAAGGAAATCGATCAGATTTGCTCGCAATTTTTCAGGCGTGATGCCTGTGTACGTAGCAAGCAAGGCACGTACATCCGCCACGCTCCACGCATCGTTTGCCCCGGGCAGACCAGCGGTGATGTTCTTTTGAAGCGTCGTTTTCTGCGCTTCACTCATTCCATTGAAGCGTGTCTTCGCCTGCGCCACGCAATCGTTTGAGTAGTCGTTCTCCGCCCCAACGCGCCGTAAAATATGGAGATCGAAGACCGCAAAGTCGATCAAATCGAAATGCATCGCAGCCCCTCCGTGCGGCTGCGGCGCACGGAGGGTCGTGCGGGTCCAATCCAAGATCGGCATGAAATTGTAGCAAATCGCACGAATGCCATTTGCGGCCAAAGCGCGCAAACTCAATTTATACGCGGCAAGGTGATCTTTCATGTCAGCCGTCTGTGTCTTGATCGCCTCTGAGACGGGCAGGCTTTCCACCACATCCCAGTTGAAATTCTGCGCACGCAGCAGGTTTTGGCGCGTAGTTATGGCCTCGCGAGTCCATTCTGTTCCGGGGGGAAGATCATGCAAAGCGGTAACAATACCCTCGACACCAACCTGATGTAGCTCGGATAATGTGATGGGATCATCGGGACCAAACCAACGCCAACATTGTTTCATGGTAACCATCCTTTTCGAAGTGGGTGATCCAAGCCAAGGGGCAACGCAACGCGCGTTCCCGTGCGTGCCGCGTGATAGATTGCTGTGACAAGTTCAACCGAAGCGAGACCATCCTTTAATGTGACCACAGAGTTAAGTTTGCCATTCAGAGCTTTGCCAATTTCAGTGAAAAGCCCAACAAAACCAACGGCCTCTTTCGGTGTTTGGGCCAGCACTGCGTCAATTTCTACCTGTTGCTTTGGATCGCGTGCCGTGAAGGTCCACGCTTGTGCGCCCGGCGCGTAGGGTTCAGTGTCCGAAGTCGCCGTGAGATGTTCAAACACGAAGCGCAGCCGCGTTTCATCCCGCGCAGCCCCTAAAGTTATGTTGCTTGAGCAGAGCGCCCCTGAGCGCATTTCAAAACTGATCGCAGCACAATCTTCTGTTTCGATGTCATTGACGCGCGTCGTCGTCATCGCGCTGAGCGCGGCAATCTCACCCGCGATATGTGTCAAAAGATCATGATTGTGGATCGCATGCCCCAGCACCGCCCCGCCGCGTTCGCCCGCCCATGTACCGCGCCACTCTGATGCATAATACTCTGACCCGCGCGACCAATGGGTCTCCACAGTTGCCGTTTGAACCTGCCCCGTGAGATCCGCCGCCATCATGTGACGCAATTTAGCCAAGGACGGTCCCCAGCGATATTGAAAAACAGGGAATACTTGCTTGCCAGCGGCCTCAGCCGCATCTTTGATCGCATCTGCATCGGCCATTGAGGTGGCCAAAGGTTTCTCGCAAATCACATGCTTGCCGGCTTCAAGCGCCTTGAGCGTAATCAGCACATGAAGGTGTGGTGGCAAGCACACATCGATCACATCAATGTCTGGATCAATGAGCGCGTCTTCAATTGCAGCGCTGGCCACGAAATCATCACCTTCGCGTATGTCCTCAATTCGCGCGAGGTCTTGATCTATCACTCGCGTCACATGAAATGCACCACGCAGCTCACGGTAGGCTGCAAGATGTTCGCGCCCGATGCCCGCGCCCAGAATTGCGACTGTGATCATTGCGCGTCCGCCATCGCCTGCGCGTGCAGTGCGAGTTCCATCACCTTAAAACAATGCGCCTGCGTCATCGCGGTTTCAGATCGGTGCTCAATATCATGCGCGAGCCGTCTGAAATAGGGCAGCCCCGCATCAGCAGCTTCGATCTTTTCACACCGCGTTCCATTTACGAGTATCAAATGATCCGTGCCCGTAGAACCACCGACATCAACGTATTTGCGCAGTTCCAGATAACCCTCTGTGCCAAGGATCGTCAGCCGCCCATCACCCCATGTCGGCATGGCGTCGGGCGTGAACCAGTCGACACGAATGTAGCCAGTGCCTTTGTCACTGCTGATGTTAATCTCACCAAAATCCTGAAGCTCTTGGCTCGTTGGATTGGCGTAGTTTGCAGTGAACGCACGGTTGATCTCAGCTTCGGTGGAACCTGTGTAGTGCAGGAATTGGTCAATCTGATGCGAGGCAATATCGGTCAATATCCCGCCAAAGCAATCTTTGCGAAAGAACCAATCTGGCCGGGTAGCGCGGTTTAAGCGATGCGGCCCTAGCCCGACTGTTTGCACCACCTTACCGATAGCACCCTCTACAACCAGCTCTGATGCGCGCGTGCTCACGGGGGTTTCAAAACGTTCGGAAAAGTTAACGGACCAAATCCGGCCCGTTTGTGCAACCGCGCCTTTGATTTGCTCCAGTTGCGCCAGCGTTGTGCAACCGGGTTTGTCGCTCATCACATCCATACCATGAGCCATCGCGCGTAGCGTTAAGGCCGCGCGATCCACTGGAATGGCAGAGATCAAAGCAAGATCAGCGCCGCTGTCTAGCGCCTCCTCTAGACTGGCGAAACGTTTCAAATCGGGAAACCGTTTGCGAAACCCAGCCAGCGTTTCGGGGCTACCTTCCGTCCAAAATCCGAAGCATTTCACCCCTGCCTTTTCCATATTCTCGGTCATGCCATAAATGTGGCGATGATCGAGGCCGAGGGCGATACTTGTAAGGCTCATCAATTGACCACTGTGCGTTGGCCGCTTTTGCTGGCGCGCTCCATTGCGTCAATCACCGCATGCGTGAGCAAAGCTTCGCGCGCCGGAATCAATGGGGGGCGACCTTGTGCAATGGCGTCTGCAAAATCCTCGATCAGGCTTTGGTGCCACGCATGGGTGAACCCCATTGGATCTGAGCCGCCACCAGTTGTCGCTGACGCGCCAAAGACTTCCGTTTCGCCATTAAGATCCGTCAGCGTTAAAATACCCTCCCCTAAAAGGGCGGCACCTTTCGTGCCTTGAAGCGCAATCGTTTCCGCGCCGCCCGGAAATGCGGCAGTTGTCGCCATAAGGGTTCCGACAGCTCCGCAATCAAACTCAAGCAACGCTCCGGTCCAATCTTCGGCCTCTAGGTGGTGAAGCGCGGTGCGTCGCATCATTGCTTGCACTGCTATGATCGGCCCAAGCAACCAGTGCGCTAAATCAAGCGTATGAATTGCTTGTGAAATCATCACACCGCCGCCATCGCGTGCGTAGGTTCCACGCCCCTGCACATCGTAATAGGCCTGATCCCGCCACCACGGTACGCGGATCTCGGCGCTCACGATGGTGCCCAAACGGTTTGAGGCAAGCGTTTCCTTCAACGCAATCGACGCGGCGCGCACGCGATGCTGAAAGACGACGCCGAGGGGGACCCTCGCCTTCTCGCAAATTTCAACAATCTCGCGCGCGGCATTCAAAGTGCGCTCAATCGGCTTTTCCAAAAGGATAGGCTTGCCCGCGCTTGCCAGTTTTTTCGCAGCTTCCAAGCGCGCATCAGGAGGCGTTGCGATGATCACCACATCAACGCTCGGATCAAGCGCGATTGCATCGATGGAAGGAAATGCATGTGTTTGATGGATGGCAGCAAACTGCGCCGTTTTCGCAGCATCGCGCCCGAGCACACCGCAAAGCCGCAACCCATGAGACGACCTTTTGATCGCATTGATGTGGGTTTCAGCCACCATTCCAATGCCAATTAGTGCAATATTCACAACGCTCTCCTGTCTGGCTTAATTTGAACCATTGAAACGACAGTTTGCAAGCTGCAATACTGCTCAAAGCACAGGAAATAGCGCGGAGAGATCACGATGACACCAAGCTTACAAACCGCGCAGGACAGGCTTTATCACGGCATCAAAGACCTGCCGATTGTGTCGCCGCATGGGCATTGTGAACCCGCTTGGTTTGCGCAGAACCTACCTTTCGCAAATCCGGCGGAGTTGCTGGTTGTTCCTGATCACTATGTGTTTCGCATGCTTTATTCGCAGGGTGTGCCCTTGGCACGCCTTGGTGTTGGCACCCCCGGCAAAACAGCCGATCCGCGCGAGGTGTTTCGGATATTCGCACAACATTGGCATCTGTTCCTTGGTACTCCCTCGCGCACGTGGATACGTTACGTGCTAAATGAGACCTTGAGCATCAAAGATGCGCTGTCGCCAGAAACGGCTGATAAGATTTATGATGACATTTCAGATATGATAGCGCGTGACGATCACCGTCCCCGCGCCTTATTCGATCGGTTCAATATTGAGGTTCTCGCGACAACAGATTCCGCGCTTGATGACTTGCAACACCATGCGAGTATTCGGGCTAGCAGATGGCAGGGTCGTATCATTCCCACGTTTCGCCCCGATAGCGTGCTTGATCCAAGCGATCCTGGATTTGTGAAAAACTTAGATGCGCTTGCCGAGATAACGCAGACAGATCTGGGCAGTTATAAGGGTTATCTCGCAGCGCTGCGCAAGCGCCGCGCAGACTTTGCGGAGATGGGCGCGACGGCGACGGATCACGCAATTGAAACAGTGCATACTGAGTGGTTGAGTGATCCAGAGGCGCTCTATCAAAGGCTTCGCTCCGGCAAAGGGCAAGCGGACGACGCGCTTAGATTTTATGGGCATATGCTGATCGAAATGGCGCAAATGTCGGTTGAAGACGGGCTTACCATGCAAATTCACGCGGGTAGCAAACGCAACACCAACACGCAGGTTCTGGCTGAGTTTGGGCGCGACAAAGGCGCGGATATCCCTGTCGCCACCGATTGGGTGCGCGGACTTGAGGCGCTTTTGAACCGTGTCGGCAACACGCCGAACTTGCAGATCATTTTATTCACCCTTGATGAGACCACGTACGCGCGCGAGCTCGCCCCGATGGCGGGGCATTGGCCGTGCTTGCGCATTGGTCCGCCTTGGTGGTTTCACGACAGCGCGGCGGGCATTGCGCGCTACTTTGATCAGGTTGTGGAGACCGCTGGGTATTACAACATGGCAGGCTTCAACGACGACACGCGCGCGTTTCTTTCGATCCCCGCACGTCATGATTTGTGGCGACGTGGCGTTGCCCAACATCTTGCGACGCAAGTCGAAAACGATGCCTTCGGGTTAAGCGATGCTTCGGAGATCGCACAATTGTTGGCGACGGATTTGGCACGATCCGTTTATGGATTGGATCGCTAGATGGGACGCATTGTTCATTTCGGATTGGGCAATTTCGCGCGCGCCCATCTTTTGGATTACACCGCAGATGCGGGCGGTTGGGATGTTGTTGGGGTCTCGCTTCGCTCCGACAAAATCCGCGATGGATTGAGGGCGCAAGGGTTCGCATACGGCTTGGCCGTACAAGGCGTCGGGTTGAAACACATCGATATTCTGCGCGAAGTCCTTGTCGCGCCCGAAGACCCTAGCGCTGTGTTAGCCGCGATGACACGCGCAGATATCATTTCAGCAAGTGTGACTGAAAAGGGCTATCACCTAGGCGCGGACGGTCTCTTGGATCTGAGTAATTCATCTATCCAAGCGGACCTAAGCGGCACAGGCCCAAACACGTTGATTGGCTTTCTTGCAATTCATTTATCAACGCGCCAAACCCCGCTTACGGTGATGAGTTGCGACAACCGCGTTGAGAACGGAAGTGTTCTTAAAGCCGCTGTGCAGAGCTTTGCTGAGAGCGCACAGATCGCAATCAATTGGGCGCTCGTGTCCTTTCCCAACGCTATGGTGGATCGCATCACCCCCGCAACAACAGATGAATTACGCACCAAGCATAGTGACCCGATGGTCGTGCCCACAGAAGCGTTTCGCGAATGGGTGATCGAAGATAATTTCAAAGGCCCGCGGCCCAATTGGCCGGATGTTCAAATTGTAAGCGACGTTGCCCCGCATGAATTGCGCAAGTTACGCATGCTCAACGGGGCCCATTCCGCGCTTGCCTATGCAGGTCTGTTGCATGGACATAAATTTGTACATCAGGCGATTGCCGATCCAGATTTGCGCAAACTTGCGGTTCAGCTTATGTCTGAGGCGGGGGCGATTTTGCCGAAAAACGAGCGGGTTCTGGTGCCGGCTTATTCACAAGCCTTGATTGAGCGGTTTGAGAACCCTGAGTTGGCACATCGCTTGGATCAGATCGCGATGGATGGCTCGCAGAAAGTGCCATATCGATTTGCACAAACACTTCGCGCAGGCTCGGCCCCATCGGTTGCAACAGCTCTTGATGCGTGGCTTGAATTCTGCATCTGTGAAACACAAGCAGGACGCCGCTTGAATGACACACGCGTTGATGACATTGTGCAAGCGGCCCGCACTTCATCTCCAAAGACAGCAATACTGGCTTTGATTAACTGCGCCGATCTTGTGCAGTTTATCTCGGAATAATCGCACCGCGATGCTGAACCACACGCGCGGCGAGGTCGTGTCCGCGTAACAGTGCTTCCGCTTGCGATTTGCCCGTTAGCACCCCGCTTAGATATCCACCATTAAAACTATCGCCTGCGGCGGTTGTATCAATCACGTTGGGCGCACTTGCGTAGCTTTGCGTAACGTCACTCCCAATCGATATCGGCCCCTCTGCTCCGCGCTTCAAAGCTCCCTGCCCCGCATGTGCGGAGAAACGCGCGACAACTTCTTTTGCACTTTGCTCAAACAGCTCCATCTCATCGTCGATTGATGGCAAAGCAAAATCAGCCCGTTCCCACATAGCGGTGGTGACCAAACGTGCGTTTTCAACACTCTCCCAAAGGCGTGCGCGATAGTTGCTGTCGTAGATCAGTTTGATCGGCGTTCCAGACAGCCACTTAAGCAAAGCCAAACGAATGGTATGCGATAAAATCGCCAAGGAGATCCCAGACAAATAGATCGCATCATAGCTGTTCAGAAATTCGAAATCCCCATCTGCGAATGTTTGACGTGCAGCGGAATTGCTCCGCCAATAGGTGAAGCTGCGCTCACCGTCCGGTGTCGTGGTAATTGCGTAGAGACCGGGGGACGCATCAGTAAGAGTTTGGATCGCCCCAGTGCCCAAATCCTGCGCGTCAATAAATGCCATAATACGCTGAGAAAACGGATCGTCACCAAGGCAGGTAATATAGTCGACCGACAGCTCAGGCGCGCTGCGCTTGAGGTAAATCGCGGTGTTGAGCGTATCCCCTGCCACCCCAACTTGCGGGCTGTCTTCGCCCATCGACAACTCAATCATTGCTTCGCCAATACATGCGATTTTGCTCATGCTTGCTCTCGCTTCCAAATGATTAAACCTGCGCCCATGATGACGAGCGCGCCCAGCAATGTGCCCCCATCTGGCACTGTGCCAAAGATAACAAATCCTAAGATCGCCACATAGATCAGGAACGAATAGGTGAACGGCATCAACTGGTTGGCCGTGCCAAAGCGATGCGCATTGGTGAGGAGTTGGTGACCAGCCCAGCCTAGCACGCCTAGGCTAAACAGCACGATCCAAGCGAAAGGTGAGGCCATTGGCAGCCATGCCCAGATCGCGAAAGGCGCAAGCACCGTCGTGCCTACAAGCCCCATGTAAAACTGCATCGTGTCCACGGCCACAATGCCCGAAAGTTTGCGCGTCATGATTGAATAAAGCGCCAGTGCAGTGGCGTTGTAAACAATCAGCAGCATGCTTGGATGGAAGACTTCTCCAAAAGGGCGCACAACGATCAAGACGCCAACGAAACCCAAAAGGATCGCGCCCCAGCGCCATGGGCCGACCTTTTCTTTCAGTACGAAAATCGACAGGAAACAGACCACCACAGGACTTGAAAACATGATCGCAGAAACGACAGTCAGCGGTAGAAATCGCAACGCGTAGAAGTTCAAAAGAGTGGCAGACACCAACAGACAAGCGCGGCTTAGAACTTGCCACGCATGATCTGTTTTAAAGCGATCCACAGAAAAACCACCTCTACCGATGATTCCTATCGAGATCACAAAATGGCTCGCGTAGCGCATAAAGGCGAGCTGAAATGCCGACACGCCAGCCACTGCCAACCACTTCGCACTTGTGTCGACAATCGCAAACAAGAACCATGCCCCCAGCATCAAAAGGATGCCGTAGCGGGGCAGGTCTATATTGGTTTGCGCAGTGACGGCCACGCTTTAGACTTTGAAACGGTTGACGTAGAAATCGACCATTTGGCTAACCATATCATCCGCTTGACCATTGTCGCGCGCTTCTGAAAGCGCGGCGAGCGGGCCTTTAACCATGATGCTGTCCACGCCTGCATCTTCAGCCATACGCGCGTAGTAGCCTACATCTTTCGCCGCATTCTTGATCGCAAATTCAAGCTGGCTGGGATCATTATCCACACCGTAGGCTTTCACGAACCCCATCATCCCAGAATTGAGCGGCCCTGCGGACATCACATCGTAGACTTGTCCACGATCCACACCCGCAAGATCGGCCATCGCGAAAGCCTCGGCCATCGCATTAGCGACAGTCATACCAAAGAAGTTGTTGAGCAGTTTGATCGTGTGGCCAGAGCCGACTGCGCCAAGGTGAAAAACGTTTTCGCCCAGATCCTTTAGCACAGGCTCAACTCGTTTGAACGCATCCATATCGCCAGAGGCCATGATGTTGAGCAAGCCATCCTTCGCATGTGCGGGTGTGCGCCCGAGTGGCGCGTCAAGGAATTGACCGCCTGCCGCTTCAGCCTCGACCGCCAATGCGCGGCTGCTGGCGGGCAACGACGTGCCAAAATCAATCACAGTAGCCCCTTTGCGCAGCCCTGCGAAAACGCCTTCACTGCCGCGCATACGGCCCTCGACGTGATCGGACGTGCCCATGCAGAGCATAACGATATCGCTTGCTTCGGCCACCTCTTTGGCGTTACCGGCCTCATGCGCGCCGCGTGCGCTAGCTTGATCCAAGTAGGTGCGATCCGTGTTGCCCAAAACAGTCAGATCATATCCCAGATCCTGCAAACGTCCTGCCATCGCGCCGCCCATAAGACCAAGGCCAATAAATCCGATTTTAGGTTTGCTCATGCGTATCCCTCCAAAGGGTTATGTGATGGTATCAAAGGCACGCTTTTTCATGCCTTTTTGGATTTCATATATCGAGATCGGCACATCCGGCTGCGGTTGCGGGATGCGTACTGGAATGTCTTTCAGACGCGGATTGAGCGTGCTTTGACCACAAAGCATGCGGGTATCATAATCCTTAATCCCCTCCCAGCGGGTCATCGAACCCATAATCGGAAACGCATCTGCCGCCATCAGCTCAAAGAACAAAATCCGCCGCGCATGATCAGATCCATTCAGCGCTGAGCCATGCACAATGCGCCCGTGATGAATACTGACAGAGCCAGCAGGCCCCATCAATTTCACCGCATTAGCAGGGTTCAAACCGTTCTCGTTTGGCAACATCGCACCTGCGAAAATACCGCCCACATGATGGTCAAACACTGGCCCTTTGTGCGAGCCGAGATAGACCATGAGCGGGCCATTTTCTTCGGCCATATCGTCAATGCAAACACCAATGGCGAGGATATCATCGTTGGTATGAGGGTAGAACGTGTAGTCCTGATGCCACTCAACAGCTGTACCGTAGCCCGCTGATTTCATGTTGAGTTTAGTCGAATGAAGCCGCAGATTTGGTCCTATCAAATCCCGCGCAGGGCCTAGCACATGATCGGATGTCATCAACTCAGCAACCACGTCTGAGATCGTATGCGGCAGTTTGAGGCGGCGCAGGCGTGGATCTTCTGGCGTGTGGCTGTCTTCCAGATCGAGACGGTCGTTGCTTTGCTCAAGCATGGCAGCTTCTAACTCAAACCGTGAAATTTCAGCGCGTAACTTGGCGAGCCACTCCTCGGGGATTTGACGTTCCAAAAGCAGATATCCGTTCTCATCATACTGCGCAATTTGCGCGGTGCTCAGCTGTTCAGCCATATAGCGAGCCTCTCTTACTCACCTGCGCGAGTTGCGTTTCGATGCTTTCGGCCACGGCAAGTGTACGCGCGGCGTCTGCCACATCGATCAAAGGTGTTTCACCGTTCATCACATCAATGAAGTGATCCAACTGACTGTCCAGTGGCGGCCTTTCATTTAGGGCAACTTCAAACGGTATTTGCTGCGCTGGTGCGCCCCATTGTTCGCCCTGCCAAAGCGTCATCGAAGGAAAACTAATCGCGCCTTTGGTGCCTGTGATCCACATCATGTCTTGCATGGTCGTGCCGATATTGGGGTTTTCCCCTGTACCCGCCTCAAACCCCCAGGGGCTAGGCGCGGTATCAGCAAAGCTGATAGTCCCTGTCGCACCATTTTCAAAGCTCAACGCCACAGCGCCGCTTTCGATCCTGTCGCTGCCACGCGTCGCGCCGCCACGCAGCGCAGCCGCGCCGACGACTTCGCCAATCACAAAGCGCAAGATATCAATGTCATGCACCAGATTGATCATCACAGGGCTGCCCCCTGCGGTGCGCCAATTGCCCTCGAAATACGCGTCCGGCTTACGCATCGCCCAAATCAGTGAGGCATTCACGACATCCCCGATGATCCCTGCCTTGAGCGCGCAACGAAGTTGTTGGACAGATGCATGATAGCGGCGGTGATGCCCCACGAGCGAACCAACTTTTGCGTCCTTTAGCACCGCTTCGAGTGCACGCGCCTCTTGCAAAGTCCCAGCCACTGGTTTTTCGATGAGCATATGCCAGCCACGTTTTGCAGCTTCGATCCCTTGGCGCGCGTGCAGATGTGTTGGCGTTGCGATGATCACGCCGTCCACGGATACATCAACTTCGTCGATTGAAGAAAAGCGCGGCGCATCTGGAGCGATATTAAGATCAGGGTCGGCCAAGCCAACCAACGTGCAATAGGGATGCGCGCGGACCGCCGCTAGATGGCGGGTGCCAATCAATCCACCGCCGACAACAAGGATGCGCTTCACATCACTGCTCCGATTTGCCACGGCACGAACTCATAATCGCCAAGGCCTTGAGCTTCGGATTTTGTCGCCTCACCAGAGGCGACGCGCAAGAACATCTCGTAAATTTCGCGGCCCTTTTGTTCAACGCTGATCCCTTTGGAGAGGATCTCGCCTGCATCAATGTCCATGTCCTCAGACATGCGCTGCGCCATTTCCGTGTTCGTCGCGATCTTTACTGTTGGCGCGGGTTTGGACCCAAAGGCCGAGCCGCGCCCAGTCGTGAAGCAAACAAGATTGCAACCCCCTGCGATCTGCCCTGTGACAGAGGCCGGATCATAGCCCGGGCTGTCCATAAAGGTGAACCCGCGTGCCGTAACGGCTTCGGCATATTTGTAAACGCCTGTCAGCGGGGACGTGCCACCTTTCGCCGCTGCGCCAAGTGACTTCTCCAGAATCGTCGTCAGTCCGCCCTTTTTGTTACCTGGACTGGGATTGTTATCCATCGAGCCTTTGTTGCGCGCGGTGTAATCTTCCCACCACTTGATAAGGCCGATCAGCTTGTCGCCTGTGGCGCGATCGACTGCGCGACGTGTGAGCAAATGCTCAGCTCCATAAATTTCCGGCGTTTCAGCCAATACCCCTGTCGCGCCTTGCATGGTGAGCAGATCGCAGGCGTATCCCAAGGCGGGATTGGCGGTCACACCCGACCATGCATCCGAGCCGCCACATTGCAGCGCTACCATCAATTCAGACGCAGGGCATTCCGTGCGCGTGGCTTCGTTGGCGATGGGCAGCATAGCTTCGATTTTCGCAATCCCAAGGTTTACCGTACGACGCAGGCCAGCGACGTTTTGGATATTCATCGTTTGAAACGTTGGGCCTTGTTTCAAACCATAGGCTTCAAGCAACCAGTCGATCTGGTTCATCTCGCAGCCCAGACCCACCATCAAAACACCCGCATGATTGGGATGTTTCGCATAGCCCCACATAACGCGCTGGAGTGCTTCGAACCCGTCGCCGTCCCCTGCCATGCCGCAGCCAGTGCCATGCACAAAGGCCGCAACACCATCGACATTGGGAAACTGTGCCAGACGCTCAGGGGTGAAGTGATCGGCGATCATCCGCGCGGCTGTGGCAGAGCAATTCACGGACGTCACAATCGCGATGTAATTACGCGTGCCTACGCGACCGTTTTCGCGGCGATAACCCATAAAGGTATCGCGTGTCTTTGCGGGCGCGACAGGCCGTAGATCCGTGGAAAACTCGTACTCCGTATCCGTGTTTCGAAACTCGACGTTGTGCGTATGAACATGATCACCTGCCTCAATGTCCACCAAGGCATAGCCAATCAGTTGCGCATATTTGCGCACGGGTTCACCCGCTTTCATTGCAAGAGTCGCAACCTTGTGCCCCGACGGGATCAACGCGCGCGTTTGAACATTCTCGATCCGAGAATCGACTTCCAATGCTTTAGTCGCTGTCACAACGGTATCAGCGCGATCTAGACGGATAAAATCCATGGTTGCCCCCTCGATCGGCTCAACTCACGCACAATAAGGCGCATCGGAGGACCATCTGTGAATATCTATGTGTGGCGCTTGTGCAAGCCGCGCGCGGGCATCTTCCCACTGAACTTTGCACGTTAGCCAATCCGTCATCTCGCTGGCGAGATTGCTGCGTGAACGCGCGATGAAATCTGGAAAATGGCTCCGACCAGTAGGCTGGCCAGTTGCACTAAAACGGATATCAAATGACCAGCGAAACCCGTCAGTTACATTCGCAAGCGAAGCATGCGGTGTCAGCGGATGAAACAGCACCGCGCCGCCTGCTTTGACAGGCAAAGGAATTGCGCTCGCCTCATTAATGAAACCATCAACGATGCCTGTCTGCGTGCGCGGGCAATGGGGGAGAATGTCTTGATTTTTGGTCTGCGGCTGCACTTGCAAGCAACCGTTCTCAACCGTTGCGTCGGTGATTGCCAACCAGACAGTAACCATGTCGGTTTTGTCCGCTTCTTCAAGCGCGACAGCACGGTCCTGATGCCAATCCGTTGCGGCGATATGCGGGCGGATTTCATCGCTATCGAGTTTCTTTGCGGGCGGTTTTATGCGCACATGCTGGATCGGATTGCTCACCAGCTCCGGTCCGATCAACTGCTCCACCACATCCAAAAGCGGCCCCGCCGTAAGCATATCAAACACCGCAGGCCCAATATGAAACGGCGTATCTACATGGATGCGATCCCCTGGCAACGAGATGTCCATGGGTTGGAAGTAATCCACACCCGCCTCATAGGCGCTAAGCAGTTTCCCCCAGAAATCCAGCGTATCTGGCGCTGTGCTCACCAAACCAGCATCAAACCAAACTTGATACAGCCCATCCAGCAGCGTGCTATATTCCGCGCGCACCGCCGCGAGCGTGTCGCTGGGCAGGATATCAGGGACAACCAAATACCCTTCGGTCTCGAACTGCTTGATCTGATCCAAACTTAGCACAAGCGCCCCTCTTAAAGCAGGATTGCGATGATGTTTGGCCAAATCAACAGCACGGATAGAGCCATCAATTGAATGCCGATAAAGGGCAAGAACCCCTTAAAGATATCAGTAAGACTGATGTGAGGAGGTGCAACCGACTTCAGGTAGAATGCAGCAGGTCCGAAGGGCGGTGACAGGAAGCTCACTTGCATATTCATACAGAACACCACCCCGAACCAGACAGCGACATGGTTTGGTTGCAGCTCTCCAATGAAGCCGATTTCGTCGATGGGTAGGCGTAACACGATGGGCAGGAAAACAGGGATAATCAGCAACACGATACCGACCCAATCCATGAACGCTCCCATAAACAAAAGGATCAACATCATCATCAAAATGACCGCCATGGTTGGTAGATCCTTGCCGACAATCAAATCAGCCACATACTGCGGACCGCCTGCAATGGTGTAAGCGCCGGCGAGGGCAGCCGCGCCGATGGTTACCCAGATGATCGTGCCTGTGGATTTCAAAGTGCGCATGAGACTGTCCCAGACCAGCTCGAAAGACCCTTCACCGCGCAGAATTGCGATGATGAGCACCGCGAACGCGCCCATGCCAGCGGCTTCGGTAATGCCTGTGATGCCGCCATAGATGGAGCCGAGAACAACCCCGATCACGACCATCGGCGCAACGAGGCCCTTGCCCATGTCCCATCCAATCTTAGAGCGCTCTTTGCCGAACACGAAATAGATTAGGAAAAGCGAGATTGCGACAATGCCCGCGAGCCATGGAATATGCGCCATTGTGCCAAGACGCGCCACATCGCCGCCGCTCTCGATCGCGGCTGCATTCGAGCCAGAAAGCTCAAAGAACAACGCACGAATGAACAAGGCGGTGGCGAAACCACCCACAACGATAGACATGAACGCGCCGAACAGTTTGCGCTTTTCAACAGGCTCGGGATCGTTTGGATCAGGCTCTGGCAGCGGCGCGTCTTCGGGCCGCAGTTGTGTGCGCACGATGATATAGAGAATGATCATCGAGGCGAGCATGAAACCCGGAACAAAGGCAGCCGTGAACAGCGCTTTGATAGAGGTTTCTGTGATCAGACCATAAATGATCAAAACAATTGACGGCGGGATCATCGTGCCAAGCGAACCTGACGCGCAAATCACACCAATCGCGAGGTTTTGATTATACCCAAGCCGTAACATTTGTGGCAGCGCGATTAACCCCAGCAAAACGACTTCACCGCCAATAATGCCAGACATTGCCGCCATGATAACGGCCATGATCGAGGTGACAATCGCGATGCCACCACGCGTGCGCGACAGCCAAACGTTCAGCGAGGAATACATGTCCTTGGCGATGCCAGAACGTTCCAAAAGTGACGCCATAAAGATGAACAACGGCACTGATATGAGCACGTAATCGGTTAATAACCCGTATATTTTTTGAGCGAGGATATAGAGCGCCCCTGTCCCCGGCCGACTGGTGAGCATTCCGTCTCCAAAGGTCATCGGGTTCAAGAGCAACGCAGGTTCAAACTTCATCACCAATACCAACACTGCAAGCGCTGCAGAGGCGAGGCCAAGCGGCATACCGATAGCCAACAGTCCGATCAGCGCGAGCATCAGGACCAGCGAAATTGTTCCAATATCCATCAGTCTTGCCCCACTGCTTTTCGTAGCATTTCTATTTCTTCTTCATCCGGTTCGTCAGTGTGAATTACCGGCTCTTTATTCCAATCCGCGATGAGGTTCAGTACCGCTTGGATCGCCACTAGGGTGATCACGATCAACACCATCGGCTGTAAAGTCGCGGGGATGGGCGGGTTAAAGGCAGAGCCATAAAGCTCCCATTTATAGAGCTTGTTGACAAAGACCTGCTTGAAACTGCCATAAACGAGGAAAAAGGCGAACATCACAATCAGCAGCGTTGAGATCGTGTCGAACACCTTTTGAAGCCAGCGCGGCACCGCATCATAAAGCAAGAAAATGCGGATGTGGCTGCGTTGCTGCATCGCGTAGAAACCAGAGGTCAAGAAGACAAACGACGCGAACCAAAGCGTCATCTCATTCGCCCATTCCGTAGGTTTTTCAACGATGTAGCGCATAAACACTTCGTAAAGCATGACGATTGTCATCACCGCGATCATCATCATTGTGACGCGACCAATAAACAGTGCGGCACGGTCAATGCTACTCGTCCCCTCGTATTCTATGCCTGCCGCTTTGACGTTGCGCGCGCCGATAACTGCAAGGATAGGGGAAAGGATCAGGGCGGTCATATCGATGACGTCGATCTGACCGCCAAAGATCCCCCAAGTTTGGCGTAATGTCCGCCTTTTTGTAGATCGCCTCGACCTGACCGCGCAGCGAGTCTGATGTGTAGGGAATCCAATCGAGCATAAAAGCCGGCATGTGCCAGATCAGCCAACTCATGACCCCAACAAAGGCTAGTGGTATCAGCCACTCTATTGGCCCACCTGTTCTCTTTTGCATCTGAGATCCCCTTTGTCGCTATGCGGCAATGCTGTAGTGTTTAATGAAATCGTGATCCGGCTCGACGCCGATACCAACCCCTTGCGGAATTGCGACGCGTCCTGCATTCGCTTTGACTTGGCCTTGGATATCCAAGGGTTCAGCCAGCAAGTTATCGCGAAATTTGTTATCCGTAGTATCGAATTCGAGCATCGGTTCCCACGGATGAAGCCCGCCCGGTAGCGGCGGCATCGCCGCAAGGAGTTGCAGGTTCGTTGCAACTGCAATCGCGCTGCCCCAGACATGATTAATCACGGGCGTGAAGTGCGCATGGCACAGAGCCAACACACGTAGGTATTCAGAAACGCCACCTAGCGCGCAAACTTCCGGTTGCGCGATATCAAGCCCTCGGTTTTCCAAGATGTTGCGCCAGCCCCAGCGATTAAACTCCGCCTCTCCGCCAGAAATATTGACCCGCAAGCCAGCGCGCAATTCGCGGTACCCATCAAGGTCCTCTGGCGCGATGGGTTCTTCGAACCAGTAGGCATCTAGCTCTTCCAAGGCGCGGCCAACATAGAACGCATCGGACGTGTTGTAGCAATGGTTCGCATCGACCATGAATTTGAAATCATCACCAACGCCGCGTCGCACCGCTTCGCAAAGCTTCACATCTGGCTTGGGGCCGAAGCCAGTCTTCATTTTCGTCGCCGCAAAACCCATGCCTTTGATCGCAGCGGATTCGTCCTCAAAACGCTTCGCCAGATCAGCGATAGGTTCGTCCCGCAACATCATACCGTAACCATAACAGGGCACGCTTTCGCGATGCGCACCACCGATCAGTTTGTGCAGAGGCAGCCCTGAGATCTTACCCGCAATATCCCACAGGGCGATATCCACACCAGACAAGGACTGCATCGGCATTCCCTTTTGTCCGTGATCTCGCAGAAGGTTATAAACCTTGTGCCAAATCACGTCCCGATCCATCGGGTCCATCCCCAACACCAGCGGCTGGATCACCTTTTCAACAATACCCTTATTGGCAATCGCCACATTTCCCGGACCGAAACTTTCGCCCCAACCCGTTACCCCCTCATCCGTCTGCACTTCGACCAGATGGGCCGAGCGCTTGTCATAATATTGCTGGGAATAGCCCAAGACCTCGGGCATGTCGTATTGCAATACATGAGAAATGATGCGGGTGATTTTCATCGACTGGCTGGTCCTGAGAGAGAAACGGCAAGGCCATAAAAACAGCCTTGCCGCGAAAATTTACAATCAACTCTAGAGAGCTAATTACTTCATCGCGCCCAAGTCTTTCAGGAAGCCGATGTGGCTCTCCAAAAGTGCCTTTGCTTCTGGCGTTGTCGCAAACTCTGTCCAGCCGATCTGAACCGCGTCACGGTATGCCTGAAGATCTTCAGGTGCCCACTCATAAAGATTGATGCCTTTGGCGCGCAGATCTTTTGCAGTCTGTGCGTTCTGGACTTCGTTGATTGTCGCGTTGTGCAGCGCGAGGCTGTCCATTGCGACTTCCATGATCTTCTGGTGGTGCGCAGGCATTGCATCCCAAACCGCTTTGTTACAGCTTAGGTGGTCTGCTGGCATAGAGTGGAAACCAGGGTAGTTCGTGTGCTCTGCGATATCATAAAGACCAAGGCCCACGTTGTTTGTAAGGTTCGCCGCATCCGCACCGTCGATGATGCCTGTCTCAAGCGCTGTAAAGATTTCGTTGAAATCCATCACGATTGGAGACGCGCCCAGCGCTGCGAAAACTTTTGTCGCAAGGCCGGGGGGGGAGCGGAATTTCCAGTCTTTGAAGTCAGCCGCAGTGCGGATTGGCTTTGTGGATGCGAGGGATTCTGGACCCGGAATCCACCAACCAACGAACTCCATGTCATAGCCATTGTGCAAATTATTTACCGCATCACGACCACCGCCGTGCAAGAGCCATGCCATTTGCTGGTATGGGTTCAAATACCCACCAAGCAGATCGCCCGCGAATTGGAACGCAGGGTTCTTACCAGTTTGGTAACCGGAACCTGTCATGTCGCAATCAAGAATACCTGTCGCGGCCGCATCAAACGTTTCAACGGATTTCACAACCGAGGAAGAGTAGAACATCTCAACCTGAATTTCGCCGTTGGACATTGTTTGAATGTCTTCAATGTATTTCGCAGCCATCTTGCCAGACAGTGTCTCAGGCGAGAAATGCGTTTGGATGCGCAGCTTGGTTGTCGCATGTCCGTCAGCTACCGCAGATGTCGCAGCCATTGCCGCAACAACAGCGATAGACGCTACTGTTTTCAATAATTTCATTGTGTCCTCCCAGACGTTGAGCGTGTGAAAGGGGCCGCAAACTGCCCCGTTTGAATAACGCTGGGGAAACGTTAAGCGAGAGAATCGCGTTCAACAAGAAAAAAATGGAATTTTTAATAATTTCGAGATTATGATATTATATCAAAATTAATTGTTGTACTGAGGTGCTAATAGCGCGAAAGACTTCACACATGACAACAAACATAGATATTTTCGATACCTTGCAAGACCGCCTTATTTCAAACGAATTTGAACACGGCGCTAAACTGCGCGCGGAGGTCTTGCGCAGTGAATTCAGATGTTCTGCAAGCACGGTGCGCGAAGTGCTATTTCGGCTTTCCACATTTGGTCTTGTTGATTTCCAAGAACAACGCGGATTTCGGGTTCCCCAGCGCTCACCCGAAAAGCTGATCGAGTTAACTCATTTGCGTGTCCTTTTAGAATGCGAAGGAACCGTGCTCTCCATCCGCCAAGGCGGTGTTGCATGGGAGTCCCGTCTCGCGGCAGCGCATCACAAGTTAAGTCACATCGAAAAACGCATACATGCTTCAAATGATCCAAGCGATTTGATCAGCATATGGTTCAGCGCTGAAAAAGAATTTCATCAGACGCTCATTTCGGCCTGCGAGTCTGAAACATTGAAGCAGACACACAACCGGATTTACGCGCAGTTTCGGCAACAACTAATGAAAGCGGATCGCAAGTTCAACTTTATCTCCGAGAACATTCGCCATCACGCGGATATCCTCGACGCAACGCTTGCGGCAGATGAAGCGCTAACGCGCAAGCGCATCCATGATCATCTTGCGCGCCATCTTACCGGAAAAACACTAGAGGCTTAGCGCTTCAAATCATCTTCAATATATGCGGAAATAATTTCGTCAAAACTCGCTTCTGACGTGAACCCAAGCTTGATAGCACGTTCAGGGGCAAAATTGCGCGGCCAACCTTTGACCATCGCGATGATCGCCTCATCCGGAACGGGTTTGATCAGGTCCACTGCTTCCTGACCTGCCGCACGACGCAGCGCTTCGATTTGTTCTTCTACAGTGCAGCTATATCCCGGCAAATTCAGCGCGCGGCGCCCATCCAGCTTATCCGTATCCAAAAAGGCCGCATGCGTCAAAAACCCTGCCGCAGAACGTGGACTTGCGTGCCAATGGCACACAGTGTCAGCAACGGGCAAGATCGCCTCAATGCCATTCAAAGGTTCACGAATGATACCAGAGAAGAACGACGAGGCCGCTTTGTTGGCTTTGCCCGGACGGACGCAGATTGTTGGCAGGCGTAGCGAAACACCATCCATGAAACCTTTGCGCGAAAAGTCAGACAGCATCAATTCGCAGGCCGCTTTTTGCGCGCCGTAGCTGGTTTGAGGGGCGGAGAGGAACTCATCGCCGATCTTGTCGGGATATGGTCCACCGAACACAGCAATCGAAGATGTAAAAACAACGCGTGGGACATAGGCCCCATCGGAGGCTTCATTCAGATCTTTGAGCGCATTGAGCAGATACCACATCGGCATCATGTTGACGTCCCAGCCCAGATCAAACTCTTGCTCTGCTTGTCCCGAAACGATGGAGGCCAATTGGAAAATATAGTCAGGCTTATCTACCAAGAGTTTCGCAGGCAGCGTTGGATCTGCGATGTCGCCCGTGATCGCCTTGAGACCCAAATCGCCAACGGGAAAAGCACGATCAAACAGAGTGATGTCCGCTGCGCCAAAGGTATTCTCTCGGATGATCTTTTGCGCCAATTTTTGGCCGATCATTCCGCCGCCGCCTAGAATAAGAATTTTTTTCATGTAAGGTCATTCCGCTTTTTAAGCTCTAAATAGAGGCCCGAGTGATCAAGCTCCGCGCCGTCCATATCTTCGCAAAGATAAGCGAACCGATCGCGCACGTCTTGGGTTGCCGGCAGCGTAAGGCCATGCTCCGCCGCTTCTGCGAGCGTGTTATCAAGGTCTTTCAGTTGAAACCGCGACAAACCACCGGGTTCAAAATCCCCCTTTGACATCCGTGCACCGTGTTGCTGCAAGATGATGCTATCCGCAAACCCGCCCTTGAGTGCTGCGCGCAAGGCCGCTGGATCCGCGCCACCTTTTTCAGCGAGCAACGTCGCCTCAGCGACTGCTGAGATTGTGACCGCAACGATTGTTTGATTGGCCAGTTTGCACAGCTGCCCAGCGCCAGAAGGACCAACGCGAACCGGACGTCCCATGGCTTGCAGAACCGGCACGACTGCGTCGAACGTCGCTTGATCGCCCCCCGCCATA
Source organism: Rhodobacteraceae bacterium HTCC2083 (assembly GCA_000156115.1). Lineage (GTDB taxonomy): Bacteria > Pseudomonadota > Alphaproteobacteria > Rhodobacterales > Rhodobacteraceae > Planktotalea. Next base: position 170,725 of record DS995276.1, read on the forward strand.
ATTGCCAGGCTGGCTTCCTCAGCGCCCTTTGTGCCTCCCGAAACGGGCGCATCAAGATGCGCCACTCCAAGCGTGGCGAGATCGCTTGATTGCGCGCGCGCGTGCGATGGTTTGGCGCTCGACATATCGATCCAGATCATGCCTTTACTCAGGTTCGCACGAAAATTCGCATCCTTCAACAGTGCTTGGGTCGCGTATCCGTCCGAAAGCATAGTGATGATGATCTCTGCCCCTTCGATAGCTTCAGCCGACGTACTCGTCTTTTTCGCACCCTCCTCAACCAATGGAGCTGCACGCTCAGGGCTGCGGTTCCACACCGTCAAATCATGCCCAGCCACCATAAGATTTCGGGACATTGGCAGGCCCATCAGACCTGTGCCAAGGAGTGTAATTTTGCGCTGTTGGCTCATCATGCGGGACCTTTCCTGTGCCACCCCCAAATCAAGGAATGGTCAAATCAAAAACTCTGACATACGCTAACGATCAAATGCAAAAGGGCCAGATCGCTCAGCTAAGAAAGATCAATGTCGCGCAAATAAGTCTATCTCTGAAAAGGCACATCGCGCTGAGAAGAAAGAAAAACACAATATGGGACAAAGACTTAAGGGGAAACGTGCATTGATAACAGCCGCTGCGCAAGGCATCGGTCGTGCAAGTGCTATTGCTATGGCCCACGAGGGTGCGCAGGTGTTTGCGACGGATGTGAACATGGATGCGCTAGACACGATTCGGGGCACGAATCTCGAAAATATCGAGATATTCGAACTTAACGCGATGGAGGCTGAAAGCGTAAGTGAGGGTGTTGCACGGGCAAATCCCGACATCCTCTTTAACTGTGCAGGCTTCGTTCACAGCGGATCGATTCTAGATGCCCAAGAAGACGAATTCGAGTTCGCGATAGACCTCAATGTGCGTTCCATGATGCGGACAATCAAAGCCGCCCTGCCCGGAATGTTAGAGCGGGGCACAGGCTCGATCATCAACATGTCGTCGGCGGCGGGCTCTGTTATCGGCGCGCCCAACCGCTTCATTTATGGCACGAGCAAAGCCGCTGTTGTCGGCCTGACGAAATCCGTGGCCACTGACTTTGTCGACAAAGGCGTGCGTTGCAATTGTATTTGCCCCGGCACCGTTGAAAGCCCCAGTTGGCATGACCGAGTGACAGCGCTTGGTGAAGAGCTTGGCAGCCGCGACGCGGCACTGGCGCAATTCGTGGCGCGCCAACCAATGGGCCGTGTCGCCACCGCTGAAGAAATCGCCGCCCTTGTGGTTTATCTAGCCAGTGACGAGAGCGCCTTCACGACGGGGCATCCGCATGTCATTGATGGCGGCTGGTCAGGTCAGTAACCCCCTACTTCCAAAAACGTAAACTCTAGGAATTAATATGAAACTTCTCCGCTACGGCCCTATTGGCGCTGAAAAACCCGGTCTTCTGGATAATGCAGGTCTGCTGCATGATCTGTCTGCGCATGTGGATGATATCACAGGCAACACGCTGGATGACGCAACCCTCGCAAGGCTGCGCGCACTTGATCCCGCAGATTTGCCCCTCGTTGAGGGTGAGCAACGCATCGGGGCCTGTGTCGGCAATATCGGCAAGTTCTTGTGCATCGGTCTTAACTACTCCGACCATGCCGCTGAGACCGGCGCAGAGATCCCAAAGCACCCGATCCTATTTTTCAAAGCGAACTCCGCTATCGTTGGGCCTTACGATGATGTGGTCATGCCACGTGGATCGGAGCAGACCGATTGGGAGGTAGAGCTGGGCGTAGTTATCGGCAAAGAAGCAAAATACGTCAGCAAAGAAAACGCGCTTGAGTATGTTGCGGGCTATTGCATCGTAAATGACGTCTCGGAGCGGCACTATCAGGCTAATTTGACGGGCCAATGGACCAAGGGCAAATCCTGCGACACCTTTGGGCCAACAGGTCCGTGGTTGGTGACGCGTGATGAAGTCGGTGATCCCCAAAACCTCACAATGAATTGCGATGTAAATGGCAAGCGCATGCAGACGGGTAACACCAAGACGATGATCTTCACCGTTGCGGAAATCATCGAACACCTTAGCCAGCTTTTCACCCTGCATCCGGGTGATGTGATCACGACGGGCACCCCTCCCGGCGTTGGCCTTGGTATCAAACCTGAGCCTATTTTCCTCAAGAAAGGCGACGTCATGGACCTAACCATCGAAGGTCTCGGACACCAGCGCCAGAAGGTCGATCAAGATGCCTGATCTATTGCAAATCGGCGGCATCACGGATGCGATGCAAACGCGACTTGAAGCTGCGTTCACGATCCATCAGCTCGACAATTTCGAGCCGGAAAAGATCACCCATGTCATTACCAACGGTCATGACGGGGTGAACCCGGACTTGATGGCCTCGCTCACCAATCTGAAGTTAATCAGTGGCTATGGCGTGGGCTATGACGCGGTTGATGCGAATGAAGCCGCGCGGCGCGGTATCTATGTGACGCACACCCCAAACGTGCTCAACGAAGAAGTGGCAACGACCGCGCTTTTGCTGATGCTGGCCTGCTATCGTGAAGCGTTACGCGACGATGCTTATGTGCGTTCTGGCGCGTGGGAAACAAAGGGCAACGCGCCTTTGACACGCTCTGCAGACAATCAAACTGTCGGCATCTTGGGTTTGGGCCGCATTGGGCAAGCGATTGCCAATAAGCTTGCACCTTGGAACGCGAATATCGTTTATCATTCTCGCAATAAAAAGGACGTGCCCTACACTCATTACGACAACCTCACCGCCATGGCGCTTGATTGTGATGTGCTGATTTGCATCATACCGGGTGGTACATCCACCAACAAGATCGTCAACAAAGAGGTGATGGAAGCACTTGGACCGACAGGAACGTTGATCAACGTCAGCCGAGGTTCAGTCGTGGATGAAGCAGTGATGATTGAAGCGCTGCAAAGCGGTGCTTTGGGTTGGGCTGGCCTTGATGTGTTCGAAGCGGAACCAAGCGTGCCGCAAGCCCTGAGCAATCTGCCCAACACGGTTTTGCTGCCACATGTGGGCAGTGCCACGGTGGAAACCCGCGCCGCGATGGGCGCATTGACAGTGGATAACTTGCTCCAGCATTTGAAGGATGGCACTGTGATCAGCGCCGTTCCTGAATGCGCACATTTGTGACCAAATCTGGCGATGATGCATGATTGAGTTCATCATCGCCGTCGTCTTTCTTCTTATCACCCCCGGCCCCGGCGTTTTGACCACGGCGGGCATTGGGGCTGCATACGGTTATCGCGCGGGACTTGGCTTTGTGGGCGGGCTCATGCTTGGTGGATTCATCAACATGATGATCGTTATCTCCGGCCTCGCCGCACTGGTTCTGGCGATACCATCGCTACGCTTCGTCTTGCTTATCGGCTCTGTCGCTTACCTGCTCTACCTTGCGTGGCGTATCGCAAGCGCTGGGGCAAAAGTCGGGTTCGCTCCAGCAGATACCCCGCTTGGGTTCAAGAACGGTTTGATGCTGCAATTTATCAACCCAAAGGCCTACGTCGTTAGTACGACACTGTTTTCGGGCTTTATTTTTCTTCCGGACGGTCCCATTTTAGAGGTCGTTCTTAAACTTATCGTGTTCAATCTGATCTGGCTGCCGGTCCATCTGGTCTGGCTCGGGTTTGGCGCGAAGATCGGCAGCCTCGACCTACCCCAAAGCCGCCAGCGCGCGATCAACATCGGCATGGCGCTGGCCTTGGTTACGGTCGTTGGCATCGCACTTTGGACTTCCCTCTAAAGCGAGGCGGTGATTCCACCATCCACATAAAGTGTGTGCCCATTGACGAAACTCGCCCCCTTTGAGGATAGGAAAATAGCGGCCCCAACCAATTCTTCAACATTGCCCCACCGCCCTGCAGGTGTGCGTTTGGCCAGCCAAGCACTGAACTCATCATCCGCCACAAGCGCCGCGTTCAGAGGCGTATCAAAATACCCCGGCGCGATAGCGTTGCAATTTAGACCATGCTGCGCCCAATCCGTCGCCATGCCTTTCGTGAGGTTCGCAACTGCGCCTTTGGTTGCGGTGTAGGGTGCAATTCCGGGCCGTGCGAGCGCGCTCTGCACCGAGGCGATGTTGATAATTTTGCCGTCGCCACGCGCGATCATGTGACGTGCTACAGCTTGGCCCACGTGAAAGACGCTTGCCACATTGGTTTGTAAAAGGCGCTCGAACGCATCGGCTGGGAAATTTTCCAGCTCTGTGCGGTGTTGCATACCTGCGTTATTGATCAAGATATCAATCGGGCCATCGGCGGCCTCGAACCTGTCAACGGCACTGCGCACGCCCTCATGATTCGTTGCATCAAACGCGAGCTGATGCACAGTTGCGCCTTCTTCTGCCAGCGACTTTGCGGCACTCGCGAGTTTGCCTTCATCGCGGCCATTTAGCACAATTTCAGCACCCACACCCGCCAGTCCACGTGCCAGCGCAAAGCCAATCCCTTGGCTAGAGCCCGTAATCAGCGCACGCTGGCCTGTAAGGTCAAACATTTGAAGCGACATAGAAAATTCCCTTTGATCATTTGCGTCAAGTAAACGTAACTTGGCACGACTTGTACAGGGAAACCAATCATGCACAGCCACAATCCGTCCATCGTCATTCATGCCGCCCGCGATCTACGTGTGGAAGAGCGCGACACGCCAGACATCGGCACGGGCCAAGTCCTGATCAAGATGCAGGCAGGCGGCATTTGTGGTTCGGATTTACACTACTACAACCATGGTGGATTTGGCCCGATCCAATTGCGCGAACCTATGGTTCTTGGGCACGAAGTTTCCGGAGAAATCGTCGCAATTTCAAATAATGTCAGCGGCTTATCTGTTGGTCAGCTTGTCGCAGTGTCGCCGTCACGCGCATGTCAGTCCTGTGAATATTGCCTCAAGGGTCAGCAAAATCACTGCCTCAACATGCGTTTTTATGGTAGTGCGATGCCCTTTCCACATATCCAAGGGGCTTTCCAGAAAGCCCTTGCAGCGGATGCCTCGCAATGCGTCCCAGCGGATGGGCTAACCCCAGCGCAAGCCGCTATGGCGGAACCCCTCGCTGTGTGTTTGCATGCGGTGAAACAAGCCGGCGATCTGATGGGAAAGACCGTGCTGATCACGGGCTGCGGACCAATTGGCTGCCTGAGTATCCTAGCCGCACGCCGTTCGGGCGCGGCACAGATTATCGCAACTGACCTTTCTGACTTCACACTAGGCAAAGCGCGCGAGTGCGGTGCGGATGTGGCATTGAATACCAGGACAGACCCAAAGGCATTGGTCCCTTATCAAAGCGATAAAGGTCAAATCGACGTGCATCTCGAATGCTCCGGCGCTGCAGCCGCACTTGCGGCAGGCGTTGCGTGTTTGCGTCCCAAGGCTACGCTTGTACAGCTTGGACTTGGCGGGGATATGACCGTCCCCATGCAGGCGATGACCGCGAAAGAGATTACCTTACGCGGATCATTCCGCTTTCACGAAGAATTCGCGACAGCCGTGCAAATGATGCAAAGTGGTTTGATAAAAGTTGACCCGTTGATCACCCATAGCTTTGATATCGGTGACGCGGTTGAGGCGTTTCATACCGCAAGTGATCGCAGCAGCGCCATGAAAGTTCAGTTAACGTTTTAAAGCCGGGGGCCCGTGATAAAAGATCTGCATCGCACATTTTAGGTCCTGACCTTATCGTGTGGAGCGGCGCTTTGTTTGTCAAAGAAGCCCACTCACCGAAAAACATTTCTTGGCATCAAAACCTGACACATTGGGGTTTGGATGACGCGGAAGAGGTTACCTTTTGGGTGACGATTTCCGAAGCGCCTGTTGAGGCAGGTTGTATGAAATTCGTGCCCGGTTCACACAAACAACGCATTGTTGCGCATATTGATACGTTCAGCGAAAACAACCTCTTATCTCATGGTCAAGAAATCTCAGTTAATGTGTGCGAAGCGGATGCTGTGCACGCGGCGTTAAAAGTGGGACAAGCCTCAATGCACCATGAGCATCTTTTTCACGCGTCTGATCCCAACACTGCATATGATCGCTGCATGGGCACCGCCATTCGCTGTATCAAACTCGCAATGCGCCAAGAGGACGGCACCAAATCCTTGGTCGCGCTGGTCGCGGGGCAGGATGACTACGGTCATTTCGAACTTGCTGCACCACCCAAAGGTCGCTTGCACCTTGATGATTTCGAGATCTGCCGCCAGGATGCCAAGCGCAAAGACGCGATCTTGTTCAAAGGTTCAGATGCCAGCAAGATGTAAACACACCAAAAGGACAAATCATGAGCAGCCCCAAACCAAACGTTGGTCGCCCCCTTGGACCTATGAGTTTTAACCACGTCGATGGCGGCACACGCAGTATTGGTGAAGGTGGTGATCGCTGGAGCATTTTGTTCGTGTATCGCGGCAAACATTGCCCGCGCTGCAAGCGTTATCTCAACAAGCTCGAAGCTGCCCTGCCCGCATGGCAAGAACACATGAATGTATTGGTTGTCTCTGCCGACACCCAAGAAAAAGCCGCCGCAGACAAAGCCGAATTCGGGTGGAGCTTTGATCTATGTTACGGTCTATCCGTCAATCAAATGCGCGCCTTGGGTGTTTATGTTTCCGAACCCTTGTCAGAGGCCGAAACAGATGCGCCTTTCGCAGAGCCCGGCACTTTTGCGATGCGCCCAGACGGGACCTTGATGTTGGTCGACATCTCCAACGGTCCAGCCTCGCGGCCTGACCTGGAAGAATTCCTCGACGGGATGATCTTCAACATCACCAACGATCGTCCTGTGCGTGGTTTAGCCTAAGGCATTTATCCAAGCTCAGCTTTCTGCGGTTGGGCCACTGTTCCGATATTCGGCACCCAGCGGTTTCTTCCACCCCAAGGCATCAAGCTGCTTAAAAATCGCTTGGTAATCCAATGTTCCCTGATCATGTGCTCCGCGATCAGGGACGGATGCAGCTTTGAGATTGCTAACGAAGGTCGCATGCGTCGCTCCCCCGCGCGCATTTCCAGCTATCACGCGGACCGCGCACGCCGATCACTTTGGCATATTCTATAACTTCTGAGATCGCGGCAAGCGCATTTGCCTCGCGTCCTACCAACGCACTAAGCCCGCTTTCGCCCGCTTCCACATCCCCACGTCACGTATTCAAGCATAGCAAACCAAGTCAAACGTATGATGTTCTCGACGCGCCTACCTGCAGTCTCGACAACGGTAACGATATTACTCAATGCCTGCTCCATCGGACCGATGAAGTCGTCGGTTTCAGAGGTTTCCTCCGCAGCCCTGCCGATTTTCCGAACAGCATAGAACGTGCATTTATTTGTCTCAAACATAGATAATCTTTACTAAAAATAATTTTTTCGGCGGCTGTTGCTTGGCGAGATCTGAGTTTCAAATACTCAAAGGCCCGAACTATGCTTGCTCTCTTGCGATTTATCATACACATTCAATAAATAGAATTTATTGGGAGACACACATGCCATTAACGCGCCGTAGATTCATCCAGGGAACAGCCGCTTTACCTTTGGCGAACAGCATTCCATCTTTGGCAAGTGCCGAACTCAAATTGGGAAACGCCAGCCTTACGACGGTCAGCGATGGTAACTTGGTGCTCCCCTCCAGTTTCATTTTCGAACCTATGCCGCAGGATAAACTTGCACCGATCATCACAGAATTCGGCCTGTCGAATGAACGCCTCACCCCCGATTGCAATTTGGCGCTCTATCAAGATGGCACCAACACGGTTCTCTTTGACGTTGGCTCCGGCCCAGATTTTGCGCCGACTGCGGGCACAATTGTTGACAGTCTTGATGCAATTGGGTTGAGCCCTGAAGAAATCACGCACGTATTGTTCACCCATGCGCATCCGGATCATATCTGGGGCCTTCTGGATGACTTCGACGAACCCGTTTTCTATAATGCCGACTATATGATGGGACGCATTGAATGGGACTATTGGTGGAACCCCGAAACGGTAAACACCATTGGCGACGCGCGAGCGGCCTTTGCAGTTGGAGCCAAACGGCGCATGGAAATGATTGAAGATGCGGTCACGCTGTTTGATGACGGGCAAGAGGTGCTGCCAGGCATCGCCGCCGTCTCGACCCCCGGTCACACGCCTGGTCATATGGCGTTTGAACTGCGCGACGGGTCTACATCCGCGATGGTGCTTGGCGATGCGATTGGCAATCATCACGTCGCGTTCCGCCGCCCAAACTGGCGCAGCGGGTCGGATCAAGACGCGGATCTTTCGATTGCGACCCGTAAAATGTTGCTGGATAGACTCACATCCGAGGATATGGCGCTGGTTGGATTTCATTTGCCAAACGGCGGATTAGGCCGCGCTGAAAAGGGCAGTGATGGCTTTAACTTTGTGGCGAAGGATGCGTAAATGTGGAAACTCGCTACAACACTCGCGCTTACAGTTATTGCGCTACCCGCCACAGCCTCCGAGGAAATCGCGGATCAATATCCGGCCTCTGCGCTTTATTCAAAACCCGTTGAAGTCATCCCGCATGTTTGGTCCGCCATCGGCGCGACCGCCCCGCCGACATATGAAAACTCTGGGCACAACAACAACCTTAGTTTTATCGTGACAAGCGACGGAGTCGTCGTGGTCAATGGCGGCGCAGCTTACGTTCTGGCCAAAGCCTTGCACGATGAAATCAAAGTGCTCACAGACCAGCCCGTCAAACTGGTGATCGATGAAAACGGGCAAGGCCATGCGATGCTTGGCAACTCTTACTGGTCCGAGCAGGGCGTACCGATCCTTGCCCATGTGGACGCCGCACATGAGTTTGAGGAGCGGGCCCATAACATCCTCGAGCATATGAAACGCTATAACCGTGATAAGGCAGAAGGCACATTCATTGCGCTTCCGACTGAAACGTTTGAAGATCCACGCGTAATTGAGATGGGTGATTTCACCATTGAAGTCATGCACCTAGGGCCATCGCACGGGCCGGGAGACACGCAGGTTTGGCTGCCAAAGCAAAGCCTAGTGATCGCTGGCGATATGGCCTTTCACGAGCGCATGTTGCCGATCTTTGAGGATACGATCGTCTATGATTGGATCGAAACTTGGGAGACTGGGTTTGAGAAGCTTGGCGCAACCTACGTAATCCCCGGTCATGGTCACCCGACCAACATGGATCAGGTACGGCGTTATACGCGCGACTATCTGGTTCATCTTCGCACTGTCGTTGGCGCACACTTAGAAAATGGAGGCGATCTGGCAGAAGCCTATTATGTCGATCAAAGCGCCTACACCAACCTCGATACGTTTGAAGAACTCGCGACCCGCAATGCAGGTCGCGTGTATGAACAGATGGAGTTTGAGTAGCGCTTAAGCGGTAACCGCAGATCCGCGTGGGTTCAAAACCGCCTGCGCGGCCGCTGCACCTGAAATGATCGCAGCGAGCGCAAGAAGTGCCGCGATGCTCAATGTCGCGCCACCAGACAGGCCCGCACCGATAGTACAGCCCCCAGCCAAAACGCCGCCGACACCCATCAAAGAACCACCGAGCGTGTAGCGCAAGGTTTGTTGTGGGGTCTCAAAGCTCTGTAGTTGCACCTCTTTGCGCACAAACGCGCTCAGGAAACTTCCAAGTAACACACCACCCAGCAAACCCGTGCCAAAGCCCGCAGGGATCGCCGTAGATGCGATCGTCCAGAACAAGGTGTCAGCCCAGGGCAAAGTGAAGGCTGCGGATTGAACGGGCAGCGGGTCGAACTCATCCATCAACAAGACGGATGTGCCTGCCCAACCCACGACAGCGACCAGGCCGATCACAACACCAAGCGTCATGTGCGTAACCGACGAGTGCGAACGACGCGCAAGGACGATGGCGGCGATCAACAACGCCAGAGCGATAGCCGACGCTGCGCCCGGAAGTGCGGCCAAGGAAGCAATGCCAAAGTCCTGCTGGACTGATCCAAGCGCGACACGAACAGGGGCCAAAACGCCCTTGATGGTTGCATGCGCGACAATGGCAAACACAATAATAACTGTAAACGCGCGCAAATTGCCTGTCGCCGACAGAACGGTCAGGCGGGACATGCAGCCACGCGTCAGAACCATTCCGACGCCAAAGGCCAAGCCACCAACAACGATTGCAAGAATAGGTATAGATGTTGCGAGCAAGCGATGATCGTCCAGCGCAACCCAGCCAAAGTTTTTCGCAATCGCGAAGACCCCAATGGCAGTTGCGAGCGCAATCAACCAAACAGAAGCGGCCGATCTATCGTTGCCTTCATCCCCTGCAACCGCACGGCGCAGGCAGAATTTTGAGATTTGTGCGGCAATGCCGAAGACTAGCCCTAGAATTAGTCCGAAGACAACATGAACTGTCTGGATCGGAAGTTCGAATGGCAGATTTTCCAAAAGCATAATTCACCTCTTTCGCATCGCGCGTGAGGGATAAATAGTCGCTGATTTAGAGAAAGAAAGCGGGTCTATGAGAATGAAATTCCCGAAAAGCACAGAGGGCGAGAGCAAAATTCTCGTTGCAGACGAAAGAACCGTCGTAGGTTCCATGCGATCCAACATCACCGCGATTTCAGCCCTAATTTGGACATTCCAATTTTTTAACATTTGGTCGTTATTGCACAAGTGTGAATGCCGGTACGTAGGAGTTGGCTCGACCCACCTTTTCAGGTCGAACCATCAGCTTATTAGCCAAACATGTCTGTCGTGATGCCGGTATACCAGCCCTCAGATTCCTCGTAGGTCGCTTTGCGCAACTCCGCGCTTTCGCCTGTGGCAGAGATGAAGCCGTCCACTTTCGCGATCTTCTCATCCGTCGCCTCATACGTCGCGCCGACTTTAACACCGTTGTCGGTGTCGATCAGGGACCAGCATGTGTTGGAGAACTTCGCAGGGAACACTTTGGACCCCGTCAGCGCACCGCGCACAGCGTTTGCACACACTTTGGCTTGGCTATTGGCAGAGAAGCCAGACTTCGGCATATCGCCCTGCTGGGAAGAGTCACCAAGGACGTAAACGTCAGGATCTGCCTTTGTGGACATGTCAATCGCATTGACTGGTGCCCAGTGGCCGTCAGTGACGCCTGCAAGTTCTGCAATGCGACCCGCTTTCATTGCTGGAATGACGTTGCACACATCAACATTGTTCACTTCACCATCAATCGTCACGGTCATTGCATTCTGATCAACAGAGACACTGTCACCGCCGAAATCAGCACCGATCCAATCTACCATGCCCTCATAGTTGTCGGCCCAACCCTCTTGGAAGAGCGCCATTTTGGAGAACTTCGGCTTGGGGTCTGCAACGATGATCTTTGCAGTCGGATTGTTGTTCTTCAGGAAGTGCGCAACCATAGACACCCGCTCATATGGGCCAGGAGGGCAACGATATGGGTTTGGCGGAGCGACCATTGCGAATGTACCGCCTTCGGGCATGGCCATCAGCTGCGCTTTCAAAAGTTCGGACTGTGAACCCGCTTTGTAAGCATGCGGCATCGCATTCTGAGAGCTAATATCCCAACCTTCTACTGCGCCCTCAACAAAATCGATGCCCGGGCTCAGGATCAGTTTGTCATATGCTATCGTCGCACCGCCCGCCAAAGACACGGTCTTTGCATCGCGGTCGACACCGATCGCCCAATCATGCACTACATTCACGCCACCAGATGCCAACGTGCCGTAAGAATGGCCAATGTCTTCGATCTCTTTGAATCCACCAAGATAGAGGTTCGAGAAGAAGCAGGTGTAGTACATGCGCGAAGGCTCAATCAGTGTGACGTCGATTTCACCCTTGCTGTCCTTAGCGATATAGCGCGCAGCAGTTGCGCCGCCTGCACCGCCGCCAACCACAACGACACGTGGTTTGCCGTGACCGTCCGCTTTCACCATTGGCGCAGCAAGTGCCGCTGCCGCCGCTGCGGATGTTCCCAAGAAATGTCTTCTGTTAATTGTCATTTTCTTCTCCCAGTTTGATGCCCTATTCTTCGAGGGTCTTAAAATACGCAGCCAAGGCTGCGATTTCTTCGTCGTTTAATCGTCCCGCCAACATTTGCATGACAGGATGTGGTCTAAGTTTGCGTTTGTAAGCATGCATCGCGATCACAAAATCTTCGGGTTCCCAAAGGGTGATCGACGGAATGCCATCTGCCGTTCCATCAGATTGATGACAGGTCAGACATTCACTTGCGAGGTATTCACCGTATTCTGGGTCACCTTCCAACGCCAATATCGCGGGATCAAGATCATGATCGATCGCAATCGCTGTTGGTTCGGCTTCTGGAATGTCCGACGGATCATCAGAGAACGTACGCAAGTATGCCAGCACATTTGCGCGATCTTCGGCTTTCTTCAAACCGCGAAAGTTCATGCGTGTTTTCGATACCAAAGCACGTGGGTTTTCAAGGTAAGCATCCAGCGTTTCAGCCGTCCAGATTAATCCATCCGCACCTGCACGAGCCATGGATTTGGAATAGCGATACCCCTCATGCTCAGCAGCGCCGCTGCCGAACACACCATTGAGGTGCGGTCCAATCTTATCGACTGCGCCACTGCCAACCTGATGACATCCAGTGCATTTCTTGAATACTTTTTGGCCCGCGTCCGTATCGCCAAGTTCTTCAGCCTCAAGCGCCCCAGCCGCACAAAGTGCGAACAGAGCGACTGGGAGAAGTGTTACAAAGTTCTTAATCATTCTGAAAAGCTCGCGAGATATGCGGAAATAGCCTCCAGATCACTGTCTTTTTTCAATCCAGAAAAGCTCATCTTCGTACCTTTCATGTACGCTTTAGGCTTTGCCAGAAATTCAGAAAGTGATGTCGCATCCCACGTCCGACCTTTTTCCGCGGCCGCTTTGAACACTTTGGAGTACTTGAACCCTTCAATCGAACCCATTTTCCGCCCCATCAGCGCATTTAATTGGGGTCCTGATTTATTCTTCGCGCCAGCACCAACAGCATGACATGCCTTGCACTTTTTGAAGACTTTGTCGCCCGCAGCAATGAGCTCCGCAGCTTCATTAACAGGTTCTTCAGCCGCAACTGCTGCTACCTCTTCAGCCGCCTTTGGCTGCGCTTCCGCCTCGGGAATAAAGGATGCGCCTGCAGCCGTGAAGCTTGGCAAGCCTTCAGGTGTCGCATCGTTAATCACCGATTCAGAGCCACCGTCTTCAGGCGTATTGACCAAAAAGACAGAGCGCATCGTGACAGTCACCTCGTCCTTACAGTTGCTCATGCAAGGCTCTGCGCTCCAAGCGGCATACTCTGCCTCGGGGCGATCATCGATCACGAAACCATCTTTATTGGGCATTTCGAACGATCCAAGGGTCTTATTGCTCAGCTCGAACTCATCATCGATCAGATCGTTAGAATAAAGGATATAAGCAACAATCGCATAGGTCTCGTCAGGAGAAAGCGTTCCAGCCTCACCAAACGGCATCGAGCGGTACACATAGTCATAAACGGTCGACAGGTGCGGCCAGTAGGAACCCACTGTTTTCACTGGATCCTCATCCGCGAGTGTATTGAAACCACCTGCTAAAACAGGCCAGTTATCAACACCTTCTGCAAAATCGCCGTGGCATGCAGCGCATCTATCCGCAAACAGCTCTTCGCCATCAAGCGCATTGCCCGTTCCAATAGGAAGTCCACGACCATCTGGAAGAACGTCCACGTCCCATGCTGCGAGTTCTTCAACCAATGCTTCGCGACCAAGACCGAATGCACCTTCGCGCTCTGGTGCAGGTGCGGTCAACGACGCTGACGCCGCAGGGCGTGCTTCAAGTTCAGCAATCTTGGCTTTTGCAGTGTCTTGAACCATAGCAATCTGTGTTTTCAAATCGCTCGCCATGGCTCGTTGTTCAACCAATTGCGCTTGCGCCGCTTGAGCGTGAGCTCGCGCAATTTCGGCTTCATCCGCTTTGTAACCGCGAGTCATGGTGCCATAAGCACCACCCAATACAATGCCGGTTACGCCAAGAGCTGGCAGTAAGATATTAGGAGACTTCGACATTCTCGGCGATCCCTTCTGCGTTCACGTACCAAGTTTGGATACAGTTGTTATGATAAACCGAGTTCTCGCCGCGCACGTCGCGCAGCTGCTCTTTGGTGGGTTGCACGTAGCCGGTTTCGTCCATCGCGCGGGCTTGCAGCAGCATCGGCGCACCGTCCCAATTGATGTCATGATAGAAGCGCGTCAGCGCTTTGGTGTCGCCTTGCTTGCCTAGACGCGCGGTCTCCCATGTAATGCCACCGTCCTTAGAAACATCAACGCGGGTGATCTGACCATGGCCTGACCATGCGAGGCCAGAGATGACCAAAGGACCCTTGCCATGCTCGATCGGCATCTGCGGGCTTGGCGACGTGATCACAGATTTAGCATCCATCACCCACGTCCATTTACGCGCGATGCCGTCCTCTAAAACGTCCGTGTATTTACTAGTTTCTTCGCGGCTTTCTGTTGGTGTATCGGAGACTTCAATGCGGCGGATCCATTTGACCCACATGTTACCTTCCCAACCTGGCACCACAAGGCGAACGGGATAGCCATGCTCCATTCGCAGTGCTTCACCGTTGGCTTTGAACGCAACGAGCACGTCATCCAACGCTTTTTCCATCGGGATCGAACGGCCATTGGAGGATGCGTCAGCACCCTCAACATAGACCCACTTGTCTCTCAGGTCACCAGCTGCTCCAAGGCCTGCTTCATTCAGCAACGCACGCAATGGAACGCCCGTATATTCCATATTGTGGATCATACCGTGGGTAAATTGCACACCATTCAACTGCGCACCCGCCCATTCCATACCCGTATTCGCTGCACATTCACAGAAATATACATGGTTTTCGCGCGGGAAACGCTCTAGATCGGCGTAGGTAAACACGAGGGGTTTATCCACCAAGCCATTGATCATTAATCGATAATCGTCTTTCTTCATCTCGATCGCACCAGAGTGATGACGCTCAAACGCGCATCCTTGCGGTGTGATCGTGCCCTCAAGCGCGTGGATCGGTGTGAAGTTGATCGACGAAATCGGCGACGCGGTCAGCCATTCCACATTGCGGCGCACTACATGGGATTCGTACTCTATTGGCATGCCATAGGGTGTTTCATCCACGCCAGCACCTGTGATCGACGCCCAATCTTGAACATCTGTGATCAGCGGATCTGCGCTTTGCGCGCTGGCTGCCCCAGCGACGGTTCCGGCAGCAACAGCGGCACTGCCGCGTAAGAACGCGCGGCGGGAGGGTTTATGCATCTCGTCCATGTCTCAAACTCTCTGTTAAATTTCGCTTAAACGCCGATGACTTCGACGCTGTTGTTCTCTTCCACCGTGACAGTGCCGAGTTTGGCGATATGGCTTTCTACCACGTCCCAAATTTGCGGCCCTTCGGTGCCTTCATTCACAGACGCCCAACCTGCGACTACATATGCGCGCGCAGGATCAATCTGTTCGCCCGTACTCAAAAGCGTCATGTTGGAGATGCGCTGCCCTTGGGATTTGGACACATCGATGGTGTAGCCAAGGCCACCCGTACGCACCATGTCGCCGCCCTGTTGGTAATAGGGATCGGGGTTGAAGATGTTGTCGGCCACGTCTTCAAGCACCACTTGTAGGAATTCACCCGTCATTTCAGTGCGATACGCTTCACCATAGCTCATCGAGGTGACGCCAAAGATATCCTCGCGCGTGATGTCCTGACCAGGCACCATAGACGGTCCCCAACGCACACCGGGGCTGAGCGCGATTTCTGCGTCACGCTCTGACAGCAACGCATCACAGATCACATCATCCCACGTTCCGTTGAAATTACCACGGCGATACAAAAGACTGTCGGTCTGTCCGATCACTTCAGACATTTCCGACTCATAAGGCGCGCGCTGCTCATCAATAAGTGCGGCAACTTCAGCATCGGGTTCGATCACATCAGAGAAGATTGGGATCAATTTGGTGCGATACCCCATCATCTGACCATCGCGAATATCGAGATCAACGCGGCTGACAAATTTACCGTTCGAACCAGAGGGCAGAATAATCGCGCTACCCACAACAGCAGGTTCAGGCAACGCATCATGTGTGTGCCCAGAGAGGATCACGTCGATGCCGGGCACAACGTTCGCCATCTTTTTGTCCACATCAAAACCATTGTGGCTGAGTACAACAACGCACTCCGCACCCGCTGCGCGGACTTCTTGCACCATCGCGTTCATGTTTTCGTCGCGAATACCAAAGGAATATTCAGGGAACATCCAGCCGGGGTTGGCGATTGGCATGTAGGGGAAGGCTTGGCCAATGACAGCGATCTTGGTGCCGCCGCGCTCGAACATTTTGTAGGGCGGGAACAGCTCTGCGGGCTCGTCCCATTCTGCATCAAAGATGTTTTGACCGAGGGCGGCGAAGGGCAGATCCTCGACAATCTCTTGCACGCGATCGCTACCAAGCGTGAATTCCCAGTGGAATGTCATCGCCTCGGGCTTCAGCGCGTTCAACACGTTGACCATGTCCTGACCTTGGGTCTTGTGACACGTGTACGAACCATGCCACGTGTCACCGCCATCGAGCAGAATCGCGTCAGGGCGATCTGCGCGGATTGCTTTGATCACGGTCGCCACGCGATCCAACCCACCAACACGGCCATAAGCCTGCGCAAGCGACGAAAAATCGCCAGAACTCAACGCATAATGGCTCGGTGAGCCGTCAGCGATGCCATAGGCCTTGCGGAAATCCGCGCCCGTGATGTGGGGAACAACACCTTTGTTCTCGCCCACGCCGATATTGATCGACGGCTCACGAAAATGGATTGGCTTTAACTGACCGTGAATATCAGTGATGTGGATCAGGGACACGTTGCCGAAAGTATCGAACTCAAGGAGTTGATCTTGGCTGAGGGCTTGCTGCGCGCCAAGGCGCGCCCAATTGCCGAAACCAGAGGCACCAACAAGTGCTGACGCTGCCATACTGACTTGAAGAAAATCGCGACGATTGATCATTGGGTAGCCGATCTTTAATACATATGCGCATAACTGAATGCGATTTGGAGGAGAAAACCCCACGCCATTTAGGCGCAGGGTTCATCGTTGTTTTAATTTCGGACTGAAGGTGTTTCGACAACTAGACCTTCACCGCGAGATGCTAGATACAACTCAAGCGCTTTGAACTCTTCGCCGCCCTCTTTGAAAGGTTTCGCGCGAATGTTTTTCATGCAGCCTTTGAAACGGCCATGACTGGAATTCAGCTTGGCATTCTTAAGGCGGTATGTTGGGAAGCCGTTGATCTGACCTTGCGACAGGTGGTCGGCGCGGATCATCGTGCCGTAATTGTCCTCGTGACAATTTGAACATGCCATATCGAGCTGACCGACACGTGTGTAGTAAAGCTCTTTGCCTTTTTCCCAGAAAGGTGCTGCGTCGCCGTCGATGGCCACGTTCACTGGCATGCCGCGCGATTGCAGACCAATCAAGGCTGTCATCGCCGTCATTTTGCCCTTGGACCATTTCCACGGCTCCGCGCCCATACGATCGGTGCGGCACTCGTTGATCATGTTCTCCATCGTGACCAACTCACCGTCCTCAACACGTGGCAGCGTTGGACGTAGACCTGCGAAATCTTCGACATTCTCGTGACAAGATGCGCAGGATTTGCCCTCAGAACCGTCGACCTTGGCCCAAAGATCAATCGCTTGATCGACAAAGATCATGCCCGGATTATCAAAATCATCCGATTGCAGCGCTTGTGTTTCGCTCGCGCGGAAGCGCCAACCTGAATAGATCGTGTCGACATTTTCCATGTGCGATGGCGCAGCGGTTTCTGTCAGCAGAGCTTCCCCATCCACGGCTAAAGCATTGCTATCTTGAGCAGCAGCGCTGGTCGCCAAAGCAGCAACCCCGCATGAGATCAATAGTTTCAAATTCATTGTGACCCTCCCTTTCAAGATCATGTCTCTAACTTAGGAGACTTCGATCTTTTTGCTTGTGTCGTAGACCGACCCGTCATCGTCATACCAAGTGAACTTGAACTCACCGCTCTCAGGAACCACTGCTTCGAACTGGAAATAGGGGTTTGTAGAAATCGCAGGCTCTAACGTGACGTCGATCACATTCTGATCGTTGAAATCAGCCGTGAAGCGGTTGATGATCGAGCGCGGGATCGCATTGCCGTCACCATCTTTACGCTGACCGCTTTCCATCTTGTGGCTGATCAAGGTTTTGATCGTGATTGTCTCGCCAGCGGATGCCTTTTTAGGGACTTTGACGCGGGGTTTTACATCTTTAGCCATGTTGTATCTCCTCGTGTATTAGCTTAGCCGCCGCAGCCGCCGATTGTTACTTTTACGTTGGCCGAGGCGCGCTGAAAGCTACCGTCTTCCATCTTGGCAAGCGCCACAATATCCTGCGTGCCCGCGAGGCGAATGCGTGTGGACGCGCTGCGCGATGCGCTCAGCGGTCCGAAGTTGAACGTCGCAACCGCTGGAACAGGATTGCCATCTGCGAACAGTGTGATCGCAACAGCGCCCGGTGCATCGACCGAGATAGGAACAGTGTTGCCGTTTTCCGCAATTTCTGGCGCGGTCAAAGTGATTGCTCCCTCGCCGATTTCTGCGCCGCCAGTCAGTTCGGCGATGGCGTCATCCGTCAAGCTCGCGAACGCAGGTGCGCCCGCGAAACTGGCAAACGCCAGCGCAGAGCCGCCAAGCGCGAGAGTTTTCCGCCGTGTCAGTGTCATGTTATTCTCCAAAATCATGCGACCTCACTCCTCCTTGAGTGTGGTCAGATACGCGACAACATCCTCGACCTGCTGGGCCGACAGGATGGATTTGCCTTCAAACTTCTCAAGCGCACGGGTGTAGCCAGCATCTATGTAAAACGCGGGCATGATCGTGCCTCAAAGACC
>DS995276.1:190016-1005502 GCA_000156115.1 Rhodobacteraceae bacterium HTCC2083
GCGTGCTTGGTGAGGCTTAGTTGCTTTGCTCTGCAAACTTGCGCGCATGGTATTTCTGAAACGGCTCATCGCTGTTGTAGCCTTCCTCAACCACCCAGTTGAGCATATTAAGCGTGGTCCACCTCCCAAAGGCACCCGGCATATTCGCAGCCGCGACTTCGGGGGCGGTTACGCCTTCGGGAACCTCGCTCGGGAAGAAATAGATGTTCGGCGTAAACAAGGCGCGCCAGCGTTTGACCATGTCCTTTTCCGGCAAAGTCGTGCCATCAAAATCAGTGACTTCGACATCCCCAAACATATTAATCTGAACCACAAAGAAATTCTCTTCGATGTAGTCATTCACTTCTGGGACGGTGAAGACTTCCTCGTGCATCTTCTTGCAATAGATACAGCCGCGCTGCTCCACGATGATCATCAAGCGTTTGCCTTCGGCGTTGGCTTCTTCCAGATCTTCGCTAAGATCTTTGAAAGTGTCACGCATCCAAGGCGCTTTGTGCAAGCCGTCGTCACCAACCTCAGCGACCGCAGAACTGATCGCGAAAAATGTCGCGAATATGAGTGTCAAAGATCTTATCATCAAATGTTTCCCAATTAGCCGATTGTGCTGAACCACGGAATGTTTTCCAGCATCCACTGCGCAATAATGTTGATCGAGTTTGTCGCGATCAAAAGCCCGAAGACGATCAACAAAGCGCCCATCAATTTCTCGATCAAGCCCAGATAACTACGAAAGCGCGCCATCCATTTCATGAACGGCCCGATGAACAGGGCCGCGACAATGAACGGCAACGTCATCCCGACACCGTATGAAAACAACAAGACCGCGCCCTGCCCAGCGGATTCTTGGCCTGCCGCGGTAAACAGGATCGCGGCAAGGACGGGGCCAACGCAAGGCGTCCAGCCGAATGCAAAGGCAAGGCCGATCACAAATGCCCCTAATAGGCCTACATTGGTCGAGTTGCCTGTATCTACCCGAAACTGGCGGTACAGAATGCCGATTTTGATGACACCCAGAAAGTGCAAACCCATCGCAATGATGATCGCGGCCGCGACCCAACGCAAAACATCAAAGTACTCGCGAACCACTTGGCCAAACATTGTGGCTGTCGCGCCAAGCCCCATGAACACGGTGATCACACCCAGCGCAAAACAACACGCCGCTGCAAAAGCACGAAGGCGCACTTGCGGTGAAACTTCTGCGTCAGCCGCGATCTGATTCATGCCCACACCTGCGAGATAACTTAGGTAGAATGGCACAATCGGTAGGATGCACGGCGACAGGAAGGACAACAGCCCCGCAACGAGTGCCCCGAAAAGCGAAACGTCGAACATACGACACGTACCCTTTGGCTTGAAATATTCATAAATTAGATTATGTGAACTACGAAGAATCGTCAACAATCGGATGCGCTTTCGTGCTCAAACCACTTCTCTGTGCTGCTGCTTTCGCGTTTCCTATGGCGCTCTCTTCGACGCTTCCCGCTGCCGCAGAGTCCTATCTTTTGATGGCGGAAGAAGACGGCTGCTATTGGTGCGGACGCTGGAATAAAGAAATTTCGCAAATTTATCCCAAGACACCCGAAGGCAAGGCTGCACCTTTGAAACGCTATGATCTGCACGGTGAAATGCCGGATGTGGACTTCAAACAGCGCGTCGCCTTCACCCCAACATTTATCTTGGTGATCGATGGCAAAGAGGTTAGCAGATTAGAGGGGTATCCCGGAGAAGATTTTTTTTGGGGTTTGCTGTCTCAAATGCTATCAAGGGCAGATATTAAATTAGATGAGGCCAGTTAAATGACCACCACAGTTGTCATGGAGCCCCAAACAGAGGGCCAAACCGTGTCTCGATTACCCGTATTCGACAAGAATATGTGCACAGACGATATGGAAAAGATGTTAGCCAATGCACAATTGGCAGCAAATTTCCTGAAGGCGATTAGTCATGAAGGGCGTTTGATGATCCTGTGCCATCTCGCGTCAGGTGAAAAATCGGTGAATGAGCTGGAGGATCTTCTGTCCTCGCGCCAAGCCGCTGTGTCACAACAGCTGTCTCGCCTCCGCCTTGAGGGCCTCGTGACCCCGCGTCGCGAAGGCAAGGCGATATACTACAGTTTGACCAACGACCGCCCAAAGCAGATCATGGAAGTCGTCTACGACCTGTTTTGCCGCGAAGACTAATCAAAAATTTCGCCAATGCTTGGACTAAAGGGACACCCAATGTTGGAGACTATAGGGGAAGCGAACACCGCAGCGCTCTTTGGGTTAATGGGTGGGATCGCGCTTGGTCTCGCTGCAAGGGTTGGTCGGTTTTGCACGCTTGGTGCCATCGAAGACTACCTTTACGGTGGTGATGACAAGCGTTTGCGCATGTGGGCCATCGCAATTGGGGTTGCTGTGATCACTACCCACATCGCCATGTCTGTCGGCACATTTGATTCAACAACAACTGCCTATCTTGATCGGACTTGGAACCCTCTTGGCACAATTATAGGGGGCTTGCTATTCGGGTACGGCATGGCGCTAAGTGGCAACTGTGGCTACGGCGCGCTGGCGCGATTGGGCGGGGGTGATCTACGTTCTTTAATGATCGTGATCGTCATGGGGTTGTCAGCCTATTTCGTGATGTCCGGCCCACTTGCGCATCTTCGCGTATGGCTATTTCCCGTAGAGACAGGGTCTGGCCAACCGCAAGGCTTTACCCAGCTGCTATCAAATTTCGGACTACCACCTGTTCTAAGCGGGTTAATTTTAGGGGGCGGTTTGATAAGTGTCGCCCTGTTACACAAAGACATGCGCCAATCTTACGCGCAGATGTTTTGGGGATCGATTGTCGGCCTCGCCGTATTCTCCGGTTGGCTTGGCACCTATTGGATCGCCACGACGGGTTTCTCAATAGAGCCGCTTGAAACACATTCATTCGCAGCCCCAATCGGTGACACAATCTACTATGCAATGACGGCATCCGGCAACACGCTCTCATTCAGCGTGGGCTCCGTGGTCGGTGTCGTACTTGGTGCTGTTCTTGGCTCTTATTCTAAGGGTCATTTCCGCTGGGAAGCCTGCGACGACCCCCGTGAATTGCGCCGTCAAATATTTGGGGCTGCGATTATGGGACCCGGTGCCATCCTCGCCGTTGGATGTAGCGTTGGCCAAGGCATTTCAGCCTTCTCCGTTCTTGCCTTTAGCGCGCCCGCCGCCTTTATCGCGATCTTTATCGGGGCTGCGCTCGGACTAAAGCAACTCATCACAGGTTTTGCGTTACCAGAATAGCCGTTGATGCTCGCATTGCCAGTTGCACGGCAGTTGCCGCAACATACTTGGAGCTGGCGAAAGTCTATGATTGGTCTGAGTACGATAGTGATACCGGGTAGTTTCTTCGAACCGTGCTTGATAGAGACAATGAAAAATTTACAACTACGGCGCTGCCCATCGCCCGCGCTCATCAACTATGCTGTATTTCTACGGGTGATCTATCATCTTTTATCGAAGAAAGAGTAGATGGATTCTCCAAGCACTTCGTCGTGGATGTCGGGTCAGACGGCGAGATTTACGAAAATCCTGTCTGTTAGTCCATGCGAACCTTAGCAGACATTTCCGCGTCGATACTTTACCGTACCACACTTCCCAAAAGCAGAGACAGATGATGATGCACCTTAAATTTAACTGGACCGATGACCACTGCAAATGAGTTTCAGTCCTTGAGATGCGAAAATTTCGTGACTGCCTTAGTTCGTCAACAACAAAGATCTATTAGGAGGATGTGAGAAAATGGACTATTTTTGCAACTTCATTTACGTCCTTTTGATCCACCCGTTGGCTTCGAATTTTTATATAGACTAGATTTGTGCTTAACTAAGTGGATCGTCCTATGACCTTTGACCAAATCAAAACATTTCTCTGGGTCGCGCGACTTGGTGGATTTCGCAAAGCGGCCGAGCGTTTGCACTTATCCCAGCCTGCGGTCTCGACGCGGATTGCAAACTTAGAGGATGAACTGCGCGTTCCGTTATTCGAACGCAGCCAAAGCGATGTTATTCTCACCAAACACGGATCGCTGTTGCTATCCTATGCCGAACAGATGTTGTTTGTAGAAGAAGAAATCAAACAGCGTGTCGCCAACCCTTCCGAGACCGAAGGACTGTTTCGCGTCGGCGCATCTGAGACCATAGCGCAGGCATGGCTGCCAGAATTTCTGAAAGCTTTCAGCACGCAGTATCCTCGGGTAAATGTAGATTTAACTGTCGATATTTCGCTCAATCTACGCACGGCTTTGCTAGAGCGCCGTTTGGATCTTGCTTTCTTGATGGGGCCAGTGTCCGAGTTCAGCGTCGAGAATGTGACTTTACCCGCGTTCGATCTTCATTGGTATCGCTCGACCCAGAACGAGCAAACGGATCTGAGCGAAATTCCAGTCATTTCATATTCCAGCCAAACGCGCCCTTACCGCGAACTTATGTCAGAACTTTCTCGCCGCATCGGGCCCCGTTTGCGTGTCTTCGCCTCTGCTTCTTTATCCGCGAGCCTTAAGATGATTGCTGCGGGAATCGCTGTCGGTCCTTACCCGCGCGCGCTGGCGAATGATTTTTTACTCTCAGGGCAGATCATCGAATTCGATCCGGGTTTTCGACCGCAACCCTTGATGTTTACAGCATCTTATCTCTCTGAGCCTCGCAGCTTTCTTGTTGAAAACAGTGCGGAAATCGCCAGCAACGTAGCGCAAGAATGGGATGCTTCACACCCACGATAGTTCCAAAAAATCTATCACAAGTGATATAAAATGATAATTTGCATGAATTGAACGATGTGTGGAGAGTAAAGCTATCACTGGATAGGCTTTTTTCATGAGCACTTCGAACACGTCTCATTCTGATCTCACCGACGCCTCCGCAAAGGAGGTGCGCGCTGCAATTCGCTCTGGATCCTACACGGGGCATACAGCGGGTCTGGCGGCTGGAAAGCTCCAATGCAATCTCGCTATTCTCCCTGAGCGCTATGCATTGGACTTTCTGCGCTTTTGCCAACGCAACCCCAAGCCCTGCCCTGTTGTAGGCGTAAGTGATAGTGGTGACCCTTTCTTGCCAACGCTAGGGCACGACATTGATATCCGAAGCGATGTGTCCAGGTACCGTGTTTTCACAAATGGCAGCCTGTCAGATGAAGTCACCGACATATCGAAGCTATGGCGCGATGATTTGGTAACGGTAGCACTAGGCTGTTCGTTTACGTTTGAGAACGCGCTGATGCGCAAAGGTATTCCTGTGCGCCATATCGAAAGCGGGCGCAATGTGCCGATGTTTAGCTCCAACATTGATCTGATGTCAGCAGGGCCTTTTGCTGGCAAAATGGTCGTCACTATGCGCCCGATCCCAGAGGCGCAGGTTGATGACGCCCGCGAGATCAGCGCGCGTTTCCCTCAAGCCCACGGCGCACCTATTGGTTTTGGCGATCCCGAAAACATCGGGATCGCTGATCTGTCAAAGCCGCACTGGGGCGAAGCGGTCGATATCAAAAGCGGCGAAGTACCGGTCTATTGGGCCTGTGGAGTCACCCCTCAAAACGTTCTGCTTGATGCAAAACTGCCGCTCTGCATCACCCATTCCCCCGGTCATATGCTGATTTCAGATGTGGCCGAAGACGCCGAGACCACAATTCTACAACCATAATAACCAAAACACCCAAGAAGGAGAGTATCCATGAAAACAGTTACATCAGCCATTGCAGCGCTAGCGTTCAGTGCCAGCGCAAGCTTTGCCGACAGCCCTGTCGTACTTAACGCAGTCGGCACATGGTCCAGCCTGACAAATTTTCAAAAGCACGAAGAGCCGTTTTTTAACCAGCGTCTGCGCGAAACCTCTGACGGCAATATTGTGGGCAAGATCCAGTCACAATCCGGTCTGGGCTTAAAGGGGTTTGAAATCATGCGCTTGGTGAAAAACGGCGTATTTGATTTTGCTTTCGGTCTGCCCGGATATGTCGCCGCGGAAAACGCGATCTTTGAAGGGGCGGATCTGTCGTCTCTGACCCAAGATATCGACACGCAGCGCAAAGTGTCTAATGCGTATTACCCAACGCTCGAGAAAGCCTTTGCCGACATCTACAACGCCAAACTTTTGATGCTCTATCCGTTCCCGAGCCAGACACTTTGGTGCAATGGCGAAGTCAATGGCATCGAAGATCTGAACGGCAAAAAAATCCGCGTTTATTCCACGACTTTGGGTGATTTCGTCGAAGGGGTCGGCGGCACCTCCGTCACTGTGTCTTTCTCCGAGGTGATCCCGGCGCTTGAAAAAGGCGTCGTTGATTGCGCGATCACAGGGACGATGTCGGCCTACACCGCCAAATGGAACCAAGTCGCCACACACGCTTACACGCTGCGCGTTGGTTGGGGCCTCGCGTTTGGTGCGATGAACATGGATAAGTGGAACAGCCTCTCCGCAGATCAGCAAGCTCTGATGCAAAGCGAGATCGCAACGCTCACAGACGCAATGTGGGCGGAAACAGCGACAGAAGATGACGTCGCAATTTCGTGCATCACAGGCGGTGCTTGCAAGGTTGGCGAAGCGGGCTCGATGACGCTTGTGGAGCCATCTAAGGCGGACCTCAAAGCACGCGATGCAATCGCAACTGACGTTGTTCTAGCCCGCTGGGCAGAACGTTGCGGAGAAGAGTGCGCCGCAAACTGGAACGCGACGGTTGGTCCAATCTTGGGTCTAACCGCTGCGGCGAAGTAAGACAAATCACATAAGCGGCGGGCAATGGTTCGCCGCTTACCCCCTCTCATATTCCCCAACAGGACAGTCCCGATGTTAGAGCGTTTGTTAAGCAACACCCGCACCCTAAGCCTTTGGCTGACATGGTTGGGCGGTACGTTAATCGTCTTATCCGCCTTCCTCGTCACGCTCGAAGTGTTCTTGCGCAAAGTGTTCAATGTCTCCATCGGCGGCGCAGATGAAATTTCTGGTTATGCCTTTGGTGTCGCCACGGCACTTTCGCTGTCTTACGCCTTGTTCGAGCGCGCACATATTCGGGTCGATGCACTACTCGGTGCGATCCCCAAAAAGCTACACGGGCTTATCAATTTGCTTGGGATGATCCTGTTAATCGGTTTCGCGGCGGTCATTGTGTATAACGTTTGGTCCCTTGTCAGCGACACGCTGGACAATGGATCACGCTCCATCACCCCGATGCGCGTACCACTGGCGATCCCGCAAATCCCTTGGCTGATTGGCTGGATGTTCTTCGTCTTTTCCGGTGCTTTGCTTTGCCTTGTTACGCTGAAACGCATGATGGTGGGCGGCTCCGACGGCACCCAAGATTTGATCGGTGTCAAATCCCTTGATGAACAAATCAAAGACGAGACGGTATAAATCGATGCTTTTGAAAACACTCCTTATTCTGTTGGCGTTGATCGGTTTGGCAGTCCCGATTGCAGCGTCACTTGGCTGGCTTGGCCTTATCCTGCAATACACCGACAGCCCCATGCCACTGCATCGCGCAATATCGGATATGGCTTGGCAAACCTCGACCGATTTTCTCCTCGTCGCCATTCCAATGTTCGTGATGATGGGAGAAATTCTGCTACGCGCTGGCATCACAGAGCGCATGTATGATGGTATCGTCAAATGGGTCGGCTGGTTGCCTGGTGGTTTGATGCATTCCAACATCGGCTCTTCGGCCTTGTTCGCCGCGACCTCCGGCTCATCTGTTGCCACGGCAGCCACAATCGGCACCGTTGCCGTGCCGCAGATCGAAAAGCGCGGCTATAACGAGAGCCTTTTTCTTGGCACAGTCGCAGCAGGTGGTACTTTGGGTATTCTCATTCCGCCCTCGATCAACCTGATCCTCTATGGGCTGCTGACTAATACATCCGTGCCAGAACTTTACCTTGCGGGCTTTATCCCCGGCTTCCTTCTAGCGCTTTTGTTCATGGCGACCATCGTTGTGGCCTGCATGATCAAACCTGAATGGGGCGGAGAAAAACTGCGTCACACATGGAGTGAACGTCTACGTGCGCTTCCGTCATTGATACCGCCACTAGGTATCTTTGTAGTGGTTGTCGGCTCGATCTACGCAGGTCTTGCTACCCCTACCGAAGCCGCTGCCTTGGGTGTGGTCGCATCCATGATTTTGGCCGCGCTCAATGGAAAAATGTCGGTCGACATGATGCGCCAAGCGATTGAAGGGACTATGCGGACCACGGCGATGATCATGCTGATCATTATCGCCGCCGTGTTCTTGAACTTTGTCCTCTCCATCATCGGCTTGACCCAAGCTTTGACGAATTTCGTCACTGGTCTTGGCTGGACTCCGATGCAAACGATGCTGATGATCGTTGCAGTTCTGATCCTAATCGGCTGTTTTATGGAGACCTTGTCCATGCTACTCACAATGGCTCCGCTGATTACACCAATCGTTGTGGCACTTGGGTTTGATCCGGTCTGGTTCGGGATCCTCTTGATGGTCTTGCTCGAAACGGCGCTGATCACGCCGCCGATTGGGATCAATCTTTATGTGGTGCAGGGCATTCGCAAATCAGGACCGATGATCGATGTCATCAAAGGCGCGTTGCCATTTGTCGTCACGATGTTTGTGATGCTCGCGCTCTTGTTGATGTTCCCGAACCTCGCGCTTTGGTTGCCATCCTTGTTTTACTAAACGCAACACTCTTTCATTCTTTACACCACACTATTGCTGGTCCGCCAGCACACAAAGGAGCTATGCCATGTGGCAATTCTGGGTCGACCGTGGGGGCACATTCACGGATATCGTTGCAAAGTCGCCCGATGGTGAGCTGTGCACACACAAGCTTTTGTCCGAAAATCCAGAGGTTTACCCCGATGCCGCCGTTCACGGTATTCGAGAGCTGCTCGGGCTTGGCGTTGAAGATCCGATCCCGGCTGGTCAGATCAGCGCGGTCAAAATGGGCACCACCGTTGCGACCAATGCTTTGCTAGAGCGCAAAGGCGAACGCACGCTCCTTTTGATCACCAAAGGCATGCGCGATTTGTTGCGCATTGGATTTCAAAACCGTCCGAAACTGTTCGACGTCAATATCAAACTCCCCGAACTTTTGTATGAAGACGTGATTGAAATCCAAGAGCGGATCACCGCAAATGGTGAAGTCATCACACCGCTTGAGCAAGAGAACACACGCGCTGACCTGTTGGATGCGTATGCGCGAGGATATCGTTCTATCGCAGTCGCGTTGATGCACAGTTACCGCTTTTCTGAGCACGAAAAGCAGATTGGCGAGATGGCCCGGCAGATCGGCTTCGATCAGGTCTCACTGAGCCATGAAGCAAGCCCTTTAATCAAACTAGTGTCGCGTGGGGATACGGCTGTTGTCGATGCTTATCTATCACCCATTCTGCGCCGCTATGTGCGACAGGTCGCAGACGCGCTTGGAGCGGAAAAAGGTGGTTGCGAACGCTTGATGTTCATGCGCTCGAATGGCGGCTTAACGGATGCCGCGCTCTTTGAGGGACGCGATGCGATCTTGTCTGGTCCAGCGGGGGGCGTCGTAGGCATGGTGCGCACTGCAACGCAACATGGGTTCGATAAGCTTATAGGGTTTGATATGGGCGGCACCTCGACGGATGTGTGCCACTACGCTGGAACTTTTGAGCGCAGTTTCGAGACGGAAGTCGCAGGTGTGCGTATGCGCGCGCCAATGATGTCGATACATACAGTTGCGGCGGGTGGAGGTTCGATCTTGTCCTACCGCGATGGCCGAATGCAGGTTGGACCGGAAAGCGCAGGCGCAAACCCTGGCCCCACCGCCTACCGCCGTGGCGGACCGTTAACGGTGACGGATTGCAACGTTTTATTGGGTAAATTGCAGCCTGATCAATTCCCCCATGTCTTTGGCCCGGGCGCGGATCAACCCCTCGATGTTGTGGCGGTGCGCAGCAAGTTCGAGGCACTCGCCCGCGAAATTGGCACAGGCATGACAGTCGAAGAAGTCGCCCAAGGTTTCTTGCGCATCGCCGTCGAAAACATGGCCAATGCAATCAAGAAGATCAGTGTCCAACGTGGTTATGACGTGACCAAATATACGATGAACTGTTTTGGCGGCGCTGGTGGTCAACACGCCTGTCTCGTTGCGGATGCCTTAGGAATGCAGAGCGTGTTCATCCATCCGTTTGCGGGGGTATTGTCTGCCTTTGGCATGGGTTTGGCAGACGTGCGCGCGATGCGAGAATATCAATTTGGCCAAGGGGTCGAACACATTCAAAAGGCGCGCAAGATCTTGGAACGACTTGTGCGCGATGCGCAAAGCGAAGTCAGCAGCCAAGGGATTGACCCTGCGCAGATCAGCATCGTTCAGACGGCCCATATCAGACCGTCTGGAGCGCAACAAACGCTGGACGTCCCTTTTGCAAGCGCGGAAGAAATGCGAAAGACGTTTGAAAAAGGACATCAACAACGCTTTGGATTTGTGCCAAAGGAGGCAAGCTTGGTAATTGAAGTGCTGTCTGCCGAAGCGATTGGCGCAACCGGGGAGACTGTTCAGTTTGAGCAAAAACCATCGACCAAGGTTGCATCTAAAACCACTCAAATGTGGTCGGACGGTAAGCACCATGACGCACCGATTGTGGATCGCACGCAGATGCACGTCGGCGAGACCATCCAAGGCCCTGCGATCCTGGCGGAGCCCACAGGCACCAACATTCTTGAACAAGGCTGGCAAGCACAGTGCATTGAGGGGGGATGCCTTGTGCTGACACGAGCTACAGCGCTGGTACGAAAAGAGGCAATCGGGACAACGGTCGATCCGGTCATGCTCGAAGTGTTCAATAACCTGTTCATGTCAATTGCGGAACAAATGGGCGCAACTTTGGCCAACACCGCCTATTCGGTGAATATCAAAGAACGCTATGATTTCTCTTGCGCAATATTTGACGCAGTTGGCGATTTGGTCGCCAACGCGCCGCATGTTCCAGTGCATCTTGGATCCATGTCTGAAAGTGTGCGTGTAATTTTGGAGCAAAACCGTGGCAAAATTCGCCCAGGCGATGTGTTCATGATGAACAATCCTTTCAACGGCGGCACGCATTTGCCGGATATCACTGTGATCACCCCTGTTTTTGACGAGATAGGTGAGCGCATAATCTATAACGTTGCCAGCCGCGGTCATCATGCGGATATCGGAGGCAAGACCCCCGGTTCAGCGCCACCAGATAGCCGCAGGATTGAAGAAGAAGGTGTTCTGATCGATAACTTCTTGTTGGTGCAAGAAGGCCAGTTGCGCGATGCACAAACACGCGAACTTCTTGCGTCCGGCAGCTACCCGTGTCGTAATATTGATCAAAACATGGCAGATCTTTCAGCGCAAATTGCCGCGAACACAACTGGCTTGAGCGAGCTGCAAAAGATCACTCAGCACTTCGGCGTCGAGACTGTACACGCTTACATGTCTCACGTGCAGAACAACGCCGAGGAAAGCGTGCGCCGTGTGCTTGATGTTCTCCATGATTGTGATTTCACCTATCCGCTCGATAGCGGTGATCAAATCCAAGTGGCAATCGCCGTTGACAAACAGCAGCGCGAGGCGACGATAGACTTTACAGGCACCTCTGCGCAGAACGCCTATAACTACAACGCGCCTTTGGCGATTTGCCGAGCCGTGGTTCTTTACGTGTTTCGCACGTTGGTCGGTGCCGATATCCCGATGAATGAAGGCTGCTTGAAACCGCTTGAGCTTGTCGTTCCCGAAGGATCAATGATCAATCCCAAAGCCCCTGCAGCCGTTATTTCTGGCAATACTGAAGTCAGCCAAGCAATCGCCGATACGCTTTATGGTGCGCTTGGTGTGGTCGCAGGCAGCCAAGGAACAATGAACAATTTTGTCTATGGAAATGAAACTTATCAAAACTATGAAACCATTTGCGGTGGAACGGGTGCGGGCGACGGGTTTCATGGCACCGATGCGGTTCACAGTCACATGACAAACACAAGAATGACGGATCCAGAGGTTTTGGAAACGCGCTTCCCAGTGCGCCTTGATGAATTCTCAATACGCCAAGGCTCAGGTGGCCAAGGCAAATATCAAGGCGGAGAAGGCATTGTCAGACGGCTCCGTTTTCTTGAGCCAACCACGGTCACTGTTTTGTCCTCTCATCGCTTAGTCCCCACACATGGGATCAATGGGGGGCGTGCCGGAGCAGTTGGTGAAAACTTCATTGAACGTGCAAATGGGACAAAAGGGCTATTGCAGGGCAATGACGAAGCTCAGATGTGCGCTGAGGATGTGTTTGTCCTCAAATCGCCAGGTGGAGGTGGATTTGGAAAGG
This sequence comes from Rhodobacteraceae bacterium HTCC2083, assembly GCA_000156115.1. Classification (GTDB taxonomy): domain Bacteria; phylum Pseudomonadota; class Alphaproteobacteria; order Rhodobacterales; family Rhodobacteraceae; genus Planktotalea. The sequence continues at coordinate 202,312 of DS995276.1, forward strand.
CATGAGTATCTATCGTGAAGTGCGGGTATGAGTAGATGGAATTTGGGGCATCCTGCGCAAGTCGTAGCGATGCAACAAACTAACAATTGAAGCGTGAATTTGCGCTTATTCATGTAGAACTGGTTCGGCCGGTCTAAGCTTCTCGCCGTATCCGCTATTTTCCCTGATAACGCGAGCGTCCCTTACCCGCCTTTGGGCAAACTGGAATTGCCGCACTACAACTTCCCCAAAGCCGCCATTAACGGTTTAGCCTAGAAATCACATCTCTTCGCATATGAAAGGATCGTCAACTTCGTTGTATAACCGATTTTGTGGCAACTTATTAAGTGGCAGTTTTCTTAACAGTAATAGGGCGGCACTCACGGACCGCCCTTAAATCTAAAATGTCTTTTTTAAATGACTTTTACCCTTTTTCCGGCTTTGTTGCACAAATCGCGTGAAGGATTCACCTCATGAATCCAGCATGTTAGCTGGGAGCCATGAGCAGTTGGTCCCCTACAAAATACAAGACGACAAACTGGTCGTCATACAATGACAGTTTGAAGCGTCGTGGCTCACTTTCTATTTGGTTGGATCCTGAGATGGTTTGGGTACCACCACCGAGCGGCAAGCGTGGTCGGCAACAGAGTTACAGCGACGCTGCGATCCAAGCGTGTCTCACCTTGAAAGTGCTGTTCGGCCTGCCTTTGCGACAGGCCACAGGTTTTGTGCAAAGCCTGCTGCAACTCATCGGGCTGGATTGGGCGGTACCAGACTTCAGCACCCTTTGCCGCCGTCAGAGAACGCTGAACGCAAGCCTGCCATATCGCGGTGGTACTGGGCCGCTGAACCTCTTGATCGATAGCACAGGCATCAAGGCAGAGGGCGAAGGTGCCCTCTCGGGATCATGCCACGCATAACCCTGCCGGGTAATAAGTGGAATGCCCGCAAGCATGGCGGCTCCAAGCGACGTATCTGGCGCAAGATACACATAGGTATTGACGAAGAAACGCTAGAGGTTCGGACGGTCGAAGTCACAGGCAGCAACATCGGTGATGCGCCCGTGTTGCCCGATCTCTTGAACCAAATTCCGCCCCACCAAGACATCGGCAGTGTCACCGCAGACGGAGCATACGACACGCGCAAATGCCACGAAGCCATCGCTGCCAGAAACGCTCACGCGGTGATCCCACCACGCAAAAATGCCAAACCCTGGAAGCCGACGAGCGCCGGAGCCATAGCTCGGAACGACGCGGTCAGCGCACAACGATATCTGGGACGCACTGTGTGGCGACGCTGGAGCGGGTACCACCAGCGAAGCCGCGTCGAAACCAAGATGCACTGCCTGAAACTGATGGGCCAATCTCTCATGGCACGGGACTTCGACAGGCAGGTCGCCGAGATCCAAGTCCGTATTGCCGTTCTCAATCGCTATACTGCGCTTGGCATACCTGTCACTGAGGCCGTAGGCTAAATCCGTCTGGGGTAAGGGGAAGAACGCCCTACATACGGTTTGTGCAACAAAGCCCTTTCAAATTAATTTTCTATTTGATCACCTTTGAATGAGCGGCTTCACCGGTTGTATCCGTAATTAGGAGCCACTCGAAAGCCAATCTGCTTATGGTGGAGCATGCGCCTTCAACAGTAAATCAATAATGCGTTTACTGTGCTGCCGCATTTGGATTCCCAACCCTTCGGACATAAAGACAATTTGGCTTATTTGAGAATTTGGATCAGACCACTGCTGTTAGTTTGTGAACGTCAGACCAGCCTGCGGCATTGGCGCGAGCCCAATAGCTGGCCTGCGGGGCAAAGCGTTTATTCGCGACGATTGACCCTGCGTGAGATTCAAACGGCCATAAAAAAGCAACAAGCGGCAGTTAATTATATGAATAGGCTCCGATTTTCGAAGTGCTCAGCCTGTTGTTCACCAACGCCTCAGCAAATGCGACACTGGCAGACACGCCATCGATAACAGGCAGGCCGAACTCTTCGCTGAGCTGGGCCATTAGGTCAGCCATTCCTGCGCATCCGAGAACGATTGCTTCTGCGTTGTCCTCATCTATTGACGCACGGATTGCAGAACGGATTTTATCCAACGTAGCTGGGTCGCCCTCTTCCAGCTTAAGCACTGGGATTTCAGTTGCTCGAACACGCGAGCATTTTTGCGCAAGCCCATAGCGCATCAGATTGTTTTCCAGCCCCGGCACCGAGCGAGACAGTGTTGTAATTACGCTGAACTTATTCGCGATCATGCTTGCAGCATGATAAGCCGCTTCGCCGATGCCCAGAACGGGAACGGACATCAACGTGCGTACAGCGTCGAGACCGGTGTCGTCAAAGCATGCAATGACGATTGCATCGACGTCTTTGTGCTGCGCGACTTCTTTCAACAACTCCGGCACGCAAGTTGCGACGTCCAAGAATCCCTGAATACTGGCGGGGCCATCATGCGAACTGGCTGCAATGATCTCCGTGTCAGGACGGGCCACAGCGCGCGCGACTGTCGCGATCTTGTTAGTCATAGAGACGGTTCTGTTGGGATTGATTACAAGAATTTTCATGTCAGATCACACCTCACCACCAAGGTAGGCGGCCTTGATCCTGTCGTCGTGCAAAAGCTCCTTGGAATTGCCTTCAATCACAACATTCCCTGTTGCCATCGCGTAAGCGCGATGTGAAATGCTCAACGCCATGCGTGAGTTTTGTTCCACCAACAGCACAGAAACACCTTCATCACGATTGATGGCTACGATGGACCGGGCAATGTCCTGCACCAGTTTGGGAGCGATTCCGAGGCTCGGTTCATCCAGCAGCAATAGTTTGGGTTTGGCCATCAACGCGCGGCCAATCACCATCATCTGTTGCTCGCCTCCAGATAGCGTTCCAGCGGCCTGATTGTAACGTTCCTTAAGGCGCGGAAAACGCGTCAGAATGCTGTCCAGAGTGGCCTGGATGTCGGCTTTTTCGCTGCGGGTGAAGGCACCCATCATCAGATTGTCCTTGACCGACATGAATGGAAACACGCGGCGGCCTTCGGGCACCATCGCGATACCGCGTTTGACAATAGCGGACGGATCCGTGCCATCCACGCGCTCGCCTTCGAAGGTCACTGAGCCGCTTTTCGGCTTGGCCAAGCCAGTGATCGCACGCAGAATTGAAGACTTGCCCGCGCCGTTGGCCCCAATCAATGCAACGGTTTCACCCAGATTTACGTTCAGAGAGACACCTTTCAGCGCGTAAACATGATCATAGTAAAGTTCGACGTCTTTGAAATCTAACATGCTTGTCATGGCTTACATCCCGATCTCGTCGTCGACGCTGCCCAGATAGGCCTCGATGACTTTTTCATTGTTCTGAATTTCGGAAGGCGTGCCTTCGGCGATCTTTTCGCCAAAGTTAAGCACAACAATCCGGTCCGAAATGCTCATTACGGCGGGCATATCATGCTCCACCAGCATGACCGTGACACCACGTTCGTCGCGTACAGAGCGCACGAGATTGACCATGTTCATCGTCTCATCGTGGTTCATTCCTGCGAAAGGCTCATCCAGAAGTAAGACTTTGGGATCTGTCGCAAGGCCGATTGCAATGCCAAGCGCCCGAAGGCTGCCCTGCGGTAGATTGCTGGCCTGCTCATTGCTGATCTCGGACATACCAAGGAACTCCAGCAACTCGTCTGCATATTTCCCAAAAGCGAAGACATCATCCTTGGCTGTTTTCGATCCCCAAAAATATCCCGCGAGCGAGGCTTTCGCGCGCAGGTGCTGCGCGACCACAACGCTTTCACGCACGGTCATGCTTTTAAAAATCGTGGTGCGACTATTCTTCTTCAATCACACGGCGCGCGACGCGGAAGCACTCTAATGCTTGGGGAACACCGCAATAGATGCCGATCACATGGATAATCGCGCGGATCTGGTCATGGGAAACACCATTTGTGATAGCCCCGCGGCAGTGGATTTCCCATTCGTTCATCTTACCCAAGGCACCGATCATCGAGAGATTCATCATGGAGCGTGTTTTGGCGTCGATCACATCATCGCCCCAGCCAAAACCCCAGCACCACGCGGTCATCGCCTCTTGAAACGGACCGGTGAAATCGTCGGCTGCTGCAAGGTTCTTTTCCACATATTCCGCACCTAAGGTTGCTTTGCGTTGCTCTAGGCCCTTCAGGAATAAGTCTTCGTCAAATGCGCTCATGGCTGGTCCTTTTCAATCTTTTGGGCTGTGCCCAATTGCAGCAGGTTGCATGCGCATCATTCAGGTGTTGCGTTCACTCTGCAACAGGATTTGTTTCCAGATCGCGATCTCATCATAGAGCGTGGTTTCCCGCCGGATTCCGCGCGGTCCAAACTCCACATGGCTCACACCCATCACATGCACCTGCGCGCCTGTTGGTGGACCAAACGCCCCCCATCCATCATGTGTGCCGGTCAGGGACCAACGGATCGCGCTGCGCGGTGGTAGCATCGATTCTACGCGGCCAATCTGATGCTCGACTTTGAACGTGGCGGAGGGGAAAGCGCTGCGCAACGCCATCCAAAACGTATCGAGCGCACGCCATCCATACACGTCCTGCCCGCCCGGCAATGACAGATGGCAGGCGCGGTCATAGACGTCGGGGACAACGGCAAAATCAGCCTGCACCAAGCGGTGTAGAATATCGGCATGTTTCGCCCCCCATTCGTTGTCGTTGCCGCGCCCCTGATAGGGGCCTTTGATGTCCGTGTCCGGCGTCAGCGGCATGTTTGTGTCGCCCGCCTCGATCTGCGCTTGTGCCATCTGTTGAGAGGTTTGCCCCAGCCCAACAGCAATCGCCGCGTTGTCGCGGATCAACCATTCATCCCACACTCGATTGTCTTTGCAAAAGGTGTCAGCAATCGTGCGAAACGTTAGCTTACGACCGCTCGCAGGGCCAAAGGCCCCGCCCCGATGTGTCGCGGTTGAAACGATCCGGTGCGAAGACAGAAAGCCAGCGTCTGCATCCCCAGACCAAATCACATCCTCGCCCAGCAACTCGCGATCCGGAAACTCGGCAAGGGTAGCCATGGTGTTGGCCTTGCCCGCACCGTTGCCACGGCTGATCCCTGCCGGAGTGCGCACCAGCAAATCATCGCCATAGTGCCAGTCGAGTTCGGCAATCCCGCGCCCTTCCCAGATCATCGCTGTGCATTTCAGGATGTAATCTGTGATGTCCGCGTACTTCGGATCGAACCCCTTCATGTGCGGTGCTTATAATAGGTGTCTTTGTGCACGATCAGGCCGTCTTTGAACGTAAGGATATCAACGCTCAGGTATTCCTCTGTGGTGCCGTCCTTGTGGCGCGCTGTGCGGCGGTATTCGCAATAGGCTTTGGTGCCCGTTAACGCACAATCGAGCGTTTCCCAATGCACGTTTTCAACCTTGTCAAACAAGCCTGCAAAGACACCGCGGATCACCTCTGCGCCTTTAAAACGCATCCCATGCGCGTCCGGGCCAATTGCATGATCAAACGTCGCATCTGGTGCAAAAAACTGCATCACGGCGTCGATATCATTGGCGTTAAAGGCGTTGCCCACGGCGTCCACCAACTCGCGTGTTAAGTCTGTCATTTCTGTTATCCTTCAAAGGCCAAGCATGGCGCAGGTTTTAGCAAAGAATGGGCTGGCAGGGTCAGCCAGCACGTTGAGCTCATCAAAGTGATCGACACCCGGGACCACGTACATTTCCATAGCCCGCGCGTCGGTGCCGAATGTGTCGAGATACATCTGAGATTGGCGGTGAAACTCATCCGTTTCTGCGCCGCCCACAACGATCAATTGCGGCGCGTCCGTTAAGGGGGGATGATTTGTCATCGGGCTTTCGGCCTCCGCTTCAACCCTGTCCATTCGCAAGTTAGCATTCAGCGCGATGGTCAGGCGAACAGGTTCCAGATAGCTAAGCGGAGAGACAGGAATACCCGCTTTGATCATATCCGCTGGCAGGGTAGCGGCACGCGCAGGCCAATCTGTTGCCATCATCATTTGGGTTAGATGTCCGCCAGCTGAATGGCCCATTACGGTCAAGCGGTCGCGGTTGATGCCCAGCGCCTCGCCTTCCTGCCAAACATAGGTTAGTGCCTCACGTAGCTCCTCGGAAATACGGGTCATGCTGACGGTTGGGCACAATTCATAGCCAACGACCACAACATTCACACCCGCTTGCACAAAAGGTGCCGCAAGAAAGCTGTAAACCGATTTGTCGCCGCGCTGCCAATACCCGCCGTGTATCCAGATCAATGTGGGTGCTGTTGCATCCCCGCAGCGGAACACATCCAGCATTTGCTTTTCGCCAGCCGCGTAGCGGATATCAAGCGTGCAATTGAGCGTATCGCGTGCTTTCTGGCTATCCGCGATCCAGCCCGGAATAACCGTCTCTTCATAATCGGGCCGCCCCGCCCGCAGATTATACTGGACGTCGAACCAATCGGGGTCGTAACCTTCGTGATAGCTAAGTGCATTGTCCATGCTCAAATTACTCCTTCGCTCGCGCAAGCCACCTCAAGTGCGGCCCATTCATCAGGGTTGCTACCAAAATGGCGCATCACATGATCCTGGTAGGCGGGTCGCTCGGCCAAGCGCTGATACCACGCCTCCACATTGGGCAAGGCGGGGCGGTCTAAATCAACATTGAAATAACGATAGGCGACGCAGCCCAGCGGGATGTCCCCCATCGTGAAACGGTCACCGCAGACATAGGCCTGCTGTGCCAAGTGGCTGTCGAGAATGCTGAGGGCCGCGTGCGCCTCATCGCGCAGGGCGGCAATTTTGGAGGGATCACGAACCGAGGGCTGGGTGCGCACGGTAGCAAAGAACAGATAAATCACTGGCATAAACGCCTTTGACGCCGACCATTCCATCCATTGATCCGCCATCGCACGGGTTTGCGGGTTCGATGGGCTCAATCCCCCTGCGCCGTAGCGATCACAAAGGTAGCGCACTATCGACAGGCTTTCCCAAAGAGCGAATTCACCATCGCGGATCGCTGGTATCATTCGGTTGGGATTGATCTTAGCATATTCAGGCGTGTCCAGTTTGCCGAAACTGCCCCCAGCGAGTTGAAGCGTATAGTCCAATCCCAATTCATTGGCCGTCCAGATCACAGGGATTACGTTGGACGAATAGGGTCGCCCCCAAATTTCAAGCATGTCCTAGTTCCCGTTTTTGCGCAATCGACTGGGTGCCAAAGCGCGGCACCACATGTTCAAACAGACGGTGCCAGCTAGCAAGAATTTTCTCGTAAGGCACACCGGTGTATTGCTGCATTAACATCAGATGATCGAGGCCGGTGGTCTCTTGCCGTTCGGCAATCCGGTCCGCGACGAATTCCGCGTCTCCCACCATGATAATTCCGCGCTTGTTGAGAAAATCGAACCAGTCGGCGTCTTCATCCTCTGGGGTCATTTCCTCTCCGATGTCGAGGTAGCCGTGTTTGCTCCACTCCCCCGCAGGGCGCGAGCCGCCAAGGAATTCGTAATAGGCGTTGATCGAAGGGCGAATGGTTTCCACTGCCTCCTCCATGCTCTCGCCCACGTAAAAGGCTGTGCAAACGCCCACGCCTTCGCCCAAGGCAACCTCACGTCCAGTGCTCGCGGTCAAAGCGTCGCTGTAGGGTTCCCAGCACGCGAGCGTTCGTTTGACCCCTGCCGCCATGGAAATGACGCCCCAGCCTTTTTCGCCGGCCAATTTGAACGTGGGCGGCGCGTTGGACATGAGCCAGACTGGCGGATGCCCGTCCTGATAGGGTCGCGGATGCAAATACATGGCTTTGTATTCTCCATCCCCAGCGTGATAACGCGGATCAAGGGGCTCAAAAAAACGGTTGGTTTCTTTCCACCCGGGCACAGGGAATTCATAGAACTCGCCTTTATGGGTAAACGCCTCATTGGTCCAAGCCTTCAGGATGATCTCAAGGCTTTCCTGATAGAGCCGCATGACCTTGCCATTGTCCCGACGATCCGCATTTGGGTTGAACTGGATTGTGGAACGCTCATTGATGCCCTTGGCTACACCAAAATCTACGCGCCCCAAGGTCATATTATCCAGCATCGCCACATCCTCAGCCACGCGCAGCGGGTGCCAGTCGGGCAGAATAATAGGCGCGGTTCCAACGCGTAACTTTTTGCAATGTGCAGCCACATGCGTGCACATCTGCACCGGATTGGGAGGCGCGTTCATAAACCCGTTGTGGGCAAAGTGATGTTCGGTGAACCACGCAGTGGTGAAACCCGCATTCTCAGCCAGACTGCATTGTTCAAGGATCATCTCAAGCGTGCGCGTCCACGGGATCGTCTCCCCTGGGCTAAAATTTGCAATCAGATCAAAACGCATGGCACCATCTCCCAATGGAACGATTCAGAGGAGTTGAATTTTTTGCTCAAATTCAACTTGATTGAATTTCTTGTAAAAAATCAACTATAATTTTCCATGACCAAAAATGACCCTTCTTCCACTGCCAAACGACTCGGTGCAGAAATCCGCGAAGTGCGCAAAGCACGCGGGCTGACGCTGAATGATCTCAGCGATCAACTGTCTTGCTCGACTGCCTATCTCAGCCGGATCGAGCTGGGCAGCGCACGGATCTCAGGCGCCCTTCTGCAAGAAATCGGCAAAGCGTTGCATGTTGATCCAGAATGGTTCGCACCCGTGCAATCTGGCGAGGGACCTTTGGAGCGCCATCACATCGTGCGCGCTGAGAACCGCAGAAAACTGTCGGATATGTATACTCGCGGCGAAGAGGAAATGGGGTTTTGCGATGAGCTGCTGTCCAGCACCCTTTCCGGCGATTGCTATCTCATCTTGTCGCGCTTTGCCGCCAGCAAAGGTGCGCCGCCCGGGCCACTGGAAGGTTACATATTTGAGGGAGAACAGCACGCTATTGTTATCACTGGCGAAGTCGAATTGCGCTTGGGCGATGAAGTAATCGTGCTGCGCGAAGGCGACAGTTTTTCCTACCCCTCCATGATCGCACACCGTTTTCGCAACCGCACAGACAAGGAAGCCACAATGGTCTGGGCTATGTCGCCGGTTCGGATTTCTTGGTAGAAAATTAAGTCTGGATAGGAATTTCGATCAGGCAGTAACCGTTCGTAATAGTGTCGACCGAAAGAATTCCAAGGCCCATACCATTGTCTCCGAAGCGGCCCGCCTAACGCCAGTGATCCACCAAACAGTTGTGCTCGTCGTCGGTTCCTGCCCCGCTGGATTGGCCAATGCGCTGGCTGTCGCCCGCGCGGGTGTTGAGGTCACTTTGTTGGAACGCTTTAGTTGCAATATCACCGTTGTCGGCGTCAAAACCAAACCCCAGACTCACAAGGATCAACCTTTGCGCGAATGGGAAGTGGAAACAGATGACAAAAAGACATCATATTTTCGCCCTTTCTTGGCAAACCATTTGATCAAGCGATGCACCCCATTAAGGCGTTGATGCACTCTACAACATGACCGAAGCGGACGTGTCCAATGAGGCGCGCTTTGACAATAGCATCGGGTTTTACCCTGAATTCATCGATGGCAGAGGTATCCTTATCCTGCAAACGACGGGGTGGTAAATACACATTTCCTACCGCTTGCTGTTGCCCGAGGGCGTGAACAATCTAATCGTTTCTGGGCGCGCCGACAGGAGGCGATGTGTCTTTCATGCTACGAGCCGCAACATAGCCTGCGGCGCTGTTCAAGGCCAAGGCGCAGGCGTCGCCGCGGCGTGGCAGTAAAGAACGGTGTCGCGCTTGACCAGGTTGACATACCCGCCGTGCAAAAATGATTGTCGCGCAAGGCGTGCGTATTTACTAGCAACTAAGGTCAGGCCGCTAATTTGCGCGGCAACACACCTGCCGCAAAATCCGCGCGACGTTGCCCATGTAGGCATCATTATAGCCTGCGTCATTTTCAAGCACGCTGAGAAAGGCGCAAGATGTTCCAGTTTCCATATCCACCATTAGGAATTGACCACCATAACCAGCATGCGCGACTACACGGCCATCAGTCATCACTTGATTTGAATACCTGAGCCACGCTTTGGGCGGTGGAAGCGAAGGCGCAGATCGCTCAAGGCTATCATTGAGGAAAGTGGCATTGGCGACAGGTTGTCCAATCAGATCACGCCCCGATCGTGCCAGAAAAAGACCAAAGCGTGCCAGATCACGGGCACTCAGGCACCCACCCCCTGAAAACGCAGGATACCCATCCTTGCTGCAACTGATATGAAACGCACCCTCAAACCCGACCGCATCCGCGATCCGTTCAATTTGTGCGGACAGTGGGATAGGCGAAACAGCTGCGGCGATCAGGGTCAGCACATCGGTATTTGCGGATTTGTATTCTGCCTCTATGCGCCCATTGCTCGGTTTGAAACCAGTGATGTTGTTTGCAAAATCCATTAGCGTGATTTCGTTTTGCCCCTGCGCGGGCAAGCGCCACCCTAGTGCTATCTCTTCGCTGTAGCAGTCAGAGTCTGGATCGCTGTAATCTTCGCTAAAATCATTGCTGACAGCCATATCCAATAGAGCTTGAACAGTTGCGTCGCGATACCCCGACCCTATCTCAGGCAGGTAGCGAGACACCTTAGCCTCCAACGATATCAGCCCCTGCTGCAGCAATTGACCCAAGATCAAATGGACATGCATCTTCGTCACGGATTGTATGGAATGGGGATGGGTCACAGAAAAGTCAGGGGCGGCAGCTTCCATAATGATCTTGTCACCGCGCAGGCAACAAAAAGCAGAAAACGCAGGATGCGCGAACAGTTCGTCCAATTCCGTGGATTGTGGAGCTGCTTTCGCATCGACAGCTTCAAGCAGTAGAACGTCGCGCGCGCGCACCATCAAAGTGCGCCGGAACAAATTATGTGCGTTGTGGAACCCATGGCGGCGATGGCTCGGCTGGTTCCAGCGCTGTTTATTGTTTGCTCCAACAGCAAGGTCAGGATTGGGAGCAGTCTTAAGCTGTCTCATGACGCCACCATGTGGACCAGCGCATCTACAGCGACAATATGATCTGCGTAAACGAACATCGGATTGATTTCTATCTCAGCAACCTTTGCGCGCTCTTCAAGATACGCATCGCACAATTGGTGCAGTGCGGTTGCGATTTCTTCAAGGTCAGCAACCACGCGCCCTCGAAACCCGTTGAGCAATCGTGCGACCCGCAAGGAGCCAAGCGCCTCGGCTATGTCGGCAGGCGTTGCTGGCAGGAGCAACGTCACAGCGTCCCCCACCAGTTCCGTCAGTATCCCACCGCTACCAAGCACCAAAGCGGGCCCAAATTGCGGATCTGAGCGCAAGGTTACAATCAGCTCAGCCAATGGCAGAGGCGACATAGCTTCAATCAGAAAGCTGTCCGAGAGGGCATTCACATCATGCTGTGCGACTGAGCGTGTCATGCGCGTCAGCGCAATGCCTAATGCCTCTTTATCGTTAATGCCTAAAGCTACTGCCCCAGCCTCAGTCTTATGGGCAAGGTCCAGCGACATCATCTTCAGTGCTACGGGATAGCCGATTTTTGTTGCAGCATCATCCGCGTCTACTGCCGCAACAGTGCGCCCGTTAGGAACACGAACGCCCCGCGCTGAGAGCCACGCCTTGCCTGCATCCTCGGTGAGCATGCTTAGTGTTTCTGCCGCCTCGCTCGGCAACAATCCTGCGGGCCAGTCGGCCAAAATACGTTGCCGCCGGTTTGACCAAATGGCTGCGTCGCGCATTGCGTTCAGCGCCTCGTGGATGCCCTGCATGGGGGCCACACCGAGCGAGATCAAATGCCTGCGCGTTGCTTTGTCCAAGTTCTCTGGCAATGTCGCGCAAATGGATGCGGGAATACCATGCTCTTTCGCAGCTCGCGCGAAAGCGCCTGCGTCGTTTTGATAATACACCTTTGAGGCATCCAGCCCTTCTGCAGGATAATCCTGTACCAAAACGGCCGCCTCTGCCCCAACGGTTTCCATCGTTTTGGCAAAGACCGGATACGTATGCTCTGCCTGCCCCCAAATCGGCGTTGTGTAATCGAGTGGATTCGACACGGTGGCGATATCAGGCAGCAAGTCTTGCAGGCGCGCGTGACCCTCTGCGCTCACTTTGGGAAAGCTCAAGCCAATCTTCTCCGCATGATCCGCTAGCATCGTCGCGCCGCCGCCCGAGCATGTGAACCCGGTGACGCTTGGTGCTTTGGGTGCCTTCACAACGCAAAGGTATTTCAACGTTTCTATGAATTGCGCGGGGCTGGTCACGCTAATCACACCTGAGCGCGCAAACAGCGCCTCGTAGAGCTCATCTGAACCCGACAGCGAGCCTGTGTGACTCACCGTCAATGCCGCCCCTATGGCTGAGCTGCCTGTCTTAAGCGCAACCACGGCTATGCCACGTTCAATTGCTTTCAAGGCGGCGCGCTCAAAAGCCTGAATGTCTTGCAACCCTTCGATATGCAGTCCGATTGCACGCACGCTTGCATCGTCTGCGAAGACGTCCAGAAAATCCTCGAGCCCAAGCACAGCTTGATTGCCCGCAGACACCATGTAAGCAAGCGGCAGAGACCGTGCGCTCATTGTGATATCTGAAGAAAACATGCCCGATTGCGTTATGATCGCGGCGCCATAGCCGGGTGACCAACCTCCATGCTCGAAGGACCAAAGAGCCACGTTGTCTATGTAGTTGATCAACCCGTAACAATTTGGGCCGATTAGGGCCATGTCACCAGCCGCTTCGATCAGGGCTTGTTCAGCGGCCGCATCGCCAGTTTCTTTGAAGCCTGCGGAAAAGCAAACGACGCCACCAACGCCGATCGCGGCCAACTCGCTCAGGGCTGCAACAATCCCGTCTGCAGGAATTGCCAGATAAACCGCATCAGGCACTTGGGGCAAATCGGCGATAGACGGAACGCAAGGCACGCCGTCCAAGTCTGCACGCTTAGGGTTAACCGCCCACATTTGTCCATCAAATCCACGTCTGCGCGCTTCGCGCACAGCGATCAGCGCATCGCGCCCGCCGACAAAGGCGATATTACGCGGTTTGAGCAAACGCTGAAAATTGGCACTGCGTTCAGGTGTCATGCACCAAGGGGCCGCAAAATTGAACGTGTGATGATATGGCGCTGAATTTCGGAAGTGCCATCCCAGATACGTTCAAGGCGACTATCACGCCAGAACCGCTGGATCGGCATTTCTTCCATCAATCCCATGCCACCGTAAATTTGAACTGTATCATCCGCGATCTTACAGAGCATTTCCGAGCAGAACACTTTGATCATCGCTGCATCCGCATCGCTCATTACGCCCTGCTCTGCGCGCGCTACGGCATCTTTCACCATCAGATCAGCGGCGCGAAGCTGGATCGCGCCATCTGCTAGACGGAAACCTGTCGCTTGAAAGGCACCAATCGGTTTGCCGAATTGCTTGCGTGAGGCAGCCCAATCTGTGGCCATGTCCAAGATACGCTCTGCCTTACCGCAGCACGTCGCCCCGACCCAGATACGCCCCATGCCAAGCCATTTGCCAGAGAGTTCCAAGCCACGCCCTTCTTCACCAAGAACTTGCTTAGGCCCAAGGCGCACATTATCGAAATGCAGCTCAAACGTCTTGTAGCCGCGATAACTGACGCACTTCGTGCCTTCACGGCACTCAAATCCCTTGGCACCCACATCGACCAAAAAAGCCGTAACACGTTTGCGCGGCCCACGTGGGGTTTCATCCTCGCCGGTTGCTGCAAAAACAATTGCGAAATCAGGCATGCACGGACCGGAAATGAAATGCTTGGAGCCATTCAAGATCCAGTCATCCCCATCGCGTCGCGCGTTGGACTTCATCCCCATCACGTCAGAGCCTGCATCAGGTTCGGTCAGCGCGAACAACTCTCGCTTTTCACCGCGCACGGCGGGCAGCAAATACTTCTCGCGCTGATCCCCCTCGCAAGCCATCAGCAATTCCGTCGGGCGCGCCGCCCAGCTTTGCAATGCATGGCTAGTACGTCCATATTCACGTTCAATGAGCGACATTTGCGCAATGCCCAAGCCACCGCCACCAACCTTCTCGGGCAGGTTACAGGCATAAAGGCCAAGTTCATGGGCCTTGTCCGCAATCTGCTTGCCGATCTCATCTGGCACATAACCAAGACGATCCACCTCTTCTTCGTGCGGATACATCTCTGTTTCAACAAAGCGGCGCACCGTGCTGATCAGGAGTTCGGTTTCGTGGCTGGTTTCCATATTCATAATAGGTTCCTTTACGAGGCGGCGCGCTTCTCGCTGCGCCGCGACAGGATCGCGGACACAACAAAGGCAATGAGGGTGATAGCGATCAGGACCACCGCCGCAGCGGCCACTGTGGGATCGGTGTTTTCGCGGATGCCGTTCCACATGCGGCGCGGCAAGGTGTAGACGCTGTATTTTGAGATAAAGAGCGTGACGACGATTTCATCCCAGCTGAGGATGAAGGCAAATAACGCACCCGCAAAAACTCCTGGTTTGATTGAGGGCAGGATCACACGGTGCATCGTGGTCCAGTTAGACGCGCCTAAATTTTTGGATGCTTGTTCTAGTTTGGGATCAAAGGTCGCGAGCGACGCGCTGACAGTGATCAGAACCATGGGCGCGGCAAGGATTGTATGCGCTAGGATCAACCCCGCATAGCTATCGAGCAGGCCGAGCGGTATCCAAAGACGGTAAAACGCCATGGCGGAAATAATCTGGGGAATGATAAGAGGCATTAATAGGAACGCCCGCACCAATTCAGAATATTTCGAAGACACCCGCCACAGGCCAATCGCACAAAGGGTGCCAAGGAAAGTTGCCAGTAATGAAGTAGAAATCGCAATGACGCCGCTCTGAAAGAAGCTGGATATCCACTCTTCACTGGTGAAAAGCTTTTCGAAATGACGCAGGGATAGCTCACCCTTGGGCATGCTGAGGAAACGCTTGGGCGTCAGCGAAACAGGGATCGCAATTAGGGCAGGCGTCACAAGAAAGAGCAGCAAAATCCATGCGCCAACGCGATTGAAATGTGTGAACAATCCAGACTTCAACGCGCGGCTCCCCCAAAGACGGTCGAGAGCTTCATAAACCGTGACATCACCCAGAGCATTGCAAGTACGCCAAACAGCATCAGCGCTGCCAACATCGCCGCCGTGCCCCATTTGAGCGTGACCAGCAATTGCACAGAGATATATTCAGCCACCATGAGGACTTTGCCCCCGCCTAAGACCGCGGGTGTCACATAAAAGCCAAGGCTGAGAATGAAGACCAGCAAGGTTGAAGCGACAAGCCCCGGCGTTGTCAACGGCAAGTATATGCGCCAGAAGGTCTGGCTTCCGCTCGCGCCAAGATTGCGCGAGGCATCCATGACACGGGTGTCCAACGATTGCATCGACACCAAGAGCGGCAGCACTGCATAAGGGATCATGTAGTGGATCATGCCAATCAGCACCCCGAGTTCGTTGCGCATGAAGGCGATGGGCTCTGCAATCAATCCGATATCTTCTAGCGTGACATTCACAAGGCCTTTGCGGCCCAGCAGCATCAGCCAAGAAAACGTACGCACGAGTATAGAAATCCAAAAGGACACAAGCAGCAGCGTCAGCATATAGCTCTTTTGGCGCTGGTGGCAGTGCACCATGGCATAGGCGATGGAATAACCTAGCGTGACACTAAACAGGGTTGTGATGATACAGATGCGCACCGTGGTCCAAACAATGCGCAGCAATGCATCGCTTTCGCCTAGCTTGGCATAATTGCCCAAACCCGGTTCAGGGTCAGTCACACTCAACCACAGGATATTCAGGATCGGGCCCAAATACAAAAGCGTCACCAGTGCCAAAAGCGGCGCGATGATCAACCATCCAGGGTGCATATGTTTGGTAAGCGCGTTCATGTGAATTCCGGTGCTGCAGATACATGGCGGCCCGCAGGAAGGCCCGGGCCGCCATGTATTGGGTAGGTTAACTAATGGCTTCGAGGAACGCGTTCACCGCGTCGCCGCCATTTTTACCCCACCAGTCAGGATCGTTGTAAACGATCTTATCGATGTTTTTCGCAGAGGTGATCGCATAGTCCTGCTGATCCTCTGGGATTTGACCGAAAGCTTCTGGATTAGACGGCGTCATGCCAAGGCAATCGAGCAGAGCAAGCTGCGCAGGAACCTCTTGCGCAGTCGCGATGAATTCCATCACCGCAGCGCCAGCAGGGTTGCCTTTGGGCACAATGTAAGCACCGGGCATCGCAATCGCTTGCATGTTCACCAATTTGTAGCGCCCATCAGTGTCATTCTCGATGTTGCGACCACGGTTTTGCCAAACCATACCCATTGAGACTTCGCCGTTCACGACCATCGAATGCGCCTCAGAGCCTGAACCCCAGTAGAGGCTGTCGTCCTTGATCGACTTTAGCTTTGCCAAGGCACGATCCATGTCGAGCGGGTAAAGCGCGTCACCAGATACGCCATCCGCCAACAAGGCTGCTTCGAGCGAGCCATTGGCCCATTTGTAAAGGGAACGCATGCCCGGGAATTTCTCAGTATCAAAGAAATCCGCCCAGTTTTGCGGTGGGTTGTCGCCATAAACCTCAGTGTCATAGACAAAGGCATAGCCATAAAGGATCACGGACACGCCATGCTCCAGCGCGTAGCCGGGCAATGTTTTGTCTTTGGAAACAACAGAGTAATCAATCGGCTCAAGATGGCCAGTTGGGCCAAGCGATACCGCGTTGAACAGGTCGGCATCTGCTACGTCAGCAGTCACATTGCCGCTATCGACCATCTCTTTGATCTTACCCTCAAGCGGGCCGGATGTGTCGAATTTCAAACCTTTGCCAGTCTCAGCTGTGAACGCGTCACCAATGGCAGAGCCGTGGCATTCCTCGGACTGACCGCCCCAGTTCCACATGACCACATGATCGGCGGCAGCTTGAGCATCGCCTGCCATCACGGAACTCATCGCAACGCCAGACGCGCCGCAAAGCGCGAGAAACATGCGGCGGTCCATGCGACCAGCTTTGTAGGCGTGCGCGCTGTCCGTTAGCATCTCTTTCATGAATTGTTTATCTTGCATTCTTCTCTCCTATTGGTGCGCGGGAAAATGCCCGCCAGTTGGTCGCGGCGCCTTTTGGCGCTCTCGTTTGGGCTCGTTTAACCCGTTTGTAATTCCACAGCGGCGGCATCGTTCCAGAGCAAATCAACGCTGTCGCCTGCGCTCAGGCTTTCGCTATTACGCCACACGTCGATATCCACCTCGATTTCGTCCCCTCCTCCGGTGTCCACAATCACCCGATGCATAGAGCCAAAATAGGTGACAGAACGCACGACCCCACTACTACGTGCGTCGGGATGACCTGTGCCGAGCTGGAGATCGATTTTTTCAGGGCGCAATGCAAAGATCTTGCCGTTTGCGCGAATAAAGTTGGATTTGCCAAGGAAACCAGCTGTGAATTCGTTAATTGGCCGCTCATATAGCTCTTTGGGTGTACCCACCTGTTCAATCGCCCCATCGCGCATGATCACGATGCGATCCGACATAGAAAGCGCCTCTTCTTGATCATGGGTTACATAGATAAATGTGGTGCCGACCCGGCGGTGAATATCTTTGAGTTGCTCTTGCACTTCTACACGCAGCTTCTTGTCGAGCGCGCCAAGCGGTTCATCCAATAGCAAAACAGGCGGCGCAAAGCAGAGCGCGCGCGCGAGCGCGACACGCTGTTGCTGACCACCAGACAGTTGGCCGGGTTTACGATCCGCAAAGTCGTTGAGCTGGACCAGATCAAGCATCTCGTCGACGCGGTTTTTGATTTCGCTCACAGGCCGTTTGCGCACGCTGAGCGCATATCCAATATTGTCGCGCACGCTCATGTGTGGGAACAGCGCGTAACCTTGAAAAACCATGCCAAAGTTGCGCTTTTCTGCAGGCACATCGGTAATGGAGGACCCATCAAGCGCAATGTCCCCTTTGGTGATGCCCAAAAAGCCCGCAATCATCATTAACAACGTGGTTTTTCCTGAGCCTGACGGTCCAAGCAAGGTCAGGAACTCTCCGTTCCGGATATCAAGATTGATATCATTTACGGCGCGGAACTCTCCAAAATACTTGGAGACTCCCCGAACCTGCAAACTGCCAACCTGATTGGAATCAGACATTCGCACCCCGAAGTTTCAATTTGTTACGGGCTTCTTGAGGGGTTAAAACACGCCCACCCATACGTTCTATAATTTCGCGTGCGCGGGTGACCAGATCACCGTTGCTGGCGAGCACCCCACGATCCAAATAGATGTTGTCCTCAAGCCCAACGCGCACATTGCCGCCCAGCGCAACAGAGGCTGCTGCCATCGGCATTTGCCCACGCCCGATGCCAAAACTCGCCCAGCTTGCGCCTACAGGGAGCTGCGCTTTCATCGCCGCCATCGTTTCAACCGTTTGATCTGCGCCCCACGGAATGCCAAGGCAGAGCTGAAACATGGGCGGGGCGTCGATCAGACCCTCTTCGACCATAGCTTTGGCAAAACGGATATGTCCGAGATCGAACACCTCAAGCTCAGGCTTCACGCCCCATTCTTGCACCAGACTCGCCATCTTGCGAAGCGTTGGCGGGGTGGAGATGTAAATCATGTCCGTGTCGGAAAAGTTCAACGTGCCGCAATCGAGCGAGCAAATATCAGGCATGCATTCTTTCACATGTGCGAGCCGCTCTTCTGGGCCGATCATATCGGTACCCAGACCCGGCATCGCTGGGTTTGCAGGGTCAGAGACCCAATCGCCGCCCATGCCCGCAGTGATGTTGATCACCACATCTGTGTCGCTCTCGCGAATGCGATCAACGATCTCTTTGAACGATTTCGGATCGCGAGAACCCTGCCCCGTTTCTGGATCACGCGCATGAATATGTGCCGCAGAAGCACCCGCTTTTGCCGCTTCAATCGCAGCATCGGCAATCTCTTGTGGTGTCACTGGCACGTGTGAGCTTTTGCCCGTGGTATCGCCTGCACCGGTCACGGCACAGGTCAGCACGACTTCGTAATTCATTAGGCGGGGCCCTCCTTTTGTTCAGATTGGCGTGCAACACATCAAAAAACTTATCGATTATTCGACGGACTTTCGGCTATAGTGACGAAAAAACGCACCAAAACTCGCGGATCCAGACACATGCAAATTGATATGACCCAACAAAGCCCCCGCGCATCGCATCATGCGATTTTTGTTGTTGTGCCAAGGTTTAACATCACCACGCTGATCACCATGATTGAGGCGATGCGAATCGCGAATTACCTAGCCCCGGAGCCGCTTTTTTCGTGGGATATCGTCTCTTTTGATGGCTCTAAAGTAGCCGCCAGCAATGGCATGACAACCACCGTTTCGACAGACCCGGACTCGCTGCACCCTTCTGAATTTGTTTTCGTTTTGGGCAGTTGGGGAACAGAGCATTACAACAACCGCGCGCTCACAGCATGGCTGCGCAAACGCGCCCGCGCAGGTGAAAACATATGCGGCGTTGAGCTTGGCTGCTACATCATTGCGCGCGCTGGTCTTCTGGATCTCAAACCCGCTACGACCCATTGGTCATGGCTCAGCGGCTTTCGGGAAAGTTTTGATCGCGTGGATGTGCAGGATTGCCTTTTTACTATGGAGGGTAAGACTATGACTTGTTCAGGCGGCTTGGCAGGCATCGATCTGATGTTGCGCCTCATAGAGCGCTCTCACGGTAGCAGTTTTTCGGGAGAGATCGCAGATCAAATGTTGCATCATCCGATCCGTAACGCGAACGCGCCTCAGCGCAGCACAATGGGACGCAGTACGGAGACAATGCTGCCTTTAGTTCGAGAAGCGATGACGTTGATTGAAGAAAATATCGAAGAACCGCTCAGCGTACCAGCAATCTCAGAGGCGTTGGACGTCTCGCAACGACAGTTAGAGCGTCAATTCAAGAAACACGTTGGTTGCACCGTTGTGCAGTTCGGATTGCTCAGACGCTTGCAAAATGCGCGGCTACTTTTGATCTCGACCGAGCTCAGCGTGCGTGAAATTGCGACGGCTTCTGGCTTCAACACGCTGTCGCATTTCGCCTATTCCTTTGGTAAGTTTTTTGGCCGACGCCCATCGGAATATCGCGAAGCCTGGCCTGCAAACGAACCAGCACCAAGCTGGCCTGGCTCGCTGTCAGATTTCTTGTCTACGCTGAAAAAAATTCCAACCGAAGGTTAACCCAATCGCCTTTTGCCAACACTATGCCAAGCGCGTTTCGCGCAATGCACGCAACACCGCTACAATCTCACGGTCTCTCTGCGCTGCCATATCTTCAAAGTGTCGTTCTCCGGCGATGGCGTTGCATCCATTCACCATCCGGTCGCGTAAATCGCGGGTCAATTCTGGGGCATCTAGCCGCGTCCACGGCAGTTTCAACGCAGGGCCGAATTGATCAAGGTTGGTCGCCATGCCGCCCTCACCGCAGGCCACGTGAAACGCCATGCACTGACCTTGTGACACCATGCGCGGCGCGGGGCCGTTCATAAGAGCAATATCGATATCCTCAGGGGTGGCCTCGCCATTGGCAACCATATGCAAGGCTTCACGCCAAAGCGCTTCTTGCAAGCGAGTTGCCACAAAGCCCGGAATTTCCTTTTTCATGAGCAGGGGCGCTTTCCCCGCGACCTCGAAGAACTTGCCCGCCCAGGCAACAGCCTCAGGATCGGTTTTTTCACCGCCCACAATTTCGACCAAAGGCAACAAGTAAGGCGGATTAAACGGATGCCCGATCACCGTACGTTCAGGCGTTGCACAGGTGGCTTGGATCTCGCTCATGGTCAGGCCAGACGTTGAGGATGCAATAATCACAGATGCAGGCAAGATATCCCCCATGCGTTTATACAATGCCTGTTTGATCTCTAGACGCTCCGGTGCGCTCTCTTGCACGAACTCAGCACCCTCCAGAGCTTCATCTAGATCGGTGACAATCCGCAATCGATCCAAAGACGCCCCCTCGGCCAAGCCCAACTCAGTGAGGCTGCCCCAAGCGGTGTCGAGAATAGAGTTGAACGCGTCCGTCTCGCCCGCATCGTGCAGATAGGCCGTAACATCATAGCCGCGTGCAAGAAAATGCGCGGCCCAACCACCGCCGATGGGGCCTGCGCCAATGCTTGTAACGCGGGTGACATTTGAAGGATCTGAATACATCATTCACCTTTGAAATTGGGTTCGCGTTTCTCGACAAAAGCGGCGACACCTTCCGCAGCATCCGCAGATTTGAGCATCTTGCGATAGGTCGGCATCGGATCCGTGCGCATTTTGTGAAACGCGCCTTCTAGCGGCATACATTCGATCTCGCGCTGCACTTCTTTGACGGATTGCATTGCCAAGGGCGCGGACCATGCAATCGACGCGGCCCATTCGCGTGCGGCGTCCATCAATTGCTCTTTTGGCACCACCTTGTTGACCAACCCGTAGTGCGCCGCCTCGGCTGCGCTCATCCGGCGACCAAGTAGGAACATTTCCATCGCGATATTGTGCGGGATGCGACGCGGCAAACGCTGCAAAGCACCAGCGTCTGGCACGATTCCAAGAGGCATTTCAGGCAAGCCGAATTCGACGTGATCCGCAGCAATAAGCAAATCGCAGCCCATCGCCATTTCGAAACCACCGCCAATCGCAAGACCATTGATCGCCGCTATGACTGGCTTGTTCAGCGTCCAATTCTCCGTGAGGCCAGTGAACCCGCCAAAGCCGTATTCATCCGCCTCCCACCAATTATCAAGCTGCATCTCGCCATCATTGAGCGCTTTGAGATCCCATCCGGCCGAGAAAATCTTGTCTCCGCCGCCTGTAAGGATAGCGCAACGCAAGTCTTTGTCTTCATGCAGTTCCTGAAAGGCTGCCGCCAATGCCTGAGATGTGGGAACATCAATTGCATTGACCTTGCCGCGCTCCAGAGTGACCTCCAAAACATGACTATCTCGAGTAACTTTTACACCTTCTGACATTGGCGCCCTCCTTATTTGAATTCTGGCATGACTTCGTTCACGAACATGCGCAGCGACTTTTGCTGTGATGCATGATCCAGCCCCATTGAGGCGTAATAGATGAATTCATTCACGCCCAGCGCCTCGTATTTCTTGAGCTTTTCAATGACGCGTTCAGGAGAACCGAACATCAGATTTACTTCAAGCATTGCCGGATCATACTGCTCGCGGCCCTCTAGTTGCTCCAGAGGAATGGACGCGGGAAAGCCGTTTTTCACATCGCCAAGGTTGCGATAGAGATTTTCAAACTGGCTAAGCAAACGGCGAATGGAATTCATCGCGTTTTCCCTATCCACTTCATTATCGTACACGCAGGCATGGCGCATCAGAGCAAAGCGCGGGTTCCAACCGTTGTCAGCCTTTGCGATAGCTTCATCGAGATGCTTTTTGTAAAGCTCGGCTTCTTCAAAGGAGCGCGTGAAGGGCCAACAGTTCACATGGCATTTCTCGCGCATTGCGTAATCGTAGGTGATGGGTGAGCGCGCGGCGACCCAAACAGGGACTTCAGATTGAACCGGTTTTGGCACGGACGTCGATGTCGGGAACTGCCAGTACTCGCCGTCATGCTCGTAATCGCCCTGCCATAGCGCGCGAACTGCAGGCAGCATCTCTTGCATGTAACGCCACGCATCAGATTGCTTGAGGCCCGGCTTCATACGATCAAATTCACGTTGATACGCTCCAGACCCAATGCCAAACTCAAGCCGCCCGCCGCTGACCAAATCAGTGAACGCCGCTTCGCCAGCCAGATTAATCGGATGCCAATAGGCTGCGGTTGCGACGGCAGTGCCCAAACGAATGCGGCTGGTTTCAGTTGACCACCATGTCAACAATTGAAAGGGGTTCGGCGCGATGGTCATTTCCAATGCGTGGTGCTCGGCTGACCAAACAATGTCGAAGCCGCCGTCTTCAGCAATTTGCACCATTTCAAGCGTGTGGCGTGCAACGTCGTTCATGTCCAGACTATCATCAATCCGTTCCATGTTCACAGCAAGTTGGAATTTCATGTCAGGGTCCTTTCGGGTGAAGTTTTCAAAGTGTTTCAATCGTTTTATCAGCGTACCAACGGGTAAAGACCTGCCACATTGGGTTCCAGCAAAGGCTTGAAATGGTCTTGGCCTGCATCAGGATGCGCCAGCCCAAGGTGCTGGGTTTCAAGGGCGGGAATGTCTTCGGCCAACGCTGCATCAAGTCGGCTATGATAAGCCGCAACTTTCGCGTCTGCGCCCTTGAAAGCCAGCGTTTCTGGCGGGAAGCACGCGGTTTGCACAACTTTGCAGCGATTTGGCCCTAAAGGATAAGCCTCATAAACCCAGAGGGCATCGGTGCCAGCCGCAAACGTCAAATTCGGGAAAGCCCAAGTATAGCGCACGCCCGCTGATTCGCGCCCACTCAACGGTAGCGCCATGTCCTGCTCATCTTGCAACAGGCCACCTGTCCCTTCGGTCGCACCGAATTGGGTCACAAAATCACCCGCCACTTGATCAGGCGTTTCGGGCGGGTTGTAGACATCACCGATGCTATCAGGATACACAAACGGCAGGTGGTAGTATTCGTTAAAGACTTCGAGAAAGGCTTTCCAATTAAATGCGACCTCAAGCACTTCACGGCGTGTGCTAACAACCGTTTCCAGCAGCCAAGGCGCATGGAGATCTGCAAAATTTCTCAGAAAGTAATCAAGCTCTGGCGCATCAGTATATAAGCAAACAAAGACGAAACCCAAACGTTCCTCGGCGTGGTAGTGGATCAACCCATTTTCGGCCTTATCAAACCCATCAACCTCATCCATGGGCGGCGCAGCAACAAGCGACCCGTCCAAACGATAGGCCCATGAATGAAACGGGCAACGAATGCCCCGGCAATTGCTTGTCCCATCCAGCAGACGCATCGCGCGATGGCGGCAAGTATTAGCAAGCGCTTGGAGTTTCCCCGATTGGTCGCATACCAGAATGATCGACATACCGGCGACGTCCAAAGCGACATAATCCCCTTTTTCCTTAAGCTGATCAGCGCGGCCCACGCCAAACCAGTCACCGCGAAAGAGGTGATCGATCTCGACTGTCGTCACCTCAGGGTCCACATAGCAGGCTGGTGGCAGTGACACGATGCAACTCGCCGTACGCAACCCTTCCAGAGATGATTTCAGAACCGCAGTGTTCATCGCATCACGAATGGATTGGCCATCGGCTCATCTGAGGTGTTCATCCAAATGGTTTTTGGCCGTGTGTAGTCATAGATTGCTTGGAAGCCGCTTTCGCGCCCATAACCCGATCCTTTGACACCGCCAAACTCCGCGATAGGTGATACAACGCGGTAGGTATTCACCCAAACGATGCCAGCGCGGACTGATCCCGCCATACGCAGCGACCGCGCGCTGTCTTTGGTAAATATGCCAGCCGCCAAACCATGCTCGCTGTCGTTGGCCCGCGCGAGTACTTCTTCTTCGGTTTTGAAGCGTTGCACGGACAGGACCGGGCCGAAAAGCTCTGTATCAACGATACGCAAATCCTGCCGAGGGCATTCGATTATCGTGGGCTCATAATATAGACCATCCATACCTTCAGGCTGCTTGCCTCCGACGAGGACTACACCGCCCTCGCTTTGGGCGTGCGCCACCTCGCGCTGGATATTTTCCAGCTGACCTGTTGTGCAGAGCGGCCCCATCTGCGTGGCATCTTCAAGCGGGTCGCCAATTACGATCTGCTTGGCTAAAGTGATCATCTTTTCAAGGAATTCGTCTGCGATATCTTCATGCAGATAGAGCCGTGAACCCGCCACGCAGCTTTGACCAGTCGCGCCGAAAATTCCAGCAATCGAGGCGTTAACCGCGCTTTCGATATTTGCATCGTCAAAGACGATAAACGGCGACTTGCCACCCAGCTCCAGAGAGACCTCAGCGAAGTTACGTTTCACATTCTCAAGCACATGGCGCGCAGCATTCGGGCCACCGGTGAAAGACACGCGCGCAACGAGCGGATGCCCCGTTAAGGCACGCCCGCAAGGCTCACCGTGGCCAGTTACGATGTTCACCACACCGGGCGGAATACCTGCCGCCTCAACCAATTTGCCAAACTCCAACATCGCGGCGCTTGCATGCTCGGAAGCCTTAAGAACAACCGTATTACCCGCCGCGAGAGCAGGCCCAATTTTGACAGCGACCAAGAAAAGCTGCGAATTCCACGGGACCACAGCGGCGACGACTCCCAATGGCTCACGTTTGGTGAAGACAAACATATCAGGCTTATCGATTGGCAGCGTTTCGCCGCTAACCTTGTCAGCGCAGCCCGCAAAAAAGTGCAGGAATTCAGCGATATACGTCGCCTGCCAGCGGGTTTCCTTAAGCATCTTGCCCGTATCTATGGACTCGGTCCGTCCCAGAAGTTCGGAATTTTCGGCCAACAAATCACCCAATTTACGTAGGCATTTGCCGCGCTCTGTCGGGGTCATTTTGGACCATGGGCCTGTCGAAAAGGCCGCATGGGCTGTTTCAACGGAGCGGTTCACATCAGCTTCGGTCGCTTCAGGAACGCGGCTCCAGACTTTGCCATCTGCGGGGTTCACACTGTCAAATGTGCCGCCATCGGACGCATCGACCCACTCTCCGTTGATCAGCATTTGGTAACTTGTGATATCCGCCATTGTGCGAGTCTCCCCCGTTTGTTGCCTTGTTATTCATGTCCGCTTTGTTTTCGGACGTACCAGAAAAAACGACACGAGCTGTCGAAAAATCCGAAACTGCTATTTCAGGATCGGGGCAGGTTGGCCGCAAGGGAGGCTGGGACATGAATAAGAAAAAGCAAATTATCGGAGGGCCGCTAGAAATCGGTGGGCGGGTTTTGTCGCTCTCGCGAGCGATCCGCGCTGGCGATTTTGTATACCTCACAGGTCAAATCCCAATGAAAAACGGCGTCCCGATGACCGACGGTTCGGTTGAAGATCAAACACGCGCTGTGCTTGATGACATCACCGCCACTTTGGCCGAAGCTGGCTGCGTGCGCGATGACGTGATCAAGGCGATGGTCTGGCTTCGTGATCGCAGTGATTTCGCAGGTTTCAATGCCGTTTATGGCGAATACTTCCCGATCGAACCGCCGATCCGCTCAGCAGTGGTGAGTGATCTGCTGGTAGATGCACGTGTTGAGGTTGAGGTGGTTGCGTACCGCCCTTTAGACAATGCATAGAGCACCAGACGGCACCGCCTATGATCTAAATGGCCCTGACAATGCTCCAGTGGTCGTACTTATTCATGGTTTGGGATTGAACCGCGCGAGCTGGCAATGGACGGTGCCTGCGTTGACAGATCACTACCGCGTGCTCAGCTATGATCTTTATGGTCACGGGCAAAGCGCGCCGCCAAGTGACACACCCAACCTAACGTTTTTCTCGCAGCAATTATCCACCCTATTGGATCATTGCGGCATGGATACCGCCGTTCTTGCGGGCTTCTCACTTGGCGGAATGATCGCGCGCCGCTTCGCCCAAGATGCACCTGACCGCACAGACGCATTGGTGATACTGCATTCCCCACATAAGCGCAGCCCAGAAGCACAAGACGCCATTCTCAAACGCGTAGAACAGGCCTGCCTTGAGGGACCGAATTCCACTGTTGAAGCCGCTTTAGAGCGTTGGTTTACACGTGATTTCAGGCAAGCCAACCCCGACATGATGGATACGGTTCGCCGCTGGGTCACCGCTAACGACATCGCCATTTATCACACGATCTACCGCGTTCTCGCGGATGGAATTGATGAAATCACCGCCCCTACCCCGCCGATTACATGCCCAACTTTGGTCATCACAGGCGACGAGGACTATGGCAATGGCCCAGAAATGACCCATGCGATCGCGCGTGAAATAGACGGGGCTCAGACCATGATCTTGAGCGGGCTTCGTCACATGGCACTGGCCGAAGCCCCTGATGCAATTAACGCGCCCTTGCGATCCTTTCTTGAGAAATTGGACAGTCAAAAATGAGCACACAAATCCTCAAAGGTCTGCGCGTTTTGGACCTAAGCCGTATGTTGTCTGGCCCTTATTGCACCATGCATCTGGCCGATCACGGCGCGGAAGTGATCAAGATAGAAGCGGGCAGCGGTGATACAAGTCGTGGCAACGGCCCCTTTCGCGACGATGATGTGAGCCATGAATGGGCAGGCTATTTTGTTAGCTTGAACCGTGGTAAGAAAAGCATTCAACTCGACCTTAAGACACCCGAAGGAAAAGCGCATTTTCGCGCGCTTGCCGCGAATGCAGATGTTATCGTCGAGAACTTTCGACCGGGCGTGATGGACCGGCTTGACCTGTCCTATGAATCGCTTTCGGCGGATAACCCAAAGCTGGTTTATGCTGCCATCCGAGGGTTTGGCGATCCACGCACAGGCGAGAGCCCCTATGCCAAATGGCCCTCCTACGATGTAGTTGCGCAGGCAATGGGCGGCTTGATGGCAATCACAGGAGCGAATGCGGATAGCCCGACCAAAACAGGCCCCGGTGTCGGCGATATTTTTGCAGGTATGGTGATGGCCTTTGGCATCATGGCGGCGCTGCGCGAGGCTGATGCGACGGGAAAAGGTCAATTCGTAGACGTGGCGATGTATGACGCGATGATTTCACTGTGCGAACGTATGGTCTATCTCCACGACATCACAGGAAAAGTGCCAGGCCCAGAAGGCAACGGGCATCCCTTCCTTAGCCCCTTCGGGCTCTACCCTGCTAAGGACGGCCAAATCGCGCTTGGTATTGTAGATGATGCGTTTTGGCAGCGTTTGGCAGAACTTATGCGGCAACCAGAGCTTGGCCCAGACCCTCGTTTTGCCACACGTGCGCAGCGAGCAAAAAACGCGGCTGAAATAGACCGTGTCGTTTCCGCATGGAGCTCGCAATTGAGCAAAGCAGAGTTGACTAGCCTACTCGGGGGGCAAGTTCCATTTGGCCCGCTCAACACGATTGCGGACATCGCCAATGATACACATGTGGCTTCGCGCGAAATGCTGGCAAAAGTCAGCGGTCCTGATCCATCCCAAAAACCTTGGACGGTTGCGGCCAATCCATTGCGCTTTAGCGCACATGGTCATGGACCGTTGGCACCACCCCCTGCGCTTGGCGCGGACAACACGATGCTTGATAGCCTGACACCAAAAACGCCGATGGACCCCGAAATCAAACGGAGCCTGCGCGATGCCTTTGGCCGCTTTGCCACGGGCGTTACCATCGTAACTACGCGCCAAGAGGACGGCACACCGCGTGGTTTTACAGCAAACTCTTTCACGTCAGTGTCTCTGGACCCGCCGCTCTTGCTTGTATGTATCGGCAAAGCAGCCCACTCTTGCGATACCTTCGCCAGTTCCGAGCACTTCACAGTCAACATTCTGGCAGACGATCAAAAAGATGTCTCCGGGCTGTTCGCATCGCAATCAACACAGAAGTTCGACATCGCAAAATGGCACGCCGATGAGCAGGACATGCCTGTCATTAACGGCGCACTCGCGAGCTTTAGCTGCACAAATCATAAGCTTGTGGATGCGGGCGATCACCTTATCCTCATTGGCCGCGTCTTGGACTTTGAGACCGAAGACGGCAGACCGCTCGGATATTACAAAGGGTCATACTTTGACATTGGCCTCGACCGCGCTGTGACGGAGGCCGCTACAACAGGCGGCGGTACTGTCGCGGCGGTGCTGTCTCATGAAAATGGTTTGCTGCTCACCGAAGATGCGGACGGCAACCTTTTGCTGCCTACAGCACAGTCAATGAACGAATTAGTGCAGAGCTTCAAAGGGAGCGGCCTGACGCCGGAGCTCGCGCATCTCTATGCCGTTTACCAAGTAGGAGGCACGAGCTCGCAGCGCATTGTGTATCATGGGGTCGTGCAAGGCACCCCAGGCAAAACACAAAATTTCTATGCTCTGGGAGAGCTGCCGTTTGAGCGTATTAACGATAAGGCTGAACGCTCGCTTTTGCGTCGATATGCGAAGGAAAACCAACATGGCTCCTTTGGCATTTACCACGGAACAGAGGATGAAGGGGTCGTTCACAGACTCGCCGGACACCACAAATACCACGTCTAACAGGAGAATTATATGATACCGGAACTGCGCAAAATCGTCACCTTTGACGAAGACATCCACACCGAAGGCGGTCGCGCCTCTGACCCCGTCTTGCGCATGATTGGCGTTGCGGCTGTGGTTAAGAACCCTTGGGCGGGCCTCGGGTTTATTGAAGATCTGCAACCTGAAATCCGCCGTATGGCCCCTGTTTTAGGCGAACTGCTGTCGGATCGTTTGATTGAATTGGCCGGTTCCGGCGATGCGATCGAAGCCTACGGAAAAGCCTGTATTGCGGGTACTAGCTGCGAAGTCGAACATGCCTCAGCGCTCATTCACACTCTGCATTTCGGCAATTTCTACCGTGAAGCCGTCGGGGCCAAAAGCTATCTTGGATTCACAAACACGCGCGGCCCCGCAAACACGCAAATTCAAATTCCACTCATGGACAAACACGATACGGGTCGCCGCTCGCATTATCTCACGGTTCAGTTTTCGATCTATGACGCACCGGCTGTTGACGAACTCGTCGTTGCGCTTGGCGCCGCGACGCGTGGGCGCCCACACCATCGGATTGGTGATCGCTATTCAGATTTGGCTTCTCTGGGCCGAGATGTAGAGAACCCCGCTGGGGTCTGACGGCGGGCTGGAAGTGGACCGGTCGCGGTTTGATTGGGATTGTTGCATTAGGGCTGTTTAGCCACGCTCATGTTTGTGATGTTGATCATGCCGCACAAATCGCCGTCCAAACATTACCGTTTCTCGCGTGATTTCATCCTTTGCGATATTCGTTGATACTCGCGGTACCCACTGCCTTACCAGTGTGCGGTCGTTCTTCTGACCGAACGCGATATTTCGGTCGCTCGATCAACTGTTTATCGTTGGGTACAGAAATTTGGACCAGAACTGACCAAACGAATCGGGAAAACCTGCACCGCGCGAGTGTCGATTGGCCTGTAGAAGATACCAACATTCGGCTTAAGGGTAGATGGCGCTATCTATAGCGCGCCGTCGACGCAAGTGGTCAAATGGTCGATTTCAGACTGACCACGTGGCTGGACGCAAAAAGCTGCGAAAGCCTCTCTGAACAAGGCTATCGAACGTGTGCGACTGCAATGGACCGTAATGATCTGTATAGACAAGGCTCAAAGCTATCGACGTTTCATTCGTGAAATCAATTATCGTTATGATCCGCATTTTGATTGTATTCGGCACGTCGACAAGAAGTGGCTCAACAACCGAATTGAAAGCGACCACGCTGCAATGAAGCGGTTCTTAGGATACCGGCAAAGCTTCCGTTCTTTGCGAAAAGTTAAAGTTGTGTTGATTTGCATAGAAATCTGCCCTGTCGCAGCATTTCTTGAGCCTCCCCCTTTGAAGTGGTCCGCCCCTATAGTTAGGAAAGCGGAGGACCTGAGATGGCCATTAAGAGACCAAAGCCCGAAGAGATTGTCGTGAAGTTACGGCAGGTTGAAGTTCTGATGGGGCAAGGCATGCCTCGGATTGACGCAATCAGACAGATCAGTGTGACTGAACAAACCTATTATCGCTGGAAGAAGAAGTATGGCGGAATGGGCACGGAACAACTCAAGGAATTAAAGCGCCTTCAGAAAGAGAACGAACGTCTTCGGCGTGCAGTTTCCGACCCGACGCTGGATAAGTTGATCTTAAGGGAGGCCGCATCGGGAAACTTCTAAGCCCCTCGCGCAGGCGTGCCAGCCTACATCCGTTCAGACAACGGCCCTGAGTTCATTGCTGAGGCCGTCAGAGATTGGATCAAAGCCGTGGGAGCCAAGACGGCTTATATAGAACCTGGATCACCCTGCGAGAACGGATACTGCGAAAGCTTCAACGGGAGAATGCGAGACGAGTTGCTGAACGGAGAAATCTTCTACTCGCTCCGAGAAGCCCAAATCATCATCGAAAGCTGGAGGAAACATTACAACACCAAGCGACCACACAGTGCATTGGGCTACCGCCCGCCTGCGCCAGAGGCCATCGTTCCGATGGACCAAAGGACGATCATGCACTAACTTTCAAATTGGACCACTCAAGTGGGACTGCTCAGCAAAAAAAAGCACTCCACTTTCTGAGCACCCACACTAAAAGGCTTTCATGATGTATCAACTCTTTCGTTACCCATAGATAGGATCACTAAGCCAGCACCTTTGGTTTCGATCTGCTCTAACAAATCTCCCATGTAAGCCACAGCCCTCGCTAAGCGATCCAGTCTCGTACTCAACTGGAAGTTGCCATTGATATGCTACGCGAAGACAACAAATCAGCCCTGCTCGCTTCGAGTATGTTTACTCCGGCAGCATCGCTGAACACGTTACACAATAAATTTAATGTAGATTATTAGACAGATTTTAATTTGAAAAATCTTTAAAATCTGCAGTGTTCGGATTGTTTATTTGATCATAATTTAAGTTGAATGATGCTGAAGAGTAATCAGTCTTGCGGGGGTTTTGTCCCCCGACAATTTTTTCAAATAATGCGTTTCTCAATCGTTTTAAAGTTGAGACATTTGGCCCATTACAAACCCAATATTTTCATCAATCAATTGAGCGCCCTCTTCATGATTTCTTTCGCGTTCTTCCAAAACAGATCCGCGCTCTTTTTTGAAATCAGCTTCATTCGCATAAGTAGTAACCGAACCATGATGATTATCGTCAACTTTAAATAAGACAGTATCCTCAGCAATCATATTTGGCTTGCGGCCTCTTAACCAATCTTGGACAAAGGCATCTTCAGGCACACCATCTTTCCAAAACCATTTACTATAAACTACAAACTTGGTCATCGAATTGCTCCTTTATCGTAGAATGCGGTTCACTTTTGTTAAGCGTTAGCTGGCACGTAGGCCTTCAGAATCCGCTGGGCTGCTGCGACTACTGGCGCGTTATCAATACACTCATGAACTTCCAGGCTTGAAAAAGTACCAGAAGCGTGGGCCGCAGCCATGACGCCCATCATTGTCGTTGCATCAGGCACATTGAAATCGACAATAATATCCATTCTTCCGCGCATGAAACTCACATGATTAACTGAACCACCAGCTGCTTCAGCGACCGCCTTGACTGCGGCCATTCTGTCCGAACCACCAATTATTCCCTTTGCTCCTTCTGAGTTGTAGGCACCCATCATTATCGCTCTAATCGACATCTATTTCTCCTTTTCTTAATTCAATTTAAACGTTGTTATGGTACCTTGGGCGGAATGAATATCTACTATTAAAATTAAAGTGGTTTATACCCTATCATTTTCAAAACCTAATATGGATACACAAGTCATTGAATCATTGATGAAAAATACAAGATCTAATCGTAAAACTACGACGAAGCTGTCCGTGCAACATGAGTTCACGCTGTTGAGCAGTGCCCCAATCAAGCGCGTCGTCAGCAACTTACGGTTCACATGAACAGCCACATTGCCCATCGTCATATAAAGTTGGACGTAGTAGCGATCTGAGTACCAGAGGCTCTGGTTCGTTTGTGTGATTGATTATGCTGCTTGTTTTTGATGCTGCAAGCGGCTTTGTCGGACTGTCTATTTCTCGATCTTTTCCCTTCCTCTTAGGATGGCTTTATCTCGCCCGAAGTAGACGCCTGCTGGTGTGACGTTGCTCAGGCTCTCGTGGTAGCGTTGATGATTGTAATGATCGACAAAGGCTTCGAATTTATCAGGCTTACCACTTCGAGGGCGCAGGCTCACGCCAACAACACACAGCCGCGCGTATGCGGGCGCGCAAGTAGAGGAAAAGTGTAAATATGGCATTACCTCTGACCTAATAGATGATTTGGTGCCCATTTAATGTACCATTATTTTGATTTGGGCGCTGTGTTTAAACTTCGTTGAATAAATCAGGTGAAAGGCAGCCTTCCCATTACCCCGAACGTTCTCAGCATCACGGCTCGGTTATAGGTATGCCATGAGCTGTGAAGCGGTCCAGCACCGCGACGCGGACTTTTACGCTTGATCACGCCGGCTGGCTACAGCCTTGGCGCAGTAGGGCATCGGGCGCGGCGAAACTGTATCAGCCTTGGTTGCCAATACGCCTGCGATGTTGGCGTGCTGTTACGGGCTGCCCATACGCGACGGTGTTTGCACTAAGTAAACACGAACCTTGGTCCGTCTGTGATTGCGTTTAGCTGGGTCTGCAGCCCAAGAAGACAGGAAGTTCAGCGCATCGGCACCGACCGGCGCGGTCCGCTTTGATCCGGAGACAGCCACAATCAAGAGGGGGAAATAAAGGGGGAAGTGATTTTCATGTTTTACTTAAAATCAACCACTTAAGTCTAGAAAATGGCGGAGGCTCAGGGAATCTCTGCAATACCACTAACTCGATCATATTTCGTTGATACATTGAGGTTTTAGATCTATGCGTGTGTGCAAAACGTGTGTGCAATAGGTTCTCTTCAATGAAGCATATCATCAAACGCCGCAACGGATACTATGCCAACCTAAGAGTCCCTGAAGACGTCAAAGACCTCATTGGCAAAACTCGTTATTTCAAGTCTCTCAAGACCTCTGATCCGGTAATCGCACAGGAGCGTGCCGGTGCATTCATTGCATCTTGGAAGCAGGACATACGCCTCGCCCGTCAAAACCTCTCTGGCATCCCTGAAGACAGGTTTGAGTTGCTGGAACATATAGAGGTAGAGCGTTCCACCATACCTGCTGAGCACCTTTGGGCATATGATGATGCTATCGTTGATCTGGCTGAAACGCGTAGCGACCTTTTGCTTTATCCTGAAGCGACAGGCCAACTAACCAAAACCGTTTTACTCCTCTCAGAATACATTCAGGCGTCTAGCAACACCGAAAAGACAAAAGACATGCAGCGCAGCGATGTTTTACGGTTCGCAAAAGACTTTCCCCACTTTGAGAATATCACCAACAAAGCCGTCAAATCATGGTTTAAGTCTCTTGATCTCAAGCTAAATACACAGCGCCGGATCAGGACTGCAATTTCTTCGTACTGGAACTGGTGTGTCGAAGAGCGTGACCTCTCCGTCCCTTCCTGCTTGGATGGCGTTGTTCCACCCCAGAGCAAGGCTAAGAGTGCCAGAAAGCAAGATCGCGCGCCCTACACTGACAGTGACTACAGGAGGCTCCTAAAGGGGTCTGAGGGCGATCCTGTGCTCAATGATCTGATCAGACTCGGAGCATATACCGGCTGTCGCATCGAAGAGCTTTGCAGTCTGAAACTGGTTGATGTCAGTTCTGAAGCTATTTCCATCGTGGACCCCAAAACGCCCGCAGGTAAACGTGAGATTCCACTACATAAAGAGATACGCCAATTAGTTGCCCGCTTGAAAGATACATCTACAGATGGCTACCTGATCTCAGGTCTTGGCTTCAATAAATACGGCAACAGGTCCAATGCAGTGGGGAAACGCTTTGGCAGACTAAAGCGCAAGCTAGGCTTTGGTCCGTCTCATGTATTCCACTCCTTTAGGAATACGCTAGCGAGGAAACTTGAGGAGGCTGGCATCCCAGAGAACATTGCTGCCCGCATCGTTGGCCATGAATTTAGCACGATGACCTATGGTCTCTACTCTGGCGGTGTCTCACTGGAGGTAAAACAAGAGGCGATAAACGAGATAGGATATTTATAATACTCCTCCAGCCCTCTCAGCGCCTCTCAGGCCATGTATTACAGCACCAGCACCGTCAGGAATTTGCTAAGAATAGATAAGATGAAAAATCCAATCCTTTCAGATGGTTAGCCTGTGTTTGCGGCTTAGGTTTCATTCGCTTTCAGTGATGCTCTGGCCTGTAAAAAACTGTTATATTTCAGAGCCTTATGTCTCCTTTGGCAAGGTTTTCGTTTGAAGTTTGCGCTTGGAGCTTTTACCTATCGCTTTGAATTGAAGGATACGTTGATGACAACTCAAGATATTAAGGCCACTGAAGACTACAACTCTATTGGCCACTGGAACCCTGATGACGGTTCCGATTTCATAAAAAATACCCACATTCCTTGGCTGACCAATTTCGTTAAGAAGAACGTCAAAGCTGGCGTCAAAGGTAAGTGGGACAAGGTCATCCAAAGAGCGATTGCTTTGTCTTATCGCTTTTACATCACCAGCAACGCATCCGGGCAAGATGTGCTGCGCGAGATTACAGGATATGGTCGTTCAGAAGTTGTCTCGCCCCGGCGTTTGGTTCAATTCTGTCGCGCCGAATGGGGTGGCCAAAATTAAGACATTCCCTTTATGCCAAAATAGGGCTTTGTTGCACAAACGAATTGAGGGATTCATTATGTGAATCCAGCATGATATATCGAGTGCATGAGCAGTTGGACGCCTATGAAGTACAAGACCTGGAACTGGCCAGAGTATAGCCTTTCACTGAAAAAGCGGGGATCTCTTTCGATCCACTGACCGGCAAGCATTGCTTGCAACGCTAAGAGGTTGCAGAGATAAAGCCCCCGCAATGTCGATAAGACGGCGCCAATCTGAATTTGGGCCGCTAATCTAAAGGCGGCTACCTGCCTCGAGTCCTTCCAAGGTTGTCCGTGCCAAGTCATCTGCTAGCAAACTTTGCGAGGCAGCTTGCAGTTTAGGCTATTCTGCGAGTTCGGCAGCATGTGCCTTCTTCCAGAATGATGCATCAAACTTGATCATATGTCTTCGCGAGACCTTTGACTGGTTAATTCAGCACGCTGGAAAGCCGCCATTTGCGCAACTGCAGCGAACGCTCACTATGTCCGCTGAGTCGACATTCTGAGAAGCAACATCAAGAAGCCTTAGCAGCGAACGTCCGCTTCTCTAATTGGGTGTTTGGGTCAAGCTCATTTTCCTTCTTTCTTTCGGGTCATTGTCACTCATCCGGGTCACGCTTCTCTTCGCAGTCTGGTTGATGCCGTGTTGGCACCGCTGCACGCATATGTCGGATCGGACGCGGAGAGCCTTGCTTTGAGACGCGCTTCAAGATGCGCAGCAGACATTTTCGGCTTCTTCCACGAACCTCGTCCGGTGAGGGACGACCCCGTCAGGATTGGGGCCCGGCTGTTCAGATCATGCCATGCCTCCTACGTTCTCCTGACGGAATTCGGTGCCATCCGTCCACATCCTGTGGAGCAAGACGGCGAGTTTGCGGGCGACGGCAACAACAGCGCGACGACGCCCTTTGGTGCGCACCAGACGCATGCCCCATGACTTGATCTGGGACCCCGCCATCGTACGCATAAGCAAAGCGTTGGCTGCAGCGTACAAAGTTGCGCGTACATCTCGATCCCCAGCTTTCGATATGCGGCCAGGATTGTCATGTTCACCAGACTGGTAGCGTCGCGGTGTCAGACCAAAATGCGCACCAACAGTCCGTGACCGTTTGAAGCGCGTCGGATCATCGACAGCCGCTTTGAAGGTGAGAGATGCAATTGGTCCGACGCCTGGCACCGTCATCATCCGCATGCAAACCTCATCTTGGCTGGCGGCGCGTTTGACCCTGCGATCTAGCTCCAAAAAGTGTTCGTACAGGGCGACGCGTGCATCCAACAGCGGCACCAAAGCATGGACCAAAACCTCGTCCATCTCGATCAACGGTCGCACGACACCGTCGAAGCTGCCGTGCTTCACGGTCATTGGGAGGCGAATACCAAAAACCTTCAACAGCCCACGAACCTCATTGGCAAGATCCATCGTCTTCTTCAGAAGCGCTTTGCGGGTGCTCAGCAAGGCACGGACGCCATGCGCTTCGCGGCTCTTCATGTGAACAGGGCTGAACCAGCCGGTGCGTAGGACTTGAGCAATGCCGCGTGCGTCATTCTTGTCTGTCTTGTTGCGCATTGCTGAAAGCGCGGCATTGACCTGACGCGCCTCCATACAAACGACGTCAAACCCTACTTTGGTCAGGCCAAAGAACAGATGCTGACTCATCGTACCAGCCTCAAAACCAACCCGTTCAATCGGATAGGGAAATGCGCGAAGGCATTCAGCGATGTCGCTGACCTCACAAGGCAGCTCTCGTTCAAGCAGCACGTTTCCCTTGCCATCAACAATGCAAAGCGCACAGGATCGCAGCGATACGTCTATTCCGGCAAAATATTCCATCTTCTATCTCCCTTGTTCACAGATATCCTGTGATCCTATCGGGAGCTCGACCTCAGAATAGAGGGTAGCCCAATTACGCATGCTTCGAGCCTAGACTGAGATTTTGATTTTCTAGCTGAGCGTGCTCGCTGTATAAATATTTTTGCACCTGCGAAGAATTGGGTATCGCTATGCGGAATCAAAAATAGCCTTTCGTTTCAGCACAAGAAAAAGCCGGCCAAGAAGCCAATCACGGAACGAAGCGGCTTTTTTTTGCGCTTCACCCCGATCGAGGCTTTTGGGTAGTACAGGCCAGTCTGCAAAAAGTTTTGGAACATGTTCCTGCCTTCAGCGTGGTGCTGATGTCAGATTATATAAGCAGGAAGAGAGGGCATTTTGTGCTAAGATCCGACTTCAAAGAAGTATTGCTGGCCTGAAATCGCAGGATTTTTCGCGCTTCGTCACAGCTCCATATACATAGGGAATTTGTCACACAGCGTTTCTACTTCGCCTTTGACTTTGGCTTCGACCGCGCCGTTGCCGTCCGGGCCATTGGCAGCCAGCCCGTCCACCACTTCGACAATCCAATCTGCGATCTGGCGAAATTCCGCCTCGCTAAATCCGCGAGTAGTACCCGCGGGCGTGCCAAGCCGAATGCCAGATGTGACCATTGGCTTTTCTGGGTCAAACGGAATGCCGTTCTTGTTGGTAGTGATATGCGCACGTCCAAGGGCGGCGTCGGTGATGTTACCTGTCACGCCTTTGGGCCGCAGATCCACCAGCATTACGTGAGTGTCCGTGCCGCCCGTGACAATATCTAACCCACCTTTGATCAACTGATCAGCCAGCGCAACTGCGTTGGCGCGTACTTGCCGCATGTAGTCTCTGAACTCAGGGCGCAGCGCCTCACCAAAGGCCACAGCCTTAGCGGCAATCACATGCATCAGCGGGCCGCCCTGAATGCCGGGGAAGATCGCAGAGTTAAACTTTTTCGCCAAAGCCTCGTCGTTGGTGACGATCATGCCGCCACGGGGGCCGCGTAAGGTTTTGTGTGTCGTTGTGGTCGCAACATGCGCGTGCGGGAACGGGCTTGGGTGTTCACCCGCCGCCACGAGGCCTGCAAAGTGTGCCATGTCGACGTGCAGGTAGGCCCCCACGCTGTCCGCAATCTGGCGCATCCGGCCAAAATCAATGATCCTTGGGATCGCAGACCCACCAGCAATAATCATCTTGGGTTGGTGTTCTGTTGCCAGCGCCTGAACCTCATCATAGTCCAGCAGATTGTCCACACGACGCACACCGTATTGCACCCCGTTAAACCATTTGCCGGACTGGTTTGGGGCCGCCCCATGGGTCAGGTGACCGCCAGAGGCGAGGTTCATGCCCAAAATGGTATCGCCGGGCTGCAACAACGCTTGAAACACACCCTGATTTGCCTGAGAGCCAGAGTTGGGCTGCACGTTCGCGTATGCACAGCCAAAAAGCTGCGTGGCGCGCTCAATGGCGAGGTTCTCGGCCACGTCCACATGCTGGCAACCTCCATAATACCGACGCCCCGGATAGCCTTCGGCATATTTGTTGGTCATCACTGACCCTTGGGCTTCCATGACAGCAGCAGAGACGATGTTTTCAGAGGCAATCAGCTCAATCTCTTTGCGCTGACGCCCCAGTTCGGCGTCAATTGCCGCGGCAATCTCAGGATCACGGGTGGCAAGGGTTTCCGTAAAAAACGCATTTTTGGTGGTCATGTGAGGTCCTTGTCGTAGGTTAGCCAGTCCAGCCCAGACCCGCAGAAATGCAGTTCATGGATTGAAGCAACGGGCCGGTTTCAGCTGATTGATTCTCGCGACGCAATGCACGCAATTGTTTGATCTGAATTGTATGAATGGTTTCGAGGTAACGACGGTTTCCTTCAAAACGCTCCGTCAGATTTGGGAAGCGCGCCGCTAGACTTGGCTGTCCTGTAATCTTTTGAATTGCCGCAACCGAGCTAGCATATTCGGCCTCAATCATCCCCAATATGGCTGTGCCGGATGCCGTATCAGTCGACAGCGCCGCATACTTGGCCGCAATTTGCATATCTGCTTGAAACAGGCTCTTCTCAACTTCATCGACCATCAGTTGGAACAAGGTCGATGTCGCAAACATATCGCATAGCATCTTCCATCCCAGTTCACCGCGTACTTTGGCAAAAGAAGTACACGCCGCACCAAACCCATACCACCCGGTCAGCAGATGGCGGTTTTGCGACCATGCAAACACCCAAGGGATCGCACGCAGGTCGGACAGGCTGGATGCCCCGAACCGGCGCGCGGGCCGCGATCCGATCTTGAGCATGGCAAGTTCCTCGACCGGACTGGCCTCTTGGAAATATTGGACAAACCCCGGCGAATTGAGCAGCGCATCATAGGCGACTTGCGACATGCCGGACAGGGCTTGCAGGGCGTTATCGTATTCCGGGTTGGTTTGTGGAGCATTGTGCGAAAGGGCTGTGTGAAGCAGCGCTGAGGACGCCAGCTGTTCAAGTTCCCTCAGTGCAGTCCCGCAGTTGGCGTATTTGGTAGACACGACCTCGCCTTGTTCCGTTGTACGCAGGGCACCATTCACGGTGCCTGACGGTTGCGCTGCGATTGCGCGCCCCGTTGGCGCACCCCCGCGACTGACGGAGCCACCACGACCGTGAAAGAAGGCAGGAACAAATCCGAGACCTTGCAGCGTTTGTTTAATCTTGCGTTGGGCTTGTTCCAACTCCCACGTCGAACAGATAAAACCGCCGTCCTTATTGCTGTCTGAATACCCGAGCATGACTTCGATACGAGACCCTTGCCTCTTGAGGCTGCGGCGTGCGGTTGGAACGGCGATCAGGTCACTCAGAATACGGGGGGCATTGCGAAGATCTTCGATTGTTTCAAACAAGGGCACTACAGGAAGATCAAGCGTATCTCCGGTTGCGCCAGCGTACCGGGCCAACAAATATACAGCTAACAGATCATCCGTGGATCGTGTCATAGACAAGATAAAACAACCTATCGCATCTGGGTCGTTCCCTTCGCGTGCATCAACAATTGCTTCCAGCAAATTGAGCAATTCTTGGGCCTGTTCACTCAGCGCTTCCACGTCGATATCTGGCAGATCATCGACGGCTATTTCGTAGCGCAAACGCTGTGACCACTTAATGCTGCCATAAGTCTCGCCTGGTCCCCAAATCTCAGCCAAAACGTCAGTTGTGACAGTGGAATTCTGCCTGATATCCAGTGAAGTTGTGCGAAATCCAAAGACCTCGACCCTCCAGCGCACTGGACGGATGTAGCGATTGCTCAGTTGCTGTGCGCCAATCGCAAAAAGGGCATTTTCGATTTCGTGAAGGTCCGAGACAAGTTCATCTGTGTGCGTGTAGAGTGGGCGACCTTCTAGGCGAGCGATGATGGCACTGATGGCTTGACGGAAAACTTCACCGGGATTGCGTTTTATAAGCGCATCAAATTCGTCGGATCTTGTGGTGATCGAGGCAAGCAGTTGAACATGGATATCGGGCAATTCTGCAATGTCGCAGCTGATGCTGATATGGCGCGCTGCACGCGAGAGGTCATCGATATGTTTGGTGATCGCCGTATCACGCCCGCGCGCCATGGCAGATTTGGTCGCTGCCACAGTGACGTTGGGATTGCCGTCGCGGTCCCCGCCAATCCATGAATGGAACTTTATGCAGGGGCGCAGCGAACGAGGCTGTGTTGGAAAGGTATTTTCCAGCCCAATCAGGAATTGATCAAACAGCTGCGGCGTCGCGTCGAACAGGCTGTCGCGAAAGAACTGCAGTCCCCAGTCGATTTCGTCTGATAAGCTGGGTCGCTCCAGCCGCAATTCGCCAGACAACCACAAAAGATCTACCTCGCCCCGCAGGTCCTCGACCCTGTTTGCGCGTTCACGCGGTGTCAATCTTTGCGTTTCCAGCGCCACCAAGTGGCGATAAATACGGCGGTGGATTTCGAGGATCGTAATGCGCTTGGCTTCGGTTGGGTGGGCGGTCAACGTTGGCCCAACTGACAAGGACGCAACCGCGCTTTCAAATTGATCAGGTGCGTGTTCGGCGATTTTTGCCATCACTTGCGCAAATGTGCCGTCGACACATTCCGCGCCATCCATGGTTTCTGTATTTCGGCGGTCTCGAACGGCAGTGTTTTCATCTGCAATTTTTTTAAGCTGAAACCAAATGTTTGCCGCCTGCAGGAAATCACTGATCTGTGAGTCCTGAAGGCTTTCAATGTCACGCGGTGACGCTAAGAATGCAGCAATATCAGGCGCGCGCCGCATAACCGTCTTAAAAAGCAAATCCCACAGCAGATCTCTCAGCGACTTGGCATAGTCTTGACCCTCACAATCCACCATGCAAGCCCTCACCACGTTCATCAGTTCACGCGATCCGGGGGTGTTTCACCGTTAAAAAACGCCTCAAGATTGTTCAGGGCGCGAAAACCCATTTCCTCGCGCGCTTCTGCAGTGGCGCTGCCAAGATGGGGCAACATGACGAGGTGGTCGCTGTCTAGCAGGGACTGTGCGATCTTTGGCTCGCCATCAAAAACATCTAGTGCCGCGCCGCCTATGGTCTTGAATGTCAATGCCTGCACGAGATCATGTTCATTGATTACCTCGCCGCGGGCTGTATTAATCAGGAACGCACCTGGGCGCATCAAGTCAAGCCTGCGGGAATTGATCAGGTGACGGTTTTCCGCGCCACCGGGGCAATGCAAGGAAACAAAATCACATCGCGGCAAAAGATCATCTAGATCGTCCGCTTGTACGGCATTGTAACGCGCCAGAATTTCAGGGGCAACACGGCTGCGGTTGTGAACGACAATGTCCATGCCAAAACCATGATGCGAACGACGGGCCATTTCCTGCCCGATACGGCCAAAGCCGACGATGCCCAATGTCTTTCCAGACACCTTGGTGCCAACCAGATGCGTCGGGCGCCATCCGCTCCAGCGACCTTCGCGGACCTCTCGTTCGCCTTCGCCTGCCCGGCGGGCCGCCATCAGCATCAAGGTCATCGCAAGATCAGCTGTACATTCTGACAGAACATCCGGCGTGTTGGTCACTGTCATGCCATGGGCCTGAGCACTTGGCATATCAATGTGGGTATAGCCAACGCCATAGTTGGCAAGCAGCTTGGTCCGCGGGTCAGACAGCTCAAGTGCATCAACACCTATCTTGTCTGTGACCGTCGGCAAAACCGCGTCATAGTCCAGAAACGCCTGACGGAATTCATGCGTCATCAGCGGGACATCGCCCCGGTTCAACACAACATCAAACTTTTCGGACAATTGTGCTTCTACAGCGGCAGGCCAACGACGGGTTACGAGAACTTTAGGCTTGGTCATTGTCTTCTCCTCACATCACGCTTGCGATTGTTTCACCAATGACCGCTGGATTTTCGGCCACTGTCACGCCGGCGGCGGTCAGGATTTCCACCTTTTCCGAAGCACTTTCGCCAAAGGCTGAAATGATGGCACCTGCGTGGCCCATGGTGCGGCCTTTGGGAGCGGTCAGACCGGCCACGTAGGCCACAACGGGCTTGGTTACATGTTCCTGGATGTAGGCGGCAGCTTCGGCTTCTTGCGGGCCGCCGATTTCACCGATCATGGCGATGACATGGGTGTCTTCGTCATTCTCGAACTGCTCCAAAATATCGCGGAACGAGGAACCATTGATCGGATCGCCGCCAATACCAACGCTGGTGGAAACGCCAATACCGCGTTCCTTGAGTTGTGCCGCAGCCTCATAACCCAGCGTGCCAGAACGGCCTATGATCCCGACGTTGCCTGGCAAAAAGATATGTCCGGGCATGATGCCCAGCATCGCCTTGCCCGGAGAAATTGTGCCCGCGCAGTTCGGCCCGGTCAGGACCATCCGGCGTTCTTTAGGATAACGCATCATGTAACGTTTCACCTGGATCATATCCTGCGCTGGAATGCCGTCCGTGATGCAAACGCAGTAGCGGATACCGGCATCGGCGGCCTCCATGATGCTGTCAGCGGCAAAGGGCGGGGGCACAAACACAAGGCTGGCCTCGGCTTGGGTGGCTTCCACGGCTTCTTTGACGGTGTCGAACACCGGCACGCCATGCACAGTTTCCCCGCCCTTGCCGGGCACAACGCCGCCGACAACATTTGTGCCGTATTCCAACATATCCTCGGTGTGGAATTGCGCCATCCGGCCTGTAATGCCCTGAACTATGACGCGGGTTTCGCGGTTTAGGTAAATGCTCATGGTTACACAGCCTTCAGGTTGGGGGAAATGTCGCTTTTCCATGCGGAAACAGACCGTTCGGCCGCTTCCATCAGTGTCGTCGCACGGATGA
Source organism: Rhodobacteraceae bacterium HTCC2083 (assembly GCA_000156115.1). Classification (GTDB taxonomy): domain Bacteria; phylum Pseudomonadota; class Alphaproteobacteria; order Rhodobacterales; family Rhodobacteraceae; genus Planktotalea. Next base: position 245,724 of record DS995276.1, read on the forward strand.
TGGGCAGCCCACTTTTTGCAAGGATCTTCTGGCCTTCTTCGACATTGGTTCCTGCCAAGCGCACGATGATAGGCACGTCGACTTGCACTTCTTTCAACGCCTGCACAACGCCTTCGGCCACCCAGTCACAGCGGTTGATGCCCGCAAAAATGTTGACCAACACTGCTTGCACATTCTTGTCTGACATCACCAGACGGAACGCCTTGGCAACACGTTCAGGCGTGGCTCCGCCGCCAATGTCGAGGAAATTTGCAGGCTCTCCACCCGCTAGTTTGATGGTGTCCATCGTAGCCATCGCAAGACCTGCACCATTAACGATGCACCCGATGTTACCCTCAAGGCCGACATAAGACAGGCCGCGATCTGCCGCGCGGCTTTCACGGGGGTCTTCTTGGCTTTTGTCGCGCAGCTCACTGATTTGCGGGTGGCGAAACAACGCGTTGTCGTCGAATGTCATTTTCGCATCCAGCGCCAACACGCGGTTGTCACCAGTGATAACCAGCGGGTTGATCTCGACCATTGTGGCATCCAAGTCGCGAAAGGCGCGGTAACAGCCTTGCAAAGTGCGTACCATGGATTGCGTCAAGCTGGGTTCAATCCCCAACTTGAAAGCAATATCGCGGGCCTGAAAATCACGTAGACCAACGGCAGGTTCGACGGTCGAACGTACGATGCTCTCTGGCTTATTTTCTGAGATTTCCTCAATCTCCATGCCACCTTCGGCGGAGGCCACGATCATGATGCGCTGTGTTGTGCGATCAAGAACGAAACCAAGATAGATTTCACGGTCAATAGGCACGGCAGCTTCGACATAGACACGGTAAATGCCTTTTCCTTCGGGTCCGGTCTGATGTGTGACTAGTTTCTTGCCAAACATGTCTTCGCAGGTGGCTTGGATTTCATGGTCCGTGTCGCACAGCTTGACACCACCGGCCTTGCCGCGGCCTCCGGCATGGACCTGCGCCTTGACGACCCACTTTTCGCCACCCATTTCACGGGCACGGTAGGCCGCCTGTTCAGGGCTATAGGCCAGCGCACCAGCAGGGATTTCAACGCCAAAGTTGCTGAGCACTTCCTTGGCTTGATATTCGTGAATATCCATGTCTTGTTTCCTTTAAGCTGCGATGCGGGATTGGTAGTGGAATTCTAGCTGCGCGGTGATCGCGTCGATATCAACCTCTGCGCCAATGTCGTTCATGGCTTGGGCAAACTTGGTCACGATCTCGGTGATGGCGGCTTGTGTCAGCAGGTTCAGGATCCCGATCCGCACTTGCACTGGTGCCGAAAGGGTTGGCCAAATCCCGAACCCAGTTGCACGACAGTCCTGCACCAACTCCATTTCGCGGCCTTCAAAAGCAGGGGGCAGGTTCAACACCACGAGGCTGGTCATGTTGGAGGTCACCTCGCAGCCCATCGCCGTCACGGCATCGCGCAGCGCTTTCTCGTGGAACACATAGTCCTGAGCTCGCTGCGCAAGGCCGTCTGCCAAATTGATCCGAAGCGCCTCGTGAAAGGCGGACACTGCGTAAGCAGAATGGGTGCGGTGGTACGCGCCTTTTTCCACATCTTCGCCATCAACAATACCCCAGTGGCGGGCCTCCATGATCGGGTGATTGGCGTAAGTATAGGCACCGTTTGCGCGCAGTGTTTCGATGTAGCGATCAGAAAAGCTCACCGGTGCGTAGGTCAGCGGCAGGCACAACAGGCCCTTCTGCGGGCAAGAAGCCCAGCCAACCACGCCAGGGAAGTCATCGACTGCAAATTCCTCGACGCCGAGGGAGGACACGGCGTCGACGAGGCCCATCGCATCGTGCTTTACGCATGCGTCCGAAAACCCTTTGATGTCATTGATCCGGCCAGAACCGGTTTCCCAATGTGTCATAAAGGCCCACGTGGGTTTGTGTTCAGCCAATGCGGCCTCCACGATTTCCGCGGTGACCGACTGACCGTGGGGCACCTCGATCACGGTAACGCTGGCAGGTTGTGGGTTCAGGCTGTCGGCGGCCAGCTCTTCGCGGGTGGCGGCCTTCATCCGAAGCGTGAGCGCGTCAATGCCCGAGAATGTACCATTGGCGAATGCGACGACTGTGTCACCTGGCATCACGGCGGACATCATGCAATCCAGCCCGCTCCACCCGGTGCCTGCCACGCCGAAAGTGTGGACGTTGGTCGTGCCCATGAATTGACGCAGCATATGTTTGCATTCGATCATGCCGCGCAGCACGTCGGGCTGCATGTGATCGGCGATACCCGCACCCGCATAGGCTGCAAGAACTCGGGCATCGGTATTGCCGGGTCCGGGGCCAGCGGCCAAAGTGTTTGGGATAACGAGTTGCGGGAACGAAGAAGCATTTGTCATAGCTTTGCCTATCTGATCGGGAAACATTTCTTCCCCAGATGAAGCATCGGTTTGTTTTTTACCGCAACGTAGGTTACTCCTGCTTTTGGGTAACTAATTGGGTAGGTAATATACTACCCAAATTGATAGAAATACCGTAGTATACCGAAATATGACCCACCAAAACGGGTAGGTAAATTGTGAAAGAGCCTTAAATGCAAGACCTTACAGACAACACCGGCCCGATCACGGTGGCACTTGCGGACAGCAACATGCTGGTCCTTTCCGCCATGTCCGAGATTTTCGATCGTGATCCGCGATTCTCTTTGGTGGCAACGGCCTCTACTGCGGAAGACTTCCTCGGGACGGTGATGCGCGTGCCTGTCCAAATTGGGATCATCGACTGGAACCTCCCCGCCTTGGGGGGGCAAAAGCTGATTGAGGTTATGCGTGATCAGCCAAGTGCGCCACGCATTTTGGTCTACGGCAACAACGCGGGCGACATGCCCCGACAAGCGCTTTCGGCGGGCGCGGCAGGCTTCACCCCGCGCAATGGCCCAGTGGAGGGATTGCTCGACACCTGTGCTGCGGTGGCGGCGGGGCAGATGGTGTTTCCCTTCCTCGATGTGAGGGAGCTGCAAAGCGACCCGATCCACCAGCTGACCAAGCGCGAAAAAGCGCTGCTTGAGGCGCTCTCGCGCGGGCTGTCAAACAGGCAGCTTGCGGCAGAATTTGAGATCTCTGCAAACACGGTGAAATTTCACCTCTCAAACCTTTACGAAAAGCTGTCCGTAACCAGCCGCACGCAGGCTGTTGCGTTCTTCTTTTCAGCTCGGATCGGGGATCGATCGGCAGATGACGCCTGAGTGAAATGCGACCAAACATCGCCTGAAATTTATTCTTGACAGGTAATTTTTTTTCCTGCCTGTGTTGCCGTCACTTTCGCATCACAACCTCAAGGATTATCGAAAATGAGTTTCCATCCCATCGACCAAGCCACCGCACGCCTTAACAGATCAGAGCTGGCAGTTCCGGGAAGCCAGCCTCAAATGTTTGAAAAAGCAGCAGAATCTGACGTTGACGTGATCTTTCTTGACCTCGAAGATGCTGTCGCGCCTGACGAGAAAGAACAGGCCCGCAAGAACATCATCAAGGGCCTGAACGAAATCGACTGGGGCAACAAGTCGATGTCGATTCGTATCAACGGATTGGATACGCACTACATGTATCGTGATGTTGTTGACGTTGTGGAACAGGCTGGCGAGCGGCTGGATCTGATCATGATTCCTAAGGTTGGCACCGCCGCAGATGTCTATGCGGTGGACATGATGGTAACCCAAATTGAGGACGCAAAAGGGTACTCAAAACGCATCGGTTTTGAGCACATCATCGAGACCGCTTTGGGCATGCAAAACGTCAACGAAATTGCCGCCGCTTCCAAGCGGAATGAGAGCCTTCATTTCGGGGTTGCAGACTACGCCGCAAGTATGCGCGCACGCACCACTGTGATCGGTGGCGTAAACGAGCATTATGCAGTTTTGACCGATCCTGCGGAGGACGGATTACGACAGGTCCATTGGGGCGACATGTGGCACTCTGCGCTAACCAATATGGTCGTTGCCGCCCGCGCAAACGGCTTGCGTCCGGTTGATGGTCCTTTCGGTGATTTCTCCGATCCCGAAGGCTATAAAGCCGCCGCTTATCGTGCCGCAGTTTTGGGCTGTGAAGGCAAATGGGCGATCCACCCCAGCCAAATCGCACTGGCGAACGAAGTGATGAGCCCGTCCGAGGCCGAAGTCACCAAAGCCAACCGGATCATCGAAGCCATGGCCGAGGCCGAAGCAGCGGGCAAAGGGGCAGTTTCCCTTGATGGTCGTCTGATCGACTACGCATCCATTCGTCAGGCCGAGAACTTGGTCGTAAAAGCCAAACAAATCGCAGCTGGATGAACCTTACTGATCTAAATCACCTTGCACGGACCCTATTTCTGGAAGGGGTCCGTGCCGCCGACCCGAAATTAGCCGTCCAGCGGGCGCTGACGGCTGAGCCGCTAAAGGTAAACCCAGAGGGGTGTCTTTTAGTCATTGCCTTTGGCAAAGCGTCGGTTGCGATGATACAGCAAGCTCTGCAACATATTCCAGCGGCCCAACGCACAGAGGCCATCGCCGTCACAAACTACGAAAACGCGCGGGAAATTGACGGTTGCCGGGTCATGGCTGCGGGCCATCCGTTGCCAGATCAGAATGGCATTGAAGCCGGTACCGCCGTTATGGACCTTCTGCGCAGTGCAACAAAAAGCGATCAGGTTCTTTACCTGTGACTGTAGTCGCCAGACTTATGGGGCATGAGATCGAAGGACAGACCTTTGGTAATTACTCTGATGGTCTAGCCCTCAAGGGACTTCGCGAAGGAAGCAATCAACCACGTAGACTGGTCGCTACACTAGAGGTGGGGCTGAGGCTCACACAGACGCACGTACAGGCTCATCTAGGCGATTACATACGTGTTATCACCCCTGACACCACAGCCTCTACATACGGCTCTTTGACGTACCTCGTGGGCGGCTATCAGGCTGAGTTAGCTGAACCAATCTAATAATTAGACTAGACTTGTGCTCCAACTGCACCCACCCTTCTTTAAAGGCATCCTAAGAACGATGAAATATTAGAAGGAATTCCAATAATGACTAAATATTTGGTTCGGGCAAGCTACAATGGTAGCGGCTTCAAAGGTATGATTTCAAACCCATCTGATCGAGGTGAAGCAATTAAGGGAATGACGGCGGCGCTTGGTATTACAACCGAGTGCATTTACTTCTCTCCGTCAACTGGCGAAGCAATAATGATCATAGATTCAGATGCTGACAAAAACGCCAGATTGATGATGGTTGTAATGTCATCGGATACATTCACAGGTGGCTCCATAATTGATCTTATCGACACCGATAGTATGCTGTCAGCTATGCAAGAGTCTGGATCGTTGCTCGGAACTTACAAATCAGTGGCCGACTAGAAAGCGAAGTTTTCAAAATACATCACGCACCGTGGTGTTGAAATGCAACTTTAGGAGAGAAAAATGGTAGAGAATTTTGGGGGTTCACTGAACCTAGTAATTTGGGTTCTTCTTTTAATTGGCGCAGCTTTTTATAGTTTTAGATGCCTTTTTCAGACGAAAGCCTTCAACGACCAGTATGGCTTCGGAGACAGTGGCATATTTATGACCCGCTTTGCAGGTACTCAAGTTGGTGCTGCGGCAGTTATATCATTAGTCTTATTGGTCAATGGCCCAGAAGGCTCTTGGGCTTTCGTGGCTTGGGGCTGGACGCAATCACTTTTAGCTGCCGTTTTTGGCTTTCGTACTATCAACAGTGATTGGGCAAATATAGAGGGTGTAAAGGCAACGGCTGAGGGTTATCTCGCTCCGACAGTCTTTTTAATACTTAATACAATTCTTCTACTTAACATGGGTGATATTCTCTACGGATAACATGATACTTTAAAATATGACTCCAACAAAGATGTTAAGCGTGAGTAGCGAAGGTAATGATCCTGCTCGTTGAATGACAGAATATTGGCCCACATTGGTTAGGGGATCAAGTCGTGCTAATCGGGCAGCCGTAGAGGCGCTGTAAGCCCCCGCTGAGACAGGTGAGGACGTGCATGTAGGCAGTGGGTGGCTGAGCCGATCTAAACGACCTCAGCGGGAGGTTGTGTTGAGTACTGTCAACATCGGCCCATCACACAACCTGATATGTGTTATCCCATCTGACACCACAGCCTCTGCATACGGTTTTCTGACGGACTTCATGGGTAGTTTTGTCATCGCTGGTTGCTAGGATCAGATCAGCAATCTTGTAACTGAACTCATGACCAAATGCACTGCACGTGAGGTCCACGCGTTTGTCAGACACCGCAGATAGTTTAGTGTTCATGGGGTAATCCTAAGACGTCAGAATAACGTATGCCTTCGCAAGCAAGGCAAAGGCTATGACTGCGATCAGTACCTTGTTGGCTGTCATGGTGTTCTTAAGAGCCTCAGTAGCCACAGTTCTGATAGCTGCTGCTCATGCACTCACGAGCCATAGCTACGGCCTTTTCTATGTCTGCATTGGTCATGTCTTTTGCTATTCTGTCCCTGTTTGTTGCGCCGTTTTCATTTCCATTAGCATTAGCAAGATTCCACCACATGTGAGCCATTACATAATCTTGTATTAAGCCTTTGCCTGTGGCGTAACTGACGGCGAGGTTATTCTGTGCCTCAGCATTCCCTTGTTCAGCAGCTAAACGATACAACTTAACCGCTCCCGCATAATTTTGAGAGACGCCTTCACCATTTTCGTACATGACAGCAAGGTTATATTGCGCTTTCGCATATCCTTGGTCAGCAGCCAAACGATACCACTTAATGCCTTCAGCATAATCTTGAGGAACGCCCTCACCATTTTTGTAGATGAAACCTAGGTTATACTGCGCCTGAGCTTTCCCTTGTTCAGCGGCTAAGTGGTACCACTTGGTGGCTTCAGCATAATCTTGAGTGACGCCTTTGCCTTTGCGGTACATGTCACCGACGACAGTCTGCAAGAGAGCATTGCCCTGCTCAGCCAGTGGCCTAAACTCTTTCAGAGCAGTTGCGTAGTCACCAGCTTGGTAAGCATCGTAACCCTTCTGATAGTCCTGTGCAGCCATTGGCGTGAAGGCCATGAAGGACAACATGGTGGCTAGTGCGAATGTAATACGTGGCATGGCGTTGCTATTCTTTGCGCTGCGAGAGTTGGATTCAAGATAACGATAAGAATTGGATGGTAAAGTCTTTAGGGGTTGGGAAGACCGAGGGGCAAACCAAAACCAAATCTTTGCCTTGGCTTCATACGGGCAAACCAAGCGAGACAGATTCACCTCTGTATTTTCTGGAGGGTCCCACGCTGGTCACGACAACAGCCGTACTCAACGACCTGAAACCTTGATGCGATGATCGTTTTGTTTCATCATCTGATGGCAGTTATTTCGGCTTTCACACTTGAGGGCTTCAGTCCTCGCTACATTTGAAACAGTCCTAATCATCTTCAAGGAAGGAACATGAATATGCCCAAGGGGTATTTAGTTGCTAATATACGGGTCACCGATGCAGATAAGTTCGCTGCATTTTCTGGCATGGCTGGCCCTGTCATTAAAGCTCATGGAGGAAAAGTATTGGCGAAAGGTCCTGATGCTGAGCGGCATGAAGGTAATGTAACAGGAACAGTGATGATGATTGAATTTGATAGTCTTAGTGCTGCTAGGAAATTCTATTTAAGCGATGAATACCAAGCTGCAAAAGCGATTAGGGACGCCTGCTCTGAAACTGATCTGATGCTTATTGAAGGTACTAATTAGAACAAACTATAACTAGGTGGAGACCGCATGAGTTGTCGATATCAGTGCGACTGGCCTCCACTCATTGGTAAGATTGGGAGTTAAACGGATGATGGACAACACCCTTCACCCAGCTAATGCTCACAAGCAGCGATGCCCAAGGTGTCAGTCACCGCTGAACACTGTTGTCGTGCATGGGCATGAGCAGTGTGTTATCTGCAAGTCCAACATCTTTGAGTGCTGCTCTGGGGATACTTGTGAGACCGATCACAACCTGAGCGTTGGGTATAAAAGGGGGTAATGTAGGCATAATGAACCTCCGAATGAGAATGTTTTACGACGCCAATGCCCCTCTTGCGGATGGCTTTCGCAGGAAAGAACTCCTGTCGATCAGTAATGAGGACTTTGAGAGCAAGCACGGCTTCATACAATGGGCTTTCCCAACACCAGAAAGCAGCAATCAAGTTTCAGATGCTCCTGTTCTAGATTTGGAGACAGCCGTGTGGCTGGCAGAAAAACCAGAGGTTTCCACTTTCTTAGAAGCTATGACAGTTAGGTTCTTGGAGTTCCTTTCTGTTAATGACCATTGGAAGCAAAAATACAACCACAACCACCTTCGCATTAGCAGAACAATCCTGAGTTTGAGGCTGTTACACAGTTGGGAACTGGCAGACTGGTTTTACAATAAGGTTAAAGAGTTTGCTGGTGACAGCTTCCCCTTGATGGAAGAGGCTGACCGTTACTGGGCTTATTATGCCTCCCCCGTACATGATCGTATTGCTGGAGCTTTTGTGGGGTTGGCTATTGGTGATGCACTAGGCGCACCCGTAGAGTTCGCTGATAGAGGGACATTTGAGCTTGTAGCCTCATATAGGTCAGGTGGTCGGTTTAATCTTCCAGCAGGTGCTTGGACTGACGACACCGCAATGGCTCTGTGCTTGGCTCAAAGTCTGATTGAGCAAAAAACTTTGGACAATGAGGACTTGCTCAATCGGTTCTGTGACTGGGCTGAGAATGGTACGAATACCAGCACGGGTATTGCAGTAGGCATTGGCCAGAACACTTTAAGGGTCCTCGGTGACTTCCGTCGAAATGGCTATCTAGAAGCCCTGCCATTTGGCGCAAAGAAAGATGGTAATGGCTCACTTATGCGGCTAGCGCCTGTGTCTTGCTTCGCTAAAGACAACGTTGAAGTGGCTTTAGCCTTAGCTGGTCGTCAGTCTAAGGCAACGCATGCCTCCCGTCACGCTGAGCAATGCTGCCAAATACTAGCTGAACTTTTGTGTCATCTATTTAATGGAAAGCCACTCATGTGGGCAGTGGAACAAGTTAACAATAGACCAAGAAACAACGAAATCAGTATGATGATGCTCCGTAACATTGTTGAGGAAAGTGAAGACGACATACAATCGGGCGGCTACGTTATTGACACCCTGCATGCGGCTCTTTGGTCTAACCTTACAACAGATAGCTTCGAGAATGCAGTCTTAAGAGCCTGTAATTTGGGTGATGATGCAGACACAACAGCGGCTGTGGCAGGGCAGATAGCAGGTGCGAAGTGCGGCTATTCCAACATACCTCGGGACTTGAAAGATGGCTTGAAGGATGAACGTAAGCTGTATGTGACATCGCAGTTTTTGAGTCTTTCCCATTACTAAATCTTTATCTTGGATTCATATGGGCAAACCAAGCGAGACGGATTCACCTACGTATTTTCTGGAGGGTCCCACGCCATACAAGCGCCATCACAGGCTGACCATTGGTCAAAACGAACTCTGGTGGCCTAATCCTTTATGCCCTTGAGTGAGGCTTATATCGCCTCTGTCAGCTTGCCTTCTAACAGCGGTAGTAACTGGCCTTGCTGATCCCAAGTTGTTCCTGCACCTGAACTCTAGTCACACCAGCATCAACCAAAGCCTTCACCTTATCCGCTTGCTTCATAGCTGTAGGAACACGGCCTTTGTATTTGCCTTCTGCTTGCGCCCTCTTGATGCCCTCTACCTGACGTTCTTTCATCATCTCGCGCTCAAACTGAGCAACTGATACCATCATGTTCAAGATCAGCTTGCCTGTGGCTGTTGTAGTATCAACCGTCTCACTGCCTAGGGACAGAATGAGCAAGCCAGCGTGAGCAGCCCCACTTGAGTGGTCCAATTTGAAAGTTAGTGCATGATTGGCCTTTGGTCCATCGGGATGATGGCCTCTGGCGCGGGCGGGCGGTAGCCCAATGCACTGTGTGGTCGCTTGGTGTTGTAATGGTTCCTCCATCTTTCAATGATGATTTGGGCTTCTCGGAGCGAGTAGAAGATTTCACCGTTCAGCAACTCGTCTCGCATTCTCCCGTTGAAGCTTTCGCAGTATCCGTTCTCCCAGGGTGATCCAGGTTCTATATAAGCCGTCTTGGCTCCCACGGCTTTGATCCAATCTCTGACGGCCTCAGCAATGAACTCAGGGCCGTTGTCTGAACGGATGTAGGCAGGGAAACCTCGCAAGATGAACAGGTCCGTAAGAGCGTCGATGACCTCCGTCGAGTTCAGCTTTCGTTTCACTCGGATCGCCAGACATTCTCGGCTATGCTCGTCCAAGATGTTAAGCGTCCGAAACGCCCTGCCATCATCTGTCCGGTGATGCACGAAGTCATACGACCAGACGTGATTACGATACTCGGGACGTAAACGGACACATGATCCGTCATTCAGCCAGAGCCGTCCTTTCTTTGGTTGCTTCATTGGCACTTTAAGCCCCTCACGTCGCCATAGGCGTTCGACACGCTTGTCATTAACCTGCCAACCCGCGTCTCTCAGCAGGGCTGCAACCCGACGATAGCCATATCGGCCGTACTGGCGTGTGAACTCGATCATGTCCGCAACCAAGCGTTCTTCGTCAGCACGCCCTTGTGGCAACCGCCGCTGCGTGGATCGGTGTTGGCCTAATACACGGCAGACACGACGCTCAGAAACTTTGAACTGACTACGAACGTGATTGATGCAGGCACGCCTGCGCGAGGGGCTTAGAAGTTTCCCGATGCGGCCTCCCTTAAGATCAACTTATCCAGCGTCAGGTCGGAAACTGCACGCCGAAGACGTTCGTTCTCTTTCTGAAGGCGCTTTAATTCCTTGAGTTGTTCCGTGCCCATTCCGCCATACTTCTTCTTCCAGCGATAATAGGTTTGTTCAGTCACACTGATCTGTCTGATTGCGTCAATCCGAGGCATGCCTTGCCCCATCAGAACTTCAACCTGCCGTAACTTCACGACAATCTCTTCGGGCTTTGGTCTCTTAATGGCCATCTCAGGTCCTCCGCTTTCCTAACTATAGGGGCGGACCACTTCAAAGGGGGAGGCTCAAAGCCCTGTCAACTTAACGTTAGCTGCCGGACCATTATCTAGAGACGGCTGATTGTTTATCCGCTCTGGAGCTTTTACAGGTGCATTACTCACTTCAGCGATGATATTTGCGATCATCCAGTCATCATAATCAACGGGTTGTCCAGCCGCAGCGACACTCTTGCTACATATTGAAATGAGCGCGGCTCTGTTCGAACGTCTCACAATAATTTCAGTTGCTTTACGGGAGCTCCAGTAATTTGGGCGGCGCTTGCCTTGAAGTGGCATTTGTGGAGGTAGGATTTGCCTTTGGGAGCCAACTTGCAGATATGCAGTCTCCAAACCGTAGCTTTTATATACAACTTTTACTGTATCTAAGGGGGCTAACTCTGCTGTACCTAAGTCAATGCACACTCCCCAAAGATTTGGCCAGCTACCAATGTTCTCATCACCTAAGTGGTATTGGTCGTTAGATGCAAAGACGCGGTATGATTGTTGGCTGGTAGCCACGGTTGGGGATCCCAAAATTAAGAGGTATCCGATTATCGTTATATATCTACTGATCGCTATCTTTGAAAAAAAACATTGCACCACTTACAGCTACCTTATCTCACTAATACTGCTTTGCTTCACAAAGTATCATAAGGAGTTTCACTGCTCAAATCTAGGGTGATATTGGGCGTCTATAAGCAGCTGGACGCCAACGAAGCACGAGGCCAGTTACATGGGATTATCTAGGACCTGAGTCGAGTTCAACTAGCCATCACAGTCCACCCATCACCCCAAATTCAACCCAAGGCTTACTGCCAAGGCAAAACCTCAACTGCTCGCTGGCGATTGACAGACGCCTGAACCACGACATCAATGCGAATGAAAGGACCGTGAGAGCCGCTGGAGGAGCCTGTTGGCCTAATCTTCAGCCTACGTCGCCAATTCCACTAAGGACATCAGACGCGCCGCTAAGCGAGTGTATGCACCTTTGTTAAAACCTGTGAGCTAGGTGACAACTGTTCACAACGACACAAGCATTATGGTCGTTAGCTACTTCATGCGCTGGGCGGACAGAAGCGTTCACATGTCAAAGTGACTCAACAGCATTTGTTTGGTTGGGAGCGTGTGTGGTCTGCGTGTGTGCAAAACGTGTGTGCAAAAATTCTCGGGATGCCATATAACCTATTGAATTTAAAAGGCATTTAAAAGTGGCGGAGGCTCAGGGATTCGAACCCTGGGAGGACTTTCACCCTCGTCGGTTTTCAAGACCGGTGCATTCGACCACTCTGCCAAGCCTCCGACGCGGTCTCCTTACCCTTGCAGATGCGCAGCGGCAAGGGGCTAAGAGCACGAAAATTCAGACAAAGGCATACAAGTTGATCGAAAGTTGACCGAATTTCCGCGCAAGCACTATCGTCGGACTTTTAATGTGCACGAAACAAGGCTACATTACTCTGACGCAGGACGGAGCGTCACGCGCAAGTCAGGACCTAAAAATGGGCCATTGCAGCGGGACTTGGGGCAAAGGGCACAGCATGAGTATTTTTTTAGGACCAGAAACGGCTCGGCGCGTTTGGGTGACTATGACGTTGGTCTCGACGCTCGCTCTTGCGGGCTGTCAGGACGGCACGGGCCCTGCGTTTTTGCAAAAAAAGTACAAGACCGAAGAGTTCGTCGACGGCGATCCCTCGCGATCCGTAAAGCTGGTCGAGCGCGACACCGAAGCGCCCGAGGTCTTCCAAGTCACAGAAAATGGTCTTTGGGACGGACGTCCCTCCCTTGGCGGCGTATGGGTTGCACATCCGGATGTGAAAGATCCAGAACGTGTCATTATCCGCAATGAAAAAAATGGAAAATTCGTGATTGGCGCGTTGTTCCGCCGTGAACGCGAAAACCCCGGTCCGCGTTTGCAGGTCTCCTCTGATGCCGCTGCCACGCTGGGAATGCTCGCAGGTCAACCTGCAAAGTTGAACGTCACAGCGCTGCGTCGCGAGGCGGTCGCTGAGAACCAGCCCGCGCCTGATGCGGCCCCACAGCTTGATGCGCCAGGCGAAAGCTCTGCAATTTCCGAGACCGCGCTTGATCCTGCGGGTGGCGCTGCGTCCACGGCTATTGCGTCCGCGCCCGCAGTACCAAAACCAATCGCACCCAAAACCCCCAGCAGCCTCAGCAAGCCGTTCATTCAGCTTGGCATTTTCAGCGTTGAGCAGAACGCCATCAATACCGCAGAAGCGATGCGCATCGCGGGGATGGTGCCAACGATCAAAAAATCTAACAGTTCTGGCAAACCGTTTTGGCGTGTTCTTGTAGGTCCTGCGCAGACAAGCGCCGAGCGGAGCACACTTTTGAAAAAGATTAAGACGTCAGGCTTTGCGGATGCCTATGCTGTCAGCAACTAAAACTCCAACGATAAGGAAGGCACGCTGATGCGCCACCTCATCACGACGATTGCGGCGCTTGTTGTGCCCTTGATACTCGCGCTGCCTGCTGGCGCATTTGAGACCCGCGCGGCCTCTGCATTTGTGATTGATCAAACGACGGGCACCGTCTTGCTGAACAAGAACGCCGATCAAATGCTACCCCCTGCGTCGATGTCCAAAATGATGACCCTCTACATCACGTTCGAAGCCTTGCGCGACGGTCGTTTGGTGTTGGATGAGAAACTTCCCGTATCCAAACATGCGATGGCCTACGGCGGATCCACTATGTTTCTCGACACCACAGATCGCATCACGGTTGAAGATCTGATCCGCGGCATTATCGTGCTTTCTGGCAACGATGCCTGCGCAGTGATCGCAGAAGCGCTTAGCCCCGATGGCACCGAAGCAGGCTTTGCTCGGTTCATGACACAACGTGCCCAACAACTCGGGATGACCAATTCCACCTTCTCGAATTCCAACGGCTGGCCACAGGCAGGGCACCGCATGTCGATGCGCGATCTCGCCTTGCTTGCGAACCGCGTGATCACCGACTTCCCCAGTTTCTATCCCCTCTTTTCGGAACGTGAATTCAAATTTGATGGCCGCGCACCGCAAAACACCCGCAACCGCAATCCGCTTTTGTCGCTCGGGATCGGCGCGGATGGCCTGAAAACAGGCCACACCCAAGAAGCAGGCTACGGTCTTGTCGGATCCGCAAAACAGCGGGGCCGTCGCGTGATCTTTGTGATCTCAGGACTTCAAAGTGCACAAGCACGTGCAGAAGAAGCGGAATCGATTGTAAACTGGGCCTTTCGCCAATTCGCGGTGAAGCCAGTCGCGAAAGCCGGAACGTCCGTAGCCACAGCCGATGTATGGATGGGGCGCGATCAAAAGGTACAGCTTGTGCCGATGGAGGACGTGTCAATGTTGATGCCCGTCACCACAGGCGTAAAGGTCGTCGCAGAGGTGATCTATAACGGCCCCATCACAGCACCGATCGAGAAGGATCAGCAGATCGCGGAATTGGTAATCACACCGCCCAGCTTGCCCGAGACGCGCATTCCTCTTGTCGCGGCGAATGATGTGCCTGCGGGCGGATTCATTTCGCGTGTCGGAACGGTTGCACAAATGTTGATCGCGCAGCTGAACGAACCTCCATCCGCACCCGCCGATCAAGGATCTTAACGCCATGACTGTGCCCACGGGGCGTTTCATCAGCTTTGAAGGCATTGATGGCTCTGGCAAATCCACCCAAGCCAAACGGCTTGCCGCGGCGCTAGAGGCCGATGGGTTCGAGGTTGTTCTCACACGCGAACCCGGTGGCTCTGCGGGCGCAGAAGAAATTCGCGCACTTGTGTTGCAGGGCGAGCCAGATCGCTGGTCCGCTGAAACGGAAATCTTGTTGTTCACAGCCGCGCGTCGCGATCATATGGAGCGCACGATCCTCCCAGCCCTCGCCGCTGGCAAAGTCGTAATCTGTGATCGTTTCGCCGATAGCACACGCATGTATCAGGGCCTTTCTCGCGGCGATCTGCGTGCGCTTGTGGATCAGCTCCACGCGCTGATGATAGGGCGCGAACCCGATCTGACATTACTTTTTGATATGGACCCCGATGTCTCCCATGCGCGCGCGGTTGAACGCGATAGCATCGACAGTCGCTTTGAGAATTTCGGGGCCAGTTTGCAAAAAGCTATGCGTTCAGGGTTCCTAGAACTGGCCGCTGCAGCGCCCAAGCGCTTTCGCATTGTTAACGCAGCGCGTGACATTGATGCGATTGCCGCTGACACCTTGAGCGTTATCAAGGCGCATCTTGGATGAGCGACACGTTGCCTGAACCCGACTGCGTTCCGGGCGCGCTGCATCCGCGCGACACCAAACATTTGATTGGCCAAGATGCGGCGGAGGCCAGTTTTCTAGAAGCCTATAACACAGGGCGCTTGCATCATGGCTGGCTGATGATCGGACCGCGTGGAACAGGTAAAGCCACCCTAGCCTACCGCATCGCGCGTTTTTTGTTGAGCCAACCTATGGATGATGGCGGCATGTTTGGCGCACCTCAAAAACCTACCTCGCTTGAGACAGATCCAAAGCATCCCGTTGCACATCGCATTGCGGCTGGCGCTGATCCGTCGCTATTCGTATTGCGTCGAGGTGGAGCTGGATCAACAGAAAGCGATCAGAAAAAGAACCTTGAGGCGGGCAAATTCGCCAAAGACATTCGCGTTGATGATGTGCGTAAGTTGAATGGTTTTTTCAACTTTTCCTCTGCAGAAGGCGGCCGACGCGTCGTAATCGTTGACGCCGCCGATGAAATGAACGTGCAAGCTGCTAACGCCTTGCTTAAGCGCCTTGAAGAGCCGCCCGAGAACGCAACACTTCTGCTAATCTCGCACCAACCTTCGCGCCTTTTACCAACCATTCGCTCGCGCTGTCGTGAATTGCGACTTTCCCCCTTGGGCGACAGCGATATGACGAATGCACTTAGCCAAGCCTTGCCTGACACAGATCTCGATCAAAGGGTGCTGACTGCGCTAACATCTGGCTCTGTTGGCGAAGCTATTCGCATGACAAACCATTCTGGCCCTGCGATTTACGCAGAACTCGTCGGGCTGTTTGCTACGATGCCGCGCATGGATCGCGCCCGTGCGCTACGTCTTGCCGATGCCGCCGCGCAAAGGGGGGCTGAGGATAAGCTGGATATGCTTGTCGATCTGATCGCGCTGATCTTGGCCCGCCTGGCGCGGGCGGGCACGCTTGGCATCACCCCGACCCCCGAAGCGACCAAGGGCGAGGGCAACATGATCGCGCGGCTTTCCCCAAGCCCGCATCACGCACGTCGTTGGGCGCAAGCTGCGCAAGATGTAGACGCGAAGCTGCGCCATGGGCGCGCTGTGAACCTTGACCCTGCCGCGCTCATCCTAGATACCTTGAGACATATTTCGCAGGCGGCGACCTGAGCTGCGTGGCAAGGACGCATAATGACCACACCACCCCTGATTACTGACAGCCATTGCCATCTGGATTTCACTGATTTTGAGGGTGAATTGCCCGATATTCTGGCACGCGCAGCGGAGGCCGGTGTTCACCGTATGGTCACTATCTGCACACGCTTGCGCAATGAACCCGGCGTGCGTGCGCTGGCAGAGGCGAACAGCCAAGTCTTCTACGCGGCAGGCACCCACCCGATGAGTGCGGCTGAAGAGCCGCTTGCGACTGTAGATGAGCTAATCGCCCTGACTGCGCACCCGAAGATGATTGGCATTGGCGAGACAGGTCTCGATTATCACTACACCGCCGAGAGCATGGAGATACAAAAGCAATCTTTGCGCGTGCATATCGAAGCGGCCCAGCGCACGGGCCTGCCATTAATCATCCATGCGCGAGCCGCCGATAACGACATGATCGATATTCTAAGCGCAGAGTACCGTAATGCGCCCTATTCCTGCGTGATGCATTGCTATTGCTCTGGCCCAGAACTGGCACAAACCTGCGTTGATCTGGGTTTCTATTTGTCTATGTCCGGCATCGCGACATTCCCGAAATCTCAAGAGGTGCGCGACATCTTCGCGGCCGCTCCGATTGAGCAAATCTTGGTGGAAACCGACAGCCCCTACCTCGCCCCTGTTCCACGACGTGGCAAACGCAATGAACCCGCTTATACGGCCTACACCGCAGATGTGGGCGCGGACGTGTTCGGCATGGATATCGCAGATTTTGCAGCGCAGACCGAATCGAATTTTGAGCGTCTCTTTAGCAAAGTCACCACCTACAAGGCCGCTGTCTAATGGCTGAATTGCGCTTTACCATACTTGGATGCGGCTCCTCTGGCGGGGTTCCACGGCTTGGCGGCCATTGGGGCGATTGCGACCCTGAGAACCCCAAGAATGCACGGCGTCGGTGCTCCCTTTTGATTGAACGCATCGCAGAAGGCGGTGTGACGCGCGTTTTGATCGACACCTCCCCCGATCTGCGCACTCAATTGCTGGATGCGGGGATCGGCACACTCGATGCAGTCGCCTACACCCACAGCCATGCGGATCACGTGCATGGCATAGATGATTTGCGCATGATCGTATTCAACATGCGCGCGCGCCTGCCCGTATGGGCCGATGGGGCGACGCAGAACGATTTGCTCTCGCGGTTTGGCTACGCATTCGTGCAGCCCAAAGGCTCAGCCTATCCGCCGATCTTGGATCTGTTCACAATTGAGGGCGCTTTCACGATTGAGGGCGCGGGCGGTCCGATCACGCTACACCCATTCGAGATCGAACACGGTACGATTGACGCCCTCGGGTTTCGAGTTGGCCCATTGGCCTATCTGCCGGATGTATCTGACATGACGGATGAGGCATGGATCGCGCTTGAAGGTGCCGATTGCTGGATTTTGGATGCTCTGCGCCGCACGCCGCATCCCAGCCATTCACATTTGGAAAACTCACTTGAGTGGATCACCAAGTCCGCCGTGCCTAGAGCGGTGTTGACCAATATGCACATCGATTTGGACTATGAAACCGTCCTTAACGAGACGCCCGATTATATCACGCCCGCATTCGATGGAATGCAAATCAGCTATGACGTGTAGCGCCTGATGCAAGCGCTTATCGACGTTATCCTACCCGTCTTTTTGGTCATCGGGCTTGGCTATGCCTTGGTTTGGTGCAAATTTTTGAAAGACAGCGCCATCGACGGGTTGATGAAGTTCGCACAAAACGTGGCCGTGCCATGCCTGCTTTTCAAAGCCCTTGCGGAAATTGATCTAACAACTGGCTTCGATCCCAAATTGCTATCCAGTTTCTATGCGGGTGCGCTGACGTGTTTTTGCCTTGGCCTGTTCGGGGGGCGCCACGTATTTGGACGCACTTGGGAGGACAGTGTCGCCATCGGCTTTTGCGCATTGTTTTCGAACTCGCTGTTGCTTGGACTGGCAATCACGCAGCAAGCCTATGGCACAGGCGATGCGTTGGCAGGCAACTATGCAATCATCGCGCTGCATTCGCCTTTTTGCTACGGGGTTGGCATCACGGTAATGGAGCTGGTGCGCGCACGCGGTGCGGGAACCAGCCTTGCGCGCTTGCCCAAGACCGTTCTGAGAGCGATGTTCAGCAACATTTTGATCATCGCAATAACCTTGGGGTTCTTGTTCAATCTAGCGGGCCTCAATCTGCCCGCGAGCTTTCAAAGCGCACTTGATATGATTGTGCGCACCGCTTTACCCGTCGCGCTTTTTGCGCTTGGTGGCATCTTGTATCGCTATCGCCCTGAAGGGGATTTACGCGTGATTTTCTTTGTCTGTGCGCTTGCGTTGATTTTGCATCCTGCGATCACGTTTACATTGACCGCATGGAGCGGTGTGTCAGACGCAGGCATGCGGTCCGCCGTTGTTACCTCTGCGATGGCTCCGGGTGTGAACGCTTATGTCTTTGCCAGCATGTATCAACGGGCGCAACGCGTCGCAGCCTCAGTTGTCTTGATCGCGACTGGATTAACTTTATTCACTGCGTGGTTCTGGTTGTCGATCTTGCCTTGAAGAATGCGCAGATGCGCATGCCCCAAGAGGTCATGTTGATGCATCTGGCGGAGGTATTTTTAGAAATGGGATGCGAAGACTGTTCCGAGCGCCATGGCCACAGCAGCTTGGGTCGGATCAATCACTGGGACGCCGAGTTCAGCTTCTAGAGGGGCACGGTGTTTTGCCATGCCTGCGCAACCAAGAATAAGGCTCTCAGCGCCGTCCGCGATAAGAGTGTTGCCGACTGTTATCAACCGCGCGAACGTGTCAGCGCCGCGTGCGGTTTCATCGACACTCATGTTCAGCGCACAGTCCCCTGCGAGGCGATGCAGCACCCCCATACGACGCATATATCTTCGGTGACGCGGGATAGACGCCTCGCCAATTGATATCACTCCAAACATATCAGCGCGGCACATGGCGGTTGTGACCCCCGTCTCTTGAATGCCAAAAACGGGTACGGGGCTGGCCTCTCTGGCGGCTTCCAAACCGGGATCAGAGTAGCAAGCGATCACGAAGGCCGATGCGTCTTGCCTAGATTTGATCACTTCGAGCATCGGAAGAATGACGCTGTCGCTGTCTGCCTGATTTTCGATCCCGAAAGGCCCAGAATTTAGCGTTATACACTCGGTCTTCGGGAAGGGTGCGAGCGCTTCGCGCAGGCCTTGCGTGACGGCCTCGTTCGAATTCGGGTTGATGACAATGATGCTCATGGGGCGATATCTGCATCATAGTTGAGCGTTGAGTCCAACTCAGGCGCGAGATATCCTCTGCGTCCACCTGCGTCGAACTTGGCGCGCGGCAGGAATTTTCCATGGCCCGCGCTCACATGCAAAGCGCCTTCATCAATGACCCTTTGGCCCCGCGAAAACGTAGTGACGGGCAGACCCGTCACCTCCCATCCCTCAAACACAGAATAACCCGCGTTGTCCTGTTGGTTCGCAGCGGTAATCTTACCCCGTTTCTCTGGATCCCAGATCGTAATATCCGCATCAGCACCGACCGTGAGCGTACCCTTCTGCGGCAACAACCCGTAAAGCCGCGCCGCGTTTGTGGAGCTGAGCGCGACGAATTCGGATACGGTTATCCGCCCTTTTCCAACCCCTTCGCTAAACAACATGGGCAAGCGTGCGCCGATGCCAGGCATGCCATTGGCGATCACCGTAAACGGCGCGTCCGGGCCATTGGCGAGCTTTCCACTTTCATCCATGCGATAGGGCGAATGATCCGAGCTAACCACATCGAACGTACCCGCTTGAATATGCGCCCAAAGCGCGTCCTGTGTGGGTTTGTCACGCAAAGGTGGCGAGCACATGAAGGCCGCTCCTTGCATATCGGGCTTGTCCATATCTTCGCGGGTCAGAAAAAGGTATTGCGGGCAAGTTTCACCATATATCATCGCCCCCGCTTGACGCGCATTTTGCACCAATGCCGCGCCCTCGGGCGTGCTAACGTGAACGATAAGCAAGGGTGCATCCACCAGTTTCGCCATACAGATCGCGCGGTGAATCGCCTCTTCCTCGGCGAGGGCGGGATGAGACAGCGCGTGGTATTTAGGCCCTTTTAACCCCTTTGCCAAAAGACGATCTGTCATCCATTTGATCATGCCTGCGTTTTCCGCATGCACCATGGTCAATGCGCCATGCTCTTTCGCGACGCTCAAAACATCCAAGAATTGCGCATCGTTTACCAGCATTTTGTCGTAGGTCATGAACAATTTGAAGCTGGTGATCCCGCGTTTAAAGGCGGCCGGCAACTCTTCGGTCAGCACTTTTTCCGTCGGATCAGAGACGATCAAGTGGTAGGAGTAATCCAGAACTGACGCCCCCGCCGCGCGGCTATCATAAAGGTCGAGCGTTTCTGTCACACCCATGCCTCGATGCTGGGCTGCGAAAGGAATGATGCAGGTGTTTCCCCCATATGCGGCAGAGATCGATCCCGAGGTGTAGTCATCCGCCGTCATCCCACCCGTCGCGGAATTCTGCGCGATATGTGCGTGCGCCTCGATACCGCCAGGCATAACCAAACGGCCGCTTGCGTCGATTACATCAGCACTTTGCAGATCCTTGCCCAAGGCTGCGATTTTGCCACCCGATATGCCGATGTCCGCGACAAACTGCTCCGATGCGGTGACGCATGTACCGTCTTTGATGACTGTGTCGAAGGTCATATAAGCCCCACAAGCCTGGCCTCTAAACGCTTGGTAAGGCGCGTGAGTTCTGCTTTATCGAGATCCGTAAGTGCAGGCCCCGGTGCACGCACTTTCGGGCTGTCAAGTACACCGCGGCGATGCAGCACCTCCTTGCGGATCGCAAGGCCTAGACCCAACTGCTGCTCATAGCGCACCATCGGCAGATAGGCATCAAACAGATCTTCCGCCCCGTCCACATCACCTGCAAAATGTCGCGTCACGACCTTCACCATCATCTCTGGATAGGCAAAACCGGTCATCGCCCCGTCCGCTCCACGCTGCATTTCTTGCGGCAGGAAGAGCGCGGAGTTGCCCGTCAAAATAGACAACCTGCGATCCCCCTCGCCCGTCGCTTCGCGAATGCGCGAGAGCTTGTTCAGACCAGGCCAATCTTCATGCTTAAGCATTACAATTTGATCATGCGCTGCGAAAATATCGAGCAGGGTTTCAATCGAGAAGGTGACACCCGTCGTCTGAGGGTAATCCTGCAAACAAATCGGAACATCAGCGCCGAGCGTCTTGCACACTTGGGCATAGTACCCCTTTTGCTTCGTGTCGGTGTTCAAGCTGGGCATGGGTGCCACCATGACACCTGCTGCACCGGCCGACATCACCTCGTCCGTGAGACGTTTCATGTTATCAAGACCGGGGCCAGAAACACCCACAACGACAGGAACTCGCCCGTTCACACGCGCCAAAACGTGGCGTGCGAATGTCAAAGATTCCTCTGAGGCGAGTTTCGGTGCTTCCCCCATGATCCCAAGGATCGTCATGCCCGAAACACCCATATCAAGGTAAAAATCGACCATGCGATCCGTGCTTGTCAGATCAAGCGCGCCATCCATAGTGAAAGGGGTCGCGGCGATAATGAAAACACCGTTGCTTTTGCGATGGATCATGCGAGGTCTCCCAGTTGGCAATCACTGTGAGAGAGGATGTGCGACGCGCCCTTCAAGTGCAAGAGCGCGCATCGCTTTAGAAGATCAAGAGCTCTTCTTTTTCCGCATCATCCGCTTCCTTGGTCGCGATCTCTAACGCTTCCTCATCAGAGCGCGCAGCAACAACGGTACTGAACAGGGCAGCAACTGCATCTGTAGCAGAGTCGCCAATTGGCATTGGCTCACCTTCGGTGTCAGGACCCGACCACGTTACGTTCAACGCCTGTGGACCGTTCGTATCCAAATACTGAACCTCAACGTTGTGAGTGCCTGACGTCAAAAAAATCGAGTTGGATTGAATTGCACCGTCATCATCAGCACCAGTGTTTACAACAGGAAGCCCGCTGATGTTAACCTGCGCTTGCTCGTCAGAGGCAAGTCCGATCTCGTAAAGACCAGATGTCTCCACGGAGATCTGCGCGGTGAACTGAATAGCGCCTTCGCTTGGACCACCGTCAAGCAACGTGTCGTCGTCAGAAGCAAGCGTTACACCATTGATTATCTGCGATACGCCCGCGTGGGACGCGAAATCCAGATCATTGAGAGAAGTTGCATTCGTTTCAATAGCCGTTGCGGCAAAGGCCGTTTGTGGCTCTGCTTCTGGTGTGTCCAGCTCGACAGACGGCTCCAGCTCAACAGGCTCGATCAGAGCTTCAGGTTCAACGGGTGCGGGCGGTTCTACACCCTCTTCCGTGTCAGACGGAATTTCGCCTGCAAGCGCCTCCACAGCGCCGCCAGTAGAGGGCCCTGCCCAGTCAAGATTGAGCGATTGTTCGCCATCGATCTCGATGTATTGCACCTGAATTTCATGCGCGCCTTCTTCGAACTCGTACCAACGGCTGCTGAGATCTCCGGCTTCCGTATCACTCGTGTCGATGACGACCTCACCATCGATCATCACGCGGGCGTAATCATCAGCAAGCAAGAAAATCTCGTGCGCGCCTGCCTCTGTGACATTCAAAACAGTGGTATAAATGGAGGCGAAATTGTCCGCGCCGACCTCGGGCGAGAACTCACCACTCACCTCGATATATTGCAGCGCGTCGACTGTGCCTGTCGCCGTTGGCGCAGCATCGAAATCAACTTGGGACAGGTTTGTGACATCGTCCGAAATCCGGAAATAGGCCACCGCAAAGCCAGCCCCTTCGATGCCACCGGTAACAGGTGGTTCTGGTGTTGGCTCTGGCTCGGGTGTGCTTTCGCCCACAAGAACTTGGACGCGCAGCTCGCCTTCTACAAAACCACCTTGGTTATCGGTTACGACATAGCTGATCGTCTCACGACCAGCAAAACCGTCGTTTGGCGTATAGAGCACACGGCCATCCACGATCTCAACACTACCGTTTGCCGCGCCTCCGACCGATTGCAGGCTCAAGGCATCGCCATCAGGATCGCTGTCATTAGCAAGCACATCGATAAAACCAACTTCACCGGGGCTCAACTCTGTGTATTCGCCGGCGACGATCGGATCGCTATTTAGCTCGACAACAATGGGCTCTGGCTCCGGCGCAGGCTCATCCGCGAGAACCTGAACGGTGACGACACCTTCAACGAAACCACCCTCATTGTCAGTAACGACGTATGTGATGCTATCGCTGCCGGAGAACCCTTCGTTCGGCATGTAAACAACACGACCATCAATGATCTCAACACTGCCGTTTTGCGCATTACCTGCAGATTGCAGGGTTAGCGTGTCACCATCGGGATCACTGTCATTGGCCAACACATCAATGACCGCGACGTCGCCTTGGCTTAGCTCTGTATATTCGCTCTCAACGATTGGATCGCTATTTGGTTCAACAACAACCGGTGGCGGTGTCGGCTCCGCTCCATCAGTACCCAAGACTTCCGCGATGCGCGTGTTGATTGCATCGAAACTCTGAATGACCAACGGATCAACCGTGTTTGGAACCTCGAAATCAGCTGGCACAGGTTCGCCAAAGGTCGCCTGATAGGTGATCATACTCGCCAGGAAATAGACGGTTTCTGTGCCATGCGGCGCACTGTCCACATATAGATCATCCAGCGTCAGATCCTGCAAAGGGCCATCTGTGAACAATTCCGCCATCGTCGACGCCACAGGAATAAGTTGTACGTCAGCCCCCGGCACCGCGTCATTGATGCCCTCGACATACTCGACGTACCAATCGTGATACTCGCCCGCATTGTAATCGTGAAACTGCTGCAATTGGCTGTCGGAAACGGGAAAACCAAAGTTACTGCCCAGATCGGCCCAGCCTTCATAAATGTAGAACTGCGCATTCGGCTGCTCTGCCATCGTGTCGCGCACAACGTCAATTGATGCCTCGAGGGGAGAGCGCGAGTCGCCGGGGTATGGCTCGTTTGGCGCGAGGCCTTGGATAAAGTTGCCAGGGGTCAAAATGACGGAATCAAAGGCGACCTCGTCAAAATCGGCAAAGTCGGAATCCCAAAGGCCCGTAACGCCCTCAAAGCCCCATTCATTGCTCGGCTCTTCGCGGTCCGCAAATTGACGTAGAAATCCATAACCGCCATTCGCCGCATAGGTATTACCCCCGGCTTCCGCGAATTGGTTCATCCAATATGGCACATTACTTTGCTCAGACCCGCCCGCAAAATTAACGAGGCTGTTCCCATAGATATACTGATTTATTTCAACAGGCATTCTCAGTGTCCCCCACAGACCGTCGAACTATTTTACAAATAGTAAAGCGCGAGCACACACGCGCTAGTAGTAAGGATCCCAATTTAGATGGTGTGACGAGGGCTATTTCTTTCAAGGACCATCTCAGCGAAAATTCGCTAATTTGGCGATATTTTTCGAAGACTTAGGCGATCACAGTTAAAATTTCACCAACGCGGTATCCATGCACCTCCCCCGCCGGATCGGAAACTCACTGTTTCCTGAGTTGAGGGGCCAACAAGACACTGACCAGCAAGAGAATCACCCCGATTGTGTAAAACGAAATCGACAAGCCAAAGGCTTCTGACAAGCTGCCCATCAAGGGCGGACCAATGAAAAATCCCATATAGCCAATGACGGAAATGCGCGTAATGATCACTGCCCTTTGCTGATTGTTCACCCGCTTGCCCACTGCCGAATAGGCCATTGGTGCCATCACCGAGACACCCAAACCAAGGGTCGCAAAACCGACATATGCTACACTTAAGGACGGTGCACTGGCCGCGATCATTAAGCCCAGCGCAGCAATCACCCCCGCAACCTGCAACACATAGGTTTCGCGTACATGCGCCGAGATAAACTGCCCCGACAACCGCCCGACACCCATCGTCAGACCCAAGATCGCAGGCCCAAGCGCCCCTTGCGCCGCACTCCCACCAAGGCCGCGCTCCAGATGCAAGGCAGACCACGCTTCTGTCGCTTGCTCCGACATGAACGCAATCAGAATGATAATTCCACCGAGCCAAATCAATGGTCTCCTCATGCGCGAAGGCCCAACGGTTACGTCGTCTTCCAGCACAGCCGCGTCTTGATACATGGCACTAAGCAATAGAATGTTCAGCACCAATACAAAGGCAAAGACCGTAAGCGGCCCGAAACCTGCCTCGCGAAAGAATCCTGCGCTCACGGCGGCCCCCGCATAGGCGAACGAAAATAGCGCATGATTGAGGTTCATCAAAGAGCGTTTTGAGGCCGCTTCTAACGCGCTCACACGTGTGTTCATGATCACGTCGAGGGATCCTGACCCTGCCGACGCGAGCAAAATAGCGCCTGTGAATGCAATCGGACCACTTGCTAGTCCGGGCAGTAAAAACGCGCATCCCAATGCAATTGCACAGCCTTGCAAAGCGCGTGCTCCAAGCTTTGTATCGACGCGCGGCGCCAACCACATGGCGGCCAAAGCACCCAATGCCGCAAAGAACATAGTTAACCCAAATGTGCCGTCGCTTGCCCCGATCGCAGCTTTAAGATCAGGCACCAAACCCGCAAAGCTGCCCCAATACAAACCCACGACAATAAAACCCGCCGCAGGCGCGCGGGACACGCGAAGATCAGACATCAATGTGTGCAAAAAGCTCATAGGATTCCAGTGACGCGGGCCTTGAATGTTTGCAAGGAAAAATAGGCTTCCCCTAAGTGCGATTCCCGTCTATACGCGCGGCTTCACGCGAGGTGACAGCCTTGGAGGCACTTCGCTCTAACACTTGGAGAATATATTATGGCTGGAGAAGTTCCTGACTTCCACGCTGAGGTCCGTACGGGGACAGGCAAGGGCGCCGCTCGTCAAGCACGTCGTGCAGGCATGGTGCCTGGCATCATTTTTGGTGGCGACGCAGATCCTCTTCCTATCAACGTTCCTTTCAACGTTTTGCTCAAAGCTCTCAAAGCAGGTCGCTTTAAGTCCACTCTTTTGAACATGAAGGTTGAAGGCCACGACGACGTTCGCGTCATCTGCCGCGATGTTCAACGTCACGTTGTTAAAGACTTGCCGACACACATCGACTTCATGCGCCTCAAGCGTACGACGAAGATCAACCTGTTTATTCCTGTTGAGTTCATCAACGAAGAAGCAGCACCGGGCATCAAGCGCGGCGGCGTTCTGACAACAGTTCGTCCAGAGGTCGAGTTGATTGTTACTGCTGGTGATATCCCTGAGAAGTTGACAGTTGATATGACTGGTTTGGACGTTGGCGACACCATCAACATCTCTGACATCACGCTTCCAGCGGGTGCCAAGCCTACCATCGATCGTGACTTCGTTGTAGCGAACCTCTCCGCGCCATCTGGTCTGAAATCTTCCGACAACGAAGACGACGGCGAAGAAGTGGATGCAGCAGACGTTCCAACGACTGAGCAAGGCGGCGACGAAGAGTAATCTTCTCTCCCTTTGAACACGTTATAGACGGGGCCTCTCAAAAGGCCCCGTTTTTCGTTTTCCGAGCGGTGTGGGTTGCGCCCTATCTCGTGCATGGGGTCAGGATCGCAAAGAACAACGCATCGAAAAGTTAGCCCTCAAGAGCGCCAATAAATCTCAACATAGCGCTTTAATTGGGAGTTCGGAGAACGCACAAATAGAGTTGTTCATCGCAATACGAGGTTCGCCAATTTCAAACTTGGGTGACCGCGCAGCAATTGCATGGATCAGGCACTCGATCTCTAATATTGCCAGATGCATTCCTGCACACATATGGATACCTGCACCGTACCCGAGGTGTCTGCGTGCGTTGCGCCGTCCGACATCAAATCGATCAGCTTCTGGAAAAATTAGATTCATCTCGATTGGCGGAGGCATAGAGCATCATCACCCGAGCGCCTTGGGGCATTGTGTGACCAGCAACCTGGACGGGCTTTGAGGTGTGTCGGCTAAAGGATCGGATGGGCGTCCCGATACGCACTGCCTCGTGGGCGGCGTTGTTCGCCAATGCAGGCTGATTGCTGATTTTTTTCCCAAATATCAGGTTGAAAACTGGCGTGGTACATTAGATGTCCAATGGCTGAAATCGTCGTATCCAAACTGGGGTTAATGTAGTCGCGAATGGCAAATGGTGCCAATTCCGGATCCAGTTCACCACGTTCGGTCATTTCACTGATCCGGTGCGTCCAGCTCCCCGGTTTGAGCGTATCTGTCGTCGCGTTTTTAGAAATGAAGTCCCTCATTTCCGCAATCACGCCTCTCGCAGCTTGGCCTCTTTGGTTCTGAACCCCTTGCATATCAAAAGCGGCGCTGGCCCATTTTGAGCATGTTGTCTTTGCCAAAATCAGGCAAGCCAATAAGATACTGCACGACCAGTAAAGGCTTAGGCTGCGCAAGATCACTGACGACCTCAAAGCTCCGTTTGGCAAAGCAGGCGTTAGCAATTTCATTCGCGACGGCCTGAATCCGTGGTCTGATGTCTGCTATATTATCAGGTTTAAGAGGGGTAATACCGCGTGCCTTAATACTGTGTGACGTGTCGGATCGGACGCGCCAGTATTGCCCCGCTGGTGCTGGCAGCCGAAGTCATCGGCAGCTGTACCGAGCCCCGATATAAAAGTTTCATGGTCGCGCAGGCCGTTACGGACAACGTCGTATTGAGTAAATGCATAGTTTCCGAGCGCTTCCATCCAAACAACAGGGCCTTTCTCGCGCGACCGGGTGTAATGTGGCCAAGGATCGCGAAGGACCTCATCGTCGTAAAGATTGCTCGCATCAGTTGTGCAGTTCATCGTCACTCTCTTTCAGCATGGGGCTAAATGATATGGATTATTGATGCGTTGTCATCCTTAAATTAAAGTTCGAATGTGTCTCCGCGTGGCACCTGCGCATACGGCGTTTCTCACCGCGACACAGGCCCTCCCCCTCGACAAGCTTTCAAAAACGCGCCACATATTTTCCAAGCAATCCAGACAAACATTCCAGTTTGAAAGACGTAAAGACTGAAAGTAGGAACCGTGCGATGCAGCTTTTTGTAGGCTTGGGTAATCCGGGCGCCAAATACGCCAAGAACCGCCACAACATTGGCTTTATGGTTGTCGATGAGATCGCTGGCGATCATGGCTTCACCCCTTGGAAATCGCAGTTTCAGGGGCAGGTATCTTCCGGCACGCTCGGCTCTGAGAAGGTGCTGCTGCTCAAGCCCGCGACCTTCATGAACCTCTCCGGGCAATCTGTTGGCGAGGCCATGCGCTTTTACAAAATGACGCCAGAGGATGTGACGGTCTTTCACGACGAACTCGACCTCGCCCCCTCCAAAGTGCGCGTCAAGAAAAGCGGTGGGCACGCGGGTCACAACGGGCTACGCTCGATCCATCAGCACATTGGCGAACACTACCAACGTGTGCGCCTAGGCATTGGACATCCGGGCCACAAAGACCGCGTTGCAGGTT
This sequence comes from Rhodobacteraceae bacterium HTCC2083, assembly GCA_000156115.1. Lineage (GTDB taxonomy): Bacteria > Pseudomonadota > Alphaproteobacteria > Rhodobacterales > Rhodobacteraceae > Planktotalea. The sequence continues at coordinate 274,596 of DS995276.1, forward strand.
ATGTCCTAAGCGATTTCGCCAAGGCCGAGGCGGGCTGGCTCGACGATGTCACGCGCGGCTGCTCCGATGGCGCGAAAGAACTGGCCTCTGGCGACACGGGCCGCTTCATGAACGCGGTCTCTTTGCGTACCGCCCCTGCGCGGTCCTCGAAAACTGTAAAAGCTGCTGAAACCAAGCCAGCGAAAAAGGCTGAAAAGCCTGCTGAGGACACCCGCAGCGCCATGCAGAAATTGGCCGATAAGTTTCGGGGGTGAAACAATCGCAAAGCCATATCGTTTCACAATTCGACAAGATCGTCGGCACTTTATTGGGAGATATGGGATTTAGACGCGGCGTGTTCTCAAGTTCACCAAATGGATTAAATGCGAATGGAAGCTCTTGGTCTTTTGTATCAAGAGTGGTTGATCAGATAGGCTCATTGCCTGAACAGATACGAGCCTCCGTCCGCACCGCGCATATGGACGAAAAACTGTCGATCTCTGGAACACGTACGCCGACACTTTATCGACACCTTGCCCGAGTGTGAACCGATAGAATTGGATACCGATTGGGCCGCGCTAGATACTGAACTGTCCAAACCGTTTGAGCGTTTAGGCCAGCACATGTTAGCTGAGTTTGAGGCGCAATAAACCAAAGCCCGCAAAAGGATAGATAACGATGCAAAAAGACCCCAACCTCAACGTCCTTGGCGAAGAGCTTACCCTGTGCAGCACAGACCCTCTCACGGGCTTCTTCCGCGACGGGTTCTGCAACACATGCGATGCGGATCAAGGGTCTCACACGGTCGCGGCCCTTCTCACGAAAGAGTTTCTGGCCTTTTCCAAATATGTGGGCAACGATCTAAGCACGCCGCGCCCAGAGTTCGGCTTTGCAGGTTTGAACGACGGCGATCAATGGTGCCTCTGCGCAGGTCGTTTCTTGCAAGCCCATGATGAAGGCTGCGCGCCTTTGGTGAACCTGGCCGCGACCCATCAACGTGCCACTGAAATCGTACCTTTGGAGGTGCTTAAGCTTTATGACCACACAGCCCAATCCTAATGCGGCCGCCCTTATGGGCGCGCTTGTTGCGGATGCTGCCACGCTTGGCACGCATTGGATCTATGATCCGGCCCGTATCGGGAAAATTGCAAACAACAGCCCCGCTTTCGTGCCAATCAATGCGCAAAACTACGACGGCGTACCCGCCTATTTCGCCCACGCCGCGCGCAAGAATGGCGATCAGAGCCAATATGGTGAGGTGCTCGCCCTCGCGATCCGCTGCATAACGACGAACGACGGGTTCGATGTGACGGGCTATCAAGATGCGTTTGTGGCGCATTTTGGTGCGGGTGGCGCATATCAAGGCTACATAGACCGCCCCACGCGCGGCGCCCTCGACAATATCTCGGCGGATCAACGTGCGCCGTCTGGCACAGACGATGACCAACACCCAGCCATAGCGACGCTGCCTGCGCTGGTTGCGCGCTATCGCGGTAGCGATGATTTTGCAGATCACATTACAGCGGCTGTGCACATTACCAACGTCAATGAAGCCGCAGATCACTATGCGGGCATTTTCGCTGATCTCCTTGCGGATGTCCTAAGCGGCACAGACCTGCAACACGCGCTGAAAACTGCGGCTAAGCGCGAACCGCTTTTGCAAGCCGCGCTCGATACCAGCGAGACCGACAGCATCGCTTACGGCGAAATCACGGGCCGACCCTGTCATCTCTACCAAGGCATGCCGCTGGCGTTCCACATCCTTGCCAATACAGATAGCTACCATAGGGCGGTCGAGGCTAACATCCTCGCGGGCGGCGACAATTGCGGCCGCTCTTTGATGGTCGGCAGCCTTGCAGGTGCGGCCTATGGCATTGCAGAAATCCCCCTAGACTGGATCCTTGCTACCAATTCTTCGGGCGACATTTGGCCTTTGTTGAAAAAATTCTAGATCATAGCAAACAAAGTCGAAGGGCGACCCGTTATCCTATCACAACGCCCAATACAGCGCGCACCCAGGCCGCGCTGATCTCGGCTCAACAAAGGAATAAACACATGTCTAAGGTCATAGTCTTCTCCTCCGCCCTCATCGCTACCAGCATGATGCTTGGCACCCCTGCTGCCCTGTTTGCTGCGGGCAGTGAAACACCGCCTACGAAAACCAACACTACAAAGAAATGTAAAAAGGGCATGGTCTATGACAAGGACACCAAGAAATGCCTGCAGGTCGAAAGCCATAATTTCACAGACGACCAACTCTACCTTGCGGCTCGCGAAATGGCTTATGATGGTCAGTACCTGAACGCGCTAGCAGTGCTCGACGCCGCTGAAAACCAGAACGATCCGCGCATCCTGAACTACCGTGGTTTCACAAATCGTAAACTCGGCAATCACGCTGTCGCGATGGAGTTCTATGAGGCGGCGCTGAGAATCGATCCCGACTACATTCTCGCGCGCTCTTACATGGGTCAAGGTCTGCTGGCTTACGGCGACGAAGACGGTGCGCGCGTTCAGCTTGCAGAAATCCGTGAGCGTGGGGGCCGCAACACATGGTCTTATACAGCGCTACAAATGGCACTGCGCGGCACGCCGTCGAACTACTAAAACGGATACCAGTTTGGGCACACACAACCTAAGCTGGCATATGATCCAACGCAGGACCTTTTTTTGACTTCGCTGTCTGACGGCCTTGTGCCATTGCTGCCGCGATTGCGGCCTTTTGCGTGGTCCTTGACCCGAAATTGGCCCGATGCGGATGATTTGGTACAAACTTCTTGCACGCGCGCCTTGTCGAAAGCAGATCAATGGCAAGGAGGTACGCGGCTCGATGCGTGGATGTATCGTCTGATGCGCAATATCTGGATCGACGAGACCCGCAAACGCAGTATCCGCATCGGACAAGGTCAAAAAGATGCCGCAGAAAGCGGTAAATTACAAATCTCTAGCGATAGCGAAAAAACCGCTGATGCCGGACAAGTTCTACAGCAGGTTGCGCTTTTATAAGAAGAGTTTAGCACGGTTCTCTTGCTCGTCGCAATTGAAGGGCACAGTTATGTCGCGACTGACCTCTGCACGCGTCAAATTACGCGCGGCATTGGCCGACCCAAAAGGAGCCCGCAGATGAGCGATCACGCATCCTTCAGTGAAGATCTGATGATCATGCTTGGTGCTTATGTGGACGGTGCCCTCACAGCTGACGAATGCCAAACGGTGGACGAGATGGCCGCGAATGAACCGAGCATCGCGGCGGAGCATGAAAACTTGTTCTTACTTAACACTGACCTTAATAGCGTGATGGACAGCCTCCTGGATATGCCCATCCCACCCGAAACGGCCCAGTCCGCCACCCCTGCACCGATGCCTGCGGACACAAACGCCACACCCTTGCGCGCGCTTGCCGCGTCTTTGGTGATTGGTGCGGCACTCGGCGCGGCTGGGATGTAGTTCTCGCAATCGGAAAGCGTACCAACCCAGCGAGTAGCAAGCGCGCGCAGTTGGCTGGCAGAGGTTGCAGAATACCGTCAGGTCTACGCAGCCACTTGGTTGAAGTTATCGGAAGCGAGCAGGCTCATATCGAGAGTTGGCTGAGCAAAGAGATTGGTGTGGATTTCAAAGTCCCCAATCTCAGCGATGCCGGTTGGACCTTCCAAGGCGCGCGGCTTTTGGTCGTCGCCGGAAAACCTGTGGCGCAACTGATGTACACAAACGCTGAGGGCGCGGTCATCGCACTGAGTGGTTTGCAAAACAGATCTGGGACCACGGTAGAGCCTGCGCTACGCGCCTTCGGAGATGTGCACATGGCAACGTGGAAAAACACGACCGGAAGATTGTGGGTGACGCGCCTGACGCGCTCGAAGCACTGGCAAAGGCCGCCGCACCTTTCATCTAATCGCTTCCCATAGAACCAAAAAAGGCACCCGATAAAGGTGCCTTTCTATTGTCTAAATGAAAGCCTGCTTATTCAAACACGCGTCCCTCAGGGCCGCTCATGTCAAAGCCAAGGTGCTTCGCAACTGAGAAGATATCTTTGTCACCGCGACCACACATGTTCATCACCAACAAATGATCTGACGGTAAATCACCCGCAATCTTCGTCACATGCGCGAGCGCGTGCGATGGCTCTAGCGCAGGAATGATCCCCTCAAGCGAACAGGACAATTGGAATGCCTCAAGCGCTTCTTTGTCAGTAATCGAGACATATTTCGCGCGACCAATTTCGTGCAACCACGCGTGCTCTGGCCCAATGCCCGGATAATCAAGGCCCGCTGAGATCGAATAGCCCTCTAGGATTTGGCCATCGTCATCTTGCAACAAGTAAGTGCGGTTGCCATGCAAAACACCGGGGCGACCGCCTGTGAGCGATGCGCAGTGCTCCATCTTCATGTTGACGCCTTTACCACCCGCCTCGACACCGATGATGTTCACGGATTTATCGTCAAGGAAGGGAAAAAACAGACCCATCGCGTTAGACCCGCCACCAATAGCGGCGATCACCGTGTCGGGCAAACGCCCTTCGGCCTCATGCAATTGCTCGCGGACTTCTTTGCCGATGATGCTTTGGAAATCGCGGACCATCGCAGGATACGGATGCGGACCCGCGACAGTGCCGATGCAATAGAACGTATCACGCACGTTGGTAACCCAATCGCGCAGCGCGTCGTTCATCGCGTCTTTCAATGTGCCCCGACCAGAAGTCACAGGGATCACTTCCGCCCCCAAAAGGCGCATACGGAACACGTTCGGCGCTTGGCGTTCCACGTCATGCGCGCCCATGTAAACGATGCATTTGAGACCAAATTTCGCACAGACCGTCGCCGTCGCAACACCGTGCTGACCCGCGCCAGTTTCCGCGATGATCCGCGTTTTGCCCATGCGACGCGCCAAAATGATCTGGCCAAGCACATTGTTAATCTTGTGCGCGCCCGTGTGATTTAGCTCGTCACGTTTAAGATAAATCTTCGCGCCACCAAGATGCTCTGTCAGACGCTCTGCGTAATACAACGGTGACGGACGGCCCACATAATGCGTCCAAAGGTCGTGCATTTCTGCCCAGAAATTCTCGTCCTCTTTGGCCTTTTCATACTCTTCCTCAAGGGACAGGATCAGCGGCATTAAAGTTTCGGACACAAAGCGTCCACCGAAATCACCAAACCGTCCGTTTTCATCAGGACCGTTCATGAATGAATTGAAAAGATCGTCCGCCATAGTCTTATCTCCCTACGCTTGCCGCTTGGTATCGCCTGCGTTCACGCTCGTAAAGCGCTCTTAGCCATTCGGGGGCGACCAAGGGGCGACACTATCGAAAAAGCGCCAAATTTCATCATTAGCATATCAGCGATCATCAAATCCTATGGGCCGATCATGACCCGTTTTAGAGAGCGCTGCCAACTCGGCAACCGATTTAACGTCCAGTCTGAGATAGTGCGTCAGATGTCCATTGGAATAGGCATTCGCACTTTCATTTCGTACGGCACCGTTCAAGTCGGCCCAACGACTTAGCAAGGCAGGCACACTCGGAACCCCGGTCACGGGATCGCCTGTCATCGCAACCACATCATCGTCGCGCCCTTGAATATGTAATCTGGCACGCAATGCTCTGGATCACAGGTCTGCCAATCCCGCGCGCTTATATTTCCCGCGACCGCAACGATTGCCGCGAAGGCATCCGCGCGCACGCGCAAGCTGCCAATAAGTGAAAGGAAAACAGTCGCGATCAAGCGCCACGTCAAATGCGCGCGCCTTTGACAAAGGCTGTGATCAACGCCGCATCTTTTTGCCCGGGGGTTGCCTCTACACCTGAACTCACGTCGACCTGCCGTGTACCTGTCATGCGCACGGCCTCAGCGACGTTGTCTGGCGTCAAACCGCCCGCAAGCATCCACGGCACGCCAATCTCACGCCCTGCTAGCAAACGCCAATCAAAAGCCAGCCCGTTGCCCCCAGGCAGCGCCGCATTTTTCGGCGGCTTCGCATCAATCAAAAGCTGATCCGCGACCGTCGCATACTGATCAATCGCAGGCAGATCACTGGCATCTGCGACACCGATAGCTTTCATCACAGGTAGGCCATAGCGCGCCTTCAACTCTGTGACACGTTCAGGCGTTTCGTGACCATGTAGCTGTAACATATCAAGCGGCACAGATGCGGTAATCGCATCCAGCAAGTCATCGCTGGCATTCACCACCAACGCTACTTTGGCAATCCCCATCGGAACCTCGATCGCAAGCACTTGCGCGTCTTGTACACTCAGGTTTCGTGGTGATTTCTCGAAGAAAACGAAGCCAACGTAGTTTGCGCCCGCGTCACTTGCCGCTTTGACGTCAGTCAATGTAGTCAGGCCGCAAATCTTTACGGACGTGCCGCTGCTCCGCTCAAAGCCATCACCCGGAGCCACCAAGATAGGCATCGCGCTTAGCTCGCTTCGTCCAAAATCGCGAGGACATCATCTTTGCCCTCGTGCTTGTCTGCTTTCAAACGCTTGATTTCGCGACGCATGCGATCCATCTCACGGCGCTGCGCTGCGGCTTCTGCGCGTTGTCTGTGTTCGCGGATCCACTCCCAGAGGAACCCAACCAAAAGTCCAACGCCCACGCCGCCAAAAATAACAACAAACAATGGCAAGTTGATCGAATACTCCATGCCCATTAGTCCTGCCAAATCTGCGGGCAACATTTCTAACATAACCATCTCGCGGTTTGCGAGTGAAACACACACAAGAACCACCGCAATCGCGGCGAGCAGCAAGTACTTAAGATAACGCATGAATTACTTTCCGTTCAGCCGATCACGCAGCAATTTTCCGGTCTTGAAAAAAGGCACGTGCTTTTCCTCAACAGGCACAGACTCACCCGTTCGTGGGTTACGCCCGACGCGCGCATCACGCTTTTTGACAGAGAAGGCACCAAAGCCGCGCAGCTCGACCCGATCACCGCGTGCCATCGTTTCGGTGATTTCTTCAAAGACAGTATTTACGATACGCTCGACGTCGCGTTGATAAAGATGCGGATTTTCGTCAGCCAGTTTTTGGATCAATTCGGATCGTATCATTGCGTAGCGCCCCCAGTTTTCCGCGTCCCGCGTGGCAGCAAGGACTTAAGTGACAACTATATGCACTTTCGCGATTTGGAAAAGGGCCAAGCGTCAGATCAGTACAAATTGCCCCTCAAAAAAGAGATTTTTTTTACAAAGTCCCGTTTTCAATGGCATTTTTCGTGAATTCCAGCCGCAAAATCTGCGAATATCGATTCGCAGACGACAACGATCAGGCTCCTTAAACCTCACTAGGATGGATCTGCCAGGCGTTCCACTTCCACAGCTTCGTTCAAAAAGAGCTGGGGGGCGCAGGCTTCATTCACATCAATCGAGGATTTGACATATTGGTTTTCCAAATCCGCTTCGGTTCCGATCCATGTGAACTTTCCTTCGCATGTCTCGCCATTGATGCGCGCAATTGTGACCGCTGCCCCGACTTCGATGCCGGTCTCTGCGCGCGAAACAAGCTGCGCCACATTAACAAACACTTCGACCGCTTTTTCATGTGGCGCATAGATCTGCGCAGCGGACGCCCCTGCACTCACGCAATCACCAACCTTGGGATCAAACCCAAGCAATACCCCATCGAATGGCGCGCGCAGGGTCAGCGCATCCAAACCAACCTGCTGTGATTGCACATCCAGCTTGCCAATTTCCAAAGCAATTTGCGCTCGTTTCTTCGCTGACACCGCACTGGCTTGCGTTTCGCTGGCTTGATCCGCCGCAAAAGTCGCATTCATCAAACGGCTTTCCACAGCCTCCATAGCGGTTTCATTAAGCAATCCTCTGCGAAAGATCTTTTCATTGCGCGCGAATTCTTTACCCACCAGCTCTAGCTCTTGCACGCGCCGCTCAACGCTCGCTTGCGCCGCATCTATGGCCAGTTGACGTTCAAAAACCGCCGCTTCCAAATCCAGAACACGCGCCTCTGCGGTCTTTTGTTTAAGCTCCGCTTCGCGGGCATCCAATTCCACAAGAATTTGCCCAGCCTTGGCCATACCAGAGCGACGAACAGGTTCTGCAACAGCAACGATACAGCCCCCCTTTTCATAAGAAATTCCGGTGATTTCATCCGCAAAGACGGTGCCCGCCAAACGGATCGGATCAACAGCTGTGGTTTGTGCGGCCAGCGGTGTACCGCTCAATAGGCAGACAAGCACTGCACTTTTAAGCAACACAACTCTCGCATCAGAATAATTCACCATGACGTCACCTCGCATCAGCTTCCGGTATTTGGTCGAATGATGAGCATGCTCGCCGCTTATAGCAAGAGCTTTGAGATCTTGACGATCAACTCGGTCGGAAATGGATCTAGGCGACGTCATCCTCTAGCGGATAAAACTGTAGATATGTACGGACTCTCGGGACACACTAAGAAAATAAAACAAATCAGAAAGACAACCATGAAAACTCAAGTAGCAATTATCGGGGGCGGACCGTCGGGGCTTTTGTTGGCGCGGCTCTTACAAACACGCGGGATCGAAAGTGTTGTGCTCGAACGCAAAACAAAAGCCTATGTATTAGGACGCATACGAGCTGGCGTTCTTGAACAAGGGCTTGTGAGCCTGATGGAACAAGCAGGTTGCGCCGATCGCTTGCATGCCGAGGGCATTGCGCACGATGGAACATTGATTTCTTACGGTGATGAGATGTTTCGCGTCAACTTTACCGAACATACAGGTAAGCCCGTTATGGTCTACGGACAAACCGAAGTGACCCGTGATTTATACGGCGGGCTTGAACAAAGCAGTGCTCAGATCGTTTTTAATGCTGAAGACGTGGTAATCCACAATGCACACACCGACAAACCGCATGTCACTTACGTTGTTGATGGGAAACCCAATCGTATCAACTGTGAGTTTGTTGCTGGCTGCGATGGCTTTCACGGGGTTAGCCGCCAAACCATTCCCATAGAGGTGCGGCGCGAATATGAGAAAGTCTATCCTTTCGGATGGCTTGGTATTCTGTCAGAAACCCCGCCCGTCAATCACGAACTGATCTACGCCAATTCACCCCGCGGATTTGCACTTTGCTCAATGCGTAACGAGAACCTGAGCCGCTATTACATACAATGTTCGCTGAATGATAAGCCCGAGAACTGGAGCGACGACGCGTTCTGGCACGAGCTAAAACGCCGCATTCCAACAGATCAGGCGGACAAACTCGTTACAGGACCCAGCATCGAAAAATCTATCGCACCGCTTAGATCTTTTGTGACGGAACCTATGCGCTGGGGCCGCTTGTTTCTTTGCGGCGATGCAGCCCATATCGTGCCACCGACAGGTGCCAAAGGGTTGAACACGGCTGCATCTGATGTTCACTACCTCTTCAATGGATTGCGCGACTACTACGAAAACCAAAGCACCAACGGTATCGACAAGTATTCAGAAAAAGCACTTGCACGAGTCTGGAAAGCCGAACGCTTCAGTTGGTGGTTTTCCTCTTTGATGCATAGCTATCCCGATCAATCCGAATTTGACCTTAAAATGCAAATCGCTGAATTGGAGTTTTTGCGCTCAAACAGAGCGGCGCAACAGGCGATGGCAGAGAATTATGTTGGATTGCCTTATTGAACGGACCATTGCTGTGTACCTCCATCATGAGATTTAAAGCCAAACACTCAGACGGCTCTGCTCAAAAACAAATTAAGTACCTGAATTTGTTATAAAATTCTAAAAAATTTATTTCTAGCACGAATAATTTCTGGAAGAAAAGCATTGAATACGCTTACACCGCAATCGCAAAAAGGACACTCAAGGCAGTTTCAGGGAAACGCATGCAACAACCGAACATAGTTTTCGTCGTGACCGACCAGATGTCAGCAAAAGCGCTTCCTTTTTAGGGGCATGAAGTGGTCAAAGCACCCGCACTATCCCGACTTGCACGGGAAGGCTTCGTGTTTGAAAATAACTATTGCAATTCGCCGTTGTGCGGACCGTCGCGACTGTCGATGATATCGGGTCGCTAAACGTCAAAAGTCGGTGGGTATGACAATGCTCCAGAGTTTTCTGTCAGCCACTCCTACCTTTGCGCACTACCTTCGTTTGGCAGGGTATCAAACATGTCTTTCGGGCAAGATGCATTTCGCAGGTCCAGATCAACTGCACGAGTATGAGGAACGTTTGACGACGGATATCTATCCCTCAGACTTTTGTTGGATGCCGAATTGGTCAGAACCGGACGCAAAAGTCGCGTTCCAAGACATACAAAACGTCATTGAGACGGGGCCGTGCCTCGCCTCAATGCAGATTGACTACGAAGATGACGTGAACACTCAGGCAGTCAGATGGCTCTATGACCGTCGCGCGAAGGGTGAGCGAAACGGTCTCACTGCTCAATATGCTCCCCACATTTGCAGACATCGGCGGGGCGCTAGATCAGGTCTTGAAAATGAAAGGCTGCTCTCTCGTTCCGGCATTGACAGGTGATCCTATCAAAGATCGAACCGTCCCTGCTGAATTCCTCGCAGAAGGGGTTTTTGATCCAACTTTCCTTTTGATCCACCAACCGAACCAATTAGAATGGCGAACAGCACAGAGGGCTGCATCAAACTATCTAATCCTTTGAGAAACGCTTCTATCGGTGTCCGCCTAAAAATATGTCAGCATTAATGCGCGCGTCGCACTTGGGAGCTGATCATAGAGCCAAATGCTATCAGGCGTTTTGATTTGCAGCATCGTACGAAAAACGATGACGACCGCAAAGCTGGATGCGATACCATTTAAAGTCCGGCGCAGACTGCGATAGCCTAAACGCCATGTAAGGAACGAGCCAAGAAGAAGCGTCGAGACAAGGTAACCAAGGATCGGCACGATCAATGTATAGCCGATGAAATAGACAACCTATTCAAGGGCGGCCACGTATTTGGTGAGTTCAAATTAAGCACTTGTCGGAAGTAAGAACCGCTTGCGCAATGCGGTCTATTTCCGAGACTCACGCGGATTCCAAAGCGCCGCCGGCACGAAGATCAGAAGACACAGCATCGGTGCAACCCATGACTGCTTCAAGATACGGCCAAAGCGCGTACGCGCCCTTCGATGTCCGTAAGACCAAATTGATAAGCGATATAGGTACCAAACTCATCGGGAAGCTTTCGAGCATACCAGCCCGTTTTTATCCAAAAGAACGCGAGGAAAAACAACGCAATCACTGCGGCAAAAATCAAGACTGGAAAGTCCCCACGCTTGCGCGAGAACTTGAAAAGATCTTCGACCTTCAGCTTTTTATCAGGCGGGCATTTGCTTTAAAAAGCGTGACCCTGCTCAATCGGCAAACCGTCCTGAAACAGTTACAGATCATCTGAGGAATGCATTTCAGTCGTCATGATTTCAGCGCACCAAACCACGGTCAGCAGTTGTGAAAACCGTTTTCCATTCTGTAAAAGTTCATCGCGATACTTTCTATTTTCACTTTGCTGAGCGGTTTAGTAATTAAGAAGGCTCTTCTTAGAGTCTAAAAATAAAAAACTTTAAAGTTAAAGCAATTTAATCAAGAACCCAGCGCAAAATCACCAATATGAGCTGTCGCCTCGATCTCAATCAAAGCATCATCTTCGACAAGACCGCTGACAATGATCATCGACATCGCTGGAAAGTGCTTGCCGAACACATCGCGATAAGCACGGCCCACTTCAGCTTGATGCGCAACATACTCGGCCTTGTTCGTCACAAACCAAGTCAGTCGCGTGACATCACTGATTTGCCCTCCCGCCGTTTCAACAATCGCCGCGATATTGCGCAACGCTTGACTCATCTGAGGAATAAACCCGCCCTCGACGATCTGCTTATTTTCATCCCAGCCAATTTGGCCACCGATGTGCAGGGTTCCGTCCTTAGTCAACATGCCATTCGCATACCCTTTGGCGGGCAACCAACCACTCGGATGGATCGTTTCATGTGTCATGCAGAGGTTTCCTTAAATTCGAGCAGTTTCGCGCGAAGCAGAGCGCACCATGGCGCAGCTTTGCTATTCTTATTGATGTTCACAAGGGTCGCTGTCGTGTCAAAGCGAAGCTGATCAGCGCAAAAGGCTTTGAGATTATACTCAGTAGAGCTTGTTCCGATCTTTGTGATCCCCAGCTTCAAAACCAAATGATCCCCATGACGCGAAGGGGCCACAAACCGCGTTTGTATTTGGACTGTGGGAACGCCGCCAGAAGTGTGAAAGTCTTCAAATGGCACCCCAAGCGCCTGATCGAAAAAAGCTTCGACGCAATCATTCATCATTTCAAAATAGCGTGGATAAAACACAATTCCGGCTGGATCACAGTGTTTGAATAAGACCTTTTGTGGCATCTCAAACGTCATGTTCTTCTCAATTGAAACCGCTGGATTTTGCCAGTTTGGGTCTTGGGCAAAGCGTCGATAAACTGAACGTCGCGTGGGTATTTGAACGGCGCTATCGTTGCTTTAACGTGGTCTTGCAACATCTTCGCGGTCTCTTGTGTCGGCTCCGCATCGGCCAAAACGATATGAGCCTGAACGATCATACCGCGTGCTTCATCCGGCGCACCGATTACAGCGCATTCGTGCACGGCTGGATGAGAAAGAAGCGCTGCCTCTACCTCTGGACCTGCGATATTATAGCCTGATGATATGATCATGTCATCGCTGCGTGCCGCGAAATGCAAGTAGCCATCTGCGTCCTTCATGAAGGAATCGCCTGTCACGTTCCAACCGTCCAAGACATAACCCGTTTGACGATCATCATTAAGGTAGCGACACCCTGTTGGCCCACGCACGGCAAGGCGGCCAACTTCGCCATAGGGCACTTCTGCGCCGCTCTCGTCAATTATTTTTGCCTCGTATCCCGTCACAGGTTTACCCGTGCAGGCGGGGTTGTGATCGTCAAAACGGTTGGAGATGAAGATGTGCAGCATTTCCGTCGCGCCGATCCCATCAATCATAGGCTTGCCAGTCTTGGCCATCCAGTCGTCATAAACAGGCGAGGGCAAAGTTTCCCCCGCAGACACTGCGGCGCGCAAACTGCTTAGGTCTGCGCCTTGCTCCATCGCTTCCAGCATAACGCGGTAAGCAGTTGGCGCGGTGAAACAAACGGTTGCTTTATATTTCTGAATAATTTCGATCATGTTGGGCGGGGATGCAGCCTCAAGCAATGTCGCAGTCGCGCCAAAACGCAGAGGGAAGATTGCCAATCCACCGAGACCAAAGGTAAAGGCAAGCGGTGGGGAGCCGACAAAGACGTCCTCTGGCGTGACTTGCAACACCTCGCGCGCGTAGCCGTCTGCGACAATCATTAGATCGCGGTGAAAGTGCATTGTCGCTTTGGGAGATCCTGTCGTGCCAGACGTAAACCCGAGCAAGGCCACATCATCGCGTCCCGTATGAACCGTATTAAATTTGACGGATTTTTCCAACGCAAGCCGATCCAATGTTGCATCGTGGTTGGAGGTCCCGTCGAAATCGACGACATGCTGGAGATGCCTACTTGTCTCTAAACATAGCTCCATTTCTTCAAGCAAACGCGCATCACATAGCGCATGCGTGATTTCGGCCTTATCGACGATTTGGCCCAACTCCATAGCGCGTAGCATCGGCATCGTGTTCACCACAACCGCGCCAACCTTTGTTGCAGCAAGCCAGCAGGCGACCATCGCAGGGTTGTTGGCAGATCGGATCAGCACGCGATTGCCTGCTTTCACACCCAAGTCATCGACCAACACATGCGCAAGGCGATTGGTCCAATCGGTTAGCTCTTTGTAAGTGCGCTGACGCCCATTTCCGATCAACGCCGTGTGATCACCAAAGCCTTTGGCAACCATGGCATCCGTCAGCTCAAACCCTGCGTTCAAATGCTCGGGGTAGTCGAACCCGTCCAGATTAAACTCTGGCCATTGATTCATTGGCGGCAGATTATCACGAGCAAATGTATCGGTATGAGCGCTGGCGCTTAGCATGCGCTATTCTCCACAGTTTGGCGCGCAATGATGACGCGCTGCACATCCGAGGCACCCTCGTAAATGCGCAAAGCACGGATCTCACGGTAGAGAGACTCGACCATTTGACCGGTTCTCACACCGTCACCGCCATGGAGTTGCACCGCCTTGTCGATGACCTTTTGCGCTTGATCCGTTGAAAACAACTTCGCCATTGCCGCTTCGCGCGTCACACGCGGCGCACCACTGTCCTTGGCCCAAGCGGCGCGGTAAATCAGCAAAGCGCTGGCGTCGATATCAACAGCCATATCCGCGATGTGACCTTGAACCATTTGCAAATCAAAGAGCGGCGCGCCTTGTACGTGACGGCTAGTGACGCGTGCGAGTGCTTCGTCCAAAGCACGACGTGCAAAGCCAAGTGCGGCGGCAGCAACAGTTGAGCGGAACACATCGAGCACTCCCATCGCAATCTTGAAACCAGATCCGCTTTGCCCGATCAACGCCGATGCAGGCACGCGACAGTCCTTGAAGCTGAGCGTCGCCAAAGGATGCGGCGAGATTGTTTCCAAACGCTCGATCACGTCCAGACCTGGGGTGTCAGCAGGCACCACAAAAGCCGATAATCCACGCGCGCCCTCGCCCTCTCCCGTACGTGCGAAGACGGTGTAGACATCTGCGATGCCGCCATTGCTGATCCATGTCTTTTCACCGTTAATCACATAGTGGTCGCCGACCAGTGCCGCGGTCATGGTTGAGTTTGAAACATCCGATCCTGATTGCGGCTCTGTTAAGGCGAATGCAGATATGGCCTTGCCAGCGCGCACTTTCGGTAGCCACTCTGCCTTTTGCGCGTCGGCTCCGAACAAAGAGAGTGCGCCAGTACCAAGCCCTTGCATTGCGAACGAAAAGTCAGCCAATCCGTCATGGCGCGCCAGTGTTTCACGAATCAGGCACAGGCTGCGCACATCGAGCTTTGCGGTGCCCGAGGGATCAATCGCTGCGTATTCCAGCCAACCGCCCTGCCCCAATGCCGCAACCAACGCACGGCAGGCATTGTCTGTGTCGCTGTGATCAATCGCGCTCAGGTTTTGTGCCGCCCACTTATCGAGAGAGGTGGCAAGATCGCGGTGGCGGTCTTCGAAAAACGGCCAGTTTAGAAAGGATGTATCCGCCATCAGTTACCCTCAAACACAGGTGTTTCTTTCGCTACAAAAGCATTGTACGCGCGTACAAAATCCGCCGTTTGCATACAAATGGCTTGCGCTTGCGCCTCAGCTTCAATCGCTTGCTCGATCGACATGGACCACTCCTGCGCAAGCATGGTTTTGGTCATCATGTTCCCAAAATTCGGCCCTGCTGCGATGCGGCTTGCCATGCTCAAAGTTTGCGTCGTCAAATCATCCGCAGGCACCACCTTATTGTGGAATCCCCACGCCTGGCCTTCCTCCGCGTTCATCGAGCGACCTGTATAAAGGAGTTCTGCCGTGCGTCCCTGGCCGATGATACGCGGCAGGATCGCACAAGCGCCCATATCACAACCGGCCAATCCTACTCGGGTGAACAAAAACGCGACTTTCGCCTCTGGCGTGGCGATGCGCAGATCAGAGGCCATTGCGATAATCGCACCAGCCCCGACGCAAATCCCGTCAATCGCGGCGATCACTGGCTTACCACAGTTCACAATCGCTTTGACCAAGTCGCCCGTCATTCGCGTAAAGGCTAAGAGCTCTTTCATCGACATCTTGGTGAGCGGCCCGATGATGTCATGCACGTCGCCACCCGAGCTAAAGTTGCCGCCGTTAGAGGCGAAAACGACGGCGTTTACATCATCTGCATAGTGCAGATCCCGAAACCAATCACGCATCTCGGCGTAACTTTCAAAGGTCAAGGGATTTTTGCGCTCTGGGCGGTCCAAAGCGACAGTTGCGATGCCATCGACAATCTCGCATTTGAAGTGTTTTACGTCTGTGCGCATCATCAAACCTTCTCTTTTTGTAAACTAGCCTCGAGCTGCTCAAGGCGCCGGGTAATGTCGCGCGCCGCATCTGGCGAGAACGCACTCAGCATGTCATTCACCCATATTTCATGCGCCCCCGCTTGCTTCTGGAACTCTTCCTGCCCGCGCTTGGTGAGGCGCACCAACGACGCACGTCGATCGCCGGGAACGGGGACACGCACGAGAAATCCATCGTTGGACAGTCGATCCACAATGCCTGTCACATTGCCATTAGAGACACGCAACACCTCGGAAAGTTGGCTCATCTTGAGCCCCTCATCATAGCGCGAAAGCGCGGCCATCACATCAAAGCGCGGCAGTGTCGTTGCAAATTCTTGCCGCAAGTTTTCGCGCAACGTCGCTTCAATAGTGCTGCTAGCCTTGAGGAACCGCAGCCACAGGCGGAGCCGTTCTTTGGATGCTGTGTCAGCTTCACTTTTCAGATCAGGTTGCATTAGATTTCCCCTCCCGACAGGCTCAACGCGTGGCCATTGATGGAGCGCGCGGCATCAGAACAAAGCCAAAGCGCAGTTGCGGCAACTTCGTCAGTTTGGATGAAACGGCGCTGTGGATTGCCTTTGGTCAATGATGTCGCGGCATCCTCAGAGCTCATGCCCGTCTTTGCCACGATGTTCTCGATAGAGCGCTCTAGCAGTGGCGTTTCAATAAAGCCGGGGCAAATGGCGTTCACTGTGATCGCCATGCTGGCGAGTTCCAAAGCCAACGCACGCGTCAAGCCGACGACCCCGTGTTTCGCTGCACAATAGCCCGCGACATAGGGATAGCCTTTTAACCCAGCAGTCGAGGCAATCGCAATCATGCGACCCGACTTTGCCTCTTTCATATCAGCCAAGCCCGCTTGCCAAACGTTGAACACGCCTGTGAGGTTCACATCTGTCATCGCAGTTAAATCAGCAGCGTTCATCTTAGCGAATGGCACTGAGGTCGCAGCACCTGCGTTGGCCACGACAACAGTTATCGGACCTTGCTCAGTACGCGCGCCATCGAAGGCAGCTTTGACAGCATCCGCGTCTGTCACATCGCAGATTTGATATGGCAAATCCTGAGCCTTTAAGGTCGCTTCAGTCCGTCCGAGGATCGTGACTTTGTAGCCTGCTTGCGCGAACTGGCGCGCGGTTTCAGCGCCGACACCCGTGCCGCCGCCAGAGATAACGACATGTGCGCCGCTCATACTTTGCCCGCCATTTCTGTATCGCGATCCGCGTTGCGCCACGCTTGGTCACGTCCGGCTTCATAGGGCAGCGGCCATGTCTCGTGACGATCACCTAAAGTGGTTGCAGTGCGCAAAGTCCAATAGGGGTCAGCCAAATGCGCGCGCGCGATACAAACAAGATCAGCCCGCCCAGCCATAAGGATCGAATTGACGTGATCCGCCTCGTAAATATTGCCGACAGCCATTGTTTTGATACACGCCTCATTGCGGATACGGTCCGAGAAAGGCGTCTGGAACATACGCCCGTAAACAGGCTTGCCAACAGTCGAGGTTTGCCCCGCAGAGACGTCGATGATGTCTGCGCCTGCAGTCTCGAAAATCGCAGCAATCTTGACCGCTTCTGTTGGCGTGACACCGTCCTCGCCCGCCCAATCATTGGCCGAGATACGCACCGCCATTGGCTTGGACGTAGGCCAGCTCTCACGCATCGCGGCGAAGACTTCCAAAGGATAGCGCATTCGGTTTTCAAGCCTGCCGCCATATTCATCATCGCGCACGTTGGACAGCGGAGAGATAAACGAAGAGATCAGATAACCATGTGCAGCGTGCAGTTCGATCATGTCAAAGCCTGCGCGCGCCGCCATTTCTGTTGCACTTACAAAGTCAGCTTTGACAGTATCCATATCTGCGCGATCCATCGCTTTGGGTGTTTCATTGTCGTCTGACCAAGGGATCGCAGAGGCGGACAAAAGCGGCCAATTGTCAGAAACCAGAGGCTGATCCATCCCCTCCCAACCAATCCGCGTCGATCCTTTACGGCCAGCATGGCCGATTTGGCAACAGATCATCGCTTCAGTTTCGCGATGCACAAATGTGTTCAAGCGCGTCCATTCTGCTTCGTGCTCTGGCGCATAAAGTCCGGGACAACCGGGCGTTATCCGCCCATCCGCAGACACACATGTCATCTCTGTGTAAACCAACCCTGCGCCGCCTTTCGCTCGTTCACCGTAGTGGATCAAATGCCAATCCGTTGGCGCGCCACCGACGGCTTTATATTGCGCCATAGGCGACACCACGATGCGGTTTTTCAAACGCATATCCCGCAGCTTAAACGGCGCAAACATCGGCGCGCGCGCAGGGCCATTTGCATCGGCACCTGCTTGTTCCATGAACCATTTTTCTGCACTGCCAAGCCATTCTGCATCCCGTTCACGCAGATTTTCGTGACTGATCCTTTGAGAGCGCGTCAACATGGAATAGTTCAACTGAACCGGATCCAGATGCAAGTAACGCTCTACGTCCTCGAACCACTCGACCGAATTACGCGCAGCAGATTGCAAGCGCAGGACCTCTAGGCGACGGCTTTCCTCGTATTGCGCAAAAGCAGTCGGCAAATCAGAAGTAGAGGTGATTTCAGCCGCTAAGGCGATAGCGCTCTCTAACGCCAGCTTTGTTCCCGACCCGATCGAGAAATGCGCTGTGGCAGAAGCATCTCCGAGCAGGACTACATTCTCGTGGCTCCATTTTTCACACAACACGCGCGGGAACTGTATCCAAGCCGAGCCACGAACGTGGTTTGCATTGGTCATCAGCGCATGACCGCCAAGGTGTTCTTTGAAAATCTCTTCACATACCGCAATACTCGCCTGCTGATCCATATCGGCAAAACCATACGCATCATATGTCTCTTGTCCGCATTCAACGATAAAAGTCGCAGTCTCATCATCAAACTGATAAGCATGCGCCCAAATCCAGCCCTTGTCTGTTTCTTCAAAGATAAACGTAAAGGCATCATCAAATTTTTGATGCGTGCCAAGCCACACGAACTGACACAAGCGCATGTCGATGTCGGGCTGGAATGTCTCGGAAAATTCGGCGCGCGTTCGAGAATTCAATCCGTCGGAGGCGACAACAACGTCAAAGTCATCCTTCAAATCAGATGCAGCGCCTGCGTCCGTTTCAAACCTTAGATCGACGCCGAGTTCTTGTGCGCGGCTGTGCAGAACCTGCAATAGCTTCTTACGCCCAATGCCGCAAAAGCCATGACCTGAAGACACAAGCTTTTGCCCTTGATGATGAAGCGCCACATCATCCCAGTAAGCAAAGTTTGCACGAATTTCTTTGGCACTGATAGGGTCATTCGCCGCAAGGTTGGTCAGAGTTTCGTCAGACAGAACGACGCCCCAACCAAACGTATCATCAGGCTTGTTCCGCTCAAAAACGACAATTTCAATCTCTGGGTTACGCAACTTCGTGGAAATCGCAAAGTAGAGGCCAGCTGGCCCACCGCCGAGACACGCAACGCGCATACAATACCTTTCTTCAGACTATTCTTATCGTAACCGTACGAAGGAGGTGAATAAATTTCAAGTAAGAATAATTTAGGTTTAAAATAAATTCAGAAGTGGTATCGCTACAGTGACCCGAGCTAGCCGGTAAAATATAAGGACTAGCTACATTTCGTTAACGATTTATCATCGGTGTTCGAAGCACAGGCGCAGTGTGATTTGCTGCATCCAAAGCGTGAAAACCAAACTGTTCTAGATGAACTCAAGTTCAACATTAGATCTGAAGCGTTCGAAGCTCAATACCAACAGCAACCAGTTCCGCCAGATGGCAAAATGGTCAAGCGCAATTGGTTTGCATACTATGATCGCCTGCCAGACATCACCGCAGAAAAGTGCATCTATCAAAGCTGGGATACAGCGTCGAAAATAGATCCACAAAACAATTGGTCTATTGGAAAAACATGGCTCTTCAAGGATGGGTTTTATGATCTACTGGACGTCTGCCGCGAGAAGCTGACCTACACGGCACTGCGGGCAAAAGTGACAGAAAAGGCCATCGAATATGACCCGTCGGTAATTTTGATTGAAGACGCTGGTGTCGGCACCGGTTTGATTGAGGTTCTCTGGCATGAAGGCCTCAATGAGGTTAAAATCCAGCCCACTCAATCCAAAGAAATACGCGCTCATATTCAAACACCAGTATCCCAAAGCAGCCGCGTTTTGTTTCCAAGGTCAGCGCCGTGGTTATCTGAGCTAAAAGCTGAAATCCTTACCTTTCCAACAGGGCGCAATGACGATCAGGTGGATTCAATTACGAAGGCACTGGCTTATGAATACCTTACGATTTGAGGCGGGCTGGAATGGATTTGAGGAAGGTCAAATCGTATGGAAATCTTGTTGCGAACTTCCAAAAAGCAGGCGCTGATCTGTGAAAAACGAAAATACCGATTGAATGACGAGTGAAGAAAGTGCCCGTCTTCAGTTGTTCGTCTTAACGTTTGAACACTGCGGTACGCTTTGCAAGAGTGGACATCAAACCGCAGTGCAAAGACAATCTTCTATTATTTGTGAAGTCACTAATCCACTTTAAGTATACTCAATTTGATGTAACTCGAATGCTGACGTTTGGTGGCGTAACAGATAGGCCACCGCTGCGTGGATTCGTAAGTGACCACCTCCATCTTCTGATTTAGTTTTTGACATCTTACGACTGAATAATTTCCAAAGTCTAATGACGGCCAAAATAGGCAGAGTAGATTCCGAAAGCGCCAACGAGAATGAGACTGATGGCCCATGCGATGTCCAGATTGAACCAGCTTTTCGAAATGAACTTCAGCCCGAACCAAAAATAGACGAATGCTGCGATAAATGCTCCAGCAAGTGTCATTGAAGCTGTATGTATTGCAGCGACTTTGAACGCGATCAGGATATCGTTGGACATCAGTTCTTGTGCGGCTGCATGGCCTGTTTGTGCAACCCCGCCCGCGTCGAGCAATCCGCAAATGCCTAGGTAGATCGGCACGAGCATCAGCCCTGCTCCATGCGCGGTTGCAGCGAGAAACGACCAAAGCACTAATTTCGTAGGGTGAACACGCGCCAGAATTTTAGGATGTTTGCGATTGATGAGAAGGTAAATACCCATGGCGATGACCACGGCACCTGCACCAATACGAACTTCAGTTTCGCGTTCGATCAGGAAGACCATCATCGAAAAGGGCAGCAAAATCACGATCATCGCGATGAAATGCCCCACGGCCAGCATGGCCAACGCTTTCAGCATCGCGCTTTTCTTGCGCTCGAACAGAGCGGCGGAAACCGCAAGCGGCCATCCCATGCCTGGGTTAATGCCGTGATACAGCCCTGAAAGGATGACGGCCCACCAAAGGGCCGTCACACTCATCGTCTCTATCATAAGTTATGCAGACGGGTAGCAGAAACTGTCAGTCGAGCAGTCGCCACCTTCCAAGCGGATCTGATGCGCGCGCATGTTTTCTGGGAAGTCGATGTAGAAATCGGGATCCAGCGCGAAACTGCCATCCTCGCCCACATTCGCCATCACCATCTGACCGCCTTCTTGATGCGGATAAAACTGATTATCCCAAGAAGAATAAAGCGAATTGGTCCAGTAGACGCGTTTTCCATCACGGCTGATCTCAACCATCTGAGGTCCGTAAATGACTTCTTTGCCATTGGGATGCTTGTGCTCTGTTGCGATACCACCGAGTTCGACCTTACCATTCAGAACAGGGTTCATCGGATCGGATACATCATATTGGTGCATCTCCCCGAGACCCCAGCACGCAACGTAGAGATACTTGTCATCAAGGCTGAGGTCGATGTCGGTAACCAAAGGTGGCACAGCCCCAAAACCTTTTAGCAAGTCTGGCAGGTTGTCTGGATCTTCAGGCCGTGGGTCTATGGTGATGGTCTTCTTAGATTGCCATTTGCCATCATCGTCACGCCACCACGTAAAGATTGCACCTTGTAGATTGGTCGTGTCCACCACAACACCGCAGAAGCCATAAGACTTGGTCGGATCATGCGCAGGGCGAATTTCCAGTGCCATCTGGTAGTTTTCACCAAAGTCGATAGTTTGGATATTCCTGCGCGCACGCAAATTCCAGAAGTGGATCGAATGACCGTATTTGTTGGATAGAAGGTCCTCTGGTACGACGCCGTTTTCATATTGCGGCGGCAGACCCCACTCAGAACTGACCATGTAGTCCTGCGGCAGGTTCCACCAGAAATCATAGTGTTTGTCCTGCGCACCACGGTCCATCTCGTAACGGCCAATGATCTCAAAGGTTTCACAATCCATAATGAAAATACCCGGAGGGCCGTCAGTGCCATCTTCGCCACCTCCACCGAGTGTGGAAACATAAATGCCCTCAGGACCACAATGGATCGTGTGCGGACGCGAATAGCCCGTCTTTTCAAACAGTTCTTCCGGTTCAATAATCTTATGAATCTTCGCTTTCAGTGGTTCTTTCACATCAAAGATAAAGATGCGCGAGGAGCGAATACCCGGAACGATCAAATAGCGACGCTCAAGAAACGCATGACCCGACAAAGGCGACAGTGAGGAGGAACATGCGTTCCAGCCAAAGTGATGGAATTCGTCCCCTGTCGTTTCGGTCAGTACCGTGTGGACAATTTCACCGTAAGTGTCTGACCCATCGCGCAAATCAACAACCGCGAGGCCGTCATGTTGCGATGAATCCTTGCCGAGCATTACAGTGAACGCAAAGTTTTCGGCGGGCGCTTCCATGGCTAACTTAGGCGACGCGTGAAACGTCGGATCTGGTCTAACATTCATTTCTTTCCTCCCTTAAGTTTGTCCGATCCCATTAATTGGGGCGGCCGTCATGCCGTTGGTTTCTTTGAGCTGGGCTCAAACGTCACCGACGTTACATAGCTGAATGGCAGCACTGATTTTGATAGAAAGATCTTTCAGCTGGGTGCCAATATTCTGTCTATACTCCGTTCCAAAGCGGCGCACCGGACCTACGGCGCCAACGCTGAATGTCGCTCCGATGTTGCCGACCGAAATCGGGGCCGCGACACTAGAAATGCCGATATCAATCTCTTGGTCACAATCCGCAAAACCCTGTTGCTGGATGACCTCGAATTCTGCGATTAAATCCTCGCGCGTTGTTTTGGTGTGCTCGCTGAAAGCGCTCAAAGTTCCATTCAGAATGCTCTCCCTGAATTCCGCATCCGCAAAAGCTGCAATGGCTTTAGAGCACGAACACGCATGCAAAGGGCGTTCGCCAATACCAGGGTGAATGAACGCGCGCGCTGGATCTTCGGGCGTTTCCACATGAATAATTTCCACTTTGCTGTCGCGAAAGCGCGCCAAGAAAACAGTCTCATTAAAGGTCGTTGCCGCTGCCCTAAGCAGCGGTGCAGAAACCCGGCGCACATCAACATCCGACTTGCCCAAAAGCGCGATCCGAATGAGGCGGTCACCGATGATATACCGCCCCTCGCTTTCCGCCTCTTCTATCAGGCCTAGTTCCGTTAAGGTCTGTACCAAGCGATAGCACGTGGGCTTTGGCAACCCGCTCGCCACCTGCACCTCTGCCACTGAGACGGGTCGCCCAACAACGGCGATGATCTCAAGCAAGTTAACGAGGCGATCAAGATGCATTGCGTAAAAATTCCACTCCAAACTTGAGACACTGTCTCACAGAACGAGAATGAAGCAACAAAAATTATATCATACTAACTTTGTCTAGCCAGACTCGAGGCCACTTACTCACGATGAGCGAGGGCTGAGTGATTACCAAGAACGGTGCAAAAGCTTGAGTGTTTCGCTTAAAATTAAACTATCCTTGCGCCGATCTAAAGTGACGAAACACAGGCAAGCTGGAACTGATACGGCGTCCGCGATGGCCAAGCCAAATGTCTGTTTTTGATGCAACGCAATCGAATCACGACATAGGCTAAGCCCAATTCCAGAACGCACCATCTCCAACATAGAAGATTCCTGATCAACCAAAGCAACCACGTTTGGTTTACAGTCGTGATCCTTAAAAACAGAATTCAAAAGCCGATGATGAACCGACGTGTCGGGCGTTCCAATCCATGGGAGCGTTGCGAGCGCAGTCCAACCCACCGTTTCCACCTGCGTACCCCACCCTGCTGGGGCAATCACGCGATAGTTGAAATCCGCCAGCTTGATCGCGTGAACTGCGTCTTCAGTGCCAGCCCCAATGCGCGCAACATCGTCTGGCGCACAAAGATAAAACCCCGCATCAACCCGACCTTGCCTAAGCCATTTTAGAATATCGCCACTGACCCCATGCACCAGCTCCGTTTCGATGTCAGGATGCTCCTTGCGCAAAAGCGCAAGCAAACGCCCCAACCTTATGAATTCAGGATCAACGATTGTACCGATCTTAAGCTTGCCACTGACATGTCCGACACGCTGGCTGGCGTGGCGACGAAATTCTGCCATCGCATGCAGCACGTGCTCGGCTTTTTCCAAC
Organism: Rhodobacteraceae bacterium HTCC2083; assembly: GCA_000156115.1. Classification (GTDB taxonomy): domain Bacteria; phylum Pseudomonadota; class Alphaproteobacteria; order Rhodobacterales; family Rhodobacteraceae; genus Planktotalea. Next base: position 298,951 of record DS995276.1, read on the forward strand.
AGAGCACTCCCATCCGGAGTAATTTTGAGCCCTGTGGCAGAGCGGGAAAACAACGTAATCTCGGTCTCCTCACTCAAGCGTTTGATTTGATGACTGATCGCAGGTTGCGTCAGGTTCAACACCTCCGCTGCCCGCGAAACACTGCCCTCACGGGCGATCGTCACAAAAGCCAGAATGTTGTTTATATTGAAAATTCTATCCATATAAAAAATACTAATATCGCTGTATCAAAAATGTCATTAGATTTTTTTACCACGATCCGTTCATGAGGCTCTGATGATACGGTGAAACGGAAAATATTGGATCCTCAGATGACTGATAGTGCGACAAGTTTCGATTATATCGTGATTGGCGGCGGCTCTGCGGGATGCCTGATGGCGAACCGACTCAGCGCAGATCCGAAATACAAAGTTCTTCTGCTCGAGGCTGGCAAACCCGACACCTATCACTGGATCCACATTCCCGTCGGCTATCTCTACTGCATCGGCAATCCGCGTGCAGATTGGATGTATAAAACCCAAGCCGCGAAGGGTCTCAATGGGCGCAGTTTGCTCTATCCTCGTGGCAAAACACTAGGTGGCTGTTCGTCAATCAATGGTATGATCTATATGCGTGGTCAGGCGCGTGACTATGATAAATGGGCGGAACTCTCGGGGGACGACGCTTGGAATTGGGAAAACTCCCTAGCGGATTTTAAGGCGCACGAGGACCACTATAAACTTGATGACGACGCTGATCCCGCGACTGGTGACAACAGTCGGTTTTCGGACATGCACGGTCACGGCGGCGAATGGCGTATCGAAAAGCAACGTTTGCGGTGGGACGTGCTCGACAGCTTTGCGGAGGCAGCAGCAGAAGCAGGGATCGAGAAGACTGATGATTTCAACGCGGGCGATAATTCGGGCGTCGGGTATTTTGATGTAAACCAGCGCTCCGGCTGGCGTTGGAACACCTCCAAGGCGTTCCTGCGCCCGGCTAAAACACGTAAAAACCTAACCGTCTGGACCGAGGCGCAGGTCGAAAAATTGACCTTTGAGACAGGCGCAGATGGTCAACCGCGCTGTGTTGGCGCGTTGGTGCGGCACGCGGGAAATTCTGTGTCGGTGAAAGCCGAGAAGGAAGTTGTGCTGTGCGCAGGTGCGGTGAATTCACCGCAGATCCTGCAACTCTCTGGGATCGGCCCTGCTGAACTGTTGAAAAAGCATGGCATCGAGGTTGTGAAAGACGCGCCGCATGTCGGCGAAAACCTGCAAGATCATTTGCAAATCCGTGCGGTCTACAAGGTCAAAGGCACCAAAACGCTGAACACGCTGGCGAATTCGCTGGTTGGCAAAGCAAAGATCGGTTTGGAATACGCCTTCAAACGCTCCGGCCCAATCAGCATGTCACCGAGCCAACTCGGTGCCTTCACGCGCTCTTCTCCAGATCGACCCTATGCGAATTTACAATACCATGTGCAGCCACTCAGCCTTGAAGCCTTTGGCGAAGACCTACACGCGTTTCCTGCAATGACAGTGAGTGTGTGCAACCTGAATCCCACCAGCCGCGGCCACGTGCGCATCGCCTCAAGCAATTTCCGCGACGCGCCCGTGATTTCGCCAAACTACCTCGACACGGATGAAGACCGTAAAGTCGCGGCACAAAGCTTGCGGCAAGTACGTGAAATCATGGCGCAAGCTGCATTGAAATCTTACGAACCTGAAGAATTCAAACCCGGCATCCAGTACCAAAGCGACGAAGACTTGGCCAAGCTCGCTGGCGACATTGCCAGTACGATTTTCCATCCGGTGGGTACTGTCAAAATGGGTAGCACCGAGGATAATACAGCGGTGCTAGATCCCCATTTACGCTTGAAAGGCGTGACAGGATTGCGCGTCGTCGATGCTTCGGTCATGCCCAATATCACCAGCGGCAATACCAATTCGCCCACCATCATGATCGCTGAAAAAGCAGCCGCTTGGATACTGGCGGGCGTCTAAGTCCAGCCACACAAAAGATACTAAAGACTTTGGGAGGTCTTATGCGCACTCAATTTTCCAAACTGCCCCTAACGGGCGTGAAAGTCGTTGATTTCGGCCAGTACATCGCAGGCCCTGCTGTTGCGATGTTGCTGGGCGATTTGGGTGCGACGGTCGTTCATATCGACCCGCCCGAAGGCGCGATGTGGGACAGTCCTGCGAACGCAACGCTAAACCGCAACAAGCTGATTGTCACCTTGGACCTCAAGACGGGCGACGGCTTGGAAAAGGCGCGCTTGCTTTGCGCAGAGGCTGACATTATCGTCGAGAATTTTCGCCCCGGAAAGCTCGCCACACTTGGTGTCGACTTCGCTGAGATGCGCGAGGCGCGTCCTGAACTGATCACCATTTCCTTGCCCGGTTTCGCTTCCAATGACATGGAAAAACGTGAGCAGCGCGCGTTCGAGAGCATCATTGCCGCCAGTTCCGGCGTTTTTACCGACATGGGCTTGAACCGCGTGTTGATGGGGCTGAACCCGTCTTTTTCGCCGCTGCCACTCGCCTCTGCTTATGCGTCACAGATCGCGGCGTCGGCCACAGTGCTCGCGCTGCAATCGCGCCAAATCACAGGACTTGGCGATCAGATCGAAGTGCCACTCGCAGCCGCGGTGATGGAAGGGTTGTGCTATAATTCGATCAAGGTCGAAAACATGCCGGAGCGCTACCTGACACAGCGCGAAGTAGAGATCGAGCGCCGCCGTCTTGAAGGCCTGCCGATGAACCTCAGCTACGAGGATTTGCAAGAATTGCTCGATCCATTTTTCCGCAGCTATATGTGCAAAGACGGACGCATGTTCTACGTGGTTTGCCCAAGCCACAAGAACCACGCGCGCCGGTGTCTTGAGGTGCTCGGCATCTATGACGAATTGGTTGAAGACGGGCTGACGTCTGAGGAAGACACCTACAAGCCGTGGTCAGAGTGGGAGCATCGCACATCGCTCGGTGTTTATCCGATGCCCAAAGATTGGGCCGACAAGATTTCCGCGCGCATGAAAGAGGTGTTTATGACGCGCACCTCCCACGAATGGAAAAAAATGTTTGGGCGCGGGCATATTCCCGGCGCTGCACAGCGCTGGTTGCAAGAGTGGGTGCATGACGAGTTCGCGGAAACCTCTGGCCTAATGATAGACGTCAACGACCCTGTTTATGGTGAAATGACCCAACCCGGACCTGTGGTCTGGATGGAAGAAAGCGGCGAAGAAGCGTTGGAACCTGAGCCACGCCTTTGGGTGGGGTTTGACGAAGCGTTGAAAACCCTCAAGAAAATCCGCACAGAGTTACCTGATCCATCCGATACCGTCTCACAAAAGGGTTGGCTCTCGGGGGTGCGTGTGCTCGACCTTTGCAATGTGATCGCAGGGCCCCATTCTGCGAGCTATCTGGCACGCTTTGGTGCGGAGGTAATCAAGCTCGACCCGTCAGAGCCGATGTATGACAGCTGGAACACCATTATTTATGGTCTGAGCCAAATGCGCGGAAAGCGGTCAATCTTGGCCGACATCACCTCGCGCCACGGGAGGCAAGTGTTTGAGGATCTGGTAAAATCTGTCGATGTGATCGTCTGGAATGCTCCTGACAACCAGATCAAAAAGATGGGGCTTGATGCAGAGAGCCTGCGCAAGATCAACCCTGATGCGTTGTTCTGCAAACTTGATTGTTTCAGCGGCGTGCGGCGCGGGACGCGCACCGATTACATCGGCTATGACGATCTGGTGCAGGCGACGACTGGTGTCATGCTGCGCTTTGGCGGGGCGATGGATCGCCCCGAAGAGCACGCGCATGTGGGTACAATCGATGTGATGTGTGGATTTGGCGGTGCGCTTGGCGTCGCGGCTGCACTCTATCAAAAATACCGTCATGGTCGGATCGGGCGTGGGCGCACGTCGCTCAACGCTAACAGTGGGCTTTTACAGGTGCCCTTTGCCTATGACTTCAAAGGGCGCAGTCTTTATGATGAACCCTCGGGGCCCGAAACCAACGGCTACGACGCTCTAACTCGCTTTTACAGCACCGCATCAGGGCGTCATATCCTGCTGAGTGCTTATGAAGCCGACCTCCCTCGTTTTCGTGATGTTGAAGGGTTGGAAGAACTGCCTGATTTGCCCGAAGAAGATCGCGCCGCCTACCTCGCAACCGCATTCCAAGCGCAGCGCGCCTCTGAATGGGTGGATCGCTTGCGCGCCGCAGATATTGGGGCCGCTGTATGCGAGTATCTCGATGCGTTGCGTGCCGAGAATTCGCGTGAAGCAGATGGCACCCCCGGTACTGACAATGGCAGCTATTCGTTCTCAATCTACCCGGACCATCCGAGTGGTCATGAGGTTACCCAACTCGACCCTTATGCCGTGCGCACGACCCGCAGCATGGTGACAGCAGTACTCCCGTCCGAGAAGTTCGGCACATCGACCCGCAGCATTTTAAAAGAGCTTGGCTACGCAGATCAAGCGATTGAAGCGATGATCAAATCTGGTGGTGTAAGTGAGAGCTGGAGCGAAGAATACCTGCCGAGTTGATCGCTTGTATTAAGCAGAGTTTGACGGTGTTTTCCAAAGCGGCGGTCATACAATGTTCTGCAAGCCTGTGCTGATGCGGGCAAGCGGCTCCAAACGCGCGCTTTAAGTGCTTGACAAGTTAAGGTCATTTTACGGTATTAGAATATCCGAATGACTGTGAAGATGCAATATATGATACGCTGAAGTAGCACTGAATGGAGCGGAACGATCCTAGGCTGCATTGGAAACGCTTTCACAGGTGCCAACGACATTGTAATGCTGCTTTCGCATAGTAATTTGAGGTAATCTCATTTGCGTTAGAGCAAGCAATTCAGATTGCACATGAGTTTATCGCGTGAAACGTTCCGACCTTTGGGAGACATGAAGAATGAAGAAAATTGCTGTGTTTGGGCTTGGAGCTATGGGCTACGGAATTGCCTCGTCCATCTTGCGAGCAGGGCATACGACCCATGGCTTTGATGTGGTGCCCGAACAGGTGACGCGATTTCAGGCAAACGGTGGTTCCGCAGGTGCTTTGAATGATGTGGCTGGCTCGCTTGACGCTGTCGCCGTGGTGGTTTTGAACGCCGCCCAGACAGAGGCTGTTTTGTTCGGTGACGACGCGATTGTCCCGCAATTGCCTGCCGGGGCCGTGGTCCTTGCCTGCGCAACAGTCCCCCCCAATTTTGCACGCGAAATGGAACAGCGTTGCAACGCCCATGACGTGCACTACCTCGACGCCCCGATTTCAGGCGGTGCTGGAAAGGCGGCAAGCGGGCAGCTCTCAATCATGGCATCGGGCACTAAGGCGGCTTTAGACGCTGCTAAGCCAGTGTTGGATGCAACGGCTGAAACGGTGTTCACATTGGGGGACACGGCGGGGGCAGGTTCGGCCATGAAGGCTGTGAACCAATTGCTTGCGGGCGTCCACATTGCCACCATGGCAGAGGCCTTGACGTTTGGGATGACGCAAGGCGTAACGCCCGATAAGTTTCTTGAGGTGATCAGCAAATGTGCGGGCACAAGTTGGATGCTTGAGAATCGTGCGCCACATATCATCGCTGGCGATTTCACGCCACTGAGTTCCGTGAATATTTGGCCCAAAGACCTTGGCATCGTGTTGGATATCGCCAAATCCGCGCAGTTTAGTGCGCCCATCACAACCACGGCTTTGCAACAATTTGTCGAAGCCGCCAAGATGGGATTGGGCGGTGAAGACGACTCTGCCGTTGCCAAGGTATATGCACGTAACACAGGCCTGACCCTTCCCAGTGAAAAGGAGTGACCCAGTGACAATTGTACTAGGCTGCATCGCGGACGATTTCACAGGTGCCACCGACCTCGCGGGGCTTTTGGCGCGCAGTGGTGTGCGCGTTTCGTTGCGCATCGGTGTGCCGGAACACCCTCCATCCGAGACCAGCCCGTTTGAAGTGATCGCGCTCAAGTCGCGCACCGCGCCTGTAAAAGATGCGATTGCAGAAACTCGCGCCGCGTTAGAATGGTTGCGCGCAGCGGGGGCGGAGCGTTTCTTCTGGAAATATTGCTCCACCTTTGATTCCACTCCTGAGGGCAACATCGGACCAGTTGCCGAAGCTTTGATGCATGATCTAGAAACGGATCAAACCATCTACTGCCCTGCCTTCCCTGAAAACGAGCGTTCTATCTTTATGGGAAACCTGTTTGTTGGCCAACAACCGCTTGCTGAAAGCCCAATGAAAGATCACCCGCTGACGCCCATGACGGACAGCAACTTGATGCGTTTGCTCGCGCCTCAAGTAAGCAAGCCCGTCGGATTGATCGATAGATTGACCGTGGCGCGCGGCGCTGATGCGGTGAAGGAAAGTTTGGCGCGACATCGCACAGACGGAACTGCTCATATGGTCATAGACGCTGTTGCGAACACTGATCTTGAGATCATCGCCACAGCCTGTCGCGATATGCCATTGATGACAGGTGGGTCTGCCTTAGCGATGCCTTTGCCTGCGCTCTATCTCGCCGATGGTTTGCTCGCTAATGATGTACCAAAACAGAAAACACATCTACTGGCTGCTGAGACAATTATTCTCTCGGGTAGCTGCTCTGCTATGACCAATGTACAGGTGGCAGAGTATATCGCAAGCGGCGCGCCTTCTTATCAACTCGATCCAATGACCCTGACGCAAACGGGTCCTGAACCCATTCTGGCATGGTTAATCGAGCAAGATTTGAGCCAAGCACCGCTGATCTATGCAACCGCAGACCACGCAAGCGTAAAGGCCGCGCAAGCCAAGCTAGGTGTTGGCAAAGCCGGCACCTTAATCGAGCAAACTCTAGCCGCCTGCGCACTGGCTGCGCGCGACGCTGGTGCGCGGCGGATCATCGTCGCAGGGGGTGAAACGTCGGGAGCCGTGACTAAAGCGCTCAACGTCACGCAGCTGGATATCTCCACAGAAATCGCACCGGGCGTGCCGTGGACTTATTGTACTTCGGACGGTCATACGATTGCTTTGACTCTAAAATCTGGCAACTTTGGCGCTGAGACATTCTTTAGCGACGCAAAAGCGAAGTTGGACGGATCATGAGCAACGAGACCCAACTGCGCGAGCAAATTTGCCTACTGGCGAAGTCAATGTTTGATCGCGGCCTGACAGGCGGCAGCACGGGTAATATCTCTGCGCGGACAGAAGATGGCGGGCTTCTTGTTTCCCCTACAGGAACCAGTTTTGGACGACTTGATCCCGGACGTCTTAGCCGTTTTGACGCGAATGGCACTTTGATCAGCGGAGACAAACCGACCAAAGAAATGCCGCTGCACACAGCCTTCTATGACACGCGCTCCTCGGCTGGGGCGGTGGTGCATCTGCACAGCTGTCACTCCGTTGCTTTGTCGATGATGCCAGACGCAAATGAAGATGATTTCCTGCCGCGCCTTACACCCTACGCCATCATGAAACTCGGTAAAGTTAAACTGCTGCCCTTCTTCATGCCGGGCGACGCGGCCATGGGCGAGGCGGTACGCGGGTTGGCGGGAAAACGCTCGGCAGTGATGTTGGCGAACCACGGACCCGTTGTGGCGGGCAAGGATATCGAAGCGGCCTGCAACGCAATTGAAGAACTCGAAGACACCGCGCGCCTTGCGATGATGACACGCAGCATGAGCCCGCGCGGGATATCGGACGCTGATTTGCAGCGGTTGATAACGAAATTTAATGTGGAGTGGGACGGATGAAGTTCTCGGCTAACCTAGGGTTTCTTTGGACGGACCGGTCTTTGCCCGACGCGATACGCGCGGCAAAAGAAGCGGGCTTTGACGCTGTCGAATGCCATTGGCCGTATGATACGCCCGCCACTGAAACATTGGCGGCATTGCATGAAACAGGCTTGCAGATGTTGGGTCTCAACACGCGTCGTGGCGATGTTGCGGGCGGTGAAAACGGTCTCGCCGCACTGCCAGATCGCACCACCGATGCCCGCGCGGCGATTGATGAGGCGATTGCTTATGCAAATAATCTTGAGTGCAAAGCCGTGCATGTCATGGCGGGCTTCGTTTCTGGAGGCGACGCGCATGCAACCTTTGTGGGAAACCTCAACTACGCCTGCGCGCAAGCAGCTGCAAATGGCATCACCATCCTGATTGAACCGCTCAACAAATACGACGCGCCGGGATATTTCCTCAGCACAACCAATCAAGCGCTTGAGATCATCAAAGAGGTCGGCGCGCCGAACCTAAAACTGATGTTTGACTGCTATCATGTGCAATTGATGGAGGGAGATCTAAGCCACAAGCTTTCCGACTTGCTCCCCAAGATCGGTCATATCCAGTTTGCATCTGTTCCTGATCGTGGCCCACCTGAAAGCGGCGAGGTGAATTTTGAGCACATCTTCGATGTGATCGCGTCGCTTGGTTATAGCGCGCCGCTGGGCGCGGAGTACAAACCCCAAGCGCCCACCGATGAGACGCTGGACTGGCTACGCCTCAGACAATCCCGCCTCCTGCCTCACTGACCGCAGGACGGTGCGATTTCAACGGGGTTGTCAGACAAATACGAAACGTCTTCTGCAAGTGCAATAAAACCGGCCTTTAGACCGCACAGAGTTGACGCCATTCCGCGAAAGCAGCGGCGCGGTTAGATTTGAAATTTCCTCGGCTGTAGAGGTGGCGCTCTTGGTTAATGTGGTTGTGAACTGACAAATGAACGGCCCTGAGTTTCTGCAAAGTTCGTATTCGACGAAGGCGAAGCGTTGCCCGTTCTCGTCGACGAAAAGGTAAGTGTGAATTCTCGGCTCTGTTATTCTTCCAACGGCCTGTTTCTTTTCGTTCAGCATTGCCGATCTTCTCGGCGTGCTAGAGCGCTATAAGTTTGCGCTGAATGTCGCGTTCTTCGTTCGTCATGAATACTTCCTCCATCCCAAATCAGGGAATTTACAGGAAGTGTCCCAAGAATCCGCACACATTTACAGTAGCTCGCTGCCACCCGCAATGCGCTCGGCCGTAGCGGCATTCAATTGCATCAACAACAACACAGCTACGATACGCTGACATGGCCGCACGCCACCAAGGGCTTCTTTAAGCTAAAAAAGAAAATTCCAACTATTCTGAGCGATCTTGCGCTTGAGGATGCATAAAGGCTCTGCTTGTCTTTCAAGCGCATCAAACTAATTCGTAAGCGATGAAAAAAGTAATAGACCTGCCGCTAGAACAAATCAGCGGGATCATAGAGATGGCGTTATCAGATCACGTTAGTTTTGCAGATATTAAGACTGAATACGGGATCAGCGACAAACAAGTGAAAACGCTCATGCGCCATGAGTTGAAGAGCGGTAGCTACAAAAATTGGCGCAAACGTGTGCGCGATTTTGGGGAACGCAGGGAAATCTACAAATAGGTCGCAGCACTTTAGAAGGTCAAACGTCCATGTCACACGCGCCCAGCATTGTTTGGTTCAAACGCGATCTTCGGAACCATGATCACGCACCTTTGCTGGCGGCTTCGCAATCGAATTCTCCGGTCATACCGCTCTATATCGTTGAACCAGAGTATTGGCAGCAGGCCTTTGCATCGCGCCGTCATTGGCATTTCATTCATGATTGTCTGGTTGATCTGAACATTGCTTTAACTGACTTAGGACAGCCTCTTATCGTTAGGGTTGGCGATGTATGTGATGTGCTTGCTCAACTTCACGAACAACACGGTGTTGGCGATGTCTACATGCATGAGGAAACAGGAAATTCTTGGACATACGACCGAGACCTGAAAGTAGGAAAGCTATGCTTGGACCGCAATATTTCCTCTCACGAATTCCCGACAAACGGCGTTGTTCGGAGACTGCGCAGTCGCGATGATTGGTCAAAAATCAGAAACGTACGTATGGCTGAAAACATAACGGCGAAGCCAAATAACCTTGTTCCAACACTGGGCTGTCAATCGGACAGCCTACCAGAAAAAGATGACCCGATGTTTGGAAACACACCAATCGGCAAGGTCCAAAAAGGTGGGCGAACACAGGCAGTCGCGGATTTACAAAGCTTTTTGAACCATCGCTGTCAAAAATATCTTCACCACATCTCTGCGCCCAGTTTGTCCGATGTCCATTGCTCAAGACTATCCACTCATCTTGCGTGGGGCGCGCTCTCAGTTCGTGAGGTTGTGCATTCTGTTGCCAAACGTCATGCCCAACTTACGCCATTGGAAAAGAAAAGCTATGGGCGCAATCTAAGCGCATTTGGATCGCGACTTGCATGGCGTTGTCATTTTGTTCAGAAGATTGAGGACCAACCCGAAATAGAGACACATTGTATGCATCCAGCCTTCGAAGGGTTGCGTGAATACGAACACAATGAGGCTCACTATCAAGCCTGGGCGACCGGAAATACGGGTTACCCCTTCGTTGATGCATGCATGCGCAGCTTGATAGCAGAAGGCTGGATCACCTTCAGGATGCGGGCCATGCTGGTGAGCTTTGCCAGCTATCAACTGTGGCTGGACTGGCGCGTTAGCGGGGATCACTTGGCGCGTTTATTCACCGACTTTGAGCCAGGAATTCACTACAGTCAGCTTCAAATGCAATCGGGTGTGACGGGTATCAATACGATGCGCGTGTATAATCCCATCAAACAATCTTTGGAACATGATCCAACAGGCGCGTTCATTAGAAAATGGGTGCCAGAGCTGACGAATGTTCCGGATGAGTTTATTCATGAGCCTTGGACCTGGGAAAAGACCTTGCTTGATCAGCGTGATTTTGAACTTGGGCAAGACTATCCAGCACCAATTGTAGAACATTCCTTCGCTGCAAACGCAGCCAAACAAAAGATTGCCGCTGTTCGCAAGATCCCTGATTTTCAGCAGTCAGCTAATGCTGTGTTCCAAAAATTAGGAAGCCGAAAGCAACCATCGAATAAGAAGAAAAAATCCAAATCCAAGGATGCCAGTCAGTTGTCCCTATTTTAAAACAACATTGCCAAACTGGCGGCTTTCAAACCCAAAGCGGCCATTGCTTCGCTTGATGCTAAGGCCCGGTTGTTCCGCGTTATGTGAATTCGTCGGCCACATAATCTCGCATTAGCGCCGTCACCGGCTTGCTCGAATGCAGTTTGGTAAAATTGCCAAAACAAGCCAGTTGGATTGATTAGTTTATGTTAGAAGTCACGCAATTTCCAAACGTCAAACATGACGATCAAGTAGATGCGCTCGCTTATACGATTTATGAATTTAGGCAGCTGTGCGCATTTATGTATGGGCATCCGAAGCCATAGTTTGTCTCATCATCATTGTTCATTTTCTCTTAGCGACCAACGGATGCGGCGCAGCATTGGATCACTTGTCGACGGAACAAGTGTCGGGCACGGCCCATTCCGGACATTCACCCACCCTTGGCCATGCTGCGTTAGCAGCCCTCATTGCCGACATTCGCTGCGCTCGCGAAAATCTTTACAAGTCGAAATCACACATTGCGGGACGAACCACCGATAGTATCGTTCATCTCGACGGCTGTTTCAGGTATCAGCCCGCCCATTCGTACTATCGCAATCTTCTTAAGATTAGTTTGCCCGATGGCTAAGGAATGCAAACGCATCTGCTCAAAAAAGTCATTGGTCTATACGTCAAGAATCTTGGAATTGAACAGGGTTACCTTTGTGTCCACCGCGTGGTCCATGTCATCGATGATGACAACAAGCCCCTGAAACACAAAGATGACAAGCATCTGGACGAACACCCCCGTTAACCCCGGAGCGGCCAGTAAAACGAGAATGAAATATAACTGGGCGATCCGGTTGAGCCACAAGTGAAAGACAGGATGAAACTCTATCTGTGTCTTCGTGAGAAACTCGCTGATCCTTGCGACTAGGTTGTTGTGAAAAGGCACATCCATTGAGGGGCGCGATATTATCATGGCTCTCACGTCTTCAAGCATGGCTTTCGTCCGAGACTTGATCTCTGGGTAAGAAATCTCTTCATTCAAAAAACGAGAGATATCTTTGCGCCAATCGCCCGTGCCCTTCCATTTTTGGTCCGGTGCAATGCGCTTGATATCAGATTCGATTGTCTCCAGCGCGTCCATGGCAAGTCTATGTAGCTCTGAGATTTCGATTTGCTTCCTTTTGGCAATGCCGAAGGTAATCGCCAGTGCGATGCCAAAAACTGAACCCACGGCTGGCACCGCAATCATGAGAGCCTCCTGATCGAAAAGGCCGACTATATCGAACTTCAGTGCACTAGAAATTTCGAGCAAGAACACTCGGAGCCCTAAGTGAAATGTCATCGCTCCAAAGACCAACGTGAGAACCGAGGCCCCAATAGCAGACAAGGAGCTCTTTTTCATTCTTTTGGTTCTACAGCAGAGGCCGAAGCAATTGATATGCTTGGTTCCAAACCGGAAATGATCTCTGCAAGAGTAGAAATCGCAATTAGGGGCGCGACAGGGTGCTACGAGGCCGAAGACACCGGCATTACCCGAATGGGCAAACAGGTCATCAAAGAGATGAACCGCGTGGGTTTGGTCGTGGACATGTCGCATTCTGCGGATCGCTCAACCATCGAGGCGGCAGACTTGTCTGAGCGACCTATCGCAATCACCCATGCCAATCCGTATGAGTGGTCACCCGCGCTTCGCAACAAAAAAGATGATGTCATTCGCGCGGTAACAGAAAACGGTGGGATGCTCGGGTTTTCAGTCTATCCGCATCACTTAAAAGACAAGTCCGACTGCACGCTGCAAAGCTTTTGCGAGATGATCGCACGTACCGCTGAAAAATTCGGGGCAGAAAATCTTGGGATAGGCACCGATCTTTGTCAGGACCAGCCCGATAGCGTGGTGGAATGGATGCGCGTCGGTCGTTGGAGCAAAGAGATCGACTTTGGCGAAGGCTCTGCTGCCGCCCCTGGATTTCCGCCCATGCCCAGCTGGTTCAACGACAACCGTGATTTCGGGAACATCGAAAGCGGGCTGCTGGACGTAGGCCTGAACCAGCACGAGGTTGCAGGCATCATGGGCTATAACTGGCATCGTTTTTACGCCGACAATTTCACTCCGGCTGTGTGAGAATGTAAATGAACGTTACTCAAACAAATACATCAACCCATGCTCAAATGCGCGCGCCGGAAACGGTGATGCGACTTGCGCAGTTAGGATCGTTTCATCAGTCCCGTTTGTCGTTCATGCGGACTCTAACACGCCGCATGACGCAAGAAAACTGGACCTTTTCGCGCCCAATCTTTGAGATCAACGATCAAGGCGTCGGCCACGCGGTGTATTGTGCACATACGCCAAACCGGACTTACTCATTGATCGCCTTCGCCCATGATCTTCCAGCTGAAAAGCGGTCTGATCGGGTCATCGCACAGGCTTGGGACAGTACGTTCACATTATTTGATGGCATACCGACACGGGACGATATCATTCGGCTTCAACAAAATGTTCCTTTGCAAGAAGCGGGGCGCGTGACGCAATCCGAGCTCTCTGTGTCGCGCGCAAATCGATCTGTGCGGTTGTGGGAACATGTGGTGGCGCGCCTTGCTGCAGGCCAACAACCGGACTTAGCCGAAGTTGAAAGTGTCGGGTACCTAATGCGCACGACAGCTGTTTACGGTTCGGGAAAGTTGGGGGCGGCTGATCGCGAATGTTTGGCAATGCGTCCCGAATGCGCAGCGCCTTTTCAGATCGAAATGCTCTCGGTTTTTCTAACGCGATCTTATGTGCGTGATCTTGCGCAGCACATGGCCAATCTGCGCGGCGGCGAAAAGGCGGTGACCCTCGATCCCGAAATAGCGCGCAGCATGGGGATTGGGAATTCCACAGGTCTCGGCATGGCACCGTTTTTGGTGAACCATCCTATTTTGTTGAACAACTGGATCGCCGCACGCGAAGAGGCAATTGCGCGGGTTCGAAACCTGCCTACGGCCTCTGCTGACGAGGTCGAGACATTTCAGAACCTCTTTGCGCGCTCCGTTTTATCTGCGAATATCTGGCACTCTGCGCATCCAATTCAAATAGAAAAACTCACGACATTGCGCAAGGATTTGCAAAGCCTCGCGATGCATATAGAGGCCGCAAATCTCATGACAGATAGGCCTTGGGATCGCCTGTTTATCTGGGCTGACGCCCATCTGAGACCCGACGCCGTCGAGTGTTTGGCGTCGTTGATGTTAGAGCCTTATGGCACATTGGTGGACCCACTTGCGGATCAAATGTCCGATAATGATGCGGCTTCTTTTCGGATCAATGGTGCGATGACAGTTGAAGCCCTGAACGTAATTTTAACCGACAATTACGCTTGGGCGATGGACATCGACTGGACGGCAAAAGCGGCAAGTGCGCGTGCGTGGTACGTGTCTGAAGAAAAATTAGAGCCGCGCCTAGGCGAGCGGTTTGAAGAACCTATCGCTGAATTTGAACAACCCCTTGCACCGGGACGGGACGCTGCAGCGCTTTATGAAGCGCTGAAAGAATGGACACCTAATGTGCCTATCGCGAGCTTCCTTCTCGCGCATCCAGAGCACCGCCATACTGTCAGGCGCGCCCAGATTGTAGACCAAGCCCCTTTTGCAGAAATCCGCGACAACACCATTGGTTCGGACCTACTGCCGATTGATATGCTGCGGTGCAAATTATCCTTCTTTGGCGCCACACATTTTGATCCCAGATCGGATCGTTGGTTGCGGATTTGCCTGTTTGGCAACGCACCGTATCCTGAAGAGTTGCAAAGTTCGGCATCCGATTTTTGGCCATATCCCAAGCTTGAACCGGTTCATCCATGAGCCATTCCTTGAATGAAATAGAAGCACTTTCAAAGCGCGCGGCTCGCGGTGCGGGCCTATCGTGGGGAATCGCCGAAGAAGGCGCGCGCGCTGTGCGCTGGCTCGCCTCTCATGATCTCCCAAGCGGGCCCTTGCTGGCGGATTTATTGGAGCAAACCGATCAAGTGGCGCGCGAAACTCTCGCCCCCCTTTCACTTGACGGTATCTGGAGCGCGGCATCTGGCACGCTTTGTCCTTTGGCGAGCGGGGCCACCTTAAACGATTTCTCAGATCGCATGTCAGCGGGGCAACCCATTGAGATGGCACGCGTTTCGCACCCATTGCTCGTGGTTCCGTTCGCGGCTTGGGCCGCTATTCACCTAGGTGCACCCATAAAAATATCGTGGCTCAGCGTACGTATCATCACAGATGGGTACGGAATTTGGACAGATGATCCAAAAAACCAAATCAGTGAAACTTGCGCAGCGTCTTTGATATGCGGAAAAGCGACGCGCGCCGACGAAATCCTTACAAAACCATCTTTGCGCGGAGAAATTCCACAAGCCGATTGGGCGCGCTTGGGCAAATTGGCCCATCGGACCTATGCGCCCGCGACCGAAGAGTCCCGCGTGCTGGGCGCAGGCGCAGGTATTTCTGACAATGATTAATTCCAGTTTCTACAAACCCGCTGAAAATACGCCGAACCTCAGTGGAATCCTAAAAGTATGGCGTTCAACATCTAACAGGGGACACTCATGTCAATAAAACCACCCTTTACCGAGTTGGAGATCGAAAAGGCTCCGTCCGGTTTTTACGAAGGCTAAACCGACGACACTACGACAAATGCTGAGTTATTCGGCTAGCACGTCAGTTGCCAATGTTGCCAACCGTTTGCTCACGACAAATGTTGTGGGTGATCCATAAACTTCAATGAAACCTTCTTCGGCCAAAGCATTGAAGTGTCCCGCCAGAGTTGCTTCCCCGATGCCCAATTTTTTGCTGACATTGTTCACCGACATAGGCCTGTTCGACTTTGCCAGTTCTTCAATCACTAAGATTGGAAGAAGGTCGTCCCCGCTTGATGACACGTCTACCTTGGGCTCTTCCTCGGGCATGGGTCAAATCACCTCATCCGTGCGATCATCGCTTTCACCATAGCGTTTTAGGGTCGCGGGCTTGGTGCCTTCATAAACCCGCGCAACATTCTTAGCGATTTTGGCGTTTTCGCGTTCAAACAAGCAATCGCCGTTCATATCAGAGGCGACGATGAAAGGCCCCATGCGGTTACACTTCAGCACCCACATGGCTTGCGCGATGCCAAGCTCTTCGTTCCAATGCACCGCTTCCACGTTTTCAACGCCGCGCCCAAGCAAAGCACCAGTGCCGTAACCAACTGTTGAGAGGTAGATCGCACCATTTGGCACAAAATATTCTTTGTAATCCTTGGATGTCATACCGCCCTTGCCAACAATCAGCTTCGCGCCGGTCTTCGCCATCCATTCCGGCAACCATTTGGCAAATCTAAAAGAGGCTGTTGCAGTGACTGCACCCATGTCAAACGTCCCATCCTCATTAATCCGTGCGGCAGGGGAACAATGGAAATTCGCCGCCGATTGGCTGGGCAACTCCAAAGGAATGTTGGCTTTGTCTTCAAGTGCACGCATGTAGACGCCTTCTCGCGCCGTATACATGAGGCCATCGAGGTAGACGATGTCACCAAGGCGCAGATCATTGAGCGCGTCCTGTGTTGGCGTTGTGGAAAGGCGAAGTTCGCGGATGCTCATTCCGCAGCCTCCCGCACAGGTTCCCAATCAATCGTTTCGCGGCGCTGATAGGGTGTGAACCAATCAGGGTCGGTGCGATGCTCAACGCGACCATCCGCGTGTATACGGGCCACCGCGCGGCGCGAACTAAGGCAAAACGCATGCACTGACATCGGCATTCCACCCGTATGACAATAGCCGACCTCGATGTTGCAATCGATCACCATGTTCTTGCCGACAAAACCCATGGCCCCCATTCCGATGGAGTTGCCCAATTCTTTGAACTCCGCCTCCATCTTGGCAATCTCAGGATCAGAGTTTTGCGATCCGACAATGCGCAGGGTCGAGGCACGTTTGCCAAGGTTCACGCAGATGTCCTTGGAGCCGCCAAGTCCAATCCCAATGATCGCAGGCTGACAGGCGAGACCGCGTTTGCCGAATGCCATGAGGCTATCAAGATAGAAGCGTTTAATCCCTTGCACACCATCAGAGGGGAACAGCATGCGGTAATCAGAGCCGAATAGGCCACCCTTGTGAACCGTGATAAGGTCGATCCAAGCACCCTCTGGTTCGAAGCCGTATTCAATCTCTGGCGCGCCAATACCGACGTTGTTGTTGTGATCCGTGCGCCAAAGAGGATGCACACGATTGGGTCTTAGCGGTACGCCGTTTGTGGCGCTTGCTGTTGCTCGTCTGAGCGCGGCTTCCAGCGCAATCATCCCGCCCTCGACGCTGGCTTCGTTGCCCATTTTCACAAACCAACGCGGCACACCTGTGTCGCCACACATCGCGCGGCGGTCTTCTTTGGCGGCCTCATAATTCTCCAGCATTGCTTTGAGAACAAAGGAAGACAGGTCACCATCCTCGGTCCGTGACGCTTCTTGCAAGCCATCAAGATAATCCTGAGGGATTTCAATCGCGGCCTTATCCATGAGGGTTTCGGCGGTGGATTGGATGAGATTGATAGGGATCATTGCGCTGCCACCAAAGTTTCGGGAGCGTCCTTGGGCAAGATCGTCTCGCCCGGCCGCACGATGCTGAATTGAACGGGTTCGCGGGTGACTGTCACGTCGCGGCCAATCTGCTGAGCTACGGTAAATTCGCTGTCTTCCATCGTGCCCGGCTCTGGGAAATCCTCACGGAAGTGCGCACCGCGCGAGTTTTCGCGTGTGATGCCTGCTTTGGTAATGACTTCGGAAATATCGCAGAGCGAGCGCAGGTTGAGCCAATCGTGCCATGTCAGATTGAACGCCAAATTGCTGTCGTCCACGCCTACATTCATGAGCGCGTCTGACACGTCTGCGATGCCCGTTAAGCCACGTTTCATGCCGGCTTCGGTACGCATTACGCCGACCTCTTCCCACATCAAATCCTGCAAATGCTTGCGCAATGGCAGTACCAGATCTGGCTTTTTGCTGAGCGGGTAAATTGCGCGCGCAAACTCGGCCGCGAGGACATCTTCGTCAGGTTCACGTAGGTACATCTTGCCCACATCTGCGCCCATCGTGTCGCCCGCAATCCCGCCATAGACCGTGGAATTGGCTACGCCATTGCCCCCCAAACGGTTGGACCCATGCGCGCCGCCGGCATCCTCGCCTGCCACATAAAGTCCCTCCATTGCTGTTCGCGTGTCCACGTCCACGACTACACCGCCCATGAAGTAATGCGCTGTCGGGACTACCTCGACCTTGCCTGCGGCCAGATCGAACCCACTGTCAGCGCAGCGATTTACCATGCCTTTGAATTTCTTGCGCACGAAGTCCGGCCCAAGGTGGCCCATCGAGATGAACACGCCTTCTTGCTCTGGATTGTTGTTCTTGCGCATTTCCGCGTAGATGCCACGACTAACCACGTCGCGCGTCGCCCGTTCGCCCTTGCCGTCATAATCAAACATAAACCGCGCGCCAGAATGGCTAATAAGTTGTCCGCCAGCGCCGCGCAAACCTTCTTCCAACACCGTGCCTGTCATGCGCGTGTGATCCCCTGCAAGCAGACCTGTGGGGTGGAATTGCACCATTTCCATATCGCGGAGTTTGAGACCAGCACGCAGCGCCATGGCGAGGCCATCCATCGTCTTATCACCGCTTGGGGTGTGGTACTTGTACATGGTTGGACCACCGCCGGTGCCCATCAAAACCGTCTTGGCACGTACCAGTTTGAAGCCGCCAGTCCGCATGTCGATCATCAATACACCCGCAAGCGCAGAGCCGTCTTTTGTCGGGATCAAACCAACGGCGCGATGCTCTTGCAGTTTCTCAATACCGCTGGCGAGGACCTTTTCCATCAGGCGATTGATAATCTCGATGCCTGTTAAATCGCCCTTATGCACAGTGCGATCTGCTGTCTGACCCGCGAAGGCCTTTTGATGCAGCGAGCCGTCAGAATTGCGATCAAAGAAGCAGCCAACCTCGTTCTCCAACTCTCGAATACGCACAACCGCTTGCTCGCACAAACGCCAAGCCATGTCTTGGTTGGGCAGCCATTTGCCACCCTGAATGGTGTCCATGAAGTGCCGCTCGACAGTGTCGCCACCGCCAAGGGCGACGTTGTAGCCACCTTGAACCATACGCGTGCAACCGCATTTGCCGATCAAGCCTTTGACAGCAATGGTGATCTTGGTGCCCTCGGGCGCTGTTTGTTGGGCATGAAGGGCCGCGAACAGACCCGCACCACCCGTGCCAAGGATCAAAATATCCGTGTCGTACCGTTCGATATCAGAGAGCTTCATATCAGATCGCTTTCAGGAAAAAGAGTAGGGCGATGAGGAAAGACAGGGCCGCAGCACCCGCCGCAAGAGTTTTTTGCGATGGGGACCAAGGCAGCCATTCCATCGCCATCAATCGAAGCCCGCCGAACATGTGCACAGCTAGCAAAAAGACGAGACCAATTTCTGCGAGTTTGACAACGCCTGCTTCAGTGAGATGCAGAAAGCCGTCAAGTCGCGCAGGATCCGTCATCGCGAGCGCGAGCACCCAGAAGTGCAGCGGCAGAAACAGCGTCAAGGCGAGGCCGGACATGCGATGCAGAAGATACACTAACCACAAAGGATGCGCGCGCGATGTGATGCCAGATGCTGCTTTCATGCGAACGTCACGGCCCAGACGGCACGTGCTCCTAAGCTCAAAAGTGCAAGACCGACGACCCACATGAACAGATCCAAAGCAGGGCGTTTAAGGCCGCCCCATTCATGAACAATCGCGCGCAGCCCAATTGCGCCGTGGATCGCAACCGCGATGACGAAAGTGCCGTAGAACAGGAACCAGACGGCCGAACCTTGCGTGCGGCCCAAGATTTCCGCCGCCGATAGCCCGCCTTGGATTGCATAAATCATCACCGCCAAGTGGCCAAGTACTAAGGGTGCCATGAGCAGCGCGGTGATGCGCTGCAGCATGTACAGACGTAAGTTCAACATCTTAGCGCCCCCGCTTGAAAAAAGATTTCGCGGTCTCGCGTTTTAGCCCTGCAATCGCCGACATCGGGTCAAGATCATTGGGACAATACGCAGTACACGACCCCATGGAGTGACAGTTGTGACAGCCGCCGCTGTCAGACACAGCATCCAAAATCGCGGCGCGTCCTTCGTCCTTGGCGTCATTCAGCAGGGTCCAAGCACGTTGCAAAGCGGCGGGACCAAGGTAGTCAGGATTGCCCGCGACAGTATCGCAAGCAGCGTAGCACACAGAGCAATTGATGCATTCGATCCCTGCGTTTGCCTCCGCGCGTGGCGCGCTATCCTCGTCAATTGGTGCAATCGGATCGTCGCGGGTAAGTGCGCCATGATGCACGCCTTCAGCGGCGACCCACTTGTCAAAAAACGGGTCCATGTCGACGGCTAAATCCTTGATCACGGGCAAATTGCGCAGCGGACCAATCGTTACTTCATTACCGTCCAACACCTTGTTGATATGCGTGCGGCACGTCCAACGCGGCACGCCGTTCACCATCATCGCGCAAGACCCGCACATGCCGACGCGACAAGCGAACCGATAACTTAGCGTTGGGTCGGCGTTCTGCTGAACCCAAGACACTACATCGAGCACCGTTTGGCTTTCAAAGGCAGGTACTTCAAAGACATCCTGCACATCCGAACTACGTTCAATCGTGACTTTTAGTACATCGTTCGTCATTTGGAGAAATCCGTGATTACCGCTGTTCCGGGGCGGGTTGGGCCCTTCATCGCGCGCAATTCTGCGCTTGCACCAGAGAGCGGAACCACGCGATCAAGCATCGGTGTTAGATCGACTTGACCGCGCTCAATCATGCTGAGCAAAGAAGGATATTTCCACGATGGCATGCCGCGTGTGCCATAAAAAGCCAGTTGTTTGGAATAGATCGCGCGCATGTTGACTTCCATGCGGCCATCACCAGCGGGCATTCCAACGTGCACATGACGGCCCAACGTGGCGAGGCATTCCACTGAGGCATTAGTGGTTTGCGAAATACCCAGTGCTTCTAAAGACACCTGCGCACCGCCGCCTGTGATCTCGATGATTGCGGCGGGTACGTCTTGTGTTGACGCGTTCACAGCAGCGTCCGCGCCAAGGCTCAGGGCTTGATCCAGTTTTTCCTGTACCACATCTACAACAACAACTTGCGCGCCAAGCATTTTTGCCAAGAGCAAGGCGGACAAACCAATGCCGCCCGTGCCATGAACGGCGACCCATTCGCCAGCACACACGTTGGCGCGGTCTGTCAAAGCGTGCCATGCCGTTGTGACGCGGCACCCAAGGCCAGCAGCGAGAGCTGGTGACATGGTTTCAGGCAGGTGGACAAGATTGTGATCAAACGGAACGGCAACAAATTCAGCATAAGCGCCAGGTGCGCCAAAACCGGGAACAACAGCGCTTTCGCAGGTGTTAGAAGCGCCAACCTGACAAGCCGGACAATCGCCACAGCCAAGGATGAAAGGCGCGATCAGTTTATCGCCGACTTTGTGTTTCGCCTGCGCCCCAGCCTCGACCACCGTGCCGCAATATTCGTGCCCCATGATGGAGCCGTTGATGACCTTGAGATGCCCCCCAACCCAACCGTGGAAATCAGATCGGCACACACCACAGGCCGCAACCTTTAGCACCACTCCGTTGTCTGGGCATTTGGGATCCTCAACCGTCTCGATAGACAGGTCTTCGTTAAACTCTCTGACGACAGCTGCGCGCATCGTTTCTTCCTTTGTTTTATGAGGGGGCTAGCCGTCTAAACCGGCGACGCACATGTATTTCACAGGCAGGTAGTCTTCCAAACCCTGGCTGCCGCCCTCTTTGCCCATGCCGCTTTCTTTGAGGCCCCCAAACGGTGCCTCTACCGTTGTAATCAAGCCGGAGTTGATGCCGATCAGGCCGTATTGCAATGCATCATTCAAACGGAACGTGCGCCCGAGCGATTTGGTATAGGCATAGGCTGCAAGGCCAAACTCAGTCGCGTTCGCTGCTGCAATCACCTCTTCTTCGGTATCAAACTTAAACACCGCAGATAGCGGGCCAAAGATTTCTTCGGTGGCAAACTGCATGTCTGCCGTTGCACCCGTAATCACTGTCGGTTCAAAAAACGTACCGCCTTTCGCGTGGCGCTTGCCACCAGATATGACCTTGCCGCCCTTGGCAGTCGCATCTGCGATCATCTCTTCAACTTTCTCGACACCTGCCATATCGATCATCGGCCCCTGCAACACACCATCATCAGCTCCATCACCGACGAGCATCGCTTCCGTCGCTTCTTTCAGACGCGCTACAAAGGCGTCGTGAATGCCTGCCTGCACGTAGAAACGGTTGGTGCACACACAGGTCTGACCCATATTGCGATACTTGGCGATCATCGCGCCCTCGATAGCCGCATCAATGTCAGCATCATCAAAGACGATGAATGGCGCGTTGCCGCCCAATTCCATCGAGACCTTTTTAACCGTGTCAGAAGATTGACGGATCAACACTTTACCGACGTCCGTTGAGCCGGTGAAGGTGACTTTGCGCACATCCGGGCTGGCCATAATCGCGCCGCCGATTTCGCGCGCGGACCCCGTGACTATATTCACTACGCCATAAGGAAAGCCAACATCCTGACATAACTTGCCCCACGCCAACCCGGAATAGGGCGTGGCGGTCGCTGGTTTTGCAACAATCGTGCAGCCTGCGGCCAGCGCGGGTGCCAGCTTTCGCGCCAACATCGAGGACGGGAAATTCCATGGGGTAATCGCGCCAACGACACCAACGGGATGGCGCGTCACCATCAAGCGACGATCGGCGGTAGGCGCAGGCACAATCTCGCCTTTGGCCCGCCGGACTTCTTCAGCAAACCAACGCACATAGGCAGCGCCGATAGCGATTTCCCCACGCGCTTCAGCCAAAGGTTTCCCTTGTTCTGCCGTCAGTAGCTGCGCCAAAGGTTCCTGATGATCCATCAACGCGTCATGCAATTTGTGCAAAAGGCCCACGCGGAATGACAGGTTGCTACGGGACCAATCTGCAAACGCCGCAGTCGCAGCTGCAATCGCGCGATTGGTTTCTGCTGTGCCGCAGTTTGGTACCTTGCCAAGCTCCGCGCCTGTCGCGGGGTTTGAGACTGCTATGGTCGCCCCAGTGTCTGCCGCGCTCCATTTACCGCCAATCAAGTTAGCTTGTAACAGCATGCCGCTAAATTCGTTCATTCAAGGCTCCTATGGGCACGAAATAGATGAAGACGTCAAAATTCTTGAACATCCCAATTTTTCGAACTTCCTAACATTAAGCTGTAGTGCACATACACTCAATAATTCTTTACACTTATTAAATTTTTCTTTCACAATATGTTGTGGGTTGATACAAGTATGATAATCGATCCTGCTACTAAACATCCCCTTCAGCGTTGATCCTCACGGCAATCGCCACCTCGAAAAGAAAGATTGTTTATGACCATTCGTCGCCTTCGGACGCTTATTGCAATTGCGGACAAGAAAACGTTTAGCGCTGCGGCGGATGTTGTTCATGTGACACATGCCGCAATCAGCCAACAAATGCAGTCACTGGAATCCGACTTGGCAATCGCCCTGTTTGATCGCAGCACCCGAACGCCAGAACTGACCCCAGACGGCCATAAGGTCGTGCTCAAGGCGCGAAACCTTGTTGAAGAATATGATAATTTGGTTCCCATGGCGTTGGGCGACGGTGGTTTGGATCGCAACATCACGCTGGGCGCGATCCGCACAACGCTTACGGGGCTTACACCCAAAGCGATGTCCATCTTAAAATCAAAGTTCCCCGAATTAAGGCTGCGTATTCGCCCCGGCCTCACAGGGGCTTTGTTTGTTGATATTGAGCGCGCGGTCTTAGATGCCGCAATCGTTATCAAACCAAACCTAGTGCCAAGCGGCCTTACATTCAGAGAATTGGCGAAAGAACCCATGCAGCTCATCACTTCGATGGACGAAACGGAACTAGACCCTCTTAAGCTTTTGCGATCACGGCCCTTTATCAGGTATGATCGAAACACCGTCGTCGGCACGCTTATCGACAACTGGCTTTCGTCAAAGCGTATTCAAGTTTCTGAAGCGATGGAATTGGACAGCCCAGAGGCTATCGCTTCAATGGTGCATGCTGGGCTCGGTGTCTCAATCGTGCCGGATCTTGCGGTAAAGCCGGTCGATGCGGTGGCTGTGAGACGCATCGGATTGGGAGCGGGAGCGCCATACCGAACATTGGGTCTTATCCACCGCCAGAACGAGGTTAAAAAAAGAGCTATCAATGAGTTATTCTCAGCGCTTTCCATAGCTATTCAATCTTCATCATCCGATTGAAGAAGCGAAAAGTGCTACCTGATGCTCCCTTAGCAAGACACGCGTACGTAGCCCAACGCTGTCAATCGTTGACAGCATCTTAAAGGCATCTTTGACCGTAGCGCGTTAGTTTTAGTGAGTTGCGGCGAAAAGTAAGTTTCCAGTACGGACCAGCTGACAGACGAAGGTCGCAACTATCTGTACTTCGTGCATGAGGCTTTCGAGATAGTGCGCGCTGTATCACGTAAGATCGTTGACCCTGATCGCGCAATGTCGCTGACGTCGCGTGCGAATATGGCATTGGCGCACTTCTGGCCCATGCCACCGTTGGACAGCCTGTATTGGCAACACCCATGGTTGCGGTTGAACATCCTGCCACATATCTAGGACATTGAAGAGCGGTCGCCCAAATTCTAGATCGAGATCGTGAATCTGACCAGTAAAGCACGAGCAGACTTGAGGCCGCTGCCGGCTGAATTTTTCTTCCCCGTTTATTCACCCGAATTAGCCAATTCGGGCGGACTTAATCATGTCGCATTGTTTGATACATCCAGTATGACAGCCAGTTGGAACGCCTAGCATAGTTTCAAATTCCGCGGCCCTCCATCCAATCCAGTGAATTTCTCCTCGACCTTGGTGGTGCCCAGACTGCAGCGATCAATGGCTTGGGTTCGGCTCCATCGCATACCAGTCTGTTCGAAGCCGCCTCGATTACCGGACAACTCGTTCGCCCCTACGACGATCAAATCAAGACGAAAGAGCGTTACTTCATTAGCGAGTTACACAACAACGAACAAACTCCAACCAGCAGTGCCTTTCTGGAATGGCTGGATGAGCAAGTCGGTTCCTGACGCGCTGAGACTGGAAACATTCATAATTCCTAGTGATAAATTACCTTGAAATTTATAATGTGATAAACTCGACCTTATGGCGGTTTTGAGCCCCAAAGTGCAAAACGCTGCGCCATGAGCTAACGGCAGAGCAGAGTATATAGTGTCATTTGAAGCCTGTCCCTTTCGCCAAATCCGACTTTGATTTTGGCGGTGCCGCAGAACTGAAAAGCTGCCGTTTGTTGTCGGAGCAGCATGAACTTGGTTTCGTGTGTTCGGGGAGCGGGCGATGTAAGTGGTCGCTGTTTTCAATTAGGCACTTTGGAATCGCAAGATCAAAGACAGAATGGTTAACACTTGGGTCTTGCGCGGCAAAGAACTTTGAATCTGGTCACGCTTGGCGCATCTGGGAAGACCTCTCGACAATCCAATCTAGGAACATTTGACAGCCATAGCTGACCGGACCATTCGGGCAGGTGACGTAAATGCCCTGATTCGTCTGTTTCTCAAGAAGCAATGCGCGCGCAAGGCGACCGTCCTGCAGATAGGGGGCTGCGAAGAACTCTGATACCAGCGCATGTGCCATTCCATTTGCGGCAAGCTAAAGGGCGGCAATACTCTGATCAACGCTGAACACCGGGGTTTGCGCAGGCGGCGTCAGGTTCTCCTGACGGAAAAACTGGTGCCAGTTGTCAGTCACACCGATGATCTCGATCAAAGAAGAGTCTCGCAGTTCTTCAAGCGTTTCGCCACTGGGCTGCAGGCCTGGGTGGCAGACCGGGATTACGGGTGAACGCTCTAGCAGCGTTGCTCGCTGTCCTAGCCATTCCCCGTTTCCAAATCGAATTTCGATATCCAGTTGGTTCGATTGGATCGCGCTAGCCCAAGTGCCCATATGCAATTGCATATTGACCTCCGGATATCGCTCTCGGAAATTGGGCAGCTGCTTTAACAACCAGAGCTGCGCAAATGTCGGAAGGCCACGGGTCCTCAAAGGGATCATGTGCCTGGCGCCGAAAACATCCCGCGTACCCAGCCGAAGGGTTTCGAAGGCTTTGATGACCCAAGGCAAATAAAGCTATCCCATCGTGGTCAATTCCATGGGTCGTTTTCTTCGGGAAAACAGCTGATAGCCCAATTGCTCCTCGAGCGACCGCACCTGATGGCTAACAGCAGCTGGCGTAAGCCCGAGTTCCTCACCAGCGCTGGAGAAATTACCGTTTCGCGAGGCCGCCTCAAAAGCGCGCAACCAAGGCAAGGGAGGTATATCGTTTATGAGTAGCATCTACCCTGCAAAGATTTCTCATCTATAACAAATAATTATTTGTTTAGAGAATGCCATCGCCTCGTGCCAAAACATTCTGAGAGTGAGCAGGGAACGCTATGGAAAACTTCGACTACATCATCGTGGGGGCAGGCTCCGCAGGCTGCGTTCTGGCGGAACGGCTAAGCGTGTCCGGGCGCTATAAGGTGCTGATTCTTGAGGCTGGTGGGCGCGGCTGGTCGCCGTGGATCGCCCTGCCGTTGGGCTATGGCAAGACCTTCTTTGACCCAAAGCTAAACTGGAAATATGAAACCGAACCAGAGGATGAACTGGCCGGTCGCGTCGGCTACTGGCCGCGCGGCAAGGTTGTGGGCGGCTCCGGGGCGATAAATGCGCTGGTCTATGCGCGCGGGCTGCCAAAGGATTTCGATGATTGGGCGACGGCCGGTGCGGCTGGCTGGGATTGGAAAACAGTACGCCGGACCTATGGGGCGATGGAGACCCGGCTTGGAATCAACGGTGAGCGCCAGGGCGGCGGGCCGCTGCATGTGCAGGATGTTTCAGACCAGATCCACCCAGTGAACCAGCACTTCTTTGCTGCGGCCAAAGAGTTGGGTATGCCCCGCACCCAGAACATCAATGGCAGCGCCTGCGAAGGAGCAGGAGTGTACCGGATCAACACCAGCGGCGGTCGTCGGATGCATTCTGCGCGGGCCTTCCTGAAACCCGCGCTCAAGCGGGCCAACGTTACCCTGATGACCGGGGTGCTGGCTGAGCAGATTATCTTTGAAGGCACGCGTGCTGTAGCCGTTCAGGTGGTGAGGAACGGGAATACGCAAACTCTGCGTGCGGGCCGTGAAATCATCGTATCGTCGGGAGCCATATCTTCGCCGCGGTTGCTGCAGCTGTCAGGTGTAGGGCCTGCGGAGCTGCTAAAATCCCACGGCATCACTCCGCTGCAGGATGCGCCGCATGTGGGCGGCAACTTGCAGGACCATCTGGGCATTAACTATTACTTCCGCGCCACCGAACCGACACTAAATAATGTGCTGCGCCCGTTCACCGGCAAGGTGCGCGTGGCGCTGCAATACGCGCTGACCCGGCGCGGGCCGCTGGCCCTGTCGGTGAACCAGTGCGGTGGCTATTTCCGCTCCAGCCCAGATCAAGCCCAGCCCGACCAGCAACTGTATTTCAATCCGGTGACCTATACCACCTCACCGAACGGCAAGCGAACTGTCGTGCAGCCCGACCCGTTTCCAGGCTTCATCATCGGCTTCCAGCCGAGCCGCCCAACCAGTCGCGGCCGTATTGACATCAGCTCAGCCGACCCGGCTGCTCCGCCCTGCATCCGTCCTAATTCGCTGGCTAACGAAAAGGACCACGCGCAGGTCGTGGCGGGTGGCCGCTTGTGCCAGCGGCTGATGAGTGCTGCGGCTTTGGATGGGCTAGTGAAATCGGCGATAGATCCCGATCTGCGCCGCATGGACGACGACTGGATTCTGGCCGATTTCCGCGCGCGATGCGGTACCGTATTTCACTCGGTCGGCACCTGCCGCATGGGGCAGGACGCGAAGGACTCGGTGGTCTGTCCACACCTTAAGGTGCATGGGCTGCAAGGACTTCGGGTTGCCGATGCCTCAGTCTTTCCCAACATAACCTCGGGCAACACAAATGCTCCGACCATGATGCTGGCGCACCGCGCAGCTGATCTCATTCTGGAGGACGCATGAGCACGCCTTATTCAATTTCCGGCGCGATGCCGGTTTCTGACACTAGCGACAAAGGCGACACAGGGCCGCGGATCGTCCGGATCGAGACATTTTGCACGCCATTGGTCGGGTTTGTTCGGGTTACTGCCGACGACGGTACGACCGGCTGGGGGCAGGTTTCCACGTACAGCAGCGACCTGACTTGCGAAATACTGCACCGGCAGGTGGCGCCCTGGGCGCTAGGGCGTGCCATGGATGCGTTGGAAAAGGTGATCGCTGAGATCCCGCTGCGCGAGCACAAATTCCCCGGTACCTATCTGCGCCGTGCCATGGCGGGTCTGGACACAGCAGTCTGGGACTGGCGCGGCAAAGCTGCGGAGAAGCCAGTGGCAGAATTGCTGGGTGGCTCGGCCGGTCCGCTGCGGGCCTATGCGTCCTCCATGCGGCGTGACATTACGCCCGAGGACGAAGCGGCACGGCTGCAGCATATACGTGATGATTTCGGCTTTGACGCCTTCAAGGTGCGCGTTGGCGCGGAATGCGGCCAAGACCGGGACGAGTGGGAAGGCCGCACCGAGGCGATTATCCCCGCAATCCGCAAGGCAATGGGCTCGGACGCGGCGCTGCTGGTGGATGGCAATTCCGGCTTTGGCCCGACCCGCGCTGTTGAGGTCGGGCGGATGCTAGAAGACAACGGTTACGAACACTTCGAGGAACCTTGCCCATATTGGGAGCTTGAGCAGACCGCCGAAGTCACTCGCGATCTGACCATTGACGTGGCGGGTGGTGAACAGGATTGGGATCTGCAGCAGTGGCAGCGTATTGTCGCGATGCGCGCCGTGGATATCATACAGCCCGATATCCTTTATCTAGGGGGCATGGTGCGCAGCATGGATGTGGCCCGCATGGGCCACGCCGCCGACCTGCCTTGCACTCCGCATGCCGCTAACCTGTCGCTGGTCACGTTGTTCACCATGCACCTGCTTCGCGCAGTGCCAAATCCGGGCCGCTATCTGGAATTCTCGATAGAAGGCGATGATTACTACCCATGGCAGCGTGAATTGTTCCGAAACAATCCCTTCACCATCACGAACGGCCACGCTGTTGTGACCGATGCCCCAGGCTGGGGCGTCGAGATCTGCTCCGAATGGCTGGCCAAGTCCACCTACAAATGCAGCGAGATCGAATGATGACCCCCGACCAGATGATTTCCAACTATTTTGTAGCTGGCTCCCTGCCGGAACTGCCACGCAACCATTTCATCGACGGGGTGTTCGTTGCCGCCGACAGCGGCAGCCGCATGGAGAGCTTTGATGCTGGCACTGGCGAAGCCTTCGCCGAATTCGCTGCTGGCTCCACTGCTGATGTGGACCATGCCGTGGCCAGCGCAGCGAAAGGCTTCGAGGTTTGGCGTAACACGCCACCAGCGCGCCGCTGCGCCATCCTTAACGAGGCGGCGCGCTTGATGCGCGCAGAAGCGGACAGGCTGGCGGTGGTCGAAAGCATCGATAGTGGCAAGACCCTCGCCGAGGCGCAGGGCGATGTCGCGGGTTCGGCGCGCCTGTTCGAATACTATGCAGGTGCCGCTGATAAACTGGACGGTCGAAGTGTCAACCTTGGCAACGGCAACGCCGCCT
Source organism: Rhodobacteraceae bacterium HTCC2083 (assembly GCA_000156115.1). GTDB lineage: Bacteria > Pseudomonadota > Alphaproteobacteria > Rhodobacterales > Rhodobacteraceae > Planktotalea. The sequence goes on from DS995276.1 coordinate 328,624, forward strand.
TCACCCTGCTCGAGCTGGTGGGCGTGACCGCTCATATCGTGCCGTGGAACTACCCAACCTCGACGCTGGTGCGCGGTATTGCACCAGCACTGGCGACAGGATGTTCGGCAGTTGTGAAACCAGCGGAGACCACGCCCTTTACCGCGCTGATGATCGCTGAGCTTCTGGTGCGTGCAGGCGTGCCTGCGGGTGTGGTCGATGTGGTCACCGGGACCGGCATCGAGGCTGGTGCGCCGTTAGTCACGGATCCCTGCATGCGGCATGTGACCTTCACCGGCTCGGTGACAACCGGCGTCGGGGTGATGCAGAATGTGGCACCCAACGTGACCGGACTGACCTTAGAACTGGGCGGCAAGTCGCCTCTGATCGCATTTTCTGACGCCGATGCCGAGGCGGTGGCAGAGGGTGCGCTCTGGGCGATCTTTTCCAATTCCGGGCAGATTTGTTCGGCTGGTTCCCGGCTCGTGATCCACTGTGACCTACACGCCAAGGTGCTGGAACGGGTAATCGAAAAAGCGAAAGGCCTACGCTTTGGCCACGGGCTTCGGAATCCGGATATGGGTGCGGTGAACTCTGAGCGGCACTAAGCACAGATTGCGGGCCATGTGGCGCGTGCCAGTGCCCGCGGGGTAGAGATCGTCACCGGCGGCAACATCTCAACAGACCCAGAAACTGGCAAGGGTTGGTTCTTTGAACCGACCATCCTAGACAACCTGAGCCCCAGCGATGATGCGGTGACCCAGGAAATCTTTGGTCCTGTTCTTGCGGTGCAAACCTTCGAAAGCGAAGAAGAAGCACTTGCGCTCGCCAATGGCACCGAATTTGCTCTGGCGGCCGGAATCTACACCCGCGACATGTCTACTGCCCTGCGCATGGCGCAGCGGGTGGATGCGGGGCAGGTCAACGTCAACGATTATTGGGCCGGCGGTATCGAACTGCCCTTTGGCGGCAACCGGAAATCCGGTTTCGGTCGCGAAAAAGGATTGGAGGGTCTCGACGCCTACACCCGTTCAAAATCTATCACCCTTGCAGTGTGAGGCAGTGCCAGACCCAAGAATTTTAGAACAAAGGATATAATACCGCTGACCACTCAAAACGGAATTCTGTATATCTAGCCTCGACGATGCAACTCGCACCGATACCATCTTTCGAGATCCTGAGCATACTTTTCAAAGATAAGTTTCTATGACAGGCGATATTCGAAGCAGCCCGAGGCATTGAGGCCTGCAAAACTGACAAGATGAAAGCCCGCCGTTGGCGGTGCGATGAGATGGTCGTACTCCCACAGTTTCTTCGGAATTGCAGCCGAGTTCGAAGACCGCTTTGTGCTAAACTGCCATCATTGTCTTGGGCGACGGAAGCGGCGTCTTTGTCCAGCGTTGTAGACCTCGGCCCAGAAAAATGCTGCGCGATGCATGAATGTCCGGTTCGGCGGGCCACACCGCGGCTTCGCAAAGGGTGGGTGAACGGCAGGAATGGACCGGAGCGATCTAAATAGCCGCGGACAGGGAAGATAACTTGATGGAAAACATACATATTTTAGGCGTGGACTTCGCCAAGCGCACATTCGCGATTTGCGGGACCGATAATCTATCATATGTAATCTTTATGATTATTATATTGGCTTTTATCACTAAAATCCTTGCATAATCATGTCGATCGCAGCTGTGATTTTTTCAAACTCAGAGTCGAGGTTGCCCGCAGAGTTCTTGAGAATGCCTGTAGGAACAGCCGCCATGAATTGAGTCATCATAACAAATGTTTCGCTATTGAGTTCAAATGTTGGGTTGAGACGCTTTGCTGGTTTCGGCGCAAATGATCTCGACATTAATGGTACGACTAGGCGCGTATTTAGATCGCTCAACAAGTCAGACTGGACGTTCAAGAGATATCCGTCACCGGAGGGATTTGGGTAAACGTCGAATCTGGCCATTAGAATTGACGGAATTCATCAAGAGGAAGACCGTGTTTCTCTACATAAGCGTTAGAACTTTGTAACGCAGCAGCATTCTCGGACTTCCATTGCAGTGCTTTTGCGGCAGCAACTGCGTTGCGCACTCCGTCCTCCGCGGCGCGTGACAAGTTTACTTTTAGCGCCTTAGCTTCAGTGAGCAATGTTGCTTCTAAAGACAAGTTAGTAGGTTTTCTTGGTTGAGTATTCATCTATATACCTCCCCTGCTAACCTAAGGTCTCTTGTTATGCACGTCAATCATACGCATGTATAATGCGCATAATTCGCGTACGTTAAGTAAAAATTTTGAATTGAACGCGCTGCCAAAAGTACCTTTAAATCTTTGGCAAAAAAAATCGGGATGAAGCTCGTTATAGATATCAAAACGCTTGTCTTGAAACGTAAACGTAAGGCGCCTTTTTGTTGCCTAATAAGCACGCGTACGTATGGATAAACCGCTGTCGTCACTATCGTCCCTGAATATTAATAGAGAATGTGCGCCGCGCACCAGCGGGAGGACGTAAAAACGGGATTGCGTTGTGGATTACTTGTACTGCCGCGTTATCAAGCTGTCTTGAGCCAGAGCTACGCACGATACCGGCTGAAGACAATCCGCCCCGCGCGTTGATGGTAAATCGCACAACAGCCGTGCCACGCGCGTTGACTGAAGGTCTTCCAACTGAAGATATACGCGCCATCGACTGCCTTCTGAAACCGATTCAAACTTGCCTGCCAACTTTCAGTTTGTACGCGTCATTGATGTGGCACCGCTTGGCACGGACTTTCTGCGGCTCACGCTGCAAGGGACTGATCTCTCCTCGCATGATGATACATCAATCCACTTTCGATTGGTGCAGCCCCCGAAGGGCAAAGAGCCCGAATGGCCAAGCGTCCTTTAGACGGGGACAACCCTTTGGCCTGATGGCCCGATTGCGCCGCACAAACCGGTTTATACAACGCGTGCAATCGATCATGTGTCGAACAGGTTAATCGTGGACATCTTTATTCACGAGGGCGGGCGCACGATAGATTGGGCGCAAGGAATCAACGACGGGACTGATCCGCGCATCTGCGTTGGTTTGTCAGGGCCTGTGGGCGGGGGTCTGATGCAAGCAGATCGGGTGTTAATGGCAAGTGATGAAACAGGTTTCCCCGCCGCTGCGCGAATTCTGGAGGGCTTACCTGTCAAGGCAACAGGCGGGGTTTTTCTGGAAGCCAAACACCGCACAGACTGTCGCTATCCAATTGATGCGCTAAAGGGCGTCAAAATCACCTGGCTCGCGCGCGAGAGAAGCGAGGATTTCTTGGCAAGCGCGTTACAAGCTTTGCCGCAGCATACTGAGTCAAAAATCTGGCTCGCAGGCGAGCGCGAGGATGCGCGCATTTTACGTGACGCTGCAAAGGCGTCAGGGCGTGTAAAAGAGGATTTACGCATCTCGGGGTTCTGGCGACGATAGCTTGCCGGAGCAGTGGTTATCGTAGGGTATCAACCTCTTTGAACAGTGCTCGAAAGGCGCTACGCGCAGCGCCGGGGTGGCGTACTTTGCGCGCGGCCTGCACGTTTGCATCTCCGTCGCCTACAATAATCAACCCAACCATGCCCATTTCGTAATGTGGCAAACACAGATAGCCGTAAATGCCCGGGACAGTCAGCGTGACGCTGAACTCTTCATCCATCGGACTGTTCCACGGCTCTGCCCCTTCTGGGATCATACCGCGTTTTGAGGCTGTGTTGTGACCTTCATCACGCGGAATAAATGTCACTGTATCCCCCAGTGCGATGTGCAAAATATCCGGTGCAAACACATTCGTGTGCTGTGCGTCGTCAGCCGCTGCGTTCAACATAAGAATGCGATGCTCTTCGGCTTGCGCAAACATCGGTGCGAAGCCCAATGACAATGACACAGAAAGCAAACGAAGCGGGTTAGTCGGAATACGCATGAACATTTAGTTCCTTTCTTGGGCCAAGTCCTGTTTGGATTGAGACATCATAGGTTGCCGCGATCAAAGGATCCGACAGAACGGCGTCAAGTTTGCCCTGCGCGAGAATTTGGCCAGACCCAATCAGTAACAAATGATCCGCGTAGCGCGCAGCGAGGTTAAGATCATGCAAGGCCACAATCCCGATAGCTCCACGTTCTTTCATAGCGTGCTTAATGCCGTGCATCACATCTAGCTGGTGGCGCAAATCAAGCGCGCTGGTGGGTTCATCGAAGAGGTAGACCTCTGCCTTGCGGATGAGCGCTTGGCAGACCGACACCATTTGCGCCTGCCCGCCTGAGAGTTCGCCAATGTTGGCCTCGGCGAGATGCCCGATCTTGGCCTCTTCCAGCGCTTGCGCCACAGATGCCATATCTTGCTCGGACACACGCCAGCCCGAAAGTTGCTTTTGCGCCATCAGGACGACGTCAAACACCGACAAAGCCGCGTTGGCCGTAAAGAACTGCGGCATGAAACAAATACGTTGCAATCGGCGTTGAACGGAGAGCTGGGACAAGTCCTCACCAGCGATGTCAATTATGCCATCGCTCGACTTCACCAAACCCGCAATCGTGCGAAAAAGGGTGGATTTCCCAGCAGCATTTGGCCCGATAAGCGCTGTCAATTCGCCAGCTCGCAGAGCCTCAAACCCTGTTTCATTCAGGATCGTGCGCGATCCGAGCGTTACGTTGATATTTTGTGCAGAAAGCGTCATTGCCAATGCCTTTGTCGTTGCGACAGAATTAAGCTGATGAAGAATGGGATGCCGATCAGCGATGTGATCATCCCAATCGGATAGATGACCCCCGGTGTGATCGCTTTGGATGCGATAGACGTGCCTGACATGATCAAAGCTCCTGCAAGCGCAGAGAATGGCAAAAAGCCGCGCTGATCTTCACCGACTACAAGGCGCGCGATGTGAGGGCCGACCAATCCAACAAAGGCGACAGCCCCGACGAAAGACACCGCAACTGCGGCAAGCAGCGACACACCCCCCAAAACCGTAAGACGCAGGAATGAAACATTGACGCCAAGGCTTGCCGCCTTTTCTTCGCCCATGCGCAGAGCCGTCAGCGACCAAGAGCGCGACATGAAGTACGGCAAAACGATTGCGAGAACGACCAAACAGGTCGCGACCTTGCCCCAACTTGCACGCGCCAAAGAGCCGAGCTGCCAGAAGATGATTTGCGCAAGTTGCAGCTCGGACGCGCCGTATTGCAACAGTGCCAAAAGCGCGTTGAATGTGAAGAGCATCGCAATACCCACGAGGATCATCGCTTCGGGTGTGACACCTCGCAAACGTGTAAAGCCATAAAGCGCCAGTGAGGTCGCCATCGCCATCACAAACGCGTTGCCTGTTACAAAGAAGATGCCTGCGCCGGGGATCAAGGACCACTGCATTACGATGGCCAAAGCGGCCCCGAAACTCGCAGCAGATGACAAACCCAACGTAAACGGATCCGCGAGGGGATTGTTCAAGATCGTTTGCATCTCTGCCCCCGCAACACCGAGCATCGCGCCAACGCACACGGCCATCAAAGCGATAGGCATGCGCAGATCCCAAACGATAACCTTGTCTTGAGGGGATGCGGCAGAAGGATTGAAAATGACGCTGATGACTTGCTGGAACGACAAACTGGCCGGACCAGTCATTATATCGATCAAAACAATGAGACTCAGGGCCACTATCGCCCCAAGCAACAACACCAAACGTCGAAAGCTGCGATTGCGGTAATTGCTGACAAGCGTATCGACCGCGCCGTCGTCCGAGGGAGAAACTACAGACATCTGTTCTACCATTTTTTAGGATGCAGGATGTGTGGGTCGGCGATGAACGCCAACCCAAGAGCAATATGCTTAGACCGCCTCACTTCGGCAGGCTTACCCAGAACTGACCAGCGGTCGCGAACGGCATGAACTCATCATGCAATTTCGCCATCGTGGCGTTCGGGTCGAGGTCTGTGAAATCCTCAGGGTGTAACCATTTTGCAATCTGTTGGATTGCGATGAAATGGTACGGGCTGTTGTAGAATTGGTGATAGATTGAGTGCATCCGACCTGTCTGAACTGCGCGCAAATTCTTGAAGCCAACGCGATCCGCAAGTGCTTGAATACGCGCATCATTGTCTACTGTATTCGCCTGATAACCCAGCAACGTCGCCGTGACTTCTGGACGTGCGGCGGCCCAATTCGCGCCTGTGCCGAGCAACACGTCGGGGTCCGCTGCAATTAAACCTTCCAAGCTGACCTCTGAGCTATAGCCTGCGAATTTTTCAGAGCCGTAGTTGCGCCCCCCTGCCAATTCGATGAAGCGGCCGTAGTTGTAGCTGCCAAAGGTATTGCAGCAATATTCAGGGCTCCAACCAGCCGCATTTTCCATGAAGACCAGCGGCTTTTCATCAACTGGCAAGGACTGCACAACATTGGTGACTTTGCGCATTTCAGCGACATAGAAATCAATGAATTCAGCAGCGCGTGCTTCTTTTTCGAGCAAACGACCCAAAAGCAACATAGATGGAATCGAATTCGCAGTTGGATCGCGGCGGAAATCAATAAAGACGACAGGAACGCCCGCCTCATCGAGCTTTTCGATCAAACTAGTTTCCTCAGCTTTGAACAGACTGCCCAGATCGAGCAGCAGCAAATCCGCTTTGTTTTCAAGAACTGCTTCGATGCTGAAGTCACCAGCATAGGGGTTCCCAAAGTTCACCATCCGCGCTGTGTCTTCCGGGAAGGCCGCTTTGAATTTCTCAAAGGCGTCGGGATCGTAGAGGATAAGATCATCCTTCCACCCAACAACGTGCTCAAACGGGTTTTCTGTGGCGAGCGGTGCAATTGCATACATCATGCGGCCTTCGCCAAGAATGATGCGTTCGGGAGCATCAGGCAGCGTTACCTGACGACCCGCAATGTCTGTGACTGTCATTGGATCAGCCAGGGCAGATGTCGCAAAAAGCGAAAAGGCGGTAGCGGCAAAAGCAGCTGTATATGTGAGAGGGTGTCGCATGTCTGGGTCACTTTCCTGAGACGTTTCAACTAAATTGAATCGCTGGCGATGACCGGCTGGCTCGCAAGGGATCGATTAGTTGATAAAAAAAGTCAACAATATAAAAATATTTCCTGATTAAAACAGTCAGGTTGACATTTCTGATAGATTTACTCAGAATTAACCCACCATCTAGCCAACTCTTAGACTCATGAGGAAGCACGAAATCGTTCGATAAAGGACTTCTAAAATGCATGAAAAAAAACCTTTAAAAGACTTCGCCAGCGCACGTTGTACGCCGCGACCGAATCGTCCCGAGCTTGCCGAAGTAGCCTTTCACTCAGGAACACCAGACGGATTTAGCATGGAGTGGGCTCTCGACCGCTTTAGTTCAGTCCACACCCAAGACGGGAGATCAAATTGATGTCATTTCACACCGCGAAAGAAACGATAAAGCCGTTGCCCAATGCATTGCCCACTTATTCCGCTCAGGACCTCACGAAGGGGGCAGACCAAGCCCAAATCGTGTTGGGCGATCAAACATACACCCTGCGCATTACACGCGCGGGCAAGCTGATCCTGACAAAATGAGCAGCGCGCAGGAAAATCGTGGCGGTACGCCCGTCGGCTTCATCTCTGAGCTTGATGCCATTGAAGCGGCGTCGGTGATCTATTTACGGCTTTGGTGCAATGGCCCTGATAGCCAAGCGACTGTTTGGAGCGACTTTGCCTCCACCTTAGGCGCTGAACACGGCAAACGCGCACTAGGCTCTTTAAGCGATCTGTGCAGCTTGTGTTCTCAACACGGACGCAGGCCTTTGGTGCGCCACTCGGTGAATTGCAAATGTCTTGGCTCCGACGAATCTTGTTTTGCAAACTTCATAGCGACCGCAGTACTCGGCGAACGCGAAGACGCAATGCTGATCGCAACTTTGCTAGTCCGCCCTGACGTGGCCCCCGTGCTGACTGCGCTCGCATCTGACTTCGGGCTCGCGCTGAAACGCATGAACCTGCGGGCACCGAAACAATTCGCGCGTCAGCCCGTCTCACGTGACGGAAAATCGAAACCTTTTCAAACAGTAACACTCCACTGACAGGACACTTCATGAAGTACACCATTCTTACCACAACAGCGCTAGTCACCGCGCTCTCCACCTCTGCTTTCGCAGTCGAGAAAGCTGACGTGCTTGGCACCTACGCTGACATCGCAGCCGCAAAATATGGCGACAGCCTTACAACCGCGCAAACATTACAAGCAGCCGTTAACGCATTGATCGCCAATCCATCAGCTGACGCCCTACAAGCCGCGAAAACCGCATGGCTTGCTGCGCGCGTGCCTTACCAGCAGACTGAGGTTTATCGTTTCGGCAACGCGATCGTCGATGATTGGGAAGGCAAAGTGAACGCTTGGCCCCTCGATGAAGGTTTGATCGACTATGTCGATGCGTCCTATGGCGGTCCTTCTGACGAGAACGAATTTGCCGCGCTGAACGTTGTCGCGAACGCATCTTTCACGCTGTCTGGCAGAGAGGTTGACGCAAATGAAATCAATTCTGCCCTTCTGGAAGAAACACTCCAAGAAGCGGACGGCGTCGAGGCAAACGTCGCGACAGGCTATCACGCAATAGAATTTCTGCTCTGGGGTCAGGACCTGAACGGTCATGGCGCAGGTGCAGGCAATCGACCTTGGACAGACTACGCAGCGGGTCATGCTTGCACGAATGACAACTGTGACCGTCGCGGCGAGTATCTGACAGCCGCAACTGATTTGCTTGTGTCCGATCTGGAATGGATGACAGCGCAATGGGCCGCTGGGGGTGCCGCGCGCACAGAGCTCAACAGAAACGAAGACGCAGGGATCGCTGCGGTTTTGACTGGCATGGGTTCTTTATCTTATGGCGAGGTCGCTGGTGAGCGCATGCGTCTTGGTGTGATGCTAAACGATCCTGAGGAAGAGCACTCTTGCTTCGCAGACAACACGCACAACGATCACTACCATGACGGGCTTGGTGTGCAAAATGCCTATCTTGGTGAGTACGTGCGCATTGATGGTTCTGTCGTTTCTGGTGCATCCTTGTCTGACATGGTCGCCGCAACAGATGTATCTTTGGACACGGAAATGCGCGCCAAACTCAGCGCGACCATGAAAGCGCTCGGCCGCATCAAAACCACGGCAGAAGCAGGCTTTGCCTATGACCAGATGTTAGAGCGCGGCAATGAAGCCGGCGAAGCGGTCATCATGGGCGGCGTAAATGGCTTTATCGACCAGACCCGCTCGATTGAGCGCGTTGTAAGCGCACTTGGGCTCGACCAGATTGCATTTGAAGGCTCTGACAGCCTTGATGATCCGGAAGCTGTGTTTCAGTAAATCAAAATCAGCCAGCCAATCTTTAGCGAGCGCATCGACCCTGATCGGGTCATATAAAACAAGGATAAAACATGAAATCGCTCTACGCATTGGCTGGCCTCGTTGCTTTAAGTCTGCCCGCAACAGCACTGGCGCAAGAAATAGAAGGCTCTTCCGAAATAGGTCTCAACATCGCAACCTCTAGTGGTGGAAACGCCAAAACAACCGCGAGCATCGAAACGGAACTGTCCTTTGGTGGTGCCTTCATCGCTGGTGGTCTGGAGACGCTATATCAAGACCCAACAGACTCAGCAGAGATCACGCTCACACTTGGCTATGGGTTCGACATTTCAGATAATGTTGCGATCACCGCATCCTACTCGAACATCTTTCTCGACAAGAGCGGCTTCTCATTTCACGAGGTCGCCGTCGCGCTTGATTTCCCGATTGGTGAATCCATCAGCGCGACCTTTGAAGTGGTGCATGATTTAACGGGCTTTAGCACAGACTACAGCCTCGCGGCCGAGTTTGGACTGGGCAACGGCTTTACAGGTGAAGCAGTTGTTGGACATGATGGGACAGAGGTTTACGGCGAGGCTGGAATTTCTTACGAAATCAACGAAACGATCTCTACCGGCTTCGTCGTGGAACTCACCGAAAGCGCGTCAGCGGTGTATAACGTTGGTGTCACAGTCGAGTTCTGATCTCGTTTCAAATGAGACCAAAAAGCCCCTGAGGCGTTGATAAAAATAGAATACGGCGTGCTACCTTGCGAATTGGTTGCGCGCCAATTGATATTAGGTAGGTGCGAAGAGACTTGTTCAACATGTGGAAAAGATCCAATTGTCTAGCGCTGACAGCTTTGCTGTTCGGCAGCGTCATTTTTGCGGACCAAGACGTTACAAGTGCCAAAACCACATGGAAATTCGGCGATCCACACCTCAATGTTATTGCCCGCACACCCGAAGAGAGCGCGCGCATAAAGGCCGTCACAGCATCCTCTTCCAATTTCACCAAAGCACATCGTTTTGAGGCCAAATCCGCAGGTGCCGCGACCGTGCGAGCGCGAACAAGCGCTGACGCGTTTTCCCAAGCCTCCGCTAACATCTCCTTTGAAGATGAGCTTAATTTCAAAGTCGGCAACGGCCTATTTCGCAAACTCTGGGTGTCCTCGCCTTCTTCCACTTTGGCCTCTGACGGGCTTGGCCCGCTTTATAACGCGCGCTCTTGCCAGCGATGCCACATCAAAGACGGTCGCGGCCATCCCCCCGAAAACGAACAGGACAACGCCATTTCAATGTTCTTGCGCGTTTCGATCCCAGCACCAAGCGACGCGGAAATCAGAGAGATCGAAGGCTATATCGCGACAGCAGCAGAGCCGACTTATGGCAAGCAGCTGCAAGATTTCGCCGTCCAAGGCTTTGATGCTGAATACCGCCTTGATATCACCTATGAGGAAGAGATCATCACCCTCGCGGATGGCACTGAAGTTTCGCTGCGCCACCCCACATATAAGGCCGAAAATCTTGGATATGGGCCAATGCACCCCAATGCGATGCTCTCCCCGCGCGTTGCGCCGCAGATGATTGGTCTTGGCTTGCTAGAGGCTATTCCCACCACGGACATTCTCGCAGTTGCGGACCCCGATGATCTGAATGGCGATGGAATTTCTGGACGGCCCAACGTTGTTTGGTCGGTTGAATACGATCAACCTATGCTGGGCCGTTTCGGGCTCAAGGCTGGCAATCCAACAATCAAGCAGCAATCAGCCGAAGCTTTTGCGGGCGACATTGGCATCTCCAGCCCGCTTTTTCCTGACGGCGCGGGCGAGTGCACCGATGCGCAGATAAAATGTCAAAACGCAATCCACGGTGACGGTGATGCGCGCGGCACTGAGATTGACGCAGAAGGCTTAGATCTCGTCGCCTTTTACAGCAGCAACCTTGCCGTTCCTGCGCGGCGTGGCGCTGATACCCCTGAAGTCTTGCGTGGCAAACAAATGTTTTATGAAACAGGCTGCACTGCCTGTCACACGCCAAGCTTTGTCACCCATCGGTTAGAGGATCGCGCTGAGCAGAGCTTTCAACTGATTTGGCCCTATTCCGATATGTTGCTGCACGATATGGGCCCTGCCCTTGCCGACAACCGCCCCGAAGCGCGCGCGACCGGGCAAGAATGGCGCACGCCGCCACTTTGGGGGGTTGGGCTGACGGAGCAAGTGAATAGTCACACGTATTTCTTGCACGATGGCCGTGCGCGCTCGCTTCTAGAGGCTGTTTTGTGGCATGGTGGCGAAGCCGCGAGCCAACGCGATGCTGTGATTGGGATGAGCACTCTTGAGCGCGACGCGTTGCTCAAATTCTTGGAGAGTCTATGAAACGATTTGCCCTCGCTTTGGCCGTTTTGATGACACCAATCGCAAGTCAGGCGGAGACGCGCCGCGAGACAATCGCAACCGTCATTGACACACACATCCTCCCGGGGTTCGAGCAGCTCGCACTTAGCACAAAGGCTTTGTCCAAGCAGGCAACCGATGCGTGCGATCCCACATCGGAGAGGCTTCGGGCAAGCTATCATATCGCATTTGATACCTGGATCTCTGCAAGCCATTTGCGGTTTGGCCGGACAGAAGTCGAGGATCGCGCATTTGCCTTGGCGTTTTGACCCGATCCACGCGGCGTGACACCGCGCACGCTTCAACGCCTGATCACCACGCAGGATCGGTTGCCAAATCGGTGGGCGACTACGCTCAAGTGTCTATCGCCGCACGCGGGTTTTACGCCTTAGAGTTTTTGTTATTTGATGACGCATTCTTGGCAACGGATGCGCCTGAGTATCACTGCACACTTGTTCAAACGATCAGCGCAGACATCGCCGCAACCTCACAAGATATCCTAGGGAATTGGACAGAAACCTACGCCAATAAGATGCGCAATCCGTCGCCTGATAGCCTTTATCAAAGTAATGAAGAGGTGCTGCAAGAACTGTTCAAAGCCCTCTCGGCTGGTTTGCAATTCACCTCCGAGACACGTCTTGGTCGCCCGCTTGGAACATTCGATCGCCCACGTGCCAAACGCGCTGAAGCGCGGCGCTCTGCGCGGTCCTCGAAACACGTTAAGCTCAGCTTAAAAGCCCTTAATGAACTCACGGTGGCGCTGTCTGAGGCGGATGATGTCTTGAGTGATAAACTCGACAAAGGGTTCAAGAAAGCGCTCGCAAAGCTCTCTGATCTAAATGATCCGACCTTCGCCAGCTTATTAGAGCCGCAAACCCGCATCAAAGTCAAAGTCATTCAGCAATCAGTCGACGCGGTACGTGCCATTGTGCGTGCAGAGCTTGGGCCCTCTTTAAGCGTTGCCGCCGGTTTCAATTCGCTTGACGGTGATTGATAGGCAGGGTCGACGCCAGTTTCTTGCGGGCATGCTTGCCGCTGGCTTGACCCCAAAACCGACTTGGGCAGATGTCGGCTCACCTGCTTTTTTGTCGGCTGCTGCGATTTCAGATGGCAGCTACGTTCTGTGTGGTCTCAACGCTAATTTGCAGGTCCGCTTTCAAGTCCCCCTGCCCGCGCGAGGTCATGCTGCAGCCAGCCATCCGATCCGGCCCGAAGCTGTCGCCTTCGCGCACAGACCTGGTACGTTTGCCGTTGTGATAGATTGCCTTACGGGTGCGCAGAAAGCAATTTTACACGCTCCAAAGGGACGGCATTTTTACGGCCACGGTGTATTTTCTGCTGATGGAGGTTTGCTGTTCACAACTGAAAACGATTTTGATGCGGGCCAAGGTCGGATCGGTGTTTGGGATGCTCGCAACGGCTACCAACGCGTTGATGAGTGGCGCAGTGGCGGCATCGGTCCGCATGACATCAAACGCCTTCCGAACACGGACACGCTGGTTGTTGCGAATGGTGGGATAGACACGCATCCGGATACGGGGCGCACGAAACTCAACATCGCGACGATGGCACCCAACCTTTCCTATATCGAAGATGGCAAGCAATTAGAGGTCGCGCGTCTTGAGCCAACGCTCCGTAAAAGCTCAATCCGCCACCTCGCCGTCAACCACAATGGCAGCGTCGCATTTGGGATGCAGTGGCAAGGCGATATACCAGCGCCCGCATTAGTTGGGGTTCATAAACGAGGTGTAGACATACATTTGATGCGCGCAGGCCCTAATCAAACCCGCGCGATGCGAGGATATATTGGCAGCGTAGCGTTTTCCAAAGATGGCAAAACAATCGCGGCGACTTCCCCTAGGGGTGGTTTGCTACAAATCTTTGAAACACTAAACCAAGAGTTAATTGCCAGCGTCCCCATCGCAGACGTCTCTGGCGTGAGCATGTTGAACGATACTTTTGTGGCAAGCTCTGGTGGTGGCATCCTGATAAATCTTGCGGATAACAGCAATGCAAATGTGGCGCAGTCAAATTTCGCTTGGGATAATCATCTCGTGAGCCTTCAAATGTAAACTTGAGGCAGAATATGAATGTCACTATTTATTGACAAGTACGCCAAACGCATTGATCTAGCTTGTTTAAATTATAATATCCTATAGATATAATCAGGAATAGGGAGCGCTGATTCCGCTCCCAGAGGATGTTGATATGGTCGCAATTCGCTTTATTGATTTGCCAGATACCGTCGCCGCACCGGAGCACAGCTTAGGCGCGATCGCACTTCTGAATTATTTGCGTTTTATCTCAATGAGTTGCCGCTCAAAACCGCAGACCAATCTATTTGAGGCTTGCGCGCTACTTCATGTTGCACGATCCACCGAGCGCGATGCCCATGCCGACGTGCTTATGCGCTGTTTGAACGAAGCCTTGGGCAAGCCTGCGAAACTGTTTGGGCCTGCCACGACAGAAGTTTCGTTTGACGAAAAATGGCTCATGCAGTTTGCGCTCGCCTCCAAAGCGCAGGACGAAGCGAGCCTGCAATTTTTATTGAATTCCCGTGTGAGCCCCGAAAATAGGCGTTTGGTCCGCTTTCTGATGGCCCGGATTTCCGAGTATTTCTATCTAGTTTAGAATTATTCTAAAAAGTTCTTGCCTTCTGCGCGACGTTGCCTATGTAGCGGATAACGCCAGCCAGCACGCCTGCAAGCCAGCGACATCATTACATTAAGGGAACTTAAAATGACCCAGACTGCTGTTGCTTTGTCCACAGATGCCCGCGCCGCTGTTGTGGAAGCGCTCAATCAATCCGTTGCTGAAACTGCTGTGACAACGATGCTTGCCCAGAACTTTCACTGGAACGTGACGGGCATGTGCTTTGACCCGCTGCATGATTTGTTCCAGAAGATTTATGAAGACCATTTCATCGCGCAAGACGATCTTGCAGAGCGCGTGAAAGCGCTGGATGCGCATGCCGAGGGCACCCTTGCCGGCATGCTCACACGCTCCAAGGTGAGAGAGCATGATGGGCATGCAACCGACAAAGAGATGATCAAAACGATGCAGGACGCACAGGAAACGCTAGCAGCGACCCTGGCGGGCGCAGGTGCAATCGCGGCAGATCACGGTGATACATTGACCGAAGATCTCTGCATCGCGCGCGGTCAGGTCCATGAGAAATTTGCTTGGTTTCTACGGTCACATCTGGCGTAATCACTAGATAAGAGGCGAAGGAAGCCACCGAACTGCACGCCACCTAACAGGCAGCACAGCAGTCCGGCAGCCACCAGAGCGAGGTCAAGCCACGTCCCTTACAGCGGCGGCGGGCTTGACCTTTTTCTTTAGGCACTTTTGCAAATATTGCGGTGCCCAATGTCGATATTTCCCAAGATGCGATTGCTGACCCACCAACATTTCCACGAAGGCTCTGCGGTGTTTGTCTTTTTTCAGCTGTTTGAACAAGGATTTCTGCGCCTTTGTCATCGAACATCCGATGCAATGACCTTCGCGTTTGAACTTGCACACGTCGATGCAAGGACTGGGGGTTTTGCTCATACCGTGCTTCGCTCTACAATTTAGGTGGGTGCAAAAATTGCTGGGGTGATCGCTTACGCGTGTAACTTGATAGATTTAGTCGGATAAGTCAATTCCGAGCTAAATAATCAGACTATTTTTCCACCGCCCCGCAAGGTAAACAGGCCCCAAAGAAACTTGCATTTGGCTCAGAAAAATGAACAAATATTTCATTTCGGGGATTTCCTTGCTCGTAATCGCAATCTGTTTGCTGCCTATTGTCGGTGTCATCGCAGCCGCCGCCTTGGGCACATTAGAAACGCTGAGCCAACTGGCCGACACCGTGCTTTGGCGCTACACATGGACGACATTGATCTTGGTTGTTTTGGTCGCCTCTGGCAGCATGGTGATAGGCACGTTGACCGCTTGGCTTATCGCAACGTCGGAATTCGCAGGGCGTCGCTTTTTCGAGATCGCGTTGGTCGTGCCATTAGCCTTCCCTGCCTATGTGCTGGCCTATGCCTACACCGATATCCTCGATCATCCCGGCATCGTTCAATCGAGCCTGCGCAATCTAATGGGTTGGGGCCCGCGCGACTATTGGTTTCCTGAGATTCGCTCTCTGGGCGGTGCGGCCTTGATGCTGACGCTCGTTTTATACCCCTATGTCTATCTGCTCGCGCGCTCTTCCTTTCGTATGCAGGCCGCAACGCCTTTTTATGCCGCACGCTCGCTTGGGTCATCCCCTACAAATGCATTTTTGCGTGTATCTTTGCCCATCGCGCGCCCAGCAATTGCGGGGGGAAGTCTGCTAGTGATCATGGAAACCATCGCGGACTTTGGCACGGTCGCTCATTTCAGTGTGCAAACTTATGCGACGGGTATCTACACAAGTTGGTTTGGCATGGCAGATCGTGGTGCAGCGGCGCAACTCGCTGTTGGATTATTGGCATTTGCCCTACTAGTAGCACTCTTGGAATACATTAATCGCGGCACGGCGCGCTACGCAATGAAGGGGTGCCAAGAAACCTTCGCGCGCTTTTCACTGTCACGCAGAAAAGCACTGGCCGCGCAGATTATTTGCGCTTTTCCGGTCCTTCTGGGCGTGATCATTCCGACTGTGACGCTGATTACGATGGGGTTGAAATCGGAACAAAATATCTTTTCCAGTCGCTATTTACATTTCATCCAAAATTCTTTGACGCTGGCGAGCATTGCTGCCCTTGTCACCGTCGCAGCTGCGATCATGATCGGTACGTTTAACCGCGTTGCGTCCAACAAACTCTCGCTCGCATCCCTATTTATTGGCCGTCTTGGCTATGCAGTACCGGGCGGTGTGATTGCAGTCGGTTTACTGGTGCCATTCGCAGGCTTTGACAACTGGCTTGATGCGCGCATGGAGGGGCTGTTTGGCATTTCAACTGGCCTGCTTATCTCAGGCTCGATCTGGCTCTTGATCGGCGCTTATATGACCCGTTTTCTCGCGGCCGCGATTGGTGCCTATGATAGTGGCCTATCAAGCGTGACGCCAAACATTGATGCGGCTGCTCGTGTTTTGGGTCGTACTGCTTGGGGCACTGTGCGCGATATTCATTTACCAGTGCTGCGGCCTAGCATCCTGACAGCCCTCTTGATCGTTTTTGTAGACACTGTGAAAGAGCTCCCCGCAACACTGATCTTGCGTCCTTTCAACTATGACACGCTCGCTGTGCAAGCGTTTCGCCTTGCCTCTGATGAACGGCTTGAGGGTGCAGCTGTACCAAGCCTGATCATCGCTGCGATTGGGTTAGTGCCGGTAATTCTATTGTGTTTTCAAATCAGAGACAACGGATCGAACAAGTCGTGACGCTTACCGTTCTAATTGAATGTTAGCGTTAAGTTTCCTCGAACTCACTCAAAGATGGCATCGCTGGACAGGGGCTCAACGAGTCATCAATCACATCTGCAAGCGTCGTACGGTGTAGATACAAATGCACCTGAGCGCTCAGACTTTCCCACATTTTGTTGGACAAAACCTGTTCTATCGATCCGCAATCTCCACCTTTCATACCCGCGCCAGTCGAAAGTGCATCAATATTTTCGTCGACCGCAAGAAGTATTTCCTCGATAGAAATTGCGCTTGCGTCGCGCGCAAGCTTGTATCCACCGCCGTGACCACGTGTTGAAACAACCAGATCATTTCGGCGGATCTTTGAAAAAAGCTGCTCAAGGTAGGCCAACGAAATATCCTGTCTCCGGCTCACTTCTGCGATAGAGACTAAACCCTGGTGTTGATGTTTCGCGATGTCTACTAAGGAAACGAGCGCATAGCGACCTTTTGTACTGAGTTTCATGGCAATGCTTTCATTTCAACTCGGCAACCTTACTTTTCCCGTAACGCCTTTGAAACGAAGCGCACACTTCTTACAGAGTTACGTTTAAGGCGCTGATAAATCTCGCGCAAAGGGGCGAAGTAAAGGGTCGATAGTTCACTTGCAGATTGACGTTCTGAAGCAAGTAGGCCGAATTTCATGTCGTGTTGACCCTCTGACACATACAAAGAACCGAAAAGCCAATCCCAAAGCGCCAACGCCGCGCCATAGTTCTTATCGAAGTGCTCCTCAGCGACAGAATGATGCAACTGGTGTTGCGCTGGTGAAATTAGAACATGCTCGACCCATTTGGGATAACGAATGTCGATGTGGGAATGACGCAGGTTGGAGCCGCTCACATGAAACATGAAGACCAACACATTGACGCCGACGACCGTGTAAAGGTCTACCTGATCCCCAAACAGATAATAAAACACAGAAATCACACTGCCCTGCGCAACCGCGCTTCGCGAGGCGTAAAGAATGCCTTCCAGCGGATGGATTCGGTAAACGGTCATGGGGGTCAGCGTCTCAGCAGAATGATGCACCTTGTGGATGGACCAGAGCATCGGCCATTTGTGCATCCAGCGATGCACGAGGTATTTGGTGAAGTCATCCGCCAAAAACATTGCCAGCGAGAACAGCGCAACAACCAGTGTTTTAGACGCATCGCTGTAGATACCCCACCACGTAAGATCACTGCGCACCAGCGCCATGTAGATCGCCGTGGCGATACCAACCTGGGTGAGCAAAAGCGGCGAAATGAACCCAGTGAACAGACGGTTGATCAAGAACACTTTGTAGTCCGCTATCGCGGAGCCGGAAAAGAACACCTTGCGATCAAAAATACGCGCAAGCGACTCACGCAAAGGCGTTTTGCGGAAAATAATTAGCCAGATCATGGCGATCAGAATGGACAATCCCAAGTAGCCAAAAAACAGACGTTTCTTGGGATTGGCAAAATCCGAGAAGAGCCCGAAGCCTAGATCGATCCACTCCATCATCCCTCTCCTCTCAATCGTAAAAGGGTGGCGCCACTAAAGAACGCCACCCTTCCGTGGAACCAAACGTAGTGCTTAGTCCGTTTCTGCGCCACCGCTGTCGCTGTCGAGCTCTTTGATCAAGTCCGCGAGATTTGCAGTTGCGTCATTCTTGCGTGCTTCTACACCGAATTCCTTGACCATAAGGTCCTGAACTTTCAGCATATTGAGCTGATAGGCATTCCAAGACATCTTACCGTCTTTGACAAAATTGCCATCCGCGTCGATGCCAGTGACGATACTCTCGTCCATCGTGACGGGGCTAAAGCCGATCAGACGGTTAAGACGCACAGCTGTTCCGCCAAGGTTTTCCTTGCCCGTTTGCAACGCCATCGCAAAGCCTTTCAGCTCGCCCCAGTGCTTGCCATAGGCGCGGTAGAGATCCGCGTCGATGTTCTTTGTATCAGCGCGGAATTTCTCGATGTCTTTGTAAACGGAACCCGCGTATTTGAACGTCGCTTCGGCGATCACCTTTGTCCACTCGTCCTCGATTGTTTGCGCGTAGGCTACCAGTTGCGCGCGCTGCGCATCGCTCAAAGCTTCACCGTTTGCAGAGGAAATCAGCTTGCGTCCTTCAAGGAAGGCCGAGGTGATCGTTGGCAGATAATCTGTGCCACTCTTGTCGGCGTCAGCCGCGTAATATGCGCCACCAAAGGTCATTTCGGTCCTCAGATCGACCATGCCGTCACCGTTTGCGTCGCCCGCAGCAAGGTCCTTCTTCTTGCTGATGTTATAGGCTTGGGTCGGTTCAAGCGTAAGCGCATGCGCAGGCGCGCCGAAGTAACCGAAGGCTTCGTCCCAGCTGTGCTCTTTGCCCGTGTAGGCCGCGCCGTCTTTATAGGGTTTGTTGTTTGGCTTGTTGTCCGCGCCAAGCTTCTCGTCGAGATAGTTATCAACAGCTTGGTTATACGCCATCGCGCCAAGGCCGAACTTCTGAATCAACTGGCCGTAGTCATAGCCATATTCCGCGTCGAAACCGCCAACGGACATGGAAGCGTGATGTATCAGGTGCTCCATAACTTCAACACCAGTCATGTTGCCAGGCCAGCCTGGAACCAAGCCTTTGTACGTCTTGCCCGAGATGTTTTTTCCTTTGGAAATCTCGTTCAGCATTGTTTGCTTAATCGGGAAGCCATCTTTAGAGTTGTGCGACAAGATCGCAAGATCCTCGTCAGATCCGGCAAAATACTTCATCATCGTCGCTTTTGTCTCTGCCGCATTGGCACCACCGTCAGCTTTGCCGGCCAAAGACTTGAGACTATCGAGCAAGATCGAACGCGCGACCTGACCTGTGTAGGACACAGAGTTTGTCCTATCACCGGAGTAGCTTTTATCCGTGATCGGGAACGGGCCATATGTGTCGGCAGCGGCGGTACCTGCGCAGAATGCGAGGGCCAAAATGGAAGTGCTAAACTTGAGCGAGCGTTTCATGATCTCTCCTAGGAACTAATCTTGCCTGTTTTCATCAGGTTTTGGGGATGTGTTCATAAACACTTTTCTGACTTTATTTGTCAAGTTTCTTGATGTAACTTAACTTATTGAAATAAAATGGTTAAAAATATTTCTTACTATTTTAGTTTGAATTCACGCCGCTTAAACGGGCCTATGTGCGATCAGCTTCAAACCATCCATTCCGCATAGGAAAGACCGGGCAAGTCCTCCTCGCCCGGCCTGAGTATCGATGTCATAGATCGCTTGAAAGTCGCGTTAGTACCAACCAACCCTATTGAAAATCTGCTGCGCTGTTGGGACATTCTTGGCCACCGCGCTCAAATCAACCGCGTCGGGGCGAAACAGGCCGAGGCGCGCGACAGAGGCGCTGAGACCGACACCCGGCACCGAAGGGTATTCATCATTGCCACCGCTAAAGTACTGCTGCGCAGAATTGCTAGAAAGGTACTCAAGAAACTTGATCGCATTCTCGCGGTTCGGCGCATGCGCTGCGACGCCACCACCTGAGAGGTTCATATGCGCGCCCTCCGCATTTTGCGCAGGGAAAATCCAACCGATGTTTGCGACCTCTTCACTCGACAGCCCTTGCACGTCTTTGCGCAAGGCACGCGCGAAGTAGTAAGTATTGGACACCGAAATATCGCATTCCCCCGACACCAAAGCACGAAGTTGATCCGTGTCCCCGCCCTGCGGTTCGCGGGCGAAGTTGATGACCATGCCTTCTGCCCACTCACCTGCTTTTTCTTCACCGTGGTTTTCGATGATCGCAGAGAGCAACGTTTGCGAATACACATTGGACGAGGAGCGGTGACAGACCATCCCTTGATACTTTGAATCCGCAAGACTGAGATAGTCGAGCGGCGGGTTGGCAACATCGTTCTTGTCATAGAAAATAATCCGTGCACGCTGCGAGAACCCGAACCATTGATTATCTGAATCTTGCAAGCTGCTCGGCACGCGCGCATCCAGAATGTCGCTTTCGATGGATTGCAGGACGCCAGCTTCTTTGGCACGTTCAAGGCGGGACGTATCCACCGTCAGGATAACATCCGCTGGCGAATTCTTACCCTCAATCTTGAGACGCGCGATTAGTTCATCACCTTTACCCTCAATCCGGTTGACGGTGATGCCTGTGAGTTCTTCGAAGTCTGAATACAACCGCTCGTCAGTATCGTAATGGCGTGATGAATAGAGATTCACCTCTCCCTCAGCGTAGGTTCCCCCGCCGCATGCAACAGCCAGCGAAAGACAAGAGTGGAATAGAATTTTCATTGAGTTTCTCCGTTAAGTCAGCATTCAGACGATAAATCGCGACGTTGCTGAGCGTTTTTGTCAGGATAATGGTGCGCTCGTCAAGTAACTAATGGCCACGGCCTTACAGTGAGTTAGAATTCATCTTTAATTTTGAATGTTGCTGGCCAAATCCTTAACGAACCCGAGTTTTACCACGTCAAAACGCAGACCCGTTCTGTTTGAGACTACCGGATTATTGAGTTAACAATAGATTTACAGATGCTCTGCTTGTTAATTTTGGAGCCAAATAAAGACGGATAAGAGCAAGCGTATTCGCCTTCGGATGAGTTCAAACTGAAGTGGTCCTGCTTTTTAGGACAGCTTTGCAGTTCAGCTAGGATGTAATCTGTTTGGTTTTATGCCGCCTTTTGGGTTCATTGTGTGTCAAAGAATACGTTGTCAGGTGATCGCTTATCGAGAGCGCTGTGAGGCCGCTCGGCGTTGTAAAAATTGATCCAGTCTTTGATGATGCGTTTTGCATGGAATCCGTCCTGCAGTTCATGCAGATAGACCGCCTCCTGCTTCAGGGACCGCCACAGCCGTTCAAGGAAGATGTTGTCGAGGGAGCGGCCAATTCAGGAAACTTTACTCTTTTGCAGCTACGCAGTCGCATTACGCTTCTTCATATTTCTTGAGCCACAACCCTCTCAGCTCGGCTGAAATCAGCCGCTCTGCCAAAGCATCGGAAAAGAAATTTTCAATTAAAAGTTTATCATGCCACATATGATAGCTCGCGGCTTTTTCTTTAGAGAAAACAATTTGATCTAGGCTTTTGTCGCGATCAGCGTAAGCAGGATTGCGGTGGTCAACAAAACCGTTCGGTTTCTTCGGGGCACTCGCAAAGGTAAAAATGGCGTCTGCACCCTTATGGGCCTGTAACGCCAGTCGGTGTTTGGTCGCCTTACGTGCTATGAGGGTGTGAACGGTGCCACGCGTCTGGCGCGTGACCCAGGCGTACGCCAGATTGTCGGTGGCCATGCCGTTGAGAGGCAAGCCGTGTTTTGCGACGTATATTCTTTAACAATTTATCTACAGACGCTTTGCTGCTTCCGGATTTCCTGTTCATCTTCACTACATAAAGTCTACGATGAACCAGAAACCCTCCTTTACGAAAACATCAAACCTGTCCCACAAGCGCTTCTGTTAGACAACGTCAGACAGAAGCGCTCTTGGATTAAGGTCGCGGCAAATACACGGGTTCACGGATTCATATCAGGAAACCACAGGTTTGCTGTGAAAACGATTAGAGTTGCAGTAATGGTTGGTTGTTTTTTTTATGACGCGCCACCAATGCCCTCGCCTGCTGTCCTCGCGGAATGGAGCGAGCGGGATAGCTGGCGGACAAAATCAGATCGGGGAAGAGCGCGTTGATCTCGGCAACCCCATCAGAACCTATGGCCTGCCGCGCCATAGGTCCGGTCATCAGGGACTCCGTTGGTGCCCCTTCTGCATAAATCACCTCATGGTTATCCAGCAACAAATGGAAGTACGTCACGGAAATCATGTCTTCTGCATAATCGACCCCCGGTAAACCTATCAGTTTCTTCGCAGGCATTAGAACCTCTTGTTCACCAACGATACGGCGCGCGATGTGGGAACTGATCAACATTCTATGTTGTTGCGATACAATGAGGTCGCGATGAGGCAAACCTTGTCCTAATGCGCCTGCCTTGATGCGTACGGGTAAAAAATCTCCCAGCGCTGTGCATGTAGTTGCGCCAATCCAACGGATTGTCTGCAACCCACGATCACGGGTCGGCAACTCATCACCTACGCGCAGGTCCTCCACAGAAAGCGCACCATTTCTAGTGGCGATCAGAGCACCCGTCGTGAAGCATGTGACGAAATTGAACGTTTCGCGGGACCCCGTCATGCCGGAATAGTTGTTGCCAACCAAGCTATCGAGGCTAAGCGAACGGATGGCCCCAGCTTCTAGCGAGGCTTGGTCGGGGTTGGCAGAAAATTCCGGCGAAAGATAGGTATTACCTGCGCTATCCTGGAATACGACCGCCGTGATTGTGGCGGTCGTACCATCAATATAGGTAATAGTCGCGTTGTAAACCGCTGTGCCGTCAAAGACCTGATCTGGTCCTCCATTGATCGAAAACGCTTCGTTCAACGCGGAATTGTTCATGTCATAAGCACTGGTGTTTCCGCCGCCGAAGCCGGTTGAACCTGTGGAGAAGCTTTGGATATCGTTTACAAGCGAATCCCCCACGCCGCCAAATGTCTGCCCTACAAGTGAGGAAGCGTTCTCAGACTGAGTATTACCCTCTGTCGGGTCAATACTGGCAAAATTCCCCCAAGGAGATGACATTAAAAGTTGTCGGCATAAACTACTACCCTGTATCTTCATGGTTTCCCATAATGTCTGAATTGATCTACCGAGCTTAGATGGTCAAAAACACAACCCTCGCTATGGCTCATTACACGCCAAAGGGTTAAGAAATTGGAAAAGAATGGCACCAAAGTTTGACAGTTTTGAGGCGCTTTAACGTGGATTGAGAATACTCGTCACGGTGATTGGATGCTGGTCAGAGCACCGACGCAAACCCTACATGGAAAGCCGAAATACGCCGTTTTTTCATACCAATTGAGAGCTTTGAGGTCTTGGACACTTGGAACGTCATTGCGACGAAAGCAACCGGAAGTGATGATGGAGGAAATGCGATGACCGCCCTACCCTGTACCTAACAAGGGTCGCAGTTCACGTATCGCTCACACCGAAGAAAAATATGCGGGCGAGATCACGTGCTTGTCACAAGCCATGTTCATTTTTTCTCGCAGGCAGCGCAATCGCGTCACCATTTTAGATGACAAAATCGACGCAGATATGTGCCACAATGATGCAGTGGATGGTGTCTATCTTGGGTACTAGGACGAGACTGAACTTGACGCTTGGAAAACGTCATGAGCACCCATGATCTTTAGGTCACCGCGCGGCGTTCTTTGAACTTGGGCTGATCCCACTCGCGCATCTCCATTACGTCACGCAGGTGCGCGATTGAGTCCCAGATATCAATGTAGCGCACATAGGGTGATGCAAAGCCAAAGCGTAGAATGTCGGGCGCGCGGAAATCACCGATGATACCGCGTGCGATAACAGCCTGCATGATCGCGTATCCTTCTTCATGGATCAGCGAGACCTGAGAGCCACGATGCTCAGCCTCTTTAGGGCTGGCAAGTTCAAAATTCATGCCGCCCAGTTCTTGCTCGACCAAGGCGATGAACAAATCCCCCAGCGCCATGTTCTTTTGACGCAACAGGTTCATATCGACGTCCTCAAACACTTTCAGCGCAGTTTCTAGCGCAAGTGTGGCAAGTTGGGAGGCCGTGCCTGTCAACATCTGATCAATTGTTGGATGCGGCTTATACTCTTGGGTGAACGCGAAAGGTTCAGCGTGGCCATGCCAACCACGAAGGGGCTGATCCATCGCTTCAAAATGCCGCCGTGCGACGAAGACAAACGCAGGCGCGCCGGGGCCGCCGTTGAGATATTTGTACCCACAACCAACTGCGAAATCGGCATTACAGTCGTTTAGCTGCACGGGCAGACATCCAGCAGAATGCGCTAAATCCCAGATCACCAAGCCGCCAAGATCCTGCACTTTTTTGGTGATACCCTGCATGTCGTAAATGCGGCCAGTTTTATAGTGAACATGCGTCAACTGGACGATCGCAAGGTTGTCGCCAGCGGCGCTAATCGCCGCTTCGACTTCTTCGGGCATGACGCAGCGCAGCTCACAACCCATAAGGTCCGCAACCTCTTGGTTGATGTAGACATCCGTCGGGAAGTTGCCGATTTCAGACACTATGATCTTGCGATCCTTGCGCATACGCAAAGCGCCAACCAGCAGTTTAAACAAGTTCACAGAAATGGAATCGCAAACGATGACTTCGTCGTCATCCGCGCCCAAAATACGCGCAATCGCAGCGCCAGCGCGTTGCGGGGCAGGATACCAATCCGCATCGTTCCAACTGCGGATCAATCCTTGGCCCCATTCCTTTTTCACAGCGACTTCAAGACGCTCCATCACACCCAACGGCAGCGCACCAAGAGAGTTACCGTCTAGGTAAATATCGCCTTCCGGCAATTCGAAGCGCTCACGCAGATGGGCAATCGGATCAGCGCCATCCATTTTGATCGTGTCCTCGCGGGTAATTTTTCCTACGGGTGCGGTCATTTTTCTATTCCTGATGTTCGATAATTTGCATTGGGCTTACACGATTTTAGCTGAATGCCATACGTTCTTGATGACCATATAGTTGTCCAAGCTTTCAGGGCCACCTTCGCAGCCACGGCAACTGGATTTCACCCCGCCAAAGAGTGTTCACTAATTTCTCGTGAACTTAAGGATCCAATGACCTTAGAAAGCGTCACCCAACCCAAGAGAACGCCGACTGACCTGTGAAATTCAATCAAAAGCTATAAATTTCGTCGATTATGCAAATGGACCCCAAACGCTTGCGGCGAGTCGTCGACAATCTGGTCAGCAACGCCATCAAGTTTACCGAATTTGGCTCTATTACTGTCAGCGCCGATTTCAAACAAACACCGCAAGGGAACGTGATCCGAATTGGCGTGCAAGATACCGGCCGTGGCATAGGTCAAGAGAAGCAACATAAGCCATTCCAAGAAATTGGTCGCGTAGAAGATACGCCGCACCTGCCGTTGAAGGCACTGGGTTGAAATACCTTTCATCCCGACCACACCGACAGAGCAGCCGCTCAACACAAGCCGCCCAAATTCTCCGAAGATCACCTCTATTGAACAGTCACCTCACGTACTAATTGCTGACGACAATGAAATGAACCGTATCGTCATCACCTCGTCGCTAGAAATGCTTGGCTGCACAACAAAAAGTGCCGTCGAAGGCAATGACGCGTTCCGCCTGTTCGAGCAAGAAGATTTCGATTTGATCTTGATGGATAACTGCATGCCTGTTGCCAGCCGTCCAGCAGCAGCCAAACGCATACGCGCAACAGCGGCCCCAAAATGCTCTGTTCCAATCGTTGGTCTCACCACTTCCGAAGATCCGACCGAAAAAGAAGTCATGTTGGAAGCCGGGATGGATATCGTATACGTTAAACCGCTCGTCCAAGCAGTCCTACGATCCATTTTGCGCGAATATTTAAAATCGGCTTCACCGTTCTAAAGATAGCAGCCGATGGTCACCTGCACCTATTTTTGTAGCTTCCCCAACGTTATCAACACGGATACACATAACGAATGTGAATGCATGCGCTCTGAGTTTCTTTCATGCGGCCTCAGGCTACCATGCCTGCAACTCGACAAAGAGGCTGGATCCTTAAAACAATTGTACTGGAAGCAACGCTGATGTTGTTCGAAGAAAACACCCCAAAAAATAAAGACCAACGCTCCATCTATACCAAAGTAATTTTTATTACTTCTTGGGGTATCGTCGCTTGCTGTATCGGATGGATGTTACTCGCATACTATCTAAATGAACCGCTGATCGCTCTTTTGACCGGACCTGCTTTGCTTGGCACAATCTTTGCGACTATTTTTACAGCTTACGGAATGCCCTTACTAGGACGAACAGTTTGGAGCGCAGGCGGTATCGTAGCGGTTACTCTGGCAAGTTTTACAATTCATGAAGCCGCTAACCCAGAACTCATGTACCTTGTCCTACTCGGCGGGCCATTCTTGACCTTCGCTGTGGGGCGCGAAAATCTGCAGCTCACAATTGTGGTAGCCGCAACCGCCATTTCGTTAATGGCCGTATTGCTGTTAGGAAATGATTTCTTTGGCGCCCCCTGGGTCGGAAAAGAGACCGCCGAAAAGTACCTCGCAACTGGCCTGCTATTCATGGTGTTCATTCTGATCGCCGTCGAGATGGCAGCATTCGGAATTTTGGCCCATACCAACCAAGTTAAAATGGAAGCCTCGAGCACTCAGGCTCGCCTAGCCAGCCGAGCGAAGACCGATTTCCTAGCCGCAATGAGCCACGAAATTAGAACTCCGATGAATGGCGTCGTGGGAATGGTAGAAATTCTCGAAAACAGCAAACTCACGACGGAACAAAGCCGCATTGTCGAAACAATCCGCGACTCGTCGACAGCACTTTTGTCCATCATCGAAAACATACTCGATATGTCTCGGATCGAAGCTGGAAAATTAGAATTAAAGCTTCAAAAAACTGAAGTCTTAAGCGTTTTCGAGAAATCAGCGGACACACTCAGGCATTTTGCCGAAGCACATCATGTAACCTTGTTGATGAACTACGACCCTGATCTTCCTAAGTACATGAGTTGCGATTCTGGTCGCCTGCGGCAGATCATATTGAACCTATTGTCTAACGCCATCAAGTTCTCAAAAAGGCCGCCAGAGGATCCAAAAGGCCAGGTCATCCTCACTGTAGGGTTTAGCGACAAAGATGACTTAAAGGTGGAAGTTTCCGACGATGGGATCGGGATCGGCGAGGAGTTCTTGTCTAGCTTGTTTGACCCGTTTGAGCAATCGGCAGAGGTTCGACGTCACGAGTTTGGCGGTTCCGGACTTGGACTAGCGATCGTTTCGCAGCTTATCGAAAAACTTAACGGATCGATTGGGGTGCAAAGTCAGCGCGGGCAAGGAACTACATTTACTGTTCACCTACCTATAATCGATCGGGAAGGTCAAATACGGTGCCCAGATCTAAGAAATAAGACAATTGCCTACCTAAAAAATTCAGATGACGGTGTGCACTATTTTCAAAAACCCATAGAAAAGTGCGGAGGCCATTTCAAGGCGTTCGACACTCCGGCAGACTTGATCGCAGCCGCACAAATCAGAAATGATAACGTCGTTTACATTGTTCCCTTTGCTTGCGATGATTGGCAGAACGACAAGGCCTCTCCCGTTTTTAACAGCAGGAATTTCCCTGATGAAACCAAGACGATCTTTCTTTCGCCGGCTCCCCATCATTTGGCAGAAAGATCCGAGCGAGAACACATTTTTCTTCCGTCCGCTCCAATATTGAACAGCGCATTTTCCAAAGCCCTCGAACGCGCTTTTAACTTGAAAGCACCCAAACCGAACGTCGACAATTCAGAAAAAGATGAGTTTCTCGCGAATAAGAGTGACGACGTTGGACCACGCATTCTCGCTGCTGAAGATAACGACATTAACCGTGTGGTCTTGGAGAGCCAATTGGCGCAACTAGGGTATACTCCAGTTATCGTCGAAGATGGTGCCAAAGCTTATGAGGCATGGAAGCTTGATGATTTCGATCTCATTCTGACCGATTGCCAAATGCCAATCGTCGATGGGTTTGAACTGACCAGAAAGATCCGCGATGATGAAGAGAAAGATGGCCAAGGTCGCATCCCGATAATTGCGATCACCGCAAACGCCGTACGCGGCGAAGGGGAACGGTGTCTGTTGGCAGGTATGGATGCATATATGACCAAACCGACCACTCTAGCAGCGTTGAAAGTAACTCTCGGTCAGCACTACAAAAAAGCGGGTCATACCTCCACTGAACAGAGCGAGGCGCGCTTTAAGACGGAATAACCTGTGAAAGAGCGCTGCGAAATGCAACGCTCGTTTTCATTTTTGTTATTTGACTAACCCGCAAGTGCAATTGGATTGACCAGTCGCAGTATAGGGCGATTGTCTTGCGTTGTTTCAAAAGCAGCACTTTGTAGATCTGTCTTTTTAAGTTCAAGCTCACATATTCGAAGTTCCAATAGGACTTCTTCGACAAGCGTTTCCAAAACACTTACCCTATGTTCAGCATCAAGATTACGCGCCTCTAAGATGCGCCTCTCTCGGATTAAGTCTGTGTTTCTTTGCTCAAGCTCGTGTACTGCCTCAAACAGTCGGTTGATTTGTTTAAGTGCCTTTTTGGCTTTTTTTAGTTTCACGTTTACGGTCCTAGTTTTTGTAGTTCTGCGGCCACAAAAGCTTCAATACTTGCCTGTATTATGCGAAAATTTGAGGCAACAAGAACTAGGTGAGTCTCAAAAGTCTCACGTATGCAAAGCACAAAGCAAATACGCTAAAGAGAGTTTGCAAGCACAACAGCCAAAGACAACTATCGAAAGTGCGCGATGCTTTGGTTGAAAACGCGTCGCAAACAGAAAACGGGTCCGGCATGCCGGACCCGCTATTTTCAGTTCTGTTACAAGACTTAGCCTTGAAGCAAGCTTAATACACCCTGCTTAGATGCGTTGGCCTGTGCCAGTATCGACGTGGATGCCTGCGCAAGGATCTTGGACTTCGTCATGTTCGTGCTTTCAGTAGCAAAGTCTGCATCTTCGATACGGCCTTTTGCAGCTTCAGTATTCACAGAAACGTTGGTCAAGTTGGAAATCGTTGAGTCGAGACGGTTCATGACCGCACCCAAGTTTGCACGTTCTTTACCAATTGTTTCAATCGCACGATCCAGAGCATCAAGAGCAGATGTTGCACCCGAAGATGACGAGATGTCGATCGCAGCTACCGCGCTCTGTGAAGCACCTGTTCCTGTGTCATCAAGCATCTTGCCAACACCCTGCTCAGAAGCAGGAGACGCTGTCATTACGCCAGCTCCGTCAGACTTGAAGTTGGACAATTCGACTTCGCCACCAAGTGAGTTTGTCAAAGTAATCGCAGATGTTGCAGACGTGACAGACGCCGTGATGTTGGAGCCAGACTGAGACAAGGCAGACTGAACTTCTGCAAGCATCGCAGAGTTGTCTGTTGTGTCAAAGCTCGTCAAACGAACAACAGAGTTTGTACGACCGTCAGAGATCTGGAAGCTCACATCATCGGTTGTGTCCATGGACAGTTCCATCGTTGTCGCTGTTGCAACACCAGCAGCTGCTGTAGATGCGCCAGTGACAGCGTTTGTGTCCGTCAACGTTGCAGAACCACCCTGCCCTGCTGCAGTCGCCGCTGTTGCGCTACCTGTGCCTTCAGAGCTGAAGTCCGTGAGGTTGATTGCGCCACCAGATGCGTTTGTCAGCAGCAAGTCGCCGTTGGACAAAGACGCTTCGATACCAGTGATGTTGGACTGGGAGTTAACCGCAGCAACCATGTTATCCAAGTTACCGTCAGATACCTGAGCCGTGACTTGTGCACCACCAACTTTGAAGGAGTAAGTGTCGTCCTCGGAGAAACGCATTGTTGTCTCGGAAGGCGTCGCTTCAACACCGTTGTTTGTAGATGCGTTCTGCGCAGTCACCATGTTGGTTGAACCAAACGTAGCAGCGCCCGCAACTTCAGCTGCTTTACCTGTTGCGCCAAAGTTATCAAGCGTAACTGCCGCCAAAGACTTGTTTTCAATCTCAAGCTTGCCATCAACAACACGCGCGGTGATGTTACCGTTGATTTGGGTGTTCGCGTTGATCGCATCACGTGTCGCGCCAATCGCTTCTTGCAGAGAGTCCCCAGCAGAAGCAGTTGCAACTGTGAAGCTTTCGCCACCTAGATCGAGGCTGTAGTCGCCCTCAGATTCAGAGAACTGAAGCTGAACAATTGCGCCTGCGCCAATGTCACTAGTGTCAGATCCACCTTGGGCAAACGTGTTGCTTGGTGTTGCAAACGCAGAGTCTGTGCGGATTGTCATCGACATCGAACCAGCCGAGCCAGCTTCAGAAGCCGCCGCGTCGAAGTTCGTGATCTCGATGTTCTTACCTGAGCTGTCTTCTAGCGTGAAGACCTGACCAGAAACTGCGGAGCCCGCAGCGCCTTCACCGATTGCCAACTTCAACTCAGCAAGTAGCTCGTCTTCTGTTGTATCAGTACCAAGGTTAGAAACACTGATGTTGTTGCCATTTACAGTAAAGTTGTAGTCTTTACCTGCTTCAAGCGTCAGCGTGCCAGCCGCGTTCGTGACACCGCCACCGCCTGTGTTGCTCAGCGATGTTGTAGCGCCTGCGTCATCCAAAAGAAGGCTGGAACCCGCACCAGACACAGACGAGTAAGACGCCGTACCGTTGCCATCAGAAGAGAAGCCGGAAACCGAAACTGAATCGCCCATATTGTTTGTGATGCTGATAACGTTGCCGTTAGCTTTCGCTTCAACAGAACCTGCCGCCATGGAGCCAGCTGTAACAGCCGCGCCGATTGCCGTGTTGATCTTATCAGCAACGTCAGACGCAGAACCGCCTGCAACATCCGCACCCGCAATGGAGAGCGTCGTTGTGCCACCAGCGCCATCGCCGACTTCAAGATCAAACTCATATGTGTCGTTGCCGTTGAACGCCATCTGAGCAACCGTCTCAACTGCTGCTGTACCGGACGCAGAGTTAGATGTGGATGCAGTGCTTGCTGCACCGGACAAAGATGTACCCAATGCTGTTGTGCTCAAGTTGCCAACTTTGAAGTTCATTGTCTGGCCGGCGTTCGCACCAAGCTGAAGATCAAAGTCGCCAGAACCGTCAAGCAAAGCCGTGCCGTTGAAAGCCGTCGCAGAAACAACGCGATCAATCTCTTGTTTCAGCTGGTCTACTTCGTCGTTCAAGTTGGAGCGGTCGTTGCTGTTCAACGTGTCGTTGACCGATTGTACAGACAGTTCGCGCATACGCTGCAGCATTGATTCAACTTCGACCATCGCGCCTTCAGCCGTTGCAGCCATTGACTGACCCTGACTTGCGTTCTCGATCGCTTGGTTCAAACCACGAACCTGGCTGTTCATACGTGAAATTGTAGAAACGCCTGCTGCATCGTCAGACGCAGAGTTGACGCGTTTACCAGTCGCCAAACGCTCCATAGAAACGTCCATATCGCGGTTTGCGCTAGAGGCCGCAGAAGCCGCCATAAGCGCGCTTGCATTACTTGCAATTGAAAGTGCCATTACACTTCTCCTGAATTAATGTTCCGAGAAATGAGGCATGTGCCTATTCATCTCTCAGACCGCTTGGCGTTTACGACTGCCACTTGGTCCGCATAGGGTAACGGCTCACAAACGAGGACTTTAGCCTTCTAGCAAAAATCTTTTAAAAAAATTGGAATTGTGAGGCTAGGGAATAAGCTATACTAAGACGACGATCTTTAATGAGGACAGTGTTATGTCATTTCCGTGTACTTACGCGCACGCCACACACCTTCGTACAAACGTCGCGGCGATAGCGGTTTGTGCAATGCTTGCGGTTCTGCCCGGACAACTCGTGGCAGAGGGTGCAAACAAACCTGATCCATTCAATGCAGCGGTTAAAGCGGTAAAGTCTGAAAACTATTCACATGCCTATGATCTCTTTGAGACTTTGGCTCAAAATGACAATCATGATGCGCAGTTTAACTTGGCCGTGCTTCTTAAAAAGGGACAAGGACGCCCCCAACATTTCACCAAAGCTCTAGAGTGGGCATTGCTCGCTCAGCTTGGCGGTGTTCCACAAGCCAATGCATTACGCCAAGATCTAAGCGCCCTTGTAACCCCAAATAGTTATGAAACATGTATTGCCAACGTCGATGCGATCCTCAAAGAGAAACTTGCCCAAGGCAATCGCCGCACGATCTTGCAATATGTTGTTTTTAATCAAACAATCGTACCAGAACCCGATCTTGAGACTGCCTATCTTTGGGCTCTCATAGGTGCCGCACTTGGTATTCCAAACGCAGACTTGCTTCGTGACTCAATGGTTGAGGAACTGGACCCAGATACGATCGAAAGCGCACAGGAGAACGCGAGAACTCTCTTCGAAGAGCAGAAAATGGCAACGCTGTTTTCGTCGTCAGCAGGTTAAATGTCGTAGCTCGCCATCGCGACGCGGGCTTCGTCTTCACTGAACCCGTTCTTGGCGGCTTCTTCCAAAACATCAGCGCCAGAAGCAATATCTTGCAGCATCTCTTCGATCGCAGCTTTGCTAGATGTCCCAACAATATTCTCTTCAACGACTGGAAGTTCGACAGGCTCTTGAACAGCCGCTTCACGCGCAAGCGCCGCTTTCAACAATCTCACGTCCGCTTTTCGCAAGCGGATCTGATGAAATGAAAAAAACAAAGCCACCAAAGAAACGAACGCAAGCGCAATTTCGATCAGGGTAAAGTCAAAAATCATTTCTAGATGTTCCTAATAATGAGAGTAATAATAATCCAAATTTCAATATTTTGAATTAAACGTTCGCGCTTCAGGTTTTGTCGCAAACAGCGAACGCAATTCAGAACTTTTGGAAGCAAAAGTTTCTTCTTGTGACAACTTATGTCCAAATGCAGCTAGCCGAGGATCACTGCCCTCAATCTGTTCAGAGACACCTTGCAGGTGCTGCATGAAAGCCTCTGACTGTTCTGCATATTGCTTGGCATCGCCTCGTGCGACTTCAACCTTTTGCAGAGCGTCTTCCAAGCCCTGAAACACTCTGCTCACATCTTCGACGTCCATCATTCTAGAGATTCAAATGCTTCTGCGAGCCCATCGGCAATCTTCTCATGGTTCAGCGGATAATTGTTCGTGCTCACCGCTTCGCGAATACGTTTAACAGCTTCGATATCAATTGGCGCAGGCTGTTCTTGTATCGTCGACATGACACTTGCGGCAAAGGACTCCACTTGCACAGAAGGTTTACCAGTAGAGGACATCGGATTCACCGGTGCGCCTAGGCCAAGGCTTGCTGTCTGAGCAGTATTGCTCGGTGAAACATTCACTTTAGGTGTCACCGAGACCTCCGACATATTAATAGACGCCACAGTTCCAGTCAGATTTTGTGTTGCATCAACCATTAGCTCTCTCCTATCGCACTATGTAACGACAGTTTATTTGCGACCTTTAGCAATTATCTCAACTTTTTTTTCACCGATGATACGACCGATCAAAACTGTTTCACTGCTGAGGTTTTCAACATGTATCGTATCCCCCAATTGCCCCGGTTGCAACGCGACACCCGTTGAAACAACTTCGATTCCCCCCCGCACGATATATATCGATAGAATATCTTCTTCTTGCACACTCCACTCTCTGGCTAAGTGGCGCGGCATCACTGCGATGCTAGGCGTTAACGATTGTCCAAGCACCCTGCCGACGACTTGATCCGGGCTGGCATACACGCTTTCAGAGGACAGTCGCTCAATTGGCCGCAACTCTACATCAGAAAGCTTCAAGCGATCGCCCTTGTTCATGGGTAGTTTCAAGTAAACTGCTTCTGCTTTGGGTAAGCTCACCTTGATTGGCATGTTCACTTCATGGCCTTTGACTTGCGCACGCACTGAAACTTTCCACCGCGCCGGCGACGAGCAAATCACATCAACGCTGCGCCAGTTTCCGAAAGATGGCTTTACTTCAAGCGGCACATCGCAACGATAAAACTGTTTCTGTGGTAAAAGTTTCGGTGCCGCTTGCTCGCCCGCAGCAGCCAACCGCGCAACTATTGCGCCACGCACTTCAACACCATCAACGACACGCATTTGCGCAGCGCCACTGCCGACCATCACCAAGAAGTAGGCAACCACCGCATAAAAAACAGGACCGCATAGCCTAAAACTGAGAAATAGCATTTGCGATCCCCAAACTTGTTGTGCCCTGCGTAGGCAATCTCAAAACATGCCCCGCTGACATTTTGTTAGCATCCCCATTGAGAAACGCTTCAGGATTGTTCTGAACAGTCTGTTCAATCAGCTGATTTATCTCAGAGGATGCCCCAAAGGAGTGCATCACGATGCCATAAATCGTTTCGCCCGATATGATTTCATGCGTATTTTGCGCGTTATTCTCCAGGTCCGAACTGGACATGAGGCCAGTGTTATATTGCAGCACAACATAAGTGTCGTTCGCTTTGACCATCGTCGCCATCAAAATAGTGACGCATGACAAAAAATGACGTAAAATCATGTTACGGGCGCCCCACGTTAAAGCGCACTTGCGCACCAGTTAATTTGGCACCCGCCCGCGCCGCATTCATCGGAGTAATGATCGCACTACTTTGTGACAGCTCGACGATACGAAAGACCGTCCACGCCTGATCATTACCTTCCGCAAATGCCAGACTTTGACGTGTTAGACCATCACGAGCGCCAAGCTGAACGCGATATTTGTGTTTCCCAAGACCCTTTAATCGCGCGACCAACGGCGCACAGGCCAGCTCTTCCAACAAAGGCACGAGTCCTGCGCCCATCGTTTGGGACAACTCATTTGCTGCGCTTTCTTGATCCTTGCGCGCCACAACGTTTAACGCACGCCACGGTGTTCCGGGTGACAGCTTCAAAGTATGACGCAGCCTTATGTCTCTTCCGCGCGATGGCGCAGCAGGGTCAACGACCTTTGCTTGTAATGTAACAAGTATCTTGCCGCTGCGCATAGAAGCGCCCTCAGCAACCCATTTCAAGTGAACTGCACGCGCATTTTTTGAGAGTACTGCCGCAGGCTTTTGCGCCTTGGTTGCTCCACTCGACAACAGGGCTTTATAATCAAATCCAGCCTGAACAGTCGCCGTTGGGCGAACACCAACGCGCGCCAAATCGATATCGCTCGCCACGATCATAACCTTTGCGGCACTGCCCAATATTTTTAGCGTTTGACTATGAGCGCGCTCTAAAGCGTCCTGCATCCAAAGAGGCGTTTTCGCACTGGCGTAAATCTTTGGGCGCACTGCCGTCAAAATAACGTCAGGGCGCGTAGAACAGCCCAATTTCAGCTGACCACCCACATAAGCGTCGATCGTCACTTCGTAGTGACTTTGCAAACGAGTTTCACGAAGTACCTGAAAATCAAGAATTTTGCTAGAAGGACGCAGTAGTATCGTATCACCGGTAAGCACACCCTGATCGGCAACAGTGAACCCGTCTAGCTCCGCACCGCCCGCCAAAGACGCTTGATAAAGTGCATCTTCCAAAGCATTCCGGCGCGCGCCTGAGTCAGAGCCAGACTGCAACGCCGCGCGCCCTGTGACACGTACCATTTCAGCCGCGCTATAGCTCGGTGCACAGAGCAAAATAGTAAGCAGCAAAGCGCTCTTGAACAGCCGCCCAGTATTCAAAAGCCCCTGCGTACCCATGACTTAACGCGCCGCCTTCATAATGCGGGCGATCATGTCACGATCTAGCTCCATAACCACTTCATAGGTATCGCGACCAACTGGATTGATACGAAGCGTTCGCGCACCTCTGATCGTCCCAGATACAGTCGTACGCGTTGTGTCATTCTGAAGAACCGCATCAATCACCGTGGTGCGTGTATCCAAGCGCATGCCATGGACCTGCTCCGTGAGATCGCGCATCGCGTCCAACCGCGCCACGCGAATAGCCATAAGCCGTTTCTGGTTCACGTTTGTTGCAGGCTGCGCGGAAATTGTTGCATAGCCCGTGCCCCGAATGCTCGGCACAGCTTGAGCCGTGACCATCGCATCTGTGTCGTTCAATGCTTTTTCGACAGCCATTGCGTCGCGCACAGCAGGCGCATCGGTGCCTTGGATAGGCCCTTGGGCCAAGTTTACATGATTACATGCACTTAAAAGTGTGAAAGCGCCAGAAATGGCAATGGCCGTGCCTGCCTTAAAACGTCTAGATCTGTACACCTTGATCTCCTCGGACCGCGCTGAGTTAAATTCAGACCAAGGCATGCATGTTCCGTGCCAGCTCAAAAGAAACGACGTCAATCCTTGAGAATACTCAAATTGGCATGACTCTTGCTTTCTTTATACGAAGCGCAGGGCGTTTTGCGCAATTAGACGACGTCAAAGGACAATATAAATGAGCATGTCGGACACTATACCCCGCAATGCAGGGCTAGGCGAAACAGCAACAGGACTAGCGCTGCCATTTGGCATCTTGATGCTTGTTGCGATGATGGTGCTACCCCTGCCCGCGTTCTTGCTTGACCTGTTTTTTACGGTCAACATCTTGATTTCACTTCTGATCTTGATGGTCGCCCTTCACACATTCCGCCCCTTGGACTTCTCATCTTTTCCCAGCTTGCTTTTGGTAGCGACAGTACTGCGCCTCGCTCTTAACGTTGCATCAACACGTATTGTTCTCAGTTCGGGACACACCGGAACTGAAGCGGCTGGCAAAGTCATCGAAGCCTTCGGTGCCTTTGTAATTGCCGGTAATTTCGTCGTTGGTATCTTCGTCTTCGCAATTATCGTCATCATCAATCTTGTCGTGATTACAAAAGGTGCCGGACGCGTTTCAGAGGTTTCCGCACGCTTCACACTTGACGCGATGCCGGGCAAACAAATGGCCATCGATTCAGACCTGAACGCAGGTGTTTTGACGGCTGAGGAAGCAACTATGCGCCGTGAAGATGTCGGCCGCGAAGCCGACTTTCACGGTGCAATGGATGGTGCCTCCAAATTTGTGAAAGGCGACGCTGTCGCTGGTATTTTGATTTTGGCAATCAACGTCATTGGTGGTCTTGCGATTGGAACGTTGCAACATGACCTTTCTGTTGGTCAGGCGGCTCAGCTTTATGTTTTGCTTTCAATCGGCGATGGATTGGTTGCTCAGATCCCCTCTTTGCTGCTCTCTATTGCAACCGCAATTATTGTAACGCGCGTATCCTCATCGCAAGACATGGCCCAACACATCAAAGGCGAAATCAGCATGTCACGTGCTTGGTTCCCTGTGGCTGGCGTACTTGGTTTGATCGGACTTGTTCCAGGCATGCCAACCATGCTTTTTACTGGTATGGCCGTTATTTCGGGTGTCGCTGGCTATGTCTTTAGACAGACTGAAATGCGCGAAAACACAGACGAAATCAAGCAAAACAAAGCACCTGAAGAACCCAGCGATCCAGACAGCCTCACTGTTGATGATGTGGCCGATCTATCTGCGGTTACCATGTTGCTCAGCTATCCCCTTCTAACGATGGTCGATGCCGATGATGGCGGTCCGCTTGCCCGTCGCATTACCTCTGTGCGCAAACAAGTGTCTCAAGCACTTGGCTTTGTTCTTCCAGGCGTGCGTGTTCGCGATGACCTTGCGCTGCCGGCAAATGCATATCAGATCAAAGTCGGCCAAACCGTTGTCGCCGAAAACAAGATTTATCCTGACCATAAACTTGCAATTCAAGGTGCGAACTCGCGGATCAAAGTCGTCGGCATGGATGTCAAAGACCCCTCCTTCGGAATCGAAGCTACATGGATCAAGCCAGAGCGCGAACTAGAAGCCGAAGCAAACGACTACGTCGTGATTGAGCCTGAAACTGTCCTTGCCACGCATCTGAGCCAAGTCCTGTACAAACATGCCTCCGAGCTGATCGGCCAAGACGATGTGCAGGAGCTTTTAGACAATCTCACTGGTGTCGCACCACAGTTGGTCCAATCTGTGATCCCCAAGCTGCTTCCATTGCACAGCCTGACTGCGATCCTGCGCCATGTGCTGCGAGAGCGTATTCCAATCAGCGATTTGCGTTTGATCTTGGAGCTGCTCTCGGAAATGGCTGCGCGCAATCTTAGTATTGCCGAAACCGCAGAAGCACTTCGCCCGAACCTTGTTGGTCTGCTTATTCAACAAAGCACGCCTTTGAATGAACCCCTGCCCGTCGTCACGCTCGAAAGCTCTCTCGAACACTTGTTGATCAACTCGGCCAAGCAGTCAGAGGGCGATCAATTATTGCTAGATGGGGCCTTGGCGGAACGCCTTGTCCAATCCTTGGTCGACTTAAACGAAGAACAAACCGAAGCTGGCAAAAAAACGTTCCTCATCGTTTCTCCACTCATACGTCGAAAACTCTCAACGTTCTTGCGCCAACACATCGCAGATTTCCCTGTGCTGTCTTTCACCGAACTGCCCGACGGTCGCCAAGTCGATATCATCGCGAGTGTTTCGGGCGAAGAAAATGCACCGACCCAGTAATTGCCCCGTTTTCTAGCAAAGCCAAATAAGGACTAAAACAACATGACAGAACAGGTTTTCAAAGCCGCTGACTCAGACAGTGCAATGGAAAAAGCCATTCGCGAGTTGGGTGAAGACGCGATGATTTTGTCCGTCAAACGCAAAGGCGATGTCACCGAAGTGCGCGCTGTGAAAGAATCCCTCGCGGCACTACCAAAGGTAAATCACACACCTTTCCCAAAAGGTCTACCCACACGGGCAGTCAGTCTCAGCGAAGCAATGCGCAGCGCTGAAAATCGCAGGAAAGATCAAAACCAACAAATACCCGCGCCTGCACGCCCGTCACTGGATTACTTCTTTGGTGAGGATCCAATCGTTGACCCCTCCTCTGCTCCAAAATCACGCAAGCAAAGACAGCCGTTTCCTTTGGAGAAAGAGGACGATGCCCTCTTCGACTACGACATCAACGAAGCGACAAATGCCGAACCACGCTTTGCGTCCACACAACAAAACGCACCCGAAGCCAGTGAACCGCTCTACCAACTCAAGAAAAAAGCCGCCTTTGCCGAGACTGGATCTGATGAATTGCTCAATGAACCGGCAGGAATTTTCTTCAAAACAATCCGCGCTGACAAAACCGATTTTCATGCAGCTCTGTCTCCCATTTTTGCGGATGAGGTCAAACAAGAACCTACGTTAGATCCTATTTTTAAATCTGTGCTTGAACCACTTCACGAAGCAGAGCCTGTCTTTGAAGAAGCGGTAGCACCTGATCCCTTTATTGGGCCATACGTTCAACCCTCGTCCGATGTGTCCCAGATCCTAAAACTTAACGGCTTTTCAAGCAACATGGTTCATCGTTGCTCAAATCACCCAGATCTGCTTGATCTTGAGAGTTCACTAACATTTGCCTACCAAGAATTGGCCGCGCAGCTAAGTGTTTCCTCAAAGAAACCAACGCCATTGGACAGTGAGATTCTCTTTATCTTTGGCCCAGGTGGCGCAGGCAAAACAACGACTGCCGCAAAGCTTGCTTTTGCGCGCCATCGCGATTGTAATATCAAGCCATCCTTGCACACCATCGGCCCGAAGTGCTTTGTCAGCGATATCAAGCTAAACCAGTTCTCCCAGCTTCTGGATGCAGACCTCATTGAAATAATTGAACCCTCTCACATCAAGAAGGATCAACAAGTTATCGTTGATTGCTGTTACAAAGACACATCTGATATTATTCAGGCATATGAAACACTTAAGAACGACTTTCCCGATGCGCGCGTTCAACCAATCCTAACTTTGCCCGGGACATGGTCGAACCATGCGACTGAACACTATTGCCGCGATATTGCACAGCTTGAGGCGTGTACGATCCTAACACACTTGCAAATCAGTGCTCTAGGAATTGCGGGATTTTCTGCCCTTGCTGAACACAAATCAACACTGCTCGCGGCAAGCGAAAGCGATCATGTCTCCGCTGGAATCGATATAATCGAAGCTCCGACAATC
Organism: Rhodobacteraceae bacterium HTCC2083; assembly: GCA_000156115.1. Taxonomy (GTDB): domain Bacteria; phylum Pseudomonadota; class Alphaproteobacteria; order Rhodobacterales; family Rhodobacteraceae; genus Planktotalea. The sequence goes on from DS995276.1 coordinate 369,125, forward strand.
GCTCATTTCTTACGCGAGACTTTGAGCTACACTGATGCTCTGCGCTACCCCGCTTAAAGTTTTTCAAATCGCCCAGCTAAACCTGACGCTGGTCCTGTCGTTACTTATTTCGACACAGGAAAAACGGAAGGCCACGCCATGTCGATGTTAAGCCCAGCAGCAATCTACAAGCTTCAACAAAAGACACCCAGCTTTGATACTGACAACAGCCACCAGTTGATTAAGGCCACACTCGAATATCTTGCGAAGAGCCTATCTTTGATGGTTCAAAAACCAGATCAAGCCGAAATTTTCCAAATCCATTCTGCTCGTGCGTTGACCTCAATTTACGTGCTTCAAAGCAGCTTGGATTTTGAGCGCGGTGGCGACATCGCCAACAGCTTATTTCAACTTTACGAATATTCTCGCCAGCAGGTCCTAAAGGTGATGCGCCAAGATAATAGCGGCGACTTAGAACAAGCCAGTCATGCAATAAGCGAAATTCTCGATGCTTGGCATCAGATCAAATAAAGTGAGCGGCGCTTCGATTGATCAGACTCTCAGTAAAATCGACGCCGCAATATCTTACTTCGAAGAGAGCTTAGACCGCGTTCGCTATGAAGACGCACAGCGACAAGGCGCTATAATCGCGCAGTTGACAATGGCTTTGCCGACCGCGTCAAAACACGTGACAAAAGCTCACAAAGAATGGCTAGCATCGTCGTTAGGGCGCCTTAACCGCGCTATTTCGCGGTTTGACGTGGCGACGAAACCAGCAAAGCAAAGCACAGCTAGAGACGCTTATTCACGCTACAATTAAGACGAGCCCTTGATTTTTTGATACTCACAAACATCCATAATTCTCTTTAGATACAATTTATACACCAAAGATAGAATGTCTCTCTTCTGCACAATCACTATTGCTTACAACTTAGAAGCAGCCAATGGGGGCTATGAATGGAAAACATCTCATACGCACCCAAGTGGGTGCTGAACATCGTTTGTGGAGCCATCGCTCTGCGCTTTGTTGAGGGAAACTTGCCGCTCGAAGCTTACGCCAACAAAATGTCAACCGAGCTCGAAAAGCTCTACAGCGACTGCTCATCGACAAAATTACATAGTGCTGCGGAAGCGATGTTATTTTTTCTTACCGAAATCGAAGACGACAATGCTATCGAATATTGCAAGTCCTTCATCCACTACTCTGCGCTCTTCGATGCTGCGAACCAGCCTCGCAAGCTAAAAGGACTATTTTTTAACCCGCTTGGACCAAGGCAAGAACTGACAACAAGCAAGTCAATTCTCTTTGCGTTCAGAGCCTTTGTATTTCGTTTGAGAATCAATCCACAGTATGCCGCACCATCAGAGTGGTCATTGGCTGATGTTCCCGAACTCAAAGTTTTGAATGATATCCTAACGATCGAAGTAGTCTTTTTCGACGCTATATAGCGAGAGGTCACAGCGACTGTTTCCGAACCATTGCGTGTGTCGCCAGCAATATTTTGCCAACTCGAAATAGCGGGTCTAGTTTTGAACCGCTGCTCCACGTCACTTCAGCTACTGAGCGTCAGAGAGACATGCCTTTGATCAATGTCAAACACTTTCCGTGAACTAGGGAAGTACCAACACAGATGGTCGCTTCGTCTGGTGCCGGACCAACTTTCACAATGGGGCCGCGCGCGGAATGGAACGGGCTAATAAAAACGGTCACGATCTCTGAGAGGTCTGCTCTAAAATCATTCATAGAGAGGCATCCTTTTATTTCTTTGCTCTTGGGCAAAAAATTCTGTCGTAGTCATTTTTGTCCGCAAGCGGAACGTCGTGAGTGTGCATCACGACCCATAAAGTTGGCGAACCTGGGGGGGTTGTCACCAGTCCCGCTTGCTAATTTCTTTAGAACCTCAGACCGGCACAGATGCTATCACGCGATGGAAATTTAAGCACTGTCTTTAGATACAATATCCCCCTAAGATTACAGCAAATAACACTAAAGTTCCCGAGGTAATAATTTATAAATAATTGATAAATAACGTAAAATTAAAAATTTTCTGGTATTTCGCTGATTAGCAAAAAAAGCGACGTCAAGAAAGGCACTGCTCTATGAAGTACGAAATTTTGACAAATCTTACCCGCGGATAAGGTCAGCTTAGGCCGTCAACAAGGTCTGCAATCGCTCGCTCTAGTCGAACGCGATCAATCGAAGAAAAATCTCGGTCAACCTTAGTTTAGCTTGGCAGTTCCGAACTGGGCGCAAAACTTTCTTCAACTTCGGTCACTTTTAGTGAAATTTGCCCGGCCAACTCTTGAGCCACTTTAAGCTGAAAAGGCTCTGGCAGTTCTTCGACCTTTTTTGCGAGGCCTGCCAAATCGTTAAAGCCTAGTGACAATGAAGATCCCCTCAAAGAATGAGCATGTGACTTTGCAGTGACGTAGTCGCCTTCTTCTAGGGCTTGCGAAATGTCGGACGCTTTTGCCTTACCGTCATTCACAAATTTTTGCGATAGTTCCTCAAGTTCCTTTGGTAAAAAATAAGAGAAAAGCTCTTTTGACAAACCAGCTGGAAGGCGAACGATGCTGCGGGCTTCTTCAGGTTGCTCAGACATTGCATCCATAGAAACAGCAGCGGTGCTTAGGATACTGTTGAGCTCTGTTTCAAACTCTTCAAACAGAATTGGTTTTGTTAGCACCCTGTCGAAACCAACGATCGAGACGTCTTCTTCAATGGCATCCAAGACATGCGCAGTAAGGGCTACGATTGGTGGTATTGTGTGGTTAACCCACTTTTCACGAAATCGTTTGGTTGCCTCCAACCCGTCCATCTCTGGCATTGCGATATCAATTAGAACGACATCGAAAGTATCGGGGTTGAACTTATCCAAAGCGATACGGCCATTTTCAGCAAGCTCGACGCTCATATTCAAACGAGTCAGGTATCTTGTAATCAACATTTGGTTGATAACGTTGTCTTCGGCGAGAAGAACATGCTTGCCATCTAGAACCACAGCCGGAGCAGCTTGCGATGCGATATCGGCTGAGCTGTCGGATACGGTGACTTCGATGGGCAATTCAAACCAAAATTTCGATCCCTCGCCATAGTCGCTTTCGACGTCAATCTTACCGCCAATGCTATCCATTATGCGTTTACAGATCGCGAGGCCGAGCCCTGCCCCTTGGGCCTTGGCGGTAAGGGAGTTCGCGACTTGAGAGAAATCTTTGAAAAGGTCAGGAAACTTGTCTTCTGGTATTCCAATGCCGTGGTCACGCACCTCAAGCGTCAGCAAAGCGCCTTTGGGATGGTCCTCAGAATGCGCAGAGATGGTAATTGGACCGTCAGTAGAATAGCGGATCGCGTTGCTCACTAGATTGGAAATCACTTGCCGAATGCGCGAGGCATCGCCAACAAACAGCTGCGGGACGTCCTCTGCGATATGACAATTAATCTGTCGGTTTGGAAAATCAGGATTGGCTTGTGCAAGGATTTGGATACCTTCAATCAGAGCACGCAGATCAACATTTTCGTCCTCATGGACAAAGACCCCTGCATCCATCTTAGAGAAATCCAAGACATCATTCACGATGCGTCCCAGACTTGATCCAGCTGTCTTAGCGTAATTCAAAAGTTCGGTTTTCTCTTCGCACTCTTCATCCAATACCAGCAAGTCAATCATGCCCAACATACCACCAAGCGGCGTTCTAATCTCATGGCTCATAGTGGCGATGAAGCGGCTTCTCGCGATGGACGCTGCTTTGGCTTGCTCCAGGGCGAGTTGTAACTCAATGGTGCGCGCGACCACTGCTTCTTCAAGCTTGTCAGAACGATCATTAAGTTCTTCATTCGCGAGATAAAGCGCGCGGCTCTTTTCTTCCAAAAGCTTTTCAGCTTCAGCACGAGCTTTTTGTTCTCGCTCATATCTTCGCCGAGAGACGTGACTCGATTTTTCTATCATCGGCTCTTTCATGTCAGGCTATTTCTCGAGCATAATATCAAATTTGGTCGACATCTTATCGTGTTCGATTGGACACCGCGAAATGCTGGCTTTCTCATCAAAGCGTAGGACACAAGCCTCAATAAGTCCGTGACAAAACCCGACCAAAGGACGGGGCGAGGAATAGCGCATGGAAAGATGATTATCGGCCATCCGCTTCGTTTCAAATCTGGGGAGCTCAGCGTCCGGATACAGCTTTTTTACTTCCAAATGAATTTCTAGGTCAATCGCTTCCAGCATTTCAAATGAGCCCGTTTTGCCTGTGAAGAACTCGCTATAATGCTCGGCAAAATGCTCGAGCATCCAATGACCGAATTTAACCTGCAAAACGTTTGGGCTTATTCCCGAATATTCGCTGAACGCTTCGACAATTTTTACCAATTCAGAGCAAGGGTAGTTTCCTACCGCGGTATAAACGCCATCATTTGCTAGCTCCGTGTTGTCCAATACATGATCGACAACGTCTTCTCCAAATGCGTCTTCTGCCATCTTGAGAAGCTCGACAAACACTGTACCCTTCATATTTTAAACAACTTTCTAATTTTAACGTCAAACTTGTAGCTTTGGGTTGCAACTTATCAGGTGATCGTTTCAAATATTTATGAGACATTTATTAGTAACTAAAATGCAGTTTGAACGCAAAGACTTCCTAAAAAAGGGATTGCTTTCAAACCGCAAATTTAAATGAGTTCAGCGCATCTTTTAAGAGCGGACCGGCTCAGTTAAACGCCGGTCCAAAGTTTAGATCAATGCGTTGTCCGAAGTGCATCGAGGTGGTCAGGTAGCATCTTGCGGCGAGCTGGTGCGCTTATTCTTTGGCGTGCAATGGGCCCGAGGTAGAGGCTTGCGCTTGCCATACCGTTTGAAAACACGACTTCGTGCTGATCGAGCAGAATATGAAAATACGTGTCGCGTCGACATCCGCGCATGATCCGCACATCACCGCCTATTGTTTCCACAAAATAACGCGCACGGTAGAGAACGTCAGAGCCGCCGTTATTGGGATCTTGCAACAAGACACCATGCTGGGATTACACAATGAGATCGTGTTCTAAGCCAAAGTGGCCGGTTTTAAAAACAGCGGTAGCAAATTTAGAGCGGCTGTAAGGTCGACATGGTCCAGTGCTCTTTTGCCAATCCAAACAATCGGCTGTACGCCCTTATCGCGTGTTGATTCAAATCGCCAGGCCACAAGATTTCAACAGGCATTTCGCCACCGGGCACACGGATCTGGGTGCTTTGTGCAAAGCAAACGACACCAGTTTTTTCAGCATTCAATGCATTTGACGCGACAGCTGAACCACCCTGCTGGATTTGCAATCCATCGGCTTGATCTAGCGTGCCACCTGCTTGGTAGACCCTTAGCCACGCTAAAGGCGTTGCATATGGTTGCCTGAGGTTGGCTGCATTCCAGGCATCGAGGTTAGTCTCGATTATATAAGTCCGTCAAATCAACAAAATCATCCGCGCCTGCCCCGCCAGTGGGGCTGTCTGCCTCACCATCGCCATCACTGATGGAATTGGCACCGAATTCGTCTGTCGGTGCATCCGGTATGCTTGGCGTAAAAATAATATCCGAAATGCCGTAATCCCAACCGTCGCTTAGATCAGTTTGAATTAACGCGGAGAAAACAATTTGTTCAAAAGGCCGTGCCCCAACACGTTAAAAGTATCATTCCCTCTCCCGAAAGTGTCCACAAAGTCAGTTTCATAAACGAGCTGGCCGTCATTGTAGATGGCGTAATGACCTTCTTCTGCAAAATCGGAAGTTCGTAAACTAAAGGTCGTAAATTTCAACTGATCGATAGAATAATCAAAGTCTACTATCAGTTTTTCACCAAGGCCCGAAGGAAGGTCATAAGCTATCTGAGCGCTGGCAGGCGTTCCATCGGTATTGTAAATTCAAACCTTTATTTCAGCGCTTTTCACGAAGGTCCTTAGGGAATTTGACGCGCTTCAAAAGAAGCGCGCCAAACCCAAACGCAGGTACTCGTTACATACGTTTTTTTGCCCGCAACACATTACTAAAACCTCGTGCGCAAAACAAAACTGATACTTAAAACATGCGAATTTTAAGCGGTTCCCCGGACAAAAGATGTATCTGGAATCGCAGTAGATTTACCGCTTTGATGCAAACCATTTGAGCCATGATGCGGTTTTTCAATGACGCTGCGAAGCTCGTCTAATTCGATAAAATTGTCCGCTTGCCGTCTCAAATCGTCAGAAAGCATTGGCGGCTGCACTCGGATCGACGAAACAACAGAAACGCGTGTCCCGCGTTGCTGAACGGCTTCGACAAGTGGCTTGAAGTCTTTGTCGCCCGTCACAATGATGATGTGATCAACAAATGGAACCATATCGAGAACGGCAATTGTCATTTCGACCGATATGTTGCCTTTTACTTTTCGTCGCCCGGCTGTATCGACGTATTCTTTGACCGGTTTAGTGACAGTATTGTACCCATTGTAGCTGAGCCAATCTACGAGAGGCTTAACCGAAGAAAACTCTTCACTGTCAACTAGAGTTGTAAAATAGGAAAGCTTGTTCAACTTGCCGCGCTGCGAGAATTCCTTGCGAAACAACTTGAAATCGATGTCAAAACCAAGGGCCTTAGAGCAAGCGAAAAGGCTTTTACCGTCGATAAACACGGCAATACGTTCGTCTTTGTAAAACATTGAAAATCCGGCCTTTTTAAAAACATAGCCAGTATAAAGTGGCCGTAAGAAGCGGCGCAGACACGAGAACTTTGTCTCTGTACTGCCTAAGAAGTGTGTGAACGAGAAAACTGGTGGGTCCGTATCCCTACGTCAAAACAAGGAAATGATAGTGCTTATAACCGACCACCAGCACCAAACACCGAGGGGCACTAGGCCCAGCATGAGCGTCGAGGCGGAGATCCAACGATCTGTATCGAAGCTCACGTCAGTCGGAGCAAAGTCACGTTTCTCGAAAAGCATCTCCGGATACAGCACTTTTGCGCCTTCAAGCGGGTCGGAAGTCTTAATCGGAATGCCGTTCATTTCTCAGTTCCTTTACCTGATAGAGAATTTTTAACACGCCTGCATCAAGTCTTCCTTCTCTCTTTCCGATATCCTGCCACACCATAGATATTTTGATTATCTTTTGATTTATCATCCTAGGGGGCCGTCAAAAAATTGACGTGGGCGCGAAATTCGAATGGAAAACGAAAATGATACCAAATATTTCCATCGAATTTTGCACTAAAACATGTTCAAGCAACATTCGACGTTGGACCAGTTTAGTCCAAGTAATCAACCTCAATTGAGCGCGCGTTCAAAGCCGTCACCAACCCAGAGAAGACATTTTTGCACACAATGCTTTCACGCAAAGCGTCATCAATGGTGCTCTGGTTTGTTGATCTGCTTTTAATCTCCAAAACGCGACGCTTGCCAGCCAAAGCGTCGTACACCACTTGCATTTCACCACCCACACTTACGCGAAGTCCGACAAATTCATGTCCATTTTTTGTATGATACGCCATTTTGACCCTCAATCGTGCAGTCCAGTACTAAAAATTACTACATTGGAATATGTTTTAAAAATTGGCAAAAGATAGTCAGGCCTCCCGTGCTCTTGATGAAACAATCTGGCAAAGTATGCTGAAAACACACTGCATTTGGTACTCTCTTGAGAAACCTACACAGGATATCTGGCCAGTAATAAACTGAATTTATTACTAAAAATGGCCAGATATTTGCTTTTTTATCTAAAGATATTACCGCAGAGGATACTTAGAAAGCTATTCGAATCGCGGCTTTCCTCGGCAGAGCTTGCTAAGCAGGAGAAGCTTGTCTTTGCTCTTGCAAAATCCGAGCGAAGCTAGGCTTACGCGGCGCAGTCGCACCGCTCACTTTTCGCATTGATGGTCCATCCAAAGCGATCCGGTGAGATCGGTGGACCAAACGATCCAAAATCGCATCCGCAAATGTCGGATCTGCGACAATGTCATACCATTTTTCCACAGGCAGCTGACTGGTGATGATTGTCGCTTTGTTGTCGTAACGTGCGTCAACGACTTCCATCAAATCTCGGCGTTGGGCCGCGGTCATAAAGTCGGGTCCCCAATCATCGAGGATCAAGACATCCGCGCGGCCTATCTTTTTGAATAGGCGTTCGAAGGTGTCATCTTTTCGGGCCGCCTCAAGCTCGTTGAAGAAGCGGGGCATTCTAAAGTAAAGAACAGAATTTTCTTGGCGGCAAGCTTCGTGGCCAAGCGCGCAAGCGAGATAAGATTTTCCAACGCCGCATGGCCCGGTGATCAGAACGGAACTGTTGTCTTTGATCCAATTGCACTGGGCAAGATCTTGGAACTTCACCTGATCAAGCTGTCGAGCGGTTGTGTAATCAATGTTGGCGATTTTGGCTTCTGTATCGCGCAATTTAGCGCTCAGCAGGCGTGATTGAAAACGACGCTCGCGGCGATTTTGATCTTCACTCATCGCCATAATGTTGATCCATTCAACCGGGTCGATGGAGCGACTGGCGCTCTGCACAAGTAGTTTTTCAAAGGCGGCATCCATACCATCAAGCTTCAATGTGCGAAGTATGTTTTGTACGGAGGTCGTATCCATGTTATTTTCCCTTAGTTAAAATACCTGGCACCGCGAATATTGGAGTGTGCGATTGTTGTGGGCGAGTTGGGTTGGATTTCTGTGGCGTCATCATGTTGTTTGCGGATGATCGAAACCACCACGCTAAGTGAGCTGCTTCCCGAGACGAGAGCTTGTTGGCAAGCTTCGTCCAAAACGTCGGGTCCGTGTTCATCGAGTAAAGCAAGGCAGCTTTTGTAGATCTGGACTTTTTGTGCAGGCGTCTGTGAATTGAGCGCCAGAGCTTTTGCCAAAACGCATAGATTTGTGCCGGCATTGGTTACTTCGAGCTCAGCGTTTCTTACTGAGAGCATCGGTGCTGGCACGGGCTCCAACGCCGAAGCTGTTTTTAACTCTTCGTATGTAGATGGTTCTGCGTCAGCAATCAGGATTTCCAGTTGTGCCGCGAACAAAGCTTTTGCCGTGCCCTGCGTCTGAACATCAACGGCGTGTTTCATCCTGTAAGGGGAGAGATCCAAAAGTGCTGTTTTTTGACCTTGCTGAATCGGGACAATCTGATGTTCTAGCCTCGACCATTTCGCTTGGATGAGACTGATCCGCGCCTTCTATCAAATTCTTAATCTGATTGCGAAGTTGGTGATCATTATCATTTATTTTTCTCGGAAACGGGCTTAAACTGCGTGCAACGAGTTTGCGATTACAAGCGGCGAGATGACGCGCCTCTGAAGCGGACATTAGTGGGAAATTACCCAAGAGTATCTCATTCTTAAGGGTCTTAATTTTTAATTGTTGCATCCAGACACGCGTTTTATCAGCACGTGCGCGCAAAAAAATATCTTAGTAAATATAGTGATCGGAAAGATCTTGGTTTTCAGAGGGAGAAGGTTTTCTCTCTATGCTCTTTAGCATTTCGAAGACGTATTTCTTGTGAGACATTTTAAAACTCTGATTAAAAATTGCATCATCAAAAAGGAGATTAACGACACTAGAGAATTTTTAAAAAAGTACAGGGCCCCTAGAACGCCTGTACTCTGCGTGAGTGGCGTTATTAGAAAGGATAGTCGTTAGCCTAGAGAGAGGTAGGAGGGTCTTGGAAGAAATAAAATCGGTTTTAGGCAGCAAAGCTTTGGTTGTATTCCGTCAGATTATCTTGCCAGTTCTTATTATTTGTCGGAGCTTCGAATAGAGCAAATTCGAGCGAAGAGTAACGAATTGGGCTACGAAGAGAGATATCGCCGATTGCCTGCCGAGACCTTTCGAAATCATCGCGCTTAAACTCGTCGGAAATCAAAATGACTGGGACAGTCGGGTAATCCACACGCAGGGTCGTGAGGCGATCAAGCACGTTACTGATGCCGCCCAGACCGTCGATGTCAACGAACAGAAAGTCGTGGGAAGCGGCTTCGACGTACGACAAAGAGTTGAAGACCGCAAAGTTCTGTGCTTCATCTAGTGCGATACCATTGCCACCTAGCAATCCGCGTAAAGATGTAAAATGGCGTCCGTAAGGGCCGATAAAACCAATCTTGGCGTCTATGTCCTCAAAATGAGTAAACATTATATCCTCCGATGCGCTATCTCGACATTATGTTAAAAAAATGCACAGGTATCACTTACTTCAGTGCGCGATCGCTATCTTAGGATATGTCTTCACCCAAATGCGCACCAAAGAGGTTTTAAGCTACGCAAATGCTAGTAGTTGATAACCACGGCGGCGTTGGGATGAAGACGGAATGCTGTCGAGCTTGCGATACTTTGCGACAGTTCGACGCGCGATCCGCAGCCCTTGGCTGTTCAACTGGCTTGTGATCGCGTCATCGCTCAGTGGTTGCTTGGGCAATTCATCGTTGATCATTTTGCGAATTTTCTCTCGGATCATCATTGCAGACGCGCCCTCTTCTGAGTCGTCGCTTTCAATCGCAGTGCTGAAGAAGATCTTAAGCGGAAAGCATCCTTGCGGTGTTTGCATCATCATAGAAGACGTAACTCGGCTGATCGTGCTTTCGTGTACGCCCACATTGTCTGCGATCAATTTAAGCTTAAGCGGACGCATCTGATGCATCCCCTCTTCAAGAAAGGCTTTCTGATATCGGACGATCTCGGCGGCGACCTTGAGGTTGGTTTCGTTACGTTGCGCAATGGCGCGCGCAAGCCAGCGGGCAGATCCAAGCGCGCCTTGAACAAACTCTTTGTCAGCGTCTTGCATGGTGACCTTGCGAACTTCGCGACTCATTTCTTCGTCAACACGGATACTTGGCAATGTCGCTTTGTTCAACTCGACACGCCACTCCCCTGATTCGCTTTTGAAGGCACGCAAGTCTGGCTCACGGATAGGTTCCGCACTGCCATCGTCCAGCTGAAGGCCAGGCTTCGGGTTCAAAGAGCGTATCTGGCGCAAGGCGACGGTTAACTCGTCTTTACTGCATTGCAGCTTGCGTCGAAGTTCTGGAAAACCACCCCTTTGGATGATCTTCAGATTGTCGATTAATATAAGAAGACGCGTTTCCTCTGGGCCTTCCCCTGTGACTTGTAGCTTGAGGCATTCAGAGAGGTTGCGCGCAAAAAGCCCAGCGGGTTCCGCTTTTTGAACTTGCGCCAAGACGCCTTCGACCACTTCAATCTCGACCTTAAGCGTCTCGGCGATACAGGACAAAGGTGAAGACAGCCAACCTGTTGGCTCAAGATCGGCGGCCAATGCGTATCCAATTGCACGTTCTTTAGGACCAGTGATCAATTCATCGACTTGATTAAAGACATGAGCACGGAATGTGTGATCAGATGAGTCTTGGAGAAGGGAGACAGGATCAAAATCATTTGCGCTTGAAGACTTACGAGGTATCGAAGGCAACCCTCGCAGTGCTTTGGGGCGTTCGACCTCTAAGAATGGATTTTCTTCGGCAGCACTGTCTGCATATTTTGCGAGTTCAAGGTTGTTGAGCAAAAGAAGTTTAATCGCCTGCTGTAGCTGCGGAGTAAAAACAACGGATTGGCGCTGGGTGATCTGAGCCTGCATAGACAAATGCATTATGTTGATTCCCTTTAATTAACTTTGAAATCATTTAAGCATACCAGAAGTGACGAGAGATATGATCTTTAGATTTTTTAATAACTCTAAAGTTTTACTGCTTAATTTTGGCACGATTCTTGCATTTACTGATTTATAGAAATATTGGAGAAGAAGCTTTGAAACTTGAACAACCCAAGGAGAAAGCTTTCAAAAACACGCCTTGTCGTACATGCATTTCTATCAGGCTTTTTCTTTTATCATTTCTTGGAATTATTGCGCTCACTATAATTGGAACTGACACTGCGGGCATTGTTGAGGGGATGTCCACGATGACTGTTGCGATTATTTTTGTAGGGATGCTTGGGTGCCTCGCGGTTGGCAAATCTGTGATCGAAATTGCGCAAGGGTATCGCAATAAGTAATCTTAAGATTACTTATCTATCTTTCACCAATCTTATTGCGAAGGACTGAGTGTTTGCCGCACGGCCATAACTATGGCCCGTGTAAAAGTTCACTACCCAATGACCATTCGCAAGAAATCGATTTTTGTCAGCTGTCCAATAGCTACCAGCATAAGTCGCTGGAAAATACTTGGCGTTGATCATTGGTGGTTCGTCATTAGTCTCGATCAGTGCTATGAGTTCTTTGCGCGTGGGTAGACGCCACCCTTCTCCAGAACTTGCCAAGGTCCGCTCCAATACAACACTGATGGCTGCATAATGGAGTTGCATGGGCTCACCGACACATGTTTCATCGCTCCACACTTGCCCGATACTGCAACGCATCCATTCAAGACCCTCCATAACGTCAACGGCAACGGGCCCTTTTGAAAAATAAGTCTTGCTGCTATTTGCGCTTACGGCGTGTGTTGAGGGGGCCAAAAAAGCAAAAGCGCAAACGATTGCTTTATAGTCGTTCAATTTTTTAAATGGTTTTCTCGCCAAGAGCATATCTGACTCCACGTCTCACTAACTTGGCACTCTGCTTGCAGGAATCGTGCCGAAGACGCGCGCAAAAGGAAGATCGCATGGATATTGCATCACTAGTAGGTTTCATTGGAGCATTCGCGATGATTGGCGGCGCCATGGTTGTTGGTGGTGGTCTAGCACCCTTTGTAGATACCCCATCAGTCTTGATTGTTATTGGCGGTACGTTCTTTGCTGCGATGTACACAACACCCATCGGTACTTTCTTGGGAAGTTTTAGCGCAATGGCAAAAGCCTTCTTGCCACCGGTAATGAAGCAGAACGTGCTGATCGAGCGAATGGTCGAACTTGCGGGTGTCGCTCGCAAAGACGGTATGATGGCACTTGAAGGTCAAGAAGTGCCAGACAAGTTTTTTGGTAAAGGCATGCAACTGCTTGTGGATGGTGCCGACGAAACCAAATTGGTGCAACAGCTCAACCAAGAAATCAAGTCGATGAAGGGTCGCCATGAAGCCAATCAGAATGTCGTAAAAGCGTGGATCGATCTTGCGCCTGCAATGGGAATGATCGGAACACTCATCGGTCTCGTCCTTATGTTAGGCAACATGGAAGACGTAAAGTCGATCGGTCCATCCATGGCGGTTGCTTTGCTAACAACGATGTATGGCGCGATCCTCGCAAACGTTATCTTTGGTCCGATGCTGACCAAGCTTGAAGGTTATACAGCCTACGAGGTCACCTACAGAGAAATGATCGTGCTGGGACTGCGCAACATCGCGCGCGGTGAGTCTCCTCGCAATATCCAAGATCAAATGGTTTCAAATTTGCCGCCTAAGATGCAGGCAAAAATCGAAGCGGCGTAACCCAAGCAATTCGGGGAACATCCCATGTCCGAAGCCATTGAAGCTGAAATTGATGATAATGATGATGATGAATGTCCAAAGTGCCCCCCTGTCGGGGCACCTGCATGGATGGCGACATTTGCTGACCTTGCGATCCTTCTTATGGCCTTTTTCGTTTTGATTCTGTCATTCGCGGAGATGAATATTCCAAAGTTCAAGCAGATCTCTGGGTCGTTAAGGGACTCGTTCGGCATCCAACGTATTGTTCCAGTCGTGGAACAGCCGGAAGGCACAACCATTCTGGAGTTGAACTTCAGCCCCTCCCCTTCCCCGTCAATAACTGAAGAGGCCACGCAAGAAACGACAGAAGTGCGAGAGCCCGAGGTGAAAGTCCCAACAGATAATCGCGACAACGACGGCAAGGACAACCTGAACGAGAGCGATGAAAACCGAGAAGGTTTAGGCGGAAAAAACGCTGATGGAGCTGGCGACGGAAAGTCTGACGCTGAAAAGTTCGCTGAAGCGATTGAGAAAATTGGCGCATCGGTAAACGTAAGTGCAGAACTCGTTGACGGAAAAGTCGCAGTTAATTTGAACGCGGAACAGTCGACACCAGAAGAAATGATCGAGAAGTTTCAACGCGTCGCCCAAGCGCTTGAGATTGCAGAGCTTGCAACCGGCAATTCCGAAAATGAGGTGTTGTATGCCGGCTTGGACAAAGACCTAAGCCAGTTGATCGGTATGGTCTCTGTGATCCAAGACCAGAAAAATGCGATAGACGGCGAAAGCATCGAAGAGGACAAAGAGCGCGCTCAAAAGGCGCTCGATAAGGCTCGCGAAGCGGAGGCCAAGCTGAAAGCCAATCTTGAAAATGAAATTGAGAATGGTCTAGTGACAGTTGAGCGGCGCGAAGGTAAGGTTTTTGTCAATCTTGGCTCTGGCGGCGCTTTCCCTTCAGGCTCTGCTTCGCTCACAGGGGCGGCACAGGCCATCGTGGCTGAGCTTGCAGCCACAACGAACGATCCTGACAGCTCTGTCGTGGTGGCAGGTCACACGGACAACGTGCCTATCGGATTTGGTGCGCTGTATCGAGACAACTGGGATCTTGCAGCAGCACGCGCTGCGAGCGTTGTCCAAGAGATCGAAGGTTTAAACCTCGTACCCGAACGTGAAATGTCAGCAACGAGCTATGGCGAAGCGCGCCCCATTGCTGACAATGACACCCCGGAAGGTCGCGAAAAGAACCGACGGATCGAGATTGAAATCGAGTTTAAACAATAATGATCATATTACGCAACATGCACCAAAGTCAGTAAGTTACATCCACTTGATGTGTGAGCAGCACGAACTTGTTTTGAGCAATGGAATCTGGACAGAAAGTTTCCAACCCGGAACGCAGGCACTTTTAGGAGTTGAATCAGAACAGCGCGATGAACTGTTTACTATCTTTCCCGAACTCCGGAATGAAACAGCTCGAAACCTTTATCATTCTGCAAGAATATCTTTGAAAGCTTGGGAAAGCCGTGTCGCCATTAATGCTATGGTTTGGCTCTAGAGCACCCCGATTTCAGACTCTAGAGTTGCAGTGTCTTCGCGTTGTGCAAATCTGAAAGTGAGCTTGTCGTGAAGCTGAAGCGCAATAGACTGAGCTTTTGATTCAGAGGTCGTTGCCAGAACCATGACTTTATACATGCCCTCTCGACGCATACCTGCTTGAATCAGATGTACTTGTTTGCGTCCAACGATGATGCACATCGCAACGTAGATAATCAGGCTTAAGCTCGGATTGATGACAAAGCTTGTGGATAAGAGGCAAATTGCGGTGGCGAGCGCCTCCCAAAGGCGACGGGAAATAAACCACAAAGGTGGGAAAACCATCGCAAGTAAAGATCCCTGCAAATCGACAACGTCAGAAGCACCGTACATATCTGAAAAAATTGCATAGTTTCCAAGCGCGCTTGGGTTATGCGATTGCGCAGGCAAGCGGCTTTCAGAAATGGCGTTTATTTGTTCTTGAGACAGCCTTTGCGCATCTCGATTGATCTCAGCGCTCGTAATAACATCAAAGGTCTTTTCACCCCTTAGAATAGTAAGCACAACGGGTGCTGTATCACGCTCCAGAAGGATTTTGATCGCGTGAGCGACACAGGCTAAACGCTTCCAAGAAATACCATTCACCGCAACGATTAAATCCTTCGGCTTTAACATCAAAAACTGCGTCAGATGCGATGTTGCACCCCCACGTACGCGCAGCGGCGACGGTGGATGGTCCGGGGGCGTGTTGTCGGATTTTGTGTCAGCCATGTGACTTATGGGTACTTGATGACATCAGGCTGCTGCGCAGCTCTTGCACGCTTCGTAGGTGCCTTAGCACGGGCCTTTTTCAACTGATTGATGCGCATGTTGAGATCATTAACCTTCACATCCATCTTCTTTTGGAGGGCTGCAACAGAATCCGAACCGGGACCCGAGTTCACTGCGTCGAGCGCCTTGGACACATCTTTGACCAAGCTCTGGTAATCCTCCATCTGCGCCGTCAACGTATCTTGCATCCCAAGCGATACTGTCATCGCCAATTCGCCATTTAAGGTGGCAATGCGATCACCCACATTGCTCACCAACTCCTCGCTACGAAGGTTGGCGGCTTCTTCCGTCACAAGCCCGGTCATATCGATTGTCATTTGAGCGACACTGGCGCGTAGCATTCCAATTTCTGACGTAGAGGCTGAAATGTCCGCAGTGCTTTCTTTGAGCGTTTTCATTTCTGCAGACAGGGTGCCCATTTTGTCGCCGAATTCTTCGATTAATTTCACCTTTTTTTCTAAACTTGAGACATTTTCAGTCAGCATCGAAAGCAGTTCTGTGTTCATCGCCGCAAGGCGTTGCAAACCAGCCGAAGAGCGTTGCCAAATGGCACCCATGAGCGCAATGCTCAAAATAGCGATACACGCCGCTGCGATGATCCCGTTGCGAGAGATTTTTTGCAATTTCTGAACGCTTGCAGTGGTGGACTCAAACTGCTTTGATACTTTACCGAATTCTGTAGTGACATCCATTGATGCCTCGGCTGCATCCAATGCGACTTGAATGCTCTGATCCAAATCCAGCGCGTGCGATTTCTTCCCAGGTTTCTTGGCCATTTTAGGGCTATCCTTACTCAAATATTCTGCATCTTTCGCATTCTTGATGAGTAGTATGCACATTCCATGCCAGTTTCGTTCAGCACCAATCGTGCAGGGATTTCGCGTGATTTGAACCCGAACCGAGAACAACTCCACGGGTGACGTGGCTCATATGTGAGCCTTAGATACTGGCAATCACCGCACATTACGCGGGGCTTTTTTATTGAGGGTCTCGAATACGAGTTCATGACAGGAGATCTTTGATTTGATGCCACAAGTTATGGATGTGAAACCGCAGGCCCGCGGCAATACACGCGACAGCGCATAGTGTCATGAAAAGCGCCTTGAGCACCGTTTCCTCTTTCCACAAAACATTTGCTTCGCCGGCGAAGAACACGCCTACAAGCAGGAACGTGAATGTACTTATTATCTCACCTTTGCTTCTGTGCTGGCGGCGAGGAGCCTGTTTGCGTATCATAAAAGCGCCTTTCCGTTTTCGTCAAATCGCATATCTTCAGGGAGTTCGACCTCTGGGGCATCGACCTCTTCTTCTTCGTTAAGTCGGTAGATAAACGCCAAAACCCCCGCCACAGCAGAGAACAAAGGCGCAGGAATTTCTTCACCAACTTGGCCCGCAAAAAACAAAGCACGCGCGAGCAGCTCATTGCGGAAAATGGTCACGCCCGCATCCCTGCCCGTCGAAATAATTTCTTGAGCAAAGTGCCCCCGTCCCATCGCCAAAATTGTTGGCGCTCCAACAGTGCCAACTTCATACTTCAAAGCGACGGCAAAGTGGGTTGGGTTGGTGATAATCGCTGTCGCTGTTGGGACTGCATCCATCGCTGCTTTGCGCGCTTTGGCGCGCGATCCAGCCGTCATCTGCATTCTGCGAATTTTTGCTTTTACCTCAGGCGAACCTTCAGTTTGCTTGCTTTCGTCGCGGACTTCCTGAAGCGTCATCTTGAGCTGCTTGTTATGCTGGTAATGTTGATACATCACATCGGCCATCGCCATGATGCCCAGCACAAACAAGAACACGATAATCAACAAAACAAACACATCATTCATTCGCGACAAACCACCAGTCAGATGCGTCGCGTTAGACACCAGCAAGCTTTCGATCTGAGACACAAAAACCATCACAGATGCGCTGATAAGAAGTGTTACTTTGCCAATCGCTTTGAGCATCTCGACCAAAGCTTTCATCGAAACCATGCGTTTTAAACCGCTCAACGGGTTAATACGGCTTGCTTTGAAAGCAAGCGCACCATTGGACCAATTGATTAATCCTGACATCGCTGCTTGTGTGGCAATCACAACGACAAGCATTGGAAGAGCAAAGACAACTGACTTCCAAAACATGAACCGAAAGCTCGCGCCTAAATTGCCAAATATCGCGTCAGTAAGCCCCTTTTCACCCGAAAAAGAGAATAGCATGCCCCATTCTTGGACGAGGCTTGGCAAGACCGGGACAAGACCAACATAGATCAACATGCCAATGAAAAGCGTCGTAAAGACGAACAACTCTTTAGACGAGGGCACCTGCCCATCTTCTTTTGCTTTATCCAACCGCTTCTGGGTTGGTTCCTCGGTCTTCTCTTGACCGTCGCTTCCCCCTTCAGCCATTACGCAGACCCCTGAATACTGGTTTCAAGAAACTCCAGAATGAAATTCAACAAATCGCGGGTTGCAAAGGCCATCGGCGTCGTCGCGAAATAGAGCGCGAAAAAGCACGCCAGAATGGTGAGTGGAAAGCCAAACGAAAACAAATTGAGCTGGGGCGCCGAACGCGTGATGACACCAACGGTGATGTTGGCGAGCAATAGAATGGCAACAATGGGGAATGACAACAGCGACGCCATTGAGAACATATGCCCCCCAGACGTGAGCCCAGACGCAATCAATGCTTGAAAATTAAATGGACGACCCAGAGGCATAAGATCGTAACTGCCTTTGATCAATGCAATGCAAACCAAGTGCCCATCCATCGCGAGGAAAAGTACAATCCCAAAGAGGTTTAGCAGCTGGCTGATAACAGGAGTTTGACCGCCCAAGTTGGGATCAACCTGAGCCGCAAAACCAAGTCCCGCAGAAGACGCCACTTTCTCGCCCGCAAGAGCCACAGACGAAAAAAGAACTGTCAAAATGAGGCCCAGTAATAGTCCCATCGCGATTTCGACCATGATAACTTCAACCAACAAAAGGAATGGCAGAGTTTGCGGATCTGGCACTTCGACCTTTCCGAAAAACGATACAGAAATCAAAATGCTCACCATTACCCGCACCTGCACAGGGATAGAGGCGGCTCCAAAAAAGGGTGCCGAGAGAAAAAATGCGCTTAGCCGAATGGTGTGCAAAAAGAAGACAAGCCCATAGTCGAAGACCAGCTGTAACTCGACACCTCCAACACCGATGATGTCATCAAGATTTGGGGTTTGGGCGATCATTGCAGCATACGAATTTGATCAAAGATCATCGCGAAATAATCTACCATTTCACGCATCATAAATGTTGAGAGAAGGGCCATGGCCAACAGCACGACGACAAGCTTTGGAACAAAACTGATCGTCGCTTCGTTGATGGAGGTCGCCGCTTGCAAAATACCGATGATTAAACCAACGGACAAAGCAACAACAAGAATGGGGCCAGCGGTCATGATAATTTGCCAGTACGCGCCTCGTAGGCTTTCGACGTTAATATCAAATTCCATAGCGTTAATTCACATATGTTGAAGCGATAGAACCGATCGTCATCGCCCATCCATCGACCAAAACGAAAAGCAAAAGCTTGAAAGGTAAAGACACCAACATTGGGCTCAGCATCATCATACCAAGCGCCATCAAAATCGATGCGATCACCAAATCAATCACCAAAAAGGGCAAGAACAACAAAAAGCCGATTTGAAAAGCAGTCTTCAGCTCAGAGGTAATGAAGGCGGGCATCAAGACAGTATAGGGCACGTCTTCGTTACTTTCATATGGTGCGTCACCTGCCATCTCTGCAAACATCGCAAGCTCGGACTCGCGCGTATTAAGAATAAGAAATTCGCTCAGAATAGCGGCACCTGTTTCAATGGCAGCGACGGGTTGCATCTGGCCATTCAAGTACGGCGAAATCGCCTTTTCGTATATTTGCTCAAACGTCGGTGCCATGATGTAAAAGGTCAAAAACAACGCGATTGAAATCAGAACTTGGTTAGGGGGCGTTTGCTGCGTTCCCATCGCTTGGCGCAAAATGGACAACACAATTATGACCCGCGTAAAGGCTGTAATCCCTAAAAGAAAAGACGGTAAAATAGTCAACGCCGTCATGAGAGCGAGGATTTGTAAAGACAATGAATACTGTGTCTCGCCGTCTGCGCCTGTTGTTACATTCAGGGCAGGCATGCCTTCAACGGCCGTTTGCGCCAAGCTAATAGAGGGAACAAGCGCGGCCGAGACAAGCGCAAGAGACAGAGCACGAATGCTGAGGCGGCGATCAATCATGATGACCACCTTCTAGCGCCAATGTCGAGACGTCGTTTGCCCCATCACTCAGCTGCAAAAGACCCGCCTGTCCACCTTTGCCTTGCAAAACAACCACGCGTTGGCCCGCAATCTCGAACAAAGAAAGCTGGGTTGATCGCTCAAGCTTGTAGCTGTCGATCAGAACCAGGTGCTTTGTACCCACACCCAGTTTATCTTTGAAAACACCCGATTTTGTCAGGATAATCTGACGGGCAAGAAGCAGCACAGCAAGGAACGCCACAACAATAATAATTTTTGTTAAATCAGGGGTCACTGAAAAAATCCTCACACTAAAAATTTGAAAAAGAGAAGGGCCTCAGATTTTGTCGACACGCTTTTCTGGATCAACGATGTCGGAAAAACGGATGCCAAATCGCTCGCCAACCATCACAACTTCGCCTTTTGCGATCATTGTGCCGTTGACCAGAATATCGAGCGGCTCACCCGCAAGACGGTCAAGCTCAACTACAGATCCTTCGTTCAACCGAAGCAAATTCGCGATTGTGATTTCGGTCCTGCCAACTTCAATCGACATTTGAACTTCAATGTTCTCAAGCGCGCGAAGTTTATCTTTTTCAGATCCCTGTGCCGGGGTCGCTAGTTCAGTATCAGACATAGAAAATGCTCACTTTATCTATCACAGCGCCAGCTGCTTGCGGATAATGGTTATTGCGCTCGTGCCGGCAACTTCGCCGATATCGGCAACGAACATCTCTTGGCCATGAACCATGACGCCCAGACCGGTTTTCAACTGGATCGGAAACACGTCTCCAGCCTCCAGCTCGACAAGTTCGCGCAACGAGACCTTGGGCTTGCTCAGCTGAACATTCATCGGCAGTGAAACCTGCATTACTGCTTGCTCCAAACGTTCACGCCAAGTCAGGTCATCTTCGATAACATCAGATTGCATGCGTGATCGCAGCTGTGCTGCAATCGGCTTAAGCGTTTGAAGCGGGTAAAGAATGTCGAGTGTTGCGCTCTCGGCTTTGGGAAGTTGCACTGTGAACTTACAAACGATGATCGTGTCACCACCATCAACGAAAGAAGCAAATTGCAAATTTTCTTCACGCGCATGCTCAGAAAACGACAGTGGCATCAGATCTTGCCATGCCGTCAAAAGAACATCGTTCAAGCCGTTCGTAATGATCTCGATGACGCGCGTTTCCGTCGCCGTAAACTCACTACGAAGCGCGTGCTTCAAACCCAGCTCGCCGCCATAGTACCCATTAGTTAAAGCGGAAATAAATTCCGGCTGCATGACCATCATTTTGCTGCCGCGCAATTCATCAATGCGTGACGTCGAAAGACTCATCAAAGAGGGTGAATCTTTCGAGTACTCATCAAAGGTCTGAACCGTGGGCAACTGCGCAGAAATACGCGGCTGCACCCGAAGCATGGGTTGAAAGACAGACCTGGCAAGGCGTGCAAAACGTTCATTGATCACTCGCAAAGCATAGTAGTCGCCCATAAGCGAGAGATCGTCAGATCCGAATGCAAAGTCCCTTACATCCTTCTCTGAAATTCGATTTTTGCCAATCGGTACAGACCCTTGCTTATCAAGACTATTGATAAGCGCGTCCACTTCATCTTGGGTTAGCTTTTTCGTCGACATGATAATCCGCCAGCCCTACTGCATTATATAGGAGGTCAAGTGGACGCCCTCGACGCCACCGAAACCTTCAAGGCGTTCCATCTCAGCGTTGATCGTGTTCTTGAGATCTTCAGCCAGTGCTTTTCGTGCATCGCTGCCGACAACGTCTTCTTCAGTGTAATCGCTGAGTGTAACAAGCAACGCCGCTTTGACCGCAGGCATATGCACTTCGACATTCGTCAGAATCTCGTTGTCGTATTGCGTCGATATCCCAATGCCAATTTGCAAGAAACGGCGCGACCCTTGTAGGTTCGTTGTCAGCGTTCCGGGAAACTCAAAATAAAGCGTTTGAAAAACTTCGTCCCTTGGACTGTCTTTGCTCACTTTTTCAGGGGTGACGTCTTCTTCGGTGACTTCTTCACTTGCCGGCTGGCTGTTGCGTTCAATGATTTCGGCCACCAATTGCTCAGGTGAATTCTTCTGTGGTCCAAACATTAAATAGCCAATGCCCAGACCAATCCCAAGCACGACAAAAGCCCCAACAACGAACAATATGATTTTCAGCAATCTTAATTTCTTTTTGGGTTCTTCTTCGTCAGCCATCTAGCCAATCCTTATTTCTTAATAAATTTACAACAATATGTTGAGGCGATCGGGATCCTCGTGATCAATCCGATCCTTTTCAGCAGGCGCGTTTCGCTCTAGCAGCTCAATCTCGCCATCATCCTGTGGCGCGTTCTGGTCAGAGCCACCTTGCTGGCCTCGCCCGCCTGTTTGCGCAGAATACGACCCAAGCTTAAGACCAGCTTGATCAAAAGCGCTTTCAATCTGGCCCTGAACATCGCGCAACATCGCGGTGGTCGAAGCAACTTCAGCCATCATGCGAAGTTCAAGACCTTTGCGGCCATCGCTCAGCTTCAGCGTGATCTGACCCAGATTTTGCGGCAAAATGCTCAACGTCATGCTGCCACCCGCTTGCGCCATGCTTGCTGCTCGGTTCACCAATGTTTTGGTCCAACCCTGACGCCGCAAATCCAAAACTACTGCGGCACCCGCACCGCTTGCAAAAGCAGTCGGCGCAGTTTGGGATGCCACGTTGGACGACTTCGACATTGTGGCACTGGCTTGTGTGAGTGCTAGTGCGGGCTCTGTATTTGGGTCATCTTTAGGCAAGGAGTTTTCTAGATTGCTCTGCGCTGCGGCTCGTTGAATTGCCGCTTCGTGCACAACCTGCGTTGCTTGGGGAAAAGCCACATTGGTGACACCCTCGCCCAAAGTAGTCTGGACGGCAGGGCGCGTTCCAACAGCCTCCAATGGACTGTCATCCGACAACACATCTTCGTTCAACCCATCAACGCTGATCTGATTTTTTTCGACTTCAGACACCCGTTCTGGCATAACAATCGCAATCGCGGCCAAAGGATGAACACTGGTGGTTGCGCGCACCAAATCAGCGGCTTTTTCAGGCATAGGCACGCCAACGGGTACGTCTAAATCAACGGCTAGGTCTTCTACGGGGTCTGCCAAATCACGGGAATTTTGCGTACCAGAAGCTCCTTTGATGGGCGCTTGGCTCCCAAGACGCGGCGCGGTCGTGTTTGCTAATTCTTCAGCAAGCTTAATCAGTCCAACCGTGTTCACCGGCTTAATGCTTGTCACAGCAGTCTTCAAAAGTGGATCATCAATCAACGTCGCATCGATTACAGGAACCTCTTGTTCACCTTGCGCAACCAAGAGCTTTGGTACGAACTGCTCTGAAAAGTCGGCGCTAAACTCAAGATCAACCGGTTCTATCAAGAGACTCTGGCCTTCATCGAAGAGCGCTGCGTCCTCAAGGCTCACTGCTAAGTTAACCGGAAAAGGAGCGCCCGCAGGCTCGGCCAAGACCACCTTTTCAGAAAGAATGCTCCAGGCTGGGACCGCCGCGAAATCGGGCCATGGATCAAGTTCAAGCTCTTCGCCCTCAACGACCGTTTCTTCAGGTTTTAAATTCTGACGGGGTGCCAAAATGCTATTGGTTTGCTCGCACGCGCCAATGCCTTCATGTGTTAGCGTCTCACCCACCACGGTTTGCGCTGGCACCTCTTCATTCGCTTGAACAGCTACAAAAAGCGTCGCAAACGGTGTCGCTACAGCTCCCTCCCCTACGCCCGCCGCACGTGATGTGAGTATCGACGACGAAGCCGACGCGACATCAAGTTTTGTCGATGAGGTTTGAAGTGTGGCGCTCATTGGCTTTGGACTCTCCTAAAGTTCCAAAGATCAATGCAAATGCAGTGCCAAGTTTATGATCACCCTGTCATTTGTCAAAATTTTATCAACTGCTTGGAAGTCTCTGATAATTAGCCTGCTCTAGGTCGACCTTGATTTCAAGCTCTTCCCGCATCGCTTTCAGAGCATCTTGCGCCTTGCCTGCGACCACTTTCTGTTTGTGGCTCATTTGGACAATGAGCGCAGAAATGTTGCTCATCTCAACACGCAAGAAGTCCAGCTTGTTTTGCAAGGTTTGTGCTTCTTCAATCAAACGAAGTTCATACCATCGGTTGGTTTGCAGCTTTTGCGCATGCTGCACCTTTTGCAGGCTCGCGTCCTCTCGCAATTGTTTGATGCGCTCTAGCAGCGCTACCAACTCAGCGATTTCACTTCTGAGGGCATTCTGCCGTTGAATGAATTGCGGCAAGCGTGCTTGCTCCTTGAGCGCCATGTTGTTCAACAACCGCGCACGTCTTGCGGAGCTCATCTGCCTCCAACTACCGAATTAAGGGTTCTTGCGCTCTCGCCAAGCTCTGCTCTTTGCTTTGGGGTTTGTCCAATGAACGAAACAAGCTTCGGCCAAAGCGCGACAGCCTCATCAAGATCCGCATCCTGCCCCGAGACATAACCCCCCATCAACATCAAGTCCCTATTCTCATTATAAAGCGCAACCATCCGTTTGAATTTGCGCGCAGAGGCTTGTTGTTCAGGCGTTACAATATCATTCATCACACGGCTGATTGAGGCTGGTATATCAATTGCCGGATAAATCCCCATTTCAGCGATCGAGCGACTTAATACAATGTGGCCATCCAAAATGGCGCGGGCGGTATCGACAACAGGATCATTGCCATCGTCCCCATCCGCAAGAACCGTATAGATCCCAGTGATTGAGCCAGAGTTTTCGCCAACGCCCATCCCCGCTCTTTCGATCAATGTCGGGATCATCGAAACAACAGACGCCGGATACCCTTTAGAGGTTGGCAACTCGCCAAGAGCTAGACCAATCTCGCGCTGCGCATGCGCCACACGTGTCAAGGAATCCATAATCAAAAGAACATTTTTGCCTTGATCGCGAAAGTGCTCGGCCAATGCAGTGGCACGGCGTGCCGCACGAATGCGCAACAAAGGCGAACGATCTGCTGGCACCGCTACAATACTGATCCGATCGCGCGCTTCCTCGGTCATGATTTCGCGCACAGCTTCGCCTACTTCCCGCGCGCGCTCACCAATAAGCCCCATCACAATGACATCCGCCGAAGTATATTGCGCCATCATTCCCAGAAGCACTGACTTACCAACACCTGAACCCGCAATAATGCCAATGCGCTGCCCACTTCCAATCGTCAGAAGGCCATTCACCGCACGCACCCCAACATCAAGTGCGCCGGGAATGAGTTTGCGCGCCAGAGGGTTAAGGAAGGTTCCGTTTAAAGGAACACTGTCGTTTCCTACGGGCGCGGGTGCCTCATCCAAAGGATCGCCCAACGCATCAACGACACGTCCTAGATATGCGTCTCCAACGTCAACAAAAACGCCTTCGTCCACAAGCGAAACTTGCGCCCCAGCTTGCACGGCAGCACCTGATTCATAAAGCACCAACTTGTTGAGCCCATCGCTGTACCCAATTACTTCACCAAGAACGACCGTTCCAGTTGCCGTTTTCACTGAACACACAGACCCGACCGAAACTGGAAAGCCATCGCATTCCAACAACAACCCATCGTAGCGCGATACGCGTCCAGTGAGCGTCGACTTGGTCGTCGCGTTTTGAATAGGTCGCGAAATTTGCTTCGTGAGGTCTATCATTCCTCCACCTGATCATTCTCTGGCTGATCTTCTGGCTCTAAAGGCGCGACGTGATTTACCTCCAAAATATCACAAATTTCCGCGCCTCCAACGCGAAGGCGCGCGTCTCCACGGCTAAGAGCGGGGTCACTGCGCAACTCAATGCGCGGCTGGGTTTCGGTGTCATCAAGGCCCAGTTGCACCAATCCAAGATCCTCAGGCGCGACGAATAGGGTACGATCCGCTGACAAATGCGCCAATCGATCCAGCAATCGGTCAATGCGGTTCATCAACAACTCGGGCATATCCTCGAGCGCAAATCCGATACGCTCAGACGCCAATTCAAACACGGCTGCATTGATATTTTGGGACAATGCCTCTGTGTCCAATAGATCGGGTGCGCTTAGACTCGCGACTATTTGCTCCAACGCCGCGAACTGTGCTGTCAGTTCTGCTTCCCTTTGATTTTCCGTCATCGCTTTGCCCGCAGAAAACCCCTCTGCATAAGCATCATCTTGCAAGACCTGTAACTTTTCCTTTTCCAACTCAGCAAGAAGCGCTTGAGCTTGAGCGGATACATCCGGCGGTTCTTCTGTAGCAGGCCGAATAGGCTGCGTTGGCGCTTCATCCGCCACGACCCTCGCAGCTGCGCCTCCTAGCGTTTGGATTTCGGATGCAAAATCAGCCTCGATTGCGTTCTCGACAGTATCTGTGTCGATGGCATCAGAAACGTCTTCCAAAACAGGCTCTACAACAGGATCGGGAATGACGACTTTAACTGCCATCTCCTGCCAATTCAGCGCTTTGAACACTGGCTTTGCAGCTCCAGGCGCTTTGCTATCGCGCGCAAACTCTGAGCCACGCATACCTGAAAGCACAGTTTGGAGATCCGTTGGAATATAGTCAACTTGCTCCGATTCACGATGTATTGATGATGAAGCGCTCATAGTTAAACCATTTCATCCCCACCACGACCTGCAAGCACGATTGTCCCTTCGTCAGACATCTTGCGCGCAACTTCGATGATGCGCTTCTGCGAGGCTTGCACTTCGGTCAAACGCACAGGTCCAAGAACTTCCATTTCGTCCCGAACATTGGCGGCAGCGCGCGTAGACATACATCCAAACAACTTGTCTTGAAGTTCGTCTGCGGCACCTTTGAGCGCCATAATGAGATCATCGGCTTCGACTTCACGCAACAATGTCTGCAAGGACCGATCATCGGACAGACCAAGATTGTCGAAGGTAAACATATTGTCTTCGATCAATTGCATTAGGTCTTTGTCGTAATCTTCGATCGCTCCAAGAATACGTTTTTCCATCGTTGCTTTGGTGAAGTTCATGATCTTCGCCGCCGCCTTTACGCCACCAACTTTTGTAGAACGTAGGCTTGTGTTGGCTTTGAACTTCATCTGGATAACACTTTCCAACTCACGAAGCGCTTCTGGATCGACCATTTCTAAAGTTGCAATGCGTTGCACAATATCGGGCTGGATTTCACGTGGCAAAAGATTCAAAACATCAGACGCAAGGCTGTAGTCCAAGTAAGAGATGATCAAAGCGATGATTTGCGAATGTTCATCTTGCAGAAGTTCGGCAATTGAACGCGCGTCCATCCAATCCAAGATCTCGATAGGTCGTTCACTGCTTGCAGGCGTAATACGACTCAAAACAGATTGTGCTTTGTCTTCTCCAAGAGCGCGGTTCAAAACATTGCGAATGTGGTTTCCCGCACCAAGCCCCAAACTGGTTTGCCCCTTGATGATCATCAAGAACTCATCCAGCACAGCATTCACAGTTTTCTGGTCCGTATTGCGAACGGAATACATCGCCGCGCCCAAGTGTTGTACTTCGCGTGGACCGAGATTCTTCAAAATCTCTGCTGCTTCTTCTTCACCAAGAAGCATCATCAAGATCGCAGATTTTTGTGTTCCGCTTAAGCCCTTGACAATCTCTGCAGACGTCAAATCTAAGTTTAGTGAGCCATCCATGAACTCAGCCTCCTGCATTTAGGATCAGCTTTACTGATCCATATCGTTTTCCATCATACCTTTGAACACGTTTGAAACGCGTCCTGCGTCATCGTCAACCATCATCCGGATGAGCGCAATTTTATCGTCATAACTATTCGCCGTATCCAACATCTCGGCAGAGATTATACCGCGTTTCGATTTTAGCTTGGCCTTAATATATTCGAGCGACTGTCCAGCTTCCATTTCAATGGCATCCATATCGATAATGTCATCGTCATCTGACATCAGAATTTTTCCTGCGGCACCCTCACTTGGCGTCGCGAAGAGCTGTGTCAAAAGTGGTTTCACAATCCCAAGCGTCACAATCGCTAGCACAGCTAGTATGAGCATATTTCGTGCCATTTCGCGCACCCACTCATCTTCATGCCACTGCGCAGGCTCTCTGTTGGACATTGAAGCGAGAATAGATTCCGAGGAGATATAGGGCATGCTAGAAACCGTAAGCGTATCACCCCGACGGGCGTTAATGCCAACTGTACTTGCAACAAGCGCTTTTATCTCTTCAATTTTCTCTGGATCAATTCCGATTTGCATCAGCGGTGCTTCACCACCTTCAACACTTTCTCCAATCGGAGACAATTCGCGCAACAAGACCGCGACATGAACACCTGTGAGCAAAGCCATTGGACTGCTTTCAGAAGACACTTTCCGGCTTACTTCATAATTGCGCAGGTTGTTTGACGAACGCATCTTTGCACTCGAAGACTCTTCCGCTTGTGCATCACCCTCTTCGCCATTGCTCTCAACACGTCGCTCAAAGCTAGGCATTTGCGGTGGCGTATTTGTAAACGCACCTGGAACACCACGGCTTGGCGCGGAAATCTCTTCTTCCAAAGCAGATTGCTCGCTCAGCAAAGCAGACTGATCTGGAACAACCATATCTTGCGTCACTTCACGGCGGGTAAAATCGATGTCCAAGCTCACTTGTGCAGAGACATTTCCCGGGCCGACAACGGGTGTCAACAAGCTCTCGATGCGGCGACGATAGATGTCCTCCAATTTCAACTGATAATCCAACTGTCGATCTGCTAACGTCGTTGCCGGGTCATCCACAGAGTCAGATAACAGACGGCCGTTCTGATCAATCACCGTGACCGCACTTTTGGGAAGGTTTGCCACCGACGACGACACCAGATGAACGATCGCCTGTACTTGCTGAGAACTAAGTGCGCGACCTAGTTTTAGTTGAACGAAGACCGATGCGGTTGGATTTTGAGCGTTACGCGCAAACGCGGAGCGTTCTGGAATGGCCAAATGCACTCGCGAACCTGCAACAACATCAATGTTGTCGATGGAAAGAGACAGCTCAAGCTCTTGGCTTTGCTTCAAGCGCATTCTTTCGACAGAACGCGATGTCCCCATCGGCATATCCGATAACACGCTATATCCATCTGGCATCGATGTCGGAAGACCTTGGGACGCAAGCGACAAACGCGAATTATGATAATCTCCCACTGGGACGGTCATTTCACCTGTAATAGGGTCAATCTGCACATCAGTGCCATTTGCACGAAGCGCTTCCATAACTGCAGGTTTTTCAGATTCAGGCAAAGACGCAAACAAAGTCGTGCGATCTGGCACCTGTAATGTCACGTAAAAGAACAAGCCAATCGCGACAAGGAAAACGGCAGCAACAACCGGGAACGCGCGTTGGATCGCAGGTTGGCGATAAAAGCTGCGCAAATCCTCCACGCCTTGCGATATCCGTGCCATCAAGCCTGTTCGCACCGGAACCATAGAGGCATTCGTTGTGCTATCGCTCATTATCGAGTCCTCCTTAATAGAGAAAAAGTTCGGTCGTTAAACCGGCATATTTATGATGTCTTTGTATGCGCTCAGCGCTTTATTCCGCACGTTCAGCGTGAGCTGAAAGCCAAGTGATGAAACCTGCTGACCCACCATCACTTTGGTCAAATCAGTTTCTTTGCCTGTTTCGAAGTCTTGGACCAACTGAGCTGCATCGGCCTGTGCATTCGCAACTGAATCGAGTGAATCTTTCAAGCGATCCGTGAAGCTAGGTTCATCCGGACGCATCTCAATTCCAGAACCGGATGCTCGCTGATTCATATCTCGCGCACGGTTCAGTGCATCGCTTGCAGTAAGTGAATTAATAGATCCAACTGAAAAAACGCTGCTCATTTGCTTGTTCCCTTAGAGTCCAAGACGCTGTTCAGCGACAGGGTCGCCTGCGGCAGTAGCAAACGTCGTAATGTTAGAGAATTGATCAATCATAATCGCATCCGCAGTGATGCAAGGCCCAGCCTTCAACACCAGCGCGCGCTGAATAATGTTTTCAAGTTCACGAATATTGCCGGGCCAGTCATACGCTTCCAAAGCGGCAATTGCGCTGGGTGCCAGATAGGCGATCTCGCTTACATCGCGCGCATAACGCACAAGAAACTCGATCGCTATCGGCAGAATATCCTGAGGGCGCTGCGAAAGTGGCATCGTTGCGACAGGGAAAACATTCAAGCGGTAGAACAGATCTTCCCGAAAACGACCCGCAACACATTCAGCCTGCATGTTTCGATTAGACGTTGCCAGAATACGAATGTCGACTTCGATCTGACGATTGCCACCAACAGGTGTAATTGCCAGCTCCTGAATAGCGCGCAGTAGCTTGGCTTGAAGGGTCATCGACATCTCGGAGATTTCATCCAGAAGCAACGTTCCACCTTCCGCCGCGCGGATCAGGCCAACATTGGTCGTGGAGGCACCCGTGAAGGCCCCTTTCTCATGACCAAATAACATCGCTTCCAGCATATTCTCAGGAATTGCGGCGCAGTTAATTGCGACAAACTCACCGTCTGAACGGCGTGATCTTTGATGGATATACTTCGCCATCACCTCTTTGCCGCTCCCTGTAGGACCGTTGATGAACACACTCACATCCGCTTCAGCGACACGCTCGGACATTTTGAACAAATCTTTAACGTTTTGATCACGCACAATCGCGCGTCTTGTTCCATGCAACAAAGCGCACAACAACAAGATCGCGTATTCACAATCCAACTGCTGGCCAAGCGCAATACATGCGATCTTGCCATTCAGCTCCGTTGTGACCGAATACTCTGGCGCCTGCTCGTCTACGATTAGAACAGTACGTGCTCCATATTGGCGCGCCACTTCAATCACACCGCTTTGACCACCAAGTTCGCTCGCGCGCACATGCGACATAACAAAAAAGTCTGTACCTGCTCGCTTCTGTGAGGATTCAAAATACTCTACCTCGGTCACAGCCACGATGTGATCCAGTAGCATATCTTGTATAGCTTGCGCCACGTCAAAACTTTTTTTGTCTATAACAACTCGTTGCATTTTATATCTCCCGTTGGCGCTAACAAGCAAAAGACGTGCCAAGTCAAAATTTCCGCACACATGCCCAAGGGTGAGCTATCCTTTGGGTTAAAAAATTATACTTAAGAATTTTTTATATATCTAAAGACAAGCCAACATATTTGTAAAAACTGGATAATAGTATGTGCAATCCAAGAAATGAGGTACGCACCTCAATTAGCGTTAAAAAGTCTGTATGGAGTTGGAATACAAAATGAACGCCGTTTTCAAAAATATAAAATTCATTAACCCAATAGTCGGAAGCTCTCCCGCAATCAAACAAATGCAAAGTGATCTGCTTGATTGCGCACCTTATAATGTGAATGTTTTAGCAACTGGCCCCACAGGAGCCGGCAAAGAGTTAGTCGCACAGGTTATTCACTTAGCCTCTGGCCGTAAGGGTCCACTTGTTTCTGTAAATTGTGCCGCGATCCCAAAAGACCTGCTTGAAGCAGAACTGTTCGGGCACGAAAAAGGAGCATTCACTGACGCGATTTCACGTCGCGTTGGTCGGATTGAGCAAGCTGAGGGCGGCACACTCTTTTTGGATGAGATCGGCGATATGCCTCTTGATCTCCAAGCCAAGCTTTTGCGCATTATTGAAGCCCGTGTCGTGACACGCGTTGGCTCTAACACAGAAACGCCAGTAGATTTCAGACTTGTTTGTGCGACGCACCAAGATCTGGAAGCGAAAGTCGCACTGGGACAGTTTCGCGAAGACTTGATGTACCGTCTATCGGTTTTCGTTGTTCGCGTGCCGTCTTTGAAAGAAAGGCTGCAAGATATTCCCGAACTTGTGGAAAAGATTTCACAACAGATGGAGACTGGCGATACGGGTTTGGTTCCTCCTCGTTTTGAGCTTTGCGCGCAGGCAGAACTCATGCGCTATGACTGGCCTGGGAATGTACGCGAATTGAAGAACTTTCTACAACGCGCTGCGGTTTTGTCGCGTGGTGAACCGGTCGAACATTTAGATATTCGCAGATTGTTGAATGGCAAGATCAAAGTCGCTGAAGAGCAAGAAACGCTTTGGGACGCAATTGAGGCTCTGCCAAAACATGAAGACAGTTTAAATCCAGAAACGCCAGATTATGAAGCAACTGGGTTGTCGCTTTCGCACGAACGTATTCGTGAAACTCTTGGGGCTGGTCAGATTTTTTCTTTGAAAGAGCATCTAGAGAAACACGAAAGCGATATCGTGAAAATTGCGCTTGAAATGTGCGGTGGAAATACGGCTGAGGCCGCAAAATTGATGGCGCTGAAGCGCACCACGCTCATTGCTAAAATTCACAAATATAACCTTGTCGATCTTTAAACGCTGAGCGCAATGCTTTGGGTCATTGAACTGGGATGTTCCAGGAAACGTCCGCGATCGCATAGGTGCTGTTGTTATCGGGAATGAGATATCCATCCGATGAAATCTTCATGTGTTCGTGCAAAGCCAACATAACAGAAGCAGGACGCGGCGACGGACCACTCAATAGGCCCAAGAGCACATCAAATCGTGCAATTTCAATGGCCATAGTCCCCTGCATGACAGGACGATTGTCTTCGACAACAAGCTGACCAATATTGCCGAACTGGGGATGATCCAAAGTCGCGATTGTCAGTATGACGTTTCCTTTAGACACGTTTTTCAATGAGCCCTTCAGTACAATATTAGGAAGTGCGCTATGACCAATGATCGCAACATCCACAGACTGAATCGAAACATGAACCGAATTTATGTGTTCCAACAGGCTAGCCTTTCACCCGTTGCGCGACATGCCCACCCAAACTAGGCGGCCTGCGAATTATCAATGTAATCTTTTAGAAGGGGTTGCATTTTTTTGAATGCAGACGACTTGATCTGAGACACACGTCCTGACGTCACATCCAGAACCGCTGCAATCTCAAATAAATTCAACTCTTCAACGTAATAGAGCTGGAGCACCAAAGCTTCCCTCTCCGGTAGGGTCTTTAGAGCATAGAGCAGCGCCTCTTTCAGGCGCGCGCGATCCAGCTCTTGCTCTATCGGTGCATCTGCCGTTGCAAACCACATGGAATGCTCGTCATATTCATCTTGGATCGAATTGTGATAGCTGCTGTTTAAGGTCTGCTCCCAAGCAGTGAACTCATCAAGGCTTAGTCCGACAGCTTTGGCCACTTCATGCCCTTCAGGAGCGCGGCCAAGATCATGCACCAACTTGTTGCGCGCTTCATTGACCTCTTTGTTAATTTTCATCGATTTCCGACTAAGCGCCGAATTTTTTCTCAAGAAATCGTTGATAGCGCCACGCACGCGGATCACCGCATAGCTTTCAAACGAAATGCCTTCTTGACGGGTGTAACGTTGAGCCGCTTCTATCAAGCCCATCAGACCAATCTGCAAAAGATCGTCAAACTCAACAATTGATCTCACACGTGAATGAACATGATGTGCAACTTTGCGAACCAAAACTTCATGCTCACTCACGATCTTTTCGATACTGTTTTGAGCTGTTTGATAACGATGCGCACTCATAACGCGATTAACCGCAATCGGAGGCAACAACCTCAGTTTGACGCGATGTGCTAAGCGGTGCTGCAAGAATGCGATGAACCACAGTGTCGATATGCTCGATGAGATGCTTTTCGCCAGGTGCTTGCACGATCGGCTTACACTTTTTTGACGACCGCGCGATTGCATCGCGCAGTGGAATATATCCTGTGTAGATTAACGACACTGGTAAAAAGCCACAAACTGTACGCTCAAAGTTGTCATAAAGCGTTTGGGCTTTAACCTTATTGTCCGCCATATTGACGACGATGCTGAACTGCGTGATCCGGCGTTCAATGTAGGCGTTCTTGATCAACGCATAGGCATCCACAAAACTCGTTGCTTGGCCCAACAACACAATCACCACGTGATCTGAATGAGAGAGCGCATTCAACACACCGTCTCCAGCCCCCGCGGCGGCATCCATAACCACGTAATCATAACTTTCTTTCAAGCTACGGATTTGCGGGACGAGTGTTTCAAGCGGATCCCCATCTTTCTCGACCAAAACGCTGGTACCAGAACGTCCAGGTAGTATGGAAACTGTTCCTGGGATTTTCTGAATTGCATCAGACAGCGCACATTTTTTCTCAATCACGTCAACAAGGCTGAGTTCCGGGCGAAACCCCATCAAAATGTGCGCATTGGCCATCAGCAGATCAGAATCGACCAAGAGCGTCGAACCAGCGATCTCTTGTAAGCGGATTGAAAAATTGACTGCAAGCGACGATTTTCCGACACCGCCTTTACCACTTGCAATTGAAATAACTGTGCTCATCTACACCTCCTAGTATAGAGCGAGTTTTGCAAGAATTGGGCCAACTCAGGCGTTACCTACGAACAACCGACAACTCTTTTGAAATTAGGCAGAGCCCCAAGCTCGCTTTGGTCCGCTGTCAATATGGACAAACGTGCTGTACGTTCCGACACCGCCAGGACAGATATTCTTAGCCGCTTTAGACAACTCACGGATCGAAACATTCGGGAGAGAAAAATCAATCGCGCGCCCTTGTATATGGAGCGAACGCCGCGCAACTTTACTGCTCGAACGCCTCAACATATTGTTGGTTTTCTTTGATCTATACCCGGAGGTAATTCTTACCTCCAACGCCCCAGATTTAGGCGCGTAGTTGGTGCACACATCAATCAATGTTTTTAAAACAGCACCATCAATCTCTTTGATCTCATTCTGGCGCCAGTCCCTCAGAAAATGGTTCAATTGCGAGACTTGCTTCTTCCTCAAGCCACCCTTTTCTTGAAGGCTCATCGGCATCTTCTCTCCGGTGTTCGCATTCAAGAACGCCAACTTCATTGAGCTTTTGATAATGAAGTTAGGAACGTGCTTGGGCGTCAAAAGGGTCATCGGAGCCAAATCAGGCTCATGGTCATTATAAAGGTTACGAAGACCATCACTCATATCGTCGCTGCGACTCACGACTTTAGAAAAAAGACCGCCTCCCATCTTTATATCAAAAAGTGGAGCTGCAGTGCCCATGCTCGGCATAGCTAACGCCCCCAGCAAAACTTTGCGTCGCGTCAAAATCATCAAATCACCAAAAAAATTAGTTACAAAAGCTCCAGTCCTACCGGGTCAATTTTTCAATCATGTCTGTATAGGTTTGCAGAATTCTCGAAGAACCCGAGAACTGCTGTTGAGCACGGATCATGCTCGTCATTTCTGTCGTCAAATCCACGTTGGACGATTCCAACGCACCTGTTTGAATACTTCCAAAACCTTCAGATCCGGCAACGCCCAAAACCAATTCGCCTGACTCACGGCTCTCTTTGAAACGGTTCATGCCCATCTGACGCATCGCGGTCGTATTTGGAAAAAGAGCAATCGCGATTTGACCGACTAACCTCGGATCTTCAGACCCATAAGTTGCCAACATCTCACCGTCAGATCCAACTTCCAACGCCGTCAGCTTGGCACCGTCTTCGTTCTGAAAAGGCACAACCAATTGCTGCATACCTCGGCCACCAAGACCGTCATATCCGTAGACAATGTCATTTTTAGAAGACCGAAGAACGCCGTTTTCATCGAGCGAAAATTCACCATCGCGCGTAAATGAAAGAACTTCGGACGGTGTGCCATCTGAATTGGGAGTCGTTGTGACAAACATCCCGTTGCCTGCAAGCGCCATGTTCAGAACGCCATCGCGTTCCATCATGCCACCTTGCTTGGCACTTTGCCGCGTTTGTTCAACGATACTTCCCGTACCAGTCGCCGTGCGCGATACAGTTTCAGGTGAGGTCCCGTTATAGAGGTCCGCGAAACTTGCGTTACTTTTGCGAAACGCTGTCGTACCAGCATTGGCAACGTTGTTAGAAACCACAGAAATTTCAAACATCGACGTCGACATGCCAGATAAGATTGTCCCAAACATTGCGAACTCCTTTTCAAAACGTTCGCAATGTTTTTGCAGGTTTCATGCCAAAATGAGGGACCGCTCGAAGATCACTTCAAATAATCAAACAAGGTTCTTTGCCCGATCTGAGAATATGCTTGTCGCGCGACGTTTTGCGTCAACATCAGTGTTTGCATTTCGGTGATTAATTTTTCCAGATCAGCAGATGCTAACTCATCCACCTTAAGCTCAAGCGATAAAGAGCGCGTTTCCAGCGTGCGTTCTTGAGTCTCCGCGCGCACCATTCTGGCACCCACGGTTGTGCGCGACACAGCGATGCTTTCACCAGCGGCAACGATCTTTTCGATCTGTGCTTCTAACCTCTGTGACTTCGGAACCAATATCTCAATCGGATCTTCACCGACGCTCAAGGTGAACTTCGGCTGTCGCATCGCTAAATCAACGCCCTCAACCTCTAAATTGGACAGCTCAATCCCACCTGTGGAACTACGAAGTTCGAGCTGCCCGTCCACTTCCATGGCAAAAACTCCAGTATTTTGGGTTTGCGCATTTATCGCTTCGAGCATGCGTTGCGTTGAGCCATCAACAACGTCTTTCGCAACAATCGTTACCGCACCATCCGGCCCACTCAAATCAAAAGTCCAATCGCGTGGTTCACGGTCAGAATTGACACTAAGTGTCAAATTTTTATCGCCCTCGGTTGTGATGCCGCTTATGGTCGTAAGCTCGGTTGCAAGCGCAGCACCAAAGCTGTCGATGATATCAAACATCCCCTGCGAACCAGCTTCGGTTTGAACCTGCATAAAGACTTCACTGCCATTGACCGACGTCGGCAAACGCATGGTCTCAGACGCCGCCAATGTGTGACTGCCTCCATCTCCGTGATACACGATGCGCCCGTCTTTGCCCTCTTGGAACGGCAAACCATCTGTTGCGTATCCGCCGAATAAGGCTTGGCCATTCGAGGTGCGAGTGTTGGCCAAGTCCACCATCGCATCGAACATTTGAGCAACTTCAATTTCGATAGCATTCAGATCTGACACATTCGCTGTCGAGCTGCTTGCCGTGATCGCTTGCTCTCGCAAACGCGACAGAATGGTATCTACATCGCTCAATGTCGTATCACTCAGAACCAAGCGATCCTGCGCAAGCCCAACGTTACGTTTGAACCCGTCGAGCTGTGAGACGCGCTCTTCCAAAGCAGACAACTCAACCGCAGCAAGGGGCGACTCCGATGCTTCGATAATCGCCTGCCCCGTTGAAATCTTCGTTTGACGCACTTGGATTTCGTCGTTCAAATCTGCGAAACGTGTCAACATGCGATCAGAGAAAAGTTTTGTGGAAATACTCATAAGAAACCTCAAGAAATTTGCAAAATCGTATCAAACAACTCGCGCGCGGTTTGCAGAATGCGTGCAGCGGCTTGGTAAGCTTGCTGTTGTGACATCAGTTGAGCCGCTTCGTCGTCCATTTTGACTCCACTCAACTCGCTCTCCGCCGCGACAGCCGCGTCGTAGACAGCTTCGTTTGATAAATTCGTCAAACGCGCAGCTTCCAACGTCGCGCCTACTTCGGAGGCAATGTTGCGGAAATCGTCCTGAAAGCTAGTTATACCAGCGCGGTTTTGACCATAAGCGGCCAAGACATCCATATTACGTGAATCACCTGGCGCACGTTGGCCAGTGGCAAGCTCAAAACTGTCTCCAGTCTCCGCGAAACCCGAGAATTCAATATTTTGCCCTGATACATTAAAATGGGTAACCCCGTTCGATGTTCGCGTCGCGATAGACGCTCCAGAATCGAGATCAAACAATTCGACGCGACCTGTTTCAGCATCAATCATCTCGATACGAAACTGCGCAGAACCCCTATCTGCATCCGACATGACAGGACCCGTTTCAAATTCAGCCGCAAGGCGTTTAGCCCCCTGCCCGCCCATGACGACAATCAATTCTTCGTCAGGAATATCATTTAAACGCACATACGATTCAGCCGAGCTCACACCACCTGCGACGATATCAACCGCAACGCCACCGGTGCTTCGGGCATTCAATATGCCGTTCTGAACTGTCAGATCGACAGTCCCGACTTTAAACCCAAGCTTCTGCGCCGCCTCACTCGGGCTTACCGAAAGTGCCCCCATCTGCGATTGCAAAACACTCAGGCTAAGCGCACTTTGTCCTGAAGACGTCGAAACGATCTGCGCGCTTATCAATCCTTGCGCCGACTGAGGAAGCGTTATCGCAAAGGTGCCGTCCTCAACGGCAACCGAAACCTCATGCTCGATCCCGTTTAGATCAACATCAAATTGATACTCACCATCCGCAAGCCCCGCCAAAATCTCACGACCTTGCAGAGATGCTTTGCTTTGTGTCGCACCAAGCCCGAATTGTTGGGCTGTTTCATCGGCAACTGCCACGGGCCCTTGCCCCGACAGCTGGCCGCCAACGACAGCCAGCGAAAGCGCATACGTCCCGTTCTCTTCGATCAAACGCGGAACAATGCGTCCTCCCTCAGGACCTGTCACCGCAAAGTCCAACTGGCTTAGACGGCTCGGATCTCCGTCATCAACACGTGTCAGCGTGTACTCAGCCCCACCAAGCAAGAACTTGGCGGCACTGCCAACCGCTGGGATATCTTCAAGCGTCATAGCCGAGCCAAGCAATGAAGGGATTGGCGCTTCGCTGCGCAGTTCAGCAACCGTGTTCAAGGCGACGTCCGTATCGGAGGGAAAAGACCCCGTGCCCACATTGGCGCGAAAGACTGTGCCGTCCGGCATGCGTAGCGCAGTTTCAAAGCGTGCTGAGGGCGCATGCACGCGCGAGCCGTCGACATTGCTAGCCACACCATCAATTTTTGGATCTATATTGTAACGCAACGCAGCATTCGAACCACCTGCGCTCAAATCTTTCGTCACCAATCCACCAACCGTCGGTTCCCGCTTGGAGGAAAGCGAATGTGACTCATCCCCGATGCGCGCACTGCTCAGATCAAACTCTGCATTGCTACTAAACTGGACTGTTCCACTTATGCGCATATCCGCATCCAAAGACACGGACATCTGCGGGTTGATCGCATCATCCAGCGCAAGCGATTGGTAACTCTGATCCAGCACGGAAACAGACATACTGATACCGCTCAAAGACACATTGCTTAGCCCAATATCGAACCCAGCTTCTTGCGTCAGTGTCAGGCCATCTTTTGTCGTTGTCAGATCTGCACGAATGCCCGTTTCAGATGATCTTAAATTGACGGCGTCCACGAAAGCGGTCAGATCGCCATCGCTCACAAATGCACTTATGGATGCAGCTTCTGCGCTAGAGCCAGTCAAATCCAGTTGCATCGACCCATTCGAACCCGTGTCTAAATTGAGACCAACGACAGTCATCGCATTTGCTTGAACACCAACCGAGACCAAAGCAGCATTCGCACTTTCAGCGACATAGGCCGCATCAACCGCAGGCGGGATTTCGAATGAACGCTCAGCGCCAGTCGCCAGCGCAAGCGTGAGTGTTTGCGCTTGGGTTTCATTCACTCGCAGATCAGAAGAAATGTTACCACTATTACTCCCGCGCAACCCTGAGAGACTGCTCGATAGCGCGTTCAAACCACTGTTCATCGGGTCGCTACTGCTCTGACTTTGAACAATACTAAGCCCTCGATATCCAACGCCGTTGGTCACCGTTGTGTAATCAGCGTGATATTCCGCTTCTGAACTGAACCCGTTCTCGAATGTCAAAAGCTCCGCGGCTTCGTCAGCCGCCAATGGTGGTCCGGAAATTTGTCGCCCTTCGCGCGTGAAAACACGAATGTCTGATGCGGACTGTGCTGCGACAACGTCAGTGCTTAGACTATTTCCTGAAGATGCACGCGCGGCCATTGCGCTCAAATCACGCGAGCCGTCAGAAGCGAAAACCAATCCTTTTTGAGATCCAGTCACAGTCAGGCCGAGCTGCGCGATTGATTGCCCACCAGTACTTTTCAAAAGCCCTGACGTAAGGTGATGCGCAATCTCTGATCCAGACCTCCACTCTTCAGCATCCACCGAAGCAGGATCTAAAGAGAACATATGCCCCATGCCGTCCAAGGTTAAAGCAATCGTCGAAATATCTGCATCATTTTGCGCAATGACTGTGGCTGTCGCTTGCGTCGCAAAACTCGCAAGCGTGATCTCTTGTGTGCCACGTGGGATCATTCCAACCACACCCGCTCTTAAGAAATCTTGCGCAACGACTGGTGACAAATTGTTTGCGAGGCTTTCTGTGATTGACGGCAATGCGCTAAACACGGGCTCAACCAGCGACGTCGATAGAACCGCGTTGCCCAAATTGGCAGGGTTCGGACTTATCGAAACGGTAGACGCTGCTGCGATTTCTTCGGGACGTTCTAACAAGAATGAAATGCGCGCTGCATCTCCGGTCTCACGTACAATATCAAAGGAGTCGCCCGCAGCCGCTTTCCCAACAATTTCGATAACCGCGCCATCCAATTCAATCCGATTGCGCCCTTCTCCCAAAACCGCACCATCACCGTCTTTCAAGGTCCAAAAATCGCTCTTCACCTCATAGCTTAAAGTCATCTGTGACAACTCATTTGCACGACCGGGCACCGCGAGAACGTTTACGTTTACCTCGACGTTACCTTTGTTAAGAGCGCTGCGAACAGGCGTGAACTGCGCTGTTGAAAACAACTCGCGCCCCAAATCGCCATCAAGATCGACACCTTGAGCGTGCTGTCGGTTCATCTGCGTACTAAAATTGCGCGCCAACTCGTCTAACTCTAGGATCGCACGTTGCGTTGTTTCAAACGCATCAACAAGCCCGCGCAATTCTGCGGATTCAAGCTGCGGAACGATTTGCCCAGATCCAATTCTGAAAGCGACGGCGCCTTGATCCGTCATCATTGCACTCAGCGTTTTCGCGTCAGCGCCGGTTAAAATAACAGGGCCTGCAACCGATGAACCCAAGCGTAACTCAACATCGTTGCGCTCGCCAATTGTAACATTGACGGGCAATATTCCTGAGAGCGTATCAATGAAACGATCACGTTCATCCAATAAACTGTGGGGCGGGTTCGCTCCAAAATTTGAAGAGCGTAATTGCGCGTTCAACTTCCCCAACACCTCGATGTTTTGGCTCGCTTCGGCCAATCGCATTTCAATTTCTTGAAACGTCCCTTCGCCAAGGTCATTCAACATCATCGCCGTCGTGTTGAAAGAATTACTGACGGTATGGCCCACTTCAATAGCTAGTGCGCGCGGGGCGCGATCGCCTGGTTGTGCCGCAACTTCGCTCAAGGAATCGAAAAAGGCGGTCAGGGTCACACCCAAATCGCCATCCGTTGGTAGGATAGTGTCTTCCAACTGCTCCAACTTTTTGACAAACGCGTCAGAGGATTCAAAACGCGCCGTTGCACCCCGCTTGCTTTCGCTCAAAAAGGAGTCATATGCGCGCCGGATTTCTCCCAGCTTTACGCCCAATCCCGTCTGCGACATCACCGACGTCAACTCACTTTTAATATCAGACACTTCCGTCAAAGACGCTTCGCGCCGCCGATACCCTTCGGTATTGGCATTCACAATGTTCTGCCCCGTGACATTTAGCGCTTCACGTTGTGCACTGACGGCACTGCGACCTATGTCTAGAAGACTTGCCATGCCTAAACGTCCCCGTCAGAGACCCTGTGCTGGAACTGGCGCACAAGGGCGTCCGCAATTCCAAGCGACTCGCGCTGTGAAAGGGCCGTTGCATATTCTTGGTCTAACATAGAGTTAAACGTCTTCAGGCCTTCATTGTTTAGCAACGGGTCAGCTAATTGCGCAGATCGCGCGCTCGACAGAATGGATTTGACGAACAAAGCTTCAAATTGTTCGGCCACTTCGCCTAACTTTTCACGCTCTGATGGACCGTGTGCCACAATAGGTTTTGTCGTGCTCGCGACAGGCCCGGAGGCCATTTTCAAGACAGTGGAACTGATCGTAGTCATGGTGCGTCCTTCTCAAGCTAGATCAAATGATGATGAGCTGAGCGCGCAAAGCACCTGCTACTTTCAAGGCCTCAAGAATGGCCACCAAATCTGACGGTGTAGCGCCAATCGCATTGATTGAATCAACTACATCGCTCAGGCTAACGCCTGGATTAAAAAGGAAGGCGCGTGCAATTGGCTCATCAATAGCAATTTCTGTGTCAGCCGTTTCGATTGGATCACCGGGGGCGTTCACAATTGCACCGTCCAGAATGATCGTTTCATTCGTCGGCGTGACTTCAA
Organism: Rhodobacteraceae bacterium HTCC2083; assembly: GCA_000156115.1. Classification (GTDB taxonomy): domain Bacteria; phylum Pseudomonadota; class Alphaproteobacteria; order Rhodobacterales; family Rhodobacteraceae; genus Planktotalea. The sequence goes on from DS995276.1 coordinate 411,218, forward strand.
CGTCTTCGCGAATGCGAACCGTTAAAGAGCCGTGCGTAATGACCGCTGGCGTGACATTCACATTACCGCCAATCACAACAGTACCGGTGCGCGAATTCACGATGATCTGCGCAGGCGGTTCGGCGGGCTGCACTTCAACTTGCTCAATCAAACTCGCAAAAGACACTTTCTGCGACATGTCGCTTGGCGCCAAAACTCGAATAGAGGACGCATCAATCGGAACTGCCGTGTCGCCGCCAAACACAACGTTGATTGCGTCCGCAACGTTTGTAGCCGTTGAGAAATCCGCAAGGTGGAGATTAAGAATGAGGTAGTCATTCGTGATAAACGGGTTCTCAACCATCTTCTCAACGTTAGCGCCTTGTGGAACACGTCCAACCGTTGGCACGTTCACGGTCAATGACGACCCATCAGCACCAGAAACACCCATACCACCAACAAGAAGGTTGCCCTGCGCAATCGCATATGTTTCCCCGTCAACACCCAACAAAGGGGTCATCAAAAGTGTTCCACCACGTAGCGACTCTGACGATCCCAACGCAGAAACAGTCACATCAAGCGTTTGTCCCGGCTTCACAAATGCGGGCAAATCAGCCGTGACGATCACAGCTGCCGCATTTGATCCATCCAGCCCGTCCGCCTCTGTAACCATACCAAAACGCGACACCATGGACTGCAAAGACTGCAACGTTATACCCAAATCGCCATCGCCTGTGCCGGACAAACCAACCACCAGACCGTAGCCAACCAACTGGTTCGTGCGCACACCTGCGATGCTTGCGAGATCCTTGATACGATCCGCATAAACCCCATTCGCACCCCAAAAGGTAAACAACATAAAAATTGCCAAGATCGTATGAAATCTACGGGACATTCATCTACTCCTAGATAGAGTTCAGCGCTGAAAAAGCTTTTGGAATCCAACCGCGCTTCGCGGTATCGGCAAGATCGCCTGCGCCAATGTATGTAATCTCGGCATTCGCCAAACGGTTCGAATTCACAACATTGGTCGGGCTGATATCGCTCTGGCGAACAAGACCGCTCACCCGAACATATTCGTCTCCGTTGTTGAGCGTTAATTTCTTTTGACCCAGAACTTCCAAATTTCCATTGCTCATGACGCGCACAACACTGACAGTCACAAGACCTGTGAAACTATTTGACTGTTCTGCAGCCCCGTTGCCTTCAAAATTTTGTGCAGATCCCGTTGAGGCAACAGGAACGTTAAGCAAGTTTGGAACACTCAACGACAGGCTATCTGATTTAGCTGCTGACGCTGTCTGTGACTTGGTCGCTTGGAAAGACTCATTTAACGCAATCGTCAAAATGTCGCCAACCTTTGAGGCGCGCTGCTCAACAGCAAACAAGCCAGACGCGTTGGCATGGTAAATACTACCATCAGCTGGTCCTGTACGTTCGTTCGCCTCAGGCATAACAGGTTGAAAAGCATGGCTGGCTTCGTCTTCTACATAAGTCGAACAGGCGCCAAGAGCGCACAACATAAGAGCCGCGAACACTTTAGGGATAAAAAACATGTGAGCACCTTAGAGGTTATTTGAAATGTAACGCATCATTTCGTCTGATGCTGTGATGGACTTGGAGCTGACTTCATAAGCACGCTGCGTTTCGATCATCTCGACCAATTGCTGAACGACATTGACGTTTGAGGACTCCAAAGAGCCCTGCACCAGCTTGCCAATGCCCTGCGCTTGCGGGGACGCAACAGTAGGGTCACCACTGGCCGCCGTTTGAACCAGAAAGCTTTCTCCAACAGGCTGAAGCCCGCGAGGGTTTGCAAAAGAGGCAAGCGTAAGCTGGCCCACCTCTTGCGGCTCTTTTTGCGCGGCACTTCGAACCGAGACGATCCCATCTTGGGAGACATTCACCTCCACCACATCATCAGGAATTCGAATCTCAGGCTGAACAACATATCCACTGGCTGTCGTCAGAGCACCTTCAGCACTGCGCGAGAAAGAACCGTTACGCGTATACCCAACACGTCCATCTGGAATCAAAACCTGAAAGAAACCTTGCCCGTCAATCGCTAAGTCAAACGAGTTGTCTGTGTTAACCATCCCGCCCTGGGAATACAGCTTCTGCGTATTCACTGCGCGTACACCTGTTCCGAGCGCCAACGCAGACGTGAGTTCCGTGCCCTCTGATGTCTGATCGCCACCGCCACGCTTGACTTGGTAGAGTAGGCTTTCGAAATTAACGCGGTCGCTCTTAAAGCCAACCGTATTCAAGTTAGACAAGTTGTTCGCGATAACCTGCATGCGCGTTTGTTGCGCATTCAGGCCCGTCTTTGCGACGTGCATTGCATTGGAAGACATTGGCGGCTCCGTAATCTATTCGTTCAATGCTATAATGCAACTGATGTGCCAAACTGAGCCGAAATAGAAAACTAAACCAATATCACTGAGGCAAACGCATAATCCGGCTTGTGCCTTCGTCAATTTCTTGTGCCAATGAAATAAACTTGACGCTCATTTCAAATTTCCGCTGGCTTTCGATGTTTTTGACAAGTGCCGTGATCGTGTTCACGTTGCTGCTTTCCAAAAAGCCCTGCGAAATACGTGCGCGTTGATCGGGTTCAGGAAGTGGATCGCCGTTTGACGGTCTAATATGGCTATCAATCGACTTTGAAAGTTTCACATCTGCTGCCGACGTCGTCGCAATAATTGGCCCCGGCACAAAAGTACCTTCTGGTGCGCCAAACAACTCGACCTGAATTTGCCCTGTTTCTTCGACAACAATCCGTCGTGCTTCAGGCAACTGGATCGGGTTCATGTCCGTGTCGAGCAAACGACTGCCTGCCCCATCTATGATGAAACGTTCTAAATCGAATCCAAAATCACCCCGTCGAGACAACGCAGGATCACCTCCCGTAGCCGGAGCAATCATAAAATAACCTTCGCCTCGGATCGCGGCGTCCATCGGCTCACCGGTGTTTTGCATCGCACCCTGCTCCGCTGAGAACAGCGTACCTTTTCCTTGCCGGCTAAAGACACGCGAGCGGAATTCGTCAAACGATTGAAGGGCTTGGGCTTCACGCGTCACGACAAGGTCAGCACGATAGCCTGGAACATTCACGTTGGCCATGTTCTGCGAATTTACAGTCAGATCCGAACTAATATTGCGCATACTGTTCAGAGCGATGTGAATATTGCGATCCATGTTGAACCTTTCTTGTTATGAAGACCCGCTCATCCCAAGCGGGTCTCGACATTAGTCATCAGATTAAGTTCGAATGTTGATGATCGTCTGTGTCAGCTGAGTAGACGTTTCAATCGCTTTAGAAGACGCTTGAAAGTTTCGCTGAGCAGTAATCAAATTGACGAGCTCTTCCGTGATATCCACATTCGAACGCTCTAACGCGCCAGATTGGATCGAACCGAAACCTTCTGTGCCAGCTTCACCAATCAACGGTTCACCCGATGTTGCCGTCTCAACGAAAGTCGCATTACCAACCTGTTTCAAACCGTTCTGGTTGTTGAAGTTCGCGAGAACAATTTTGCCAAGCGGCTTGTTTTGACCATTGGTATAATTCGCACGCAGCAAACCTGTTGCATCGATATTAAGTCCATCCAATCGACCAGAGGTGAAGCCGTTTTGCTCAAGGTTGTTAACAGCAAACGGTGTCGCTAACTGCGTTGAACTGCTGAAATCGATATCAAGCGAAATCGAGAATGAATCGCTCTGGGATTCATAGCGCGTCATGCCTTGAGGGCTGATCAACTTTCCCGTTTTGTCGAAGGTCAACTCTCCCTCATCTAGGTAAAGTGGGTAGTAATCTGCCACAAGGTTGTCTGGCTCGGTATCTACGATATCGCCGTTCTCGTTCACGTAGAGCGGAATGCCATTTTCATTCGTAGCCTGAACCAATTTTGCAATTGTCGGAACGCTGCCCACACTCAACGGAACGTCATCCAAGCCGAGCTTCGCAGGCCCTTTGACGCGGATTGTTGATGTGTCACCCGTTGTCCCTGTCGTGAAAACAAAGTTGTTTTCAGTCGGCTGGTACTTAACCGTGACACCACCAATAGTTTGACCAGTTTCTGGGTCGCGCATTTGGTTGATACGTTGCTCAAGTAGTTCGGCCAAGGTTGTGCCGATATAGTTGCCACCTGGGATCTCAATATTCGCGTTCACTCCGTTGACGGACACGTTGAAAGTGGTTTCAAAATTCGCGGGATTTAGGAAAACAGGCTGGCTGTTCAGAGGATCTTTTGCAGGTCCGCCAATCGCCTTTGCTGGTTCCGATTTCAAACCCGTACCTTCCAAGAAACCAACACTTACAGTTGAACCAACACCCATCAAATGGCTTTTGCCGTCTGCCAGAACACGTGAGGCCAAATCGATTGTCCCGTCGCCTGTGATTGCAAGTCCTGTGCTCGCGTCGATTTCATAACGACCAACTTGAATGTTAGAGGCCTTTTGATCCGTCTCGACACCCATCGCCTTGTTCGCGCGAACCGCCTTACCTGTGGTGCCACTTTCAAAAGTAAACGAGTGGGAGTCTCGATCATAACTCACTTTTGCACCAAATCTGTCTGGGCTGCTACTGACAAGACCACCATCTAGGATAAACGGCGAGCCGCTGACATTGGTCGATGCAGTAATCGTCACCTTGCTCGAATTACTCAAAGCGCCAGCACTCATCGATGGTAAGTTTTCAGAGTTCCCAGACAACATCTGAACCGCTGAAACATCACTGATCGTGCCACCTGGTCCAAGCGCTGTATGATCAATGTTAAAGACGATGCTTTGCGTCGCAGCATCATATTTGATCTTGATCGGCGGATTGCGCTCATCGACCCATTCAAGTTCAATCGCCGAGTTGCTAAGGCCAAAGTCAGACGCAGTTGGGCTCGCTTCGACGCCTAGTTGAGCTTCGAAAGCGCCAAAGATCGACTTATTCGAACCATTCACATTTACATCAGTATAGGAGTGACGCGCGCTTTCACGCTCGCGCAGGACGATACGCTGGCTGTTGAAACTTTGAGCCGATCCATCAACTTGTAGATCAGCACCTTCAAAAAAGGCCTCAACATCTGAGGATGCTTCAGACAGAACAATAAACGGATTGTCAACGTCGACGTCGATGGCAATGTTATTATCGGGCAAGCCCAAATCACCCGTTGCGATCTGGATCGTGTTACCATCCAAGGAGGTAATTCTATACGTGCGTCCATTGATTGCGCTCGCCACATTGTCAGCGCCCATAAGGACGATATTGTCACCAACGCTTAGACCCGCGACCGATTTCATCGTGATAGACAAACGATCTGCTTCAGCATCATACTCGATAGCGGGGCTTTGCCCAGACGTCGCGACTTCGCTCTGACGATCATACACTTTGACATCGGGACGATTGCCAAAGTTTGTGTATGCCATATAGCGCTGCTCACTCACAGCAAAGGACAGCGACGATGCACCGGATTCACTTTCAATCGTTGGGCCAGTGATACTCAACACAGAGCCGTTTTGTTCAACAGCAACATTGCGAACCCCTGTTGCATCGATCTTTTCTTTGATCTTTAAAGCGATGCTTGTATCGGTATCCGTTGCTTCGACGTCAACGCTCAAAACGGCCCCGAAAGCTTCTAAACTCAAAGTCGTTGGCGCATTCGCAGTCGCACCTGAAACCGTTAGTTCACCATTGGCAACACTAATCTCAGGTGCTGTTGATGAAACGCTAAAGAGCTTCTCGACCTTGCTTTTGATTGCATCCAAAACTTCGGTTTCACTTGTCGCACCATCAGGAATGGCAACAAAGACATCACGATCTTTCACCGAAAAAGAGACTGATTTACCGCTTTCAGTTGGCGCATTTTGAATTGAGCTTACTGTGAACTCACCTTCAAAATAGTCGATGTCCCACCGATCCGATCCGTTCGCTAAACTGCTCACATCCAAATCACGCGTCGTGTATTCAAAACCGAAAGATTGCGGCATTTCGGGTGGATCTGCCAACTTCTCTGTCGTTGTGATTTTCGCAAATTGATTGCTTGCGATATTTGGTACTGCTGATTGGTTTTGACCCAACTGATCGTTCAAAGTGTCATTGATACGAGCCTGAGCATGCGCAAGGAAAGTATCTAGTTCGAAGTTGGGTGACGTTAGATTGGCAACATCAATACCAGCTTGCGTCGACACAAAACTTGGCTCAAGCAAGTCAATCGAAACACTATTAGCAACGGGCACATCGCCATCAGTGCTAGGCGTGAACAACTGAATGTTGATTGTGTCTTCGCCGCCTTTGCGCACCTCAACTTTGCGAGCATCATCGTAGGATTCGTTGATTGCGCGTTCGACCTCAGATGCCAATTCTTCGGCATTATAGTTGCCAGGACGAATAGAAATACTGACAGGTCGCGTACCATCATCAAGGTTGACCAAAAGAAAGTCATTTCCCCAATAAACACCTTGGTTTGCAGCGTCAGCTTCGTAAGTGGCACCGAACAACATCGGGTCCGTCACAATTTCGATCTCTCGCGAACCCTCATCACCGAAATCAAACCCGCTCTGTTCTCCTGTCAGGATTGCAGGTTGAGACGGTAAACGCGTCCGCAGTTCATCCAACTTATAAAGCGGTGCACTACGACCGGCAAAGTAGCTCGGGTCAGGCACAGTCGTGGTCTGGTTGCCAAATTGGTCAATGTAAATCTGATTGCCATTGTCGTTAAGCGCAGGAACCAAATCAGGGGAGACCACCTCGTCGTTGATAACAAGACGAGTTTCAAATTTGTTGGTAGGATCCTCAGCCGACGCCGCTTGAGTTTTAATATAATAAACCGTCGCAATTGTCGGGTTACCCAAATCGTCAAAAATCGTGAACGATGTTGAGTTTGTAAAGCTTTCAGGATCGTCAGGATCGAAAGTATAGCCATCCCGAAACTTATCCTTCTCCATCGCCACTTCAGCGTTTGCGGGCAAATTGACGGATAGATCCACGTTTGTCGTTGCTTGGGGATCACCCGAGGTGACAGGCAAGCGCAAAGGCGTAGCGCTATCGATGTCTTTTGCCGTGACAGAACCGTCTTCGTTAACTGGATACGTCAGCAAAAATTGACCGGAGCTATCAACAACGTTGCGATTGTTATCGACATTAAAAGAACCGTTCCGCGTGTAAACAACCTGCGTTGAAGTCTGGCTTGGCTTGAGCGCAAAGAAACCTTGGCCCGAAATCGCCATGTCCAAAGCATTCAAGGACGACGCGATGTTACCCTGTGTGAACTGTTGCTTAACGCCTTTCAGGATCGCACCCGAACCAATGGATGACGAGCTGTTTTGCAAAGGCGACGTCGCAAAGATATCGCCGAATTCAGCACGAGATCTTTTGAAACCAGTCGTTCCAACGTTTGCGATGTTGTTGGAACTCGTGGAGATATCTGATTGGGCGTCGTTAAGGCCTGTAAGAGCGGTGTAGAAAGACATGTACTCTCTCCTTATTTACTATCTGAATGGGTTTGGGCGGCCTTAAAGACGGAACCGCAGAACTTCTGCGGCACTCACGTCACCGTAGTCTTCAACTTCAAGCTGGGCCTCACCAGACCCTGCAATTGAAGCTCCGATCACTTCAGCAAACACGTTTGGCACAAGCCCTTCAGGACCGTCACCATAGTTTACCGTTACATCTAACTTCATACTGCGATGTCCGTCGCGATATTCTTCTGGCAGGTCTGTCCACTCAAAACCCGACATGCCACTTGCGCGGGCACCAAGGTCTAGCGTGTGCAACACTTCGCCCGTTTCTGCGTCTAGAAATTCAACTCGAGTTTCCAGTGAGGTGCGCTCAAGATCCAATACGCCATGCACTTCGCCCTTGTCATCTGCGCGCGCAATATTGCCCGGCAATAAGACCGAATGCCCCAGCATATTCACTGATGAGCCAACACGAAACTGACCCAATTGATCAGCAATAGTGTTCAACGTTTTACCCATGTCACTGATACCAGCGACCGATGAAAACTGAGCCATTTGCGCAATGAAATCACCATTGTCCATCGGTGCGAACGGATCTTGGTTCTGCAACTGAGCCGTCATAAGCTTCAGAAAATCGTCTTGTCCCAGCTCTTCCTTAGCATCTTCAGGCTTGGCATCGGTCGTGCTAATCCCAAGTTTGGACAACAGCGCATTTTGCGCACTTAAACTGTTATTATCTACTTCCATTGGTTAAACTCCTACGACTTACCCATGTTCACAGTTCGCATCATCAAGGTGCGCATCGTCGTGACGACTTCTAGATTGTTTTGGTATTGGCGACTGGCCTCGATCATATCGACCATCTCCTCATTCACATCGACTGGCGCGATGTAGACATAGCCCTCTTCATCCGCGAGTGGATGGCCCGGCTCGTGAACGCGCAGGGGTTCACGGTCTAATGCAATCACGTCGCGTACTTCGACAGATGCCCTTTCAGCATTGCGCATTCCGTCCTCAAAAACTGTTTGAAAGACAGGGCGCAGCGGACGATATGCATCCTCTGCAGAACCCGCACGCGCCTCTGCGTTGGCAATATTCGAAGCAACAGTGTTCAGACGCACCATTTGCGCCGCCATTGAGCGGCCCGCAATATCGAAGACGTTCTTTATATCAGACATTATTCACCTCTGATTGCGGACATCAGGCCCGCGACACGTTTGTTTAAGAACTCAAGCGTTGACATGTAGCGCACCGAGTTTTCGGAGAACTCTATCTGCTCTACAGACATCTCAACCGTGTTTCCGTCCAACGACGGGTTCAACGGTTGACGATATTGAACACGATCAGCGCCAACACCTGTAAGGTTGTTGACGTGACGCGGTGCGCTCATACGAACGGGGCTATCCCCAATGCGTGCTGACATCTCACGGTCAAAATCCATGTCGCGCGCCTTATAGCCTGGCGTCGCAGCATTCGCGATATTGGACGCAAGCATGTTATTGCGAGCACTGCGCAAAGACAGCGCAGAAGCTTGGAATGAAATATGCTCTTTAAGTGCGTTCATGTTTTTCGTCCCCGTTTCTTCGGTTCTGGTCCAATAATTGCAAGTTGAGTGCCAAATTCATCACGGAGCTGAGAATGTCGAAAAAAACTTTACGAAGCTTGAGAAAACCTACAAAGCGAACCGCTAAAAAACCTGCGCACACGGCCAATGAAACAACGGTACGATTGATGCACGGGCTCTCGGAGGTCCCTGCACTGCAAGTCATTAACGTTTTAAATGAAATGCTGATAGATGCGACAGATCCATCAATCCGCACGGCTATTCTGGATGCACGGGTACAAGTATTGCGCGCCCGCACAGGCGCCAGCAACGCAGGTCGAGATGTCAAGCATGACACAACGCTTTCTGATTTATTCCGAGACAAATTCCCAAAGATGCAGCTACGCTGGTCAGCACACGACGCTGATGACACCATCCATGATCTGGAAGAGCACAACCGCGAGCCTTCAGATGAAATGGTTCAAATGCTACTGCTTGAAAAGTACACGCATCAAGGTTTCGAACTGCCAATCGGGGCTATTCTTGCGGCCCCAAAAGAGGTCGCCGAACAGCTCTTCGCGACAGGTGTGAGCGAACTTTACACACCTGAACCAGCGCCACAAAGCGAAGGCGATGATACAGAAGTCGCTTCTCAGGTTCTCGATGGCACCTAGACGAGTGACGCAGCAGTCGATGAAGTAGCGACAGAGTAACGCCGATAATGTGAGGGCATAAAATGAGCAATTCTTTAGTCGGTCTCAGCTTCATTGCGTTGTTAACCGCCGGCACATTGCGCGACTGCGCCAATCTGACAAGATATTTAAAAGGAAACATATGAGTGTTTGGGGGTACATGCCCCTTTCGAGCGGGTCACCTTCGAAAAACTTTCTATCGGTCAGCAATGCAAAATCCTCGGCGCAGAGCCCACAAAGTCAAAGATCACCTTTGCCAGCGACGACGTCTTGATTGCAGATTGGGGGCGCACGCAGCTGTCTATCCAACGCGAAACAGGTGCGATCACGACAATTAATAATGGAATTATGCGCACGCATAACTACAAAGTCATGAAATTTCGCATGTAAATACAAACAAATTCTAACACGCGCTAAATGTTGGCGCATCACTGACGTTTATAAAGGCTAAGGGAGTCTCAGCCATGGCGGAAATGAAGACTGATATTCTATCGGCGCTCAGTCAGAACGGCAGCGGCATCCAGCTGCAAAGCCTTGCCAGCAGCCTCGTAGAGGCCGAGACAAACAGCGACCGCGTTTTAACAGAACGCCGTGTTGAAGACGCCAACACGTCGATCTCTGCTATGGGACTTTTGTCGTCTCAATTGGGCCTGTTCAAAGCAGGCATGGCCAGTACTGCTGAATCCGCGTCACGCGTTGCCAGCTCAACGACGAACGCCGTCTCCATCGAAGTCACCATGGAAGCGCTCGCTTCTGATGTCTCTGCTGTTGTGGAGGTAAACACCCTTGCCACCTCTCAGGTCCTTTCGATCAATTTTGACACCAACACGAACACCAGTACTCTATTGAGAGGGACGAGCATTTCGCTTGCGACTGACAATGCTATGACCCCACTCAATATTCCAATTGATGGAACCAACAACACGCTGACAGGGTTTACCCGTTCTTTAAACAGTATCGATGGCATGTCTGCGTCCTTAATCAACACCGGTGAGAGCATGGCTTTCATTATCAAAACCGATGCAGGTGTTATCAACGCACTAAACGACGATTCCATCCGCTCTATCAAGGAGGCGTTGGGCCTCACCGCCAATGGCACCGAAGGCCAAAGCGATGCTACTAACAATCCTATGGGGATTTCGAGCGATCTTGTCGCTGCGACAGATGCCAATTTTACAGTCGATGGTGTCAACGTCACACGTGAAAGCAATGTAATCGAAGATCTGTTCACCGGTCATCGCATAACGCTCAATTCTATTGGAACCTCAACGTTGATTTCAAACGAAAGCAACACATCCGTGCGCGAACGGATCTCGCAATTCTTAGCTGAAGTTAACACCCTCAAAGACTACCTCAAAACCGCAACCCAACGTGGGCTTAACGGCGCAGAAGAAGGGTCTCTTGCTGGCGACGTAGCTGCGCAGTCGATTTTAAGCAAAATGGGTCGTCTCACAACAGAACCGATTTCCGGCTTTGGCGAGCAACCAGTATATCTCGCGCAGTTGGGCATTAAAACTGAACTTGATGGCAGACTTACACTTGATGAGGCCTCCTTTGAGCGCGCAATGGAAAAGAACCCAGAGATCGCTGAGGCTCTTTTTGCCTCTCAGTACGGCTCCAATGATCCCGGGATCGCAGTAACAGGGCTTTCCTTCGCACCGCCGAAAGCAGGGTCATACGCCTTGGTCTATGATCCAAACACCACGCCCCCTTCTGCAACGCTGGATGGCGAAAATCTGGACATCAGCTTGGATAGCAATGGCAAGACAACCCTTCGTTCCTCTTTGGGCGACACGAACGGCATGACGATAACACTTGAAAACGAACAAGCCGTCTCCGCAAACGTGCGCTATGGCGTCAGCTTAACCAACAGTCTCGAAACATATAGTGATGCACTGATCGGCGCGGGTGGGTTGCTTGCAAGGCGCGAAACCGAACTGACCGAAGATCTGCAAGACTTTGAAAAGGACCTGATCGCCATTGAAGAGCGGGTCAGCCTTCTCACAGAGCGCTACAACATCGAGTTTGGACGCATGGAAGCGATGATCGCCAGCATCAATGAAACTGGCGAATACATGGAAGCTTTAGTCGATTCTTGGAACCAAGATAACTAGGCCAGCACCTTAAAGGAGGGACCGTTCACGGCTGATGATAGCCGCATGCGCACGATTGCGCGCCCCAAGCTTTTTACAGATTGCACGCATGTGCATCTTCACAATGACCTCGGTTGCGCCCATGTCGCGAGCAATCTCTTTGTTCGTCATTCCATTCGCGGCGCGCCGCAGGACATAAAGTTCTTTATCGGTCAAACCATGTTTGTTCTCAACGTCCGTCATGGAACCTGGGAAGTCAGCACCAACTGGAACGAAAATCTGACCTGAGCAGATCAGTTCAATAATACTTCCAAGTGAGCGCAGCGGCATCGTCTTGGCAATGAGACCGCGCACACCAAGTTCAATTGCTTTATCTAGCACATGCCTATCAACTTGGCCCGTGAACAATACAACATGCCCGTCCCGTGCGGCACGAACGACTTGCGCAACGCTATCCAGCCCGGACATTCCGGGCATACGCAAATCCAAGAGGACAATATCGAACTTATCACGACCTAAAAGCTTCAGCAGCGATTCCAAATCGTAGCAGCATGAGGTCTCAAACCCCTCATCCCCACCAAGCATCGAGGAAACTGCATCTGCGAGCAACTTGTGATCGTCCGCAATCGCAACCCTCAAGATCGTTCCGCTATCGTCGTCATCATCATCATTCAAGTTCATTCTATCATCCTAAAAACTTATCAAAATTACCAACAACCAGCAGGGTGTCAAAAAAAAAACTGATACTACAAACTTGTGAACTTTCCGCTATAGTTCGAGTGCGCCGTACAACTTAAGAAACTCTTACGCTCTTTTTTCTCAAAACACAGCAGTTAACCACAGAATTTATCAAATTAACGCTTAATATATCTTTTGATACATAGTTCTTTTCTTTTAGATATATCTTAAAGAAACATATCAAACCATAGTGGCAAGGAAACTAAAATGACCCAATTTATAAAGACAGTTATAACAGTATTGTCTTTCGCTGCGCTGCCCACCCTTGCGTCTCCGCAAGACATACTTAGCGTCACGAATGGTGATCTGACGATCGAGTTTACCAAAGACGACATTGCAAAGTTGGACCGAACCACTTTTGAAACAACAACAATCTGGGCCGAAGGAAAAATTGAATTCTCCGGACCATCTTTGCTGTCCATCGTTGGCCTTGCCGACATCACCGAGGGTGTTCTCACTCTGACCGCTGTCAATGACTACATCATCGAAATTCCAGTTGCCGACATCACAGATGAAACGCCTATCATCGCCTATCTGATGAATGGCAAACCATTCAGTCGTCGTGAAAAAGGGCCATACTGGGTCGTTTATCCATACGACTCTGATGTTAAGTACCAAAATGAAGAGATCTATGCGCAAAGCATCTGGCAGCTCCTTTCAATCGAGAAAAATGAAGAAGAATCGTAAGTAAATGAGAACTCGGCTCCGTAAACAGCGATCTAGAATTCGCAATTTGTCTGCAATGACACTGTTCACGCTGCTCGTGTTCGCTTTCTTTATTCTGCTGATCGGTGGCAGAGCACTGAAAACACAAATTGACCAATTGGCTGTTGCGTCGTCTGACAACTTGGGATGGAACATTTCGCAAGTAAATGTCGACTATAAGAATTTTTTGGCTAACGTATTAGAGCCTATGACCCCTGGCTCAGAAGACGGTGTTGAAATTTCAGCGGCCGAGTTCTTAAAGCTCCAAATTGCATTCGATATTTTTTACAGTCGGGTCGACGTGATTGGGGCCGCCTTAACGCGTCTCGCCACACCCCTTGCAGGAAGGGATGACTATAACTTTGTCGTTCGAAAGAGGGAAAAGCTTGCGGAAATCATTGACGGCATGAGAGCGCCAACGCATGACGACGTCTATCAGTTTTACCTCGTCGCAAAAGTCGCGGAACCACACATAAGAACCATCACAACGCGCGGCCTGCAAAGCCTTTCAACGGCCCAGACCGAAATACGCGCAAAGCAATACGACACCTTTACGCGATTTCATGCGTCCTCGTTCATCATTTTAGGCTTCGTTTTACTTTCATGCCTCCTAGCATTTCGCTTATGGCGAGACTTGGAAGAACGCAGTCGCAATATTGAAGTCTCTGCAACAAATGTAAGAAACGCTTTTGAAGCTGCACAATCCGCCGTGATCTTAATGGATTCAGACGGCTTGATCATCCAATGCAACGATGCAGCCACGACATACTTCGGAACGGTTCAAGAGGATATTCTTGGCCTAGATTTTGTACATGGGCTTCTCGACATTGATAGTGTCAACGAGTTTTTACTCTATCAAAAAACGCCTTTCACGCACACGATCCGACTAATTGCGCGATCTTCAGACTACAAACAATTTCCGATCGAAATGTCAGGCGTTTGGACGAAAGACGTTGAAGGGCTTGATACCTATATTATCTATCTCACAGATATCTCCGAACAGCTTGCTGCTGAAGAAAAACTCAAAACATCCCGTGATGAAGCCAAAGAAGCCTCTAACGCCAAAAGCCGCTTTCTTGCAACGATGAGTCATGAAATGCGTACACCGCTCCATGGGTTGATAGCGTCGCTCGACATGATCGAAGAAACCAAGCTCACGCAAGCGGATCAAAAGCTCTTCAAGACCGCTCTTGAATGTAGCAACCGCGCATTGGAACAGGTCACAAGCATTTTGGACCACACGCGTTTGACCCGTATAAAAGAGGTCGCGCAGCCCTTCGCTGTTCGCACTGTGCTTGAGGACATTCAGGCAGTGCTAACACCTCTCGCGGCGGCCAATGGGAACACCTTGGAGATGACATTCCTCGGTGAGGGCACAGAGTTTCGCTACAAGGGCCTACCAGAGGCGTTTTCACGTGTCATGTATAACCTCATTGGCAATGCAATTAAGTTTACCCAAGACGGATCAATTTCGATTGAGATGATTTCGACGAAAGGTGGCACTGAAAATACACGTTGCTTGAACTTTGTGGTGTCCGATCAAGGAATAGGTATCGCCAACGAAGATAAGGCCCGTATCTTTGAAACCTTCGAAAAAGCGAAATTCAACGAAGAAGATAGCACCCGTGGCTCTGGCTTAGGGCTTTCAATCGTCAAACATTCGCTCGAGCAGATGGATTCTGAAATTCAAATGACCAGTCGGCTGGGGCGAGGTAGCAAATTTAAGTTTATGCTTGAGCTGGAAATAGCTGAAGACGGCATCGCAATCGCATCTCCAGACGTTGAATCTGTGGAAAGCAAAAATGGCTCTCACCAAGTGTTGCAAGGAGCTGTGCTCATTGTGGATGACAACAACATCAACCGCACAGTTTTAGGCGAAATGGTTTCGCGTCTTGGCTATGAACCAGAGTGTGTTGCACTTGGGAGCGAAGCCGTTGAAGCCGCAAAGCATGAGGAATACGCACTCATCTTGATGGATGTTAATATGCCAGTCATGGACGGCTATGAAGCGACGCGCGCAATTCGTTCAAACGCAGGAAAATCCAGAGACTCTATCATTTTAGGCGTCACAGCATTGATCCCAAGCGATCGCGACTACTCTACTGAATCTGGCATGGACGCTATGTTGGCCAAGCCCCTGACCGCTGACCGTCTAGAACGGGCGATCAACTTACATCTTGGTCAAGCCACGGCCTGTGCGCCATCCGATGACATTGAACAGCTCGTGGACCCTGTCATTGGCAAAAAACTAAAGGCGCAAAGCATGGTAGATGCGCAAACCGCTCTCAGAGTTCTTATGGACCCCACAACGTCCTGGAAAGAGCGCAAAGATGCAGCACATTACGCTGTTGGCTCGACCGGGGTAGTTGGGTTCCTTCAACTCAGCTCTATGCTTTCTGACGCAGAAGAAGCGGCCAAACAATCTAATCAAGAGTTGATGGATGTTTGTGTCGAGGAGCTCAAGAAAATATTGACTAACTAGCCGTTTAAACCCTTGTTCAGTGCTACCCTAGCAATGTCTTTCTAGCGATCTGTTAGTCCTCAAGACTCTCAATTCTGATCTGTCTGAGGCTCCCCTCAACCGCGGACAAGCTCGCCTGTATCCGCTTCATGAAATGTGTCGTGACATACTGCGCTACAAACTTTGTTGGAGCGGCCAAAACGATTTTTGTGGCGTCACCCTCAAGCGCGGTAAGTTGCGACAGCCATGCATTAAAAATAGCAGGTTCCTGTTCTCGCAATCTTTCGGCAACAAGCGCCCAACCTGTATTATTGTCAAAGATCGGCATTGTACTATTTGCACGCATGGGCACAACATTAGAGATTTCTTGCTCGGGGGCCCCCACCATACGTGCCGCAAAGTCAGGCCCAATCGCCTCCCAATGAGGTGCACTTTGCTCAATAATAGAGTCTAAGTTGATCGAATGCTGCGTTACGCGTCCCCGCCCTGATGCAACAGCAACACTAATCCATCCCAAGCCTCTCATATGGGCGAGCTCTCTCTTTGCAGTTCGCTCAGTCACACCCCACATACGGGCCAGCTCTTTCTGACCGACGCCAAAACGACCCGTAACTTCACGACAATCTCTTCGGGCTTTGGTCTCTTAATGGCCATCTCAGGTCCTCCGCTTTCCTAACTATAGGGGCGGACCACTTCAAAGGGGGAGGCTCAATCGGGAATGACGGTGACGTTAAAAAATCCAGCGCTTGTGCGCGTTGCGCCACGTCAACGCGTGCAACGGTCCAAGGTGACCCGCTGGCCGTATGCAACTCTGCGTAATCACCCAATGCAGCGAGCGTATCATTGGCGGGATTAAAGCTCACCGAAATCATCCGCACATTCTCGCGCGTTTGGACGAGCGCGTCGCGCAGCTGTGCAAAGTCACTGCCCGCTGTTTGGCAGATCGTTGGGCAAGTGGTGTAGATAAACTCGACCAACACGATTTCGCTCGATTGGGAGCGCAAGGATTGGGAAGTGCCGGTCATATCCTCAAACATGATGTCGGGGACGTAAGGGCGGTGTTTCGCCACCACCACCCTGCGCGCACCTTCGGCTGTAAAAGCCTGCAACCCATCGGTCGCGTGATAAAGGCAGGTGAGGCCCAGAAGGGCCGCACCTATTGTGAGAGGGATTGAGATCATGTCTTTGCACCTCGCCGCATCAGCCCTTTGACGTAACCGACGAGTAACAGCGTTGTCACGAGGATCACAACGGCGGCAAACACTGTCGCAACCTGGCTTTGTAGCTGCCATGCTTCATAGTGGACGGCCCAGCGGCGCGGGATGGAACTGGCCCCTGACCACAGGAACATCAGCACAAAACCTGCCCCGCCTGCAACGTATGCCAGAAAGGCAAACCGGTCCAAGCCAGATTGCGTCACGCGGGAGGTGTCTTTTACAAGCCAAGCCGCGAACCCGAAGGCCATCGCAGCCTCACCAAGTAACAGATAGGTGTGGAAATGCCCCGGCACCCACTGCGTGTTGTGCATTAACTTATTGACCGAGACCATACCGTCGATCATCGCAGGGATCGCACCGACACCCCAACCACCGACACCGAGGACCAGCAATTTTGTGGCCAAGTCCCATTTCATCCCTGACCCTTTTATGTACAGGGCGGTTGAGAACAGGGTGACCGCGATCAATGGCACACCCGATGCGTAGGACACGACTTGGCCCGTGGCCATCGCCCATGCGGGCATGTTCACGTCTTGCAGCAGGTGGTGAAAGTAAACCGCTTGCACAAAGACCACGACGGCAGCCCACGCAATGGCGAAAAGGCGTATGCTTTTCCACGGTTTTCCGGTGTATTCGGGGATGATCTCGTAGACCGCAGTGACCGCCATGTAGATGGTTGCGTTGATAAACACGTGGCCAAAGAAATAGGTTGCGTTCTTGGCGAGCAATGCGTCGACCGCGAAGCTGGGGATCAACAAGTTCACGATATTAGCCACCAAGACGATTGCCCCAAATACGATCCCGATGGAGTTGAAGACCATCACGCTGGAGGCTGCGATGATTGTTGGGGGCGGGGCAGCGGCTGTGTCACCGTTTATAATGAATTTCCAGCCGAGACCGCCAAACAGACCTTTGAAAGACTTGGAAACCTTGTAACCCATCTCAAGGTAGTAAATCAGAAATCCGACACCGATCAGCAAGTAACCGACACAGAACACAACCGCGGCCCCTGCTTCCCACGCGCCACCGGAAATCGCGGGCAGAGGAAACAGAAATGTCCATGCGCCGCCGTATTGCCCGAAAAAGATTGACCCAAGGATGCAAACCACACCGGCAAGGAATAGCCCAAGAAAGATGAGGTAAACCTTGGGATTCAGATCTACATAGCGCGCCACAAAGTACCACAGGATTGTGGCACCTGACAGCGCAGCAGAGCCTACCATGCCAGCGCCATGCGCAGTGAGAAGTTGGTAGAAAATCGCCGGATCAAGGTCTATGATGCCGCCCTGTGCCGTGCGCATGACAAGCCCAAAGATCATCATCAGCAAAAAGACCACACCGCCCAAACCCATGGTCAGCTTGATCATGTTTGCGCGTAAGTTCTCAGGCGGTGCTGTATCTATTTTAACTGTTGCATCGGTCATTGGGCCGCCTCCGTGACGTCGAATTCATTGATCATGTCGTGATGCGCGATTCCGCACAGTTCCATGCATAGGATTTGGTAGGTGCCGGGGGCGTCAAACGTATGCACCAGCTTGTTGGTGTAGCCGGGCATCGCTTAGACTTGTGCCACTAGCGTCATGTCAGGGGTGTAAATGCCCATGCCGTGCGTGACGTCTTCGGTGGTGACGCGAAACTCCACCTCTTGGCCCATTGGGATTTCATAGATGTCGGTTTCCCATCACCACTGGCCGCCCGAGATGTTCACAACCATGGGTGCTGGACCTGCTGAAACATGAGGGTTCTCGCGCAACGTGGCCACGGAAATGATGACGCCAAAGACTATCATACCCCACAACAACAGGCTTCGGTTTTTGTTGGCTTGAGGTCCCGCAGCGGGCCCGTCGTTGGCATAGACTGCGCAGGTGTAGGTCACACCTACAACAGCCATCAACGCGAGGCTGATTATTAAAATCGTCGTCTGCATAGAGCGTTCCTTTGTGTCAATTTACGCTTCACCGTATTAATTGGTATTTTAAATGTTAATTTAATTAAGCACTGTAAATACCAAATATGTGTGTTAAGGATACGCGTTATGCAGTTATCCAAATTTACCGACTATGCCTTACGCACGCTTATGCATCTTGCTATTGCAGAAAAGCATATGTTGACGACCCGCCAGATCGCCGAGATCCATGACGCAAAGTACAACCACCTTGCAAAAGTGACCCAATGGTTGGTGCGTGAGGGATATGTTGCCTCTGTCAGAGGCAGGTCGGGTGGTCTGAGATTAGCCAAGCAGCCCAGGCACATAAACATAGGATATGTCGTGCGCGACTTGGAAAGCCAGACTGAACTTGTCGAGTGCTTGCGGCCCGATGGGGGCAGTTGCGTATTGGCCCCGTCATGCGGTTTGACCTCTGCACTTAGGGTAGCACAAGACGCATTTTATACATCTCTAAGTACGATGACGCTGGCAGATTTGACGAAGAACAACGCTCCTATGGCCAGACTGCTGGCGCGTCTGAACGAAGAGTAGGCCGCCACTTAATATTGGGGCGGCCTAGTTGGGTTTACTGTCCCAAATTTCCGCTGGCGATTTGTTCTTCAAATCGGTTGCGCGCTTTGTTGGACAAACGACCCTCAAGGAATGACGCGGGCACCTCTGCAACGTCGCCGACGGCAATCGTCATCACCATTCCCATCGTAAAATGAGGCTTGCACTTGATGCCGTATATTCCGCTGACATCAAAGGTGACTTCGATCTCTTCATTGATATCACCTTTGAATGCACTGGCCGCATCGGGGAACATACCATCGATGGTTTCGGCGTTATGTCCTCTGTCTGAGGCGAGGAACCTGACCGTGTCACCTGCAGCAATTTCTAAGAACGCAGGCTCAAAGGCCATGCGCGCGTCGTCAGTTCGGTTGAGCATTCACCGCTCCATTTTTAGTACAGTGATCCAAATGTTCAGACCAAAATCAATAGGTCCTGAGTCTAGCTTGGATAGCGAATAATAGACTCTTCTGCTCTGGGCTCTGTGTCGCCGTTAGATCGATTGCAGCATGTGACCTCAAAGATAACATCGCTTTCAGTAAAGACGGCCCAAAGGAGACACCAGCACCAGGTCAATCGCCGCAGAGCAGCTTCTCCAAGCCGGACGTTAATCGGTCTTGCGAGATTAAATCGACCAAATGAAGGCCCCATCGGAACATTAGATCAAAAACTACCTGAGACGTTTTCCAATACTCAAAGATATCCGGGACCAAAATTTTCAAGACTTCAGGCTCGTCCACACATGTCCAATTCCACCTCGCAATACTGCTTCTCACGCTAAGTCTGGAAATCTATACTTTTCGTTTCTATTGAAACCCCACTAAGATGCGTACATTCACTTCACAAACTAGGAAATTTCCTTGGCAACATTGAAGATATTAACGCGACGCGCTGCCTTGCTGGGCGGTGGTGCCGCTATTGGGGGTTTGGCGACCAAAGCGTTTACCCCATCCAACCCGACGCTCGACGGCACACGCTTTATCAAGCCAAGTGGAGCAGCGGACATGTTGAACGATGCCAGTGGTCTAAGCGAAACAACAATTTTTCGCCACATCACCATAAAGCATGATCCCGGCGCTCAACTCATCACCGCCATCCGCACAGAGCTAAATGAAGCCAGAGAGAACGGTCGTCCCGTCAATGTTGGCGCGGCACGTCATTCGATGGGTGGGCAAGCAATTCCGCGCGATGGGCACGCAATCACTTTTGACAATGGACTGGTTGAACCTGACACTTCCAATCAAATGATGCGGACACATTCGGGCGCGCGGTGGAGCGATGTCATTGCTTTGGCAGACCCATTAGATCTTGGTCCACGTGTCATGCAATCTAACAATGACTTTGGCATCGCTGCGACCTTCTGCGTGAACGCACATGGATGGCCTGTAAAAGAAGGGCCAATGGGCAGCACCGTTCGCGGGTTTGAAATGATTTTGCCAGACGGTGAACTCGTGACATGTTCGCGCACTGAAAATGCTGATCTGTTTGGAATGACAATGGGTGGCTATGGCCTGACCGGTATAATCACCCAAATGGATGTCGAATTGGCAAAGAACCAGCGCCTTGAACCAACCTATGCTGAAATGCCCGGGGAAGAATTGGGGACACGTATCGTCGAAGCTCTTGCTGATGGTGAAGTCACCATGGCCTACGGTCGCCTCAGCGTGACGCGCGCAGATTTCATGTCAAAAGCTCTATTAGTAACCTTTCGGCCAAGCGCAGATCAAAGCGACCTCCCCGCCGCCAGCGGTTCAGGCGCTGCGGCAAATATTGCGAGCCGGATTTATCGCGCGCAGCTAGGCAATGAAAGGATGAAAGACGTGCGTTGGTGGTTCGAGTCCGATTTAGCGACAACGATTGTCAGCGGGCCGTCGACCCGTAATAGTCTTATCAACGAACCTGTCGTGACGTTGGATGATCGTAATCCCGACCGCACAGATATTCTTCATGAATATTTCGTATCACCCGATCGATTTGCAGAATTCGTAAGGCTAT
This sequence comes from Rhodobacteraceae bacterium HTCC2083, assembly GCA_000156115.1. Classification (GTDB taxonomy): domain Bacteria; phylum Pseudomonadota; class Alphaproteobacteria; order Rhodobacterales; family Rhodobacteraceae; genus Planktotalea. Next base: position 432,587 of record DS995276.1, read on the forward strand.
GTCGCGAGGTGATACCCGGATCATTCCAAGAGTTCCTAAACGTGACTTTGCGGTTTGTTGACACAGACCCCGACAGCTGGCTTGCTTATGCGCCGGTCCCACGAATTGCCGCGGTCATGTCGTTTAGTCAGGAAATGACTGCACGCGCCGAGGCGGATATGCAAAGGATGACACAGGAACTTATCGCTGGTGTCAATGCGATTGGCGGGACCTACTACCTGCCCTATCGGCCACACGCACGTCAGGACCAACTCGCACAGGCCTATCCTCGCGCAGCGGAATTCGTAGCGGCCAAACGGGCGCTGGACCCTAATTTGGTCCTACGGAACAATCTCTGGGACAGTTACTTGAGGGTACTATGACAATACTTCAGAAATTCGCACTCGGTTATTCCGTCGTTCTGCTAGGTGCAGCAGCCCTAAACTATGTCCCCGGCATTACCGACGTTGATGGTCGTGCCTTTGGCATTTTCGCGCTTGATCTGTTTGACGATGCACTTCATCTGGTTTCGGCAATTTGGGCGCTATTGGCGGCATTTTTTGGCGCACGCGCCAGCAAGGTATTCTTGGTGATCTTTGGCGCGCTTTATCTCGGTGATGGCGTTTTTGGGTTTTTCACAGGCTACGGCTATCTCGACTTTGGTATCTTCACCAACGCGTCTGAGGGTCTTTCCTTCACGCTTTTCCGTATTCTTGCCAACTTGCCACACATCGCTTTGGGTGGCGTTGCATTGGGCGCAGGTCTACGGTTCGGTCGCAACACATGAGGAAGTTCCTTAAACTGGTTGTGTTATTGATTTTACTGTTTTTTGTCGGGCTCACCGCGCCAGTTGCCTATATTGAACTGGCTTGCCGACCCACCGAAACAGCTTCAACCTACGAACCAATTTTACTGCCAGAACATCACCGCGCGGAAGGTAAAACACTACTCACCTATCCAGAATGGCATATCGTTCATGCTTATGATGACTATGCCAAAGTGATCAGCACCAGCGATCCACACGATTATCGATACCTGTCATCAATCGGTGGTTTCTGGACATCTCTTTGCAGTCTTTCGCAAGCGTCCGGCCCACACGGTGGATTTCCAAGCTCTTTCAAGCAGACAATCTACACCATCGGGGTCAGCTTTTCGGCTGAACTTCTTGCCAAAGCCCTCTATGAAGAAACAATCGGCCGTGCCGCTACATGGATGCGTGGCGACACGCGCGCACCGCTCGATGATTTATCAGCCGATCAAGCCGAACAATACAGCGCATTCTTACAGCAAGTCCCTTGGTATCGCTGGGACTTCGCTCGCGACGCCCAAGCATTAACTGTAAATGCCGGCGATGCGTTGCGTGACCGCGAACGTCGGTTTGCGCTCGGGATAGAGTACCGAACAAAGGCCCAGTACGCGAAAGTTATCGCCGCCGCTGTCGCCAACATGGAACCCGACGCACTTCGATTGCGTTTGATTGTGACCGGTCTGAGCAACGAAGAGCTTACGGCCTTTGACAGTTTAAACATCATCGCAGAACATGACCAAGGGATCGAGATCGACACGCCACGTTATCGCGAATTGACTGTGTTGTTGTCGAAAATGGCGCAGGCCAATGGCGACTTTGTCGAGATTGCCGGAAACGATGACATTTTGTTAACAGCGACGTCCGACAGCGCAAACCTTGACGAAGCTCTCTACAGCTTCACGCGCCAAGGCTATGGCGACTTCCGACACTTGATCCTGCTGCCGGTCACGGACTTGGCGGATACTTTGCGAAGTTTGGACGGGCAATCCCTACATTTGGAACACATCCATGACTTTTAAGACTTGGGGCATTTCCATAACTGCAGTCGTGATTGGCTGGTTTTGCCTCCAACTGTCAGTAATGTATCTCACGGATGCAGCGCCTGGCGCAGTTGCCTTGTTCCCCTCAAATGACTTCATCGCCCGCTTACCTAAAGATATGGCCATCGTTGGGGCTGGGTCCAATTGGATCACGGTTTGGTCTGACCGACCAAATCTCGGCCAAAACCTATATGCCGCCGGTGCCTTGATAGTCTTACCCGCCGGACTTCCTGGCTGTTTACCACTTTAGATGTCGATGTCTTTAGAAGGGCTCGAAACGGACTTGCGGCGGTGCAGCACTCGAAAAACCGATTGTCGCAGCCCCCGAGGTCGGCAAGGCGGGACAAAACTGCCGTCCAACAATTGAATTTAGGTGACCGCTAACCGTCGAAGTCATTTGACGAACGTGGAAACCCCCAGAGCAACAAACCCTCTCTTAGCAAATACCGCTATTTGGTCCCATAAGCGCTGACGTCAGACACTTGAGGCCCAAATCAAAGCCTTTGGTTCGAGAATGGAATGGTAAGCGGTATCAAGTCGACGTCACCGACACTGGGTATGTGTTGAACGGTGAGGCATACAAATCGCTCTCAGCCATTGCGCTGCACATAACTGGAACCAACTGGTCCGGCCCACGCTTCTTTGGTTTGACCAAGGTAGCGGGGAGCGCCGCATAAAGAAAATCCGCTGCGCCATCTATACCCGAAAGAGCTCGGAGGAAGGGTTGGAGCAAGACTTCAACTCTCCGGATGCCCAGCACGAGGCCTGCGCGGCCTACATCGCCAGTCAGAAGCACGAGGGCTGGGTACAGGTGGTGGAGCGGTACGATGACGGAGGCATCTCAGGCGGCACGCTGGAGCGGCCTAGCTTGCAGAGGTTGCTGGCAGACATAGATCGCGGTGCCGTTGATCAGATCAACGGTTTACAAGATCGACCGGCTGACACGCTCTTTGGCCGACTTCTCCAAGATAGTCGACGTCCTGGATGTAGCGAAAGCCTCGTTTGTGTCTGTAACCCAATCGTTCAACACTGCGACCAGCATGGGTCGCTTAACGCTGAACATGCTTTTGAGCTTTGCTCAGTTTGAACGCGAGGTGACGGCAGAGCGCATTCGAGACAAGATCGCCGCTTCAAAAAGCAGAGGGTTTCATCACACCAGAACGGTGGGATCGCATTCAAACAATGTTGCAGGACGGCGCGAGCAAAAGCAGGGCCCGTGAAACCGCAAAGCAACGCTCACTGCTCTGCGGTAAGATTAATGATGAGACCGGGGATCGACTGACACCATCGCACAGCAAGACAAAAGCTGGCACTCGGCTTCGATACTACGTCTCGCATCGATTGATCAATAACAGCGGCGCAAAAAACAAGGAGGGTTGGCGATTGCCGGCGGTAGAGTTGGAGAGCAAGGTCGCCCATGTGATCGCCAAGCAGCTCACGGCCCCCTCATTCATTGGACCGCTCTTTCCAGATGCTACAGCCGCAGAGATTGCAGATGCCGAGGCTAAGATAGATGCCATCGGTGACAGATCAACTTCATGGCTTGAACTTATCAAGCGCATCGATCTGAATGCTGGCGAGCTAAACATCTGCTTAGACCAAAAGAGGATCGCAACACTCTTCGAGCGCGACAGTAACGAGCAACTCCAAGACCTACTCACAATCAAAGCCCCTTCCAGATCCGTAAACGCGGAGTGGAAACCAAACTGATCTTTGCGGATGCGCCAAGCCAGCGCGATGAGACTTTGATCAAGAATATCGCCAAAGCCCATCACTGGTTTGAGCAAATCAAGTCAGGCAAGACATTTTCTCAAATCGCTGCGAACGATCAGGTCTCCAAACGACGCATCCAACAGATGATCGAACTCGCGTTTCTGGCACCGGACATTATCCGTGATGTTATGGATGGCGCTCAACCAATTGGGCTCACATCTGATTGGTGTCTGCGACACGCCATCCCAGTAAACTGGGCTGAGCAACGCGCATTGATCGCGACTCTATAAGCTCCCACCTCAAACTCGTATCGCGGAAATGGCGACCTCAGACTGATGGCATATCTGCGCCTCATTCAGCGCCACCTAACAGACTGCATTACAAACCCAACGGCGTAACCCACGGATAAGTCGGCACTAACTCGCACAACACTCGTATCGGGAATATAAGTGGGTACTGGCTGGGGTGGTAGGATTCGAACCTACGGTACACGCTACCAAAAAGCGTTGCCTTACCGCTTGGCTACACCCCATCAGTGATGCGCTATTTACGCGGGAGGGAAGCGGCGATCAAGGGCATATTTGCAAAAAATGCACTTATTCCTCGGGGGCTTCTCGACGCAGCAAATCACCATCTTCTGTCTCTTTACGTTCGGCATCGACAATTTGCTCGAGCGCCGTATCGGCGATGGCGTCAACAGCCATAGCCACTTGGCTTTCTTCGCGAATATCTGCGTCTCGCGCGAGCTCTTTATACATGCTATCCGTCGTGCCTTCTTCGGCAGATGCAAGTTTGGCCAATGAGGGTGAAAGCACGCGATAAGTCGGCTCTGGCATCCGCACATCGGCCTTTTCCAACGCAAGTTTTACCAGACGAATCGATTCCCCTCGCGCCGCAGCAAGAGACGATTTATGCTGTTCGATCCATCCCGTCAGAATGATCGAGACCGTACTGTCTCCGATTTCATCGATCCAAACTGCGGGGGCGGGAGTGTCCAAAACAAATGGCAACTCTTGCAGTTTTTCCAGGGCGATGCGCTGCGCGTCTACGAAATCAGTCTCCGGTGCGAGGCCCAGCGAGAATTTAAAACGGCGTTCGTCATTGCGCGAAAAGTTCACGATCCGGCTTTTGAACACCGTCGCATTGGGGATCCGAATGTGGTTGCCATCAAAACTGAGCAGAATCGTCGCGCGGGATGTCAGGCGGATCACTTTGCCCGTATCGCCGCCAATCTCGATCGTATCATTAGGCCGAAATGGCTGGCGGATTGACAGCATTATAGAGGCGATAAAGTTCTCAACCGTGTCCTTCACTGCGAAACCAATCGCGAGACCGATGATACCAGCAGCACCAAGGATTGTAGACAAAAGCGCCGTCGCCCCCATGATATCAAGCGCTACAACCAAGCCACCGACCATGAAGCCAAGCCGTAGGATTTGGCGATAAATGTCAGCAATAAAGGCATTCGGTGCGAGCCTGTTCCATGGTTGACGCATATTGGCGATGAAAAACCCGACAAACACGATGATGATAAACGCCAGCAGCGCGACCGAAGCTAAGGGCACAAATGCAATCACCTGCGCCATGCGAGCGCGAAAACGCTCGACGGCTGGATTAAGCCGTTTCACAACATCCGTCGTTTCGGTCACGCTATTCTCAATCGCGACAACACCTTCAACGCGACCCGTGAGCTCGTTTAAACGTGCAATCTTTTCACCATCAAGGGTAGTTCCGCGTAGCGTCACAATGCCTGAGGTGACAATTACGGTAACATCCTCATAGCCATCGAGTTCCGCAAGAATATCGCGAATGCGCACGGCCATAGCCGCATCTTGCGTCGCGCTGTCTTCCACGGCGATAGCGCCTTCGGGTTGGCTTTCAGATTGGGCGGAAAGCTGAAACGGGATGGCAAGTAGAAGGACGAAAAGGAAAACGCGCATGATCAAAATCTCATTCAAAATAAATGTAGACGCAGGGTAACCTGCAAAGCGGCAATAGGAAAACCCTCTATCGCGTCGCCAATCATCACGTTAAGAGTGCGCAAACAAACTATCATCCAGGAAAGCTGCCCCATGTCCTTTGATCGATCTGTTAAAATTGCACCCTCCATCCTTTCTGCTAACTTCGCTAATTTCGGCGCTGAAATCGAAGCTGTAGAAGCGCAGGGCGCGGATTGGATCCACGTTGATGTGATGGACGGCCATTTCGTACCCAACCTCAGCTTTGGCGCGACCACCTGCGCAGCAATCCGCCCACATATCAAAACTATGATGGACGTGCATTTGATGATCTCACCCGTGGATGCCTATATCGACGGTTTTGCGGAAGCGGGCGCGGATTTCATCACTGCCCATGTTGAGGCGGGACCACACATTCACCGCACCTTGCAAGCGATCCGTGGCGCAGGCGCAAAGGCAGGCGTTGCCTTGAACCCCGGCACTCCCGCAAGCGCGGTAGAACATCTGCTCGATATTTGCGATTTGATTTGTGTGATGACTGTGAACCCCGGATTTGGCGGGCAAAAATTCATCCCGCTTGCGCCAAAGATTGCAGAATTGCGTGCGATGATCGGGGATCGCCCTGTGCATATTGAGATTGATGGCGGCGTAACGCCAGACACTGCAAAAAGCTGTGTGGATGCGGGTGCGGACGTGCTTGTTGCAGGTTCTGCCGTGTTCAAAGGCGGCTCTGTGAGCAATCCTGCGCCTTATGGTGACAACATACGCGCAATCCGCGCGAGCGTTACATGATACGCCTCATCGCAGCTTGCGCGCTACTTTTCGGAACGGCCTGCGTCGGGGATGAGAGCCCCGCCAAATATGGTGCTTCGGGAAAATTTTGGTCACTGAGCGAGATTGACGGCGCCGCATTCGGCGCGCGCGCGACCATGGAGTTCGACGAAGCTGGTTGGATCAAAGGACAAGCGCCCTGCAACCGCTATTCCGCGCAGCAGAAAGCTCCCTATCCTTGGTTTGAGGTAGGGCCCACGATGGCGACGAAAATGGCCTGCCCTGATTTAGCCGCTGAGAGTGCATTCTTCACAGCGCTCTCCGCGATGACACTTTCAGAGGTCGGGAACACTACCCTTATCCTCTCAAATGACGCGGGCCGTACGATGGTGTTCAAGTCCGAGTAATCAGACGCGAAAAGAGATCGACGTAACGCCCACGCGCTTCTGGCAAGCTGCGATTGCCTAAACTCGGCGCGAGCTTTTGGCTCAAAAAGTATCCGGTTGTTCTAAGGGCTTGCTCTATTTCAGCGTCACTCCCCATCCCCTGCCCGATAAGGATTGGTGGCAAAGGGAGCAGCTTGTTCACCCAAGGTCCTGCCACTTGCTCGCTCACCGCGCGCCCGGTGCGCGGCGAAATGTAGATGAGGTTTTCGTTGGTCCCGGTAACCGCACAGGCGCTCAAATCTAACCCCATGCCACACGCCTCAAGCAGCGCCATCTCAAAGCGTAGATAGGCCAGCGGCCAAACCTCATGCTGACCCAGCAGGTCCAAAAGCTGCTCACTTTGTTTATAAAGCCGCGTATTCGCTTCGCGTTCGGGTAAGGCAAAGGCGAGCAAAGCCGTCACCGCATTCAACCCCGCAAGCGATAGACGGTCCCCAAGTGCAGCAGCCGCGCGAGAGCGCAAAGGCTCCACCGTGTAAGTCCCCAGATGATCCTCAAGACGGGCACGCCAGCTAACATCCAGCTGGGCACCGGGTTGCAAAATTGGGGCGATCTTACGTGATGTTCCCCCGCGCACGATGCCCGCGTGACGCCCGTGCTCAATCGTGAACACATCAATGATCGCGTTGGTTTCGCCGTGGCGGCGCACAGAGAGCAGAATTCCCTGATCGCGCCATTCCATCTATTGCAGCCCCTGCTCACCCAGCAATGTACGCCCTTCGCGGTCTTCCACTTCGAGCACCCAAATATCACTGTCAAACTGACGTTGCTTCGCGATGGAGGCATCGACGTCTCGTTCATCACCTTCGCTCAAGATCGCCCAAACGCGAGTGTCTTCAAGGAAATCATAACTGCGTTGATACAGCTTGGCCTGACCATCCAACGTCGCTGATTTCACCAAAACCGCCCCCGCCGTGTCATCCCCATGCGCCACAACGAAGGCGGCGATATCATTGACTCGCAAACGTGCGAGGTAGGCGTCGACCCAGAACCGAGTGGTCAGCCGAATCATGAGTTCCCGTCTTTGAAATTCAGGCCCATTTCGTCGTAGCGTTCGCTTTCTTCAAGCCAGTTTGGGCGTACTTTAACCTGCAAAAACAGATGCACTTTGCGGCCCAAAAACTCGACCAACTCTTCGCGCGCGGCTTTGCCAACGGCTTTGATCGTCTCGCCCTTGTTGCCCAAAACGATCCCCTTGTGACCATCGCGCATAACGTAGATTAGCTGGTCAATCTTGCACGAGCCATCCTTACGCTCTTCCCACGCCTCTGTCTCAACCGTCAGTTGGTAGGGCAGTTCCTGATGCAAACGCAAAGTCAGTTTCTCACGCGTCATCTCAGCCGCGATCATGCGCAAAGGCAGATCAGCAATCTGATCTTCGGGATAAAGCCATGGCCCTTCGGGTACTTCACCCGCCAGCCATTCTTTCAAAGCATCCACACCATGACCACGTTCCGCAGAGATCATGAAGGTCGCAACAAAAGGATAGGCTTCGTTCATTTTCTCGGACAAAGCGAGCAATGCTTCGGACTTTATCCGGTCAATTTTGTTGATCGCCAAAGCAATTTTTCGATGTTCGCCAAAGTCTTGCAGACCTTCCAAAATACGCTCGACGCCCTCGGTTACACCCCGGTTCGCTTCGATCATGAGAACGACGACATCCGCATCCGCAGCACCGCCCCAAGCGGCAGCAACCATCGCGCGATCAAGGCGGCGTGTGGGCTTAAACAGACCAGGCGTGTCGACAAAGACCAGTTGTGACGCGCCTTCCAGCGCGACCCCGCGAATGCGCGCGCGCGTGGTTTGCACCTTATGTGTGACGATAGAGACTTTCGCGCCAACCATTCTGTTAGTGAGCGTCGATTTACCCGCGTTCGGTTCGCCAATCAGGGCAACAAAGCCCGCGCGTGTTTGCATGTCAGTCATCTGCCATCATCCTTGTCAGCAAAGCCTTTGCCGCTGCTTGTTCCGCGAGCCGCTTTGAACCGGCTTCAGCGCTTGCGGTCTCGCCCGTGTCGAGACGCGCTTCGATTGTGAAATGGGGGGCGTGATCCGGTCCAGAGCGGGCCGTTTCAACATAGGCAGGCGGTGTCAGTCCACGCGATTGCGCCCATTCTTGCAAGCTGGTTTTCGGATCACGCGCATCCGCCTCTACGGAGGTAATCCGCGATCCCCACAGCCGCAAGATCAGCGCTTGCGCAGCGTTAAAGCCACCATCCACATAGACCGCTGCAATCAGCGCTTCCATGCCATCGCCAAGCAGTGCCAGCTTGCGACGGCCCCCGCTCTTCATCTCGGAACGTCCGAGACGTAAGACATCGCCAAGGCCAATATCACGCGCAACGTCAGCGCAGGTTTCCTTGCGCACCAAGGCATTGTAACGCGGGGCGAGTTGGCCTTCTGAGGCTTTCACATCTGCACCCAACAGTGCTTCGGCCATGACAAGCCCGAGCACGCGATCCCCAAGAAATTCAAGGCGTTGATTGTCACCACGCGAGGGCGAAGACATGGAGGAATGGGTCACCGCTTCTGTCAACAACTCACCTTGCTCAAAGCGATAATCGATCCGCTTTTGCAGGGCTTGAAGATCTGCTGACAGTTTCATCGGCTCAATCGACCGCCTTAAAGAAACGATCCGAGCGCCATGTCCAGAAGAACAGCATAGAACGACCAGCCGACGAGAATATCACGCGATCCGCACGGCCAATCAGGTTTTCGTATGGCACAAAGCCAACGCCACCAACAGCATTTGGCACGCGGCTGTCAGAAGAATTATCGCGATTGTCGCCCATGAAGAAATAGTTCGCCTCAGGAACGGTATAAACTGGCGTGTCGTCAGAGCGCTGCGTGCCAATATTTAGGATCGCATGTTGCACACCATTGGGAAGCGTTTCCGTGAACAGTTCTTTGTTGCACGTGCCACCTTCACCCACAGGGCCATTGGCGCAGCGTGGACGCAAACGATGCGGGCCTTGCGCGGCGGCGACTTCCTCAAAAATGCCCGCAGGCTCTTGCGGTGCGGCTTCACCATTGATGAACACAACGCCACCTTTCACTTGGACTTTGTCGCCCGGCATTCCGATCAAGCGCTTTACAAAATCGCGACCAGACACAGGATGGCGGAAGACGACGACATCTCCGCGCTCAGGCTCGCCGCCCCACAGGCGCGTATTATCGCCATCTGCAAATCCGCAGAATTTTTTCGCATCCAAATTGATCCCAAACCGAGGGATAATCACGGACGGGCAAGAGGCATAAGAGTACCCATACGCCATCTTGTTCACGAAAAGAAAATCGCCAATCAAAAGCGTGTTTTTCATTGAGCCCGAAGGGATCCAGAAAGGCTGGAAAAAGATCGTGCGAAAAATCCCAGCGATCAGGAGCGCATAAACAACGGTTTTGATCGTTTCAATGACTGGATTGCCTTTTTTTTCGGCTTCGGCCATGTGCTCTTCTCCATTTCGCAAGTGCACGCTACATGAGGGTCGCTTGCCTCTATGTCAACCGCGCGGATGCGTGCTATTTGCCGCTGCTGGGCAGGGCTTCAATGACGACAAAGGCCTGCGCCCAAGGGTGATCATCTGTGAGTGTCACATGGATCACGGCGTCATGTCCGTCGGGTGTCATCTCTGAAAGCCGTTTTGCGGCCCAGCCCGTCAACTGCATCACGGGTTGGCCACTGCGCAAATTGCTCACCGACATAGCCTTCCACGCGATGCCCATCGCGAGCCCTGTGCCCAACGCTTTGGAGCACGCTTCCTTCGCGGCCCAGCGTTTGGCATAAGTGCCTGCCACGTCCTTGCGGCGCTCTGATTTGGCTTGCTCAATCTCTGTGAATACGCGGTTCTTAAAGCGATCACCAAACCGCTCGAGTGTGCCTGCGATGCGCTCGATATTTGCAAGGTCGGTGCCGATGCCAAGGATCACGTCAAATAGCCTTAGTGGTGAGGATCTTCAGGCTTGCTGCGCCAAACAGAACGCCAAACCCGATCTCGAAGCCACGTCGTGCGCGGCGATACCGCTCTACGATCCACCGGTTAGAGAACAGAATGCCGCAACCAATGAACACAACGCATGAAACGCAGATAAGCTGGGCGAACATGAGCAGCAACGCCGACGTCGGAGCTTCTTGTGGCAAGGCAATCGCGTAGATCGCACCCCATCCAAGGATCGCTTTCGGATTGGTCAGGTGGATCGCCAGGCTTTTAGCGAAGACACTTTTCAAACTGCCATTCAGGGCCGCCTGCTCTTTGGCGGTGTTGCCCTGCCATGCGGATCGAAATGACTTCAGCGCTAAGTAGCCCAGATAAAGCGCGCCAATGTATCTCAACGCGATAAACAGCCATGAGTTCGTAAGCATCACGGCCCCCATCCCAAGCGCAGATGCGACACCCCAGAACGCAGAACCGCAGACTATGCCAAACCCAGACACAACACCCGCTATACGTCCGCGCGCCATGGCCGTGCCGCTAATCGTTAATGTTGCAGGCCCGGGTGAACCGCCCCCAAGACCCCAAGCCAACAAAAGCGCTGCAAGTTCCCAGCCGTTCATGGCCTTGCGAGGTCTAGTATGCGCCGCATCTCTTCAATCGCTGGGCCAAGCCCGCGAAACACCGCTTCGCCAATGATGAAGTGACCGATATTTACCTCTTGCACCTGCGGGAGCTGAGCGACAGGTGTGACATCTTCATAAGTCAGACCGTGCCCCGCATGAACCTCAAGACCAAGATCATGGGCATAAGCCGCCATTTCAGTCATTGCCGCCAGTTCTGCATCGCGGGTTTTCATGTCTCCTTCAGCGAAGGCATCGCAATAAGCGCCTGTGTGCAACTCGATCACCTCAGCGCCAATGCGGTGCGCGCTATCGATTTGCTTTTTGTCTGCCGCGATAAAGATCGACACCCGCGATCCAGCCTCACGCAAGGGCGCAATGAAATGGGCCAGTTTGTTTTCGTCTTGCGCAACGTTCAGCCCGCCCTCGGTTGTGCGTTCCTCGCGTTTTTCGGGAACCAGACAAACGGCATGGGGCTTGTGGCGCAAAGCAATAGTTTGCATTTCGTCCGTAGCGGCCATCTCGAAGTTCAGCGGGATGCTAAGTGCGTCCATCAGTGCGTCAATATCAGCGTCCCGAATGTGACGACGATCTTCGCGCAGATGCGCCGTGATCCCATCAGCACCCGCCTTTTGCGCGACAAGAGCCGCGCGCACGGGATCGGGCAAAGCGCCACCCCGCGCATTACGCAAAGTCGCCACGTGATCGATGTTGACGCCTAGGCGCAAAGGAAGCGTTTGAGCCATATCCAGACCCTCCAAATTGAACGTGAGAAATAGGGTAAACCGATGCGCGGCAATGACCAGAGCGATCTAGCCTTTTTCCGGCGCTTTCTTAGAGGTCTTTTCTGCCGCTTTCTCTTTCAAACGCGCAAGACGGGCCTTGAGCACGCCTTTGTTGCGGCGTTTTTGATAGGCACGGATCACGGGAACAGACAGATAATAACAAATCAAACCAGTGATGATGCCAGGAATGAGGGAGCCTATCATGTAAGGATAGAACACATCGTTATAGAACTCTTCTAAGCCAGTCCACTCAGGCATTCTATTGCTAAACAGCGCCATGAAATTAAACCATAAACCATGGCTCGCACTGAGAAACATCTCACCCAAACCGTGACGCACACGATCTGCGTCGACGTTCATTCCTGTTAACCAATAACCAGTCTTCAGAGAGGCATATGCAATAGGCACGAATGTCAAAGGATTGCCAAAAAACGTCGCAAGGATCGACGCAAATATGTTGCCGTTTATAATCCGCGCAAAAAGCGCTGCGAAAACAAAGTGCATTCCAAAAAAGGGTGTGAAGGACGTGAAGACGCCGACAAATATCCCGCGCGCAATGCGCTCGGGCGAATCTGGCAAGCGACGCACGCGGTGTCTCACGTAATGGAACGCGCGCGTCCATCCACCCTTGGGGTAGATGGCTTCCCAGGTTGCTCTGAGCCAGTTTCGTTTATCGCGGCGCTTGAAGACCAAGTCGCGTTCCTATCTCGGTGACACTGATATTTGCGTCGTTTGGGTTCTGATGACGCGACACCTCTGCGACATCATCCTCCGCAGAGAGCACGGAAATGATAGAATGCAAATGCTCCACGTCGCGCAAATCAACAATAAGGTGCAAACGGTAAAAATCCGGCTTACGGTCGGTGAACGCTAGATCCGAGATATTGGCTCCTTGCTCGCCAATCAATGTGCAAATCCGTCCCATCACACCAGCGTCATTGCCTATCGTAACGTCAAGGTGCGCCGAATGGATCGGGGGATGGGTGCCCGCCTGCCAATGCAAATCTACCCAGCGGTGGGTTTGGTCCTCAAATTGGCTGAGGGCTGCACAATCAATCGCGTGCACAACCACACCGCGTCCACGCTGCGTGATTCCGATTATCCGTTCACCGGGAAGCGGCTGGCAACACTGCGCGCGCTCGTGAGCTTGGTCTTGATCGAGACCGATAACCGCGCGATTGCTATCAATGCTATCGTCGGTTTTTTCCACAAGTTCAGGATAGACAGCCCGCACAACCTCATTGGCGGTTATCAGGCTGGCACCAAGCTCGGCGAGCATCGCGTCACTGTCATCCAAGCGCAGGGTCTTTGCAGCGGCCTGCAAGGCTTTATCAGTCGCTTTACGTCCCACATTCTCAAAGGCTGAACGCGCAAGTTCACTGCCAAGTTTGATAAAGCGTTGGCGATCCTGTTCTCGCAAGGATCGCCGGATCGCGCTTTTAGCTTTACCTGTGGCGGCAATATCAAGCCAGGTAAACTGCGGCTGTTGCCCTTGTGCTGTGACGATCTCAACCGATTGTCCGTTTTTAAGCCGCGTCCAAAGAGGGACACGCAAACCATCGACCTTAGCGCCAACGCAAGCGCTGCCGATTCGTGTATGGATCGCATAGGCAAAATCAAGTGGGGTTGCACCGCGCGGCAATTTCACCACTTCGCCCTTAGGCGTGAAACAGAAGACCTGATCCGAATACATCTCAAGCTTGACCGCTTCGAGGAAATCCTCGTGGTCATCCTCGGGACCGAATTGCTCATTCAGGCTCGCGACCCATTTCACAGGGTCAACCGCAAAGGGGTTTTGCGAGCGAATGCCATCACGGTAGGACCAATGCGCCGCGACACCTGCTTCGGCCACGTCATGCATTTGTCGGGTTCTGATCTGCACTTCGACACGCTTGCCATCGCGCCCCGACACGGTCGTGTGGATCGAGCGATATCCATTGGTTTTCGGCTGGCTGATATAGTCTTTGAAACGACCAGGGACCGCAAACCAACGTCGGTGAATAACGCCCAGCACGCGGTAGCAATCTTCATCGCTCGCCGTGATTACCCGAAACCCGTAGATATCCGAGAGGCGCGAGAACCCCTGCTCTTTCTCTTCCATCTTACGCCAAATCGAATAAGGCTTTTTCGCGCGCCCCACGATTGTTGCGTCGATGTAATGCGCGGCCAGCTCTTTTTCCATGTCACCGGTAATTTTTTCGATAACATCGCCGGTCTCTCTTTGCAGACGAATAAAGCGGCGAATGATCGAAGCACGACCCTCAGGGTTGAGAACGCGAAATGCGAGATCCTCAAGCTCTTCGCGCATCCATTGCATCCCCATACGACCCGCAAGAGGTGCATAGATATCCATGGTTTCGCGCGCTTTGATCACCTGTTTTTCTGGCCGCATCGCTTTGATCGTACGCATGTTGTGCAGCCGGTCCGCGAGTTTGACCAAGATGACCCGCACGTCCTTCGCCATCGCCACGAAGAGCTTACGAAAGTTCTCTGCCTGTTTGGTTTCGCTGGAGCTGAGCTGTAGATTGGTCAGCTTGGTGACCCCATCCACGAGCTTGGCGATGTCTTCGTCAAACATCTGTGCGACTTCACCGTAGGTGGATTTCGTGTCCTCAATCGTGTCATGCAACAGCGCTGTGATTAGCGTGGCGTCATCCAGTTTTTGTTCGGCAAGGATGCCTGCGACTGCGATCGGATGGGTGAAATAGGGTTCGCCCGAATGGCGTTTTTGGCCCTCGTGCATGCGCTCACCATATTCAAACGCAGTTCGAATAAGCGCTTCATTCGTTTTCGGGTTGTAAGTGCGGACTGTGGCGAGCAGCGCATCGGGGGACATCAGATCGGCAAAAGCGTCATCCATCTAGGACCCAATCGACCTGAGCAGGGTTAGCCCTGCCCTTGCGCTTCCATCAATGCGCGAAGCAGTTTCTCTTCGGACATATCATCCTCAGCAGGCTTGTCAGCTTCCGCGCCCATAAGAAGCGCCATTGCGTCTTCTTCAGGCTCGTCCACTTCGATCTGCGTTTGATTGCTCTCGATCAAGCGCTCGCGAAGGTCGTCCGCCAATTGCGTCTCGTCTGCAATCTCACGCAAGGACACAACTGGGTTCTTGTCGTTATCGCGGTCAACCGTGATCGCACCACCTGCTGCAATCTCGCGTGCGCGGTGCGCGGCGAGCATAACTAGGTCAAAACGGTTCGGAACCTTGTCGACGCAATCTTCAACTGTAACGCGGGCCATGGTATTCTCCGATTTGGGTGCGGTGACGTGGAAGCCTGCCTTCTAGTCTCCAAAACTATGGTTGACAAGCAGATTTTCAAGGCTGGTGCAGCTCTAAATCGGCGTTGCGCTCGCGATATCATCCGGTGGCAATCGTGACAGCATGGCAGAGACGCTTTGCCCCAAGACCGGGTGACGCCAATCAGGTGCAATATCCGCAAGCGGCGCAAGAACAAACGCACGGTCTTGAAGACGTGGATGCGGCAAGATCAAACAATCAGGAGCAGCTTTCGCTTGCAAAGCAGGGTCCAACGCGTACCACGCGTGAAATCCTGTAGCATCCGGCAGGATCATGTCGCCGACTGCAATCAGATCCAAATCAAGTGTACGTTGCCCCCAGCGCTGTGTGCGCTCGCGGCCAAAATCCGCCTCAATCGCATGTAAATGCGCAAGGCTTTGCGAGGGATCCCACGGGCTACGCAACGCCAAAGCCGCGTTCACATAGTCAGGACCAGCACCGACAGGAAAGCACGGCGTTTGAAAAAAGCGGCTTACTGCGCGAATCGAAAAACCCATTCGCGCAATCGCTTTAACCGCCTCAATGAGCGTATGTTGCAATGTTTCGCCGTCTGCTGGAACGTTAGCTCCCAGCGCAACCAACTGCAAAGACTCGTGAATTGGCCGTTTCAGCTTGTTTTCCAAAGTCTCGGCCCTTGATTCATATCCGCCTTTCCTACTACCTTAGTTGCTGGAGAGGTCGCAATTTATTTTACCACTCACACACTCACAATGCGATTGATCCGACCTGAAAGGACATTTGATGTTTTACAAAGACGAACGGCTTGCGCTGTTCATCGATGGATTGAACTTGTATGCGGCAGCTAAGGCGCTCGGGTTCGACATCGATTACAAACTTTTGCGGACGGAATTCATGCGCCGCGGCAAAATGCTAAGGGCGTTCTATTACACAGCGCTTTTGGAAAACGACGAATATTCACCCATTCGCCCACTCGTCGATTGGTTGAACTACAATGGCTTCACGATGGTCACCAAACAGGCCAAAGAATACACCGACAGCCAAGGCCGGCGCAAAGTCAAAGGTAACATGGATATCGAACTTACGGTCGACGCCATGGAACTGGCTCCGCGCGTTGATCATATCGTACTGTTCTCGGGCGACGGCGATTTCCGCCCCTTGGTGGAAAGCTTGCAGCGCCAAGGTGTTCGGGTCTCTGTGGTCTCTACGATCCGTAGCCAGCCGCCGATGATTTCTGATGAGCTTCGCCGCCAAGCCGACAATTTTATAGAGCTAGACGAACTCAAGGATGTTTTGGGACGACCACCGCGCGAACCGATGGAGCCCCGCGAACCCATCGCGGCCACAGTAAACTAAACGAAAGCCGAGGCATCATGCTTCGGCTTTTGACTTTTTAACGACGTCTTCCTCTGGACCGCAATAGCGCGGCGCGCTACTTCTGGGGGTGAAAAGTCCATTCGATCCAGATGATGGAGCCGCAGATGTCAGCCCAACCTCTCACACTCTACCTTGCCGCGCCGCGTGGGTTTTGCGCAGGCGTCGACCGCGCCATCAAAATCGTTGAAATGGCGCTTGAGAAATGGGGCGCACCAGTTTTTGTGCGCCACGAAATTGTGCACAATAAGTTTGTAGTGGATGCCTTGCGCGAAAAAGGCGCGGTTTTCGTCGAAGAACTTCATGAATGCCCCAATGACCGCCCCGTGATCTTCTCGGCTCATGGCGTGCCCAAATCCGTACCTGCGCATGCGGCGAAACGTGAGATGACCTATGTGGATGCGACCTGTCCTCTCGTGAGCAAGGTTCATATCGAGGCGGAACGTCATTCTGCCAACGGCTTGCAATTAGTTATGATCGGGCATGAAGGTCATCCCGAAACCGTAGGCACAATGGGCCAATTGCCAGAGGGCGAGGTGCTCTTGGTGGAAGAAGCCAAAGATGTCACAGGGCTGCAAGTCCGCGATGCCGAAAAACTGGCGTTCGTGACGCAAACTACGCTGTCCGTAGATGATACCGCGGATGTCGTCGAAGCCTTGCAAGCCCGCTTCCCTGAGATCCAAGGCCCGCACAAGGAAGACATTTGCTATGCCACGACGAATCGCCAAGAGTCTGTCAAAGCGATGGCGGCGAAAACCAACGCAATGCTCGTTGTCGGCGCGCCTAATTCATCAAATTCCAAACGCTTGGTCGAAGTTGGCGCAAAAGCGGGATGCAGTTATTCGCAGCTCGTACAACGCGCTACCGATATCGATTGGCGCGCGCTTGAAGGGATCGAGAGCATCGGCATCACCGCCGGAGCCTCTGCGCCTGACGTGTTAATCACCGAGGTCATTGATGCGTTCAAAGCAAAATACGATGTCACGGTTGAAGTGGTCGAGACCGCGAAAGAAAACGTGGAATTCAAAGTGCCGCGCGTGCTGCGCGACGCATCATGATCCCACGCGCACCACTTCTATTAGGTCTGGCAGGCACACTTCCTTTCATCTGGGGCGCGATCACCACGGCCCTGCCTGATTTCGCACTGAGTGCTGCACAAATGAACGGCCCACGCTTTGTAGGGCCCTATATACAGCTGTTTTACGGAGCCGTAATCCTCTCTTTCATGTCAGGCGTCCTTTGGGGCTTCGCAACCAAAGCCGAAGGCAAACAAGCCGCAACAGGCTACGTATTATCCGTGCTCCCAGCGCTTTGGGCGTTCTTCATGACAGGCGGTGGACCAACAAGCGCAGGAATTTATCTGATCGCAGGCTTCGCGGGGCTATTAGCGCTCGATTGGTTGTTCTCGCGCTGGGGGCTAACACCGCCATGGTGGATGAGACTGCGAGTTCTTTTATCGGCAATCGTCGTGACTTGCCTGTGCATCGGAGTGATCTTGGGATGAGCGACAAAAAAACCATAAACGTCTATGATGCCAAGGCAGAAGAATACGCTAAGCTAACAAGCAACGACGCGCATAGCGTTGATTTGACCGCCTTCATTCAAAGCGTAAAATCGGGTGGTCGTGTCTTGGATTTTGGCTGCGGGCCGGGTCACTATGCGGCTCAAATGGCGCTTGCAGGCCTGATTACAGAAGCCACGGACGCATCAACCAAGATGGTCGAACTTGCCAATCAACTTGAAGGCGTCAGCGCCCGCTGCGAGGTTTTTGACGACTTAGACGCGGTTGATCACTACGATGGCATCTTCGCGAACTTTAGCCTGCTGCACGCGCCGCGCGATGCCGTTGCCGGACATATTGAGCAGATGACCCGCGCCCTGAAGGTAGGCGGTATCTTTCACATTGCGATGAAAAAAGGCAGCGGTGAAACCCGTGATCGCATTGGCCGGCGCTACTCCTATTTCACGGAGTCTGAATTGGAAAAAATAATGTCTGACAACGGCTTAAGCGTAATTTATCGCAACTGTGGTTGCGATAAGGGCCTAGACGGTGCCATGGCCGACTGGGTGTCACTGCAAGGTAGGAAATAAGAACGATGGCCAAACTTCTCGCATACACAGACGGCGCGTGCAGCGGCAATCCTGGGCCCGGTGGTTGGGGAGTCTTAATGCGCGCAATGGACGGCGATGAGATCGTCAAGCATCGCGAACTCAGCGGTGGTGCGGAACTTACCACCAACAACCAGATGGAACTTATGGCAGCCATCTCTGCGCTTGAAGTCTTAGAACGTGCCTCAGAGTTGACCATCATCACCGATAGTACATACGTCAAAAATGGCGTCACGGGCTGGATTCATGGCTGGAAAAAGAACGGCTGGAAAACCTCCGCCAAGAAGCCCGTCAAGAATGTGGAACTCTGGCAGCGCCTTGATGCGGCGCAAGCCCGGCATCAGGTGACATGGGAATGGGTAAAAGGACACGCAGGTCACCCCGAGAATGAGCGCGCGGATGAACTTGCGCGCGCAGGCATGGCACCCTTCAAGAAAACCGCATGAGCTTACTTGCGCTTCTCGACTACGCCTCTGTTTTTATCTTTGCCTTGACGGGTGCGCTCGTTGCGTCGCGTGCGCAGCTTGATCTTGTTGGCTTTGCCTTTCTGGCTGCCCTCACCGGCATAGGTGGCGGAACCCTTCGCGATGTTTTGCTGGATCGTAATCCTATATTCTGGATCGAACACCCGACCTATCTTGCCATCACGTCGCTCGCCGCGGCACTGATTTTCTTGACCGCACACTTGGTGGAAAGCCGCTATCGCCTGCTGATCTGGCTCGACGCTTTGGCGCTTGGGGTGGCCGTCGCAGCAGGACTTGGCGTCGCAATCGCGCTTGCACACCCTCCCATAATCTCGGTGTTGATGGGCATCGTAACGGGCTGCATGGGCGGTTTGATGCGCGATGTGGTCTGCAACGAAGTGCCCTTGGTGTTAAAACAGGGCGAGCTCTATGTCAGCGCCGCTTTCGCCGGTGCCGCTTCGGGCGTTATCGCGGCCTCACTTGGGGTGCAATCCATGGGCGTTTTGGGCACTGCGATGGGCGTTACGTTGATCCTGCGAGCAGGGTCGCTTGCCTTTGGATGGTGCCTACCGATCTACAAACACGAACTACCGAAAAACTAGGGTCAGGACTCATAACCAGAAGATGATTATTGCGGCGAGGTAGATTGCTGATCGGAACGTATGGGCACACCTGTCATAGCGCGTGGCAATTCGTCTCCAGTCCTTGAGCTTTGCAAACAGGTTTTCTACCTTGTGACGGGTTTTGTACGTAACCTTGCAGTATTCTATTGTTTCTTTTCGGTTTTTCTTTGGCGGAATACAGGGTGCAATCTTCTGCTCCTCCAACATCTTGCGGATTTTGTTGCTGTCGTATCCGCGGTCTCCGATCAAGGTTTCGGCTTTGGGTAAATCCTTGAGAATAACATCTGCACCCTTGAAGTCGCTGCGCTGACCTTCCGTCAGGTGTAGGCGCACAGGTCGCCCAAGGTTGTCACACAAGGCGTGCAGTTTTGTATTCAAGCCTCCTTTGGTCCGCCCGATCAGCCGTGGCTCATCGCCCCCTTTTTAAGGCTGGAAGCTGTGCCGTGTGCTTTCAGGTGGGTAGCGTCGATCATCAGGACATTCCCCGCATCGTTTTGCGGCTTGGCCAGTTCCTCGAAGATACGCTCGAATACGCCGTTTTCTGACCACCGCTTGAACCGGTTATAGAGCGTCTTGTGCGGTCCATATTCAGACGGTGCATCGACCCATTGCAGCCCGTTCTTGATAACATAGATGGTCCCGCTCAGAACCTTGCGATCATCGGCACGGCCAACGCCACGTTCCTTGGGAAACAAGGGCGCAATCCGTTCAACCTGTTCTTCAGTAAGCCAAAATAGACGTGACATGAGCGATCCTCCTTACCACTATGAATCATGAGCAGCCGAGAATTGAAATGCCGATCAAAGACAACCGCATAGAGAATTTTAGCTGCATGGTGATCGAAAGCTGGACTGCGGCTTATTCTGACCCAATTCGCGTATCCGCCGGTGATCCGGTTGAGTTGAATGGGCGACAAGACATATGGGACGGATACATATGGCTATGGGCGAAAAACCAAGACGGAAAAGAGGGCTGGATACCAGATTGCATCGTCTCTAAGGGCGCTCAGAAAACGGCAACCGAAACCTACAGCGCTATGGAACTCACTTGTCAAAAAGGGCAATACTTGACGGTAGAAAAGCGACTTCATGGGTGGATTTGGTGTTCTGAACAGAGTGGCCAGAAAGGCTGGGTGCCAGAGCGGAATCTACAAACAATTAATAGGTCCTGACCCTAGTTTCGCCAATGGGTTGGTACGATGATCAACGCACCGATTGAGGCGATAATCGCATCCACGCCGGGTGATCCAAAACCTATGCGGAACATAATCGATACAAAGTAAAACAAGAACGCACCACCGACGCAAATGATGATCGAAGGCAGATATCCGTTGTGGGTGAAGCCGCTCTTCTCGGAGATATATCCGACAATCCCGGCGATCACGACCGTGCCAAAAAGTGCTAAGAACATTTGCTAACCTTCCCCGAATTGGGTGCCTTTGGGCACGGGCGTGCCATGCAAAAACTCTTGCGCATCTTGTGCCCCTTTACCAGCTTTCTGCGCGCGTGTGATCTGTACCGCACCACTGCCACATCCAATGGTTAGCGCGTGATCGAGCGTTTGGCCCCTGGGGCCTTCACCTTCGCCCAAACGAGATGTCAAAAGCTTCAAACGCGCACCATCGAGTATCGTCCAAGCGCCAGGAAACGGCGATAAGCCTCTGATCTGGCGATCTATTTCAATTGCACAGCGAGACCAATCAATCTTCGCTTCGGCTTTGTCGATCTTGCTGGCATAGGTCACGTTTTGCTCTGGCTGAACCGTCGGTGAGAGATCTTCCAGGCGCTCCAAAGCTTCGCAAATCGCACGCGCACCCAACGCGCTAAGGCGATCATGCAAAGTGCCCGTGGTTTCCTCAGCGCCAATCGCCAAAACGTCACGAAGCAAGACCGGACCCGTATCAAGGCCCGCTTCCATTTGCATAATGCACACACCGGTTTCAGCGTCGCCCGCCATGATCGCACGATGGATTGGGGCAGCCCCCCGCCAGCGCGGCAAAAGCGAGGCGTGAATGTTGAGGCATCCTTTCGCAGGCGCGTCCAAAATCACCTGCGGAAGAATCAAACCATAGGCTACGACCACCGCAATATCTGCGTTCAGCTCGGCAAATGATGCTTGCTCGTCGACGCCTTTCAGAGAGACTGGATGACGTACATCCAAGCCCAACTCTAACGCGCGCGCATGAACAGGCGTCGGGCGTTCCTTTTTTCCGCGCCCCGCAGGACGTGGGGGCTGGCAATAGACAGCAGCAACCTCGTGACCAGCCTCACACAAGGCATCCAGCACAGGAACCGAAAAATCCGGCGTGCCCATGAAGATCAGTCTCATAGCTTTTGCGCCTTTTTGATCAGCATAGTGCGCTTCACGCGGCTCAGATGATCAAAGTATAACTTGCCATTCAGGTGATCGATCTGATGCTGCACAGAGGTCGCCCAAAGCCCGACAAAGTCGCGGCGATCAATGATGCCTTTGTCATTCATGAACTTCACGGTCACCGCTCGCGGACGCTTGATGACCGCGGACACGCCGGGAAGGTTTGGGCTGGCCTCGTCATGTTCGCGCAGTTCCGCCGAGGCATGTAGAATTTCAGGGTTCGCCATGCGGATGACTTTACCGCGTTCGTTTGAGGCGTCCAAAACCGCGAGCCGCAGCATCACACCAATCTGGTTCGCGCCCATCCCGACACCGGGCATCGCCTCCATGGTGTCAATCAAATCTGTCCACACAGCGCAGACCTCATCTGTGATCTCGCTGACATCGGCCGCCTTGCTGCGCAGGCGTTTGTCTGGCCAAGGAATGCATCTTCGAACGCTCATCAGATTATTTCCTTGTACTTAGCTTCAAGCGCCGCGCGCTCGGGCGCGCCCAGATGGTCAAAGATCACACGCCCGTCCAAATGATCCATTTCATGCTGCGCACAGACCGCTGCAAAGCCTTCAATAACCGCAGTTACACGCTTGCCGTTGAGACCAGTGTAGCTCAGTTCAATCTCGTTCGGGCGCGACACATCTGCAGACACGCCAACAATCGACAGACAGGCTTCTTCATTCGTGCTTCGCGCATCGCTAAGCGGCACAATCGACGGATTTATACAAACCAAAGGGTTCATATCGCCCTCTTTCCACGTCGCATCCATCACAAAGAGCCGTCTCATCACACCAACCTGCGACGCCGCTAACCCACGCCCGGGTGCCGTATACATCGTTTCAAACATGTCGCCGACCAGCTGCTCGATCTCGGGACCAATCGCTTCGACCGCTGCACACTCTGTTTGCAGACGCACATCGGGCCACGTAATGATCGGCAGCACGCTCATCCGCGCGCCATCTCACGCTTTAGTTTTTGCATTTTGCGGGTGATCATCTGGCGCTTCAGCGGCTTCAGGTAGTCGATGAACAGCTTACCCTCAAGGTGGTCGATTTCGTGCTGCACACACGTCGCCCAAAGCCCGTCCATATCGCGCTTTTGCAAGTTGCCATCAAGATCAAGCCACTCAACACGTACCTCTTTAGGGCGCGTCACATCAGCGTATTGATCGGGAATCGACAGACAACCCTCGTCATAAACATTGGTCTCATCGGAAGCAGCGATCACGCGCGGGTTCACCATAACTAAAGGCTCAGGTTTGGCCCCGTCCTCTTTCACGCAATCGAGCACAATCATTCGCTCCAACACGCCCACTTGGGGGGCCGCAAGCCCGATACCGGGGGCCGTATACATCGTCTCAAGCATGTCATCAGCAAAGCTGCGGATCTTATCCGAAATATCGGGCACAGCAGCGCAGACCTTTTTCAAGCGGGGATCAGGATGGATCAGGATCTTAAGTTTCATAAAGCAGCATTTAATCCAGCCAAGCGCGCGCGGCAACAGCACTTGCAGATTTGGCTCAATTCGCTAGCGTCGCGTTAAGATATCGGAGGAGAGTCCCAATGGGTTTTGACGAAATCATCGACCGCCGTGGCACGTGTTCGGTCAAATGGGACGCGATGGAAGCGCTTTATGGCGTCCCTGCGGACGATGGTATCTCCATGTGGGTTGCAGATATGGATTTCCGCCCACCCCAATGCATTTCTAATGCGGTCGCCAAAATGCACGAGCACGGTGTTTACGGCTACTACGGCGATGATGCGCCCTACCGCGAGGCGATCTGCTGGTGGATGAAAACGCGTCACGGCTGGGACGTCGATCCAGCTGGCATTTTCACGACACATGGCTTGGTTAATGGCACCGCAATGTGCGTTGATGCATTTACTAATCCGGGCGAAGGTGTGGTTCTGTTCACCCCTGTCTATCACGCTTTTGCAAAGGTGATTTCCGCGGCTGGTCGAGACGTAGTCGAGTGCGAAATGAGCAACGTCAATGGCCGCTACGAGCTGGATTTTGATGCCTATGATGCACAAATGACCGGCAATGAAACGATGCTGGTGTTGTGTTCACCGCACAATCCTTCTGGTCGTTTGTGGAGCAAGGGTGAATTGCAAGCCGTCGCCGCCTTCGCCAAACGTCACGAGCTGATCTTGGTCTCTGATGAAATCCACCACGATCTGGTGTTTGAGGGCAATGAGCATATTCCGATGGCGAATATCGCAGGCATCGAGGACCGCCTCGTGATGATGACGGCGACCACTAAAACATTCAACATCGCAGGCTCGCATTCTGGCAACGTGATCATCGCCGACCCCGACCTGCGCGCACGGTTTGGCGCGCGCATGATGGCGATGGGGTTAAGTCCAAACTCCTTCGGCTTGTTTATGGCCGAAGCCGCCTATTCCCCCGGCGGTGCCGCGTGGGTCGATGATCTGGTGCAATACTTGGACGGCAACCGCAAAGTATTTGACGCAGGCGTGAACGCTATTCCGGGTCTCAAGTCGATGAATATGCAATCGACCTATCTCGCGTGGGTGGACTTTGAGAACACAGGCATGAGCCGCGAAGAATTCACCGCCCGCGTGCAACAAAACGCGCGCATCGCCGCGAACCACGGCCCCACATTTGGCAAAGGCGGAGAGAGCTTTTTGCGCTTCAACTTCGCTACACCACGCGCGAGGGTTATTGAAGCAGTGGAACGTTTGCAGGTGGCATTTGGCGATTTGCAGTAAAGATCTATAGCCCTGCGGATCCAAAAATGCGTCACGTATTTGCTGCCTTCATCCGCGCAGTCTTTGCCAACAAGTCCAATACTATGGAGTGCCGTGAACGTTATTGTTTTGTCGACTTCGACTAAAAAGACCTGCAAGGCAAGCTGTATAAAGGGGGCCTGATTTTTCGCGCCTTCGACGCAGCTGGAACGCCATTGCTGCTGTCAGTGCAGACCCATTGCATGGAGGTGGACCTTTAAGCAAAAGATGATCGGGCTTTAGATATACCTGTCGTGTCACAGATCGAATTGGATATGGCGGTTGCCAAATTAGACCTGCTTCACCTACGCTTAAATGCCAGTGACGATACGCAAATTGATGCGATTGAAAACGTCCATGTGCATCAGGAACGAATTGTCCTACCAAAAGCGATCAAAGCCCAAGTCGCAGACTTTGTTCGCATGCGCGTGAAAGGATCCGTTGAGATCAGCTGCCAGTTTGCACCGCCTTATACGCCGAACGCTCCTTTGGTAAACTATTATTATATAGAGGCCTGCAACATGCCGGTGCTTGCCCGAAGCGAGACGCTAAATTTAAGCGCCGCTTGGGTGCAGGAGCGGACCGACATGGAGACCTTGGGCGCTGATATCTCCAGCAAGCTGCAAACGATTGTCCGCTTTCTTGCGCCACACACCTAAGACTTGATCACCAGATCGGCGCTGCAACTATGATCTATAATCGTTTGTGCATTTGGTATGTCATTGTTTGACACTCGCAAACGTGCAGCATCAAGGTCATGACCGTTATCAAGCCAGCGCGCGATCAACCGCTGACGCAAAACCGGTATAGCAACATCAAGCAATAAAGTGAGATCCCAAAGCCGTACAAGGTCGCTCCATGGCTTATTGTCAAGAAGCAGATAGTTCCCTTCCACGATCACCGTTTGTGTTTGCGCAGGCAAACGCCCCCCTTGTTTGACAACGCAATCTTTGGTGCGATCAAAGGTGGGAAACTCAATCGTACCACCACTTCGAATTGCTTTGACAAGAGCTATGAATGCTTCGACATCGAAGGTATTTGGCGCGCCTTTTTTGCTTAGTAGTCCGCGCGCTTTCAAAATTTCATTGCTATAATGAAATCCGTCCATGGGCACCACGCAAGCCATTGGCGCATGTTGCGCGAGAGCCTGCGCAAACGTCGACTTACCGCTCGCAGGTGCACCAGCAACAGCGATGATACGGCGGCCATTGCAAAGCGGCTTAGCTTCAATATTTCGAATGATGTCATTGAAGGTCAATCAATTGGCTCTTCCAACACAGCACCTTCAACAGGGCGCAAAACATGCGGCATCGCAGGATTATAGAGCGCTGAATCTTTGAAATCTCGGATATTCCCTAGCACAGGCCCCACCAACGTCAAAGCCGTGCGCGTGATCTTCTCTGCACGCACTTTCTTGTGGATGTCCTTCAACGTTCCGCGAATGAACATCTCATCAGGCCAACCCACGCGGTAGGCTACAACAACAGGGCAATCTTCCCCATAATGCGGCCCCAAGACACGCACGATCTCTCGCAAATTGCGCACGCCCAAATGGATCGCCAACGTCGCGCCAGTTGCTGCGAAATTCTCAAGCGTCTCTTTGGGTGGCATCGATGTGCTTTTCATCGACACACGCGTCAACACAATGGATTGCGCTACTTCTGGCACCGTCAACTCCTGGCCCAGCGCCGCAGCCGCAGCCGCATAAGCAGGCACACCTGGGATAATCTGATAATCGATCCCATCTGCGCGCAAACGGCGAATTTGCTCTGCAATCGCGCCATACAAAGACGGATCACCCGAATGCACACGCGCCACGTTCTCGCCGCGCCCATGGGCCGCAACAATCTCGCTATGCGTATCGTCCAAAGTCATTGCCGCAGTGTCCATCACAATCGCACCCTTCGGCGCGCCTGCAACAACCTCTTCAGGCACCAAAGATCCCGCGTACAAACACACAGGGCACTCCGCAATCAAACGCTGCGCTTTGAGCGTTAACAACTCAGGATCGCCCGGACCCGCGCCTATAAAGAAAACCGTCATCGCTTCACCTTGCCAATAAACTCATTCATGACGCTTGCTCTGACAAGTCGCCGTCAATTTTGCGCGCATATCCGCGTGGTGTGTACATGCGGGGGCCTTCACCCAACTGCGCAAGTTTCGAGTTGGACGACCCGATTAAAACCACCGTCAACATGTCCACTTCATCCACTTCAAGTTCGTCCAAACGACGATAACGCACATTTTCTTCTGGCCGTCCAAGCGAGGACGCCAACATCACAGGCGTATCAGCAGGGCGATGCTTCAGCAGAATATCACGCGCCTCCGCCAGCAAAGTACGCCGCGTTTTTGAAACCGGATTGTAAAAGGCAATCACAAAATCTCCCTCAGCCGCCGCCTTCAAACGCCGCAAAATATCATCGCGTGGTGTAAGCAAATCTGACAGTGAAATAGCGCAGAAGTCATGCCCCAAAGGCGCTCCCGCGCGTGCTGCAGCGCCTTGCAACGCTGACACGCCGGGTGAGCAAACAACCTCAACGCGGTGCGCTGCATCGCTGACACCCATTTCGTCCTCACCACGATCCATGAGTTCGAAAACCAACGCGCCCATCGCATAAATCCCTGCATCACCAGAACAAACGAGCGCGACGTTCTTGCCCAGCGCCGCTTGCTCTAACGCATAGCGACACCGCGCCTCTTCGCCACCAAGTGGAAAATCAGAGCGTTCTTTGCCAATCGCCAAAGGCCCAAGCAAGTCGATATAGAGACCGTAGCCCACCAGCTCTTCCGCCTCCGCCACCAGACGCGATACTTCCGGCGTACGCCAAGTCGCTTGCCCTGGACCAATGCCCACAATCGACAAACGCCCGCGCGCGCGACCTTGCAGTTCAAGTAGCGGCGCAGGCGCTTCGCCCAAAGCGACCGTCACATTCGCGGTCTTACGTTTTGATACACGCAAGAACCCGTCCGCCCCGACCATCGCCAAAGCTGCGCCTTCGCTCACGCCGTGACAACCAACTTCTGCGAATACCACTTCAGAGGGATTTTCTAAACGCGATGATTCCGCTTCCAGCTCCTCTGCTGAGAAAAGCCGCAAAGGCTTGCCGAGGCGTTTAGCGACTTCGATCATCGCTGGCTCGTCACCCTTAAGATCAATCGACGCCACAGCCGCCACAGCTCCAGCAGCAACTCCCGCTTCGTCCAAAACTGCCTCAACCTGATCCCACATCTCCCCAGGATCCGCATTGCGCGCGCAACCAAGTCCCAGCACAAAGCGCTGCGGGTGATACACCAGAGCACCCTTAGATCCTGCAACAGGCGCATCACTGACAATCAAATCAACGCCGCCCTCGACACTATCCAGATCAAAAATGTTCTCGCCTTGAATACACACGCCAGAGCCGCCCAGCATCTTCGCCATCACCCCTTTTGCATCCTCAGGATTGGCCAGCGCGTATCCAACGGACGGCTCATCGAGTGCGACACCCATAGCAACGTCGCCAGCTGTCGTCACCGCTGCAACACCACCCAAAGCCTGTGAAATCTCGCGCGCCATCCGGTTCGCACCACGATGCCCGCCAAGCAAAGGTAAGATCACCGCGCCATCATCGCTTACAGAAATCACTGGCGGTTCATTGTGTTTATCAGCAAGCAGTGGCGCAACGCCACGGATCAAAATGCCGCTCGCGCAAACGCCAATAATTGGCACACCCGCTGCGAACAAACTCTGCGTGTGATCAAGCGCATTCGCGAAAAACGCATCCGCTGCATTAACCCGTCCTTCACGCCCATGGACCTGCGCATCTATCGCGCGCGCCACACGGTGCGCCGTCTCTTCACCAGAGCGCGAGAGCGCCATAACAACCGGTTTCACAGCCATGGATCGGCCCCTTTGGTCAGTAAGATCATTGAAAAATACGGCGCTTTTGCAGGCGCATGCTCGAGCGGCAGAACCACTTCTTCAGGCAAGCTCGCGCGTTCCACATAAATCGCACGCTCGGTAAGATTGAGTGAGTCAATCACGCCTTTAATTTTGGCCAGGTGCCGCCCAACCTTCATAATCGCCACGCTTTCCGCACCTTCAATGCGTGCGCGCAATTCGGCTTCTGGCAGCGGCCCGGGCAATACTGTCAAACGCTCGTTTCGCGCTGCTAGCGGCATGCCAGCACGTGCGGCACATGTGGTGATCGAGGTCACACCGGGCACGACTTCAACATCATATTTGTCCGACAAACGCGCGAACAGATACATGAAAGAGCCATAGAAAAACGGATCTCCCTCACACAGGCAGATCACGTCATCCCCAGCTTCAAGCGCACTTGCAATCTCGGCAGCACCCTTGTCGTAGGCCGCTTGCGCTGGTGCGCGCTCCACGCTCATAGGCACGTCCATCACGATTTCAAACGCACCGCGTGGGATCACATCTGCTGCAATGGAGCGTGCGAAACTCGCAGCGCCGGCAAGCGTCGGATAGGCCACAACCTTCGCGTTCGAAATGAGCCGATGCGCGCGCAAAGTCATCAACTCAGGATCCCCAGGCCCAAGGCCGACTCCGTACAGTTTAGCGCTCATCGCTTGATCAAACTCCACTGCGTCACTGGCATCAACGGGCGCCAACCCGTCAACGGTCCAACAGGCTCTGCGCGATTGATCTGGAGTTTCACCAACTGCCCACCATGTTTTTTATGCAAGTCGATTAACACGGCTTCACTCTCCAAAGTCACCGCATTCGCCACCAAACGCCCTAAAGGGCGCAACGCTGCCCAAGCTGCATCAAATACTGTTTCGGATAGACCACCTCCGATAAAGACAGCATCTGGTGCCACCAAACCGCTCAACGCCTCAGGCACCTTGCCGTCAACCAGCTCTAACTTCGGTGCCCCCAGCGCCAACGCATTCGCAGCCGCCATCGCACGCCGATCCGCACGCGGTTCAATCCCAATCGCGCGGGCATAGCGCGCGGCGCGCATCCACTCCACAGCGACCGAGCCACAGCCCGTCCCAATATCCCACAGCAGCGCGCCGCGCATTGGCATAAGCTTGGCCAAAGTCACCGCGCGGACCTCTTGCTTGGTCATCGTGCCGTCACTTTGAAACAACTCATCCGCGAGACCCGGCACACGCGGCAAAAGCGCGGCATCAGGTGCAGCGATACATTCAACCGCCATAGTGTTGAACGCAGGTACAACGTGAGACCAATCAGACGCAATGCCATCGAAACGCTGCTCGTCTTCGCCGCCCATTGCCGCGAGCACGGTCAATTTGCTCTGCCCAAAGCCGCGCTCATCCAGAAACGTCGCAATCTGAGCAGGCGTCTCTGCCCCTGTTGTCAAAATTAGCAAGCGGATATCGGGCTGAATATAGGCGATCATCTGCTCCACCGGACGCCCATGCACGGTCAACGTTTCCACATCTGGCATCGACCAGCCCATGCGTGCACCTGCCAATTGAAAGGCACTCAATTGTGGATGATAGACAATCTCGCTTGGATCGATCGCGCGCCCAATCCGTGCACCCACAGAAAACCACAAGGGATCGCCCGTTGCCAAAACCACCACGCGCTTGCCACGATAGTCCTCGAGTACGCCGATCAGCGCATCAAAGGGCGATGGCCAAGCCACGCGTTCAACCTGAACACTCTCACTCAATCGGTGATGACGGTCCCCGCCGATGATGATCTCAGCCGCTTCAACAACAGCACGCGTAGCGGGCACAAGCCCATCCATCCCATCTTCACCGATTCCAACAATATGCAACCAAGGCTCAGACATAACTCTTCCCTTTTCCACAAATATCCGCGCGGGAGGCATGATCTTTCGAAGAAAAATCGCTCATCGCTCTTCAGGCAATCCAGCCGCCAGTGCATTCACCGCCGCAGAAGCAATCGCGGATCCCCCACGACGTCCGCGCAAAGCGATAAAATCACAACCCCGAGGATGCGCAGCTAATTCTGCCTTACTCTCAGCTGCACCGACAAATCCAACAGGAAAGCCCAAGATTACCGCAGGTTTTGGCGCACCAGCATCAATCATCTCAAGCAAATGAAACAGCGCTGTGGGCGCATTCCCGACAGCCACGACCGCACCCTCCAAATGAGGCTCCCACAGTTCAACCGCGGCAGCAGAGCGCGTGTTACCAATCGCTTGCGCATGCTCAGGTGTGCGTGGGTCATTGAGCGTGACAACCACCTCGTTGTCGCATGGCAAATAGCGGCGAATAATCCCGGCCCCAACCATTTCGCAATCGCACAACACGGGCGCGCCTGCTTTCAAAGCACGATGTCCCGCAAGATACGCCCCTTGCGAATAGGCAATACGATCTGCGATTTCTACCATCCCGCAGGCATGAATAAGCCTGATCGCGAGTGCCTGCATGCCCGTATCAAAGCGATCTAAATTCGCCTCCGCCCGGACAGTCGCAAAGCTTTGTTTGTATATTTCAGCTGGGACGCGCTCGTAGGGTCTCACGATTTTGTCCGAGCACTTTCAGGCCCGTGCGGGTGCTTGGCGTGAGGATATTCTGCGTGGTGATGGTGGTCATGATCGTGGTTATGCCCCCCGTCATCATGATGGTGATGATGGTGATGATGATCATCCTGCATCTTCAAACGGCACATGCCGGTGCAGAAGGTGTCACACAACGCGCAATCCGCCACGTTAGATCCCGGCGCAGAAGCACCTTGCCCTTCCACATGATGGTGATGGCTTTCTTGAACAGCGCCAACTTCGGCCTCAAAGCCCAAAACCTGCACGCGGTACTTGCACATCACACACGTGGGTGGTGGCACAGAGGCAAACGCTGGATGCTGGCGATCCTCTGGTTTGATGTGATGGTGATCGCCATTATCAAGCGCCAAGACCTGCTCGCGGAATGCACATATTCCGCAGTTGGGTGGCGGCACCGCACCAATTTGTTCCTGCACACGCTCAGCGAAGGTTTCTAGCACTTTCGGATGATCACCCAGATAAGCTGCCTTGACGAATGTAATCTCGGGATGCTCTGCCGCGACTTGATCTGTGAAGCCGTAAATCCGGTCAATCAAGATACCGCTGAAAAGGAAATATGGGAAAACGATGATGCGTTTATAGCCAAGCTTGCTTGCGTGTTGCAGGCATGGCTCTACCAGCGGGAAGGTCACGCCAGAATAGCCGACTTCAAGCCAGCCAAAGCCCATGCCCTCTTGCAGCAAACGCGCGATTTTGGCGACGTTGCCATTCGCATCAGGGTCCGACGCACCACGCCCGATCACCACAAGGCACGTATCTTCCAAAGCAACTTCACCGTGCTCTGCGTTGGCACCTTCGACGGCATCTTTGATGCGCGCTCCAGCTGCGGCCACCATTTTAGGATCAACGCCAAGTTCGCGGCCATACGACACCTCAATACCGTGCTTGACCGCATATGTATTAAGCACAGTCGGGATGTCGTTCTTGGAATGCATCGCCGCAAACAACATGCCCGGAACAGCCAAAATTTTGTCGCATCCCGCATCGCGCAGCTTATCAAGACCATCGCGGATCACAGGGTTGGCGAACTCAAGATAACCGTATTCCATCTGCCAATTGCTTGGCAAAAACGGTGGCAGTTTTTCTGCTAGCGTCGAAAATTCATCTACTGCGGATTGGCTGCGTGAGCCATGGCCACAAATCATCACACCG
Source organism: Rhodobacteraceae bacterium HTCC2083 (assembly GCA_000156115.1). Classification (GTDB taxonomy): domain Bacteria; phylum Pseudomonadota; class Alphaproteobacteria; order Rhodobacterales; family Rhodobacteraceae; genus Planktotalea. The sequence continues at coordinate 465,240 of DS995276.1, forward strand.
ATCTTGCTCATCACCTTATGCCTCCTGCAATTCTTCGTCAGGCTCGACGTCGTCTTCGTCTCTGGCCTCATCCTTTTTGCCTTTGGACGCGGCCCATGCACCCAGCGCGATTGCTGCACCCAAAGCAGCTGCACCAATCCAATGACCATGGCCTGCTACGTCAGCCAAATGACCGACATGCGCAACGGCTGCATTTGCCCAAAGCACTGCTGTCAAACATATCAAAGTGATTTTCATCTGAGCCGTCTCCTTCATCGATGCAGCGCCGCAGGAGAAGTACTCGCGAGCCACAGCTCACATCAACCACTGACGGTCTCATCCCCTATTTGGGTCAACGATAACGTCACACCTGTTCGGCCCATTGGGCGTTGTTGAACGCACTTATAGGCGTGCGCGCCGAGCCTTTCAAACGGATTCGCGCCACTCTACGGCTTAGCTGCGACGTCGCTCGAACCACCGCTCCGGCGTGGCGTGCCATCGATCACATCGTTGGTGTCATGTGTGTGCTGGAAAGGCGTCCGTTCAAGCAAAGCAAGCGCGCGTTTGTTATCTGCATTGGTAATCACCAAGATCCGCGCGATATTAGTTCGCGCGAACAGCCATGCGCAGACCATTTCAATCGCTTCAAACCCGATGCTTTGCCCCTGCGCATCGGCGGCTAATGTGATGCCCAGTTCTGCCTCGCCTTCATCTTCCGCGATAGGCGCGAAACGGCGTCAAATCCTGTCGCAATAAATGACGCAAAACCAGACGCTTGGTTTGTGACAGTGTCATCTCACCCCCTTCTTCTGTGCAATGCTGCACGATCCCTGCGCGCCATCCGGCCTATGTGCACAGGCCCATGTGGTCTAATGTCGTTATAACGAAATCGCGAAGGATAAAAAATATGGGCTTGCTGGTGGACGGAGTATGGCGCGATCAATGGTACGACACAAAAGCATCCGGTGGTGCATTCGTGCGGTCAACCGCAAAGTTTCGCAATTGGATCACCGCTGACAGCAGCGCTGGTCCCACTGGTGAGGGCGGTTTTCCCGCAGAACTTGGCCGCTATCATCTTTACGTCAGCCATGCTTGCCCTTGGGCGCATCGCGCACTGATCTTTCGCGCGCTCAAGGGACTGAACGATCATATCACTGTCTCTGTTGTGCATCCTGATATGCTATCCGATGGCTGGAAGTTTGAGACCGATGAACATGGCGCGACGGGTGACACACTTTATGGCCTGCCCTTCGCGCGCGATATCTACATCAAGGCGGATTCCACAATCTCTGGCCGTGTTACAGTTCCAATCCTTTGGGATAAACAGCGCGACACGATTGTCTCGAACGAATCTTCCGAGATTATTCGCATGTTCAATTCAGCCTTTGATGCATTAACGGGCAACACTGATGATTACTGGCCCGTTGAGATGCGCGAGAGAATCGAAGAGGTCAACGCACGCATCTATGACACCATCAACAACGGCGTTTACAAATCCGGCTTCGCCACGACACAAGTGGCTTATGATGCGGCGGTTGGCCCACTGTTTGATAGCCTTGAGTGGGTCGAGCAGCGCCTAAGTAAGAACCGCTACCTGATGGGCGACACGCTGACAGAGGCCGATTGGCGCTTGTTCACAACCCTTGTGCGGTTCGATCCGGTCTATCATTTGCACTTTAAATGTAATCGAAAACGCATTGTAGATTACCCGAACATCTGGGCCTACACGCGCGAGTTATATCAGGTGCCAGGCATCGCCGAGACGGTGAATTTCGAGCACATCGTGCGGCACTATCACTACTCTCACGAGACGATAAACCCGAACAGGATTATCCCGACAAATCCTGTGCTCAACTTCATGGATCCACACGGGCGCAGTTAGCGACCGCGATTAATTCCCGGTCGCGTAATGCTGCACCATCGTCGCCAGATCCTCTGGCGGCGTTGCACTTTGTACGAACGCACAAGCATTAGAACTAAGCTGAAAAATCGACCCATCCGAGAAAAACGAGGTGTTGGTCACGAATATAATCCGCGCGTCAGGCCTGCGGTAACTTGCGTAATCCGCGATTGCCAAGGCTTGGCCGTCCGCCAAAATCAGATCGAGGATGATCATCTCAAACGAATGCGCACTTAGCGCTGCGAAAGCCTGTGATTGGCTTGTTGCAAGGGTTACCTTCATATCACGACGTTCAAGGCAAGCTTTCCACAAGCTTCCCAGGTCCGGCTGACTTTCAACGATCAATACGTCCATGTTGTTTGCCGCTTATTTTTGTTTTCGGTTTAATTCGGTATCGCTCTCAAGCATTAACATTGCGTTAACGATCGTACGGTCTAGCTAATTTTTCGATAACTTGGCGACAAATACTTGCGGTTTGAGCGTGTTTCCGCTTGAAGCGTCACCCAACAGGGATTGTCAAAGGGACACCACCAAATGACCACGTGGATCACAGTTTGCGACACTTGCAAGCGCGACGACTGGAATGCTGAAACGGATGCGCAGACAGATGGCGAGCGCCTCGCGATCGCGGTTGAGACGGCTGCTGAAGGCACAGATGTTAAAACCCGCCGTGTGTCTTGCCTGATGGGCTGTTCGCACAGCTGCAACATCGCCATCCAAGCGCCTGGCAAACTCGCCTACACTCTTGGCAAATTCGACGCCTCAACTGAGGCTGCCGAAGGCATCGTGGAATACGCAAAGAAGCACGCGGCAGCGGCGACGGGTCAAGTTCCGTTTCGCGAATGGCCCCAAGCCATCAAAGGCCACTTCATCACCCGCCATCCCCCATTGCCCGACGCGGAATGAGCTCACAGGAACGCGATCACGGTGGCGGCCTTGATAAGGCCATCGCCCAGCACGGCGGAACGCGCGCGCAGTGGATTGACCTCTCGACAGGTATCAATCCTGCCCCCTATCCAATCGGCGAGTTCACCTCAGATGATTGGACCGCCCTTCCAGATGTTACAGCATTTGACGCCCTGAACACGGCGGCGCGGCAATTTTGGAACGTCCCTGCAGGTGCCGCAATGCTGCCCGCGCCGGGTGCTTCGTCCTTGATTGCCCGTATTCCAGCGCTCGCCCCGCCCTCGCGTGTTGGTATCCCAACGCCAACCTACAATGAACATGCCGCCGCCTTTTCGCAGCACGGCTGGGCACTGGCCGAAGACGACACTTTCACGGCGCAGGTCCTTGTTCATCCCAACAACCCCGATGGTCGCCTTTGGCAGAGTAGCGACGTTACAGCCCCGCTCACCATTATCGATGAAAGCTTTTGCGATATCGCTCCCAATGCCAGCCTGATGCATTTAGCAGAGCGCGAAGGCGTCATCATCCTCAAGAGCTTTGGCAAATTCTGGGGCCTCGCAGGACTGCGTTTAGGATTTGCCATTGGCGATCCTGACCTAATTGCTCAGCTCAAAAATTTCATCGGACCTTGGTCCTTAAGCGGACCCGCGCTTCGCACTGGTGCAACAGCTTTGAGCGATCTGCACTGGGCTAATCAAACGCGTGCGCGCCTTGGCGCAGATGCCGCGCGGCTTGATCAGTTGATGGCAAATCACAGAGCAACTTTGGTTGGCGGCACGTCCTTGTTTCGTCTCTATGACGTTAGCGATGCGGCGGCATGGCAAGATAAGCTTGCCCAAGCCCATATCTGGAGCCGGATTTTCCCCTATTCCAAACGCTGGCTCCGATTGGGTCTGCCAGCGCCTGATCAATGGGCGCGGCTCAGCACGGCGCTTTCGGCACAGACATGACAACTGCTGCGATCCTCATCTGCGCGTTGCTTTTGGACGCGCTTCTTGGCGAACCACGCTGGCTTTGGTCACGCATCCCACATCCTGCAGTTCTGATGGGGAACCTGATTGGCTGGGCGGATGAACGCTTCAACACGGGTACAAATCGCAAAGTCAAAGGCGCGCTCACAATGTTCGCCTTGGGTGTCGGCTCACTGCTACTTGGCGCCGCTTTAGCGCAGCTCGGCTGGATTGTTGAGCTGATTACGGCGGCTATCCTAATCGCTCAAAAATCACTTGTCGAACACGTCGCTGCGGTCGCAACAGGTCTACGACACTCGACCCAAAAAGGGCGCGACGCAGTCGCGATGATTGTCGGGCGCGACACTGCTGAAATGGACGATCCCGCCATTGCGCGCAGCGCTATTGAAAGCGCAGCGGAGAACCTCTCGGACGGCATCATCGCACCAGCCTTTTGGTTTTTGATCGGCGGCCTACCATTGCTGTTGCTCTATAAAATCACCAACACGGCCGACAGCATGATCGGGTATCGCACGCCCAAACATGAGGACTTCGGCTGGGCCGCAGCGCGCTTTGACGATCTAATAAACCTGATCCCTGCGCGTCTCACTGCTCTCTTGATCGCTCTGCCCTATGGACTGTTATCACAAACGCCCACGATCAGAACTGAGGCCCACAAACATCGCTCACCTAATGCAGGCTGGCCCGAAGCGACAATGTCGCGCGCGCTTGGCATCGCTTTGTCAGGCCCGCGAAGCTATGATGGTGCGCTACGTGACTTTCCATTTGTGAACCCGCAAGGACGTCGCTCTCTCGGTGCGCAGGACATTGAGGCAGCCTGCCGTGCGCTCTGGGTCACATGGGGGGTTTTTACCGCTTTGGTGTTTGCGCTCTGGCTGTTCAATTTCTAAGCTGCATAAAACCCATTTAAAGGATTTAATGCTATGCTCTCTCGTCTGTCCGCCCTCGCCGTTATTACGGCATTTGGCGCGTCGCCTGCGCTTGCCCAATCCTGTGGCGGCTCCTTCAGCAGCTTCGTCGATGGCCTGAAAAATGAAGCGGTGCAGCGAGGTCATGAGCCAGAGACGGTCGACCGTTTCTTCGCCAATGCGCGCAAAGATGCAGCGGTTCTGAAAGCGGACCGTGCGCAGGGCGTGTTTCAGCTTCCCTTCGTTGATTTTTCACGTCGCTTAATCAGCCAAAACCGCATAAACAAGGGCCGCGCGATGGGGCAAAAATACGCATCCATCTTTGCGAAGATCGAGAATAAATACGGCGTATCGCGCGGTGTTCTTCTGGCGTTTTGGGCATTCGAAACGGACTACGGCACGTTTCAGGGTGATTTCAATACGGCAAACGCCTTGATGACTTTGGCGCATGATTGCCGTCGCCCTGAGCTATTCCTCCCTCAGATTTTCGCCGCGCTTGAGCTGTTTGGGAAAGGTAATTTTGATCCCACGCGCACCACGGGGGCATGGGCGGGCGAAATCGGCATGGTGCAAATGCTGCCTGCTGATATCTTGGAAAATGGCATCGACGGCGATGGCGACGGGCACGTCTCACTTAAGACATCCGCGCCGGATGCGCTGCTTTCGGGTGGCAAAATGCTCAGCGCTTTGGGCTGGCGTAAGGGAGAGCCTTGGTTACAAGAGGTAACCATGCCCAAAAATTTCGATTGGTCAAAGACGGGTCTGAATCATTCTGCGAGCGCACATGATTGGCAAAACATGGGCGTGCAAGCACGCGGCGGGCAATTGGTTGACGGCCTACCCAGCTCGATTATTCTGCCACAAGGGCGCAAAGGTCCCGCTTTTCTCGCCTATCCAAATTTCCGCGTCTATTTTGAGTGGAACCAAAGCTTCACTTACGTTCTGACTGCAGCATATTTCGCGAACCGCTTGGAGGGCGCGCGGGTTTATAATGCGGGGACGCCCGATACGGGCTTAAGTGGCGTGCAAATGAAAAGCCTTCAGAAAAAGCTGGCAGCGCGTGGATATGATGTGGGCAAAGTCGATGGCATCTTGGGGGCTAAGACACGTTCGGCGGTACAAGACTTACAAACAAAAATGGGGCTACCCGCTGATGCGTGGCCGACCCCATCTTTGCTCGGCAAATTGTAAGCGAGCAATCTCAATTCCAGCTTTCGGCCCACTCTCAAAGAGGACGAGAGCCTTAGAACGTCTCTGGCTGAACCGCTTTCGCTGCACCAAACGCGGTGGCTTTGTCGCCTGCGTCTTCTTCAAACAGCTTGCTTGTACGCACACCGGGCACTTTTGCAAAGTTTTCCATCAGCTTTTTCGGGAACAGATAGCTGCCGATGCTGCTAAAGCCCGGAAGCTGTGACAGCAACCGTGACGTGGACGCCGTACATTGCGCCTGACTTTGGGCACCCATGCCACGCGCGATCGCAAAGGCTTGCTCAGCAACCTCTGGCGACACAGTGATTTCCTGCATCACGACATGGTAGGTTTCACGTGCATGGGCACTTTTGTAGATGCTGAACACTTCGGGGTTCACGCCGTAAATCACATCATTACGCTCTGGAATGCGGGGATGCTTGAAGGTACCCGCAGGATCCCAAATAACACGCTGTGAGGCATTAATCATCAAGGATGTATGCGCACCACCACCAGAGCGGTTGGAAATCATCGTCATCAACGTCAGTGTTGAGGGACCCGGTTCACGGTAAACCATGCGCGTCACGATCACGTCGGAGGCCCACTCAGATTTCGCAGCACAGCCCATCAAGGCTACCGGCAAGAGCAAACATAGAATAAACTTGCGCATTTTAACCACCCCCCAGCGGATCAAAGCGCGCCTCTTTCAACGGGCGCGATTTCCTTAAATCAGCCGTTTACGAGGGCTGCAAAAATGAGGATACAAATGGAGACAACTGCGCCCCATGTGACGTATTTCAAAAAGCCGTCGAAGGTTTTCTCTTGCACAGATGTGTCCATGCTACCGTGTTTGTGATCAGACATCTTAAGTCTCCTGAAAATCGATGTAGCGCTGGTTAGCCGATTCCGCCGCGAGTGTCACCTAGGACCAAGGCGCGCACCCCTAAATTCTGTGTAAAATTACGCACTATCTGTGGCGAGCTTAAATCCAATGCGGTTGGGCTCTTCTGTTTCGACTTCTTTTGGTAATGCGCGCAGCATGACGTTCAGCTGACTAACATGCTGAACAAGCTGAGTTTTGCCAACCGCCGGATCAGAGCCGTAGAAAGTCACAATATCAGGATCGAAAAAACCCATGCCTTCGATCTTCAAGACACCCGCGTCGCCGCCTGTAAAGCCCATGGCGACTTCATGTTCGTTATCAAGTTGCTCTTCAAAGTTCTGTATATAGAGGATCAGACGCTCGTAAGCCCATTCCGCAGGGCTTTTCGCCTTGACAGGCTTATCACTCAAACCCTCCGAGCGCTCATCGCGCGATTTGCCGTCGCCAGTGTGCTTTTCAAAGCGGCGTGGCAAAGCGGCCGCTTCCGCAGCTTCGGCTGAAGTCTTGATCTGATCGTTCATTCCTGTTCCTCACATCGTCGCGCGCTTAGCTTTTGTGACTGTAAACCCATGCGCCATCTTCGCGTTTTTCCCGCGCGGCGCGACCTTCCAGCCAAAGGTGCTGCACATGTGCGATGGATTCAACTAGTGCCAGGCCATATTCCGCAGGACCGATCTTGCGCTTGAACAGAACCCCAAAACAATCGCCAGCGGTGCATGGCGTTTCCAAATGGGCTTCAAGGCGGTCCAAAGCGCTGTGATGGTTGTCAATCAATTGGCGCATCCGAGTCGGAAGACCCGTAAATGGCAGCTTGTGCCCACCTAAAACAAGGTGATCCGCACGTGCGAGTGTGTTCAAACGCTCACACGCCTCCAGCCAATCGCCAACAGGATCCGCGTCCGGTTCTGTTGCGTAAACCCCGATATTTGAGCTAATGGAGGACAGGATTTGGTCCCCCGCAATCACCAAATTGTCATCGCGCGACCACAGCGTTGCGTGCTCAGGCGCATGACCGTTACCCATGTGAACGTCCCAATTGCGCCCGCCCGCGCGAATCATATCACCTTGCTTGAGACGTCGATATCCAAGCGGAAGCGGCGCGACCACATCCGAAAAATTGAAGGGCCGCTCCTGTGCACGCTCTTCGATAATAGCCGCGTCCATGCCCGCACTGCGCCAAAAGGCAAGTGTTTCGGGTGTTGCCGCCTCTTGCGTATCAAGTTGGAGCATTCGCCCCATCAACCAAGCCGTACGCGTCGTCCAAAGCTCCGCGCCATGTTCAGACTGGAACCATCCCGCAAGACCGATATGATCAGGATGGTGATGCGTCACGATCACCCGCGACACAGGTTTCCCGCCAAGCGGACCTGCGAGCAGATCTTGCCAGATCCCACGCGATTTGCGGCTGTCAAAACCCGTATCAACAATCGTCCAACTGTCGCCCTCGTCCAGCGCATAAACGTTGACGTGATCCAGCTTCATCGGCAAAGGTAAACGCATCCACAGCACACCTTGGGCGACTTCTATCGCCTCAGAACCGCTTGGCGGAATGTCCCACGGGTAGCGCATACTTACCGTTTGTTCACTCATACCGAGGCCAATTCATCAGCGCTGAGCGCATAGAGATCACTATCACCAACGCGCGCTTCACTCAGCAAACTAACGTGCTCTGGCAGCAATCGCGCCATATACACTGTCGCAAGTTTGGTGCGCGAACCTTTGCGCTGCTCGGTAATTGCTGCTTTCAAATGCACATAACCCCCAAGGACCCGTGCGAAAGCTTTCAAGTAAGGCACGGCCCCCGCAAAGCGCGTGTTCAGCGCATCTTGCGCCAGCATCCACTCCGTGGTTTCGCGTAGGCTTTCGGTGGCTTCCCAAAGCGGTTCCGCCAAGGCTGGGCAAGCCTCGCGCGCAGCCTCGGTGAACTGTTCGACCTCGTCCAGCAAAGCGAAGGCCGCATCCCCACCATCCATCAATTTGCGAGCGACTAAATCCATCGCTTGGATGCCGTTTGTACCCTCGTAAATCGCCGTGACGCGCACATCGCGGTAGAATTGCGCAGCGCCCGTTTCTTCGATGAAGCCCATGCCGCCATGCACTTGCACACCCATTTCAGACACTCGCATACCTGTTTCTGTCCCGAAGGCTTTGGCAATCGGCGTGAGGAACGCAGCCTTCGCGCCCCAGCCGGAGGAGCCAGTCGCACTTTGCATATCAATCGCAGCCGCACACATCAGCGCAATCGCGCGCGCTGCGAAAACATCAGCCTTCATCACAGCCAACATGCGACGCACGTCCGCGTGGTCCATAATTGTGCCTGTGCCATTTTCAATCGGGCTGCGCCCTTGTTTTCGCTCGCACGCGTAAATCATCGCCTTTTGCAAAGCGCCCTCAGCTGCACCAATGCCCTGACCGCCAACACCCAAACGCGCATTGTTCATCATCGTGAACATCGCTCGCATACCGCCCGCTTCGGGTCCAACAAGCCAACCTTTCGCACCATCAAATTGCATTACAGCGGTCGGGCTGCCGTGCAGGCCCATTTTATGCTCCAAGCTGACAACTTTAAGCGTATTCGCAACACCGGGATTGCCCGCATCATCGGGTAGGTACTTCGGCACCAAAAACAAGCTGATACCCTTCGTTCCCGCCACGCCATCAGGCAAACGCGCGAGGACCAGATGGCAGACGTTCTCGGCCACATCATGATCGCCCCAGCTAATGTAGATCTTCTGACCTGTCACGCTGAAACTGCCGTCGCCATTGGGCTCAGCCTTTGAGCTTAGCGCGCCCACATCGCTACCCGCTTGCGGCTCCGTGAGGTTCATTGTGCCTGTCCACTCACCCGAGATCAGTTTCGGTAGATAGAGCGCTTTCAATTCATCAGAGGCGTGATGCTCCAACGCTTCGATCTGGCCTTGCGACATCAGCGGCGCGAGTTGCAGCGACAAACAGGCCCCCGCCATCATTTCGTTCACAGCCGTTGTCACGGTCATTGGCAGACCCATGCCACCAAATTCAGGCTGCGCGGACATGCCAATCCAACCACCCTCAGCAATCGCCTTAAACCCTTCCGCGAATCCCGGCGAGGTGCGCACAACGCCGTTTTCCAAATACGCAGGCGTTAGATCGCCATTGCGGTTCAACGGCGCAATCTTGTCTGCGCTTAGATGTCCGGCTTCGTTCAAAACTGCGGCTACAACGTCGCTTGTCGCATCCTCAAAGCGGTCTTGCGCTGCGATCTCGCTGTAATTCACAACGTGATCAAAGAGGAACTGATACTCGGAAAGCGGGGCGCGATAGGACATGGCTGTTGTCTCTCTTCAATGTAATTTACAAGCGCGATAATGATACGTATTCCAGCGCGAGCCTGCGTATACCTACAAATCCACGCACGGGCCTCGCAATCGAAACGCAACGTCAAAGCAAGGATCCTCCTTTGTGACTGAACGGCTAAGCTCCACTTTCAGCGATATCGCGCGCGCGGCGGGGTTACTGTCGGACGGCAAGCTCGTCGCCTTCCCGACTGAGACTGTGTACGGTCTTGGTGCAGATGCGCGCGATGGTGAAGCCGTTGCCAAGATCTACGCAGCCAAGGGTCGGCCCAGTTTCAATCCATTGATCGTTCATGTAGCGGATGCGGATGCTGCGCGAACCTTTGGGGTTTGGTCCGACACAGCACAGCGCCTTGCGGATGCATTTTGGCCCGGCCCTGTGTCACTTGTTTTGCCCCTGCGCAAACATGCAGGCTTGAGTGACTTGGTGACTGCGGGCTTGGAGAGCGTCGCCCTTCGCGTGCCTGCGGGACATCTTGCACAAGACCTGCTGAATGCGTTTGGCGGTCCGATCGCAGCGCCTTCGGCCAATCCATCTGGGCGCATTAGTCCCACAACGCCAGAGCACGTGTTTGCTGGTCTAGATGGCAAGATTGCCGCTGTCTTAGATGGAGGTGCCTGTGCGGTTGGGGTGGAGTCGACAATTGTTGGTCTGACGGATCATCCCACGCTTTTGCGCGCAGGAGGTGCTTCACGCGAGACGATTGAGGAACGCCTTTGCTTTGAACTTGCTACCCCTGTGAGCGGGGAAATTTCTGCGCCTGGCCAGCTCGCCTCGCACTACGCACCTAACGCGAGTGTACGGTTAAATGTGGAAGATTGGCAGAGTGGTGAGAAAACTTTGGGCTTTGGCAAGATGGCCTGTGACTTGAACCTGTCTGAAAGCGGTAATCTGATCGAAGCCGCCGCCAATCTGTTTGGCCATTTGCATCTGCTTGATGCGATGGAAGGCACACGCATTGCGGTTGCGACGATCCCTGAAACTGGCCTTGGTGCTGCGATCAATGATCGCCTACGCCGCGCCGCTGCGCCGCGTTAATCCGCGAGAAGGCGTGCTGCAAAATCGCCTTGCAAATATGTGAAGTGACCCCCTGACATCGTCGCTGCAATACGCCCTGTTGCGATCTCTTCCACGACAATATCCGCGCGCAAACCTGTCGAAATGCTGCCGCGATCTGCAAGCCCCAAAACCCGCGCTGGTCCTGCTGACAAAAAGCCCCACGCGGTTGGAAAGTCACACGCACCCTGCTCTACCAGCTTGCCGACAGATTGGCGCATAGCCGGATAATGATAGTCGGACGCCAAAGCATCACAGAGCCCATCACGGATCAAATCCAGCGCGGACACATTGCCCGCATGGCTACCCCCACGCATCACATTGGGTGCGCCCAGAATGATCTGCCCACCCGTGTCATGCGCCGCTTGTGCTGCTTCGCGCGTTTCTGGAAACTCGGAAATATGAGCGCCCATTGCTTGGAAATCCACACGGCCTTCAGCGCTGCGATCATCGTGGCTCCCAAGTAAACATCCTTGGGAATGCAATCTCTTGGCAAACTCTGACAACGCGGCAGGAACTTCGGCACGCCGCTCATGTAACGCTTTCATCAAAGCCAAATGCGCCTCGGGGCTACGCCCGCTTTTCAACGCGGTCCCCGTCAAACGCGGTGGCTTGCGCCCCTCTTCCAGTCGTTTGTGTGGGATGTGATCGTTGAACACGGCATAACCGATGTCATGCGCTGCTATCATCTCCAGCATCTTTGGGTAGTCATCAATCATGTGTGTCTCAATGCGCAATTGGGCACGCATATCGGTCAGCTGCTCCCCTCGCGTATGCGCCAATGCATCAAGAAACTTGCTGGCAAATTCGGGCGATCGCAGCCCACCTTCCCAGCTATAAAACTGCGCCATAATGGCGGTCGAGATCCCGTTGCTTGCAAGATCTGCCTCTGCAGAAGCTAATCCCGCACGCATATCTGTCATCGCCCCGCGTCGCGGGGCTAAATGCCGCTCGAACCCATCGCCGTGAATATCGACGATGCCCGGAAGAATGCGAAACCCGAACGCATCGACACGCCGTTTGCTCGCCTGTTCAACGATAAGGCCACCGGCGAGCGATAGCGGCTCTTGTGTCAGCTCTGGTCCCAAAAGAACTTCGCCACGCTCCAGCGTCAGTTCAACGGGTTTCATCGCGATCTGCCAATTCTTGGATCGCCGTGGACACCACATCACGCCAATCGAGATCAGGGTCAAAAGCGCCGTTCTCAAGGAACAAAATGGCTTGCGACATCACCCGAAAATTATTCATCATAAACGTATGGGTCACAGGTAATGTGATATGCGCTTTCATACCCTCAAGCTTCGTTGAGGCGACTGAAACTTTACCATCATCCGGCCCTTCAAGCATCGCCGAGAAAAAAGGGTTGAGCGATTGATCTCCAGCGATAATACCGAGTTCAAAATCAGCCGAAGGCAGGCGATTTGGCAGACTGTTAGGCCCTGTCCCAAGCTGCATCCCAGCCGGGCCGTTGAACCAACCAAACGCATCGAAATCGCCTAAGACATCAACAATTTCAGTGCCATTGTTAGGCGGCGCTAGCATGACGACCCGACCCAAGTTTTCCGGCCGATTATCTTGCAACCATTCGCGCAGCAAAATGCCCCCCATAGAGTGGGTCACAAAATGAACTGTCTGTTCGCCACATTCCTCCACCGCTTCTGGTAGGGTGATGTCGACTAAGGTTTGCACCGTGGCTTTCGTTGACGGATAGCCCGGACGCACCGCGTCAAAGCCGCGTTCGCGCAGAACTTGTTCCATCAAGGCAAAGGAGGATTCCGTACGCGCGAGGCCATGTAACAGCACAACGCAGTCCGCTGCAGCGGAAAGCGGGCAAAGTGCAAAGGCGAGCGCGTATTTGAACATCTGTCTTAGTTAGGGACTTTTGCGCGTGGACTAAAGGGGTTTGTCACGATTGGCATGTCACCGCTTATGTCTTGAGCGCTTGTGCATAAATCGTCAGACCCACACCGCACAGCACGAACAATGTTGCGATCACAAAACGCAAGGACAGTGCTTCACCCGACAACACTGCCCCACCAAGTGCTGCAATGATTGGCACGGTGAGTTGCGCAACTGACGCGGTCGGCATGCTGATCGATGGCAAGACCTTGTACCATAACGCGTAGCCCATGCCTGATGTGGCAGCGCCAGAGAGAATCGCAAGCGCTGCGCCACGCCAGCTGATCGCGTCGGGTAAGATCAGCCAAACCATAATGCTCACAGGTGCTGCGAGGATAAACGCCAAGCTGGTCGCGCCAATCGGATCCGTGCTGCGCGCGCCAGCAAGTGTGTAAAACGTCCAACCAAGCGCAGAGATCAACATCAAGCTCGCCCCCGTTTTATCGAGCACTGTGCTTTGATCAGGCCAGAGCAAATAGCATAGCCCTGCGAAGGCCAACATGGCCCCAAGCCAACTAAGCGGCCCAATCTTCTGGCCGCGCATCAAAGTCACCGCGAAGGAAATCACCTGCACACCGCCGAATAATATCAACGCGCCTGCGCCGGTTGGCAAAGTGATGTAGGCATAGGAAAACGCAAGTGCGTAGAGAGTGAGCATGCTCGCGCTCCAGACCGCGTGTTGGTTCAATTTGGGGCGCGAGTCTTGTCTAATCCATATGAGTAATCCCAACAACAGTGCACCCGACAAAAGGCGGATGGCTGCGTAGCCTGCGGGTCCCGTGTCACCCGGCGAAAGCGCCAGCCGGTTCAGGATCGAGTTGAACGCAAAAGCCGTCATCGTCAACGCAATCAACCAAAACACCTTCATACCCCAATCACCTTCATATCAAAGACACGCCCAATGCCAGTAACGCAGAAATTGCGAGCACTTTGAGTAAGCCAATATTCAGTCTTAACAGCAAAATTGCGGCTACAACGCTCAATACCAAAGTGCGCCAATCCAAGGTAACAAAATCAGGGACCCAACCATAGTTCGCGCGTTCAACATCTGCGAATATGACATTCAAAGCGAACCAGATCGAGAGGTTCGCGATCACTCCTACGACAGCCGCCGTGATCGCAGATAGCGCACCGCTCAGACGTGGCTGCGCAGAGATCAATGCGATGTAGGGCGCGCCCGCGAAAATCCACAAGAAACACGGAACGAACGTTGCCCAAAGCGTGACACAGGCCGCAAGCACAGCCAAGCTGGTGCCACCCGTGTTGTAGCCTGCCAGAAACCCCACAAATTGGGTCACCAAGATCAGTGGGCCGGGTGTGGTTTCGGCCAGCCCAAGTCCGTCGATCATCTCATCTGCACTGACCCAATTGAGATTTTGCACCACCTCTTGCCCCATAAAGGCCAGAACAGCATAAGCGCCACCAAAGGTAACAGTCGCGAGTTTGGAAAAGAAGATCGCTAGTTGAAATAGGAAATCTTGACCGATGATGAGGCCCAGAAACAGGATCGGGGCCCACCAAATTGTGAGCCAGATCAGGATCGTCATCGCGGTTTGTGAGAATGGAACGCGGGGTGTCGAAATATGCGACGCTTTTGGCGTGGTCAGATACCCGATCAAAGCCGCCACGCTGATGACGGCCGGAAACGGCAAGGCAAAGACGAAGATGGCGATAAAACTCGCGATGGCTAATGCCCAATGTAGACTTGACTTAAACGCGCGTTTCGCAACTTTGATGAGCGCTTCAAGAACGACCGCAAGCACTGCGGCCTTCACACCCAAGAACAGTGTTTGCACGACGGGAACGTCCCCGTAAGCCACATAAATCGCCCCAAGGGCGAGGATCACCAGCGCACCGGGCAACACGAACAAAAGTCCTGCGATAAGGCCACCCAAGGTGCCCCTCAAGCGCCAACCTGAATAGGTTGCCAATTGCATCGCTTCTGGTCCGGGAAGTAACATGCAGAATGACAATCCCGACAAGAAATCCTGTTCACTCAGCCATTTTCGGCTTTCGACCAATTCTTTGTGCATCAAGGCGATTTGCGCGGCTGGACCTCCGAATGACAGGCAACCTATCTTGCCAAATGTGCGCACCAAATCTGATAGTGGTGTCATGCAGTGCCTCCGTGCACGGCCCAGTCGTGGGTCTCGCCCTGAGCATCTCGTGCCCACCGATAAAGCGCATCATAGAGTGGCATCGCTGCTTCTAATTGCTCAAGATCGTCGCGGTACATGCGCGACAGTCCAAGCGAAATGGCAAGTAGACCGACTGCTTCGGGCGCGCTCGCTTGTGTTGTGCCATCTGCCGCGCGAATGACCGCCGCCATCGCGTGCAACGCAGGATGATCGAGGCCATAACCTGCGAGCATCGCATCGAAACTGCATGTGTTCTCGCGATGGCTAAGCTCAGCACCCTCCACGTCAAAAGGGGTTGCATTGAACTTCTCTGCAACCGCTAGCACTTCGGACGGGGCCACAAACAAGAAACGGGCATCAGGATCAATGAAACGTCGGATCAACCATGGGCACGCTATCCGATCAACTTTGGGGCGGTGTCGTGTGACCCAAAGCCCGCCACGTGCAGGCAAGCGATCCGCTTGGAGCAGTGTCCCACCAAAATCGCGCCAACCGAAAATGCTGCCTTCCAACACCTCGGCGTCCGCGCCCTGTGTGCGTAGCAGCGCCATTGCCCCCTGCGACAGTTTCTTGCCTTTTTGGCAAATCACAACCGTCTTGCGCCCTTGCAGATTGGGCAGCAATTCTTCGATCTGCGTGAAAGGATGGCGAAACGAAGTTGGGATAAGTCTGGGATCTTGCGCAAAGTCTTGATCGATACAAATATCAACAAGCGCAGGGGCATCAGGTGTTCCGATCAGCCGCGCAAGCTGCGCGGGCTTCATAGTATTAGGAGCGGTCATGTCGCGTCCTCCCATGGTTTGGGTGTTAATTCAGGACGCGAAACTTTGGCCGAAGCCTCACGGGGTGTTCGCGAGCCCCTTAGCGGTCAAAATGTGAGAACCCTACTTGGATGTAAACTATGGGCTTCTTTGAACGAAACGAGACGGTTCTTGGACGCATCCCAAAGATCCAAACGCGCGCAACGTAAGCTCTGTCGTAGGGTCATTCGACCGCAATGAACCAGTTCTTCGTTATCGCGCAGCACATCGGTAAGCCGATAAAACGGGATGCGACTATAAAGGTGGTGCACGTGGTGGATGCCGATGTTTGCGGTGAACCAGCGTAGAACAACGGGTAAATCATAGTGCGAACTGCCTTCAAGCGCGGCTTCATGCAATTTCCAGTCTTCAGTATTCTTCCAATGCGTTTCTTCGAATTGATGCTGCACATAAAACAGCCAAACCCCGACGGAAGCGGCCAATAAAACAGTTGGGAGCGTGACAAAGACAAGGGCTTGCCAGCCACCAAAGAACACGATCAGAAACACCACAAACGCCATCGCGGCATTGGTGCCCATCGCGGAAATCCAATATTTCCTGCCTTGCGACATCAGACCAAGCGGTAAACGGTTTTGCAGAACGAACAAATAGCTCGGCCCAAGACCAAACATAACGGCTGGATGACGATAAAGACGATACATGAAACGCTTAAGCGGTGTGCGCGCATTATACTCTTCAACCGTCAACGTCATCACATCGCCAATGCCACGATGATCAAGATCACCTGCGTGGCTATGATGGATCGAATGCGTGCGTCGCCAAACATCATAGGGGGTCAATGTGAACACCCCCAAGACCCGTCCAACCCAATCGCTCAAAGTGCGATTGTCAAAGAAAGAACCGTGCCCGCAATCGTGCTGTATGCAGAACATGCGCAGCAGAAAACCACCGTTCAATAGGGCAATGAAAAAGGCAGCGGTATAACTGAACGATGCCATATAACAGGCCGCGGCCCAGAGAGCGACGAAAGGAATCACGCTCACACCAAGTTCATAGCTACTACGCAATGTGTTTGGTTCGCGGTACTTAGCGAGGACGGAAACCCATTCGCGGGCTTCGCGTTGATTGTGAGTACGGGGATCGTTGGACATTTACGGCTCGTTGTTCGGTTTGTTTCCATTGCGATAAAGCGAATATCTGTGTTTAGCAAACAAGCATTTGTGCGCTTGCGAAAACTTGACGCGATTTATGGTATAATTCCAAGACATTTCAAGCTTGTGAACGGCGGTGAAGCAATTTGAGTTCATTAGTTTGGCAAAGCACTCAAACGGAAAGAGGCCGCCCGAAGGCGACCTCTTGAATAGTCTCCAGTATGGAGGCTGATCTAGCAATTCAACATAAGATGAATGTGCTTACATCATACCGCCCATGCCGCCCATTCCGCCCATGTCAGGCATGCCGCCAGCAGCTGCGCCGCCCTTCTCAGGCTTATCAGCAACCATTGCTTCGGTTGTGATAAGCAAGGAACCGACAGATGCCGCGTCCTGAAGAGCTGTACGGCAGACCTTCGCAGGGTCGATAACGCCGAAGGAGAACATGTCGCCATACTCTTCTGTCTGTGCGTTAAAGCCGAAGGATACGTCGTCGCTCTCACGGATTTTGCCAGCAACAACTGCACCGTCAACGCCAGCGTTCTCAGCAATCTGGCGCAAAGGCGCTTCGATTGCTTTACGAACGATGTTGATACCAACAGTTTGGTCGTTGTTTGCGCCTTCAAGACCGGCAAGTACTTTGCCTGCCTGAACCAGAGCAACACCACCACCAACAACAACACCTTCTTGAACCGCAGCGCGGGTCGCGTTCAGTGCATCGTCAACTCGGTCTTTACGCTCTTTGACTTCAACTTCGGACATGCCGCCAACACGGATAACCGCGACGCCACCTGCGAGTTTCGCAACACGCTCTTGCAGCTTTTCACGGTCGTAGTCGGACGCTGTCTCGTCGATCTGGCCACGGATCTGAGCAACACGTGCTTCGATCTCGGCCTTCTCGCCGTTGCCATCAACGATTGTTGTCTCGTCTTTTGTAATCTGGATTTTCTTGGCTGTGCCAAGCATGTCCATTGTCACGTTCTCTAGCTTCATGCCGAGATCTTCGGAGATTACCTGACCGCCTGTGAGGATCGCGATGTCCTGAAGCATTGCTTTACGGCGATCGCCGAAACCAGGTGCTTTGACCGCTGCGATTTTCAGACCGCCGCGCAGTTTGTTCACAACGAGAGTTGCAAGCGCTTCGCCTTCAACGTCTTCAGCAATAATCAAAAGTGGCTTCTGGGACTGGATCACAGATTCCAAAAGCGGAACCATTGCCTGCAAAGAAGAAAGCTTTTTCTCGTGCAGCAAGATCATGCAGTCTTCCAGCTCTGCCGTCATCTTGTCAGGGTTTGTGACAAAGTACGGGGAAAGGTAGCCACGGTCAAACTGCATGCCTTCAACAACGTCTGTCTCTGTTTCGAGGCCTTTGTTCTCTTCAACAGTGATAACGCCCTCGTTGCCGACTTTCTGCATCGCGTCTGCAATCTGACGACCAATTTCCGCTTCGCCGTTTGCAGAGATTGTACCAACCTGAGCAACTTCATCGGAATCAGATACTGGACGGGACGCTGTTTTGATCGCGTCTACAACTTTCGCTGTCGCGAGGTCGATACCACGCTTGAGGTCCATTGGGTTCATGCCGGCCGCAACAGACTTCAAGCCTTCGCGAACAATCGCTTGTGCCAAAACTGTAGCAGTTGTTGTGCCGTCGCCCGCTTCGTCGTTCGTGCGCGACGCAACTTCTTTGACCATCTGTGCGCCCATGTTCTCGAACTTGTCCTCAAGCTCGATCTCTTTTGCCACAGAAACACCGTCTTTCGTGATGCGCGGTGCACCGAAAGATTTGTCGAGAAGAACGTTACGACCCTTTGGGCCTAGCGTTACTTTAACAGCGTCCGCAAGAATGTTGACGCCGTTCAGCATCTTTGTCCGTGCGTCTGTGTCGAATTTTACTTCTTTAGCAGCCATTATGAATGCTCCACTTTAATTTAAATTGTAGGTATGAAGAGGAAGGCCGTCTTAGGAAAGAATTCCCAGAACGTCGCTTTCCTTCATCATCAACAGCTCTTCGCCGTCGACGGACACTTCTGTGCCGGACCATTTGCCGAACAACACGCGGTCGCCGTCTTTGACTGCCATTTCGATCAGCTCACCGCTGTCTTTGCGCGCGCCGTCGCCACACGCAACGATAACGCCCTCAGCAGGCTTTTCTTTTGCGCTATCAGGGATAATCAATCCGCCAGCAGTTTTCTCTTCGCCTTCTGTACGACGAACCAACACGCGATCGTGAAGTGGTTTCAATGCCATCTTTGCAGCTCCTTAAGCTCAAATGGTTACAATTTCGTCCCCAAGCCCTAAGGCTCTTCGCGGGCATTAGCACTCATAGGGGTCGAGTGCTAACAGTGCATAGTTAGGAATGCTTTTGAAATGAGTCAACAGCCCTGCGAAAAACTTTCGTCAGTTTTTTGGGCGGGATTTACCAGCGCCTTACTTAAAAGGTTGAGGCGCTGGCAGATAGGTCAGAATTTGATCTTATTTGGCAGGATGAAGCAGGGCCTGGCGCTACGCTGCTAAGCCGCGTCCTTTGAGAAGTGCATCAACGCCCGGCATGCGCCCGCGAAACGACAGATAAAGCGCGCCCGCGTCCTTTGATCCCCCTGAACTGAGCACAGTATCCGCCAAGCGTTTCGCAGTTTCGGTATCAAAGGGATCGCCAGCCTCTTCAAATGCTTCAAACGCATCCGCATCCATCACTTCGGACCACATGTAGCTATAGTAGCCACTAGAATACCCATCCCCTGCAAAAACATGCGCAAATTGCGGCGTCGCGTGGCGCATGCCGATTGCGTGGGGCATGCCGATCTCTGCAAGCACTTCCGCCTGTTTCTGCATCGGATCTGCGGTTGCATCCCCCTCGTGAAACGCGAGGTCCACCAGCGCAGAGGCCACATATTCCACCGTTGAAAACCCCATGTCATAGGTGGCCGCACCCAAGACTTTATCAAGCAAATCTTGCGGCATCGCCTCACCCGTCTCCGCATGGGTCGCAAATTCCGCCAAAACTTCGGGGACATCGAGCCAATGTTCATAAAGCTGGCTAGGTAGTTCGACAAAATCGCGCGCAACGGATGTACCCGATACGCTTTCATACTCCACATCAGAGAGCATTTGATGCAGAGCATGGCCAAATTCATGGAACAACGTGCGCGCGTCATCGTAGCTTAGAAGCGCCGGTTTGCCTGCGGAGGGTTTCGCAAAGTTGCACACATTGATGACAATTGGGGATTGGACCTTGGGCTTGCGCGCTTGCCCACGCATCGCAGAACACCACGCACCGGATCGTTTGGATCCACGTGCGAAGTAGTCACCGATGAAAACCGCAACATGTTCGCCGTCGCGCAGAACTTCCCATGCGCGGCAATCTTCATGATAGAGCGGCAAGTCGAGCGGTTTGAACTCCAGCCCGAATAAGCGGGTGGCGCAGGAAAAGCTGGCGTCGATCATGCGGTCCAGTTGGAAGTAGGGTTTGAGAACCGCTTCATCCAGATCATGTTCCACTTTGCGACGCTGTTCCGAATAGTAGCGCCAATCCCAAGGCTCTAGAGGTCCGTCAATTTCATCCGCGTGCAGCATTTTTTCTAGAATGTCGGCGTCTTTGCCCGCTTGCGCCTTTGCGGGTTCCCACACTTGCATCAACAAATCGCGCACAGCGAAAGGCTTACCCGCCATTTCCGTTTCCAGCTTGTAATGCGCGAAATCAGGATACCCGAGCAGGTGCGCACGGGTTTCGCGCAGCTTCAAGGTTTCGCCCGCAATGCCACGATTGTCAGTATCACCCCCGTTCGCACCACGCGCGGCCCACGCGTCATAGGCGTTCTTGCGCAAATCGCGACGTGGGCTGAATTGCAAGAACGGTACGATTATCGAGCGGGAAAGCGTCACGACAGGGCCGTCCATGTCCATTTCATCGCCAGCCGCTCGTGCCGCGTCTTGAACAAAATCAGGCAGCTCCGCCAAAGCGTCATCCGACAAACGCATGACCCAATCAGACTCATCTTTGAGCAGGTTTTGCACGAACTGCGTGCCAAGCGTGGCAAGTCGCGACTTCACTTCTTTCATTAGATCCACTTGTTCTCCAGTAAGTGCCGCGCCAGAGCGCACAAACCCGCGATGGGTGAGCATCAGAACGCGAGCCTGCTCTTGCGACAAGTCAAGCGTGTCACGGGCATTCCACAGGGTTTCAATCCTTTTGAAAAGCGCCTTATTTGCGGAGATCGCAGAGCTATGCGCGGACAACTTAGGGGAAAAATCACGCTGCAATTCCTGACGCTTAGGCGTGCTATCAGCCCCCGCGAGAGAATAGAAAACCGACAGGACCTTATCCAGTGCTTCGCCCGCGCCTTCCATCGCTTCAATCGTATTCTCAAACGTTGGCGCGTCTGGACTGTCCGCGATCGCGTGGATTTCGGCCATATGGGCGTGCAATGCCTCAACCAAAGCGGGGGCGAAATGCTCGTCCTCAATCTCTGCGAAGGGCGCAATTTGAAAGGGTGTGGTCCATGCTTGTAGCAACGGATTGGTCATGAAAGTCTCCTTCTCTAATTGGGTGTTTGGGTCAAGCTCATTTTCCTTCTTTCTTTCGGGTCATTGTCACTCATCCGGGTCACGCTTCTCTTCGCAGTCTGGTTGATGCCGTGTTGGCACCGCTGCACGCATATGTCGGATCGGACGCGGAGAGCCTTGCTTTGAGACGCGCTTCAAGATGCGCAGCAGACATTTTCGGCTTCTTCCACGAACCTCGTCCGGTGAGGGACGACCCCGTCAGGATTGGGGCCCGGCTGTTCAGATCATGCCATGCCTCCTACGTTCTCCTGACGGAATTCGGTGCCATCCGTCCACATCCTGTGGAGCAAGACGGCGAGTTTGCGGGCGACGGCAACAACAGCGCGACGACGCCCTTTGGTGCGCACCAGACGCATGCCCCATGACTTGATCTGGGACCCCGCCATCGTACGCATAAGCAAAGCGTTGGCTGCAGCGTACAAAGTTGCGCGTACATCTCGATCCCCAGCTTTCGATATGCGGCCAGGATTGTCATGTTCACCAGACTGGTAGCGTCGCGGTGTCAGACCAAAATGCGCACCAACAGTCCGTGACCGTTTGAAGCGCGTCGGATCATCGACAGCCGCTTTGAAGGTGAGAGATGCAATTGGTCCGACGCCTGGCACCGTCATCATCCGCATGCAAACCTCATCTTGGCTGGCGGCGCGTTTGACCCTGCGATCTAGCTCCAAAAAGTGTTCGTACAGGGCGACGCGTGCATCCAACAGCGGCACCAAAGCATGGACCAAAACCTCGTCCATCTCGATCAACGGTCGCACGACACCGTCGAAGCTGCCGTGCTTCACGGTCATTGGGAGGCGAATACCAAAAACCTTCAACAGCCCACGAACCTCATTGGCAAGATCCATCGTCTTCTTCAGAAGCGCTTTGCGGGTGCTCAGCAAGGCACGGACGCCATGCGCTTCGCGGCTCTTCATGTGAACAGGGCTGAACCAGCCGGTGCGTAGGACTTGAGCAATGCCGCGTGCGTCATTCTTGTCTGTCTTGTTGCGCATTGCTGAAAGCGCGGCATTGACCTGACGCGCCTCCATACAAACGACGTCAAACCCTACTTTGGTCAGGCCAAAGAACAGATGCTGACTCATCGTACCAGCCTCAAAACCAACCCGTTCAATCGGATAGGGAAATGCGCGAAGGCATTCAGCGATGTCGCTGACCTCACAAGGCAGCTCTCGTTCAAGCAGCACGTTTCCCTTGCCATCAACAATGCAAAGCGCACAGGATCGCAGCGATACGTCTATTCCGGCAAAATATTCCATCTTCTATCTCCCTTGTTCACAGATATCCTGTGATCCTATCGGGAGCTCGACCTCAGAATAGAGGGTAGCCCAATTACGCATGCTTCGAGCACAAAGTAGGGTCGCGCTTGGTTGGTTTCTAGTGCCCGCGTGTTTCACCCGCAGGTCGGGCAATCATCACGACGTTTGAGCGTCAACTTACGCGTTTCACCGTAAAGGCCATCGTAGATCAGCATTTCAGCACGCAGCACATGCCCCGCGCCTGTGATCAGTTTGATCGCTTCCTGCGCCATCATCGCCCCAATCACACCCGGAAGAGGACCAATCACGCCCGCTTCTGAACATGCTGGGGCCAGATCCGCAGCAGGGGCATTTGGAAAAATACATTGATAACAGGGAGTTCCATTCGCGGGATCAAAGACGCTGAGCTGTCCTTCCCACTGGCTCAAAGCGCCAGAAATCAGGGGCTTGCCCAGTGCATTTGCGGTTTCGTTCACCAAATATCGCGTTTCAAAGTTATCGCAGCCATCCAAGATCAGATCATATTCTGCAAACAGTTCGGGCAAGATATCCTTGGTAAGGCGACGATGATACGCGCGCACCTCGATATGAGGATTTTGCGCGCGCATGGCGTTTTGCGCAGAGAACACTTTAGGCACGCCAATATCTTCATCACGATGGATGATCTGACGCTGGAGGTTCGCGTTTTCTACAATATCGTTATCAATGACGCCGATGGTGCCGACCCCTGCCGCTGCCAGATATTGCAGGACCGGCGCACCCAGCCCGCCTGCCCCGATGACCAGCACTTTCGCATTTTTCAATTTCTTTTGCCCCGGCCCGCCAATTTCACGCAACACAATGTGGCGTGCGTAGCGATCGAGTTCCGTTGCTGAAAACGTACCGCTTTTTGGTGATACATTGTCATCAGCTCTCGTCGCAACGCGCGCGCGGAGACGGTGCAGAAATGTACGGTATACAACGATCAAAACCGCAAAGCCTGCGAGCAAGGCATAAGGTTCCCATGCGCCACCGAACGCACTGTGCAATCCGTGGTCTTCGGGAAAGATGAAAAGCACACCGACTACGGCAAGTAACAAGACGCCAATAAGGCTCCAACGCTGCGCTTTTGGCACTTTCATCACTGCACCCAAGCCATAAATTCCGCAGGTGATGAGGAAAAACAATGCCATTAGCCGCGACCTGTAGAGCCGAAACCGCCCTCCCCCCGAGCAGTTTCGCTGAGCTGTTCGACGAGCTCGAAATCAGCGCGCACAACAGGGGCAAGGATCATCTGCGCGATGCGGTCGCCATGGGCAATCGTGAAGGAATCTTGCCCTGCATTCAGCACGATCACCCCCAAAGCCCCGCGATAGTCGCTATCAATCGTACCCGGAGCATTGGGTAGCGTAATTCCATGCTTTAGGGCCAATCCCGAGCGGGGACGAATTTGCACTTCAAAGCCCTCAGGAATAGCAAAACGTAGGCCTGTCGGCACTAAAGCGCGTGCGCCTGCGGCCAACACCAACTCCACGCGATCAGAAAAATTTGCCCGCAAATCAGCGCCTGCGGCACCTGCACTGGCATAAGACGGAAGGCCCAAAGATTGATCTGCGCCCGCATCCCACATCATTTCAATGCGCATCGCTGCCCCCTTTCATCTTGCTAATTAAACTCAAATCCTGCGCTCTCAACCCGCTAAAGCCTCGACCATTTTAAGCGCCAAACGCTCCGCAACCGCACCTTTTCCCATACGTGGCCAATCCTCTGAACCATCAGCCGAAATCAACATCACGTCATTCTCGTTCCCACCCATGATGCCCGTTTCCGGCGACACATCATTGGCGACAATCCAGTCACAGCCCTTGCGTTTACGCTTGGCTGTTGCATTCACGATCACATCATCGGTTTCCGCCGCGAACCCCACGATCAGGGCCGGACGTCCGTCTTTCATCTGGCTCACTTGCGCAAGAATGTCGGGATTTTCCGCAAACTCGAGCACGGGCATCTTG
The DNA here is from genome assembly GCA_000156115.1 of Rhodobacteraceae bacterium HTCC2083. Classification (GTDB taxonomy): domain Bacteria; phylum Pseudomonadota; class Alphaproteobacteria; order Rhodobacterales; family Rhodobacteraceae; genus Planktotalea. The sequence goes on from DS995276.1 coordinate 490,132, forward strand.
CCGTTCTTTTTCTTGATCTTGGAGCTGCTCTCAGTTGCGACGCGCCAATCGGCGACCGCAGCAGCAAAAACGCCCGCATCAAAGGGCAACGCGGCCTCGACCGCTGCTTGCATTTGCGCAGCACTTTGAACTTTGATCACCTCAACACCCTCAGGTGGCGCAACGTCCGCAGGCCCCGTCACGAACACCACCTCGGCACCAAGTCGCGCCAAGGCGGCACCAATCGCTGTGCCTTGCGCGCCGGAAGAGCGGTTAGCGATATAGCGTACAGGATCAATAGGTTCATGGGTTGGGCCTGAGGTAACAAGAATACGTTTTCCTTTCAGCGGACCATCGCCGAGGGCACTGTCTATGGCTGCGACGATCTCCAAAGGTTCAGCCATACGACCGGGGCCGTATTCACCGCAGGCCATATCTCCCTCGTTGGGGCCAACAAAAGCCACGCCATCCGCTTTCAAGACAGTCACGTTGCGCTGCGTTGCCGGGTGATCCCACATTCGAACGTTCATTGATGGTGCAACAAGCACCGGCGTATCCGTCGCCAATAGCAAGGTTGAGGCAAGATCATCCGCGCGCCCTTGCGCCATCTTCGCCACCAAATCCGCTGTGCCCGGGGCGACCACCAGCAAATCAGCGGAGCGCGACAATTGAATGTGTCCCATTTCCGCTTCTTTGGTGAGGTCAAACAAATCGCGGTGCACCTCTGTACCCGCCAATGCCGATACGGATAGTGGCGTGACGAATTCTCCTCCCGCGCGCGTTAATACTGGCGTCACCGTCGCACCGCGTTCGCGCAGCTTGCGGATCAGATCGAGCGATTTATACGCCGCGATGCCGCCTCCAATTATCAGAAGAATGTGTTTCGAAGTCAGCATGCACGCGCCTTATTAGCTATCATGTCTTAAGCTAAGCGGCGCGCGCGGATCCTTCAAGCTCTGAGCGCTTACATGAGGAATGCGTGTACTTCGCTACTGTTTGCTTCAAGCGTTTTACGCATTTTTTGAAACGCTGCTGCTTCGAGCTGGCGAATCCGCTCTTTGGAGAGGCCTAGCTCATTGCCCAGGCTTTCAAGCGTGCGTGGCTCATCAAGCAATTTGCGTTCCCGCACGATAAAACGTTCGCGCTCGTTGAGTGCGTTCATCGCGCCAAGCAGCCATTCGCGCATTTGCGCTGTGTCATGCTCGTTTTCGACAATCTCTTCGGCCTGCGCGCCGTCATCTTCCAGCGCATCAATCCACTCGCGGCCCTCATCTTCGACCGATTGCGTCGCGTTGAGCGAGAAATCAGAACCGGACAAACGACCATGCATCATCTCCACATCGTTTAAAGGTACGCCGATCTCCGTAGAAATCATCTGGTGCAACTGATGGCGATCCAACGCTTCACCGCGCTGCTGTGCTTCACGTTCAAGGCGGGCTTGCACACGGCGCATGTTGAAAAATAAAGATTTCTGCGATGAAGTAGACCCAGTGCGCACCATCGACCAGTTGCGCATCACATGATCTTGGATCGAAGCTTTGATCCACCAAACCGCATATGTTGAAAAGCGCACGCCGCGGTCAGGATCAAACTTGTCAGCGGCTTTCATCAGGCCCAAACCTGCCTCTTGGATAAGATCATTCAACGGAGCGCCGTAGCGGCGGAACTTTGACGCCATGGAAATCGCAAGGCGCATGTAGGCATTGATCAAACGGTGAAGCGAGGCTTCGCACCGCTCGTCTCGCCAAGCATATGCGAGCTTCAACTCTGTTTCTGCGTCCAGCATTTCAGCTTTCATTGCTCTGCGTGAAAACCGTGCGTCGCCTGCGTTGTCTAGCGCCATCGTAAATCTCCCTAGAGTTAGTTTGAACCAGGTTGGTTTTTACTTTGTGTTAATTTATGTACGCACAGAGAAATAAAACGGATCACTTGGAGTGTGGAAAAATGTCTGGAACACTGACTCTGGTGATCGGCGGTGCTGCTTCGGGCAAGTCTGCGTTTGCAGAAAATCTCATCGTACAGAGCCAAAAGACGCGCATCTACATTGCCACGGCCCGCGTGCTTGATGACGAGATGGGAGAAAAGGTTCAGCGTCACAAAGATATGCGCGGGGATGGCTGGGATACGTTTGAAACACCTCTCGCGCCGGAGACGGTTTTGCGCGATCGCTCCGCAAACGAAGCGGTTCTTTTAGACTGTGCAACGATGTGGCTGATGAATCACCTGATGGATGAAACAGACAGAGACCTCGCTGAGGGAAACTTGATAAACGCGCTTATTAGTTCTGAAGCGGAGTGCGTTGTGGTCACAAACGAGCTTGGCCTTGGCATCGTGCCAGCTGATCCGCTTTCGCGAGCTTTCCGGCAAGCGCAGGGAGAATTGAACCAACAGCTCGCAGCATATGCGGATCGGGTGGTTAACATTGTGGCTGGCTTGCCTAGCGTCCTCAAAGGAACGCTCTAAATGCAACGGTTATTCCTTATCCGGCACGGTCCGACCCACGCCAAGGGGATGATTGGATGGACCGATCTAGCCGCCGATTTATCTGATACGGATGCGCTTACGCGGTTGAACACATATCTCCCTAACAACGCGCGCTTGGTCTCGTCCGATCTGATCCGAACCATCGAAACGGCTCATGCGATCACAGGAACACGCCAACGCTTGCCGCATCAAAGTGCTTTGCGTGAAATGCATTTTGGCGACTGGGAAAACCTCAGTTTCAATGAGGTTTCAGCAAATGCTGCAGACCATGTGCGTAGGTTCTACGAACAACCCGGCGACACCGCCCCACCAAATGGCGAAAGCTGGAATGAGTTACGCTCGCGCGTATCGCCTATGATTGACGAGCTTTTGTCCGATGCCCCCTCCGATCTGATCGTCGTGTGTCATTTCGGTGTTGTGCTGAGCCAATTGCAACGCGCAACCAGCCTCAGCAGTTATGACACATTCGCCCAGCGCATCGACAATCTCTCGATCACAGAAATCCGAATCGAGGACAATGCATGGACGAGCGGAGTGATCAATCACTGTCCGTGATAGAGCAGTAAACTAATTCTCGTTTGCGGATTTGTGGATCTCAGGCCTAATCTCGTCCGTATGACATATGATCTTTACATCGGCGATTACGCTTATTCTAGCTGGTCCTTGCGGGGGTGGCTGCTGGTCAATCGGTTCGAGCTGAGCGCGCAAATCATTATGATACCTTTTGCCAAGAAGGACGTCGCGGACCAGATGTCAGACATCGGTACGGCGCGCACAGTGCCGACGCTTATCTGTCACGATGGTGCGGTGGTCTCTGAATCAGCAGCGATTGCGGAAGAACTGGCGACGCGCCATCCAAAGGCGGGAATTTGGCCGATTAACCCCAAAGCCCGCGCTTTAGCCCGCACGCTATTGTCAGAAATGGCAAGTGGTTTCACCGCCTTGCGCGCTGATTGCCCGATGAGCTTGCGTGTGTGTTACTCGGATTGCAGTCCCTCAGACGCGGTGCGCGCAGACATTGCGCGGCTTGAAGAAATTTGGGCATATGCCCGTGCGCACCGCGTATCAGACGGTCCTTGGCTTCTTGGTGATTATTCTGCCGCAGACGCGTTTTTTGCGCCCGTTGCTGGCCGCATTGGAGGGTATTCGCTGCCTGTTGGCGACGATGCCGCTGCCTATGTCACCGCGCATCTTGCGGACCCAGCCTTTCGCCGCTGGCGTTCAATGGCGCTCGTGCACGGGCCAGACTTGCCTTGGTATCGCAAAGACTATCCGCAGAATGATTGGCCAGGGCCTGTACCCCTTGCAGCGCACGCGATACTGCATGGCACGCCTGAAAATGCAGCATGTCCTTATTCCGGTAAATCCCCCTCCCACTTAATGGAAATCGACGGGCGTATTTTCGGCTTCTGCAACCCTTTTTGTCGCGACAAGACTGTTGCCGACCCAGAAGCTTGGCCAGATTTCATGACACTCGTTTAGAAGCTGTTTACCAAACTTAAAGAGTTTCTCAGCTAGGCCAGTATGGTTCACTGGATAACCCTTTATGGTCGCCCATGCCTACACCGTTGCCTTTGAAGGCGTCAGCGCGCGCAGCGTCGAAGTCCAATGCGCTGTCACACCTGGGTTGCCTGCTTTTTCTATTGTCGGCTTGCCTGACAAGGCCGTATCCGAAGCGCGTGATCGCGTGCGCGCTGCTTTATCTGCGATGTCCATTGCGCTGCCCTCGAAGCGTATCACAATTAACATCTCCCCCGCTGACTTGCCGAAAGAAGGCTCTCATTTCGATCTGCCAATCGCGATGGCGCTGCTGGCCGCCTTGGATATTTTACCCGCGGATGATGTGGAACGCACGATTTCGCTAGGCGAGCTTTCGCTAGATGGCGCCTTGGTGTCGGTTGTCGGCGCACTACCCGCCGCAATGACTGCCGCCCGCGAGGATCGCGCGCTTTTGTGTCCTGAAGCCTCCGGTGCGGAAGCGGCGTGGGTGGGGGCCGCCAAGGTCATCGCAGCCAAATCTTTGGCCGATGTTATTCGCCATTTCACAGGCCAAAGTCCCATATCACCTGCGGAACCCGGCACCGCATTCGTGCCCGAAAACGGCAAAGACCTGCGAGACGTGAAAGGTCAAGAACGGGCCAAACGCGCGCTCGAAATCGCGGCAGCGGGGCGGCATCACATTTTACTTGTAGGCACACCCGGCTCAGGCAAATCGATGCTTGCCGCGCGTTTGTCGGGTCTTTTGCCGCCCTTAAGTCCCTTGGAAGCTTTAGAAACTTCGATGATCCATTCGCTGTCTGGCCTGTTGGATGAAGGCGGCATTTCACGCACGCGGCCCTTTCGCGAACCGCATCACACGGCCTCGATGGCGGCGATCATCGGGGGTGGCAGAACCGCAAAACCCGGCGAGGTGTCCTTGGCGCACAATGGCGTTTTGTTCATGGACGAGTTCCCCGAGTTTCCCCGTCAAGTATTGGAAACCTTGCGCCAACCCATTGAAACTGGGGAGGTCATGATCGCGCGCGCAAATGCCCATATCAAATATCCGTGCCGGTTTATGCTAGTGGCGGCGGCCAATCCTTGTCGGTGCGGCTATGCCTTTGATCCCGCGCGTGCCTGTTCGAAAATGCCCCTATGCGCGCAGGACTATCTGGGGCGCATTTCGGGGCCTCTCATGGATCGGTTTGATCTACGGGTCGAAGTGCCACCCGTCCATTTCACAGATCTTGACCTTCCTAACAATGGCGATTGCAGCGCGGATGTCGCAAAACGCGTCAGTACTGCGCGCACGGTGCAAGAACAACGCTACAACGCTCAAGAATGGATACGCACCAACGCAGATGCGGACGGCGATATACTGAAAGAAGCCACCGCGCTTTGCGGCGAGGGTAAAGCCTTTCTGACGAAGGGGGCAGAGCGATTTGGCCTCAGCGCGCGCGGTTATCACCGTATCTTGCGCGTCGCACGCACAATTGCAGATCTTGAAAATTGCGATCGCGTTCAGCCAGAACATTTGGCCGAAGTGCTAAGTTTTCGACTGTCGGGCTTTGAAAACGCTTAGTTAAGCGCGCCTGCCTTCAATCGCTTGCCAGATCTTTTCTGCGATATTGATCCCGTCAAAGCGTTCCAACTCTTGAATGCCTGTTGGGGATGTCACGTTGATCTCCGTCAAATAGTCGCCGATCACATCAATACCGACAAAGACTTGACCCTTTTCTTTCAAAAGCGGGCCGATACGGGCACAAATCTCCAAGTCCCGGTCACTTAACCCAATCTTTTCAGGCCGCCCACCCACATGCATGTTAGAGCGCGTTTCACCTTTGGCAGGCACCCGATTGATCGCTCCGACGGGTTCTCCATCCACAAGAATCACGCGTTTATCCCCATTGGAGACATCAGGTAGGAATTTTTGCACAATCAAAGGCTCTCGACTAAAACCTGTGAAGAGTTCATGCAGTGATGTCAGGTTTCTATCGTTCGCATCAAGGCGGAAAACACCCGCACCCCCATTGCCATAGAGCGGCTTAAGAATGACGTCCTTGTGTTTGGCCTTGAACGCTTTGATCGTATCAAGATCACGTGCGATTGTTGTTGGTGGCGTAAGGTCGGGGAAATCAAGAACAAGCAGTTTTTCAGGGTAATTCCGCACCCAAAACGGATCATTCACAACCAAAGTTTCTGGATGAATACGATCCAGAATATGTGTCGTTGTGATATAATTCATGTCAAATGGCGGATCTTGGCGCAGCCAGACCACGTCCATTTCGGCGAGATCAATCTCGCGCTCTTGACCCAGATGCACATGATCGCCTTGGATGCGCTGTACCGTAAAATCATGTCCACGCGCGGTGACGCGACCCTCTTGGTAGGCGAGTTTGTCCGGTGCGTAATAAAAAAGCTCGTGCCCGCGCGATTGCGCTTCTTCAGCCAATCGGAATGAGCTGTCACCGTCGATGCTCACATGCTCGATCGGATCCATTTGAAATGCAATTTTCATGTCTGCGCCTTTTTAGGGTTCTCTACTTACATGGCGCAGCGCCCATTGCAGTGCAATGGGTTTGACTCAGAAAGCGCCAATCACGTTTTCAAGGATCTGAACTTCGCCGCGTCCATTCACGAATGCCGCATCCACACGCATGGGTGTCAGCGACCCTTTCGGTTGTGTTCCTAAATATTCTTCTGCGGCGAGACAGATCCGTTGTTGTTGACGCGATGAAATGCGCCATGACGCAACTGAAAAATTGTGAGCCTTTTTAACTTCAACGAAAACGATATCCGCCCCGTCAGAAAAAATAAGATCAATCTCACCAGCTTTTCCACGCCAGCGCCGGGCCGCGAGCCGGTGTCCGCGACGGGCATAATCTGCCGCCACCTGATTTTCAGCATTTGCACCTGCAAGATACGCAATTTTACCCGTCATCTGCTTGTTCATTATCACGATCCAATCCAAGCGCCAATTGATAGACTTTGCGACGCGGCAACCCATGTGCCCCCGCCACGACATCCGAGGCATCGCGCACGGTCATCCGGCTTAATGCATCTCTCAGGTCCGCTTCTAGATCGGAGGGGTTAACGGTTGATTGACCCACGCGATCAATAACCACAACAATTTCGCCTTTAACCGGTTTTTCCTTCATTCCAACGGCCAATTCCCCCAAAGTTCCGCGTCGGATTTCTTCGAACTTCTTGGTTAGTTCACGACAAACGGCGGCCTTTCGGTCACCAAGCACGCTTTGACAATCTAACAACATCGCCCCAATTCTTTTGGGCGATTCGTAGAAAACCAAGGTCGCAGGCACCTCGCGAAGGGTTTCAATCGCGGAAATCCGCGCAGATTTCGAGTTGGGCAAAAAGCCCGCAAACAAAAATTTATCCGTTGGCAAACCTGCAAGCGTAAGCGCTGTTGCAATCGCCGTTGGGCCTGGCGCGGAGGTAACGAAATACCCAGCCGTCGCAGCCTCGATCGATAAATCATATCCAGGGTCTGCAATCAGCGGTGTTCCTGCTTCGCTCGCGTAGGCGACAGAGTGCCCTTCAGCCAAGTATTGCATCAGCCTGGGGCGTGCGCGTGCGCCATTGTGATCGTGATAGGACATAAGCGGACGGTCCCCTAAAGCAATACCGTGGATATCCATCAAACGTCGCATCGAACGCGTGTCTTCAGCCGCTAAAACATCTGCTGAGGCGAGGATATCCAAGGCGCGCAAAGTGATGTCGCGCGCCGTCCCGATAGGCGTTGCGACAAAGTACAATCCGCCCTCCAATTTCACTGTCTTTGCATTCACCTCTGGACCCGCCTTTCCTGACGTTTATGATGCACCTCGAAATGGCGGCGCAGAAGCGCGACCGTCTATCAGGGGGTAAGTTTATATGATTGCTTTTTTGGCTTCGGCCCGCAAGGCGCTGACGCGCGGTGTTTTTCTATCCGGTGCATTTGCGCTGGCTGCATGTCAACCAATCTCAATCGGCGGGGGAACCTCTGGCGGAGGCCCAGCAATTGACACGTCGGTTCCGGTTCCGGTCGCTTTACTGGTTCCAAAATCAAGCGAAAGTGCAGGTACAATTGCCACCTCTCTAGAGAACGCCGCGCGCTTGGCGATTGCTGATCTCACCAGCGTTAAGATTGATCTTCGTGTCTACGACACAGGTGGCTCCACCGAACAAGCCGTAGCACTTGCCCAAAAAGCCGTAGCAGAGGGTGCGCAAATCATCCTCGGGCCTTTGTTCGCGGATGCTGCAAACGCGGCAGGTAATGCTGTCGCGGGTCAAAACGTCAATGTCTTGAGCTTCTCCAACAACGCCTCGATCGCAGGCGGAAATGTGTTTGTGCTTGGCCCAACGTTTGAGAACACCGCCAATCGCATTATGAGTTTTGCAAAGCGTCAGGGTAAAACCAAGGTTCTGATTGCGCATCCTAACAATGTTGAAGGCGAATTTGGTCGCAACGCAGTGCAACAAGCGGCTTCTCGTAATGGTCTTGCAGTTGCCTCTATTAACGGGTTCGAGTTTAGCCAAACCGGCGTCGTGGCCGTCGTGCCACAGATCAAGGCCGCAATCGACAGCACAGGCGCGGACACGTTGGTTCTTACGTCGAACTCAGCCGGTGCTTTGCCGTTGCTCGCGCAAATGTTGCCAGAGGCGGGCGTGAGCGCGTTGAACGTGCAATATGCGGGCCTCGCACGGTGGGATGTTCCAGCGCAAACTTTGGAATTACCGGGCTTGCAGAACGGTTGGTTCGCGATGCCCGACCAGGGCATGATCCAGAATTTCCAAGCGCGCTACATGCAAGCTTACGGGACAGCACCGCACCAATTGGCAGGCCTCGCCTACGACGGGATTGCAGCGATTGGCGCGCTTGTCGAAGCTGGTGATAAGAAAGCGCTTACCATTGATGCCCTGACCCAAGGGGCAGGTTTCCAAGGTGTTGCAGGTGCCTTCCGCTTGCGTCCGAACGGTACAAATGAGCGCGCATTGTCCGTGGCAATGGTGCGCGACAAACAGGTCGTTATCATTGACCCTGCACCGACAAAGTTCTCGGGTGCGGGATTCTAAGCGCCCCATGCAAGTGATCCTTCCTGCGCCCGAAAACCTTATTCTTCCGGCGCAGGATATATTTGATCAAACCGCACTTTTGGCCGCGATTGAGTCCGATCTCAAAGATCTTCACAGCGCGATGGATATTCGCCAAGCTGTGGTCGGCCACCTGAATGCGGCCCGTGATACTGGCATGGCTGTGATTGCTAATGGACTGCGCGCTTCACCGCTTGCGGCGCGCCCAATGACACGGTCCTACACCTATCTCACGGATTGTTTGGTGAACATCGCGTTCACTGTTGCGACACAAGTTTTACATCCTCTGCCTAATCCAACCGAGCAAGAACGTATCGCCGTCATCGCCGTTGGCGGCTACGGACGCGGTGAAATGGCACCACAATCAGACGTCGATCTGTTGTTTATCACACCCTATAAAGTCACCCCTTGGGCCGAGAGTGTGATTGAATCCATGCTCTACATCCTTTGGGATTTGCGCCTAAAAGTCGGGCATGCGAGCCGGACGATTAAAGATTGCGTGCGCCTTGGAACAGAAGATTTCACCATCCGCACAGCCATGTTGGAACATCGCTATCTGATTGGCGATGCTGTTCTTGCCAAAGCGCTGGAAGATCGCCTTTGGGAGGATCTTTTCGCAGGTTCTTCACGCGAATTCATCGAAGCTAAGCTCGAAGAACGCGAAATCCGTCACAACAAACAAGGCGGGCAGCGCTATGTCGTTGAGCCAAATGTAAAAGAGGGCAAGGGCGGTTTACGCGATTTGCAATCGCTGTTCTGGATCGCGAAATATGTGCACGGTGTGCAAGATGTGGCGGATCTCGTCTCCGTGAGCGTTTTTACAGATGACGACATCAAGACATTCGATGAGGCCGAAAGCTTTCTTTGGGCCGTACGGGGCCATTTGCATTTGATCGCACGTCGCCCAATGGAACAACTAACCTTTGATCTGCAAGTCGAAGTCGCCGCCCAAATGGGCTACGCGGATGCACGCGGTCGGCGTGCTGTCGAAATCTTTATGCAGGACTTCTTTCGCCACGCCACATCCGTAGGCGATCTGACCCGCATTTTCCTAACCAAGCTTGAAGCGATGCATGCCAAAAGCGAACCCTTGCTTGAGCGTATGTTCCGTCGCAGGCCTAAACTGAAGTCGGGCTATATCGTCGTACATGGACGTTTATCACTGGCTAATACAGACACTTTTCTCAACGATAAACTGAATATTCTTCGACTTTTTGAGGAGGGTTTGCGCACGGGTATGCTGATTCATCCGGATGCGATGCTGTTGGTGAAAGCGAACCTGCATCTGATCGACGATGCCATGCGCAACGATCCGGAAGCGCGGCGAATCTTTCTTGATCTGATGCTGAAACACGGCAACCCCGAGCGCGCATTGCGGCGAATGAACGAGCTTGGGGTGTTGGGCGCTTTTATCCCGGAATTCGAAGTCATTGTCGCGATGATGCAGTTCAATATGTATCACCACTACACAGTTGATGAACATACAATCCAATGCATTCGCAACCTGTTTGAGATTGAACAAGGAGATCTTGAAGAAGAGCTGCCTATTTCCACGGAAATTCTGACCAAAGATATCAATCGCAAGGTGCTTTATGTCGCCATGCTTTTGCATGATATCGGCAAAGGTCGTTCGGAAGATCACTCGATCTTAGGCGCGCAGATCGCACGTAAGGTCGCGCCGCGCTTAGGTCTGAGCAAGAACGAGACCGAAACGGTCGAATGGTTAGTGCGCTATCACCTGCTGATGTCGGATATGGCGCAGAAACGCGACATCGCCGATCCGCGCACGGTGCGGGATTTTGCAAAAGCGGTTAAAGATGTGCGGCGGTTGGATCTGCTGACTGTACTCACGGTCTGTGACATTCGCGGTGTTGGCCCTGATACTTGGAACAACTGGAAAGCGGTGCTGATCCGCGCGCTCTATCGTCAAACACGCTATGCGCTTGAGAATGGTCTGGAAGATCTCAACCGCGAGCAGCGCGGAACCGACGCGAAACGTGTGTTGCGCGACGCGCTAAAAGATTGGCCGAAGAAAGATATCAAGGCAGAAACATCACGGCACTACCCGCCTTATTGGCAAGGGTTTCACATCACCGCACATGTCATTTTCGCTAAGCTCTTGCGTGATATCGAAGACGACAAGATCGCGATTGATATTCACCCAGATGAGGATCGCGATGCCACGCGCGTCTGTTTTGCTTTGGCGGATCATCCTGGCATCTTCTCACGTCTTTCCGGTGCCTTGGCGCTTGTAGGTGCGAACGTTGTTGATGCGCGCACGTTCACGTCAAACGATGGCTACGCGACAGCGGCATTCTGGATTCAAGACGGCGATGATGGCCCCTATGAGGAGGCGCGCATTCCGCGGCTTCGGAAAATGATCGAGAAAACGCTCAGCGGTGAAGTCGTCGCCACCGAGGCCATAAGAGATCGCGATAAAATCAAAAAGCGCGAGCGCGCGTTTCGGGTGCCGACGCATATCACGTTTGATAACGAAGGCTCTGAAATCTACACGATCATTGAGGTCGATACGCGGGATCGCCCTGGTCTGCTGCATGATTTGACCCGCTGCTTGGCAAGCATGAACGTCTACATTTCCTCCGCCGTGATCGCGACTTACGGTGAACAGGTAGTGGATACGTTTTATGTGAAAGATATGTTTGGTTTGAAGTACCACGCGGCAAGCAAGCAGAGAACTTTGGAAAAGAAAATGCGCGAAGCAATTTCAAAAGGCGCGGAACGGGCGAAAACCGCATGAGCAAAAATCGCATGATCGTAGGTGTTTTTACGGTTGGGCTCTGGACCCTTTTAAGCCGCGTAATGGGGTTTGTGCGCGACGCGTTAATCCTGTCCTACCTCGGCACGGGTCCCGCGTATCAAGCGTTCGTCGTCGCCTTCCGCCTCCCCAACATGTTTCGGCGTTTCTTTGCAGAAGGCGCGTTCAACCTCGCGTTTGTGCCAATGTTCGCAAAACGATTGGAGGCGGATGATCAGCCTAACGCCTTCGCCAATGAGGCGTTCTCTGGCCTCGCGAGCGTTTTGATCGCCCTCACGATCATCGCGCAGATCTTTATGCCCTGGCTTGTTTACGCATTGGCAAGCGGCTTCGCGGGCACCGAAACCTTCGATCTCTCTGTGATCTTTGGGCGTATCGCGTTTCCCTACATATTGTTTATCTCGCTTGCAGCACTGGCCTCTGGTGTTCTCAATGCAGCCGGCCGCTTTGCCGCCGCAGCGGCTGCGCCTGTTTTGCTGAATGTCCTGTTGGTCAGCGCAATCCTATGCGCCGCCTATGCTGGCTTTGATGTTGCGTTTGCTTTGATCTGGATGATCCCGCTGGCAGGGTTCGCACAACTGATGCTGGTTTGGATCGCCGCGCGCCGCGCTGGGATAACACTGCGCCTGCAACGCCCGCGCTTTACACCGGATATGAAGCACCTCGTGAAAATCGCCGTGCCTGCGGCCATGGCGGGCGGTGTGATGCAAATCAATCTCCTCGTGGGCCAGCAAGTCGCTAGCTATTTTGATCGCGCTGTCGGGTGGCTGTTTGCCGCAGATCGCCTGTATCAACTGCCTTTGGGTGTGGTCGGCATCGCTGTCGGCATTGTCTTATTGCCCGACCTGTCCCGCCGCCTTCAAGCTGGGGATGAAGCCGGTGCGAAAGACGCGTTTTCGCGCGCTACAGAAATCTCGCTCGCTTTGACCATCCCCGCCTCTGTCGCGCTGATGGTGATCGCCTTGCCGCTTGTTTCTGTGTTGTTTGAGCGGGGCGCTTTGACGTCAGATGATAGCGCCGCCATTGCAGTCGCGGTCACGATCTACGGGTTCGGCCTTCCTGCGTTTGTGCTGCAAAAGACCCTACAACCCCTGTTTTATGCGCGAGAAGATACCAAATCCCCGTTTCGCTTCGCACTTATTGCGATGGCAGTAAATGCGGTTCTGGCGTTTGGCCTTACGCCCTATATTGGCTGGCTCGCCCCCGCAATCGCAACGACATTTGCGGGCTGGGTCATGGTCCTGTGTCTTGCACTGGGCACACGCCCCATGGGCGATGTCGCGCGCTTTGACGCCCAACTGAAGCGCCGGATTTGGCGGATTTGTGCAGCCTCTGCCGCCATGGGCACGATCTTGTGGAGTGCGAGCGCTTCCATGTCGACCTTCCTGGGGATGGCGGGGTGGCGCTACCTCGCACTCGCCATTCTCATCGGGATCGGCATGTTAAGCTACTTCGTGATCGCCCATCTAACCGGTGCAATTCGCTTGTCCGAACTGAAAGGTGCGATGCGCAGAAGGCGTTAATCCCGCCGTACCATATCCCGCAAACGCGCAAAGCCACCAGGACTAACAACAAACGACATCGCAAAACCAGTAGCAAACCCAAAGACATCAGCGAGCCAGTCGTTCTGCACATCAAAAAACACGCCAAAGATCAGCTGGATTCCCATCAAAAACCCGATCAGCGAGAAAGCACGCACCTGTTGCGCGCCCATCTCTCCCAGCCTCAACCAAAGCAGATAGGTGAACGCACCAATTAAGCCATAAACTCCCGGGAACCCGCCGATCAGCGGTGCTTGTTCATCTAAAATGAGCGCATAGGCCAGCGCACCGATAACGCCGGAGACAATAAAAACGCTTAACGTGGCAAAGCCCGAGAAGACTTCGCCCACCATCTTGCCCAGCGCCAAAAGCATGACGCAGACGAACAGCGCGTGGGTGAAACTGCCATGGACGAATAGATAGCTGACAAAACGGATCAACTGATCCACAGGCCATTGATTATTGGCCAACATCCAGTCAAAAATCGGCCCCGAGAACGCGTAGGTCTGAAGCACATCTAATCGCCAACCGACACCACCAGGCCCACCAATGAGGCCAAGTGCAGCCAGGGTCAGCGTCGCCTCGATCCCCATAATCATCAAGAACAACGCCACCACAACGGGTGGCAAAGGATTCACAGGAGAGATAATTTCCGGTGCGCGATCTGGATCTTGGGACATGGGGGCCTGCCTGCTTTGCTTGACGTGTCTTGCCCCCATGGGTAGATCAGCCGAACCTAACAATCCAGATGGAGATTTATTATGACAGAGGTGGTCCACACACCCCGTGTCTTTTCAGGCATACAGCCCTCGGGCGGCCTGACCCTTGGCAACTACCTTGGCGCGATCAAGCGTTTTGTAGACATGCAAGAAAGCGGTGTCGAGACGCTCTACTGCATGGTAGATCTCCACGCTATTACTGTCTGGCAAGACCCCGCCGATCTGCGCCACAACACGCGCGAATTGGCAGCCGGCTACATCGCGGCGGGCCTCGATCCGACGAAATCCATTTTGTTCAATCAATCGCAGGTCAGCGCCCATGCCGAACTTGGCTGGATCTTCAATTGCGTCGCCCGCATGGGGTGGATGAAACGCATGACCCAGTTCAAAGACAAGGCGGGCAAGAACGCTGAAAACGCCTCATTGGGTCTATTTGGCTACCCTGCCCTTATGGCGGCTGACATTTTGATTTATCACTCGACCCATGTTCCGGTTGGCGAAGATCAAAAGCAGCACCTTGAGCTGACACGCGATGTCGCAACCAAATTCAACCATGATTTCGGCGTGGATTTCTTTCCGATCACCGAACCCGTGATTGAAGGCGCAGCGACGCGCGTGATGAGCTTGCGTGACGGCTCAAAAAAGATGTCAAAGTCTGACCCGTCTGATGCGAGCCGTATCAACATGACGGATGATGCTGAAACGATCGCTAAAAAGATCCGTAAAGCAAAGACCGATCCAGATGCGCTTCCTTCAGAGGCAGATGGCCTGAAAGAACGCCACGAAGCGCGCAACTTGGTAAACATTTTTGCTGCCCTAAGCGATCAAAGTGTCGATGCAGTGCTCGCAGATGTTGGTGGTAAGCAGTTCTCTGAATTCAAGCCAATGCTTGTGGATCTCGCTGTTGAAAAGCTCTCGCCGATCAGTACAGAAATGGCGCGACTAATGAATGATCCCGCAGAGATTGATCGCATTTTGGGTGAAGGATCGAACCGCGCACGCACAATCGCCAATCCCATCTTGCAAAAAACCTATGATATCGTTGGCATGATCCGCTCTTAAGCGCTCCGTCCTACCGGCAATCACAAGGGCGCAGCTTCGGTTGCGCCCTTTCTCAATCACTCATTATTTGCCAAATGCTAGGCAAGTAATTTGCATAGTTTCGACATTTTCCGCAGATATGGTAGAATGGCTAAAGGGAGTAGGTTTGTCTTTATTGCTAGACAACGGCAAAGGAGTAAACAGCGCCAGTATTTTCGAATTTGGCCTACTCAAACACAGATCTAGGCCGCCCCGCAGATTCTATTTTGACAGGAACATTCACGGTCGCCTGTGCGGACGCGGTAATAAAATGTGCTCGATAACGACAGCGTGTTTGATGACGAAAGCACGGGGGCGGACAAACATTAGATAGCAGCCAGCAGGTGCTCGATTCCGCCTTTGACGGCAGCTACAGCGCAGGCCAAGATGTGCGCTCGGTCTTTTGATATAATGTGACAAACAAAACGACAGGTGACACTGGCACGGCCTACTTGATCCGCATTTACACAGGGAGCGATCCCGTATCCCTGATGGCCAAGAGGGCCCCAACGACAACGCCTTTGACATCCCCGTTTCCGTGGGTGACTCGATCACGTTGTCATCGGGCAATTACATTGGGCAGGTGGAATATTCCGATCTTGTTGTGTGCTTCACATACAGCACGGAGATTCTGACAAAACGGGGCAAGCAACCCATCGAAAACCTACGCGTCGGTGACATGATCGTAACCCGCAACAATGGCTTGCAACCGCTCAATTGGATCGGCTCGAAAACTGTGCCTGCTGAGGGCAAAGCTTCGCCAATTTGCATTTCAGCTGGCACGCTTGGTAACTTGAGCGATCTATTAATATCCCCCAATCACCGCATGCTGATCAGTGCCGCCTCAAGTGATTTGCTCTTTGGGCAACAAAAAGTTCTCATCAACGCAAAGCGTCTGCTACGCACCCCCAGGCATCTATGAGCAAAGCGGCGGCGAGGTCACCTACATACATCTGCTGTTTAATCGCCACGAAATCGTCTTTGCCAACGACGCCCCAAGCGAAAGCTTCTTTGCTGGTGAGCCAGCGCTGAACGCCCTTGAAGACGCCGTGTGCGATGAAGTTCTTTCGCTATTCCCAGAGCTAAAAATCGCACCAATTCAAACTTCGCCTCGACCGCACGGCTTTGCCTCAACCACGCGGAAGCGCGTCTGCTCGTCAACGCCCTGTAAAGCTATCAAGCGCTCCTTCGTACCGAAAACACCTCGGGGGGGGCATCTTTGATGGACGGGGCAGCGTCCCAAACCTCACAAAACTGGGTTTGCGCAACACACTCCTTTTGACCAAAGCCGAAACCCATTGCACCGCTCTCCCCCTTGCGCCATCATCATCCCTAGCCTGCAAGGAGCAAAGACATGCGTAAATTTCTGGTAGTTCTCGATGATAGCCGTGAATGCTTGAACGCGATGCGCTTTGCCGCAATGCGCGCTGCGAATACAGGCGGAGGTGTGGAGATCCTGTCAGTCATTCCGCCGGATGAATTTAACCACTGGATCGGCGTTGGCGACATCATGCGCAAAGAAACCCGCGAACGGATCCATGCCCACTTCGAGGTCTTCGCTAAGTGGATGCGCGACAAGCAAAACATCGTCCCGGAACTGGTCATCCGCGAAGGCGACCCAGTCGAGCAAATCTTGGCTCAATGCAATGACGATGCAGAGGTGGGCGTATTGGTTCTTGGTGCCAGCACCGACAAAAAGGGCCCCGGCCCGTTGGTGACGCAACTGACCAAGAATTCTGGCAGTTTGGATATCCCAATCACAATTGTCCCAGGCGAGTTAAGCAAAGAACGCCTCGAAGCAATCACATAACGCATGATGCAGCATATTTCTGCCGTAGTTTTGGTCGTGCCTGACTACGACGTCGCGCTCCGTTTTTACGTAGGCATTCTCGCCTTTGACTTGATCGAAGACACACACCTCAGCGACACCAAGCGCTGGGTTTTGATCGCGCCTAAAAATGCACAAACGCGGCTATTGCTTGCTAAAGCACATGGGCCAGAGCAAGTCGCGGCAATCGGCAATCAAACCGGAGGACGGGTTGGATTTTTTCTGCATACCGATACGTTCGATGAAGACTTTGAAAGAATGACTGCCGCGGGGGTGCAGTTCGAAGAAAGTCCGCGCAAAGAACCCTACGGTCAGGTTGCCGTCTTTCAAGATCCGTTTGGCAATCGTTGGGACTTGCTCCAGCTCAGCAGCTAGTTTAGAATTATTCCAAACATTGACAAAGTGCTGCGCGCTTCACATATCTAGCGCACCCTGCCGGAGAGATGCATATGTTCATTCAAACAGAATCCACGCCAAACCCAGCCACGTTAAAATTCCTGCCCGGACAAACCGTGCTAGAAATGGGCACGGCCGATTTCCCAAGCGCAGTTGGCGCAGACGTCTCCCCACTGGCCGCACGTATTTTCGCCGTAGAGGGCGTGACGGGCGTGTTCTTTGGCACGGACTTTGTCACAGTCACCAAAGCAGACGCAGTTGAATGGGATCACATCAAACCCGCACTCCTCGGCGCGATCATGGAGCATTTCCAATCCGGCGCTGCCGTGATGGCAGGCGATATGGCACCACCGAATTCCGGTCATGCCGAGCATACAGGCGAAGATGGCGAAATCGTTGTTCAAATCAAAGAACTGCTCGATAGCCGCGTGCGCCCTGCTGTGGCGCAAGATGGCGGTGACATCACATTCCACGGTTTTGAGCGCGGCATCGTTTATCTACACATGCAGGGCGCTTGCGCGGGTTGCCCTTCGTCTACTTTGACGCTGAAAATGGGTATCGAAAACCTATTGCGTCACTACATTCCAGAAGTCACCGAAGTGCGCCCCGTCGCTGTCTAAATGAGCGTCACGGGCATCACAGCACGGTGTTATTGCGGGCACGTCTCGATGCGCAAGCCAAGGCCATCTCTGACGGTGGCCTTTTGCCATTGCAAAGACTGCCAGCCTTGGACAGGAAACCCTGCGCCAGCTTTCGCCGCGTTTGCTCCTAAGGACCTGACAACGCAGCCTCCGCATGGAGCACCCGCTTTCACAAACCCAAGTGTCTCGCGTTGGAACTTCAAGGACTGCGGCTCGCCTCTGGCCGCGGCGTTAGAATATATCCCCGACCAGATCTACGTCCTACTGGGTTTGATTTACCAAGCGAATCAGTTGCTTGCCGAAATCCACTGTTTCAGCAAAAAGCAACTGCCATGGCTTCATATCGAAGATAATGCCGCTCGGGGGATCGGCACGGCGCGCGATGCGCTTGTTGAAGAACCCGAATGATCGTTCTTGCCTTTGATACCAGTGCTGCGCATGTCGCTGTAGCGCTTATCCGGGACGCACAAATCCTAAAGGCGCACCGCGAAGAAATGTCACGCGGACAGGCCGAACGTTTGATGGTTCTGTTAGATCAAATGCTTGCTGAGCAAAACAGCAAATGGCGACAGCTTGACGCGATAGGCGTTGGCATTGGCCCCGGTAATTTCACAGGCATCCGCGTTTCCGTCAGCGCCGCGCGGGGGCTCGCGCTTGGGCTCGGCATACCTGCGATTGGCGTGACCCGCTTTGATGTGATCAAAGCAATGAATGGTGAAACAGGCATTCCCAGCATCGCAGCTCCGCAAGACAAAGTATATGTGGAAGAAACAAGTGGTGCGCCCCGCTTGATAGAGCGGTCGGAGGCGGAAGGCTTAGGACGGCCACTTCGGTTTGATCCTGAGGGCTTCAATCCCGCGCCTTTGATTGCTAAGATTGCGGCGAGGCGGATCAATGATCTCCATCCACGCCCTGCCCCGCTTTATATTAAATCAGCAGATGCGGCCCCTGCACGCGATGCGCCACCTCGGATCGTCCCGTGACGCCCGAGCAATTGTCAGAGTTGCACGCGAAAGTCAGTGACACCCCGTGGAGCGTGCAGAGCTTCGAAGAACAGCTCTCCCACGAAAATGCGGTCTTCGTAGCGCACGCACAGGCCTTTGCACTCGGCCGAGTTACACTGGACGAAGCGGAACTTTTGCAAATCGCGACCAATCCAAATCACCAACGCCGTGGCCTTGCCAAACAGATGCTCTGTGACTTTGAACACTTGGCCAACGTGCGAGGATGCTCGCGTCTGTTGCTTGAAGTCGCCGCTGATAACTCGCCAGCACTCGCCCTCTACTCAGCCACGGGCTGGACACGCGACGGGCTTCGTCGTGGTTACTATCGCTATAACAACGGGCAGCGCGTCGATGCTATTCTTATGTCCAAAACAATCTAACTTTTGCCACATAAGGACAACGGTTCAATGACGCTAAGTCAACTTAAGCGCTCAGCCTCGGTCACCCGAAAACATTAAGAATCGGTTGACCCCGCCCCTCTCGTGCGCCCTAATCGTTTAATGAGCGCGCGAGCCTTCGCGCAAGGTATGACGCGGACGTATTCCGCCTCACTGCCCTCACACAAAAACAATTGGGAGACTTCAATGTCTGTAATGAACAAAATTCTGGGTGGCGCAGCTGCTTTGGCGATGACAGCCGGCGCACTCGCTGCCGAGCCTGCTATGATCTTCGATCTTGGCGGCAAGTTCGACAAATCCTTCAACGAGTCTGCATTCTCTGGCGCTCAGCGTTGGGCAGAAGAGACAGGCGGCACTTTCCGCGAGATCGAGCTTCAGTCCGAAGCTCAGCGTGAGCAAGCCTTGCGTCGTTTCGCAGAAGCGGGCGCAAACCCAATCGTGATGACGGGTTTCGCATTCGGCAACGTTTTGGGCGAAGTCGCACCTGACTACCCTGACACAAAGTTCGCAATCATCGACATGGTTGTTGATCAGCCAAACGTGCGTTCCGTTGTCTTCAACGAGCATGAAGGCTCCTACCTCGTTGGCATGATGGCCGCGATGGCGTCCAAATCCAACACAGTTGGCTTCATCGGTGGCATGGACATTCCATTGATCCGCAAATTCGCATGTGGCTACGCGCAAGGCGTGAAAGCTGCAAACGCGGACGCGACAGTTGTGGCGAACATGACGGGCACGACACCTGCGGCCTGGAATGATCCGGTAAAAGGCTCAGAGCTGACGAAAGCACAGATCAGCCAAGGCGCAGACGTAGTCTACGCAGCAGCTGGTGGCACAGGCGTTGGTGTTCTTCAGACAGCAGCGGACGAGGGCATCTTGTCTGTTGGCGTTGATAGCAACCAGAACTACCTGCACCCAGGCAAAGTTCTGACATCCATGATGAAGCGTGTTGATAACGCTGTGTATCAGGCGATGACAGACGGTCCTGAAATGGAAACTGGCTTCAACGTCATGGGCGTTGCAAATGGCGGCATTAGCTTCGCGATGGACGACAACAATGCGAGCCTCGTAACGGACGCCATGCGCGCAAATGCTTATGAAGCAGCGTTGAAAATCGCAACTGGCGAGTTGATGGTCCACGACTATATGTCTGACGACAGCTGCCCAGCGCTGAGCTTCTAAGACCTAGGTCCTTACTAACGAAAAGGCCGCGCACAATGGTGGCGCGGCCTTTTTGATTTACTATTTTCTTTCGGAGAGATCATATGACCGACAGCATAACCACATTTTTTGATGCTTGGGGCATGATCGACGACGTGCCACGTTTGGAAGCGATCAGCGCTGCATTCAAAAGCGATGGTACGTATGCGGACCCACGCTCTCTCGATGCTTTGCAAGGCCCAGCAGCTATTGCAAGCTACGTTAACAATTTCAGCGCAGGTGTGCCTGGTTGGACGGCAAAGGTGGTAAACCTCAGCACAATCGGCACCTCGCATCGCGCGACAGTCGCATTTGGCGGCATGGGGCCAGATGGCAAAGAAATGGTGCAACACGGCCAATATTTTGCGGATATGGACAGCGACAAAATTGCGCGCATGGTCGGTTTCGTCGGTATCGGAGAGCCAGAATAATGACAGTCGCCCCCGCCATTGAACTCAAAGGGATCTCAAAAGCGTTTGGCCCAGTACAAGCGAACAAAGATATCTCTATCCGCGTGATGCCCGGCACGATCCATGGGATTATTGGCGAAAATGGCGCAGGCAAATCGACGCTGATGTCTATTTTATATGGCTTTTACAAAGCCGACAAAGGCCAGATTTTTATTGGCGGTATGAAGACATCTATCCCCGACAGCCAAGCCGCGATCGCTGCGGGCATTGGCATGGTGTTCCAACACTTCAAGCTAGTGGAAAATTTCACGGTACTTGAGAATATCATTCTGGGCGCAGAAGATGGCGCAATGCTGCGGCCCTCTTTGGCGAAAGCGCGTCAGTCGTTGACGGATTTGGCTAAAGAATACGGACTTGATGTTGATCCTGATGCGATTGTCGAAAACCTGAGTGTCGGACATCAACAGCGTGTCGAAATCCTCAAAGCGCTGTACCGCCAAGCCGATATTCTGATCCTTGATGAACCGACTGGCGTGTTGACCCCTGCCGAGGCGGATCAGTTGTTCCGCATCCTCAATCGTCTGCGCGAAGAGGGCAAAACGATCATCCTGATCACCCATAAACTGCGCGAGATTATGGACACAACCGACACGGTCAGCGTGATGCGTCGTGGTGAAATGACGGCGACGGTGAAGACGTCAGACACTTCTCCCGCTGGATTGGCAGAGTTAATGGTCGGGCGTAAGGTTTTGTTGCAAGTGGATAAAGTCCCTGCGACCCCGAAAGAAACAGTGCTTGAAGTCGAGAACCTGCGCGTTGTCGATGAAAAGGGTGTTGAACGTTTGAAAGGGATTTCGCTGGACGTGAAAGCGGGCGAAATTCTCGGCATCGCAGGTGTTGCTGGCAACGGTCAGTCTGAACTACTTGCAGTGCTCGGCGGCATCACATCAGGCACAGGTGTGATCCGTGTGAACGGACAAGATATCGACCTGACGGGGAAATTCTCCGACGGACAATCCCGCCGCGCACGCGGCATTGCGCATGTGCCAGAGGATCGCCAGCGCGAAGGTTTAATCATGGATTATATGGCGTGGGAGAACACAGCGTTCGGATATCACCGCGACCCCGCCTATCAATCCGGCATCTTAATGAATAATGCGGCGATCCGTGCGGACACGGAAGAGAAAATGGAGCGCTTTGATGTGCGCCCACCGAATCCGAGGCTCACTGCCAAAAACTTCTCGGGCGGCAATCAGCAGAAAATCGTCCTAGCGCGGGAGATTGAACGAAACCCTGATTTACTGCTCGTAGGCCAACCCACGCGCGGCGTCGATATTGGGGCGATTGAGTTTATCCACCAACAAATTGTCGCTTTGCGAGATCAGGGTAAGGCAATCTTGCTAGTGTCTGTTGAGCTAGACGAAATTTTCGCGCTCTCGGATCGTATTGCGGTGATGTTCGACGGGCAGCTTATGGGTTTCCGTGATCCTGCGAAAACAGATGAAAAAGAGCTGGGCCTGATGATGGCTGGCGTCGTTGAAGAAGAGGCAGCATAATGGAAAAGATGCCAGCATGGGCCGACGCGGTCCTCGTCCCGCTTATCTCGCTGTTGCTCGCAGCTATTCTTTCAGCGCTTGTGATCATTGGCATCGGTGAGGACCCCGTGGCGGCGGTCAAGCTCATGGTGCAAGGCTCTTTGGGCAGCACATATGGCTGGGGTTACACGCTTTATTACGCGACGAACTTCATGTTCACAGGGCTCGCTGTCGCCGTTGCCTTCCATGCACGCATGTTTAACATCGGCGGTGAAGGCCAAGCGATGCTGGGCGGGCTAGGTGTGGCTGTTGTTTGCCTTTACATGCCTTGGCCACATTGGTCATTGGCCTTGATTTTCGCGACCTTGTCATCCGCTGTGTTTGGCGCTGCTTGGGCGTTCCTACCTGCGTATTTACAAGCGAAACGCGGCAGTCACATCGTGATCACGACAATTATGTTCAACTTCATCGCTGCGGCTTTGCTCAATTATCTCCTCGTTAACGTTATGCGCCCCAAAGGATCGATGGACCCAGCAACCGCGAAGTTTCCTGAAACGACGCATCTACCGACGCTGCACGATATCCTAGAACCTTTCGGCATCGCATTCTCCAAAGCAGCCCCAGCGAATGTGTCGCTGATCGTTGCAATCATCGCCTGTGTCGCGGTCTACTTCCTAATCTGGCGCACGCGTTTGGGCTACGAAATCCGCGCTTTCGGACACTCAGAGTCAGGTGCGAAATACGCAGGCATCAGCCCTGTGAAAATCACAGTTGTCGCGATGCTTATTTCAGGTGGCCTCGCTGGTATGATGGCGATCAACAATGTCATGGGCGAAGGCGAGCGCCTAATCATGAACTCGACAGAAGGCGCAGGTTTCATAGGTATCGCTGTCGCACTAATGGGGCGTTCACATCCCTTCGGAGTATTCCTTGCCGCGATCTTGTTCGGCTTCCTCTACCAAGGCGGGGCAGAGTTGGCGCTTTGGACGACCATCCCACGCGAATTGATCGTGGTGATCCAAGCGCTGGTGATTCTCTTCACAGGCGCGCTTGATAATATGGTGCGTATGCCGCTTGAAAAACTCTTCCTGATATTTCGCAAGGGAGATGCATGATGGACTTTCTGACAATCATCCAAGTGCTCGACAGTACTGTGCGCCTCGCTACACCGCTTTTGTTGGCATGCCTTGCTGGCTTGTACTCTGAACGTGCGGGTATCTTCGACATCGGGCTTGAGGGCAAAATGCTCGCCGCAGCTTTCTTTTCTGCTGCGATTGCGGCGATGACAGGATCTGTTTGGCTCGGGCTTCTTGCGGGTATTGCCGCGTCGCTCGTTCTGTCTGGCGTGCATGGTCTCGCCTCCATTACATTCCGTGGCAATCAGTTGATTTCCGGGGTCGCAATCAATTTCCTTGCGGCTGGCATGACGGTCCTCATCGCACAGAGTTGGTTTAAACAAGGCGGGCGCACGCCCTCTCTTATTGGCGGAGGTCGTTTCAACCCGATTGAATTGCCTTTCGCAGAAACGCTCAGTACCTTTCCGATCCTTGGCCCGATATATTCAGAGCTGATTTCAGGCCATTCCATCCTTGTCTATGTCGCTTTCGCCGCTGTGCCAGCTACTTGGTGGCTGCTCTACCGCACACGTTTCGGCCTGCGTCTCCGTGCTGTCGGCGAGAACCCTGCCGCGGTTGATACGGCAGGTGTCTCTGTCGTTGGCCTGCGCTTTGCGGCCGTTGCGATTTGCGGCGTTCTTTGCGGTATTGCGGGTGCCTACCTCGCCACAGGTTTGCAAGCTGGGTTTGTTAAGGAAATGACCGCTGGTCGTGGCTTTATCGCGCTAGCTGCGCTCATTTTCGCCAAATGGCGACCTTGGTATGCACTGAGTGCTTGCCTGTTGTTTGGTTTCTTACAAGCCATCGCGCTGCGCTATCAAAATATCGACCTCGGCGCATTCACGGTGCCTGTACAGGTGATGGATGCGCTTCCCTACATCCTAACGGTAGTCATCCTCGCAGGCTTTGTAGGTAAAGCCGTTCCGCCGCGTGCGGGGGGTGAGCCGTATGTGAAAGAGCGTTAGGGTAAGTCCAGTTCCGCGATCCATATCAGTCCTGTTGTCGCAGAGGGGGCGCGCTGAC
This sequence comes from Rhodobacteraceae bacterium HTCC2083, assembly GCA_000156115.1. Lineage (GTDB taxonomy): Bacteria > Pseudomonadota > Alphaproteobacteria > Rhodobacterales > Rhodobacteraceae > Planktotalea. The sequence goes on from DS995276.1 coordinate 514,831, forward strand.
TTGCATAAGACGCCCGCATGGGTTTAAGGAACCCCATGCAAATATACCTCCCCATCGCCGAAGTTTCGGTTAACGCTTTCCTCCTTTTGGGGCTGGGCGGCATTGTGGGAATACTATCAGGTATGTTTGGCGTTGGTGGCGGCTTTTTGATGACGCCACTATTGTTCTTTATCGGCATTCCCCCTGCTGTCGCGGTTGCGACGGAAGCGAACCAGATTGTCGCTTCCTCATTCTCCGGTGTTCTTGCTCATGTGAAGCGAAAATCTGTCGATTTCAGGATGGGAACGGTTCTGCTGATAGGCGGCCTTGTGGGCGCAGCTTTAGGTGTTCTTGTCTTCAACTACCTAAAGAGCATGGGCCAAGTCGATCTGCTTGTGAAGCTATGCTACGTACTGTTCCTTGGCATCATCGGCGCGCTCATGTTTGTCGAAAGCCTGAACGCGATCCGCAAATCCAAAAAGCCCGGAAGTGCGCCCAAGCGCAAGCAGCGTGGCTGGATTCACGCATTGCCGTTCAAAATGCGTTTTCGCACGTCAGGTCTTTATATTTCAGTTATTCCGCCACTAATCGTCGGTGTTTGCGTGGGCATTCTTGCAGCGATCATGGGTGTTGGTGGTGGCTTTATCATGGTGCCCGCGATGATTTATCTGCTGGGCATGCCAACCAAAGTGGTTGTCGGCACATCCCTATTCCAAATTATCTTCGTGACTGCCTTCACAACGCTCTTGCACGCCACAACCAACTTCACGGTGGACATGGTCCTTGCGGTTCTATTGCTGGTCGGCGGCGTATTTGGTGCGCAGATTGGAACGCGGATCGGCACTAAGCTTAAGGCTGAACAGTTGCGCATTCTCCTTGCGATTATGGTACTCACGGTGTGCGGCAAGCTCGCCTTCGATCTTCTTGTGATGCCATCAGAACTATATTCGCTTGGCGCGACGGGGGGGCACTGATGTTGCGCTGGCTCGCCATTCTCGTTGCCCTCGCCCTGCCCGCATCCGCGGAAGAGGTCGTGCTTGGCATGTCCCAAGACAAAGTCGCGATCACAGCGAATTTTGATGGCTCGGAAATCCTGATCTTTGGCGCGGTGAAACGTGAAGAAGCGATTCCCGAGGGAGATCCTTTGCAAGTGATCGTTGCAATCCAAGGTCCATCAGAGCCGATTACCGTGCGCCGTAAAGAAAAGCGTTTTGGGATCTGGGTGAATACGCAATCTGTGGACGTTGACGCAGCCCCGAGCTTTTACGCTGTCGCCACAAGCGCACCATTCGACGAGGTCCTCAGCTCGACCGAGGACCTGCGCTATAAGATCTCGATCCCAAGCGCGATCCGCTCTGTGGGTGCACCAATGACGGTGCAAGATTCCCAAAGCTTTACGGATGCGGTGATCCGCGTGCGCAAGGCCAACAGCCTGTTTCAGCTGAATGAAGGCAGCGTCGAGTTTTCGCAGGACACCCTGTTTAAAACGTCGATTGCGATGCCTGCGAACCTGACTGAGGGCGCATATCGCACGCGCATTTATTTGACCCGATCCGGCGTCGTTGTTTCAGAGTATGAGACGGAAATCGACGTGCGCAAAGTAGGCTTGGAACGTTGGCTTTACACGTTGTCGCGTCAACAACCTTTGATCTATGGGTTGCTATCCCTCGCCATCGCAATTTTCTCGGGTTGGGCTGCCTCGGCGATCTTTACGGGTTTGCGCCGCGGCTAACAAATCATCCGTCGTTAGAATGGGTTTCAGCTCTCTTCGCTTTCCAAGGTCAGTGTTGCCGCCGGTGTGGCGCGCAAATCATCCACCTGCAACAGACCTGAAGGGCGCGACAAGCGGTTGCGCGTCACCCAGATAAGCCGCTCTTGAGCACGGGTGATGGCAACATAAGCAAGACGCTTCCAAAGCGGTTGGCCGGCTTCGACCCGCCCCATGCGCGCCGCAACAAATAGATCCGGCGAAAACACTTGCACCGTATCCCACTGACTTCCTTGCGCTTTATGAATTGTAACGGCGGCACCATGTAAGAAGGTCGCACCCATGCGGGCCGCAAACGGGATGAACGGTTCCTCTTCATCAGGCATTTCGATTTTCACGATTGATGCTGCCGAGACTTGCGGGTCTTCGGCGCCCATCACGTGCAAACGCGAAAATCCGGGCTTGCGACCGGGTCCAAGGTAGATGACCTGCGCCCCTTTAATCAGGCCGCGTGCTTCCAGATCGAGACGCTTTTTGCGGTGCTTCAACGGGAGTTCGATACCATCACAAATTAACGGTTCCCCCTCAAGAAGCGCGTCAGACGGTGCGGCATGCACGGAGCGGAACGCGTTGATCAACCTGATCCGCGTCGCATTGCGCCACACGAGAACAGGGGAGCGCGCCATCAAATCAACTTCGACGCGCTGACCCCAAACAACGCGCTCATCTTTCTGCGCGGCCTCTTCAACCATCTTTTCAAACGACTGAAAATCCAATTGCGGGTCCGCCAAAGCATGAGCAAGATCAAGAATCGGATTGTCCGCATCTTGGCGATGAATTCGGCTGAGCTCCAATTTGCGCGGACCACTCAACCCATCAAACACCATCGCACCCGATTGATTGACAGGCGCAAGCTGAGCAGGGTCGCCGAACAAAACCAAGGTCGGGAAAATCTCTTTCAAATCATTGAACTGCTTTTCATCGAGCATTGAGGATTCATCGACAAACCCAATATCAAGCGGATCTTCACGACGTTTCCAGCCTGTGATGAAGTCAGATCCGCGCAAACCTGCTGTCGCCAATGCGCCAGGGACGGACTTATTGAGCTGGTAAAACTCCATCGCGCGATCAAGCGCTTCGTCTGTAAGTCCCTCAATGCTGGGACGTTCACCATTACCCGCAAGCCATTCGGCAACTTTTTCATATTCTGGATCATATACGGGGGTGTAAAGAATGCGGTGGATGGTCGTCGCAGGCACGCCACGCATCCGCAAAACGAATGCGGCTTTGTTTGTGGGTGCGAGAATCGCAAGCGTGCGCTTGTCTTTCTTTTTGCGGCTCTCAAATTCGCCGGACACAATGCCAACGCCAGCCGCTTCAAGCGCTTTGTAAAGTTCGGCCAAAAGCAACGTTTTCCCAGAACCCGCCTTACCGATCAGAGCCATTACGCTTTGCTCTGGACCTTGCGGGGGCATGAGCAGCGAGTCCTCTAGATCGATGCCCGCAGAACGCAGCATATCTGTCACCGCATCAAAAGCGGCAGCCTGATCGTCAGAGAGGGTAAGGGATGGGAGCGACATGAGGCTCAAACTATCTGCACCCCATGCAAAGTGCCAGCACTGGTTTGTTTAACTCAAGCGAATTCTGATACTTTTGGGGCGTCTGATCCGAAGGCACGCTCGAACCAGAGCTTTGAAAGTGCGGCAGAAATTCCTGCTTTTTGTGCGACACGCATACGCGCTTCATCGGTGAAAGACCAAAGTCCGACGCTAATTTTCTCGCGACCGTCACCTGTGCTGCCCAGCACCTCAGGGCTTGCCCCTATCATGCGATAGATGCGCACCATGCGCGCATCAAACACACCGACAAAATGCTTCACCCCAAAGTTCTCCATGACCTCGCCCCCAGCCAGCATTAAGGCTGCGGCTGTGCGCGGCTCTGTGTTGCGTGCAAGACAAAATCGGGTGCATTCCCAGATAAATGGATTGCGCACATCACCGCCACCAAGGATCTCAGAGAAGTGTTCATTCACCATTGTACGCCCCGTGCTGGGCAGTAACCGCATCGAGCCACCGTGCGTACCATCCGCTTTTTGATAGATCACATAGAGAGGGTTGTGGCTGTCGTATTCATCGCGCTCATAGCCATTGTCTTCAAGCTTCACATCCCAACCAAGCCGTATTTTGAATTGATCCGCACGGTCGAGAAACATGGTTTCTTTCAACAAGGGCGCTGTCTTAAGTTCATTTGCATACAAGTATCTGATCATTGCCGCACTCCACACAAATTTGATGTGGCAGCTTGCGACTAATGATTTTAGGGCATGTGAACGGGCCGCGCGGTAGCTTAAATCTTACACAACGATCAGCCCATGGCTCATCGCGCGCGCGACAGCGTGGGTCGTATTGATTGCCCCCAATTTGAAGCGGGCAGATTCAATGTAGACCCGCAACGTGTGCTCCGAGATCTCCATCGTATCGGCTGCTTTCGCACGGTTGAAGCCCATAGCGAGAAATGTCATCGCGTCCGTTTCACGCGGCGACAGCGTTTTTAAGGCTTCGGGAACGCGGTCGGGTTCGAACTCCAACGCTTTCTGGTTGAAGAAATGCGCGAGCAGGATCAACTGGCGGCGGTGTTTATTTTTGAAGGTTTGCCAATCCTCATCAGAGCAATGATGTGACGCCGTGAACAACGCGTATTGCCCGTTCGGCCCCCTCATCGGGATAGAGAAACCTTGATTGCCAACCCCATATTCCAACGCTTCCGCGCGAAAACCGCGCGCCGCTTTTGATGACCAATCGAGACGTTTCCAATCAACGGGATGAAACCTTTGATAGCACCCTAAAATCACCGGATCTATGCGAAGGTATTCTTTCTCTAAATATCGTTCAACCCAACCAGGTGAATATGTGCCACACCCGTATTGGTCCCCCTGGCTATTTACCCAGTGATAGACCATATGGTCGATCTTGTAGGCCTCGCACAGCTTGACGATAGCCGTCTGTAGGTCTTCACGCCCGGAAGCGCGTTCCAACTCGGCCAGGCTGCGGTCCACGTCCACGTTGTTCAGTTTTTGAGCCAAGGATTGGCCTTTCGATCAATGCATCAAGTTCTGCGGACGCCACGCGATGTGCGCATTCAAGCTCGTTCTCCAAAGCTTTGAGGCCGTTCATAGAAGCGAAAGCTTTCAAGTCCGTTAGAACGTCAAGTATCCAAGTGTTGTTCATAAATGACTCTCGTTATTAGATGTTAATGAATAGTTAACTCAACCCTAACAGGAGTCGGTTAATGAGTAGTATTCACGGAAAACAACTCCCCAGAAGTAGCGAGGGAGAGAAATGCAACCTATTGAGAATGCGTTTAACACCTCTGAAACGCGAAGCGCCCGCGATCAAAAACCTGATTCGCGGGCGCTTTGGTTTCCAAATTGGAAACAGCTAAGCCTATTTAGCAGAAAGAGCGTCTTCAAAAGTACGCAGACCCGTCTTCGGCGCTTGCACGAGTACCGACATATTGCCCGGCTTATGTTCATTGCGCAGCATTTTCATGTGAGCTTCGCGAAGATCGTTCCATTCGAACACTTCGGACATGCATGGATCAAGACGACGCTCCAGCATCAACTGGTTCGCAGCAGAGGCCTGCTTGAGGTGTGCAAAGTGGCTGCCCTGAAGACGCTTCTGGTGCATCCACATATAGCGCACGTCAAACGTCAGGTTAAAACCGGATGTGCCCGCACAGATGACAACCATGCCACCCTTCTTCACCACAAACGTGGAAACAGGGAAGGTTGCTTCGCCCGGGTGTTCGAACACCATGTCGACGTTGTTGCCTTTACCTGTGATGTCCCAGATCGCCTTGCCAAATTTGCGCGCTTCTTTGAACCAATCTGCATATTCGGGCGTATTCACCGTTGGCAGTTGACCCCAGCAGTTGAAATCCTTGCGGTTCAACACGCCTTTGGCGCCCAAACCCATAACAAAGTCGCGCTTGGATTCATCAGAGATCACGCCAATCGCATTTGCGCCAGCCGTATTGATCAACTGGATCGCATAGGATCCAAGACCGCCAGATGCGCCCCAAACAAGAACGTTTTGACCCGGTTTCAAATCATGCGGTTCATGCCCAAATAGCATCCGGTACGCGGTCGCGAGAGTGAGCGTATAGCACGCCGCCTCTTCCCAAGTCAGATGCTTAGGACGGTGCATTAGTTGCTGCGCCTGCACGTTGGTGAACTGCGCGAACGAGCCGTCAGGCGTTTCGTAACCCCAGATACGCTGGCTTGGCGAATACATCGGGTCGCCGCCATTGCAATGCTCATCATCACCATCGTCTTGGTTGCAGTGAACGACGACTTCATCGCCAACTTTCCAGCGCTTCACTTTGTCACCAACCGCCCAAACGATGCCAGACGCATCAGAACCCGCAATATGGAAGGGTTTACCGTGACCATCAAACGGTGAAATCGGCTGACCCAAAGAAGCCCAGACACCATTATAATTCACGCCTGCGGCCATCACGAGAACAAGCACTTCATGGCTATCGAGCACTGGAACGTCGACCACTTCCTGCTGCATCGCTGTATCAGGCTCGCCATGGCGTTCGCGGCGGATCGCCCATGTATACATTTTCTTCGGGACATATCCGAGCGGGGGCATTTCGCCCATTTCATACAGGTCCTTCTCCGGCGCATCATACGCCACAATCCCAGTCTCTGTGTCTAAAGCCATGGTGCCCTCCTCAATACAGTGCTGTGGCGCAGAATCGCCGTGTCATATTCTGGGGTAGAGAGGTTCACGCAACAATGCAACTCAAGAAAGTCAATTTGCGTAACTTTATAACCCAGCAACCGCAGCATTGATGCTGCGGTTGCACGCTACCGTTTCAAGTGCGCAATAGAGTTGGCATAATAGCGCAACGCAAAACGCTGCTTCTCATCAACGACAATCATATCGCCTTCTGTTTGTAAAATGCGGCGTTCACTCAGGTGCTTGAGCGCAATTTCAGCAGCATAACTAATCTCACCACGCGGCATATGAATGTGCGCGCTTTTCAACTTGCTCAGCTCAGCATCCAGAAGCGCGGGCAATTCATCGCATTTCACGCTTTCGCGGTCGCACATCACGGAGGCAAGCAAAGGTACAGGGACGACAGGGACAATATCCGCGATCCTTTGCATTAGTTCTGTCGCCAATTGCTCCGCATCAGGCGCGCCGTGGGTCTGCACATGAGCGCTAAGCGAAACAGCGGGACCGAAACTGACCGCGGCATATCCGAAACGATGAAAGCGTCCGCTAATGCGCAGCCAAAACTGTTTAACAAAAAAACCGGTCACAACACTAATGCGCGCACGAAACCGGCGCGTGCCTGCCACATCCGCAGCCATCAGAATGCGATCTTCTAGCACCCTGTCATAGTTCAAAGCGACTGGGACGAATAAAACATCGCGGTCGCCATTGGTGTAACCATCGGTGATATATTTGAGCAGGCCCAGTTTCGGCGGTGCTAATTTCCCATCGAGTGATAGCCCACCCTCAGGAAACATCGCTTGCGTGACCCCGGCTTGCGTTGCCAGACGCACATATCGCGCCAAAACCCGTCGATAGAGATCCCCGCGTGATTTGCGGCGGATAAAGTAGGCACCCATCGCCTTGATTAAACGGCTCAGCGGCCAAACCCGCGCCCATTCCCCAACGGCGTAAGCAAGCGCGGAGCGTTCAGCCGCCAAATAAGTGACCAAAACATAATCCATGTTGGAGCGGTGGTTCATCACAAAAACAATCGTCGCGTCTTTGTCCAGCGCGCTTAGCCCCGCACCATCATGATAGCCCAAGCGCACACGATAAAGCGCATTGCTCATCCCGCGCGCAATTCGGATCGCGATACCGAAATAGGCAGTTGCACTGAACGAGGGGACAATTTCGCGGGCATATTTGCGCGCTTGCTCGAACGCTACGTTTTCAGGGACGCTGTTGCGTTTTGCGTGATCCGCGATCGCTTGGCTCACCTCAGGATCATAGATCAGGCGTTGGATCATGTCGTAACGCCGCGCCAATTTGAATGGTTCAATCGGGCGTTCTAGACGTTCGTTCACACGCTTTACGACGCGCTCCATCCGGCGGCGAAAGAACCAGCGCACAGACGGGAACAGAAAATGGGATGCAAAGGTAACCACCGCAAAAAGCAGGATCAAAATAAAGAGCCAAATCGGCAGTTCAACAGTTTGCATCATCTGCGGACCCTTGCAGCAAGGGCCCCGAGGGTAAATATGTTTCTTATCAGCATGCAAAGGATATCTCAAAAATGTCGAGCTTTCGCATCACTCAAGGGTTCACAGAGGCCGAGCGCTCCATCGTCGCAGCACTGTTTTGGGAAGCCTTTGGTGCAAAGCTCTCTGTTGGTCTCGGCCCCGAGGCAAAAGCGCTGAAGTTTCTAGCGCGCGTTGCTGACCCACAATTTGCGCCTTGCGCGCGTGATGCCAACGGGACCCTATTGGGCTTCGCGGGCTTCAAAACAAGCGAAGGCGCGTTGATCGGAGATGGGTTTGGCAACCTGCGCGCGGTGTTCGGTACACTGGGTGCCATATGTCGCGCTGCATTGCTGTCATTGCTGGAACGCTATTTGAAAAACGAAACCCTGTTGATGGATGGCATCTTCGTCACACAGAATGCGCGTGGTATGGGGTTTGGCAGCGCATTGCTGCAAGCAATCGAGGCCGAAGCAAACCAAAAAAACTGTCGCGACGTGCGTCTCGATGTGATCGACAACAATCCTCGTGCACACGAATTGTGTGAGCGCGAAGGCTTTGTCGCTGGCAAAGTACAGATGCTTGGTCCTCTCAAACATTTCTTCGGGTTTTCAAGTGCCACTGAAATGCGCTTTACGCTGCACTCGCATTCTTGAAAATGCCGCAACGCGGCGAATTGACAGTTGCGTAAAATTCCACATATACATTTCCAAACGCAATAAAATTACTCAAGTGATTCAAGAAGGCTCGCCATGACTGATACACAAACTGCCGTTAAAAAAGATCGCCCTTGGCTCATTCGGACCTATGCGGGCCACTCAACAGCGAAAGCGTCCAACGCGTTATACCGTGGGAACTTGGCAAAAGGTCAAACCGGTCTGTCCGTCGCTTTCGATCTTCCAACGCAAACAGGCTATGACAGCGATCATGTGCTCGCTCGCGGTGAAGTTGGCAAAGTTGGCGTGCCCGTGTGCCACCTCGGCGATATGCGCACGTTGTTCGATCAAATTCCGCTTGAGGACATGAACACATCAATGACGATCAACGCGACCGCCCCTTGGTTGCTTGCTCTGTATGTGGCCGCTGCAGAAGAGCAAGGTGCGGATGTATCCGAACTGCAAGGCACCGTGCAGAACGATTTGATCAAAGAATACCTGTCGCGCGGTACATATATTTGCCCGCCAAAACCCAGCCTTAAGATGATCGCGGATGTGGCAGAATATTGCTACACGAACATCCCCAAATGGAACCCGATGAACGTTTGTTCCTATCACTTGCAAGAGGCAGGCGCGACGCCAGAGCAAGAGCTGGCCTTCGCCTTAGCAACCGCTACAGCCGTTCTCGATGAACTCCGCCCGCGCGTTCCTGCCGAAGACTTCCCAACCCTTGTTGGGCGTATCTCTTTCTTTGTGAATGCGGGCATTCGGTTTATCACTGAGATGTGCAAAATGCGCGCGTTCGTAGATCTATGGGATGAAATTTGTCTAGAGCGTTATGGCGTTCAGGACCCAAAGATGCGCCGCTTTCGGTACGGTGTTCAGGTCAACTCGCTTGGTTTGACCGAGCAGCAACCAGAGAACAACGTCTACCGGATCCTCTTGGAAATGCTGGCAGTGACCTTGTCCAAAAATGCCCGCGCCCGCGCCGTGCAACTCCCTGCATGGAACGAAGCACTTGGCTTGCCGCGTCCTTGGGATCAGCAATGGTCGATGCGCATGCAACAAATCCTTGCCTATGAAACGGACTTGTTGGAATTCGATGATCTGTTTGACCAAAACCCTGCCGTGGATCGCAAAGTTGAAGAGCTTAAGTCAGGCGCGCGTGCGGAGCTTGCGAACCTTAGTTCCATGGGCGGAGCCATTGATGCGATTGATTACATGAAGTCGCGTCTGGTGGACTCCAACGCAGATCGCCTCAACAAGATCGAGCGCAATGAAACCATCGTCGTGGGCGTGAACAAATGGCAGCAGGGTGAGCAATCACCATTGCAAACAGAAGATGGCGGCATCATGGTCGTGGATCCCGCGGTGGAAGACGAGCAAATTGCGCGTCTAAACGATTGGAAAGCCAGTCGCGATGCCCAAGCTGTGCAAACTGCGCTCTCAGACTTACGCGAGGCATCAAGCAAGGGCGAAAACGTAATGCCTGCCTCCATCCAAGCTGCGAAAGCTGGCGTCACCACTGGCGAATGGGCCGCCGAAATGCGCAAAGTCCACGGTGAATACCGCGGCCCGACAGGCGTCTCCGCATCCGTGTCGAATAAGACAGAAGGCCTCGACGATATCCGTGAGGCTGTGAACGTGGTCAGCGATAAACTTGGTCGTCGCCTTAAGTTCCTTGTGGGAAAACCGGGTCTTGATGGGCACTCCAATGGGTCCGAGCAGATTGCGTTCCGTGCACGCGACTGCGGTATGGATATCGAATACGATGGTATTCGTTTGACGCCTGAAGAGCTTGTCTCCTCAGCGATTGAGACCAAAGCACATGTGGTCGGGCTATCGATCCTTTCTGGCAGTCACATCCCATTGGTCGAAGACCTGATGAAACGCATGAGCGATGCGGGGCTTGGCGACACCCCCGTAATCGTTGGTGGCATCATCCCAGATGATGACGCTGAGCGTTTGCGCGCGATGGGTGTTGCACGGGTCTATACGCCCAAAGATTTCGAATTGAATGCGATCATGAAAGATATCGTCACGCTTGCTGAACCCAATGCAATTGCGGCTCAGTGATTGACCCTGCCGCGAGGCGGTTCTACCGTCCAGCGCATGACAAACACTCTCAACATCCGCCCGCTTAAGCAAAGCGACGAAGCAGATTGGCACCGTCTTTGGTTCGCATATCTCGAATTTTATGAAAGCAGCGTTCCCGAAGAGGTCTATGCGACCACATTCGAGCGTCTAATTGACCCTGCAAACACCGCGCAATGCGCCGCTTTGGCGTTTAGCGATGACAAGCCTGTCGGCCTCGTCCATTGGATTTATCATCCGCACAACTGGAAGATCGAAGACGTCATCTACCTGCAAGATCTCTACACCGATCCATCTGTGCGCGGCAAAGGCATCGGGCGAGCTTTGATCGAACATGTTTACGATGTGGCCGATCAAGGCGAGACGCCGACGGTCTATTGGATGACGCAAGAATTCAACGCAACAGCGCGCCAACTTTATGACCGCATCGCAAGCAAAACCGAATTCGTACAATACAAACGTTAGGACTCGCCCATGACCATTCACATCGGTGCCGACAAAGGCCAAATCGCTGAAACCGTCCTTATGCCCGGTGATCCCTACCGCGCGAAATGGGCGGCTGAGACATTTCTTGAGGGCGCAGAGCTTGTAAACGAAGTGCGCGGAATGCTGGGTTTTACGGGCACTTGGAAAGGCAACCGCGTGACGATCCAAGGCAGCGGAATGGGCATGCCATCACTGTCGATCTATGCCAATGAATTGTTGAAAGATTATGGTGCAAAGACCTTGATCCGCATCGGGTCTTGCGGAGCGATGCAGCCTTATGTCGGCATCCGAGACGTGATCATCGCGATGACCTCTTCGACGCTCTCCACACCTTCGCTAGGGTTTTTCAAAGAGCTAAACTACGCGCCCTGCGCCCACTGGGGATTGTTGAGCGCGGCTGTGAGTGCGGCAGAAGCAAAGGGCACCAAGACGCATGTTGGCGGCATCTATTCAGCAGATGTTTTCTATGATGAGCGCCCTGATCTGAATGAGCAGATGACCCGACATGGCATCCTTGGTGTGGAGATGGAAGCGGCAGAACTTTACACGCTTGCCGCCCGCTATGACGCGCGCGCCTTGGCAGTGCTGACCGTGTCGGATCACTTGATCACTGGTGACGCTTTGCCCTCTGACGACCGCGAAAGCAGTTTTGGCGAAATGGTAGAAATCGCTTTGGAAGCGGCTTTTGCCTAACGCCCGTGCGTGCCGTCGTACCCGTTTGGTTGCGGCGTCTCCCACCCTATTAGCGCGTCAGCTTTGGGCTTGAACACTTCGACCAACAGCGGATGACATTGCGCCTCGTCGCTAGAATGAACACTTGAGCAATCCCCGCCGGGGCAAGCGCTGAGTGCACCAAGCAGGTCAATTTCTGCGAAAAACTCCAGATAGTCATCTGGCCGCACAGGGCTGGATTTCATGAAATACTGACCAGTATCGCGCGTAAACCCAGTACACATGAAAACGTTGAGCACGTCATGCACATGCGGTTCTGCTTCTTTCAGGGAGACGCCAAGGTGATCCGCCAAAGCACGCGTCAGGTTCGAATGACAGCAATGGTGATATTGCGTTCCAGACAGTAGATTGCCCGTGTACGGATCGCAGCGTGTGCCGATCACATCGTGCACAGAGCCGCCATAGCGATCGATGCCATACCACTCAAGCGTGTCCATAGTGATTGTCGCCATAGGTCGCAAGGTGGGAAGAGAACTCCACATGCTCTCAGCTTTGGTGATATGCGTGCCATGCAGCGCCCGCGTTTTGCCGGAATAAAAACGCTCGCTCAGATCATTTGCATTCCATAGATTTAGATCGCCCACTTGAGGGCCATCGGGGCACGAGATGCTAAAGAAATGGCCCGCGGGCGCGTGAAATGTGCGCGCATCACGCGCAGGCACCTGTACCTCATCAACCTTCACAGCATCTTTGCGGGCTTCGCTGTAAAGCGCCATATCCCGCTTTGGCAAACCGGCAACAGGATAGCATACTACAGGCTCAATGTTGCGTCGATCTTCGGCATCGCTTGGTTGGTTTGGCATTTTACGCTCCCTCATTAAGAGCATAAAAAACCCGCTGCACCAAAACGCAACGGGTCAGTTTAATTTTTCTAGAAAAATCGCGTTCTTAAACGGTGCGCTCGACCATCATTTTCTTGATCTCTGCGATTGCCAGCGCAGGGTTCAAACCCTTCGGGCATGTCTTTGCGCAGTTCATAATCGTGTGACAGCGATAAAGTTTGAATGGATCTTCGAGTTCATCCAGCCGCTCACCCGTCGCCTCATCACGGCTGTCGATAATCCAGCGATATGCATGCAGCAATGCAGCTGGTCCAAGATAGCGATCGCCATTCCACCAATAAGATGGGCAAGACGTAGAGCAACACGCGCACATGACGCATTCATAGAGACCGTCAAGTTTCTTGCGATCCTCAATAGATTGCTTCCACTCTTTCGCTGGGCGATTTGTCTTTGTCTCAAGCCAAGGCATGATCGACGCGTGTTGTGCATAGAAATGCGTCAGGTCCGGGATCAAATCTTTCACGACAGGCATGTGTGGGAGCGGGTAGATCTTAACATCGCCCTTCACCTCATCCATGCCATAAATGCAGGCGAGTGTGTTGATCCCATCGATATTCATCGCACAGGATCCGCAAATTCCCTCACGGCACGAACGGCGGAATGTCAGCGTCGGATCAATCTCGTTCTTTATCTTGATCAGCGCGTCCAAAATCATTGGGCCGCAATTGTCCATATCAACCCAATAGGTATCTACAGACGGGTTTTTTCCGTCATCTGGGTTCCAACGATAAATCTGGAATTTACGGATATTATTCGCACCTTCCGGTTTCGGCCACGTTTTGCCGGTCGTCATGCGGGAATTCTTGGGGAGGGTCAGTTGTACCATCGTCTCACTCCTTTACGTGAACAGGCCAAGGCCGTTTTTTGAAATACAATGCATCGTGTCAGGACGCGGCGCGATCCCTGTTACAATTTCGACTGTCGCGGGTATTACACTAGTCGCTCCAGCTTTGGCGATTTCGAAGATCTCTCCCCGCGAGGCATTATCTATTACACAGTCTGTGATCGGGGCTGCATTCACGCCTATAAACTTCTGCGCGACAACCCCGTTCACCACAGTTTTCGCCGTGTTGCGCGCAACTGTGCCAGCGGCGTCATTTGCTTGCAAACAGGCACCAAGGGTGAATGCGACAGAAATTGCTTGCAAAATCCGCATTAGAAAGTCCGCTCTTTTGGGGCGATCTTCTTGAGGCTGATGCCACCGTCGGCCTCAGTCGTCAGCGGATCGGTCACAACAGGACGGTGCGAGAGCGCAACGTTCTTGCCATCAACGCGGCTGATCGTGTGCACGCGCCAGTTTTCATCATCACGCGTCGCGTAATCCTCATGCGCATGTGCACCACGGCTTTCTTTGCGCGCCTCGGCACCAACAATCGTCGCCAAAGCGTTCGGCATCAGGTTTGTCAGCTCAAGCGTTTCCATCAGATCGGAATTCCACACCAAAGAGCGATCCGTCACTTTCAAATCATCCACTTTGGACGCGACGTTCGTCATCTTTTCTACGCCTTCTTTCAGCGTTTTATCGGTGCGGAAGACCGCTGCGTCTTCTTGCATGGTTTTCTGCATTTCGAGGCGCAGTTCAGCAGTTGGCGTTGCGCCACTTGCGTTACGCAGGCCATCAAAGCGATCAAATGCGAAATCAACAGAGGCTTGATTCAGGGCTGCGGGCACTGCCTCCGCATCCACAACTTTACCAGCGCGGATCGCAGCGGCGCGGCCAAAGACCACGAGGTCGATCAGCGAGTTGGAGCCAAGACGATTCGCGCCGTGCACAGACGCACAGCCCGCTTCACCAACAGCCATAAGGCCCGGAACAACGGCGTTCGGATCTTTCGCTGTCGGATTCAGAACTTCGCCGAAGTAGTTCGTCGGAATACCGCCCATATTATAGTGAACCGTCGGCAGAACTGGAATTGGCTCTTTGTTAACGTTCACGCCGGCGAAAATCTTAGCGCTTTCCGAGATACCTGGGAGGCGTTCCGCCAGAGCATCAGCAGGCAAGTGCGACAGGTTCAGGTGGATGTGATCGCCGCCCGCACCAACACCACGCCCTTCGCGGATCTCCATAGTCATACAGCGCGATACATAATCACGCGGCGCGAGGTCTTTGTAGTTAGGCGCATAGCGCTCCATGAACCGTTCGCCCTTGGAGTTGGTGAGATAACCGCCTTCCCCGCGCGCACCTTCCGTGATCAAGCAGCCAGAGCCGTAAATCCCTGTCGGGTGGAACTGAACAAACTCCATGTCCTGCAAAGCGAGACCCTGACGTGCGACCATGCCACCGCCATCACCCGTGCATGTGTGCGCAGACGTCGCAGAGAAATACGCGCGCCCATATCCGCCCGTCGCAAGCACAACCATCTTCGCATTGAAGACATGCATCGTTCCGTCATCAAGCTTCCAGCAAACAACGCCTTGGCATTGGCCGTCTTCGGACATGATCAAATCAATCGCGAAGTATTCAATGTAAAATTCCGCATTATTTTTCAGGGATTGGCCATAGAGCGTGTGTAGGATCGCGTGACCTGTGCGGTCCGCTGCGGCGCATGTGCGCTGCACGGGTGGACCTTCGCCGAATTCTGTCGTGTGACCACCGAATGGACGCTGATAAATCTTGCCCTCTTCTGTGCGTGAGAAGGGAACGCCGTAGTGCTCCAACTCATAGACCGCTTTAGGCGCTTCGCGCGCGAGGTATTCCATCGCGTCGGTATCGCCCAGCCAATCAGAGCCTTTGACGGTGTCATACATATGCCACTGCCAGTTATCTGGACCCATGTTGGACAAGGACGCGGCAATGCCACCTTGCGCTGCAACTGTGTGCGAACGCGTCGGGAAAACCTTGGTCACACATGCTGTGCGCAGGCCCTGCTCTGCCATGCCAAGCGTCGCGCGCAAACCTGCGCCACCCGCGCCAACCACCACAACATCATAGTCGTGGGTTTCATATTCATAAGCTGCCATCTGGGATGCTCCGAAACTTAAAGGGCGAGTTTAGCGATGGCGAAAATGCCAACCGCTGCTGCGCCGTAGCTGAGGCAGGTTAGGAGAATGATCAGAACTTTCTGCATGAGACCATGCACATAATCCTCAATCAGCACCTGTGCGCCGTCATTGAAATGTTTGAACCCGACAAGGGTCGTCAAAGCGGCGACAATCGCAGGAAAGGGCCGTCCGAAATAGGTCATGACCTCAGCGTAGTTAGATCCGAGGGTACCGCCGAATGTGAAGATGAACATCGGCAAAAGAAAAAGCAAAGCCACGGAGCTTACTTTCATCGACCAGAAGTGATGAGTGCCAGATTTTGCGCTGCCCATGCCGGTTGCGCGTTTTCGGTCTGTTAAGAATGCCATGTCTCGCGCCCCTTTAAATGATGATGACAGTGATAAGCGTCAGCAAGATCGAACCGCCGATCACAGCGTAGCCCATCTTTTCGGCTGTGTTGATCTCTAGACCAATCGCATTGTCCCAGATCAAGTGACGCACGCCCGCGAGCGTGTGATACCACATGCCCCAAAGCGACAAGAACAGCACAACATCGCCGAACCAGCTGGTCAGGAACCCATTTGCGACCGCGAAATAGCTCTCCGATGTGGCGGCGGCCAAGAACCACCAAACAATGAGCAGTGCTGCAAGGAGCATTGCGTTGCCTGTGATCCGCGTCAAAATCGAAGTCATAGATGTCAGTTGCGGCCGGTATATTGAGAGATGCGGCGAGAGCGGGCGATTGCCCCTATTCACATCAGCCATGATTAAATCCTTTTTCGAGTCCCTATATTCTTTTTAGCGCATTATTCGCCCCTGTCACCTGACAGGATCTAAACAACGCGCGGTAATTTGGCGCAATTTGCAGAAATTTTGAATTTTGTGATCACACAAACTTTAGCTGTGATCACAAAATTAATTCGTACTAATTTGTTTGGCAATTCCGCTCAGCCAGCCTGTCAACTCACGGCACATTGTTATGCTCGGTTCATCTAGATCGTAGAATGCGTTAGCTTCGCCGCAGTCTTCCAGCTTGACTGGAATATCGCGCGGCCAACTGAACTCAACGTTCAGAGCTTTAATCTCTTGCGAGATTACTGAGTTTTCAGCACCCGCTTGCAAGACCAGCTTGCCTTTTAGAGCGTTGCTTTTGCTCATCTCATCAAGGACGCCGTTCCAGCTATCCGACGCCATAGCGAATTCGTCTTCGCAACCATCCGCACGCTCTTGCGGCAGCTCAAGATCGCTGGCGAAATCTTCGCGCGCATCAGGATCAGCCCCATAAAACAAACACACAGTATTGAAATAACGTTGTTCGTCAGGCCCGTGTGTGTCCCAAAAAGCCGGCTCATCCTGCGCTTCAGCCCAGAAAAGGCTGGCGCTGTCATAGGCAATGACTTCCGCATCATCACTTTCATAGAGCGCGTCGATCAACAGGATCGAGAGCGAGTCCGCTGCATCTTCTTCCTGCCCAAAGATCGGCACTTGCATCTGATCAATGACCGCGTGGCCCAATTCATGGTAGAAAATCGCTAAGAGGTTGTTCGCTGTAAAATCCGCAAATGCTGGGGCCGGCAGAAGAGTTAAGGCCGTCATAAACGCACGGATCATTTCGGCAATACCACCCAATAATCAAGATCCAGCAGAACATGCGACATGTGTTTACCGTTCTCGCCTTTCAGCTGGAACACGGCGTCACCCTTGTAGGCCACCAAGCGCAAACGCAGTGCACCAACGCCCGGAGCGGAGGTGTCAGCTTTGTCCAGCACCTCGGACCACGCGCGCACAGTGTCACCGCTAAAGCACGGGTTTGCATGGGCACCGCCATTCAAGCCAACAATCATTTGTGCGTTCGCCAAACCGTTGAACGACAATGTGCGCGCCACGGAAATCACGTGACCGCCGTAAATCAGGCGTTGCCCATCATCGCGGTGGGTGGCGTCGAAGTGCACTTTCGCCGTGTTCTGCCAAAGTCGCGTCGCCATCATATGCTCGGCTTCTTCGATAGTCACACCATCAACGTGGTCGATCTTTTCGCCAATCTCATAGTCACCCCAGCGATGCGGTTCGCCTGACATCGTGGTGTCATAGTTGGTAAAATCTAGACCATCAGGGATCACCAGATCGGAAATATGCAGCGTGCCCTTGAGGTCTGGAACAACCGTTTCCGGCGCAGGCGCAGTGTCATCGCGTTTGCGCACCATCACCCAGCGCACAAATTGCATTACAGGTTCATCGTTCTGATTAATGCCAGAGGTCCGCACATAAACGACACCGGTTTTACCGCTTGAATTTTGCTTCAAACCGATCACTTCGGACACAGAACGCAACGTGTCACCCGCATACACAGGCTTGAGCCAACGCCCCTCTGCATATCCAAGGTTCGCAATCGCGTTGATCGAAATATCGGGCACCGACTTGCCAAAGACCACGTGAAATGCAGCCAAATCATCCAAGGGTGAAGCTGGCAAACCACTTTGGCGCGCGAATTCATCGGAGGAATAAAGCGCGTGGCGCGCAGGATAAAGCGCGTGATAGAGCGCGCGCTCACCCCCAGATACAGTGCGCGGCACGGCATGATGGATCACATCTCCGATAGAATAATCTTCGAAAAAGCGGCCCGGGTTGGTCTTGAGCATTTATTGTGCTCCCAGTTTCATGTCCGGTGTGTAGGGTGCGTCGACGTCTTTGGTGACCGATTGCCCGCAACGCATGATCCCTTTGACAGGATCAAAGGTTTGCGTCGGGGAGCCATAAAGCTCCCAACCCTTCGCCAATGCATCGCTGACCTTGTGGCAAAAGACTGATGTGTCATCTTCGCTAAGGAAGCGGTAGATCTTACTCATGGATTAACCTCCAAAGGGCGACACGCCTAGCAGTAAGTGGATGGTTGCGACAACGAGGAAGCTGACCAAGGTGATGATGACCAAAAGTTTGTCTTTCTTGGCATCGCCCGGCTCCGGGCGCACCCACTCTTGGCTGCGATTGATCAAAATCACCGAAACGACCGCCCAAGCGAGCATGCCGCCAAACAGTATGATCGAGGCGAGATCGCCATTCACTAACAAATGCGCCAACGCCCAAATCTTTACCGCTGTGAGCTGCGGATGACGCATCTTGCCGCGCAAACGACCTGTCGTCGCGCTCATCCCGAAGACGAAAAACGCGCCCAGCATCAGAAGATTGTTGATATGAGTGAAGAACGCAGGTGGCGACCAAACAGGTATAAATACGGCCCAGCGATAGCCAAAGATCATCAACAGCAAGGATAGGAACAACACAAACGCAATAGGTCCCTTGCCTTTTTCACCCAGTTTTGCGCGATGCGCTGGCAAAAGACGTTTGTAAAAGTGGGCGAGGCTCCACAGAAGCAGGCCGAGAATCAAAAGGGTCATGGCTGGCTATTCCTTTGCTAGCGCGTCTATTGCCTTTGCTTTTGCCAGAATTTCACCTGCGCTGGCAACGTGTAGGTTTTCAACGATGCGTCCATCAACGACTGCGACGCCCTGCCCGTCGGCTTTAGCGGCTTCAAAAGCTGCGATTTGGCGATTGGCGAGATCAATCTCGGCATCACTTGGCGCGAAGGCGGTGTTGGTCACAGCGACCTGTGCAGGATGGATCAACGTTTTGCCGTCAAAGCCCATGTCACGCCCCTGCTCACATTCTAACGCGAGGCCGTCATCGTCTTTGAACGCATTATAAACTCCATCAACAATAACCAACCCTTCGGCTTTCGCAGCAAGCAGACACAATTGCAGCGAGGTCAGCATCGGTAAGCGGTCCGCACGGAAACGGCATTGCAGCTCTTTGGCAAGATCATTGGTGCCCATCACCATGCCCTCAAGTTTAGGATGCGCTGCGACAGCGCTTGCATTCAACATGCCGCGCGGGGTTTCCATCATCGCCCAGATTGGCAAATGACCTGTGATCTGAGCCAAAGCATCAAGATCTGCAGGCGCGGCGACCTTTGGTAGCAAGACTGCATCTGCCTTCATCTGCGCGACGGCTTTGGCGTCATCTAAACCCCACTCAGTGTCAAAGCCGTTGATCCGAACGACCTTGTAGCGCGCACCGTAACCGTCTATTTCCAGAGCCTTCTTCAAGGTGTCGCGCGCAGCGACTTTTTCATCAATTGCAACCGCATCTTCGAGATCGAAAATGATCGCATCGACCTGTATGCCACGCGCTTTATCCAACGCGCGCGGTTTTGAAGCTGGAATATAAAGAACGGAACGAAACGGGCGCTGTCGCAAATCCATGGAAGTGTCCTGAGGCTTGAATGTAATAATGTTGCGCTCAACTGCGCATTTATTTCCATTTCATTCAAGCTGAAAATGCCGCGACGCAGCAAAAATACTTCAAATTCGATCCAACACCGCCATAGCGCACGTCGGCTTAACTGAATTTACACACCTCGCCTTGCATGCTGGTTTGGTCGATCATTGCGAGACGTTGCCCAGTAGAACACTGGTTTTTAGTTCCTGCACTGGACGACCAACTGAACCGAAAGGCGCCGTTCTCAACATCCTCTGAACGCACTTCGTAGCGCCATTTTTCAAAAGGAAGATGCGATGAACAAGCAAATGATATTTGGTGCGCTCGGGTTTGGAATTCTTGCACTCGCGGGCTCGACAGCCTTTTCACAAACCAATCGCAACTGCGCGCCGCGCGACGTTGTCGTGGAACGACTTGCGCAAAAATATGGTGAGGCCCGCCAATCGGTCGGCCTCGGGGCCAACAACTCTATTGTTGAAACATTCTCCTCGTCGGAAACAGGCACTTGGACAATCACTGTAACGCTTGCCAATGGAACCACGTGTTTGGTCGCCACTGGCCAGAATTACGAAGCGCTCGCAGAAGTTCTGCCAGCCAAAGGCAACGACGCTTAGGTGAGTGCGTCGAAAATCAACTTGGTTCCCGTTAAAACAAGCAAAACGTAAGTTGTTGCGTAAAACGGCTTTTCGGGCACCAAATTATGCGCTTTCACACCCAGCCACGCGCCCAAAAGCGCAAATGGGGCGAGCGCAAGGTTTACCAGCAATAGATCCAGTGTGAATATTCCAAGAATACCGTAGGCCACCGCCTTCAGCACATTGATGATCCAGAACACAAAAACTGTGTTCGCTTGATACTCGGTTTTACTAAGCTTCAAAGACAGCATATACATCGTAGAGGGTGGGCCTCCTGCGTGGCTAACAAAACTGGTGAACCCAGATGTCGCACCCACGATCAGGCCGACGCTATCGGGCAAAGGTCGCGACGAGATCTTCAACACCCCCCATGCACGCGCTATTTGCCAAATCACAAACAGCAGTGACATGGCACCGATCAAAAACCGGATCACGTCATCATTTGTCATGCGGTACACCAAAGCCCCGATAACGACACCCGGCACACCTCCGATCAACAATAAACGTGCAGATGGCCAATGCCACTTGCGCCAATAGGGCCGCAACGTCGCGAAGTCGATCAACATCAGCAATGGCAACATCAGCCCAAGTGCTTCGCCCGGCGTGAGCACAAGCGCCAGAATCGATGACGCCGCAAAAGCCGCACCTGACCCAAATCCGCCCTTTGAAATACCTGCAAAAATCACCGCAGGGATTGCGACAGCGAAAAAGGAAAAGTCCCAAAGCACAGCTACGTCTTTCATTTTATACGCTTTGACATAGCTTTAGCGCGCTAAGTGGGGTCTTGCCAGCCTTCACAATCTTGACGCCGCAGCGCAGCACACTTGCGCAGCTCAGCAGAACACACTAGCCATGCGCCAAATTTAACGGAGCGGAGAGAGATCCATGGCCAGACCTAAGATAGCACTGATTGGTGCAGGACAGATTGGTGGCACACTTGCGCACCTCGCAGCGTTGAAAGAATTGGGCGACATCGTCCTCTTCGATATTTCCGAAGGCACGCCTGAAGGCAAAGCCCTCGATATCGCGGAATCCGGCCCATCTGAGGGTTTCGATGCGACAATGTCCGGCACACAATCTTATGAAGATATCGCTGGCGCAGACGTTTGCATCGTAACTGCGGGTGTTCCACGCAAGCCAGGCATGAGCCGCGATGACCTGCTGGGTATTAACCTTAAGGTTATGAAGTCCGTTGGCGAAGGTATCCGCGATCACGCCCCAGACGCATTCGTGATCTGCATCACCAACCCGCTTGATGCGATGGTTTGGGCGCTGCGCGAATTTTCTGGCCTGCCACACGAAAAAGTCTGCGGTATGGCGGGTGTTCTCGACTCCGCACGCTTCCGTCACTTCTTGTCAGTTGAATTCAACGTGTCCATGAAAGACGTCACAGCCTTCGTTCTAGGCGGACACGGCGACACGATGGTGCCGCTTGAGCGCTATTCAACAGTCGCAGGCATCCCATTGCCGGATCTGGTCGACATGGGTTGGACTACGCAAGACAAGCTCGACGCAATAATCCAGCGCACGCGTGACGGTGGTGCTGAAATTGTTGGCCTCTTGAAAACAGGCTCCGCTTTCTATGCGCCCGCAACGTCTGCGATCGAGATGGCCGAAGCCTTCCTCAAAGATCAAAAGCGCGTTCTACCATGTGCAGCCTATGTTGATGGCGCTTATGGCCTTGATGGTTTCTACGTTGGCGTTCCTACCGTGATCGGCGCGGGCGGCGTTGAGCGCGTGGTTAACATCAATATGAACAAAGACGAGCAAGCGATGTTCGACAAATCTGTCGATGCCGTCAAAGGCTTGGTTGCTGCATGTAAAGAGATCGACGGTTCACTCGCTTAAAATGAGTTTTTCTTAACAATTCGAAAAGCCTCGGTCTGTTTCGACCGGGGCTTTTTTACTGCATTTCATTGCAACACCGCTGAGGGTGAAAGGATATTCTCAAAAACATAGGTTTCCTCTTGAAATACGTGAAATTCATAGCACCGCTTTTGCTTTTAGCGTCAACATTCGCTGCAAAAGCTGACTCTACATTTACGACGAACGTTCATCAATATGCTGTAAAAGCGGTTTGCGCATCGGAAGGTGAGCTCGCCGAAAGCGAAATTTTTGGCTTTCAAAGCACGACGATCAATCTGCACAATCCGTTCTACGAAGATACTAAACTGCGATGGAAATTGGCGGCTGCGCAGTCTGGCTACCAAGGCGAAATCTCTAAATTTATGGATACCGATCTCCGGCCTGATGGTGCCATGCGCATCGATTGCAGCCAAATCCGAAGATGGGGCGAGGAGCACAATGCGCTCGAAAATGGCGGCTTCGAAGGTTTCGTCGTCATCCAATCTGAAAACGAATTGGATGTAACTTCGTTTCACTATGCTGGCGACAAAGAAAGCGCGCGATCAGTCGAAG
The DNA here is from genome assembly GCA_000156115.1 of Rhodobacteraceae bacterium HTCC2083. Classification (GTDB taxonomy): domain Bacteria; phylum Pseudomonadota; class Alphaproteobacteria; order Rhodobacterales; family Rhodobacteraceae; genus Planktotalea. Next base: position 537,882 of record DS995276.1, read on the forward strand.
TAGAAACATACCAAGTACGCAAGATAACTGCTCCAGAGAGATTTTCAGTGTCACAATGGTGACGCTCCGATGGAGGCGTTTTCCGGTTGGACAAGCCCGCAGGGGCCAGTCCGGTTTTCTAGCGCCGCTGGCGGCCAGCATATTTCAGGTGTGCCCTGGATAACTATTGGTGGGACCGGACCAAATCTAGCGCGCTATCCGAATAGCTTTTTCTTTGTCACATTGGATTTTTGCTTGTGCGACGACGGCGCGGCCAATGTGGTCGTAGATAGCCTACGAGCAGACAACTACGCACAGACGTTCTTGGACGGTCAGATCTTAACACCGAGCGTAACAAACAACTTTGGTGGAGGTCCTGCAGGAAGCGGTTCACTTGCAGCGCTTCCTTCGGCAGGACAGCATCAACTGGTCGTTTTTGCGAGAAATTTTGGCAGCTCATCAAACACACCCACTAGATTTGGTGTTGCTTTAAGCGGCACGCTTTCCTTTGAGAACGGCTATCTCGGCTAGTGTGAATAGGACTTGGTTCAAATTTCGCTTTGATTCTTGGGTGTTTCACATCTAGTTGAAATTTGTGATCACAGTATCAAATCGTGTGATCACAAATGTGCGATTTATCCGGTCTACTGCATTTTATCGTTTAATCCGCCCTTAATATTCACACTATAGGGGCAAATAATCGAAGCAAGACGGGACCGTTTCTAATGAACATCCACGAATACCAAGCCAAGGCACTGCTCAAGAGCTATGGTGCGCCAGTTTCAGATGGCCGCGCTGTGCTCAAAGCAGAAGACGCCAAAACAGCCGCTGGCGAGATGGACGGCCCACTTTGGGTTGTTAAGGCGCAAATCCACGCAGGTGGTCGCGGCAAAGGCACCTTCAAAGAGGCCGATGCAGGCGAAAAAGGTGGCGTACGCCTCGCTTTCTCCGCCTCCGAGGCTGCTGATGAAGCTAAAAAGATGCTTGGCCGTACATTGGTCACACACCAGACTGGCCCAGCGGGCAAGCAAGTGAACCGCATCTATATCGAAGATGGCTCCGACATCGAAGCGGAGCTTTATCTCGCTCTGCTCGTGGATCGTCAAACATCGCGGATTTCCTTCGTGTGCTCCACAGAGGGTGGCATGGACATCGAAGAAGTTGCAGCAGCAACGCCTGAGAAAATCATCAGCTTTTCCGTTGATCCCGCGACAGGTTACCAAGCGTTCCACGGTCGCCGCATCGCATTTGAGCTCGGCCTCAAAGGCGCGCAGGTAAAACAGTGCGTTAAGCTGATGGGTCAACTTTACCAAGCCTTCGTTGAGAAGGACATGGAGCAACTGGAGATCAACCCGTTGATCGTTCTGGAAGGCTCTGGCGATCTTAAGGTTCTCGACGCGAAGGTCGGTTTCGACGGCAACGCACTTTATCGCCACGCCGACATAATGGCACTGCGCGATGAGACAGAAGAAGACAGCAAAGAGCTGGAGGCATCCAAGTATGACCTCAACTACATCGCACTTGATGGCGAAATCGGCTGCATGGTCAACGGTGCAGGTCTCGCGATGGCGACGATGGACATCATCAAACTTTATGGTGCAGAACCTGCAAACTTCCTCGACGTAGGCGGCGGCGCTACCAAAGAGAAGGTGACAGAGGCCTTCAAAATCATCACCTCCGACCCACAGGTCAAAGGCATCCTCGTGAACATCTTCGGCGGCATCATGCGCTGCGATGTGATCGCGGAAGGCGTTGTCGCTGCGGTGAAAGAAGTCGGTCTGCAAGTTCCACTTGTTGTGCGCTTAGAGGGCACAAACGTGGAAGAAGGCAAAGCAATCATCAACAACTCCGACGTTGACGTGATTGCAGCGGACGACCTGAAAGACGGTGCACAGAAAATCGTCAAAGCGGTGAAAGGATAATCCCATGGCTGTTCTCGTAGACGAAAACACAAAAGTAATTTGCCAAGGCCTCACAGGTTCGCAAGGTACATTCCACTCCGAGCAAGCGATTGCATATGGCACAAAGATGGTCGGTGGCGTGACACCCGGCAAGGGCGGTACCACGCATCTTGACCTGCCGGTCTTCAACTCCGTGCACGAAGCACGTCACGTGACCGAAGCGAACGCATCGGTAATCTACGTACCTCCTCCCTTCGCGGCGGATTCAATCCTAGAGGCGATCGACGCCGAAATGGAATTGATCGTGTGCATCACCGAAGGCATTCCAGTGCTCGACATGATGCGTGTTCAGCGCGCTCTTGAAGGCTCTTCTTCGCGTCTTATCGGACCTAACTGCCCAGGCGTGATCACACCTGACGCTTGCAAAATCGGCATTATGCCGGGTCACATCCACAAGCGCGGCTCTTGCGGCGTTGTTTCCCGCTCCGGCACGCTAACGTATGAAGCAGTTAAGCAAACGACGGATCTTGGTCTTGGCCAATCCTCTGCTGTCGGCATCGGTGGCGATCCGATCAAAGGCACAGAGCACATCGACGTGCTGGAAATGTTCCTCGGGGATCCAGAAACACAGTCCATCATCATGATTGGTGAAATCGGTGGTTCTGCTGAGGAAGAAGCAGCGCAGTTCCTTGCGGATGAGAAGAAAAAGGGCCGTTGGAAACCAACAGCTGGATTCATCGCAGGTCGCACCGCCCCTCCCGGCCGCCGCATGGGCCACGCTGGCGCGATTGTCGCTGGTGGCAAAGGTGGAGCCGAGGACAAGATCGAAGCTATGCGCTCTGCTGGTATCGTTGTGGCAGACAGCCCCGCAACACTCGGCGAAGCCGTGATCGAAGCGATCGGTTAATGTCCTTCACGGACGCCATAAAGACGTGCTTTCGCAAGTACGTCACATTCTCGGGCCGCGCCACGCGGGCCGAGTTTTGGAATTTCGTTTTGTTTATGCTGATAGCTAGCATTGCGCTGACAATTGTGAACTCAATCATATTCGGACCGACAATTCTCCAAAACGTATCTGTGACTATCAACAGTGCTGGCGAGCAAACTCAGTCGAACTCAATCACAAAGCAATACAACGCTGGATGGCTCGGGACGTTTTTCCCGATCGCAGTGTTTCTACCCGCTTTGTCCGTCACCATCCGCAGGCTGCAAGATACTGGAAGAAACTTTAGGCACTTGCTCATCCCGATTGGATGCGCAGGCCTTAGTGCCACTATATTTTTTGCGACGTCTAAATCAATACCAATTGATACGAGTATGTTTCCCGATCCATCTACGATGCCAACTTCGCTCCGAATGCCAGGCAATATTCCTGTCATGATAGGTTTGGCGTTACTGACGTTCGCGTCTTATGTTTTTTTCCTGATCTGGCTTTGCAATAGCTCGGAACCAACGACAAACGAATTCGGTCCTTACCCTCGCGAGGTGTCTTCATGAATGACCAAAGCCCCAACGACGTGTTTCACGCCTCCTCTTTCATGCAAGGCCATAACGCCGAGTATCTAGAGCAGCTTTATGCGCAATATGCTAGCGATCCCAATGCGGTTGACGCGGCATGGCAGGACTTCTTTTCCCAGCTTGGCGATGCTGAATTAGACGTGAAGGCTGAGGCCGCTGGCCCCTCTTGGGCGCGCGCTGATTGGCCCCCTGTTCCAAATGACGACCTAACAGCCGCGCTTGATGGTCAGTGGCCAGCGCAGCCTGAGACAAAAGCAGCGGGCGACAAGATCAAAGCGCAAGCCGCCTCCAAAGGCGTTGAAGTCAGCGACGAGGCGATCAAACGCGCGGTGCTCGACTCCATCCGTGCGCTGATGATCATTCGCGCTTATCGCATCCGTGGTCACCTTGCTGCAGATCTTGACCCACTCGGCATGCGTGAAGCCTCCAATCATCCTGAGCTGGACCCGAAGTCCTATGGCTTCACCGACGCAGATATGGATCGCCCGATATTCATCGACAACGTTTTGGGTCTGCAAATCGCATCGATGCGCCAGATCGTAGAGATCGTAAAACGCACCTATTGCGGCACATTCGCGCTGCAATACATGCATATTTCTGATCCGGAAGAAGCGAGTTGGCTGAAAGAGCGCATCGAGGGCTTGGGCAAAGAGATCCAGTTCTCGCGCGAGGGTCGCAAAGCGATCCTCAACAAGATGGTTGAGGCCGAAGGTTTTGAGAAATTCCTCCATGTGAAATACATGGGCACCAAGCGTTTCGGCCTTGATGGCGGCGAAAGCCTGATCCCTGCGATGGAGCAAATCATCAAACGCGGGGGCGCTTTGGGCGTTCAAGATATCGTCATCGGCATGCCCCATCGTGGGCGCTTATCCGTTCTTGCAAACGTGATGAGCAAACCCTACCGCGCCATTTTCAACGAGTTTCAAGGCGGCAGCTTCAAGCCTGAGGATGTGGACGGCTCTGGGGACGTAAAATATCACCTTGGTGCCAGCTCTGATCGTGAATTTGACGGCAACAATGTGCACCTTTCGCTGACTGCGAACCCCTCACACCTTGAGGCCGTAAACCCTGTAGTCATAGGGAAAGTGCGTGCCAAGCAAGACCAGCTCAACGATAAGGAGCGGATCAAAGTGATGCCGATCCTACTGCACGGCGATGCGGCATTCGCGGGTCAAGGCGTTGTTGCGGAGTGTTTTGCGCTCTCCGGCCTGCGCGGCCATAAAACTGGCGGCACGATGCACATCGTTGTGAACAACCAGATCGGTTTCACCACGGCTCCGCATTTCTCACGCTCCTCGCCCTATCCAACAGACAACGCTTTGGTTGTGGAAAGCCCGATTTTCCACGTCAACGGCGATGATCCAGAGGCGGTTGTTCACGCCGCGAAAGTCGCGACTGAGTTCCGCCAAAAGTTCCACAAAGACGTCGTTATCGACATTATTTGCTACCGCCGCTTTGGTCACAATGAAGGGGATGAACCTATGTTCACCAACCCCGTCATGTACAAAAAGATCAAGACACATAAGACCACGCTCAGTCTTTATACAGAGCGGTTGGTTAAAGACGGTCTCATCCCAGAAGGTGAGATCGAAGATATGAAAACCGCCTTCCAAGCGCATCTAAATGATGAGTTTGAAGCCGGCAAGGATTACAAACCCAACAAGGCTGATTGGCTGGATGGCAAGTGGTCGCATCTGGATCGCCGCAAGGACGAATACCAGCGCGGCAAAACCGCGATTGCGCCAGAAACGCTCGCCGAAGTGGGGACCGCGCTCACCAGAACCCCGGACAATTTCCCACTGCATAAAACAGTCGGGCGTTTGCTCGATGCAAAGAAGAAAATGTTCGAAAGTGGCGAGGGCTTCGATTGGGCCACGGGCGAGGCTTTAGCCTTTGGCGGATTGCTAACCGAAGGCATGGGCGTGCGCCTCGCTGGTCAAGACAGCACGCGCGGCACCTTCTCGCAGCGCCATTCGGGTTTGATCAACCAAGAAACCGAAGAGCGGTATCACCCACTCAACCACATCCGCGAAGGCCAAGCGCATTATGAAGTCATCGACTCCATGCTGTCGGAATATGCGGTCCTCGGTTTTGAGTATGGTTACTCAATGGCGGAGCCAAATGCGCTGACGCTTTGGGAAGCGCAGTTTGGTGATTTCGCCAATGGCGCGCAGATTATGTTCGACCAGTTCATCAGTTCCGGTGAAAGCAAATGGTTGCGCATGTCGGGTCTTGTTGTCCTTCTACCTCACGGTTTCGAGGGCCAAGGGCCAGAGCATTCGTCCGCTCGACTTGAGCGTTTCTTGCAAATGTGTGGTCAGGACAACTGGATCGTGGCGAACTGCACGACGCCAGCAAACTACTTCCACATTTTGCGCCGCCAGTTGCACCGTTCTTTCCGCAAACCCCTGATTTTGATGACGCCAAAATCGCTGCTACGCCACAAGTTGGCCGTGAGCAAAGCGGAAGAGTTCACGACCGGCTCCAGCTTCCACCGTGTCCTCTGGGATGATGCGCAATACGGCAATTCGGACACAAAACTGGTTGCCGATGAGAAGATCAAACGCGTCGTCATGTGTTCAGGCAAGGTATACTATGACTTGCTCGAAGAACGAGACGCGCGCGGCCTTGATGACACGTACATCATGCGTTTCGAGCAATTCTATCCTTTCCCTGCGAACTCTGCGGTCAAGGAATTGGGCCGCTTCAAGAACGCAGAAATGATCTGGTGTCAGGAAGAGCCCAAAAATCAAGGTGGCTGGACCTTTATGGAACCGAACCTTGAGTGGGTCTTGAACCGCATCAAAGCGAAACATGAGCGCCCTGTCTTTGCAGGTCGTTCGGCAAGTGCCTCCCCAGCGACAGGTCTGGCCAGCATTCACAAAGCACAACAAGCAGCACTCATCGACGATGCGCTGACACGGAAAGGGAAGTAACCCATGAGCACAGAAATACGCGTTCCAACATTGGGCGAGTCGGTCACAGAGGCCACCGTTGCCACGTGGTTCAAAAAGCCCGGCGATGCCGTTGCTGTTGATGAAATGCTTTGTGAGCTGGAGACTGACAAGGTTACAGTCGAAGTGCCCGCAACAGCCGCAGGTACTATGGGCGAAATCGTTGCCTCTGAAGGCACAACTGTTGGCGTTGATGCTCTGCTCGCGACCATCGTTGAAGGATCTGGTGCCGTGAGTGCGCCCGCCAAACCCGCGAAAGCCGCAGCGAAATCAGACAGTGCCGCGGCAAGCGTTGATGTCATGGTACCAACTTTAGGTGAATCTGTGACCGAAGCAACGGTCAGCACATGGTTCAAGAAAGTCGGCGACACGGTCGTGCAGGACGAAATGCTCTGTGAATTGGAAACCGACAAAGTCTCCGTCGAAGTGCCAGCACCCTCTGCTGGCGTTTTGTCTGAAATTATCGCCGCGGAAGGCACAACAGTTGATGCTGCGGCCAAGCTCGCCGTCATTGGCGGCGCGACGGCCAGCGCGAGCGATGCACCAGCGGCTGCCGCAGCACCCGCTGCCAGCACAGGTGGCAAAGACGTGGAGGACGCGCCATCCGCGAAGAAAGCGATGGCCGAAGCGGGCGTTTCGCGCGATGCTGTCACAGGCTCTGGCCGCGATGGCCGCATTATGAAGGATGACGTTGCCAAAGCGCTCTCCGCAGCTCCGGCCCCCGCTGCCGCACCTGCACCAGCGCCGCGTGCCCCTGTTAGTGCCGACGATGCCTCGCGTGAGGAGCGTGTGAAGATGACACGCCTGCGCCAGACAATCGCGCGGCGCTTGAAGGAAAGCCAAAACACGGCAGCCATGCTCACCACCTATAACGAGGTCGACATGACCGAGGTGATGGCCCTTCGCAATGAATATAAAGACCTGTTTCTTAAGAAACATGGCGTCAAATTGGGTTTCATGTCTTTCTTCACGAAGGCCTGTGTTCACGCGCTGAACGAAGTTCCCGAAGTGAACGCTGAGGTTGATGGCACTGACGTTGTTTACAAGAACTTTGTCCACATGGGTATTGCGGCGGGTACGCCAACAGGTCTGGTCGTTCCCGTGATCCGCGATGCAGATTCAATGTCATTTGCGGGCATCGAAAAAGCGATCGCCGAAAAAGGCGCGCGCGCGCGTGACGGTAAACTGTCGATGGCAGAAATGCAGGGCGGCACCTTTACAATTTCCAACGGTGGCGTCTACGGATCGCTGATGTCTTCGCCGATCTTGAACCCGCCTCAGTCAGGCATTCTTGGCATGCACAAAATCCAGGATCGTCCCATGGCCATCAATGGTGAAGTCGTGATCCGCCCGATGATGTATCTTGCCCTGTCCTATGATCACCGCATCGTGGATGGCAAAGGCGCGGTAACCTTCCTTGTGCGCGTCAAAGAAGCGCTCGAAGATCCCCGCCGCCTCTTGATGGATCTGTAACCTACCGCGATGGCCTATTTGGACCCCAAAACGCTGACCTGCCCGCATTGTGGCTTTAGCGCCAAGGTGAATTGGGTCGTCGGAGTTGGGCCACACAGCAAACCCGGTCGGACGCCCTCGCGGCGTCTGTATCATATCGCGCCTTTCACTCATGATCCGTCGGATCGAAAAGTGGTCATTTGCCCAGAATGCGAGGCTGCTGTTGCATGACTAAGTCCACGAAAACAGCCGTGATGGCCTGTATGCGCAATGAGGGGCTCTTCATTGTTGAATGGCTCGCCTATCATCATGTGATTGGTTTCGATCAGGTGGTGATTTGTTCAAACGATTGCACAGATGGATCTGACGCTTTGCTCGATGCGCTCGAAGCTATCGGCGCGGTGATCCACTTACGCAACAAGGTACCCACTGGCGATACACCGCAAGACAGTGGGATGCGCGCCACGTTTCGTGCGTTAGCGCCTACAGAGATTGAGTGGCTTGTCCATATCGACGCTGATGAGTTCATCAACATTGGCCTCGGCGACGGCTGCGTCGCAGATTTGCTGGCCTCTGCGGGTATGGGCGATGTGATCGCGCTCCCTTGGTGGGCCTTCGGTGATAGCGGTCATACGGCGTGGCCCGGTGACGTTCTGAGCAAGTTCATGCTGGCCGAAGCCACTCCAATTGAAGCTCGCGTGAAGTTCAAATCCATGTTCCGCTTTCGCAAATTCTCACATGCCAATGATCACATGCCGATAAGACCCCTTGAGGCAAACCCTGATGTCCGTTCGAGCCTCGGTGCGCGCCTAAGTGACGAAGGCCTATACAACAAGAAACGCGCAAAATACCGCCCCCTCAATTTAGCACTTCAGCCAGAAGCTGCGTGCATCAATCACTATGCTGTGCCCTCGCGTGATGTTTTTTTGATGAAAAATGACCGCGGAGACGGGCAAGGCAAATCTAGCGATAAATACCATCTGGGATCACGCTGGCACGAGATTGCAAACCAAAATGAGCAACCCAATACATCGATCCAGCGGCATCTAAACGAAACTCAAACTGAAGAGGCACGCCTGAGGGCAATCCCAGCAATAGCTTACGCAGAAAAACACTGCTTTGATTGGTTCAAGCATCGCGCCGACACGCTTCTAACACCAGCGCAGATCAATGCTTGGTCTAAACCGCACGCAAGGAATTCACAGTAATGACACCCGAACTCATGGCTCTTACGCTCGCGGCACTACTGCAAGTCTTGCAGTTTTGTGCATACTCAATCGCCTCAATCAGTCAGGTTGGCGTCTATAAAGCAGCGGGTCCACGTGATAAATCCATCGAACTCACTGGCGTTGCAGGCCGACTTCAACGGACAATGAACAACCACTTTGAAGGTCTGATCCTTTTCACAATCGCCGTGGTTGTTGTCACTTATACGGACCAATCCAGCGGCATCACGATGCTCTGCTCATTCGCCTACCTTGGCGCGCGTATTCTCTATATTCCGGCCTATGTCTTCGGCCTCGCCCCATGGCGCTCGCTCATCTGGTTCGTTGGATTGGCTGCCACCGTTGCAATGCTTCTTTCCACGCTCTTTTAACATTCGTCTTGCCAAATAAACTCTGGGGGAGGCTCGGCTTGCCGAGACGGGGGCAACGTCCCCACCCCACTAAACCCAAAAAGGACACATCATGTCTGACTATGACGTTATCGTAATCGGCTCCGGCCCGGGTGGCTATGTCAGCGCAATTCGCTGCGCACAATTGGGGCTAAAAACTGCCTGTGTTGAGGGGCGTGACACGCTTGGTGGCACATGTTTGAACGTGGGCTGCATCCCCTCTAAGGCGCTGCTTCACGCCTCCCATCAATTGCATGAGGCGCAGCATAATTTCGCCAAAATGGGTCTCAAGGGCAAAAGTCCTTCGGTGGATTGGACCCAAATGCTCACATACAAAGATGAAGTGATTGAGGGCAACACAAAAGGTGTCGAGTTCCTGTTCAAAAAGAACAAAATCGATTGGCTCAAAGGCTGGGGCAGCATTCCCGAGGCAGGCAAAGTCAAAGTTGGTGATGAGACACATAATGCGAAGAACATCATCATCGCGTCAGGTTCAGAACCTTCATCACTGCCCGGCATCGCGGTGGACGAAAAGATGGTTGTGACATCGACGGGCGCGCTTGAGCTTGGCAAAATACCGAAGAAAATGGTTGTCATTGGTGCGGGTGTCATCGGCTTAGAGCTTGGCTCTGTCTATGCACGTCTTGGCGCAGAGGTGACGGTCGTTGAATTTCTCGATGCGATCACGCCGGGAATGGACGCAGAAGTGCAAAAGACCTTCAAACGGATCTTGGGCAAACAGGGCTTGAATTTCGTGCTCGGCGCGGCGGTTCAAGGGGTTGAGACCACCAAGACCAAAGCAAAGGTCACCTATAAACTTCGCAAAGATGACAGCGAACACATCATTGATGCGGACACGGTTTTGGTTGCGACAGGGCGCCGACCGTTCACAGATGGTCTCGGCCTAGACGCCTTGGGCGTGGAAATGTCCGAACGCGGCCAGATCAAAACGGGCAGCGATTGGCAAACCAACATCAAGGGGATCTACGCAATTGGCGATGCAATTGATGGTCCAATGCTCGCGCATAAAGCAGAGGATGAGGGCATGGCCGCCGCAGAACAGATCGCGGGTAAGCATGGTCACGTAAACTACGGCGTGATTCCCGGTGTGATCTACACGCATCCCGAGGTCGCGAATGTGGGCAAGACAGAGCAAGAGCTCAAGGATGCTGGCCAAAATTACAAAGTTGGCAAGTTCTCATTCATGGGCAACGGTCGCGCCAAAGCTAACTTTGCGGGCGACGGCTTCGTTAAGATCCTCGCGGACAAGGATACAGACCGCATTTTAGGTGCTCATATCATCGGACCAAGTGCGGGTGACCTAATCCATGAAGTCTGTGTTGCGATGGAATTTGGGGCCTCGGCAGAGGATTTGGCGATGACCTGTCACGCGCATCCGACCTACTCAGAAGCCGTGCGCGAAGCAGCGCTTGCTTGCGGTGATGGCGCAATTCACGCATGAGCTTTTAAACTTCGAAACCCGCTTCACGCATCAACGCGTTAGAGCGGGTTTCAACCCGCTCTTCGAGCAAAGCCATGAACTCTTCACGCGTAAGGCCCGCAGCGATTGGCTCAAGAAATTCGACAACGGCCACACCTGGTTTACGGTAAATCCCTGTGCGCGGCCAAAACACTCCGACATTAGTTGCAACAGGATAACAGGTTTGTCCCATCTGCTCGTAAAGAACGCCCGTGCCAACCTTGTAAGGCTTCTGCACACCCGGTGCGACGCGTGTACCTTGGCTGTAAATAATCAGCTGACCCGCTTCGACCAAGCCTGCCTTTACATCCGCGACCATCTTTTCAATTGCCGCCCCACGCTTGCCGCGATCCACAGCGATACAGTTCAACAGCTTCGCATATTGCCCAATCACTGGCGTCCACAGGATTTGCTTTTTCATGATAAACTTCCCCGCAGTAGTAGCGGTAAAGATCATCATGATATCTAGAAAGCTCTGGTGCTTGGCTGCAACCAATCCCGGCTCTTTTGGTGGTATGCCACGCACTTCCACCTTCAAGCCCACCATCCAGCTTGCGGTCCAAAAAACCCAGCGGCTGTAGGTCTTGCAACAGGTGCGCGCACCGCGCCTTGAAAACAACGCCCAAGGTGCAAACAGCAAACCAATTACCGGCATCATGAAATAGATTTGCCCTACAAACAAAAGCGAACGCAGCCATTGCAAAGGATTTTTCTTTTCGTTCATGTGAGGCTCCGTAGAGTATTTCGCGCAGCTAGGCGCGTGGCAAGGAACGCTACGGCAGCCGCAAGGATAGGGATCAAAAGAAGCAAAAGCCAATGCCCGCCTTGCAAGCCAAGTCCCGTCAAGAACCCACCCTCTTCGGAGGCGCTGGGAAGAAACAACAAAGCAACCCCGCCAAGGACGGTACCCACCGCCGCGCCCGTCAAGGCACGTAGGGTAAAGCGCCGCATGAACGCCTGTGCAATGTAGGAATCGCGCGCACCCACGAGCCGCATAACTGCGATCACTTGCGCGTTGGCTGCGAGCGCGGCGTTCGCGGCCAGTGTAATCATCGCGCCTGTCGCCAGGGCGATCAGAATGATCGAAATCCAGCCCAGCATCCGAAGTGAGCCGGCCGCAGACACCAAAGGTACGCGCCAGCTTGCATGGTTGTCCAAGACCGCGCCGGGAACTTCACCGCTGAGGCGCAAACGCAGCCCGTCGCCGTCAAATCCTTGCGCGGTTTCAATCACTTCGATCATTTGCGGCAAGGGCAATGCATCAAGGGGAAGCTCTGAACCGAACCAAGGTGCGAGCAGATCGCGCTGCTCGTCAATGCTTAACGCACGCGCATTTTCAACACCTTCTGTCGTGCTAAGAACATTCAACGCGGCTTCTGTTTGTGCCGCCATTTGCTCCACCGGCGCAGAAATGCGCACTGTTGCACTGCGTGCAAGTTCATCACCCCATCGATCTGCAAGGCGACCCGCAGCCAGCGACAGGGCTAAAGCAAAGACCACCAAAAATGCCATCGCAGCGGCGCTAAAGACGGTTAGTCGTACTGTGAAACCCGTTGGCGGCACCGCTTTTTCTGCCTGCGCATCGCCAATCGCGAAATCAATGACGGAGCGAAGCGCGCTCATAAATCCGCACCTGCCAATTGCAAACGTCGCCCGGAAATACGCAAAACCCGCGCCTGAACATGATTTTTGGCAGCGCGGATCAGGCCTAAATCATGGGTCGCAATCATTATGGTTTTACCCATGCGGTTCAACTCGATCAAAAGCGTCAAAAGGCGCTGTGACATTTCCCAATCGACATTGCCGGTCGGTTCGTCCGCCAAAATAACATCGGGCGACATGATCAAAGCACGCGCAAGGGCCGCGCGTTGACGTTCGCCACCAGACAGTTCCGGCGGCATCGCATCAGCACGCGCCGTAAGGCCGACCCAAACCATCAGTTCTCTCAAATTTGCGTCATCATCCAACGCTTCATGACCACTGACAGTTAAGGGCAGCGCAAGGTTTTCACGCAGGCTTAAATGATCGAGGAACTGGCAATCTTGATGCACGACACCGACGCGTCGACGCGCCATTGCGATGTCATCACGGCTCATTTGGCGCACGTCTTCGTCAAAGATCCGCACAACGCCGGAGGTCGGAACCAAGGCTCCATAGCACAGTTTTAAAAACGTCGTTTTGCCAGAACCCGATGGTCCCGTCAGGAAATGAAAGGAGCCGGGTGCCAAGCGCAGCGACACCTCGTTGAAAAGCTCACCACCGCTGTAGCTATGGGCAACTGTATCGAGTTCGATCAAGCTCTGGCCTTTCCTACCTGCTGCCGTTTGACGACAAACCTGAGCCCTGTTGTGCCTGAGCGCGCGCGCGGTTTCAATCACTCGTCTCGCGATCGTGCGTATGGGATTTACCATATTGTCTGCGCGGCATATGGTATACGCTGAAAAGGCCGTGTTTGGTCTGCTGAATATGCCAGAAGGCAAGGTGTGATATGCGTTTGATTTGTCCAAATTGCGGGGCTCAATATGAGGTTCCAACGGAAGTCATCCCAACTGAAGGACGCGATGTCCAATGTTCAGCGTGCTCAAACACGTGGTTTCAAGCGCATCCCGATCATGATGCAGGCCTTGCGGATGAGGTGGATCGCCCCAGCGTAGAACCTGTCGCGCCACCGCCAGAACTTGAACCTAAACCTGCGCAAGAAACACCGGCGATGATCCGGCAAGAACTGGACCCTGACATTTCCGACGTTTTGCGCCAAGAGGCGGAGTTCGAAGCCGCAGCTCGCGCCGCAGAGCTGGGTGCGCCATTGGAAACACAACCTGATCTTGGATTGGAAGCACAGCCAGAAAACGAAGGCGAGCGCCGTGCACGCGAAGCGCGCGAGCGGATGGCGCGTATGCGTGGTGAACCTGTGCCGGACGAAGTTGCAGTCGCCGCAGTGACCGCAGCTGCTGGATCGCGCCGCGATTTGCTGCCTGATATCGAAGAAATCAACTCGACATTGCGCTCATCTGGTGAGCGTCGCCGCCCGGCCGAAGCAGATGATGCAGATTTGCCCGGAACAACACCGCGTATTAAGCGCAAAGGTCGCGGGTTCAGGCGCGCTTTCGTCACGACGATAATGCTTGGCGCTGCCGCCGTTGGTGCCTACATGTTTGGCCCCCAAATTATAGAATTTGTCCCCGCTGCTGAACCTTATGTGGCGCAGTATAGTGCGTTGGTTGAGGATGCGCGCACTTGGTTAGACGGGTCTGTTGACAGCGGTCTTGCGTGGTTGGATCAAAAGGCTGCGGAAACAACCCAACCTTAGAACCGATCCAGCAATCGTCGAAGGTAATCGCGTTCGACTTCCGGTCGCACGCTCTCGCCGCTGCGCTTGCGGATTTCGTCCAGCAGTTCACGCGCACGACGATACACATCCTCGCCCTGCAACAAGCCTTGATCTGTACCCGCTTGCCCTGTCGCGCCGGGATTGCGACCTAAAGGATCACGTTGCTCACCGCCTTCGCGCCCGTCTGCTGAGCCTTGCTGACCCTTGCGCCCTTCCGCTTCAGCCATTGCTTCACCTAGATTTTGCATGCCTTCACGCAAAGCGTCCATAGCTTTGGCTTGTCGACCAATCGCTTCAGGTAAATCATCACGCTGCAAAGCCTCCCCCGCCCCGCGCATCGCATCTTCTGCACGGCGCAGTGCCTCGCGTGCGGCGTCACCTGCCTCTGATCCAGCGCCGGGCAACGCACCGCGCTGGCGCTCAACTTCGCGGCGTAAGTTTTCTTGACGCTCGGCCAAACCTTGGCCTTTGCTTTGCTGTCCATCGCGATCCTCACCAGATTGACCCTCGCCCTGCCCCTTACCTTCGCCTGATTGTCCTTCGTGTGACTGACCACGGCCCTGACCGCCGTTGCGCCCTTCGTTGCCGTCACTTTCGCCCGCTTGCGCGCCCGGATTATATTGCTCTTGAAGATCGCGGAACGCCTGGTCCGACAAGCCTTGCTGACCACGCAGCGTATCCGCGAGACCTTCCATGGCTTGTTGACCCTCCGATTGTTGGCCCTCCCCTTGTTGGCCCTCAGCGATCTGCATGTTCTCCATCATATCTTGCAGCTCTTGCAGGGCTTGCTCTGCCTCGGCCATGCGGCCTTCTTCCATCAACTCCTGAATGCGATCCATCATATCTTGCAGATCATCCTGCGTCATTTGCATCGCATCATCTTGCATGCCTTGCTGGCGCTCTTGGGTCTCACCATTGCGCGCAGTTTCGCGTTGTAGCTGGTTGATGTAGTTCTCATTTGCGCGCCGCAACTCATCCATCAACTCTGCAATTTCTTCGACGCTCGCTCCGTTTTTCATCGCTTCTGATAGGCGCTCTTGCGCGCGGCGCATCCGCTCCATTGCGTCCTCAACATCGCCATCTTCGAGCAAAATCGCGAGATCCCAAAGCGCGGACGCTGCTTCATCGCGCGCCTCTGGTGTAAACTGATCAAACGCGATCTGCGTCTCCAAGCGTCGCAAAATCACGCGCAACCGTAAGTATGCGATCTCAGAGCGGAACACATCATCGGGTCGATGCGAGATCGCGCGTATCATCTGTGTTGTGCGATCCGCGTTATCTTTCGACCACAAAAGCCACTGACGCTGTTCGATCAAAGCCCGTGCCATCGGATCGAAAAAACGACGGCCCGGCAAAATCAAATGCGTGGTGTTCACGGCAGAGCTTTGCCCCTTTGCATCTTGCGCCGTCATCGACAGTTTCACAGGCAAGTTCGCAAAAGGATGTTCAGAGAAATTCCCGATCAAAGCTTCAGCAAAGTCACTACGATCCCCAGCAATAGGTAGCGGCAAATCAAGCGCTATGTTGGCGCGCTCTTCTGGATCAACCGACAGCCCATAGCGGCGTGAAACCGCATTCAGATCCAGCGCTATTTCTGCTGATCCACCCGCAACCTCATAGTCGTCAGAAGCGACAAACGGCAAGCTCATGACACCATCCGCACCCCTCTCCGCCGCGCCTACTACTTCAACGCGCGGCTGCGTGTCAGGCGTCACCACAATATCCCAAAGGCGCCCATTCAGCCCTGCAATTTCCAACGTTCCACTTGTGAGTGCGATGAAATCCTGCTCCGGATCAGCTGCGCTACCCGTGCCTTCAATCCTTTGCGAAACGGTTTCAGCGACAGTTAACGCGCCAATCTCACCGTATAAGCGCAGACTAATACGGCTGCCCTCGGGCACATCTATTTGCCCGTCTTGATCGTTCAGATAGAGGCTGGGTTTGCCTGTGTAGGCAGGCGGTTCAATCCACCCTTCCCAAACGGGGCCGCTTATCACTGCCCTGTCATTCTGCACAATCTCCGTGACAGTACCGACACGCCAAAGCGAGCCAAACAGCACAGCAACACCAAAAAGCAAAGTCGCAACATATCGCAGCGCGAAAGGATCGTGCGCGGCAAGACGGACCTTTGGCTTAACGGCTTTTGCATTGGCTATCAGCTCCGCCATTCTCGATTGATGTACCCGCCAAACCGCCACAGAGGCCTCATCGCTTGGCACAATCGCTTGACTGTCCATCAGTGCTTGGATCGGGCGGCCAGCTAAACTGATATCGAGCTGGACCATCGCTTCCATGCGGTCTGGAAGGCGAAAAAGCACGAAACCACGGATCAAAAAATAAAGCGCAGAAATTGCGGAAAGAACAGCTATGCCCCAAACCGCCTCAATCGGAAAACTCTCATGCCAGCCCAACATCAAAGCGGCAAGAACGGCAATGATAATGCTCCAAAGCGGCCACAACGCGCGCGCGGCGCGTTCCGCAGTCATCCCCGCCCAAGTCAGCCAAAGCGGGCCACGCAAACGCGCGATCACCTTTAAATACTGAGATGTTTCAGAAGTCATGCGTTGCTCCCCGCCCTTCACGCGCGAGGATGCGCATCAAAGCCACTCTGGGATGGTATCTCGATTTATCATTTCGTCAAAGGTCGGACGAGGCCGAATTACAGCGAATTGATCACCTTTGACCAGGACTTCGGGGATAAGGGGGCGCGTATTATATTCAGACGCCATCACAGCGCCGTAAGCACCGGCGGAACGGAACGCGACCAAATTGCCCGCTTTCAGGGGCGGCATTTGCCGTCCTTTGGCAAACGTATCGCCGCTTTCACAGACGGGTCCAACGATGTCATAGGGCGTCGGCAAAACACCGACTTCTGACTCTACCACAGGTACAATATCGTGGTGAGCATCATACATCGCTGGGCGGATCAAATCGTTCATCGCCCCGTCAATTATAAGAAATTCGCGATCCTCACCGGATTTCACATAGATCACTTCGCTGACCAAAAGCCCCGCATTGCCTGCGATCAAACGACCCGGCTCAATCTCAATCTCGCAGCCCAAGTGCCCGACACATTTCTTTATCAACGCGCCGTAATCCGTTGGCGACGGTGGTGCTTCATTCGAGCGTGCATACGGGATGCCAAGCCCGCCCCCGAGGTCCAAGCGAGAGATCTCATGTCCATCGGCACGAAGTTGCTCAGTTAGCTCTGCGACCTTGTTGTAAGCGGCTTCGAACGGCGCAAGATCGATCAATTGGCTGCCGATGTGCACATCGATCCCAATCACTTTGAGACCCGGAAGCGACGCGGCCAAGGCGTAGACCTCGCGCGCACGGCTGATCGGGATACCAAATTTGTTTTCAGACTTTCCCGTTGCGATCTTCGCATGGGTTTTCGCATCAACATCAGGATTCACCCGAATTGTAATCGGTGCGATAACATCAAGCGCAGTCGCGATTTCCGAAATGACCTGCATCTCGGGTTCGCTCTCCACATTGAACTGGCGAATGCCACCCGTAAGCGCCTGATGCACTTCTGCGCGCGTCTTCCCGATGCCGGAAAACACGATGCGTTCCCCTGGCACGCCTGCAGCCTTCGCACGCGCATATTCCCCGCCAGAAACGACGTCCATTCCAGCACCCAACGCTGCAAGCGTCTTGAGAATTGCCTGATTGGACGCTGCTTTCATAGCATAGCACACAAGGTGTTCTGTACCTTCAAGCGCGTCGTCGAATAGCTTGAAATGACGCTCTAAAGTCGCGGTGGAATACACATAAAACGGTGTGCCCACGCTTGCGGCAATCTCGCTCAGCGGGACGTCTTCGGCGTGCAAAGCGCCGTCTCTGTAAAGAAAATGATCCATGCGCGCGTGAGTAATGACAAACTCTCGCGCATTCAATCACTATCGCCACGCCCCGCTTCTTCGGTCCTAAAATACCTCGGGGGAAGGCTCCGCTTGCTGAGACGAGGGCAGCGCGCCAATTCTTAAACCTGTTGTTCTTTGCGAAGCTGCTTCATCTGCTCGGTGCGCTCTTTCAAGATCGCCTGCGTGCGCGCCTCAACACGATCAAACACGGGAGCGAAATTAGCATTATTGATTCCGCGATCATGAGGCAATTGATAGAGCGTGTGGAACGGGTTCGCATTGCATTCGATAATCACAGGACCATCTTCGCCAACCGCGATATCCCAACCAAAAACACCAAACTCTGGGAAAAGGCTGTGACCTTGATTCGCGACTTCTTTCACCTTTTCCCAATGCGGTACTTGAAAACCGGCAAAGCTCTTGCCAGAGATCGGATGTTGCTCAAGAATTTGACGGTCGGGGCCAGCGCCAGTGATAGCATGGCTGACTTTGCCAGTCTCCGCATCAACCGCCCCCAGCATAGAACCGGATTGCCAGAAGTTATCTGACATTGCTTTCGGGGATGGGATTTTCCAAACCGCATAGAGAACACGCGGCACGCTTTTTTCGATTACTGTGACAACGCGCATGGTTCCCACGGCGTGCCCTGCCAAAGCCGAGACGGCTTTGTGCTGTCGCACAGCACTCTGGAAGGTAAATCCTTCGGGATAATCTGTGATCACCTCATGTGCGAAGGCGTCGATGTCGAACGCTTTTCCATTGCCCATCTCGATCAAACCTTTGGCGGCATCGATGCCCTCCAGCAAGGCTGAGCCTACAGATTTCGACCCTTCCAAGGGTTTTGCAAAGACCGGATAAATCGCTTCGGATTTCAGAAACCGCGACACATCCGAAGGTGCGCGCAGGGTTTTGATCCCACCGAAGCCGCGCTCGGAATGGACAACCGCTTGGGTCTCTGTTGTGGGCAGGTTCATGCCTTTCAGCATCGTCGTGTAGAGCACTTTGTCACGAATGAATGAACGCTTGTCGCCAAGCTTCGCAGGCGAGAGGCGCAGGTTCAACTGATAGCTACCTTTTTCACCGACAAACTGAAGCTTCTCTTCCGCAGTCAAGTCCGTGCGGTAATGCTGTGCTGCGTAATACTCACCAAACGAAATGCCCGCCTTACGATCCAGTTTGAACATTTCGCGCATTTGCTTGATTGGGCTGACACCAAACTTGCGTGCGACCTCAACGATCATCTTGGACGCGGGCATCGCCGCTCTATCTTGCGCCGCCAAAAGCGCTTTGTTGTTGTGGATCTGCGACGCGTCGATGCTGCTCATCGGATATTCCTCTGCGTGAATTGTATATTGCAGAGAAAAATTGCCTTCAAATGTGCTCAAATTTGGGCAGATTAAGGCCAAATTCAGGAAAATAGATCACATACAGCGTTTTTGTTTCCAAATTCGCAAACAAGCGATCAACTGACGGGACGAGTGCGCAAAAACAAATACAAAGGCAAACCACAGCTGACACCAATGCAAAAGGTTGCGGGGATCGCGATCACCGCACTCCAATTGCGGCGCGTAAACACCTCTGCCAAGATCCAGACCGTCAAAGCAGCCGCAGCAATTGTGAGATCCCAAACCAGGCCAGAACTCGCCGTGTTGCTATGCCAAGCATCCACCATTTTCATGATGTCCCAGCCCTCGGCATGAAACCACTGAATGAAATAAAACATTGGATGGATCGCGCCCCAAACGGCAAGCGCGAGGTAGATCATACGTAGGGGCGACATCGTAGTCTCCTTCTCAAACTCAGTTGTTTTGTTCCTGTTCAGCGTTTTTTTGTGCGGCGGCGGCTCTTTCCTCCAGCCGTTCTTTCAATGGTTTTGTGGGTTTTGTGGGCATCCCGTCAGCTCCACAAGACGCAACAAACGCAACAACAGTCAAACCGAACATAAGCCGGTTCATGCCAAAATCTCCCGCCAACGCGTAACTTGAGCACGCACTTGCACGGGCGCGGTTCCCCCATAGGACGTGCGCGACGCCACGGAGGCTTCCACGCTCAACACGGAAAATACATCCTGCGTGATCTCGGCACAAACAGATTGCAGCTGCTCCAAACTCAAATCAGGCAGATCGCAGCCCTCTTTTTCAGCCAAGGCTACCAAAGATCCCGTCACATGATGTGCGTCGCGAAACGGCATGTTCAACGCGCGCACACACCAATCCGCCAAATCAGTCGCAGTGGAGAAACCCGACCCCGCCGCCGCAGCGAGACTTTCACGGTTTGCCGTCATATCGCGCACCATGCCATCCATTGCCGCCAGCGCGAGCATCCAGTTATCCGCTGCATCAAACACCTGCTCTTTGTCTTCCTGCATGTCCTTGGAATAGGCCAAGGGGAGACCCTTCATCACGATCATCAACGCTGTGTTTGCACCGAATATCCGTCCAATCTTCGCACGGATCAATTCTGCTGCATCAGGGTTTTTCTTCTGTGGCATGATGGAAGACCCCGTCGAAAAACGATCTGACAAAGTCACAAACCGGAATTGTGCAGATGACCAAATCACGAGCTCTTCTGCTAAACGGCTGAGATGAACCGCGCAAATTGATGCTGTGCTCAAAAACTCCAGGGCAAAATCACGATCACTTACCGCATCGAGCGAATTTGCAGAAGGACGATCAAACCCAAGCGCCTGCGCTGTGGCATCTCGATCAATCGGAAATGACGTTCCCGCCAAAGCAGCCGCGCCAAGTGGGCTTTCATTCATGCGCACACGCGCATCTCGCACTCGCGACAAGTCGCGTCTCAACATCTCGACATAGGCCATCATGTGATGCCCCCAAGTCACCGGTTGCGCTGTTTGCAAGTGCGTAAACCCCGGCATAACCCAATCCGCGCCTGCTTCAGCTTGATCCAACAAACCGCCAATCAAAGACAAAATTGCGCCTTCGGCTGCATCCAACTGATCCCGTACCCATAGTTTAAAATCTGTCGCGACCTGATCATTACGCGAACGCGCCGTGTGCAAACGCCCTGCCGGCTCACCGACGATTTCTTTCAAACGCGCTTCCACATTCATGTGAATGTCTTCTAAAGCGGCTGAATACTCGAACGATCCCGTTTCAATCTCTGACAAGACCGTGAGCAGCCCTTCCCGAATGGCACCCGCGTCGGTATCTCTGATGATACCTTGGGCCGCCAACATGCTTGCATGGGCTCGGGAACCGTCGATGTCCTGACGCGCCATACGTTTGTCAAACCCGATTGAGGCATTAATTGCCTCCATAATCGCATCGGGTCCGGAAGCGAAACGGCCGCCCCACATCGCATTGGAAGAAGATTTGGTCATGTGCCTACCCTTGGAGGGAAAATGAAAAACTTTATTGCTGCGCTGATGTATACCGCTCTGATGATGGGTGCAAATGCTGCCACCGCCGATATGAGCGAAATCGCCGCGATGCGAAGCGGGGAAATGGGAAAACTGAACTTTCATTCCGAGGCGAAACAAACCTCCGACGATGAATACGTGAAAGACGATGGCACGACAGGCACGCTCGCAGATCACACAGGCAAAGTTGTACTACTGAATTTCTGGGCTACGTGGTGCGCTCCATGCCGTAAAGAAATGCCAATGCTCTCAGAATTGCAAAGCGAACTCGGTAGCGCTCAATTCGAAGTCCTCACGCTTGCCACAGGTCGCAACGCCCCCCCTGCGATGAAAAAATTCTTTAAAGACATCGGCGTTGATAACCTGCCGCTACACCGTGACCCGAAACAGAAAGTTGCTCGAGACATGGGCGTGCTTGGCCTGCCGATCACAGTCATTCTAAATGAAAAAGGCGATGAAATTGCGCGCCTGCGCGGGGATGCCGATTGGTCTTCAGACAATGCTAAAGACATCCTGAAAGCGGTCATCGCAAAGAGCTTCCCCGCACAATAGCTTCTTTGGTCCCAAAATACCACGGAGTTTGAGGCACCGCCTCAATCTGCCAGCTTTAGCGGGCTAAAACTGCGCGCCCCGAAGGGCGCACAATAAGCTCACGCTGCTTCGTGGGTCAGGATCGCCGCCTCAGATTGCGACAAGATCCGTCTCGCATAGCCGCCATAACAGTTAGGGTCCGTTTCAATCTGATCATTCACACGCGCCAACCTCGCCCGATCCTCTTCGGGAATCGTCGTCAAAGCGCTTGATGCGGGATGGAAACTCTCCGTCTCCACACCATTGGCCAAAACGATCTGATGGCTTGGCAACATCAAATGAATGTAGGTAACTTCTTTCACCTGCGTATCTCGCGTCACCGTCGTGCCGTTAACAAGATCCTTTGCAGCCACCAGAACCTCTGGCGTATTGAAAAGATCACGTGCGATTGCCCCTTTGACCAACATTCGGTGATTTGGCGATACTAGGAACTCTTGATCAGGCCGCTCTAAATCAAATGCCCCTGCACGAATGCGGATCGGGCGCAGCTCAGGCATCGCAAACAGGCGCGCGCCTGTCATGCGGCGTGAGCCAATCCATTGGATGTCCTGCGCACCGCTATCACGCGTTTGCAAACGATCGCTTTCGCGCAAATCCTCGACGGCGACATTGCCCTCAGGCGTTTCAATCATGGTACCCGGCGTGAAACAGATCACGCCTCCCGATGAAACAGACACCATATCATGCCCGCGAATGTCGATCGTGTGGTGCACGACCCACAAATCAACGTCCTTTGGAGGCATTTCATCGAGGAACATCAGTAGCGGCGCTTTACTGCCCGCCACCTCAATGACCGTCAGCGTGTAGCTTTGCGCGCCGTCCGTCACCACGAAACTGCTGTCGCGGATCGGATGCTCTACATCGGTATCGTCAAAATTTCTGTCGTCTGTCATTGCTGCACCAACAAGTTTGCGCACCATTTTTGCTGCGCACTTGCGAATACTCGCATCACCGTCTGCCTCATCCAACCGCAACAACTCCGCTGGTCCGTCAACGCGAATTGCGTCGCCAGTCCAGGCCCAAGCCGTACCAACATCCAAGGACTGCAGTGGAACAGCCCTCATACCATCTAACTTTGTTTGCGACCAAGAAATGACAAACGTGCCTTTTAAGCCCGTTTTCATCTTCTAACTCTGCCTCGTTCTTCTTTTTTTATTACCAAAGGGTTAACAAACGAAATTAGAGCTGGAAAGAATTATCTGGAGTGCACCTTGAGATTGTGACTTGAATGTCTCAGAATTTCAAAGCGAGCCTGATCGAGCCCACAATTTGATCGCTCGCCTGAGTGGTAAATTCACGCCCCAAGTAGGTCACACCAAAGAAGCCGTGACTATTCTTTTTCTGCCAATACACACCTGCGCGCGCACGGTTTCTTGTATCGCTCAAGGTGAACCCTTGGCTCGCCGGTAAATAGGCACTGTCAGAAACAATCGCTGTATCGACGCCGACAACAAACGAATACCCTCCGTCGCCCAAAAGCATAGTCCTGTAGCGCTGGCCGGTGATCCCGTCACGTATCATTAGATCGCTTTGGGTGAGCGATCCAAGCTCAAAATCAACACCGGCGCGCATCAGCGTTTCGACCCCTCTACGTGCTTCGACAAACGGGCGGAGTTGGCTGCGCGCGCCAAAGGATATCGGCTTGCCAAATTCAATAATTGCGCCCAGATAAAAGTCATTGCCAAGCTGTGAATTGCGTACCGCTTGTGACGGTGGAGCAACGCCTAACCCATCATGGAGTGCGGTTTGGAATTGATCCAAACGCGTCTGTGGACCAATGGCGACCATCTCTGCACCCATCGCAATTTCGAAACCGGAATGCTGATAGTGCGTGTGCAAGCCTAAGCTGACCGAACCCGCGTAAGGGCGATCCCCCGCCGCAGGTGACATAAGATTATCAGGCGACTTGATGTCCGCTTGCAGGCGAAATTCCAAAAACTCGCCCGCGCGCGTGGGCAGTTTGCCACCCCATGCAGTTCCGTAGATACGGCTTGAAACATAGGACCCCGTTTGACCGCGATCTTTCAAATTCCCTAGGAAATCGTTGTTTATCAAGCGACCATAGCCAAGCTGCACACGCTCTTGAGCGTTTGAAATTGCAGGCGAAAACGTTGCAATTCCAAGCAAGGCAGCCTTCAAAGTAACGTGCAGAGCGCGCATATGATTTTCCAATTCTGGTCTTCAAGACTTCACGGGTTTACCCGTTTGCCGTGCATCGAACTAGCCACATCGTGTCCCAAGCCATTTTGGGTAGAACTTCTGTGTCAAATTCGCCGCGTTCAATATCCCGATGCACCATCGCTCGTTAGGTCATGCACCTCCGTGCCACTAAATGGTGGGTTAAACACGCTGACCAACACCATATCTGCCCCTTTATGGACGCGCATGAAATGGCGGTCATGTTTGTCTAGCGCATAGATCGTACCTATTTCGATCGGGTATACGGTCCCGTCAGCGACCTCGATCTCGCCAGATCCCGCGATGCAATAGCATGCTTCCAAGTGGTTATTGTATTGCAAATTCGACTCAGTGCCTGCGTTTACTACCGTATGGCACACCGTGAATCCCATCTCATCAGCGCTCGTCAACAGTCGGTGACTTGTCCCATTTCCATAGTCCACGAAATGCTCTGTCTGCGCGACATCATTCAGGCTTCTTACTATCATAACAGTGTCCTATCCAAACTCACTTCAAGGTCGGATATATCTTAACCTGAGCAAGAACTTGACGCATTCTAAGTCACGGGCAGCGCTGTGGTCTTGAACACCGTTCGCAACGCAAAAGAGCTTTGCATCTGTGCGACCCCCGGCAGTCTCGCGAGGTATTGGCGATGAATGCGCGCAAAATCTTCTGTGTCCTCTGCTACAACCTTAAGAAGGTAGTCAGCAGATCCAGCCATCAAATGACATTCCAGCACGTCAGGAATGCGCGCGACCGATTTCTCAAACGCGTCAAGCACATCATCCGCCTGCCCGCGCAGCGTGATTTCAACAAAAACCGTAGAAGGCACTCCGACCTTGCGCGCATCCAGCAACGCAACATAATCGCGAATATAGCCCTCTGTTTCCAAACGCTGAACGCGCCGATGGCACGCGGAGGGCGACAGATTAACCGCGTCTGATAGAGCCGAATTCGACATACGCCCGCTCTTTTGCAAAGCACTCAGAATACGTTTATCCGTTGCATCAAGACTCATTGTGCAAATTTCCTTTCGTCAAGGCGACCACAATTCGAATAATCTTGTGATTTTGGGCGCTACCATAGGCAATATTTCACAACACTTGCAGCCAACTTCTTGCCAATTTCAAGACAAATCGCAAACGGAGGATATGCGAGATGAAAATTGGGTGCCCATCAGAAATAAAACCGCAGGAATTTCGCGTTGGCATGACGCCAAATGCCGCGCGCGAAGCGATAGCACATGGTCATAGCGTGTTGATCCAGACTGGCGCAGGCGTCGGCGCGGGTTTCGCGGATGTGGATTATGTCACGGCAGGCGCAGCGATCGCACGTGACGCCGCCGACGTATTCGCCAAAGCGGACATGATCGTCAAAGTGAAAGAACCCCAGGCTGGTGAGCGCAAGATGCTACGCGAAGGCCAGCTTTTGTTCACCTACCTCCACCTTGCACCGGATCCAGAGCAAACCAAGGATCTTTTGGCGTCCGGGTGTACGGCCATCGCCTATGAAACCGTCACGGATCGTAATGGTGGCCTACCTTTGCTTGCGCCGATGTCCGAAGTTGCGGGCCGTTTGGCACCCCAAGTTGGCGCATGGACCTTGCAAAAGGCAAACGGTGGTCGCGGCGTCTTGATGGGCGGCGTTCCCGGTGTTGGGCCTGCGCGGGTCGCCGTCATTGGTGGCGGTGTTGTGGGCACACATGCCGCACGGATCGCAGCTGGCATGGGCGCGGATGTGACTGTACTTGACCGCTCCTTGCCACGCATGCGCTATCTTGATGATGTCTATGGCGGCACGTTCAAGACCAGTTATGCAAGTGCGGGCAACACCGCAGAACTGGTTGCAGAGGCCGATATGGTCATCGGCGCGGTCCTAATCCCCGGTGCAGCCGCTCCGAAACTTGTGACACGCGATCAACTCAGCACGATGAAGCCTGGTGCCGCGATTGTCGATGTGGCGATTGATCAAGGCGGATGTTTCGAGACATCAAAGGCCACAACCCACGAACACCCGATCTATGATGTGGATGGCATCATGCATTACTGTGTTGCGAACATGCCCGGCGCAGTCGCACGCACATCTACGATTGCGCTTGGCAATGCAACGATGCCATTCCTTCTTGCATTGGCAGATAGGGGCTGGAAGCAAGCCTGCGCAGATGATCCACATCTTCTTGAAGGCCTCAACGTGCACGCCGGTCATTTGACGTATTTCGCTGTAGGAAAGGCGCTTGGCATTGATGTGATCTCACCACAGCTCGCCATCAAATAACGAAAAAGGGCGGCTCACACGCGGACCGCCCTTCACAATTTAAAACCAAATGGCTTACTTCTTCAACGCTTTCAGGATATCTGCAAGCAGCTCTTCCTGAGTTGGGCCTGCTGGTGCTGGCTCTGGTGCAGGCTCTTCTGATTTCTTGAATTTGTTCACAGCTTTCACAAGTAAGAACACAACGAAAGCGATGATGATGAAGTTAATGATCGCCATGATGAAACGGCCCCATGCGAAGACGGCAGCGCCAGCTTCTTCTGCGGCTGCCATGGAGGCAAACTCACCCTCACCCAGCAATGTGTACTGGCTGGCAAAGTCGATGCCACCCATGAACAAGCTGATGATCGGATTAATCAAATCGCCAACAAGCGACGTGACGATTGCCGTGAACGCTGCGCCAATGATGATACCGACGGCCATGTCCATGACGTTGCCTTTGGCGATGAAGTCTTTGAATTCTTTGATCATGATAGTCCCTTAATTTTCCGTTACCCAGTCCCTGCGCTTGGTTATGTTATATTTGCGCAGATCACATATGCTGATTTCGCACAGAGGCGTCACTGTTTTAATGGGAAAACGCGCTTAAGTTCGTCACATCAGATTAGGAGACTTGATATGAGCACGCTCAACGACTTCGCCATCACCGAACGATGGCCCGCGACAGACCCATCCAAAATTCAGCTCTACTCATTTCCAACACCTAATGGCGTGAAAGCATCAATCGCACTTGAGGAAATGAGCCTACAGTATGAGGCACATTTGGTAACGCTGTCCGATATGGACGTGAAAAGCGAAGAGTTCTTGTCACTGAACCCAAACAATAAGATCCCTGCAATCATCGATCCTAGAGGGCCAGACGGCACACCCATTGGGTTGTTCGAGAGCGGTGCAATCTTGCTGTATCTTGCTGAAAAGACAGGTAAGTTTGTCGGGTCCAGCACCACGGAAAAAGCGAAGATCACGCAATGGGTGATGTTCCAGATGGGCGGGCTCGGGCCAATGTTTGGCCAGTTAGGCTTCTTCTACAAATTTGCAGGTTCTCAGATCGAGGATCCACGCCCGCGTGACCGCTATATCGGAGAAGCCAAACGCTTATTGGCCGTTGTCGACAAACAACTCGAAGGTCAGGACTGGATCGCTGGAGATTACTCCATTGCGGATATCGCGATTGCCCCATGGCTGCGCACACTTGATTTTTATGGCGCGCGTGAAGTCCTTGAGTGGGACAGCTACAAAAACGCCAACGTCTATCTTGAGCGGTTTTTGGAGCGGCCAGCTGTTCAAAAGGGTCTCGTCACTCCACCTCGGCCTTAAGCAGGCAGCGTGCCGTTTAGCACATAACGAAGAATCTCAGCAACTTGATGGGGCTCTTTGCACACAGCTAAGGCCGCAGCATCAACTTCTTTCAACGCATGCTGGTGGTCGTCTTGGTGCAAAATGATCAGTGATTTGCCAAGTGCGGCTGCGTAACCCGCATCAAAAGCTGCGTTCCACTGTTTGTATTTCTCACCGAACCGCACAACAACGACATCGGCATCCGTGATGCCTTTGCGTGTGCGGATCGCGTTGACCATCGCACCTTTATGGTCGTGCCAATATTTGTTAGGCTCTTCCCCAAGGATCGCGACGCCGCAATCATCGGAGGCGGCATGATCCGTGACAGGGGCAGAAAAAGACACATCTA
Source organism: Rhodobacteraceae bacterium HTCC2083 (assembly GCA_000156115.1). Taxonomy (GTDB): domain Bacteria; phylum Pseudomonadota; class Alphaproteobacteria; order Rhodobacterales; family Rhodobacteraceae; genus Planktotalea. The sequence goes on from DS995276.1 coordinate 566,087, forward strand.
GGCCTTTTGCACCCTCAATAATCTGCTCACGCCAATCCGTATGAATTTCACCTGACAAATAAATTTTAAGCATAATGTTTTCCCATTTCCTTATAAATCCTCGCCGGAGGCTACAAATTTTCGTAGAAAATTCACTACCCGCGCAAGATACCACCAGTGGCTTTGCCAACTTTCTCAATGATCTTGGTACCAACTGCTTCGATTTCTGCCTCTTTCAAGGTGGCCTCAACAGGTTGTAAGCGCACAGTCACGGCGATGGATTTCTTTCCCTCACCCAGCGCACCACCAATAAATTCATCAAACACGCGCACAGTCTCAATCAATGCCTTGTCCGCACCAACCGCCGCATTCACCAGCGTTAATGCTTCAACATCAGCATCCACAACAAAGGCAAAGTCACGCTCAACCGCTTGCAAATCGCGTAACACCAGTGGGGCGCGGGTCGACGACTTCTTCTTCGGCAAGGGCACCTCTGTGGGCCAAATGGTAAAGCCCATTGCAGGCCCTTTAACGTCCATCGCGGCCAAGACCTTCGGGTGGATCTCACCAAAGACGGCCATGACTTTCTTCGGGCCAAGGCAAATCTTGCCATGTCGTCCCGGATGCCACCACGCGTCCGCACCGCGCAGGATCTGAACTTTCACAGGCGCACCAATGGCCGCCAAAATCGCTTCCGCATCGGCCTTCACATCAAAGACATCCACACCACGCGACGCGCCATGTACGTCTTTGGGGCCTGTGCGACCCACGATCAAACCAGATACCTGGACATGCTGTTCACCCGGCTCGCCACCATGAAAGGCTGTGCCAACTTCGAACAGGGCTTGATCCATCAAACCGCGCGCCTGATTGCGCGCAGCCGCTTGCAAAAGACCCGGCAAAAGCTGTGGGCGCATATGGCTCATCTCGGAACTAATCGGATTGGCTAGCATCGTCGCATCATCGCCACCACCAAACAGTGCAGCAGAGGGTTGATCAATGAAACTATAGGTCACGCATTCATTATACCCAAGCACCGCTGCGGTGCGACGCGCAGAACGTTCGCGCAATTGCGCATCCGAGAGGATCGCGCGTGTCACGCCATCATGTAGGCGCGGCAAAGGCTTGCCCACAAGCCCTGTCAGCGATTCAATGCGCGCGACTTCCTCGACCAGATCCGCTTCACCTTGCACATCAGGACGCCAGCTTGGCACGCTCGCCATATCGCCATCCATCACAAAACCAAGCGATGTCAAAATCTCGCGCTGCCGATCCGCCGCGATCTCCATTCCCACCAAGGACGAGCAGCGATCCGTATCCAGTTTATAGCTGCGCGACACATCCGGCACATTGCCCGCTTGAATCAGTTGTGACGCTTCACCGCCTGCGTGATCAACGATCATGCGCACCGCGTGCTCAAGCCCGACAGGTGTGAATGCATGATCAACACCGCGCTCAAAGCGATAGCGCGCGTCTGAATTGATCTTGAGCGCACGGCCTGTGTACGCAATCTGGATCGGATCCCAATAGGCGCTTTCGACGAAGACATTGACAGTCTCATCCGTGCAACCACTTTCCAGACCGCCCATGACACCCGCAATGCTTTCAACACTATTGTCGTCGGAAATCGCCATCTGACCTGCTTGCAACGTGTACTCTTTGTCATCAAGCGCCACGATTGTCTCGCCACCCTTAGCGCGGTGCACACGTAGATTGCCTTTGACCTTGTCCATATCGAACACGTGCAAAGGACGGTTTTGGTCATATGTGAAATAGTTGGTCACATCGACGAGGAAGCTAATCGGGCGCAGCCCGATCGCGCGCAACGCGTCTTGCATCCATGCAGGGGACGGGCCGTTTTTCACACCTTGGATTACGCGACCGCAAAAGACGGGGCACCCATCAAGTGTGTCGGCGTCAATCGCGACACTTACATCTGTTTTGAAACTCGCTGGCACGGCCTCAACATCACAAGTCTTCAAAACCCCAAGCCCGCGCGCCGCCAGATCGCGCGCGATACCGCGCACACCCAGTGCATCAGGACGGTTCGGCGTGATCGCAATTTCAATCATTGGATCGACCTTGCTTGGATCGTTCGCGGCCAGCCAATCGACAAACAACTCACCCACTTCGCCAGAGGGCAACTCGATAATGCCGTCGTGCTCTTCTGACAGCTCCAACTCACGCTCCGACGCCATCATACCATGGCTCTCAACACCGCGAATGTTGCCAACGGACAAAGTCACATCAATGCCGGGCACGTAATCACCGGGCTTGCACAGAACGACAGTAATCCCCTCGCGCGCATTTGGTGCGCCGCAAACGATTTGTTGCAGACCTTCGTTGGTTTCCACTTGGCACACGCGCAGACGATCCGCGTCAGGATGCTGCTCCGCAGATTGCACCTTAGCCAACATAAAGCTCTTGAGCTTGTCCGCAGGGTTGCTCACCTCTTCCACTTCAAGACCGAGATCAGTCAAAGCGTAGAGAATTTCATCCAAAGTCGCCTCGGTCTCGAGGTGCTTTTTCAGCCAGGACAGTGTGAATTTCATCGCGTTTATTCCTGTTTATCTAAGGCCCAGCGCTTCACGTGCGAGCGCGTGCCAATCCGTATCAATGCCCTCAGGCACCTGCACCCAATCCTTGAACGGCCTGCCCTTGCCCGATGGGTCAAACGGCACGGCCTCAGGATGGGACGCATAAATTTCTTGAACGCGCGTTGCGCCCAGTTTGAAGGCCATGCTGTCCTGAAAGAACGACAACTCTGGTTTGCCCCCACCAAGTTTCGCGCAGGGCTTTCCGAACATCTGCGTGATCTCAAGGCTTGGCGCTTCCACGCGCATCTCTTCGATAAACTCCGCAAACACTTGGGGAATTGCAGCCATTACAGCCCCGTCGCCAAATTCGGCTGTTGCAAGCTCGCAAAGCCATAGTGGCGCAACCAGCGCAAATCGGAATCAAAAAACGCGCGCAAATCGGGGATACCGTATTTCAGCATCGCCATGCGATCTATCCCCATGCCGAAGGCAAAACCCTGCCATTCAGCCGGATCAATGCCACCCGCTTGCAAGACCTTGGGGTGCACCATGCCTGAGCCGAGCACTTCGAGCCAATCATCGCCCTCGCCCACTTTAACAGAGCCGTTTTCCCAGCGGCATTGGATATCCACCTCTGCGGAGGGTTCCGTGAACGGGAAGTGCGAGGCGCGGAAACGGGTTTTGACTTCTGTGCCGAAGAACACGGAGAAAAACTCCTCCAGCGTCCATTTCAGGTTCGCCATGGAAATGTCCTTGTCGATGGCGAGACCCTCGACTTGGTTGAACATCGGCGTGTGCGTCTGGTCATAATCCGCGCGGTATACGCGACCCGGGCAAATGATGCGGCAGGGCGCACCTTGGGCTTCCATATGACGAATTTGCACAGGGCTGGTGTGCGTGCGCAGGACATGCGGCGGACGTTCATCCCCCTCTGCGCGGTGCGTGTAAAACGTGTCCATCTCGGCGCGCGCGGGGTGGTGACCGGGGATGTTAAGAGCGTCAAAATTATACCAATCGCTCTCAATCTGCGGACCTTCGGCGACGGCAAAGCCAAGATCGGCAAGGATCGCGATGACCTCTTCCGTCACTTGGCTAATCGGGTGGATTGTCCCAGCAGGACGCCCACGTGCGGGCAAAGTCACATCAAGCCATTCACCACGCAGACGCTCATCCAAAGCTGCATCTGCAAGCGCAGTTTTCTTCGCTGCCAAGGCCGAGTTGATCTCATCTTTCAACGCATTCAGCTTCGGACCTGCAACCTGACGCTCTTCAGCGCTCATCTTCCCGAGCGAGCGCATCTGCAGACTGATCTCGCCTTTCTTGCCAACTGCTTGAACGCGCAGGTCTTCCAACGTGCTTTCATCAGACGCTTGAGCGATCAAACCCACGTATTTCTCTCTTAGATCATCCATCACGGACCTCGCACACTTCGTTGCTTTGTGAGTTACCCGCTTGGCACAGCACGTGCAAGTTGCCGCAGTCGCTTTAGTAAAATCGCAAGGTTTCTGCCCATTTTCGCCACTTTTGCGCCACGCGCGCTGCCCGAATTCGTCGGCACTGAGGGTCATGGCCCGCGGTTAGGTCCGTTGATCAAATAATGCACACACTAAGGAGTCGGCCGATGAAAACGATTTTAGCACTCACCGCTGCCACCCTCACATTTGGCGCGGTCACCGTAGAGGCGCAACAAACACTCTGCAATCCGAACCCCACCTATACGCAGCCTGGACAGTGGCACATCGCACCAAATGGCTGTTCTTACTCACGCACAAAAGCGCCGGGGGAAGGTGAAGTTTGGATGCTCATCTCAAACCCGCATCATATTGGCGGGCAAAATTCGCGTAGCGGATGCGCCAGAGGAGGCCGCGTAAGCATGCGAGTAGTGTAGTTCACTAATGCGTGCCACCGAGCTTTCATCCTTCATATCATTAACTGCTCGTTAACAACATAAGGTGTGCAGAGCGGATTTTTATGGGGAAAGTGTCATGCACTGGCTCAGCTTCGCGGAAAGTGGCGAAACAAAACGTTTCCATTTGGGAAACTAAAAAGCCGCCCCATGATGGAGCGACTTTGAAATTCTTACCGTTGTCAGTCTTGGCGCTTAAGCGGCCAATGCTGCTTTCGCTTGATCGACAACTGCGCCAAACGCATCTGGCTCGTTGATTGCAAGATCGGACAGAACCTTGCGGTCCACTTCGATACCTGCAAGCATCAGACCATTGATGAAGCGGCTGTATGTCAGCGCCTCGTCATGGCTGCGCACAGCAGCGTTGATACGCTGGATCCACAATGCACGGAAGCTGCGCTTACGATTCTTGCGATCGCGTGTCGCATATTGGTTCGCCTTATCGACGGCCTGTGCTGCGACTTTGAATGTATTTTTACGACGTCCGTAGTAGCCTTTGGCTGCTTTGACGACTTTACGGTGACGGGCGTGGGTTACTGTACCACCTTTAACGCGTGACATCTCTTAAATCTCCTTAGCGTGCGTAGGGCATCATCGACTTGATGATTTTCTCATCAGGAGCCGAAAGCGTGGTTGTACCACGTGCGTTGCGAAGGAATTTGTTTGTGCGCTTGATCATGCCGTGCTGCTTGCCGGCTTGAGCTGCGACCACGCGGCCACTGGCCGTTGTTTTGAACCGCTTTTTGCAGCTCGACTTTGTCTTCATTTTAGGCATTTCCGTCTCCTTTTAAGGCCGGTAGAAACGCGCACACTCGGCATGCCAAATAGGCCGGACGCGCGGACTGAAAGTGCCGTCTAGGACAGGGCGAAAGATTCCGCAAGCGTTAAGTTCACCCCAACAGCGCGCGTGTCACTTTGATGAAAACATCGGGGATCTGTTCCAGCGTGTAGCCCCCCGGCTTTGTAGTCAGCGCCCACGCAATCAACGCGCCCCCAAGCAAGACCATCAAGGAGGCAGCGCGTGGTGCTCGACTGTCAGAAAAAGCTGAAACAATCGCGGGGATAGAAAACCCCGCAATGACGACACCAAGAACCAGTGCCAGGTCAGGATTCATGAAATGCGCCTCTCAACAGTGAGTGATGCGCTGCAGTCTACTCTGGGTCAGAGGCGTAAATCAAACGTTCGTCGCAGGGGGCAACCCTGAGGATGTTGGTGGTGCCAGGAATGTTGAAAGGCACACCCGCGGTCACGACGATCTGGTCGGTTTTGCTCGCCAAACCGGCGGACCGCGCTGCGCGCGCAGACGAAACAACGGCGCTTTTAAAGCGGTTGAACTCATCCGTCATCACACATAGCGTCCCCCACGTCAGTGCAAGACGACGCGCTGTACGGCGTTGTGAGGTCATTGCGATAATTGGAACACGCGGTCGTTCGCGTGCTGTCAACAGCGCAGTAGTACCACTTTGAGTAAAGCAACAAATAGCCTTAATCTCCGTTGTTTCCGCAATTTCTCGCGCCGCGGCAACGATGCCATCCGCAACAGATGCCCGGCTCGCAATGCGAGAGGATTCGATCACCTCTGTGTAGGTCGGATCGCTCTCAACCTCTTGCGCAACGTTGTCCATCGTTGTGACCGCTTCAATTGGGTAATCTCCTGCCGCGCTTTCCGCACTAAGCATGATCGCATCTGCGCCCTCATAAATCGCAGTCGCGACATCAGACACTTCTGCGCGTGTCGGCATCGGGCTTTCAATCATGCTTTCCAGCATTTGGGTCGCAACAATCACCGGCTTTGCAGCCGCACGACACTTGCGCACAAGGCGTTTCTGAATGGGCGGTACGTTTTGCACAGGCAGCTCAACGCCCAAATCACCACGCGCAACCATGATACCATCAGAAGCATCGAGAATTTCTTCAAAGCTGGCAACGGCGGATGGTTTTTCGATCTTCGACAGAACCGAAGCACGTCCCTTCACAAGATCTCGCGCATCCCAAACGTCCTTGGCACGCTGCACGAAGGACAGCGCAAGCCAATCAACCCCCAACTCACATACGAATTCCAAATCAGCGAGGTCTTTTTCAGACAACGCCGCGAGCGGGAGAACCACATCAGGCACGTTCACGCCTTTGCGGTTGGAAATCGTGCCTCCAATGACAACTTCGCAATCTGCAAAGTCCGCACCACACTCATTCACCTTGAGACGGATCTTGCCGTCATTGACCAAAAGCGATGCACCCACTTCAAGTGCTTCGAAAATCTCAGGATGCGGAAGCGTAACACGCGTCAGATCTCCCGCTGTGTCATCCAAATCGAGACGGAAACCAGCACCGATTTCCAATTCTTCGGAGCCATTTGCAAACTCGCCCACACGTAATTTGGGGCCTTGGAGATCTGCTAAGATAGCAATAGGGCTATCGAGATCCGCTTCGACTTTGCGAATAATCGCGTGTAATTCTGCAATTGCTTCGTGGCTGCCATGGCTCATGTTCAGACGGAAAACATCTGCGCCCGCTTCGTGCAAATTGCGGATCATGCCATAGTTGTCTGAAGCTGGCCCCAATGTGGCTACGATCTTTACACTGCGTTCGCGTTTCATATTTTTGTCCCATTCCGCTTCGGTGCCACTCGGCACTCATGCGCGTGTTATCGCTAACATATCGCACGTCTTATTGCGTATTTCACATTGCGCATCAACTGTCCTATTGCTTGAAAAAACGAAAGAATACAATTGTGACCTACCAGCCTTTCTTTGAATTTGGCGCGACGCGCAAGAGCCGATGGACCGTCACCAGTGATCATGCGGCCAATACTGTCCCCGACTTCGTGAACAACGGCGACCTTGGCCTTGATCCCGCGGACATGAGTAGGCACATCGCCTACGACATCGGTGCAGCGGGTGTCGCGCAGGCCCTCGGAGAGTTGCTAGGTGGGCCTGTTATCTGCTCAAACTTTTCGCGCCTCGTCATTGATCCCAATCGCGGCAGTGATGACCCAACATTGTTAATGAAGCTTTACGATGGCACGATTATTCCCGCGAACCGCCATGCCGGCCCTGATGAATTAGAACAGCGTATGATGGCCTGTTATCGCCCTTATCACAGCGCGCTTGATACGCTGATGAAACGCTGCAACGATCCTGTTTTGCTCTCTATCCATTCTTTCACACCTCAACTCAAAGGTCGGCCATGGCGACCATGGGAGGTTGGCGTTCTTTATGCTGAGGATGATCGCCTCGCGTGCGCTTTGATCGATATTTTGCACACTGACACAGACCTCACAATCGGCGACAATGAACCCTACCGCGGCTACCTGCCGGGGGATGCGGTCGATACACATGCACTTAAGGACGGGCATTTGAACGTGCTGATCGAGCTGCGCAATGATCTGATCGAAACCGAAGCGGATCAAAAAGCTTGGGCAAGCCGGCTCGCGCCCTTGCTTAAAAAGGCTCTCTCGCATGTGGGTTCGTAAGACAGAATGAGCGCGCGCACAGATTTCATTGCGGGGATTGGCCTGCGCCTTTTGGCGACATTCTTGATGACCGCAATGTCCGCCGCCGTGCGCGCTGTGGCCGAGACGGTGCCCATCGGCCAGCTTATCTTCTGGCGCTCCTTCTTAGCGCTGATCCCTATCTGCCTTTATATGATGTGGCAGCATGAATTCCCGAGCGCGCTGAGCACCAAACATCCCCGATTGCACGTAACACGCAGCCTGCTTGGCATCTTCGCGATGGCCATGTTCTTCACGGCGCTTACATATCTGCCACTAGCCAATGCGCAAGCGCTTGGGTATTTGGCCCCCATTCTTGTTCTCCCACTCGCAGCCGTGGTGTTAAAAGAACAACTAACACCACGGATATTCGGCGCAGTTTTTCTAGGCTTCACAGGTGTGATCTTCCTACTGTGGGACGCATTCAGCCTTCCCACGGAAGGCGCTCTAATCGGGGTCGCTGCGGGTTTGGTGTTCGCGTTCACCATGGCTTTCGTACGCGTGCATACGAAAACTATGACGCAAACAGAAAGCAGTGCGGCAATTGCCTTTTATTTAGCACTTGTCGGCTCAGTGGTTGGGTTTGGTACAATCTTCTTTGGCTGGATCGCGCTCAGCACATCTATGTTCGCATGGCTCGCGCTGGCCGGATTTCTCGGTGGGATCGGCCATATTGTCGCCAATGAAGCCACAGCACGCGCGCCTGTCAGCACCCTTGCGCCTTTTGATTTTACAGGCCTAATTTGGGCGCTTGGGTTCGATCTGATCTTGTTTGCGATCGTGCCGGGGCCGGTGGGATTGATAGGGGTGTTCGCCATTACATTTGCGGCTTTGATTGTGACGTTTTCCAAATCCAAGGCTGTGAAAAACCCTACGACTGGCGTTTAAAGCTTGAACCGTGCGCGACCAAAACACATGTTACGTCAAAGCCGCATAGACAGGAGCCACCCCGATGGACGCACAAACCCAACTCGAACTTGAAGCCGCCACCTTTCGCCGTTTGCGCGACCATCTGGCAGACCGCACGGATGTGCAAAACATTGATATGATGAATTTAAGTGGCTTTTGTCGCAATTGCCTATCGCGCTGGTATCAGGAAGCCGCAAACGAATGCGGTATTGAAATGAGCAAAGACGAAGGGCGCGAAGCGTTCTACGGAATGCCATTCAATGAGTGGCGTGCAAAGCATCAAACGGATGCAACAGATGCACAAAAGGCCGCGTTTGAGGTGTCCCACAAAGACGCGACCTAGGAGTGCGTATGCTCTGCGAGAGACCTCCCGCAGAGCAAATTTTTAGTAAACGTCACCGCCCTCGGCACGCTTCGAGAACTCCGTCTCACCACCCGCTGCAAGCAGCTTGGCTTGCACTGTCCATTGGTCCCGAATCATACGACCTTTGAAGCCTTCGAGATTAGCGTTAACCCATGCCTCTTCATCCGGCGTCCAAGCGGCGATCTGATCGAAGTGATAAAGGCCAAGCGCGTTGCATATCTTATCCATCTTCGGCCCGATAGCTTTGATCTGCTTGAGATCATCCGCCACGTCATCGCGCGCGCCGTCAAGCGTTGCGGGTTTCGAGCCTTCATTTTCGCCCTGGAGGATACCGTCACCATCATAGTCTAGCACGCCTTCAGACGTGACGTCTGCTTCATGTGCTGCGCTGACAGACGCGCTCGCCTCTGCGCCCAGCGCCGCAATGCGAGCGTCTTTCTCAAAATGTTTCGCTTTGCACGCGTCCAGCTCACGGCGCAGGCGATCCGCCTCGCCCGTATCGACATTCATAGAACTCCAGCGGCCCCAAATCAGCCAGCCAACGAAAAACCCTAGCAGCGCCACCAAAAGGATCAGCAAGACCATTTCGCTTATCAAAAAGCCCCATTCACGAAACATATTGTTGTCCTTCCATTCTTATTGTTGCGCCCAGCGCACTGTTGTGAGGCGGTTTGCGGCGCGACTCGCTTCGGTCGCATTGTCTGCTAACGGTTTACTCGGGCCATAACCAACAGGCGAAATTGCCTCGCGCGGCACACCACGGGCGATCATCGCTTCGCCAACAATCAGCGCATCGGCAGCGCTTAACTCATAGTTGCCAGAGCCTGTGTTGTCGGTGTGCCCACCCAGCTCGACCTAAAGGCGCGCAGTGTAAACGCAAGGTAACATGATCGCGCGTTGGCTACGAGGCCCAGAATCGGTGGAACCGCTCAGGAAATTGATCTTTGTGTGTACCAGCAGTTTATCCGCTTGCGCGCTCCACAATTTCTGTCTCCATATCAAGCGCGTGATCTTTTGCGCCCTAATAGCCCAAGCCACCAACGCCTGCTGCCAATACCACTATGCCTAATAACTTTCGCATTGCCCGCCCTCTTCTCGCTTAAATAAGCGGCAGACCACTGATTTCTCTAGACGCAGCAAATGGCATCAGCGAACCTCTGCGCGAGGGAAACGAATGGCCGGAAAACGCAAAAAGCCCGCGTTGGTAATTTCCAAGCGCGGGCTCTCGATGATGTCAAAGCGATTGGTTCTAGATCGCTTTTTTCAGGCTTTCTTCCAGATAGATCTCGCGCAGGCGCGGCGTCACCGAACCGGGTGTTCCATCCCCCAATGAAACGCCATCAATTTCGACAACGGGCATCACAAAGGTAGACGCCGAAGTGATAAACGCCTCATCTGCACCCTTGGCTTCATCGATGGTAAAGTTGCGTTCTTCCACTTCCATCTGCGCCTCGCGTGCGAAACGCAAAACAGCGGCGCGCGTGATGCCGTGAAGGATGTCGTTGGACAATGCCCGCGTGATAATCTTGTTGCCTTTGACGATGTAGGCGTTGTTGGAGGTGCCTTCAGTCACAAAACCGTCCTCAACCATCCACGCATCATCCTTACCCGCTTTCTTCGCCATCATCTTGCCCATGCTCGGATAAAGCAGCTGTACAGTCTTGATATCCCGACGCCCCCAGCGCGCATCCTCGATGGAGATGACTTTCATGCCCTTTTTGGCAGCAGGGGAATTGGCAAGACCCGGCTTGTTCTGTGTAAACAAAACGATGGTTTGAGGTGTAGTTTCGGGATCTGGAAAGACGAAATCGCGATCATCAGGTGCGCCGCGGGTGATCTGAAGATAAATCATCCCTTCATCAATCTCGTTCACGCGCACCAATTTGCGGTGCACTTCAAGCAGCTCCTCTTTGGAGATTGGGGTGTTCATTTCCAGCTCATCCAAAGAGCGTTGCAGGCGCACAGCATGACCGTCAAAGTCGATCAATTTGCCGCCCAGCACAGAGGTCACTTCATACACCCCATCCGCCATCAGGAAGCCACGATCGAAGATCGATACCTTGGCTTCGTTTTCCGGGAGGTATTCGCCATTCACATATACAGTACGAGTCATGAGGCTTGGTCCTTATTAAATCGGTTCACGCACTTTGTTTCATAGCTTGAAGCACATCTTCAAGGCTGCGAATGGCGCCGGTTTGCAGATAGTCCATTGCTTTGAGCGAGGCGTCATGCGCCTCAACGCTCGAGCCCGCGACGCAATCTTCAATCACGCGGGTGAAGTAGTCCTGCTGGTGCGCATCGACGAACGTATAGTGCAGGCAGATATCGGTGAGACCGCCTATCAAGATAAGCGTTTCTACTTTGAGACCTTTGAGCAGAATTTCTAGATCTGTGCCAAAGAACGCAGAATAGCGGCGCTTGGGTACAATGTAATCCGTTGGCAGGATGCCCATTTCTTTGACTGCAAGCGCAGTTTTTGGATTGTCCTCAAGGCAATGCACATCCTCATCGCCATCGAGTTCGCGGCCAAAGTCGATCAAATCAGGGCGATGCACTTCTTGGATAAACACCACAGGAATATCCGCCCCACGCGCACCATCAATGGCTTTGCGCGCTTCTAACATACGTTCTTTATAGCCCGGCATATTATCGATGGAACGCACGACGCTATCGTCGATAAATGTGGACGCTTGAATGTCGATCACAATCAGAGCGGCTTTGCTTTCTATCAATGCGCGCTTGGGTGTGTTTGCGTTAGCCATGTGACTATCCCCAAAGTTCTGGTTTAGGCGGATGCACGCCCGCGACATCAAATTGTAATGGCGTCGCACGATCTTCGGCGAGCAAAAGTGGGCCATCGAGATCAGTGAACAGCGCGCCCTGAGCTAGCAATGTCGCCGGTGCCATTGCCAGAGATGAGCCGACCATGCACCCGACCATAACGCCATAGCCTTGAGCGAGGGCTTCGTCTTTCAAAGCAAGCGCCTCGGTAAGACCACCGGTTTTATCAAGCTTGATGTTGGCCACATCATATTTTCCTTTGAGCTTGGGTAAGCTGCTACGGTCATGGCAAGATTCATCCGCGCAGACGGGCAAAGGACGTGCGATCTCGCTCAACATATCATCCGCTCCGGCAGGCAGCGGTTGCTCTACCAGTTCAACCCCAAGACCAACCAAATGCGGTGCGAGTTCAGCGTAGACATCCGCCGTCCAGCCCTCGTTCGCATCAATGATGATGCGCGACTTGGGCGCGCCACGACGCACCGCTTCGAGGCGGGGCATATCATCAGGCGTACCAAGCTTAATCTTGAGCAACGGGCGGTTCGCATTTTCAGCGGCTTGGATTTGCATTTTCTCAGGCGTGTCGAGCGACAGAGTGTATGCCGTGATCTCTGGCCCCGGCTTACCCAGACCTGCAAGTTCCCAAACAGCTTTGCCCGCTTGCTTCGCTTCAAAGTCCCAAAGGGCACAATCAACAGCGTTGCGCGCCGCACCCGGCTCAAGCAATTCGTATAAAGAACCACGATTGAAATTCTCAGGAAGCGCGCGAACTTGCGCTTCGACACTTTCCAGTGTCTCATCATAGCGTGCATAAGGAACGCATTCGCCCCAACCTGACACCTGGCCATCTGTCAGGCAAACTGTGAGAACTTTCGCTTCTGTGCGCGATCCACGCGAGATAGTGAACACTTGGGCGAGCTTGAACACGTCATGCGTGACATCAATATGCATTGGGCGCTTCCTATGGGTCGTGAGTGCCTGCGCCAGTCGAACCAGCGCAAGCGAAAGGCATCAGATATCAGCCAAAGCGTCAACCAGACGATCCGCACCGTGACGAAATGGATCAACTGTTGGCAGCCCCATACGCTCTTCTGTTTCTTTCAGATAAGCGACGGCTTCGTCCTCGGACATATGCTGCGTGTTTACAGAAATTCCGACAACTTTACACGCGGGGTTACCAACTTGTGCCAAAGGCAACGCAGTGTCGCGCAGCTGCTCTACTGAGGGTGGCGTAAACGTTGGCAGACCACGCATATGCGTGCGCGTTGGCTCGTGGCACAGGATCAAGGCATCCGGTTGACCGCCATGCACAAGCGCCATCGTGACACCGGAATAAGAGACGTGAAACAAGCTTCCCTGCCCTTCAATCATGTCCCAGTGATCTTCGTCGTTATCTGGTGTAAGATATTCAACCGCGCCTGCCATAAAGTCCGCGACAACCGCGTCGAGCGGCACGCCGTGACCTGTGATCAAGATACCCGTTTGGCCCGTTGCGCGGAACGTCGACTTGAGGCCGCGCTCGTTCATCAGCTTATCCATCGCCATCGCTGTGTACATCTTGCCCGCAGAGCAATCAGTTCCAACCGCCAAGCAACGTTTGCCTGTGCGTTTGATCCCGTTCGCGATTGGGTAGCCAACTGTTGGCACGCGCACATCATGCAAAGTTGTGCCAGCAACCTGTGCCGCAGCAACAAGATCGCCTTCATCGCGCAAAAGGTTGTGCAAACCAGACGCAAGATCATAGCCCATTTCAATCGCTTCAATCAGAACATCTCTCCAAGCCTGGCTGATGATTCCACCACGGTTGGCCACGCCAATCACCAATGTCTTGGCACCTGCTGCTTTCGCCTCTTGCAAGGTCATTTCGGTAAGACCAATGTCTGCGCCACAGCCGGGCAAGCTCAACTGACCGACAGAGTTCTCAGGACGCCAGTCTCTGATACCAATGGCGACTTTTACCGCCAATTGGTCCGGTGCGTCGCCCAAAAACAGAAGATAAGGTGTTTCGATCATGATGCTCTCCCTAGAATCAAATGTTGCGCCTGTTTTGCAGCGTTTCGCGCGCGATTTTCTTTCATTAACATCGCCAATATGAGCCATTTTCAAATTATCCTGCGATAAAACATCTTTATTGCGAAGAAAGTTCGATTTAGACAAACTGTAGCGCAAAGAATCTGCGCATCTCTGCAACGCAGCAAGCACAGTGCAGTCGCAGAAAATCCGCTTGCGCCAACCATAGCAACGAAATAACAAATCAGGCGAGAAAAACGTAATTTAATTACCCGAAAGAATCGCCATGAGCTTCCGCATTCAACCTACGCCAGTCGCCCGTCCCAATCGTTGCCAACTCTTTGGGCCCGGTTCTCGCCCTGCGATCTTTGAGAAGATGGCCGCTAGTGCCGCGGACGTCATCAATCTAGACCTTGAGGATTCCGTCGCTCCGTCTGACAAAGACAGCGCACGCAAGAATATCATCAAGGCCATCAGTGATATCGATTGGGGCAACAAAACCCTTTCTGTACGTATCAACGGTCTCGACACACCATATTGGTACCGCGATGTTGTGGACCTGCTGGAACAAGCGGGCGATCGCCTTGACCAGATTATGATCCCAAAGGTTGGGTGCGCCGCAGACATCTATGCGGTCGATGCTTTGGTCACTGCGATTGAAACTGCAAAAGGGCGCAGCAAGCCGATCTCTTTCGAAGTTATCATCGAAAGCGCAGCTGGCATCGCGCATGTCGAAGAGATCGCAGCCGCCTCTCCGCGTTTGCAAGCGATGAGCCTTGGTGCAGCAGATTTCGCCGCGTCTATGGGTATGGCGACGACGGGTATCGGTGGCACACAGGAAAACTACTACATGATACGCGGCGGTGAAAAGCACTGGTCTGATCCATGGCATTGGGCGCAAGCAGCAATAGTCGCGGCGTGTCGCACCCATGGCGTATTGCCAGTTGACGGTCCTTTCGGCGACTTCTCAGATGACGAAGGCTTTAAAGCGCAAGCGTACCGCTCTGCGACGCTTGGTATGGTTGGCAAATGGGCGATCCATCCCAAGCAGATCACGCTCGCCAACGAGGTATTCACCCCCTCCGCAGAGGCCGTCGCAGAGGCACGCGATATCCTAGCAGCGATGGAAACCGCGAAAGCCAATGGCGAAGGCGCGACTGTTTACAAGGGCCGCTTGGTAGATATTGCATCCATTAAGCAGGCCGAGGTTATTGTGCGCCAATCCGAAATGATCGCGGGTTAACCTTTAGAGCAAATCGCAAAGCTGTCTGCGAGACCTTGCAGCAGCGACGTGTAGAGATCGGGGCCGGGCAAAAGTCTGGCCCCCATTGCATCAAGCTCTCCTATTTTGACGTCGGTTCCCCCGATCACCACTTTAACAAGCTTGTCGCTTTGCTGTGGTTCCGTGAAGACGCAAGCCGCATTGCTTTCCTCCAGGATCTCTTGAGCTTTGACAATACGCGCGGGGCTTGGGGCACTTGCATCGCCAAGCGCAATAGAACCTGCGAATTCAAGTTCAAAACGGCGATCAAAATACTGAAACGCATCATGAAGAACGAGGTAAGGATTCCCCTTTACCGGCTCCAATTGTGCGTTCAGCTTGACCATCAACGCGGTTAGCTCCACCAGAGCTGCTTGCGCATTCGCTTGGTACTTGGCCGCATTCTCTGGGTCTTGCTTGGCGAGCGCTTCAGCGATCTGAACCAACCAGATTTTCGCATTCTCTGGATCGAGCCAACCGTGCGGATCTAGCCCTTCGTCACTGTGACCCTCGTGACCGTCGCCATGACCATCCACATGATCATCTGCATGGTCGTCCTTGTGGTCATCGTCGTGGGTATCCGAGTGGTTTTCGTCGTGATCTTCTTTATGATCATCTGCGTGGTCGTCGCTGTGATCGTCTTCATGGCCGTGACCGTGATCATGATCGCCGCCCGAATCGCGATATTCGAAATGTACGTTCGCCTCATCCGCCATAACTTCGAACACAAGCGCATCACTCGCTAACGTCTCAAGTGGCGTGGTGATCCAAGGGGTCAGGCCATCGCTGGTGAAAAACACGATATCCGCCTCTTCCAGCGCAACGGCTTGGGACGGGCGCAGTGCGTAGGAATGCGGTGATGCTGTTGGCTCAATCAATAATTTCGGCTGCGCAACATCCCCCATAACCTTGGCAACGAGGGAATGCAGCGGCGCAATATCCGCGACAACGCGCGGCGCTTCTGCGTAAGCGGCAGTGGAACATAAGAGTGCGGCGGCAATCGCGATTGATCTTGTCATGTTTATAGCATATCCGGTTGCTGTTTTTCGTCATATGTTATAATATAACACTTAACGTCAAGCCAGTTTCTTACTTAGCGAAAGCGCGTAGATGGACCCCATTGGATTTTCAAGCCACGACCACACCCATTGCATCACTGACAATATGGCGCAGATCGAAGCACATTGCGCCAAAGAAGGTTTGCAACTGACGCCTGTGCGTCGTCGCGTGCTTGAAATCCTGTTGCACGAACATCGCGCACTCGGGGCTTATGACATACTAGATAAACTGCGTTCAGAGGGGCTTGGCTCGCAGCCGCCAGTTGCCTATCGCGCGTTGGATTTTTTGGTCACACACGGGTTTGCCCACAAAATTGAACGTTTGAACGCCTTTGTGGCCTGCGCCCATCCCGGTGAAGTACATGATCCAGCCTTTTTGATTTGCCGCAAGTGCGATGGCGTCGCAGAAGCACAAACCAAATCAGTGCGCGGACAGTTAGGATCAAGCGCGGAGATCGCTGGATTTCAAATTGAGCGTGCGGTGTTAGAGGCCGTGGGGGTCTGTCCAAACTGCGCAGAAAGGCCCGCAACATGACCTTGATCAGCGCCAAAAACATTTCCGTCAATCATGGCAACGCGATTATTTTACAGAACGTGACATTGGACATCAACGCAGGCGAAATTGTTACGATTGTCGGGCCAAACGGGTCAGGCAAATCGACGCTTTTGCGCGCTTTCATAGGTGCCACCCCGCTTAAAAGTGGGACGCTGACACGCAAAGACGGTCTTCGGATCGGCTATGTCCCGCAAAAACTACATATCGACCCAACGCTTCCCATGAGCGTCGCACGGTTTCTGTCGATCCCCTTGCGCGTGAGCGCGTCCGCTGCCAAAGACGCACTTGAGCAAGCAGGCTCAGGGGCGCTGGCGAGCCGCCAAATGAGCGATCTGTCTGGCGGGCAATTTCAACGGGTTATACTGGCCCGCGCCTTGCTTGGAAAACCCGAGTTGTTAATCTTGGATGAGGCGACGCAAGGGCTTGATCAACCGGGATCTGCCGATTTCTACCGCCAAATCGAGAGCTTGCGCGAAACACTAGGCTGCGCCGTGATGATGGTAAGCCACGAGTTGCATGTTGTGATGGCCGCCTCTGATCGCGTGATCTGTTTAAATGGTCATGTGTGCTGTGAGGGTGCGCCCGAAGTTGTCGCCTCCGCACCGGAATATCGCGCTCTGTTTGGCTCGGGCACCCAAGGAGCCTTGGCACTTTATCGCCATGATCACGACCACCATCATCATGCGCACGATCACGAACATGAGGACGCATAATGGACATCTTAGACAGCTTTCTTGTGCGCGCGGCCCTTGCTGGGCTTGGTGTAGCGCTTGCCGCAGCCCCATTGGGGTGCTTCGTAGTTTGGCGGCGCATGGCATATTTCGGCGAAGCGACGGCGCACGCGTCGATCCTAGGCATCGCGCTGGCTCTATCGTTCTCCACCTCAATCTTGGCGGGCGTGCTGATCGTCGCGCTACTGATGGGCTGGTCCGTATCAACGCTCTCTGGGCGTGGCTATGCGATGGATACGCTCCTCGGGGTGATGGCGCACTCCGCACTGGCCATTGGCCTCGTTGCAGTGTCGTTTTTGCAAGGGGTACGCATCGACTTGATGGCTTATCTCTTTGGCGACATCCTCGCAGTATCACGTTTCGATTTGCTGATTGTCTGGATCGGTGTGCTGTTGGTCCTGCTACTTTTGTGGTGGCGTTGGTCCGCGCTGTTGACTGCGACCCTCAGCAACGATCTTGCACATGCCGCAGGCATTGATCCGCGCCGTGAACAGATGGTTCTGACTATTGCACTCGCTGTAGTCGTGGCCGTCGCCATTAAAGTCGTCGGCGTGTTGTTGATTGCCGCTCTCTTGATCATCCCAGCCGCAGCCGCGCGTCCGTTTGCAGGAACACCAGAACGTATGGCGTTCATTGCCGCCGGCATCGGCGCGATCTCGGCTATGGCTGGCCTGCAAGCCGCTTACATCTTCGACACCCCCACGGGTCCGACAATCGTTTGCGTTGCTGCCACTTGCTTTGTGCTTGGCGGTCTGCTCAACCTGCTGAAAGGGCGTGTGGCAGGTTAAGCGATGATCGACATTAAACATTTGCAAGATTGGCAAGGACGTGGTGAGATGCGAGATGACCTGATCGCTGCATTTCCCGCAAATGCACTGGCAGCAACGCTAGATCGCGACGATAAGGAGTATCGTATTGGCGATGCGTTGCCCCCGCTCTGGCATTGGTTACATTTTCTACCAATCCATAAGTTGGGTGAGAGTGGCTATGATGGGCATGCGGCGCTGGGTGGGTTCCTGCCGCCCGTGCCTTTGCCAAGACGGATGTGGGCAGGCAGCCGTTTAGAGTTTCTTGCCCCTGTGACGATTGGTAGGTCAGCGCACAAGCGCTCCACTGTCAAAAGCGTGACACATAAATCAGGGCGCAGCGGGGATTTGGTATTCGTCACTGTGACCCATGACGTTTATGAGGATCAAAAACATTGCATTCGCGAAGAGCAAGACATCGTTTATCGCGCTTTGCCAGATCCAAACGTCCCCACACCAACGCCGCCACATGCGCCGACGTCGTGTGATTTTTCCAGAAAAATCGTGCCCGAGCCCGTTCTCCTGTTTCGCTACTCCGCACTTACCTTCAATGGCCACCGCATCCACTACGATCATCCCTTTTGCGTCGGAACAGAGGGCTACGGCGGATTGGTCGTGCATGGCCCTTTGCTCGCAACCTTGATGCTGGATCTTTTGCGCCGTGAATACCCAGCAGCAAAGGTCACGCATTTCAACTTCCGCGCGCTTGCGCCTGTGTTTGATACCCAGCAATTTTCTGTCCATGGCACTTGTGCGAACAATGGTGAAATCGAGCTTTGGGTCGCACGGGAAGATGATGCATTGGCGATGCAAGGCACAGCACAGATCAAGGACAAAACATGAGCGAAGCCTACCAAGACATCCGCGACGCCGTACGCGCGCTCTGCGCTGAGTTTCCACCCGAATATCACCGCCAGATAGACCAAGACCGCAGCTACCCCGAAGCCTTCGTTGATGCCTTGACCAAAGCTGGTTGGATGGCCGCATTGATCCCGGAAGAATATGGCGGCTCCGGCCTTGGCCTGACCGAAGCGAGCGTGATCATGGAAGAGATTAATCGCTCGGGCGGCAATTCTGGCGCGTGCCATGGACAGTTGTACAATATGGGCACTCTTTTGCGCCACGGATCGAACGCGCAAAAACAGAAATACCTGCCGCGCATCGCCTCCGGCGAGCTGCGCTTACAAAGCATGGGTGTGACGGAGCCGACAACAGGCACCGACACCACCAAGATTAAAACCAAAGCGGAAAAGCGTGGCGAAAAATACGTGATCAACGGGCAAAAGGTCTGGATCTCGCGCGTACAGCACTCTGATCTGATGATCCTGCTGGCGCGCACAACGCCCTTGGCCGAGGTCAAGAAGAAATCTCTTGGCATGTCAATCTTCATCGTCGATTTACGCAACGCGATTGGCAACGGGCTAGAGGTCAAACCGATCCCCAATATGGTCAATCACGAAACCAATGAGTTGTTCTTTGACAACCTCGAAATCCCAGCAGAAAATCTGATTGGCGAGGAAGGGATGGGCTTCAAATACATACTTGATGGGCTGAATGCTGAGCGCGCTTTGATCGCCGCCGAATGCATTGGTGATGGCTATTGGTTCACCGAAAAGGTCACAGAATATGCTAAGTCGCGTGAAGTGTTTGGCCGCCCTATCGGTCAGAACCAAGGGGTTCAGTTCCCCATCGCAGAGGCCCATATCGAGATCGAAGCCGCCAATCTCATGCGTTTTGAAGCGTGTCGCCTGTATGACGCAGGCGAACCCTGCGGGGCCCAGGCGAATATGGCCAAATACCTTGCCGCCAAAGCCAGCTGGGAAGCAGCGAACGCCTGTATTCAGTTCCATGGCGGTTTCGGGTTTGCCGCTGAATATGATGTGGAGCGCAAATTCCGCGAAACCCGACTTTATCAAGTCGCACCAATCTCTACCAACCTGATCCTATCATATGTAGCCGAACATATGTTGGGCCTGCCGAGGTCGTTTTGATGTTGCCACTCGATGGTATCAAGGTGATCGCGCTGGAACACGCGATCGCAGCCCCGTTTGCGACACGTCAACTGGCCGATCTAGGCGCGCGCGTTATCAAGATTGAACGCCCGGGAAAGGGCGATTTTGCGCGCAGCTACGACACGCGCGCGCGCGGGATGTCCTCGCATTTCGTTTGGACCAACCGCTCCAAAGAAAGCCTGACGCTTGATTTGAAATCGCCCGAAGGCATGGATGTGCTCAGCAAATTGATCGAAGGCGCAGATGTGCTGGTGCAAAATCTTGCCCCCGGTGCAGCAGATCGCATGGGGCTAGGTTTTGAAACGCTTCATGAGATCCACTCCGAACTGATCGTCTGCAATATTTCTGGCTACGGTCCCGACGGCCCTGAGACCAACCGCAAGGCCTATGACCTTTTGGTGCAAGCAGAAGCGGGATTCCTATCGATCACAGGCACAGACGCAAAACCCAGCAAGGCAGGCATTTCCGTCGCTGATATAGCCGCAGGCATGTATGCCTACACCAATATCCTCGCCGCACTTTTGCAGCGCGGCAAGACAGGCCTCGGCATTGAGATCAATATTTCCATGCTCGAAGCGCTAGCTGAATGGATCGGCTACCCGATGTATTACGCCACTGATGGCGCGGAACCGCCCGCTCGCGCAGGGGCAGCTCATGCCACAATATTCCCCTATGGCCCTTTCATGGCGGGCGACGGGAAAGAGGTGATGTTTGGGCTGCAAAATGATCGCGAATGGGCAGTGTTTTGTCGCGACATCCTTGACGCACCAGCGCTTGAAACCGACCCGCGCTTCGAAAGCAATCAAGCCCGCGCGGCCAACAAGCTGGATCTGACAGCAATCATCATGGCCGCCTTTTCCGAGTGGAACGCTGAAGAGGTCATCGTGCGACTTACCGCAGCCGGCATCGCCAATGCGCGGATGAACGATATGGCGGGACTTTGGGCGCATCCACAAATACGCGCACGGGATCGTTGGCGCGAGGTGAGCACGCCCATCGGCCCCATGCCAGCGCTCTTGCCCCCCGGCGGCATCGGAGCAGAGCCGCGCATGGACGCCATTCCAGCAATGGGCGAACACAGCCGCGCCATACTGGAAGAATTAGGGATAGACAGCGCCAGCATTGAAGCGCTTTCTAAAGCTAGGATTATTTAGGAGATTGTGGTGGCAAAGCTCAAAACATCAGCGGCAGACATGGTCGCCGCCGCGCGCGCAGATATTCGTGAGATTGAAACGCCAGACCTAATTGCGATACTGGAGGATCCGAACCTCGTCGTTGTTGATATCCGTGACGTACGCGAACGCCAGCGCAACGGCTTTATCCCCGGCAGTTTTCATGCGCCACGCGGGATGATCGAATTCTGGATTGACCCGGACAGCCCCTATTTCAAACCGATATTTGGCGAAGACAAACAGTTCGTCTTTCATTGCGCTTCTGGCTGGCGCTCTGCCCTCACGGTTCAAACCCTGCAAAACATGGGTTTTGACGCTGCGCACCTGCGCGAAGGCTTCTCTACTTGGGCTACTCAAGGCGGCCCTGTCGAGAGAACGCAATGAACACCCCGGACAAAACCCACTACGATGTCGTGATCATCGGTGGTGCAATGATGGGGTCCTCGGCGGCTTGGTTCCTCACTGACAATCCCGATTTCGACGGCTCTGTGCTGGTCGTTGAGATGGACAGAAGCTACGCTAATTGTTCTACCGCGCACACAAATTCCTGCATGCGTCAGCAGTTTTCCAATAAGCTGAATGTACAAATCAGCCAGTTTGCGGCTGATTTCGTCAAGAACCTGCGTGGCTACATGGGCAACGATACGCGCGTGCCGGAACTGGATATACAGAACTATGGCTACATGTATCTCGCAGACACTGACAGTTTCGCCGACACACTGCGCGAAAATCAAAAGGTGCAGCTTGAGATGGGTGCGGAAACCCAGCTTTTGAACGCAGAAGAGATCAAGGCTCGCTATCCGTTTTACGATGTCTATGACATAAAACTAGGCTCTATCAACCTCAAGGATGAGGGCTATTGGGATGGCGGCACGGTCTTTGATTGGTGGCGTCGCTCCGCCAAGGATCGCGGCGTGGAATATGTCACGAACCGCGTGGTTGCGATGGATGTGCAAGGGAGCAAGGTGTGCTCTGTCACGCTTGAAAGCGGTGAAGTGATTGGCGCGGGTCAGGTCGTCAACGCCTCTGGTCCACGTGGGGCCCTGACCGCAAAAATGGCAGGAATCGCATTGCCCGTTGAGCCGCGTAAACGCTTCACCTGGATTTTCAGCGCCGAACAACCGCTTGATCAGGACCTACCGCTGACGATTGACCCTTCAGGTGTGCATTTCCGCCAAGATGGCCCAAAGACCTATCTCGCCGGTAGCCCCCCTGATCTTGAAGACGATGTCGCTGTCGACCCAAGCGACTTCAACATGGATCATGCCCGCTGGGAAAATCACGTGTGGCCAATCATTGCGACTCGCATTCCCCAGTTCGAGGCGATCAAAGTCGTCACCGAATGGGCAGGTCACTACGCCTACAACACGCTGGATCAAAACGCAGTTCTTGGTGCCCATCCAGAGATTACGAACTTCATCTTCCTCAATGGATTTTCCGGCCACGGCTTACAACAAAGCCCTGCAATGGGCCGCGCGACGGCAGAATGGTTGACCTATGGCAGCTACCGAACGCTCGACATGGCGCCTTTCGGGTTCGAACGCATAGCAGAAGGGCGTGCATTTGAAGAAAAAGCGATCATTTAAGCTGCAAACTGCGACACCGCATACCACGGTATACTGTAGACGACTCCCAGATGATCCACTAAGGACACCTCAACACCATCTTAAAGAGGTTTCCAGATGTCCGATATTATCTACACAAAAGTCGATGAAGCACCCGAATTGGCCTCCGCGTCGTTCTTGCCAATCATTCAGAAATTCGCCGCCGCCGCGGGCGTGTCTGTGGGCACAAAAGACATCTCTCTCGCAGGTCGCATTCTGGCGACCTTCCCCGAGCATCTGAAAGAAGATCAGCGCCAATCTGATGATCTGGCAGAGCTTGGTCGTTTGGTCAAAACGCCAGAAGCGAACGTGATCAAACTCCCCAATATCTCGGCTTCCGTGCCCCAATTGGTCGCGGCAGTGAAAGAACTTCAATCGCAAGGCTTCGCACTTCCCGACTACCCGGAAACACCCAAGACGGACGCTGAAAAAGAGATCCGCGCGAAGTTTGACGCAATCAAAGGCTCTGCTGTGAACCCGGTTCTGCGCGAAGGCAACTCTGATCGTCGTGCAGCGAAAGCGGTAAAAAGCTACGCTCAGAACAACCCGCACCGCATGGGTAAATGGACTGCCCACAGCAAAACGCGCGTGTCCTCTATGACCGGTGGCGATTTCTTCTCCAACGAGACATCCGTAACCCTCATCAAAGCAGCCTCAGCGAAAATCATTCTCGAAACAGCTACAGGCGAAACCGTGTTGAAAGAGGGTCTTAGTTACCCCGCAGGCACAGTCGTTGACGCCACATTCATGAGCGCAGCCGCGCTTGATGCCTTTCTCGCAGAAGAAATCGCAAGCACGAAAGAAGACGGCACGCTCTTCTCGCTACACATGAAAGCGACAATGATGAAGGTCTCAGACCCGATCATCTTCGGCCACGCGGTCAAGGTCTTCCTTGCCCCCGTCTTTAATATATTCGGCGCTGAAATGGCAGACCTCGGCGTGAACCCAAACTCCGGTCTTGGAGATCTCTTAGAGCGCGTGAAAGACCAGCCAGAGATCATGTCAGCAATTGACGCCTGCATGAGCAAACGCCCCCCTATGTACATGGTGGACAGCGACAAAGGCATCACCAACCTTCATGTGCCTTCTGACGTGATCATCGACGCCTCCATGCCTGCGCTTATCCGTGCTGGTGGTAAAGGTTGGGGCCCTGATGGTGCCGAAGCTGATGCAAACTGCGTTATTCCAGACAACTCCTACGCACCTGTCTATGATGAATCCATTAAGTTCTTCAAAGAAAACGGCGCGCTGAACCCGGCGACCGCAGGTACCGTGCAAAACATCGGCCTAATGGCCCAAAAGGCGGAAGAATACGGTTCGCACCCGACAACTTTCGAAATGCCAACGGCAGGCACAGTCAAGATGATCCTCGATGATGGCACCGTTCTGCATGAACACAAGGTCGAGGCGCAGGATATCTGGCGCTCCGCCTCCGCGCGTAAAGCCCCGATTGAAGATTGGGTGAACCTTGCGATCTCTCGTCAAAAAGCGGAAGGCTGTGAAGCAATTTTCTGGCTCGACGCGAACCGCGCACATGACGCGGAACTGATCGCCTATGTTAAAACGATTCTTGAAGCACAAGGCGTTGCAGACAAGTTCCAGATCATGGCCCCACGCGAAGCGACACGCGCGTCTCTCGAGACGATTACGAAGGGCAAGAATTCCATCGCGATCACAGGCAACGTGCTGCGCGACTACCTCACTGACCTCTTCCCGATCTTGGAACTCGCGACCTCCGCCAAGATGCTTTCCATCGTGAAACTGATGCAGGGTGGCGGCCTCTTTGAAACAGGCGCTGGTGGCTCTGCACCCAAGCACGTGCAACAGCTTATGGAAGAGAACCATTTGCGTTGGGATAGCCTCGGCGAATTCTGTGCGCTCGGAGAGAGCCTTCAGTTCCTCGCTGATGCAAGCTCCAACGAAAAGGCGCGCGTTTTGGGCCAAGCGGTCGATGCGGCAACGCAAGGCATCCTTGACGACAATCGCTCGCCTTCCCGCAAGGTGGGTGAGCCTGACAACCGCGACAGCCACTACTGGTTCGCACGCTACTGGGCCGAAGCCTTGTCTGCACAAAACAGCGATGCCGATCTCGCCGCACATTTTGCCCCCATCGCGTCGGCACTAGCAGAAAGTGAGACGGCAATTCTGTCAGAACTCGCAAACGGCCAAGGCCCAGCAGTAGAGCTCGGCGGCTACTATCACGGCGATGCGGCCAAAACCGCAACCATTATGCGCCCCTCCGAGACGCTCAACGCGATTATCGGCTAAACAACTCAGGGCCGCGCACAACTTGTCACGCGCGGCCCTGCTTCTTTGGTCCTAAAATACCTCGGGGGAGACTCAGCTTGCTGAGACGGGGGCAGCGCCCCTTCTTAAGCGACGCCCGACTGTGGCAATCGACGCGCAACAGCAGCACTCAAAAACAACATCAGCGACGCGATCAAAAGGCATAGCTCTAGGCCGCTTGCTTGATACGCGACCCCAGACAAGAGCGTTCCGAGCAATCGCCCCGCCGCGTTGGCCATATAATAAAACCCCACATCCATGCTGACGCGCGCGTCCGTGCTGAAACTTAAGATCAAAAAGGAATGCAGCGCAGAATTCAACGCGAAGCCAAACCCGAATACAAACAAGCCGATGACCACGAAAGGCGTAACTGTGCTACTGCTCAACCAAAGCACAATCGCCAAAATTAAGGGCACGAACGCCAAGAGCATTGCCAATGCAAAAGCGCTTTGCACAGGCAAGCGCGCAAGAATTTTCGGCGCGCTCCCTTGCACTATGCCATAACCAATCACCCAAAGCGCCATGAAACTGCCAATCATAAAGAAGGCCGCTTTGTTGCCCGCATCTGACCCGTCAGACCATACGCCATAGAAGTAAAGTGGGACGCCTACGACGAACCATACATCTCGGGCCGAAAACAGAAAAACACGAGCGAGACTTAGCCAATTCACCGCCTCGCTTGTAGAAAAGACCGCGCTGAACTTTGCACCCTTCATCCCAGACGGCAGCCCAGGCGGCATGCGCCACACGACCAGCGTGAGGAGAAAACCAAGCGCACAGGCCATTCCAAGAACAGCCCCTTCAAATCCAAACACCGCCAGCAGAGCGCCACCCAAAAAGAAACCCAAACCTTTGATCGCATTCTTTGATCCGGTCAGCACAGCTACCCACTGGAAAAGCGTGCTATCCTCAGACGGGGCGAGCAATTTTACCGCAGATTTACTGCTCATCTTGGTGAGATCTTTGGCGATGCCAGACACACCTTGCGCGCACATCACGAAGGCAACCGAGACAGCAATGCTCCAACTCGGGTCGAGTTGCGTTAACGCTAATAGCGCAACAATCTGCAAACCAAGGCCTGCATAAAGCGTTGTGGTTAAACCGAAACGCACAGCCAGCCAGCCCGCACAAAGATTGGTTACCATCCCCGCAACTTCATAGAACACAAAGAGATAGGCAAGTTGGACAGACGAGAAACCAAGCCCATGAAAATGCAGCAAAACCAGCATCCGCAGGGCACCGTCTGTCAGCATGAAAGCCCAATAGGCTGCGGTGACGACTAGATAGGCTGCAAAGCCTGTTGGCCGTGTCACAACGCCTCGCCAACCATACGCGCGACATCGATGAGACGGTTCGCATAACCCCATTCATTGTCATACCACGCGTAGACTTTAACCTGTGTACCGTTCACGACCATGGTAGAGGGCGCGTCAATGATCGTGCTGCGCGGATCGTTCACGTAATCGGCAGACACCAACGGACGGGTTTCATATCCCAGAATGCCTGCCAGCTCCCCCTCTGAGGCGGCTTTGAACAGCGCGTTCACTTCGGCTTCGCTAGTTGCGCGCTCCACTTCAAAAACGCAGTCGGTGATGGACGCATTCAGCAAGGGCACGCGTACTGCGTGGCCGTTCAGTTTGCCCGTCAACTCAGGATAGATCAGCGTGATCGCCGTGGCTGAGCCCGTTGTCGTGGGGATCAAGGAATTCAAAGCAGACCGCGCACGCCGCAAATCCTTGGCGGGACGATCCACGATTGTTTGTGTGTTGGTGACATCATGGATCGAAGTGATTGAGCCATGTTTGATCCCTAGGTTTTCATGGATCACTTTCACCACGGGCGCGAGGCAATTCGTTGTGCAAGACGCCGCCGTAATGATGTTTTGCGTGCTTGCATCGTAATCGTGGTTGTTGACGCCATAAACGATGTTCGCCGCATTTCCGTCTTTGACAGGGGCAGAGACGACAACTTTCTTCACACCTGCTTTGAAGTAGGGTGCGAGCTTCGCTTCGGTCTTAAACGCGCCTGTGCAATCGATCACAACGTCGACACCGTTTAGCGGCAGCTCTTCAAGATTTCGCGTATTGCAAAGCGGAAGCGTTGTTCCGTTGATGGTTATCGTATCGTCATCATAGCTGAATTCAGCATCCCAGCGCCCATGAACAGTATCAAACTCCAGTAGATGCGCATGCATTTCTGGATCGCCCACAGTGTCATTGAGAAAGGCGATTTTAGCGCCACTTTCAACAAGCGGCCGCAGAGCGAGTTTTCCGATTCGGCCAAGGCCATTTATTGCATATGTTGTCATGAGAACTCCTTTAGAACTCGAATGTAACAGTTAAATGACGATGCGTGATATCATGCACCTTGCTGGGATTCATCAGTTCTTAAACATGATCTTCCACAAAGGGCGCATGTCTAATTATACACGCCCCCACATTCGCGGTGCGACAGTCTTCTTCACTGTCGGTCTGCGCCTCCAAGGCTCTGATACGCTCTTGCGCGAAGTTCACCTGTTGCGCAGCGCAGTCGCGCGCACACTTCGTGAACGGCCCGTTACCGTGAATGCTTGGGTGGTTCTGCCCGATCACATGCATTGCATATGGACCTTGCCGGAAGGTGATTGTGATTACTCTACTCGATGGCGGATTATCAAATCTCGGTTCTCGCGCAAACTGGCGAAAGTACCGCTACGCGCGAGCGACACTAAACGCCAAGGGCGCGGCATTTGGAACCGACGGTTTTGGGAACATCATATCCGCTCAAAGGCCGACTACGATTCACATATGGAGCATTGTTGGCTGGACCCGGTGCGGCACGGATTCGTGAGCAAACCCGAACATTGGGAATACACATCATTTGCGAAGCTACGACGCGCGCCAGTGTTTTGTGCGTGATACCACGCACCTTACCTAACAACCTATGGCTTCACGTAGGCAAAGCCATATTCTTGAAGTTCGATCAACCGTACGACACCCGAAGGCAACGTATTGGCTTCGTCAAGCAGAGCGATATCTTCACCCTTCTTTGCAGACAACTTTCGACGCGTGTTACCAAAAGCTGCAAAGCTCAGATTGTCCATTTCTAATGACATTGTAGCGATATTATCTGCAACTGGTGATCTACCATCAATCGGCATGTTCAAGCCCAGACCCTATGTCACCACCTCAACTTCAACGGTATCCCATAACGAATGATAGTAGTTCGTCAAGTTCTGCACACTGTTGAGGGCAATATTCATAACCGCTAGGTCGTTCTCGTTCACCTGAACCGCAACCTTATGTACGTTTCCTTCAGCAAACAAAGTTCCTGCTCTAAGCGATATTGCAATCGCCATTCCAAACACTGTTTACGTTGATAGTCCTCCCGTGAGGACTTCAACCCTAATCAAACATGCCTGATCAAATCGAGCGCGCGCGAAATCAGCTATCCATCTTAAGCGCAGAGATAAACGCTTCTTGTGGGATATCGACCTTGCCGAATTGGCGCATCTTCTTCTTACCCGCTTTTTGCTTTTCAAGCAGCTTCTTCTTACGCGTCGCGTCACCACCGTAACACTTAGCGGTTACGTCCTTACGCATCGCAGACAAAGTCTCCCGCGCAATGACTTTTCCGCCAATCGCCGCCTGAATAGGGATCTTGAACATATGGCGCGGGATCAAGTCTTTCAGCTTTTCAACCATCGCCCGTCCGCGCATCTCTGCACGATCACGGTGCACCATGGTTGAAAGCGCATCTACAGGCTCATCATTCACGAGGATCGACATTTTCACCAGATGATCCTGACGATAGCCCGTCATTTGATAGTCAAAC
The DNA here is from genome assembly GCA_000156115.1 of Rhodobacteraceae bacterium HTCC2083. GTDB lineage: Bacteria > Pseudomonadota > Alphaproteobacteria > Rhodobacterales > Rhodobacteraceae > Planktotalea. The sequence continues at coordinate 595,363 of DS995276.1, forward strand.
GAGGCATAGCCTTTGGTCACAGATTTCAAACGATCATAGAAATCAAACACCACTTCGTTCAAAGGCAAATCATATACCACCATCGCGCGCGTGCCCGCATAGGTAAGATCTTCCTGAATGCCACGACGGTCTTGGCACAGCTTCAACACATCGCCCAAATACTCATCTGGCACCAAAATCGTCGCCTTGATGCGTGGCTCCTGCATGTGATCCACGAAGGTCAAATCAGGCATATCCGCAGGGTTGTGAAGCTCCTGCATCGTGCCATCTTTCATATGAATATGATAAATCACCGACGGCGCGGTCGTTATCAGCTCGATATTATACTCACGCTCGATTCGGTCACGAATGACCTCAAGGTGCAGCAGGCCAAGGAAGCCACAACGAAAACCAAAACCAAGTGCTGCGGATGTTTCCATCTCGAAAGAGAAGCTCGCATCGTTGAGCGCAAGCTTATCGATCGCATCGCGCAAATCTTCGAACTCAGCACTGTCCACAGGGAACAACCCACAGAACACAACAGGCTGCGCAGGTTTAAAGCCTGGCAAAGCTTCGTCTGTGCCCTTTTTCTCATGCGTGATCGTGTCACCCACACGCGTGTCGCGCACTTGCTTGATCGAAGCGGTTAAAAAACCCATCTCGCCTGGTCCAAGCTCTGCAATCTCTTCACGCTGCGGTTTAAACACACCGATGCGATCCACATGATGCACAGAACTATTGGAGAGCATCTTGATCCGCTCGCCCTTTTTCAGCACGCCATCAATGATGCGCACCAAGACGATCACGCCCAGATATGCGTCGTACCAACTGTCTACCAGCATCGCCTTTAGCGGCGCATCGCGCTCGCCAACGGGAGCCGGAAGGCGCGTAACAATTGCTTCCAACGTCTCGCGAATGCCTTGTCCCGTTTTCGCAGACACCTGAATAGCATCTGTCGCATCAAGGCCAATTACATCTTCTATCTGCTCCGCCACGCGGTCACAATCAGAGGCGGGCAAATCGATCTTGTTAAGGATCGAGACAATCTCATGATCCGCGTCCATCGCATGATAGACGTTCGCCAAGGTCTGCGCTTCCACCCCTTGCGAGCTATCAACGACAAGCAAAGATCCCTCTACCGCGCGCATCGACCGTGACACTTCATAAGCAAAATCCACGTGACCAGGTGTGTCGATCAGATTAAGCACATAATCTTCACCATCATCTGCCTTGTAGTCGATCCGAACCGTGTTCGCCTTAATGGTAATCCCGCGTTCGCGTTCAATATCCATGCTGTCGAGCATTTGCTCTTGCATGTCGCGGTCCTTCACCGTCCCCGTCTCTTGAATGAGGCGATCAGCCAAGGTGGATTTCCCGTGGTCAATATGCGCCACGATGGAGAAATTACGGATTTTGTTCAGCTCTGTCATGAGTGGGATATGAGTTGGTTTTGCGGCTTGGTCAAGGTGGCGAATGCGCCACGCATATCTACCAAATTTGGCAAAGCTTCGCGTAGCAAGCACGTGAATTGAATCTTCACTGTTTTTGCGCTATGTTAGACAGCAGAGTAATCGGCATGTGAGAAAACGGGCAAAAGAACCGCGCACATGCCGGAAAAGAGGCAAAGACCATGAAACATATCATTTTGTCGCTCGCTTTGGCGGGCGTAATAGCCCCTGTGGTTCCCGCTCCACTTGACGCTGGCAGGATCACCCGCGCTTGCATGAAATCAGATCGCAAAGCCGCGAATCGCAGGTTATGCGTGTGCATCCAAAGAGCGGCGCGCAAGACCCTCAGTTCCTCTGACCAGCGCATGGCCGCATCCTTCTTTAAAGACCCGCATCGCAGTCAGGAGATCCGTCAATCAGATCGCTCTAGTCACGAGACGTTTTGGAAGCGCTACAAAAAGTTCGGCGAACGCGCAAAACAGATGTGCTCTTAGGATTAAGGAAAATAGATCGCCACGTCGTCTGTTTGCCAGAACGCGTGTTTACCCATGACATCCTGAAACGCAGACGAGCTTAAAAAGCGCGCGAGCCATGCTTGCAACCGATCCCATGGCTGCGCATCAAAAAGCGTTTTGTCGATGAAAGCAAATTGGCGCACGAAGGGTAAAATCGCAAAATCTGCAAGGGTTGGTCGATCAAACACCCATTCCCCAATTGAAGCATTCAAATCAGTTAGTTGGCGATGTGCTATCGCGCGTTGCTCTAAAGGGTCCAGTTCAGGATGTCGCACAGCGTATTTTGTGCGATCCAATGCGTCTTTAAACGGCCCATCGAACTGCTCGATCAAACGCCAACCCACCTCTGGCATATCCAACCAGCCCTGCGGGTCATTGCGCGTTAAGGCCCAAATCATAATATCGAGGCTCTCATCGATAACGCCACCATCGGCCACCAAACACGGCACGGTGCCGCTGCTGGAAACTTGCAAAAACGCAGGGTGTTTCTCTTTCAAGCTAATTTCTCGAAACTCGACACGCACGCCGGACGTCGCCACCGCCAAGCGCGCGCGAATTGCATAAGGGCATCGACGAAACGAGTATAGAATTGGAAGGTCGTCGCTCATTTCGCTCCCCTAAAGTAAACCGCTCCGCTTCATCCTTCCAAATAAACTTTGGGGGAGCGCCAAAGGCGCGGGGGCAAAGCCCCCTCACCGCTTAATGATCCATATTTCCATGCTTCATTGCGCCATGATCCTGACGCTCAAGATCAACGGGGATCTGCACTACCATGTTTCCGGCCTGCTCGAACGTCAACGTGACCTCAACGCTCTCACCTTGGATCATGTCTTTGGTCAATCCCATGAACATCACATGATCGCCACCCCGTGACAGACCGTGCATGCCACCTGCAGGGATCACAAACCCCTCTTCAACGTGCATCATCTTCATTACACCTTCGCCCATATCCATGTGCGTGTGCAGTTCAACCTTTTTTGCCACTTCCGACGCGGCAGAAACCAAGCGGTCGTCAGTGTCCGAATGGTTCATAATCTGCATGAAGGCCGCGCCTGATTTCGCCCCCTTCATAGCCGTGCGCACATAGGCGTCTTTGATCATAATGCTGTCCGCAAACGCGGGGATGGCGAAGGTGGTGACCGCAAGTGCGGCAATGAGTTTAGTGGTAAAAGACATCGCGTCTCTCCTTTACTGATTTGATTACGAAAGAAAAATTTTAATCAATTCAAGTCGGGAGGGTCCCGCGCGCTTGGGGTACCAAACTTCAAAATCACGCGAGACCGGGCAAGATCATCCGCCCGCTCTTTAAACCAAGCACCCGAAGATAAAGGATCGATTTCCGACGGCGTCAAAGCAACAATAAGGGACAACGCATACTCAGGACAAATCTGTGGCGCGCCAGTCGGCTCACCTTGTTCATCCACGTAGACCATCATTGGTCCAGTGCCGGTGCAAATCACCATTTGGCCAGTCGCATCCGTCATCGTGCGCGCAAATGCTGCGCTTTGCGCAGTCAGCACAATCAGCGCCACGAGGCTGAAACTAAGGATATGAGAAATTCGCTTCATCAATCCAAACTTAATGCGACAGCACACGGTCTTCAACGGACAAAAAGAAGCGCCCCGCAGCATAAGCAACGGGGCGCAAAAATTCGACAAGCCTCGAAAGGTTTAGGCGGCTGCCTGTGCTTTCGCGATTTCTTTTTTCACTTTCAACGCGCTGTCAGACAATTCGCTGTCCTTGGACTTAGCGAAAAATTGATCCAAACCACCGCGGTGGTCAACAGTGCGCAATGCAGCAGCACAGATCTTGAGCTTGATGCCGCGACCCAAAATTTCGGACTGAAGCGTCACATCATTCAAGTTTGGCAAAAACCGACGGCGTGTGCGGTTTTTCGCGTGGCTTACGTTGTTGCCCGTCATCGGGCCTTTTCCGGTCAATTCGCAACGGCGCGACATGGGCATATCCTCGTGTTCATTTGGTGCTAAGCGAACCCTAGCATGCAAAATTAGGCGCAGCTTTCGCATACGCGTATAAATCTCTTGGCCGCTCTTAGGGTGATATCAGATAGGCGTCAAGCGATTCACCACCCCTCAGACGGCTTACATGCGCTCTTGTGTGTATTTTTTCAACTCAGCCCGCGCAACTTGACGGCGATGCACTGCATCCGGCCCATCCGCAAAGCGCAACGCACGCTGCCATGTCCATGCCATCGCAAGTGGAGTGTCCTGCGAAATCCCTTGTGCGCCAAACATTTGCACCGCTTGGTCAATCACTTTTAGCGCCATATTCGGAGCCACAACTTTAATCTGCGAAATATAGGGCGCAGCGGCGCGCCCATCGCCCTTATCCATCATCCAAGCAGCTTTTAAACACATCAAACGCGCTTGTTCGATCTCCATGCGGCACTCTGCGATGATATCGAAATTCGCGCCCAGTTGTGCAAGCGGCTTGCCAAAGGCCTCGCGGGCCAAGGACCGTTTGCACATCATTTCCAGCGCTGATTCCGCTTGACCGATAGAGCGCATGCAATGGTGAATACGTCCAGGTCCAAGCCGCCCCTGCGCAATTTCAAATCCACGACCTTCGCCCAGCAACAGGTTCTCAGCTGGCACGCGCACATCGGTGAATCGAATATGCATATGTCCGTGCGGCGCATCATCGTGGCCGTAAACCTGCATGGGGCGCAACACTTCGATACCAGCACTCTCGGCATCCACAACAATCATCGAATGACGCTGGTGTTTGGGTGCATCCGCCACACCCGTATTTACCATAACGATGTAGACCTTACACCGCGGGTCGCCTGCCCCGCTGGCCCACCATTTTTCACCTTTCAAAACGTACTCATTCCCATCGCGCACGCAAGACAGCGAAATGTTGGTCGCATCAGAACTGGCAACATCCGGCTCTGTCATCAAATAAGCGGAGCGGATCTCACCTTCCAACAAGGGAGTTAACCACTGCTCGCGCAGCGCATCCGTGCCATAGCGTTCAAAGACTTCCATGTTGCCCGTATCGGGCGCAGAGCAATTGAACACCTCTGCCCCAAGCGGGGTGCGGCCCATTTCTTCGGCGAAATAAGCATAGTCTACTGTGGATAGGCCAAACCCGCGCTCACTATCCGTTAGCCAGAAATTCCAAAGAGCCGCAGCCTTTGCTTTGGCCTTCAACCCTTCAAGGATCTCCGCTTGCCGCGCCGTGTAAGTCCAACGATCTTCCTTGCTGATCTCCGCGTGATATTCGTCTTCGAGCGGCATCACCTCATCACGAATCATTTCGCGCACGCGCTGCAAAAGCGGTGCATGCACCTCGTTCAAGCCTAAGTTCATGCTCATATCGGCGGCGTCCTTTCGCAAAATATCAGTAGTGGGTTTGGCGAAAGGGTTGCTTACTAATGGAAAGCTTGTCCATGCCCACTGACGGAACGTAACGCGTTGCACACTTATGATCACGACGACCTACAACGCTATTTGCAAGAGCATCTGGGAGATTTTGGACCTCTAGAGAGCATTAAAAAGGTTTCAGATGGTCAGTCCAATCCAACATATTTGCTTAGCTCGGGTACGACGAAATATGTGCTGCGCGCGAAACCACCTGGGAAATTGTTGAAATTGGCCCATGTGGTTGACCGTGAATTCGGTTGATCCTACGGACATCTAGCTTAGCGATTACGGCAAACCTGGCACTCATTTTGAGCGACAAGTATCGCGGTGGGGCCGGCAATACAAAGCGGCAGAAACCCAAACCCTCGACGATGCGGATTACGTGATGGACTGGCTAACCCCCAATATGCCCGACGATGACGGGGCTAGCGCAATTGTGCATGGCGATTACCGCATCGACAATATGATCTACGCGAAAGACAGCCCCCAGATCCTCGCGTTGCTTAATTGGGAGCTGAGCACGCTTGACCACTCCCTCGCCGATCTTGTCTATCAATGCATGCACTGGTATTTGCCGAATGCGGCAGAGTTCAAGGGTCTCGCGGGCATGGATCGCGCGGCAATAGGGCTTCCGACGGAAGAAGAATGCGTGGCGAAATACTGCGACAGACGAGGCACGCGAGTCCTCGATAATTTGAACTTTTATCTGGTGTTTTCCTACTTTCGCTTTCTCGCGATTGTGCAGGGCGTGCTGAAACGCGCGCTGGATGGGAATGCGTCAAATCCCAAGAACAACGATATGATTGCAGGGTATGTCGCCCTAATCGCACGGGATGCGCGCAAGCTCACTTAACGAAACAGCAAGTCCTGCATCTGTTTCGCGGCCAAGGCGGGTGTCATATCTCCGCGCGCAACCGCATCGCTCAAATCCGACATCGTATCGCGCAGTGGTCCAACCTTGGTGAGCCGCGCAAGCAGGGCTTGGCGCACGTCCTCTTCAAACCAGAAACGTGCTTGTTCCGCGCGCGCGCGATCAAAGAAGCTGTGTTTGCGACGCCATGCGATCAATGCGCTCATTTCATCCCATGCAGTTTGCAATCCGTTCTCTTCCAAGGCGGACACTGCCAATGCTTTGGGGAAATCCTCTGGATCTTGCGCGCGCTTGCGAAGAAGCCGCAAAGCCCCCGCATAATCCGCCATCGTGCGCGTGGCCGCAGGTTTCAAATCGCCGTCCGCCTTATTGATCAAGATCAGATCTGCCATTTCCATGATGCCGCGTTTCACGCCCTGCAACTCGTCCCCACCTGCTGGGGCCAGTAAAAGCACAAACAAATCCGCCATTTGCGCCACCATCGTTTCAGACTGACCAACCCCAACAGTTTCGATCAAGACTACATCGAACCCAGCCGCCTCACACACGGCCACCGCCTCGCGTGACCGGCGCGTAACACCACCCAAATGCGTTTGAGAGGGGGAAGGTCGAATAAACGCTTCAGGCACACGCGACAAACGATCCATGCGAGTCTTGTCCCCAAGGATGGACCCGCCCGAACGGGTCGAACTGGGATCAACCGCAAGCACAGCCACACGCATACCCTGTGCGATCAAGCTCATCCCGAAGCTTTCGATGAAGGTCGATTTACCGACACCCGGCGTTCCAGACAGACCGATACGCAGGGCTTGTCGTCCGCTCAGCGATAGCAATTCCAGCAGTTCGGCCGCTTGCGCACGATGATCTGCACGCGCACTTTCAACCAGCGTGATCGCGCGCGCCAAAGCCCGTCTTTCACCTAACTGGACAGACTGTGCAAGCGCGTGAATATCCATACTGGGACCTTCCGAAAATTGATTGGCCTTTTTTCAACGAGCACGCAGGCGTTGTCTAGCCCCACACTTTGAACGATAGATGAAACATGCAAACCAAATTGCCCATTGATGCTGTCCTTCCTGAGTTCCTGAGTGCCCTCAAGTCCCATGGCATCGCGGTCCTGCAAGCGCCCCCCGGTGCAGGCAAAACCACGCGAGTGCCTTTGGCAATTTTGGAGGCGCGGCTAGCACGCGGCAAAATTATCATGCTCGAACCCCGTCGTTTAGCAGCGCGTGCAGCGGCGGAGCGGCTTGCCAGTCAGCTTGGGGAAATGGTCGGTGAAACGGTGGGATACGCGATGCGCGGTGCGCGCAAATCCGGCCCCAACACGCGGATTGAAGTCGTCACCGAGGGCATTCTCACTCGCATGATCCAAACCGATCCCGAACTCGCGGGCATCAGCACCGTTATCTTTGACGAATTTCATGAACGCTCCCTCAATGCAGATCTTGGCCTTGCGCTGTGTATCGAGTGTCGCACTGCCCTGCGCGAGGATCTCAACCTTATTGTTATGTCCGCAACGCTTGACGCGGCCCCTGTTGCGGCCCTTCTAGGGGACGCCCCTGTGATTACGTCTGAAGGGCGCAGTTATCCTGTGGAGCCTATTTTTCTCGCACGACCAATCCTTAAAGATCGCCGCTTTGAAGCGAACATGGCTGATCTGATCCTAACCGCGCTGGATGAAACTCAAGGCGGCGTCCTTGCCTTCCTCCCTGGGGAAGGCGAAATTCGCAGGACCGAAGCGCTTTTGTCAAAAAGCATCAGCAAAGATGTCAATCTACGCCCCCTGTTTGGTGCCATGAAGTTCCAAGATCAACGCGCAGCGATCCAACCTGAAATAGAGGGACGCCGCAAAGTTGTGCTTGCTACGTCAATCGCCGAAACTTCGCTAACAATTGAAGATATTCGGGTAGTTGTGGACAGCGGCCTTGCACGTCGCGCACGCTTTGATCCGGGCACAGGCATGTCGCGTCTTGTGACAGAACGCGCCTCGCGCGCAGAGGCGACACAGCGCGCAGGCCGTGCAGGGCGTGTCGCGCCGGGCACCGCGTACAAGCTTTGGGCAAAGGGCGAAAACGGCACGTTGCCCGCGTTCGCCCCTGCTGAAATCGAAACCGCTGATCTGACAGGCCTTGCGTTGGAACTCGCGCTTTGGGGCGCGCCGCCTGAAGATCTACCGTTTCTCAGTCCCCCTGCCCCAATCGCGATGAAAGAAGCGCAGGACCTTTTGCAAAGCCTTGGCGCATTGGACCCTGCGCGACGCATCACCGCGCATGGCAAAGCGCTTGCGCGAATTCCGCTACATCCACGCCTTGGTCACATGTTGGCGCACGCGGGTCCGCAATCGGCGGAACTGGCCGCAGTCTTGAATGAACGTGATCCTATGGGGCGCAGTACAGGCAGCGATCTTTTGCTGCGCGTGCGCGCTTTGCGAGATAGCCGTGTCCCAAAGGACTATGCGAGCCGCGTAAAACAGGAAATCACCCGTCTTAAAAAGCTTGCGCCATCCACTCAAGGCGATCCTTTGAGCCTTGGCGCGATGGCCGCCCTCGCCTACCCTGATCGTATCGGGCAAAGACGCAAAGGCGATGTGCCGCGTTATATTCTGTCAGGTGGCAAAGGCGCTGTGATGGAGACCAGCGATGTTTTGGGCAATGCGCCCTACATCGTTGTCACCGACACGGACGGTAATCCGCGCGAAGCCCGCATTCGCCAAGCTGTTCAGATAGAGCTCAGCGAAATGCACGCGCTTTATGACGAACAGATCGGCTGGATTAATGAATGTGCGTGGTCCAAGCGCGACAAACGCGTGATTGCTTATCGCCGCGAAAAACTCGGGGCATTGATCCTAGACGAACGGCTTTGGAAAGATGCATCTGAAGAGACAATCGCGCAGGCTATGCTTGAGGGGGTGCGCGCGCTTGGGATAAACCTGTCACCTGCTGAAGAACGCTTCCGCACGCGTGTCGCATTGCTGCGTAGCGCTGGCGAAAATTTGCCTGACCTATCTGATGAAACCCTGCTTTCAACAGCGCAAGAATGGCTCTTGCCCTATCTCACTGGGATCAAAACCGCAGTTCAACTCAAAGCGCTTAACTTGCTTGAGCCTTTGAAATCCTTGCTGAGCTGGGAGCAATTGCAACGCCTTGAACAGGCCGCGCCTTCGCATGTGGAAACGCCTTTAGGGCGACGTGTCGCGGTGAATTACGAATATGGCACGCCTGAAATAGAGCTGCGTTTGCAAGAAATGTTTGGCACGGTTGTGCATCCGATTGTTGCCGGCCAAGCACTGCGTGTGACGCTTTTGTCGCCAGCGGGGCGACCTGTGCAAACCACCACGGATATTCCCGCGTTTTGGGATACATCCTACGCCGATGTGCGCAAGGATATGCGCGGGCGTTATCCGCGCCATCCTTGGCCAGAAAACCCGCGCGAGGCAGATCCAACCCTGCGTGCAAAGCGGCGTTCGCGCTGAAAGTTGAACATTTTCAATGTTCTGTTAAAGTTGTCGCCATAAAAAACAAAAAATGGGTGGCAGGGTAAAATGGTTAACATGCTTAAAAAGGCTTGGACTGAAGTGGTGAAGCCGATGGTCCAACGACCAGATCGGGTTCAAGTGGCTGCAATTTGCTTCCAAGGTACGGGCGCGGATCGCAAAGTGCTTTTAATAACCAGTCGCGACACCAAACGCTGGATTTTGCCAAAAGGGTGGCCCATTGACGGGCTGGACGCAAATGCTGCTGCTGCGCAAGAAGCTTGGGAAGAAGCGGGCGTTAAGGCCGCGAACATCAATCCTGAGCCACTTGGTTCTTACGATTATGATAAGCGAATGGACGGTGGCGGGATCGTATCCTGCGCAACACAGGTTTTCGCGGTCGAAGTCGATCACCTCGAAGATAGTTTTCCGGAGGCGCAAGAGCGCAAACGCAAGTGGGTAAAACCAAGGGAAGCTGCTGAAATGGTGGACGAACCCGGCTTGCAAGCAATTCTACAGCAATTTTGATCACGGCGAGCCCTTCATAAAAGCCGCGTCTTGCTTGATGAATCACTTGTCTTGAATCGATTTCGCAACTAACCGCTTTGCAATATTAAAGTTTGCGAAAGAGATCAAACATGGCGGATAACCCCTTAGGCAGCCAGTGGAAGACACTGGACCGCGATCTTAATCGAATTGGTCAACTTGAAATGGCGACCAATTATGTGGCCCGCCCAATGGTCGGCCTCGGGATTGCCTTGGCCTTCATTCTTTTGGCCTTTCTTATTGCCATTATCTGGTTCGGAGGCACTGAAGGTTCCCTGATCGTCGCCGCTGCCGCTGCTGTTGGTGCCTATATGGCGATCAACATTGGTGCGAATGACGTCGCAAACAATATGGGCCCAGCCGTTGGCGCGAACGCATTGACCATGGGAGGCGCAATTGCGATTGCCGCTGTGTGCGAAAGCGCAGGCGCACTTTTGGCAGGTGGTGATGTGGTTTCGACCATCTCCAAGGGAATTATCGACACGAAAGCGGTGGAAGACGGCCAAGTCTTCATGTGGGCCATGATGGCCGCGCTGATCAGTTCCGCGCTTTGGGTCAACCTGGCGACCTATGTTGGCGCGCCGGTTTCAACGACGCATTCTGTCGTCGGCGGTGTCATGGGCGCGGGCATTGCAGCCGCGGGCATGACGGCCGTGAATTGGCCAACGATGGGCACAATCGCTGCAAGCTGGGTAATTTCACCCGTCTTAGGCGGCCTAATCGCTGCCATGTTCCTTGCTCTGATTAAACACAAGATCATTTATCGCGAAGACAAGATTACAGCGGCCCGTGTTTGGGTGCCGATTCTTGTCGGGATCATGGCGGGCGTATTTGCGACCTATTTGGCGATGAAAGGCCTAAAGCGGATCGTCAAGATTGACCTGCAAACAGCACTTCTCGTCGGAGCCGCGATAGGTGTGGCGACTTATTTCATCACTAAGCCTTTGATCCTCAGGCAGTCACAGGGCCTCGAAAATCGCAACAAATCGCTCAAAGTTCTATTCGGCATTCCTTTGGTGTTCTCTGCTGCCCTCCTGAGTTTCGCACATGGTGCCAACGATGTTGCGAACGCGGTTGGTCCGCTGGCAGCGATTGTACATGCCTCGGAGTTTGGCGACTTTTCATCCAAGGTCGCGATTCCGATGTGGGTGATGATCATTGGTGCCTTTGGTATCTCTTTCGGCCTGTTTCTCTTTGGTCCCAAACTCATCCGCATGGTGGGGAGCCAGATTACGAAGCTGAACCCGATGCGCGCCTATTGCGTTGCTTTGTCGGCTGCGATCACTGTAATTGTGGCAAGCTGGTTGGGCCTTCCCGTTAGTTCTACACACATCGCGGTTGGTGGCATTTTTGGTGTTGGATTCTATCGTGAATGGCACATGGAGCGCCGTTTGCGCGGTCTGAAGGGTCCCGTGCCTGCTGCGAAAACCATCGCCTCGATTGAGCGTCGTCGTCGCAAACTCGTGCGCCGCTCGCACTTTATGACCATCGTTGCGGCTTGGGTCATCACTGTACCTGCCGCCGCTTTGATGTCTGCAGCTATCTTCAGCGTACTTTATTGGTTCGCGATCTAAACGCGATCCCCCCCGAAGCACCAAATTCAACTTTGCAATGCGCCCTTTCTGGTCAAGCTAAGGCGCATGTTTGCTCTTACTTTCAAGCCCCACCGCCCCGTGTGCGCATGCGCTGCAATCGCGCTTATCGACAAACGTATCGACTCCGGCGCAAGGTTTCAAAAGCAATAATGACTATGTACGCGCCGATTCTCATTCGTATTTCGTAAACATCGTGCCTCATGAGGGGACCGAGATTTACGGTGTCGTGACAGTAGCGGAAGATATGCCCAGCACAGGCAGCGCTGTCTTCAATGGCGAAGCGCAAGCGCGCTATTTCAACACAACCAGAAATTTTGATCTTGGTGAAAGACCTTCAGAGGCCACCGCGAATTTTGCTGATGGCACAGTTGATGTCGAAATGGACAGCTTCACGATCGCCAACCGCGAGACCAAAGTCACCAAGAATGTTGACTTCAACAGCGTGAATTTTAGCAGGATACGGGTGTTTGGTAATCAGTTCTCAGGCGGCAAAATCATGGCTGAACACAATGGCGCAGAGGTTGCAATCATCGAAAATGACACACAGCAAAGCACGATTGGTCGCTTCTTCGGCCTGACAAACGATGGCGTTCCTGACGAAGTTGGCGGGATTAGTTACCTTAAAGGTGATGACGGTACGCTGACGACGATCTTTTATTGCCGATTGATCGCCGTCTTTGGGTTATTTACCAAGGCACCACCGCATGATCGCCTTTTGCGCATGAAGCCGGTTCTCGGCCTCATCAAAGATCACCGAATTCGGCCCATCCATGACAGTGCTCGTTGCTTCTTCCTCACGGTGTGCAGGCAGGCAATGCATGAACAACGCGTCCGGTTTGGCGTGTGACATCAGCTCTTCATTCACCTGATAAGGACGCAGCATATTGTGGCGGCGTTCCTTGGCAGATTGGCTGTCATGCATAGACACCCATGTGTCCGCGACGACGAGATCCGCGTTCTCGACGGCTTTTTGCGCATCGCGTTCGATACTGACGCTGACACCTGCGTTGCGGGCAAGACCGATGAATTCGTCCTCTGGATCCAACTGTTTGGGGCCTGTGAAAACCATATCAAAACCAAACTGCCCTGCTGCGTGTAAGAACGACGCGCACACGTTATTGCCATCGCCGCACCACACGACTTTTTTGCCTTTAATCGGCCCACGATGTTCTTCAAAGGTCATCACATCCGCCATGATCTGGCAGGGGTGCGTGCGGTCCGTCAGACCGTTGATCACAGGCACATCCGCATATTCTGCCATCTCAAGCAAGACACTTTCATCAAAGGTGCGGATCATGATCAGATCAACGTAACGCGACAGAACGCGGGCTGTATCAGCGATGGTTTCGCCGTGCCCAAGCTGCATATCAGAGCCGGAGAGCACCATCGTTTCCCCACCCATCTGACGCACACCAACATCAAACGAAACGCGCGTGCGCGTTGAGGGTTTTTCAAAAATCAAAGCAACCATGTGGCCCGCAAGCGGTTGATCCGCGTCAAGCGTGGCCTTGGGCAATCCAACGCGTGCGTCCTTCATGCGGCGCGCATTGGTGATGATACCCGAGAGCGCGGAGGTGTCTGTTTTGTGAATGTCTAGGAAATGGTTCATGAGTTTATACTTTTTGTTAGGGTCGGTGCGAGGGGCCAGCCCCTCGCGCTCCCCGAGATATTTAAGGACCGAAGAAGCTGTTAGGCTTTCTCGATTTGGGAGGCGGCAGAGCTTAGGCGTTTAACCGCTTCAGAAATATCGTCTTCCGTTATGTTGAGGGCAGGAAGCAGGCGGACCACATTATCTGCGGCAGGGACTGTGATGACCTCATTGTCGAAGCCCGCATTCACGATATCGATGTTGGTTGCCTTACATTTGAGCCCAAGCATCAGGCCCGCACCACGCACGCTTTCAAACACATCTGGGTGTTGCGCGATAAGCCCTTCAAGACTTTGGCGCAGCGCCCCTGCACGACGTGAGACATCCGCGAGGAAATCAGGCTCCGCAACTGTTTCAAGAACAGCACAGCCCACCGCGCAGCCCAATGGGTTACCGCCATATGTGGAGCCATGCGTGCCCGCAGTCATGCCACTTGCTGCGTTTTCTGTCGCAAGGACCGCGCCGAGCGGGAAGCCACCGCCGATACCTTTGGCAACCATCATAATATCAGGTTCAATCCCTGCCCATTCATGCGCAAACAGCTTGCCTGTGCGACCCACACCGCATTGCACCTCATCCAGGATCAACAGAATACCGTGTTCGTCGCACAAATCGCGCAAGCCTTTCAGACATTGATCAGGCAGCGGGCGAATACCGCCTTCACCTTGCACAGGCTCGATCATAATCGCAGCGGTTTGATCGGTGATAGCCGTTGTCAGGGCCTTATGATCGTTCCAAGGCAGATGTCTGAAGCCACCAAGCAAAGGTCCAAAGCCCTTGGTCATCTTTTCCGAGCCAGCCGCCGCGATCCCCGCAGAGGAGCGCCCATGGAAAGAACCCTCGAACGTAATGATTTCAACCCGCTCCGGCACGCCTTTTTCATACCAGTATTTGCGCGCCATTTTGACCGCCAACTCGCAACTTTCCGTGCCGGAGTTGGTGAAAAAGACGGTATCTGCGAATGTCAGCTCTACCAACATATCTGCCAGCTTTTGCTGTTGCGGAATTTGATACAGGTTGGACACATGCCAGAGCGCATTCGCTTGATCCGTAAGTGCCGCGACCAAAGTCGGGTGTGCGTGGCCAAGCGCGTTCACCGCAATGCCCGCGCCAAGATCAAGAAAACGTCGTCCGTCCGCTTCGATAAGCCAACTGCCCTCGCCTTTGACGAAAGACATGGGTGCACGCGAATAAGTTGGCAAAACGGAAGGGATCATGAAAGTATCCTTGGAATTCAGAGGCCCCGTGAGTGCCTGAGCGGCAGGGCCAAGTCAATATTTTGGATGATGCATGAATGTTTGAGCCATCATGCACGGCTTGATCACACGCAATTAAGCGCGGAGCATGTGTCGTCGGAGACGTTTATGAGCGTTGGAGACCATGGCTTCTTCTTACAGCCGCCACAGCATTACGCAAGCCCATTTGTATCGGATGTCAAATGGCAACTTGCGCAGCGTCGGTTTTGGGATCAGGTCATGGCGTATGAGCACCCTGCCCGAAACCAACCCGCGCCTTGCCATGGTGCTGATGATTTGCGCGACCGCTTTCATCGCGGCGACCACGTTATTGGCCAAGGCTCTCGGCACTGGCGCGTTAGGAGAACCACTGCATCCCTTGCAAATCACGCATGCCAGATTTTTGTTTGCGGCGCTAACGCTTGGCACTGCTGGGCTGATTATGCGACCCAAGTTTGGCATGGTGAATATGAAACTGCATGTGGTGCGCACGCTGTGCGGTGCAATGGGCGTGACGCTGATGTTTGCGTCGGTTGCCTATATTCCCTTGTCGGATGCGACTGCGATAAGTTTTCTCAACCCTGTTTTTGCGATGATTTTCGCGGTTTTTTTACTGGGTGAGAAAGTCGGCATGGTGCGGTGGAGCGCGGCAGGCGTTGCAATGACCGGCGCTCTCATTCTTTTGCGGCCCGGATCAGGGACAATCGCGCCCGGCGCTTTGCTGGCGCTTGGGGCAGCCTTGATTTTGGGGCTAGAAATCATCTCCATGAAGCGCCTGTCGAAACGCGAAGCGCCGTTTCAGATCTTGCTGGTGAACAATGCGATTGGCTTGGTGATCGCCACACTCGCCGTGGTCTTTGTGTGGCAAGCACCAACGATGATGCAATGGCTCGCCTTGGCGGGGGTCGGAAGCCTTATGGCCGCCGCGCAAACCTGTTTTTTGAACTCACTCGCGCGCGCGGATGCTTCGTTTGTCGTGCCATTCAGCTACGGCACGCTTTTGTTTGCAAGTCTCTATGACGCCGCAATTTTTGGCGTCATTCCGACATCTGTATCGCTTCTTGGTGCAGGTATCATCGTCGCGGGTGCCGCTCTATTGGCGTGGCGCGAAACAAGGCTTGCTAAGGCTTAAGGCGATATCCTGTGCGGAGCATTTGCCACGCAATCCCTGCTACGATCAGGACGGAAACCGTGCAAATCAACATACCAGACCACGGGTTGCTGTCGGACGCGCCGATCACCGCGTAGCGCAGCCCATCGATTAAGTAGAAAATCGGGTTGAAATATGTGATCTCTCGCAAGATCGGCGGCAAAACTGTGACGGAATAAAAAGTTCCCGAGAGCATGGCGAGCGGTGTCACGATGAAATTCGTGATCGCCGCCATTTGATCGAACTTGTTGGCGAACACACCTGCGATGATGCCAAGCCCACCTAGAAACGCAGAGCCAAGCACAACAAAGATCAAGGCCATGATCGGATGTTGTACGCCAATGCCAAGAAACAAGAGCAAGCCCAGCCCAATCGCTATCGCAACAAATACACCACGCCCGATACCACCTGCGAGATACCCAATCACCATCTCAAGCGGTGACAAAGGTGGCATCAACGTATCGACAATGTTGCCTTGCACTTTAGAGATCACAATTGAAGAGGACACGTTTGCGAAGGCATTTTGGATGACAGTCATCATCAAAATACCCGGTGCGATGAAAGTGATGAAAGACACGCCCATCACCTCGCCACGTCGCGGGCCGACGGCAAGGTTGAAAATCAGTAGCAAAAGTCCAGCTGTAACAAGCGGGGCCAGTAGGGTCTGTGTCCAAACCGCGAGAAAACGACGGGTTTCGCGATGGATCAAAGTTTGTAAGCCCAACCAATTCACCCGCCCAAAACGGCGCGCGCCCATCTGCGGTGTGTCCAATGCGTTGTTTTGTGTCATAGGTGGCTAAAGCTCTTAGGCAGTGATTCGTCTGACTTGTATCTCAGGCGAGGCTGATTAGAATAGGGGCAAGCACCAAGATACCTGAAGCGGCACCAATGAGGGCCGCTTTTTTGAATAAGGAAGCCGCAATGTCCTGGACAGATGAACGCGTTGAGACCCTGAAAAAGATGTGGGGCGAAGGCCAATCCGCAAGTCAGATCGCTAAAGAGCTGGGCGGCGTGACGCGGAATGCTGTGATCGGCAAAGTACACCGTCTCGGCCTGTCGAACCGCGCTACAACAAGCACCGCGAAAGCGGACGCAAAACCAAAAGCCGCGAAGGCAGAGCCAAAACCGAAGGCCGCGCCAAAGGCAAATGCGGCTCCAAAAGCTGTGACACAGATTGCAGAGCCGACGACGCCGCCGCCGCCACCCTCACGTGCGAGGCGCGCGATTATTCCCGCAGGTCAACCTTTGCCACCGCAGCCATCTGCGAACGAGATCAGCCCTGAAGCGCTCGCGAAGGTTTCTGAGGTCGAGAAAAAGTCAAAGAAGATCAGCTTGATGGAATTGACAGAGCGCACATGCAAATGGCCCGTAGGCGATCCTGCAACAGATGACTTCTGGTTCTGCGGATTGCCTGTAAAAGCGGGCAAGCCCTACTGCGAAGCGCATGTTGGCGTGGCGTTCCAGCCAATGTCCGCGCGCCGCGATCGTCGTCGTTAACGTCCTTAACGTTGCGCGCGTGCTGTAGCACGCGCGTACATACTACCTCTCGAAAGCAGCGTCATGTTAAGTCGTGCTTTGATGATATGGCTCACACTGTGCGCCCTTCCCCTGCATGCCCAACAAATCGCGATCACGCTTGATGATCTGCCATATGTTTTGCGGTCTCGCACGCCCCCCCAAGAGGTCATGACGATTGTCCAAGACGTCATTGCGGCGATGAAACCCTATGACATTGTCGCGACAGGCTTTGCGATCGGTCGCCAAATCGATGATGAAACCATACCTGTGATGGAAGCCTTCGTAGGCGCAGGCCACACTGTTGGCAATCACAGTTGGTCGCATCCAGACTACGACACGCTCACACGTTGGGGCTTTCGCCGCGAAGTCAGCCGCACAGACCGCACCCTGCGACCATGGATGCAGGACCAGAAATACTACCGCTTCCCCTTTTTGCGCGAGGGCAAGACCGAGAAATCCAGACAGATCGCGGACACTGTTTTGAAAAACCAAGGCTATATAAACGCGCCCGTCACCATCGATAATGACGAATGGCGGTTCAATTTAGAATATGTCGATGCGCTCGACATGAGCGACCAACTTGCGGCGCAGCGGATCGCAAATGCGTATCTAGCACACATGAAAGAGCGCACAGCCCATTTTCAATCCCGCGCGCAGCTCGAATTGGGCCGTGACTTCTCGCATGTTTTGCTGCTGCATATGAACAAAATCAACGCAGATCATTTGGATGATTTGTTAGCTTGGTACGCGGCCGAAGGCTGGACTTTTATCACATTGGACGAAGCACTGCGTGATCCGCTCTTCTCTGCGCCAGAGACATACACAGGATCAAAAGGGCTTTCCCAGATCGAACGCGTGCTGGGGGAGTAACCTGCGTGCTGTAGCACGCAGGGCACCTTCGCTTAGTCCTGCGGAATAACGCGCAGGCCAAGTTCCATCATCTGATCGCTCATCGGCTCTGACGGCGCATTCATCATCAGATCTTCCGCGCGCTGGTTCATAGGGAACATGATAACTTCGCGAATGTTCGCTTCATCCGCCAGCAACATCACAATCCGGTCGATTCCCGCAGCGCAACCACCGTGGGGTGGAGCACCGTATTGAAACGCATTGACCATACCACCAAAACGCTTCTCGACTTCGTCCTTACCATACCCCGCAAGTTCAAACGCTTTGAACATGATGTCAGGCTGGTGGTTTCGGATCGCTCCTGAAATCAGCTCATAGCCGTTGCACGCAAGGTCATACTGATACCCGAGCACATCAAGAGGATCGCCATTTAGCGCCTCAAGTCCACCTTGGGGCATCGAAAACGGATTGTGCGAGAAATCAATCTTACCCGTCTCTTCATCCGCTTCATACATTGGGAAATCGACGATCCAAGCGAAGGCGAAACGATCTTCGTCAATAAGCTTCAACGCTTGACCAATCTCGTTACGCGCACGACCAGCTACGCTTTCAAACGCGCTTGGCTTACCGCCCAGGAAGAACGCTGCATCACCGACGCCCAGACCCAATTGCTGACGGATCGCCTCTGTACGCTCAGGTCCGATGTTCTTGGCCAACGGTCCTGCCGCCTCCATTCCCTCGCCCTGATCGCGCCAGAAGATATAGCCCATGCCCGGCAGACCCTCTTTCTGTGCAAACGCATTCATGCGGTCACAGAACTTGCGTGACCCACCTGTCGGCGCTGGGATCGCGCGGATCTCTGTGCCGTCTTGCTCCAACAATTTCGCGAAGATCGCAAAACCGGAGCCAGCAAAATGCTCGGACACAACCTGCATCTTGATTGGGTTGCGCAGGTCGGGCTTGTCGGAGCCATACCAAAGCGCCGCATCTTTGTAGGAAATCTGCTCCCACGTTTGATCGACTTTGCGACCACCACCGAATTCTTCAAAGATACCACCAACGACCGGCTGGATCGTGTTGAACACGTCTTCTTGCTCCACAAAGCTCATCTCAAGGTCGAGTTGGTAGAAATCTGTGGGCGAGCGATCCGCACGCGGGTCTTCGTCGCGGAAACAAGGTGCGATTTGGAAGTATTTGTCGAAGCCAGAGACCATGATCAGCTGTTTAAACTGCTGTGGTGCCTGCGGAAGTGCGTAGAACTTACCTGGGTGCTGACGCGATGGTACTAGGAAGTCACGCGCGCCTTCCGGGCTGGACGCTGTGATGATCGGCGTTTGATACTCGCGAAAGTTCTGGTCCCACATGCGTTTGCGCATCGAAGCGACCACATCAGAGCGTAGGGTCATATTTCGCTGCAACTTTTCGCGGCGCAGATCGAGGTATCGATACTTAAGACGCGTTTCCTCTGGGTACTCCTGCTCGCCGAACACCATCAACGGCAGCTCGGACGCGGAGCCAAGCACTTCAATGTCGCGAATAAACACTTCAACTTCGCCAGTTGGGATTTTCGGGTTCACCAAGCTTTCGTCGCGCGCCATGACGTTGCCATCGATGCGGATACACCACTCAGAACGCACTTTTTCGATCTCAGCAAACACAGGGCTATCAGGATCGGCCATGACTTGCGTAATGCCGTAGTGGTCGCGCAGATCGATAAACAAAAGACCGCCGTGATCGCGGACGCGATGGACCCAGCCAGAAAGACGCACAGTCTCGCCTACGTTGGATTTGTTCAGATCGGCGCAAGTGTGACTGCGATAGGCATGCATGGCGAATTTCCTTCGGAAAGGGCTATAAGTTTGGGCCGATACACCGCGCGCGGGCGCGAAAGTCAAGGGATGCTTGCGTGCACACCCATATGCCCCTTGAACCTGCCCCTGTCCTGTCTATAACCCACGACAATTTGCACGCTGCCGCGACTCGAGGGTTTGCCCCCTTGAAGTGCGCTCGAAAAAGAGGTCTGCCCATGCCTAAACGTACTGATATCTCCTCCATCATGATCATCGGCGCGGGGCCAATTGTCATCGGGCAAGCCTGCGAATTCGACTACTCCGGCGCACAGGCTTGCAAAGCTCTGCGCGAAGAAGGTTACCGCGTCATTCTGGTGAACTCGAATCCTGCGACGATTATGACTGATCCAGGTCTTGCGGATGCGACATATATTGAACCGATCACGCCCGAGATTGTCGCCAAGATCATCGAGAAAGAACGCCCCGATGCGTTGCTGCCAACCATGGGTGGTCAAACGGGTCTGAACACATCCCTCGCACTTGAAGAAATGGGCGTGCTTGAGAAATTCAATGTCGAAATGATCGGTGCGAAACGCGAAGCCATTGAAATGGCAGAAGATCGCAAGCTGTTCCGCGAAGCCATGGACCGTCTTGGCATCGAGAACCCGAAAGCCACAATTGTTACTGCGCCAACGGATGAAAACGGCAAAGCCGACCTGAACGAAGGCGTACGCCTCGCGCTCGAAGACCTCGAACAAATCGGCCTGCCCGCAATTATCCGCCCTGCCTTTACCATGGGCGGCACGGGCGGCGGCGTTGCGTATAACCGCGAAGATTACGAATTCTTCTGCCGCTCTGGCATGGATGCCTCACCGGTTAACCAAATTCTCGTCGATCAATCCCTGCTCGGTTGGAAAGAATTCGAGATGGAAGTCGTGCGCGACACCGCCGACAACGCCATTATCGTTTGCGCGATTGAAAATATCGACCCTATGGGAGTGCACACGGGCGATTCGATCACTGTCGCTCCTGCCCTGACGCTGACAGACAAAGAATACCAAGTGATGCGCAACCACTCCATCGCGGTCCTGCGCGAGATTGGCGTGGAAACAGGCGGCTCCAACGTGCAGTGGGCCGTGAACCCCGCGGATGGCCGCATAGTCGTTATTGAGATGAACCCACGCGTGTCTCGTTCTTCTGCATTGGCGTCCAAAGCAACAGGCTTCCCGATTGCCAAGATCGCAGCGAAATTAGCCGTTGGCTACACGCTGGATGAGTTGGACAACGACATTACTAAAGTGACCCCCGCGTCGTTCGAGCCAACTATCGACTATGTCGTCACCAAAATCCCAAAATTCGCGTTTGAGAAATTCCCAGGCTCCGAGCCTTACCTCACCACAGCGATGAAATCCGTCGGCGAAACTATGGCGATTGGTCGTACAATCCACGAGAGCTTGCAAAAGGCACTCGCCTCGATGGAGAGCGACCTCACGGGTTTCGACGAGATTGAGATCGAAGGCGCGCCAGAGAAATCCGCAGTTATCA
This sequence comes from Rhodobacteraceae bacterium HTCC2083, assembly GCA_000156115.1. Lineage (GTDB taxonomy): Bacteria > Pseudomonadota > Alphaproteobacteria > Rhodobacterales > Rhodobacteraceae > Planktotalea. The sequence goes on from DS995276.1 coordinate 616,910, forward strand.
AAGCCATTTCCAAGCAAACCCCAGATCGCATGCGCACTATCGCGCAGGCGATGCGTCACGGGCTTACGGACGATGAAATCCACGGCGTTACGATGTTTGACCCATGGTTCTTGGCGCGTATCCGCGAAATTGTTGATGCGGAAGAGGGCGTGCGCTCCAATGGCCTTCCAAGCGACGAGGCGGGTTTGCGTCACCTCAAAATGATGGGCTTCACGGATGCGCGCCTTGCCAATCTGACCGGCTTCAAAGAAAAAGACGTTCGCAAAGCGCGTCACACAGTCGGTGTAAATGCCGTGTTCAAGCGCATCGACACATGCGCCGCAGAATTTGAAGCGCAAACGCCCTACATGTACTCCACCTACGAAGCGCCCGCCTTTGGCGATGTAGAATGCGAGGCGCGTCCGTCGGATCGCAATAAAGTCGTCATTCTTGGCGGTGGTCCTAATCGGATCGGTCAAGGGATCGAGTTTGATTACTGCTGCTGTCACGCCTGCTATGCGCTGACGGACGCGGGCTATGAGACGATAATGATCAACTGCAATCCCGAAACTGTTTCGACGGATTATGACACCTCTGATCGCCTTTACTTTGAGCCTTTGACGTTCGAACACGTGATGGAAATTCTGCGCGTTGAAATGGAAGATGGCACGCTTCATGGCGTCATCGTTCAGTTCGGCGGTCAAACGCCACTTAAACTGGCAAACGCGCTCGAAGCAGAAGGCATTCCAATCCTCGGCACCACCCCTGACGCAATCGACCTTGCCGAAGATCGTGAGCGTTTTCAGGCACTTGTGAATCAATTGAACTTGAAACAACCCAAGAACGGTATCGCCTCTACAGACGCAGAAGCGCTCAGCATTGCAGAAGAGATTGGCTTCCCACTGGTCATTCGCCCATCCTACGTCTTGGGTGGTCGCGCGATGGAAATTGTGCGTGATATGGCGCAGTTGGAGCGCTACATCGCTGAAGCCGTGGTCGTTTCCGGCGACAGCCCTGTTCTGCTTGATAGCTACCTCTCTGGCGCGGTTGAGCTAGATGTTGACGCGCTCTGCGATGGCAAAGAGGTCCACGTCACAGGCATCATGCAGCATATCGAAGAGGCGGGCGTTCACTCCGGTGATAGCGCCTGTTCCTTGCCGCCTTATTCCTTGGCTGATGACGTCATCAAACGCATTGAAGAACAAACACACGCACTGGCTTTGGCCCTCAATGTGGTCGGCCTGATGAACGTGCAGTTCGCAATCAAAGACGATGAAATTTACCTGATCGAGGTCAATCCACGGGCCTCGCGCACCGTTCCTTTCGTCGCTAAAGCGACCGATTCAGCCATTGCCTCTATCGCTGCGCGCTTGATGGCGGGTGAGCCGCTTAGCAACTTCCCAAAGCGCGGTGCTTATCCAACCGATGCGATCCCTGGCTCGCAACCGATGCCGGATCAAATGACCTTGGCGGATTACAAAATGCCATGGTTCTCCGTGAAAGAGGCGGTTTTGCCCTTCGCGCGATTCCCCGGTGTCGACACCATCCTTGGTCCCGAAATGCGCTCTACGGGCGAAGTCATGGGCTGGGACACATCCTTCGCGCGCGCCTTCCTCAAAGCACAAATGGGCGCGGGCGTTACCTTGCCAAGCTCTGGCAAAGTCTTTGTCTCAATTCGCGACGACGACAAGACCGACAAAACCTTGGAAGCGGCGCAATTGCTTGCGTCCCTTGGTTTCACCTTCGCCGCAACACGCGGCACGCAAAGCTGGCTCACAGCGGCAGGCATTGCATGTGAGGTGGTCAACAAGGTCTATGAAGGTCGCCCGAACATTGTCGACAACCTGAAGAACGAAGAGATCGCGTTGGTTATCAATACCACAGAGGGCGCTCAAGCGGTAGAAGACAGCCGCGAAATCCGCTCCGTCGCTTTGTATGGCAAGATCCCCTATTTCACGACAGCGGCCAGCGCACAGGCCGCCGCCCTCGCAATCGAAGCGAAAGTAAGCGACGATCTGGCGGTCATGTCGTTGCAGGGTGTTGGCTAAGTCCATTAAAAAACCAGCGGTGAGGATATCCTTACCGCCGGTTAAAGTCACTTAAATCTTAGACTACGCTCAACTCGAAAGGCGCGTTATCTGTTGTTTAAGTTGAAGTTTCTGTTTTTTGAGCTCTGCGATGTGAAGATCTTGCGTACCAGGGGCGCGTTGTGCTGCCTCCACTTCGGCAGACAGGTTTGAGTGTTTCTTCTTCAGTTGTTCCAGATGCGAACTCAAGCTCATCGAGGTCCTCCTAAGGTTAGATGTGCAAATTCATAGCAGCACAGAAAGATTCCTGTGTCACGCTGCAGTTGCATCATCTGGTTAGCAAAGAGTTAAATTTCGCAGGCTTTAGAGAGTTCCACCAAAGGCTAAACTGGCACCACGGCGCAGGACCGCTTCGATTATCTCATTGTAATTCTTGGAATTTTCATCGTGACGTGCGCCCACATGCATCACAATTGGGGCGTGTAAGCGAAAATCTGCCCGTCCCGATTTTTTTCCCCGCACAAGCACCAAATGAGCCGCACGCCCTCTGCGCGCGCAAAGCGGCTGGACCTCGATAGAGCCAAGATGCACGTGAACCGCTGACAACAAGTCCGCCAAACGGTCTGCGCGCTGCACAAAATGCGCCTGCCCTTTCGGGGCCAAACGCTTGGACGCAACAGCGACCCATTTCCTCAAGGGCGTGTTTCCACCAAGCCCAGTTTCACGCCCTTTGTCTCGCGCAGGGACACTGTGCGCGCGGTCATAGTAGGGCGGATTTGCGAACACATGATCAAAACGCTGGTCAAGTACTTCGAACGGAAGCGCATTAATATCTGCATGCACAACATTTAGATCAAGCGCGTTACGCTCCGCATTGCGGCGCGCCAGATCTGCGTAGTTTTCTTGAAGCTCGACACCCGTCAGCGTCAATCCCACCAGACGCCGCGCCAGACAGAGGGAGGCCACACCACCCCCACACCCCAATTCCAACACCGTCTCTCCTGCTTTCGCAGGAATGCTCGCGGCCAGCAAAACCGGATCAACGCCGCCACGATACCCCTTCAGGGGCTGGGCAATCTTCACTAAACCACCAAGGAAGTCGTCGACGCTTAGGTCGGCATCGTCAAAATGATCACTGATGGGGGAGTTCAACTTCATTGTCCGACAGTATCCGAATCACCCGATCATAGTCACGTTCCGCGACCATCACACGCCGCGGCAAAATGCCTATGGAGCCTTCGAGAACGCTCATATTTACGTCTAACTCAAACATCGGTATACCCGCCTCGTCAAGGAGGGCACGAACCAAAGCCGTCAGGGTTATGTCATTGGTGCGCATCAATTCTTGCATACCAAATGACCTAAGCGCGGTGCCTTCAAATGTCGAGAGCAGGAACGAGAGTGTGATGAGCTTGGACAAAAATTCAATGAAGCCGCATGATGCTATGGCTGCCTATTTGGCCGACGATCTTAACGCGGTGAATGTGTTGATCCAGCAGCGTATGGCATCCGAACATGCGCCCCGTATTCCAGAAGTCACGGCGCATTTGGTCGAGGCAGGCGGCAAACGTTTGCGCCCCATGCTCACCCTCGCCGCGGCGCATTTGTGTGGCTACGACGGTCCCTATCATGTGCATCTGGCCGCGACGGTTGAGTTTATTCATACGGCAACGTTACTCCACGATGATGTAGTGGATGAAAGTGGCCAGCGCCGTGGTCGCCCAACAGCGAACCTCTTGTGGGACAACAAATCTTCGGTTCTTGTGGGCGATTATCTCTTCTCGCGTTCGTTCCAATTGATGGTTGAGACTGGCTCCATGCGGGTGCTCGATATCCTCGCAAATGCATCTGCCACGATCGCGGAGGGAGAAGTGTTGCAGCTGACGGCCTCGCAGGATCTGTCCACGACTGAAGCCATCTATCTTCAGGTGGTACGCGGCAAAACCGCGGCGCTTTTCTCTGCGGCGACAGAGGTTGGTGGCGTGATCGCAGGCGCAGATGAAGCGCATGTGAAAGCCCTGTTCGACTACGGGGATGCCTTGGGCATCGCCTTCCAGATTGTGGACGATCTGCTGGATATGTCGGGGGATGCAGGTGCAATCGGCAAAAACATCGGCGATGATTTCCGCGAGAAAAAATTGACCTTGCCGTTAATCAAAGCGATTGCAAAAGCCGACGCGGAAGAGCGCGCATTCTGGGAACGCACAATTGAAAAAGGGCGTCAGGAAGACGGTGATCTGGAAACGGCGATTGCCCTGCTTCACAAGCACGGTGCGCTGGATGACACACGTGATGAAGCGCTGGCATGGGCAGAAAAAGCGGTCAAAGCGATAGATTACCTGCCCGCACATCCCGTGCGCGAAATGCTGCGTGATTTGGCGGACTACGTTGTGGCGCGGATCAACTAAACGTCGTCGCGACAACCCACCAATTTGGGTGCTCTGCGCGAATCTGCGTGGCTAATATCTCTGCCTGCTCTGCACTTTCGCAAAGCCCAAAACAAGTAGCGCCGGATCCTGACATACGCGCAAGCAAAGACGGGTGTAACGCATCTAAAGTTTGCTCAATCACAGGTGCCAATTCAATCGCAGGCGTTTGTAAATCATTGCGTTGCATTGCGCACCAAGCTGCGAACTCGCGCGCGTCATGCCACTCTGGCATCTCACTCAGACCCGCATTATTTTTATTTTTCAATGCCTTGAAGACTGGAGGTGTCTCGACCGCGATGCGTGGATTGACCATCACAGCCCAAAGCGGTGGAAGTGGCGGAATGAGGGATAGATCTTCGCCAACTCCGCGCATGCGCAGTGCCATCGGGGCGAGACACACAGGCACATCGGCCCCCAATTGCACTACATTGTCAGGGATCGGTTGGTCCCAAAGCTCCGCCATTGCAAGCAGGGCAGCCGCTGCATCCGCTGATCCCCCCCCGATGCCGGCCGCATTCGGCAGGTTCTTCGTCAGGGTTATCGTTGCACCTTCTGGATGTTCGAAAAGCTTCGCGGCTTTCAGCACCAAATTGCGCCCATCTGTTGGAACACCTTCGCTTAACAGGCCATCAACATGCAGGCTCAAATGATCGGCAGGTGCGACGTGCAACACATCCCCCACATCAGCGAAACAAACCAGGCTATCCAACAGATGATAGCCGTTCTCGCGTTGGCCCGTCACATGCAAACACAGATTTATCTTTGCGCGCGCGTGCCGCGTGACTACTTTAGCCGTCATCAGCCAGTCTAAGGGGCTCCACGCCCTCTTCTTCCAGCACTTGATCAAGACCAACTTCCAATTTTCGACGTATGCGATCTGGATCAGCTTCTTGGCTAGCATCACCAAAATCGACGAAGGAAAGGGCGCGCTTCCATTGGAATTCTGCTTCTAGAAAGCGGCCAACGGACCAGTACACATCGCCCAAGTGGTCATTCACAATCGGATCAATCGCCATCAATTCTGTTGCGCGCTCCATCGGGGCGACGGCTTCATCATAACGCCCCAAACGGAACAGAACCCAGCCCAAACTATCGACAATGTAGCCACTGTCAGGACGTGCAGCGACGGCGCGCTCGATCATACCCAGCGCCTCATCAAGCTTCACCTGTTTTTCGACCAACGAGTACCCGAGATAATTCAATACCTGAGGCTGTTCTGGGTTCAATTCCAACGCTTTGCGGAAGTCTGCCTCAGCCTCTACCCATTTATCCAAACGTTCATGTGAGATGCCACGCGCGTAGTAGATGAACCATTGGCCGTTCACCTCTTCTTCATACTGCGCGAGTGCTGTGTCATAAGCCCTTACGGCCTCTTCAAAGCGCTCCATCTGGCGAAAAGCATCCCCAAGCGAGGAATGCACCATTGCAAGGCTGCTGTGGGTTCGTGCGAGATTTTCAAGTACCTCAATCGCTGCATCCGGCTTACCACTGCGTCGCAACGCTTCCGCGCGTCCAAGTTCAGCGGCATGAAACGCAGGATCGCCACGTCCGACTTTCTTGTAGGTTTGCGTCGCCAGTTCAAACCGCTCCATCTGTTCAAGCAAGCCAGCTGAAAGCAGGGTCGCATCTGAATGGATGGGATTTAGATACTCCGCGACGCGGGTGTAGAGCAGCGTGTAATCCTCGCTTGCTTCATTGCGCAGAGCGCTTGCAACGGTAAAGAACACCTCGGCCATGCCGTCGCGCGCGGTCTTCACCTGAGTGAAAGAAAGCTTCCCGCCCTCCGCAAGCGTCACACGCATACTTTGAAGCTTCGGATCAAGATCAGAGCCAAAGGATTGATCAAGCATTCTCAGCGCTTCGTCCGTGCGATCCAGCAGGCTAAGCACTTCAATATGGGCAATGGCCCCGCGTCGGGTTTGACGCAACGCACCTGCTTCTTGCTTGGCGAATATCGCGTCAGATCCTTCAAAATCACCAACCATCGCAAGGGCTAACGCCTTGTGATAGAGCGCAAACCCTTGAAGTCCACGTTCCTCACCGACCTTGTCAAAATTGCTCAAAGCTGCAGTAACTTCGCCAATGCCGACTTGTGCCCAAGAACGCAGCAAACCATCTACTAGCGGCCCAACACCTTGGTTTTCAAGAATGCGCGCAAGCACGTCAGGATAGTTTTCTTCACCTGCTTTTTGCGCCAAGACGGCCATTTGCGCCACTTGACTGCTTTGCACATCCGCAAGCAATTTACCACCTACGACAGCGGCACGATCAATATCACCAAGCGCCAGCAACGCGAAACTCGCATTTTCCAGAATTTCAGGATTAGACGGATCCCGCGCTAAGACTTGCGTGTAATACCGAGCAGCTGCGTCGTAATCGCCCGTGACCGCCGCAGATCGCGCGGCAAGATAGGAGCCTGCGGGTTCCGCAGAAAGCGGCATTCCCAGAATGGCAAGAACCGCGGCAAAGCTAATTTGCCGTAAAACGCGTGTGGGCACGTGGCATGCTCCTTTGTGTGCATTGCTTTGGAAGAAACTAGGTCGTCGTCTCATGTAAAGCAATGTTTGCGCACGATAAGGTGAGTCCAAGATGTGAATATTTTTGTGTATTGTGCCATTCATTCGCAAGCCACGAAAAAGAAAGGCGGTGCACATTCATGCACCGCCTTCCTGAACATTTGAAAATGTTAGTCTCAAATTGCGGCTCACACATAGGGATAAATGGGGCGTGCGCCGCTTCACTCACAATTACAACCTTTAGTCGTTTCGCGCTTTTTTCGAAGTCCGTCTGCGTGTAACACTGTGATTCTTCGCGAAATTATCAGGAATGCAATTACACGATGCGTGAAATTACAAAGCAAAGCCGAGCAGATCAACGCATCGCCGTCTTCGCCCTCGCTATTTTCATTTGCGTTTTTTTGGGTCCTTTTGACACCAGTGATGATCTTGAGTTTTGGGATCGCGTCGTCTTTTGGTCCATCGCGATCAGCGTCATTGGCGTCTTTATGGAATTCTGTATCACCGCAGCTATCGAGAGCCGTTGGTTGCGCGCACTCCCATCGCTCTTTCAGGTTGCCATAGGCTCGGCGATCGGCAGCGTGCCGGGAACGGCATTTGTGATCACTTTGAACAAAGTGTTCCGACCAGACCATTTGATTGATGTGGTCTTTCCAGTGCTCTCACTGCAAGTCACAATAATGGCCATATTGATCGCGGGCCTTGCCCATCTTGTGGCCTCTCGCAGCGGAACGTCCGCATCGGAAGAAACAAGCGAGGCAACCCTCAAAGATGTGCCCCCGATAACGCTTCAAACCGCACGGCTCGCGCAGCGGTTACCAACTCGTTTGCGCGAGGGCCAGATCATTTCCATGTCCATGCAGGATCACTATGTGAACGTCGCGACCACCTTGGGAAGCGAGATGATCCTAATGCGCATGGCCGATGCGATTGATCTGCTAGATGGCATCGCAGGTGTTCAAACCCACCGCTCTCATTGGGCTGCGCAGGCCCATTCAAACGGGCTGACTCGCGTTGCACGGCGTCATACACTCACACTGTCTGATGGCCGCTCGATTCCCGTGAGCAGCAGTTACAAAAATGCGGTCGAGCAAATGTTGAACAAAAAAGGGCAGGCCTAAGCCTGCCCCATCATTCAAAAACAGTCCAAATCACATGTTCGGATAATTTGGCCCGTCGCCCCCTTGAGGTGTAACCCATGTGATGTTTTGGCTTGGATCCTTGATGTCGCAAGTCTTACAATGCACGCAGTTCTGGAAATTGATGACAAACTTCTCGTCAACAACTTCGTAAACGCCAGCAGGGCAATAGCGTTGAGCAGGCTCCGCATATTTCGGCATATTGATCGACATCGGGACAGACGGATCAGTCAGCTGTAAATGCGCTGGCTGGCTTTCTTCATGGTTAGTAAAGCTGAACGCGACATTAGTGAGGCGATCAAAGCTGAGCGTGCCGTCCGGCTTTGGATAATCAATCGGTTCATGCTTGCTTGCGTCTTCGGTAGACTCAGCGTCCGTCTTGCCATGCTTCAAAGTCCCGAATGGCGAGACCTTGAAGATCGTTTGGAACCACATATCAAAACCGCCAAACGCCATACCACCCAGCGGGCCAAAGCGTGCATTCAAAGGCGCAACATTGCGCACTTTCTTTAGATCCTGACCAATAACGCCCTCTTTCAAGGACGCCGTATAATCCTCGAGCGTATCGCCAGAGCGGCCTGCTTCAATCGCCGCAAACGCCGCTTCCGCAGCTTCAATTCCAGAATGCATCGCGTTGTGATTGCCCTTGATGCGCGGTAAATTCACAAGCCCTGCAGAACACCCAAGCAACGCGCCACCGGGGAAGGCTACTTCTGGAATCGACTGGAAACCGCCCTTCGTCACCGCACGCGCACCATAAGAAATCCGCTTACCGCCTTTCAGCAGCTCCGCAACTTTCGGGTGATGCTTGAAGCGCTGGAACTCCATGTAGGGGAAAATGTAGGGGTTTTTGTAGTTCAGATCGATGATGTATCCGACGTAAACCTGATTGTTATCAAGGTGATAGATAAACGAACCGCCACCATTCTTGAAACCAACAGGCCAGCCCAATGTGTGGGTCACTTCGCCCTCATTGTGCTTCTCGGGATCAATTTCCCAGATTTCCTTCATGCCGATGCCGAACTTGGCAATGTCACAGCGGGAATCCAATGTGAACTTCGCGATCACTTCTTTGCTGAGCGATCCACGCACACCTTCAGACAGGAACACGTACTTACCACTCAAAACCATGCCCGGCTCATAAGATGGACCGGGGGTGCCATCGGCGTTCTTGCCAAACTCGCCCGCGACAACACCGCTGAGTTCGCCGTTTTCACCGTAGATGAGTTCAGAACAGGCCATGCCCGGGAAAATTTCTACACCCAATGCTTCAGCCTGCTCGGCCATCCAGCGGCACACGTTGCCCATGGAAACGATGTAGTTTCCGTGGTTGTTCATCAAAGGCGGCAAGATGAAGTTCGGAATGCGGATCTGGCCCGCTTCACCTAACATGTAAAAATTGTCTTCTTTGACAGGCACATTCAACGGCGCGCCCTTTTCTTTCCAATCCGGGAACAAACGGCTCAAACCTGATGGATCCAGAACTGCGCCAGACAGAATATGCGCACCCACTTCGGAGCCCTTTTCAAGAACAACGACCTCAAGATCGGCGTTCAATTGCTTTAGGCGGATCGCCGCGGACAGGCCCGCAGGGCCAGCGCCCACGATCACAACGTCGTACTCCATCGCTTCGCGTTCGACTTCGGACATGATGGCTCCTCTCGTGAGCATGAAATAAAGTTGCGCTGAGGCCTAGCAAGCCATGCCTAATGTGGTCAATCGGAACGACGCGTAAATCGTTTCGAAAGGTGCGAAAAACCATACTCTTCGCACGAATACGCACTGAACTGCATCATTGCTTGCAATTCCCCATAAGCTCGGGGCACTCTCAGATTTGAAAAGAGTAAGATCCACAGCGCCGGCACGTCCGGTGCTTTTTTGTGTATCAAGAGCGTAGAGAACGGCGGGGTTGCCCATGGAAAAGATACCGATGACCAAATCGGGACACACAGCGGTTGAAGTTGAGTTAAAGAACCTCAAAACCGTTGAACGCCCCGCAATTATTGCGGCCATCGCAGAGGCGCGTGAGCACGGCGACTTGTCTGAGAACGCCGAATATCATTCCGCACGCGAGAAACACAGCTTCATCGAGGGCCGTGTGAAGCTGCTAGAAGGCATTTTGTCCTTGGCGGCTGTCATTGATCCCGCAACGCTGAACGGCACGATCAAGTTTGGCGCAACGATCACCTTGGTGGACGAAGACACCGACGAAGAAAAGACTTGGCAGATTGTGGGCGAGCATGAGGCGAATGTGGAGGCCGGATTGCTCAATATCAAATCCCCGATCGCGCGCGCTTTGATCGGTAAGGATGAAGGTGATAGCGTAGAGGTGCGCACCCCCGGTGGCAGCAAGTCCTATGAAGTGCTAAAGATCGAATTCATCTAAACCAACGCCAAATTTAGCGCGAAAGAAGTGAGCATGGCTGACGGCTCTGACGGAAAATCAACCCCTTTGGGCATCTACGACCGCCCTGGCAAATCCCCGATCACGGGGATCGAGATGATCGCGATTGCGCTCAGCCTTGTGTGGTTGTTGGGCGCTGCTATCTTTTTCATCATGCTCCCCAGCGAAGCCGCGCCTGAGGGTACCGGCGGCTTGCGTTTCTTGATGACAATGCTTGCGATCTTCATGCCCGTTGCGATGATTTGGGTGGCTGCGACTGCTGCGCGTTCCAGCCGTGTGATGCGTGAAGAAAGCCAGCGTCTACAAGCAGCTATCGACGGCATTCGCCAAGCCTACGTCGCGCAAAACCAAGGCCGTAATATGGCTGCGGAGCCCTCTGTGAATCGCAAGCTCGATGAAATTGCCGCTGCGCAGCGCAAGACCGAAACGACCCTCGCGACCTTCTCGACCAAACGCGATACATCCCCTGTTCGTAAGCCTGCACCGATCAAGCCTGCCAGCGCAGACCCGTCCGAGCAACCCAGCCTCGCACTTGGCACGCAAGCCGCCGAGATGGAGCCACCGCTTGAGCGCGAAGCACTTATTCGCGCCTTGAACTTCCCCGAAGACGCGGAAGACAAAGCTGGCTTTGATGCGCTGCGCAAAGCTTTGAAAGACCGCAAAGCTGCACAATTGATCCAAGCCGCGCAGGACGTTCTAACCCTGCTTAGCCAAGACGGTATTTACATGGACGATCTCCGCCCCGATGCGGCGCGCCCTGAAGTTTGGCGTAGTTTTGCTGCAGGCGAACGCGGTCGCGCAATTGCCGCTCTTGGCGGGATCAGAGATCGCTCTTCGCTCGCATTATCTGCAGCGCGCATGAAGCAAGACACGATTTTTCGCGATGCTGCGCACCATTTTCTGCGCCGCTTTGATAAAAGCTTTTCAGAGTTTGAAGAAATCGCTTCGGATTCCGAAATCGCGGCCCTGTCCGGCACACGCACAGCACGCGCCTTCATGCTTTTGGGCCGCGTTGCAGGCACGTTTGATTAGACTAGATTCGCCGTAAATTCGCCGTCTTCAAAAACCAAGGCGAAAGGCGATTTTTCGATCAGATCAAGACCAAGGATATCGCGATAAGAAAGCGTCGCCGCTTCGGGCTCTTGTGTAGCCACGAATGAGACGGGTTTACGGATTTGCATCTTCTCGTACCTCCTTCAAAACAGATCGTAAGGAATGTAGCGCACAAGGGTGTCTTGCGTGATTTCAACGTTGCCATCGGGCAGCTCAACCAAACCCTCAGCCCAACTTAAACCGCTGATCCGGCCAGAACCTTCAGACGCAAACGTTTCCACACGCCCCTCACGGAGACGCGCGCGCAAGAATTCGCGCCGCCCTGCCTTTTTACGTTTTTCAAAAGCGGCAGGCACCATAAACCCTTGCGGTTCTGTCCAGCCCGCGCCTCCTAAAGCATTCAAAGCAGGCCGCGCGAAAACCAAGGTGCAGACCAGTGCCGCCACAGGATTTCCTGGCAATCCAAAAACAGGCACCCCGCCCCACATGCCCAGAGCCAAGGGCCGTCCCGGCTTCAATGCAATCCGCCACATCGCGAGCGAACCCGTCTCTTGCAAAAGCGCGGACATGTGATCTTCATCCCCCGCAGATGCCCCACCGGATGTCAGGATCGCATCACAGGATTGTGCAGCCTCATCCAGCATATCGGACAAAACCACGCGCGCGTCGGGCGCTTTGCCAAGATCAATCGCCTCAAACCCCCAACGGTGCAATTGAGCAAGCAACATGGGACGGTTCGCATCATAAATCTGACTAGTTTCAGCAATCTCGCCTGCCTCGACCAGCTCGTCCCCCGTGGACAAAACACCAACTTTGAGTGTGCGAAACACTTGCACCTGCGCCACCCCAACCGCGCTGAGCAGCGCTGTGTCTGCAGGCGTTAAACGGCGACCTGCGTGCAAGATCGTCTCGCCGCGTTGCACGTCCTCGCCACCTTTGCGTGCATTGCTACCTGCTTTGATCGACCCGTTGAAGGCTATCGCTAGTCCATCGCTGTTCACGTCTTCTTCCAGCACGACCGTGTCGATTCCAACTGGCAGCGCTGCCCCGGTCAAAATGCGCAAAGCGGATCCTTGAGGGACAGAGCCAGAAAACGGAACCCCCGCCGCTGCACGACCATGAACAAGGGGCAGTTCGTAAGGACCATCGCCTTGCAACGCCGCATGGGCAAAGCCATATCCGTCCACGGCCGAATTTGCGTCTGGCGGATGCCCGCGCATCGCAACAACGTCGCGGGCTAGGATCAAACTACAGGCCTCTGACACCACACAGCTTTGCTCTGGCACGACGGTCTTGAGCCTTTCGCGCAACATCGACAGCGCTGTGTCTACAGGCGTCCAATCCACCCCCGCAGGCAATGCGAAGCAATCATTGGTGAGCTTGGGCGCTGTGAGTTTAGCCATGCCGCAATCCCAGATCAGCCAATATAAAATCTGCGATCTCACCCGTCGCATTGAGATCGAACACAGGGCGATCAACCTCAAGCGCGCAATCAGCCGCGAAGGCGCGCACGGAATCATCGGCGATCAATGGATTGCCCGTCTCGCTCCGGTGCGCTTCGATCTTAGGGTGCGCGTCACGCTTGTACCCCTCGACCAGAACCAGATCGACGGGCGCGAGCTTGCTCAGCAATTCTGCCAGCGTCGGTTCATCCTCGTCACTTAATTCATGCATCAAGGCAAAGCGATTGCGCGAGGCAAGCAACACCTCGCGCGCTCCAGCAGCACGGTGACGATAACTATCCTTGCCCGCATGATCCACGTCGAAACTATGATGCGCATGTTTAATGGTCGACACAGACAAGCCCCGCGCAGTCATCTCACTCACAAGGCGCTCCATCAGGCCGGTTTTGCCTGCATTTTTCCAGCCAACAACACCGTAGATATTCATAAGAGCCCCTCTGCGCTCGCAAGATCATCGGGCGTATTCACGTTGAAAAAAGGATCAAACGGCGTGTTTGGAAATATCGCTTCGCGCCCGCCGTGCTGATCGCTCCAAAGCACGACTTTGCGCAAGCCACCATTCAATGCGGCACGCAAATCATCGCGCAACGCGACGGGCCAAAGGCCAAACGTCGGATGCCTATTGCGCCCGCGCTCGCTATCCGGCGTCGCCGCGAGGACCAAAGGATGCGCCATTCCATCCGCTTCAAGCATCAGGCGAGGTACGAGATCACAAGGAAAGAACGGCGTATCAGCGGCCGCTGTCACAATGGTGTCCGCACCTAGCGTTGCCGCCCAATCAAGCCCCGCCAGAACCCCCGCCAAAGGACCGACGAACCCCTCAATACTATCGGACAGAACAGGCAACCCCGTATCCTCAAAACGCGCCGCATCACCATTCGCGTTCAGCGCAATGCCGGCGACCTGTGGCTCCAAACGCTCAATCACGTGATCAAGCAGACTGCGCCCGTCAAGCAACAAACGCCCTTTGTCACCACCGCCCATACGCCGCGCCTGTCCGCCTGCGAGAATTACGCCAAGAGGTTGTTTCATGAAGCTTTCCGTCCACTCTTCTTCGGCTCATCCTTGATCTGTGCGAGATCCGCGTCCCACACGACACGCTCAGCTCCAGCCAAACACTGAAACCGCTTGCCGCGCATGCGCCCAATCAGAGTCAGTCCAACTTGCTGCGCCAATTCAACACCCCAAACCGTGAAGCCAGAGCGCGAGACAAGCGCAGGGATCCCCATATGCGCGCATTTGATCACCATTTCCGATGTCAGGCGCCCCGTTGTGTAAAGGATCTTATCCTCCGGACGCTCATCGTTCTGCATCATCCAACCAGAAACCTTATCGACCGCGTTATGCCGCCCCACATCTTCCATATACACCAGCGGTTGATCACGCGCGCACAGCACCGTGCCATGGATCGCGCCCGCACTCAGATACAACGATGGCGTCGTGTTGATCTGCGCGGCAAGCGCGTAAAGCCAACTGGTGCGCAGCTCCGCTTCAGGCAAGCGCAGACCTTCTAACCCCTCCATCATATCGCCAAACACAGTACCAACCGCACAACCCGACGTACGCGTCTTTTTCTTCAGTTTTTCTTCGTGATTGGTCGGGTGCTCTGTGCGCACAACAACGACGGCCAGCTCGTCGTCATAGTCAATCCGCATGACTGCACCGGCCCCTTCAAGCATCCCTTGATTGCGTAGAAACCCAAGCGCTAGGTATTCAGGATAATCTCCAATTGTCATAGCTGTGACGATTTCTTGCGAGTTCAAATAAATTGTCAAAGGACGCTCTTCGACCACATCTTGCTCAATCGCGGCACCGGTTTGGTCTACACCGACAACGCGCCGCGTCAGAGAAATCCGCGTCATATCTGGGGCAATGATGTAACCTGTCACGTCGTGATCTCTCCCATTCACCGCAGTGCATTGATTGCAAAACCACCCGCCTCAAGATAGCTGCATCTGGCGCGCAAAATGTAAAGGCAGCTCATGACATCCACTAGCGTCAAATCAGCCTACAAACAGGGATTTCGCGACGGTGCTCCGTTTATACTGGTCATCGTCCCGTTTTCGATGCTTTTTGGTGTGCTCGCAACCGAAGCGGGTCTCAGCATTTTCGAGACACTCTCCTTCTCCGTGGTCGTTATCGCGGGGGCGGCTCAATTCACGGCGCTGCAGTTGATGGGGGAAGACGCGCCGACGCTGGTTGTGCTGGCCTCCGCGCTGGCGGTGAATTTGCGCATGGCGATGTATTCGGCCTCCCTGAGCCCGCATATTGGTGGCGCGCCGCTCTGGCAACGCGCGATTGCGGCCTATTGCACGGTTGATCAAAGCTATGCGGTCTCGATCACGAAATACGAGCTTACCCCAGAAATGAGCGCTCGTGAAAAGATATTCTATTTCTTTGGCACGGTCACACCTGTAATCCCAATGTGGTGGATTTTCACATTAGTTGGCGCGTTAATCGGGGAGACGATACCGGCTTCTCTTGCGCTCGACTTCGCGGTGCCCATTACGTTCCTCGCGATCGTTGCACCTGCGTTGCGGACCCGCGCACATGTGGGTGCAGCAATCACCGCCGCGATCCTGTCGCTCATGTTCTTCTCGATCCCCTATAACCTCGGCATCTTGCTTGCAGGGATCGGTGGCATGATGGTCGGTGCGCAAATCGAAGCGCGCAGAGAGGCCTCCCAATGATCGACAGAACCGAACTTTGGATTGTAATCATCTGCCTCGGCATCGGCAGCTTCGCACTGCGCTTCGCCTTTACTGGCCTCGTGGGGGATCGCAAACTTCCCGATTGGCTGATGCGCCATCTACGCTACACGGCCGTAGGCATCTTGCCCGCCATCATCGCGCCCGCTGTGCTTTGGCCTGCAGCAACGGGTGGCAACTACGATCTTCCACGCATATGCGCGGCCGTTGTCACACTCACACTTGGTCTCATTTGGAAAAACGTCGTCGGTGCGATCTTGGGTGGCATCGCCACGCTCTACACACTGCAATACATATTGTCTTAACCCGCTTCTTTGGTCCCCAAATACCTCGGGGGTTTGGGGGCTGGCCCCCATGAGTTAAAAAAACTAAGCCACCAAAGTTTCGGCGCTCTTCAGATCGACAGATACAAGCTGGCTTACGCCCTGCTCTCCCATGGTCACACCAAACAAACGATCCATCCGAGCCATAGTCACTGCGTGGTGCGTGATGATCAAGAACCGCGTATCGGTGCGGCGACACATCTCGTCCAGCAAGTCACAGAAGCGCGTGACATTCGCATCATCTAATGGCGCGTCAACCTCGTCGAGTACACAGATCGGCGCAGGATTTGCCAAGAACACTGCGAAAATCAACGCCATCGCGGTCAAAGTTTGCTCGCCACCCGACAATAGCGACAGGGTCGACAGTTTCTTACCCGGTGGTTGGCACATGATTTCCAAACCAGCTTCAAGCGGATCATCGCTTTCGACCAGAACCAAGTTCGCTTCACCCCCACCAAACAAATGCGTAAACAAGAGCGAGAAGTTGCTATTCACCTGCTCAAACGCCGTCAACAAACGCTCGCGACCTTCGCGGTTCAGGCTCGCAATACCACCGCGCAAGGTCTTGATCGCTTCTTCCAAGTCCGCCTTCTCGCCCACAAGCGTGTCATGCTCGACCTGCACCTCTTTGGCGTCTTCCTCTGCACGCAGGTTCACCGCGCCCAATGCGTCGCGCTGACGTTTCAAACGGTTCACATCCGCTTCAATCGTGCCAGAAGCGGGCATCTTATCGATGTCCACCTCAAGCGTTTCCAGCAGTTCCGCTGGGCTCGTTTCCATCTCTTCAGAAATACGCTCGGCGGCATAAACAACGGTCTCGCGCGCTGCATCCGTGCGTGCCTCGGAGCGCGCGCGAGCTTCGCGAGCTTCAGAGGCCGCGCGCTCCGCTTCGCGCTCACTTTCAACAGCACCGCGCAGCTGTGTTTCCGCGGCGGTCAATGCATCGCCCGCTGCACTGCGTCGCATTTCAGCGGTTGAAATCGCATCACTTAACTCTTCGCGTTTCGCAGCAATCTCGGCAGGCGCGGCACTCGCATCGCCCAGATCAACTTCTGATCCAGCTTTGCGCTCCGCCAATTCCGCGATGCGTTTCTCTGCAGTTTCCAGACGGTGCCGCCAGCCACTGACCTCTTTCGTGACCTCTTGCGAACGCTTCAGTCGCGCATCGCCCTCGCGGCGCAATTCATCATGCTGGGAGCGGCGCGCCATCATCGTGATCCGCGACGCTTCTACAGCCATCTTTACATCTTCAACACCTGCACGCGCTTCCTCCAAATCGCCAAGGCCCGCAACAACCTGCTCCCCCTCGACCACCTGTTTGCGCGCAGCCATTGCGTCTTCTTCATGGCGTGTGACGGCCAATCCAAGGCTTTCCAACTTACCTTCCGCCAGATTGCGATCCGCTTCCGCACGGCTCAAAGCGCGCGCAGCATCATTGACCAAACGATCCGCATCCTTGCGCGCCTCTCGCGCATCACGGTCTGCGCCGGTCAACTCTGCTAAGCGATTTGTCAGCCTTTCATGAGCGCGCTGCGCTGCTTCCACACGCGACGTCGCGCGCTCCATTTCCTGTTTGAGAACTTCCAAACGGTTGAGTTGTTCAAGGCGCAAAGCCGCAGCAGAGGGCGCATCTTCAGCCCATGCGCGATAGCCGTCCCAACGCCACAAATCCCCCTCAAGCGATACAAGTCGCTGACCAGGCTTAAGCTGAGCCTGCAAGCGTTGGCCGTCATCCGCATCAACCAAGCCAATCTGGCTTGCACGGCGCTCTAGCACATCCGGCACAGACACGTGCCGAGCCAAAGATGTCACGCCTTTAGGCAAATGTTGGCGATCCTCATAGCTTGGCAAAATACGCCAACCGGAGGGACCATCACTCTCAACTTCCGGGGCGCGCAAATCATCCGCCAAAGCCGCGCCCAGCGCTTTTTCAAAGCCCTGTTCTACTTGTAGACGATCCAAGATCTGACCACCCTCGGCCGTGTCACGCTCGAGAAGCTTTGCCAAAGCCGTGACCTCCGCGCGCAGCGCGTTGGCTTCGCCTTCGGCCTCTGATCGCTCCGCGCGTGCATCCGCTTCGCGCGCTTGCGTTTCAGTGCGCGCCACTTCTGCTGCCGCCAGCGCCGCTTCCGCACGCTCCGCCGTTGCAATCGCGTCTTTCTCTTTGCCCGCCGCCGTCTGCATATCACTTTCAGCCTGACCCAACGCAGTGCGCGAAGCTTCAACCGCCACGCGCGCACGATCTGCTTCGCCTTCGCTGCGTTCCAGCATTTTACGGCTATCGGTCAAAACGCGGTAGGCCGATTGATGGCGCGCAGCCAAACGCGCCACATCTTCTGTGCGCTCGGACAGATCCGCTTCGCGATCTTGCAAAATAGCAGCGGCCGAGCGCGCTTCTTCAGCGGCAGCCTCGAGGCGGTCCTCATGCCCCTCAGAGGCTTTAGTCAATTCGCGCGCTTCCCATTCCAAACGCTCAATCGTTTCGCCCGCATCGAGGTTTAGCGAGCCTTCCCGCTCCATATCTTTATCAAGCTGCACAATCCTATTTTGCAACGTCTCAATCGTTCGCAAAGCGCGGGCTTCGTCGTCATTCAATGTATCGCGTTGAACTTGCAAACGCTGCAAAATCGCGGCGGCTACAGCTTCTTCTTCGCGCAACGGTGGCAAGATGCCTTCCGCCTCCAAACGTGCTTTCGCAGCTTGACGCGCAGCACTTTCAGCCTGTGCCGCAGCCGTGGTGCGACCGCGCAATTCTTCTTCGGCCTGCAAACGCGCATCATCCGCTTCACGCCAACGGCGATAAAGCAGCATGCCCTCCGCTTGACGCAACTCATCCCCGATCGCGCGATACCGCGACGCCTGCCGCGCTTGTCGGGCGAGCTGGCTCAATTGCGATGCCAATTGTTCAATTACATCATCAACGCGGGCAAGGTTGGTTTCTGCCCCTTTCAACTTCAGCTCTGCTTCGTGACGGCGTTGATAGAGGCCCGAGATACCCGCCGCTTCCTCAAGAATACGACGCCGGTTCTTCGGTTTGGCGTTAATCAGCTCCGCAATCTGGCCTTGCCGAACCAACGCAGGGGAATGCGCACCGGTCGAGGCATCCGCGAATAACATCTGCACGTCGCGCGCACGCACATCTTTGCCGTTGGTTTTATACGCACTGCCCACATCGCGGGTAATGCGTCGAACCACGTCCAACGTATCGAGATCATTGAACCCCGCAGGTGCGAGCCGCTCAGAGTTATCTATCTGTAAACTCACCTCCGCGAAGTTGCGCGCGGGTCGCGTGGCTGCACCTGCGAAGATCACATCCTCCATCCCGCCGCCGCGCATCGCGGTGGGGCGGTTTTCGCCCATCACCCAGCGCAAAGCTTCAAGAAGATTGGATTTGCCACAGCCATTCGGGCCAACGACACCTGTCAAACCATCCGCAATGATGAGGTCCGTGGGGTCCACGAAACTCTTAAAGCCTTGAAGTTTGAGTTTTGAAAAGCGCACGTCTGCTGCTCTCACCGTTGATTCTTTGGTGCCTGACCTTGAGCAGAGGAGCGGCACGAGTCAACGCGGCGACCCTCCATCTGCGCTTCAAATCGGACTTATCCACAAAATATTGCGTTTTGAGGCGGAATTCCGCGCGGACCAGCACTTCGTTAAACTCCTGCACGATGTCGCTATCGGCCTTGACGGCTGGAGCGATTCAGGGCCATCTGAACCCATGCATGGTACCCGATGAACGGCGCAAAGCGTCCACGGGTCAAATGGGAATGCGGAAATGGGGGATCCAATCAGGGACCCAAAGCCGCAGCCGCCCCCGCGACTGTAAGCGGCGAGCGTTTGGCACCAAGTCACTGGATCGTAAGGTCTGGGAAGACGCCAAAATGCTTCGACCCGCGAGCCAGGAGACCAGCCTTGCATGTGAATGACCACATATGCCGTCGGGTGTGACGGCACGAAGGAGAAGACTATGACGACGAATACAGCAACAATTGAACGCTCCGACAGCTCAGCAATGGGCCTCGCAATCGCGATGCTCGCAGGTGTGTTTCTGCTGATGGCATCTGGCATCGCACAAGCGACAGTATTGCACGACGCGGCGCACGATCAGCGTCACGCGATGGCATTTCCCTGCCACTAAGCGCAGCACTCTAACCAGCCAATGACCAAAAATTTGCTAACCAGCGCAGTGCTCGCTGGCGTTGCTGCAGGGCTGATTGCCGCTCTGTTGCAACTCACGTTTGTGATCCCTCATTTAATGGAGGGTGAGCTTTATGAAACAGGTGAGCGTATTCATTTCGCTACCGACGGTTCGACCCAGTCTGATCGTATTCAACCCTCCATTGGCACGGATTTCGCGCGCCACGGAATGACGCTTGCGTTTAACATGATTACCTACACGGGCTACGGGCTAATCCTGCTTGCGCTGATGGTTTTCGCCAATAGCAAAGGCCACGTCATTACGCCACGAAACGGTCTTATTTGGGGCATCGCTGGTTTTATCGCCGTACAGCTTGCGCCAGGTATTGGCCAACCGCCCGTGCTTCCAGGTGCAATCGGATCCGAAGTAGGCCCTCGTCAAGCATGGTGGGCGATGACGATTATCGTAACAGCAATCGCGCTGGCCTTGATCGCATTCGGCAAAGGTTGGACAGCCCTTCTGAGCGTGCCTCTATTGCTTGCCCCTCACCTCATCGGCGCGCCTTACTTGGACACATATTTCGGCGTAGCACCGCCAGAGCTTTCTGCACGTTTCGCAGCACTCAGCTTCGGAACTGCGCTCGCGGGTTGGTCCAGCCTTGGTTTCCTGTGCGCATGGTTCTGGACAAAGGCCGATGCAGCCTAGCGCGCTAGCACGGCACGCGCGCCGTCAGGCAGTGCCGCAAACGACCCGCAGGGCGGGCATCTTCAATGGTGCCCCCTTGCAGACCCCGATACAGCTCTATCAATGCCAAGGTATCGTCCAAATCCTGCGCGGGATCGACGGAATGAAACAAATAAATGTCCTTTCCCTCTTCACGCAGCGCCAAGGAGATAGGCGTATCGCACTGGTTCATGCACGACGTCGTTTCAACAGAAACATCCTCGCCCACACGTTGACGCAAAGCTTGCGCAAATGCTTCCCCTTGCGGAGCTTCGCCCGCAGCGGCACATGTATCGCAAATAATGACGCGGGTCATATCTTGCACTTTTTCGTCCAATCGGAGACCTCACATGCCTGCTAAAATTCCTGCCACTGTCATCACTGGTTTTCTCGGCGCGGGCAAGACCACGCTAATCCGTCACATGCTCGAAAATGCCGAAGGCAAGCGCATTGCGCTTATCATAAATGAATTCGGCGATCTCGGTGTGGATGGAGATATCCTTAAAGGATGCGGCGATGAAACCTGCACAGAGGACGACATAATGGAGCTCTCCAATGGCTGTATCTGCTGCACCGTCGCAGATGATTTCGTGCCCACTATGGAAAAACTGCTGGCACGCGATAACAAGCCAGATCACATCGTGATCGAAACCTCTGGTCTCGCTCTGCCGCAACCCCTCATCCGCGCGTTCAATTGGCCAGAGATTTCTACGCAAGTCACTGTCGATGGCGTTGTAACTGTGGTCGATGGCAAAGCCGTGTCTGAGGGGCGTTTCGCCCATAACGTTGCGGCCGTCGATGCCCAGCGCAAGATGGACGAGAACCTTGATCACGAGACACCGCTGTCCGAGCTGTTCGAGGATCAAATCGCCTGTGCGGATATGATCGTGGTCAACAAATCCGATCTCTTGGGCGCAGAGGCATCCGATTCCCTCGCCAAGCAACTCAAATCCGAGAGCCGCGATGGCGTGCAGGTCGTCAAAGCCTCCATGGGTGCTTTGCCCGTTGATGTTCTGCTCGGCCAAGGTATCGGCGCCGAAGGTGACATGAAAGCGCGCAACGAAGTACATCACCACCATCATGATCACGACGACGAGCATCACGATGATGATCATCATGACGATCACCACCATCATCACGACCACGATCACGACGCGTTCGAGAGCTTCGTTATCGAGCGCGGTGAAATCACCGATGCCACTACTTTTGCAGTGCAAGTCGCCGATGTGATCCGCACCCATGATATATTACGTCTCAAAGGCTTCGCCGCGGTGAGCGGCAAACCCATGCGTCTTACGTTGCAAGCTGTTGGTCCACGTGTCGACACATATTTTGACAAACCATTCGACAGCGATGCGCGCATCACCCGTCTTGTCGTAATCGGCCAAGCCGGCCTTGATCAGGCGGCAATCGCAGAGGCGCTCAAAGCCTGATGATCGTCGTCGAACCCACATCCCCTCGCGCAAATGGAACCCAAGATTTGCTTGAGCTGAGCCATGCGCTCATGCTCTCGCTTTTCTCGCCAGAGTCCTGCCATTTCTTGGATCTGGACGCGCTAGAGGCAGACAACATCCACCTTTTCGCCGCGCGCGAGGGCCTAGACTTTCTCGGTACGGGCGCGCTCGCAATCAAAGATGGATATGGCGAAGTGAAGTCGATGTTCACATTAGAAGCTGCGCGCGGACAAGGCGTCGGCGCTGCGCTCTTACGGCAACTCGAAGATACGGCGCGCGAACATGGTCTTACATCGCTCAAACTTGAAACAGGCGACACGCTGCATGCGGCGCACCGCCTTTATGAACGAAATGGCTTCACATTCTGTGGACCTTTCGGGGACTACAAAGACATCCCCGAAAGCTTGTTCATGGTGAAATCACTGGAAACTGACCAGTGAGCCTACGCCTTATCAGCAGCGTTCTTTTTCATCTGCTCAAGCATCTCTTCCTTGCTCAAACGCTTCTTGCCGCGCGCACGACGCGGCGCATGACCCTTGTGATCGTCATGCTTGTTGTAAGTATTGTTGCCAAACTTCGGCGCATCTGGATTTTTGGTATTCATCAGAATTTCCTCGTTGCTTGCCCCCCAATGCACCAAGCGCGACACGCGCACAACTCGTAAGGCCACATCATGCACCTGCTCGCCGCTACCCCCGGTTCCATAGAGGACGGCAAAGAACCCGTTGATCTCAGCCAGACCCCAGCGGATGTGGTGATAATTTCGGCGGCTGATACAGAGCTCGCAGCGCTTTCAGATGCGCGCGGTCAGCTCGAAAACCCACCAAAACTCCGCCTTGCGTCGATGATGCACTTGATGCACCCAATGTCAGTTGATCTGCACATCGACGACTGCGCATCCAAGTCAAAACTCGTCATCGCGCGCGTGCTAGGCGGCGTCGGATATTGGAAATACGGCGCAGAGCAATACGCGGCCCAACTCCATACCGCAGGCGTTCCGCTCGCCCTTCTCCCGGGCGATGATAAACCCGACGAAGAACTGCGCCACCTCAGCACAGTCAGCGATGCAGACTATGATGCGCTCTGGGCCTACTGCGTCGAAGGCGGCCCAGACAACGCGCAAAACCTCCTTCGCTACGCCAAATCCATGCTCGATAACTCAGAGAAACCCAGCGCCGCATCACCACTCCTGCGCGCGGGCGTCTATTGGCCGGGCGCGGGTATCTCCAATCTCGACGCAGCGCAATCTGCGTGGACCAAAAACGCGCCCGTTGTTCCCATCATTTTCTACCGCGCCCTTGTCCAAGGCGCGGGCCTGCACCCGATCAACCGCCTCACCAAAGAGCTAATGAAGGAAGGTTTGAACCCGCTCCCGCTTTTTGTGGCCTCCCTCAAAGATCCTGTCAGCGTCGCCACACTCGAACAAGTCTTCACCATCGCACCACCTAGCGTGATCCTCAACTGCACCAGCTTCGCCGTCGGCTCACCCCATTCAGGCGACAACGCACCGAGCAACCCGCTCACCATGCCTGCCGCCAACAACGCGCCGATCTTTCAAGCCGTACTCGCAGGCTCAACCGAAGGGGCGTGGGCGAGCGGCCTCACAGGTCTTTCCGCTCGCGACATCGCGATGAACGTGGCACTACCCGAAGTCGATGGGCGCATCCTGTCGCGCGCGATCTCCTTCAAAGGAGAGGCCTATTTCGACGACGCAACCGAGTGCCCCATCGCAACCTATCGCGCGCAAGAGGATCGTATTGCATTCGTGGCAAAGCTCACCGCAAATTGGGCCAAGCTCTGCAAAACGTCCCTTGAAAACCGCCAAGTCGCATTGGTCCTCGCCAACTATCCCAACAAAGACGGTCGTCTCGCCAATGGCGTCGGGCTCGACACCCCACAAGCGACGGTTAACACACTGCACGCTCTCTCGGATGCCGGCTACACTGTCGAAAATGCGCCGAGCGATAGCGACGCGCTGATGGATATAATAATGTCCGGTCCCACCAATTGGCTTACGGATCGCGCCGAGAAGTCTGGCGGCAAAACGCTGTCGCTCGATATTTACAAACACCACTTCAACGCGCTGCCCTTTGATGTCCGCGAACAAATCACCACACGCTGGGGCGCACCAGAGGAGGATCCTTTCCTCACCGGCAAGGGCTTCAAACTGTCCATCTTCACCTTTGGCAACGCAGTCGTCGGCGTGCAGCCCGCGCGCGGCTACAACATTGATCCGACGGACACATACCATTCCCCCGATCTTGCTCCACCGCACAACTATCTCGCCTTTTACATCTGGTTGCGTCACGTCCAAGGTGCGCATGCGATGGTACATATGGGCAAACACGGCAACCTCGAATGGCTCCCCGGAAAAGCCATCGCGCTGTCTGAAAACTGCATGCCCGAGGCCGTCTTTGGCCCAACGCCGCACATCTATCCCTTCATCGTGAACGACCCAGGCGAAGGCACCCAAGCCAAACGCCGCGCGCAGGCTGTTATAATCGACCACCTCACCCCGCCACTGGGGCGCGCTGAAACATATGGCCCTCTGAAAGCCCTCGAAGCGCTGGTGGACGAATACTACGAAGCGGCCGGCATCGATCCGCGCCGCATTGAGTACTTGCGCCGCGAGATTCTGAGCATGACCTCCAGCACAGGCCTCGACAAAGACGCGGGGCTTTCGGGCGAGGACGAAGATAGCGATCTGGCCAAGCTAGACTCCTATTTATGTGAATTGAAAGAAGCGCAAATCAGGGACGGATTGCATATCTTTGGCAGCTCACCAGTGAATGACTTGGAACGCGATTTGGCGATTGCTTTGGTCCGTGTCCCACGCGGCGCAGGCGTGCATGGCGATGCGTCATTGATCCGAGCTTTAGCCAGCGATTGCCACGTTGATATTGACCCGCTCGATTGCGAGATGGGGCAAGCTTACAGGGGTCCGCGTCACGCGATGCTGGAAGCCGTTAGCACTGACACATGGCGTTCAAATGGGGATACGGTTGAGCGCCTAGAACTGCTTGCGATGGAGGCGATCAACTGGCACGAAACGCTTGAGAATTTCACAGAGACCGCCCTTGTTCTAGCCGAGCTTCATAAGACCGTTCTTCCCAATCTACGTGCGTGTGGCCCTTCCGAAATGAACGGTCTTTTGACCGCACTCGACGGAAAATTCGTCCCGCCCGCTCCGTCCGGCGCACCAACCCGAGGTCGCCTTGACGTACTCCCAACAGGGCGCAATTTCTTCTCCGTCGATAGTCGCGCAGTGCCGACCCCAACCGCCTGGGCGCTCGGGTGGAAATCAGCCAACCTGCTGATTGAAAAGCACCTGCAAACCCATGGGGATTGGCCGCGTACGATGCTGCTGACTGCTTGGGGCACGGCCAACATGCGCACGGGTGGCGACGACATCGCGCAAGCGCTCGCGCTCATGGGGGTCAAGCCGAAATGGGATAGCGCAAATCGCCGCGTGACAGGTTTCGAGGTCCTGCCCGAAGGCGTACTTGGTCGCCCTCGCGTGGACGTCACACTGCGCATATCCGGCTTTTTCCGCGATGCATTTCCGCAGTTGATCTCGCTCGTTGATAGCGCCGCCAAAGCTGTCATGGAGCTGGAGGAGGCTGAGGCTCAAAACCCCGCCGCCGCGCGCGCCAAGCGGGAGGGCAACACGTCGCGCGTCTTCGGTTCCAAACCGGGCGCATATGGTGCAGGGTTACAAGCGATGATCGACGAACGCCTTTGGGCCGACAAGGCGGATCTGGCCGAGGCCTATCTAGAATGGGGCAGCTACGCTTATGGCGCAGGGAGCGAAGGCAAGCGAGATCGCAAAGGGTTTGAGACCCGTTTGAAACAAACCGAAGCTATCGTGCAGAACCAAGACAATCGCGAGCATGATCTTCTGGACAGCGATGATTACTACCAGTTCGAAGGTGGCGCAGCCGCTGCGGTCAGCACCCTGCAAGGCAACGATCGCCCGATCTATCACAACGATCATTCCCGCCCTGAACGACCCGTTATCAGAACCCTGGATGAAGAAATCGGCCGCGTTGTGCGCAGTCGCGTTGTGAACCCCAAGTGGATCGACGGTGTGAAACGTCACGGCTATAAAGGCGCGTTCGAGATGGCCGCAACGGTCGATTACCTTTTCGCCTTTGCCGCGACGACGGGCGCAGTGCAGAATCATCATTTCGACCTCGTAGAATCGGCCTTCCTAGAGGATGACGACACCCGCGAGTTCATCGCGGATCACAACGCCCCGGCCCTGCAAGAGATGGCAGAGCGATTCCAAGAGGCGATTGATCGCGGGCTTTGGACGCCGCGTTCTAACTCTGCGCGCGCGCGCATTGCGGGCCTATTGAGCCAGTAAACCACTGAAAAAACAAAGTTACGTCGGGTTCTATGCAGAACGCGCATAGCTGAGGTGCGTCTTTCGCATTTTACATTCCATTTATTGCATGTATTCATATTCGCAATACTGAATATGAATTGCTCGAAAGGAAATCCCATGCAAACCCGTTCCTCCGTCGCGTCTCAAAGCTACGCGCCGCTCTACTTTCTCGCCTCGCTCGGTGCGGGCGGCCTTAGCGTTACGTTCTTCATGTTCCTGATGTTCTGGGTGCCGCATCCCGGCCGCCCCGTGCCAATTTTCGAGGACATTATGGCCGCCTTCCAAACAGGTGGCCTACCAATGCAAGCCGCTATCGTGATCGCCATGGTCGGCATCGCTGGCTTTGTAATCATCAACCTAAAATCACTCATTTGGAATCTGCGCGCCTTTGCTGAGTTCAAGAAATCAGACGGCTACGAGAAATTCTCCAAATCCAACGCGGCCTCCACAGAATTGGCAATGCCTCTCGCGCTCGCTATGACCGTGAACGGCTTGTTCATCGTTGGCCTCGTCTTCGTTCCAGGCCTTTGGACGGTCATCGAGTACCTCTTCCCAGCAGCGCTGATCGTCTTTGCTGGTATCGCGTTTATCGCCTTCCGTATGATCGCGCGCTTCATCGGCAATGTTGTTGCAGCGGGTAACTTCGACGACGCAACCAACGGCTCCTTCGCGCAAGCGACACCTGGTTTCGCGCTCGCAATGTCTGCGGTTGGCATGTCCGCCCCTGCCGCGATGAGCACCGTTCCTGCAACCGTCGCCATCTCGCTCGTGTTGTCCACAATCGTTGGCACAATCGCCGCGCTCTATGCTGCTATCGCGATCATCTCTGGTGTGATCAGCATGTTGCGCCACGGTGCAGCGCGGGAAGCCATCCCGACATTGATGATCACCGTCCCACTGATGACTGTTCTTGGCATCATGACTTTGCGCCAGAACCACGGTCTTCACGCGGCCTTTGATGTGCATGCGGCCTCCACTGAAAACCTGATGCTGACGGCGCTGTTCCTCGCCGTTCAATTCGCCTTCCTCGGTCTTGGCCTTGTGGTTCTAAAAGCGCAGGGCTACTGGAAAGACTTCCTCTTCGGTGAAAAGACTTCTGTCGGTTCCTACGCTTTGGTCTGCCCATTCGTTGCGCTGGCAGTCATGGGGCACTTCTTTGTCAACAAAGGTCTGGTTGGCGCGGATGTGATCACCAAGTTCGGCGCGGCTTACTGGGGTGTCACAGCGCTCGCCATCGCGATGCAGCTGATCGCAATCGCCATGGTCTTCCGCCTGAACCGCCAGCACTTTAGCGTGGCTCCAGTGAACGCGGTTCCCGCTGAATAAGCCAAGCTAACAAAACTATCGAAAAGGGCGTTTGATCTGTTCAAGCGCCCTTTTTTCTTTTTCGCATCGCGCATATGGTTTGCCAAACCCTATGCGAAAGAGGCACCAAATGAGCGATTCAGAACGTCACGCGATGAAGATGGCCAAGAAGAAGGCCGCTCGCGACAAGATCATGGCGACTAAGACCGACGAAAAGGGTCTGATCGTGGTGCATACGGGTAAGGGCAAGGGCAAAAGCTCTGCCGCGTTTGGGATGATTTTCCGCCACATCGCGCACGGCATGAAATGCGGCGTTGTGCAGTTTATCAAGGGCGGGATGAGCACGGGCGAGCGTGATCTGATCCTCGGCAAGTTCTCTGACATTTGTTCGTTCCACACGATGGGTGAAGGATTTACCTGGGAAACGCAGGATCGCGACCGCGACACTGAAATGGCGCAGGCCGCTTGGGAAAAAGCCAAGGAATTAATCCGCGATGAGAGCAATCGCATGGTGCTCTTGGACGAGATCAACATCGCGCTGCGCTATGATTATATCGACGTGAACGAGGTGGTGACGTTCTTGGTCGAAGAGAAACCTGCGATGACCCACGTGGTGATGACAGGCCGCAATGCGAAGGATGATCTGATCGAGATCGCTGATCTGGTGACAGAGATGGAGCTGGTGAAGCATCCGTTTAGATCAGGGGTTAAGGCTCAGATTGGGGTGGAGTTTTAGGCCAAGAAGTCTTGAATTCTAGCGGTACGGAACAACTCTTGGCGGTAACTTGTAAATATAAAGTCCATACCGCTCGCTTCGAGCACTCCATATACAACCAATGCATCTAAGATTCTTAGCAAATGATCTTCTAGAACTGAGATCAATTGCGCTATGGAGCGTGTAATATGTCCGTAGCCAGCGGGAAAGCAATCGGCGCGTTGCAACGCTTGCGAAACTTCCTGACGCGCGCCTTGCAAATCCTAAAACATAGAGCTGATAAAAACCTGATACCGCTTTTCCAAATCGCTTGTCCTCACATTCGATTCGGTCAAGATGCACACAACCACGGCGAGAGACAAGGAACCAGATATGCCCAAAACCCGCCTCCTGACTGAATTCGGCCAAGGCGCGTCCTTGCGTCGCCAGGACTACACACAGGCCGCAAAACGCGCCCTGCAAGATGCGCTTTGGCACAATTCCATCAACCTCGCGGAACTCTTCGGGAAAGAAAAAGAAGCGATGCTTATCGATGTGGAAGTAGGCGTTCAACAGCCCGACAAACTCGACACAGATGCACTGAAAGACATCTTCCCCTACGGTCAAATCACGATCAACGCCACGCAGGGCGGTCTCGACGTCCCCCGCCCCGATGGCAACCCCACCGTAATCGCTACAATCGCGATCAACGTGTCCCTCGATCTGGAGCCAGCAACATGACCGATCAACGCTTCATCATCGAAATGGGCTCCGGCAACGATCAATACGGCATGGATTATACCAAGGCCGCCGCCCGCGCGATCGAGGACGCCATCCGCCACTCCGCTATCCCCATGCTCGCCGCGCGCGGCATTCCTCACACCGATATGCGCGTCCAAGTCACGATTGGCGTGCAAGAACCGGACAAGCTCAACACGGAGGCACTTAAAGCCGCCCTCCCGCGCGGCACCACAACAATAACCGCAACCCATGGCGGTCTCAACGTCGAGAACCCCGACACTGACAGCACAATCGTCATTGCTACTGCCGCGGTCGAAGCCTTCCTTCCAAAGCAAACATAAACTTCATCTTTCCAAATAAACTTCGGGGGTGAGGGGGCTGGCCCCCGTTCCAAGCTTGCCGCAAAGCATTACTGGTCATATAACTTGACCAATCAGCAAGAAAGCGTCCCATGCCGTTTCGTCCCGTCGAGCCCGAAAAACTCTCCACCGCGGTCATTCGCCAGATCGAGGATCTGATCCTGCGCGGCATCCTACGGCCCGGCGAACGCCTTCCATCAGAGCGCGAACTCTCTGAGCGTCTCTCCGTTTCGCGACCGTCTTTGCGCGATGCGATTGCAACCCTGCAAACAGATGGGCTGCTCACCTCCAAAGCAGGTGCAGGTGTTTTCGTTGCGGATGTCTTGGGGTCCGCCTTCTCACCGGCCCTGACCAGCCTTTTCGCGCGCCATGATGATGCGGTGTTCGACTACCTCTCCTTTCGCCGAGATATGGAAGGACTTGCCGCTGAGCGCGCCGCAAAACTCGGCTCGCAGACCGATCTGGATGTGATCAATACCGTCTTTCAAAAGATGCAAACTGCGCATAACAAAAACGCACCTGAGGAAGAGGCGCAGCTGGATGCGGACTTCCATCTTGCGATCATCGAGGCGAGCCATAATGTGATCATGCTCCATATGATGCGCTCCATGTATCAGCTTTTGCGCGAGGGCGTGTTTTACAATCGCCAAGTGATGTTCAAACAACGTATGACCCGCGACGCGCTTTTAGAACAACACGCCAAGATCAATGATGCGCTTCAGGCCCGCGATCCAATCAACGCGCGCGCCGCCATCGTCACGCATTTAAGCTTCGTTGAGAGCGCATTGCGCGATGATGTAAAAGCGCAGGCTAATGAGTTGATCGCGCAGCAACGCTATGAACATGAAAAAACAAGAGGTCGCAAATGAAAGTCGCAATCGTCACAGGGGCCGCGCGCGGCATTGGACTGGCAACGACACGGCAATTCCTCACCAAAGGATGGCGTGTCGCAATGGTGGATTGGGATGGCGATGAGCTCGCGTTAAGCGCGAAGAGCCTCGAAAACGTGATCACGCTCACCTACGACATTTCCCAAACCCAAGACGTTGCTCGCATCGTGTCGCAAACTCTGGATACTTTCGGCCAAATTGACGCGCTCGTGAACAACGCAGGCATCGCGGATTTTGGCCCGATTGAGCAAACCGATTTTGAGCGCTGGCGCAAGGTCATGTCGATCAATCTTGATGGCACCTTTCTTATGTCAGAGGCCGCGACAGAGGCGTTAAAGAAAACCAAAGGCGCGATTGTGAACATCGGATCCATCTCTGGCCTACGCGCCTCGACCCTGCGGGTGGCCTATGGCACGTCCAAAGCCGCCGTTATCCATCTCACCAAACAACAGGCCGCGGAGCTTGGCGAATACGGTATCCGTGCCAATTGCGTCTGCCCTGGCCCCGTGCGCACCAAATTGGCGATGGCTGTGCACACGCAGGATATTATCGACAGCTACCATGACGCAATCCCGCTCAATCGATACGGATCAGAGGACGAAATCGCTTCCGTTATCACCTTCCTCTGCTCATCCGAAGCTAGCTATGTAACTGGTCAAATCATCGCATCTGACGGCGGGTTTGAGAGCACGGGCGTCGGCCTACCAGCACTGCGCACATGATCATCCGCACCGAAACTCCCGCAGATATTGACGCGATATATGCGCTAACCGCCACCGCCTTCGCGCACCAACCGTTCAGCGATGGATCAGAGCCTGACATCATCAACCGTCTGCGCGATGCGGGCGGGCTGCGCTTCTCGTTTGTGGCAGAACGGGACGGGCAGATCTTGGGGCATGTCGCGCTTTCACCTGTTGCGATAAAAGGCCAAAGCAATTGGTTCGGCCTTGGCCCCATCGCCGTCATCCCAGAGCGTCAGAAACTAGGGATCGGCACAGCATTGATGAAACGCGCGCTTGCTGGGTTGCAACAGATCACCGCGAGTGGCTGCGTTTTGGTTGGTAATCCAGACTTCTATAGTCGCTTCGGGTTCATCTCCAACGGAGCGCTCACCTATTTCGACACGCCCACCCAATATGTGCAATTCACACAGCTCACAGGATCAGAGCCGCGCGGTGAAATCACCTATCACGACGCATTTGGCGGCGCTTAACCGCGCAATTGTGGCTTCATCGCCTGAAAAATTACAGCCGTCGCGACGTTGGCAAGGTTAAGAGAGCGGACCTTGTCACTCAGCATCGGCAAATGAAACACGCGGTCCTCAAGACCGTCCAACAATGACTTTGGTAAACCCGCTGATTCACACCCGAACACAAGATAACCGTCAGGATCATAATCAGGTTCATACAAGCTCTGCGCGCCGTGCTCTTCAAAAAAGTAGAGCTGATCACGCGTAGGTTTGCGGGCCTCTATGAAGGCCACCCAATCGTCATAAAGCGTGAGGTTCACATGTTTCCAATAGTCCGTCCCCGCACGACGCACGGATTTTTCATCCAATGAAAAGCCCAGCGGTTTGATCAAGATCAGTTCAAGGTTCAGCGCCACACAGGTGCGTCCGATAGCGCCTGTGTTCCAGGGGATTTCCGGCGTGACGAGGACGATTTTCATACGGGGGGTGGGCATGGTGTTGCGCATCTTTCCTAGCGGCGACATAGTCTCGGTTTTATGTCACCGCTATCTCGTTCAAAGCCCGATCACAATATTAGCCATTTCTAAAGATTGGACCCGTTCGTGACCGATGTGCATTTCGCAGCGCTAGTTCCTGAATTATCGTGCTCAAACTTTCAAACTAGTCTCACGTTCTACAAAGATAAGCTTGGCTTCAAAATAATCTATGGACGCTCTGAAAATGGATTTGCCTGTATTGCATTAGGACACGCGCAAATCATGCTAGAACAAAGCAACGGGTTTTGGAGTACGGGTGAATTGCACAAACCCTATGGACGCGGCATCAACTTTCAAATTCTCGTGGAAAACGTTGAGAGTCTATACGAATATGTTATAAATCAAGGCGTCCCAGTTTTCGCGCACCTAGAAACTTCTTGGTATAGAATTGATCAGATTGAGCATGGGCAAAGCGAATTTTTAGTGCAGGATCCTGACGGCTATCTTTTAAGATTTAGCGAGCATCTAGGTGAACGGCCAGTTGTGTGAAATTTAAACTTAGACAAACGCTACCCCGCCAACTCCGCCTCCAAGAACCGCTCGAACGCGTCCATGTCTAGTTCTTCGAATTGACCAAAGCTTTGCATCCACACGGACGCCTCTTTCATCGCGTTGGGCTCAATCTTGCACCACTTAACACGACCCCGCTTTTCTTGAGAAATCAAACCAGCCTTTGTGAGGATCACCAAATGTTTGGACACCGCCGCCAATGACATCTCGAAAGGTTCAGCAACATCTGTGACGGCCATATCGTCCTCCAGCAGCATCGACAGGATCGCACGGCGGGTGGGGTCGGCAAGGGCCGCGAAGGTGGTGTCGAGGGATTGGCTCATACCGCCATAAACGCAAAGCGGAGTTGTTCGTCAACCAAATGGTTGAATATGCAGTACCATCAATATGCGTCGGTTTCGCCCCCATGCCCAGCTGTCGCAATCTGAAATATATCAAAAAAATTACAATATAACAATAACTTAACTAAAGTCCACATTCTATTGACTCCTACCCTCAGCGGCCTTAGCACTCCCGTTAAACCTCATTAGTGGGATTTACCCCGTTGACCGAGCCTGACTATCAAGACCGTCTAAAGCAATTGGACGACCGGATCGCTCAGGTGAAAGCAACGCAAGACGGTGGTCCAGCAACCGAGGAACACTATAGTGCGGCCCAGCAAGGGTGGCGTATGGTGACAGAACTAGTCGCCGGTCTCGGGATCGGTTTTGGCATCGGATACGGACTGGATGTGCTGTTTGGCACGCTGCCGATCTTCATGGTGCTATTTATTATGTTGGGTCTAGCGGCCGGTATCAAAACGATGATGCGCACCGCACAAGAGATCCAGGACAAACAAATGTCTGCTCAGGCGGACGCGCAGAAAGAGGACTGAAGCATGGCTGAGGAAAAAGGCGGACTAGTGTTCCACCCAATGGATCAGTTCATTGTCAAACCTTTGTTTGGGGATGGCGCAATTGGCATGTTCACGGTTACGAACATGACGCTTTGGCTTGCACTAGCCGCAATCTGCACCATCGGCTTGATGGTTATAGGCACGTCTGGCCGCGCAGTGATCCCGGGTCGCGCGCAGTCCATTGCAGAACTGGCTTACGGTTTCGTCTACAAAATGGTCGAAGACGTGACAGGCAAAGACGGGATCAAGTACTTCCCTTACATCTTTACCTTATTCATCTTCATCTTGTTTTCCAACTTCCTTGCTTTGATCCCTATGTCCTTCTCCCCAACCTCGCACATAGCGGTTACGGCAATCTTGGGCTTTGGCGTGTTCTTTGTTGTTACGGCCATCGGCTTCATCAAAAACGGCGTTGGTTTCCTGGGCCTCTTTTGGGTCGCGAGCGCACCTTTAGCGCTGCGTCCGGTTTTGGCATTGATCGAGGTGATCTCTTACTTCGTGCGCCCTGTCAGCCATTCCATTCGTCTCGCAGGCAACGTCATGGCGGGCCACGCCGTTCTTAAGGTTTTCGCGGGCTTCGCAGCGCTCACAGCAGTTGCACCGCTTTCGATCCTTGGCGTTATGGCGATCTACGGCCTCGAAGTACTGGTCTCCGCGATCCAGGCCTACGTATTTACCATTCTGACGTGCGTCTATCTGAAAGATGCTCTTCACCCGTCTCACTAACTAACGTCGGGCTGCGCATTTGGCGCGCACCCTACGCATCTATCTAAACTTCCAATCGTAAGGAGAAATACTATGGAAGGCGATCTCGCACACATCGGCGCAGGACTTGCAGCAATCGGTTCCGGCGCAGCCGCTATCGGTGTTGGTAACGTTGCAGGCAACTTCTTGGCTGGCGCATTGCGCAACCCATCCGCTGCTGCTTCGCAGACAGCAACACTCTTCATCGGCATCGCGTTCGCAGAAGCACTGGGCATCTTTGCATTCCTCGTGTCCCTTCTGTTGATGTTCGCAGTCTAAGCCGACTGATCTAATCCTTACGCGCGGGCGGCCCTGCTAACCCTAGGCCGCCCGATGTAGAGAAAAGTTCCGACGGAGGACGACATGGCTACCGAAACAACAGGTGCCGTCAGCTCATGCGTGGATTCCCATGGTTCAGCCATTGGTATGCCGCAACTGTGCTTTGAATGGTTCCCAAACCAGATTTTCTGGCTCGTTCTCACTCTCGTAGTGATCTTTCTTGTCCTGTCCCGCATCGCGCTTCCGCGCATCGCTGCGGTTCTGGCAGAACGTCAAGGAACGATTTCAAATGACATCGCCGCAGCTGAAGCGTTGAGAAACAAAGTAGCAGACGCGGAAGATGCATATAACAAGGCCCTCGCAGATGCGCGTGCAGAAGCACAAAACATCGTGGCAAGTGCCAAAGCAGATATTCAAGCTGACCTCGACGTCGCAATCGCGAAAGCGGACGCAGAGATTAGCGCGAAAGCTGCTGAATCGGAGAAAGCAATCGCTGAAATCCGTGCAGGTGCTCTCGCAAGCGTCGAAGAAGTCGCCAAAGACACAGCAGCTGAGATTGTCTCAGCTCTGGGTGGCAAGGCTTCGGCAAAAGTTGTGGGCGCGGCTGTCGCTGCCCGCTTGAAAGGATAAAGTCATGCGCATCAAAGCACTTGCACTCCTCCTGACTGTTTCGGCCCAGCCTGCCCTTGCGGCCTCTGGTCCATTCTTCTCGCTCGGCAACACGGACTTCGTTGTGTTGCTTGGCTTCTTGCTGTTCATCGGCGTTTTGCTCTATTTCAAGATCCCCGCCCTCTTGGGTGGCCTTTTGGACAAACGCGCAGAGGGCATCCGCGACGAGCTCGACGAAGCGAAAGCGCTGCGTGAAGAAGCTCAAACACTTCTTGCCTCCTACGAGCGCAAACAAAAAGAAGTTCAAGAGCAAGCAGATCGTATCGTGGAAGCAGCAAGAAAAGACGCAGTACTTGCTGCGGATCAGGCGAAAGAGGATCTCAAAGCCTCCATCGCGCGCCGCCTTGCAGCAGCGCAGGACCAACTGGCCTCTGCCGAAGCGGGTGCGGTCAAAGAAGTGCGTGACACAGCCGTCACAGTGGCAATCGCTGCTGCAAACGATGTGATTGCGAAGCAGATGACAGCCAAAAACGGCGCTGCATTGATCGACGATGCCATCAGCGAAGTTTCTTCAAAACTGCACTAAGATCTGTTAAAAACCTAATTGAATTCGCCCGGCCATCGCGTCGGGCTTTTTCTTTTCTTAACTCTTCCTATTTCCCTAAATATCTCGGGGTTTGGGGTAGCGCCCCATCCTGCCGCTTTAGCGGCTCATGCAGTACGCCCATCTTGACTCCCAAACATCAAACCTCAACGATGTTTTCATGACATCAAATACGCTCCGCACAATCGCCGAAAATCCCGACTTCGGCATCATGATGCCCGACGGCACCCGCCTCTCCGCACGCACTTGGATGCCCGACAACGCGACAGACGCGCCCGTCCCTGCGATCCTTGAATTTCTGCCCTACCGAAAACGCGATGGCACCACAGCGCGGGATTGCCTCACGCACCCCTATTTTGCGCGACGCGGCTATGCCTGCATCCGCGTCGACATGCGCGGCAACGGCGATAGCGAAGGGCTGATGGAAGACGAATACAGCCCCCAAGAACTCGCAGACGCGGTAGAAACAATCAAATGGCTCGCCGCGCAGCCTTGGTGCTCGGGCACTGTTGGGATGATGGGGATCAGCTGGGGTGGCTTCAACGCTTTGCAAGTCGCAGCGCTGCAACCCGACGCTCTCAAAGCGATCATAACGCTCTGCTCTACAGTGGATCGCTACGCCGATGACATCCACTACAAAGGCGGCTGTTTGCTCAATGAAAACCTCGGCTGGTCTGGCACGATGTGGTCTTATTCTTCGCGTGCACCCGACCCAGCGCTGCGCCCTGACGACTGGCGCGAAATTTGGCTCAAACGCCTCGAAAACGAACCCTTCCTTGCTGCGACTTGGCTCGATCACCAACACCGCGACGCTTACTGGAAACACGGCTCCGTCTGCGAAGACTACAGTAAGATCAAAGCTGCCACGCTCGCCATCGGCGGTTGGGGTGACGCCTATAAAAACGCTCCGCCCGCATTGATCGAAAACCTCACTGCACCTGTAAAAGCGATCATCGGACCATGGGTGCACAAATACCCACACTTCGCCATCCCAGAACCGCGGATTGGCTTTTTGCAAGAAGCCTTGCGTTGGTGGGATCGCTGGCTCAAGGGGATCGAGACTGGCGTTGAAGATGACCCTCTCTACCGCCCATACCTTATGGAGTCTGTGCCGCCAAAATCGTGGTACACCGAACGCGCAGGTTCATGGCTCGCGATCGCCGAAAAACCCTCAGATCTCCCGCGTGAGACTTGGCATTTTGGCGAAAACAGCCTTCAAGAAAGCCCCGCAGCTTTCAGAAAAACCATTCAATCCCCCCAAACATGTGGCGCGCATTCGGGCGAATATTGCGCGATTTGGCTGGGGCCAGAACTGCCCGATGATCAGCGCAGCGATGATGCGATGTCACTGGTGTTCACATCCGAACCAGTCACAGAAAAACGCGACATAGTTGGCGCGCCGCAAGTGACACTCACCCTCAGCTCCAACACTGCACAGGGGCAGATCGCTTTACGTTTGCTCGACATTCAACCCAACGGCGCGAGCGCACGCATCACTTATGGCGTTCTTAACCTCTCGCATCGCCATAGCCACGCCGAACCTTCTGCAATGACGCCGAACAGTCCTGAAGAGGTCACACTCGATCTGGATCATATCGCGTATCGCCTGCCCAAAGGTCATCGCCTAGGTGTTGCTGTGTCGACCGCCTATTGGCCCCTAATCTGGCCCAGCCCGGAAGCGAGCAAATTAACGTTAACCGAAGGGTCGCTCAGCTTGCCCTTGCGCGCCAGCGGCGACACTGATGAATGGACTTTCGAGACACCCGAAGCAGACGAACCATGGCAAATTGAGACCATCCGCGAGGGATCAAACATCCGCAAAACTGTGACAGATTGGGCCACAGGCATTGTCACGCTTGAGATCATTGATGATTTCGGCAAGGTCAAAGATGGTGATCACGGTCTCATCAACGGCTCCATCGCGAGAGAGTGGTGGTCAATCCATCCCGATGATCCCCTAAGTGCTAAAGGCCGTTCACATTGGAGCGATGAATTAGAGCGCGAGGGAATCACTCTTCGCACCGAAACCACATCCGAGATGACCTCTGACGCTACGCATTTCCACCTCACAGCGCGTTTGGAGGCATTTGAAAACGGCGACCTAATCTTCGAAAAAGACGTGCAGCGCAGCATTTTGCGCGACAACTTATGAAAGCGTGATGGGAAAAGGCAATTAACCCTTGCTGTGCGCGCCGCAATCCGCATTGTTAGCGTCACTAATATGAAAACCGCCTGCTTATAACGACGGCGGATCAAGATAACTAACTTGGAGACTTCAAATGCAAGATCAACTCGACTACCTCGCCAAACGTGCGAGCGCTGGCAAACTGTCACGCCGTGACTTCATGGGCAAAGCCTCCGCACTGGGCGTGAGCGCCGCAGCTGCAAGCACGATGTTCGCGACAGCCGCGCAAGCAATGACACCCAAAAAGGGTGGCGATCTGAAGATCGGCTCAACAGGCGGCGAAAGCACCAACTCGCTCGACCCAGCGACATACGCGAGCCAAGTGCCCTACCACAATGGTCGTCAATTCGGTGACACATTGGTAGAAGTTTCCCCAACGGGTGAGATTGAACCACGCCTCGCGACAAGCGTTGAAAGCACGCCAGACGCAAAAACATGGATGTTCAAACTGCGTCAAGGCGTTGAATTCCATAACGGTAAGACAATGACTGGCGACGACGTTCTCAAAACGATGGAGCGTCATTCTAACGAGGATTCCAAGTCCGGTGCTTTGGGTGTCATGCGCAATATCGAGAGCATGAAAGTTGAAGGCGATACATTCTCCGTCACGCTCAAAGATGCGAACGCTGACCTGCCTTACCTGATGTCTGATTATCACCTAATCATTCAGCCAAATGGCGGCATGGACAACCCTGCCGAAGGCGTTGGCACTGGCCCATATAAGATGGAAGTTGATGAGCCGGGTGTACGTCACATGTACACGAAGCATGCGAACTACTGGGGCGATGACGGCCACTTTGATTCCGTCGAGATCCTTGCGATCAACGATGCGACAGCGCGCACAGCGGCGCTTCAATCCGGTCAGGTGCACCTGATCAACCGTCTAGAACCAAAGATTGCCGGCCTCCTGTCACGCGCACCTGGCGTTCAAGTTCAGTCCACCCCGGGCCGTGGTCACTATGTGTTCATCATGCACACAAACACTGCGCCTTTTGATAGCAAAGAACTGCGTCTTGCGCTTAAGTATGCGATAAACCGCGAAGAAATGGTCGAGAAAATTCTACGCGGCTACGGTTCTGTTGGTAACGACATGCCAATCAACGCGGCCTATCCTTTGTTTGATGGCTCGATTGAGCAGCGTATGTATGACGTGGACAAAGCGAAAGAGCACTACGCAAAGTCTGGTCATGATGGCTCACCCATTATCTTGCGCACCGCTGATGGTGCCTTCCCGGGTGCTGTTGATGCTGCACAGCTGTTCCAGCAATCCGCTCAGGCTGCTGGCATTCCATTGGAAATCAAGCGCGAACCAAACGATGGCTACTGGTCCGAAGTCTGGAACAAGCAGCCCTTCTGTGCATCTTACTGGGGCGGTCGTCCGGTTCAGGATCAGATGTATTCGACAGCGTATCTTTCAAGCGCAGATTGGAACGACACAAAGTTCAACAACCCAGAATTTGACGCCAAACTTTTGGCTGCAAAAGCAGAGTTGGACGGCGAGAAGCGCAAAGCGCTTTATTCCGAGATGGGCCAGTTGGTGCGTGAAGAAGGCGGTCTTATCTGCCCAATGTTCAACGACTTCATCGACGGTGTCAGCGACAAGCTTGTGGGTTGGGAAGTCGATCCAAACGGCGAGCTGATGAACGGTCAGGTCACACGCAAGCTGTCCTTCGCATAAGGTCGGGTTAGCACATGCACCCGATTTTGAAATTGGTGTCCCAGCGTTTAGCGCTGGGGCTCCTGCTCCTCCTCGCAGCGTCAGCGTTGATATTTGTGGGAACGCAAATTCTTCCCGGTGATGTTGCTGCTTCTATTCTAGGCCAATCCGCGACCCCTG
Source organism: Rhodobacteraceae bacterium HTCC2083 (assembly GCA_000156115.1). Classification (GTDB taxonomy): domain Bacteria; phylum Pseudomonadota; class Alphaproteobacteria; order Rhodobacterales; family Rhodobacteraceae; genus Planktotalea. The sequence goes on from DS995276.1 coordinate 657,030, forward strand.
AGGCGCTGGCCAATCTTCGTGCAGAATTAGGCCTGAATGAGCCTGCTTTGAGCCGCTATTTCAGCTGGCTTGGTAGCGCGGTCACAGGTGATCTCGGCACAGCGCTCACCAATGGACAAGACATCGCAACCTCCATGGGCAAACGCCTTGGCAACACCTTGTTCCTTGCCTTTTGGGCCGCTGTTGTCTCCGTGCCTCTCGCAATCTTCCTTGGTCTTCTGGCGGTACGCTACAAAGACCGCTGGCCCGATAAATTGATCTCTGCCGTCACGCTCACATCTATCTCAATCCCCGAATTCCTGATCGGCTACGTGTTGATGTATTTCATCGGCGTCAAACTTGGCTGGGCCCCATCCGTAGCGATGATCAACGACAGCATGAGCCTTGGTGAAAAGCTCGCAGCTATCGCGCTCCCGGTCACTGTGCTGACCCTCGTGGTGCTCGCCCACATGATGCGCATGACCCGCGCCGCCATTCTGAACGTGATGCAATCCGCCTATATAGAAACCGCAGAACTCAAAGGTCTCAGCAGCTTCCAAGTTATCTCGCGCCATGCTTTCCCTAACGCAATTGCGCCAATTGTGAACGTCGTCATGCTAAACCTCGCCTACCTTGTTGTGGGTGTCGTCGTGGTCGAAGTGGTCTTCGTTTATCCGGGCATGGGTCAGTATCTAGTCGATCACGTGGCCAAGCGCGATGTACCAGTTGTGCAAGCCTGCGGCCTTGTTTTCGCAGCCGTTTACATCCTGCTCAACATGGTCGCTGATATTGTGTCGATCCTCGCGAACCCGCGCTTACGACACCCGAAATAGGAGGAACGGACATGTTCAAGAATATCCCCATATCCGCCCTCATCGGCCTGTTCTTCACAGGTCTCTATTTCTTCATCGCCATCTTCGCCCCATGGATCGCACCCTACGGCATGGCGGAAGCCGTCGGCGACGTGTGGGAGCCATCCTCGGCCAAACACTGGCTCGGCACAGATAGTATCGGACGCGACCTGCTCAGCCGGATGATCTATGGCGGGCGCACAACAATCTTCATCGCCACAGCGGCGACGATCCTCAGTTTCACGCTCGGATCCTGCCTTGGCCTTTTGGCAGCAGTCATGGGCGGATGGGTCGATCAAGCCATTTCACGCTTCGTGGATTTGATCATGTCGATCCCCACTTTGATATTCGCGCTCGTAGTCCTCTCGGTCATGCCTGTCACGATCCCAGTGCTCATCCTCGTCATGGGTCTCTTGGATTCAACACGCGTTTACCGCCTCTCACGCGCAGTTGCAGTGGACATCAACGTGATGGACTACGTCGAAGCCGCGACACTGCGCGGCGAGGGGCGTGGCTGGATCATTTTCCGTGAAATCCTACCCAACGCACTTAGCCCACTGGTCGCTGAAATGGGGCTGCGTTTCATCTTCGCAGTCCTCTTCGTCTCGACGCTGTCATTCCTTGGTCTCGGCGTACAGCCCCCTGGCGCGGATTGGGGCGGCATCGTGAAAGAAAACAAAGACGGCATCGTCTACGGCATCCCCGCCGCATTGGTGCCAGCCTTCGCCATCGCAACGCTCGCAATTTCGGTGAACCTTGTAGCGGACTGGATCCTCAACAGAACCACCTCTCTCAAAGGAGGGCGCGGATAATGAGCAACCCACTCCTCAAAGTAAGCGGTCTCAAGATCGGCGCGACGGTTTATCCACCAGATTCCAAACCCCACAAGATCGAGATCGTGCATGGCGTCGATTTTGAGCTGCAAAAGGGCAAGGTCCTTGGCCTGATCGGTGAATCCGGCGCGGGCAAATCCACGATCGGCCTCTCTGCGCTTGGCTATGGGCGTGGCGGCGTGGAACTCACAGGCGGTGAAGTTTGGGTCAACGGACGCGACATCCTGCAAGGCGGTATCGCGGATCTGCGCAAACTGCGCGGCGCGGCGCGGAAGTCACCTATGTGGCGCAATCCGCCGCTGCAAGTTTCAATCCCGCCAAAAAAATCATGGATCAGGTGGTTGAGGCCTCCGTCAGCCAGGGCAAGTTCTCCCGTTCAGATGCCGAAGCCAAAGCGCGGCTCTTGTTCGCCAAACTCGGCCTGCCTGATCCTGACAACATCGGATCGCGCTACCCACATCAGGTCAGCGGTGGCCAACTACAACGTTGCATGACCGCGCTCGCGCTGTGCCCCGAGCCTGATCTGGTGGTCTTCGATGAACCGACCACAGCGCTTGATGTAACCACGCAAATCGACGTGCTCGCCGCCATCAAAGAAGCGATCCGCGATACCGGCGTTGCCGCGCTTTATATCACTCATGACCTCGCCGTGGTAGCGCAGGTCAGCGACGATATCATGGTTCTGAAAATGGGCGAGATGGTCGAATATGGCCCTGTCGATCAAATCATCAACAACCCGCAGGAAGAGTATACCAAAGCCCTCGTCTCCGTGCGCTCGATCAATCATGAAGAGAAAACGCCGACGGCTCCAATCCTAAGCGCCAAGAACATAACCGCGCGCTACAAGGGTACTAAATTCAACGTGCTGCATGATGTCAGCATTGATATCTCTCCCGGCCAAACCCTTGCTGTGGTCGGTGAATCCGGCTCTGGCAAATCCACGCTCGCGCGCGTGATTACGGGCCTTCTGCCCCCAAAAGGCGGCAGTACAGATTTCGCAGGCCGCACGCTTAGCCCCGATCAACCGAGCCGCACCAAGGAAGACCTGCGCGAATTGCAGATGATCTACCAAATGGCGGATGTGGCGATGAACCCGCGTCAGACCGTGGGCACGATAATTGGCCGGCCCTTAGAGTTCTACTTCGGCCTCAAAGGTGCCGAGAAACGCAAACGCATCAACGAATTGCTCGATGAGATCGAGATGGGCGATGGCTTCATCGACCGCTATCCAGCCGAGCTTTCCGGTGGTCAAAAACAACGTGTCTGCATCGCCCGCGCGCTGGCAGCGAAGCCCAAGCTAATAATCTGTGATGAAGTCACCTCCGCACTCGATCCACTGGTCGCTGACGGCATTCTAAAACTGCTACTTGATCTGCAAAAACGCGAAGACGTCGCTTATCTCTTCATCACCCACGACCTCGCCACAGTGCGCGCCATCGCAGACAGCATCGCGGTGATGTATCAAGGCAAAGTCGTGCGCTACGGCCCCAAATCCGAAGTGCTCAGCCCACCCTTTGATGACTACACCGACCTGCTGCTAAGCTCTGTGCCAGAAATGAAAATCGGCTGGCTCGAAAACGTCATTGCCACACGCAAAATGGAAAGTGCTGGCAACTAGCGCCCCTTCATCTTTCCAAATAAACTTCCGCCAGAGGCTCCTATGGATCGCAAAATACTCCTCATAATCCTTGATGGTGTGCCTTTGCGAAACTGGACCCGTCTGTTCGGCAATCTCGAGGGCTGGATCGACGCAGGAACGGCGCAAAAATGGACCATGACCAGCGTGTTGCCGTCGATCTCTGCAAGCTGTTATGCGTCTATCCACACAGGTGTGACCCCGCAGGAACATGGCTGCACGGGCAACGGAAATGTGTTTCGCATCAATAAACCTGACCTCTTCTCTGAAATAAGAAAAGCGGGCGGTATAACAGGCGCGGTCACCCATTCCTTCTGGTCAGAGTTTTTCAACCGCCATCCCTTCGATTACGTGCGCGATATTGAATACGACGAACCTGAAAGCGAGACGATCAACCATGGTCGCTTCCATTCGATGACGGGCTACGGTGCAGCCAATCAAATGACGCCGTCCGATCTAGATCTCTTCGCGACGCTCACCAATCTCGCGCTGAAAAACAATCTGAATTATGGCATCCTGCACACGTGCACGCTCGATAGCATGGGGCATCGCTTTCAGCACGAAAGCCATGAGATGGACCATGCCTGTTTTGTGATGGACGAAATGCTCGCCCCTTTCATTCCGCGCTGGCGCGAGATGGGCTATGAGGTGATCGTCACCGCAGATCACGGCCAAGACTCACGCGGGCATCACGGCGCGCGCGATCCATTGCAGCAAGAGTTCGCGCTCTATTACTTTGGCGACGCAAATGGGCCAAGCACCGATACGCCATTGCACCAGTTGCAACTCGCACCCACAATCCTGTCGCGCCTTGGCGTGCCAATTCCGTCAACCATGACGGCCAAACCATTTCTGAATTAGTAAGGCCAGCGGCCCGCCGCCAATGCACTCACCGCTTCTTTGATCCGCTCAAAACTCGCGCTTGAGCGCGCAGACATGTGCCGCGCACGCAAATGGCCATGCACCAAACCTGCTTCATCGACACGGTGCACTGACACGCCAGCGGCCTTTAAGGCCGCTTCATAGTCCACGCCATCATCGCTTAGCGGGTCACATTGCGCGGTGTTGATCACAGTTGGCGGCAAGCCTTCAAAAGAACTGTCATGCAAAGGCGCGTAGCTTGGGTCGCCCACAGGTTCTTCCCCCGCCAAGCGCACATCACGGTAGATCACGATATCATCGCGCGTGAGCATCGGGGCGTCTGCAAACTCCAGATACGAACCCTTATCAAAATCCCCGCCAAGGCCCGGATATATCAAAACTTGCCCGCGAATATCCAACTCTGTTCCGCGCGCCATATGCGACACGCTGGCTGCAAGATTACCCCCCGCACTGTCCCCGCACAGCACCAAAGGTTTACCCGTTTTCGCAAACACCGCGCGTGTCGCGGCTATCGCATCGTCGAACATTGCAGGGTGTTTGTGCTCTGGCGCCATGCGATAATCGACCGACACCACATCATGACCGCTGGCCGCACAGATCTCGGCGCAGACGTCATCGTGACTGTCCAAACCGCCCACAACAAAGCCACCTCCATGGTAATACATCACAACAACATCACTGCCGCCGCCGGTATACTGTCGGCACCGCACGCCACCATAATCGTGATCAAAAGCAGTGACGCCAACGGGATAGGGCACCCGAAATTCGGTGCACATATCATTGTATACCCGGCGCTGATCCTCGACCCCAAAGGTCGCAGTATCTTCAGGGTAGCATGCGTTCGTCTTTTCGATAAACGCCCATGTCTCTTCATCAATCAGCTTTTGATAATCGGCCATCGCGCCCTCCTGTTTCTTCATGTTTTAGCAAAACGACTAAGGCCAGCACGGTCAAGCCGACACCCACCAAAATCAATCCACGCGGTGCGTCATGCCCCAGCGCGATTTCCCACAAAGTGACCCATGAAGGGATCAAATATGTGTAGGCCATCACCTTCGCCCCCGGCAATCTCAGAGAAGCGAACTGCCCGAGCACAAACGTCGCAGCCGTCGCAAAGACTGACACATATAGCACTGTCAGCCAGACTATGTTTGGCAACGCTGCGTAGTCGGTTTTCCAGATCTCAGGCCAGCTCCAAACCAAGAGCACCAGAATACCGCCAATCGTTGTTCCGAACGAGAAAAGTATCGCGCTTTCGCCCCGGTTCAACAAACGCACGAGCGGGATGTAGATCGCATGGCACACGCAGCCCCAGAAGTAGATGATCTCGCCCTTGCCAACTTCGAACAGCATAAAGGCAGACCAATCCGCGCGGAAAATAACCCAGAGCGCACCGACCGCACCAATGCTCAAACCCCCTGCGATGCGCCACGTTGTGATTTGACGCAAAAGCACGAAGGACGCGAAGGCGGCGACGATAGGTGTCAGCGTAAAGACCGCTGCTGCTGACACGGGTGTTGCGGTTTTCAGTCCCTCGAACATTAGAACGAAATAGGTCGCAAACACGCCACCCAACAAAACGTAGCGCCACATAGCGGTGAAAACGCCGGCGTTCAGCTCGCCACGCAGCGCGCAAATACTGCCAAGGATGAACGCCGCAATCGAGAACCGCAAAAATGTGACCAGCTCTGGTGCGATGAGCGGCGATGCTAACGCGCCAAGCGAAAAGGACCCTGCCACGAGCATCGAAAACAAGAGCATTGCTCCATGACCGCGCAGCCCCTCAGTCATGCGGCGTTCCAGTCTTTCGCTTGCTCTTTCACGAATTTCAAAAAGGCTTGTACTTTGGCGGTGCGGTGCAAATCTACATGGCTGACAAGCCACAAAGACGCGTACCACTCTGGTCGCGGCGGAGCAATTTGCACCATATCAGGATGACTTTCCGCATCCTTCACGGTCATAAATCCAATACCTGCACCAGCACTGATCGCCAGCTCCATTGCGCGATTATCTGTGGATCGGAATAGCACGTTTTCACGCGGCACGTGAGCGTTGAGCCACACGAAAAATGGTGCACGGTTGGTCTCAAGATCGTGCCCTACAAAGCGATGCTGCGCATAATCGGCTTCGCTGGCTGGTATGCCGTGGCGATCTACATAGCTTTGCGCCGCATAAAGCCCGACAGATTGGCTCACAAATTTCTGCACCACATTGTCCGGCTGATCAGGCGCAGCCCCAGCCCGAATGGCAACATGTGCCTCGCCGTATTCTAGACGAAACAGGCGTTCACCCGTTAGGTACCGCACGGTGATATCAGGATAGCGTTCTTGAAACGCGCTCAACGTGGGTGACATGAGCGGCGCGAGCCCATTGAGAGAGGTCACAACCAGCTCGCCCGAAACCTCTTCACCCTTGCCTTTTACGCGCCCCGCGAGTTGGCTGAATTGCTCATCTGTTGCTTGCGCCACGCGGCACAGGTCCTCACCCGCTTCGGTGGCAGTGTAACCGCGCGCGTGACGTTGGAACAACTTCACACCAAGGCGCGCCTCAAGCGCATCAACATGGCGAATAACCGTCGCATGGTGCACCCCTAGGATATCCGCAGCCCCGCTAACCGTGCCCATGCGCGCGACCTGATAGGCGGTGCGCACTTCGTCCCAATTGCCCATTCAAAGCCCTTTCTGTGCGTCAATCCACGTTTCTCGCCATATTCACTGGTTTGGTTTGAAATTACAACAAGCGCACCTTTGGCAATCCCACCCTAGCGCGCCAAACGCTTCACATGAAAATTGCGCGCAACACATATTCCACTTTGGTCATCGAGGATCGCCCAATTCTGGTATCAGCCGTGCTTGACTTCTTTTTCTTTGCGTTGTGTGCGGGTACAGTCGGGTCTTTGATGGCGGGAGAGTGGGTAGCAGGCATTGTGCTAAGCGTCTCTGCAGGGTTCTCCGCCTTGCTTATCCATCTCATTGTTCGCCGTGTGCAGGTAATCTTTGATCGTAACGGCGACACAATCACCTTTCGCGCGTAACATACGAGGCCACAGTCAAGTCATCCACGCGCTTGGTGATCTAGGCCACGCGAAAAAGGACAGGCACGACACAGCACGTAGTGTTTTGGTGTTCGACAAAGGTATGCGTCAAGGCGAACACCCGATCACACAACACCACGTCAGTGGCCCTGCGCTCAAGCGGATCGCAGATGCTATTAACGCATGGCTCAAAGCACCCGCACCTGTTGACTCCAAGCCACCGAAAGCCTAAACGCCAATCTACATCCGGAAGCATAAACCTTCCGGTCCTCAATTGCATGAGGATCGCCACCAGTCAGCGCGTCGCGCCCACTGGTGCGTTTCTCGTTTGGAACATTCGCTGGGCCTTCCTACATGGGTCTTAACTTGCACACGGCTAAAGGATCTTAGGCATGTTTGAAAATCTATCCGAACGCCTCGGCGGTGTCTTTGATCGTCTGACCAAGCAAGGTGCTTTGTCCGATGAGGATGTGAAAACCGCCCTGCGCGAAGTGCGTGTTGCTTTGCTTGAGGCGGACGTGTCCCTGCCCGTCGCGCGCGATTTCGTCAAAGCCGTGCAGGAAAAGGCCACGGGCCAAGCGGTTACCAAGTCTATCACCCCCGGCCAGCAAGTTGTTAAGATCGTTCACGACGAACTTCAGCACGTTCTGCGCGGTGAAGGTGAGCCGGGTGAGCTAAAGATCGATAATGCTCCAGCTCCGATCCTGATGGTCGGTTTGCAAGGCGGCGGTAAGACGACAACGACAGGTAAACTCGCCAAGCGTTTGAGCGAAAAGAACGGCAAGCGCGTGCTTATGGCCTCGCTCGATATTTACCGCCCTGCGGCGCAACAACAGCTTGCGATCCTCGGTACTCAGATTGGCGTGGATACGCTGCCAATCGTTGCGGGCGAGAGCGCAGTTCAGATCGCCAAGCGCGCCAAGCAACAGGCGACATTGGGCGGTTACGACGTCTACATGCTCGACACCGCGGGTCGTTTGCAAATCGACGAAACCTTAATGAAAGAGGTTGAAGATGTGCGCGACGCGGTGAACCCGCGTGAGACTCTGCTCGTTGTCGATGGCCTCACAGGTCAGGTCGCGGTTGAAGTCGCAGAAGAATTCGACGGCAAGATCGGTATCTCTGGCGTAGTCCTCACCCGTATGGACGGCGACGGTCGCGGTGGTGCAGCGCTGTCCATGCGCGCGGTCACAGGCAAGCCCATCAAGTTCGTCGGCATGGGCGAAAAGATGGACGCGCTTGAGACCTTCGAGCCTGAGCGCGTCGCGGGCCGTATCCTTGGCATGGGCGACATTGTTGCGCTGGTCGAGAAAGCGCAAGAAACCATCGAGGCCGAGCAAGCCGAGCGCATGATGAAGCGCTTCCAGAAGGGTCAGTTCAACATGAACGACCTAAAGAACCAGCTTGAGCAAATGCAAAAGATGGGCGGCATGGAAGGGATCATGGGAATGATGCCAGGCATGGGAAAAATGGCCAAGCAGATGGAGGGCGCGGGCATTGATGATCGCATTCTCAAGCAGCAGATCGCCCTGATCCAGTCGATGACCAAGCGCGAACGCGCGAACCCTCAATTGTTGCAGGCGTCCCGTAAAAAGCGGATCGCCAAAGGTGCGGGCATGGAAGTGTCCGAGCTGAACAAGCTTCTCAAAATGCAGCGCCAGATGGGCGACATGATGAAGAAGATGGGCAAAGGCGGGATGCTCAAGCAAGCGATGAAGGGCATGATGGGTAAAGGCGGCGGCGCTGGAATGCCCGCAGGCATGGACCCCTCCAAGATGGACCCGAAAGCGATGGAAGTGGCAGCTAAGGCGATGGGTGGTAAACTGCCAGGTGGACTTGGTGGCCTAGGTGGCGGCATGGGTCTGCCCCCTGGCCTATCTGGATTCGGGAAGAAGAAGTAACCTTGGATCGCGCGCCAACCATACGCACCGAGCGGCTCACGCTACGGCACCACCAGATGAGCGATTTCGCACCTCTGGTCGAGCTGTTCGCGTCTGAGCGTTCGATCTACATGGGCGGTCCAATTGATCGTAAAAAACTCTGGTATTGGGTCGCTGGCGAAGTTGGCAGCTGGTCTTTGCAAGGCTTTGGCAGCTGGGGCATTGAAAGCCATGACGGCGCATTTGTGGGCCAAGTTGGCATCAACAAGCCGAGCCATTTTCCTGAGGTCGAGCTCGGCTATCTGATTATGCCAAAATTTGAGGGCCAAGGGATTGCGTTTGAAGCGGCTAAGGCTGCACGCGCATGGGCGTTAGAGACGCTCAAGCTTGAGACCTTCGTGAGCTACATTGATCCAAAGAACGCGCGCTCCATCGCGTTGGCGCAGCGTCTTGGTGGCGTCATCGATCCTGTCGGGTCTCTTCCGGACGACGAAACAGCAGATGAGACTGTTATATATCGTCATCGGAGGGCCGCATGAGTTTGACCAACGCCCCTCGTTTTGAAACAGAACGCTTGATCTTGCGTGGCCCTGAAATGCCCGACGCAGAACCATTCATCGCGTTCTCAGCAGATAAAGAGCGTTCTGAGGGTTTCGGCTACATTCCGCAACGTGATGAGGCTTGGCGCTGGTTCGCGTTGAACATCGGCCATTGGTACATCCACGGTTACGGCTACCTCACGATTGAGGACAAAGAGACAGGCAATCCCGCTGGTATTTGCGGCATCTGGAACCCAGAAGGCTGGCCAGAACCTGAAATCGGTTGGGTCGTCTACGAGGGGTTTGAGGGCAAAGGCATCGCTTATGAGGCAGCAGTCGCTGTGCGAGCGTGGGCCTATGCGGAGCTTAATTTCACAACGCTCACGTCAAACATCGTTCCCGGCAACACACGCTCCGTCGCGCTTGCTGAGCGTCTCGGCGCGACGTTTGAGCGGGAATATGAAAACGTGCAGATGGGGCTCGACCATCTCTATCGCCATCCTGCACCGGAGGCGCTTTTATGACACTGCGCCATGAACAAGCCCCCACAGGCATCCCCTCCGCAGTTGCTGCAAACGTGGCAGCTCAAATCCCAACTCTGGTTTCTGACGCACTTCTTTTGCGCGCTCCGATTGTCGAGGATTTCCCGCTTTACGCGGAGGTTATGTGCAACGAGCGCGGCCAATACATGGGTGGCCCAATGAGCCGCGAAGATGCGTGGTGGGACTTTGTTCAACTCGCCTCCGGCTGGATGCTACATGGCCATGGCGGTTGGTCGATTGTGGACGTGGACAGCGAAGAACTATTGGGCTTTGTGATCCTTGGACTTGAGCCGGGTGATGCGCAGATCGAACTCGGCTTCCTCGTATCTGAGGCGAACGAGGGTCTTGGAGTCGCACATGAAGCCGCACAAATGGCGCGTGCGTTTGCGTTTGATACGCTGATGCTGACCGAACTGGCGAGCTACATTCACAAAGACAACGCACGCTCTATCGCTTTGGCAGAGCGCCTTGGTGCGAAACGCACGGTGCATGACGACACGATGCTTGCCTACATTCATACTTCGGAGGTCGCAGCATGACAACGTTCACCGTGACCATCCCCACAATCGAGACAGAACGCTTAATCCTACGTGCGCCGCTTGAAAACGATATCGATGCGCTGGAGAGTTTTTACGCGACGGAGCGTTCGCATCTGGTAGGGGGTCCACTGGATCGCCCAAACTGCTGGCGCTTGATCTCCGGCAACTTTGGCCACTGGTTGATGCGTGGCTATGGCATGTGGCACCTGCACCACAAAGCAGATGATCGCATGATCGGTGCGTGTGGCTTTATTTTCCGCGAAGGCTGGGATGAGCCGGAACTCGGTTGGAACGTGCACGATGGCTATGAGGGCAAAAGTATTGCCTTTGAAGCCGCTTTCGCTGCGCGCGCATATGGCGCAGCGCATTTCGATCTGGATGGTGTGATTAGCTATCTGAACCCTAGCAACACCCGTTCTGTTGCGCTGACAAAACGCCTTGGCGCAACGTTTGAGCGCAAAGGCCAAATGCTTGGCAATGCCGTTGATATTTACCGCCACCCCAAACAAGGAGCCGGCACATGACAGACGCAGTGATCAAAGCCGCAGAGTTGCTCAAAGAGCATCGCAGCAGCATCGACCGCCTTGATGCGATCCTCGTCTACACGCTGGGCGAGCGGTTCAAACACACACAAGCTGTGGGCAAGCTGAAGGCAGAACATGACCTGCCGCCAAGCGATCCCACACGCGAGGCCACGCAAATCGCGCGGCTGGAAGACCTTGCAAACAGGGCCGATCTTGATCCTGAATTTGCCAAGAAATTCCTCAATTTCATCATTGAGGAAGTGATCCACCACCACAAACAACACCAATCATAGGATCCGTGAACTCACCGATCCGCAAAAGAAAACTTAGGAGTACTACACCATGGCTATGAAAATTCGTCTCGCCCGCGGCGGTTCCAAGAAGCGTCCATTTTACCGTATCGTTGCAGCGGATAGCCGCATGCCACGCGATGGTCGCTACATCGAAAAGTTGGGCACATATAACCCACTTCTTCCAAAAGACAGCGAAGAGCGCGTGAAAATGAACGTTGAGCGCGTTCAGTACTGGCTTGGTGAAGGCGCACAAACAACAGACCGTGTGTCCCGCATGCTCGAAGCAGCTGGCCTGAAAGACAAGGTTGAGCGCTCTAACCCGAAGAAGGGTGCACCGGGCAAGAAAGCTGTTGAGCGCGCAGAAGAGAAAGCCGCAAAAGCAGCTGAGGCCGCAGAAGCAGCCGCAACGCCAGCAGAAGCACCTGCAGAAGACGCAGCAGCAGAGTAAGCACAGGCGATGGTTGGTCCCGATTTCGATACCGAGTTTCGGGATCACCTCACCGCTTTGTTCCGGTGGCGGCGCGATGTGCGCCGCTTCCACACGACCCCCGTGGATGAAATCCTGCTCGCAGAGTGTTTGCAATCCATCCCGCTCGCCCCGTCTGTGGGTCTGAGCGAACCCTGGCGCGTTGTGCGTGTCTCCTCCGAGGCGGCCCGCAGCGCAGCTTTGAACAACTTTGAAACCGAGAATACCCAAGCCCTTGCCGGATATTCCGGCGATGACGCGGCGACCTATGCCAATCTCAAGCTCTCAGGTATGCGCGAAGCGCCTGTGCAACTGGCGATTTTTTGCGATGACAGCACGGAGCAAGGCAAAGGTCTTGGCGCGGGCACTATGCCGGAGATGCGCCGTTATTCTGTCGTTGCCGCTGTCATGCAATTCTGGCTGTCTGCACGTGCGCGCGGCCTTGGCGTGGGCTGGGTGTCCATCCTCGACGCACCCCGCTTAGCACGCGACCTTGACTGCCCCGACGGATGGAGCCTTGTCGCATATCTCTGTATTGGCTACCCTCTTGAAGCGTCCCAATCGCCTGAGCTTGAAAAAGCAGGTTGGGAAACGCGCACCCCTGATTTACGTATTGAGGAGCGGTAAATGTTTCGTTTGATCCGCCTGCCCATCTTACTCGGCACCGCCTTCGTGATCGGTGTCTTTTATGAACGTAACGCCGCGCTTGATAAATGTCTCAATGCGGGCGGCGCGATGAAAAGCGGCATTTGTAGAGGAGTTTCAGAATGAGCGATGATTTGATTTGTGTCGGCTCCATCGGCGGCGCGTTTGGTGTCAAAGGCGATGTGCGCATCAAAAGTTTTTGCGCACAACCCTCTGATATTGCTGACTATAACCCTTTGCGTCTAGACGATGGACGCACTTTGAATTTGACACTACTTGGCCCCGTGAAAAACGGCTATTCCGCGCGTTTGTCTAACGTGAGCAGCAAGGAAGATGCAGACGCACTCAGCGGTCAAAAACTGTTCGCGCACCGCAATCAACTGCCCGATCTGCCCGATGACGAATATTACCACACCGACCTCGAAGGGCTTGAGGTCGTTGACACAGGCGGCGTCACGCTTGGCCGTGTGAAGAATGTCCAGAACCACGGCGCGGGTGACCTGCTGGAAGTACATGGCCCCAACCTAAAAACGGCCGTTTTGCTGCCGTTTACTTTGGACGCTGTACCCACAGTTGACCTCAAAGCAGGTCGCATTATTTCAGATCCTCCATTGGGCCTGTTTGAATAAATGAGTGATCCGCGGACCCTTTCAGAGCAGGCGTTAACCACCGGTGATATCGCCGATTTGCTGCGCGACGGTGTGCCTGTTCACTTGCAAAACTGTTCGTTTATTGGCGTTGATTTCGCCGAAGCCGATCTTGCGGAATGGCGCTTTGAAAAATGCGATTTACGCCACGCCAATCTCGATCACTGCATCCTCGAAGATGTGGTGTTCTCGGGATGCCGTAGTGTGGAAGCCAGCTTTCGTTTCGCGCGCTTTTCGCAAGTTGCCTTTAAGGACGATGACCTGAGCAACACCAGCTTCAAGCACAGCCAATTCGCAGATGTGGCGTTTGAGGGCTGCAAAATGCTCGGCGTAGATTTTACTGACACCACGACAAATGAGCTGGCGTTCAAAAAGTGCAATCTTGGCCTTTCCCAAATGCAAAAAATCACCCTCCGAGATGCGACCCTCACGGCGGTGAATTTCGATCAAGCCGACCTCACATGTGGCGATTTTCGCAACGCACTTTTCGACGAATGCTCCCTACGCGAAAGCAATGTAAGTGAGGCTAATTTCCAAGGCGCGGACCTGCGCAATTCCGACCTTGGCGGCCTTCAAATGAGCGACGCACGTCGTTTCAAAGGCGCGATCATCTCCAAACGCCAAGCCGCTGATCTGCTTGGGCAACTGAGGTTAAAGGTACTTTGATATGACTGATGCTCCCCGCTCTCATGGTCGAAAAGCGATCCGTCCGACCTTTAAGCCGCGCGAGTTGATGACGCCGACACCGGAACTTGCAGGCGTGTGGCGCGCGCAGATTATCACCTTGTTTCCTGATGCTTTCCCCGGCGTTCTTGGTGCATCCCTCACAGGCAAAGCCTTGCAAGAAGGGCTGTGGCAGATGGAAACGATTGATCTGCGCCCTTTCGGGGAAACCAAACATCGCAACGTGGATGACACGCCAGCAGGCGGCGGCGCGGGGATGGTTTTGCGGGCGGACGTGCTGGGCAAAGCGCTTGATAAGGCGGCAGAATCTGAGCGGGGGAATTGGCCGCGCGTCTATTTGTCCCCGCGCGGCAAGCACCTTGATCAAAAAATGGCGCAGCGCTTTGCGGCTTGCGATGGGATCACCTTGTTATGTGGGCGTTTTGAGGGGGTCGATGAGCGTGTGATCGAGGAATACGACATCGAAGAGGTCAGCCTTGGTGACTTTATCCTCACAGGCGGCGAGATTGCGGCGCAGGCCTTGATTGATGCGACAGTGCGGCTTATACCGCGCGTGATTGGGAACTATGATTCCACGCAGGACGAATCGTTCTCGCATGGTCTCCTAGAGCATCCTCAGTATACGAAACCTGCGGTCTGGAAGGATCGTGCGATACCGGAAATACTTCAGTCCGGCCATCACGCGAAGATATCTAACTGGCGGCAGGCTATGGCCGAAAGGCTAACAAAAGAACGTCGACCTGACCTCTGGCGGGCTTGGTGTGCAGCGCACAACAGGGACCCGGATGAAGACCAAGAGCTCTGAGGACGCATAAACCTTTGCGGAACAACCGCGAGCATACATAGGAGATAGGACATGAATCTTATCGCACAATTGGAGGCCGAACAGGTCTCCGCACTCGGGAAAGACATTCCCGATTTCAAAGCTGGCGACACCATTCGCGTTGGCTACAAAGTAACCGAGGGCACGCGCTCTCGTGTTCAGAACTACGAAGGCGTGTGCATTGGCCGCAAAAACGGCAAAGGCATCGCGGGTTCTTTCACAGTTCGCAAAATCTCATTCGGTGAAGGCGTGGAACGTGTGTTCCCATTGCACTCCACCAACGTTGACAGCATCACAGTTGTGCGCCGTGGCCGTGTTCGCCGCGCCAAGCTGTACTATCTGCGCTCACGCCGCGGTAAATCCGCACGTATCGCAGAAGATACAAACTACAAGCCACTCAAAGGCTAAGGAGCGCACTGATGAAAAACGATATTCACCCAGACTACCACATCATCAACGTGAAGATGACCGATGGTACGATCCACCAGATGAAATCCACATATGGCAAAGAGGGCGACCAGCTCGCGCTCGACATCGACCCGTCGGCGCACCCTGCGTGGACTGGTGGCGGCACACGCTTGATGGATGCTGGCGGCCGTGTCTCCAAGTTCAAGAAAAAGTACGAAGGTTTGGGCTTCTAAACTTAGGTTACTTCCGAAGTTTCGGTGGCCCTGCGTGCTGCAGCACACAGGGCACTTTCCAATTTAACGCCGCTCCTATTTTGGGGCGGCGGTTTACGTTTTGAGCGATTGCTAAAGGTGGTTTGAATCATATTCGAGCTGTAACAAATGACGGGTTGGAGCCCAAACCAACCGATGTGTTGTTGCTGAGTTGGCATTGTCACAAGCCGCGCTTTTCCGAAAGAGCTTTGGCAGCTTCTTCTGAGATATCCAGACGCAGTAAATACTTACCAGAAGCAACAATAAAATCCGGTATGTCGATATTTACAATGGAAAGAGTTTGCCGAAGATGAGTTCCTGATATTGGAATGTAATCAGAGTCCTCGCCTGAAAACTTGGTAAAAAATTCGGCCGCCGAACCAACGACTTCGTCGGCTTGCAGCCTTAGCTATTTGGTTGCGGAAATGCAGTACTTGAAGAAGACCTTCGATGTCATGTGGGAATAAATCTGCCGCGTTACTGGCAGCGGAAAAGACTGAACTCAGCCCTGCCGTGACGGCCTGAGATGTGCCTTCTTGGGTTGGAGAAGGTCCCTTCAATATTCTCAAGATTGGCTTGCACATTGAATAAGCATAGCCTAGCAGTGGAACCTGCTCAACGGGGACTTCGTCCCGCATACCCGACATTGACGCGAAACCTAATTAGACGTGCGTATTGGACACCCCGAACGACTGGCCAAAAAATCTAACAGCTAGACACAGCGCCGCAATAAGCGCACGACTTGGACCAACGCCCTCTGTTCGCTAAAGCAATATCTGTCTAATGACACCCCGCCCTCTCTGGCTCATCCTTGCGCCGTTCATATTCCTCGCACTTTGGTCCACGGGATATTCCGTCGCCAAAATCGGCCTGCTCTACACAGACCCCATGACGCTGCTCGCGCTGCGTTTCGGCTGTGTAATCATAATCATGGCCCTGCTTTTCGCGATCATCAGACCACCCTTGCCAAAAACCCGAACCGAATGGGCGCATTTGGCTTTGGTCGGCTTCCTGATCCAAGCGGTGTATTTCGGGATGAACTACTTCGCATTCGACTCGGGTGTAGGCGCTGGCACAGGCGCGCTTTTGATGTCGTTTCAACCCATCCTTGTCGCCCTTATAGCCCCAATCTGGAGCGCCGAGGTTATCGGGCGACGCAGTTGGATCGGACTTGCACTGGGTCTGTGCGGCACCCTTTTAGTGATCGGATCGCGCACAGATATCGAGCCACCCGCGCTCTTCGGGTTAAGCTGCGCCGCCATCGCACTTCTTGGAATCACCAGCGGATCGCTTTGGGAGAAACGCTTTGGCCTAAACCATCATCCCGTCACATCTAACCTCATCGGCTACACCGCAGGATTCATCGGCATCCTCCCCGCGCTCGCGCTACAAGACAGCTTCGAAGTGGAGTGGAGCGGTGCCTTTATCGCAGCGCTCGCCTACCTTGTGATCGGCAACTCGCTCATCGCTGTGGGCCTACTGCTCGCAATGATCCGCGCGGGCGATGTGAGCCGCGTGTCAGCACTCTTCTTCATGGTGCCGCCCCTTGCCGCCCTGATTGCATGGTTTTTGCTGGGCGAAGTGATGCCACCCATCGCATGGCTCGGCTTGGCAGTCGCATCCCTTGGCGTATATCTTGCGACGCGAAAGGCACGCGATGTTTGAGCGTTACGGGATCTATTACACCTTCGATGAGGCCATTGGAGAAACGGGCGCGAAATGGCTCGGCTGGGACATCGCGCGAGCGCGCGCACATGCGGCTGAAGACTATACAAAACGCCCTTGCAAATATGGGTTTCACGCCACTGTGAAAGCGCCCTTCCATTTGGCCGATGGCAAGACCGAAGCGGACCTGCAACACGCTTTCAACACACTTTGCGCAACGGTAAGCCCCGTCACGCCAGGCGCGTTACAGCTCAAATCTATTGGTCGTTTTCTTGCCCTGACAATCAAGGGCGATGACACAGCGCTCAAGTCCCTCGCGAGCACCGTTGTGCGCAACATGGATGTTTTGCGCGCGCCACTCACCAATGACGCCATTGCACGCCGGATGAAATCCCGTCTCAGCGACGCGCAAATCGCAAATCTTCATCGATGGGGATATCCCTACGTGATGGATGACTACCAGTTTCACGTGACACTGACAGGACCACTCAAAGACCCACAAAGCGAAGAGGTACACGCCAAAGCAACCCGCGTTTTCACACCGCTGTTGCACACATCTTTTGCGCTGGCACACCTCACGTTAGTTGGCGAACGCGCGGATGGTCACTTCGTGCAAATCACCCGTTTGCCGCTCACAGGCTAAGTGACCGCAAAACTGCGGTTTCCAAAATGGCACGCGCTGCCCCTTCCCCTTGATCGGGACTTGCTCTAATTCCGTTATTCATAAGAGCTCAAGGAACCCATCGCATGGCGCATATAATCGTAGTCGGAAACGAAAAAGGCGGGGCTGGCAAGTCCACCGTTTCGATGCATGTGGCGACCGCACTTGTGCGCATGGGCCATAAGGTTGGCGTATTGGATCTGGATTTGCGCCAGAAAACCTTTGGGCGCTATGTGGCGAACCGCAGATCGTTCCTAAGCGATCAAGGGATCGACCTGCCCAGCCCCGACTACCGCGAGCTGCCCGAGATTGATCAAAATAACCTGCGCGAAGGCGAGAACGTGTATGACCACCGCTTGTCGGCGGCAGTTGCCACACTTGAACCCGACAGCGATTTCATTGTGATCGATTGCCCCGGTTCTCACACGCGCCTCAGCCAAGTCGCGCATTCGCTTGCCGATACGCTAGTCACGCCTTTAAACGACAGTTTTGTTGATTTCGACCTGCTAGCCCATACGGACACGGACGGTGTTAAGATCAAAGGCCCGTCGGTCTATTCCGAAATGGTTTGGAATGCGCGCCAATTACGTTCGCAAGCGAAGCTGCGTCCGATTGATTGGATCGTGCTGCGCAATCGGATGGGCGCGCAAAACATGGTGAACAAACAAAAGATGGAAGCCGCGATTGGGCAACTTGCCAAACGCATCGGCTTTCGTGTTGCTCCGGGCTTCAATGAACGTGTGATCTTTCGCGAGCTGTTTCCGCGTGGTTTGACTCTGCTGGATCTGAAGGACGTAGGCGTCAAACAGATGAACATCTCCAACGTCGCAGCGCGTCAGGAATTGCGCGACCTGATGAAATCGCTGAACTTGCCGGATGTGACCATCGACTTCTAAGCCTAGCTAGGCGGCTCAACCACAATATGCTATCGCGGTTATATAAATCTGAGTGACGCAACGCGAGGTGTCGGCCATGAGTACGAAAATCAAACCCTCTACACTGACTTCGGCGCAAACACCCATGGGCACGACCCCCGGATACATGCCGGGCTTTGGAAATGACTTTGAAACCGAAGCCCTGCCCGGCGCTTTGCCCCAAGGCATGAACAGCCCGCAAAAATGCAATTACGGTCTTTACGGCGAGCAGCTAAGCGGCACCGCTTTCACCGCCCCAAGCCATCAGAATGAGCGAACATGGTGCTACCGTATTCGCCCGTCTGTCAAACACTCCCATCGCTACACCAAGATCGATCTGCCATACTGGAAATCCGCGCCATATATTGATCCTGACGTTATCAGCCTAGGGCAATATCGCTGGGATCCTGTGCCACATTCAGAGCGGAGTTCGACGTGGCTCACAGGTATGCGCACCATGACGACTGCGGGCGATGTGAACACGCAGGTCGGCATGGCGAGCCATATCTATCTGGTCACCGAGAGCATGAAAGACGCATACTTCTTTTCCGCTGATTCAGAATTGTTGATCGTACCGCAAGAAGGCCATCTGCGATTTTGTACGGAACTCGGCGTGCTTGACGTTGCGCCACAAGAGATCGCGATCATTCCACGTGGCCTCCTTTATCGTGTTGAAGTGCTCGACGGGCCTGCGCGTGGGTTTGTTTGCGAAAACTATGGTCAGAAATTCGACCTACCGGGTCGTGGTCCGATTGGCGCGAATTGCTTGGCAAACCGTCGAGATTTCAAAGCGCCAGTCGCCGCGTTCGAGGACCGCGATGCCCCTTCAACCGTGACCATCAAATGGTGCGGCCAGTTTCATGAAACCAAGATCGGTCATTCGCCTTTGGATGTGGTTGCGTGGCACGGCAACTATGCGCCCTACAAATACGATCTCAAGAACTATTGCCCCGTTGGTGCAATCCTCTTTGATCATCCTGATCCGTCGATTTACACGGTCTTGAGCGCGCCCTCTGGTCAAGAAGGCACCGCAAATATTGATTTCGTGCTGTTTCGCGAACGCTGGATGGTGGCAGAGGATACGTTCCGCCCACCTTGGTATCACAAAAACATCATGTCCGAATTGATGGGCAATATATACGGTCAATATGATGCGAAGCCCAAAGGCTTCATCCCCGGCGGGATGAGCCTGCACAACATGATGATTCCGCATGGACCAGACAAAAATGCCTTTGAAGGCGCGTCCAATGCGGATCTCAAACCGCATAAGCTGGACAACACCATGTCGTTCATGTTCGAGACCCGCTTCCCGCAACACCTGACGCCCTTCGCCGCGAACGAAGCGCCGCTTCAAGATGACTACATCGATTGCTGGCATGATATCGAAAAGAAATTCGACGGCTCATCCGGCAAGAAGTAAAGCAACACCACTGTGACCCTCGTGTGATGTCACACAGGGCGACCAAAGGACGACCTATGACACTGCAATTTTCTTGGGTGGCCTCGGCCAACTCGGCCGAGACCGATTTCCCGTTGAACAACCTGCCTTATGGCGTTTTCTCGACAGACGGTCTGGAGCCAAGGTGCGGTGTCGCGATTGGTGATATGATCCTTGATTGCCGTGCAGCCGAAGAGGCAGGACTAATCGATCTGGGCGCCGATCCGATTTTCGATGTGCCCTTCTGGAATGAGGTCATGGAAGCGGGCCACGACACATGGACTACCCTGCGCGCGCGTCTTACCGAGATCCTTGCAAAAGGATCCAAGGACGAGGTGATTGCAAAAGACATGCTTGTGCCTCGCGCACATGTCGATCTGCACATGCCTTTCCTTGTGGCCGAATACACCGACTTTTTCGCAAGCCGTCAACATGCGCAAAACATGGGTGCGATCTTGCGCGGCGCGGCCAGCTTGCCTGCAAACTGGCTCAATATCCCGATAGGCTACAATGGGCGTTCGTCCTCCATTGTTGTGTCAGGCACGGGCATCCACCGCCCCAATGGCCAGACCAAAGCACCCGATGCGGAGATGCCGAGTTTTGGCCCCTCCAAACGCCTTGATATCGAACTTGAAATGGGTGCGATTGTTGGCAAGGGCAGCGATCTTGGCCAACCAATCACCGTGGATCAGGCCGATGAAATGATCTTCGGCTATGTGCTTTTAAACGATTGGTCCGCGCGTGACATCCAAGGCTGGGAATACCAACCGCTTGGTCCGTTTCAGGGCAAAGCCTTTGGCACGACCATTAGCCCTTGGATCGTGACGGCTACCGCACTCGAAGCGTTCCGCGCACCAACGCCCGCGCGTGACTTCACGCTTTTGCCTTATCTCAATGGCACCAAAGATGGCCTTTATGATATCGAACTAGAGGTGCTGATGCAGCCCGAAGGCGCGGCTAAGGCCAGCTCTATTGCGAAGACCAATTACAATTGCATGTATTACTCAGCTGCCGAGCAATTGGCCCATCATGCGAGCAGCGGTTGTGCGATGACAGCGGGAGATTTGCTGGGTTCTGGCACGATCTCTGGTGCGGATCGCTCTGAATACGGCTCGCTCATGGAACTAAGTTGGGCAGGCCGCGAACCGTTCACGCTGGACACAGGCGAAACGCGCGGTTTCCTTGAAGATGGCGACACCATGACCCTGCGCGGCACCGCGCGTGGCGACGGTTTTAACATCGGGTTTGGTGATTGCGTCGGGACACTTCTACCCGCTGTCACTTGGCCGAAGTCTCAAAAGACCTAGCATTTTCGCGGCACAAGCTAAGTCCCGGGCAGCACAGGGTGTTGCTCCACGCACCATGATGTTTTTCAGATGCCTATGAAAATTTTTCAACGCACCCCAAATTAGACTTCATTAAAGCGACTTACGTGTAATGTTCCCTATTTTGGCTTATTCCACCACACCTTGTATACACAGCTAACCGATACAGACCGTCAAATTGTCTCGGTCTTCGAGATGAGGAATGTTTCTTTGCCGTGTGTAACCTGTTGGTTTGTTTTAGACATGCCACCAATTTTCAGGATCCGCCTGAACTCTGGTTGATGCCAAAATAAATCGGCAAAAACATTAGGCAAAAGCCGCTTTCCTAAGACCAAAGAATACGACCATGCCTATCGAATCTGATTTATCGATTGTGAATACAGCGGACGCAACAACGCTGATGCAAACGATCTTTGGTAATAGTGTTACCATTTCTGCAGGAACAGCCAACATCTCGGGTGCTGGCGTTCAACCTGGAACCTACTCCAGTGGCGATATGACGCTGGGTGATCGCTCTCCTGCGGACACAGGCATTATTCTTTCAACAGGTCATTTTGAGCAGCCCCACTTGAGTGGTCCAATTTGAAAGTTAGTGCATGATTGGCCTTTGGTCCATCGGGATGATGGCCTCTGGCGCGGGCGGGCGGTAGCCCAATGCACTGTGTGGTCGCTTGGTGTTGTAATGGTTCCTCCATCTTTCAATGATGATTTGGGCTTCTCGGAGCGAGTAGAAGATTTCACCGTTCAGCAACTCGTCTCGCATTCTCCCGTTGAAGCTTTCGCAGTATCCGTTCTCCCAGGGTGATCCAGGTTCTATATAAGCCGTCTTGGCTCCCACGGCTTTGATCCAATCTCTGACGGCCTCAGCAATGAACTCAGGGCCGTTGTCTGAACGGATGTAGGCAGGGAAACCTCGCAAGATGAACAGGTCCGTAAGAGCGTCGATGACCTCCGTCGAGTTCAGCTTTCGTTTCACTCGGATCGCCAGACATTCTCGGCTATGCTCGTCCAAGATGTTAAGCGTCCGAAACGCCCTGCCATCATCTGTCCGGTGATGCACGAAGTCATACGACCAGACGTGATTACGATACTCGGGACGTAAACGGACACATGATCCGTCATTCAGCCAGAGCCGTCCTTTCTTTGGTTGCTTCATTGGCACTTTAAGCCCCTCACGTCGCCATAGGCGTTCGACACGCTTGTCATTAACCTGCCAACCCGCGTCTCTCAGCAGGGCTGCAACCCGACGATAGCCATATCGGCCGTACTGGCGTGTGAACTCGATCATGTCCGCAACCAAGCGTTCTTCGTCAGCACGCCCTTGTGGCAACCGCCGCTGCGTGGATCGGTGTTGGCCTAATACACGGCAGACACGACGCTCAGAAACTTTGAACTGACTACGAACGTGATTGATGCAGGCACGCCTGCGCGAGGGGCTTAGAAGTTTCCCGATGCGGCCTCCCTTAAGATCAACTTATCCAGCGTCAGGTCGGAAACTGCACGCCGAAGACGTTCGTTCTCTTTCTGAAGGCGCTTTAATTCCTTGAGTTGTTCCGTGCCCATTCCGCCATACTTCTTCTTCCAGCGATAATAGGTTTGTTCAGTCACACTGATCTGTCTGATTGCGTCAATCCGAGGCATGCCTTGCCCCATCAGAACTTCAACCTGCCGTAACTTCACGACAATCTCTTCGGGCTTTGGTCTCTTAATGGCCATCTCAGGTCCTCCGCTTTCCTAACTATAGGGGCGGACCACTTCAAAGGGGGAGGCTCAGTGGGCGTCAAACAAGAAAATGCGCAGTCTTGGAAACATCTGCTCACATTGATCAGCGATGAAATGCAGCTGCTCCTCTCGGACATCCTTTCCAGCATCCTTGTAATAAGATGTGCCCGCCGCGCAAGCCTCGATCTCGTGAATGGGCAATGCGATTTCATAATCGGACACACCTGACGAAAGCCATTCCAGTTGATCCTGCATCGCGCTGTAAGCCTCTGGCAAACGACGTTCACGAACAGCAGCGTATTCCCAATTAAGCATGCGTTTGGTCTTCAAAATATCCGGCAAAGTCGCAGGGACATGACGCACTTTGTATCCAGCGGCCTCGTGATGCCACTCCAGTAATTGTTCATCCGCTGAGGTGCGTTCCGCTGGACTAAGTGACAACGCAGCCGCCACGATATCACCCGGTGTTTCGGGTCGATTTGTGAGGCCAAGCAACCAATCCGTACTCACACCCAACGCCTTTGCCGCATCCGCCGCCAATTGCGCGTTTGGCAGGCGCGGTTGATCGCTTTTAAGCAGTTGTCCGATTGTCGAACGATCCACATGCGCGGCTCTGGACAGCCCACTTTTTGTGACGCCCTTAACAGACATAGCTTCCATGAGGCGTTCACGAAACAGATTTGCGCGTTGTCGTTTGTCCACTTCAGTCCGCTTTGTTAAGTTTTGTCTGCATAGTGGAATTTATGCAGTGCATTCTCCTAATGTCCACAGGTTTCTTTCCAAGATATCTCACTGGAAACAAAACCTTCAAAGCAGGATCATTTTATGGACAGCAACATCAGACTTCTTACAAAGGCCGTCACCTGGCAAGTCTCTGGTTTCTTTACGATGATGTTGATTGGCTTCTTTTTCACAGGCTCTATTGCCGCCAGTGGCGGCATTGCAATTGCAGGCACGATCATCGGTTTCATTGCATATTTCATACATGAGCTAGCATGGTCAAAGATCGTTTGGGGGTTAAGCAAACGTTGATCGCAATAGTGTCAGTTTCTGATCCCTTGACCTAAACCCGCTTTGTGATCACAAAGTATGCATGCTGATAAATCCACGCCCCTCAGAAATTCCCGCAGCCGCACATGATCGCGTTTACCGCACTCTGCGCTCGCGTATCATGTATGGCGATATTGCCCCAGGCCAAGCGATGACCCTGCGCGGCATTGGTGAGGAGTTCGAAGTCTCCATGACCCCTGCGCGCGAAGCAGCGCGACGGCTGGTGGCCGAAGGAGCGTTGTCAATGACAAGTTCCGGTCGCGTCTCGACCCCTGAACTTAGCGGTGAGCGCATAGAAGAGCTTGCCGCCCTGCGCGCGTTGATCGAAGTGGAGCTGGCCAGCCGCGCCCTGCCCCGCGCGCATATGGCTTTGATCGAGCGCTTGCAGATGATCAACACCTCCATTGCAGACCAAATCGCGCGCCAAGATGCGGTGGGCTACATTCGCACCAATCTGGAATTTCACCGCACGTTATATCTGCGCGCGCAGGCCCCTGCGATGCTCGCGATGGCTGAACAAGTTTGGCTACAACTTGGCCCCACGATGCGCGCGCTCTACGGGCGTTTGCGTCGCAAAGAACTACCGCATTTCCACCGCTTGATTGTTGCGGCATTGAAGGCGGGCGATGAGCCGGGTTTGCGGCTTGCTGTGCGCTCTGACGTAACGCAAGGTCTGAAGATGCTGGTGCGCTAAGACACCACTAAAAATTTAACAAAATATGTAACTTATACTCATAGGACGCCAAAACCCGAAAATACCATACGCCTAGCTGTCGTAGGCATCGCGGGCAGCCATTACCTTGGGAAAGCTCTCTAAAGCAAAGTTCACCATATGCTTGCTTGCGTTTAACAGCTCACGCCCAAGGGGCGTCAGCGCGTAACTCACAGCGACGGGTGGGCCAGGGTCAACGGTTCGGGTCAGATAACCGTCACGTTCCAATGAGCGCAAATTTTCTGTCAGCACTCGTTGAGTAATGTCGCCGATAGTTCGTTTCAGCTCCCCAAATCGCAGTGCTCCATCCTCCAGAGCTAAGACGATCAGCGTCTGCCATTTGCCTGTCACCTTGGCTAGGACATTGCGAATTGGACAGAGTTTGCCGTCTTGTGCTGTCAGTGAGGTTACTGGAAGCATACTACATTCCTTTTTAGTGCCTAATTGATACCTGGTGCGTAAATGATACTTACAGCACATCGGAAACTCAACATGATTCGAAAGGACCTCATCATGACCACAACTGAAACCAAAAATATTGCGATTATTGATAGCTATTTCAAAGCAATACAAACAGGCGATCTTCAAACTCTGGGGCATTGGTCTCTGAGGATATTATTTGGCATCAACCAGGCAGCAACAAGCTCTCAGGAACGCACCAAGGTGCATCAGCAGTATTTGGGACGATTGGGGGCATGATGGAGGAATCCGCCGGAACATTTAAAATTGATAGTGTCCAGTCTATCATGGCCAACGGGTCAAGAGTTGCGGCGGTTTTAACGTTCTCGGGTCAGCGCGATGGGTCGGAGATGTCGATGTTAGGAGTTGATATTTTCACCATTGAGGGCGGTAAAATTACGGAATCTTGGCTATACTCTGCTGATCAACCAGCTGAAGATGCCTTTTGGGGTCAATAGAGCGGTTCCAAATTACGGTAACTCGCTACGCATTCGATAACCAATTGATATAATTGGATTATAGAAGTAAGCCGTGATTCACACGCCAGGACGAATCGCTCTAGACTGAAAACCTCTGTTGATCCTCAGAACAATATTGGTGCCGTATGTCTTGCCCAGTCAGAACCCGAAATTTCTCTTGAGTGATGATCCTAAAGTTGTCTGATACTTGGCTTCGGAAGATCTTCCACTCGTTCGGGATGGTCTCCCGAAAGAACTTGAGGCTCGCATTTGCGAACTGCTTTTGCGTGGGGTAGTAGAGATTGTGGGTGGCGCATTGGTGCGTGACCCACAATCGTTCGATAGGGTTCAGGTGCGGGCAATAAGGCGGCAGTTGGATCAGATGGATGCGGCTCTCCGGCCTAGCGAGGAACGTCCTGACATCAGGCCCTTTGTGGTAAGCAGCGTTGTCCCAGATCACGCGGATGAGACGTTTGTCGGGATTGCGCGCCTCGATCTTGGCAAGAAGCTGCGCGGCACTGACCCGGTCTACGGTGGTCTGTTCGACAAAGGGCGCGTCGAAGGTCTCAAGGTTGAGCACACCATGGATATTTACGCACCCGCGCCCTGCGGTGGTTATCGCGGCAGGGTTTGATCCCGCCTTGACCCAGCCATAACTGGGCTTTGTCTGGTATTCGGGATGCACGGCATTGGCCAAATACACGGCTTCATCGGCGCTCAACACGCTCAGAAGCTGCTCGTACATGGCGATGAATTCGGCCTGGTTCTCGGCACTTGTGACGCGCGGCAGCCCTTTCGGCTTTCGATACTCGTAGCCCAGTCGGGAAAGGAGCTTGATGCAGCACGAGAGGGAGTAGCCTACGCCATACTGTGCCGCGATATGCGCCCTGATCTCGACCGTCAATCGACAGAAGCGTTCGTCCAACCAAGCGCAAAGCTCTGTCTCTTGAGCCGCCATCATGCAGGACTGACCGCCCTTCCAGCCGTCGGTCGAAAGCGCGTCCCAGCCGCCCTCTCGGTAGGTCTTGTACCAGCCGCGGATGGTATCATCGTCCAGCAGAAGGATCGTATTCGCACGACGCGCAATGCCTTAGTCCTTTCGATGGCCGCGATCGCGGGAGAGAAGCTCACGTCGCTCTGAACGGGAAAGAAAGTCGGCGCGTATCACGCCTCTACCTGAATCGTTCACGCTATAGACGTCAACTCATCAAAATTCGGACCCTCGATGACTCCGAGTATAGTTTTAAAAATTTTGGTAGCTCCTGTGACACTCCACCGTTTCTAAAGATGTGCTACATATGCCCGCTTTACCCATTGATGCGACTGCCAATGACATGGCTATCTCCATGTTTGGCAATGGTATTACAATCATCTCCGCGACTTACGCGGGTGTTGCGGCTGCCTCTGGAACCTATACCGGAGGTGATGCAAGCGCGCCCGATATCACACCTGCTGCAACGGGTGTCATTCTATCAACGGCAAATGCGACCGCCGTCACGAACTGCAGTGGCGACGTAAACGCGGCTGAAGGAACAGGCACAGATCATGGAACCAGCAGTGACAGTGATCTAGACAGCAACCTGCTCATTGCGGGCGGATCAGTTCAAACAGTGTTGATCGCGGGCGATAACACGGCCTCTTTGAAGCTCGGACAAAGTGGTGACTTTGATCTTTTGTCAAACGATTCCAGTATGAGCAGCATGGATCTGATGATCACCCAAATCAATGGTCAACCCGTGTCATTCGGAGATGTCGTCAGCAGGTTCAAGGCAAAGACGCCCCAATCGATTTTGACGAAAGTGCTCTGGGAGCACACAGCGCCACCTCTGTTTCGCCGTTGCATCGGGTGTTGATCACCAACCCTGACACTGCACTGCTTTTCGGGTCTGACGAGGTCTTCGTGCAAGCACGTGACCTGATCAATGAACGCACAATCGCCAACGCACTGGCCCGTGCACCGTCACATATTTTCATCTATTGTTTGATCGCCACGAAATCGTCACAGGTGATGGCCTGCTTAACGAAAGCTCTCAGCCTGGCCATCAAATTTGAGGCACCACTGCGCTCAAGTCTCAAGCGCATTGTCGCAGCTCGCAATCTCAGCGGTATAAAAGCGGCACGTCCCAGTTTGCGCAAATTCGAAGGCAAGGTTCTTTCCACCCATGCAGAGGTGTTGGTTGCATGAAGCAACGCCAATACCCCCACCAAAGCTGCGCTTCGGGAGTGCGATCGACCTACACTTAGGTGTATCAAAATAACGGTGTGGCAGGCCTGCCATTGAAGGTATCTCAAATGATCACACATCTCACAGAGGAAATGCTGTTACAGTCTTGCAAATGCGCCTTGAACCAGAGTGGTTACTGTTATGTCAAACAAGGCGGGATCGTAGAAAAGTACCATTCATGAGCTCGGGTTGGAATTTAGGATTTCACGGTTAAGGAAAGCCTGACAGCCCGCGCGCTTAAAAGCTGACCCCGAACAGCCAGCCAATGCCTGAGGTCACAACCATCGCGAAGACGCCCCAGCCAACAACCCTGAGTGTAGGACGCAACAATGGCGCGGCGCCTGCTTTGGCCCCCAATGCACCAAGTGCGGCAAGGGCAAGCACAGTCACAAAGAGCACAACATGAATGATTGACGTTGCGGGAGCCAACCATGCAGCCATAAGCGGGATCGCGGCGGCGATGCTGAACGTGACGCCAGATGTGAACGCCGCTTGCATAGGGTTTGCGGATTGATCTTCCGTGATGCCCAACTCATCGCGCACATGCGCGCCTAAGGCATCATGCTCAGTAAGTTCCTTGGCGACGATCTGCGCATTCTCTGCGCTTAGGCCGCGCTTCACATAGATCTCCGCGAGTTCTGCGAGCTCTTCTTTGGGGAAATCCTTTAAAGCACAGGCTTCGCGTTCGATATCTACGCGCTCAATATCGGATTGCGAAGAAACAGAGACATATTCACCCGCCGCCATCGACATCGCCCCCGCGGACAGGCCTGCAACACCCGCGATAATCACCGCGCTCTGGCTGGCATCTGCTGCTGCAACGCCGACAATCAGGGAGGACACCGACACGATGCCATCGTTCGCCCCAAGCACCGCCGCACGCAACCAATTGCTGCGCGTAACGTAATGCGGCTCGCCAGGGTGCGCAGAAGGATCAGGCATGTTCAATTCGCTTTCGTTATTCTTGCGTCACTGGGTCGAAATCAGGACCGCTTCAACCCGCCGATTGGCAGTGCGCCCCGCTGCGCTTAGATTGCTTGCCACAGGCGACAGGAATCCAACCCCATCTGCAGAGAGCTGATCTGTGGGTACGCCATAGGCTTCGATCAATCGCTTCCGCACGGACGAAGCGCGGCGTTTGGAGAGGGCGATATTGCCCTCAAGGCTGCCTTCTGCATCTGTGTGACCCACCAAAGCGACCTTGCGGGTGCTGTTCGATCTGAGGTAATCCGCAAGGTTTTGCAGTGATTTGAAGGACCCTTCCCCTAAGTTAGAGGAGCCTGTTTGAAACATGAGATCGCTCAGGATCACACGCCCTGATACGTCCAATGTGGCTGCGGCACCCTTCGTAGTGACGGCTTGTCCGCTGCCTGTGGTGCTTGCGATGATCTCGCTTCCTTTAAACACGCTGATATCGGCGGCATCGTCCACGGAGATTTGGATAATCTGGATATAGGCAGAGGCCGCGCTACGAGAAATAAGCAAGGATAACGCCGCCTTAGGCGCATCCGCCTCGCCCTTGATCGCGGATACAAACCGGTAGTCATCGAGCGCCACATACATGTCCGGCGCGTCGATCACATCGGTGCCAAAGCGGAAATCAAAGCCACCACACGCACGGGCTGCGCATTCAAAGATCAACGTGTAGCCGTTCTCTTTCAACTCGTCCCTGAGCGGCAGCAAAAGTTGCAGCGGCGTCACCCCGCCCCCTTCGATGCGCCATACTTGACGCGTCACGAAACCCTCGAAAATACGCGACGGGATGTCTGTGCCATCGAACTTGGCAATCGGCAGAGCATAGCTATCGACGCCCAAATTCTGCCCCGCCGTTTGACGTGCGGAACCGGGCAGGGTCAATTCAACCGCGCTTGCCAAGCTGGGCAACAAGCCCAAGATCACAAAAAAGAAGGGGCGTAACATGCTCATCTATGCTGCGCGTGGTATTCATCGTTGGGGCGCATATCCGTCGCAGAAGCTACGCGATTGGACATATTATAGAACGCGCACACATTAGCGATGTCCCAGATATCGCGGTCCGTGAAGCCCACGTCGCGCAACGCTTGGCGATCGGATTCTTCGATTGAGTGGCTTTCTTTGGTCACATGTTCCGCGAACAAAAGCATCGCACGTTGGCGGTCATCCAGATCCGCGACACGCCAGTTCATAACCAGCATCTCACCCAGTTTCGGATCACCCGAAAGCTGACGCACAGCAGCGCCATGCGCCGTCAGGCAATAGAAACATTTGTTGATGGAGGAGGTCACGACAGCGATCATTTCACGCTCGAGCTTACTGAGATTGCTGTCTGCGAGCATCAGATCATTGTAAAGCCCCGTGAAAGCGTTGAGTTTGTCGATATCAAACGCATGAGCTTGCAAAACGTTGGGGATCATCCCGAGTTTGTCTTGGCAGATGTCAAAATACTTCTGCGTCTGTGCGGGAAGCGGGTCGACCATCGGTAGATCGAGGGCGGTGGGTTTGCTCATGTCATCATCCTTTGCTGCGGTAGTGATATGTACCAGCCAGCGTCATGCCGAGCGAGGTGTAAAGCCCGTTCGCGGCTTCATTTTCTTGTGTGCAGATCACCGACATATGATTTGCGCCCTGCTCTTGCGCCCAAGTAGCGGCGCGGCGCATCATCCATTTGCCAACACCTTGCCCACGCTGATGCGGCAGGATTTCAAGCGCATGCACCATGGCGACGTTGTTTTGGATACCGACGTAGCCAGTGCCTGCGGGTTGGTCATTCCAACGCCCAAGGAGCGCAGTTTTGGGACATGTGGCACGTTGCATGACGGCGTAGCGTTTGGCATCGATGCCACCCCGATCCCAAATGTCATACATGATCTGTAAGGGTTCCCAGATGGTGAACGCAGTAACGCGCGGAATGGCGACGTCCGTCAGGTCAGTGATCGGACAGGTGTAGATATTGACGGGGTCTTTGATGGTGTAGTTATTGGTGTCGAGCAACCTGTCGAGGTCTTCTTCACCGTCCCGCACCATAAACAAGCTTGCTTGGTCAAGCGCATGCATAGCACTCTCTGCGGCGCTCAAATCCAAAGGACCATCGCCATCTTGGGTTGCCGCAGACACACGTTGTCCACCGCCTTGTCCGTCGCGAATGGTCCACGGGCCAAGGCACGTTTCGCTGGCGGCTGGCCAAGTCTGCGCGCAAACCTCATAGAGCGTTTGGACCGTTAGCATCATACACGCATCTCCGTCGCAAGGCGTGCGATGGCTTGGCTAATCTGGGCCTCATCTTGCCCACGGATCACTATGTTAGAGCCGTATTTGCCATCCTTTTGAAATGGATAAGACCCGATAGAAAGATCAGGAAAATCCTGCGCAAGCTGCCCCAAGGGCCCAGCAATATCGCCCTCGCCACGATCCACGCGCAGGGTCTCACTCAGCAACGGCGCGCCACCTGTAAGCGTTGGCATCACAGTCGCAACCATTGCTTTAAACACGGACGGAACCCCTGCCATCACATGCACATTACCAAGGATAAAACCGGGCGCAACAGACACGGGATTGTCGATTAGCGTTGCCCCTTCGGGAATGCGCGCCATACGCAGGCGCGCCTCGTTCAGCTCCGAACCCTGACGCTCGTAATGCGCCGCCAAAAGCGTGCGCGCATCATCGCGTATATCGATGGGCTGACCGAAAGCTTCAGCAATGCAATCGGCAGTGATATCATCATGGGTCGGGCCAATGCCGCCGCTGGTGAACACATGCTCGAAGCTATCAGACAAAGCACGCACCGCCGCCACAATCGCGCGGGCATCATCGCTGACCACGCGCACTTCGCACAGATCAATGCCATGTGCTGTCAACTCTTTAGCAAGGTGGTTGGTGTTTGAATCCAAAGTGCGACCCGAGAGGATTTCATCACCGATCACCAACATGGCGGCTGTGGGGTTGGGCATTTGCGGCTCTCCTTGATGGGCGTTTAGCAACGGTATAGGCAATGCGTCATGCGCTTTCAAACCGATCTCATCCCCGCCCGCCTTATTCGTCGCTACAAACGCTTTTTGGCGGATGCGCGACTGGAAGATGGGCGCGAAATTACTGCCCATTGCGCCAACCCCGGCTCGATGATGGGGCTTGCAGACGAAGGGATGAAGATTTGGCTAGAGCCCAATGATGATCGGAAGAAAAAGCTGAAATACGGATGGCGTTTGGTGGACCATGAGAATGGGCATTTCACGGGGGTTGATACATCTGTGCCTAACCGCGCTTTGAAGGCCGCGTTGGAGGCGCGTGAGATTGACGGGCTTGGGGAGTATGAGGTTGTGCGCCCTGAAGTGAAATACGGCGAGAAAAGCCGCATCGATTTCCTGCTGCAAGGCAGTGGACCAGATACCTATGTCGAGGTGAAGAGCGTGACGCTCTGCCGTGAGCCAGGGCTGGCGGAGTTCCCAGATAGCGTCACGAAACGCGGCGCGAAGCATTTGGCCGAGTTGTCTGCGATGGTGGCCGAGGGGCATCGCGCGGTGATGTTGTATCTGGTGCAGCGGACGGATTGCTCGGAGATGAGTTTAGCGGGGGACATTGATCCCACATATGCGAGGGCATTTACGGATGCGCGCGCGGCTGGGGTTGAGATGATGTGTCTGGGGACGAAGATCACGCCAGAGGGTGTTTGGGTTGAGGAAAGATTAGTGTTTAAATAATGAAAATATGGTTCGGATTGATTGTTCCAACATCACAGACTGGGAAACATTTCGTGACGAGTTTGCGCAATCGTTCGGCTTTCCGGCCTTTTATGGGCGCAATCTGAATGCTTGGATTGATTGCATGCCTTGCCTTGATGAGGACGACGAGTGTGATGTCACAATCTCAACAGGCGAACATGTGACGCTTGAGCTATTCAAAGCAGCCGAACTCAAGCGCACTAAACCAGAAATCCTTAGCACAATTTTGTAGCTGTCTGCATTCGTCAACTGGCGTAGAGTTGAACAAGGTCATGCTCCCATCCTGATGGTCTCTTGCTACGCCTGAAATACGAATACCTATCAATTGAACGAAATTTACCCACACCTCCCCCTCTAAGAACCCCGCACCGTTCCCAATTACATAGGCCCCAAGCGAAGCACTCGAAGGAGCATCGCCATGCTCGGATCTAAAGACCGCATGACCAAAGACGGTATTCGCATCTATGAGGACGTGGGCTTTGCAGTGCCCGCAGTGGGGAAGTCTTGGGGTTTCGCGACTAAGCGTTACGCGCGCGCAATCGGCTAAGAGTTACAGGTGTCACCCCCAGATAAGATGCGATGAGCGTGTGCACAAAAAAAGTCTCGTACATCGGGTGGCGCTGGCGGAACCACGCAAGGCGTTCTGCCCCGCCAAGTGCTGCGAGACACCATTCTCGGCCAGCTTTCTGAGCCAGCTCTTCACGTAAAATGTTGTTGGCCCAGTCGCGCACAGGTTCTGAGGCAATCATTAATTCGGTTAGCGTTTCACTATTGATCCGCATCAACACCGCGTCGCTGGTTGCTTCAATTGCCACGCTGGAAATGCCTGTTTGCGTTCGCGCGATATTGGGCGTCAGGACACAGGCACCTCTATGTAAACCAACACAAATATCCCTGCCCTCTGCGTCATAAATACGGCTGGTGGCTGTGCCGTCGAGCAATATGAACTCGTCCACATTCGGTTCGCTTTGTCGCGCGATATAGGCGCCTTTCTTTACAAACACGGGCGTCCAATGTGTCGCAAACTCTTCGGCAATTGTTTTGTTTGGAAAGGACTGAGAGCGCATCAGAAACGTAAATAGGTCCATTCGTCACAATCCTTATCAAACGATAATGCGCAGGCAGCTTTTAGTCGGCAAATGTAAGCCAATAAAAGGAGTTTTGAAAATGATGAACCAAAATAACACCCGAGGCTTTCGGCAAAAAGCCCTAATTTGCGCCCTGTGCGGTGTAGTATTTTACGTGTTAATGTTGACCGTAACCTTGGCCCATCTCGAAAGCATGACAGGCCATGTTCCTTTCGACATGAGGCCCACAGGATATGATGCAAAGGACGCCGCAGAGCTTTTGTCGGCACTGGGCGATAGTGGGCGTCGCTATTATCTAACCCGCCAAGTTCCATTGGATATGGTTTATCCTGCATTGCTTGGACTTACTTTGGTGTTCACGTTGCAATGGCTTGGGCGAGGTTACATTTCCGCAGGTTTGCTTCGCGTTGGAGTTATTGTGGCAATAAGCGCTGCGGCTTGCGATTATGCAGAAAACACTGGGATCGTTGTTATGATCCTGAATTGGCCGACGCTTTCGCACCACTTGGTGACTGCGACAAGCATCGCATCAGTTCTAAAGGCTGTGTTGACCACGTTTGCGGTGTTGTTTGTGCTTTTTGCAGCGGGCAGGCGGTTGCGCCCACACTCGGCCGAGTTTGGCACCTAAGCATTGGCGTATAATTGGCGAGGACATTTCGCAGCCCCCCTAGAACCCCGCCTCATTCCCACATACATAAGCCCCAAGCAAAGAATCCAGAGGAGCATCGCCATGATTGGATCTAAAGGCCGTATGACCAAAGACGGCATTCGCATCTACGAAGAAGCGGATTTCACAGGCATGGCGGCGGCTGGCAAACTGGCCGCTGAAATTCTGGATGATGTGGCCGAACTGGTCACCGTGGGTCAAACGACGGGTGTGATTGATAAATTCATCGAAGATCGGGTGAATGCGGCCGGTGCGACCTCTGCCACGATTGGGTATAAGGGTTACAAACACGCGAGCTGTATTTCGATTAACCACGTGGTGTGCCACGGTATTCCTGGTGACAAAAAGCTGAAAGATGGCGATATCGTCAACATAGATGTGACCGTGATTGTTGATGGTTGGTTTGGCGACACGTCGCGCATGTATGTGGCAGGCAAGCTGTCGCGCAAGACAGAACGTTTGTTGCAAGTCACCCATGATGCGTTGTTCAAAGGGATCGAGGCTGTGAAGCCGGGCAATACATTTGGCGACATTGGTGCGGCGATCCAGACGTTTGTGGAAAGCCACCGCATGTCCGTTGTGCGCGATTTTTGCGGCCATGGATTAGGCCGCGTATTCCACGCGCCGCCTAATGTTGTGCACTACGGTCGTCCGGGCACAGGCGCGGTTTTGGAACCGGGAATGTTCTTCACGATTGAACCGATGGTGAACTTGGGCCGTCCTGAGACAAAGGTTTTGGCCGACGATTGGACCGCTGTGACACGGGATAAATCCTTGTCGGCACAGTTTGAGCATTCCATTGGAGTGACGGAGACGGGGTACGAAATCTTCACGCTTTCGCCGGCGGGGAAGTATCATCCAACGTATGAGGTTTGAGGTTTTTATGCTCCAGCGTTTAGCGCTGATTGCTGTATTGTCTCTGGGGTTTACGTCGCTCACTTTCGCTCAGACTACTGACCAAGAAGATCATTCTACGCGAGTGCAAATTCCAATCATCGGCGATATTGACAACCCGGAATTTCTTGAGACAACTCAAGACTTAGGAACCGAGATCTTTTCACACGAATTTCTCGTCACCAATGAGCGCAAATTGGCCGTAGCAATTGCTGTTTTCGTCGGACCTGATGTTGTTTCCGACGGACAGTTTATACAACCGCAAGATCTCTACATGGATCCGAGGCTGCTTGAGATCATGAGTAACAAGGTTTTTCCAGACACAGGGTGTCGCATCGAACGACTTTGGTTCGAAAACAGCAACAAATATTTCGTACTGCTCATCGAGTCATCCGAACAACCACAAATCGAATACTTAGAACAGTGCCTGCTTGGTTCGGCTATGACTGCACTTGGTGAGGAATTAGATGGAAACCCTATTCAAACAGCCAAAGAGATGCGCACGCAATTGGACACTCTAGTCGAGACCTTGAAATAGCTTTATCTAAGCCGCCAGCCCCTTAGATCCCATCCCAAGGAACTTAACCCGACGCGCTTTGATCAAAGCGGCAGCATCCATGCCGTTCATCTCGCCCAGCATCTTTTCAATCGCATTGCTCACACCTTGCATCGTCGCCGCGCGATCGCGGTGGGCGCCGCCCAAAGGCTCATCCACGATGCGATCTACCACGCCCAATTTCTGCAAATCCTGCGCCGTCAAACGCAACGCTTCTGCGGCTTCGCGCATTTTCTCAGAATCTTTCCACAGGATCGATGCGCAGCCCTCAGGGGAAATCACGGAGTAGACAGAATGCTCTAGCATCGCCAATTTATTGCCTGTCGCAAAGGCCACCGCACCGCCGGAACCACCCTCGCCAATGATAACGCTGACCAAAGGGACGCCGATCTGCAAGCACATCTCGGTGGAGCGCGCGATAGCCTCTGACTGGCCGCGCTCTTCTGCGCCTTTACCCGGGTATGCGCCAGGGGTGTCGACCAAAGTCACAACGGGTAGGTTAAACTTGCTCGCCATTTCCATTAAGCGGATCGCTTTGCGGTAGCCTTCGGGACGGGCCATACCAAAGTTACGTGCGATCCGCGTGGCTGTATCATTGCCTTTGTCTTGACCGATCACCACAACGGGGCGGTCTTTAAAGCGCGCGAGGCCACCCATAACGGCGTGATCATCCGCAAAGCCGCGATCGCCAGCAAGGGGCGTGTAGTCGGTGAACACTTCAGACAGATAATCAGCGCAATGGGGGCGCTGGGGGTGACGCGCGACTTGGCATTTGCGCCAAGGGGTCAGGCTTGCATAAAGCTCCACCAGCATATCCGCGCCTTTTTGATCAAGCGCGGCTGCCTCGTCTTCGACATCAGTTTCCTCATTGGCGCGTGCCATAGCGCGCAGCTCTTCTGCTTTGCCTTCAATTTCTGCCAATGGTTTTTCGAAATCGAGATAGTTCATGGGGCACGCTCACTTGCTGAATACTTCCGGCTTATATGGCGCGCCTGTGGGCCAGATGCAATAAAGCAAGATCAGTCCATCCGCTTTGCGTATTGCTAGCGTAGCATTCACGAGGACGTCAGACATGAACCAGAACAGTTACGACACACGCATCTCTCGGGTGATAGATTACATCTATTCCAACCCGAGTGCTGATCTGTCGCTGGATTGCCTCGCGGATGTCGCTGCGATGTCGCGGTTTCATTGGCACAGGGTTTTCTCTGCTTTGACGGGGGAAAGCTGCGCGCAAATTGTGCGTCGTGTGCGGATGCATCGCGCCGCGTTCTGGTTGGTGCAGACGGAGTGGCCCTTGGCAAAAATCGCGCGCGAGGTCGGGTATAACAACACGCAAAGTTTCACCCGCGCCTTTCGCGAGGTGTTTGATGCCAAGCCTTTGGAGATCCGTGCTGCCCAAGCGCAGCATGTTTTAACCCTAAGATGCAAAGAAGGAGATGAGGATATGTATGGAGTAAAGGTAGAGGACGCGCCAGAGCGGCGCTTGGCGGCGATGGCTCATGTGGGTGCCTATAACGGCGTGAGCAAGAGCTACGAGAAGGTTGCAGCTGTGTTCACGATCCGCGATCTATGGAAGCATGCGCGTGGGATGGTGGGGATTTATTATGATGATCCATCGACCGTGCCTGAGGCCGAATTGCGCAGTTATGCTGCGGTTGAATTAGCCGATGACGTGGTGGTGCCCGACCCTCTGGAGGAGGTGTTGATTAGGGGCGATGAAAGTGCGGTTCTGGTGATGAAGGGTGCCTATACAGGGCTGCAAGAGGCCTATGAGTGGCTTTACGGGCAATGGTTACCGCAATCAGGCCTGATGCCTGCGGACCAACCAAGTTATGAGATCTATCTGAACTCACCCATGGACACGGCCCCCGCGGATTTATTAACGCAGATTTATGTGCCACTTCAGCCCAAAACGACTGGGTAAAGCGACAAAACCAACAGGCCCGCCATCGCCCAATTGAACGCACGTAGGCGGGCCGCGCTGGTGAGGAAGCGCGCCATTTGTTCGCCCAAAACGGTCCAAAGCGAGACGCTAGGCAGGTTTACGATGCCAAAGACAAGCGCAACAAGGCTCACATAGTAAAGCGTTTGATCCGGTGTGTAGGCAGAGATCGCAGTGAGCGCCATGGTCCAAGCTTTGGGGTTCACCCATTGGAACAGGGCCGCTTGGATAAACGTAATGGGCGTGCCTTCACTTTGCACATCGCCCTCTGGCGTAGCGGCGTTCGCGATTTTCCAAGCGAGCCACAAAAGGTAGATCACGCTCACCAGTTTGAGGATTTGATGCGAGATCGGGTAAAGATCAAAGACCTGCACCAAGCCAACGCCGACTAAAACGATCATCAGCGTAAAGCCGATGCCGACACCCAGCAAATGCGGCAAGGTCCGACGAAACCCAAAGTTCGCGCCCGATGCCATCAGCATCAAATTGTTCGGCCCCGGCGTGATTGAGGACACGAAGGCGAACAACGTTAGTGCGAGGAGTAGGTCATAGCTCATGCCCTATCGCTACTGGAGTTTTGTCCGCACGGGAATAACTTTATTGTACCAAATCCGCTGCTTCGACGCTTAGCGGGCCGCGAAAGGCCCAGCCGCGATAGGCAACTGGTTCTGTCAGTGTTGGGTTTGGAAAACGCGCGAAGAACATTGGCAGAGCGACGTCAGCGATCATGCAGCGCGACGCCCATGCGCCTGCGCAAAAATGCGGTCCCGCGCCGAAGGAGATCGCCTTGGTATTGTCACGGGTGACGTCGAAGGTATCGGGGTTTATAAAGATCGTCTCGTCTCGATTGCCGGACGCGAACATCAAGAATGCGCGATCCTCGGGCTCGAACGTAATATCATTCAGCGTGTAATGCTTGGCGATCCGGCGCGGCGACATGCCGATGGGAGACATCCAGCGCGCGTATTCCTCGAAGACTTGGAGCCAAGTAACCTCTCCATTGAGTGCTTTGTCGAGCTGATCAGGATGTCCGATCAACGTCGCGATTGTTCCTGCAATCGCATCGCGGGGCTCATTTTGACCGCCTGATATAGCGAGTTTGATATTAGCGCGAATTTGCTGTTCGGGCATGCCAGCGTTCATCGAAACGGACAGCAGAGACATGTCAGGGTTGGCTTTGAGTACAGGGATTTGCGCGTCGATATGCGCGTCAATGGAGGCGGTACAATCGTGGCAATTGGCCTCAACTTGCGGATCGCCCGCATAGTTGCCGACACCATCAATCATCCCTTGGCTGACCCGGTCCATTTCCGCGAAATGCATGTTAGTGAGGCCGGTTATGGCTTTAAGCGCTTCTGCTGAGGCAGGCATCGCGAAATCGCTTACGAGATCGGCGGTCTGTATGGGGGCGAGTTGATCGAGGATCTTTGACGTGGTGCTTTCAAACTGCGTTTTCCACACATCGCGCACAGTGCGCGGCGAGACGGTGGGAAAGATCATCTTACGCTCTGCCAGATGGGCCGCGCCGTCCTTGCGCATCATGTTTTCGCCCATAAGCGTGGTCATCAATCCGCCCGGCTGTTCGGAGCTGAACACCTCAATGCGCTTTTCCTCACAAAAGATATCGTCACGGCGGGTGAGCAGGGTCGCATCAAGCTCTGGCACATAGGCGATTGGCGCGTCGCGACGCATTTTGGCGAGCGTTGGATAGGGGTCGATCCAGAAGGCCTGCGGGTCGATGTGAAAGATAGGTGCGTTGGACATAGCGTATGCTGCGTCGGGTTTGAGGTGTGGTCAAGCCATGAGCTTGGGCAGTTCTTCGGCTAGTAGATCGTACACCAGCCTGATGCGGCGCGAGGTATGGAGCTCACGGTGGGTAACAAGCCATGTAGGGAACATCACAGGATCACTATCGGGCAATAGTACTTCCAGATCAGGCGAGGCGCGCGCGACATCAACAGACATGGGCGCGATGCCAAGGCCCTGTTTGACCATTTCCCAAGCAACGAGACTGTTGGAGGAACCAACCTTAAATTGATCCGCCGTGAGTTCTAACCCAAGCATGGCGAGATATTCGAGCATCTGATCCGTGTTGCCGAAACTCACAAAATCATGTGTCTTAAAGTCTTGATAATTGCGCGGACGCCCGCGTTTCTGGATGTAACCTTTCGACGCATAAAACCGCCCGCTGGAATCGTGGATGAGACGCGCAATCAGGTCTGGCTGTTCGGGGCGCACATTGCGCACGGCGATATCGGCTTCGCGTTGCAGCAGATCGCTAACTGTGTTGGCCGCGACGATATCCACCTCGATCTTGGGCGCGATGCTGCGCAGTTTGGCAACGATGGGAGGCAGTAAATGTGCGGCGAACAATTCGGATGCGGCGATGCGCACAATGCCCTCGATCGCTTGGGATTGGCCAGAGGCCATCAAGGTCATGCGCCCCGCTGCATCGGCCATGGCGCGCACATGATCGGCAAGGTCCGCCCCTGTTTGGGTGATCTTCAAGGAGCGGCCAACGCGTTCAAAAAGGGTGACGCCCAGCTCTTCCTCAAACGCGGTGATTTGACGTCCCAAGGTGGGCTGCGTTTGATTGAGCACACGCGCCGCCGCAGAGAGCGAACCTGTTTCTACGACCGCCAAAAACGCGCGTGCGTGGTTCCAATCGAATGAGATCGCCTGCCAATTCATGCATTAATGCATAACATAAGCACGTATTTCGGCAATTCCGCATTTGTGCATGCATGAATTAAAGTATTCGCAAAGGAGATCACAATGATTGAGCAAGCAAAATTCTGGGATAAAGCTGCCACGAAATATGCCGCTGATCCGATCAAGGACATAGCGGCATACACCTACACGCTAGAGCGCACGCGCAGTTATTTGCGCGATAGCGACACAGTGTTGGAGATTGGCTGTGGCACAGGTTCAACCGCGCTGCTTCTTGCAGAGAGTGTCGGTACCTATCATGGCACCGATATTTCCGAAAAGATGATCAAGATCGCGCGTGGTAAGGTGGCAGAGACGTGCTTGGCCAACCTTAGTTTCGAGGCGCATCCTGCCTTGGAGGGGATTTATCCGCACGACGGGCTTGATGCGGTGATGACGTTTAACCTATTGCATTTGCTGCGCGATATTCCTGCGACTTTGGACGCTGCACGCGCGGCCTTGCGCCCAGGCGGGCTATTCATCACCAAAACGCCCTGCTTAAAGGACGCGAACTGGAAAATCGGGCTGGTCTTGAAGCTAATCCCTCTGGCACAGAAACTTGGCAAGGCACCCTATGTGCAATCCTTCACGGTTGGCGCGTTTGATCGCATGATTGAAACGGCAGGGTTCGAGATTGTGGAGAGCGGCAATCATCCGGTGAGCCCGCCTGCCCGCTATGTGGTCGCCCGCGCGATTTAGCGCAACGCGCGTTTAGCCAGATACAAGGGGGCGCGCGCGTAGAGTTGGTGAAACCCCATGAGCACGATGAAGATGTGGCCCATCGCAGGTTTGCCATTTTTGTCAGTGCGCATGGGGAGGATCGCACTGCCGAAATAGAGGTTGGTGTGATCGCCCGCATCTTCGCGCATCGGCCATGTGCGGATTGGCGTGTCAGGAACTTCCAACAGGATTTGATCGTCATCGCGCTCTTCTATGCGCCATGCGGCCATATTGTTTGAGGTGCCGTTCGCAAGGTTGGCGATGTCTTGATCAGTGGCGGGCTTCGTCAGCGTCAGTTTGAGAATGAGGCGTTCGATCCGAAACAGCCAGGAGTTGAAGAAGGCGTTGATGAAGGGTTCTAGCGGTACATGCTTAGCAACGCACGCGTGATAGCAATCGGTGTGTGTGTCTGGCTGCGCCTCGTAGCGCGCGAGGAATGCGGTGTAGGGCAGTGCGGTCGATGTGATCTGTGGCATTGCGGGTCACTCTTTCAGATTACATACGTTAGCGTATGTTGAGGAATGCGCGCGCGTCAATTACGCAGATGTGATCCGTGACTCTTTGCTCTTTTCGAGCGATGTGCAGCGAGGTAGTGTGACACACGGTCGGCAGAACCGAGGCGTCGCTGCTCTGAGACAGAGTGCTAAACCTGCCAAATTGAATGACCTTTGACACAGATCCAAGTGCCACATGCGTTAAGACAGCGACCGACGATAAAGTTCCGGCACGAAAGGAATGATATGTCCAAGGTAACCATCCCTCTGTTCTCAGAGGATATTTCGAAATTTTCCAAAGCCTTACGTGCGCAATTGAGCAAAGCTGAGGGCGTGCCCAACCATCTGGCCTTGATGAACATGCTTGCGCGCGCGGCTGGGT
Source organism: Rhodobacteraceae bacterium HTCC2083 (assembly GCA_000156115.1). GTDB lineage: Bacteria > Pseudomonadota > Alphaproteobacteria > Rhodobacterales > Rhodobacteraceae > Planktotalea. The sequence goes on from DS995276.1 coordinate 699,263, forward strand.
ATCAGAATTTGCAACACATGCAAGCGAATGCTGCGGCGGAGCGTCGTTTGAATCAGAGCGCGCCTGTGGAGGACGTGGATCATCGCCGCGTGGAACGCGCGTTGCGGATGTTTGATGATGAAGGTCGCATGACGGTTTGGCCGTCTAAGCGGGCCGTGCAAGATTTATGTCTGTGGGTTTTTTGGGCTGCTTTGCCACGCGGTAAGGTCCTGCACGAACGCGATGTGAACGCGATCCTTGAGCGTCTGCACTTGTTCGATGACGCCCCGATCTTGCGTCGCACACTGGCGACCCAAGGGTTTTTGACGCGTAATACGGATGGGTCAGATTATCGCCGTGTAGAACAACAACCACCTCCCGAGGCGCTCGTCTTGCTTGCGGCGCTTAAATAGCCCTGCGTGCTGAGCACACAGGGCCACCGATGCTGTTAGCCGAAAACTCGACCTAGTGCTTGATCGACCGCATTTGTGATGTGGTCGATATCATCTGCCGTCGCGATCAGCGCTGGCGAGAAGCAGAGCGTGTTGTTGCGGCCCGGAATGGAGCGGTTCGTCGCACCGATGATCACACCTTGCGCCATACAGTCCGCAACAACTGCGCCAACCATCTTCTCGTCCATCGCCTTTTTGGAGGTACGATCAGAAACAAGTTCCGCCCCGATGAACAGACCCTTGCCGCGAACATCGCCGATGACCGCGTGCTTTTCTGCCAAAGCGTGAAGGTTGTTCATCATGCGCTCACCCATTGTGAGGGTGTTGCTCATGAGGTCTTCGTCCTCAATGATGCGCATATTCTCAAGAGCAGCCGCTGGGCCCGCTGTGCAGCCACCGAACGTGGAGATATCGCGGAAGTAGTTCATCGGATCAGAGCTGTCGTCTTTGAACAGGTCGAACACCTCTTCCGTCGTCACGCAGCAAGAGATAGCCGCATAGCCAGACGCCACACCCTTCGCCATTGTGACGATGTCAGGCTTGATGCCGTAGTTCTGGTAACCAAACCACACACCTGTACGACCCACGCCACAAACAACTTCGTCAATGTGCAAAAGGATATCGTATTTTTTACAGATCTCTTGAACACGATCCCAGTAGCCCTCTGGCGGGGTGATCACACCACCACCTGCAGTCACAGGCTCAAGGCAGAGCGCGCCGATTGTGTCGGCACCTTCACGAAGGATGACCTCCTCAATCTGATCTGCGGCCCAAACGCCGTAATTCTCTTCGGGTGCGCCGTCCTGCTCATGCTTGCGGTATTCCATGCAATGCGGCACGCGAATGAAACCGGGGGCGAACGGACCATATTGCGCGTTGCGCTCGTCCTGACCGCCAGCTGACATCGTCGCAAGGGTTGAGCCGTGATAGTCGCGGTCACGATAGAGGATCTTATGCTTCTTGCCGCCATAGCGCTTGTGCGCGATCTGACGGACGATCTTGAAGCCCTTCTCGTTCGCTTCAGAGCCGGAGTTCGCATAGTAAACGCGCGACATGCCCGGCATTTTGGAGATTAGCTTTTCCGCGAACAGAGCACCAGGGATGGAGCCTGTTGTGCCGCCAAAGAAGTTCATCTTCACCAGCTGGTCACGCACAGCATTCGCGATACTTTCGCGGCCATAGCCAACGTTGACTGTCCAAACACCACCCGAAACTGCATCGGTGTGCTCTTTGCCATGCTGGTCCCAGACTTTGATACCTTTGCCTTCGATGATCATCTTAGGCTCACCAGTCTCGAAGCCTTTATGCTGGATCAGATGGTGCCATACGTGCGCACGATCTGCGTCGACGACTTTGGAATAGTCGTTGTCTTTGAATGTCCCGTCCATTTGCAATCACCCTCTGTGTTGGCGTGCGCTTGTTGTTTGGCGCGCAGGAAAACTCCCCCGTTGCGACGAGGGTTTTGATGCACTCAAATCATATGGATTAAGGCGAGTCTGATAGGGCCAGTTCGTTTTTGCGTTTAGGTCCAATTTTTAATTGGTGCTCGCGGTACGTAGGCAATCTGAAAGGTATCTTTTTGGAAACCCTAGAGTTTCCTGAAGTACTGGGCTTACTTGTGTGCAAAGACCTACATCGGAGTTAGAGTTCTACGCCAGCTTTCTTTTCACCCCAAAGAAGGCGTGCGCGGGCACCAAGAGTTGCAATGGGTCGAGGGGGCAGTTTGCTTGGAGCGTTCAACTGCAGGAGCTCCCGAAGGAGGCGAGATTGATGGCCTGTCGCCAAATCCGCAGCCATCATGCCGCCAAGCGTGCCTTGCACAGTCCCCAAACCATTCTGGCAACAGGCGCTGAACAACCCTACATCCACCTCACCAAAGGCAGGCACATTGTTCAATGACAGGCACAGATGCCCGCCCCAGCGATGCTCTATCTCGATATCTTTGAGATCAGGAAACCGTGCTTTGAAGCTGTCATCATGGGTGCGCCAAATGCGGTTTAATTTCGCGGGGCTAACGGACATGTCAGGCTCATAGGTGAAGCGATTGCGTACAATCAGGCGTGTGCCATTTGGATCGCTGATGCGCCTGACTGTGCTGCCCAAAGGATCTGCAGGTGTGAGGCCCCAATTGGCGGTGCCGCTGAGCGCATCGTTTGGGAACCGCTTGGTCATAGAGCCGTAGGTATACACATGCACAAGGCGGCGTTTGAAATGCCCAAAGCTCTGCGCGTGGCCATTGACCGCGAGGATCACTTTGGGGGCTTTCACAGACCCGCGATCCGTACGTGCATGCCACATGTCGCCCACACGATCGAGCGCACGCACGGCGCTTTGCTCATAAAGGGTGACCCTGTTGGAGCTGAGCTTTTGCGCGATAGAACGCATGAAGAGCGCGGGTTGCAACATCACTGTGCCCGGCGTGAACAACCCACCCTGATAGTATGTACTGCCTGTGATCTCGCGCATTTGTTTGGCGTCCAGCAATTCACTAGGTTCGTTCAAAGCGTTGAGATGGACCGCATATTGCGCGTTGTGCACCATGCCTTTCGCGCTTGCCGCGCCATTGATTTTGCCGATCTTTTGAAAGGCCCCTTTAGGGAGATCGAGGTCTCGCATCATGTCTTCAGCGAAAGTAATCGCCGCCCTGTTGCGCGCGATCGTGGCGCGATCTGCATCAAGACTGCCACCATAATCGTTTGAGGCGAGATCATGGGGCAAATCAATCATGAAGCCAGTGTTGCGCCCCGCTGGACCCTCGCCAACGCGCAATGCATCAAGCACGGTGATCTTATCGCCCGCCCGAGCCTGGCTGAGGCGGCGCGCGGCTGCGAGACCAGCAAACCCTGCGCCAATGATCAGCCAATCGGCGGTTTCATCAGTCTCAAGCACGGGGAAAGGCGCGCGCGCTGGCAAGATCGCCTCCCACGCAGCAGGCCCGGGGTTGGAGGGGAAGCGCGTGATCTTCATGGCAGGCTCAACTGCGCCATGCGGCCGCCGTCGATCGTCCAAATTTGACCGGTCACAAAGCTCGCCTCATCAGATGCAAGCCAGCAGATCAGTTTGGCGACTTCCTCTGGTGCGCCTGTTCTACGAATCGGATGGATCGAGCCGATCTCGGCGTGGAATTTTTGCGGATCACCCATGCTGGCGATGAAATCCTCATTGAGCGGCGTATCAATCCACCCTGGTGCGACCGCATTGCAGCGCACGCCATCGGGTCCATGATCCACAGCGACCGCGCGCGTGAGACCATGCAAACCCGCCTTTGACGCACCATATGCAGGATGGCGCGGATTGTTGCCAAGACCCTCAATCGAGCCGACATTCACAATCGCGCCACGGGATTTGCGCAGCATAGGCATCGCGTAGCGCGTCATCAAAAAGGGCGCGGTCAGATTGACCTGAAGCTGCGTATGCCAATCTTCTAGCGGGCTTTCCTCGACTGTGCCCTCACGCATAAGACCTGCGCAATTCACTAAGATATCCAGCTTGTTTGCGCACTTTTCGACCTCGCCAATGACCTGTTCGGGCACCGTAGGATCACTGAGATCGGCGAGGATATCGTCATGCGCACTCGCACTCCGCTGCGCACAAAAGACACGCGCACCACCTTTGGCCAAGAGCGCAGCCGTCGCCGCGCCCATGCCGGACGATCCGCCTGTCACTAACGCAACCTTCCCGTCAAAGTGGCTCATGTCACAGGTTTCCCGCCGTTGACCTCAAGCAGCGCGCCGCACATATAGCGCGCCTCATCCGAGGCAAGGAAAGCGACCACATCGGCGATATCTTCGGGCTCTGCGATGCGGCCCAACGGGACCGATACGTTCAGCTCGGAGATCGCAGCATCAGGATCGAAGCCGCGCAATTCAAAACCGGAGCGGATCATCGGTGTGTTGACCTCATTGGGACAGACCGCATTCACACGAATATTTTGATGCGCATGATCGCGCCCCAAACATTGGGTTAGCGAGGCCACCGCTGCCTTTGACATTATGTAGATCGGATGATCGGGACCAGGGTGCACGCCCCAGCAGGACGCTGTGTTCACGATTGCCCCACCCCCTGCATATGCCATGATCGGGATCGCAGCACGGCACAGACGAAACGGCGCTTCCACATTCACCGCGAGGGAGCGCGTTAGATCTTCATCGCTCGCCTCCGTGATCTTACCGCGCGTGATAATGCCCGCGTTGTTTACCAATATATCGAGGCCACCCAAACGCTCTGCAACGCGCGCGGGCAAGTCATCACAAAATCCGGCCTCCATCAGATCGCCATCAAAGTCGCTGCCTGCGCGATCTGTTGTTGCCACCTCTGCGCCACCCTTGCGCAAAACTTCAACAATCGCGCGGCCTATGCCACCAGCAGCGCCCGTAACCAATGCTTTCTTTCCCACAAACCGCATCTTCATCTTTCCAAATCGACTTCTCCCGGAGGGTACCCAATAATTTCACCCACTAATGATCTTGATTGAGTGCATCCGCTGCCGGAATCTCCTTCTCGCGGCGCGCGATGTAATCCAAAAGTGCCTCGTTCACGCCTGCATCAAGCTTAGGTTCTTGATACTCCCCAAGCATCGCGCGCACGGTGCCAAGTGCGCGTTCGTTAATCTCTACGCCGCCATCTGCCTGCCATTGCTCTATGGAGTTATTGTCAAACAACTCCGGCATGAAATAGGCGCGTTGAAAATTCTCCAGCGTATGCGGATGCCCAAGGTAATGCCCGCCTGAACCCACATCACGCACGGCAGCAAGCCCTTCGGAAAAGTCATCCCAGTTGATCCCCTGTGCCATGCGGTAGGCCATCGCGCATTGCTCTGCGTCCACCACGAATTTCGCCATAGAACAATGCATCCCCGCTTCATTCCAACCTGCAGAATGCCAGATGTAATTTGCACCTGACATCATCACAGCCATCAAAGTCGTTGCACTTTCATAACCTGCTTGCGCATCGAAGGTCTTTGACCCTCCCAGCGTATTAGAAGTCCGCCAAGGCACGCCATAAAAACGCGCCATCTGACCAATCATCATGTTCATCAAGCTGATCTCCGGCGTGCCTGCCATAGGCGCACCGGACTTCATCGACACTGTGCTGAGGTAGTGCCCGTATATCGCAGGCGCACCTTTGCGGATCACTTGCGTATAGGCCAAAGCGCTGAGCGCTTCCGCGTTGAGTTGCGCAACGGTCGGGGCAACAGAGGCGGGCGTATTGGCACCGCCCAAAACGAAAGGCGAGCAAAGCACGGGTTGATTGCGCCGCGAAAACGCTCGCAAGGCACCAAGCATAGTTTCGTCCCACACAAGCGGGGAATTACCGTTGCAATTGCCCGTCACGACGGGGTGCGTCTCAAGAAAATCCTCGCCAAAGAGGATCGCAGCCATGTCGAGCACATCTTCCGCGTTCTTCGGGCTCGTAGTCATGCCCATGAACGTTTTGTCGCTATGCTTCATCGACGAATATGTGATGCGCAAATGGCGTTGGCTGATCGGGTGATCATAGGGTTCTACAATGTGATGTGCGGAGGAATGCATCGCGGGCAGCATGTGGCTGAGCTTGTGAAAATTCGCCAGATCATCGAGCGTCGGGTTGCGGCGCACATCGTCCAGATCTCGCAGGAAAGGCGCTCCTGTCATCGGGATAAAGATCGAATGATCCTTACCAAACGGCAGATTATTCGCCGGGTTGCGCGCGTGATAGGTGAAGGTTTCAGGGATCGTGGCAATCAATTCACGCACCAAAGCGCGATCCAGATGCACCGTTTCCCCACGCACATCCGCCCCGACGCGTCGCCAATCCTCTAAAGCGATGTCATCGCGAAAGACCACACCTACATTTTCGAGGATATCCATCGAGGCGTCATCGATCCTCCGGATCTCTTCCGGACTCATCGGTTCGGTCAAGGGAATCCCGCGTTTGAGCGCAGGGAGCATCGTCACATCACGAGTCTGGCGCATCGAGCGACGCGCACCGCGACCACGGCGGGAGGTTCCAACGGCATCAACACTCATGGCTGGTATCCTATATATGTCAGATCTCGCAAAGATTTGGGATCAGATTTCGCAAATGGCGCAGGCAAGGGGTTCGGTAAAGATAGCGATGCGGAGGCCAGAATGTGATCCACTTCATTCAGTCGAATTATCATCGCGCGAAACTGACGTTCCTCAGCGCTTGCATCTTCGCCACCGTAAAAACGGACCTCTACCAAGCTTGTCGGGGGCGTTTCGATGATCGCTTCGAACTGGGTTATGACGGTCGGATCATTCGCGCTGATATCTCGCGTGAAATCGCGCAAGGTCTGATCAAATCCTCCTGCCGCTAAGGTCTGAGCCATCAATAGTCCCTCCGTCGGTATCAGCGAACGTAACGCGATGCGGATCATATCAGCCCTTCACCCGTTCGCTTAAAATCTGCATAATTTGAACAATTGTCGCTTTCGTATCCGCCGCCTCCATCGCGTCCACGACCGCACGATTGAGCGTGTTGGGCGAGGCGAGTGCGGAGCGGGCGTCCAAAATCCTGCCCTGCCCGTCCTTCGGAACATCGCGCATGAAACCCGCGACGAGCGAAGCGACATAAGTGTCTGCACAAACGGGGTTTCCAGTTTGCGCGCCGAGCCAGTCTGCGCCGTCTTTCATTATTGTAAGCACACTCGAAAGCAGCGCAGAGGCGGCGAAGTAATCTGCGATCTGGCTTTCCTCTCTGAGTTCGATCACGGGGTTTTCGGGGCTGAACAGATTGGCGAGCGGCTCGGACTTGGGAAAGGCAGGCAAAGGACAACCGCCGCGTTCGAGAAAGCCGATGGGGATGGTGATGGAAATGTCAGTAGCGGGCACAACAGCGCTAGAGAGTTCGGCAAGCGACGGGCCAGACATGACAGAAATGATCTGCTGGTCTGCGCGAAATGTGAGCGGTGTTGTGACTTCTTCCCACACCGCGGGGCGCAAGCACAGGAAGATGATGTCGCAGCTATCCACAACACCTTGGTTTGACGCAATTTTCGCACCTACGGATGCGGCCAAGTCTGCTGCCACATCTGCCCCGCGTTCTGACACCGTGACTTCGTGCCCTTGGGACGCGAGGAACCTCACCATGGGTGCTGCGATATGGCCCGTGCCGATGAACCCTATGCGGCTCATGTCAGGCTATCCGCATCATTTGGATCGCTCAGATCGACCCAAATCGTTTTGAGTTCAGTATATTGATCATGAGCGTGAATACCATTGTCACGTCCTCCAAAACCGGACTGCTTGTAGCCACCAAACGGCGTTGCGATATCGCCTTCGCCGTAGCAATTCACCGTCACAGTACCTGCACGGATCGCACGCGCCGCACGCAAAGCACGGCGGGTGTTAGCAGTGAACACGGACGCGGCCAAGCCATAGTCCGTGTCATTGGCCAAAGCGATCGCTTCCTCGTCACTTGCCACTGTCAGCACGCTTAAGATAGGGCCAAAAATCTCCTCCCGCGCGCGGGGATCCTCTTTGCTAAGATCATAAACCGTCGGCATCACGTAAGGGCCGTCTTGAGTGCCACCAACAAGCGCTTCGCCCTTGAGGTAGCTCGCCACTTTGCTGCAATGCTCTGCATCAATCAGCGCGCCAAGGTGGTTTTGCGGATCAAGCGGATCGCCTGTCTTCCACTCGCGCATTTGCGCGGTGATGTGGCCAAGCAGCTCATCCTTCACGCCTTCATGCACGATTAGACGAGACGCGGCAGAACAGTTTTCGCCCATGTTCCAGAACGCAGCACTGACCACATGCGCCGCCACATGCCCCAGGTTTTCAGCGTCTTCCAAGACAACCGCAGGGTTCTTGCCACCGCACTCGAGCACTGTCTTCTTGAGGTTGCTATCAGCCGCGTAGCGCAAAAAACGGCGGCCCGTCTCAGTCGAGCCGGTGAAGGTGACCATATCCACATCCATGTGCATTCCGAGGGGTTCGCCAACAGATGGGCCATCGCCCGGTAGCACTTGCAGGACGCCACGTGGAATGCCTGCTTCCATCGCCAATTCCGCGACGCGCAAGGCAGTCAATGATGTCTGCTCTGCTGGTTTCACGATTACAGAACACCCCGCGGCCAGCGCAGGACCGATCTTCCACGCGAGCATCAGCAAAGGGAAATTCCAAGGCAGGATCGCCGCGACAACACCAATTGGTTCGCGCACGATCATGGAGATCGCATCATCCCCCGTCGGGCTGGTTTGATCGTAGATCTTATCAATCGCTTCAGCGTGCCATTTGATCGTGGCAATCGCTTCGGAGATGTCAACGTTTTCGCAATCGGCGATTGGTTTGCCGCTCTCAAGGCTTTCTATCACTGCCAGCTCACGCTTGTTGCGGGTCATGAGCTTGGCAAGACGGATCAAAATATCCTTACGTTCCGAAGGATGTGTGGTTTTCCACGCACCCCCGTCGAATGCCTCGCGCGCCTTGGTAACAGCGGTGTTCACATCGTCAGCGCCACAGGCGGCGATGGTGCAAATTTCTTCCCCTGTTGCGGGGTTCACTGTCACCAAAGGCGCGCCTGTACCCGCCCGGAAACCGCCATCAATGAAGGCGGAGCGTGGGAAATTGATCTCATCGGCAATCGCAGTATACTCAGCACGGGTCAGTAAATCGCTCATGCGCTCTCTCCTTCAATCGCAGCAAGCGCTGCATCCATAGTGCGGATCACTTGATCCAATTCACGTTTGTCATCTTTATTCAGTGCCAGCATCGGGCGGCGCGGTGGCCCTGCCGGAATGCCACGCAATGTCAGGCCATGTTTAATGCATTGCACGAACTTGCCGCCCTGCTCTAACACGCGCATCAAAGGCAGCATCGCTGACATGATTGCGCGGCCCTTAGTGAAGTCACCCTCGACTGCGCAGGCTTGGTACAAAGCGATATGCGCGTGTGGGGCAAAGTTGGATCCAGCACACACCCAAGACCGCGCACCCCACGCGAAAAACTCAAGCGCTTGATCATCCATACCGCAGCTCATCTGGATATGGGGGTAATCGCGCGCGAGCATGTGGACACGGTTGATATCGCCAGAACTTTCCTTGATCGCGCAGAAATTCGGTGAGCGACCCAAACGATCCAACACTTCATCATCCATATTCACCGACATGCGCCCTGGGTAGTTATACAGCATCGCAGGTAGATTCGCGGCGCGATCAATCGCGAGACAGTGCATCGCGATTTCGCGGCTATTGGGGTAGGCATAAGGCGGTGTAGCGATCAACAAACCATCCGCACCATTGGCTTTGGCTTGCTGCGCATACTCGATGCTTTCTTCCGTGCGGATCGCACCTGTGCCGACGATCATCGGGAGACGCTCTTTGATCAGCTCGCGACACAGGCCCATCATGTAGACGCGCTCTTTCATGCTCATAGCGTAATACTCGCCGGTGGTGCCCGCGACGATGAGGCCATGCACACCGGCGTCGATCAAATACTCGACTGTGCGTTCCAGCGCGTCTTTGTTGAGGGTGAAATCGCCGTTAAACGGAGTCACCAAAGGCGTGTATATGCCTTCAAATTTCATCTTAAGTCTCCTGTCGTGCGGTGTCGTCGGGCAAAGGATCGGGCCAAACGTAGCGTTCAATGTCTTCGCGGCTGAGCGCCCAATGATCGAGGGTGATTTCAACGGCTTCCTCAGCGCTGCGACGCGAGATGGCGTCGATCAGCAAGTCATGATGATGCGCGGATTGGTCAATGCGCGCGCTGTCTTGCGGCGCGACTCCACGATAAAAGCGTTGCGACATGCGCGTATGATCAATCAGCAAGCGTCCCACCGCGGGGATGAGATAGGAATTGGCAGACATCGTTCCTATGATCTCATGAAAACGGTGATTAGCGAGCGCCATAGCACCTGCATCCTGCGTACCTTTGGATTTGGTGAAATCGAATTGCGCGGCTTTGAGCGCAGTGATCTGATCCATCGTAGCGTTCTCGGCGGCAAGGCGGGAGATTGCGCAGTAAACGATGGGTGCAGTTTGAAAGAATTGGCGCATAGCTGAAAAATCCATCGCAGAAACCAAAGCGCCTTTATTGGCTTCCAGGCTGATGAAACCTTCGCCTGCGAGACGCTGCAAAACTTCGCGTAATGGCGTGCGTGACAGACCATAAGCAGCGCTCAGCGACACTTCATCCAGCATCGCCCCCGGCGCAAGCGCAAGTGTCAGCACACGGGTCTTTAGATCTGCAATACAGGCGTCTTTTTTGGACATGTCGAGGCGACTCACTTCTTTTTGTATTCACTTTGTATACAAAAAGAGAAGCGATCTATCCTGTTTGCGACTAAGTCCAGTTGCATTGCCAGATAGGGCCAGAGTATGGTGAGCCATGACCATTTCAATTGATACGTTTTTTCTGGATCCAGACTCGCAAGGCACTTTGCAGTCACAGATCCAACAGATGATCGCGCAAGGCATTTTGTCGGGGCGTTATTCCAAGGGGGAAAAGCTGCCTTCGTCGCGTAAGCTCGCCACGCACTTGGGGATTAGCCGGATCACTGTCACGCTCGCCTATACAGAGCTATTGGCGAATGATTATCTGACTAGTCGTGGACGGTCGGGGTATTTCGTATCAGACAATGCCCCCGAACCGCCGCAGTTTGAACCGACAAGCAAACGCGCGGATACTGTTGATTGGTCACGCGCCATCGGGCAAAAGTTTACGGGTGGATCAGCACCGACCAAGCCCGTGGATTGGCAGAAATACAAATATCCGTTCATCTATGGGCAGGTCGACAAAAGCCTGTTTGATCACGCCAACTGGCGCTTGTGTGCGTTGCAGGCCCTAGGCACGCGCGACTTTTCCGCGCTGACGGCAGATTATTATGATCAGGATGATCCACAACTGATAGAGTTCATTCTCCGTCATACGTTGCCCCGTCGCGGCATTGTTGCGCGCCCTGAAGAAGTGTTAATAACAGTGGGCGCACAAAACGCGCTTTGGCTGACTGCGCAGATCCTTTTGACGCAGCGCCGCACCGCCGCGATTGAGGATCCTTGTTATCATGCGTTGCGCGATGTGCTGACCCAATCGCGCTGCCACTTGTCGCCAATCCCCGTAGATCGTGACGGATTGCAGCCCGACCTAATCGAAGACGGCACAGACGTTATTTTCGCAACCCCCAGCCATCAATGCCCCACCTCCGCCACGATGCCTCATGCACGGCGCAAAGCCTTGCTGGAACGCGCGCGGGAACTGGATGCGATTATCGTTGAGGATGATTATGAATTCGAGGTTTCGTTCCTTGGGGGGCCTATGCCTGCGCTTAAGTCGCTGGATGAAGACGGACGGGTAATTTACGTTGGCAGTTTTTCCAAGTCGATTTTTCCGGGTTTGCGGCTGGGATATTTGGTTGGCTCTGAAGAATTCATCCGCGAGGCCCGTGCGCTGCGTGCGTCCGTTTTGCGTCATCCACCGGGGCACATTCAACGCACAACAGCCTATTTCCTGTCGCTCGGACATTATGACGCTTTGGTGCGCAAAATCGGCAAGATTTATCAAAAACGCCGTGAAATTATGGAGAATGCGATCAATGAACACGAGCTTGAGATTGCTGGGCGTGGTGTTTTTGGCGGATCGAGCTTTTGGATGCGCGCACCTGAAGATGTTTCCACGGTCGAGCTGAAACTTGCCTTGATGGAGCGTGACGTCCTGATCGAAACCGGCCATCCCTATTTCGCGGCGGGCGCTGGTATCAAGAATTTCTATCGCCTTGCATATTCTTCGATTTCGCGGGGTTTGATTCCAGAAGGTGTGAGCCGCATCGCACAGGAAATATCAAAGCTATCGAGACATTAAGTCTCATTAATTTCTAGACTGGCTATATTTCGACATATCATCTGGCGCTAACAGGACTCACTCTGGCTCCATATGAAGAGGGCAATCTGCCAGCCTGCTTTGCGGGCTTTTATTTATTCCAAATCTCAGTCTAGGAGCGCATCCATGAAGATGACCACTGAAGAGGCCTTTGTTAAGTCCCTACAACGCCACGGTATCCAGCACGCATTCGGTATTATCGGTTCCGCCATGATGCCGATCTCGGACATTTTCCCGCGCGCGGGCATCACGTTCTGGGACTGCGCCCATGAGGGCTCCGCAGGCATGATGGCTGACGGCTACACGCGCGCGACAGGCAAAATGAGCATGATGATTGCCCAGAACGGTCCGGGCATCACAAACTTCGTCACAGCTGTTAAGACCGCTTACTGGAACCATACGCCTTTGTTGTTGGTCACGCCTCAGGCTGCGAACAAGACAATCGGCCAAGGTGGCTTCCAAGAAGTTGAGCAAATGAAACTGTTCGAAGACATGGTCTGCTACCAAGAAGAAGTCCGTGACCCATCCCGAGTTGTCGAGGTTCTCACACGTGTAATCTCACAAGCCAAGCGTTTGTCTGGTCCAGCACAGTTGAACATCCCACGCGATATGTGGACACAGATTGTCGATATCGAAATCACAGATCCAATCGAGTTTGAGCCATCCTCCGGCGGCACAAACTCCGTAGCAGAAGCAGCCGCGATCTTGTCCTCAGCAAAGAACCCGGTGATCTTGAACGGCGCTGGTGTTGTTTTGTCTAAAGGCGGCATTGAAGCGTCCAAAGACTTGGCAGAGCGTTTGAGCGCACCTGTTTGTGTGGGCTACCAGCACAACGATGCGTTCCCGGGTAACCACCCATTGTTCGCAGGTCCTTTGGGCTACAACGGTTCTAAAGCTGGCATGCAGTTGATCAAAGACGCAGACGTTGTTTTGTGCCTAGGTACACGCCTCAACCCGTTCTCCACGTTGCCGGGCTACGGCATGGAATACTGGCCAGCAGACGCGAAGATCATTCAAGTTGATATCAACCCTGATCGCATCGGTCTGACGAAGAAGGTTACTGTTGGTATTGTTGGTGATGCTGCGAAAGTTGCGCAGGGCATCATTTCCCAACTGGCAGACGATGCAGGTGATGCGGGCCGTAAGGACCGTGAAGCACATATCGCAAAGACCAAATCTGCATGGGCACAAGAGCTGACATCCATGACAGACGAGAATGACGATCCGGGCACCAACTGGAACGAGCGTGCGCGTGCAGCCAAGCCTGACTGGATGTCCCCGCGCATGGCATGGCGCGCAATTCAGGCGGCTTTGCCACGTGAGGCAATCATCTCCTCCGACATCGGCAACAACTGCGCAATTGGTAACGCATACCCAGATTTCGACACAGGTCGTAAGTATCTGGCACCCGGTCTATTTGGTCCCTGTGGTTATGGTCTGCCTGCGGTTGCTGGTGCGAAGATCGGTTGCCCTGATGTCCCAGTTGTTGGTTTCTCCGGCGACGGCGCATTCGGCATTGCGGTGAACGAGCTGACGGCGATTGGCCGTGGCGAGTGGCCTGCGATGACACAGGTTGTCTTCCGTAACTACCAGTGGGGCGCAGAAAAGCGTAACTCCACACTTTGGTTCGACGATAACTTCGTTGGCACAGAGTTGGACGAAGGTGTTTCCTACGCAGGCATCGCGAATGCATGTGGTCTCAAAGGCGTGGTTGCGCGCACACAGGACGAGCTGACAGCAGCGCTGAACCAAGCGGTTAAAGATCAGATGGAGAACGGCGTCACGACGCTGATCGAAGCGATGATCAACCAAGAGCTTGGTGACCCGTTCCGCCGCGATGCGATGAAGAAGCCTGTCGAAGTAGCTGGTATCAGCGCAGACGACATGGTCGAGCAGACGGTATAAATCTGATGTCTAGCAAAACGAACCCATCCGCTTTGCTAGATGAAGCAAACACGCTCCCGCCGCTTGCGTCTTTACTGACGCGGGCGGCGGCGGCCCCTAAATCGATTGCCTTCGCTGAAGGCAGCGATCCGCGTATTGTTGAGGCAGCGGTTGCTGCCTTAAATGCGGGCGTAATTAAACAAGCGCATCTTGTTGGGTCTCAAGCAGATGTTGAGACCACGCTGGCTACGTTTGAATTGCTGGATACATCAAGAATCGAAATTCACGACCCCGAAAATTCTAGAATTTTCGACGCCCTCGCCGAACGCTTTGTGGAGCTACGCGCGCACAAGGGTTTGACTATAGAGCTTGCGCAGAAAGCAACGCTTGATCCGTTGGTCTTCGCTGCTTTATTGGTTGAAACGGGTCGCGCAGATGGCTCCATCGGTGGTGCAATTGCGACAACTTCTGATACGGTACGCGCCGCATTGCAGGTGATTGGCAAAGCCAAAAGCGAGCCTTTGGTATCGTCCTTCTTCTTGATGATTTTGCCGGAAAGTCACCCCCTTGATCGTCCGGCGATGGTCTTTTCTGATTGCGGTATGGTGATTGACCCTAACGCAACTGAACTTGCGGGCATCGCATCACAAGCAGCCGACAGTTTCGCGGCTTTGGTCGGCGATGCGCCCAAGCTTGGGATGCTGTCTTTCTCTACACATGGCTCCGCCAAGCATGACCGTGTCACGAAAGTCCAAGAGGCGACGAAAGCCTTAAAAGTAGCGCGCCCTGATTTGACGGTGGACGGTGAGTTGCAGCTAGATGCGGCGCTTGTCCCCTCTGTTGCCGCCTCCAAAGCGCCAAGCGGTGCTGTGCAAGGTGAAGCGAACGTGCTGATCTTTCCGAACTTGGATGCGGGCAATATCGGCTACAAGTTGGCACAGCGCTTTGGTGGTGCAGTGGCGATTGGTCCTGTTCTGCAAGGTCTTGCGAAACCTGCAAATGATCTGTCGCGTGGCTGTGTGGCGGGCGATGTTCTTGCCATGATTGCTGTAACGGCGCTGCAAGCTCAGACCTCATGACAGAACTGCTTGGCCTATCCACGTTTGACATCACACTTTTTGCGATCATCTGTTTCGCAGCAGGCATCGTGCGCGGTTTTGCTGGCTTTGCATTGTCGGCTTTGGTCATGGCCTCGGCCGCGACGATCATTTCACCCATCACTTTGATTCCAGTCCTCTGGTTTCTTGAAATGGCGGCGAGCTTGCAAATGGCGGGCGGTGGATGGCGCGATGCGAACCGGACAATCGCCATTCTGCTGGTCGTAGGTAATTTCATCGGATGGCCCATCGGGCTTAGCCTGACGACATCACTGCCAACAGATACATCTACGTTGATCGCCTTATGCGTCATTCTAGCACTTGCAGCCCTCCAGCTTGCACGTCTGCGCATTCCCGGATTAGCCACTCGCCCCGGCACACTCATCTCTGGTATTGTCGCTGGCATCGCAGCTGGCGTGGCGCATGTGGGCGGCATGGTCGTCGCACTTTATGTACTCTCACAAAATCAACCTGCGAAAATGATGCGAGGTACGCTGGTGGTGTACCTATTTCTCGCCTCTTTCGGGTCCTTCCTGTTTCTAATGTATTTCGAGGTGATGACATGGCTCGCCGCAATACGCGGTCTGGTATTCGCACCCGTCGCGATGCTTGGTGTCTTCGTTGGCTCGAAATTCTTCAGTCCCAAATGGGAACCCTATTACCGTCCATTCTGTCTCAGCCTCTTGATGTTTTTGGCATCTTTGGGTCTGATCCGTCTCGCATTCTAAGTTCACCTGCCCGAAGGGGGAAAAATCACATGCCCAAAGATCAACCGGTTCTGGATCTCTCCCCCCACGTCTCAGACGAGGTGCGCAAAACGACCTGCTACATGTGTGCGTGTCGCTGCGGCATCAATGTGCATATGAAAGAGGGTAAGGTCGCCTATATCGAAGGCAACAAAGACCACCCGGTAAACAAAGGTGTTCTCTGCGCCAAAGGCTCTGCTGGCATCATGCAGGTCAACGCGCCCTCGCGTTTGAAGTCTCCTTTGAAGCGTGTTGGTCCGCGTGGCTCTGGTGAGTTTGAAGAGATTTCATGGGAAGAGGCGCTCACAATTGCGACCGATTGGCTTGCCCCCATTCGTGCAGAGAACCCTGAGAAACTGGCGTTCTTCACCGGCCGCGATCAGTCGCAGAGCTTCACATCCTTCTGGGCGCAGCACTTTGGCACGCCGAACTATGCCGCCCATGGTGGGTTTTGTTCTGTGAACATGGCCGCCGCCGGCATCTACACGATGGGCGGAGCTTTCTGGGAATTTGGTCAACCGGATTGGGATTATACCAAGCTGTTTATGCTTTTCGGTGTGGCAGAGGATCACGACAGTAACCCCATCAAAATGGGCATCGGCAAAATTAAAGAACGCGGCGCACGCGTGATTGGCGTGAACCCGATCCGAACAGGTTATAATGCTGTGGCGGACGATTGGGTCGGCATTACACCCGGCACAGATGGTCTGTTTATCCTCGCACTTGTACATGAGTTGATGAAAGCTGGTAAGATCGATCTTGAGTACCTCGCACAATACACCAACGCCCCTGTTTTGGTCGATGCTGAGACAGGTCTGCTCATGCGTGATGAGGCTGGCAAAGAACTTGTGATTGACCGCAACACTGGCAAACTCACCCCGTTTGATCAAAAGGGAGTACGCCCTGATTTGTCTGCTTCTTACCGTCATGCAGGTGCTACGCATAAGCCTGTGTTCCACTTAATGGCGGAGCGTTATCTCTCTGAGGAATACGCCCCCGAAGCTGTTGCCGAGCGTTGCGGCATCCCCGCCGAGCGTATTCGCGGCATCGCTAATGAGATTGCGCGCGTCGCGTTTGAGGAAAGCTTTGAACTCGATCACGAGTGGACCGATTTCCGCGGTGAGACACATAAGACGATGACAGGCCGTCCTGTGAGCTTCCACTCCATGCGCGGTATCTCTGCACATTCTAACGGCTTCCAAACCTGCCGCTCCCTGCATGTGTTGCAAATCTTGCTTGGCACGGTCGAAGTCCCCGGTGGTTTCCGTTTCAAGCCTCCTTATCCCAAGCCCGCGACGATCCACCCGAAGCCACATTACGGCGTGACACCCGGCAAGCCTTTAGATGGCCCGCATCTTGGTTTCGTGCATGGCCCTGATGATCTTGCGCTTAAGCAAGATGGTACTGCCGCGCGCATCGATAAGGCGTTCACATGGGACAACCCAATGTCTGCGCATGGCATGATGCATATGGTGATTTCCAACGCATATGCGGGTGATCCCTACAAGATCGACACGCTGTTTATGTATATGGCGAACATGGCGTGGAACTCTTCAATGAACACACGCGGTGTGATCGACATGCTGACGGATAAGAACGAAGACACAGGCGAATATGTGATTCCACGGATCATCTACTCCGATGCGTATTCCTCTGAAATGGTAGCCTACGCCGACTTGATCCTACCTGACACGACCTACCTAGAGCGTCACGACTGTATCTCTTTGCTGGATCGTCCGATCTGTGAAGCGGATGCTGCTGCCGATGCAATCCGCTGGCCTGTGATTGAACCTGACCGCGATGTGCGCGGTTTCCAATCCGTGCTGTGTGAGCTTGGTGCGCGTCTTGATTTGCCGGGCTTCGTCAACGAAGATGGCAGCCAGAAATACGCCGACTATGCTGACTACATTACTAACCACATCCGCAAACCGGGCATTGGCCCGCTGGCAGGTTGGCGCATGGGTGAGAAGGGTCTGCAAAACGGTCGCGGCGAGGCGAATGAGGCGCAGCTTGATGCATATATCGAGAACGGCGGCTTCTTTGTTGAGCACATTCCAGAGGGTGCAAACTACTACAAGCCATGGAACACAGCCTACCAAGACTGGGCCGTGGGCATGGGTATCATCGACAAGCCTGAGCCCTACCTGTTCCAGCTTTATGTTGAGCCAATGCGCAAGTTCCAGCGTGCTGCTGAGGGACATGGCGAGCGTCAGCCGCCCGAGCATTTGCGCGAGCGCATCAAAGAGACGATGGACCCACTACCGATATGGTATGAGCCATTTGAAGACAGCGCTGTTGATGTAAATGAATACCCTGTGCATGCGCTGACGCAGCGCCCGATGGCAATGTATCACTCGTGGGGCAGCCAGAATGCGTGGCTGCGTCAGATCCATGGGCACAACCCGCTCTATCTGCCGACGAACTTGATGCAGAAACATGGTCTCAAGGACGAAGACTGGGCAACGGTCACTTCCACGCATGGCTCCATTACAGTGCCTGTTATGGAAATGGCAGCGTTGAACGAAAACACCGTCTGGACATGGAACGCCATCGGCAAACGCAAAGGCGCGTGGGCTTTGGAAGAGGACGCGCCAGAGGTCACCAAAGGCTTCTTGCTCAACCACCTCATCCACGAGCTGATGCCGCCCAAAGGCGATGGGCTACGTTGGGCAAATTCTGATCCAATCACAGGCCAAGCCGCTTGGTTCGATCTTCGCGTCAAAATCGCTAAGGCCACAACGCCGCCATCTGAAAGCCAGCCTGCAATGCCGCCAATCAAATCCCCCGTTGGTACAGGCCCATCAGAGTTGAAGTGGAAATCCAAACCATGACCCTTCATCTTTCCAAGAAAACTTCGGGGTCTGGGGTAGAACCCCAGTCCTGCCCTATAAAAATAAAAGCAGAGGCCAGATCATGACCACACTGCCCACCAGCACCCAGAAAAAACTCGGCCTCGTCATCGACCTTGATACATGCGTTGGCTGCCACGCCTGCGTCGTATCCTGTAAAGGCTGGAACACCGAAAACTATGGTGCGCCTTTAAGCGATCAAAACCCTTACGGCGGCGATCCATCCGGCACATTCCTCAACCGCGTACACTCGTTCGAAGTGCAGCCCGATGAAGGCGCAGCACAGCTCATTCACTTCCCCAAGTCGTGCTTGCACTGCGAAGACGCACCTTGCGTCACCGTTTGCCCCACAGGGGCGAGCTACAAGCGTGTCGAGGACGGTATCGTTCTTGTGAACGAGCAAGATTGCATCGGTTGTGGTCTCTGCGCATGGGCCTGCCCATATGGCGCGCGGGAAATGGATGCCTCAGAGAAAGTGATGAAGAAATGCACCCTCTGCGTGGATCGGATTTACAACGAAAACCTGCCCGAAGAAGATCGCCAGCCCGCATGTGTGCGCACATGCCCGTCAGGTGCACGTCACTTTGGGGATCTCGCGGATGAGACATCCGACGTGAGCATCCTTGTCGCAGAGCGCGGTGGTTTCGATCTGATGCCAGAGCAAGGCACAAAGCCGGTCAACAAATACCTGCCACCACGTCCAAAGGATACGATGGAAGAGTTCGACATCCTCGCGCCCTACCTCGAACCCGTTGCAAAAGACGCAGGCGGTTTCTTGGGCTGGCTCGACAAAGCGCTCGACAAACTGCCCGGTAATTCCGCAGGGGGAGCGAACTAATGCATCCAGCACCGTCAATTATCCTCTTCACCACGCTCTCTGGTCTTGGCTTTGGTCTGCTGACCTTCCTTGGCCTCGGCATGCCTGGTTCCACTGGCTTCACAGCGTTCGTGTTCTTCACAATCGCGTACCTTCTTGCCGTGGGCGGCCTGCTCTTCTCAACCTTTCACCTCGGCCATCCAGAGCGCGCACTTAAGGCGTTCAGCCAATGGCGCTCCAGCTGGTTGTCTCGCGAAGGCATCTGCGCTGTTGCGGCCCTCGTCGTAATGGCGATTTATGGCATTGGACGCGTGTTCTTCGCGCAGCACTGGGGCCTAATTGGTGGCATCGGCGCGATCCTGTCGCTTTTGACCGTCTTCACGACCTCGATGATCTACGCGCAGCTCAAGACGGTTCCACGCTGGCATATGCCACTGACGAGCCCTTTGTTCATGGCACTATCAATCACGGGCGGCGCATTGCTCGCGGGACAAGTACAGTTTGTTATTCCGTTGCTGATCCTGTCTGCGATCATCCAAGTGGCCTATTGGGTCATGGGCGATAGCCGTCTTGCTGAATCGGGTAGCACCATGGAAAGCGCGACGGGCCTTGGCCATATCGGCAAGGTCAAAGCGTTCGAGCCACCGCACACAGGCACCAACTATTTGATGCGCGAATTCATCCATGTGGTTGGCCGCAAGCACGCAATGAAACTGCGCGCGATCGCGCTGGTATTGGGGTTTGCGCTACCGCTGATCTTCCTGCTTTTGCCCTTCGGCCACATCTTCGCACTCTTCGCGGTATTCTGCCACGTCGCAGGCATCCTGACATCACGCTGGCTGTTCTTTGCGCAAGCGGAACATGTCGTAGGCCTCTATTACGGCAAACGCTGAGCGACCTGACATTGAAGACAAAAAGCCCCCGCGCCTACTGCGATGGGGGCTTTCTAATTCAAAGCAGATCGCTGAATAGCGATCTCTGTTCTCGCGATACACGCATCACGCAAATCGGCCAAAGTAAGTAGAGCCGGATCTGCACGATAAGCCTCAAAGGCCGCGCTATCAGGAAACTTCAAAATATGCGTTTCATGAGGGCTATCGCTCAGACTTTGCGCATCATCCTAAAGGATACTGACGATCTCAACGCCATGGTGTGCCATGATTTTGAAAGCACGCGCTTCGAAGTCCACAAACTCGGAAAGGCGCGCATCTGTCACCCATAGTCGCACTGTGACGACCAGACCCAACATCTACTTCCGCCAGCTGCCGAACCATTTCTTCACACCATCGCTGGTGTTGGCAATGCTATCGCCCGCATCTTCGAGCACTGGATCAATCCGTGCTTCACGGAAGCGGCGCCAGCGCACCCAGATAGCCCAGACCAAAGCGAAGAAGAGGATCAGAATACCGATGTTGAGCCACGGGATGATGCGCACATTAGGATCATCCACTGCGCGCACACTCACTGCATTCGGGAAGATCGACATGAACTCATTGCGCCAGCCATAGTGTTTGATCACCACCCATTGCGGTGCATCCGCGCTTGATTTCAGATCAGAGGCTTCTGCCTGCAAATTCGATGTGTCGAACTTAAAGTACGGTGGCCAGCCCCAGCCTGTGTCTTCGTTGCGGTAGACCATTACTTGGTCGTTGGTCAAACGTGTCTGGATAAAGAACACATCGCGGTTCGCAGTCGTCGCAGCGTTGCCTACATCAGCGGCTGCCCAGAAGATCGAGTTCTCACCGAAATCAATCCGCTTTTCATAGGTGTCGGACACCCGCGCAACGTCATGTTGCGGCAAGGTGTAGTGGAAGAAGGACGCAACGAGGACCCAGAACGTGATCCAAAACACCCATTTGATATAGCCCATCTGATCAGGCTCCTCTTACATAAAATTTGTAGCGTATATGATAAACGAGATGATGCTGATCGGGATCACATAGACCCCGAGGATCAACTTGCGGCGCAGGGATCCGTCATACTCGAGCAAGCCTTCTTTGACGAACGCATCGCGATCTCCCTCTTTGATCTCTTCGTCCCACTCGGCCTCTAGCTTGCCGCGCCGCACGGAGCGCGAGTAGAGCGACAAGCACACGTAAACCACCGACAATGCGAGGAAGCCAAATACCAGCAAACGGACTAGTGCGATCATTCTATTTCCTCCTCACCGCGCCCCAAGGGCCAACAGCAGCTATCTTTTTCTCGCTCACGCCCCAAGGGCCGCTTTGTTTTGGCGCGGGCGTCGGTTGTTCCATTTCGGCTTCATGCCCAAACAGAGCTTTGCGTGCACCGGCTTTGTCCACTTGATACTCGCGTTCCAGGAAATCCGCCACATAGGATTTTTTGCTCTCGTCCCACGTTGCGTAGAGCTGGTAGAACAGCTCCTTATGGCAGATGAACAATTGTCGCACGTCTTTGGGGCTGAGTTGGCTCAAGAGCATATTCACCAAGTCACGATCCGCATGATCCGCGCTGCGCAACGAGTAGAAGTACGCGGGATGATCAGAGGTGATGCACGGCCACTTGCCCCCCTCTTCAGCCCAACGCAGAAGCGAGGCGAGACCGTGGAATTCTTCTGGCAGGTCCTTTGCATGACGCCGCGCGAGTGCACGAATATCACGGCGCGTGGCCCCTGTCAGATCGATCCCGCTCTCCTGTGCGGTATCAATGACAATGAAATCCATCTTCTGACGAATGATCGCAGCCGCATCGATGCCGCGTGCCTTCACGATGGGCTCAGCGAGGTCGTTATACTCAAGGAACTGCGCAATCTGATTGCGGTCTTTGGTGTCGAACACATACTTGATCGGCAGCGCGCCCAGCGCCGCTTTGCTTCCACTGGAAATCACCGCAGGATGATCCATCCCTTGGAACACATAGAGCCCACCAAAATGCGCCGTCCAGAAATTGCGTTGTTCGAATTCCATCAGATCAAGGCGCACAGGATTGCGCGTTACATCGCCCGTGCGCTTGGCCTTGGAGATCATATCCGCGATCAGCACATCATCGAACCACGCATCTTCTTCGCGCATGAAACGATCCACGTCATTGGCGAGCGCTTGGGCCTCTGCGACAGTGCCGCTTGTTGTGTCTGCTTCGATCTTGACGCGGCGAATGTCGAATAGTTTGACGGGGCTATCGACACGATAAACAGAATTCACCAACTCCCCCGCCACCGCATCGCGCGCGGTCAATGCAAAAAGCTGCGACTCGTTCTTAATTATGAAATCCTTGAGGATTTCACGTGAGGTCGAGAACTTCGCATTGAGCAGCGGCGCTGACTTTTGATCGGTCGTTAAGAGGATAAACTGCCGGTTCACCCCCGCATGGTTAAGGTAGAGATGATCGTCGAGCTCATCGCCAATCTCGGGCGAGTAGCCAGAGACGTCGATATGAAATTCGCTGAGCTTGGTTTCGTGGTTCGTGAGATGTTTAAGCGCACGATTATAGCGCTCGATCAGCGCTGGTGAAGCGATGTGGAAGAGGTTGCCAAACATAAGGCCGCGTTGGATGAGGTGGATCATTTAGATGCCATCCTATTCTGAGGCAAATGTGTTTTCCAAGGAGCGTTTCTTCTGTTCGAGACCCAAAACGAAACCAGCGCACCAATAAACATCAATGGCCAAACTATTACTACTTGCGCCCAAATTTCGTTGTTCGCGCCGTCTGGGCCAAAAGCGTCAATGTTCGTTGTTGGAGCTAAGATAGCTCCTTGATGAAGATAAAGCGCCTGAAACGCACCCAAGAACCAGCTCGCGCAAAAGATAAGAACAAAAAGTTGCAATAGCCTCGTCTTGTTCGTTCCAAAGCGCTTAGCAATTACGCTTCCAAGTAACGAACCCAAGAACACCGGAAAACAGATAAACCAGAGTAAAACCAAAAAAGTCACATTAGACACCCGTTCCATTCACCAGCGAGACTACGTCTCGTAGGGCCTTCCTTAGGCTTCGCCTGTTCGCGGCCAAAACGCTCTCCCAGAGCGTTTTTAAGATGTCCGCTCATTCCCATGGGGAAAGCGCTATTCTGCTGAAAATCTGGTCGAAAATACATCATTGCTTAACCCGTTTGCGCATAAACAGACGCACCAACCAAACCACAGGCGTCACAAAAAAGAGCCAACCGAGTATGTCCCGCATCCGCTTCATCCCTTGCTCTCCAAGTACCGCTTCTTCGCCACTTCCGTGCGCTCATAATCCCGCACCATGCCGTCTATCGCGACTTCATCGGACTTGTCGGCATAGCGGAACTCACTATCGGCGTAGCGGTTGATCTCTTGCACGACCATCTCCACCGTGATCGGCTGGCGTAGCTCGGAAATCATGCCTTTCTTCTCGTCATAGGATTTGAACAGGAACAGATCAGGCTCTTCCATCCATTCATCGGGCAATTCAAAGTCCATCGCGCGCACTTTAACGGCGTCTGTGATGTTCTTGATCGCGCGCCCTGTGAAACGCTCATCGGCCTCCTGAATCCCTTTCAGATAAGTACCAAGTTTCGCAATCGTATCCAGCTCACCGACTTGCGATTGCACCGCATCAAAGACCTTAACCAAGCCTTCCTCGTGCGGTTTCCCATGGCTCTCGAAACTCGCAGCAACCGCCTTCTGGATCGCCTGCGCCTCGAACAAATCATGCTCGCCGAGCGGAATATCGTGGTTCTTGCCCATCAACAGATAAAGGATGTCGATATAATCATCCCGCGTCTGCGGCCCATCCACCAAGAAGCGCGCACCGGCGCGTTGGCGCAAAGCATCGTCGACGTTCTCGGGGTAGTTGGAAAACATCCCAAACGTACAATTCCCGCGCACAACGGTGTTGGCACCCGCAAAACTCTCCATCAAAACAGCAGTAATTTCGAGCTGCCCAGCTGAAGACTGGCGATCCCCGCGTTTGCCCGCAAGTTGGTCGATATCGTCAATTGTGCCAAAGCCGATCACAGACGGATCAATCACATGGTTAATAAACGCCTTCGCGTTCTGGCCAGATTTACCTTGGTAACTGTCAATGTTCTCTGTGCTGAAGTTTTGATATCGGAAAGGATATCCTGCAACCTGACAATAATCGTTAATCAAGCCCGCCATCATCTGGATCAAGATCGTTTTACCCGTGCCAGGCGCACCGTCACCCATAAACGTGAAGATGAAACCACCAAGTTCAGCGAAAGGATTGAGCCTGCGCTCAAAGTCATAGGCCATCAGCATTTTGCTAAGCTTCATCGCCTGATATTTAGCGATATGGTTGCCGACAATCTCATTCGGCTTCTTGAACGTCATCGTCAGTTTCGACGCCTTGCCCTTGGACGCAGGCGTGAACCCGTTAATTACAAAATCATCCGCCTCGACCTTCCAAGTCGCGGACGTAAACGCCTCCAAACGCCCGACGCTGCCAGCGCGCGCGGCAACCTTTTCCATCAAAGCCTCCGCATAGGCCGTCACTGTCGCGACCAGCTTGGCATCATCGGATCCATAATCTCCGATGTCCTGATCCAGTTCCCACAAAGCACCATGCAAAGCCAAAGGCGCATTATCGGTTAAGATTTCCTCAACCTCACTCAAATCAACCGAGACTTCGCTTGCATGGGACGCCAGCAGGAATGACGAAGCCGACGCGAATACATAGAGGGAAATCAACGCTTCGGCCGTCAGCATCTCGGAAAACTGCACTTCTTTTCCCCTCGAAACGCCACCTTGCAAGTTGGCGCGCTTCAGATCAAACAGACCAATCTGCTCCGCATAATTCTCAGCAACCGCCATCGAAATCGCCAAAGCACGGCGCAAAGCGTTCATCACGGAGGCTTGCAAAGGCGTGACCAACACGCCTTCATCCCCCTCAATGCGCGCTAAGAGCTGAACCCCTTCAGCGCGCACGGTCGAGCGTGTCACCAAACCCGGCGTGGTTGAGCGAAACCGTCGCCGCGTGCCAATGCCCGAAGACTTTTCAACCGCCGCCTCACGCCCCTTTGCAACGCGTGGTGTGTGATCAAAACCCTGCAAAAGCGCCAAAGCCGCTGGATAATGCTTCTCAATATCCGATTCACGAAGTTCCATCTGATCCGCTGTCACGCTCATCTCATAACTCCTACAATATCTTCATCTTGCTAAATAAACTCATCCGCACTCTCAAAAAGCGCGGTCATCGATAACTAAGCACACGCCCACCCGCGCTCACCACGAACTTGCGCACAGACGAAAATCCGGGTGGGTTTTTCTCTTCCAGCACTTGATAGGGACGTTGCGGTAGAATGATGCTGCGCTCCATCCGCGTCGCACCCGTGTCCGCGCCGCGACCCGCAAAAGGATCAAGCGCAAAAACCTCGCGATCCACAGTCCCAAACCAGCCAGAGCGTTCTTGCTCCACTCGTTCGCTCTCTAGCTCTTCGCGCGTCCACGCGAGCGCCCAATCTTCGCCCTCAGGTGCCTTCGCCTCAGCGAGAACGTCATGCAAAGGACCGGACTGACGGGTGTAGCCATTTGAGTACATCGGCCCCAAATGAAAGCGACGCAGGCTTTTGGGGTGCAAATCATCAAAGGCTTCGTCGAACCCCTTGGCAATCGTCAAAAGCTTCAGCCCCGCCAAAGCTTGTCCCATCAAATGCGTCTGCACTTCTGGCCAGCGATATTGATCCTTGGGCAAAGCGTTGCGCCCTGAGTCCTCCAGTTCCATCAAATAAACGACGGGCAGGTTCACTTGGCTATCATAGACCGCCCAATGCAGCAGAAACTTACGACGACCGTTAGCAAGATTCTCAACCCATATGCATTCTGGATCATTCTGCGCCCAGAACAAATCCCCATGCGCGAGTTCTTCATAATAGAGCCGCTGTGAAAGCGAGAATTGCAGCTTCGTTGGCAGCTCTTGGTCGCCCACAATACGGCGCACCATTTGCTCTTTATACGCTTCCACGCTCGGCATATTAGCCAGATGCTTCTCCGCCTGCGCCGCATCGTTCGCCATGGTCAGCAATTCGCGGTGCACCGGAAATCCACTTTCGCGTGTGTCCATAGAGAGCGAGCCAAAGAACTGCCCCGTGTCGCGCCCCACAAGCAGGTACTTCATGCTGAGCGCTCGAAAGGTGAACGACAGTTTCGCCACATAGCGGGTGATGACTTCGACGTCGGCTTTAGACAAACGCCCGTCCGCCTGCATGACCGCGGCCACGCGCGTCAGGTGCTGCGTGATTTGGCCAAACTTGCGAAAGTAGCGACGCGAGGCAAAAGCGTCGCTTAGACCAGCGTGATCTTGGGTTGGGTCAGTCGCCACCACCATCACCTCCACCTTCGCTGCCAAACCCACCAGAAAACCCGTCATCAAAAAAACCGATAGGATCAGATTGATCTTTTTCGGGCGATGAACCAGCCACCCCAGGACCGCAATCTTGAGGTTGGTTTCTACCTGCTATTTGCACCACACCAATCAAAAGCAAGGCCGCTGAGCAAATGACTATCGTGAATTTTTCACTGCCCTCAGAAAGCAAGACGGACCAGATCATCCCAGCCAAGCCTACCGAAAATAGTAGATATCCAATCTTCGACAAATCTATTTACCCACCATACGCATTGCTATCGTGCTTCTCCACGATCTGCGCAAAGCGTCGCGCGAAACGATCATCTGCTTTGGCCTTGGCTTCCAAAACATCACGGGCAAAGACCATGTGATCCTCGTGAGCTTCCATCATGTCGGCCATACGTTGGTTCGTTGCTGTGCCAATCGCCGCCATCGCGGTTTGTGCTTCTTGGTCGGTCTCGACACCAATCTCGTTGATACGGTGCGCCACATCTTGCTGCTGCGCAGTCTTCAAGGATTTGGTCAAAGCATCATAGAGAACCACGCGCTGTTTCGTGTCCGTCTCTAGCTTGTTGATCAGAACCATTTGTGTCGCTGCTTGGTTTTGCAGTGAATCAATCCAAGTTTTGCCCTTCTCGATGTAACGCTCCAAAGTTTGGCTTTTGGAGAGTTTGACCTGCTCGTCCTGGACCAACGCGTTATACTTGGCGTTCATGTCTGCCAGCTCTGTTTCAAGCTTGGTGCGCGCAGCGGCGTCCTGCTCAACGGCGATCTTCCCCTCAAGTGTAATGATCTTAGGATCCATCCCCATGATTTCTTGCTTCACGCCTTCCAACTCACCCACGGTGAATTCGCGCTCATCCAAAGTCTCGGCCAAATTCGCCTCAACCTTGGTTTTTTGGTCGTTGAGGACAGCCAATTGGCCCTCAAGCAGTTTGGTGATCACGTCGGACTTGGAAATCAGGTCTTGCAGCTTGTCATCAATCGAGGCGGTGCGCACACGATCCTGACGCATCGCATCGGATTTTGCGCCGGAAAAGATGCCGACAAAACTTTCCCAACCGGTCTTATTGCGCATCTCATCAAAGTCTTTGGAAAAGGCGGCTGTAACGTCATCAAGACCCATGATCAGCTCTGCAATATTGGCGTTCATCACGTCCGTATGGGCGTGCACATCTTCAAGATTGGCGTTCTCAATATCAATCATCGCATCGTCGCCCGCCTTCATTTTCTGACGTGCCACTTCGATACGGCTGGTGAGTTCTGAAATTTTGGACTGCGCTTCAACCACTTGGCTTTGCGACTCGGCGACTTGGCTTGCAAAATCTGACATAAAAATCTCTCCGTTCTTACAATATGTTATTTGTTATATGGGCAATGTGAATGAAATTTACATCCAGACTGTCTCAAGATTTATTCGAATTGTCGCAAATGTCGTGGCAGATGGGAAGGCAGATGGCTAAGAATGCTGCAAAATACGACGAACAGGAGCGCATATGAGCTGGTCACCCGAAAAAACCGAAGTCAAAAGTTGGAACGAGTGGGACACGCTGCGTCATGTCATCGTGGGTCGCGCCGATGATTGCCATATTCCGCCAGAGGAACCCGCGTTGGACGCGAAAGTGCCTGAGGACAGCGATATGCGCGGTCAGTGGGGGCGTCGTCCGCAGGAAACGATTGATCGCGCAAACGAGCTGCTGGACAATTTCGCAGGCATGCTGGAAAAGCGCGGGCTGCGTGTAGATCGCCCCACCTCAATTGATCATTCCGTGCCTGCGACGACGCCTGATTTTCATACGGAAAGCCAGTTCGGCTGCATGCCACCACGCGATGTTCTTTTGACCGTTGGACGCGAGATGTTGGAAGCGACGATGTCCTACCGCTGCCGCTGGTTTGAATATTTGAACTATCGTCCCTTGATGCAGCAGTATTTCAACGAGGACCCGAAGTTCCGCCACGAAAGCGCGCCAAAGCCGCGTTTGACAGATGCGGATTATCATCCAGATTACCTGTCCGAAAAAATCGGTGATGCAAAGCGTTTGGAATGGGCCGCAGAAAAGTTCTTTGTAACCACAGAAGAAGAGCCGCTGTTTGATGCGGCCGATGTGCTGCGTTTTGGCAAGGATCTTGTGGTGCAACACGGATTTACGACCAACGAAAAGGGTATTGAATGGCTGCGCCGCCACTTCCCCGATCACCGCGTGCATACGGTGAATTTTCCTGGCGATCCTTACCCCATTCATATCGATGCGACCTTTACACCACTGCGTCCAGGTCTGATCTTGAACAACCCGCAACGTCGTTTGCCCGAAGATCAGCGTAAGATGTTTGAGGCCAATGATTGGGAGATTGTGGATGCGGCGCAACCGTCGCACAACTCGCCACCCCCGCTGTGCTATTCGTCCACATGGTTGTCAATGAATGTGCTGGTGCTTGATCCGAAAACCGTGTGCGTTGAGAAATCCGAAGTCTATCAGGCGGAGCAAATGGATAAGCTTGGCATGGAAGTGGTCGAGGTTGAACTGCGCGATGCATATGCGTTTGGTGGTGGTCTGCATTGCTGCACGGCGGACGTTTACCGCGATGGTGAGTGCGAAAATTACTTCCCGAACATGTGAGCTATCGTGACCTCGTGTGCTGAGCACACGAGGTCACCTCAGTCCTACCCGATCACATTGAATGCAGGGCCGTACGGGTATTTCGTGATATTCTCGTTGCCCTCTTCTGTGATGATCAAGATATCATGCTCACGGTATCCACCCGCGCCCGGTTGACCGTCCGCGATGGTCAACATCGGCTCCATCGATATCACGTGCCCCGGCTGCAAAACTGTGTCGATGTCCTCGCGCAGTTCCAGCCCAGCTTCACGCCCGTAATAGTGCGAAAGCACGCCAAAACTGTGCCCGTATCCGAACGTGCGGTACTGTAAAAGACCATGCGCCTCAAAGAATGCGTTGATTTCATGGGTGACGTCCGCGCAGCTTGATCCAGCCTTGAGCAAGGACATCCCCAGCTCATGCGCGCCGATATTTGCTTCCCAAACCTTAAGCGACGCGTCATCGACCTCCCCCACAAACAACGTGCGTTCGAGCGCAGTGTAGTAGCCCGAAATCATCGGAAAAGTGTTAAGCGATAGGATATCACCGCGCTCTAGCTTGCGCGATGTCACAGGGTTATGCGCGCCATCTGTGTTGATACCAGACTGGAACCACACCCATGTGTCGCGGTACTCCGCGTCTGGAAACCGCTTAGCAATTTCTACTTCCATCGCATCGCGCCCAGCCATCGCAACATCGATCTCGCGCGCACCGATCCGCACAGCGTCCTTGATCGCAAAGCCGCCAACATCTGCAACAGCCGCACCCGCGCGGATCAAAGTCAGTTCCGCCTCGGATTTGTGCATCCTTTGCAGCATTGTCTCATTAAATAAATCAACAGTGCGGGACGGCGCGAGAAAATTATCAAGCTTAGCTTTCTGCAACAGGCTTAGATGATCGCTCTCGTACCCGATGCACTTGCCTTTGCCTGCGACATGTTCAATCGCGCGCCAGTAATTGTCGCGCTGCCAATCCGTGTAAGTGATGTTGTCGCCAAAACACCGACGCCAAGGTTGACCCGCATCAATCCCGGCAGAAATCGTAACCGAGGTTTGTGGTGTGACTACTAGCGCGTAGGGGCGCCCAAACGCGCAATATGTGAAGCCAGAATAATATGAAATGTTGTGCATGGAACTGAACACAGCCGCCTCAACACCCATGTCGGACATGGTTTTGCGCAGCTTGCTCAAGCGGCTTTCATATTCCGCATCGCTAAATTGTAGGGGGGCTTTTTCGCCATTATGAAAACGGTAGAAATCTGGTCGTGCAGTCATGGTGTGACCTCCATTTTGACGCATCAAAGAGAGGTCCCGGCGTTCAGGACGAGTTTTGCTAAAGAGCGCATCTGAAGATCAGATTGGGGCGACGCCATCGCTTGCGCCCTGAGGAATGTTTAACATGCGCCGTGCCAAAGGTCGGGTCTGCTTGCGGCGCGAAGCATTCTAATCCCGACATCGCACGCACCGCACTGGACAAGTTGCGATCCACATGCTTTTCCTCAAACGAACCCGCTTTTTGGAGAACACCATGCTCGACACGCCAACAAACCTCGCTTCTTTGCTTAAAGATCCCAGCCTTTTGGCGACCAAAGCCTATATCGGCGGGGAATGGGTCGATGCGGACGGTGGGGCGACTTTTGATGTTCTGAACCCCGCGCGCGGCGATGTGATCGTACAGGTTGCTGACGTGAGCCGCGCACAAGTCGCAGGCGCAATTGCGCAGGCAGACGTCGCGCAGAAGGAGTGGGCGAAGAAGACGGGCAAAGAGCGTTCCAACATCCTGCGCGCATGGTTCGATTTGATGATAGCAAATCAGGAGGATCTTGCCACCATACTTACCGCAGAGCAGGGCAAACCTATGGCCGAAGCCATGGGCGAGATTGCATATGGTGCCTCTTTCATTGAGTTTTTCGCAGAAGAGGCAAAGCGTATCTATGGTGAAACAATCCCGGGTCATCAGGCCGACAAGCGCATCACGGTCATCAAGCAACCCATCGGCGTGACCGCGTCAATCACCCCTTGGAATTTCCCCAATGCAATGATCGCACGCAAGGTCGCCCCTGCTTTGGCCGCGGGCTGCGCTATGGTTGCACGTCCGGCGGAAGACACGCCGCTTTCCGCCCTCGCCATGGGTGTTCTGGCAGAGCGCGCAGGCATTCCAGTGGGTGTGCTCAGCATTCTACCCTCCACCGCGTCTAGCGAAATCGGCAAGGAGTTCTGTGAGAACCCTGTCGTACGCAAGCTGACCTTCACTGGTTCCACCCAAGTCGGCCGCATCTTATTGCGCCAAGCCGCAGATCAAGTGATGAAATGCTCTATGGAACTGGGCGGCAACGCGCCCTTCATCGTCTTTGACGACGCAGATATCGACGCGGCCGTGGACGGTGCGATCATGTGCAAGTTCCGTAATGCCGGTCAAACCTGCGTTTGCGCCAACCGTATTTATGTGCAAGCCGGCGTCTATGATGAATTCGCCGAAAAATTGGCGGCCAAAGTCGGCGCAATGAGCATGGGTGACGCGCTTGCAGGCGCTGTCGATTTCGGCCCGCTGATCAACCCGAAAGCCACTGAGAAAGTGCATGCACACATAGCCGATGCGAAGGCAAAGGGTGCCACAGTTATTTTGGGTGACACAGAAACGGGGCTGTCTGGTAACTTTATAACGCCAACGATTGTGACGGGTGCCACCAAAGACATGGCGTTCTCCACCGATGAAACATTCGGCCCATTGGCACCTTTGTTTAAGTTTGCGGATGAGGACGAGGTGATCGCCTTGGCCAATGACACGATCTTCGGCTTGGCGTCTTACTTCTACGCCAACGACCTGAGCCGCGTTTACAAGGTTGCAGAAGCTTTGGAGTATGGCATCGTCGGTGTGAACACAGGCATCATTTCTACAGAGGTCGCACCCTTTGGCGGCGTGAAGCAATCCGGTCTTGGACGCGAAGGCAGCCATCACGGGATCGAGGATTATCTCGAGATGAAATACATCTGCATGGCCGTTTAAACGCGCCACGCAGCCCCATGGGTGGACCGGAAAAGGCAAAGTGACAAACGACGCATTTCAAAACGCGCTTGACGCGCTTGGTATGGACGAGCCGCCTCGCGTGTGGTCGTTTATTGTCACGATCTTTGGCGATCTCGCACAGCAAGCAGGGGATCGGCTATCGGGCCCTGTCTTAGGGGATATCCTGTCCCCCGTTGGCGTTCGACCTGAGGCGATGCGCGTCGCCTTGCATCGTTTGCGCAATGAGGGCTGGATCGAAACAACCAAACAAGGTCGCGTGGGCCTGCATGGGTTGACCGGATTTGGACTGGAACAAAGCGCGATAGCGAGTGAGACGATCTATGCGTCCTCAAACGCGGCTTGTTCTGATTGGCATGTGTTGTGCTTTGCGCATGTGACCTCGGTCACGGAGCAAGTGCGCGCAAGCACTTTCACCAAGCAAGGCTACGTCGCCGTGTCGGCGGGTGTGTATCTTGCGAACGGGCCTTGCGTTAAGATCCCAAGCGATGCGCTTGCGCTGCATGGATCCCTTGGGGACGTGCCGGAGTGGTTGCCACACTCGCTTGTCTCAAGTGCGCAACGCACGGCCTTCCGTGCGCTTACGCACGATTTGGAACAGCTGGGCTTGGATCACAGCAACGTCGCTGACTTCACACCTATTCAAATTGCGACGCTGCGGGCGCAGATCGTGCATCGCTGGCGTAAATTGGTTTTAAAGCTGCCCGATGTGCCCGACGTTTTGTTTGGCGCGAGTTTTGAGGGAGGGCAGTGCCGCGTCGAGGTTCTGCGCACTCTGGATGTTTTGCAGCGCCCCGCAATCGCGTCACTGATCTGAGAACTGTTCTAAAGCAATCAAGGCGGCAAGCCCTGCGCGGTAGTCTGGGTAGAGCAACTTCACCCCCAGATCTGACTTAATACGATCATTTCGAACGCGCTTGCTTTCCGCATAGAAACTGCGCGCCATCGGGGTCATCTCGGCGGTCTCAAAATCGACCTCTTCTGGCAAAGGCAGGCCCAATAGTCCCGCCGCATGTGCAATCACATCTTGGGGCGGTGCCGGATCATCATCGCACATATTATATATAGCGCCCGCATTCGGCTCTGCGATGGAGGCCACAAGGATCTGCGCGATGTCTTCAACGTGGATACGACTGAAAACCTGCCCCTCTTTGATGATACGCCGCGCGGTACCTGCGCGCACTTTAGAGAAAGGTCCACGGCCCGGGCCATAAATGCCCGCGAGACGAAAAATATGCAGGGGCAGGTTCGGGATGGATTGCCAGTCCGCTTCAGCCGCAACGCGCATTTGACCGCGCTTGGTGGCGGGTTTCAGTGGGCTACTTTCATCGACCCAACCGCCTTTAGCATCGCCGTAGACACCTGTCGTGGAGAGGTAGCCGACCCATTCAAGGTTGGGCGCATGGCGCACTATATCTTCGCGCAAAGCATTGAGAACAGGATCGCCATCCGCATTGGGCGCGGCGGAAATAAGCAGGTGGGTTGCGCTATGCAAGGTCTCGCGCAGGTTCGTATCCGGCCAGATCACCGAGGTAACGCCCGTCGCCTCAAGCGCTGCTGCTTTGTCGGAGGAGCGCGTCGTGCCAGTGATCGTGAACCCTTGCTCAAGCAGGAGAGGCGTCAACGCACGCGCAGAAAAGCCGTGCCCGAAAGAAAGCAGATGTTTTGTCATATCGCTTTAGTGCGGCAGGCACTGCGCGGTTGCAAGTGCGCGTCGCTTTAGTTTCTATGATAGTATGACCGATAATCCAGACTTAGAAGCGGCCTACAGGCTAAGCGGGCCGGATGGTTCGAAACAGTTGTATGCCGCATGGGCAGAAACCTATGACAGCAGCTTTGCCGAAGATATGCAGTACCGCGCACCGCAAGCGGTTGCAGAGTGCTATGCGAAAATCTCTGGAGTGTCGCCTGTTTTGGATCTGGGCGCGGGAACTGGATTGTTAGGAGCCGCGCTTGTGCAGCAGGGTATTGAGGTGGTGGATGGCACGGATATCTCGCCCCAAATGCTGGTGGAGGCGGAGAAGAAGCACGTTTATCAGAGCTTATTTGAAGGGGATCTTACCCAACGACTTGAGGTGGATGAGGGGACCTATGCTGGTATCGTAAGTTCTGGCACATTCACCCACGGACATGTCGGACCTGATGCGTTGGAAGAGGTTCTGCGCTGCATGACAAGTGGCGCTTGGGCGGTGCTAAGCGTGAATGCCACGCATTGGGATGCGCTAGGATTTGAAGATGTGCTGAAGTGCCTCGCTCCGCAAATTGCTGAGTGGCGCAAGGATGAGTTTGCGCTTTATGGCGCAGGTGCAAAGGGTGCACATGCCGCTGACACGGGCTGGCTTTTGCAAATGCGCAAGGCTTAGGAATACATCTGTTTCTTGCGCGCGGGTGTTTCTGCCGTACTTTCCGACGTTCCATTGTGAAACGTGCCAAACCAGCGATCCCACGGCATTTCCTGATTGCCATAGTTAAACTCGTAATACCGGTGATGTAGCTGGTGATAAAACGTGCCCAGCGCGAGTCGACGTTTATCCTTGATTAACAGATCTTCGTATCCTGTGTGGGTCATTGCCGCGCCGAGGCCAAGGTAGATGACGTGAAAGATCACAAGGCTCGGATCACTTGGCACGACCCAGTGAATGCAAAGCGAGGAGCAATAGAGAAAATGTTCAACAAGATGCATGGAAAAACCCGACCACGGGCCGACGTTGACGTTGCGATAATGCAGAGATGCACATGGATGTAGAGGAACGGCACATGCAACAAACGATGTGCCCAGTTGAAATGAAACGCTGACCAGGTGGGAAAAAGGATCAGCGAAGGAGCGAACCAAACAGGATTGCCGAGCGGTGTGATCGTCGGCGCGTATCCCTTCGCCATCAGCCATATTGTGGAGTGCGCTGAAGAGCGTCAGAAACCCTACGCCAGAGATCAGCGAGTGAAACATGTTGTCCTGCACTTGGTTGGAGAAGCTCCAAAGGCGGTTGCCTTTTGAGTTTCTTACGCTTGTCGAATTATAACTCTGTACCCTGCCCTTTGCGCATAAAGAAATACCAGTGGAGCGTGCCCGCACTGATCAGAACCAAGGCGAAATTCGCACTCCACAGATGAACGATCCAACCGATTTGGAAACTGCTTGCTGAGACGAATTCGGGATAGATCCAAAGCCATAGAGCGAGTGCAAGTAGGACCATCATCACCCGCTCTGACAGCGTCAGCCAATTGCGCGCGAACCAACGCGCAAGAAAACCTGCGCGCGCGGGCCATTTGAAGATTGAGCCGCTCGCGAGAGGTAAGTCAGGGTGATAATTCCAGTCCGAAGACTTTGGTTTGCTCGAAATGTAATCACTATGATGGCCTTATGTGCTGCAGCAGGTAAGGCTACGTTGCGTAGTTACTGCCTTCATCGTCCAGAATACCCTTAAGCTCTGCAAGATGGCGCTCATCTTGCTCCGGGTATTGCTCAAGCTCATGTGCTGTTTTCTCTGCAATCTCATCAGGCAGCACACGCAAAGGCTGACCCGTCTGCAATGCTCGAATATATGTCTCGCAGGAACGCTCAAAGTAAAATAAGCGATTGAACGTGTCGGCCACGGTATCCCCAATGATCATGACGCCGTGATTGCCCATCACCATCACTTTCTTTTTGGGATCATCAAAGAGTTTCGCACAGCGCTCCCCTTCTTCTTCAAACGCAAGCCCACCGTAATTTTCGTCGATCACCACACGATTGAAAAACGTCGCTGAATTCTGATCAATCGCAGGTAAGCGGCTATCAGCCAGCGACGCCAACACAGTTGCAAAAATCGAATGCACATGCATTGCGCAACGCGCGTGCGGGCAATGGCGGTGCATCCCGCCGTGCAGTCCCCAAGCTGTTGGATCCGGCGCATCTGGCCCCTCCAGCGTCTTAGGGTCATTGGCATCGACGACAATCAAATCCGACGCCTTGATCCGGCTAAAATGCACCTGATTGGGGTTCATCAAAAACCGCGTGCCTTCGTCGTTGATCGACAGGGAAAAGTGGTTCGAAACCGCCTCATGCATATTAAGGCGCGCGGTCCAGCGGAAAGCGGCCGCAAGGTCGACGCGTTCTTGCCAGTGATCCATATTCGGAAGTCTTGCGGTGTTCATTCTGCATTTCTTTCTTCTGATGTGAGCGCGCGTGAGGACACGCAAGCATATCCATTCGCGCATAGAATACAGGCCTCGCGCAGACCATGCGGTTTATTGGTTGGTTCTTGCAAGATATGACCACCATGCGCGTCGGCTTTGCTCGCAGCGACATCAGGATCCGTCGCAAACAGATGAAACTGCGCCCCGCCGCCCCGCGCGCCGGCTTCGGGCAGCAGAGACGGTAGGGGATGCGAGTGATAGGTGCCGTCGCTATGGAGCTGAAAGACCTGATCGTCGTAGGTCATGATCGCGAAATCGCCCGAGACACGATGCGCTTTCATGTTGAAAACGACACTTAGGAAGTCTGCTTGTGCAATCACGTCGCGTACAAGAATGTTAAGCCCCAGTCCGCGCAAAGACGCGCCAAAGTCAGCGGCGCTTACCGTTTCATAGTCCATTTCGAGTGCTCCTTTTTGCGCTCAATCAGATGCTTGAACATCTCTCAAGCTCGTGTCAACTTTGGACATGAACACAGTGAATTTCAAAACATGGCCGCAAAGCGCGCCGCGATTGGTTGCCGTTGCCGCGGGACGCGCAGCCGCTGACCTTGTGATCAAAGGTGGGACATGGGTGAATGTGCACACCCGCGAATGTCTAGAAAACCATGATCTTGCCATTGCAGACGGGCGTTTCGCTTATTGTGGGCCGGACGCGGACCATTGCATCGGGCCGGACACAGAGGTGATAGACGCGCAGGGCCGTTATATGATCCCAGGTCTGTGCGACGGGCATATGCATATTGAGAGCGGTATGCTCACCCCTGCCGAGTTCACACGCGCTGTGATCCCGCATGGCACAACGTCGATGTTCACCGACCCGCATGAGATCGCCAATGTACTTGGCCTAGCGGGTGTGCGTTTGATGCATGACGAAGCGATGATGCAGCCGATCAATGTGTTCACGCAAATGCCCTCTTGCGCGCCGTCTGCGCCGGGTTTGGAGACGACAGGTTTCGAGATCAGCGCTGACGATGTGGCCGAGGCCATGGCGTGGCCCGGTATCATCGGGCTAGGCGAGATGATGAATTTCCCCGGTGTCGTTAACGGCGATCCGCAGATGTTGGCGGAGATCGCAGCAACGCAAAACGCGGGCAAAACTGTTGGTGGGCATTATGCTTCGCCGGATCTGGGACCCGCGTTTCACGCCTACGCAGCGGGCGGTCCTGCGGATGATCATGAGGGAACATGTGAAGCCGACGCAATTGCTCGCACGCGCCAAGGGATGCGCCACATGATGCGGCTTGGCTCCGCTTGGTATGATGTTGAAAGCCAGATCACGGCGGTCACGGAAAAGGGCCTTGATCCGCGTGGATTTATCCTGTGCACCGATGACAGCCATTCAGGCACAATCGTGAATGAAGGCCATATGAACCGCGTTGTGCGCCATGCGATTGAGTGTGGGTGTGATCCTTTGATTGCCTTGCAAATGGCAACGATCAATACTGCGACGCACTTTGGGTTGGAGCGCGAGCTCGGCTCTATCGCACCGGGACGGCGTGCGGATGTGATCCTGACCTCAGACCTTAAGACCCTGCTGATTGAGCATGTGATCGCGCGCGGTCAAACAGTCGCGCGGATGGGGATTTGCGAAGTCGAATGTCCACATCTTGACTGGCCGCGACACGCACGCAGTACGGTGCATATGGGGCCTGCCAAGAGCGCTGATGCGTTTAAAATTAGCGCGCCTGATGGGGCCAATTCAGTGCGCGCCAATGTGATTGGTGTCGTCGAAAACCAAGCGCCTACGAAAGCGTTGAAAGCAGATTTGCCCGTCACCAACGGCCTTGTCGAAACGACAGGTGACATTTGCCAAATTGCTTTGGTGGAGCGGCACTGTGCCACTGGGGGTGTAGTGAACGGGTTCGTCTCCGGCTTTGGGTATAGCGGAAAAATGGCTATTGCCTCTACAGTTGCCCATGACAGCCATCATATGATTGTCGTTGGCACGGATCGTGAGATGATGGCGGCAGCGGCGAACCGACTGTCCAACGTGGGTGGCGGCATCAGCGTTTGGAAAGATGGCGCTGAACTTGCGCTTGTTGAACTACCCATCGCGGGTCTTATGTCGGATGAACCTGCAAAAGACGTCGCGCGCAAAGCCGATCAGATGGTGCGGGCCATGCATGACTGCGGCTGCACTTTGAACAATGCCTATATGCAACATTCCTTGCTTGCTTTGGTCGTGATCCCTGAAATCAGGATTTCCGATCTCGGCCTTGTAGATGTAACGAAATTTCAACTGACCCCGCTCTTTGAAAGCTAGGGGGTTGAGGAACATATGACCGATAAATCTATAGTTACACCTAACGCACCGCATCCCGAGGCCTACCGCGATCCCAAAGCCGCGGTAGATCAGCTGGTTAAGCTTTATGAGCAAGCGACAATTTTCCTATGCGAAAAATTTACCGAGACGATGAGCAACGGCCATCCCGGTCATCGCTACCGTGCGTTTTATCCAGAGATCAGGATCACCACGACGAGTTTTGCCCAAGTTGATAGCCGTTTGAGCTTTGGGCACGTGTCTTCGCCGGGCATGCATGCCGCGACAATTACGCGACCTGATTTGTTTCGCAAATATCTGGAACAGCAGATTGGCTTGCTGATAGAAAATCACGATGTTGCAGTTGGCATCAGCGTTTCTGACACGCCGATCCCCGTGCATTTTGCTGTTGCCAATGACGCGCGTATCTCTGTGCCCCAGGATGGCGCAGCAGAGTTCACGCTGCGCGATGTGTTTGATGTACCGGATCTCAGCACCACCAACGATGATATCGTGAATGGGACGTATAAGCTGCCTGACGACGGAACCGAACCGCTTGCGCCATTCACCGCCCAGCGCGTTGATTACTCGCTTGCGCGTCTCGCGCATTATACCGCGACAGAGCCAGAGCATTTTCAAAACCACGTGCTGTTCACAAACTATCAGTTTTATGTATCCGAGTTCGAGGCTTATGCGCGTGCGCAATTGGCTGACCCGCAAAGCGGCTACACCAATTTCGTGAGCACTGGGAATGTTGAAATCACCTCGCCAGATGAGGTGATTGATCCAGTGATGAAGATGCCGCAAATGCCGACCTATCATCTCAAAAAGGCGGATGGCAGCGGGATCACATTGGTCAATATTGGCGTTGGCCCCTCAAACGCGAAGACCGCGACAGATCATGTCGCTGTGTTGCGACCCCATGCGTGGTTGATGGTTGGCCACTGCGCGGGTCTGCGTAACTCACAAAGCCTTGGTGATTTTGTGCTGGCCCACGCTTATCTGCGTGAGGACCGTGTGCTTGACGATGACTTGCCCGTTTGGGTGCCAATTCCTGCGCTTGCGGAAATTCAGATCGCTTTGGAAAAGGCGGTTGCGGAAGTCACCGAATACGAGGGCTATGATCTCAAGCGTATTATGCGGACGGGCACCGTCGCATCAGTGGATAATCGCAACTGGGAGTTGCGTGATCAAGATGGGCCCGTACAGAGGTTGTCGCAATCGCGCGCGGTGGCTTTGGATATGGAAAGCGCGACAATTGCCGCCAACGGGTTCCGCTTTCGCGTCCCCTACGGCACGCTTTTGTGCGTCTCTGACAAGCCGCTTCATGGGGAGTTGAAGCTGCCAGGGATGGCCTCCGATTTCTATACGACACAGGTAACACGGCATTTGATGATCGGGATCCGTGCCATGGAAACGCTGAGTGAAATGCCGCTAGAACGCATTCATAGCCGGAAATTGCGCTCATTTCACGAGACAGCCTTCCTGTGACCTAGCGGAATCCAGCCAAAACGCCTGTTTTTATACTTTTTTACCCGTCTATGCGTTGTGCTGGCTTGCAAGATGCAGTTAAATACGCCCGCATAGGCCCTAAATACGGGCAGTAAAGGGAGTACATGAACATGGCAAAACCAATGACAAAAACTCAACTGGTCGCTGCACTGGCTGAAGAGATGGGCGCAGACAAGAAAGCATCAGGCGCAGCGCTTGACGCGGTATGTGCATTAATCACACGCGAAGTGTCCGGCGGCGGTGCTGTCACACTTCCAGGCGTTGGCAAGATCTATTGCCGCGAGCGCCCAGAGCGTATGGTGCGCAACCCTGCAACGGGTGAGCAGATCAAGAAAGACGCGGACAAGGTTGTTAAAATGACAATCGCAAAAGCACTGAAAGACAGCGTTAACGGCTGATCTTGCTTTCACAGCGAAATTACGAGAAGGGTCGCTCTGGTTGAGCGGCCCTTTTTTACTG
Organism: Rhodobacteraceae bacterium HTCC2083; assembly: GCA_000156115.1. Taxonomy (GTDB): domain Bacteria; phylum Pseudomonadota; class Alphaproteobacteria; order Rhodobacterales; family Rhodobacteraceae; genus Planktotalea. Next base: position 740,213 of record DS995276.1, read on the forward strand.
GAGAGAGACCCGATGGATCTGCGCGCACTTTTGATGGGCCTTGCCTTCGCATTCATGTGGTCAAGCGCGTTCACCTCCGCACGCATCATCGTACAAGACGCGCCACCTCTGATGTCGCTCAGCCTGCGGTTCTTTATCTCGGGTGTGATTGGAATTGCGATTGCCAAAGCACTCGGCCAGCATTGGCGCCTTACAGCCGCTCAGTGGCGCGCTGTGTTCGTCTTTGGCCTGTGTCAGAACGCGCTTTATCTCGGGCTGAATTTCATGGCAATGCAAACAGTCGAAGCGTCGCTCGCCTCTATAATAGCTTCGACCATGCCGTTGATGGTTGCGGGGGCTGGTTGGATCTTACTCAAAGACAAGCTGCCAACCCAAGGTATCATCGGTCTTTTCTTAGGTATCGTTGGCGTTGTGCTGATCATGGGCGCGCGCTTTGATGGCAACGCAGATGCGTTTGGCATGGCGCTTTGTGTGATTGGCGCGATTGGCCTGAGTGTTGCGACCCTTGCGATGCGCGGGGCATCTTCGGGCGGTAACTTGCTGATGATCGTTGGCCTTCAAATGCTCGTTGGTTCCGCGATCTTGGGTGTTGTGGCTGCGTTTACGGAAACCTATTTCCTCAATCCCTCGCTCAAACTTGCTGCCGCATTTGCATATACGACGCTTATCCCCGGCCTTGTTGCGACTTTCATCTGGTTTCGCCTTGTTGAACGGATCGGCGCTCTTCGTGCGTCAACGTTTCATTTCCTCAATCCGTTCTTTGGCGTCACGATCGCCGCGCTTTTGCTAGGTGAAGCCCTTGGAATTATGGATGTATTTGGCGTTGTGATCATCACCGTCGGCATCCTACTTGTTCAGCTTTCGAAACAAAAACCCAGGGACAGTTGAACACGCGACAGTATGTTGTGGGGTAACAGACTGTCAGGTTTCGCCGTACGCCGCTGTCATGGACTTAGTATTTGCATATGGTGCAGGATTGCTGACGCTGATTAACCCCTGCGTTTTGCCAGTGTTGCCGATTGTATTGGCCACGGCCTTACAAGCGAGCCGTTGGGGGCCCGTCGCATTAGCCGCCGGGATGAGCCTATCCTTCGCCATCCTCGGCGTTACCGTCTCTGCCTTTGGGCGCGCTGTTGGGTTAAACGCAGATGACATTGCGCAGGTGGGTGCGGTGTTGATGATCCTCTTCGGACTCGTGCTGCTTGTGCCCCAAACCTCTGCCGTATTCTCAACGGCGACCGCTGGTTTTGCAGCGCGCGCGGATAGTGGGTTGGACGAGGTGGATCGTGGATCGCTCACGGGGCAATTCGTGGGTGGCATGTTGCTGGGCGCTGTATGGAGCCCTTGTGTTGGTCCGACATTGGGTGGTGCCATATCGCTGGCAAGCCAAGGCGAAAGTCTGCTGCGCGCGACTGCGATCATGCTCTTCTTCGCGCTTGGCTACGGTGCACGCTCTGCTTTGCAAAAACGCCAAGCCGCGATGCGCCGGTTTGCCGCCGCTGCCCGCCCGCTGTTGGGTGCAATTTTCGTCGCCGTCGGTCTAATGCTGTTCTTCAAGTGGCACTATTTCATTGAAAGCTGGCTGCTCGATATCATGCCGATCTGGCTGCAAGATCTATCCATTACTTTGTAATTCGAACCTACCAAGGAGTTAAAAATGAATCGTAGAACTTTGATCCTATCCGGTGCTGCGACGCTCGTGATGCCTGCTGCACCAGCCCTCGCAAGTGCCGTAAACTATGTGCCTGGCTTGCTGAAAAAACATCAAGAGGCTGGCGATACAGTATTCATTGATTTCACTGCAAGCTGGTGCGGAACGTGCCGTGCACAAGGTCGTGTTCTAGAAAACCTGAAAGCAGAGAACCCTGCATACGATCAGAACATCGTGTTCATTGATGTCGATTGGGACACTTACGGCAATTCAGTCATGGCAGATCGTTTGAAAATTCCGCGCCGCTCCACGCTGGTTGCGATGAAAGGCAAGAAAGAGATTGGACGCATCGTCGCGGACACCTCCAAGCGCAACATCAAGACGTTGGTTGATGCAGCTTTGGATGCCGCAACCGCTTAAGCCAAAAGGCCAGCCGCTGGTCGAATGTATCCTGTGAGCGTCCCGCGCCAATTGGTGATCGGGGCGTTCATACGTTTCAGGGTGGCAGGATGGTTCCTATCAAGAACGCCTGCGCGCACCAGCAACGCCGCAATCGCACATTCTGCACCGCGTGTTGTGCCATCTGCAACTTTCAGCGCAATGCCAAGCTGTTGTTCTGGTAGAATGGCGACATAGAACGCTTCCGCACCTGTTTTGATCGCAGTTCGCCCGCCCATCGCGCGCATCAATTCTGTGCAAGCGCGGGTCTCTCCCGCGACCAATTCGGGATGAAGAGCCATCGCTTCGGTCAAACGTGCCGCAGCAGAGCTGACACTGTCTAAACGCGTATGTGCGGATGCAAAGAACCCCATCGCGCGCGCGATACCCTGCAAAGAACTGGCAAAATTGGGGGCAGAACAGCCATCAATGCCAAAGCCTGGGGACGTAAGTTGCGTGGTTTCCTCGAACGCATCAAGGCAGGCTTTCTGCACGGGGTGCGTGGGGTCAATGTACTCGGGTCCAGCCTTCAGATGCTTGGTCAACGTCAGGAAGCCCGCATGTTTGCCAGAACAGTTATTGTGGATCTGGCAGGGGCTTGAATCGGTTTTGATCAACTCGGTTCTCGCAGGATTATCACTGGGCATTTGCGGCCCGCAACGCATGTCATCATCGCATAAGCCTAGGTCATTGAGCCAAGCGCTCACGCGGTCCGTGTGGATCGCCGCACCCTGATGGGATGCACAGGCCAGCGCGAGTTGCTCTGTGTTCAGACCCGCTGCATCCGCAGCACCCGATGTGATCAAAGGAATGCCTTGCAGCATCTTAGAAGACGAGCGCGGGAGCACGATCTCGTCGGCATTGCCCCAAGCTTGCACAATCTCGCCAGCGCCATTGCAAATGACCGCATGACCCAGATGCACGCTCTCCAAAAATTCGCCGCGCCAAATTTCAGCCAGAGGAACAGGTTGGGTCATGGTAATCTCCAAAATTTGAACGGCGAAAAAATGCCAAGGAGGCATTCACCTGTGGTGGATTTCAGGCTAATATGCTTTTGTCGAGAAGAAAAATATCCTTTAGCGTAGAGAGCCGAGAACAGGCGACACGCGTAAAGGTACGATTGAGGTTAAGGACAGCTGGAGGCTGGACACGATGAATTCATGGATCACGCGCACAAGTTTGGCGGCCGCTTTGACGGTTGCAGCAACAGGCGCATTTGCTCAGACACAGAGCACGAACCGCGTTGGCGCAAACACCGATTGGAGCGTTTTCGTTGAAAGCAATCCGAAGGAATGCTGGAGCGTGTCGTCTCCGAAAGAAACCATAAACTCACGCGGTGGCCGCGTTGTTGCGGCGAAACGCAGTGACATCTTGCTGTTTGTGTTCAATAGCCCGGGATCCGGGGTGACGGGCCAAGTGACCTTCACAGGCGGCTATCCTTTCGCGAGTGGCTCTACCGTCAATATGAACATCAGCGGCACAGAGTTTGAATTGTTCACAGAAGGTGAATGGGCGTGGCCCGCGACCCCTGCGGATGATGCGAAGATAATTACGGCGATGAAACGCGGCAGCTCTGCGATTATGACGGCGCGCTCTGGTCGTGGCACGCAGACGAAAGACACGTTCTCGCTGCTCGGCTTCACCGCCTCTGTTGAAGAGTCTGAGAAGCGCTGCAACTAAGCCTTCCCGCCAAGTTGATTTAGACACGCCGTGCCAATTTGGTGCGGCGTCTTTCATTTTATGGCGAATCCGGTGTATAGCCCGCGCAACTCATCAAAAGGCGACACTCCCATGACGGTCAAAGCTCCGATCACGCAAGACGTTATGACCATTCCGCGCAAACTGCCGGAGGGTCCGATCAATCTCGTTGGTTTGACACGAGATGGTATGCGCGATGCATTGATCGAGAATGGTACGCCCGAAAAGCAGGCAAAGATGCGTGTAGGCCAAATTTGGCAGTGGATCTATCAATGGGGCAAACGCGACTTTGATGAGATGACGAACCTCTCCAAAACGTACCGCGCTGAATTGGGCGAGAAATTCGTGATTGAAGTGCCCGAAGTCGTGACGCGTCAAGTATCCGAAGACGGCACGCGCAAATATCTCGTCAAGATCGCAGGCGGTCACGAAGTTGAGGTGGTTTACATCCCTGAAGACGGACGCGGCACACTCTGTGTGTCCTCGCAAGTTGGTTGCACGCTGACCTGTTCCTTCTGTCACACAGGCACGCAGAAATTGGTGCGCAATCTGACCGCAGGCGAGATCATCGGCCAAGTCATGATCGCGCGTGACGATCTGAATGAATGGCCAGAGCAAGGTGCGCCCAAGGATGAAATACGCCTCTTGAGCAACATCGTTTTGATGGGCATGGGCGAGCCGCTGTACAACTTTGAAAACGTGCGCGACGCGATGAAGATTGCGATGGACGCCGAGGGCATTCAGCTGTCGCGCCGTCGTATCACACTATCGACCTCTGGCGTTGTCCCAGAAATCGCGCGCACGGCAGAAGAGATCGGCTGCCAACTGGCGATCAGCTTTCACGCAACCACGGATGAGGTCCGCGACAAGCTTGTGCCTATCAACAAGCGTTGGAACATTGCAGAACTGGTCGAGGCTTTGCGCGCCTATCCACGTGTGTCTAACTCAGAGCGGATCACCTTTGAATATGTAATGCTCGATGGTGTGAACGACACCGATGCCGACGCGCATCGTTTGATCAAACTGATCGAAGGGATCCCCGCGAAGATCAACTTGATCCCCTTTAACGAATGGCCTGGCGCGCCTTACAAGCGCTCCTCCGGCAATCGCATCCATCGCTTTGCGGACATCATCTATAAGGCAGGCTATGCATCGCCGATCCGCAAGCCGCGTGGCGAGGATATTATGGCAGCCTGCGGTCAGCTTAAATCTGCAACAGAACGCGCGCGCAAATCGCGTAAGCAAATTCAGGCTGAAGCGGGTCTTTGATCTGAACCGTACGTCTTATTCCCACCGTTTACTGTTTGCGGCTGTAGCGTGCGAGGAAAGTGGTAACAGCGCCTTCGATGACGCGCTCTAGCTCTGCTTTTTCAAAGGTGGTTTGAACACCGAACAGGATCTTTGGAAAGATATCCGCCTTACAGAGTTCCGCAAATTGATCCGCTGCCAAATCGCAATCGACAATATCTAGTAGGCCCTTGGCTGTCGCATCGTGTAAATATTCACCGATCTTCGCACGCACGACCATCGGCCCGCTTTGATAAAACGCGAGGCCAAGGTCGGGAAAACGATCCGCCTCTGCCACGCAAATGCGAAAAATCCGTTGCCCAAATTCGGATGTCATAAACCCCAGCAAATGGCGCGCTGCACTGCTGAGAACCTCTGCCGGCGGCGCGCTTTGATCGATGTGTTGCATCGCCTGCTCCGCTTGGTGCGCGCAAATGGTTTGAACGACGGCGATGAACAGGCTCTCTTTATCGGCAAAATAGCTATAAAGTGTGGCTTTGGACACGCCGCTGGCCTTGGCCACATGATCCATATTGGCCGCGCCAAAGCCATCCACCAAAAAGACGTCGCGCGCGCCTTCTAAGACTTGATCAAATTTGCGACCCTTGCGGATCGCTTTACTGTGTATATTCAATGTCATCTCCAACGCGACGGTGCCGCCTACACATCCGAACGTACTGTGTAACATAGCAACCCTGTCTTTCCCAACGCCGTGTTCTAACAATCAGCAGTTGTTGTGTTTTAGGCGTGGCGCATTAGCTTCGGTCTTGCTCCGGTCCAATCGGCAAGTTACCTCTGGTTCAATGCTTGATATCTTCTTACAGACGTTGCCTTTCTTCGCAATCATTGCGCTTGGATATGGCGCAGGGCGCACCGGCTTTTTCACGCCGGAGGCAACTGCCTATCTGACCAAATTCGTTTTCTATTTCGCCCTATCTGCGATGCTATTTCGCTTCTCCGCCAATCTTTCGCTGGGCGAGGTGTGGAACGGGCGTTTGGTTATCGCCTATCTTTGGGGAACCGCGTTCATCTATGGTGTGGCAACAATTGTCGCTTTGCTGCGCAATCAGGGCCTCGCCAAGACCGCAATAGAGGCGCAATGTGCAGTCATTGGAAACACTGGCTTTCTTGGTGTTCCCATGCTGGTTCTGCTCATGGGGGAGAAAGCGATTGGACCCGTCATTCTGGTGCTCGCGGTCGATCTTGTGGTGTTTTCCAGCTTGATCGTCATTCTGATGTCGATTGCCAAGGATGGCCGCTTTGACCTGTCGATCTTTAAGACTATCGGCTTTGGCCTGTTAATGAACCCAATGATTGTGTCGATGGTGCTGGGCCTTATGTGGTCCGCAACGGGCGCGCCTTTGCCAAGGCCCGTTGATGCGTTTGCGGAACTGCTCGGCTCTGCCGCAACCCCCGGTGCACTGTTTGCGATTGGCGCATCGCTTGCCAGCAAATCCACCGAGAAGATCGAAGTGGCCGCCTGGCTCTCATTTTGCAAACTGGTCCTGCATCCAGCTTTTGTCGCGATTGCCGCGATCTATCTCTTTCCGCTCGATCCTTTTTCCGCAGGCGTGATTATCGCCGCTGCCGCCTTGCCAGTCGCGGGCAACGTCTTCATGTTGGCTCAGCATTATGGCGTTGCGCCGCAAAGGGTCTCTGCCGCAATTTTGGTGTCCACTGCAATCAGCATTGTCACCGTTTCATTAGTCATTGGATGGGTAAGCCAGCTTTAGGCCAAAACCCGCACTACAGGAGCACGACCTACTATGACCCCCGTTTCAGAGAACGCCTGCTTTGGCGGCACCCAAGGCGTTTACACGCATGAGTCAAATGTCTGCGGCGGCGATATGACCTTCGGTCTATTCATGCCCGCCGAGGCTGAAAACGGCCCTGTGCCGCTCTTGTGGTTCCTCTCGGGTCTAACATGCACACATGAGAACGCGATGGTCAAAGCAGGCGCGCAAAACTGGGCCGCAGAGCAAGGGATCGCTTTGGTCTTCCCCGACACTTCCCCGCGCGGGGAAACCGTGGCCAATGATGAAGCTTATGACCTTGGCCAAGGTGCAGGGTTTTATGTGGACGCGACCCAATCCCCATGGTCGCCGCACTTCAAAATGTGGAGTTATCTGGCTGACGAACTCCCCACATTGATCGAAGATCAATTCGAAGTGGATATGGAACGCCAAGCGATCACGGGTCACTCAATGGGCGGGCATGGTGCCTTGACGATGGCGATGAATCTTGAGGGTCGCTTTCGCTCAGTCTCAGCCTTCGCACCGATCTGCAATCCGACGGCCTCTGATTGGGGGCGCAAGCAGCTCAGCGCATATCTTGGCAGTGACGAGAGCACATGGGCGAAGCATGACGCCACGCTTATGATGGAGGAGAAGGGCTTTGACGGGCCTGTCTTGATCGACACGGGCACCAATGATCAATTCCTTGATTTATTGAAGCCCGAAGCGCTCGCAGAAGCCGCAACCAAACGCCGTCAGCAAATGAACTTCCGTATGCAGCCTGGCTATGATCATAGCTATTTTTTCATCTCGACCTTCATGGAAGATCACATCAGTTTTCATGCGGAAGCGCTCTACGCTTGAGCTTGTTCATTGATGCAGATGCTTGCCCCGTTAAGGCAGAAGCGGAAAAAGTCGCGACCCGCCACCGCGTGACGATGTACGTCGTCTCAAATGGTGGTTTGCGGCCCTCGCAGAACCCTTTGGTAGAAAACATCATCGTCGATGCGGGGCCAGATGTGGCCGACATGTGGATCGCAGATCGCTGCGGCCCTGCGGATGTGGTGGTGACGGGCGACATCCCACTGGCCGCCAAATGCGTCGAGGCGGGTGCAGAGGTGTTGCAACACAACGGGGATCGGTTCACCGCGGCCAACATCGGGCAACGCTTGGCGATGCGTGATTTGATGGCCGATCTGCGCGAAGCCAATCCGCTGGGTGCGGGGGGTGGTGGCAAACCCTTTTCCAAAACCGACCGCTCCCGATTTCTAGATTCTTTAGAACGCGCTTTAAGGGCTGCAAAAGGAAAATCGCATGACAGTTGAGGCGGTTGTTTTTGATATTGGAAACGTGCTGATCGAATGGCAACCAGAGCGCTACTATGACAGCGTCATTGGCGAGGCGCGTCGCCGCACTGTGTTCGAGACCGTGGATCTCCATGCAATGAATGATCGTGTGGATCGCGGCGAAAACTTTTACGATGTGATTTATGAAACGGCCGATCAATATCCCGAGTTGCGCGACGATATTCGCATTTGGCATGACAATTGGATCGAGATGGCCAGCCCCCCAATCACACATTCCGTGCGACTATTACAGGCCTTGCGCGCGAAACAGGTGCCCGTGTTTGCTTTAACAAATTTTGGTGTTGAAACATTCGAGATTGCCCAAGGAACCTATGATTTCTTGAATGCATTTGATCGAGCGTATGTGTCTGGCCATATGAAAGTGATCAAACCCGATGCGGAAATCTATGAGCAACTTGAGACTGATTGCGGCGTTGCGCCTGCGAGTTTGCTGTTTGCAGATGATCGGCTCGAAAACATAGAGGCCGCCGCTGCCCGCGGTTGGCAAACGCATTTGTTTGAAGGCCCCAGTGGTTGGGCCGCGCGATTGGTTGGCGCTGGATTGTTAAGCGAGGTGGAGGCACAATGAGTATTCAGATCGGTTTTGAAGATGGCGAAAAGGATCTCGATTGGATCGGTCTGACCGAGGCATTGAAGGCTGGGCATAACCTGCCAAAAGCGGAGATTGCCGATACATTTCTCTATCGCGGTAAGGATACTTTGTTGAACCGGTCTGCTTGGATTGATGGTCTTGGCCTAACCGTGAAATGCGCTACGGTTTTTCCCGAAAATCCCAGCGCAGGCGTGCCGATGATCAACGGTGCGGTGTCTTTGTTTGATGACGCACATGGGCGACTTGAAGCGATTATTGATTTTCACTTGATCACAAAATGGAAGACGGCAGGCGACAGTTTGCTAGGCGCTTTACGTCTTGCGCGCCCTGACAGCCGCAAGATTTTGATCATCGGATCCGGCACAGTCGCGCGGTCCTTGCATGACGCTTATAGCGCTGGTTATCCCGAGGCGAAGTTCACCGTTTGGAGCCGCACGCACGCGAATGCGGAGATGTTTGCCAAAGAGCGCGCCGCAGTCGTTGCTGATGATTTAGAGGTTGCTGCACGTGGCGCTGATATCATCACGAGTGCAACCATGAGCACCGCGCCCGTCTTACGCGGGGACTGGTTACAGAACGGCCAGCACGTGGATCTGATCGGTGCATATCGGCTAGATATGCGAGAGGCGGATGATCGGGCTTTGCAGCGCGCGCGCGTGTTTGTCGATAGCTTCGACACAACTATTGGGCATATTGGCGAAGTGCAAATCCCGCTGGACAGCGGCGCGATTTCGCGGGCTGACTTGATTGCGGACTATTATTCTGATGCTGGGTTTGAGCGGCGCTCTGACGATGAGATTACACTGTTTAAGAATGGCGGTGGCGCTCATCTTGATTTGATGGTGAGCCGCTATGTGCTGGAGCGCTACGCCGGCTAGTCTATCCCATTGCCAAGCAATCGGACCGAGTGGGGGCCAGCCCCCACACCCCCAGAGTTTTTGGCAAGATGAAATCTAGGCCGCTAGAGGGCGTTCGAGTTTTCTTTCTCTGATCAGAAGGTGGATGAGTGCGCTGAACGCGCCAACGCCGATGCCAACCCACCAAACCGCGGTGTAGCTACCGTAAATATCGTACATGCGACCACCGAGCCATACACCAAGAAAGCTACCAAGTTGGTGACTGAAAAAGACAATGCCATAGAGCGTACCCATATAACGCAGCCCATAGATATGTGCGACGAGGCCGGATGTGAGCGGCACTGTGGCGAGCCAGAGCGATCCCATTGCAACCGAAAATATGATGACTGATGTGGGTGTGATCGGGCTCATGATGAAGAGAATGGCGATGATTGTGCGGCCTGTGTAGATCCCCGCGAGCAGGTATTTCTTTGAGTAACGATTACCAAGCCAGCCAGCAAAGAGCGTCCCGCCAATGTTGGCCACGCCGATAAGTGCGATGGCGAGTGCGCCGAGCGCGGAGGTCGTTGTGATGCCCCCCGCATGCAGCGCGCCACCAGGCAGGATCGGGCCACACATTTCAGTCACGAACGCCGGAAAATGCGCAGTGATGAAAGCGAGCTGATATCCACAGCTAAAGAAGCCGAGAAAGATGAACGTATAGGTCGGGTCTTTGAACGCGCCCTTGAGGACTTGGCCAAGGCTTTGTTCCAACTCTGCCTTGCTGGCCAATTGCGGAGCGCGCATGAAGGGAAGCAACATCAGCACTGCGAGGATCGCAGCGGCGAAGACGATGAATACGTTTTGCCATGGCATGAAACTGAGCAAGAGTTCAGCCGTTGGCGCACCCACGATTTGACCCGCACTTCCCGCCGCAGTCGCGATTGCCAGCGACATTGAGCGGTTCGCGTCAGAGCTCGCGCGCCCGACCACTGCGAGGATCACACCAAAGCCTGTGCCCGCGATGCCGAAACCAACGAGGATTTCGAGCATCTGATGCGCTTCGGGCGTCACTGCGAAGGACGACAACACAAGGCCCGCCGCATAGATGAACGCACCCGCGATGATGGCTTTACGATCGCCTATCTTTTCCGCCAAAGCGCCGAAAATAGGCTGGCCAATGCCCCATGCAAGATTCTGGATAGCAATGGCGAACGAAAACTCGGAGCGCATCCAATTGAATTCTGTCGCAATCGGGATTTGGAACACACCAAAGGAGGCGCGGATCGCGAAATTCACAAGAATGATGATGCAGCCGACGACTAAGACTGGCGTGAACAGATTACTTTGAGATTTCATTGTTCGTCTAATCCGACTGCTTACTGCGGAACGTTACGCTTTTTGTAAAGCGGGTCAATTGCCTGCCCTCTTTTCGCAAGGCCATTTGCGCGGTAGAGGGGGGCATGGAGACTTTATCGCAGATATATGCAGCGCGCGTCGCGAGTGGTGAATTAACCGCTGATCCCGTTCAGGAACTAGCGTTGACGCGGTTTGAGCGCATTCGTGTAGCGCTTGCGGAGCCTGTCAAAACTAGTTTTTTTCGTAAGGCACCTCCTCCACCAAAGGGCCTTTATCTTTGGGGGGGGGTCGGGCGCGGTAAATCGATGTTGATGGATATGTTTGTTGATGCTTCCCCTGTGCCCGCGCGGCGTGTGCATTTTCATGCGTTCATGCAGGAAATCCATGCGGGAATGCACAAGGCGCGCCAAGATAGTGTTGAGGATGCGCTACAACCCGTCGCGCAGGCGGTTAGCACTGATATCAAACTGCTCGCCTTTGACGAGATGCAGATCACGGATATCACGGATGCGATGATCGTTGGCCGCTTGTTTGAGATGCTCATGCAGAGCGGCGTTGTAATTGTCACGACCTCAAACCGCGTGCCTGATGATCTTTATAAAGATGGTCTGAACCGCCAGTTGTTCTTACCCTTTATTGATCTTCTGAAGGACAAGATGGAAGTCGCGGAGCTCGCCAGTCCGACGGATTACCGTCAGGATAGAATGTCAGGATCACACGTCTTTTTTACGCCAAACGGGCCAGAGGCACGTGCGCAGATTGAAGAGATCTGGCAGCGGTTGACTGAAGGCAAGGCGAAACCGCTCGTGCTGATTGTACAGGGGCGCAAAGTGCGCTTGCCAGGGTTTCACAATGGTGTCGCGCGCGCGAAGTTCTTTGATCTATGCGGCGTACCCCTTGGACCTGCGGATTATCTGACTATAGCGGAGGCCGCGCGTGTGTTGGTGATAGAAGATATCCCTCGTCTGAGCCGTAACAACTTCAACGAAGCCAAACGTTTCGTGACGTTGATCGACGCGCTTTACGAGGCACGCGTGCAATTGATCGCCTCCGCTGCGGCCACGCCAGAAATGCTATACGTCGAAGGCACTGGCACGTTTGAATTTGAACGTACCGCGAGCCGTTTGCGCGAAATGCAAAGTGCGGATTGGGGACGCGACTAGATCCTTACCACATCCGTGGTTTGGCATATTCCGCGTATCCATCATCATAGGCTTTGCCATCAAACAACGCATCGCGTTCTTTCACAAAGTCACCCGCTGTGGGCACTTTGGTATCGCTGCCTAGACCTTGCCAGAGGCCCGAACGCATCAGCGCTTTGGCACATTGAAAATACATCTCACCAATACTCATCACGACGACAGAGCGCGGCAGCTTGCCCTTTTTTTCAAAACGCGCGCAAGTGGCAGGATCTGTGGTGACAATCGCAATGCCGTTGATGCGCACAACATTGGTGCTAGAGGGGATCATGAACATCAGGCTGACCCGCTCGTCGCGTACAATATTGCGCAGGCTATCAATGCGATTGTTACCGAACCAATCGGGCAGCAGCACGGTTTGGTCGTCCAGTATCTCAACCACAGAGTTGTCATCGCCGCGCGGGCTGGCGTCCGTGCCTTCCGGCCCAACCGTAGAGATCACTACAAAGCGGGAGGCTTCGATCCAAGCGCGGTAGTGTGGGGTCATTGTTGTGACCACTTTTTCAATCGAGCGCGGGACCGGTTTGCCGTAGATCGCTTCTAGCTCTGCGAGGGTCTTGATTGGGGTCATATCCGTCTCCACTGCGTGCGCTTTGCACTTGTTCATAGAGCGCCTTTGAAAGTAACGCAAAAAAGAAGGGACGATGAACGCCCCCTCAAGTCTTTGCCTGTTATTAAGTCCCTTTGTCCGAACGCCGCTCGATGAGACGTTGGTCTTCGGAGGGATCTTAGATTTTAACTGTTTTGGGACATAACATCGCGCAACGTAAAACTCGTTAGCCGCATGTGTCGGTGCATTCGCATTCTCCCCAACGGACCAAATCTGTTCATGTGAGGCTGGCAGGCATCACGCGGGTCCGGTTAGGAATCAGCTATAAGCGAATCGATTCGTTCTAGTCAACATTCTGTGATTCGCAATTTGAACGCCACAAAATCTGGCGCGATGTCTAATCAAGCCTCGGTGGAAATTGCAGGTTGGAGTGTGAGTACCGCAAGCCCTTGTTGCGACTCTAAAAAATCGAAAACAGGGTAAGAAGAAAAATTGGAAATCACAATGAAACAGCAAATTTGGACAGGCAAAGTCGCGCCGAAATTTATTTTCCGAAACGCTGCTTTCTCGAAGATTTGCCCAATCTTGCGGCAACCCTACGGCATGCGATAATTCAACTGTTGACCAATTCGAAGCGTATTCGGATTTTGACGCAGCACAGGATTGTCTTGCAACAGCTGATCAGTCGCAAGGGCGGAGCCGTAGAGTTTAATCGCGATCAATGCCAATGTGTCACCCGATGAGACCGTATAGTTCTGCAATCCTGTATTCGCAGCGATTTTTGCGCGCGCCGCTTGCCGCCAGACGGTTGCGTTGTTGATCGCGACGGCCGGAGCACTTAGCGCAACGCGCATTTGCGAGGATGGCGCGCTGACAACCAGCGTACCATCCACGTGCCCCATGGAGCGACGCACGATCGAATTCAGAAGACTGCCCTGCTGGCCCGGTGCTTTGGACACATGCCCAATGCCGTTGAGCGCATTGAGCGTTTGCCAGCTCATATCACGAAGCTCCGGCGCAATTGCGTGTATGCTCGCTTGCGGCTGGACTGAGGGTTGCTGAAAAACTGTTGTAGCTTCAGCCAATGCATCACTCACCGCAGCATCGGTGTTTATAGGAGTCGCTAATGTCGCTTGCAAACCGTTCAAAATTACACCCGTGTCCGCCGCTTCCGGCGCGACTATGGGTTGAACAGATTGATCTGTTCCGCCCGCTTTCAATTCAGAGATGACATCATCAGGAATTGTTAGCAGTGTGTCTTCGCGTGGCTCATCGAGCACCTGCATTTGATTGCGACTGGTTTCAAGTAGAGCTTGCGGGTTTTGCTGATACGCAAAATCGTCCCGTGGCCCAGGTTGCAAGACAATGACTAGCAACGTTGAGATTGTGAAAAAGGCGAAAATTAAGAAGCCACGCATCATGATCTGATTCTCACTTTGAAACCGTTAACCCAAAAATGTGCCACATCTGTAATCCACCCCGATAATAGAGGATCTTTTGCGCCGGATATCCGGCATCCAGAAGCAGTTGCACAGCTTGGCGTGCCGTTGGCGACCAAGGACCATCGTCGAATACCAAAAGATCAAACGCACCCGAGAAATCCATCTGACCAAGCGCGCCTTTTGCACCGAGCGCCAGCAGAAGATCTTCACGGTACGGATTGTTTGTCACAAGCGTTGCAGCAGGCACAGAAATAGCGCCCGGAATTGAGCCACCCGAAAACTCCGCAGGCAAACGCGCATCAACCAGCAGGCCGCTTCCCGTAGAGACGTTTTGCTGCATGAAAGTGAAGACTTCGAGTTCACTGAGTGTCGCCACTCCCGGTGCCGCCGTCGCTGGTTCAATGCAATGCTCGGGGCATGTGCGCGTTGCTTGGGAATATCTGTTTGGTAAGGCTACATCCCCGTCAGCACCTCGACGGATGCTAAAGACTTGACCACCAAATTCAAATTCGACGCTGGTCAGACCGCGTGCAATATCTGCTACCGCACTTTGCGGTAATAGCAAAAGCGTTAGGGCGACCACACCGATGGCAGACGCTAAAGCGCCTTTGACTGACTTTATTTTACTCATACCTGCTCGAAACGTTTTTCCGTTTTCGTTGCGCTGAGGCTGAGCTTTTGCACTCTCGCGGTCAATGTATTACTATGATTATATTGTAGTCATAAAACAACCATAGGTCATTAAAAAATGGTCAGCCGTTCTCGCGTAAAATGTGTCCTGCGAGATAGAGCGATCCGCAAATCAAGACACGCGCCGTTGGGGTAGTTTTCGCGATTTGCGCCAATGCGTCCTGAACCGACTTGGCCTCTTGAGCAGGAATGCCTGCATTACGCGCAGCTTGGGCCGTAACGTCAGCCGGGAGCGTGTTGATCTCACCGGGAATATCGACAGCATGCAATTGCGCGACCTGCGCCGCGAGCGGGCGCATGTAGCCGCTTACATCCTTGGTATTCAGCATCCCGCAAATCACATGGGTGTCGCGCTTTGGCAGCTTGGCCAAAAGATCCGCAATCGCCAGCGCAGCGGCGGCATTGTGCCCCCCGTCCAACCACAGCTCGAGAGCGGGTGAGCGATCGGCCCAAGGCCCTATTTTCAAGCGTTGCATACGCGCAGGCCATTGTGCACCAGTCATCGCAGCCATACAGGCTTCTTCGCCAAATCCAAGCGTGCGCAAACCTGCAATCGCGGCCCCCGCGTTCTGCACTTGATGCCCCCCCAAAAGCGCAGGCATGGGCAGGTCCAGAAGACCCGTTTCATCCTGATAGATCAGACGATCACTTTCTGTGCTGACGTGCCAGTGTTGCCCATACGCAAACACAGGCGCGCCTAGACGCGCAGCTTTGCCTTCTATCACCTCAAGGGCCGCGTCTTCCTGCGGGCCAACGATACAAGGCACACCGCGCTTTATGATGCCCGCCTTCTCACCAGCGATCTCTGGCAAAGTGTCGCCCAAGAATTGCTGGTGGTCGATGGACACAGGCGTTATGATCGTCAACGCAGGCGTATCAATCACGTTGGTCGCATCCACACGCCCGCCAAGGCCAACTTCCAGCAGCGTGAAGTCTGCCTTTTGGCGCGCAAAAGCGAGCAGAGCCGCGCAAGTGGTGATTTCGAAATAGGTGATGCTCTCGCCGCCATTGGCCTCGTAGCATTCATCTAAGATTTCGGCCAGATAGTCTTCGGTGATCAACTCACCCGCGACACAAATACGTTCATGAAAACGCGCAAGATGGGGCGAAGTGTAGGCGTGGACGGATTTACCCGCGCCCTCAAGACCCGCGCGCATCATCGCTTGCGTGCTGCCTTTGCCATTAGTGCCTGCGATATGAATGACAGGTGGTAAGCGACGTTCCGGATTGCCCAGCGCGTTCAGCAAACGCTCGCATCGATCCAATACAAGGTCGATGACCTTGGGATGTAGTTTCATCATCCGATCAAGAATGACGTCCGATGTTGCTTGGTTCACGCTTTCGCGCCCTCGGAAACCCCATCGCTTGCCTCGGTTGGCGCGGTAAGTTCGAGAACCTCGGATGGCTTTGGTAAATCGCCCATCACGGGGGGAGGCATGTGCATCAACATGCGAATGATCTGCACCAGCTCCGCCTTCATTTCCGTACGCTTGGTCACGCGATCCAGCATACCGTGCTCCAACAAGTATTCGGCACGTTGGAAGCCTTCGGGTAGTTTTTCCCCAATGGTCTGCGCAATTACGCGCGGGCCTGCAAAACAGATGAGCGCATTGGGCTCCGCAATCTGCACATCACCGAGCATCGCGTAGGAGGCCGTCACACCACCCGTTGTCGGATGCGTCAGCACGACGATATAGGGCAGCCCTGCCTCTTTCAGCATTTGCACAGCCACTGTCGTGCGCGGCATTTGCATCAGGCTGAGAATGCCCTCTTGCATGCGCGCGCCACCTGCAGCGGAAAACAGAACCAAAGGTTTGCCCATATCAACCGCCCGCTGAGCCGCCGCGATAATCGCGTTGCCTACATACATGCCCATGGACCCCGCCATGAACGAGAAATCCTGACAGGCCGCAATGATTGGTGTGCGCCCAATTTCGCCCTCTGCGACAAGCATCGCCTCTTTCTCGCCCGTGCCTTTCTGAGCGGCTTTCATGCGATCAGGGTATTTCTTTTGATCTTTGAATTGCAACGGATCGGCAACAGGCTCTGGCACGTCAACTTCAGTAAAGATGCCGCCATCGAACAGCGCTTCAAAGCGGTCTCGTGCAGTGATCGCCATGTGATGCCCGCACGATGTGCAGACATTGAGGTTACCACTCAACTCACGGTGAAACAGCATCGTGCCGCATTCGTCGCATTTGGACCACAGGTTTTCAGGCGTCTCGCGACGGGAAAAAATCGAATTAATCCGCGGGCGGACGTAGTTGGAGATCCAGTTCATCGCAGACCCTTTCCTGCGTTAGTCTTTGAACCTCAGATAAAGGCCCTTAGCCACAATTGCAATCAACGCCTAAGCGCAAGGCGCGCCGCAAGCCAGCACACGATCATCACCGCAAAATCTATAGGGAGGAACGCGCGGATCGCTGCTTCGTCGTTTGCGGTGAAGGGATATTGATAAAGCGCAAGACCCGACATTTCGCCCTGTGGCGCGATCAGCAAAAGCGCTGAGACGTTTGTGACAAAGTGAACCGCAATCGCAGGTCCGAGCGTGCCTGAGCGCGCGGTAAGATCCGCAGCGATCATTCCGAAAACGCTAGCCCAGATCACGACCAGCCACGCATTGCCGCCATAGGTGCCTGGTGAATAATGCGCGAGACCAAACAAGACCGACGGAATCACCATCCACACCGCAGGATGCGCAAAGCGTGCCGCGAGTTGTTGTTGGATATATCCGCGAAACAGAACTTCTTCCGCGCTGGTTTGGATCAATACCGCGATCAGCGCGGGCAACAAAAACGTCAACCATTGCGCAAAAGCCAATCCATCTAGCAACGCGGGATCATGCCCATAAGGCGGCAGAGCCATCAGAGCACCCATCACCAAAAGCAGTGCAACAATCACGAACTTTGCTTGCAGGAACGCGATTGTCGGCGGGCCGATCAATGTCTCGGGACGTCGTCGATGCAGACCGATGACAACAGCCGCCACCGCGATCCAGATCATCCCGAACGAAAACAACAGAACCAAAACGCTTTGCGGCAATAACAGTGTTTCAAAGTCCTCATAGAGGGCTCGATAGCCTTCATCGCTCATCACATGATAGAGGAACTGCCAGATCAACGGGGAGCAAATCATCAGAATGCCAGCCGTTGCAATCAACCCGACAAACAGACGCCACAGCTGTGCCTTCTCCCGCGCAGGCGCGACAAAGCGGTCATGGGCCATGTAGTCAAAAGAGAAGATCGTCTTAAGCATCTGTTACATCTAGGACGACGCGGCGGCGCATACCAGTGGCCTTTGCGCCTTGCGACCTTGCCTTTGCTGATTTATCCACTCTCCAACGCATATTTCGGAGAGCCCGCTATGACCAAGTTCGACAAAAGCAAACTGCCAAGCCGCCATGTCACAGAAGGGCCAGCGCGCGCGCCGCACCGTTCGTATTATTACGCGATGGGCATGTCTGAGGAAGAAATTCACCAGCCCCTGGTAGGTGTTGCCACATGCTGGAACGAAGCCGCGCCGTGCAACATTTCTTTGAACCGTCAAGCACAGGCCGCAAAGATGGGTGTCAAAGCCGCCTCTGGCAGCCCGCGTGAGTTCACGACCATCACCGTCACGGACGGCATTGCAATGGGTCATGAGGGCATGCGCAGCTCCTTGGCGTCACGTGAAGCGATTGCTGATACGGTTGAATTGACCATGCGTGGTCACTGCTACGACGCGCTTGTGGGCCTTGCAGGCTGTGACAAATCCTTGCCGGGCATGATGATGGCGATGATCCGTCTCAACGTGCCGTCCGTGTTTGTCTACGGTGGCTCCATCCTGCCGGGTCGCGCACCTGCCGGCGCGAAGGTTCCAGAGGCCTATGCAGATCGCGATCTTACGGTTCAGGACATGTTTGAAGCCGTGGGCCATCAGCAAAACGGCACAATGACCGAAGCAGAGCTGGAAATCCTAGAGCGTGTGGCTTGCCCATCTTCTGGCGCATGTGGTGGCCAGTTCACCGCCAACACGATGGCCTGTGTGTCCGAGGCGATTGGCCTTGCGTTGCTGAATTCCTCCGGTGCCCCTGCCCCGTTCGAGAGCCGTGATGAATACTCCAAAGCCTCCGGCATTGCCGTGATGAACCTGATTGAAAAAGGCATTCACGCACGCGACGTCTGCACACGCGAAGCGTTTGAGAATGCAGCGCGTGTTGTTGCTTGTACGGGCGGCTCCACGAATGCGGGCCTGCACCTTCCTGCGATGGCGCATGAAGCGGGCATTGATTTCTATCTTGAAGATGTTTGCGATATTTTTCGCGACACGCCTTATTTCGTCGATCTCAAGCCCGGTGGTCAGTATGTCGCCAAAGATCTCTATGAGGCGGGCGGCGTTCCCGTTGTCTTGAACGAACTGCGCCGTGCTGGCTTGCTGCATGAAGACTGCATGACCGCGACGGGCTATTCCATTGGTGAAGAACTCGACATGCACACACTGAAGGCTGATGGCCGCGTGGTTTATCCCGTTGAAACGCCAATCACTAAGACGGGTGGCGTTGTGGGTCTCAAGGGCAACCTCGCCCCAGAAGGCGCAATTGTGAAGGTTGCAGGCATGGCAGCACAGCACCAGCGTTTCGTCGGCCCTGCCCGCATCTTTGAATGCGAGCAAGACGCCTTCGAGGCGGTTCAAAACCGTACGTATAAAGAGGGCGATGTTTTCGTGATCCGTAACGAGGGCCCTGCAGGCGGTCCGGGCATGCGCGAAATGTTGGCAACAACAGCTGCGCTTTCCGGTCAGGGCATGGGTCTGAAGGTAGCACTGATCACTGACGGTCGTTTCTCTGGCGCAACCCGTGGCTTCTGTGTGGGTCACGTTGGTCCCGAAGCTGCACATGGCGGTCCGATTGCCCTGCTCCAGCAAGGTGACGTGATCACGCTTGATGCGGTTGAAGGTACGTTGGACGTGGATATTTCTGACGAAGAGATGGCCAAGCGCCGTGCCGATTGGAAAGGCCCGCGTGAGACGATCTATGCCTCTGGCGCGCTTTGGAAGTATGCGGATCAAGTTGGCGAGATCTACAAGGGCGCGGTCACGCATCCTGGCGGCAAGGCAGAAAAGCATGCGTATTGGGATCTGTGATCTCGACTTAAGCAAAGCCCGCCAGTCGGGCCGTGCGCTGCTCATATGTATATCGCTTAGCGCCTGTGTGAGCGGTGAGGGACTATCCTTTGCACAAAAAGGCGAAGCAGAGGGCACGCCAACCGGCGTTATGATCCCGAAGACTACGCAAACCACGCTGGCACGGGGCGCGATTAAGCTGACTGCGCCAAAGGGCTACTGCATTGACGAAACTTCTGTCAGCAGCGGCTTGCAAGGCAGCTCTGCATTGCTGGCTAAATGTTCTTCGCTTGATGGCAAGGGCGCAAGTACCGACACAGCAGTAATGAGCGTCCGAATCTCCCCTCGGCGTGGGGAAAGTGCAACAGCTCCAAGCGCGCAAGATCTTGCGAGCGCTGCGATGCCACGCAAGACACTTCAGACAAAGCAAAAGGGCAATCTCGCCTTGGCTCAGCTGGCAACCGGCGGTGATGAAGTCTTAGCACCCGCCGATCCGATCCATTGGCGCGGCGCGACTGAACTAGATACGCGCCTTGTTTTACTCAGCCTATTCGCGCCGAAAGGGTCCGATCTAACGGGCGACAAAGGCGCTGACCTCTTGGTAGCGCTCGCGCGTGGAATTTCTGCGACTCGTGGATCTTTGCTTGGGTTTGGCCGCGACGCGCGGGAGAGAAAGGATGCAAACTTAGAAAATACTCAACTTAAAGATGTTGCTGAAAACTCAACAACCGATACGGTTGATTCGGAGAAAAAAGGTGGCCAAGGCATCATTGCCCGTTTGTTAAACCGCTCTTAATTTGATTAAAGTAACAAAAAGAGCGGCGGCAAAGTAGGTAACTGAATACCATGGCATTGGGTAAACCATCCTTTTTGAGCAGAGTTCTGTTCAAACGTTCCATTCGCCGTTGGGCGCGTGTCGCGGATGCCGCCAAGAATACTCCCGTATCTGTACTTCGCAAACAAAGGGCACATGCGCGTCGCTTGCTCGTACATCTCAACCGCTTTGTACATGTTGCTGACAACCGTTTGGCGTTGCCTCTGATCGGCAGCCAAGCGATCCAGACATCACACGATTCAGATTGGGCATGGCGCCCGGAGGCATGGTCCGGTCCACTGCCAGAACAAGGCATGGCATCGGTGCCGAGCAAATCGATTCTTGGCGGGGAAATTTCGCTACACCACGATTGCGATTTCTCGGAGCTATCATTGCGCCAACTCCGCAATACACGCGAGGCAGATTTGGCCCCCTACGGCCTGCGTATGGATGTTTTCAATTTTGATGGATCGTTCCTGTCTTTGGTGATTGATTTTCCAGAAGCGAGCGTATCCGGCTTGAAACGCAAACATCTGATCCGCCTTGAACCGATCATTGAGCTGGAGAAACCTCTCGAAATCTTTGCGCGCTTAAACATCAAGCATGGCCCGAACACGGAACAAGTTGTGCGTGAGTTGCCGCTGAATGATACGGTGCCAATGGTGGAATTCGACCTTGCCTACACGAAGCTCAATGAAAAGCGCGTGGATAGCATGTGGCTTGATCTGATCTTTGAAGGCCCGCAAATGAACCAAGTCACGCTGCGCGACCTCACGCTGAGCCGCCGACCTAGGGCGGACGTTTAGCAGCCATGAAACACTGTCAAAAGAAAGACCGTCCAGATGAGCGCATTTGAACTAAGCAAAACCCGCCTGTTTGAGGGTGTTTGGGAAGGTGTGCTGACGGCCGTAGACGAGAACACAGAACAACCTGATCTAGGGGTCACGCATCTTGATAAGCCTTTAGGCGAATTGCGCTTGAAAGAAACCGGCGAGCCGAACCAATGGTCAGTGCGCGTTCCGATCCCAATCGAGCTGATTGGCGACGGTGCGCAGACCTTTCTGATCTTTGATCGCGACACGGGCAAAACGCTCGACAGTTTTACCATTATCGCAGGCGATGCGGTCAGCGATGATATCCGTGCAGAAGTTGCGCTACTGCGTGCAGAGCTGGATATGGTCAAACGCGCTTTTCGTCGCCACTGTGCTGAGACGACATAGACAAGTTGACCTGCTCTAAAATTACGTAAGCAAGGTGACGCTGCGTTTCGGGTGACATGGCTCTCTGGTCTGCGCACTCTGCTCCCAACTTTGGGAGATACCTATGACCGACTATCCGCACATGCTAGCCCCCCTTGACCTTGGCTTTACCACGCTGAAAAACCGCGTGTTGATGGGGTCGATGCACACCGGCCTC
This sequence comes from Rhodobacteraceae bacterium HTCC2083, assembly GCA_000156115.1. GTDB lineage: Bacteria > Pseudomonadota > Alphaproteobacteria > Rhodobacterales > Rhodobacteraceae > Planktotalea. The sequence goes on from DS995276.1 coordinate 762,385, forward strand.
GAGGAAAACAAAGACTGGAACCGTGTCGCAGAGTTCTACGCAGATCGCGCACGCGGTCAGGCTGCGTTGATCGTAACAGGCGGCATGGCCCCCAGCAAAGAGGGCGGCGTTTTCCCCGGCGCCGCTGGTTTGTTCAATGATCAGGACATCGCCAACCACAAGATCGTTACGGACCGCGTCCATGCGGCTGACGGCAAGATCGCAATGCAGATCCTGCATGCCGGACGTTATGCTTACGGCCCTGAGTGCGTCTCTGCGAGCGCTGTAAAATCCCCGATCTCGCCCTTCCCGCCAAAAGAGTTGGATGAAGAAGGCATCGAAAAGCAGATCAACGACTTCATCGTCGCCGCCACGCGCGCGCAGCAAGCGGGCTATGATGGCGTCGAGATTATGGGCTCTGAGGGGTATTTCATTAACCAGTTTCTCGCGCTTCATACAAACAAACGCACGGACCGTTGGGGCGGCATTTATGAGAATCGCATGCGCCTGCCTGTAGAGATCGTACGCCGCGTGCGTGAAGCAGTCGGCACGGATTTCATCATCATCTACCGCCTCTCAATGATTGATTTGGTGCCGAATGGATCAACCTTTGACGAAGTGATCCTGCTCGCCAAAGCCGTCGAGGACGCGGGCGCGACGATAATCAACACAGGCATCGGCTGGCACGAAGCGCGCATTCCCACGATTGCCACCTCTGTTCCACGTGCGGCTTTCACTTGGATTACCAAAAAATTGATGGGCGAGGTCAGCATCCCTGTCATCACCTCTAACCGCATCAACACGCCTGAAGTGGCTGAAGAGGTCTTAAGCAGCGGTGCCGCGAATATGGTGTCCATGGCGCGGCCTTTCCTTGCGGATGCGAAGTTCGTGAGTAAAGCAATGGCCGGCAAGGCCGATCAAATCGCGCCTTGTATTGCGTGTAACCAAGCCTGTCTCGATCACACCTTCGGCGGCAAGATGACGTCTTGCTTGGTCAATCCCCGAGCCTGCCATGAAACCGAGCTAGTGATCGAACCGACCGCTGACGCGAAAAAGATCGCTGTGGTTGGTGCCGGTCCAGCGGGTCTGGGTACCGCTATGACGGCCGCAGAGCGAGGCCATAGCGTGACCCTGTTTGATCGTGCAGACGATGTCGGTGGTCAATTGAACATGGCCAAACAGGTCCCCGGCAAGGAAGAGTTCTGGGGCCTTGTTGATTGGTATCGCACAATGATGGCGACCTCTGGTGTCGATGTGCGTTTGAACACAGAGGTGAATGCGGACGATCTGGCTGATTTCGATGAGGTGATCATCGCGACAGGTGTGGTCCCGCGTGACGTTGGCATTCCTGGTCAAAACGGGGCGAACGTGCTCTCCTATATAGATGTGCTGCGAGGAAAGGCTGAAGTTGGCAAACGCGTCGCAATTATTGGCGCGGGTGGCATTGGCTTCGATGTTGCGGAAACTTTGGTGCACGATGGTGTTAGCCCCGCCGTTGATCTAGACGCTTGGAAAGAAGAATGGGGCGTCGGCGATCCGTCCGAGACGCCTGGTGGTCTCGCCCTGAGCGGTCCAACACCTGATGCGCCAGCACGCGAGGTGACGTTGTTGCAACGCAAAGCCACGAAACACGGCAAAGGTTTGGGAAAGACGACGGGCTGGATTCACCGCGCGGCTTTGAAAATGAAGAACGTCAAAATGGTTGGCGGTGTGAATTATGAGCGCATCGAAGAAGGCGGATTATACGTGTCCTTTGGTGAGGCTCGCGAGAACCCACAGCTTATCGAGGCGGATACGATTGTACTTTGTGCGGGGCAATTGCCGGAACGTTCGCTTGCGGATGCCTTAGAGGCCAAGGGTGTCCCGTGTCATGTAATCGGTGGCGCGGACGTTGCCGCAGAGCTGGACGCAAAGCGCGCGATCAATCAGGGCACGCGATTGGCAGCCTCGCTTTGAAACAAGAGTTCGGCGGGGGGGGACAGCCCCCCGCACCCTCCAGGGATATTTATGGAAATAGGAAGCACATCCGCTGTTTCCATGCCGCAAACGATCCGCGACAAAACCCTAGCATTGTCTAGGGAGCGCCCCAATCGCGCCCCTTTTGAAGCCGATACCTTGTTCCAGACACAGGAACACAAAGGTAGACGAAATGGATCGCCTGACAGAAATGGAAGCCTTCGCCACAGTTGTGGACCAAGGTGGATTTACAGATGCTGCAAAGAGGATGGGGATTTCAAAATCTGCCGTTTCAAAGCACGTCTCTTCACTTGAAGCACGCCTTGGTGCGCGCCTTTTGAACCGCACAACGCGACGTGTAAGCCCAACAGAAATCGGCCTTGCCTATTACGACCGCGCTCGTCGCGTTTTAAATGATGCAGGTGAGGCGGATGCGTTGGTCACATCCATGCAATCCGCGCCTTCGGGCTTGCTACGTATCTCTGTAGCGACGGACTTTGGAGTTAATCACCTCAGCCCCGTGCTTGGCGATTTCCTATCCGAGTTTCCAGATATCACCGTCAATATGGTCCTGAATAACCGCTATGTAGAGTTGATTTCAGAGGGATTTGATATGTCCGTGCGAATTGGTGAGTTGGAAGACAGCTCGCTTCGGGCACGCAAATTGACTGAAACGACGAAGCGCATGATCGCCTCCCCCGCCTATTTTGAGAAATATGGTCGGCCAGAGAAGATCGACGATCTCAATGATCATAAGCTTTTGCATTACTCGAACCAATCCAGTGGCAACGTATGGAAAGTCACAGCACCTTCCGGCGAAAAACGTCAGATCCGCACCGCTGGCTGGCTGAGCGTGAATGACGGGCAGTCCTTGCTAAACGCCGCGATTTCGGGACTTGGTATCGCGTATCTTCCAAGCTTTTTGTACTCAGAGGCGATGGAACAAGGTTTGATTGTTGATGCGATCCCCGAGCTTCCAACAGAAACGCAAGGCATCTACGCCGTTTATCCACCGGGCCGCTTTACACAACCAAAAGTGCGCGCATTCATTGATTTCCTCGTTCAATCGTTTGCTGCTAAAGGACCTTCTGAGTGGTAAAAGCGCTCAAATTCTAGATATCTCCCCGATCCCACTGGTCCCTTTGCATGTTGCGAAGGGGCCATTTTTTATGTGCTGAGAAAGTTGATATTCGTGCCTCCGAACTTGCGGGTCTCCAAGAGGTCGCATTCTGGCGGGGGGATGATGTCTGCGCTTTCTTCCCATAGGATAAGCGCGTTCTTGGCGATCCAACCGCCAGCCAGTGCACTTTTCAACGCAGCTTCGCCCATGGATTTGCCATAGGGCGGGTCAAGGAAGATCAGGTCATAAGGTGCATCAGGTTTGGCAGGCAAACGCGTCGCATCGCGTGCAAAAAGCTTGGTTTCGGTCTTGCATTGACACAATGCGATATTCTCGCGGATCAGGCTTTGTCCTTTGCGCCCCGTTTCAACAAACGTTGTGTGGATCGCACCGCGCGACAACGCTTCCAAGCCTAACGCGCCGGTACCTGCAAACAAATCAAGGCAGCGCATATCTGTGATCGGATCGCCATAACGTCCGCCCATCAGCACGTTAAACAAGCTCTCGCGCACGCGGTCCGTCGTCGGTCGCAGATGCGCGCCTGCGTCGCCTTTGCCAACAGAGGCGAGCGCGCGACCACGAAAAGTTCCGCCGATGATCCTCACGCTTTTAACAGGGCCTTCATATCGGTATCTGGGTTGGCGATGACGTCAGGCGTGGGTGATTTTCCGGCCTCGATCAAGCGTTTGCCGATCATGTAGTTGCGTGGGTCGTTCATCGCGTCCACGGCCAAGAGCGTGTCGTCCTTATAGTACCAGAAGGAGATCGCTGGTGAGTTAGTGTCGCGGCGCGCAACGACGCTATCATAGCCAATGTTCAGCCCCGCAATTTGCAGTTTTACATCGTATTGATCCGACCAGAACCACGGTTTCGGTGTATAGGTCTTGCCCGCTCCCAACATGTTTTCAGCAACAGCTTCCGCCTGATCAATCGCGTTTTGCACGCTTTCAAGACGACGTCGCGCACCGCGCAAGTCGAACGAGGCGCAATCACCAGCCGACCAGATGTTGGGATCAGACGTGCATCCTTGTTCATTCACCGCAATGCCGTTTTCAATGGTAAGACCTGCCTTTTCAGCAAGGCTCGCGTTAGGTGTGATGCCAACGCCGACAATCACGAAATCAACGTCGAGTTCTGTGCCATTCGCCAGTGTGGCACCGCTCACATAGCCCTCGCCGTTCAAGCTTTTGAGGCCAACGCCCTCAAAGATTTTGACACCATGCGATTGATGCAGTGCACGGAAATAATCAGAGGTGTCAGGCGCTGCGACACGCTGCAGAATGCGCTCGGCCATCTCAACAACAGTCACTTCGACCCCCATCTTGCGCGCGACTGCTGCGGCTTCTAGCCCGATGTAACCGCCACCCACAATCAGCGCACGTTTGCCAGCGTTGAAATGATCCGCCATCGCGTCCACATCCGCCAAGGTGCGCACGGTGAATACGCCGTCTAAAGCACCGCCAATAGAGGCAGGCAAGGTATTCGCATGAGAGCCAGTCGTGAGTGCAAGTTGATCGTAGGATATCACCTCATCACCCAAATGCACTTCGCGCTTGGCCGTATCAATCGATGTGACAGCCGTCCCCATTTTCAACGTGATGTGCTGATCTGCATAAAAGCTCTCGGGGCGCAGAAACAAGCGCTCCAAAGCCATGTCGCCCAACAAATAGGCTTTGGACAAAGGCGGGCGCTGATAGGGCGGCACGTGCTCTTCGCCAATCAAAGTGATCTCGCCCTCAAAACCAGAGCTGCGCAATTTCGCAACAAGCGAGGACCCTGCTTGCCCTGCTCCGATGATCACAAAATGTGCCATTAGCACGATTCCTTCTGAAAACTTGTGGCGTCTGACTGCGCAGACCCTATATCGACGGGGAATACGAACGCAATTCCCAGAAAGGGCATCTTCATGACAATTTCAAAAGGCGACCGCTTGCCGACATCCACTTTGGTCCAATTGGGCGACGCAGGCCCCGCGCCTGTCGCTTTGGCGGATAAGACCGCAGGGCGCAAAGTCGTGATTTTCGCGGTGCCAGGCGCGTTCACACCGACATGCCACTCTGCGCACGTGCCAAGTTTTATGCGCACCAAAGATCAGTTCACCGAAAAAGGCGTGGACGAGATTATCTGTGTCTCCGTCAACGATCCATTCGTGATGAAAGCATGGGGCGAAGTAACGGGTGCAACTGAGGCAGGCATCACGATGCTGTCTGACGCGGAAAGCGCGTTCACGAAAGCGATTGGCATGGATTTCGACGCACCACCCGCAGGGCTCATCGCGCGTTCCAAACGTTACGCAATGTTGGTCGAAGACGGCATTGTAACTCAGCTCAATGAGGAAAGCAGCCCGGGCGAGTGCGAGATCTCCGCAGGCGAAGGTCTGTTGGACGTTATGTAGTCCTAGAGGCTATCAAATTTGCGCGCTAGCTTAACATCCAGTGGGCTTAGGCCATCCACGGAGTGGGTGGTCAACACCACATGTACTTTGTTGTAAACGTTCAACCATTCCGGGTGGTGATCCCATTTTTCCGACCAGATCGCCGCGCGGGTCATCCAGCCGAATGCATCCGCGAAATTCTTGAACTTGTAGTGTTTCTCAATCGCATCGCGTCCCTCCACCATAGCCCAGCCTGTCGCGAATAGCGGGTCAAGCAGAGGACCGCGCGTGTCGTCAAATAGTCTCTCGCTCATTGCTGTTCCTCCACTTGGATTTTCTTAAACGGGCCATAGTCCGTGAGAACCTCGATATCCTGCTCAATCGCTTTACGCTCTTCTTGTAAGTAACGCGCGATGGCGTCGGAAAAACCCTTGTCGCCAACCCAATGCAGCGAATGGGTCGTCACAGGGAGATATCCGCGCGCCAATTTATGTTCGCCCTGCGCACCCGCTTCGACACGTTTCAAGCCCAACTCGATCGCGGCGTCGATAGCGCGGTAATAACACAGTTCGAAATGCAGGCAGGGATGATCCTCAACGCAGCCCCAATAACGGCCATAAAGCGCCTCTCGTCCAACGAAATTCAAGGCCCCTGCGACAGGCACCCCATCGCGTTCCGCAAGCACAAGAATGACATCATTGCGCATGGTTTCTTGAACGATATCAAAAAATTGTCGCGTGAGATACGGCGTGCCCCATTTGCGCGCGCCTGTGTCTTGGTAGAATTGCCAGAAGGCATCCCAGTGCTCGGGCATGATTTGATCGCCGGTTAAGGCTTGGATCGTGCCGCCAAATGCATTGGCCTGCTCACGCTCTTTGCGGATATTCTTGCGTTTGCGAGAGGCGAGCGAGGCAAGGAATGCGCTGAAGCTCTCATAGTCATCGTTAATCCAATGAAACTGCTGGCTGAAGCGCCCCATGAGCCCCATCTCAACACCCGCGCGCATCTCCTCTTCGGTGCAGAACGTCAGATGCAGCGATGAAATCTCGTTGTTCGCGGCCAATTGCACTGCGCCTTGGATCAATGCAGACTGCCCAACCTGTTCGAACGCGGGCTTCACCAACAAACGCCGTCCCGTCGCAGGCGTAAAGGGCACAGCAACCTGCAATTTCGGGTAATAGCGCCCACCCGCATTCTCGTAAGCATGCGCCCAATTGTGATCGAAAATATATTCTCCCTGCGAGTGCGATTTTGCGTAAAGCGGCGTGACAGCTATCAATTCCCCGTGGAGTTTCGCGGTCAGGTATTGCGGCTGCCAGCCCGTGCCAGAACCCACAGATCCGCTTTGTTCTAGAGCATATAGAAAGCGATGCGTCGTGAACGGATCAAACGGCGCGCCACCCTCATTGGCCTCTGGACAGGCGCAGGCGTCCCAGTCTTCAGCCGCGATCTGCGACAGGCTTTGAACAATCTCGATTTCGACGGGCGTGTCGCTCATGAGTTTGGGAGCTTTGCCAAATATTGCTCGAAGGTGATGTTATCAGCGACTTTGCGCGCGCGTATTTCTTGCGCCTCGCTCTTGACGGTCCAGCACAGAACATCTGCGCCTCTTGCTTTGAGATCTGCCACGCGCGGAGCTCCTAAATCCTCTATCTCATGAGAGATAAAGCAGGCCCCGACAGAGTCAAAGTCAGGGATTTCGCGCAGCCGATTCCGCGTACCCTTTGGCAGCAGCGGCCAATCCTCAGCGGTGTAAGCACTTGTCACGATCCCACGCGGCACAAGCGGTGCATGGATGGCCATTTGTTGCACCGAATGTGGGTTGAACGACATCACGCCAAGCGGGCCTTGATAGCCTTCAATGTCACGCGCAACCGCTTGTTCCAAGCGGCCAACATTTGCGCCCATAATGCCGTCTTGATCCTTAATCTCAATCATCAAAGGCACACCGCCCGCAACCAAGGCAAGCACTTCCGCCAGCGTCGGAATACCCTCATCGCTGCCGCGCAAGATCACCCGACCTAAGTCAACGCCGGAGCGTTGCTGGATCGGACCGCTGTCCTTGGCGAGGCGTTTCAGGTCGTAGTCGTGAAACACCATTGCCGCGCCATCGCTGGACAATTGCACATCAATTTCGATGCCATAGCCCGCCTCTATCGCCGCTTTGATCGCTGCGCGCGAATTTTCCGGTCGCGCATCTTTCACATCGTGCAATGCCCGGTGAGCCAGAGGTTGGCGCAGGAATGATGGACCAAGGCGGTTCATTTGATCTGGAAAATACCTTCGATCTCGACAGCCACACCAAATGGTAAAGACGCAGCTGACACGGCAGAACGCGCATGACGTCCCGCATCGCCTAGTGCTTCTACCATGAAATCAGACGCACCGTTGATGACCTTCGGCTGATCACCAAAATCGCTGGTGGAGTTCACGAAGCCCACCAATTTCACGACACGCACCAAACGATCCAGATCACCGCCGCAGGCTGCCTTGGCTTGCGCCAAAAGCGCGATCGCGCAGGTTTTGGCGGCGACAGCCCCCTCTTCAGCGCTCATCGTGTCGCCAAGTTTGCCTGTAATGAAACCATCGGCATTGTTAGAAATCTGGCCCGATACATGCACCAAGTCCCCCACTTGCACGAAGGGCACATAATTCGCCGCAGGTGCAGGTGCGTCGGGAAGGGTCACGCCCAATTCAGCAAGTTTGCTCTCAAAAATTCCAGCCATGTCAGGTCTCCTATTTGCGTTTGCGCATAGGCAAACACGCACGCCCGTTGCGCGCAAGTCTCAAACGCGGCGCGCGGCCATGCGTTCGCGCACAAGTGTGAAGATTCCAGCCGCTACGATCAGCGATGCGCCTATGACGACGTTCAAGCGCAATTGTTCTGCGAAGAGCAAAAGTCCTAGGGATGAGGCCCAAATCAGTTGCAAATAGGCAAAGGGTTGGACCGCGCTCGCCTCTGCGGCTTCATAGGTTTTGATCAACAAGAAATGCCCCGCAGCCCCTGTCAAACACAGCAAGCCCATCCAAGCCCAATCCACTCCACTCATCCGCTCCCAGAACGCAAAACCCACGGCTGTCATCAGCGCAGCGCCCGACACGCCCGTCCAGAAAAAGCTGGTCGCCGCGCTGTCCTTATGCGCCACATAGCGTGTAAGCATACTATAGAGCGCGAACATCAACGCAGACACGAAGGGGATCAATGCGTAGGGCGAAAATACCCCTGTGCCCGGCTGAAGAATGATCAACATCCCAATAAAGCCAACACCGATCGCCACCCAGCGCCGCCAGCCGACAGTTTCACCCAAAATTGGGCCTGAAAGTGCGGCGATAACAAGAGGGTAGCAGGCAAAAACCGCATGGCTTTCAATCAATCCAATGTAGACGAAGCTTTGCACGGCGACGCAGATTTCTGCCGCCAGAAGCACACCACGAAAGATCTGCATCTTGAGCTGACCCGTTTGCACCGCTTTGCGCAATCCACCCTTGCTGCGCGACGCGACGGTAATGACGAAGGCGGCGAAGAACCAGTAACGCACCATAACGATCATCATCACATTGTATTCGCGCGCGAGATGCTGGGAAATGCCATCCTGCATCGCAAACACAAAGGTGGTCGCGATCATCAGGCTAATACCAAGGGGCGCGTTGTTTTGGCTCATGCGGGTTTGCTTCCTACGCTCATGTGGCGCTTGCGTCCAAATCCTGTGATGCGCTCAACCGCGAAACCTGCGTCACTTAACGCGCGCCGCACGAAGCCCGCGGCAGTGTATGTGGCAAAGGTTCCATTTGGGTTTGTATGTGCGCCGACTTCGCTGAGCAAAGACGCTTCCCAGAGTTCCGGGTTCTTCGCGGGTGAGAAACCATCGAGGAACCAAGCGTCCGCTTTTTCACGCCATGCCGGCAGTGTTTCGCGTGCGTCGCCAGTGATTAGCGTAAAGTTCAAATCCTTTACCTGCGCACCTTCTGGGGTCAACGCATCAAGCAATTCACCCGCCAACACTGCCAACTCTGGAAACGCTTCAAGCGCTTGACGCATCTCTGCGATGTCCAAAGGAAAAGCCTCAAAACTGGTGAAATACAACGTGCCATCAACATTGCTGTCTCGCCACGCGTGCCACGTCGCAAGCAAGTTCAGACCCGTGCCAAACCCAAGCTCAGACACATGAAACCCATCCACAAAACGCGCAGGCAGATCATTACCCCCCAAAAACACATGGCGCGTTTCGGCCAATCCATCCTGCAACGAATAGTAAGGATCATCAAAACGCTGCGAAATTGGGACGCCATCTTCGTTCCAATCGAGTGTGCTTGTCTGGTCGTTCATGCGTTCTTGCCTTACGAGCGTATTCAAGTGCATTGGACATGAGGGCGCGCAAATGGCAATGGCCGATATCACGATCTATGGCGCGGGCATCTTCGGGCTCAGCATCGCGTGGAGCTGTGTGAGGCGCGGCGCAACGGTTCAAGTGATTGATCCATATGGCGTTGGTGCAGGATCCAGCGGTGGTGTCGTGGGGGCTTTGGCCCCACATACCCCCGAGAATTGGAACGACAAAAAGCAGTTTCAATTCGAGAGTCTGATTATGGCGAACCGCTATTGGGGCGCCGTTGAACAAGCGGGTGGGTTGAGCACGGGTTACGCGCGTTCAGGGCGCTTGCAACCGATAAACGATGACCGTGCATTGGAACTCGCGAAAACGCGACGAGTGGGTGCGAAACAGCTTTGGCAGGGCTTGGCAGAGTTTGAGATTGTGAAGGCCGCTGGCACATGGTTGCCCAAAAGCGAAAGCGGCTTGGTGATCCATGACACGCTCAGCGGTCGAATGCATCCGCGCATGACCTGTGCGGCTTTGGTGGCAGCTTTGGCAAGCAAGGGCTGCGATGTTGTTGCTGAAGGTGCGCCGGACGGCATCATCGTGGAGGCGACAGGTTGGCGTGGACTGCTGGAACTTGCCGAACAGATGGAGCAACCCGTGGGCAATGGCGTCAAAGGACAGGCGGCCGTTCTTCAATTTGCCACTGCCCCCAATGCGCCGCAGCTATTCGCAGACGCGCTTCACATCATCCCGCATAGCAATGGCACTGTCGCGATAGGCTCGACCAGTGAACGCCTGTTTGATGACCCCACCAGCACAGATCAACAGCTAGACGACGTTGTTTCCCGCGCAAAACATGCATTTCCTGTACTCCAGAATGCGCGCGTGATTGAACGTTGGGCGGGTGTACGGCCCCGCTCCAAATCGCGCGCGCCGATGATTGGTCATCACCCGATACGAAAAGATGCATTCATCGCAAATGGCGGGTTCAAAATCGGCTTTGGCATGGCTCCCAAAATCGCCGAAGTCATGGCTGATTTGATCTTAAACGGAACGGACCGGATACCCGAGGGCTTCCGGCCGGAGGCATCTTTGCGTTAACGCTGCGCTATTACGTTGCGCAGGCTTACGACAGCATTATCCAATGCTTTTCTGATACTGCTCACTTTTCAACGTGCCATCTTCGTTGAATTCATTGTGGACGCCAGCGACCAATACGGCTGGTGTTGCAAGGACCACAGCACCAAGCTGTGACAAGCAGTTACGCGTCATGAAATACGCTGTTTCGCCGCCCGTGCGACCCGCTGCCGCGCCAATAAGCAAAGTCGGTTTGGCTGCGAACACAGTGCCGGGTACGCGACTCGCCCAATCCAGCGCGTTTTTGAGAACACCGGAAATGCCTTTGTTGTACTCAGGGCTTGCAACGATCAACATATCTGCTGCCGCGATCTGAGCGCCGAGCTTGGTCACCATTTCGGGGATGCCCTTGGCTTCCAGATCACCATCGTAAAGCGGGAGATTGAGATCCGCTATTTCGACATCTGCGGTGCCATAAGAGGCAATCGCCGCCTTCATTAGTTGCGTGTTGAACGACGCCTCACGCAGCGAGCCAGAAATACCAAGAATTTTAGGAATAGCCGTGGGAGTGCGCCTTTGTGTTGTTAACTCTTTGCCCGAAATTGCGCGTTCCACTAGGCTTGTTCAATCGCAGTGCGCGCAGGTCTTATGTGCAAAAATAGAAGACCCCGCCAAATTGACGGGGTCTTTGTGCAAATTTGTAATGGCTTAGCTTGTTGGCAAAATCACGATTTCGACGCGACGGTTTTGCGCTTTGCCCTCTTCGGTCAAGTTACTTGCCACAGGCTGATCTTCGCCGCGACCAATGCCTTGTAAACGCGTGAAGGACACGCCCGCACCCGCGAGCACGTTCACAACAGAATTGGCGCGTTGAACGGAGAGGTTCTGGTTATAGCCTGCTTCGCCCGTGCTGTCTGTGTGGCCAATCACCTGAACGGTGGAATTTGGATAAGACTGCAAATTCGTCGCAACGGCGTTCAAATCACTCTGGATCCCGCTCGACAAAGTCGCGCTGTCAGAGGCGAATGTAATGTCTTGCGGAAGGGACACGATCAAACGATCACCCGTGTTTGTGATGGTCACACGATCATTGCCAAGGCTCTTCTGGAGCTCTGCCGCTTGCTTGTCCAAGACGTTGCCCACAACAGCACCACCAGCACCACCGATAAGCGCACCTTTGATTGCGTTCTGCTTGCGCTCTTTGGAATCGTCGCCAGAAATCAAACCCGCGATTACGCCCAAACCAGCACCAATAGCCGCGCCTGTAGTCGTCTTTTTGAAATCATTGTTGTTCGCGCTGCGCTCTGGAGTGGCGCAAGCGGTCAAAGCCAGCAGGGATGCCGCAGAAATTGCGAGAAGGGGGGAATTTCGTGTCATGTTGTGCCTCATATGCTTTCTCCGTTGATCGGAGCTGATCGTACTGTAGCATCACCGAATCAGTTTCCCAAGATTTGGTTTGGGGGAATTTGAGCACACTTTCGCCAACTATCTTGGTGCAGCTTCGCGCGCTGCACTTTCATAGGCCAGCATCGCGCGTTTGATCGGAGTGCCCCAATGATAACCGCCAAGCTCGCCCGATTTGCGCAAAGCACGGTGGCACGGGATAAGCCAACTCACAGGATTTTTGCCAACAGCCGTGCCAACCGCACGCACCGCTTTGGGGCTACCGACAGCGCGTGCAATATCGGAATAGGTGGTGACGTGACCACTGGGAACATGCAACAACGCTTCCCAGACTTTGATTTGAAAAGGCGCGCCAATCAGGTGGAGTTTACGCTCACCAGCGACACCGAACGCAGCGCTCATCCAAGTGTCTAACTTGTCTTTGTTTTCCACAAATGTCGCTTCAGGCCAACGCGCGGCCATGTCTTTGTACGTCGCATCGTCGCCCGCTTCTTCAGCAAAGGCCATGCCACAAAGCCCAATATCTGTGCCCATCCCAAGGACGCGGCCAAAAGGGCTGTCGAACCAACCTGTGTAAATCGTCAGCCCAGCGCCGCCCTTAGCATATGTGCCTGGGCTCATCGCTTCCCAACGCAGGAACATATCGTGCAAGCGGCCCCCACCTGATAAGCCCGCCTCGATCGCAGTATCGAGCGTGGAATGATGTGCGCGAAGCAAAAATCTGGCATGATCAAGCGCTAGAAATTGCTGATAGCGTTTCGGCGAAACTCCCGCCCATTTTGAGAACAGCCGCTGAAGATAGGTCGGGCTGAGGTTCATCTCTTGCGCAAGCTCTTCGAGTGAAACGGGTGCGCCGCTCGCGTCTAACCGCTCAATCGCGCGGCGCACGAGTTTATAATGATAGCTGGCCTCTTGGTCCTGTTTGACATGTGTGTTCATGGGTTTACTCTAGGACGCGCCCCGATCTCACGCGATCCGTTTTTTGCACTTTACCCCAAGCGGTTTGTCAAACGTGCTGGCCCCCGTTGATTTCGATCTCCGTGCCGCTGACATAGGTCGAGGCGTCATTGCACAAAAAGTAGATCACATTCGCCACTTCTTCAGTGCTGCCCAAACGTTGCATCGGCAATTTCTTAACGATCTCGTCGGTGCCCTCTGACAGAATTGACGTTTCAATCTCACCCGGCGCAATCGCGTTGACGCGCACACCCATTGGGCCGAAGTCATGCGCCATTTCACGGGTCAGCGCAGCAAGCGCCGCTTTGGAGGTCGCATAGGCTGCCCCAGCGAAAGGATGCACACGCGACCCCGCAATGGAGGTGACATTCACAATAGAACCATTGGCCTGCACCAATTCGTCCTTGAGGCCACGCGAGAGCACAACAGGCGCAAAGAAATTCACATGAAACACCTTTCCCCAGTCCATAAGATCGGTGCTGATCGTATTTAGACGCCCCCCATCCGGCCCTTTCGGAGACACACCAGCATTATTCACCAAACCATGCAGCGGACCATCCAAACGCTCGCGAATGCGTTCTACCGCGTTGATCGTATCAGCGGGATCAGACAAATCGACCTGAATATGGTTTTCCGCGCCACCCGACCAAGGGCACCCTTCATCGAACGGTTGCCGCGAACAGGTCAGAACACGCCACCCTTCGCGTGAGAATTTCTTCACGGTAGCATGGCCAATGCCACGGCTCGCACCTGTTAGTAGAAGCGTCTTAAACATGGTTTTGCCAATCCTGTTGAGATCTAAGAACCATAGGCCCAAAAGCCAAACACTGGAAAGTTAAATGCGCATATCAATGCGTGCTCTTGCCGAAGACTGTTCAAACAGGATACGTCCCGCCCCATGACAAAACCTGCAAAACAGCTTCCCTACGCCATTATGCGCGAGATATTCACGCGCTTTGAAGCCTCAGAGCCCAAACCCAAAGGCGAACTGGATCACACCAACGCCTACACTTTGGTCGTCGCTGTGGCGCTGTCCGCGCAATCGACAGACATAGGGGTGAACAAGGCCACAGCCGAGTTATTCAAGATCGCAGATACGCCGCAAAAGATGCTTGATCTGGGGCTTGAGGGTGTGATCGAACATATCAAGACCATCGGCCTTTACCGCAATAAGGCAAAGAACGTCATCAAGCTGAGCCAGATCCTGGTGGATGACTACGGTGGTGTGGTTCCAAATTCGCGCGCGGCGCTTGTATCGCTTCCCGGTGTCGGGCGCAAAACGGCGAACGTCGTGCTGAACATGTGGTGGAGTTATCCATCGCAGGCCGTGGACACACATATCTTTCGTATCGGCAACCGCACTGGCGTTTGCCCCGGAAAAGATGTGGACGCTGTGGAAAAGGCAATTGAGGACCATGTCCCCGTTGATTTCCAGCAACACGCGCATCATTGGCTTATTCTGCATGGCCGCTATATCTGCAAAGCGCGCAAACCTGTGTGCGGCAATTGCATTATCAAAGACCTTTGTTTATTTGAGGAAAAGACCACATGAAAACCTATAAAGTCGTCGGCATCGGCAACGCAGTCGTCGACGTTATCACCCAAAGCGATGACAGCTTTCTTGCCAATATGGGCATCGAGAAAGGCATCATGCAGTTGATCGAAAAGGATCGCGCAGAGGTGCTTTATGGCTCCATGTCAGATCGTACGCAGGCGGCAGGTGGCTCTGTTGCTAACTCTATCGCGGGGATCGGATCGCTTGGACTGCGCACCGCATTTGTGGGGCGTGTGAGCGATGATGCATTGGGCAAGTTCTACGCCAAAGCGATGACCGATGAGGGCACTGTTTTCGTGAATGATCCTGTCGCGGGTGGTGAATTGCCAACATCACGTTCGATGATTTTCGTCTCTCCCGATGGAGAGCGTTCGATGAACACTTATCTTGGTATTTCCGCAGAGCTTGGTCCTGAGGATGTCGCTGAGGACGTTGGCGCAAATGCGGAGATTGTGTTTCTTGAGGGCTACCTATTCGACAAAGACAAAGGCAAACAGGCGTTTGTGAAGCTCGCGCGCGCTTGTCGTGCGGCAGGTGGCAAAGCCGGTATCGCCATTTCAGATCCGTTCTGCGTGGAACGTCATCGCACGGATTTTCTGAATCTAATCGAGCACGAGCTCGATTATGTGATTGGCAATGAAGAAGAAGTAAAATCGCTGTTTGAGACCGATGATCTGGACGACGCGATTGCTAAGCTGAGTGCGATCTGCCCTCTCGCGGTGTGCACGCGATCCGGTGACGGCGTTTCGATCATGTCAGAAGGCGAGCGCATTGATGTGCCTGTGACCAAGGTGGTTCCTGTAGATGCAACAGGTGCAGGCGATCAGTTCGCAGCCGGGTTCTTATATGGCCTCGCTAAGGATCGTGATCTGGAGACCTGCGGCAAGATGGGTTGTATTTGTGCGGGTGAGGTCATCGGCCATGTTGGCCCACGCCCGAAAGCGAATATCGCTGCGATGTTCCGCGATGCTGGGCTGGAGAGCTAGTTAAAGAAAGGTGGGGGCGTTGCCCCCGCCCGTTAAAGCGGTCTTCCCCGGGATATTTATGGAAAAAGGAAGACGCAGGTTTGGCGCTTACTCGCCGAGTTTGGCGTGCACCTCATCCAGATCAATCTCGCCAATTGGCATCTTATTGCTCGGGTCTTTGAAGTCGTATTTGAACAGGTCGAAATCGCGTTTGTAGATTTCATAGACCAAATGCATCGACAGATCGTCAAAGTAATCCTCAACCGGGTACGCACGTTTGGGGCCGTGGCCTTCGGATTCATTAAACCGTGGAATGGTTTTCAAATCGACCGCGTTGGGCGCTTTGATTTGATTCAGCACATCTTGCATGCCGTCGTTGAAGCTTTCCGTCCAGAAGATCTTGTCATAGCGACCACCGTTCATGATGAACGTAGAGATGTGCCCCGACATTGCGGACCAGTGAATGTCTGGATCCATCGGGCGGCGCCAGCGAATGGTATCACGCGCGAACAGAAGGAAACGGCGGAAGCTGGCGATTTGGTCAAACTCTTGCTTGCCATCTTCGCCACCAACTTCGATGCCGTATTTCTGCACAAGTGTCGGAACCAGCTTGCCGCGATAGCGGTTGCCATTGCGCTGAATGCCGCAAATCTTGTCAAAAAACGACGACAGAATGCGTGTGTAGGGATTGCGCACACATGTGAAAACGTAAGAGCTGCGCGCTTGCACATTTCTTGAGATCAGCGGCTGGCTTTCGTCCAGCGCCCACTTATGCAAACCGCCCTTCGCATCATGAATATCACCATCGAAAAACTCGCCATGATCCGAGTAATACATGATCTGACCAATGGTCGAGCACGCGCATTTAGGAACGACGCGGTACACGACGCTTTCGCTTTCGGTCATCCAAGTGCCGGGAAAGCCCATATTCACTGCCTCCGGCCGCAACACGCAGCCAATTAGTTACTTTATCTTCATACGCACTATGTAAAACAGAAAAAAGCTTGTTTATTCAAGGGACATTCATCGTTAACACTGTGGTCAAATCACAAACAATCCTTGGGTTTAAGGTGTACGGTTTCTAAAATGGCAAAAATCGCCTACATCCTTTTGTGCCACAAAGACCCTGAGGCGATCATCCAGCAGGCTGAACGGCTGACTGCGGTGGGCGACTATATGGCAATACATTTCGATGCGAGCGCCAACCCAACGCATTTTGCGATGATCAAAGAGGCTTTGAAGGATAATCCTAACGTTACCTTTTCCCGCAAGCGGATCAAATGTGGATGGGGTGCGTGGTCGCTTGTACAAGCCACGCTTTATGCTGTTGAAGCGGCAGTGGATGCTTTCTCACGGGCGACACATTTTTACATGCTTTCGGGCGATTGCATGTCGATCAAGTCTGCCGAATATGCACATGCGTTTCTAGACGCCAATGACATCGATTACGTTGAAAGCTTTGATTATTTTCAAAGCGATTGGATCAAGACCGGTATGAAGGAAGAGCGGTTGATCTACCGCCACTTCTTTAACGAGCGCACCCATAAGAAGCTGTTTTATGCATCTTTCAATTTGCAAAAAAAGCTGGGGCTAACCCGCGATATACCCTCTGACTTGCAAATTCAGATCGGGTCGCAATGGTGGTGTCTGCGTCGCCGAACAGTCGAATGGATACTTGAATTTACGCGCAAGCGCAAAGATGTGATGCGGTTTTTCAAAACTACATGGATCCCTGACGAGACCTTCTTTCAGACCCTCGTGCGTCATTTAATCCCCGAGAAAGAGATCGAGACGCGTACGCTGACTTTCTTGATGTTCTCGGATTACGGCATGCCGGTGACGTTTTATAACGATCACTACGAATTGCTGCTCAGTCAGGATTTTTTGTTCGCGCGCAAAATTAGTCCCGAAGCGACGGAACTGAAAGACCGTCTAGGCGCACTCTATGCGACCGAGGATCAGGTGTTCCAAATTTCAAACGAGGGCGCAGGACTGTTCAAGTTTCTCACCGAACGTGGTCGGATAGGGCGCCGATTTGCCGCGCGGTTCTGGGAGGCAGAAGCGACATTGGGTCGCAACCGCGAACTACTGATTGTCGTATGTAAGAAATGGCATGTCGCCAAACGTTTAATCGAAAGTATCAGCCATGGCACCAACATTCCTGTGGTTGAGTATATTTTCAACGAAGAAAATTCTCCGCTGCCTGAACTTGGCGGTATCCAACGCACGCTGTCCAAACGCCATCGCCACCGACGAGCTTTAATGCGAATGTTGTTTGAATTTTTCGAGTCCAATCGCCTGATCGTGTGCATGGACCCCGGCAATTTCTATTTGCTTGAAGACTTTGGATCCGACCGCTCCGGCACACGCATCCTTGAGGTAGATTGCAACTATAGCGATGACTATTTGATCGGCCATTCCAAACGGATCGGGCTTGCGGGGGAACAAACCTCAGAGGACACGTTAGAGCGACTTTTGCCAACGATCCGCAACGAGATCGCCTTTGAAAAAGACCGCCTGCATGATGCCGGATTTGAGTCACTTTACACGATCAAAGAAAGCTATACAGCGCATGAGAATGCGGGCCCGCTTGCTGATTTTCTCGGAATTAGTCCTGAGAAAGCGCAGCAGATCGCGGACACGCCTTATCTTTACTCTGACTGATTGCGCATGAAACGGGTCGAGAGACTTATTTATTTACGTCATTCCAAAGTCAAAAAAAGGAGTGACCATGACCTATATTTTTTCAGGACTGACCAGAAAAACAGCCAACGCCTACCGCGCGGGGGCGCTTGATGCTTATGGGAACGCAGCAGAGCACGGAGTGTCTAGCGGGACAGGCGTACCTTGCCGCCATTGTCTGAAAATCGTTCCAGAGGGTGAAGGCTTTGTCGCGCTGGCGCACCGACCGTTTGGCACCCTGTAACCCTATGGGGAAACTGGCCCCATCTTTATCTGCGAGTCTGATTGCAGCGCCCCAAGCGCGACTGAAATCCCCCAAGAGCTAGCGGCTTCGCCCGAATACTTGATCAAAGGTTACACCAGTGATGAACAGATTAAATACGGGACAGGGGCCATCGTTCCCAAAGAAAATGTCACACGTAAACTGAGCGTAATTTTTGGCCGACAGCAACCTTGTGTTTGTGGATATACGATCCGCAAAAAACAACTGTTGGCTCACCCGCGTGACCCGTCAAACCTAGCGGCTGCGCGTGAGCTCAAGGAACACATCTTCAAGATCGGCCTGTTCGGTTCGCACATCGCGAATGATCACGTCAGCGTTTCGCACAGCTTCTAGTACAGCGTCGGCGCTGGTCTTGCTGGCTCGGTAGGTTAAACGCAAGGCACCTTTTGGATCAATCGCGAGGTCAATGCCATTTGGAACCGCGAACTTCATCGCCTTGCATTCAGGCTCAATGATCATAGTCTTCTGGTCAATACTGCCGAGCAAATGTGCGGTGGTGTCGCGTGCAACTACCTCGCCATGATTGATAATCGCGATCTCGTCACACATTTCCTCAGCCTCTTCGAGGTAATGTGTGGTCAGTACAATCGTCATGCCCTGTTCATTCAGCTTGCGCACATTGGCCCAAAGCATCTGACGCAACTCGATATCAACACCCGCCGTCGGCTCATCAAGAACCAGAATGTGTGGGTGATGCACCAAGGCTTTGCCAAGCAACAAACGGCGTCGCATCCCGCCCGACAAAGTGCGCGCGTAGGCATTGGCCTTGTCTGACAGACCGACCAACTCGAGGATTTCGTCAGAGCGACGTTCAGCCTTTGGCACACCGTATAGTCCAGCTTGCACATTAAGCGCCTCACGCGGTGAGAAGAATGGATCGAGGTTCAGCTCCTGCGGCATAACCCCGATTGAGGCACGCGATTGGCGTGGGTTCACATCCTGATCGAACCCCCAGATCGACACTTTGCCAGATGTTTTCAACACCAAGCCCGCGAGGATATTGATCAAGGTTGATTTTCCAGCGCCATTGGGACCGAGCAAACCAAAGATCGAGCCCTTTGGGATGCTCAGATCAATCCCTTTAAGCGCATCTTTAGGTGGGGCACCTTTACTGCCTGCATAGGTTTTGCGTAGATTCTGAATTTGAATGGCGTCGTGTATCACAGGCAACTTACTCGCTCTTGCCGATTTCACTCGGGTGGATCATAACGCGTTTAGCGCGACCACCCAAAAAAGGGAACACATCCGATGACAACGCCTGCACCTGAAGTAAAGATCGTAGACAGTTTTCGTGTGGCATGTGATGGCGGCGAAGGGGCTTTGGGCCATCCTCGCGTGTGGCTGCAAATCCCAGGTGAGCATGGTTGGGTAGAATGCCCCTATTGCGATGCGAAACTCGTTCACAAAGATTTCGAAGGCAAAGTCTAGCAGACCTTTTCGCGCTGGTTGGCCGCGCTTAAACCCACTTAACTCAAATTATTGACACATTGCAGGTGCATTTTTTCTTTAACTTTTTGTTGGCGAAGTATTGGTGACCTATGGAAATTTTACTGATTTTGATCCCCACCGCACTGGGGCTTAGCTTTCTTTTTGGTGCAGACTCAGGCTCCGATGGTGACAATTCTACAGAGGCAGACGCGCTGCTTGCCGCCGAATCAGCCCAGACTTAAGAGGAAGCAACCGCGCCGTATTATGGCGCTGATGGCGATCCGCTGACTGGTGATTCCTTGAACGATTTAATCAACGGCACCAGTGGTGACGACATGATGCTCGGACGCGTTGGCGACGATACACTTGATGGCGGTGATGGCAGCGACACCATTTCTGGTGGCGGTGGTATTGATAGCATTCTTGGCGGCAGCATGGCCGACTCGCTCGATGGTAATGGCGGCAATGATTTTGTTTCTGGCGAGTCTGGTAACGACACGATCAACGGTGGCGAGGGCGATGATTCCCTGTTTGGTGGCGCAGGCGACGACAATATCGAGGGCAACAATGGCGCGGACAGTATCGATGGCGGCATTGATGACGACACGATTATTGGTGGCATGGGCGACGACCAGCTTCAGGGACGCTTTGACGATGACAGCATTCTTGGTGGCGATGGCGAAGACACATTGATCGGCAACAATGGAGCAGACACGCTCAACGGTGAAGCTGGCGATGACAACCTGAACGGCGCTGAGGGCGGTGATCTGCTCATTGGTGGCGAAGGCAACGACACCATATTCGGCTTGGCCGACGACGACACACTTTTGGGCGGCGCGGGCGACGATTCACTCGTCGCAGGAACAGGAGAAGACGTTGTAGACGGCGGCGCTGATAACGACACGATCAACGGTGGCGCGGGTGATGACATTCTTGCCGGTGGCGAAGGCGCTGACCTGATTGTTGCGAACGAAGGCAATGACACGCTCCTCGGTAACGCAGGTGCAGACACGCTGTCTGGCAGTGATACAGACGATGTGATTATCGCCGGCTTCGGCAAGGATACGGTCGAAGGTGGCGCAGGTAACGACACGATCTTTGGTGGTAACGCTGATTTGCGTGGTTTGATTTCAGGTGGTGCGGAAGTGACTGCAGAAATTCAGAGTGCCCTCAACGACCTCGCGATCGCAGATCCTACCTTGTACAATACGGGCACGACCGCGCAAATCCTTGCATCCGCGCAATTTGACGGTGTCGATGTCTCGAGCCTATCGACACCCGCTATTGATACCGCGACCGACTACCTTAGTGGTGGCGATGGTGACGATCACATCCACATGCAAACATCCGACGTCGGTGTCGGCGGTGCTGGCAATGACACCTTCTATCTAGAGGCGGGTCCGGTCACAAAATACATGCTGATCCCAGACTATGTTGACGGCGAAGATGCGCTGGTCATCGAATACGATAACAGTGCTCCCGCACCAGTCGTCACGATCGTCGAAGCCAACGGTCATTCCCTGATTCATCTGGATGATGTCCGGGTCGCAGATATCCGTGACGCAGCTGGGACTTTGGAAGTTGGCGATATTTCATTGGTTGGCGTGGATCGTAGTGCATAACGCACTGGCATAGCCCTGCCTGACACGTCTAGTATGCCTCCAACGCGCAAACCGCTTTGGGGGCATTTTCACATGAGCACGACTTTCGACAAAGGATGCCATCTGCATCTGATTGATGGCTCCGCCTTCATTTTTCGCGCCTATCACGCGCTGCCTCCTTTGACGCGTAAATCCGATGGTTTGCCAATTGGCGCCGTCGCTGGTTTTTGCAACATGCTCCAACGCTATGTTGAGGGAAATGCTGGCAGTGACGTGACCCATGTGGCCGTCATTTTCGACAAGGGCAGTCATACGTTTCGTAATGATATGTATGACCAGTACAAAGCCAACCGCGACGCGATGCCCGAAGATTTGCGCCCACAGATGCCCCTTACACGCGCCGCGACCAAAGCGTTCAATATCGCTTGCGAAGAGATCGAGGGCTTTGAGGCCGACGACATCATCGCCACCCTTGCGCGCCAAGCGCGTGAAGCAGGTGGGCGCTGCACGATTATTTCGTCGGACAAAGACATGATGCAACTCGTCGGTGACGGCGTCGAAATGTATGACGCCATGAAGCAACGTCGTATCGACCGCGATGGCGTATTTGAGAAATTCGGCGTCTTCCCTGAGGGCGTTGTGGATGTGCAAGCGCTAGCAGGCGATAGCGTCGACAACGTCCCCGGGGCACCCGGCATTGGCATTAAAACCGCCGCTTTGTTGATCAATGAATATGGCACTTTGGAAGAGTTGCTAGATCGCGCAGAAGAGATCAAACAACCCAAGCGCCGCCAGACATTGATCGATCACCGCGCGCAGATCGAGCTTAGCAAACGCCTTGTGACTTTAGACGGAAACATGACGCTGGATTTCACGCTCGATGACCTTGAAGTGCGCGACCCGATTGCCGATGAATTGCTCGAATTCCTCGCTCAGATGGAATTCCGCACATTGACCAAGCGGATATCCGAGGCGCTCGACGCGCCTATGCCAGAGATCGCAGAAGCCCCGATCAAAACAGGCTCCCTTGATGCGCCCGAAGCCGCGCCCTTTGATGCAGAGAAATACGAATGCGTGCGCGATATGGGTGCGCTGCACACATGGATCGACGCCGCTTACGCGCGAGGCTATGTGGCAGTGGATACAGAAACGACGGGGCTGAACGACATGATCGCTGACCTCGTTGGAATCTCGATGTGCAGCGAAGCAGGCAAGGCCTGCTATATTCCTCTGACGCACAAAGATGCGAGTACTGATGATCTCTTCGGCTCTGACGAATTGGCCGATGGGCAACTTGATTTAGAAATAGCGATTGCTGCGCTGAAGCCCCTGCTCGAGGATCCGTCGGTGATGAAAATCGGCCAGAACATGAAGTATGACGCCAAAATTTTCGCGCGGTACGGGATCGAGATTGCGCCGATTGATGACACGATGCTGATTTCATACGCGCAACACGCTGGCCTGCACAATCATGGCATGGATGCGCTGTCTGAGCGCTATCTCGGCCACACGCCGATCCCGATCAAACCGCTGCTGGGCACGGGCAAGTCCGCGATCACTTTTGACCGCGTGCCAATTGATCATGCCACGCCTTACGCGGCAGAGGATGCGGATATCACGTTGCGTCTTTGGCAGCACCTCAAACCCACGCTCCACAGCGCACGCACGACTCGCGTCTATGAAACGATGGAACGACCTTTGGTTCCCGTTCTGGCCCAAATGGAGCGGTATGGCATCAAAGTAGACCGTGACGTTCTAAGCCGGATGTCGAACGCCTTTGCACAAAAAATGGCCGGGCTGGAGGCGGAGATCCACGAAATGGCAGGACACTCGTTCAATGTGGGAAGCCCTGCTCAAGTCGGTGAAATTCTCTTTGACGAGATGGGCTTAGAAGGCGGCAAAAAGGGTAAGAACGGCAAGTATTCAACTGGCGCTGATATTCTCGAAGACCTTGCGACGGAACATGAAATGCCGCGCCGCATTTTGGACTGGCGTCAACTCAGCAAGTTGAAATCGACCTACACGGACGCGCTGCAAGATCACATCAACCCCGACACGGGCCGCGTTCACACCAGCTATTCTATCGCAGGTGCGAGCACGGGTCGCCTCGCCTCGACCGATCCAAACCTGCAAAACATCCCGATCCGCTCCGAGGAAGGCCGTCGCATTCGCGAAGCGTTTATCGCGGAAGAGGGCAAAGTTCTAGTCGCTCTCGATTACTCCCAGATCGAACTGCGCATCCTCGCCCATGTGGCGGGCATAGACAGCCTGAAACAGGCGTTCCGCGATGGCCATGACATCCACGCAATGACCGCATCTGAGATGTTCGATGTCCCATTGGATGAAATGACCGCTGACGTGCGCCGCCAGGCCAAGGCAATCAACTTTGGTGTAATCTACGGCATCTCCGGCTTCGGACTTGCGCGCAATCTGCGTATCCCAAGGTCAGAAGCACAAGGCTTCATTGATCGCTATTTCGACCGCTTCCCTGGTATCAAAGAGTATATGAATGACACGACCGCCTTCGCAAAAGCTAATGACCGCGTCGAAACCCTCTTTGGCCGCGTGATCCATACGCCCAATATCAACGCCAAAGGTCCGCAAGCAGGCTTTGCCAAGCGCGCCGCAATCAACGCGCCGATCCAGGGTACAGCGGCCGACATCATCCGCCGCGCAATGATCCGCATGCCAGATGCGATCAAAGACCAGCCTGCAAAAATGTTGTTGCAAGTACACGATGAATTGTTGTTCGAGGTGGAAAAAGATGGCGTTGATCAACTGATCAAAACAGCCAAAGACATCATGGAAAACGCCGCTGATCCTGTCGTCAAACTCGACGTGCCGCTGATCGTAGATGCAGGCCAGGGCGCGAATTGGGCAGAGGCGCACTAATGATCAGTGACTGGCCCCAGATGAAGGCCTTCGCACTTTCGCTTGGTTTATCCAAGGTGGCGCAGGCTAAAAGCTGGGGCAATGAGGTCCTGAAAGCGCATGGGAAACTGTGGGTCTGGTGGCGCTCCTATGTCGACGCAGCCCTGCTTAAATGCAACAAAGACTAACGCGAGATGCTGAGTGCAGCAGACCCTGACACCTTCATCCACCACAAACACTATGAAGCACACAACTTGATTTTGATAGCAGTAAACCGCTTTGACAAAGGATGGGCAGAGGCGCGCTGGCGCTCTACCTGGCACGCGGCGGCCCCCAAACGATTTCTCAAAGACTGGGACGCAACGAAAGGTTGAGCACGCTGCTCTTCATCTTTCCAAATAGACTTCCGCCGGAGGCTCCTTAACCTTCAAGCTCACGCGATGGAATAATCTGAAAGAACACACCACCAGACCAAACTCCAAACCACCCCTCGTGATGCGCGCCTATATCAACCAAACGATAGAAACTTTTGCGATCAATCAACGCTTCCAGCCCTGAACGCACCATAACATAAGGCGACGGCTCACCAGTCTCAGCCTCACGCACAACGCGAATTGGATGTTCTGCCCCCGCTCCAACAAAATCACCAACATGGGTTTCAAAGGTCAAAACACCGTCAGACAATTCGAAATCTACAGCCACGAAAGGCGCGTCTTCGACGGTGATCCCGACTTTCTCGACTGGCGTGACCAGAAAATACTTCCCGTCCTCAAGCTTCAAAATCGACGAAAACAGCTTCACCAGTTCAAACCTGCCGATTGGCGTGCCCATGTAAAACCATGTGCCATCGCGTTTGATCTGCATGTCCAGATCGCCACAAAAGGGCGGATCCCACAGATGAACAGGGGGCAAGCCACGCCCTTTGGCAGCAGCCTTGGCAGAAGCAGCGATTCCCGCAGCGTCAGGTGTCACGATATTTTGTCCAACCATAGTTTTGCTATTTGTCCTTAGGGGCCTAGTCTCCTAGCATCACACCTAGAGTTCAAGAGGGAGTTGTCATGTCCAGCGCAGAAGATTTAGTCACCGACATCGAAACGCTGGGCGCACGTCTGGCAGAAGCAAAGGAATCAATCACCAAGCGCTTCATCGGGCAAGAGCGCGTCGTCGATCTGACACTCTCTGCGCTTTTGTGCGGCGGTCACGCTTTGCTGATTGGTCTTCCTGGCCTAGGCAAAACACGCCTCGTAGAGACACTTTCAACTGTGATGGGTCTGCATGGCAATCGCGTTCAGTTCACGCCAGATTTAATGCCTGCGGATATTCTTGGCTCTGAGGTTCTAGAAACTGGCAATGACGGACGCCGCGCATTCAAATTCATCGAGGGCCCGATTTTTTGTCAGCTTTTGATGGCGGATGAGATCAACCGTGCCTCGCCACGCACGCAATCTGCGCTGCTGCAAGCGATGCAGGAAAAAATGGTCTCTGTTGCGGGTGAAGACCGCGCGCTTATAGCGCCGTTTCACGTGCTCGCCACACAAAACCCGATCGAGCAAGAAGGCACTTACCCACTCCCCGAAGCGCAGCTTGACCGCTTTCTTGTGCAGATCAGGGTCCCCTACCCTGACCGCCAAACCGAGCGCGATATCCTGATCGCAACCACCGGTGTGACGGAGGACGAGGCGCACGCAGTCTTCACCACTGACGAATTGCTGGCGGCACAAACCGTGCTGCGCCGCATGCC
The DNA here is from genome assembly GCA_000156115.1 of Rhodobacteraceae bacterium HTCC2083. Classification (GTDB taxonomy): domain Bacteria; phylum Pseudomonadota; class Alphaproteobacteria; order Rhodobacterales; family Rhodobacteraceae; genus Planktotalea. Next base: position 788,697 of record DS995276.1, read on the forward strand.
TGTCGGGGATAGCGTGGTTGAGATGATCCTAGATCTCGTGCGCGCCTTTCGCCCTGACGAACCGGATGCAAGTGCGCGCGTGAAGGATACTGTCGCGTGGGGGCCCGGGCCGCGAGCGGCGCAGGCGCTGATGCTGACTGTGCGCGCCAAAGCGTTGCTGGATGGTCGTCTCGCCCCCTCGCCCGAAGATGTAATCGATATGGCTGAACCTGTTTTGGGACATCGCATGGCGCTGAATTTCGCAGCGCGTGCACGGGGTGACAACCTTGCGGATCTAATCCGCGAAACCGCCAGCCATATCACTAGTACACAGGCAAGCGCCGCGTGACAGACGCCCGCACTCTTCGTTTGACTGCAGAGGCGGAAGTCTCTCATCTGCCGCCCCTTTTGGCACGTGCAGAGCAGCTGGCAGGCACGGTTTTGCTGGGTGAACACGGGCGCAGACGCGCGGGAATAGGCGATGATTTCTGGCAATACCGCCCTTTTCATACAGGCGATAGCCGTCGGATGATTGACTGGCGCCGCTCTGCGCGCTCGGACGCTGAATATGTGCGTGAACGCGAGTGGCAAGTGGCGCAAAGCGTGATGCTTTGGGTCGATGCCTCTGCCTCTATGCGGTTCAAAAGTGCGGATGCGCTGCCCGAGAAATCCGATCGTGCGCGCTTGATCACTTTAGCCGCGTCCATCCTTTTGATCAAAGGCGGTGAACGCGTTGGCCTATCGGGGAATGACCTTCCACCACAGCGTGGTCGCGCTCAAATCATGAGACTAGCAGAGCATTTCACCCACGACGCCGATACCGAGTATGGTACGCCGGAAGCCCGCGCAATGCTGCCCCATGCGTGCGCGCTGTTCGTGTCCGATTTCATGGGCGATGTAGAGCCGGTAAAAGCGGCCCTCGCCAAAGCTGCGGATCGCGGTGTGCGTGGTGTTTTGATGCAAGTGCTTGACCCTGCTGAGGAAAACTTTCCCTTCCAAGGCCCCACGATCTTTGAAAGCGCAGGTAAATCACTGCGCTACGAGACCCTCAAAGCTTATGACCTGAAGGCGAGGTATCTCGATAAACTCGCGCAGCGTAAAGAAGAATTGCGGCATTTGTGTACTGTCGCAGGCTGGCAATTTGCGACCCATCATACGGACGCCGCTGCGCAAACAGCGCTTTTATGGCTGCACCGCGCTTTGGAGAGACCCGCATGATTGGCGCAATCGGATTTCTGTTCCCTTGGCTTTTGCTCGCACTCTTGGCCTTGCCAATCTTGTGGATAATACTGCGTGCGGTGCCTCCAGCGCCCATCCGACGTGTCTTTCCGGGTGTCACGCTTTTGCTCGGCCTGAAAGACGAAGAACAAACCAGCGACAGAACCCCTTGGTGGCTTTTGCTGCTGCGCATAATCGCTCTTGCGGCATTGATTATCGGGCTTGCGGGTCCCGTTCTAAATCCACGCAGCGACGAGATCGGGCGTGGGCCTGTGTTGATCGTAATGGATGCTAGTTGGGCAAGCGCACCAGACTGGTCTGCGCGTATGGCCTTGCTCAACCGCGTTCTGGATGACGCCGTGCGCGCGGATCGCACCGCTGCTTTTTTGTCCCTCAGCGCGCCAGAACAAGTGACGTTCCAAGCCGCAACAGAACTGCAAAGCACCCTTGCAGGTCTTGCCCCCAAAGCGTGGGGGCCGAGCATCAACAACGAAACACTCGCGACGTTATTGCCAGAGCAAAGCTTCGATACGATCTGGGTGTCTGACGAATTGAACCGCGAGATGCGCAGCGATATGACGGCTCTGTTTAGCGAAAAAGGCGCGCTGCGTGTATTTGCACCAGAGCGTGAGACAATCGCACTTGCTCCAGCACGGTTTGAGGGTGGTGTGACGCTGTTGGAGGCGCGTCGCTCTTTTGCGGGGCCAACACGCAGCGTTCAAGTCGACGTACATGGCAGCGATCCATCTGGTGCTGCACGTATTCTCACGCGTGCAGACATCACCTTCGAAGAGGGCGCAAAAATTGCGGTTCAAGATATGTCGCTGCCCGCAGAGCTGCGCGCGCGCATCACGCATTTCGCGATTTCAGGCGTGCGCTCCGCTGGTGCGATCACCCTCTCAGACGACAGTTTGCGCCGCCGCGAGGTTGCGCTGATCGCAGGGCGTGAAGATCGCGAAGGGTTGGAGTTACTCTCGCCCCTCCACTATTTGCGTCAAGCTTTGCAGCCGAATGCGGAACTGCTTGAAGGCAATCTGGTCGATATACTCCCCGCTTCACCGGATGTGATGATCCTCGCAGATGTCGCGACCTTGGCCCCCGCTGAGGAGGCAGAGTTGACAGAATGGGTGGAAGCGGGCGGATTGCTGGTGCGTTTTGCCGGATCGCGCCTTGCTGCGAGTGATGTCAGCCGCGCGAGTGAGGACACGTTGATGCCTGTACGCTTGCGCGCCGGCGGACGCACAGTTGGTGGTGCGATGAGCTGGGGAACCCCAAAGGAGCTGGCCCCGTTTTCCGAAGACAGCCCCTTCTTCGGCTTGGCGATTTCTGCGGATGTAAATGTAAGCTCGCAAGTGATGGCGCAGCCTGATCCGACCTTGGCCGCGCGGGTGATTGCAGAGCTTAGCGATGGAACGCCCTTGGTCACGCGCAAATTCTTGGGCGAAGGTCAGGTCGTGTTGTTCCATGTCACCGCGAATGCGGAATGGTCGAGCCTGCCTTTGTCAGGCCTCTTCGTTAATATGTTAGATCGTCTTGCGATTTCCTCGCTTGCGGGCACCCCGCAAGAAGGGGATTTGGACGGAACCACGTGGAAACCTTTGCGTGTGATGGATGGGTTTGGGCGCATCTTAGAGGCTGACACGCTCACGGGTGTTGCAGGGGAAGAATTGCTGAGCGCGCCACTTGGCCCTGACCTACAGCCCGGCCTTTATGAAAGCGCTGCGCGCAAAATAGCGCGCAATGTGATCGCAGCCGATACCGATTTGGCTGAGGCAGTTTGGCCTACTGGCACGGAAGTTCAACCGCTTCAAACCCACGAGGAAACGCCGCTTGGTGGCATATTGCTCTCAATCGCTCTAGCACTGTTGATGCTTGATATCGTTGCATCCCTCGCCATGTCTGGCCGCTTGCGCGGTGCGATTGCGGGGATCGGGACGGTGCTGTTGTTTGGGCTTACACCCGCAGATGCGCAGCAAGATAGCTTCGCTTTGGCTGCATCCTCCGAACTTGTTCTCGGCCACATTATCACCCGCGACACCGCGATTGATAACACTGCCAAGGCGGGTCTGCGCGGCCTGTCACAGACGCTGTTTTACAGAACCTCAATCGAGCCATCCGATCCGATCGGTGTTGATCTGGAGACGGATGAGTTGGCCTTCTTCCCGCTGCTCTACTGGCCAATCACACAAAGTCAGCCGACACCCTCTGCCAACGCCTATGCCAAGCTGAACGAGTATCTGCGCTCTGGCGGGATGATTTTATTTGATACACGTGACGCTGATATCGCGCGTTTTGGCGCGGCAAGTCCGAATGGGCGCAAGTTGCAAACGCTCGCAGCGCGGCTGGATATTCCACCCTTAGAACCTTTGCCGCAGGATCACGTGCTGACGCGCACGTTCTATCTATTACAGGATTTTCCTGGACGTCACACTGCACGTGATCTTTGGGTTGAAGCCGCCCCCAAAGATGCAGAGCGCATCGAAGGCATGCCGTTTCGTAACCTCAATGACGGAGTCAGCCCCGTGGTGATTGGTGGTAACGATTGGGCTGCGGCTTGGGCGATGGACCGTCGTGGCAATACGGTCTTCCCAATCGGGCGCGGTTTCGCGGGGGAGCGGCAACGTGAGCTTGCCTATCGCTTTGGCATTAATCTGGTGATGCACGTGCTGACGGGCAACTATAAATCCGATCAGGTTCATGTCCCCGCACTTCTTGACAGGCTAGGCCAATGACACAAACGCTGGTCTTTGATCCTCTTATCCCTATGGCATTGCTACTTGCGGCGGCTGTTGTGGTATTTGCAGGTCTCGCGCTTGCAGTTTGGAGGGGTTTGGCCGGGGCATGGTTACGCGGTTTGGCTGGAATCGTAGTGCTTGCAGCGTTGGCAGGCCCAAGTTTGCAAAGTGAAGAACGCGGTGCTTTGAACGATATCGTGCTGATTATAAGCGACGAAAGCGCGTCGCAAAGACTAGCCGAACGCGCAGGTGTCACCAAAGACGCGAGCGCTGAACTGGCAGCATTGTTAGACGCGCGCGACAATATTGACGTTGTGCGCGTCTCTGTGCCCGACGGACAAGGGGATGCGGGGACGCAATTACTCACGGTGCTGAACGACACGCTCGCAGAGCTCCCCCAGGGCCGTATCGCGGGCGCTTTTCTGATCAGCGACGGACGCTTACACGATCTGGAACGCGCTCCGGTTTTACCAGCGCCTTTGCATCTGCTACTTAGCGGGAAAAGCGCCGATTGGGATCGCCGTTTAAACGTCACCAACGCGCCCGCGTTTGCCATTTTGGGCGAGCCTGTGACGCTCACGTTGAAGATAGAAGACATGGGCGCTGCCCCGACGGGCACTGGCTTTGCGCCGCTAGAAATTTCGATTGACGGTGGCCCACCGCAACGATTTCAAGTGCCAACTGATGCAGAGATTGAGTTGCCCCTTACCCTGCCCCACGGTGGACGTAATGTTATCCAGTTCACCGTCCCGACGGCGGAAGGCGAGCTGACCGCGCGCAACAACACGGCGCTTATTCAGATGAACGGTGTGCGGGATCGCTTGCGGGTTTTGCTGGTCTCTGGCGAGCCTCATGCTGGCGGGCGCACGTGGCGCAATTTGTTGAAATCCGATAGCTCTGTCGATCTTGTGCACTTCACCATTCTGCGCCCGCCCGAAAAGCAAGATGGTGTGCCCGTATCAGAACTGTCCCTCATCGCCTTTCCGACGCGCGAGCTGTTTCTAGAGAAGATCGAAGATTTCGATCTGATCATTTTTGATCGCTACAAGCGTCGTGGCATTCTGCCCTCGCTCTACCTCGAAAACGTAGCGCGCTATGTAGAGAACGGGGGCGCGGTGCTGGTTGCGGCCGGACCTGATTTTGCTTCGGCTGATAGTATTTACCGTTCTCCCTTGGCTGAAATCTTGCCTGCCGCGCCCACAGCGCGCGTGATCGAGCAAGGTTACCGCCCAGATATTAGCCAACTTGGCAAACGCCATCCTGTAACGGCTGGCCTGCCCGACACCCAAGATTGGGGGCGCTGGATGCGTCAAATCGAGGTTGAACCGAGTGCAGGAGATGTGATCATGACGGGCGTTGATGAAAAACCTTTGTTGATCCTGAACCGTGTTGGAGAAGGTCGTGTTGCAATGCTTGCTTCTGATCATGCGTGGCTTTGGAACCGTGGGTTTGAAGGCGGCGGTCCGCAGCTGGAATTGCTGCGCCGTCTTGCCCATTGGATGATGGGTGAGCCAGAACTGGAAGAGGACGCGCTGCTGGCAGAAGCCACAGGGCAAAACATGCGCATCATTCGCCGCACTTTGAGGGAAAACGCCGCGCCTGTGAGTGTGACCGCGCCGGATGGCAGTGTGACAGAGCTAAGCATGACAGAGACTGAACCCGGTCGCTTTGAAGCACAATACTCAGGAATTGATATCGGACTCTATCGTCTGCGCGATGATGCGCATGAGACGGTGATTGGTCTAGGCCCCGCCGCGCCGCGAGAGTTCGAAAAGACCATCGCCACCGCAGAGTTTTTGGGGCCTTTAGTGGATAAAACTCGGGGCGGCGTTGCGCGTTTGGAAGACAGGCTGCCCACGATCAGAACCGTGCGCGAAGGACGTCCTGCGGCGGGTCGCGGATGGCTTGGGATAACGCCGCGCGCTGCATATGAAACGCTGAGCGTGCGCCAAACCGCGCTGTTGCCTGCATGGCTAGTGTTGTTTTTGGCGTCGATGCTGATCTTGGCCGCCTGGCTACGCGAAGGGCGGCGTTGAACGGTTAGCGCGACAGAGTGATCTTGTAGCCGCTGTCTTTCCAACCGTCTTCGGAACACTTTACACGAATGAACACTTCGCGCGTGCCATCGGGTAACATCACGTTGTTCAAGCTACGCGTAAAGGGTTGCTCGTTCACATGGGGATGATGAAGCACACGCGTGCCAAACACTGTGCCGTCTGATCCGACAATTTCCCAACCGTCCGCATAGTGATCCCAACCTGTATCAGGGTGTTCAATCGTTACGGAGAAGTCCCAACCCATGCCTGTTGAATGCGCATTTGCATCGATGACCTTAGGCTGTTCTGCGAAGGCGGGCGCAGCTACAAAAAGCGCCGCGACAAGGGGAGATGTATGTTTCATACCATCCCATGTAGTGTCGACGCCGCGATTCTGGCAATCACAAGCGCGTTAAGCGTCGTGAGCGTCGCCCGAGAGCAACACGTCGCGCGATTGAGAGGCAAATTCACGACGCCAGAGCACAAGGCATGTAATCAAGCTCGCCACAATCAGCGCGATTGGTCCCGCAAGCCACGCGGCTGAGGCGAGACCAAAATAGACGGAGCGCAAACCACGATTGAATCCGCGAGCGGCGGTCACATTGATCTCCGCCGCTTGCATTGCGCGCGGCATGGTGCGGGGATCGTCGACATCATTAGGCACAGCAGACATCAAAACCGCGCAATATCCAAACAGGCGGTTTGACCAAACGAACTTGAGGAACGCGTTGGTCACGAAGAATAGCGTGACCATGAGCTTTAACTCCCACACAATGTTTGGTTCGCTGTTCAGCGTCAAATCATCTGCGATTCCAATAAGTTGTTCAGTATTGCCAAAAAGCGCCAGAACCCCACCGATAGAGATCATGCTCGCGGACGCGAAGAACGCAGTGCCCTGACGCAGGTTCCCCAAGATCGTCGCATCGAAAATACGCGGATCGCGGGTAATCATTTGTCGCATCCATTCGCGCCGATAGCCTGCCATCAGAACCGAAACGGATGCGTGTTTGGCGGAGGGGTGTTCAATGCGCCATCCGATCACAAACCAGAGCCAAAACAAGAGGCCCAATGAGCTGTAATCAACGTAAGAAAAGAAGGTCAGTCGGCTAAATATGTCCATGGGCTCCACATAAGCGAACCAATCAGGACTTGCCAATTCTATAAATTGGTTATATTTTATTACCAATCATCGAAAGGACGGTTTTATGGACATGCCACTCCCTAACCCGATTGTACTATCTCGCAAAGCCGAACTGGTTGCGCGTTTGCTGACGGTATTGCCACGGGACGCCGTGATTGAAGATGAAATGGAAACCCGCGCCTATGAGTGCGATGCGCTGACCGCCTATAAATGTCCACCGCTGCTTGCGGTTTTGCCACGCAGCACCACGGAAGTGTCCGATATTTTGCGCATCTGTCATAACATGAATGTCCCTGTGGTGCCGCGCGGTTCTGGCACCTCTCTTGCGGGCGGGGCCTTACCGACTGCAGACTGTGTGATCCTCGGGGTTGCGCGAATGAATGACGTGCTTGAAACCGACTACGCCAATCGCGTGATCCGCGTGCAATCAGGGCGTACAAACCTAAGTGTGTCTGGCGCAGTTGCAGAGGAAGATTTCTTCTATGCGCCTGATCCATCCAGCCAGCTTGCCTGTGCGATTGCGGGCAATATTGCGATGAATTCAGGCGGCGCGCATTGCTTGAAATACGGTGTGACCACGAACAATCTGCTTGGCGTCACCATGGTGATGATGGACGGTGAAATCATCGAGATCGGTGGCGCACATTTGGACAGTGGCGGGCTTGATCTACTGGGCGTCATCTGTGGCTCCGAGGGTCAGCTTGGTGTTGTGACGGAAGCGACGTTGCGCATCCTGCACAAGCCCGAAGGAGCGCGGCCTGTGCTGGTTGGTTTTGACAGCAATGAAGTCGCCGGGGCCTGTGTGTCCGACATCATTCAAGCGGGCGTTTTGCCTGTGGCCATCGAATTCATGGATCGCCGCGTGACTGAGGTGGTCGAGAACTACGCGCATGCGGGATATCCACTATGCGAAGCGGTTCTAATCATAGAGGTCGAAGGATCAGAGGCGGAAATTGACGCGCAACTTGCGTTGATCCGTGAGATCGCAGAGCGCCATAACCCCATCGAATTTAGGGAAGCAAAAGACGCAGATGAAGCCTCGCGTATCTGGCTGGGCCGTAAAAGCGCGTTTGGCGCGATGGGGCAGATCAACGATTACATGTGTCTTGACGGGACGATCCCTGTGTCATCCCTGCCTATGGTTTTGCGGCGAATTGGTGAGTTGTCCAAAGAGTACGGCCTTGATGTGGGCAACGTCTTTCACGCGGGCGACGGCAATATGCATCCGCTTATTCTGTTTGATGCCAATAAGGATGGCGATCTGGAGTTATGCGAAGCGATGGGTGCCGAGATATTGAAGCTTTGCGTTGAAGCGGGTGGCTGTTTGACGGGCGAGCATGGTGTCGGAATCGAAAAGCGCGACCTGATGGGGTATCAATATGAGCCTGCTGACTTGGACGCGCAAATGGCCGTGAAAGATATATTTGACCCCAAATGGCTCCTGAATTCTGCGAAAGTGTTCCCCCTGAATTTGTCAGATGCGAAGCGCTCTGCGCGGATTGCTGCTGAGTAATGGGGGCGCTGCCCCCGTCGGCCTAAGCCGACTCCCCCAAGGTATTTAAGGACCAAAGAAGATGAAACCCACATCGGAAGCCGAATTGGCTGATTTGATTTCAAGCGTCAAAGCGCCCCTGTGCATCCGTGGTGGCGGCACCCGTTTGCTTGGGCCAATTGAAGGCGAGGTTTTGGAGACCAGTGGTCTGCAAGGGATATCGTTGTATGAACCAGGCGCTTTGACGATGGTAGCGGGTGCTGGCACGACGCTTGACGAGATCGGGGCCGCTTTGAAAGCTGAAAACCAAAGGCTCGCGTTTGAGCCGCCTGATTTGCGCGACGTTCTTGGAACCACGGGCGCGAGTACAATTGGCGGAGTTGCCGCCAGCAATGCATCAGGCCCGCGGCGTATTTCTGTTGGTGCGTGTCGTGATTTCATGCTTGGCGTGCGCTTTGTGGATGGCGCTGGCATTGTCGCAAAGAACGGCGGGCGCGTGATGAAGAACGTCACCGGCTATGATTTGGTCAAGCTGATGAGTGGCGCGTTTGGCACCTTGGGTGTGCTGAGCGAAGTCTCATTGAAAGTAATGCCGAAAGTGGAAATACAGCTATGTTTGCGCATTGAAGGATTGAATGCAAAGCAGGCCGTCGCTGCTATGTCAGCCGCCTTGGGATCCCCTTTTGAAGTTTCTGGCGCTGCGCAAGATTTGGACGGTGCAGTTGTCTTGCGTCTGGAAGGATTTGACGCATCGGTTCGATATCGCGCTGACAAGCTGACACAAGTTTTGGCAGGGTTTGGGACAGTCGAAATACTGGATGATCAAGCACAGTGTGACACGCTTTGGCGCGACATTCGCGATGCGCGCGGGTTCACTGGAAGCACTGGAGATCTCTGGCGCGTTTCCGTGAAGCCTGGTGATGCGCCTGAGCTTATTGATGCGCTTGGTGCGCATGCTGTGCTGCTCGATTGGGGTGGTGGATTGATGTGGGTCGACATGCCCAAACGCACAGATCTTAGGGCGCGCATGTCTGTGCCGGGTCATGCGACTTTGATGCGCAGCGACGATAAAGGATTTGAGCAGGTCGCGCGGTTCCATCCCCAGGCTGCACCACTTGCAAAGATCAGCGCCAGGCTACGTGCGCGGTTTGATCCAAAAGGCCTGCTCAATCCTGGACTTATGGGAGATGTCGCATGAAGACCGAGTTTAGTGACGTTCAAATGCAGGACCCCGCGATCCAGCGCTCTAACAAGATCCTGCGATCCTGTGTCCATTGCGGGTTTTGCACGGCGACTTGTCCCACGTATCAAGTGCTTGGCGATGAGCTGGATAGCCCGCGTGGACGCATCTATCTGATTAAAGATATGCTTGAGACGGGACGCGTGCCAGACGCGAAAACAGTTGGGCACATTGATCGCTGCTTAGGCTGTCTTGCTTGCATGAGCACTTGTCCATCTGGCGTGCATTATATGCATTTAATCGATCACGCGCGAAACTACATCGAGGAAAACTACAAAAGACCCCTGAGCGAACGCGCTTTGCGTTGGGTGCTTACTTTAGTCTTGCCCTATCCCACGCGCTTTCGTGTCGCGCTACTAGGTGCGAAAATGGCGCGTCCGTTTGCGCGATTTATCCCTGACAAGCGGCTACGCGCGATGATCGCAATAGCCCCGAAACAAGTACCACCTGTTAGTCGCAATGATGACCCGCAGACTTTCGCTCCAATCGCCGCGCGCAAAAAACGTGTGGCCCTGATGACGGGGTGCGCGCAGCGTGCTCTGGATACGGATATCAATGATGCCACGATCCGTTTGCTGACCCGTTTTGGCTGCGAGATTGTCGTCGCAGAGGGGCAAGGATGTTGTGGCGCTTTAACGCATCACATGGGCAAGCAAAGCGAAAGCCACAAAGCCGCCGCCGCCAATATCAAAGCGTGGGCACGTGAGATGGACGAAAGCGGGCTTGATGCGATTGTCATCAACACCTCGGGCTGCGGAACAACCGTTAAAGATTACGGTCACATGTTTGAAGGCGATCCACTTGAGGCGGATGCAAAGCGCGTTGCCGCCATTGCCAAAGACGTTAGCGAAGTTTTGAAAGATCTGGACCTGCCAGAAGGTGGCGCGCCTGAGATGACAGTTGCCTATCACGCGGCCTGTTCGCTTCAGCATGGACAACAGATTAAAACGGTACCGAAAGATCTACTAAAGCGAGCCGGCTTTAACGTGGTCGAGCCGAAAGACAGCCAGCTGTGCTGTGGCTCTGCAGGCACTTATAATCTGATGCAGCCAGAAATTTCTGCGCAGCTCAAAGAGCGTAAAGTCGAGACGTTGATGGCCAAGAACCCTGATGTGATCGCAGCGGGTAATATAGGTTGTATGATGCAAATCGGCTCTGCGATTGGCGTGCCCGTGGTTCACACCGTAGAGCTGCTGGATTGGGCCACAGGCGGTCCCCGCCCTGCGAAAATGGATGCGGATCCAAGCATACAAAAAGTACCTATTCTGCGCTAAGCGCCTTATTGTTGCCTCATCCTGTTTCTATCCAATTTTAAACGTATTTTGGAGACGGCATGACGCGGATCACCTTTTTGATCGCATGGGCTTTGGCCTTTTCCACGAGTGCGCATGCGCAATCCAGTGGGCTGAAACGGCTCAACACGGGCGATGAATCGCGCGGTTGGGAAGCTGTCGGCCGTCTCGATGTGGCTGGAAAAGGTTTCTGTACCGGGGCTTTGATTGCGCCTGATTTGGTTCTGACAGCGGCGCATTGTCTGTTTGATCGCGACACGGGGTTGCGGGTTGATCACAATATTATGGAATTTCTCGCAGGATGGCGCGATGGGCGCGCGTCCGCCTATCGCAATGTGCGCCGCGCGGTGGTGCATCCTGAATATTCCTACGATGGAACGGCGACGACAGACCGCGTGCGCAATGACCTTGCTTTGATCGAATTGGATCGCCCGATCCGCAACACGCAAGTAATCCCGTTTGAGACGGCCGAACGCCCAGCGAAAGGCGACAAGATCGGCGTCGTGTCTTACGCATTAGATCGCTCAGAAGCCCCATCATTGCAGGAAATTTGCCATGTCATGGCGCGTCAAAAGGGCGTTTTGGTGATGTCCTGTGACGTAAATTTCGGTTCGTCGGGGGCACCTATTTTCAGCATGAATGGAGACACCGCAAAGATCGTTTCCGTCGTGTCGGCGAAGGCAGAGGTCAAGGGCACACCTGTTTCACTTGGTACTGCTTTGGAAAGCCCGCTCGCGCGTTTGCGCGCTGAACTTGCTGCCGGACGCGGGCGTTTCAGCGTTATTGGTTCGCAAGAGAGCCGTAATGCCGAAGCCATTGAAGGGCGCATGATTTCTGGTGCAAAGTTTGTGAAGCCTTAAATATTTTGGGCATAGCACCCTCTTGAAACCACTTTACCCCCTCCCCAAATCAATATCATCGCAGCGCCAATGATGGGTTGCGTGAACCGGCCTGTCCCGATTGGGAAGGCCACTAACATATTGTTATTGCTCAAGTGAGGATGACCCATGCGTACTTTTGATTTCGCTCCGATGCACCGTGCATCCATTGGTTTTGACCAAATCGCAGACATGATGGACCGCGTTATGTCCAACGATGTCAGCCCTAATTCATATCCGCCCTACAACATCGAAAAGACATCCGATGACGACTACCGGATCTCTATTGCGGTGGCCGGATTTACCGACGTAGACTTGTCCGTTGAGGTGAAAGAAGGCGCGTTGTTCGTCACCGCACGCAAAGGCGAAGACGCGACAAAGCGGACCTATTTGCACCGTGGCATCGCGACCCGCGCGTTCGAACGGCGCTTCCATTTGGCAGATCATGTGCGCGTTACAGGGGCGAGCCATGAAGATGGAATGCTCCATATTGAACTGACACGCGAAGTGCCCGAAGCTTTGAAACCGCGCCAGATTGAGATTGCTCACACTGGCGCGGTGAAGACTGATGTGGTTGAGGCGAAAGCCGTTAACTGATCACTCTCGTGACCGGTAGCCTCACGTGCTGCAGCACGTGAGGCTACTTTAGCGCCACGGCCAAGCGCATTAATTGGATCGCTTCTGCACGATAGCCAAAGCTATCCTCCCCGCGCGCATTGCTCGCCGCCATGATTGCCTCTTCATAGGACCAGTCGCCAAGTCGTTCACTCCCGCGCAGCAGCTCACCAAAGCTGGAAATAGCAGCCGCAAATTCAAGCTCTGTGTCAGGCTCCAAAGTTGTCGGAATCGCACGCTCGATCGACTGACTGTCCTGCGCGCCCGGCTCTTTGAACCGCAGCTTCAAAAACCCTAGTTCATCTTTCGAACCGTCTACGCTGCTTTCGCCATAACGTAACGCATCCACTTGCGTTTCATTCCCAACAGGCGTGATCTCATAGAGCGCAGTCACCTGATGGCCCGCGCCAATGTCACCCGCATCCACCTTGTCATTGTTAAAATCCTCACGTGCTAACGCACGGGTTTCATAGCCGATCAAACGATATTCTGCGACGGTCGCGGGGTTAAATTCAACCTGCACCTTTACGTCACTCGCAATCGGAAACAACGCGCCAGTGAGTTGATCCACCAGCACCTTTTGCGCCTCTGGCAGGTTATCAATATAGTTCGCCTGACCATTGCCGTTCTGCGCGAGCGCTTGCATCGTCTCATCATCCAGATTGCCACGGCCAAAGCCAAGAACAGACAGGAATGTCCCACTATCGCGCTTGTCCGCAATGTAGCCTTTCAGCGCTTCGGCATTGCTGAGACCAACGTTGAAATCTCCATCTGTCGCGAGCAGAACGCGGCTGACTTCACCCTCTTCTTGCATCTGCTTTGCAAGGGCATAAGCCTGCTGCAAACCCGCCTGTCCATTGGTTTCGCCACCTGCTGCAAGGTTGTCCAACGCACCAAGGATCGTGTCACGTTCGTGCGCGGCGGTGGGTTCAAGAACCTGTCCTGCGCTGCCCGCATAAGCGACAATCGCCACCTGATCCTCCGCGCGCAATTGACCAAGCAAGAGGCGCAAGGATTGCTTAAGCAAAGGCAATTTGTTCGGCTGGTTCATCGAGCCTGATGTATCAATCAAGAAGACCAAGTTAAGCGGTGGGCGCGCCTCTACTTCTGGCATTTGGCCTTGCAACGCGATGCGCAAAAGTTGCGTGTTTTCGTTCCATGGCGTCGCCATCATGGCAAGCGACGTGGCGAAGACCCCCTGCGTCGGCGCAGCGTAATCATAGGGAAAGTAGTTCACCATTTCTTCGATCCGCACAGCTGCAGCAGGTGGTAATTGACCGTTCATCAATGATGAGCGCACAATCGCATAGCTGGCCGTATCCACATCAACCGAAAAGGTAGACACAGACGTTTCGCGGGTCACCTTCAACGTATTTTCCGACGCGCTAGCGAAGGCTTCTGTATCCACTTCAACCGCCACCACAGACGCATCCGCAATCGAGCCCGCGACCAGTGTTCGGCTTTGAGACTTTGCCGACATACGCAGAACGGGCACCGAGCTGGGGGCCAACTCACTCGCTATCGCTCCGACGGCCATGTCTGCCTCGCGCTCGGCTACGATCAGCTCCTCCAACACAGGCGCTTCGATGAGAACTGCTGGCTTTGGAGTGAACACTTCGGGCGGGCCTTCGCGCAGCACTGGAAGAACCATTACAAGGCCGAACGCGGCCAAAGCTGTCGTCGCGGTCAGACCCGCTTTTGAAGAGATTGCATCAAACATCGCACGTATTCCTTTTGCAAAAGCGCCCATTCTTGGAGCGTCTTTCATAGGACGTGCTTCAGTCGTCGATCCTTGGAGGCGTGCAAGATTTTCTTGCGCCAGGGCTACATTTTCGGCGCGTCGCTTGGCATCGGGCACGGGCGTTGCTACGGAAAACGCAGCTTTGAGATCGTCTAAATCATCGCTCATTGCTCGCTCTCCTTTAGGGCTTTTAGATGCTTCTTCACTTCGCTCATGCGCCAACTTACCGTGCCTTCTGACACGCCCAAGACTTCGCCCACCTCCCGGTGGTTCATGTCATCCATCACCAAAGCAACCGTGTCGCGCAGATCATTAGACAGCATGCCTACGGCGCGGATCAACCAATCTTGCGCCTCTGCCTGTTCTCGCATCGCTTCGGTGCGGTTAACTTCCCAATCACCCCAGCCCTGCGCCGCTTTCGCGCGCGTACCCGCGCGGCGACGGCGGTCGTGGGCTGCGTTCACGGCCACACGGTAAAGCCATGTCGAAAAGGCAGATCCGCCCTCAAACCGCGTGAGCTTCGCAGGCAAGGCAGCACATATGTCTTGGCATAAATCTTCGGCCTCTGCGTGGCTGCCCATGAGGCGGAAACACAAACCAAACAGGCGATCGTAGAACCGCTCCAACAAAAGCGAAAACGCTTTTGCATCCCCGCCTTTTGCAGCCAAAGCCAGTTCTTTATCGCCCGTTTTCATGCGCATCACGATCATAGGACGCAGCAGCGCAGTCAATCCTTGGAAAATAATTCCAAAAAACTACGCTAGGCGTGCAGGCAAGACCGAAAAGCCGCGAAACCGGATGCGCCCTGCACGTTGTGTACCCTCTTCAATCTCGTAATGCGGGAAGCGCTCAAGGAATTTGCTAACCGCGACCCGACCCTCCATCCGCGCGAGCGTGAGACCGACGCAAGTATGTGCACCACCGGCAAAAGCAAGATGCTTGTTGGGGCGACGGTCCAATTGCAACACGTCGGGATTTTCGAATTGTGCAGGGTCTCGATTGGCAGCGCCAATGCACAAATGCAGGTCCGTGCCAGCCGGGATTTGGGTGCCATGCAACGTCATGTCCTCAGTTGTGAGACGATTGCCAAATTGGTTGGGACTTTCCATGCGCAGGACCTCATCAACAGCCGTTGTGATAAGCTCAGGTTCAGCAAGCAATCGCGCACGCGCCGCACGATCGTGATCAAGTAACATCATCGCATTGCCAATCAGGTTCGTCGTCGTTTCATGCCCTGCGTTCAGAATGAAAATGCAATTTTGGTACAACTCCACAGGGCTCAAACGCCCTGCCTCGGATTGAATTAGGCGGGTGAGCACATCTATTTCAGGGTCGCCCGGATTAATGCGTCGGTCCGCAACAATTTCTTTCAAGAAAGCAACGAAATCGAGTACGGCCTTGTTACCGCGCGCTTCTTGTTCTGGGGTCAACCGCGGCTCTAAAGCGCCAAGAATGGCCAACGACCAATCGCGCAAAGGGGCGCGCCGTTCGCGTGGGATATTAAACAGATTGCCGATGACTTCGATCGGGATCGCACCTGCGAAGGCGTCGATTAGGTCGACCTCTTTATGTTCGCTAATCTCATCAAGTAGGCTGTCGACCAAAGTGATCAAACCTGGCTCCATTGACGCCAAAGCGCGCGGGTTCATCGCGCCTACCATGATCTTGCGCACGCGCGTGTGCAGCGGCGGATCATTGAACACCAGCGATGTCGTGTGATGCTCAAACAGCGGAGCGTCCGTGCCGAATTTCGGCGTGAACACCTTCTTCTTATCAGAAATAAAGCGCGCAGTATCGCGGTAGATCATATCCAGATCGGCGTAGCGCGACACGATGAACGATCCATCGGGTTGGCCGCAGACAGGGTGGTCTTCACGCAGACACGCGTAATGCGGATAAGGGTCGTGGTGAAAGCCGCTCGGTAAATTTGTGAGCGTCAGACTCATGCTTTCTTACTAACGATTGAGGCAATGCCCAAAGTGTCGAGCACTTTCGCCTCAATATCTTCCGCGTTTAATTTCGCGACTGCATACATATCTCGCGGGCTGGACTGGTCGATGAAGATATCCGGCAAAACCATCGAACGGTATTTGAGACCTGTATCGAACACGCCCTCTTCTGCGAGCAGCTGCGCTACGTGAGAGCCAAAGCCGCCAACGGCGCCCTCTTCAATGGTGATCAGCGATTCGTGATCTTGAGCGAGTTGCAAAATCAAGTCACGATCCAAAGGCTTGGCAAAACGCGCATTGGCAATGCTCGGCGTGATGCCTTTGGCGGCGAGCGCGTCGCAGGCATCCTCCACCTCTTTCAGACGTGTACCGAAGGAAAGAATAGCGACGCCTTTGCCCTCACGGATTATGCGGCCTTTACCAATCTCCAGTGGAATACCCTTCTCGGGTATTTCTACGCCAACACCTTCCCCACGTGGGAAACGGAAGGCGATTGGACCCTCATCATGGGCAACCGCAGTCGCAACCATGTGTACCAGTTCCGCCTCATCCGCAGCCGCCATCACGGTGAAACCGGGTAAATTAGACAGGTAAGCAGTGTCAAAAGCACCCGCGTGGGTCGCGCCATCTGCACCGACAAGCCCCGCGCGATCGATGGCGAAGCGCACAGGCAAACGCTGGATCGCAACATCATGGACAACTTGGTCATAACCGCGCTGTAGGAACGTGGAATACATCGTGCAGAACGGCTTCATCCCGCCAGCAGCGAGCGCAGCAGAGAAAGTCACGCCATGTTGCTCTGCAATTGCAACGTCAAAACAACGGCTCGGGTAGCGCTCCGCAAATTGGTTGAGCCCTGTGCCATCAGGCATCGCGGCTGTGACAGCGCAAATCTTGTCGTCGGCGGCAGCTTCCTTCAGCAGGCTTTCTGCAAAAACCTTGGTGTAGCTTGGCGCGTTGGATGGGGATTTTTTTTGCTCACCCGTCAGAACGTCAAACTTGGCCGTTGCATGGCCTTTGTCTCGCGCAGCTTCGGCGGGTGCATAGCCCTTGCCCTTCTTCGTAATCACATGGATGAGCACAGGCCCCGTCGCACGCGTTTGAACAGTGCGCAAAACGGGCAAAAGCTGATCCATATCGTGCCCATCGATGGGGCCGAGATAAGAGAAACCCAACTGCTCGAACAATGTGCCACCAACAGTCATGCCTTTCAGCATATCCTTGGCGCGCTTTGCTCCTTCGCGGAAGGGTTCAGGCAGCAGACTTACCGCGCCTTTGGCAGCGGTCTTAAGATCTTGAAACGGTTCTTCCGCGTAAAGTCGGCTGAGATAGGAAGACAGCGCACCAACAGGGGGCGCGATGCTCATCTCGTTGTCATTGAGGATCACGAACATGCGTTTCTTCAAGTGACCTGCGTTATTCATCGCCTCAAATGCCATACCGGCACTAATTGAGCCATCTCCGATCACAGCAATCGCGTCACCTAGACCACCGGGCGCTTCGCCGCCCAAATCACGCGCAACAGCAAAGCCAAGGGCTGCCGAGATTGAGGTTGAGGAATGCGCCGCACCAAAGGGGTCATAAACGCTCTCTGAGCGTTTGGTGAACCCGCTCAGGCCATCTTTCATCCGCAATGTACGGATGCGTTCACGACGCTCTGTCAGGATCTTATGCGGATAGCACTGATGCCCTACATCCCAAATAATCTTGTCCTTAGGGGTGTTGAAAACCGAATGTAAAGCAACTGTCAGCTCGACGACACCAAGCCCTGCACCCAAATGACCGCCTGTTTCAGACACTGCTGAAATCGTCTCGCTCCGCAATTCCTGCGCGACGCGTGTGAGCTCTGCATCAGAGAATTGCCCGAGATCTGCAGGACGCTGTACGCGGTCCAAAAGCGGGGTATTTGGGCGGTCAGACATATCACATGCCCCCTTGGTCGTAAGTTATGAGCGACGCTCAATCACAAAACGCGCAACATCGCGCAGATGATCCGCATCGCTTCCGTAGATAGATAGTGCATCACAGGCCGATTCCACCAGCATTTCAGCGCGGCTCTTTGCCCCGTCTAGACCGAGCAGCGACACGAACGTCGCTTTGCCCGCTTCCGCGTCCTTTTGCGCAGCTTTGCCGAGGGTTTCAGCGTCACTTGTCACATCAAGTATGTCGTCTGCAATTTGGAACGCTAGGCCAAGCGCATCGCCGTATGTTTTCAACGCGTTCGTGTCAGCCTTGGCAAGGACCGCACCTGCGGTCGCCGACCATGTGATCAACGCGCCTGTTTTGCCGTTTTGAAGTTCTGTGATTTGTTCAATGGTCAGCGGGTTTGCTGCGCTTTCAGCTTCAATATCAAGCGCTTGGCCATAGACCATCCCTGCAGCGCCACTTGCGCGCGCAAGCGTCAATGCCAACGTGCTGCGTACAAGGGGGTCTTCATGACACGAAGGCTCACTCACAAGTTCAAAGGCAAGAGTTTGCAAAGCATCGCCACAAAGCACTGCCGTCGCATCGTCCCATTTCACATGAACCGTGGGCTGACCGCGACGCAGATCATCGTCGTCCATGCACGGCAAATCATCGTGAACCAATGAATAAGCATGCAGCGCCTCAATAGCACAAGCTGGCGCAATCGAACGCGCAACATCGACGCCGCACACGCGCGCACTTTCGCGCACCAAAAACGCGCGCAAGCGCTTGCCACCTGTTGTCGCATAGCGCATCGCTTGCACGATTGGCACATCCGCGAAACTGCTCAAGACGCGCGTAAAGTGTTGATCGACCTCCGCAGACCAATCGTTCATTTCAGATCTTAATGTCACAGACCCTCGACAGGTGTTGTCCCTTTAGGAGTGCCATCACCGTCAAACGTGATCGCTGCAACCTTTTCTTCAGCCTCTTTCAACTTAGTCTTGCAGCGCTTTTTCAGCTCTGCGCCACGCTCATATAAAGAGATGGATTGCTCTAGCGGAACATCACCGCGCTCTAGCTGGCTGACCACTTGCTCCAGCTCGCCCATGGCCTGCTCAAAGCTCATCTCTTCTACGGTAGTGTCGCCCATCCGCTGGCCTCCCTCAATGCATCTACATGCGCAGCCACAGCTTCGGCCAACGCATCTAAATCATAGCCCCCTTCGAGCGCAGAGACCACACGCCCTTCGCATATTTCGTCCGCTATTTTGCAAAGCTCCTGTGTGAGCCATTTGAAATCACCCGTGGACCAATTGAGGTTCGCCAAAGGGTCGTATTGGTGCGCATCAAAGCCAGCGGAAATGAAGATCATTTCAGGTTTGAATGCACGCAAACGCGGGAAGACTTCGGCGGTGTAAAGCGCGCACATTTGATCGCCTTTGCTTTCGGGTGCGATGGGCAAGTTCACAACATTGTCGAACCCGCCTTTGTCAGAGCGCTCGCCCGTACCCGGCCAAAGCGGCATTTGCTGGCTTGTGATCGTCAAAGCACGCTTTTCGTTCCAAAGCAGATCTTGCGTGCCATTGCCGTGATGCACGTCGAAATCAACGACTGCGACACGTTTCAGACCATGATGTTCAAGCGCATATTTCGCGCCAATCGCAACATTGCCGAACAGACAGAACCCCATCGGCGTGGACGTCTCACAATGATGTCCTGGCGGTCGGATCGCGGCAAAAGCATTCCCCGCCTCACCATTCATCACCATATCGACGGCCTTTGTCACAGCCCCAACAGCCCGGAAGGCCGCATCAAGCGAACCGGGCGACATATGCGTATCCGCATCCAGCTGACGATGCCCCACATTCGGCAGCGCGCTGCGCAAATCGGTGACGTGGCTCGCAGGATGGCAACGCATGATGTCATCTTCGCTTCCCATCGGCGCTTTGACACGGAGGAGATCTTTGTCCTTGAGCGCACGTAGGATATATTCGAGCCGCGCCACCTGTTCAGGGTGACCTGCGGGTGTGACATGCTCAAGGCAGGCGGGATGGGTGATGAGGGCTGTGGTCATTGCAGGCTCCTTAGTCGTATTTAATCAGGCGCCAACATGTACCCAGCGCCCCTTACAGTCTGCATGTAGCGGGGCTGCTTCGGGTCCATCTCGATCTTGCGACGCAAACGCGTGATCTGAACATCCACCGCGCGCTCTTGCGCTTGGCCGCGATCACGGCCCAAGTCTTCGACCAATTGCACTCGGCTCACAGGCTCGCCAACATGTTTGGAGAAAATGCGCATGAGTTGAGACTCGGTCGCCGTTAGACGGACAAGATCATCGCCATGCCACATCTCGCCACGCTCGATATCATAGCGCACGGGGCCGAGATGCAAAACTTTAGGGGCAGTATCTGCTGCCTCCGTTTCAGGCATGCGGCGGAGGATTGCGTTGATACGGAGCAACAGTTCCTTGGGTTCAAACGGCTTGGCAAGATAGTCATCGGCGCCCGCCTCAAGCCCTTCGATCCTATTCTCCGTCTCGCCCTTCGCGGTCAGCAGCAAGATTGGTGTGGTTGAGGTTTTACGAAGATCGCGCGTGAGGCTCACGCCATCTTCACCCGGCATCATCACGTCCATCACAATCATATCGAAATCAAGGCCAGCCAATATGCGCCGCGCATGGGCTGCATCGCGTGCGGCGGTGACAAGAAACCCGTGTCGCATCAAGAATTTCTGCAAAAGCCCGCGAATGCGTTCGTCGTCGTCTACGATCAAAAGATGGGCGTCGGGATCACTCATGTGCTGCTTTCCTTAAGCGCGCGCGATTTGCGGCGCATATCTTTGTCCATCATTGCCTCAAGTACGGCGCGAAATCCAGTTACGGCTTCCGCCCCCGCATCACGATATGCGGCGCGCATTCGAGCACGTTGCGCATCGGAGAGTTTGCGTTCCAGTTCCGCCCCTGCATCGGTCAGAAACAAATGGCGTTCGCGTTTATCGACGCGGCCGACTTTGCTCTCCACCAAGCCGTCCTCGATCAAAGTGCGCAGCACACGGTTCAGCGATTGCTTGGTGACGCCAAGAATGCCGAGCAAGTTGTTCACTGTCGTCCCAGGCGCGCGATTGATGAAATGCACCGCACGATGATGCGCGCGCCCATATGCCATCTCGGAAAGGATACGATCAGGATCAGCGGTAAAGCCCTGATAGGCAAAGAACATCGCCTCGATCCCTTGGCGCAATTGTTCATCTGTGAGGAACAAAAGCATATCACTGTGTTGGGCTGCGCTGCGTTCGGACATGACACGCCTTTCCTTGGCTTTCGCAAATTATATGTCAGCTTTATTGACTTTCCAACAACAGACTGTTAGCGATTCTCAGTTTTAACGCAATAATATGTCCACTTCGGCCATAAATTGCGCAACAAATGAAAAAATGAAAGGGGCGCACTATGGCTGGATCTTATGCAGATCGCGACGGTAAAATCTGGATGGACGGCAAACTCGTCGAATGGCGCGACGCCAATGTGCACATCCTGACTCATGCGATGCACTATGCATCTTCGGTTTTTGAGGGCGAGCGCTGCTACTCTGGCAAGATTTTCAAATCGCGCGAGCACTCAGAGCGTTTGATCACCTCCGGCAAGCTTATCGACTTTGATATCCCCTACACGGTGGACGAGATCGAAGCGGCCAAGCAAGCGGCACTTGATGCGAATGGTCTGAAAGACGCTTATGTGCGCGCAGTTGCGTGGCGCGGTGCTGGTGAAGATATGGGTGTCGCATCCTCGAAGAACCCTGTTCATATGGCCGTAGCTGTATGGGAATGGGGTAATTATTACGGCGACGCGAAGATGAAGGGCGCGAAGCTCGATATCGCAAAATGGAAACGTCCATCGCCTGAAACGGCACCCTCGCAAGCCAAGGCTGCTGGCCTCTATATGATCGCGACCATGTCCAAGCATGCCGCAGAAGCCAAAGGGTGTTCTGACGCGATGATGTTTGATTACCGTGGCTACGTGGCAGAGGCGACAGGTGCGAACATCTTCTTTGTAAAAGACGGTGAAGTGCATACGCCAAAGCCAGATGCGTTCCTTAACGGGATCACGCGCCAAACGGTGATCGGCATGCTGAAAGAACGCGGCATCACTGTGAACGAACGTGTGATCATGCCCGAGGAGGTTGAAGGGTTTGAGCAATGCTGGCTAACAGGCACAGCAGCAGAAGTGACGCCAGTGGGTCAGATTGGTGATTACAATTTTGAAGTTGGCGCGCTAACGCGTGAGATTTCAGAAGCCTATGAGAAGCTTGTACGCGAGTAATCAATCCGAAGAGATAAAATGAAAAAGCCGGCTCCTTATGGGATGCCGGCTTTTTTAATTATGCGATAAAGCCGGATTAACCCGGGCTCATACCGCGTAGCTTTTCGGAGCGGCGGCGCAGCAGTTCCACAACTGTCAGCAAAGCTATCGAGATAATAACAAGGATCGTCGCGACCGAGAGGATCGCAGGGCTGATCTGTTCGCGGATACCATTCCACATCTGACGTGGGATGGTTTGCTCATCGAGCCCCCCAACGAACAGGACGACGACAACTTCATCGAACGAGGTCACAAAGGCGAACAAGGCACCAGAAATTACGCCCGGCAAGATCAATGGCATTTGCACCTTAAAGAACGTGCGTGTCGGGCTTGCGCCCATGTTAGCTGCCGCCTTGGTCAAGGAATGATCAAACCCAACCAGCGTTGCCGTTACGGTGATGATCACAAAAGGAATACCCAAGGTCGCATGCGCAAGGATCACCCCAAGATAAGGAATACCCCAGTCTTGGATTTTGATCGATGAGTAGAAGAAGAACAGGCCCGTCGCTGTAATGATGATCGGTACGATCATAGGTGAAATCAGGATCGCCATGATGATGCGACGGCCGGGCATCTCAGGGCGCGACAGACCGAGGGCCGCGATTGTGCCGAGCGATGTTGCGATCACAGTCGAGAAGAAACCGATAATGATCGAGTTCTTCGTCGCATTGATCCACGCCGCATTGTTCCACGCATCCGCCCACCAGCTTGAATCGCGCGGGGCGTCGGGTTCGTTCATGCCAAACGTTAGCAGCAAATCATACCAACGGGTCGAGTAACCCGTCGGGTCAAACTTCAGCATCTTTTCGGTGAAGGTGAAATACGGCTCCGCATTAAAGCTGAGTGGAATTACAATCAGGATCGGCAAAATCAGGAACAGAAAGATTAGCGCGCAGATCGTCAGATAAACGTAATGCCAGACACGCTCAAGCGTGGACGCATGTGTTGGAAGAGCCATATCGCGTTACCCCAGTTTCAGGTTGTCGATGCCGATAAGGCGATCATAGAGCCAATAGAGCAGCAGAACCGCCCCCAGCAGAATTGCAGCCAAGGCGGCGGCCAAAGACCAGTTCAGCGACTTGGTCATGTGGAAAGCAATCAAGTTGGAGATCAGCTGACCATCCGCACCACCGACCAAGGCAGGCGTAATGTAGTATCCGACAGATAGGATGAACACCAAAAGCGCACCCGCGCCAATGCCGGGCACGGTCTGCGGAAAGTAGATACGGCGAAACGCGGTCCAGCTGGTCGCGCCCATAGAGCGTGCCGCGCGCACATAGCTTGGGTTGATCATGCTCATCACAGAGTACAAAGGAAGCACCATGAAAGGCAGCAAAATATGCGTCATCGCAATCACCGTACCTGTCTGATTGTACATCATCTGAATACGGTTTTCATCCGCGAGGATACCCGTCGCCACCATAGCGTCATTCAAGACACCCTGACTCTGCAAGACAATCATCCAACTCGTCGTGCGTACCAAAAGTGATGTCCAGAAAGGCAGCAAAACAAGGATCATCAACAAATTGGATTTGCGCATCGGCAACGTGGCCATCAAATGCGCGATTGGGAACGCCAGAAAGAAACAAATGACGGTGATCATCAGCGACAAGATCAAAGTGCGTTTGAAGAGCGTCACATAGACCTGACGGTTCTCAGGCACCATTTCGACAGAGCCATCATCAGCCCGTTTGCGATCTAAAGCAGCAAGGTAGAAATTCACCGTCACAGCAATTGAGGCCGTGCGCATCGCTTGCCAAAGACTTGGGTCAGCCCAGTCCTCATCCAGATCAATGATCGCTTCTTTAAATGGCGGTTCGAGTTTTTTAGCCTTACGCGCAGCTTTAGTGAACATGGAGCGCGAGCCAGACAATTCGTAATTGATACGCGTGCCGGCTTGGCCCGGCGCTTTCAATTCACGCAGGACCACCAAGTCAGCGGCAAGAGCGGCATAAGCCGTTTCATCAGGGTCTGTGCCTTGGGGGTTTTCCTCAAACCATTCAGCGAGATTGGTCATGATCGGCGTACTGACGCCTGTGCCGAAGTCTTTGGAAATTGTGAAGCCGGTGTTGTTCACGGACTTATAGAGCATCTGCCCAATCGGAAAGATGAAGCTGACGATGATGAACGCCAAAAGTGGGAGCACCAAAAGGAATGCGCGTCTTTTGGCTCTGGATTGAGCATGCGCCAGCGCTTCTTTAAGCGGCTTGCCGTCTACGGTTGTCAGCATGCTAGGTCCCATCGTGTCGTAAAATTCTTTTGCTCAGCGCTTATATCGCCGAAGGAATAGCCCCGCCCGTCCAGTGCAGGAGGGCGGGGCCAAAGATCGCTTACTTCGCCAACCAAGCGTTGAACCGCTCGTTCAGCTCTGCGTCTTTGTCGACCCAGAACTCGAAGTTGTTGACCAGTGCGTTGCCGAGGTTTGCAGCAGCTGTTGGCATGTGTGGTGCCATGTCTGTTGTACCATCGGAGTACTTACCAACCAAAGCGCCAGAAGACTTACGCGCTGGACCGTAGGAGATCCAAGACGCCTGATCCGCCAAACGCTGTGTGTCTGTAGAGAACGCAATGAACTTCAAAGCTTCTTCTTTGTTTGGCGCACCCTTTGGGATGACAAACAAATCGAAGTCTAGGATCTGACCGTCCCAAACAACTTCCAAAGGCTGGTTCTCAGCGATGGCAGCGTTGAAGATACGACCGTTATACGCTGTGGACATAACAACTTCGCCGTCCGCAAGCAATTGTGGAGGCTGAGCCCCCGCTTCCCACCAAACGATGTCTGCTTTGATCTCGTCGAGCTTAGCGAATGCGCGATCTACGCCTTCGTCTGTGTCGAGCACTTCGTACACTTCACCCGCTGGAACGCCGTCCGCCATCAAAGCCATCTCAAGCGTCGCTTTTGCAGACTTGCGCAGACCGCGCTTGCCCGGGAAGTCCGCTGTGTTGAAGAAATCATCAATGCTGTCAGGTGCTGTCGGATTGTTGTCTTTGTTGTATGCAAAAACAGTGGACCAAACGATGTTCGCAACGGCACAATCCTGAAGTGCACCGTCGATGAAATCATCCGCTGCCGCTGTGCCATCTGGCGCTGCTGGAAGGATGGATTGATCGATCTCTTCAAGCAGACCTTCGTCGCAAAGACGAACTGCGTCAGAGAATTCAACGTCAGCCACGTCAACTGTGACGTTACCCGCTTCAACCTGTGCTTTGATCGGTGTCGCTGGGTTGTCAGAATCAACAGAGTTGATCGCGATGCCTGTCTCGGATGTGAACGGCTTGTGATATGCTTCGACCTGGCTCTTTGTATAAGCGCCACCCCAAGACATGACTGTGACTTCCTGAGCGGACGCCGCGAAGGCTACGCTTGTCAGGGCTGTCGCCAAGAGTGCTGTTTTAAGTTTCATTATAGTCTCCCTAGTTACCTATTCATTTGTTCAAGGTTTGCGTCATAGGTATTACTCAAACCCTTTGAAAACCGCGAGGCGAGAGGCGCTCCGCGGCAAATCGAAAATGTTATGCGTCGAGCGCGCGGCAGTCTTCTGCCAACCAGCCAATTTCCACTTCGCTGCCCGGCTCCAGACGGACTTGATCGGGCGCATTTCGTGACTTGATGACAAAATCATCTTTGCCAGCGACACGCAGACGCGTGCGGAAAATGTCGCCCATATAGATAAACTCAAGCACTTCCGCTTTCAGCGTGTGCGCTTCTGCGCTCAGGCGATCTTTGTTAAATTCAACACGCTCAGGACGGATGGATACGCGCGTGCGCTCACCCGCTTTGGTAACATTCACTGGTTTGCAATCGATCAAACCACCGCCATCAAGCTGAACCAGCGCAATGCCGTTCTTGATCTCTTTGACAGTACCCTCAAGCGTGTTGTTTTCACCGATGAACTGCGCCACGAAACTGTTTTGCGGACTCTCATATAGCTCATCCGGTGGCGCTAGCTGTTGAATACGGCCATCTTCAAACACAGCAACGCGGTCTGACATTGTCAGCGCTTCAGTCTGATCGTGCGTGACGTAGACCACGGTGATCCCTAGATCATCCGCGATGCGCTTGATCTCGAACTGCATGGTTTCGCGTAACTGCTTGTCGAGCGCGCCAAGCGGTTCGTCCATCAGAACCAACTCGGCCTCAAATACCAGCGCGCGCGCAAGGGCGATCCGCTGTTGCTGGCCACCGGACAATTGCGCGGGACGGCGCCCACCGAACTCACCCATTTGAACTAATTCAAGCACGTGCTTCACCTTCGCTTCG
This sequence comes from Rhodobacteraceae bacterium HTCC2083, assembly GCA_000156115.1. GTDB lineage: Bacteria > Pseudomonadota > Alphaproteobacteria > Rhodobacterales > Rhodobacteraceae > Planktotalea. Next base: position 815,538 of record DS995276.1, read on the forward strand.
CGCTCTGTTTTCGGCATTTTGCGCACTTCGAGCGGGAAGCTTAGATTTTCGGCAACTGTCATATGCGGGAAAAGCGCATAGTTTTGGAACACCATACCGATGCCGCGCTTATGCGGTGGAATATTGTTGATCGGCTGTCCATCAAGACGAATGTCTCCATGCGTTGCCGTCTCAAAACCCGCGAGCATCATCAGGCAGGTCGTTTTGCCAGAGCCCGATGGCCCGAGCATCGTAAGAAACTCGCCCTTTGGCAGTGATAGATTTAGATCTTTAACTACGAGGTTTTCGCCATCGTAACTTTTCTGTACGCGATCAAATTCAACGAACGCGTCTTTCGTATGACTATCGGCCAAAAGTGGCTCCCCATGTCTCTCCAGCAGGTTTTCCCCGCCTTTTGCGTCCGGAGACTAAAACGCGACTCGCTGCGCAACGCAACCAATTTGCTGACTTGGTGTTCGATTTCACTGAAACGAGACCGATTCGACTGAAATTCAATCAAAACCGAAGTGTATCGCCTTTGAATTCCACCGAATCAGGATCTTATCTTGTGGCGCGCGATATCGGTTCTGGTGATTTCATCTGCCATGATCTGTCCCCAAAGCGCATAGGTGCGCGCGCTTGGATGAAACCCGTCAGACGCCATCGCATCAGGGGTGAAGGGTAGATCGATCGTAAACAAATGCGTGTCTGCATCGTTTACAATATCTTCCTGCAAAGCGTCGTTCATGCGGGCAGCGTGCGCCCCTAGAATCCACTGCAACAGCGATGGAAGCACTGGGAAATGTTGCAGCGGGGGCACTGCAGTTACAAAGATCTTGCGTACCTTGAAGCGCGCGCGCAGGTGGTTGCGTAACTGTGTTTGGCGCGCGCGCCACCGCGACACAAACAAAAGCTGCGCCACGTCATTCACACCAAGCGCAAGGACCGCGACATCATATGCAGTTCCAGGCTCAGAGCCGAGCAGCACAGTGGCAGATTTGGTTGTCGCACCGGTCTTCGCAACGAGCTTCCAGCCTACACGATGCGTCTTTTCCAAGGCTGCCACTAATTGACCGCTCAGTGCATCCTTTTGATCCGCAACACCGACACCCGCGCCGGAGGAATCACCAACGATCAAAACGCGCAAATCTGACCCTTTGCCGCTGCATCCCTCGCGCGGGCCGGCAGCCTCTGGCAGGATCAATGCTTTGCGTTTGATACGTAGACCTTGAAGCAGCATCCAAGGGGCCAATGGCAGGCGCACCAAAACGTCTAAAGGTGGCAAAAACCCCATCTACTCGCGCTTTTTGCGTGCACGAATGAGCAGGCCAATCCGCAGGCTTGTTCCTGTCTCTGTACGTGTGCGCGTACGCAGGACTGGCGTATTTTCAGATGCATTTGCGCGCCCTTCACGCAGCACGATGTAAAGACCACTGCCAATGATGATTACAGCCCCCAAAATTGTCGCGCGCTCAATCGTTTCATTGAACAAAAGCGCACCAAACAGGGTGGCCCAAATGATTTGCGAATATTGCATCGGCGCGACGATCACCGCCTCGCCCGCTTTGTAGGCTGCAATCACAAGAGCAGACCCAAGGAGCGCCATCAACGACATCAAGGCGATGCCGCCCATATGCTCAACCGGCATAGGTTTATAGACGAATCCCAAGAGTGCACCCATGACGACAAAGTTAGACATCATCGGAAAGATAAGCAGCACAACGCTGCGTTCATCCTTGCCGATCTTGCGCACAATAATGGACGCAAACGCACTCCCGAACGCAGCTACCAAGGCCGCCGCATGGCCAAGCGTCAGATCTTGCGCCCCAGGTTTCAGCACTACCAGAACTCCGCCAAGCCCCACGAGAACAGCAACCCAACGGCGTATTCTAACCGTCTCCCCAAGGATCGGAATAGCGAAGATTGTGATCAACAAAGGCGTCGCAAATAGGATCGCATAGACCTGAGCAAGCGGCAGCGTCGAAAAAGCGTAATAGGCGGACACACCCGTAAGTGTCGTTGCGAGTGTGCGAAAGGCGGTCCAATAGGGATGACGCGGGCGCAAGTTCCCTGAACTTGCATCGCGGATCAGCATCAATGTGACCCAAGGAAAGCCGAAAAGGACAGAGAAGAAGATGATCTGGATCGGTGAATAATTAGCGCCAAGGATTTTCACGATCACATCATGCGTGGCGAAGATCGCGAACGCGAGCAGCGCAAGCAATGCGCCTGTTGTGTTGCTGCCCATGTTTCGGCCTCGTTCGCTAAATCGGAATTACAGCAAACATCACGAGATTGGGATGCTAAGGCAAGCGCTTAAGCCCGCCTTAGCTGCTTTCATCATAGAAAAGCTTAAAGCGATGCGTCGAGTGCTGAGAGGATAGCATCACCCATTTCTTTGGTATTCACAGGCGTGCCATCGTTGGCCTGCATCAGGTCTGCTGTGCGCACGCCATCGGCGAGCACTTTTTCTACAGCCGCTTCCAAACGATCCGCTTCGGCACCTTGATCAAAGCTATAGCGCAACGCCATCGCGAAACTCAGGATACAAGCGGACGGGTTCGCTTTGCCTTGACCTGTAATGTCCGGTGCGGAGCCGTGTACCGGCTCATACAATGCTTTCGGACGACCATTTTCCATCGGCGCACCAAGGGAAGCGGATGGAAGCATACCAAGAGAACCCGTCAACATCGCTGCGCAATCGCTCAAGATGTCGCCGAACAGGTTGTCCGTGTAGATCACATCAAACTGTTTAGGGGCACGCACCAGCTGCATCGCACCGTTGTCGGCATACATGTGGGACAGCTCAACCTCTGGATAATCCTTGGACACCTCTGTGACGACCTCGCGCCAAAGAATGCCGCTCTCCATCACGTTGGCTTTTTCCATGGAGCAGAGCTTTTTATTGCGGCGCATCGCCAACTCAAACGCAGAGCGCGCGCCGCGCTCAATCTCAGCTTCCGTATAGCGCTGCGTGTTGATGCCAACGCGCTCGTTACCGACCTCAAAGATGCCGCGTGGTTCACCGAAATAAACACCGGACGTCAGTTCGCGTACGATCATGATATCCAGACCCGCGACCAATTCTGTCTTCAAAGACGAGAAATCCGCAAGCGCGTCAAAGCACTGTGCAGGGCGCAGGTTGGAATATAGGTCCATTTCCTTGCGAAGGCGCAGCAAACCGCGCTCGGGCTTTACGGAAAAGTCTAGATCGTCATACGCAGGACCGCCCACAGCGCCAAGCAGAACAGCGTCCACCTCTTGCGCTTTGGCCATCGTATCGTCGTGCAAAGGCGTGCCATGCGCGTCATACGCTGCACCGCCCACAAGGTCTTCGCTCACGTCGAAGTTCAGGCCGCGCTTGTCGCCGTACCATCCAATGATGCGTTGAACCTGCCCCATTACTTCGGGACCAATGCCGTCACCGGCCAGAATTAGGAGAGATGGGTTGCTCATAGCGTTGTTCCTGAATGGGTTAATCTGTTGCCCATCGCCCTACCTAGAAGGGGCCTTAGGGTCAAGCTTCGCCGCTTTGAAAGACCGCGCCAATTCCATCTTCCAACATATCCCAAACCCGCTTGATCCGTGGCGTTGCGCGCATGATCTCGGGCGCGGCAAGCCATATGGGAAGCGTGGGCAGGTCAACATCTGGCAATACGCGCGCAATCAATGGGTCAACGCTCGCGAAGGATTGCTGCGTAAACCCAACGCCACACCCCGCGCGCACAAGTTCCCAATAGGTGTTCTGATCATCGCAGCGCACATCAAAGAAATCACGCGTCGCGGGCCAACCCAGATCACGCATGCCAACGATAATACGGTCATCGCGGTCGTAGCCGACAATGGAATGCTCCAATAGATCCTCAATCCGCTCTGGCGTGCCATGTTTCGCAAGATAGCTTTTAGCCGCGTAAATCCCCATCTTCGCAGTGCTAATCTGTTTGGTAATCACATCAAGCTGCGTGCTGCGATACATGCGCACGGCGATGTCCGCCTCCCGAAACAAAAGGTTTTCGCTCGCGTCAGAGGGGACGATTTCGATCTGAATATCAGGCTCCTCTTCCCTGATCCCCGCGATAATCGAAGGAAGCACATGATGCGCCATGACCTCGCTCGCAGTGATGCGCACGGTGCCTTGCATCTTGTGATCGCGCCCCGCGGCCCGCAGGCTAAGCTTCCCAAATGCTGCGCGCATTTCTTGCGCGGGTTCGAGCAAGCTCTCGCCCGTATCGGTCAATCTGAAACCTCGCGTTTGGCGTTCGAACAGACGTAAGCCTATTTGTTCTTCCAGCAGTTTGATTTGCCGTCCCAACGTCGGTTGGCTTTGCGACAGCGAGCGCGCAGCAGCAGAAAGCGAGCCTGTTTCAGCCACAGCCAAGAACGCGCGGATGAGGGACCAGTCGAGATTGGTGAAATCAGTATCCATTCAATTATGAATACATGATCTATAAATTTGGTAAATACCGCAATGAATATGAATGACGCATAACCCCTCCATCAACACATGGAGAATGACATGAAACAGACAGTTTTAGTCCTTGGCCCGACGGGTCGTTTTGGTCGCAACGCCGCCCTCGCGTTTGAAAATGCGGGCTGGCAGGTGCGCCGTTTTGATCGCAAGCGCGATACTTTGGAAAGTGCTGCGCACAGTGTCGATGTGATCGTGCAAGCGTGGAACCCGCCATATCACAAATGGAGCGCACAAGTAGCCGCAATGCAACCCTCCGTTCATCGCGTTGCGTTGGCAAATGATGCTACTGTGATCATCCCCGGCAATGTTTACATATTTGGCGAACAAACGCCCGCGCCTTGGTCGCATACATCGCAGTATGCGGCGCGCAATACGTTGGGCAAAATCCGCATCGCGATGGAGCAAAGTTACAAAGACGCAGGCGTACGTACCATCGTGCTACGCGCGGGGGACTATCTCGATACAGAAGCCTCAGGCAATTGGTTCGACAAAATCATGGCACCGGGTCTACGCAAAGGGGTTCTGACCTATCCGGGGACACCCGACATTGATCACGCCTGGGGATTTTTACCCGATGTTGCGCGCGCCGCTGTCGCCTTAGCCGAGATGCGCGAGACTTTAGATCGCTTCACCGATGTTTGCTATAAAGGTTACACTTTAAGTGGCGAGCAACTTGCCGCCACGATAGCCACCGCACGCGGCCATGATGTGCACCTCAAGCTGATGCACCGCTGGCCGCTTCAACTGTTGCGGCCTTTCATGCCCGATATAAAGCATATCATTGAGATGGAATATCTGTGGCACACACCCCATTCGCTTGACCCAACGCTGTTCAATGAATTGGTGCCAGATTTCTCAACGACCCCAGCGGTGGACGCATTGCGTAAAGCCAGTGCGTTTGTGCCAATGCCTAAGGGTGCGCGACTTAGTCCTATGGTTGCGTAATATCCATCCAGATCATGCGATTTCGACTGGCCTTCTCCACCGCAGTGCGTAGGGGGCCAGTTTCGGGCCAGACCACATTAGCCTGCCCGACCAACCACTCAGCGCTTGGCAAAATATACGACACCCGATGCGCGCCTGCCTTTTCCCAGAATGCCGTCGCGATACCACCCAGCTCACTTTCGGGTTTCACATCTTGCACACGCTTATCCTCCAGCAAATCGGCAATTGCACTGCGATCCCCCTCCCCCTTGTTCGGATCAAGGTTGGCATTGCCCATGAGTACAAAACGCTCTTTAGGAAAATCGCCATAGGTTCCCTTCATCACAGCGCTTAACAGCACTAATTGCGCGCGATTGCGCAGGCCGTTCAGATCCTCTGGCCCGTCGAAAACTGGGGTTTGGTTTTGGAACAAGGCTAACGTGACAGGCTTCGTGTCCTCCGCTTGAATTTCGACGACCCATAACCCTTGCGACACCAACTTTTGCAACGTGCGCGCTTGCGTAGAGGGGTAGGCGTTACTGTCACGATCAAGCGGCATCTTTGCCCCTTCCACATCTTCCCAAAGCAGATCATTTAAATGAAACTTCAGCTTGATTGGATGTTTTGATAGCAAGAGCATCCCACCCTCACCCGCGTAACGCGCCCAAGTCTGGCGATCCCCCGTGCGACCATCCCCATCCAGATCAACCGCCGTGGGGATCATCGAATTTGGCGCATGTGTGAACGTATATTCATAACCAAGCACTGCGCCAAGCGCCCGAGCCGTGCGACGTTCAAGGTCAAAATCAACCTTGGTGAGAAGCAAAACGTTTGGATCAACAGCCTCCACCAGCTGTTTTAATGCAGTGATTTGCTTGTCTTTGCCGCGCTCTAGATCGCGCAGCAAGATCCCCGGCCCTTTACGGGTGAGTTCCGCATGAAATGTCGCCACGCGAAATCCCTCCGCAGCACCTACGAAGGGACAAAGCAGTAAACCTGTAAGGAAAATCAGGCGGTTTGCGCATCCGATTGAGCGTAAGCGCGACGACGTTTTTCTTCGATCATCTCGGCAACGCGACCCATCGCGATACCGCGCATGATCATGCTTGCAGGAAGGAAGGCCCATGCGCTTATCGTCCAGATCAAAGTTTGCGGATCATCCATGGTCAGGTTTCCAACCAGATCCGTTGCCGTCTTCACGACCGCTGGGATTAAGAATGGCAGAAGAAATCCAAAGATAATGTTAATGCTCGAGTCACGCTTGAGACGCACAAGAACATCGCCGCCGCCTGTGGGGTCAAACAAAGGCAGGTTCACCCATACATTGAACGCACCGGATTTAGAGGGCCATTTAGCGATGCGCACCAAAAGAACGAAGATCACCAAAGAGAGCAATGAGATCGCGTAGGCAAGGCCAGCGGCAGTACGTACAATTTCCACCAATTCGATAGATGCGTTGGCATCGAGCATGAGGATAATCAGACGCACTGGCGAGTATGGCACGTCAATCGCATTGCCGAGCACGTCGCCCCAGTGCTTCACCGTAAGGGTCAAATTTGTTGGCTCGAACACGCCTTTGCACATCAAAGACAGGGAAGTCACAATCGCGAGGATCGTTATATACCGGTGTCGGTTAAAGGGGGCTGCGAAGCGAAATTCAATAATTGACGGGTATTTGAAGAAGTACTCAACGAACGTGAAGAGCGCCGCAAGGAACGCGATCAGAACGACCATCATGCTGTTCTCGACTACGACTCCGGTCAAAATCACCGAAGGTGTTATGACCAAAATCCAAACGAGTATCGAACGCAAAATTGCGCCAATAATATTCGTAACCACGTTGTTTCCCTTCAACTTGGACGCTGTCGATACGATGCCGACCGCTTGTTCCAACTTGAGTCCGCTCGTCAAAACGGTTGTGCCTCAATCTTGCCCTATTTGTGCCTTGATCGAGTCAACTTCTCAAGCTGTGACACCAACATGCTTAATCAAATGGGCCAAATGAGGGAGAAACTGGTGCGCGATTACATCATTTTCAGTACCGAAAAAAGGCAATGCAAAATCAATGCACTACATGTTGTGCTTCATGTAGAATTCATCCCTACGGCCCCGGCTTTCTGAAATATATGAAAGAAATCGCGAGGTGGTTCTCCTTAGACACGGTTAACCAAGATAGGCTTGAGAGAGGCCACGCGCGGCAGCCTCTTTCCAAATTTCTTCACTTAATGTGCGCTTAGACCCATGGGCGTGCAGCAGATGCTGACGCCTCAAACGTGTCAATTGCACTGGCTTTTTCCATGGTTAGGCCAATGTCATCGAGGCCTTCCGCAAGGCAGTGCTTTTTGAAGCTATCAAGCTCAAACGAAAACACTTCGCCATCAGACGTGGTCACAGTCTGTGCCTCTAGGTCGATGTCCATCCGCGCGTTAGCACCTTTCTCAGCGTCTTTCATCAACACGTCCACTGCCTCTTGTGGCAATACGATTGGCAAAATGCCGTTCTTGAAGCAGTTATTGTAAAAGATGTCAGCGAAGCTGGTGGAGATCACGGATTTGATCCCAAAGTCCGCCAAAGCCCAAGGCGCATGTTCCCGTGAGGAACCACAGCCAAAGTTGTCACCCGCCACAATGATCTGCGCATCGCGGTAGGCTGGCTTGTTGAGAACGAAGTCCTCGATCTCGTTGCCTTCGCGATCAAAGCGCATCTCGTCAAAGAGGTTCACACCGAGACCGGAGCGTTTGATCGTTTTCAAGAACACTTTCGGGATGATCATGTCCGTGTCGATATTCAAGAGCGGCATAGGAGCCGCGATACCGGAGAGGTTTTCGAATTTTTCCATTGTCGTTTCCTTTGTCGCATCTGCGCGCCGCGCAGTGCTGTTTGGAGTATCTTGTGTGCGTGGCTGAGTGGCCTCTTTAAGATCGCGCGCTGCTGTTTGACTTGCTACGATGCTGTCCTCGGGACGTTGCCAAAACTGGCTCCACGCCCAGCGCCCTGATTTGGTCGCCCGTTGGATCAGGCCAACAACACCTTGCTTTGACAGATCAACCATCAACGCATTCGCCTGATCAATACCAAGGCCCAATTGCTGCGCCATGCTAAACACCAAGAAATTTACGCGGTGTTTAGCTTGATCCAGTGCCATCTTCATCGCCAAAGCAGGGTAAGCTGCTTTAGAAGCCGTTCCCACAGCTGCCGCACCCGCTGGTAGAGCACGCATAAGGGGCGCACTCAACGCGCTCCCCAGCAGTTGAAGAAAGCCACGCCGTTTCATTTAGACCAGCTCACGAATGTCGGTGAGGCGACCCGTAAGCGCAGCCGCAGCAGCCATTGCAGGGGACACAAGATGCGTGCGCCCTTTATAACCCTGACGACCCTCGAAATTACGGTTCGAGGTCGCAGCGCAGCGCTCATGCTCAGACAGCTGATCCGGGTTCATCGCAAGGCACATGGAGCAACCCGCAAGGCGCCAATCAAAGCCTGCTTCGCGGAAGATATCCGCGAGGCCTTCTTCCTCAGCCTGCGCTCGCACAAGACCAGAGCCCGGCACGATCATCGCGCGCATGCCCTCTTTGATCTGCTTGCCTTTAACAACTTCAGCAACCGCGCGGAAATCCTCGATACGGCCGTTGGTGCAAGAACCGATGAAGACTGTATCAATCTCGATATCCGTCAGTTTCTGACCGGGTGTTAGGCCCATATAGTCAAGCGCGCGCTGCGCGGCTTCAACCTTGCCACCCTCGAAATCGGAAGGGGACGGAACCACACCAGAGATCGGCAAAACATCCTCTGGGGATGTACCCCACGTTACGCTCGGTTCGATATCCGCGCCGTTGAGCGTCACGACCTTATCAAAGTGCGCGCCTTCGTCGGTGAAGAGCGTGCGCCAGTATGTTTCAGCCGCTTCCCACTCAGCGCCTTTTGGGGCGTGGGGGCGACCTTTGCAATATTCGTAGGTTTTCTCATCAGGCGCGATAAGCCCTGCGCGCGCACCGCCCTCAATCGCCATGTTGCAAACAGTCATGCGGCCTTCCATGGAAAGGTCACGGATCGCTTCGCCACAATACTCGATGACGTAGCCAGTACCGCCAGCGGTTCCAGTTTCACCGATCACAGACATGGTGATGTCTTTCGCGGTCACACCCGGCTTCAACTTGCCTGTGATCTCGACCTTCATGTTCTTGGACTTCTTCTGGATCAGCGTTTGCGTCGCCAGAACATGCTCCACCTCAGACGTGCCGATACCATGTGCCAAAGCACCAAACGCACCATGCGTCGCTGTGTGTGAGTCACCACAAACAACAGTCATCCCCGGAAGGGTCCAACCCTGCTCTGGTCCAACGATATGCACGATCCCCTGACGCACGTCAGAGACAGGATAGTAGTGAATGCCGAACTCTTTCGCGTTCGTATCAAGGGCGGCGACCTGAGTCGCGCTGTCCTCTGTCATGTTCTTTGGATCATCACGGCCTGCGGTTGTCGGTACGTTGTGATCCGGCACAGCGATTGTTTTGTCAGGTGCGCGCACCGTACGGCCCGTCATGCGCAAGCCCTCGAATGCCTGCGGCGAGGTCACTTCGTGTACAAGGTGGCGGTCAATATAAAGAAGGCATGTGCCATCTTCCGCTTCATGCGCGACATGCGCATCCCAGATTTTGTCATAGATCGTTTTGGGGGACATTTGGTCCACTCCCGTCATTGTTAGCTATAGGGATTTGGCGCAGCGCAAAGGCTGCCAGATCAAAGCAGGCTTAGAATAGTCGAGCCAGTACAGCGCGCGATGCGCCGTAAAAGCGTTCGCGCAAACGCGCGTGCTCGTTCAGATCGAAAACTTGTTTCATATGCTTTCAAATACACAGGCAAACCCCTTCGTTCAAGGGGGAACCTTTTGCGCAGATAGACTTACAGCCCCAACTGCACGCTAGTCCCCAAGGCCGACATGCCACCGTCAATGGTGATGTCTTGCCCTTTGATCCAGCCACTTTCAGCGCTGAGCAAATAGAGGATGACGTCAGCGATTTCTTCGGGGTAGCCGGGACGACCAACGCGCGCGACGTTTCTTGTCATGCGATCCCCAAAGGCGGCTTCGAAATCATCCAAGATGCCCGTGCTCACCGCCGCAGGGCTAACGGAATTCACGCGCAGTGATTTGGCGAGCAAACGTTCTGTATTGGCGATGCCCCAAACGACGACCGCTTCTTTGGAGAGATCGTAGGCGCGCACGTAATTGATATCTTGATTGGCGATGAAATCATCTAGCGCTGCCACGTTTTCCAAGGCTATCAGCGCTTTCACTTGTTCGATGTTGGTACGCCACGCAGCCCCTGCGCGCGAGGCAACATTCACGATTGCGCCCCCTTGTTTCAACATCGGCTCAACCGCGCCCGTCAACCGCACCAAGCCCAGATAATTCACTGCGAGAACGGTTTTCATAAGCCCCTCGCGCGGGGGCACACCTGCATTGTTCACTAAGCATTCAAATGTGCCCGACAGCTTTGATACCGCAGCATCGATGGCATCGCGATCAGACATATCCACTTTAATCCAGTGATCCGCACCAGTAGGTTCTACGATATCAAACGCCGTAACTTCGTACCCTGCTGCCTTGAGTTTTTGTACTGTCGCTGCCCCGATGCCAGTCGCTGCACCTGTGATCAAAGCTCGCATATTTTTGCCCCTTCAATTGATGATCAACACTGGACCCCTTGCGCGTTTCTATTGCAAGCGCTCTAGTAACACCTGCGACCATCCTCAAAAGTAAAGCCATTATGACCATTAAAGCCACATGTTGCGGCGCATCACGCAATGCAACACCTCAAAACAGGCCTAGCGCCGAGATCATCGCCGCGCGGACTGTCGATGACTTTGATACTGTCGCAATTCCAGCAGGGCGCAGCGTTTATGGAACCGCAACGCCGCAAATCCCCAATGACGGGGAAGGACCGATGCGCAGCAAGCGCGTGCGTGGTTTTACCTGCGGCGTGACCACAGTTACCAACGCGCAGTTCAAAGCGTTTATTGACGCGACAGGATATGTAACCGAAGCCGAGGACTTCGGCTGGTCCTTCGTCTTTTACAGCGACATCGCGAAAGAGATCGGCCCGACCCAAGCTGTGCCGGGTGTGGAATGGTGGCACCGCGTTGATGGGGCGAACTGGCGCGACATCAATGGCCCCTACACCTATGCTGCAGCATGGGATCCCGATCATCCTGTCGTGCAAATGTCATGGCGCGATGCGCGTGCATACGCGGCTTGGGTGGGTGGCCGCCTTCCGACAGAAGCGGAATGGGAACATGCGGCACGCGGAGGCTTGGGCGACGTCAAATTTCCTTGGGGCGATCAAGAGCCTGAGGAAAAAGGCTATACGCCCTGCAACATTTGGCAAGGCGATTTCCCCAATACCAACACGTGCGCGGATGGCTACCAACGCACGGCACCTGCGCGTTCGTTTGAGCCAAATACTTATGGATTGTTCAATATGGTCGGCAATGTCTGGGAATGGACCAGCGATGCCTATCATGTTCAGTCGCTCAAAAAGGATGTGAAGCGACGGTTGGTGCAGATGAAAGGGTTCAAACTGTCAAAAGGTGGTTCCTTCCTGTGCCACAAAAGTTATTGCTATCGGTATCGCATCGCGGCACGATCTGGCACATCGCCCGATAGCGCCACGCCACATCATGGGTTTCGCGTCGTTTGGGATGCGGTGTAATCGAGAAAATCAGATCACGGGCAAACCTATGAACGAACATGCAAACAAACCCTGCATCATCTGCGTTGCGATCACAGGATCTGTGCCCAAGAAAGCCAACAACCCTGCAGTTCCGATCACAGTCGCTGAGCAAATTGAAAGCACACATGAGGCCTTCGAAGCAGGCGCTTCGATTGCGCACTGCCATGTACGCAATGATGATGAAACGCCCTCTTCTGATCCCGAAAAGTTCGCGGCTCTGAAAGAAGGTATTCAAAAGCACTGTCCAGGCATGATCGTTCAAATGTCGACCGGCGGGCGATCCGGCGCGGGTGATGAGCGCGGCGGAATGTTGCCGTTGAAACCTGATATGGCATCGCTCTCTGTAGGGTCGTGCAATTTCCCGACGCGCGTGTACGAAAACAGCCCTGACTTAATCAAGTGGCTGTCCGCCGAAATGCACACATACAAAGTGACGCCTGAAATCGAAGCCTTCGATCTGAGCCATATCTTACAAGCGATACAAATGCACAAGGACGGCCTGCTTTATGGCACGCTGTATGTGCAGTTCGTGATGGGTGTAAAAAATGCCATGCCTGTCGATAAAGAGGTGTTTGATTTCTACGCCAAAGTGATGAAAACCCGCGCGCCTGATGCACCGTGGTGTGCCGCTGGTGTTGGTCCCGGTCAGATCCTTGTGAATGAATGGGCGATTTCCTCAGGCGGGCACACGCGCACAGGGTTGGAAGATAATCTACGTTTGGATCGCGCCACGCTCGCACCGTCTAATGCAGCCCTTGTTGCGCGTACGGTTGCGCTTTGTGAAAAATACGCACGCCCCGTCGCAACATGGGAACAAGCGCGCGATATCTTGGCGGTACCCTTGCGTTAACGTTGACTTGTGCTGTTGCCATTTGCGCGACACACTGGATTAAACACCCGAGCAGACAATTTTTCATCCAGTGAGCGACGCGCAAGAGCAAAACACATCTGAGGCGACCGAGACGGTAGTGGCTGAAAACCCTGCCCCGACCCCTTGGATAATCTACGCGACGTCGCATTTTCTTTTGCGGACATCGCGCAGAACCTCAACGAAAACCTACTACGACCCTGGATCGCCTATCAAATCGCCATCGCGATTGGCGTGTTTGTTGTCGCGTATTTTCTGACAACCTCGCTAAAAGCACGCTTTCAGAATTGGATTCGCGCGCGAAGGCTGGCAGACGTGGCGTATGCGTATCTTTGTGATGTTGCACCGCCGTTTGCTTTTGCTCGTCTATGTTGTGCTGATCTGGATCACCTTGTTGGTGAAGCGCGAAATCACATGACCCTCGCGCTCCTATTTGATCGGGATAATCGCAAATCTAGCCACCGCTTGGTTCTTCATCGCTTTCGTTACGCGCTATATTCACAACTCGCTATTGCGCGCGATCATCCGCTATGGCGCATGGATTTGGGTGACGTTGAGCAGCGCCAACCTGACGGACGAAACCCAAGAGCAGCTTGAAAACATCGCGTTCAAGCTTGGTACGATGCGCTTGTCGTTTTGGGCCGTCGTCTAGGCAGTGGTAATCCTTGCGATCTTGTTCGCGGGCGCGCGGTTTATTTCAACTGTGTTCACCGCTACGATCCACAAAAACGAAGAAATTTCGCCATCCATGCAGGTGTTTGCAATCAAGTTCTTGCAAGTGCTGCTTTATGGCTCTGCCTTTTTTATCGGGATGCGCACGGTTGGTTTGGACCTGGCTGGACTCGCGGTTCTATCGGGCGCAATTGGTGTCGGCCTTGGTTTTGATCTGCAAAAGATGGTCTCCAACCTTGTGTCCGGCATTATCATTCTGCTCGATAAATCGATAAAACCGGGGGACGTAATTTCTCTCGGGTAGACGTTCGGCTAGATCAACGCCCTTGGTGCGCGCTACGTGTGCATCGTGACCCGCGATGGCAAAGAGTACCTGATCCCGAACGAGGATCTGATCACAGGCCAAGTAGTCACTGGTCGCATTCTTCCGATTTTGTGCGTCTCGATATCTTCTTTGGCACTGCGTATGACGATGACCCCTCAAGGTGCGCCATAGCGATTGAGGCGGCGCAAACCGTGAAACGTGTCCTCGGCGATCCACGCGCACCTGTGTGTCATGAGATGGGTTTTGGGGATAGTAGTGTCGATTATACCCTGCGGTTCTGGATCATGGATCCAGCGGGGGGCCTCACAAATGTGCGCGGCGCAGTGTATTTGGCTTTGTGGGATACGTTTAAGGCGAATGGGGTTTCTATACCGTTCCCCCGAGAGAGGTGCGGATGTTGGAGGGTGAGACGCAATAGAGCTTAAGAGCGGATAGCCGCTTGGAGCACCATATTGACCAATGCTGCAACTTGTATGAATAGCTGCTTCGCTTAGTGACGACGGTAAATTCGATTTCGCAAAAGTTAGAAGAAAAGCGGCGATGCCAAAACTGGCACCGCCGTTTTTTTTCGCATGGCCACATCTATTTCGTAATGATCTCTGGACCCATAAATGTGTTGGGCAAGACCGTTGAAATCCACGGCACATAAGTCACCAAGATCAAGAATACGAAGAGTACGGCAAGGAATGGCAGTGCCGCGCGCACTACGCTCATCATTGGCATTCCGGCCACGCCCGAGGTCACGAAAAGGTTCAACCCGACCGGAGGTGTAATCATTCCGATCTCCATATTGACGACCATGATGATACCTAGGTGGATCGGATCAATGCCAAGCTCGATCGCAATGGGAAATACCAGTGGTGCCACGATTACGAGCAAACCTGACGGTTCCATGAACTGGCCGCCGATCAACAGGATGATGTTGACGACGATCAAGAACATGACCGGCCCGAAACCAGCAGAAAGCATCGCATTAGCGATATGTTGTGGGATTTGTTCGTCGGTTAGAACGTGCTTCAAGATAAGCGCGTTTGCGATCACGAACAGCAACGTGACTGTCAGCTTGCCGGCATCGAACAAAGTGCGTTGTGTATCTGGATGGAAAAACGCGGTCACGATGGCCCAAGGACGGTGACGCAAGGGTATGCTACCCGGCGTTTCATTCACCGCCGCGGCTGACAGGCTGCGCACCTGTCTATCTGCGAGTGGCCCCATATCCTTGTAGACGAACGTTGCGATAAAGAACGCATAGACTGCGGCGACTGCGGCCGCTTCGGTTGGAGTGAAAATACCCCCGTAGATGCCGCCAAGGATGATAACGATCAGGAAAAGGCCCCAACCGGCATCGCGGCCAGAGGCGAAGATTTCGCCCCAACCCTGCCACTCTCCCTTGGGCAAATTCTGAATTCTTGCGATGACATAGATCGTCGTCATCAGCATGAATCCGGCGAGCAATCCGGGGATGACCCCGGCCAGAAACATCCGACCGACCGAAACCTCTACCGACGCAGCATAGACTACCATGACGATGGATGGTGGGATCAGAATACCCAATGTCCCTGCTGTACAAATGACGCCTGCTGCAAAGTCTTTGGTATATCCCACCTGACGCATTCCACCGATCACGATGGTTCCGATTGCCACAACAGTCGCAGGCGAGGATCCTGAAAGAGCCGCAAACAGCATACAGGCAAAGACCCCGGCAATCGCCAAACCGCCTGGCAAGTGTCCGACGCAGGCGATTGAGAACCGAATGATGCGTTGAGCAACACCCCCCGTCGTCATGAATGAGGATGCCAGAATAAAGAACGGGATGGCGAGAAGCGTATAGTGGCCTTCAAACGCGCTGAAGAGGGTTTGGGCAACTGACGCCAGCGAACTGTCGGAAAAGACTAACAGAAATAGTACTGACGACATGCCGAGCGATATCGCGATCGGCACACCGATGAGCATGAGACCGATGACTAATGTGAAAAGGATGACAACTTCCATTAGTTTTCTCCCTGCATCTGGTCACGAATTTCTTCTAACTCGTCTTCAACTTCGTGGCTCGCAACGACACGATCAGTCTTACCAATCCAGAGTGCCCATCCTGCTTGCACAAAGCGCAACAGGAAGAGCGCCATCGACAAAGGAAGAACAACGTAAGGTATCATGCGTGGAATTTTTTCGTATTCTTCGCCTTCGTTGAAAACCGCCTCCATCCATCCCAGGATGGCGGGATGCGGTATGTCGTTGACCTCATACCAGCCTTTGCCGCGGTAGTTCTCTTCAAAGCCTAGTGGAAACCAGCGCCCTTCAGTTCCCGGGAGATTGGCGAAATTGGCCCAGTAATCCCAAGCGCCTTTCAGCATCAACAAGCTGAATGAGATGCACACAACCACCGCTGCCAAACCCATGATGCGGCGCGGTTGCGCGGACAAAGCATTGACCACAATATCGACGCCAAGGTGAGCGCCTTTTTTGACCGCGTAGGACGCACCGAGAAGCACAAGCCACCCGAACAGAAAGACTGTTAGTTCTAAGGCCCAAAGAATATTCTGGTTGAAGCCGTAACGCGTCACCACATTTGCGAATGTGATCAACGTCATCGCACCCAGGATGCCTGCAATCAGCGTTTCCTCAATGCGGTCTGTGAACGCTTTTGAATGATCCATCCTGAACCCTCCCTTTGAGCATCGAGGGCGGACTGCCCGCCCTCGATGAGATTATGTTCAGTTTCCAGTATTGAAGGACTGCGCGGCGTCGATCATGTCCTGACCAACGTCACCAGAGAACTGCTCCCAGACAGGCTTCATCGCATCGACCCACGCCTGACGCTCTTCGGGTGTCAGTATGCGAACTTCTGCACCTGTATCGATGATGGCCTGACGATTTGCTTGGTTGACCGCGTAAGACTCAGCATTGCGAAGCTCGGTAACCTCTTTCAAGATTGTCAGGAATTGCTCGCGCACATCTGCGTCTAGGCTGTCCAACCAATCAACACTGGTCACGACCAGATAGTCGATAACACCGTGGTTGGTTTCAGTGATACCGTCCTGAACCTCAAAGAACTTTTTGCCATAAATATTGGACCAAACGTTCTCTTGTCCGTCAACAACACCCTGCTGCAACGCTCCATAAACCTCGGAAAAGGCCATCTTTTGTGGGGCACCGCCGATCGCTTCCATTTGCGCCACGAGAACGTCAGATGACATCACGCGGAACTTCAACCCGTTAGCATCAGTTGGCGTCATCAGTGGTACATTGGCAGACATTTGCTTCATGCCGTTGTGCCAGAACGTCAAACCCTGCAGGCCGCGACGCTGCATGCTATCGAGCAAGGCTTGTCCCGCTTCGGAAGCTTGGAACGCATCAACTGCTTCGATGTCCTCAAACATGAAAGGCAAGTCGAAAATGCGGAATTGCTTAGTGAACTTCTCAAATTTTGACAGCGATGGGGCCGCCAATTGAACGTCACCCTGAAGCAATGCTTCGAGCACCTTGTTATCGTCATAAAGGGTCGAATTCGGGAAGACTTCTAAGCAGGCTTTGCCGTTCATCTCCTCGTTAACACGCTCTTCAAGAAGTGTCGCAGCAATGCCTTTAGGGTGTTTGTCAGTGTTCGTGACGTGGCTGAATTTGATAACCATTTCGCCATCGTCGCAAGCCGCCACTGCGGATGTTGCGCTAAATGCCAATGTCATGGATAGTGCTGTGCTTAGCAGAAACTTCATTTTTTCCTCCGTTGAACCGTTGTTGCCGTACCTCCAGATTTTTTCTGGAACGGCTTATGTCGAAGAGATTACTGGGGTTTCGCCTGAAGATTAGTCGGCATAACTAATCAGTTTTTCCGATTAAACATTCTCGTTTAATCTGAGATAGTGGATAAAAATTCATGTCCTAAGGGGGGTCGAAATGTTCAAGGATTTCGTGGAAGAGCGCATCGAAGGTGAAGGAGCAACGTTGTTTGTCCGCCGCGCCGGGCCAACAGGTGCGCCACCGCTTGTCCTTCTACATGGCTATCCACAAACATCCGCCATGTGGCACGGTGTAGCCCCCATTCTGGCCCGCTCGTTTCAGGTCATTTGCCCCGATCTGCGCGGCTACGGTCGATCTGACAAGCCAGCGTCCGACGCGGCGCACGCGCCTTATGCAAAGCGTGCTATGGCGAACGACATTGTCGCTGTCATGCGGCGCTTGGGCCATAAACGATTTCTTGTTGGGGCCCATGATCGCGGAGCGCGGGTCGCTCATCGGTTGGGTCTGGACTATCCTGACCACGTCGCGGCCATGGCATTGCTCGACATCGCGCCGACCCGCGAAATGTATACGGGCACAAATGCGGCATTCGCACATGCGTATTGGCACTGGTTTTTTCTGACTCAGCCAAGCCCACTACCTGAGCGCATAATAGGCGCAGATCCCGAAGGGTTCTGGAAGCTGAAATGCTTTAATCAGGCGCGCGGTGATAATCCGTTTATACCCGAGGCCCTGGCGGAATACCTAAATGCCTTCGCAGACCCCAACGCTATTCATGCAAGCTGTGAAGACTATCGTGCTGCCGCCACGATCGACATCGCACACGATGATGCGGATCAGGGCCGCAAACTTCACATGCCCATTCTGACCCTTTGGGCGAAACGAGGTGTGATTGAGACTTGCTTTGACGCGCTTGCACTATGGCGACAGCGGGCAGAAAGGGTTGAAGGCGAAGCGCTCGACACCACACATTACATGGCCGAAGAAGTCCCGGGTGACGTCGCTACACGCATGTCTGATTTCTTTGCCCGTAACCCAATTCACGCAAAGGCTACCGCATGAGACGGACACTTTATGACAAACTGGTCGACGCCCATCAGGTGTGCGATTTGCCAGATGGCGACATGCTGATCTATGTCGATTTCCACATCATGAATGAATACACCAGTCCGCAGGCCTTTTCGGGTCTAGACACAAAGGCGTTAAGCGTTTGGCGGCCCGAGGCGCATCTGGCTGTGGTCGATCACGTGAACGCAACCCGCAGCGATGAGCCGCATGATGCGGCGTCCAAACTCTTGATCGACAATCTGGAAGACAATTGCACAAAACACGACATCGCTTTCTACGGTCTGGGCGACCCGCGACAGGGCATCGAACACGTTGTGGTTCCTGAACAGGGGTTGGTCACACCCGGCATGTTAATTGCCTGCGGCGACAGCCACACCACAACCTATGGCGCATACGGCGCGTTGGGGTTTGGCATTGGCACGTCGGAAGTGGAACACGTCCTTGCAACCCAGACGCTGCGCTACAAACGCATGAAAACCATGCGGGTGATGATCGACGGCGAAACCGCACCCGGCGTGACCGCGAAAGATATCATCATGAAAGTCGTGCAGGTCGTTGGCGCAGGTGGGGCCAATGGGTTTGCGGTTGAGTTTGCAGGTTCTGCTATTCAAAGCCTCGACATGGCTGGACGGATGACCGTCTGCAATATGGCGGTTGAGTTAGGCGCGCGGGCGGCATTGATTGCAGTAGATGAAGTCACCGAAGCCGCGTTACAAGGCCACGCCCACAGTGGTCAGTTCGCGTTCGAAGGTGAAAACTGGATGAGCGACCCCGAGGCCGTCTTTGATAAAGAGGTCACGATTGCAGGCAGCGACATCGAACCGTTAATTACGTGGGGCACCAGCCCGGATCAATCGGTACCCATAACTGCAAATGTGCCTGTTGCGTCGGACTATGTCTCTCCGAAAGCCAAAGCCGCTTTGGATCGCTCTTTGAAGTACATGGGGCTAACCGAGGGACAATCAGCCCAGTCGATTAAAATCGACACAGCCTTCATTGGGTCTTGCACGAACAGCCGGATCGAAGACCTGCGCGAGGCGGCCAAGATACTCGAAGGTCGGAGGGTTGCGGTGGGCATCGAAGCCATCGTCGTGCCCGGCTCTGCGATGACGCGGATCAAAGCCGAAGCCGAAGGTCTGCGCGCGATCTTCGAAGCCGCCGGTTTTGAATGGCGACCAGAGGCGGGCTGTTCTATGTGTCTGGCGATGAACGACGACATCGCGATGGATGGTGAACGCGTCGCCTCATCAACCAACCGGAATTTTGAGGGCCGACAGGGCCGCGGCGCACGCACGCACCTTATGTCACCCGCAATGGTCGCGGCGGCTGCTGTCGCGGGGCATCTCGCAGATGTGCGAGGTTTCACATGAAAGACCAAAAGATGATTAAAACGATCAAAGGGGTTGCAGCACCTTTACCGCTGGCCAATGTCGACACAGACGTGATTATGCCCAAGCGGTTTCTAATCACGATCACCCGCGAAGGATTGGCGGATGGCACTTTCGCAGATCTGCGTTTTGATAATGCTGGGGGTCCTCGACCCGAATTTATCTTGAACAAAACACCTTGGACTAAGGCCAATATTCTGGTTGTCGGCGACAATTTTGGCTGTGGTTCTAGTCGGGAACATGCTGTCTGGGGTATGCGCCAACTTGGTATTGATGCCTGTATTGGAACAAGTTTCGCCGGAATATTCTACGATAATGCGCGAAAGAATGGTTTAGCACTGCCGATTATCTCTCCAGAGACGCGGGATTTGCTTTTGCAGGCCGCAGGCAACGGTACCGAGATAACAATCGACCTTAATGGCCGCAGGCTCACAACTGGTAACATTAGCGCACCATTCGAGATGGACGACGCTACACAAACAGCGCTGATCCAAGGACGCAATGATACGCTGGACACATTGGAACATGCAGATGCGATCCGAGACTATGAGGCAGGATTGAATAGCGAAATGCGGGTAAGCGTCAACAAGTAG
This sequence comes from Rhodobacteraceae bacterium HTCC2083, assembly GCA_000156115.1. Classification (GTDB taxonomy): domain Bacteria; phylum Pseudomonadota; class Alphaproteobacteria; order Rhodobacterales; family Rhodobacteraceae; genus Planktotalea. The sequence continues at coordinate 836,298 of DS995276.1, forward strand.
ACCAATAAGGAAACACAGATTGGACATCAGACAGCTGGAATGCTTCGTCGCCGTCGCGGAAGAGCTACACTTCCGTCGAGCAGGCGAACGTTTGGGGTTAAGCCAATCGGCTCTTTCTGAACGGATCTCAGCGTTGGAACATGAACTTGGTGCGCGACTGTTTTTCAGAACGACACGGCAGGTTAGCCTGACCCAAGCTGGGTCAGAGTTCGTCCAGGATTCCAAAAGGATACTTGCCGATATCGAAAGGGCGGTCTCAAATGTTCGCCACACCGCCGAGTCTGACCTACGCCACATCCGTGTGAGCGGGGTAGATGAGGCGATATCAATGCTGCTGCCCAAAGCTCTCCTTGCGTTTCGTCGGACGGACCCAAAGGTCCATGTGCAAGTACTGGAAACCTCGTCTTCTGAACAACATTCCCAAGAGTTGATTGGCCATCGTACTGATGTGGCATTCGTGCGCACCCCTCAACAAGACGATTTTATATCTAGTGAGTTGCTTCATCGGCAGCCGGTGTTGGTGGTCCTTGCCAATACAAACCCTCTTTCAAGCTCTGTCTCATTGTCAGCGTCCGATATCGCCAACCAGCCAATCGTCGGGTATCCCAAACACGCCCGACCAATCCTCCACGAAGCGTTGTGGAACGGTTTTCGCAAAATTGGCGCTCAACCAAACATTGTCTGTGAGTTAATTGATAAATCTACAATGTTGCAGTTTGTAGCTCAGGGACTCGGAATTGCATTGGCACCTGCCTGGGTCAGGAATATCGCCCCGCCGGGTGTTTCCTTCGTCCCGTTTGAACCATGCGAAAACCTCATTGAACTATACGTTGCATTCCGCAAATCCGGAAATTCAGACACCGTCAAAAGATTCGTCGATGCAGTAAGAAAAACCACGGTTTAAGGGCCCGAGACCGTGATTTTCCTCGATGATAAGGAAACGCTGCTCAATGCAGCACTTAGGGTCAGGACTTATAACCAAAAGATGACGGCTTCTGCGAGAGCAATTGCAGAGAAGAAGACGGTTGGGGATCTGTCGTAATGGGTTGAGATACGTCGCCAGTCTTTCAGCCTGCCAAACATCCTTTCGATGCGGTTGCGGCGCTTGTCGTTCTTGACAATCTTTTTGCGCGACTTGCGACCGGGGATTATATAGAACCTTAGGAGGTCTATACTCGGCGGGAGCGTCACACCACCTTAAACCATTGCGATTGATGAAGATTATACCACTCAGAACGCGACGGTCATCCACACGAGCCCGACCTCGGCACTTTGGAAAATACGGCCCCAGTCGCTGCATCCGCGCCTCAGTCAACCAATACAAATTGCTCATAGTATCCTGGGGACCGTGAAGCGTGGCAGCGCGGCAATCTCAATCAGTTAATGGGTCCTGACCCTAGCAAACGCGTGGTCGACAAACTCTGAAAACTGCCGTTAGCAAAGAAAGCGTCAAAGTCTAGAAAGTCCGCATAGCAGACTTACGTGGCGATCAGGAGCTCCAAATCCTGCTCCAACGAATGCTGCACCTGCACAACTTGAGATTTCCGCACACCACTGCTACACCCATAAAACCCAGCACCGGGGCAGAATCGGTGTGTCTTTTTGGAGGGCAGTGTTCTGTCTGTTAAAACCGATGCGGCAGGCGCCGTTGATCAAGGGTCCGCGACAATGACCGGCCCCGATGACACCAGCAGCGATGCGCTTCTGGCCTTTATCCTAAACTCGCTTGAAGAAGACAAAGCCGAAGACGTCGTGAAGATTGATCTGCGCGGGAAAACGGCGATTGGCGATTATATGATCGTGTGCTCCGGCCGCTCCACACGCCAGGTTGTGGCGATCTCCGAGAAGCTGTCTGATCGTATGAAGCAAGAGCTGGGCCGTGCCTCCAAGCTTGAGGGCAAAGGCAGCGGTGATTGGGTGCTTGTTGATACGGGCGATATCATCGTACACGTCTTTCGACCCGAAGTGCGCGAGTTTTATCAGATCGAAAAGATGTGGATGGGCGGCGAAGAGCCTATGCCACGCCCCATTTCCTAACATGAAAGTTCACATCTGTGCCGTCGGGCGTATGCGCGCGGGGCCAGAGAAAGTGCTTTTTGACGACTATCAAACGCGGTTTGATCGTACGGGTCGGGGTCTTGGTCTCGGCCCTTTGTCTGTTCTAGAGGTCGAGGACAAAAAGAACCTTGGGATGAGCGCGGAAGCAGTTCTGCTAGATCGCATCATTCCCAAAGGTGCCGTGATCTGCGCGATGGATGAGCGCGGCACGGTGATGACCTCTCCCAAGTTTGCATACAAACTTGGCGATTGGCGCGATGCGGGGCGTTCTGATTTGGCATTGATCATTGGTGGTGCTGACGGGATTGATCCTGAACTTCGCGGACGTGCTGATTTCAAACTTAGCTTTGGATCGATGGTCTGGCCCCACATGCTGGCCCGTGTGATGCTGGCCGAGCAACTCTACCGAGCGGCATCAATCCTCTCAGGATCACCATATCACCGCGTTTAGCTTTGCCTTGCCGCGCTGCTTTTCGTAGAAGACACAAAAGCCAAAGAGAGAGCCTGAAATGAGCATCCCCAAACCTGTCGTTTTGTGCATTCTTGATGGTTGGGGGTTGTCTGATGACACGGCTGCCAATGCGCCTGCTTTGGCAAACACCCCCAACTTCGATCGCATTATGCGCGACGGCCCTTCTGCCCAGTTGATCACGCATGGTCCTGATGCCGGTTTGCCAAGCGGACAGATGGGTAATTCGGAAGTGGGTCACACGAATATCGGCGCTGGGCGCGTTGTTGCTATGGATCTTGGGCAGATCGATCTTGCGGTTGAGAATGGTAGCTATTTTGAGGCGGAGGCCTTGGTTGAGTTTATTGGCAAGATGAAGGCGAGCGGCGGCACAGCACATGTGATGGGCTTGCTATCTGACGGGGGCGTGCATGGGATGCTGACGCACATGATCGCCTCATTCGACGTGATCGCCAAGGCGGGCGTGCCCGTTGCGCTACATTTGATCACGGATGGCCGCGATGTTGCGCCGTCTTCTGCGCATGGCTATCTTGAAAAGATTGAGAGCGCTTTGCCCGCTGGTGTCAAGATCGCCACCGTTTGCGGACGCTACTATGCGCTGGATCGAGACAACCGTTGGGAACGTGTGAGCACTGCGTTCCATGCGATGGTGAACGCACAAGGTGCTGCACAGCCAAACGCTAAAAGCACCATAGACGCCGCGTATGCGAACGACATCACGGATGAGTTCATTGAAGCAACAGTGATTGACGATTATGCGGGTGCGCGCGATGGGGATGGTCTGTTCTGCCTTAACTTCCGTGCAGATCGTGCGCGCGAGATCTTAGCAGCGCTTGCTGATCCAGTGTTTGACGCCTTCACAACTGGCACGCGCCCAGACTGGGCCACGGCCCTCGGGATGGTCGAATATTCCAAGGCACATAACGCCTACCTCGACACAGTCTTCCCACCGCGCGACATCCCAAACACTTTGGGCGCATGGGTCGCGAAACACCGGCTACGCCAATTCCGCTGCGCCGAAACAGAAAAATATCCACATGTCACCTTCTTCTTGAATGGCGGCGTCGAGGTTCCTGAGCAAGGGGAAGATCGTTACATGGCCCCTTCGCCCAAGGTCGCGACCTACGACATGCAGCCAGAAATGAGTGCTGGTGAAGTCACTGACGCGTTTGTCGGCGCCATCAACGACGGTTACGATATAATCATCACTAACTATGCCAACCCGGACATGGTTGGGCACACGGGTGATCTAGATGCAGCAATCAAAGCTTGCGAGGCGGTGGATCAAGGACTTGGACGCGTGCTTGAAGCGTTGAAGAGCGCTGGAGGCGCGATGATAGTTACCGCGGATCACGGCAATTGCGAACAGATGTTAGACCCTGAAACAGGCGGACCACATACGGCGCATACAACGAACCCTGTGCCTGTGGCACTGGTTGGTGGCCCCAAGGATGCAAAACTCCGCAACGGTCGTCTCTCCGATCTTGCGCCAACATTGCTTCAACTCATGACACTAGAGCAACCCAGCGACATGACTGGTGAAAGCTTGATCAAATAATGCATATCCTGCGCGCCCTTTTGATTGCTTTTGCGTTCGCCACTCCGGCGGTAACGCAAGACAATCCAGGGGCGACAGCGCAGGCCGCAGCGGATCGTTTGCGCGCGGCTTCAAGTCAGTTGCAAACCGCCAAATCCGCGCGTGATCGTGTGAAGGCCTTGACCTCGACAGTGCAAGCGTTTGAGACGGGTCTTGATGCAATGCGTGAAGGACTACGCCTTGCATCAACGCGCGAAAACGTGCTGAGCCGTCAGCTTGCTGCTCGCGACGGTGAAGTTGCTGAACTACTGGGCGTGTTGCAAACGATCTCGCGCGCGCCCGCGCCTGTGCTGCTGGCGCATCCTGACGGGCCTGCGGGTGCCGTGCGCTCTGGAATGCTGGTCGCGGAAATGACGCCTGCGCTGACAGCCCGTGCGAATGCGTTACGACGCGATGTGGAAGAAATGGCGCTGTTGCGATCCTTGCAGGAAACCGCGACGAATGAGTTGCGCACGGCTCTTATGGGCGTTCAAGACGCGCGCGCCGCGTTGAGCCAAGCTATGGCAGATCGCAAAGACCTACCAAAAATGTTTGTCGAAGATCCGGTGCGCACCGCGATCCTGATTAGTTCGACCAAAACGCTTGATGCGTTTGCAGGCGGCTTGAGTAAGATTACAACCTCTGAAGCCCTTGGCCCTTTGCCTGATATTGGCACGCTTAAGGGATCACTGCCTTTGCCCGTTGAGGGCGTGGTTCTGCGCCGCGCAGGCGAAGCCGATGCATCGGGTATCAAGCGCCCCGGCATCCTTGTCGCTGCGCGCCCGCGTTCTTTGGTGACGACGCCCACAACAGCGACCATTCGATATCATGGACCGCTCCTTGATCTTGGCAATGTCGTGATTTTGGAACCCCAAGCGAACCTCTTATTCGTCCTCACAGGACTCGAAACGCTCTACGGGGAGATCGGCCAAGTTTTGCCCGCAGGCTTTCCGGTCGGCTTAATGGGTGGAAATACCGCGCAATTGGACCAGATATCGTCACAAGGGAGTGAAGGGGCTGGAAACACCCGCTCAGAAACGCTCTACATAGATGTAAGAGAAAACAATAATTCCGTGGACCCACTGAGTTGGTTCAAGGCAAGCAAGGAATGAGCACATGAAAAAGTTTATCATGGCCGCAGTCGGGGGCACATTGGCCGGGATCGTCCTGACCACCCAAGTCGCTGCCCCGCTATTGGCCCAAGAAGCGGACAAAAAGGTAAATGTCTATGAACAGCTTGATCTGTTTGGCGACATCTTTGAACGTATCCGCGCGCAATATGTTGAGGACGTCGATGAAGGCGATCTGATCGAAGCCGCCATCAATGGCATGCTTACCTCGCTTGATCCGCATTCTTCCTATCTGTCACCAGACGATGCCAACGATATGCGTGTACAAACGCGTGGCGAATTTGGCGGTCTTGGTATCGAGGTCACGCAGGAAGAGGGCTTTGTTAAAGTCGTCTCCCCCATCGATGGCACCCCTGCTGATGAAGCTGGTATCGAAGCCGGTGATTTCATTACCCACGTTGACGGAGAAAGCATTCTTGGTCTCGCGCTGGATGGTGCGGTTGAGATGATGCGTGGCCCCGTTGGGTCTGAGATCATCGTGACAATCGTACGTGAAGGCGAAGCAGAGCCGTTTGACGTGTCGATCATTCGCGATACGATCAAGCTCACAGCCGTGCGTTCGCGTACGGAAGGTCAAACCGTCGTTCTGCGTGTCACAACGTTCAACGACCAGACAACGCCCAACCTTGAAGAGAAGCTCGCCAAAGAAGTTGAAGAGCTGGGCGGTATGGACAATGTCAACGGCTTTGTCATTGACCTGCGTAACAACCCCGGCGGTTTGTTGACCCAAGCGATCCGTGTCTCTGATGCGTTTCTTGAGAAGGGTGAGATCGTTTCGACCCGTGGCCGCGATCCAGCGGATGGCGATCGTTTCAATGCAACACCGGGTGATCTAGCGATGGGCAAACCTGTTGTTGTTCTTATCAACGGAGGCTCTGCGTCCGCGTCCGAAATCGTCGCGGGTGCGTTGCAAGACCACCGCCGCGCGATTGTGATTGGCACCAAAAGCTTCGGCAAAGGCTCTGTGCAAACGGTTATGCCTTTGCGCTCCAACGGGGCTATGCGTCTGACGACAGCGCGGTATTACACGCCATCGGGCCGATCAATCCAAGCCTTGGGTGTCTCCCCTGACATCATCGTAGAGCAGCCCCGCCGTGCGCCCGAAGCAGAGAATGAGGCAGAGGAAGAAAGCATTTCCCGCCGCAACCGTTCTGAATCCGATCTGCGCGGTTCTTTGGACAACGACAGCCTGACAGAAGATGAGATCCGTCAAATCGAAGCGGACCGTGAGAAGGCCGAAACGGCGGCGCAATTGCGTGAGGACGATTACCAATTGGCCTATGCGATTGATATCCTCAAAGGCCTCAGCGCGCTGGGTCCGGACAAGTAAGCAAACGCGAATTCAAATCCAACAGGGGCAGTTCTGAATAGAGCTGCCCTTTTGCTTTTAAGGTAACCTCTTGTAAGCTCTACGCAAATACTTGGAGATTCCACTGAAGACTGTCGCCCTGGTGCTAACTGGCCTCTTGGCCTTGCTTCACATCTACATAACTTGGTTTGAAATCTTTGCCTGGACGACAGTTGGCCCTGGTATTTTCGACATGCTTCCAACAGATCTATTTGAACAAACAACCCAACTTGCTGCGAACCAAGGCATCTATAACGCCTTCCTTGCCTTTGGCCTCGACTGAGCGCTCTTTATCAAAGATCCTAAATGGCAAAGGCACATAGCAAACTGCTTTTTAGGTTTCGTTCTCGTCGCAGGGGTCGTTGCGAGCATACGAGTTGCCATAAAATCCGGTTTACCCCAGTTCGTACCGTCTGCGATTGCACTGCTTTTCCTCAATCTCAGCAAATCATCATCCGTAAACTAAGCAAGAAAAGGTCCTGCATATGCGCCGCCTCATCACGTTTCTAACCACACACGCCATCGCAGTTGGTATCGGCTTTGCGCTCGGGATCTATCTTTTGCCTATTCTCACAGCCCCTAGCAGTCCTGATGCCGCAATGCTGGAAGAGAAAGCGCAAAGCGCCCTCTTTACCGCAGAGCTAACGCGCGATTTGAAGGGCAGCAACTTTCTACATTGGGGTGAAGGTACGATTAGCGTCAGCAAAGATGAGATCGTGCACCAAGGTAAGCTCGCCCCAGCCCAGACTATTTTGTCTACCTCACCAATGAGTTTGTCAAAGATGAGCCGGATTTGAAGCCCTCAAAGACTAAGCGCGCCGCGTTGGTCCGGTCAAAACATTCGGTGGATTCTTGTAAACTGTCCCTGACGATATCGACGTTGGCGCTTACACAAGCATCGTCGTGTGGTGCGAAAGTTTTGGTGAGTTTATCACCGCCGCAAAGTGCCGCTAAGCGTTATCTTTCAAACGCCCGCGCGCATCACTGCGCGCGCCCTCAGCAGTTACCAAATCAGCAACGCGCCCTAGCCCGTGGGGCGGCATACCAGAATACACGTTTTCATACTCACCCGCGCGCACCAGATAGGTTTAGTGCAAAATGCCGACGTCACCGCGGCTATGCTTCATACGTTTGTTGAACGCACGCCATACCGGAAAGTACGCGTGCTCTTGCGATTTTGCGTAAGCTTCGAGATGGGCAAAACTGCGCCAATACTGCACGCTCAGCACCGCACCACCGGAGGTATACCCTAGAAAGCCCGTCTCCTGAGCCGGCAAGGCGTCCAGCTCTTTCAGCATCGCAGGCATGGTTTTCAGCAAGGGCAGCCATTTGTGGATCTTCCACCACACGTTCACCTTCAACCCAATGAGAAAAAAGACAAAATCACCCTCAATCTGCGCTGTCATACGCTCGTTAATTATCTTTGCCATTGCGCTGATCCCGTTCTGTGATTCCCCTAGTACAAAGCCTCGCCAACAGATACACAAGGGCCAGTGCATACGCCGAAAGGTCCACGATGACACCCGAGCAAATCAACGCCCTCCCTTACCGCCCTTGCGTCGGTATTATGCTAGTGAACGAGGCTGGCGAAATTTTTACAGCCCAGCGTCTCGATAGCAGCGCGAACGCTTGGCAAATGCCGCAGGGCGGGATCGACAAAGGCGAAGAAGCGGGCGTTGCAGCTCTGCGCGAGTTGGAAGAGGAAACAGGCGTCACGCCAAACCTTGTAACAGTGATCAGGGAAACAAAAAGCTGGTTTCCCTATGACTTGCCTCACGCGCTTGTGCCAAAACTCTGGAAAGGGCGCTACAAAGGGCAGGAGCAAAAATGGTTCCTCATGAAGTTTCACGGCAGCGACGCAGACATCAACATCGACACGGAGATCCCCGAGTTCTCCGAATGGCGTTGGACGCCTGCGGATCAATTGGTCGCCAATATCGTGCCCTTCAAACGCGACGTTTATTCCAGCGTCTTGGAGGAATTTGCACCGCACTTCTAATCGCGGCTCCACTGCATGCACTGTCTTGCTTACCCTATGGTCTGCCCGAAGCACTTGCGGAAATTGACGGGTCCGAAGATGGATATGTCGCCGTGACTGGCAAGCTGTCTTTTAACAAAAACAAGCTTCCTAAGCCCGATTTTGAGAACCAAGGGCACACGCCTGAATTGATAAAAATCAAAGCGCGTTTGTCTGGCAAAGCGCTGTCGCGCTCAGGCTTTACAACTCCATTCAACACGCCACTCACATTGCAAGTACACTGCCTCGGTGAATGGTGCGCAGGTGCCGGCCAAACGTCTAATGTCCTCGTTTTCTTGAAACAAACAAATCAAGGATACACGCTCGACTTAAGTCCTTGCGGCGGCCATCTCTTTTCTGAACCGACCAAGAAAGATCTAAAGACTGTGCAACGATGCTACCTGAGCGAGCAATGTCCAGAACCCAATCAGTACTGATAGCATCCTATCTCTTATAATATATCCGCTGGAGGCATCAGCCCTTGTATTCATTCCAAACGTTCAAGCAGCTTTAGCGACGCGTAACCGTCGGGGATCATCCCAACTGATCGTTGAAACCCTTTGATCGCAGCAATCGAATTTGGGCCAATCTTGCCATCAACACCTTTGGTGTTAAACCCCGCCCCCGTGAGCAGTCGCTGCATTTTTTGCCGTTCTTTATAAGTCAAAGCACGGTCTTCACGCGGCCACTCCGCTTTGATCGGTTCCGCGCCACGAATGCGATCACTCAGATGGCCAATACCTATCACATACGCATCAGCCGCATTATAACGCTCGATCACTTTGAAATTGTCAAACACCATAAACACAGCTCCACGCGCGCCTGCGGGCAATAGAATTGCCCCAACGCCATGATCAGGTACAGGCTTTCCATCGACGTCAAGCACGCCCAAACCGGCCCAATCAGCCGGTGCGCGTTTGATCTTACGGTTCGCCAGATCATAGTTGAATCCGTTGGGCAACGTAACCTCAACGCCCCAAGGTTGCCCAGTTTGCCACCCAAATTTGCTCAGGTACGCAGCCGTTGATGCCAATGCATCTGACGGATCATTCGCCCAAATATCGCGCCGCCCATCGCCTGTGAAATCAACCGCATGATCCAGATAGGACGTTGGAATAAACTGCGTGTGTCCCATCGCACCGGCCCAGCTGCCTGTCATGTTTTTCGGCGTTGTATCACCCGATTGAAGGATTTTCAGCGCGGCGATTAATTGGCTTTCAAAGAAGCGTCCACGACGTCCGTCATATGACAAGGTCGCCAGCGCCGAGACGATGGGCGTGTCACCGCGAAATTCGCCATAGGCACTCTCTAGGCCCCAAACCGCAACAACAACCTCTTTCTCCACGCCATATTTCGCCTCGATCGCGTCCAGCTTGGCACGGTGTGTCTCAAGTGCGGCTTTGCCATTTGCGATGCGTCTGTCCGAGGCTGCGCTATCAAGGTAGTCCCAAATCGTTTTAGTAAATTCTGATTGATTGCGGTCCCGCTCGATCACTTTGGGCAGGTAAACGACATCACGGAAGGACTGATCAAAGGCCGCAGGGCTTATCCCGGCGCTTAACGCGCGTCCTCGAAAAGCTGATATCCAACGCTTGAAACCTACATTTGACGTGGCAGCAAGAATGGCTTCAGGCGTCACGGCGCGTTCCTTCTTAGTCACGTTTGGGCGCGCGTTGGGGCGGATCTTGGAGGTGAGCTTGGCCGTTTGCTCTGCCGTCACTGCATATGCGTTCGGGCGGCTTTCGGGGCGAACAGTGGTCTCGACGCTCTCCGCTAAAGCCAAGCCAGAAAGGGACGTCATCGCACAGAATACAAAAAATTGAACGCGCATAGGTTTACCTTTTCAAACCATTTCCGTTCACGGTAGCGCGATTACTTCCAATACAAAATAAATCAGGAGAACAGAGTGCGGGTATTCGCCGACGCAAAGGGATCATTGCGGATACGTTCGATGAATTCTCGCAACATCGGCACGCGGTTTGGGCGAAAACTATCCTCGCTCACCACAAGATCACGCATGCGATCCAATCGAAACGAGTGATAGTCCTGACGCAAGTGACAATAGGCCAGCAGACAATGCGCGTTATCAATGGCCGTTATTCCCAAAGGATCAACGCTGCGTTCGCTCGCAGCACCTTCTTTGTCCATATAAGCAAAGGTGATGCGCATTTCGGCCCATGCTGCCTGTCGCAGCGCGCGCGGATCAACGCCTGGTTTGGGGCCCTCACGAAAGTGACGCGCAGAGAGAACTGCATGTTCCAAACCATGCGCTTGGCTCGGCGATAATCTGCCCTTGAACTTACTCAAGGCACGACCGTCTGCCTGTGCTAGCGAAGGATCACCTGTTTGCCCGACTTCGCGCAATCCAAGCACAAAGGCTTCAATTTCTTCATCATCAAACCCTAAGGGCGGTAAAGTCGCGTCCTCGATAAGCGTGTAGCCATAGCCAGCCTCCCCATCGATCACCGCGCCGAGTAAACGTAAACTATCGATATCGCGGTAAATCGTGCGCAGCGACACATCCATGTCCCGCGCCAGACTTTGTGCGAGAACAGGCGGCGCGGCTTGGCGCATGGCTTGCATTAGCTGAAACAGGCGGGTGGTGCGGGACATAAACTTCTTCTTGAGAGGCTTACTGACAATAACTGTCAGCAGCATACGTTAGCAAGGTCTTCAGAAACATAGGAGATCACATCATGCTTACCCTACTCACATTTCCCGGCAGTTTCGGCGCGCCAAGCCATAGCCCCTACTGCGTCAAAGCCATGTGCTTGCTGCAAATGTTGGGTCTGAACTGGCAGCCAGAGTATATGCACGACCCTCGCAAAATGCCGCTGAGCCGTTTGCCCGTTCTGAAAGACGGCGATCAATTGATCCCAGATAGCGCACACATTCAAATGCATCTTGAAGCGAAGGGTGTCGATTTCAACGCAGGTCTGAGTGAACTTGAAAAGGCCCAAGCGCATGCGTTGGTGCAGATGACGGAAGCGGGGCTTTACAATATTCTTGTGCATGATCGCTGGCTTGTGGATGCCAGTTGGGAGCACACCCGCGCCGAGTTTTTCAAGGCGATCCCTTGGCTTATTCGTGGGCCTTTGACCCGCAACCTTCGCAAAGGCATCCGTTCGAAAATGATGGCGCAGGGCACGGCGCAGTTTTCCGAAAGCGAGCGTGTAGAGCATATGAAGCGTGATCTAGTTGCGCTTTCAGCCCAGTTGGGCGAATCCGCTTTTCTGTTTGGTGACGCACCCACTGCGGCGGATGCAGCCATTGCGCCTGTCCTTGATATGATCCTCAATTTGCCCGTCGAAACCGCAGCACGCTGCCTTTTGCGTAGCTGGGACGGATTACCCGCCTATGTCGTCCGTGTAAGCGACGCGATCTATCCGGGCGCGCAACCGGTCAAACTTAGCGTTGCCGCTTAACCTTGCGCTTCACATTATCAGTCTTGCGTTTGGAGGTTTTCTCTTTGCGCCGGACGGGTTTGCCGCGACCACGATGACCACCGCCGCCACCTTTGGGCAAGGCTTGACCGTCAATCGTCAGCATCTCCAACTCGACTCCACCCGTTTGCGGTGTGGTCGAGGCCAGTTTGACGGTAACGCGTTGACCAAGCCCGATCATAAAGCCTGAATCGGACCCCATAAGTGTGGAGCTATCTGCATCGAAATGAAAGAACTCGCGCCCCAAAGAGCGGACAGGCACAAGCCCATCGGCCCCCGTCGCGTCAAGTTTCACAAAGACACCAAATTTGACGACACCGCTGATGCGCCCACCCAGTTCTTCGCCCACATATTCGCTTAAGAACGCGGCCAGATAGCGGTCCGTCGTGTCGCGTTCCGCCATCATAGAGCGACGTTCGGTTTGGGAAATATGTTCGCCCGTTTCTTTCAGACCATCCGCATCCTTTTGCGTCAGGCCATCTTTGCCCCAACCATGCGCGGTGACCAAAGCACGGTGCACAATCAGGTCCGCATAGCGACGAATGGGCGAGGTGAAATGCCCGTAATTGCGTAGCGCGAGGCCGAAGTGACCAAAATTCTCGGGGGAATAATACGCTTGCGTCATGGAGCGGAGGGTTGAAATATTGATCAGCTCTGCCTCGTCCGTATCGGCTGCTTGGCGCAAAAGCTGGTTGAGGTGCTTGGTCTGCAAGACCTGCCCCTTCGCCATGTTCAAACCCGCGCTTTGCGCCGTTTCGCGCAAAGCGTTCAGCTTTTCCTGAGAGGGTTCTTCGTGCACGCGAAACAAAAGCGGCTGCTTCTTTTCGATCAAAGTTTCCGCTGCGCAGACATTGGCAAGTACCATAAATTCTTCGATTAGGCGATGCGCATCAAAGCGCTCTGCAAAGGCAACAGACGTGACTTTACCTTCGTCGTCCAAAATGATCTTGCGTTCGGGCAGATCCAGTTCCAGCGGCTGACGCAGCGCCCGCGCCTTTTTCAAAGCACCGTAAGCGGCGTAGAGCGGGCGCAGAACCGGGCTGACAAACGGTTCTGTTTTTTCATTCGGATTGCCGTCCATTGCCTGCTGAACCTCGGTATAATTCAGTGAGGCTGGGGACTTCATCAGGCCACGCAAAAATTCATGGGATAGCTTCTGGCCATCAGCATCAATGACAATGCGTACCGCAATACAGGCGCGCGAAACGCCCTCATGGAGGGAACACAGATCACCAGACAGGCGATCTGGCAGCATCGGCACAACGCGATCCGGGAAATAGCTGGAGTTGCCGCGATTGCGCGCTTCTACGTCCAACTCGGATCCCGGTGTCACGTAGTGAGCGACATCGGCAATCGCAACCCACAGGCTGTGACCGCCTTTATTGGCTGAGTCCATATCGGGTTCTGCATAGCAGGCATCATCGTGATCGCGCGCATCGGAAGGGTCGATGGTAACCAGCGGTACATCGCGCAGATCGGTGCGTCCGTCTAAACCAGCGGGGGTTTTTGCATCCGCTTCTGCGATCACTTCATCGGGGAAATGATCGGGGATGCCGTGCTGATGGATTGCGATCAGCGACACGGCTTTGGGCGCAGTCGGATCGCCAAGGCGCGCAACAATCTGCGCACGCGGTAGGCCCATGCGAGCCTTCGTGCCCGTCAACTCGGCTTCAATCAATTCGCCATCTTTGGCACCGCCTGCAGCGCCTGCTGGCACCTCCCATTCTTTGGCAGCACCTTTGTCGATGGGTAGAATGCGCCCACCTTCATGGCCTTGGCGAAACACGCCAAGGATACGTTCAGGGTTCGCGCCAATGTGACGAATAAGGCGGGCTTCATAAAGGTTTCCTGCGCCTTTGATCTTGTTCACGCGCGCCAAGATGCGATCGCCCGCGCCCAGCGCTTTGTCGCCTTGTTTGGGGATGATCAGTATTTCAGGTTCTGGGCCTGTACCCTCCCACTCCATCGCTTTGGCTGTAAGATCGCCATCGCTATCGGGGCCAAGAACTTGCAAGACAGATACAGGCGGCAGGCTATCAGGATCGCGAAACGTCTTTTTGCGCTTGGTCAAATGCCCTTCTGCTTCAAGCTCTTTCAAGATGCGCTTGAGATCAATCCGCTTGGCCCCCTTGATACCAAACGCCTTCGCGATATCGCGTTTGGCGGTCTGGGTCGGGTTGTCGATGATCCATTGCAAGATCGCGGCTTTGGTGGGTAATTTATTCATACTGATAGGCCCTACACGCTAATGCGAACGAACTAAACGCAAATCCTAACGCGCGGGCAAAGCATCGATGAAACCATCAATCGCCTCGATACGATTTCCGTGACTTGGGTGGCTCGACATCCATTGCGGCGCGTCGCCCGTTGTTTCTGAAATCTTTTCAAAAAACGACTTGAGACCCTTGGGATCAAACCCCGCTTTATATGACAAGGCCACACCGAATTTGTCCGCTGCAGTTTCTTGCTTGCGACTATAGGACAGCGACAAAAGCGCGTTGCCCTCCAGCAGGATATCTTCCATCAGCGGCCCGGTTTCACCAGCCAAAAGCGCGACAAGAATATACGCCCCAAGCGAACGATACAGCCGCCGCAACCCATGGTCTCCGACAACATGTCCAATTTCATGGCCCAGAATACCCGCAAGCAAATTGTCGTTTGCAAAGTTTTGCACCAAGTCATCCGTGAGCACCATAGTCCCACCCGGCAACGCGAATGCGTTCGGGCCAACAGATGGCATATCACGGAACAAAACGGTGAATTTTCGCCCCTCGCGTTCCTGTTCAGGTAAGGCCGAGATGACCTGTTCGTAAATCATACGCGCGCGCGTCTGGGCCTCTTGTGACAGTCCAGTTGGGTCCGCCATAACGTAGTCAATCGTTTGCAACGTACCGCGATCAATCTGTTCCACCACGACGCTTGGGGTCATCGCAACCGCGAGCGCTGCCAAAATATCCAAACCAAAGCGCCACAACACATACGCAGCTGCCAAACAGGCTATGGAAAACGCTACAAGATGCGGGCCAAATCGTTCAAGCTGGTGCAAACGCGCACCACGGCTTCCGGCGTCCAGTTGTGAAAACCCGGCGTGATCGCTAGTCTCGAACACGGTGCCGTCTTCGAAGATAAGCTTGCGCGCAGTCCGCCCCAAGGCCGCATCAATGTGCACCTCGCTGAGAGGGCTGCGCGCAAATTCTTCTTCCTCTTCCTCATCATGGCTTAGGTTGAGGACGCGCACCCATGTCACGCCCTCATGATCGGCACACTCCAACCGCGCATCCCGCCGCCGGGACGCGCCCAGAAGGTAGACAAACCCTTCCAAAGAAAAGGACGCAGTCACCAAAACCACCCTAGATGGGCAGGCCGAGATCAATGCCTTCGATATCGGAATAGGCATCCCCGAGTGCGCTCATTTCTTCCTGTTGCGTCCCGATGAAGTCATCGACAGAGCTGCCAAGAACGACACCTGTATGATCCGCAAGATATCGGGCGATGCGAATTTGTGCCCAAGGCAACATCAAACCCAGCGTGCAAACCACGACGACCAAATTGGAAATCGCGATCCAGAAAAGTTGCGGCGCACTTACGTTAGAGGTGAGACAATGACCGCCGTCCAATGTGGTGCCGTTGTAGATCGCGTTGCGCGTCATCGCTTGATAAATCACCGCTGCCGGGATGAAGCCGATGAAGAATACTAGGTAGAATATCGCAATAGCGCCGACCGCCGCATTCGGATCATTGTCCATTTCTATCGCAGCTCCGCCAAGCGCCGTCAGGCTGAAGCCCATCGTCAGCGCACCAACGAGAAATACCGCGACGATCCAAAGCACCGCAACTCCAGCCGCTTTGTAAAATGCAGAAATCGGTGCGTCCATGTCAAAGGCAGCCGTCCCAAGATGGTGGTTGTTGATCGAGAACTTTTTCACTGTGCGATCCAAGATTGGTGCCGTTGTGTAGAGCGTCAATAGGCACAAGATCGGGTAGACAACAAAAACCACAAAAGCACGTGTGGTCGTCCCCACGAAGCGGAAACGCACGTTAGAGTAAGTAGACATACCCGCATTAAACATCAGCGCTCGCGTCAAAAGCCATGGGTAAAGCACGATCAAACCAAGCAGTAAGATTAAGCCAAGAATTGGCATCAGCGTCACGATGATTTGAAAGACAACAATCGCAGCAATTACGATCAAGCGACCTTTTAGGATTTGACCGCCGGTTGCATGGTAATCGAAGTTGCGTCCTTCCATATGCGTGTTGTTATAAAAGTATTTCTTCGCACGCACTTTCGCCCAAGCGGAATAAATGCCGATTGTAATAATCGACAGCAAAAGATTGACGATCCAAATACCGAACCATTCTTTCGCACTGCCTGTAAAATCAAATTTCTGAGAATTAATTGTTTGCTCCAATGACATGGGAGACTCCACTAAAAATTAGCCTTTAGCGAATGTTAACGGACAGGAGTCCTTCAGGGAACCCTGTCCGTTAACTACTAAGAACTATTTTACTGCCAGAAATACAGCCTTGATCACATAGCTATTAGATCATCCACCGTATCCACATCACGCAAGGTCGCGACATAGGCGATGCTCACATCCCCTAGAGAGCGCGCGCTATCCGTTAGGGCGTGCTCGGAAGACCAACGCACATCGGTGAGGATATCGGCGCGTGGGGGGCGTGCACGCTTCATCCCGATGAGCCAATAACCACCATCCGGCGCGGGGCCAAAGACCGCTTCATGATTGCCCAGCGCGTTGAAAGCTTCTGCGATGCGGGGGCGCGTGATGTCGGGAATATCGGCACCAATGATGCAGACGAGGCCATTGGGAAGACCTCGCAAAAGGCGGGACATGCGGTGACCAAGATCACCGCGACCTTGCGCGACACGAGGGAGATGGGCGGGCCAAATGCGGCTGGTGAGGCCCTCAACATCAGGGGCGACGGCGAGGATTGTGTCCCAGCGGGGGTCCTCGATCCGGCGCAACAAAGCGCCGACCTGATGACGAAACCACCATGCGGAAGCGGTAAGGTCGATGTCCCGACCCAGGCGCGTTTTCACACGACCAGGATGGGGCTCTTTCACCATGACGACCAGCTTGGCCCTCATAGAAAAAGTTCCATCATACGGTGATCGATGCCTGCGTCGTTGAAGACGTCGCCGTAAGCTTTGAAACCGAACCCTTCGTAGAACCTGAGCGCGTCAAGCTGTGCGCCAAGAACTGCGCGCGGATGGCTTTCTGCGCGCGCCCATTCGAGACAGGCTTGGATTAAAGCTTGGCCTTGATAGGTCCCACGCGCGTCTTTCAAGACGCAAACGCGGCCAATTTTGGCGGAGCCATTTGTAATAAACACACGGGCTGTACCAACTGCTTTGTCCTCTACGTAGGACAGGAAATGGACGGAGTGTTCGTCCATCCCATCGACTTCATCCTCAGTGCTCACACCTTGTTCATCGGTGAAGACAATTTTACGGATGAGCTGACACGTAACAATGTCAGTCGTCTGGACGACATTCATGCGAAGTAGTCTTTCAGGATGCGTAAGTAAATGCTTTTGAGCTGTGCGATTTGCTCGATTGGGACATTCTCATCGACTTGATGCATGGTTTTACCAACGAGACCGAACTCCACAACAGGGCAATGGTTTTTCACGAAGCGAGCATCAGATGTGCCGCCTGTGGTGGACATTTCGGGGGTTACGCCTGTCTCTGCTTCGACAGATTTGGCGATAAGATCGGAAAGCGGACCGGGTGGCGTGATAAAGCTTTCACCGCTGATTTTGATTTTGAGGGTGATGGGCATGTCGAACTCGGACGCGACTTTGTCAGCTTCGACTTGAAGCCACTCGGACAGGCTCGCACCGGAATGAAGATCATTGAAGCGGATGTTCACGGTGGCGCGGCAATTGGCGGGGATCACATTGGTCGCAGGGTTGCCGGTGTCGATCGTGACAACCGCGAGGGTGGAGGCATCGAAGTGATCTGTACCTTGATCCAGCTCATGGCCGGCAAGACGGTCCATCAGGCGCGCGAGTGCAGGCAAAGGATTTTTGGCGCGGTGTGGATAGGCGGAATGGCCTTGTTTTCCCGTGACCTCAAACCAGCAGGTCAGCGAACCACGACGACCGATTTTCATCATTTCACCCATCTCATTCGGGCAGGTTGGCTCCCCGACCAAACATACGCTCATCCGTTCGTTTTCACGCTCCATATAGTCGAGCAGGGCGGTCGTACCATCGAGCGCATCGCCCTCTTCATCGCCGGTAATCGTCAAGATCACCGCGCCGTCTGGTGGTGTCGTTGCGACGAAATCAATCGCAGCGGCTGCAAAAGCAGCAACGCCAGCCTTCATGTCGGTCGTGCCTCGCCCGTACATTATGCCATCGACGATATCCGCACTGAACGGCCCGTGCATCCATGCTGTTTGATCGCCAATCGGCACAACGTCCGTGTGCCCATTAAAGCCGAAGGTCTTCACCGCGCCTTTAATGCCCCAACGCGCAAAAAGGTTGGAAATGCCAGCACGATCAACGCGCGAACACTCAAAACCTGCATCATCCAACAACTTTTGCAGAAGAATCAAAGCACCGCCTTCTTCGGGCGTCACCGACGGACAACGGACGAGATCGGCGGTAAGTTTGACGGGATCAATGGGCTGCATAAGCATATCCTATGGGGCTTGCGTGGTGGAACCTTGCTACCGCCCTGCGCTAAGTGATGCAATTGGTTGAAAGAATTGTGACCAAAATGGGACGCCTCGCTGACATACATCCCCAGATTGCTGATAAAACTGTTCCTGTGTGCCAGAGGTCCATGTTAGCGTTTCGTTAATAAATTGACCCGAGGCAGGGCAAACAGCAGTACAGGTCCAACGTGGCCACCCAAAAATGACCTGCAAAAGTGCGGGCGTGACGCAGTTTGAACTGTCTCAATACGAAAGGTATTGAGGCATGCCAGCAACCGGCGCAGAGCTAGGTTACAACACAAGCGCATCCGCGTTAGCGATGGCTAATGCCATCTTTGGCAGCGGTGTGACCGTCACAGGCGCGAGCTATTCAGGCGATAATCGCAGTTCGGCAATATATTCGAACGGCGACGCCTTGTCCCCCGATGCAACACCAGGTGACACAGGGGTTATCCTATCCACAGGTCGCGCGGACCGTTTCACACAAAGCAATGGCGATCCAAACCGCGTGACGAATACTTCGACGAACACCTCTGGGGTTAACAACGATTCAGATTTCAACGCAGCTGCAGGTGCAAACACCTATGACGCGTCTTTTCTTGAGGTGGACTTTACGTCGCCAACTGCTGGCTTCATCACGATGCAGTTCGTTTTCGCATCCGAAGAGTACCCCGAATATGTGAATTCGCTTTTTCAGGATATGGTCGGCGTCTGGATTAACGGTTCCCAAGTCAACCTGACAGTTGGCAACGGAGACGCTGATCCCGGCAACTTGAACGCAAGCGATAACAGCAACCTATTCATCAACAACACCAGCGATGATTACAACACCGAAATGGATGGTTTCACCGTCACAATGACGATGACCATTCCGATCAACTCGGGCACGAATTCGATCAAGATCGGCGTCGCGGATGTTGCGGATAGCAGTTACGATTCCAACTTATTGATTGCGGCGGACTCGATCCAATCCGCGTTGCTTGCAAATGATGACAGCGCAAACATCAATCCTACTGGTTCGAAAACAATTAATGTGCTGGCCAATGATACGAACACCACCGGCGGCACGCTGACGGTGACACATATCAACGGGCAGTCGGTTGTTGTTGGTAGCATTATTACCCTCGGGACTGGCCAGACAGTTGAGCTAAACGCGGATGGCACACTCACTGTTGTTGGCGACGGGGACGTTGAGGACGTCAATTTTACCTACGCGATTGAAAGCTCCATGGGCGAGTCTGACACAGGGTTCGTTCTTCTCAACATGGTGCCCTGCTTTGTCGCGGGAACCCTGATTGAAACGGCACATGGCAAGATGCCCGTAGAAGTCTTGGAAGTGGGCGATCTGATCCTCACGCGCGATCAAGGCTATCAACCCTTGCGTTGGATCGGCCAGCGAGACGTGGTCGCAACCGGCAAAATGGCCCCTGTGGAGATTGCCGCGAACACGTTTGGCGAACACGGTGTTTTGCGCGTCTCACCGCTGCATCGCATTTTGTTGCAGGATGAATTGGCGGAACTTCTCTTCGGTGAATCCGAAGTGTTGGTCGCCGCAAAAGAGCTAGTGAACGATCAAACAGTGCGCATCCGCGAAGGCGGCGATGTCACCTATGTTCATCTCCTTTTTGATCGCCATCAAATTGTTATTTCGAACGGTCTCGAAAGCGAGAGCTTTCTGCCCGGCGGTCAGATCACTAGTCTTTTCGAAGAAGAGGCTGTTGCAGAAATTTGCGCGATATTCCCGGAACTCGATCCCCATACAGGTGAAGGTTATAGCCCTGCCGCACGGCGTATCTTGCGCAAATATGAAGCGGATCTTCTGTTGGGGCGCCTAGCGTAATGGGATGGCTTGCCTATAGCGGTGGACACGGCACAGCGACTGCACATGCATCGATCACACCAGAAATCATGATTGAAACTGGGGCTTTAGTGCTTGAGGCACCCTTGCCGTCTGATCGGCGTGCCGCCACGCTTTTGGAAGTCGCGAGCCTGCATCCCGAACCTTCCTTGCTGCGAATCCAATCAATTCCGGGCGAGGGATTTTCCGTTTTGATCAGCTCGAGCGCTTCAGTGTTTCACGCGCTGATCTCTCACACGTTGCAATCACGTACGGATAGTTTCCGCCTGACCCTGAATTGGGATTCGACGTCCGGTGACGGCTTTCTATCCATTGAACATCCCGGCGATGACGCGTTGTTCACCCGCGATTTAACACGATGCATTCCGATGCCTGGCGCACTTATTCTTGGGGCACTTGCGGAAATGCGCAGTGCAGATGTGGCGCAAAACCTATCCTATATCGGCTTTCATCAAGGTCCAATTCATGTTGGTCCCTCGCCAACCCTAGATTTCCACACGCCAGTTCTAACACCTCAAGGCTATCGCAAGATTGGTGCGATGAAACCCGGTGATACAGTGATCAGCACCAGCGGCGACATTGTTCCCGTGCTGGGTGTGTTCAAGAAAACCACGCCAGCCTTTGGCAGCTACGCACCTGTAAGATTACGCGCGCCTTACTTCGGATTGCAGTCCGATTTAGTCATGGCGGGCACCCAGCGCTTGATCGTTGGTGGCTCTAATGTTGAATACACATTCGGCTGCGACGAAGTCCTTATCCCCGCACAACACCTGATCAATGGCACCGCAGCTATTGCACAGCCTGCAATTGGCACCGTGACATATTTTCAGCTTTTGCTCCCTGAAAACGAAGCGTTCATTGCAAGTGAACTCAACTTGGAAAGTCTGTTCATCGGACGTCTGCGCAGACGCAAAGATATCTTTCAACGCACATCTTTGTCCGCTTTACCGCGCAATCTTTTGCCAGAGCACGCAGCGTCCGCAAGCCAGATCTTGCGCCCCTATGAGGCCATTACACTAGCCGCAATGCGCGCCGCTTAATGCGCAGGCTTATCGTCAAACAAAGGCGTCATTTGAGCGATGATAACGGAATTCTCATCAAGCGCGCGCTGCATCAATGCGCGTTCATCATCAGAAATGTCATGCCCTTCGGCCCTGCGTTCGTCGAGCGTGCCGTATCCCGTGACATCCAAAGGCGCGACATCCGCCTGCTTTAAGATGGCGACAGTCTCACGCACGGCTTCCGCTTCATCAACACCGGAGGCGTAAATCATCAGGGCCGCCCCGCTTGATCCTTCGGGAAAACCGTCACCGCTAGAGCGACCAGCTTGCACCAAAAGCGTGAAGACTTGTTGCTTTTTGCGGGGTTTTTTGGGCTTATCAGACATAAGTTTCGGCGTATCTGCTGCACTGCCTTGCGTCAAGCACCGCGGTTGGTTGACGAATAGGAGCTAAATCTATCAGTGTCTCGCGAGTTCTCACACCACGGCGGACCCTGCACCAATGGCATATTTGAAACGCATCGTTCTGACCTTTTTGACGCTTCTCTCTTTGACTGTGCCAGCAGCGGCGCAATCGGATGACCCGTTGGTCTTCGCAACTGTGCACCGCCCTCCTTTCGCGGATACTGAAGGGGACCAGATCACAGGTTTCAGTATTGATCTGATGCGCGCAATCGCAGATCAGCTAGGCCATGAGGTCGTGTTTGAGCCAAACACCCGTTTTGGCGATATGTTAAGTGCCGTGCGTTCAGAACGTATTGACGGTGCAATCGCCAATATCTCGATTACGGCAGAGCGCGAGCGTACGATGGCCTTTAGCCAACCGATCTTTGGTAGTGGTATCAAAATTATGATCCCAAACGAAGGATCAGGGGCCAGCATCTTTGCTTTGTTCACTTGGGATATTGCGCTCGTCGTTTTACGCGGCTTGGCCTTGCTGTTTTTTGGCGGTCTGCTGATGTGGTTTTTTGAACGTCGCGTACAACCCTATTTCGGCAAACCCGCACGCGAAGCGCTGTTTCCCTCATTCTGGTAGGCCCTCAATCTGGTAGTTAACGGGGGATTTGAAGACCGCGCGCCGCGCTCAACCTTCGGGTGCATCTTCGCGGTGCTGTTGGTCGTGTCGAGCTTGTTTAGCGTGTCGATCTTTGTCGCCTCCATCACCGCGGCGATGACCGTAAACGCGCTTAGCTCCAACGTGCAAAACCTGCGTAATTTAGAAGATCGCCGCATCGCAACTGTGACGAACTCAATAAGTGCTGCGTTCCTCACTGCAAATAGATTGGTAGTTGCTAATTATGCCTCGCCTGACGAAATATTCAAAGCGTTTGAGGCTGGTGTAGCCGGCGCCGTCATCTTCGACGGACCCATCTTTGCCTACGATTAACAGAACAACGCCCAAGACAAAGCCGGCGTGCTAGAGCGTACGTATCGTCCTGAGAATTACGGAATTGTTCTAAGCAGCGGCAGCCCGCTAAAAGAAGAGATCGATCAGGTTCTGTTGAAATTCCGCGTGGATGGTACCTACAACGATCTGCTCAGCAAGTGGTTCGGCAATATTTACTCACCTATCTAAAGGCGAGACAGCAAAGGCACCGATCATAGCGCCTTTGCCTTTGTTCATTTAGTCGCGCAGCAACTCGTTGATGCTGGTCTTGGAGCGCGTCTGCGCATCAACACGCTTCACGATCACCGCACAATAAAGGTTCACCCCATTCTTACTTGGCATGGAGCCTGCAACAACGACCGAGCCCGCAGGCACTTCGCCATATGTGAACTCACCTGTTTCGCGATCAACGATCTTGGTAGACTGGCCGATAAATACACCCATGCCAAGGACGGAGCCTTCACGCACGATGCAGCCCTCAACAACTTCGGAGCGCGCGCCGATAAAGCAATTGTCTTCAATGATTGTTGGACCCGCCTGCATCGGCTCTAGAACACCACCGATGCCAACACCGCCGGAGAGATGCACGTTTTTGCCGATCTGCGCGCAGGAACCAACAGTGGCCCATGTATCAACCATCGTGCCCTCATCGACATATGCGCCGAGGTTCACAAATGACGGCATAAGGACCGCGCCGGGCGCGATGAAGGCAGATTTGCGGACGATACAGTTAGGCACCGCACGAAATCCTGCGGCTTTCCATTGCTTATCTCCCCACCCTTTGAACTTGCTGTCGACCTTGTCCCACCAGCCAGCGCCTTGAGGGCCACCTTCCTGCTGCTCCATATCTTTGATGCGAAAACCAAGTAGAACCGCCTTTTTCGCCCATTGATTAACGTGCCAATTGCCGTCCGCCTGCTTTTCAGCAACACGAAGCTTGCCGCTATCAAGTGCGTTCAGCGTATCTTCAATCGCCTCGCGCTGCTCGCCGGTTGTGGCGGGTGTGATTGTGTCGCGAGCCTCCCAGGCCGCTTCGATGGCAGTTTCTAGCTGTGCATTAGACATGGGATTCCCTCGCTACGTTGAATTTGCGGCTTTAGACAACAAAGTCCCCGCTGGCGCAATCGCGATCGTGACTGGCAAGGCGCGCAGTGGCTCGTTAGACATGCCTTAACCCGATTTAAAGGACGCGAGACATGAAAGACGACAAGAAAAGCCCCTTCCGCGATGCAGGCACGGACCGCCAAGCAACCGAGCAAGTGCCAGATACGCCACAAACCCGCGCACCTGCCTACAAGTTGGCTTTTGCGGATGAGGATTTCTTGTGTCGCGACGAGTTACGTTCTGTGCGATTGCAGTTGGAATTGCTCAAGCCTGAATTGATCATGGACGAGCGCGGGATCGAAAGCACGATTGTGCTCTTTGGTGGCGCTCGTATTCCAGAGCCTGCGAATAAGAGCTCTGCAAGGACCAAGACTTTAGCGGACCTGTCAAAGTACTACGATCAAGCGCGCGAGTTTGCCCGTGTAATGACCGAAAAATCGATGAAGTCCTATGGCAAAGAAGATGTCATTGTCACAGGTGGTGGACCCGGTGTGATGGAAGCGGGAAACCGTGGTGCGATGGATGCGGGTGGTGCGTCCATCGGCTTAAACATCGTGCTACCCCACGAGCAGGCCCCCAATGAATACGTCACGCCGGATCTGTGCTTCAACTTCCACTATTTCGCGATCCGCAAGATCCATTTCCTTATGCGGGCTAAGGCGATTTGCGTGTTTCCAGGTGGGTTTGGCACGCTGGATGAAACCTTTGAGGCTTTGACGCTCATTCAGACGGGACGCATGCAGCGGGTTCCTGTTCTGCTTTTTGGTCGTCAGTTCTGGGAGAACATTATCAATTGGAATGCTTTGTCCGAAGCGGGTACGATTTCGGCAGAAGATCTTGACCTGTTCCGCTTTGTTGAAACAGCTGAGGAAGCGATTGACGCGATTGAGAACTGGGATGGCGCGGGCGAGCGTCGCGGCCAAATTCCAGGGAGATAAGAGATGTCTGAGAATGGCTATGAAACGGGTCGTTTGAACCTGCCCTTCGTGGGTATTTCGACCTTTGCCAAGAAACCTTATGTGGCGGATTGGGATGCGATTGACGCGGACGTCGCTGTTCTTGGAGCGCCTTTTGATTTCGGCACCCAGTGGCGCCCAGGCGCGCGTTTTGGGCCACGTGCCGTGCGCGAAGCGTCGACTTTGTTCAGCTTTGGCCATGCGGGTGCCTATGATCACGAGGATGACGCCACATATTTGGGTGGTGACGTGCGCATCGTGGATATTGGCGACGCGGATATTATTCATACCAAGACCACCGAAAGCCATGCCAACATTGAACATGGCGTGCGCAAGGTTCTGGAAGCGGGCGCACTGCCAGTGACCATTGGGGGTGATCATTCGATCAACATTCCCTGCATTAATGCGTTTTCTGAGCAAGAGCCGTTCCATGTCGTTCAAATCGATGCGCATTTGGATTTCGTGGATGAACGCCACGGCGTCACCGAAGGCCACGGCAACCCCATGCGTCGCGCGATAGAGAAGCCCTACGTCAGCGGCATGACCCAGCTTGGCATTCGCAATGTGTCGTCCACCGCGAAAGAAGGCTACGAGGATGCGCGCGAGCGTGGGTCTGATATTTTATCTGTGCGACAGGTGCGCAAATTGGGTACGGAGGCTGTTTTGGATCGCATCCCAAAGGGTACGCGGATCTATGTCACAATCGACATTGACGCCTTTTGCCCCTCTATCGCCGCGGGAACGGGCACGCCAAGCCATGGCGGGTTCCTTTACTACGATGTCCTAGAGATCTTGCAAGGATTGGCCGCGCGCAATGAGGTTATAGGGATCGACCTTGTTGAAGTTGCGCCCGCTTATGATCCAAGTGAGAGTACGCAGATTTTGGCGGCGCAACTATTGTTGAACTTTCTCGGATTTATCTTTCATGCCAAAGCGCAGCGCTAGGAATGATATGAGGATTTGAGTTTAAAGGGCATGATGACGCCTACAGTGTTTTGAACATCACAAACGCATCAATCATCCCGTCTTTGGGGTGCTTGAATGCGTGCGGTAAGCGGCCCACAATGTCAAAACCAGCGCGCGTCCAAATGTCGATGGCGCGGGTATTGTTGGATAGCACAAAGTTGAATTGCATAGCCTGATAGCCTTTCGCTTTCGCGCGGGTGAGCGCATCGGCTAGCATTGCGCGCGCGACGCCCTTGCCAGCGGAGTTCGGCGCGGTGATGAAGCCACAATTACACACATGAGCGCCACCGCCTTGGGCATTGGTTTTCAAGTAGTAAGTGCCAAGTCGCTCGCCCTTCTCCTCAATCACTAAGCAACCTGCATTTGCTCCCGTCCAGTAGCTTAGCGCGTCTTGCTCGGAAATTTCTGGATCGATGGCATATGTTTCGCCACTTCGAAACACGGGTTTCAGCATCGTCCACAGGTGGTGGTGGTCTCGTTTCTCAACAGCTCGGATTAGCATTGTTCTTGCTTTCTTGTTTCTGCTGGATCGGTACGTTTACAAGAGATGCTTGATTTACATCCAAAACGACGCAAGTGTGAAGCTATGACCGAACAAACTCCCATTCAATTGCATCCTAGTCCTGCGCACATGCAGGTGGCTTTTCATCGCACCGAACTCGGACCAATCATGTCGCTATACGGGCAGATGGTCGCGGCTGGCGAATGGCGCGATTACGGGATTTCTTGCCTCAAGGACTTGGCCGTGTTTTCAGTATTCAAACGCACTGCTGAGAACCCACTTTATCGGATCGAAAAGCGCCCCAAACTTCGCAATAAACAAGGGCAGTATTCAGTCGTTGGGATGGACGGGCAGATCCTAAAACGCGGCAATGATTTGCGCGTAGTGTTGCGCGTGCTTGAACGCAAACTCATCCGTGCGGTTGACTAAAGACGCACATGACGCGTGACGTCGCCGTCGCCTTGGGCGGCAATACGCGCAAGCGCAACATCCAAACCCTCCAACACCACAGACATATGATGTGCATTCGCGTGGATCAGCGTTTTAGTGTCCGCCAACATCGCTACATGACCTTTCCAAAACAGTAGATCGCCCGCCTTTGGATTGCCGCTGGCTGTGCGCCCAAGACTTTGTTCTTGCAAATCACTATCGCCAGCGCAGTCTATCCCACAGACCATCAACACGACTTGAACCAGCCCCGAGCAATCAATCCCAAAGCGACTGTTGCCACCCCAAAGATAGGGCGTTCCCAGAAACAGACGCGCAATTTGCGCTGGGCTGCGTTCAACCTCGCCAATCTCTTTCAAATGTTGTCTTGGTATATAGCCCTGCGACGTTTGCGCGAAACGTGCGTGCATTTCTATGACCGCGATCTTAGTACCAAAGCTTAGCGCGTCTTGGTCAGGGGACTTGAAGTTTTCTTCTTCATAAAGATGGCTGGAGGGCGCATTGATCCAATGGGTCGTGGTCTCTATGGCACTGATTTGCGCGCTCTGAAGGTATCCGCAATAGCCATCTTTGTCGGCTTGCACAAAAGACCAGCCTTCCCGATCTTCCAACACGTTCAGTGTTTCGCCCATCAGCAGCTGGCGATCCCGTGGGCCATCCGGCGCGCGTAAAAGATCGGCAACTGGCACCGATACCTGACGCATCGCCCCTTTGACATAAGCGTCGGCAGGAACCGTACCGCGCAACATTTCAGCGGCGACACGACCATTTGCAGGGGTAAGGCGTGGATCGCTCACAGGTCTAGCAATTTTGGCAGTGCCGCAAGTAGCGCCCGAGACGCTTGGCCTACGCCACCTTTGAGGCGTGCGGGCGCGCTGCTGGGTTGCCAGCCGTAAATATCAAAATGTATGTAGTTGGGTGTTTCAGTTGCAAAGCGACGCAAAAACAAGGCCGCCGTGATGGAGCCTGCAAATCCACCCTTAGGCGCATTGTCGAGGTCCGCGATGCCAGGTTCGATCATCTCCTCGTATGGATCCCAAAACGGCATGCGCCAGACCGGATCCTGCACCTGCTTTGCAGCAGTTTCCAAGGCCGCAGCGCTAGCGTCGCTTTGCGCATAATAGGGTGCAAGATCAGGGCCCACTGCGACGCGGGCCGCGCCCGTCAGTGTTGCCATTGAAATAATCGCATTAGGGGTGTCTTCATCCGCCAAGGCCAGCGCATCCGCCAAAACAAGGCGGCCTTCCGCGTCTGTGTTGTTGATCTCAACCGTGAGCCCTTTGCGTGAGGTCAAGATATCCTGCGGGCGAAACGCATCCGCGCTGACGGAGTTTTCAACCGCGGGCACAAGCACGCGCAATTGCAAAGGCACATTCAGCGACATGATCATATGCGCAAGTCCAAGCACGGTGGCCGCGCCGCCCATATCCTTCTTCATCAACCCCATGGAACTGCCCGGCTTTAGGTTCAAACCGCCCGTATCAAAACACACACCTTTACCAACAAGCGTTAGCTTTGGCCCTGCCTTGCCCCAGCGCATATCAATGAGCCGAGGGGTACGTGACGCCGCGCGACCAACCGCGTGTATCATCGGGAAGTTCTGTGCGAGGAGGTCATCGCCTTCGATGACAGTAACGTCAGCGGCATGTGATTTCGCTAAGCTTCGCACGGCTTCTTCTAAGTCAGGCGGCCCCATGTCAGAGGCGGGCGTGTTGATCAGATCTCGCGTCAGTGCTTCGCCTGCTGCAATCGCTTCCAACTCTGTTGCGTTTGCTGAATCAGGGCATATCAGATCGGTCTTTGCACCGCTTTGAGATTTGTAACGATCGAATGTGTAACCTGCGAGGAGCCAGCCCAAAAGCTCAACATTCAGGGCGTCTTCATCCAAATCTGTAACCAAGTGAAATGTCTGCTCAGAAAGCGACATACGTGCACGAGCTAAAGCAAAGCGGGAGCGTAATCTTGCAGTTTGCGTTCCATATCCGACAAGAGCGCCAGCACTCTCCCCCGCCTCAGATGGATAAGTCACAGATGCCCCAAAACCGGCAGTAAAGCCGCTTGCACGTACCCAATTTTGAACGTGGCCTGGCTGATCTGCCAACCACTTTTTCAAACCATCGCCAGAGACCAACGTTAAGGGCAAACTGGGCGCATCGGGCTTTGCAAATTTCAGGGACATGGGTGCATTCTCATGATGTTTTCGACTGCTGCCAAGCTATCTGCTTCGCCCTGCCCTGCAAGCACCGAATTCAATGCGCGCCAAATCTTGCCAATCCTTGCGCCTTAAATCGGAATATCCTGCATGTCCCAGATAGCTGTCAAAGACTGATCAGAGTTGCGCAAAAGTCGCGAGAATGTCGCGCCTAGCGCCACCCAGTCATTCATGTCGATGCAGGTTATAACATCGTTTGAGACCCGCGAGAGCGTGTTCAACCCGACCTGATCCGCAATCGTAATCAAGGATCGAATGGTCCGTCGCAATTCTAGTGTCGCGCCTGCCGCATATAGCTTTTTGCTTTGCTTGACGCGGATCGCCATTTCTTCCATTGCGCGGCAGAGCACATTGTCCGCCTCATCCTCACCCAGCTTTGTATAAAGCAGTTCAAGTTGTTCTGCATTTAAGCGCACGCTTTCGCGCGGCAGCATTGGTGTTATCTGTTCCATTGGCTCACCCCGAATTCGCCCCCACGGCCAAACCTCTATGCGACAACGTTCTTCCCAAAAGGTTTAGACAGCGCGCTCTTTTCTCTCGAAATTCTTTCAAATTCAGCGTATCGCGGATGAAACGTGAATGAAGGGGCGTTACCCATGAGCTATGCTAAACCGCTACCCAGTTACCTTGTCCAACGCTATCACGGCTGGAAAGCGACGACCCACTCGGAAAATCGTGCCTGGTACAAGCGACTTGCGAATGAAGGCCAGCGCCCGCGTGCAATGGTGATTTCATGCTGCGATAGTCGTGTTCATGTGACGTCAATTTTTGGCGCAGACCAAGGTGAATTTTTCATCCACCGTAATATTGCCAATCTCGTACCCGCCTACGCACCCGACGGTGATCATCATGGCACGTCCGCAGCTATTGAATATGCGGTTACTGCGTTGAAAGTGGCACATATTATCGTACTTGGGCATTCCAACTGCGGTGGCATTCAAGGCTGTTTAGACATGTGTACTGGGAATGCGCCCGAGCTTGAAAAATCGAGTAGTTTCGTTGGCCGGTGGATGGATATTTTGCGACCTGGTTACGAGCGTGTGAGCCAAGAAAACGACGCAGCTTCATTGCCGACTGCGTTGGAAAAAGAAGCCGTTGTCGTGTCACTAGAAAACCTGATGTCCTTTCCTTTCATCGAGGAGGCCGTCACATCTGGCGAACTTACCCTTCATGGGCTTTGGACTGAGATTGGGGAAGGTACTTTAGAATGTCTTGATTCAAATACGCGAGAATTTTCACCGCTTTAATCTTTCATTCTCTTTTACAAGTACCATTTAGCTAAAAATCACCTGAAAAACGTACTTGTGCGCATTAGGAGTTCTGATCATGGACGTCTTTTCGTTGGCGGCTGAAACACTAGTAACGCCCATCGTTCTTTCCTTTGTTCTTGGCTTGTTTGCAGCACTTGTACGATCTGATCTTAGCATTCCCGAGGCCGTTGCCAAAGGCATGTCACTATATCTCTTGTTCGCAATAGGTTTCAAAGGTGGAGTCAGCCTTGCAGATCATGGAAACGAGCTGACCCTTGGGTTGACCTTACTGGCAGGCGTCCTGCTGTCTGCGATAATCCCCTTTGTGGCCTACGCGGTCTTACGACTTATGAGCGGTCTTAACGCGCTGGATGCTGCGGCTGTTGCGGGGCACTACGGATCGATCTCGATCGTTACTTTCGTCGCCTCTACCTCCGTGCTCGAAAGCCAAGGTATTATGTATGATGGTTACATGGTTGCCGTTGCCGCCGCGATGGAAGCACCCGCGATCCTATCCGCGCTCTGGCTTGTCACGCGGACCAAGGGCGGCGGCACGATGGAACCGGGTCTGTGGCGTGAAATCATGCTTAACGGGTCTATCGTTCTGTTGATCGGTGCGTTTTTGATCGGAATGATCACCGGCGAAGACGGCCTTAAAGAGATCGCCCCCCTCGTGATTGCGCCATTCAAAGGTGTGCTTTGCCTCTTCCTTCTCGATATGGGCATTATCGCCGGACGGGGCCTGCGCAAAGGGCGCGGCGTACTAGATGCGGGCGCGATCGCCTTTGGTATCGTAATGCCGATGATTGGTGCCATATTTGGTCTTGGCGCAGCTGTGCTACTTGGGATTCCCCTAGGCAGTGCACTATTGTTGATGGTACTAAGTGCATCCGCCTCCTACATCGCGGTGCCCGCTGCAATGCGTGTCGCTCTGCCTGAGGCAAACCAGTCAGTTTATCTCACGCTATCTCTTGGCGTGACCTTCCCTTTCAACCTTGTCATTGGCATTCCGCTTTATCTTGCGCTTGCCACTGTCGCTATCGGAGGCTGATGCGATGCAAACTCACAAAGCAAAACGCGTTGATATTACGATTGAAAAAATCATGCTCTCGCGCCTGACAGATGCGATAGAAAAAGCAGATGTGTCTGGCTATTCCATTCTACCTGTCTTTGGCGGATCTGGTCGCTCTGGCGCTTGGACACGCGAAGACAACATCGGGCGCGGCGATGGCATGGTGCAGGTTGTCTGCATCATCAAGCCTGGGCGCTTGGATGCGTTACTCGACTCAGCGTTTGAAGTAGTTGATCGCCATATCGGCGTCGTGACGATCACCGACTGCGAAGTGTTACGGGCAGAGCGTTTCTAGGGCGCTGCGATCACAGAACGTTTCAGTTCCAACAAACGAATCCGCTGCGATAGTGTTCTGCTTTCTTGCAACAAAAACGCTCGCGCTTCGCTGCTGTCCTCAGCCACAACACGGCGGTCAATTTCATCGATCCGGTATTGCACCTGTTCTATGTCATCTGTGAGTTCGTGAAACTCCAATCCATTTTTGTTAGCAGCTTGTAGCGCACTCATTTGCGGAGCAGGGCAGACAGGGCGAAGCTTGTTGCCTTTCTTACCCTCAGAAAAGGCTTCTGCAGGGACACAATATGCTGGCAGCCCTCTTTGGCGTCCTTTTTCCTAAAGACTTTGAACTGGACTTACTCCCGTTTTCGAACAGGCCTTCGCATGCTTTTGCAAGTAGTCACTAGTGCGCCCATTGGTACCGTCACGAAACCCAATTTCTTCCCAGTTACCGTTCAAACACTCTTCTTTGCCGATGGTTGCACAGGCTGAAAGGCTTAGAAGAAGACTTATGATTAATGGGGCGCGCATGGGTTGTCCTTGCATGGGTGAATACGCGCTTAACCAAAACCACTTTGCAGTTGTTATGCAATATCACCAGATTTGAAACAGCTTCGGTCACGCAAAAACCCCGCCTTGAAAAGACGGGGTCCTCAGGAATTCTTTTAAGAGCGTTTAACCCTTCTTCAACACACGATTACCAAGCGTTTCCGCAATTTGTACCGCGTTCAAGGCAGCCCCTTTGCGAAGATTGTCAGACACGCACCACAAGTTCAAACCATTGTCGATTGTGCTGTCTTGACGAATGCGCGAGATAAACGTCGCATAGTCGCCAACGCATTCAACAGGTGTCACGTAACCACCGTCTTCACGTTTGTCGATCACCATCACACCAGGCGCTTCACGCAGAATATCGCGGGCTTCATCTTCATCGAGGAAATCCTCGAACTCGATGTTCACAGCCTCGGAATGGCCAACGAACACAGGGACGCGCACACAGGTCGCTGTGACTTTGATGGAAGTGTCGACGATCTTCTTCGTCTCCGCGACCATCTTCCATTCTTCCTTGGTTTCACCGCTGTCCATGAACACGTCGATATGCGGGATCACATTAAACGCAATCTGCTTGGTGAAGGTTTTTGGCGGCTTATCGTCTGTCGGGTTGTAGATCGACTTAGTTTGATCCCAAAGCTCGTCCGCGCCAGATTTACCAGCGCCGGAAACCGACTGATAAGTGCTAACAACAACGCGCTTGATGCGCGCGCGGTCGTGCAAAGGCTTCAAGGCTACAACCATTTGCGCGGTCGAGCAGTTGGGATTCGCAATGATATTCTTCTTTGCATAGTCGTGAATCGCCTCTGGATTCACCTCGGGAACGATTAAAGGAACATCAGGATCATAGCGATAAAGCGAGGAATTATCGATCACAACGCAGCCCGCTTTCGCAGCGACAGGCGCGTATTGCTTGGTCGCTTCGGAACCAACCGCAAACAGCGCCATATCCCATCCCGTGAAATCAAACGTGTCTAAGTCTTTCGTCTTCAACGTTTTTTCACCAAAGCTGACTTCCGTACCTATGGATTTTCGGCTTGCCAAAACGGCCAACTCATCCACTGGGAACTGACGCTCATCCAGGATGTTCAACATTTCACGGCCCACATTACCGGTGGCGCCAACGACGACGACTTTATACCCCATCGGGTCTCTCCTTTACGGGTTGTGAAGGCACACGGCGCGTACCAACGGGGACGCTATACGCGCAAGTGAGACCTTGGAAAAGAGGGGATGCCCTGCGATACAGAAAGTGTGACTTTAATCGATGCGATCTTCGCTAAACGCATAGATCAAAATGCCGATGGCAAGCATCGCTGCGAAGAATAGGAAAATCATCTGATAAGGATCCGCCACATTAGTCGCACTTGGCGTCAGAGTCGCGTGCATTCGGCCCGAGATCACTTGCCAAACCCCAACGCCACCGATGCCAAACAAGTTCATCAAGGTCACGCCACGCCCTGCCAAATGCGCCGGAACGAAAGCGCGCCCATGTGCCATCAACAAAGGAAAGGACACGCCGAAGAAACCAGCCGCTGCAAAGAGCGCAACCGCGCTCCAATAGCCTTTTGCGACGCCAAGACCCAGCAACAGCACAAAAAGAAAAGCCATCGCATTGCCAAACAGCGCCACCCATTTGCGCGTGCCAAACATACGATCAAGTGGTCCATACGTGAAGGTTCCAACAATCATCGCAACACCCATCCAAAGGCTCGCAATGCCAGCATTACCGCCAAAGACATCCGTGACATAGGGCCCAATCCAAAGCCCTCTCATCGCGCCAGCAGGAGCGTAGTAAACTAGCATTAGCGGAAAAATGAACCAAAGCGCGCGGATCTTGAACAGATCCAATACCGAGCCCTTTTCATCACCCTGCACAACAGGCGGATCTTTCAGCACTAGCCAAAGGCCCACGGCAATTAAGACCGTCACCGCCACTAACGCCCAAAGCGTCTCCCGCCATCCGAACACGTCAACCGCCCAGGTCAAAGGCACAGATCCAGCGAGATTCCCAAGCGATCCAACCCCAATCATCACAGCACCCAAGGTCGCGAACATCTTCGCCGGATACATGCGTGCGAATACAAAGAAACTCGCCATCAAGACAGGTGAGCACCCAATACCGATCAAAAACATCGCTATGTTGATATGCAATGGCGTTGTGGCAAGCGCGAAAACAGCCGCGCCCCCTGCGCCGCCCAAAAGCAACAAAATCGCCGAGGTGCGTCGCGGCCCGTGCGTGTCAAGCGCCCAACCCACAGGGATTTGCATCACAGCGAAGGACAAAAACCACAATCCAGATGCTGTCGCCAACATATCAGGCGTCGCCCCGATATCATCGCCCAAAACATCCGTAAGGACCGCCAGAAATGCTCGATAGAACTGGCTTAGCACATAGGCCAAGCACAAAAGAACCAAACCAAATCGCATCAACCTTGCCCCTTCAGCCACCGCCAACACGTCAGTGGCAGATTAGTGCGTAGGCAACAAGCACCTGTACTTCTTTGGTCCATAAATACCTCGGGGAGCGCGAGGGGCTGGCCCCTCGCCTACATCGGATTGCCAAAGGCAATTCGAAAACCAACTACGTGTCATCCTCACCCAATTTGGGCGACGCCCGATGCAAAGCTAGTTCTGCATCCGAAAACACAAAAGGCGAGCGCACAGACGGAATGCCATCCAACTTAATCTGCATACCGCGCGCTTTGATTTGCGGATCGTCTAGCATCTCGCCCATATCATTGATCGGCCCAGCGGGCACACCGTGCGCTTCGCAGGCGGCTAGCAGGTCCGTTTTGGATATCTCGGACGTGCGCGCCGTCAAAAGTCGCGTCATTTCATCCCGATTGGCGATACGATCGGCGTTGGTCGCGAAACGCGCTTCAACGCCCATCTCTTCAACACCAAGCAGCAAACACAAACGTTGGTACTGCGGATCATTTCCTGTCGCTATGATAATGTGCCCATCCGCACAATCGAACACTTGATAGGGCGTCAGGTTCATATGCGCATTGCCCATCATCCCTGGCGCATCACCCGTCGCGAGATAGTTCATCGCTTGATTTGCAGTCACCGACGCCGCGACATCCAGCAAAGACATGTCAATATGCTGCCCTTTGCCTGTCGTTTGACGCTGAAAGACCGCCGCCAAAATACCAGAGACAGCATAAACACCAGTAAAAATATCTGTAATCGCAACGCCTGATTTTTGTGGCTGACCACCCGGCTCACCCGTGATGGACATCAATCCAGACATACCTTGGATGATAAAATCATAGCCCGCGCGATGAGCATACGGACCCGTCTGGCCAAACCCCGTCACAGAGCAATAGATCAATGCGGGAAACTCGCACTTCAAGGTCGCGTAGTCCAAACCGTACTTAGCCAAACCACCGACTTTAAAATTCTCAATCAGGATATCCGCGTCCGTCAAAAGCGCTTTTAACTGCGCTTGGCCGTCTTCCGTACGAAAATCAATTGTGACTGACTTCTTCCCACGATTGCACGAATGGAAATAGGCGGCAGAAGTATCGCCCTCGCGTTCGATAAACGGCGGACCCCAGCGACGTGTATCATCGCCTTGAGGCGCTTCCACTTTTGTCACTTCTGCGCCAAGATCAGAAAGGGTCTGGCCAGCCCAAGGGCCAGCCAGTATGCGCGCCAATTCGACGACTTTCAGGCCTTGAAGCGGAGCGTTCATTCCGCCAGATTTTCCTCTATAATCGCAGAGAAATCAGCGTAGTTCATGTTTGAATACGGCTCACCATTGATCAAAAATGATGGGGTCGAGCCTACATCGTCGCGCTCTGCGTTCTCTTGATACCAAGCGACCAAAGCCTGCGCATTGTCTGCGTCTTCAAGGCATGCATTCAACTGCGCCTCTTCCATCCCGCCTTTGAGACCGATCTTGCGAAGCTCCGCAACGATCGCCGCAGGATCACCTGCGCGTGACCAAAGTGATTGTTCTTTGAACAGCAGATCCGTCATGCCGAAGAAACGATCCGGTCCCGCGCAGCGCGCGATCATTGACGCCCAAAGGCCGAAACGATCAAAATAGACTTCGCGAAACACAAATTTCACTTTACCCGTGTCGACATAATCCTTCTTCAAATCCTTGTAGGGACCTGCATGGAAAGACGCGCAGTGCGGGCATGTGTAGGATGCGTATTCGATGATCTCGACTTTCGCATCTGGGCTGCCTTGCACCATGTCGGCGATGTCACCTTCTTGTGCGGTTGCCATGCTCAGGCTGAATAGAACCGCAGCAGCGGTGGTGACTAGGGTGCGAAGCATTCGGCTTCTCCTCAATTTTGGGATTTGGTTAATACGTTTTGCGCAAGCCGCTCAAGGGCGTTGCGCAAATCATCGCTTTTTACACCACCGGCTGATTGCGCAGCGGCGGCTTTGATTTCGGGGGACGGCTCTGGTTTCCTGGGGGCCACAGGGCGATCAAACACAGCGCGCCCCTCAGCAAAACCAGTCGGGGCAGTTTGCGTGATTTTCACGCGACTGATCGCGTTATAGCCATAGACCGCATTCACTTTGGCGCGGATCTGTTCCTTTTGCATCTCCAAAATCGGCGCCTGGGCACCTGTCGTGAGAAGCGTCAAAGTCGCACCGAACCCTTGGCGGCCGTAGCTCACATTCACAGGGCGCGCGATGGATGCATTGTCTTCGCCAACCACCTCTTCCCAATGGGTCAAAAGACGGGACTGCGCAAAGCCACGGGACTCGGACGCTTTGCGAATCCGCTGCGTCAGAAGGCTCGACGTGCGAGCAAATCCTTTTGAAGGTGCGCGGCGCTGCGCCATCGAATCTGTCCTACCTTGCATTTTCTTTCTCTCCGCTATCTTAGAGGGCGACGCGCTGGGTTCCAGCAAAACCGAACAAACAGGTATATAAACATTGCGTGAGATCGCCGACCCTTCGACGCTTTTAGAATGGTATGACCATAATGCGCGCCTCATGCCGTGGCGCGTTAGCCCACAAGACCGGCGTGCGGGAGTGCAACCTGACCCTTACCGCATCTGGCTGTCAGAGGTGATGTTGCAGCAAACAACTGTGGCCGCCGTCAAGGAATATTTCGTGCGTTTCACGCGACGCTGGCCAAGCGTGACGGATTTAGCCGGTGCCAAAGATGCAGATGTCATGGGCGAATGGGCCGGGCTTGGGTATTATGCGCGAGCGCGCAATCTGTTGAAATGCGCGCGCGTAATTGCGGATGAGTACGATGGCATTTTCCCAAACACGCACGCAGAGCTTTTGACGCTTCCGGGCATTGGCCCCTACACCGCCGCTGCCGTGTCTTCTATCGCTTATGATCTTCCTGAAACCGTGCTCGATGGAAATGTCGAACGTGTGATGTCGCGGCTTTATGATATTCACACGCCGCTTCCAACGTCTAAGCCTGAGTTGATGGAACTTGCCCAAGCCCTTACGCCACAAAAACGCGCGGGTGATTATGCGCAAGCAGTGATGGATCTTGGGGCGACGATTTGCACGCCAAAGAACCCTGCTTGCGGGTTATGTCCATGGCGTAAGCCTTGCATCGGTCAAGCGGCTGGCACGCATTTGGAGCTGCCAAAGAAGTTACCAAAAAAAGCCAAGCCGATCCGCAAAGGCATCGCTTATATTGCGAAGCGAGTGGACGGTGCATACTTGCTGGAAACGCGCCCCGATGCAGGGCTACTTGGCGGCATGCTCGGCTGGCCCGGCACTGACTGGATCGAGGGCGAGCCTACAGAGAGACCCCCAATGAAGGCGCAATGGAAAACGCTTGCTGGCGAGGCGCGTCACACGTTCACCCATTTTCATTTGCGTTTGGTGGTTAAAACTGCGCTGGTACCGATGGATCGTGCGTCAAAAGCTGGCGATTTTGTACCTTTGCAGGATTTTCGAGTGTCCGATTTACCAACCGTGATGCGCAAAGTCTTTGATTTAGCCTCAGATGCGCCTAAAATCGGCCGCATGCCCAGCGCGAGGAGCAAAACGACATGATCTCATCTGAAACAGCCGCAAAAATGCAAAGCGCATTGCCCTTCTGGTTGTCGTTCCTGCTGATCCCCGCGATCTGGCTTGCGGCGTTTGCTGGTGGATGGTGGGTTTTGGTAATCCCTGTTATGACATGGTACCTGTTCACCGTGCTCGATATCATTGGCGGGCTGAACCTTGAGAATGTCGATCTTGAAACCGAAGAGGAACAGCTGTCGTCGTATATCCTGCTCACGAGTGCTTGGGTGCCTATCCAGTTTCTGACAATCTTTGGGTTGATCTATTATGTTGGCCAAGCAGAGCATTTAGGCACTTGGGAAAAGATTGGTCTTTTCCTTAGCGTCGGTGTCGGCTCAGGCACGATCGGGATCAATTACAGTCACGAGTTGATGCACCAAAAGAACAAACGCGAGCGTTGGTTGGGCGATACTCTCCTGGCGATGGTGCTTTATTCGCATTTCCGGTCGGAGCATCTGCTGGTGCATCACCGCTACGTTGCGACCCCGCGCGATCCAGTTACTGCGCGTTATGGGGAAGGGTTCCATCGCTTCTTTCCGCGTGTTTTGCGCGAATGCTGGCACTCGGCCTTCAATGCTGAAAGGCAATGCTTGCGCGCAAGGATTTGCTTGGACCGACTTAGTAACCCGTTTTCAGATATTGGACGCTTCAAGCTGGGTTCTTGCTATTGGCCTGCTGCTTGGTGGCTTCACGGGTCTTGCCCTATTCATTTTTCAAGCTTTCATCGCGATCTGGCAGTTAGAGCTGGTGAATTACGTTGAACACTATGGGTTGACCCGCAAGCATCTGGGCGACGGTAAGTACGAACACGTACAGCCGCGCCACTCTTGGAATGCAGCGCATAAGGCATCGAATTGGTTATTGATCAATTTGCAGCGCCATTCGGATCATCACTATAAACCTGACCGTCGCTTTCCCTTGCTCCAGAATTATACCGAGGCTGATGCGCCACAATTGCCTTACGGCTATCCCGTGATGACAATGGCGGCGATGTATCCGCGTTTGTGGAAGCGGATCATGAACCCACGTGTGCAGCGTTGGCGGGAGATGTATTATCCCGAAATTACTGAATGGCGTGCGTATAACAAAGCGTTGAGCCCGATGCCGAAATAGGGATTGCGCCGCGTGCTGCGCCGCTATGGTAGGGGCACTGCCCCTTTTGGCCAAAGACCAATGCACTCTCGGGATATTTAAGGAAAAGGGAAGCTTGGGGTTCAAGCGTTCAGGATCAGATCGCTTGCCTTTTCGCCGATCATGATTGCAGGCGCATTTGTGTTGCCACTGACGATTTCCGGCATAATCGAGCAATCAGCAACGCGCAGCCCCTCGATCCCGTGCACACGTAGTTTGTCATCAACGACCGACATGGTGAACGCCGAGAACTTATCCGCGCCTTTGCCGGGGTTCTCAGCAGAAAGTGGTTGAACATGAAATTGAATATCGGGCGTTTCAAGATCATCACGGGTTTTTAGGAACCCAGTCGCGAGGCTTGCCGCCATCGTCATCGGGCCGGAGCGTGATGTGATGTACTTGAGGCCGATCTTGGCCTGCCCAAACGTCGAACCGACCTCGTCATTCAACGTTGGTTCGTGACACTTATAAACAAGGCGCGCTTGCAGGTGATCTTGCATATTCTTGCCGACGCCTTTGAGCGGTACGACGACTTCTATGCCGTGCTCGGCCAATTGCTCAGGGTCACCGATGCCAGAAAGCATCAAGAGTTGCGGCGAATTGATTGCACCGCCGGAGATCACAATCTCTTTGCGTGCTTTGACGATCCGATCTTTCCCAGAGCGTTCTTTGTAGCGAATACCCGACGCGCGCTTGTCCTCAAAGATGATGTTTTGTGCTTGCGCATGGGTGATAATTGTCAGGTTTTCGCGCGATTTTGCAGGGCGCAGGAAGGCGGCGGCAGAAGAGCAACGTAAGCCATTTTTGGCCGTCAGCTGGAAGAAGCCGACGCCTTCTTGATCAGCACCGTTGTAATCTGGGTTAAACTTGTAGCCAGCCCCTTGTGCCGCTTCGACCCATGCGTCTGTGATAGGGCGCTGAATGCGCATGTTGGAAACCGATAGCTCACCTTGATCACTGTGGAACTCATCCGAGCCGCGCTCATTCGCCTCTGAGCGTTTGAATAACGGCAACACATCGTCCCAACCCCAGCCGACATTTCCCATTTGACGCCAGCGGTCGTAATCCTGCGATTGTCCACGCACATAGAGCAGACCATTAAGCGAAGAAGAACCGCCTAAAACCTTGCCACGCGGCCATTCGATGGAGCGTCCGTTCAAGCCTGCGTCAGGTTCTGTTTTATAACACCAATCAACCTTAGGGTTATGGATGGTTTTGAAATAGCCAACTGGAATGTGGATCCAAGGGTTCGAATCTTTGCCACCAGCTTCGAGCAAAATAACCTTGTTCTTCGGGTCTGCGCTAAGTCGATTTGCGAGCACACAGCCTGCTGAGCCTGCGCCAACAACAATAAAATCCGCTTCCACAGGAGGTCCTCCAACATCAATTCAAAAAAACTCTATGCAAATTAGAAATTGTAAGCTAGCCTTTTTTTGAAACAAAACGTCTCAATAATCATCAATAGGGAGAAAATGATGGGAACGAGTGATAAAATCAATCACCTAACACGGCGCGACCTTTTCAAGGTTGCGGGTCAGTATGGCATGAGCTCCACGCTTATGGCGGCTGGCGCATTTGGTGGCGCGATGAGCCTTGCAAACTTGGCGTCTGCGGCTGAATCCACATATGAGAAGCGCTTCGCAAAAGAGCCTAAGCACACGCTTAAGTTTGGTGCGGCTGGCTTCAACGCACGTAACCTTCTGATCGAGCGCGCTGGCGCTTTGGAATTCGCGCGTGACCTCGAATCACGCTCCGACGGTGAGATTCGTGTTGAGTTCATCGGCGATAACCAGATCTGTGGTCAGGTTTCTTGCGTTGAGAAGTGTCAGCAAGGCATTGTAGACATCTACGCGGCGTCTACACAGAACTCTGCGGGTGGCGCTCCATATCTCAACGTTTTGGACTATGCGTACCAGTTCCGTAACCGCGCAGACCAGTATCACTTCCTCTATCACCCAGATTCACAACGCCTTCTGCGTGACCCATATGAAAAGCGTCATGGTCTGAAGTTCTTGTTCTCACATGCTGAACTTCGCGGCATCCAGCTGGGTCTGAAGTGGGAAGACAAAGCAACTGTCACATCTGTTGATCAGCTTGCTGGCACAAAGAACCGCGTTACGGGGACACAGCTTGGCCGTATCGCCATGACTGCGATGAACCTAAACCCAGTACCAGTTGCTTGGGAAGAGACGCTTGACGCGCTTAAGACTGGCCTCATCGACGGTGCGGAGACATGGTCTTCTGCTGTTGCATACGCGAACATGAGCCCTGTTGTAT
The DNA here is from genome assembly GCA_000156115.1 of Rhodobacteraceae bacterium HTCC2083. Taxonomy (GTDB): domain Bacteria; phylum Pseudomonadota; class Alphaproteobacteria; order Rhodobacterales; family Rhodobacteraceae; genus Planktotalea. Next base: position 878,021 of record DS995276.1, read on the forward strand.
CACAGTCCGTATACCTCGACTTCTTCTGCGGAACAGAGCACACAGCGATGAACGCAGGCGTCTTTGACAGCCTTTCCGGCGAGTTGCAGGACGTTGTTATGGAAAGCTCCTACTGGGCACAGACACACGTTCAGGCAGCAAACGAAGCAGCTCTGGTTAAGACGGTTGGTGTTTCCGATCCGATCCTTCCAGACACAATCTTCGCGAAGAACAACGTGCGTAACGCGTTCCTCTCCAAAGAAGAGAAGCGTAAAGCTGAAGAGATGTGCTCACCTGAGTTCCAGCCTCAGCTTTGGGAAGAGTGGCGCGAGCGTCTTAACGGTTGGTCCGGTGGTCACGACACATACCAGGACATCTACAACATCTCGCGTGAAATCGACGAGAACACACTTCCAGAGAACGTGGAGCCACGTCGCTGGTGGAAAGCATAAGTCCAAAACGGCTTATCGACTAAACGAGCCGGTCCAAGGAATTTGGGCCGGCTTTTTTGTTCCCAGACCGCGAGAAAGCGGCATAATGGGCAGAAATAATTCATAGGGGAGGGTGCCAGATGTCAATCTGGTCAGACATGTCAACAATCGTCGGTTCGACGCTTGGTGGCGATATTACATTTAAAACGGTGCAGGCGTATCGCTCAGAAGCAGCTTGGTTCGTCTTTGGACCTTTGACGATTCTAGGTGCGATTGCATTTTACTATCGCGAACGCTTTGCAGAACGTTTGGAAGACCGCCTTGGTTATTCCGCGACCAAGATCACGCACCCGATCATTTCCGTCCTCTTGCTGCTTGGAATGCTTGCTGCATTCTTGCCGCCAATGAACGATCTGTTGAACACGATCACGCTTGGCTACCTTGCGGTACTTGTCGTCTTTGGCCCAATCCTGTTGATCATGTTTGAGCGCACACCAGAACGTACAATTGTGATTTATTGCTACATCATCATGGCCTCGATCATCTTTATTGGTGTGATCCAGCGCTTTGTCTTTTCGGTGCAGGTGCCTTGGTCCACAACCATTCCACCGCTGTTGTTCATGATCATGGCGTGGTTCGGCGCGACGTTTAACATTCGCTTGCGCACGCACCTCAGCTTTTCTGAATTCCGCACAAAGTTTGGCCCCAAGGGTCAATTATTTTGGCTAACATTCGACAATTTCCTATGGCTCGTCTTCTGCATCATCCTCGTGACAACAATGTCGCGCACGACGGTCAACACCTACGACAATTTCGCCATTGTTCTGGGCACAGACGATACGATGCGTTGGTGGTTCATGGTTACTATGCCCGTTTGTTTCATCCTGCTCGCAACCCGCGCAGTTGAGAACGTGGTGGAAGATTTCGCCAACTACAAATCAGGTGATCCCCTGATCAAACAAGCTGTTATCGGGGGGGATGTATAATGGTTGATTCAACTTGGATTACGATCATCTCGCTGATGTGTACGTTCCTGTTTATGATGGGAACACCTGTTCTACTGGTGATCTTCTATTGGGTCGTTGGCTGTAGCTTTGTCATTGACCTCACGCTCGACAACACGGGCGGTGAGCTTTTGAACGTCTTCAAGGACGGATTTGCTTTGCTTGCGATGCCACTGTTCATTCTGACGGGTGACTTGATCAACAAATCTGGTATCGCCAAACGATTGTCCGACTTCGCGTATTCCTGCCTTGGCTGGATCCGTGGTGGTCTGGCGATGGCGGCGATTGGCGCTTGCGGATTGTTCGCAGCGATCTCTGGCTCAAACTCGGCAACGACAGCCACAATTGGTTCGATGCTTCACCCTGAAATGGTCAAAGGCGGCTATGATGAGCGCTTCTCGGCAGCGACTGCGGCGGCGGGCGGTACGGTGGGTATCATTATTCCACCCTCGATCATCTTCATCGTTTATGGCTTCCTGATGAATTTGCCGATCTCTGATCTGTTCATCGCGGGTATCGTGCCGGGGTCCTTGATGGTTCTCGCTATGATGGCGACGTGCTTCGTCGTTTGCTCGATCAACGGTTGGGGCATCATCATCGCACTGTCTTTCAAGCGTGTCTTGAAAACAGCTGTTGGCGCATGGCTTGGCTTCTTCGCAATCGGTCTGGTTCTTTGGGGGATTTACACAGGTAAGTTCTCGCCCACAGAGGCAGCTGGTGTGACCGTTGGCTTTGGTATCATCGTTGCCCTTGCCAGCTATCCGCTGAACAAAATCATGGGCACGACGGAGGACACACCGATCGAGGATCGCTCAGTCAGTTCGATGTTTGTTGTCGAAGGCTTCACGCTGAAAGACATCCCATCGGTTGTTGTGCGCTCTGCGCAGATCTCCGGTATCTTGGCTCCATTGATTGCTGTGTCTGTTGTGATGCAGCAGATCCTGTCGCTCTTGGGCGCTCAGGAAGTGATTGGTGGCTTTGTGACAGGCATGGGTGGTTATTATCCGGTTCTGTTCACCGCGATGGCGATTGTTTTTGTGGCTGGCATGGTTCTCGAATCCCTGCCTGTCACGATCATTCTCGCACCAATCCTTGCCCCTATTGCGGCAAGCGTTGGCGTTGATCCGATCCACTTCTCGGTGATCTTCCTTGTGGGTGCATCCATTGGCTTCATTACGCCACCCTACGGTCTGAACCTTTATGTCGCATCTGGTGTAACTGGGGTTCCGTATTTCAGACTGCTTCGGTATTCCACGATGTACCTTGTGGCGCTGATCACAGTTTGGATTACGGTCGCACTTGTCCCAGATTTGGCGCTATACTTGGTTCCAAGTAGATAAAGAGTTCTGATGCCTGACGACCTTCAAAAATCAAAAGAGACGCAGATACCTACCAATCTGCGCCTCTTGCTTGTGGTTGAAGAGATCGCCAAGGCTGGCACGCCTTTGAAGCCCATGCAGCTCAGTGCAGCGCTTGGGCTTCCTAAACCAACCATCCATCGGCTTTTGCAAACAGCGGAGGCCGAAGGGTTCCTTCAACGCGATCTTGATGGCCGCTCCTATGGCCCCGGCCTGCGACTTCGCCAGATTGCCGTGCATACGATGTCATCTGAGCGTTTGCGCACAGGGCGATTGGCAATCTTGAAAGCCGTGGCAGAAGAGATTGGCGAGACCTGCAACCTTGCCACGCCTGACCGCGAAGGGATGACCTATCTCGACCGTGTGGAAACAAAATGGCCATTGCGCATTCAGTTGCCCATCGGCACGCAGGTTCCGTTTCATTGCACGGCGAGCGGTAAAATGTACCTCTCCACACTGCGCGATAGTACGCTAGAAGCAGTGCTGAATTCTCGCTCTCTGGAAGGGCTGACAGAGAAAACCATCATCACCTCTGATGCCTTGCGCGCAGAGTTGGCAGAGACCCGCAAGCGCGGATATTCGCAAGATGACGAAGAATTTATGCTTGGTATGACAGCAGTCGCTGTCCCTGTAATCGATAGCACTGGACGCTTGATGGCGACCCTATCTGTGCACGCGCCCGGTCAGCGCCACTCAATCGCGAATCTTATTCAGTTCTTGCCCAACCTTAAGGATGCGGCAGGAAAATTGTCTGACCTTCACAGCACCTAACCGACAGGCGGCGCACCACCTGCTGCGCTGGCCTTCAGGCAACTTCGATGTCCTGCGCTGTAACTCTAGGCCATGAAGCCGATAACGTCGCTAACCTTTCCTCCATGCTTCTGGAGTTTGGTTCGTCCACAGACGAAACGCGCGAAAGAATGCGCTTGGCTCAGCATAGCCCAAACGGTGCGAAATTTCACTGACCGGCAGATGGGTTTCACGCAGTAATGTCTGCGCTCGCTCGCGTTTGAGATCCGCTTTCAGGCTACGATAACTATGCCCTTGCTGCAAAAGCTGGCGACGCAAGGTGGCCGCAGACATATCAAGCTGCTTGGCAAGCTCTGGTAGGGTTGGCCAATCCGTCAGTTCTGTCGCTTTCAGAACCTTCATCACCATACTAACAACGCCCTCATCAAACTTGTACCCGATCAGAAAGCTCCCAGGTGCGGCGCGCAAAAAACGTTTCAACGCAGCCTCGTTTCTGTTTACGGGTCGCTTGAGATAACGGGCATCAAACCTAAGTGCGCCCATCGGGGCCGCAAATTCTACAGGTGCGCCAAAGAACTGATGGTAGTCCTTTTCATGCCAAGGTGGAGCGCAAGTAAAACTGAGCGAATGCAGGGGGATACGCGCATCTGCGAGCCAGCAGGTGAGGCCATGCAAGATCACCCAATATGTGCGATACGCAAACGCGCTGCGCTCTGACGTGCTATCGTGCAGGGTAATTTGTGCGCTGCCTTTGGACATGCTGAGCGTGCCGTAGGGTTCATCAAGCGCGACCTTTAGAAACCTCAAAGCACGACGCAATGCGATTTCTACGGTTGGCGCACTCCTCACAGAATGCGCCATAAGGGTGAAGCTCCCCGGACGCATCGCGCGTGCGGCATTTCCAAAAAACTCATCGTTCATCGCCTCTGCAATACCCAGCCACAAACGACCAAATGCTTCTGGACTGATCTGTCCGCCGCTTGGGCTTTGGATCTGGGCTTTTTGCAACAACGCACTGATATCTACGTTGCCACGCCGTGCACAATCAAGCGCCTCGCTGACAAACGCATTGGAGATAAAGGTGCTAGACATAGAGACGCTTCATGGTATTTTAGCTCACTTGATTGAATTGATTTCAGCATAGTTTGCCACCCATTGCTCGTCTATAGTCACCTCACTTACCATCTGAGGAACCGCGTCATGACTGCTGTCGACCCTATCGTTATCGTATCCACTGCGCGCACGCCCATGGGTGGGTTTCAGGGTGATTTCGCCTCTGTGCCTGCGGCTCACCTTGGATCTGCTGCGATCAAAGCTGCGGTCGTGCGCGTAGACATCGCCCCCGAGGATGTTGAAGAAGTCGCCTTTGGCAACGTGCTCAGCGCTGGCCAAGGTCAGGCCCCCGCGCGTCAAGCCGCGCTTGGTGCGGGTCTGCCGCTGTCTGCCACATGCACTACGCTTAACAAGATGTGTGGTTCTGGCATGAAAGCTGCGATGTATGCGCATGATATGCTAGTTGCCGGCTCTGCCGAAGTGATCGTCGCGGGGGGCATGGAAAGCATGTCGAACGCACCATATCTGATGCCGAAAGCGCGCGAAGGGCTGCGTATGGGGCATGCGGAAATGAAAGATCACATGTTCTTTGATGGACTTGAGGATGCATATGACAAAGGCCGCCTTATGGGCACCTTTGCAGAAGATTGCGCCGAAAGCTTTCAGTTCACGCGCGAGGCGCAGGATGATTACGCCTTTGCCTCGCTTGATCGTGCAATTGCTGCGATTGAGGGCGGTAAGTTTGATAGCGAAGTGACACCCGTGACGCTGAAAACCCGCGCAGGCGACGCACAGATCACGACAGACGAACAACCCGCAAAGGCCAAGCGCGATAAAATCCGCGCACTTCGCCCTGCGTTTCGCAAAGATGGCACTGTGACGGCGGCGAACTCCTCTTCCATTTCCGACGGTGCTGCAGCAATAGTGATGATGCGCGCATCTGAGGCCGAGAAACGTGGCCTTACCCCCCTCGCCCGCATGGTCGGACATGTAAGTTTCGCAGATAAACCGGGCCTGTTTCCAACAGCACCTATCGGTTCGCTCACGAAACTGTCGGAGAAAACCGGATGGGCGCTACGCGACGTGGATTTGTACGAGATCAATGAGGCCTTCGCAGTGGTCCCTATGGCCGCGATGCGTGCACTCGATTTGCCCCATGACAAGGTGAACATACACGGTGGTGCATGCGCACTTGGTCATCCCATTGGCGCATCAGCCGCGCGTATCATGGTGACCCTGATCGGCGCGCTACAAGCAAATGATATGAAACGCGGCATTGCCTCGGTCTGCATTGGCGGCGGCGAAGCAACAGCAGTCGCATTGGAGATGATGCAATGATCCTGAACGAGACCCAAGACGCGATCCGCGAGATGACCCGCCAATTCGCTGAAGACGTACTTTGGCCGAACGCGGACGCACGCGACAAGTCCTGCGAATTTCCACGTGCCGAACTGTCACAGATGGGTGAACTTGGCCTCATGGGCATGCTTGTGCCCGAGGAATTTGGCGGCTCTGACACGGGCGCAGTTGCCTATGCTTTGGCGCTTGAGGAAATCGCAGCGGGCGATGGTCCTGTGTCTACGATCCTGTCGGTGCATAGCTCCGTTGGCTGCGTGCCAATCGTGCGCTTTGGCAACGATGCGCAAAAGCAGAAATACCTCCCCAAGCTCGCATCTGGCGAATGGATCGGCGGCTTTGCTTTAACAGAACCGCAAGCAGGCTCTGATGCATCCAACCTCAAGACCAGCGCAGTGCGCGATGGCGATGAATGGGTGATAAACGGTGCGAAACAGTTCATCACGTCGGGCAAGAACGGTCAGATGATCATCATATTCGCGGTCACAGACAAAGACGCATGCAAACGCGGCATCAGCGCGTTCATCGTGCCAACCAACACACCCGGCTATGAGGTAGTGCGCGTCGAAGACAAGCTTGGATTGAATTGTACAGACACCTGCCAGCTCGCCTTCACAGACATGCGCGTTCCTGCGGAAAATATGCTAGGGGAAGAGGGCCAGGGCTATAAAATCGCCCTCGCCAACCTCGAAGGGGGTCGCATCGGCATCGCTGCCCAAGCGGTCGGCATGGCGCGGTCTGCCCTGAAAGTTGCGCGCGATTATGCAACTGAGCGGACCTCTTTTGGGACAGCCATCGCCAATCACCAAGCGGTCGGTTTTCGCCTTGCCGATATGGCCACACAAGTGGAAGCAGCCCGTCAAATGGTGTTGCACGCCGCTTCTTTGAAAGAGGCAAGCATACCCTGCTTGAATGAAGCCTCAATGGCGAAACTCTTCGCCTCCGAAGTTGCGGAAAAAGTCTGCTCCGACGCGATCCAAACCCTTGGCGGCTATGGCTACTTGTCAGATTACCCGGTCGAGCGAATATATCGCGACGTGCGCATCTGCCAAATCTATGAAGGCACAAGCGACATTCAACGCCTCGTCATTGCGCGCAACTTGGATCAAGTGGCCTGATCTTCAGGCTCAGGGCCATCTTCCAGAAACTTGTCAAATGCGCGCTGCATATCTTTCGGTTTGGCGCTCGCTGCAAGCGTGACTTGCGTATCTGCAGCAACAATATACCCGCCTTTAAACAAGGACTGAGCTGCGCGCGCTAACCCGCCAAACATGGGTGCGCGAATAACGCCATTAGCGATCATGCTGCGATAACGCTCTGTCGCTGCGTCCTTTGAGATCCCGAGCTGCTGCGCGAACAACGCAGGCGAAGCCCGGTTTTGCGCCCGAGCAATCGCAACGGCCCAAGCGTAAAGCCGCCCGATCTTAGTTGCTTGCGCCGCTTTCGCCAATGCAGAAACTGGAAACGCTGCATCAACAGTACCACCGATGAGGGTCGTATTAAAAGTCCGTCTATCCATAGAGCCAATATGGGAGCGCATCCACCTAATTGAGAGTCACTCGCAAAAACCTCTTCCTTTTTCCATAAATATCCCAGGGAGTGCCAGGGGTTGGCCCCTCGCTTCGGTCCGATCACACAGTAATTGGAAACCTAGAGAACTTTGATGACGTCTTTATTAATGGACAACATATAGCCCTTGCGCGCGATGTTCTTTACCAACAACTCGCTCACCATTTGATTGCCCAACCCATCGCGCAACCGCTTGATCCGCGTTGCCCCCGCCGCCTCTTCACAATCTGACGAACTGCGACCCAATATGACGCCCTCGATCTCAGCACCCGTCATCACATCATCGTCCATGCGTGCCTCTGCGAGCACGGATAGCGTTTCCATCGCGGCATCGGTCAGTTTGAAGCCCATGTTATTAAGATAGACGGTCTTCTCTTCCCGCGAGATCAATAACGATGACACTTGAATCCCCGACCGCTCAATCTGCGCCATACGACGGTTCAAAACGATCAACATAACCAGAAACAAAACTGCTGCGATCAGCAAAGCCGTGGCAAATATCAGCAAGACAAAAATGACAAACCTATAGGACGCCAAGGTCTCCGAAAATGACGTGCCAGATTGCGCCAAGATCTCCAAGAGTTTGATTTCTGCACCGCTTGAGAGATCATCGTTTTCAACAAATATCTGCTCGACCCGCATGTTAAACGCATTGGCGTCCGGCAAATTCGCGAACAAGATGATTGCGGCAACCAATAAAATGCCGACAATCGCCAATAACCCAATAACGACAATCCGATTACCTGTACGGCGCGCATCGCCTGCGCTGGCTATATCATCTAGCAAAGCCACACTCCTGATTAGTTTTCAGAGACTGACAAAACCTTGAGCAATGTCCAGCCTTTTGATGCGAGCTCCGCTTTAACTTTGGCCTTTGCCGCCTCTTTCGTGCAGGGCCCGGAAACCGCGAGCAATCCATGCTCCAAACGCAGCGGATTGTCTTGTTTGGCCTTATAAACGGCTGTGCAATCGGCGAGCGCGGCTGTGGCTACAAAAGTGATGCAACACGCCGCAATGAGTGTTTTGATTTGATGTGCCATGCCCGAAAAGATGCGCGCAAACAGGCTGCTATTCAATAACATTGGCGTTGATACGTGACGACATCCGATATCATCGCGATGATATTGCCTGCCATCGAGGGGTGCCCCCAAGTTGATCCCGTCAAGCCCGCCAAGCACTGGCAGGCACCAACCAAGTCAGGATCAAACAATGCATCGCACGTTTATCTCAACAGTTATTGTCACCGCTCTAACGATCACAGGCATTTCTTCCACAATGGTACAGGCCGGTGAATATCGCTATGCGCCACAACCCCAGCATCGCACGCAAAACCCTGTAGATCCGGTTGCGGCAACTATCGCTAGTATCGTCGCCCTCGCGATTATCGGCAAAGCGATCGACAACAATGGTGGCTTCAAGAAAAGGTCAAAATCGAAAAACCAGCACGCAGCTCCGCAGCGCCAGCACAAGCAAAAACGCGCACATAGTGGTCACCATCGTCATGACGGTCACCACGCAAACCGTGGACATGGTTATCGTCAACCCGGCCACAACAGTCACCGCAGCCGTCGCGCAAACAAGTGGCACCGTCATGGCAATGGTCATGGCTACAAGCATCCACATGGTCCGCGCCAACACCGTAGTCGTCACTAACAAAAGTTGAGCAGTGAGCGGCGCTTCCCTCCGGAGTACCGCACATAGGGAAAGCGCGCAGTTAGACATGGCTGCACGCTTTTTCATGTTTTCAAGTCGTATGTTTGGACACAAACTGCGCGATCAAGCTGAACGCCGCCTCAGTTTCGGGCGCATCGTCAACTACCATAGGCCACGCGTGTGGCGCAAAGTTGTGTGCATAAAACTCTGCCTCGACACCGAAACGCTCAAGCACATTGGAAAAGCTCTCGATCTCATCCCTAAAAATTTCCACTTTGCTGTAAAGGACTAGAGTCGGGGGAGCGCTTTCAAATCTACCATGTACTGGCGAGATCTCAGGAGTATTGATCGCTGTCTGCCCAGCATACATCTTTGCGGCGCGGGTAGTCCAAGCGCGTGACAGGATCACATCCTGCGCGCTGAGTGCATCTAGAGATGGATAAGACATGCTCAGATCAAGCCAGGGGGACAACGTTACCACGCAAACGGGCATCGTCCTTTGCTGGCCAAGCAATCGATGGAGCAAAGCCAGGACCAAGCCCTCACCCGCGCTCGTCCCAGCAAGAACGATCTTGTTGGCAGCAACCCCGCTTGCACACAACGCTTCATAGGCTGCCTCAACATCATCCACGGCCGCAGGGTAGGGCGCGTTTATCGCTGTGGTATATTTCACAGAAATCACCGTTGCAGCACAGCTCATCGCAAGTCGACGTGCATCGTTTTCATTCGCGCGAGGACTACCAACCGTATAGGCACCACCATGGAAATAGAGGATGCAGACGTTCTGCTCCCCAGACGTATTTTCTTTGAGCACGTTAGGCGTGACACGCAAACACTCGATTTAGCCCAATTTCATCGAGGTAGATGTCGCAGCCTCATAGTTCGGACCTTTTGCGGGCGCGCGCTTGTGCGTCAGCCAATTGATAAAGCGTTGCGAAGGAATGAACTGCAACAGCGGTTTGAGCGTGCGCCGTAGCTTTTTGTTCGCAGCCCGTAGTTCTGGCGAATGAGAGTCCGGATTCATGTGCAGATCACTCTGGGCTTTTCGTTCAATGTGCGAAATCTTAAGTGGAATGTACCTCGTCACAAACTTGAAAGGCACCTCATGAGCACCCTAGGGCCAGATTATTCGTTTGAACAGAGAGCGCAGGCGCGAGGCCTGTCGATTGTGGCTGGCGTGGATGAGGTTGGGCGCGGCCCGCTGGCAGGCCCCGTGACGGCTGCTGCTGTCATCCTTGATCCTATGCGCATTCCACAAGGCTTGAACGACAGTAAAAAGCTTTCCGCTAAAAAGCGACAGGCGTTGCACGATGACCTATTGCTTTGTGCGGACGTCAGCATTGCGCATGCGAGCGTCGAAGAAATTGATGAGCTGAACATCCTGCGCGCGTCGCATCTTGCAATGGAGCGTGCAGTTGCAGGGCTGAAACAGCGGCCCAATCACCTGTTAATTGATGGCAACATGATTCCGAGGGGTTTAGCAGGTTTATCCGAGGCAATCGTGAAGGGAGATAGCCGCTCTGTGTCGATTTCTGCCGCCTCAATTGTGGCCAAAATCTGTCGAGATTATGTCATGTGGGATTTGGGGCAACACTACCCCGGTTATGGCTGGGAAACGAATGCCGGATACCCGTCAAAAAGCCACAAACTTGCATTGGAAAAACTTGGGGTAACCCCACACCATAGACGTTCGTTTAAACCTGTACACAACATCTTGTATCAAGAAAAATAACTAACTTACTGTTTAAAAAAAGAAATTGACCGCGAATCAGCTTTGAATCACATTGGTCCTCAACCACAGAGCGAAAAATCGCCGGTACATGAGGCATGATATGACAGTAGACATCCAAGCGCAGGCTAAAGCCACGCTTCCCCTAAACACGATTCAATCTGGTGACTGCATCGAAGTGATGAACAGCCTGCCAGAAAACTCCATCGATCTGATTTTCGCTGATCCACCCTACAACCTGCAGCTCAAAGGTGATCTGCATCGTCCCGATAACTCCCGCGTCGATGCAGTCGATGATCATTGGGACCAGTTTTCCTCATTCGCCGCCTATGACAAGTTCACTCAAGACTGGCTCAAAGCGGCGCGCCGATTGCTCAAACCCAATGGGGCTATTTGGGTCATCGGTTCTTATCACAACATCTTTCGGGTCGGTTCTGCTTTGCAGAACGAAGGCTACTGGATTCTGAATGATGTGGTTTGGCGCAAGTCAAACCCGATGCCGAACTTTCGTGGCAAGCGTTTTACCAACGCACATGAGACGATGATTTGGGCCTCTAAGTCGGAGGGTGCGAAGTACACCTTCAACTATGAAGCCCTGAAATCTTTGAATGAGGGTATTCAAATGCGCTCTGATTGGGTTCTGCCGATTTGCACAGGTCATGAGCGGTTGAAAGACGAAGCAGGTGAAAAGGCGCATCCGACGCAGAAACCGGAAAGCCTGTTGCACCGTGTCCTAATCGGGTCAACGAACCCCGGCGATGTCGTGCTTGACCCCTTCTTTGGCACGGGAACGACCGGTGCTGTAGCGAAGATGTTAGGGCGTGAATACATCGGGATTGAACGTGAAGCTGCGTATCGCAAGGTCGCAGAAAAACGTATTAAAGCCGTGCGCAAGTTTGATCGTGAGGCGCTTCGCGTGTCCACATCCAAACGTGCGGAACCCCGCGTGCCTTTTGGCCAATTGGTGGAACGCGGCATGCTGCGTCCGGGCGAGAACCTATATTCGATGAACAACCGCCACAAAGCCAAAGTACGTGCAGATGGAACTCTGATTGGCGATGACGTCAAGGGGTCGATCCATCAGGTCGGTGCTGCGCTTGAGGGCGCACCAAGCTGTAATGGCTGGACCTATTGGAGCTTTAAGCGCGACGGCAAAACTGTTCCAATCGATGTGTTGCGCCAGCAAATCCGATCGGAAATGGCAGACAAGCCAATCTGAGCACACACCAGTTTTTAAGTACACCGCCGGTGCCTGTGTCCTGACTTCACGGCACCTACTGACCCCGCCTTGTCTACAGGGCGGGGGTTTTTCAGTTTCTAAGACACCTTGGACGTGTCGAATTTCGGATTGATTAATTGCATGTTTGATCGGATTGTAAAACGCGAAACAAACGCGGGCCGTATCTTTGACAGGCCATAAAGCTGGTTCAGTGTCCTGCGATCCACATGATGTTAAAAGAAGCTCACATAGCTTTCTACTGACAACATATGCATCTTGGCACGAAAGACCTGTTCGCCAACTTAAATTTCGATCAATGGCAGGGCTTCTAGATCCGACAGAAGATCATAGAGCTCGGTGCTGTCCACTTGATTGTCGGGAACAAATCGCAATCCTTCCTTACCGAGGATCGTGATATGTCCTTCCACATCAAGTTCTGCCGCGCGAAGTGTCGCTTAGATCAAGCACCTTTTCCAGTTTTTGAGAATTGGAATAACCAGAACATAGGCTTTCCAACAGAAAATGATTAAGCTGATCAATCCCAACAGGAAAAAGAATACCAGTGAGAGGTCGAAATAGGATCTGATATCTACTGCATCCCCTTCACGAAAAGGGTTGGTGAAGGAAAAATCTATCAGTTCGAACACCAGTCTTTGTGAGACCTCTTGTGATTCCGCATTCGAGGCAACCACGGTTTCACACAACTCGTCAAAGATCTGCTCGGCCTTATCCATATTGGTTTTGCTCAAAGTAACCAAATCCCGACGTCCTATTTGTTGAAACGTAGTCAGGCTTGCAATCAACCTATTAAGAAACGGAGCGTGGATGGTTTGGCGATGCTCTGTTAACCTTGGGAAAACCTTGAGCAGGTCCAAATCCTGAAGCGCCGCGCCAAGGCTTGCGCTCTGACCTTCTGAAAGCGGGATGCCCGTTTTAAACAGCCCAAGCGTCGCGGCGCGCACCTCATTAAACGCATATTTTTCTTCACATGCCGCCTGCGCGGTACTCGCCCAGCTTACCAGTGAAAGTAGAATATAAGTCCGGAATATTCGCAAATTTCATCCACCTTGAAGCGATCCTTTGCAGCCTTGTGCACCTTGAAAGTGAATTTGACGTAAACTAGCCTTGGAAAATCCCAAGTTGCATTTTGGGGAGACGCTAAAATGCAAAAGACCGATTTCAAGAAATACCTAAAATCGCTTTATGTGCTAAGCGCGAAACACTTCGCAATTGTCGATGTTCCAAAGATGAATTTTATCAATATCGATGGAGCAGGTATCCCGGAAGGCCTTGCGTTTGCGGAAGCCGTTTCGTGGCTTTACTCGATCAATTATCCGTTGAAATTCCTGTCCAAGCAGATTTTGCAAAAGGACTACTTTGTTTCACCTTTGGAAAGGCTTTGGTGCGCGGACGACATGTTCGCCTACACCGAAGGTCGCAAAGAAGATTGGCTTTGGAGCATGATGATCATGCAGCCCGATTAGATAACTTATGATATCTTTGAGCAAAGCTTAGAGAAAGCGAAAAAGGGGCTTGGGAGTGCGCCTGCGTCACTGAGGTTTGAGACTTACGATGAGGGTCTTAGTGTTCAAATCCTCCATATTGGGCCCTGTAGCGAAGAAGCCTCGACAATCGCGCGACTGCACAACAACTTCATCCCCGAAAATGGGTTAAAGGAGACAGGGCATCATCACGAGATATATCTAAGAGATCCGCGAAAGACAGAACCTGAAAAACTCAAAACAGTGCTGCGGCAGCCTGTAAAGCGGGTCTAGCCAGCGTTCATTTCAGTGAGGCTCGTCAAACCAGTTTGGGCCATGGCGATGCTCAACTCGTCGCTAAAAACATCCCAAAGCTTGGCAAGCCCCGCTTCCCCACCCGCCGCAATCGCGAACTGTAGCACACGTCCGAAGAACACGTAGTCCGCACCCGCGTGCAGCGCTTTCAAAGCATCCTCGCCTGAACGTAATCCACTATCAAAAAAAATCGGGTAGTCAGATCCAAGTGCTGCGCGCATCGCAGGCAGCAGACTAAAAGGCGAAGGAGCACTTTCGAGTTGGCGTGCGCCGTGGCTCGACACTTGAACAGCATCGACGCCTGCATTGCGAAGACTCACGGCGTCTTCGACATCAAGCACCCCTTTCACAACCAGATTACCGTCCCAAGCATCGCGCAAGCGCTTGAGCGTCTCCCAATCCGCTCGCGCGCGACTTTCGGTGCGGTCAAACTCGTAGCCATCCATCTCGAAGTTCGCCATTTGCGGTTTCCCCGCGAAGAGGGCCGATAAGGACCAATGAGGGTGCAACGCAAAATCGATAAATTGCTTAGGGCCTATTCGAAACGGCATCTTGAACCCATGACGCAACTCACGCGGACGACGCCCTACTTCCGGCACATCTGCGGTCAGAACCAACGTTTCGTAACCAGCCGCTTTGGCACGTTCCACCAGTTTAAACGTGCCAACACCCTCGCCACTAAAGTAGAGTTGAAACCATGCGTGACCCTCAGCGACTTCGATGATCTTTTCCATCGGGGTCGAGGCAACAGTAGACACGCCATGAGGCACTTCATACTTCGCAGCCAAGCGCGCGAGCATCAGGTCAGCACCAATACCAGACAGATTGCACATGCCCATCGGCGCAATCCCAAAAGGACGCCGACAGGGTTTGCCAAACAGGGTGGTAGAGAGTGAACGCTCGCTCACATCTCGTAGAATACGCGGACGCAAAGTTGCGCCATCCAACGCTGCTCGATTGCGCAGAGCACCCGTCTCTTCCCCAGCACCTCCATCGATGTAGTCAAATATCATCCAAGGCAGGTGCCGTTTGGCAAGCCGCCGCGCATCACTTGCAGAGTGGATATGCGCGGCGGCTCTACTCATTAGGCTTTGACCGCTTCCATGAAGCGATGACGGATCACAACAGGATCAAGCGTGATAACAGGCAGCTTGATGTTGCCGCTGTCACACTTGCAAACAATGATCGTCATTTCGTCACTATCAATCGCGGATTTCAGCACTGGACCAAGATCCTTGTCCTGCACTTCGATCACGGTGTCGCAGCCACACGCGCGCGCAACATCTGTCAAGTTCGTCTTCATACCCGCATAAGTCGGTTGATCACCTGTGGAGCCGTAAGAACCATTGTCGATGATCAAAAGCGTGTAGTTGCCCGTCGCGTTGTTCGCGATTGTCGGCAGCGTACCGAGGTTGGTCAAGACAGAGCCGTCCCCATCAATGGAGATCACAGGCTTGTCCTGCGCCAGCGCAAGGCCGAAACCGATGGAGGAGCTAAGACCCATTGTGCCGAGCATATAGAAGTTACGCTCGTTATCGTCGATCATGTGCAGCTCTTGGCTGGGCAGGCCGATGTTACACACCACAAGATGCGGGTTAAGGATCGGGGCAATTTCTTTTAAGATTTCTGAACGGATCATTGGTCGCCGTAGCCTCCCCAGAAGTTCGCATCTGTCAGGATCGCGACAGGCTTGTTGCACATGAATGTGTATTTCAGAATGTTGTCGAATTCTTCGACATCTTTCTGCCAGTGGAAGTGATACGTTGGGATGTTCATCTGAGCGAGCAACGCTTTAGTGTGCACAGCCATTTCAACTTGGCATGCCACAGGCTCGCGCAATTCACCGCGGTAACTGATGATCATTGGCAAAGGCATGCGATAGAACTGTGTCAACGTCGCGAGCGTATTGATTGTCACACCAATCGCTGTGTTCTGCATGATGATCGCAGGACGTTTGCCGCCCATGAATGCACCAGCGCACAGGCCCATGCCTTCGTCCTCTTTGTTGGACGGGATGTGAAAGATGTCCTCGCGGTTCTCTACCTCTTCGATCACACCGGCCAGTTGCTTGCAGGGCACTGTTGTGACGAAAGAGACATCGTTCGCGACAAGATCGTCTACGATCTTTTTGTCGATGTTCATGGTGTCGGTTCCTTTGTTTACGTATTCATGTCTGTTCGTTTATGCCCAAGGATCAAGGATGATCTTCGGGGCCGCAACCTTACCCGTACGCAGGTCTTTGAAGGCTTGAAACCCATCGCTCAGCGCGCGTTTTTCGGTCCAATCGAGAGGGCCAAGTTTGCCATCAAAGATAGCCTGCGCGGTATCGCGGAAATCTTGCATGGTGTAGGTGTAGGTGCCGATGAAGGTCACCTCCTGCAAGGTGGCATAGCGCACATCAAAGCCCTCTGCACTATCGCCAAGACCCACATGCGCAATCACGCCGCCTGGCATCACACAGGCAGAAGCAGAGGCGCGGGTCGCACCGTAGCCGACCGCGTCAATCACGGTCTCGAAACTGCCAGATGCGTTCGCCATAGTCGCTTGTCCGCAGGTCTCAGTAAGGAAAGCACGGCGTGCATCATTCGGCTCCGCAATCGTCACATCGCGCGCACCCATGGCTTTCAGCGCCAGCGCAGCGGCAAGACCAATGGCACCGCCCCCAATCACCAGCGCGCGGCGCTCCATGCTGGGATGCAAAGCTTCCAGCGCGAGACGCGCGGTGTGCCAACTCACGGCCAAAGGTTCGGCAAGCGCGGCTTTGTCCATGGGAATAGCATCTGGCACAGTCACCAGATTGCTGTCCGGCATCGCGACATACTGTGCAAAGGCACCCTCGCGCGGAGGCATGGAAATGATCTGACGATCTGGGCAAATATTCTCGCGGCCCGCTTTACAAGCTGCGCAAGTGCCACAACTCACCAAAGGATTCACAGTGACACGGCGACCATTTTGCACGCCTCCAACAATCGTGCCAGCCGCCTCATGCCCCAAGATCAGTGGCGCGGGGCGCCGCGCGTCGTGGCCCAGATAGGCGTGCATATCAGAGCCGCAAATACCAACGGCCTCGATCTTGATCAAATGGGTGTCCGAACCTGCAACCGGGTCCGGCATATCGCGGTAATTCAGCGTTTCAACGCCATCATAAACCAGTGCTTTCATTTCGCCGTAAACCCCCCATCTACCATCAAGACTTGCCCTGTAACATAGGATGACGCATCCGAGCAGAGAAACAGCAATGGCCCATCCATATCTTCCATGGTGCCATTGCGCCCAGCGCAGGTTTGCGCCGCATTGCGTGCAGCGCGCTCTGCGTCGTCAAAGACGGCTGCAGTCAGTTCCGTCGGAAAAAACCCGGGGCCAATCGCGTTGGCGGTGATGCCATCTTTGGACCACGCCTCAGCCATCGCGCGGGTCATTTGACCAACGCCGCCCTTGCTTGCCCCATAAGCAATCCCACCGGGAAAAGCGCGCGTAGTTTGAAGGGAGGCGAAATTCACTATACGTCCCCAACCCTTCGCCTTCATCGCAGGCACCATGGCTTGACTGATGAAGAACGGCGCCGACAGGTTCAGCGCCAGCGTTTGATCCCAACCCTCTGCTGTCACATCATCCGCTGGTTCGCGCGTGTTCACACCAGCAGCGTGGATAACGATATCTGGCGCGCCAAAGGGTTGCGATATCGCATGCACCAAAGCCTCAACACCAGAGCGAGCAGCAACGTCCGCGACGATGCTCGCGGCCCCCTCACCCAGCTCAGCTTGTAGACCATCCAAAGCTTCCTTGCGACGTGCGACACCGACAACATATGCGCCGGCAGCCGCTAGAGTCACCGCCGCACGCCGACCGATGCCAGAACTCGCGCCAGTGACACAAGCCACCTTGCCAGTCAGATCAAAAAGGTCGCGCGGATCAGACATTTTAGCCCTCAGCGCTTAGGTCAAAGTTTTCGCCCGGGAAGTATTTCGCAAGGCGCACATCAGCGGCGCGCGCGTGCCCTTCCATTCCTTCAAGGCGTGAAATACGAGCTGTCGCCTCGGCCACCCGCTTGGATGCATCACGGGTTGTGCGCTGCCATGTGACGATCTTCATATATTTGTGCACGCTCAAACCGCCTGTGTAACCAGCAGCGCCAGAGGTCGGCAAAACGTGGTTCGTACCAGACGCTTTGTCGCCATAGGACACGGTCGTTTCTTCGCCAAGGAACAGAGAGCCGTAGCAAGACAGTGTATCGAGCCACCAATCGAGATCTTCGGCCTGTACTGTGAGGTGCTCTGGCGCGTATTCGTCGGAGCATTTAGCCATATCGATCCGATTTTCGCAGATGATCACCTCTGCATAGTCTCGCCACGCCGCAAATGCGTTCTCACGGTTTGTCTCTGGCAAATCGTCAATCAGGCCCGGAACCATCTCCATCACTTTTTCCGCTAATGCGCGATCATCCGTCACCAACCAAACTGGCGAATTATACCCATGCTCTGCCTGAGACACGAGATCCGTCGCCACGATATGCGCGTCTGCAGTTTTATCGGCAAGGATCAAACTGTCCGTCGGGCCCGCGATCATATCAATACCCACTCGACCAAAGAGGATACGCTTGGCTTCGGCCACGAACTGATTGCCGGGACCTACAAGAATGTTGGCTTTCGGCAACCCAAACAAACCAAAGGTCATCGCTGCAACGCCCTGAACACCGCCCATCGCCATAATTTTATCCGCACCACAAATATGTGCCGCGTAAACAATCGCGGGTGCAATCCCAACGTCTGGGCGCGGTGGAGAGCAGGCCGTGATGTGATGGCAACCCGCAACTTTCGCGGTGGTCACTGTCATAATTGCAGAGGCGATGTGGCTGTAGCGACCTCCTGGCACATAGCAACCAGCCGCATCAACTGGGATCGCTTTCTGACCAGCAATAAAGCCCGGCTCAATCTCCATCTCGACATCTGTGAGCGTGGATTTCTGCTTTTCAGCAAACCGGCGAACGTTGTCATGGGCAAAGCGAATGTCCGCTTTCAGTTTTTCCGGCACCAAGGCAATCGCTGCGTCGATCTCTGCCTGAGTAAGTAACACGGACCCTTCGAAGCGATCGAACTTCGTCGCATATTCGAGCGCTTTTGCGTCGCCACCTGCTTCAATGTCATCAAGGATGCCTTTGACCGTGTCATGAACTTCGGATGCACCTGAGCTAGAGGTCAGAGTTGCCTTCTTCAAATATTCGCGAGTCATGGGCGGAAATCCTATCGGGTATGAGCGTTTGATTCTTGCTCGCAACATACCTTCGGCAAATCAAAATGCAAGCGCTTACATTTGCGTTCGGAAAATCTGCATTTGTTAGATCTCTTGCAAGGGACGATGCCGTAAGGCAAGGCTAGCGCAAACAAAGCTGACCCAGCGCGGCGGCTTGCAAACGGAAAAGGAAAAGACAATGATTGAACGGATCGGCACTGGCGTGCGCTCTTCTAAGATCGTGAAACATAATGGTGTCGCCTACATCACCGGCCAAGTCGGCGAAGGCGCGACCATTCAGGATCAAACCATAGAATGCCTGAGCCGCGTTGATGCTTTGCTGACCGAGGCGGGATCGTCGCGCGAGAAGATGTTGCGCGTGACGATCTGGCTTGCAGATATGAGCGACTTTGACGGTCTCAACGAAGTATGGAACGCTTGGGTTCCAGCGGGACATTCCCCTGCACGCGCTTGCGGTGAAGCAAAGCTGGCACGCACAGAGTTGAAGGTCGAAGTCATCGTGGACGCGGCATACGACTAGATCCGGCTCAACATGCTTGCTTTTAACAGATGTGCAGTTAGCTTGACGATCGAAAAATAGAATTTGGAAGGAAAACTCATGAGAACTCGCGCTGCTGTGGCCGTAGCCGCCGGACAACCGCTTGAAGTGATGGACGTGAACCTAGAAGGCCCGCGTGCAGGTGAGGTGTTGGTTGAGATCAAAGCAACAGGGCTATGCCACACCGACGAGTTCACACGTTCCGGGGATGATCCAGAAGGCATCTTTCCTGCGATCCTCGGCCATGAAGGTGCAGGCATTGTGATTGAGGTTGGTGAAGGCGTAACGTCGCTTGAAGTGGGCGATCATGTAATCCCGCTCTACACGCCAGAGTGTCGTGAGTGCGAGTATTGCCTTAACCCCAAGACTAACCTGTGCCAGAAGATCCGTAGCACCCAAGGCGCCGGTTTGTTGCCGGACGGCTCTACACGTTTTTCGATGCTCGATGGCACGCCTATTCACCACTACATGGGCTGTTCCACTTTTGCGAACCACACGGTTGTCCCTGAGATTGCGCTGGCGAAAGTGCGCAAGGATGCGCCGTTTGACAAGATTTGCTACATCGGCTGTGGCGTTACGACGGGCATTGGTGCCGTGATCAACACGGCCAAGGTTGAGATTGGCTCGACAGCAATTGTCTTCGGACTTGGCGGTATTGGCCTTAACGTGATCCAAGGCCTACGCCTTGCAGGTGCAGATCAGATTGTTGGCGTTGATCTGAATGACGGCAAGGTTGAGATGGGCACGCGCTTTGGCATGACCGACTTCGTGAACCCCTCCAAAGTAGATGGAGATCTGGTCGCGCATCTGGTTGAGCTCACAGGTGGCGGAGCAGATTACACATTTGATGCAACTGGAAATGTGGGCGTTATGCGTACAGCCCTTGAGGCGGCACACAAAGGTTGGGGCGAAAGTATTATCATCGGCGTAGCCCCTGCGGGTGCGGAAATTTCGACGCGTCCGTTCCAATTGGTTACAGGTCGTTCCTGGCGCGGCACCGCCTTTGGTGGCGCATCGGGGCGCACAGATGTTCCCAAAATTGTCGACTGGTACATGGACGGTAAGATCGAGATTGACCCGATGATCACCCATAAGTTGACGTTGGACGAAATTAACGATGGCTTCCATCTTATGCACGAAGGTAAATCCATTCGGGCTGTTGTGGAATTTTAATGAACTAGGTACGCGATCTGTCGCATGGGTTGCCTGTGTGGCAGGTCGCTTTGAGGCTTAGGGCGCGCGATCTCAAAATAGCCAGCGTGCTTGCCGAACAAAAGACCTTTAGAATGTGTTGCGCGATGTGGCGATTTACTTTTGAACAGCCCCACTTGAGTGGTCCACATTGAGAGTTAGTGCATGATTGGCCGTTGGTACATCAGGCGGCAGCCCAATGCACTGTGTGGCCGTTTGGTGTTTTAAAATTTTCATCCAGCTTTTGATGATGATTTGGGCTTCACGTAGCGACTAGAAGATTTCGCCTTTAACAGCTCGTCTGTGATCCGCCCGTTGAAGCTTTCGCAGTACCCGTTCTCACAGGATGACCCAGGTTCGATCTAGGCTGTTTTTGCCTCAACCGTTTTTATCCAATCCCTGACAGACTAAGAGATAAACTCCGGGCCATTGTCTGACCTGATGTCACCAGGCACGCCGCGCAAGATAAACAGGTCTGTCAGGGCGTCGACCACTTTGGTCGAGTTGAGCTTTCGTTTTACTCGGATCACAAGGCATTCTCGGCTGCGTCCATCCATAGTGTTTAGTGTTCTGAACGCCCTACCATCGTCCGTGCGTTGGTACACGAAGTCATAGGGCCAGACGTGATTGCGATACTCAGGGCGCAGCCGGATGCTCGAGCCATCATTCAGTCAAAGCCGCCCCTTCTTTGGTTGTTTCTTTGGCAATTTAAGCCCCTCGCGCCGCCATCAACACGTCAAACCGCCATAATTTCACAAGAAACCCTTCAGGCTTGGGTCTCTTCATGGCCATCTCTGATCCTCTGCTGTCCTAAATATAGGCGCGGACCTCTTCAAAGGGGAAGGCTCACTACATCAAATGCCCAACTTTCTGCACCAGCAACATATTGTTTTTCCACAGAATCGGCCGTTCTTGTCGGCTATGTGCTAATAGAAAATCGTCGTAGCTTCTTAGTTCTATAATCTCCTACTAGCAGCTGGCTAACTGCTCAGTTGTCAGGTTCTTCACATCAGCTGCCGCAATAGCTGCACGACTTTGGGTGCACATCAGTGATCGACGTTTCGCTTAATCGCTGAACAAGGTTTTCTTCAATCTCTCCAAGCACGTCCGCGACGCGCGTCTGAAGATCCCTCTCGATACTGCAATACATTGCTTCAGCGTCTTGTTCGCCGCCAGATACTAACCGTTCATCAAGGGCTATATAGACATCTGCAAGCGTGATGCTGTTCGCAGGCTTGGCCAAACTCCAACCGCCTGCATGTCCTTTCACAGACGCCAGCAGACCCGCCTCGCGCAGCTTTCCCAGGACACGGCGCACGACGACCGGGTTGGTGCCTGCGTGCTCGGCAATGTCCGCAGATGTGCGCTTTCGCTCAGGATCGCCCGCCATATGGCTGAGCGTATGCAAGGCAAGTGACAGGCGGGAATTTCGCTTCATGTTCAGCGTTCCTTTAACATTTAAAATTAAGTAACAATAGCAGTTGCATGTGTCTAGTAACTGAGTAAGTTGCGTGATCGTTGTCGTCTTTGATGGAGAGCACCCGTGGCAGATTCTACTACAAATCCCGCTTTGCGAAAAGCCACCACCCGCAAGTGCACGCGTAACCTGGGAAGCACGAGCTTGCCTCGCAAACGACGCAACAGTGATCCCATGCAAACCTATGACTGCCTGCCAGCTCCTTTGCGCCAGTGGGTTGCCCAAGCGGCGCTGCCATGGTCCCCTGCCTCGGTGCGCCGCATTTGGTCCAAATCAAAGGCTAAAGGGCTTTCCGCGGAAGAAGCACTTTTTTCGCTTAATCAAGCCGAAGCACTCACGCTTGCACGGGACAAACAATCCACCACGTTCAAACTGAACTCCATTAACTGAAGGACCTATTCATGTCTTTTTTCACGCGCTTCGCATGCGCCGCGACCCTTGCCTTGAGCACTGCTTTGCCTACTTTTGCGCAAGAAGACAGCCTAACCATTTCCATCGGGTTCGGCCCCACGGCTGAGATTCCAGACCCGCGCGCTAGTTATAACGGTTGGATATCAAATCAGACTGGCGTGACTGAAACGCTAATGGGCATCGATTACGATATGAACCTTTATCCACGATTGGCGAAGAGCATTAAACAGTCCACGCCAACGACATGGCGTGTGACTTTGCGCGATGGGCTTACCTTTCATGATGGCTCTGAGGTGACCGCACAGGCGGTTATTGACGCGATCACGCCAATCTCGGACAAAGAGCACGCAGGCCACAATGCGCGCGTCGCGAAGTTGCTTGATCTCGCAGGCATGACGAGCGACGGTGGCAACGTCATAGTGTTCGAGACCAACAGTCCCAACGCAGCATTCCCATGGACGCTTTCTGAACCCGCAATCGCGGTGCTTGGCGCGGCATCTGAAGACTTTCCCATCAACGCAACAGGCCCATACGTGTTCAAAGAAGCGGTTCCTGAGCAGCTTTACCGCGTCGAGGCCAACCCAGACTATCGCCTTGGTACGCCCGGTCTTGAAGAAGTCCGCATTGTCGTTTCCTCCAACCCTTCCACTGCCACTTTAGCCTTTGAAGCTGGCGAAGTTGATCTTGTAATCAACTATCCAGAGACGGATTTTGAGCGTATCCAAGAAACTGGCGCGCAAGGTTTTTCTGCACCAACTGCGCGGCTTTATTTCTATACGGTCAATGCAGCCAGTGGCCCAATGGCAAACCCGTTGATCCGCAAGGCTGTGTCCTACGCAATTGACCGTCAAGGCATTGTCAATGCGGCACTTTCTGGGGTAGGCGGCGTTCCCGCGGGCACGATTTATCCGGCAGGCAAAGGCTGGGCCGCGGACATTTCCGCGCCCTACGATTCAGCGAAAGCCGAAACGCTTTTGGCAGAGGCAGGCGCGGTCAAAGAAGGTGGCACATGGATGCTAGATGGCGCGCCTCTTGAAATCGACATTGTCACCTATTCTTCGCGCGCAGCGCTGCCACCCACAGCTGAGCTTACCCAAGCCTTCCTTGGCGCGATTGGTGTCAAAGCCAACATCACCGTCGGAGAATGGGGTGCCAGCAATGACGCGATAGCGGCGGGCGAAGCGGATCTGTTCTTGCAAGCATGGGTCACGACCCCGCAGGGCGATCCAGGCGCGGTGCTTGAAACTTTACTGAAATCAAGCGGTGGATCCAACTCTGGCAAGTTCTCCAATGCACGTCTTGATGAACTGTTAGAGCAAGGTCGTCTGACCTTTGAGCATGACGCGCGCAAAGCGATCTACGGCGAGATTCAGCAGATTATTGCGGATGAAGCGGCCTTGATCCCCGTCTTTCATGTGAGCCAAACCAATGTTGGTGTTGCGGGCCTGTCAGGCTACCGCGTACATCCAACCGAAACCTACTGGATCACACATGAGACGAAATTGACCGAATGACACTAAGCGTAACCGGCCTGAGCGCAATCCGCTCAGGCCGAACCATACTTCATCCCACATCCCTGAAAATTCCACCACGAGGCCGCATCGGCCTCGTTGGTGCGTCTGGGTCCGGCAAATCAACGCTTGGTCATGCGTTGATTGATGACTTGCGTGCGCAAGGCCATAGCGTTGCGCATGTGCCGCAAAGCCCTGATGAAGCGCTCGATCCGCTACGATCAATGACGTTTCACTGGCGAGAGGCAGAAGCGGCGCTTGGTTTGGCGATAGGTAGTGCTGATCAGGCTGGGTTATTTCGCGCGCTCAAGATCGAAGGCGGTGATTTGCGCAAGCGACCGTGGGGCTGGAGCCGTGGGATGCAACAGCGGTTTGTGATCGCAATGGCGCTGATTGGCAGCCCAGATCTGATTGTACTGGATGAACCAACCTCGGCGCTCGATCCGGTTGTGGCGGCGGCAACAATGGAATTACTAAGCAGTTTTCTGGATGGGAAAGAGACCGCGATGATTTTGATCACGCATGATCTGGGCCTTGCCGCGCGGCGGGTAGAAACTTTGATGGTGATGGACGCTGGAAAGCTGGTCGAACAAGGGCCGAACACAGACATTCTGGAGCGCGCGCAAACGCAAACGGCCAAATCCCTTTGCGCGCATCGCAATTGGATGTCTTTGCCGTGCTGAGCCTGCGTAACCTTCATGTCAAACGCGGATCGCGAGTGATTTTGCACGACATTTCCCTGTCTTTACCCGCTGGCAAAACCCTCGCGGTTGTTGGCGAAAGTGGCGCAGGAAAATCGACGCTGATCGCGGCAATTCTAAGTCTTCTAAAGCCTTCTGCGGGCGACGTCACATGGAACGCAGCACCGACCAACCGCGCGCGCCCCGCCTTAGTGATGCAAGAACCGCGCGCGGCGTTTAACCCCGTATGCAGCTTGAGACGCTCTGTGATGGAGCCGGTTGTTGCGCAGGGCCTCACCTTGAAAGAAGGTCGTTTGGAGCGTCTTTGCGCAGGTTTGGAACTGCCCCTAGAGCTACTGGAACGCCGCCCCGAACAAGTCTCAATAGGTCAAGCGCAACGCGCAGGGATTTTGCGCGCTTTAATCCCAAGTCCGCCGCTGGTGTTGTTTGACGAACCCCTTTCTGCACTTGATGCGGTCACGCAAAAACACACGGCGCGTTTGATTTCTGAGTTGCAACAGGAGGAAGGCTTCGCCGCACTCATTGTGACCCACGATCTTGGCTATGCGGTTGCCCATTCAGATCAAATCGCTGTTCTAAAAGACGGGCGCATTGAAGAAATTGCAGATGCGAAAACTTTCGCCACGAACCCGCAAAGCGCCTATTGCAAAAGCCTGCGCTATGCGGCGATTGCATTGGGCGCGCTAGAGGGTGCCGCATGATCCAAGTCTTCAGCGGCCTTCTGTTGCGTGCGTTTGTCGTTCTGTCGGGCACGGCACTCTTGACCTTTGCGCTGCTTTGGAATGCCCCCGGTGATCCTGCGCAAACGATTGCGATGGCGCGTTTTGATGCGCTTTTGAGCGATGATGTGATAGAACAAGTGCGACAAGAAGTGGGCCTCGACAAAGGCTTCTGGCAGGCGTTTTGGGCGTGGCTTGGCCCACTGCTTAGGCTTGATTTGGGATATTCCGCCGTGACAGGCCGCCCCGTTGGCCCCGATCTTTGGGCCGCCGTCAACTATTCCTTCCCGCTGGCTGGTGCTGCGCTCGCGATTGGTCTGGCGATGTCTGTTCCGCTTGCGGTGATCGCCACAAAACGTCCCGGCAGTTTGCTTGATCGCTTCGCCGTCGGCATTGCATCGCTTGGCAATGCGATCCCTGCGTATTGGCTCGGGTTGATGCTTATTCTGCTCTTTGCGGTTAAGCTCGCGTGGCTTCCCGCGTTGGGCGCGAGCACCCCAGCACACGCCATTCTACCAGCACTTACTCTTGGTCTAGGCGTAGCTGCGTCGCTCACAAGGATCATTCGCTCAGGCATTCTAGAAGCCCGCGGCCAAGCGTTCCTTCCCGCCATTAGCCGTCGCGGCGTGTCCGAGCGTGCGCTTGGCAAAGATCACATAGCTCCCCATGCCGCCATTCCTGTAATTACTGTCTTTGGGTTAGAGCTTGCGTTCCTTCTCGAAGGGATCGTCTTGGTCGAGGTTATTTTTGGCCGCCCCGGTCTTGGCACTTTCCTTGTGCAGGCCATTCTCTCAAGGGATTTCTCGCATGTGCAGGCCGTCGTTGTTCTGACGGCGCTGATCTTTGTGACAGTCAATTTAGTGATCGACCTGAGCTACCGTGCCATTGATCCAAGGATCGGAGAGAACAATGCGTAGCGTTATAGCGTTGGTATTCGCGACGGTTTTGCTCATGGTCGTAGGACCAATGTTTGCCCCTTATGATCCCACGACGATCAATATCCCGAAACGCTTGTCCGCCCCGAACACTATTTTCTTGCTGGGAACAGACGCGTTCGGGCGGGATATCCTATCGCGGCTCTTACATGGCGCACAATGGTCGCTCGGTCTGGCATTTTTGATCTCTGTGATCAGCCTCGTCATTGGAACCACCATAGGGCTAATCGCGGCCCTTGGTGGACGGTTCGCGGATTGGGGCTTGATGCGGGTGACAGACACGTTCCTTGCGTTCCCAGAACTGGTGGCCGCGATTGTGATCGCAGGGTTGCTAGGCGCAGGCTCGTGGAGTTTGATCTTCGCGCTCAGCATCACAGGCTGGATGCGCTACGCCCGCGTCGCGCGCGGGATTGGACTGTCTGTGCAAAGCCGCGGCTACGTTGTGCAAGCCAGATTGGCGGGTCTTTCGGGCATCTCAATCGCACGTTGGCATTATCTGCCGTCGCTTTTGCCCTCGCTCACAGTCGTTTGGACGGGCATGTTCGCGCGCGCAATCCTTGGGATCTCAGCGCTCGGATTCTTGGGCTTTGGCGTACAACCCCCCAATCCCGAATGGGGCGCGATGTTGTTGGATGCACGGGTTCATCTTCGCTCAACCCCGTTGCAAATGATCTGGCCGGGATTGGCTATTGTCATCTGTGTTTTGGCGATCAATCTTGCTGGCGACGCTTTGCGCGATGCGTTGAGCAAACAGGACAGCCACGAATGAAAGCCTTAGATCGGCCAACCCTCGGGATTAGTCTATGTGTACTGTCAGGGGTGTTGATGGCTGGAATGTTCATCAGCGTCAAAGCCGTCAGCGACGACATTCCCCTCGGTCAAATCGTCTTTTTCCGCTCTTTCTTCGCGATCCTGCCATTGGTTATTTTCCTCTGGATGCGCGATGAATTTCCAAGTGGTCTCGCGACCAAACGCCCGAGCGCGCATTTTCTGCGCGCGAGTTTCGGTGCATCGGCCTTTTTGCCTCCTTCGCCGCTGTGGCGCGTTTGAACCTAGCAGAGGCAATCCTGATTGCGCAGCTTTCCCCAAGCTTAATGGCACTTGGCGCAGTGAAGTTTCTTTCCGAACGCCTTACCAAGTGGCGCATATGCGGGCTCGTGTTCGGATTTGCAGGGGTCGTCGTCCTCGCTTGGCCAGAACTAAGCCTTGACGCTACAGATCGCGCGCGGTTGTTAGGCTATGCAATAAGCATTTCGGGTGCTGCGCTGTCCGCACTCGCACTACTCGTGGTGCGTCGCTTGAATAAGACGGAAAGGCCAGGCGCGATTGCCTTCTACTTTGTTTTGGTATCGATGATCGGAGGTCTGATGACGATCACATTCGGATGGATATGGCCTGACATGACAACGCTTTTGTTCTTGGTAACAGCGGGTGACCTTAGGGCTCGTGGTGCGCTTGACCTCGATCTTCCGGAGTGTCTGGTCCGGCAGCTTGAGGATCAGATCAATTTCGGCACCTACCGATGATCGATAGAAACTTGCCTCCGTCCCTCTGGGGGCCGCAGCGATAAGGTTTCCGAAACAACACCCTTCCCATGATCCACCGACGACGGGATGGCCAAGCAATGCCTCGGTCGTCTCCGACCCCAAGAGCGCATGTGCGAGACCGGCATCCCGGATATAGACCTTAGGTGACTTCTCCAGTCTCTTTCCCGCGTTGGCATGCCATGGCGACAAACGCCGCACGAGCATCAGATCAACAAGCAGATCGAGATAACGGGCCACGCTCTGCCCAGATACCCCCAAGCCCGCCGCTATTTTCACGGTATTGAGCAGACCACCCTGCTCATGGGCCAGCATGGTCCAGAAGCCTTCCAGAGTTTGCATTCTAGCGTGGTGGGATGACAGCATCTGCATTACGGGACTTCGATCGGCAGGTTGCGGAGATCCAGATCCACGCTGCCATCCTCAATGGCTTCACAGCACTGGGCATGCCGAAAACAGTAGCCGTAGCATAAATCCATCTGGGGTAAGGGGTACTCAACCTAAAGCCCTATTTGTGCAACAATGCCACGTGCATCACCGCAAATAACGGCGAACAAAAGCTGGATCTTATCGCGACGAAAGCCTCGCAGATCGATGTGGTGTTGGTGGATATCTACATACCCAAAGTATCTGAACTGGATGCGACGTCTGCCAATAGAAACCAACCGTCAGACCCACCCAAAAACCTGCCTGTTGTTGCGACAACTGCGGACGAGAGATGGCACAATCCAAAGCGCTGTCTCGACTTTGGTTTCAATTCGGTGCTCCCAAAGCCAGTCAGTCTAAGCCAGCTCGACAAAACGCTTAGGCAGTTTGCAGCCTGACTTGGATCTAACCAGTTTCATCAAGCATGTGCCGTGGACAAATCCGCAACTCTTGATCAGGTAATAAGATACCGTCTATAGATGAATCAAAGCAAAACTCGGGTCACGCAAAGCGGTCCAAAAAGACGAGAAGCGCAGATGAGCAGACTACTTGGCCAAAAAATTTCTTCTGATTTGTCCTACGAAATAGCAGATGTCTTCCGATTTCAATTTGTTTTGTCGCCCGAAGAACTGGATCTTGCCGAATTCAAATTCCTCAAAGTAGCATCAAGACACCTTTACTATTCACCACTGCTTCACACCTGTGAACTGCAGGATCGATCCGGTGCAATAATTGGCGTTTTAATTGGGCAGGCCTTCGGACCCGAAGGCGCACATTTGAAAGACGTCGCGACAGTCGATGTCGGGAAAAAACCGGCTGACGCGATCAAAGCGTTTCAGGCTTTCGTCGCCTCGCTTGCAGGCCGCTTTGTTGCGATCTTTAATGTGCCGAGCCGACGCACGAACACGCATGTGTATATCGATACAGCCTCTTCGTTTTCAACGGTTTACGATAAGAAAAGCGGCATCGTCGCCTCTAGCCTTTTGCTTTGTCTCAACCGCGATATTGATCCGAATAAACACTACCGCATTCCCAGTGCGCTATCGCAATTTGCGAACCTCGCACCCTACATTCCCGAACAGAATCCAGAGCTCTCTGATGCGGGATTTTTCTTTGGCCAGACCCCCGACAAATACGTCATGCGGATCATGCCGAACCATTATCTAGACCTCTCCAAAATGGAAACAGGCCGTTTCTGGCCCAATGACAGCATCGAACATGATCTTACCTATCAGCAAGCTGCCGAAAAATTAGTGCCACGGATTGGGCAAATCATGGGTGGGATCTAATCCAACCTTGAAGGATATTTTTCGATCTCTGGCGGACGTGATTCCAGAATTCTGCTGGCTTGTATGCCCCCGGTTGAGAGCACTAAAATGCAGATGCACTGTTATGCGACCAACTGGATGACCACGCTTGACGTAAAAGTCGCGCAAGTGATGGCGGATGCGGCGAAGAGCGACTTATTGGTGCAAATGCCGAATGGAAATCCCAAGGGCACCTATTTTCCAAGAAAACGCAGATCCTTGTTCACAGCACGACGGTTTTCGATCTCATCAGGCTTTACGGGCGTATGCGATGATTGGTGGCGGCGTGGATATGCAAAAAACCTTGCGCCTGATGTCGCATGGCTGCGCGGAAATTTCCTAGAAATTCTGACCGCGCGCTTCTGGCCAAAACGCAATTTCGATGTTGATAAACAGGTGCTTCACCTGCTTGGTCGAATAGGCGCAAGCAAAGACGACAAGACGCACCTAAAACAAAATCTGGATTTCGTGGAGGATTGGTTCGGCTCTTTCAAAAAGTCGATTGCTCGGAACATGCATGACTTTTCCTATCAGGAACTGGCACTTGGAGCCTCCCAGCCCTTCTTTCATGGCGTAAACCAGCAGTTCTATATTGGGCCTGCCTCGGATCGTACGATCTTTCAAACCGCCATGCGTGTATCGCCCAAAGACCGGATGAACTCTGCGCTATACGATGAAATGCTCAGAATTTCTGATGCTCGTTTGCTAGACCTACCGCTTGCAAAGGGGGCCGTATTTCGAGCGAAAAAAGCCAAGGCAAATCCCGAAGAGTTGCTTGAGCGCGAGCTTGCTGAGTATATTCAAAGGCACCCGATTTAGATCGTGGCAAACTCTATCGATTCAATCACGCATCATTGGATCGAGTCGGGCCAGAAGATCGAGAAGGGTCTCGTAATCCTCCTCACCCAATGTGCGCTTGAACTCGGCAACTATTTGTGCCGCTTGATCCGTGTAATCGTCGATCAGCTTTTGGCCAGCTTCGGTGATCGCAATGAACTGTCGACGTCTGTCCGCGACATCGCGCGTTTGCGTGATCAAGCCCTTTTTCCGCATCGTTGTCGCAATACGTGTCAGGCTGGGGAATAAGAGACTTGCGCGATTGGCCAGTGTAGATGCATCTAGCAAACCAAATTCTGACAGCACCCGTAAAACACGCCACTGCTGTTCGGTGATTCCAGTCTCGGACAACATATCGCGAATGGGGCTCATCACACCCTCTCGCGCTCGGATAAGTGCGATGGGGAGCGAGCGCGATGTTGAAGGAAGCGAATTTTTCAAAATAAGGCCCTTTTTTCGTCGCCAAGTATTTAGCAAGCAGGTTAGTATTGACAATAGTAGATACCTCTCCTTAACTTAACAACAATTAACATGTTAAGGAATATTATGCCTCACTTTCACATCGAATATTCTGCCAATCTTGAAGAGAGTGTTGATATGGCGGCGCTTTGTGAAGCTATTCGTGTAAGAGCAGCAAACATTGACGCCTTTCCAATGCCCGGCATACGTGTACGCGCAACTCGGGTGGATCACTATGCAATCGCAGACGGCAGTACCAAACATGGCTTTATTGATCTGTCCGTGCGTCTTCGCGAGGGGCGCGCACAGGATGTAAAAGAAGAAGCTATTTTAACTATCTTCGATGTGGTGAAGACTTTTATGGCACCTATAATGCAAACTCGATCTGTCGCTTTGTCTGCTGAAATGCGCGATATTGATGCAAGCGTATCACCAAAGTTTGGAAACATTCGCGATCATTTGGAGGACAGTGTGTGAGCACGCTCAACGAGAACATCACCAAGCTAGACGGCTTTCTAGAGCGGTTTCGCGACGGCGGCATCATGAACAGAATTGCAGGGCAAGACGTCTTTGGTGCGGACGGCGTATTTCAAAACACCTCCCCCGTGGATAAATCCTATATTTGTGACGTCGCCCATGGCACGGCCGCAGACATTGATGCGGCGGCAAATGCTGCCTCTGATGCTTTTGCTGAGTGGCGCGACATGCCTGCTTTGCAGCGTAAGAAAATCTTGATCAAGATTGCTGAAGGCATCGAAGCGCGCGCTGAAGAGATAGCGCTCTGTGAATGCTGGGATACGGGTCAGACTTACAAATTTATGTCCAAGGCCGCGCTGCGCGGTGCGGAAAACTTCCGCTACTTCGCGGATCAGGTTGTGCAAGCCCGCGACGGGCAGCAGTTGCAATCGCCAACCTTGATGAACGTCACAACGCGCAAACCAATCGGCCCTGTTGGGGTGATTACACCTTGGAATACGCCGTTTATGCTTTCCACTTGGAAGATCGCACCAGCGCTCGCGGCAGGCTGCACTGTTGTTCACAAACCCGCCGAAGCCTCACCGCTGACTGCGCGTCTTTTGGTAGAGATCGCAGAAGCGGCCGGTCTGCCACCAGGTGTTCTAAACACCGTTAACGGATTTGGCGAAGGCGCGGGAAAAGCCCTGTGTGAGCATCCAAAAATCAAAGCTATTGCTTTCGTCGGCGAAAGCGCGACGGGATCACTTATCACCAAGCAAGGCGCGGATACGCTAAAGCGCAATCACCTAGAATTGGGTGGCAAAAATCCGGTCATCGTCTTTGACGATGCGGATCTGGATCGCGCTTTGGATGCGGTGATCTTTATGATCTATTCGATCAATGGTGAACGCTGCACATCCTCTTCGCGGCTCTTGGTGCAAGACACTATCCGAGAGGAGTTCGAGGCAAAGCTGATCGCAAGGGTAAACAACATCAAGGTTGGCCATCCGCTTGATCCAAAGACCGAGATTGGACCGCTCGTCACCGAAGAACACTTCAACAAAGTTACCAGCTATTTTGAAATCGCTAAGGAAGATGGTGCTACGATCGCAGCGGGTGGTGTGACAGTTGGGGATGAGGGCTACTTCATCCGTCCGACCCTGTTTACCAACGCCACCAACCAAATGCGGATTGCACAGGAAGAAATCTTTGGCCCTGTGCTGACCTCCATTCCGTTCAGGACGGAAGAAGAAGCTTTAGAAATGGCCAACGACATCGACTACGGCCTGACTGGTTATGTTTGGACGAACGATTTGACCCGCGCACTGCGTTTTACCGAAGCACTCGAGGCGGGCATGATCTGGGTGAACTCGGAGAACGTTCGACACCTGCCAACACCCTTTGGCGGGGTCAAAGCCAGCGGCATTGGGCGCGATGGCGGCGATTGGTCGTTCGAATTCTACATGGAGCAAAAACACATCGGCTTTGCGACAGGACAACACAAAATCACCAAATTAGGAGCACTCTAATGCCAGTTCCAGCCCCAAATCTGTACCCTGATTTCAACACGATCCGCCTGTCCCATGTGTGCTTAAACGTCAAAGACCTTACCGTCTCAAAAGAGTTCTACACGAACATTCTGGGTCTTCAGGTCACAGATGAATCCGACAGCCATGTCTACCTTCGCGCGATGGAAGAACGCGGTCATCACTGCATCATTTTGCAAAAATCAGACCAGCCCGGCACGGTTGAAGTCATGGGCTTTAAGACTTTCGATGAGGAGGATCTGAACAAGGCAGAGGTCTATTTTAAAGGTAAAGGCCGCCCAACCTCATGGGTTGATCGCCCGTATCAGGGCAAAACGCTACTGACGTCTGACAACATGGGTATTCCTCTTGAGTTCTATCACAAAATGGATCGCTTAGAGCCCATTCATCAGAAATTTGCGCTCTACCGTGGGGTGAAACCACTACGCATTGATCACTTCAATTGCTTCAGCAATGATGTCGATGCGTCGGTCGAATTTTATTCTGACTTCGGGTTCCGCGTAACTGAATACACTGAGGATGACGAAAGCAAGAAAATCTGGGCAGCATGGATGCACCGCAAAGGTGGCGTACACGATATGGCCTTTACCAATGGCACAGGACCACGGATGCACCATGTCGCATTCTGGGTGCCAACACCGCTCAACATCATTGATTTACTCGATCTGATGGCAACAACAGGCTACGTCGACAACATTGAGCGTGGACCGGGTCGTCACGGTATTTCAAACGCCTTCTTCCTTTATGTTCTGGACCCTGATGGCCATCGGATCGAGATTTATTGCTCTGACTACCAGACAGTCGATCCCGATTTGGAGCCAATCAAATGGGACCTGCAAGATCCCCAGCGCCAAACACTTTGGGGTGCCGCTGCGCCGCGCTCCTGGTTTGAGCATGGCACGAAATTTGTAGGTGTAGAGACCAAAGAGTCGCAAATCGCAGCCAGCCCGATAATCGCGCCTTAAGGTAGGGATTATTTGATGGATTGGGATGAATACGCCCACTGGGGCAAAAAGATTGCTGATTGGAGCGCAGAGTACCACAAAGGTATCCGCGACCTGCCTGTGCGCGCGCAAACCAGCTATGGCGAGATTGCCGCGCAACTTCCTAAGGCGCCGCCCGAAACGGGTGAGCAAATGGAAACAATCATGCAGGACTTCGAGGATATCGTTATGCCAGGGATCACCCATTGGCAGCATCCTCGTTTTTTTGCGTATTTTAATTCGAATGCGGCTGCACCCTCAATGCTCGCGGAGCTTTTGGTCACGACAATTGCTGCACAATGTATGCTTTGGCAAACTTCGCCCGCAGCGTCTGAAGTCGAAGGCGTGATGATTGATTGGTTGCGCCAAGCCATGGGTTTGGAGGACGGTTACACAGGCGTGATCCAAGACAGCGCGTCGTCCGCGACCCTATCTGCAGTGCTCACGATGCGTGAGCGCGCGCTTGAGTATACGGGCAATCAAGACGGGTTGAACAGTAAGGGCAACCTCCGAATCTATTGTTCCGAGCAAGTGCATTCCTCAATTGATCGTGCCTGCTGGGTCGCGGGAATTGGTCAGGCGAACTTGGTTAAGATTGCAGGTACAGGCGCGCGATATAGCATGGACGTTGATGCGCTTCAGGCAGAAATTGATGCGGACCGTGCAGCTGGGCATACGCCTGCTGGCATCATCGCGATTACGGGTGGCACTGGCATTGGTGCTTGTGACGATCTTGGGGCTGTTTTGCGCGTTGCACAGGCAGAAGATTTGTACACCCACCTTGATGCAGCATGGGCTGGAGCGGCGATGATTGTACCGGAACTTCAGCAAGATTTCTGGGCAGAGGTTAACGGCTATGACAGCATCGTTTTCAACCCACATAAATGGCTTGGCGCAAATTTCGATTGCTCTGTGCAGTTCCTACGCGATGCAGAGCCGCAGCTGAACACGCTGAAAATTGAGCCAGAGTATTTGAAAACTACGGGCGAGACTGTAGTTAATTATTCCGAATGGACGATCCCGTTGGGGCGTCGTTTTCGCGCGCTCAAGCTTTGGTTTTTGCTGCGCTCATACGGACTAGAAGAATTGAGAACACGCATTCGCAATCATGTGCTTTGGGCGGAGGAAATCTGTGAAGACATTCGCAAGTTTGATGGATTCGAAATTGTCACTGAGCCTATTTTCAGCCTGTTCTCATTTCGCTGTCCGGGCGATGATGACATGCAACAACGCCTTGTCGATGCGCTTAATGATGATGGGCGGATCTATATCACGCAGGGTATGTTTGAAGGTCAAAGGATGATCCGGTTTCAGGTTGGGCAATTCAGCACAACGCAAGACGACGTAATGATGGCACGCGATGTTATAAAAGAAGTTTGGGAAGGTATGTCATGAATTTTGCTAGCTTTTCTGCCGATGGGCAGAGCTTTTATGGAGCAGTTTCTGAGGGTGGCATGGTCGCGCTCAACTCTGTTTGTCCGCAGTGGCCGACATTACTGGATGTGATCGAAGCGGGGGCGCTGAATGAGCTGGAGGAGGTCGCAACTGGGCGACCCGTGACCCATGAGGACTTTGAATTTGAGATGGTTTTGCCCAATGCCAAACGCATTCTGTGCGTTGGCGTAAACTTCCCTGATCGCAATGCGGAGTACAAAGACGGCACCACAGCGGCGCCGAAATATATGTCGCTGTTTCCCCGATTTGCGAGTGGGTTCACGGGGCACAATCAGCCGCTTATCCGCCCCCCTGAGAACGACACACTAGACTATGAGGGCGAAGTCGCGATTGTCATTGGCAAAGCGGGTCGGCGCATCACCCAAGATGATGCGTACGACCACATTGCAGCGATTACGATTTGTAATGAGGGCACCATTCGCGACTGGGTGCGTCATGCAAAGTTCAATGTGACGCAAGGCAAGAACTGGGATCGCTCTGCCGCGATGGGGCCATGGCTGGTGCCATTTAAGGACGCCAAGCAGCTTGATGAGGCGCGGATCTTAACACGTGTTAACGGGGAGGTGCGTCAGGACGATGTGCTCTCTCGTATGATGCATCCCATCCGTCGCGAGATCGAATATATCTCGACATTCATGACGCTTCAGGCGGGGGATATCATCGTGACAGGGACACCCACGGGCGCAGGTGCACGCTTTGATCCACCGCGCTATTTACAACCTGGTGATGTGATTGAGGTTGAAGTGAATGGCATCGGAGCCTTGGTTAATACAGTGGCTGATGAAGTGCTATGAACGAAGGTGAACACGCACAAGCAGCGGCAGATTTGCTTGCCGCAGAAAAGTCAGGCGAACAGATAGGATTGCTGACGAAAAAGCACCCAGAGATGGGGATGGACGACGCTTATGCTGTGCAGAACGCGATTTACCGCGCCAAGCTGGCTGAGGGGCGCAAGGTGGTTGGCTGGAAGATCGGGCTGACCTCGAAAGCGATGCAATATGCGCTCAACATCGACATCCCTGACAGCGGGATCTTGTTCGATGACATGGTGTTTGAACATGGCACAACTGTGCCGAAAGGACGCTTTATCCAGCCACGGATCGAAGCGGAAATTGCCTTTGTAATGAAATCAGAAATTGGTGGAGCAGACGTTACGCGCGCCGATGTTTTAGCGGCGACGGACTACGTTGCGCCCTCGATCGAGATCCTCGACACACGTATTTTGCGCGTCGATCCAGCAAGCGGCGACACGCGCAAAGTCTATGACACGATCAGCGACAATGCCGCGAATGCGGGCATCGTTTTAGGCGACAAGCAACATGCTCCCGATGCATTTGATTTACGTTGGGTTGGGGCGATTACGTCTAGGAATGGCGAGGTTGAAGAGACAGGTCTAGGCGCTGGCGTGCTGAACGATCCTGTTGAAAGCGTCGTCTGGCTTGCGCAGCGCATGGCACAATATGGGCAGCGCATTGAGCCCGGTCAAATCATCCTGTCGGGCAGTTTCATTCGCCCCGTCGAATGCCCCAGTGGCAGCAAGATTAACGCTGACTTTGGCCCCTTTGGCCAAGTCGATATTTCATTCGCGTAAAGGAAAGTCACCATGCCAGCACCGCATAACCCGTTCAAAGCTGCGATCAACCAGGGCGAATTGCAGGTCGGCTGTTGGCTTGGCCTTGCCGATGCTTATGTCGCTGAAATTAGCGCTAGTGCGGGATTTGACTGGGTCTGTGTCGATGGGGAACATTCGCCGAATGATCTACGTTCGATCATGGCGCAATTACAGGTGCTGAAAAGCAGCGAGGCGCATGCGATGGTGCGTCCGCCAGTTGGGGATACGGCGTTGATTAAGCAGTACCTCGATGCAGGGGCACAGAGCTTGCTTATCCCCATGGTTGAAAGCGGAGCACAGGCGCAGGCAATGGTGGACGCTGTGACCTATCCGCCGCATGGCGTGCGCGGGGTTGGATCTGCTCTGGCGCGTGCCTCAGACTTCTCGGGCATCGCAGATTATCTGACGACGGCACGGGACGAAATTTGTTTGATCGTTCAAGTGGAGAACCGGCTCGGGATGGAAGCTTTGGACGACATTCTAGCGGTAGATGGAATTGATGGTGTCTTCATCGGGCCTGCGGATTTAGCAGCTGACATGGGCTACATCGGTCAAGCGGGCGCGCCAGAGGTGAAGGCAGCTGTTCTGCACGCGATGGAGCGGATTGTTGGCGCGGGCAAAGCAGCAGGCATTCTGACGCTGGATGCTGAGCTGCAAAAAGACTGCCGCGCGCTCGGGGCGAGCTTTATCGCGACAGAAATTGATGTCACTTTGTTCGCAAGAAACATGCGCGCAGCCGCCAAGGACGCGAAAAGCAGACTTAACGCTTCGTGAACTCATCGTAGGCTTCGAGCGCTTTTGCACCGTAAGCAATTGACGGACCACCACCCATATAACCGATCATTTCAAGCGCTTCGCACAACTCTTCACGAGTCGTCTAGAGGCGCACCAAAGATTTGACGTGAAAGCCAATACAACTGTAGCAGCGGGTTGAAATCCCAATGCCCAACGCGATGAACTCTTTTGTTTTCTCGTCAAGCGCACCATTCTTCTTTGCGGCTTTCGACATTGCATTGAAGCCCGCAAACATCTCCGGCGTTTCTTTTTGTAACGCGCCAATGCGGCCCATGGTGTCGTTTAGAAATGTGGTCCAACTCATAGGGGTATCCTTCTTGGCGTTTGAATTCTTGCGTATTTCTCAGTTTTCCATAAAAAACTGACGGTATCCATTATTGGGATCGATCGTTTGGCTGTCGAAAGATCTCACTCTCAACTCATCAAATTGAGCACGCCCATACATCACCAGAGTATCATTCTCTCCAAGTACAGCAACGATGTGAGCGCAAATAGGTGCGCCATGTTGACTTGCGACACAGGTGCAAGACATGGAAAATTCTTTGCCCTAACCACGCGCTGAAACGGTAAAGCTTGGATGGCTATCACCTTCATTGCGAACTTTGCAAACAGGCGTCATTTCTCCTCCCAGCTTGCTACAAACGATTCACCTGCTCTCATCCGACCCCATCTTCCGCTCTAACCAGCGCACAAAGAAGCTGATGATCAACACCAGTACCAAGTATTCCAAAATCAGCAGCGTATAGATCTCCAAAGGACGGTATTCAGTTACCACCAACTCATTAGCGCGGCGGGTCAACTCCTGCATACCAATTACCGATGCAAAGGCCGACATTTTCACGATATAGATGAACTGGTTCGCCAACGGTGGCAAAATGCGGCGGATTGCTTGAGGCAGGATCACGTAGCGCATGGTTTGCGTGTAATTCAGGCCTACCGTCTTCGCCGCCTCTGTCTGTCCTTTCGCAATGGATTGGATGCCGGAGCGATAGATTTCAGCCGTAAACGCTGAATCAGAGATCGCCAAAGTGATGATCGCACCCCAAAAAGCGTCGATACTGATGTTGATGCCCATGGATTTCAGCACAACGGGGAGGCCATAGAACACCCAGAAGAGCATTGGCAATAAAGGGATCGCACGCACGAATTCGATGTAGATGCGAGAGGGGAGCCTTATCCAGCGATTAGACGACATGCCCGGCAAAGCGACCAACATGCCAATGATCATCGACATTGCAGCGGCGATCACCGAAAGCAGGATCGTCGCACCAAAGCCATTGAGCAAAAAGCGGATGTTATTATAGCCTGCGGGCGTGCGGGGGTCGATCACGTACCAACCCCATGTACCCGGGGCTGCGTTACAGCCAACAAGGAAGATCAGACAGCCAAACAAAAATGCGGTTTTAAATTTCATCGTTCCGCTCTCAATGCTGCAAGATTTGGCTAAGGAACTGTTTACAGCGCTCGGTCTTGGGCGCTTCAAAGAACTCTATGGGCGTGCCAGTCTCAATCACCTCACCGTGATCCATAAAGATCATCCGATCCGCCGCGCGCCGTGCAAAGCCCATCTCATGGGTGACAACGATCATGGTCATCCCTTCTTCCGCGAGATCCACAATCACTTCCAAGACTTCTGAAATCATCTCTGGATCAAGGGCCGATGTGGGTTCGTCAAAAAGCATGATTTTCGGCTCCATACAGAGCGAGCGTGCAATGGCAACGCGCTGTTGTTGACCACCCGAAAGCTCGCTTGGTTTCTTGTGCGCTTGGTCAGGAATGCGCACACGCTCGAGATATTCCATCGCACGTGCGTCGGCATCTGCCTTGCTCATTCCACGTGCTTTCATTGGGCCAAGCGTGAGATTCTGTAGAATGCTCAAATGCGGAAACAGATTGAATTGCTGAAATACCATACCGACTTCGGAACGGATTGCATTGATGGAATCGTTGTCGATCATCTCGATCCCGTCCACAACAATTCGACCGCTATCGTGCTCTTCCAAAGAATTCACACATCGGATCAACGTTGATTTGCCTGATCCAGATGGACCGCAGACTACAATACGTTCGCCATGCGCGACGTTCAAATCGATACCCTTAAGCGCTTGGTAGTCCCCATACCACTTGTTGAGACCGCTAATCTCTATCACATCACCGGGCTTGGTCATTCCTGCGCTCCTTGAAGTTCGCAACATACGGCCTACAACTAAAGCTCCGAAACTTGAACGCAACACTTCTTGTCGCGCGTAACCGTTAAACACTTAAAATCTACATATCAGGAAAAGAACATGCAATTTTTCAAAAAACTGGGCGTCGTAGCCGCCTGCATGACTGCTTTGATGGGTGCGCCTGTTAGTGCGCAATCCGCCTTGAATGAAATCCTCAGTGGCGGGGTGCTAAAAGTTGGCACAACCGGCGACTGGAACCCTATGTCTGTGCGCGACCCCGCGACCAACTCATATGTAGGTTTTGACATCGATGTGATGACGCAGCTTGGCGCCGATCTGGGTGTTGAGGTTGAGTTCGTTCCAACTGATTGGAAAACACTCGTGAACGGCGTTGTCGCTGGCAACTACCACATGACAGGCTCCGCCTCGATAAGCCCTGCGCGCCTGAAGGCGGCTGGCTATTCCAACAGCTATATCTCTGTTGAAATGTTGCCGTTCACAACGGAAGACAAAGCCGATCGTTTCACCACATGGGACAGCATCAACAACGCTGATGTCACTGTCTCCACAACGCTTGGTACGACTTTCGAGAAGCTCGTACGTGACTGGTTTCCAAATGCGAAAATCGTGGTTGTAGAAGCGCCTGCGCGTGGCTTCCAAGAAGTGCTCTCCGGTCGTGCGGATGTGTTTATCACGTCCAACATCGAAGGTTCCACATTGCTCACAAAGTTCCCAAACTTGCGTCAAATTGGCGTCGAAGCACCACGCGCTCCGACTCCCATCGCGATGCTGTTGCCACAGACCGATCA
Source organism: Rhodobacteraceae bacterium HTCC2083 (assembly GCA_000156115.1). Lineage (GTDB taxonomy): Bacteria > Pseudomonadota > Alphaproteobacteria > Rhodobacterales > Rhodobacteraceae > Planktotalea. Next base: position 919,049 of record DS995276.1, read on the forward strand.
GGTCTGGATCAACTACGTGAACTCATGGGTCGAGTTGAAAAAGACACAAGGCTTCTTCGAAACAACTGCTGCCAAGTGGGGCCTATAATCTAGGCGCCGTTTAGGCCCTAAGCGAATACCTTTGAAACCGCGGTGCTTTGCCAAGTACCGCGGTTTTTCTGTGTCTAAGCAATCGCGCTGATACGATATCCGATACGCGGGAATTGCACATGGACGCGGCCCAGATCAGCCTCGTCATGTGCGACCACCAGACGTGTTGTATTGGCCGCGACGAGCGTGCCCTCAACAAGTTGACGCCCTCATCCACATCAGGAGAAAGAACAACGCGCATGCCAGCCGTTAACCCCTGTGGGTCATGTGGATCGCTGTGTGTGACAGAGATTGGCTGCGCGCCGACAGCGTCTTTAATCGCATCTTCAGCGCTCAGGTCAAACATCTCTCCATGACCGGCATTGGCGATCCGTGTCTCCCATGCTTCAAGCTTAGGGAACCCCAACAAGAGCACAGGCCCCTGCACCCAGCACCCGCGCGAGAACCACACAAGATGATAGAATTGCGCATCAATCGCTGTTGCTTGATCGCCCGTCGCCAGGTTGTTGCTCAATCCTAAACGGACTTTTTCAGCGACGGGCGATTGTGGGTAACGTGCAAAATGATCCGTGACTTATGCGCTAACCCTATGAACGCAACCGGCGGAACCAGCCCCTTTTGGGTGCATCCTCAGCACTGTCTTCCTCGCCCTCTTCTGGCGCGCCAACTGCATCCTGAAACGCCGTAAAGAACTGATCCGCCATTTTCTTGGCGAAACCATCAACAATGCGACTGCCTAACTGGGCGAGTTTGCCACCTACTTTCGCTTCAACCTCATAGTGCAGGATCGTTTGCTCACCATCCGCTTCAAGGCGCACGTTCGCACCGCCTTTTGCGAACCCAGCAGCACCGCCTTTGCCCGCACCCGTCAGAGTCAACCCTTCGTTCTCAACTATATCGCTCAGTTCGACTTCGCCTTTGAACGTCGCTTTCACAGGGCCAACCTTTTGCACGACCGTTGCTGTGAATCCTTCGCCGGCAGAGCCGCTCATCTCCGTGCAACCAGGTACGCAACCGGCCAGCACATCGCGATCCAACATGGCAGCAAAGACAGTCGCTGGACCTGCATTGATCACTTTTGAATCGCTCATTTTCATTGGATGCGCCTCTTTCCATGGGTTACCTTGAATGAACACCAGACAACGACGTTGCGACAATATATGCAAGAGAGTTAACACTTGCACGGGCATGCAATGCGTGGTGGCTTTGCGCAAAGTAATGTTTGCGGGAGGTGTAATGCAAAGATTTGATATTGCGGTTGTCGGCGCTGGAATTTCGGGCGCGTCTGTCGCGGCGCGTCTTGCGCGAGCGGGCAAACATGTGGCGCTGCTCGATATGGAAAGTCAGGCAGGCTATCATACGACAGGCCGCTCCGCCGCAATCTTTGCGCCAAGCTATGGACCTGCAGTGATCCGCGCCCTTGCTCGCGCGTCCCAGTCATTCTTTGAAACCCCGCCTGAAGGATTTAGCGAGACACCGCTCTTGTCCCCGCGTTTAATCATGATGCTCGCGCGCGCCGATCAACAGGCCGCCTTGGACGGATTAAGCGCGCAACTCGGAGACGATCCAACAATAAGTGTTGTGGATGAACCAGCATTGCGCGCCATAAACCCATTGGTGCGCGCTGGTTATGCAAACGGCGCGCTCCTCGATAGGGCAGGTCAGGATATAGACGTCAACGCATTGCATCGCGGTTTTTTGCGTCAACTTACAGCCGCTAGCGGCACGATACTGCTGAATGCCGAAGTTCATACAATGACGCGCCAGCAATCTATTTGGACGCTCAACACGAAAGCAGGCGAGGTCGAAGCCGAAATTGTCGTCAATGCTGCTGGGGCTTGGGCAGATAAATTGGGTCAAATGGCGCAGGCGGAACACATCAGGTTGCTACCAAAGCGACGTACCGCGATGATGATTACCGCGCCACGCGAGCTTACGCCTGATTTTCCCATGACTATCGATATCGAAGAACAGTTCTACTTGAAGCCTGAAACAGGGCGCTTGTTGATCTCACCTGCGGACGAAACGCTCTCTTATCCCTGCGATGCACAGCCCGAAGAATTGGACATCGCCATCTGCGTGGATCGCATTGAGAAAGCCTTTGATCTCAGCGTGCGCAGAATTGAAAGCAAATGGGCAGGGCTCCGCAGTTTTGTCGCTGACGGCACTCCTGTCGCAGGGTTTTCGCAACGCGTTGATGGGTTCTATTGGCTCGCAGGTCAGGGTGGTTACGGCATTCAAACGGCACCAGCGTTAAGCGCATATGCAGCTTGTGAAATACTTGGGGAAGCGCCCGCGGCAGAGCTGGCCCTAGCAGGCGTCGATCCAAAGGACCTTATGGTTACACGTTTGTCTTAATTACTTGCTTGCACCACATCGACAGTACCCGCGTTGCGATACCATTTCACGATCTTCGCGCGATCCTCTTCGGGCAGCTCTGTAATATTCGCGGGCGGCATTGCGTGGGACACCCCCGCTTGCAAATAGATCTCACGCGCAGCACGCGCGATATCATAGCGCGTCTCTAAAAAAACGCCCTTCGGGGCCCAACGGATACCGTCCCAGCTTGGCTCTCGACCATGACACATGGAACAACGCCCCAACACAATATTCTCCACCTCTTCATAACCAGCAGAGGCCACCAACATCTCTTGATGCGCCGACAATGGCTGGGCCTCAGACACATCGTAATCCTGATCCCATGTGTTGGCCGTACTGAGCCACGCGATGATGATCATCAAAACCACAGTCACAGCCCAGGTCCAGTGCGGACCCTTCCCCGTGGAATGCAGCGTGTTGAAATAATGGCGGATCGTAACTCCCGTGAGGAAAATCAGCGACGCGATAATCCAAGAATACTGCGTCCCGAATGCCAAAGGATAATGGTTCGAGAGCATCAGGAAAATCACTGGCAAAGTCAGATAGTTGTTATGTGTGCTGCGCAATTTTGCGATCTTGCCGTACTTTGCATCCGGCGTGCGCCCTGCCTTGAGGTCCGCGACAACAATGCGCTGGTTCGGCATGATGATGAAGAAAACATTCGCCGTCATGATCGTTGCGGTGAACGCACCCAAATGCAAAAGCGCGGCGCGGCCAGTGAAGACCCCGTTGTATCCCCATGCCATCACTACGAGGATCACAAATAGCAAAACCATCAAAAGCGTCGGCGATTCACCAAGCTTTGATTTGCACAGGAAATCATACGCAATCCAACCGATCGTCAAAGAGCCCGCAGAAATCACGATCGCCATGAACACCGACAAATCGGCTTTCGCGGGGTCAATCAGGAATAGCTCCGCACCAGCCCAATAGACAATCATCAACAAAGCTGCGCCAGAGACCCAAGTGATATAGCTCTGCCATTTGTGCCAGATCAGATGCTCCGGCATATTTTCAGGAGCAACAAGGTACTTTTGAATATGGTAAAACCCGCCCCCATGCACTTGCCATTCTTCGCCAAACACACCCTCGGGCGCATGCGGCGCTTTACGCAAACCGAGATCCAAAGCGATGAAAAAGAACGACGCACCAATCCACGCCATGGCCGTGATCACATGCAGCCAACGCACTACAAACGCTATCCAATCCCAGAGTATTGCGAAATCATACATTGATGCTGTCTCCCTATCTTTAGTGCCAGACTATCCACCCAGATATTTTTCCGCTATAATTGACATTCTACAAAGAGTGTCAAAAATAGCCAAACAATGTCTTACTTCGATAACCTTCGCACCTTCGTGCGCATTTACGAGCTTGGTAGCATGTCCGCCGCCGCGCGTGATCAACGCATTTCGCCTGCTGTCACCTCTGCACGCATCTCGCAACTGGAATCGCATCTAGGCGTGCGTTTGTTTCAGCGTACCACGCGCTCTTTAACACCTACGGAGCAAGGTCGCATCTTTTATGATGGCGCATGTGCTGTTCTGGAGGCGGTTGAGGCTGCCGAAGCGGGTGTCGGCGACGCCACCGAGAATCCGCGCGGCACTTTGCATATTGCGGCACCCTTGGGAGTTGGTCGTCGCCTCATCGCGCCGCATGTCCCCGAATTTACGCGCGAGTTCCCCTTGGTAGACGTGCGCCTACGCATGACAGATCGCAAGATTGACCTTACTGCCGAAGGCCTCGACATCGCTTTCTTCCTAGGGCGTCCTGAGGATTCCAATCTGCGTATTCGCAAAATCGCCGATTGCGACCGCGTCCTTTGCGCCGCGCCCTCCTACATTGCCAAACATGGTCATCCCAAGACGGGTGCCGAGATTGATCGCGGAAAGCACAATTGTCTCAACCTCCGCTTTCCCGGTGCACGTGAGTTCCAATGGGAGCTTTCCACCCCCGATGGGCCCCGCAAGTTCGATGTCCAAGGACGGTTCGAGTGTGACGACAGCGATGTTCTCACCGATTGGGCCTTGCAAGGCGCTGGCATCGCTTTGCGCCCCGTCTTCGAGATCGCAGATTATTTGACCTCTGGCGCATTGGTCACTGTCTCCGAAGACACCCCACCCTTGCCTGTGCAAATGGCGTGTTTATATACCCACCGCCGCCACCAGGACCCCAAAGCGCGTTTGTTTATGGAGTTTATGATTGAGCGGATGGAGGGGGCTGTGAAGGCGTGAGAAGTCTGCGATTTATAGGCGAGTTCAATTCTCAGTAGATCGGCAAAGTTCTGATATCGAGCTTTATGTTGTTTAGCTTGAGTGAGAACATATGGGTGGCACAATCTAACTCATGGCTAAGAATCTTGCAGATTAAAAGGTCGGGTTCTAGACATAAAAGCATGACTATTTTTTGGGGTATAAATGGATAATCTGATTGCACAACGCGTTGCGGCGGCTCAAGCAAACGAAAACCCATTTGTCGTGACCAAGATGAAATCTGGATGGCTGGTTATTGGCGACGTACAGCCTTTGATGGGATATTGTGTGTTTCTTGCTGATGCTATTGTAACTTCGATAAATCACCTTTCAACGTCGGATCGAACGCAATATTCTCTCGATATTCTACGTGCTGGAGACGCGCTTCTTGAGGTGACTGAAGCATACCGCATCAACTATGAAACTTTAGGAAACTCAGAGCCAGCACTTCACACACACATTATTCCTCGCTACGCGAGTGAAGCCGATGAAAAGCGAAAGTATCCAGCCATGATGATGTATTCATGGAAATATGCGCCTAAATTTGACCCGACGGTGCATGGAGAAATCGTTTCCAAGCTCCGAAGCTTCCTCAATGCCTAAGTAGGCATTCAATCAATCAATTAAAACGTATAGGCGCTGTCATCTTACTCAAAATCGCTTACCCATCAAAAAAACCCAATCAACTCCCCCGATACGTCGAATACCCAAACGGAGAGAGCAACAGAGGCACGTGGTAATGCGCGGCCTCTGACATACCGAACCGCAAAGGCACAACATCCAAGAAACGAGGGCTTTCAGGCGGAACACCACACGCATCAAGGTACGCGCCGCAGTGGAACACCAACTCGTATTCACCCAGCTCGAACTCTTCAGCAGGCAAAATCTGTGCGTCGGTGCGACCGTCGTCATTCGTCACAACACTCTTCAACTTAGCGCGCGTCTCGCCCTCGATGCGGTAAAGATCAATCGCAAGCCCAGCCGCAGGGCAACCGCGTGCCGTATCCAAAACATGTGTCGTCAAATATCCGGCCATCGCGCTCACTCCTGATTTGCTTGATTATGTCGCATCTTTCTCTATCACGACGAAAGTTTGATCAATCCGATAGTGCATTCGGCTTTTTTTGAAAAAACTTTTTCATCTTCTGGTTTATCAGAGGGAAACTAGGAGAAGATTGCAATGACTCGTTACCCTCGTGATATGCATGGTTATGGTGCAACGCCACCGGCCGCGAATTGGCCCAATGGTGCAAAAATCGCAGTACAAATTGTGATGAACTACGAAGAGGGCGGCGAGAACAACATCCTGCACGGTGATGCCGCGTCAGAAGCGTTCTTGTCCGAGATTGTTGGCGCCGCAGCCTGGCCCGGTCAGCGTCATTGGAATATGGAATCGATCTACGAGTACGGCGCGCGCGCAGGGTTTTGGCGCCTCCACCGCTTGCTAGAAAACACGCCAATCACTGTTTATGGTGTTGCGACAGCGCTAGCCCGTGCACCTGCGCAGGTCCGTGCGATGAAAGAGGCTGGCTGGGAAATTGCCAGCCATGGTCTTAAGTGGATTGAATACAAAGACGCAAGCGCCGACGACGAAAAGGCCGACATGGACGAGGCCATTCGCCTTCACACAGAAGTCGTCGGCGAGGCCCCGCGCGGCTGGTACACAGGGCGCTGTTCTTGCAATACAATTCAGCTTGCTGCTGAAAATGGCTCTTTCAAATACGTCGCTGACTCCATCGCGGATGATGTGCCTTATTGGATGGAATTCGGCGAACACGATCAACTCGTTGTGCCCTACACGATGGACGCTAACGATATGCGCTTCGCCACACCGCAAGGCTTCAACACAGGCGCGCATTTCTTTGAATATCTAAAAGCTAGTTTCGATGTGCTCTACGCGGAAGGTGGTCGCATGATGTCGATTGGCTTGCACTGCCGCCTTATGGGACGCCCCGGTCGCGCGCAGGCGCTTCAGCAGTTTCTTGAATATGCCAACAGCCACGAGGATGTGTGGTTCGCCACCCGCGAGCAAATTGCGGATCATTGGGCGGCACAAAACCCCCATGTCCGTTATGCGCGTCCTTCCGAGATGAGCCGCGAAACTTTCGTCACCAAATTTGGCTCCATCTTCGAGCATTCCCCTTGGATCGCCCAAGGCGCGTTTGAGCTAGAATTAGGCCGCACCCACGACACAGCCATCGGCCTGCACAACGCGCTTTGCCGTATATTCCGAAGCGCTACCGAGGAACAACGCCTAGGCGTGCTGACCGCACACCCTGATCTTGCTGGTAAACTCGCGCAGGCCAAATCGCTTACGGCAGAGAGCACGTCAGAGCAAGCTGCTGCAGGACTTGATTTCCTCACCGAGGATGAAAAAGCGACCTTCACCAAACTCAATACCGAGTACGTTACGAAACACGGCTTTCCCTTCATCATCGCTGTGCGCGATCATGACAAGGCGAGCATCCTTGACGCCTTCAACCGACGCACCAAAAACGATCGCGACACGGAATTCAAAGAGGCCTGCAAGCAGGTCGAACGCATCGCCGACTTTCGCCTGATGGATATCCTGCCGTGAGCATGCAGATGCAAATCCAGCCAATCACCAAAGAGGCTTTCGCGCCATTTGGCGATCTGATCGATTGCACAGGTGATCCCGACATGATCATCAATCTAGGCAAATGTGGCCGCTACCATGACCGCGCGCAGATAGACTTTGGCACAGGGCGCGCTGGCCTTAGTTTCTTCAAGGCAAAAATCCGCACGCTGCCTTATGAATTCAATTTGGTCGAGCGTCATCCGCTCGGCAGCCAAGCCTTCATTCCGATGAGCGAACATGGTTTCCTCGTTATCGTCGCACCTGATGAGAACGGCACACCCGGCGCGCCCATCGCATTCGAGACACAACCCGGCCAAGGCATCAACTTTCACAAAGGCACATGGCACGGCGTGCTTACACCGCTCGCAGGCACAGGACAGTTCGCCGTTGTTGATCGCATAGGTGATGGAAACAATTTGACAGAATTTTTGCTCAAGACCCCACATATTGTGGTAAGGGGCTAAATACGGACTGACGCAGAAGCGGTCCACACTCACAGCTATGAAGGGGAGAATACCAATGGCTGATACTTCACTGGGCGCATACAGCGACCCGAATACCACTCCACCAATGGGCCAAGCCGTTCCGCTTGGCGCGCAGCACGTTTTGGCGATGTTTGCGTCTAACGTCACACCATCCATCATCGTTGCAGGTGCCGCTGGCCTAGCATTTGGTAGCGCAGAGCAAGTTTACCTGATCCAAATGGCAATGCTGTTTGCGGGTATCGCAACGCTCTTCCAAACAGTTGGTGTGGGCCCAGTCGGTGCACGTTTGCCAATTATGCAAGGTACAAGCTTTGCATTTGTTGGTGTTCTTGCTGGCATTGCGGCGACGCAAGGTCTTGGTGTTGCGCTCACAGCCTGCATCATCGGTGGGGTGATCCACTTCTTGCTTGGCTCTGTCATTCAACACTTGCGTTTCTTGTTTCCACCACTCGTGACAGGTCTCGTTATTCTGGCAATCGGCCTCTACCTTATCCCAGTTGCGATCAAATATGCAGCGGGCGGCGCGGCCTCCTTCCAGATGGAAGCAGAGAGCTTTGGCTCCCTCAAGCACTGGTCCGTCGCGCTTACTGTGATCGTAGTATCCCTGATCCTGAAGTTCTTCACCAAAGGCATCCTGTCCATGGCGGCGATCCTCATCGGTCTCTTGGCTGGCTACACACTCGCGTTTGCACTTGGCATGGTGAACTTCGCAGCGGTCGGTAAAGCAAGCTGGATTACATCCATTCAGCCGCTTCCTTATGGTTTTGAGTTCAACCTCGGCGCAGTCATCGCTGTCACGCTCGTTTCCATCGTCTCCGCGATTGAGACTGTGGGCGATGCTTCGGCAACAACCAAAGCCGGTGCAGGTCGTGAAGCCACCGACGAAGAGATCGCAGGCGCAACATACGCTGACGGTCTGGGTACAGCAGTTGCAGGCGTATTCGGCGGTTTGCCAAACACATCCTTCAGCCAGAACGTCGGTATCATCGGCATGACAGGCGTGATGTCGCGTCACGTTGTAACCATCGCTGGAGTGATTATGATCGTCTGTGGCTTGGTTCCGAAAATCGGCGCACTCATCGCCTCCATGCCTTTGCCAGTTCTTGGCGGCGGTGTGATCGTGATGTTCGGCATGGTTGCTGCCGCAGGTCTTAATGTTCTTGCAGAAGAAAAGATGACACGTCGCACGATGATCATCATCGCCGTGAGCCTTGCGTTTGGTTTAGGTCTCAACCTTGTGCCAACAGCCGTTCAGTATCTGCCAGGCGTTGTAAAGACACTCGCAACATCAGCGGTTGCTCCAACTGCTCTGATGGCGATTGTTCTGAACTTGGTTCTGCCACAGGAAATGGACGAAGCGTAAACACAGCTCCACTCACAAAACTAATAAAAGGCGCTCCGATTTGGGGCGCCTTTTTTCGTTTCATCACTATAATCTCTAACCAACTCGGGAGATATCTAATGGTCGACAGCGAGGGCGCGCTCGCCTTACTCGTTGGCGAAATCAATCCAGATGTTCGCCTTGTTCCAAAGTACGGTGGCCACGTCATGTGTCCTAAAGCCGGCAATGACAAAACCTTTGTGGGCGGTTTTTCACCTACAAAGACCACGTCTCCTTAGAGTTCTCCAAAGATGCCGCGCTGAATGGCCCTGAGACCCATCTCGAAGGTTCCGGCAAGCTGCGTCGCCACCTCAAACTAAAAAGCGTCTCTGACATTTCTGCCAAAGACGCTAAATCTTTCCTCATGAAAGTGCTTTAAAAGTCGACCTCAATCGCGACGCCCTGCTCAATCGCCATGCGGACAATTGCGGCTGAAACGGCGAGGTCCTGCAAGCCAACGCCCGTCCCGTCAAACAGCGTAATCTCTTCTTCAGAGGTTCGCCCCTCGTGCGTGCCATTGATCACTGCGCCTATCTGCGTGACATCACTCACAGCAATCAAACGCTCAGCAATCGCATGCTGCGCTTCACCAATGGACACAGACTGCGCCACCTCATCCGTAAATACGCTCGCGCGCGCCAAAAGCGCTGCTTCGACTTCTTGCTTGCCTTTGGTATCCGTTCCCATGCACGCGATATGCGTGCCAGCGCTGATATGCTCCGCCATGATCGTCGGCGCAAAAGTAGAAGTAATCGAAATCACAACATCCGCTTCACCCAGGCCATCGAGTTCGACTGCTTCAAACGGAACACCGGCCTCGTTGGCAACCTTCTCTATATTGGGCAACATCTCAGGATGATAGTTCCAGCCTATCACTTTCTCAAACGCACGCTGTTCTAAAGCGGCGCGTAATTGAAACGTCGCTTGATGCCCTGCACCGACCATGCCCATCACTTTGGCATCCGCGCGCGCCAAGTGCTTGATCGACACAGACGATGCCGCCGCTGTCCTCAAAGCCGTAAGATAATTCCCTCCAACCATCGCTGCGACTTTGCCCGTGTCAGGATCAAACAGAAACACAGTCGACTGGTGATTGATCAACCCACGCTTCTCCAAATTATGTGGCCAATACCCACCAGCTTTCAAACCAAGCGTTCCACCAACACCATCAAATCCACCCTTAAAGCCATAAAGCGCATCCTCATGCCCAATCGCTTCACGGATCACCGGAAAGTTATACGCATCTCCCGCTGCCATCGCTGCGAACACATTCTCAACCGCTTCAAACGACGCATCCCGTGTCAATAAATCTGCAATTTCTCGCTCTGGTACGATCCACATATGCTCTTCCTATTTCCATAAATATCCTAAGAGTTTGCGAGCTAGCCCCCAACTCGGTCGGATTGCCTCAGCAATTCGAAATCAAAACGCTTTCCCGCGTGCGGACACAGGCCAAAGTGTTTCAACCTTGCCACCGCGCACGCCCACATACCAATCATGCACATTACACGTCGGATCACAGTGGCCAGGCACCAACTTAAGCTTGTCGTTCACCATCAAAACACCATCAGGATCGCCGACAACCCCATGCTCATCGGAACATTTCAGATATTCGACATCGTGGCGCCCAAACACAGTGGGCAAACCACTATCCACCGATTGCGCTTTAAGGCCCGCATCGACAATCGCCTTGTCGGCTTTGGAATGGCTCATAACCGTCGTCAGGATAAACAACGCATTTTCCCACTCGCCCTCATCAATCCGCTTGCCATCTTTGTCCAAAATCCGCCCATAGTCCGCATCCATAAACGCATACGAACCACATTGAAGTTCATTAAACGCGCCAGAATTGCTCTCGAAATAGTACGAGCCCGTGCCGCCACCTCCAACGATGTCGCATTCAAGACCAACGGCCTTCAAACCCGCCAAAGCATCCTCCACCATGCCAATCGCAACACCCGTCTTCTCACTACGATCCGCGTAGGAATCCATGTGCTGCATAGCGCCTTGGTACGCTTGGATGCCCGCAAATTTCAGACCCTCTGCCGCATCAATCATCTTGGCAATCTCGACAACGGCCTCAGTCGTCGTCACGCCACACCGCCCAGCGCCGCAGTCAATCTCAACCAATGCTTCGATCTGCGTACCATGCTTCACAGCCGCCGCAGACAGATCCGCGACATTCGCAGGATCATCCACACAGCACAGCACACGCGCGCCAAACTTGGGCATGCGTGCCAAGCGGTCGATCTTCGCCAGATCCGTCACCTGATTGGACACCATCACATCCTTGATACCGCCGCGCGCAAACACTTCCGCTTCAGACACTTTCTGACAGCACACACCACACGCGCCGCCTAGGCTCTCTTGCAGCTTCGCCACATCTACGGACTTGTGCATTTTGCCATGCACACGGTGCCGCATCCCGTGCGATTTCGCATAATCGCCCATCTTCTTGATGTTGCGCTCTAAGGCATCCAAGTCCAGCACAAGCGCAGGTGTTTGAATGTCAGCGGCGTCCATGCCCGGCACTGCGGGAACATCGTAGCCAACTTCCAGCTCATCGAAATTGATATCTTTCATAGGATCGTCTCCTTAGTTCAAAGTCCATGGCAGCTTGTCGAGATCGACATTACCGCCCGTAAGAATGACACCGACGCGCTTGCCCGCGAACCGGTCTTTGTTCTTTAAAATCGTGGCGAGCGGCACCGCCGAGCTCGCCTCCATCACAACGCGCAAATGCTTCCACGTCAGTTTCATCGCATCGATGATTTCCTCTTCAGACGCGGTCAGAATGTCGGTCACGTGGTTGCTCACAAAATGCCAAGTGCGTTCTTTCAACGGCACCAACAATCCATCTGCAATCGTCTTGGGCGCATCATCCGCAATGATATACCCCGCCTTAAAACTGCGCATGGCATCGTCCGCCTGCTCAGGTTCTGCCGCGATGATCTGCACCTCAGGAGCCATATGCGAGAGCGTCAAGCAGGTGCCTGAAATCATCCCGCCACCTCCAACCGGAGCCATGGCGATATCAAGCCCATCGACCTGTTCCATAAACTCGCGCGCACAAGTCCCCTGCCCAGCGATCACACGCGGATCGTTGTAGGGATGCACGAAATCACCGCCTGTCGCCTCTTGCACCTTTGCGAATGTCGCTTCGCGCGAGGTTGTCGATGGCTCACATTCCGTGATGATCCCACCATAGCGGCGCACGGTGTCTTTCTTGGCTTGGGGTGCCGTGCTCGGCATTACCACATTGCACGGAATTCCGCGCAGCATTGCCGCATAACTCAGACAAGACGCATGATTGCCAGAACTATGTGTCGCAACACCATGCTTCGCCTGCTCATCGCTTAGGCCAAACACTGCATTGCTCGCGCCGCGCACTTTGAACGCACCCGGCTCTTGAAAGTTCTCGCACTTAAAGAACAGCTCTGCACCTGTCAGCTCATTGAGGAATTTCGATGTGCGCACAGGTGTCCGATTGATATGCGGTTTTATCCGCTCATGCGCCTCAAGCATGTTTTCAAAAGTAGGAATATACATCTGCTTAGGCTCCAAACCGATAGAATTCTTGCGCTGCACCCACGCCTGAGCCAAGCTTGATATCAAAACCCAAGTCCTTCATCACCATCTCCGCCACGCCAAGGCCAGACAGCATCATCGCATCCGTCAACATCCCCAAATGCCCGATACGAAACACCTTGCCTGCAACTTCGCCAAGCCCAACACCAAACGCCATGCCATACTGCTCATCTGCACGGGTCACGATGTCGGTCGCGTTGAACCCTTCAGGGGTGCGGATGGCAGAGACACTATCGGAATATAGCTCTGGCGCGTTTGCGCAAAGCTCTAGCCCCCAAGCGTCCACAGCGTGACGCACACCTGTCGCGATGCGCGTATGACGGGCAAAGACGTTTTCCAGCCCCTCAGCTTCGATCATTTCTAGCGAGTGCTTCAAGCCGTTCATCAAACCAACAGGTGGCGTATAAGGAAACGCATTCGCGGCGTAGCCCTTTTCCATATCGCGGATATCAAAGAAGGTGCGCGGCAAAGTTGCGATCTCAACAGCGGCGCGGGCTTTGTCAGAGAAGCCAACAATCGCGAGACCCGCGGGCAACATAAAGCCCTTCTGCGAACCTGTCACTGCAACATCAATGCCCCAATCATCCATGCGAAAATCCATGGACCCGATAGAAGATACCCCATCCACAAAAAACAGCGCTGGATGCGCGGCAGCGTCGAGCGCTTTGCGCACGCCAGCAATATCAGACTTAACGCCTGTCGCAGTTTCATTATGGGTCGCAAGCACTGCTTTGATGCTATGACCTGTATCGGCTTTCAAGATTGCCTCATATTCAGCCACAGGCAGGCCATCGCCCCACGCAGCTTCAACAATCTGCACGTCCAAGCCATGACGCTCACACATATCAATCCAGCGATGCGAGAACATACCGTTGCGCGCGACGAGGACCTTATCACCAACTGACAGCGTGTTGGTCAGCGTCGTTTCCCAACCACCTGTACCAGTCGATGGGAAAATATAGATATGCGCTTTCTCGGATTTCAGAACGCGGCGAACGCCATCAAGACAAGGGTGTAGGATGCCGCCAAAAATAGGCGAGCGATGATCAATTGTGGGCATGTGGCACGCAAGACGGATCTCCTCTGGCATATTCGTTGGACCGGGTATGAAGACAGGGTTTTGAAAACTCATGAGGCTTCTCCTAACAAAGGTTGGATCCTTGTTAGACAGCCTACGCACACTTGGAAATTTTTTCGAAAACAATATCAGATGTATCATAACCAGAAAAAATTGTTTACTTTCAGACTATTGATTTTTTCATATTATGAATGCTAATTTCATAATATTCTATTTGAGAGAATTTTCGTGCCCAAATTACCCGATTCTGAGATTCCTCGCACCCGTGGGCGACCGCGCGCGTTCAATGAAAAGACAGAGCAGAACACGATTAAATCCCTTGATCGTGCACTTGGCGTTCTTAAGGAACTCGCCCAAATCGAAAGCGCGACGCTCAGTGAACTCGCCACCGCTATGAAGGAATCCCCCGCCACGCTCTACCGCGTGCTCACCACATTTGCGCTGCACGGTATAGTCGAAATGGACGAGACGGCGCAGACATGGCACATCGGGTCAGAGGCCTATCAGATCGGCTCTGCCTTCTTGCGGCGCACCAGTTTGATCGATGTCTCACGTCCCATTTTACGTAAGCTCATGCAAGAAACTGGTGAAACCGCGAACTTGGGGATTGAAAAGAACGGCTCGGTTTTCTTCATGTCACAGATCGAAACCAATGCGCCTATTCGTGCCTTTTTCCCACCCGGCACGCTGTCTGAGATGCACGCTTCCGGCATTGGTAAAGCCCTGCTCGCACATATGGATGAAACGCAGCTCAAACGCTTTGCCGCGCGTGGGTTGCAAACGTTTACGCCCCACACATTGGCAACGCCTGAAAGCTTGGCCGCGGATATGGTGACCACACGCGAGCGCGGATATGCGCTTGATGATCAGGAAAAGAACCTTGGGATGCGCTGTATCGCAGCACCTATCCAAGATGCTTATGGTGAGGTGATTGCGGGCATCTCTGTCTCAGGGCCAACCACCCGTGTGAGCACGGATCACATCGAGACGTTGGCCAAATCTGTCATGCGTGCGGCGCAAGATGTGTCGAACGCGCTTGGGGCGAAGACTTCGGAACCATCGTAGCCCGATACACACGTAAAAAGGGCGCTTCGTTTCCAAAGCGCCCTTTCTATCAATTTACTTTCACAACCCTCGAAAGGGTACTGGCTTATGCCAGAGCGATGTTGATCGCTGCCTCACGACCGTCACGGCCGGGCTCGATGTCGAAAGTAACTTTCTGGTTGTCAGCAAGGCCTGTCAAGCCGGAACGCTCAACTGCAGAAATGTGTACGAACACGTCTTTGCTGCCGCCGTCTGGCGCGATGAAGCCGAAGCCTTTTGTAGTGTTAAACCATTTTACGGTGCCAGTAGCCATCGTAATTCTCCTAATATACTGCCCACGGAATGCGGCAGGTCGGCTAGTCAGTGCAAGATCGAAACTGAGCCGTAAGAGAGGAGCAGTAGGGTCGATAGTGGTAACGTCGCATCCGTCATATACGAAAGGTGCCTTCATTTTGCAAGGGATTCGACTTTTACGGGTAGCAGCGCACGCTAAAAAAGAATTAGAGGAACACGCGCCACAGCAGGAAAATGCGTCGATCTTTTAACCAAGGTTTCTACAAACCTAATGGCGCGTGACGGTTCACATCTTTGTAAAGCAAGTATCGGAATGGGCCAGGCCCACCAGCGTAACATGCTTGCGGGCAGAAGGCGCGGAGCCACATAAAATCACCCGGGCCCACTTCGACCCAATCAGAGTTGAGTTTGTACGCAGCCTTCCCCTCAAGCACATAAAGCCCGTGTTCCATCACATGGGTTTCCATAAATGGGATCACATTTCCAGGCATAAGTGTCACAATCGTCACGTGCATATCGTGGCGCATATCGCTGGGGTCAACAAAGCGAGTCGTCGCCCAACCACCATTCGTGTCCGGCATTACAGTTGGTGCAATGTCGTTCTCATTCGCGATAATTGGATCAGGTGCATCAAGGCCATCAACAGCGACGTAAGCCTTTCTCAGCCAGTGGAACCGCGCAGTGTTTGCACCATCATTAATCAGCGTCCACTCCATCCCCGCAGGCAGATAGGCATAGCCACCCGCTTGCAGAATATGGCTTTGGCCCATGAAACTTACAGTCACCGCGCCCTCGACGACGAACAAGACACCCTGCGCAGTCTTATCAAGCTCTGCACGTTGACTGCCGCCGCCCGACTGCACTTCCATGATGTATTGCGAGAAGGTTTCCGCGAAACCCGTCATAGGCCGCGCAATCACCCACAGGCGGGTTTTGTCCCAAAATGGCAGAAAGCTGGTAACAATGTCCCGCATCGTGCTGGCAGGCAAGAAGGCATAGGCCTCGGTAAAGACCGCTTGACTTGTCAGCATTTCCTGCTGCCCCGGATGCCCGCCACTGGGTGCGAAATATGTACGTTTTTTCATGACGGGCTCCAAAGGTGTGTTGTCCTAAACCTGACGGGTCAGTCCCCAAGCGCCAAGCATGTGTTTCGCTAAAGCAACCTTCTGAATTATTTGAAAATCTCTGGCTGACGTTTTGTTTTTCAATGAGAGCGTGCACAGACTTCGACTATCCAATTGGCGCATATTTCTGTTTGTTGTTTTGCGGCCTTGCACTATCGTGCAGTTAGGTAAGGGATAAGGAGTGGGCGCGTTGGCAGAGCAAAGTGCAAAGCAACCGACCACCGTACGCGACAGGTTGCGTGCGCAGACCCGCGACGTTCATGAACAACTGCATCATCATTCCACCTTCGTCGATCTGTTCAAGAACACCATTTCATTGGACGACTACAAAGCTCTCATTTTGCGGTTTTATGGCTTCTATGTTCCTCTGGAACGCGCGATTGAAAGAGTATTTGCAGGCATGAGTAATGACGCATCATCCTATTTCTACGAGACCCGGGCACATCATTTGAAGATTGATCTGCTGGATCTAGGCTTCGATCCTTCCGAGATAAAAAACGCGCCACTGTGCGACGACGTCTTTGATGTGGTTTCAAAAACATCGCTTGGCGGTGTCCTTTATGTTATCGAAGGGTCCACACTAGGGGCCGCTCCAATCGACCGCGCAGCACAGCGTTTGCTAAGTGGAGACGTACTCGATGGACGACGCTTTTGGGCGTGGTGTAGATCCCAGAACAAGAACCGCTGGTCTTTGACCAACGACTACATCGAAACCTTGGAAGCAAATGGGGTCGCTTTTGGTCATCTCGCGAGAGGTGCCAATGATACGTTCCAAGCCTTGGCCGATTGGCTCGCCCCTATGGATCATAACAACGTAGCACTCGACACCCGCGAGGTTTTCGCGTGAGTGATGCAGACCAAATCGATCTAACCACCTGCGATCAGGAACTCATCCACTTTATTGGAGCGGTACAACCTCATGGCGCTTTGATCGCTATCGATGCCAAGACCCACATCATCGACTACGTAAGCGAAAACACCGAGCACTTCGTTGGCTTCACTCCAGAGATGATCCTCGGAAAACCCCTGTCCTATTTGATTGGCGAGGAAAATTCCGCGCGCGCGCAGCAAATGTCGCTACAGCCATCTACGCCAGAACTGTTGAAACCTTGGTTCATTTCTTTCGAGCGCCCTAATGGAACAACGATCAACGCCGAATGCTTACCTCATGGCAATGACGGCCATGTCATATTCGAATTTTTCGAACCAGAACCGACGCCTGCCCCCGTGTGGGAGGACGAACTGTCCCGCCAAGCGGTGATTTCCGAACTGCTGAAACCCGGTGATCTAAACAATCTCGCCGATGCGAGCGCGCGTTTGATCCGCGATGTTATTGGCTTTGACCGGGTGATGATCTACAAATTCGCAGAGGACAAGCATGGCGAGGTGATCGCCGAAAGCACCAGTCGTGATGACAGCTTTTTGGGCATGCACTACCCAGCCTCTGACATCCCTGATCCTGCACGACGTCATTTTACGTTGAACGTCATGCGATCGATCCCCGATATCAACAGTGACCGCGTCCCCATCGTGAGCCGATCTGGTCAAATTGCGGATGCGGACTCAGCCACGCCATTGGATCTCACCTTCTCTAAACTGCGCGCTGTGGCGCCGGTGCATGTGCAATACCTCAACAACATGGGTGTCAGCGCGAGCATGTCGATTTCTTTGGTTACCAACAATGAGCTTTGGGGGCTTGTGGCGTGCCATCATTATAGCAAACGCCTCATCTCTTCGAGCCGTCTGCGCTTTGCGGAACTGTTGGGGAGCACCACGTCAACTTTGCTTCAAAACCTGGAGAACACCGCGCAGTTGCGTACAGGTATTCAAGCCGAAAAGACTGCTTTCTATATTGAACAGCAAGTTCGTTCAGGTAGAGCATTGCGCGATCTGATCGAAGAACAAGCCTTAAAGATAATGACGCTGATTGATGTTCAAGGCATGTGTCTTGTTCTCGGGGGCGCAGTACTACACGTCGGCAAAGTTCCAAAAGAACTATTGGATTTCACCGTCTTTCGCGACGAATTGAATGAAGGCATTGCGACGACCGAGCATCTGCCGTCGATTATAAAGATGAATGAGGACCAAAAAGAGTGTGCAGCTGGCGCCGCTCTCTTGGACTTGTCCGATGATGGTGAAGATTATCTGGTATTCTTGCGGCGGAGCTATGATCAAACGGTCAACTGGGCAGGCAAACCCGAGAAAATTGAAACCATCGACGAAAACGGGATTAAAAGGCTGTCACCCCGAGGGTCTTTCGCCCTCTGGAGCGAGGAGCGACGCGGCAAAAGCAAACCCTTTGATGCGATCATTCGCGATGCGCTGCGCATCCTCAGGCGCGCATTCTTTGCACTCAATAGCCTTGAACGCGAACGGATCGCGCTTGACGCCCAGAAACAAGCTGAAGCCGAGGAAATTCGCTTACGTCATGCATTGCTCGATGCAGCACGCGCCAACTCTCTGGGGGAACTCGCTTCCGCAATTGCACACGAATTAAACCAGCCGCTGTCAGCGATTGCGAACTACGTCAGCGCTTGCCGTCAAGAACTGCGCAACGCCAATGTGACGATCCCAGAGCGTGCAGGGGTTTTGATCGAAGACGCAGTTATTGAAACCGAACGTGCCGGGGATTTGGTACGCCGCGTACGAGATTTTATCACGCGCGGCGATCTGAACACGGAATACATCGATCTAAACAAAGTGATCCAGCAAGGCGTCGATCTTGCATTAGTGACGTGCCAGTTGCCCGATCTTAAGGTCAATGTCCGGCAAGATCTGACCATTCCAAAAGTGCTCGCCGATCCAGTTCAAATTGGACAAGTCATGCTTAATTTGGCGCGCAATAGCATCGCTGCGATGAAACATTCTGACAATCAGGTCTTAACGATCGGCGTCACTCAGCAGACTGGGTTTGTCCAAGTGACTGTTTCAGATAGTGGCTCTGGAATTCCGGCAGACGTTGCAAAATACATTTTCGAGCCGTTTCACACCTCAACAACCAAAGGCATGGGAATAGGTCTGTCCCTATGTCGCTCAATCATCGAGGCACATTCCGGCAAGATTTGGTTTGAACCGTCCCAATCGGGCGCTATCCTCTCTTTCAAGCTCCCAATTTCGGAGAATGAAAATGGATAAAGACGCAGACAAATTCTCAATCTATGTTGTTGAAGACGATGACGCCGTCTTAAGATCTCTGTGCGCACTTCTAATCGCGCATGGGTTTGAAACGGTTGCGTGTACCTCTGCCGAACAGTTTTTAGACCGCTACGACCCTGCCAAAAAAGCATTCATGATACTGGATCTGCGTCTCCCGGGGATGTCTGGACTTCAACTTCAGACGCATTTGAACGAGCTGAACGTCAAGATCCCGATTGTGGTTGTGACAGGGCATGGCGACGTGCCTATTGCAGTCCAAGCGATGCGCGCTGGAGCGGTTGACTTCATCGAAAAGCCTGCGCACGAGGACCGTATCCTCAAGGCTGTCGAAACCGCGTCGGGGCTACTGTTTAACAGGCGACCTGCGCTCGTTTCCAAAAAGATCGTCGTAGATCGACTTGAAAAATTGACCGACCGCGAACGCGAAGTGTTGCATCACCTTCTGCTCGGTAAGTTGAACAAGGAAATCGCAAGTGAGCTGGACGTGAGCCAACGCACGGTCGAAGGTCATCGCTCGCGTATTCGCGACAAGATGCAGGCGCGTGGGATCGCCGATCTCATTCGTATGGTTGGGTAGAACGAAACAGCGTATTAGTACGTGCGTATTTATCCGAACTAGTGACAGCACTTAGACACGCTCTAGAGTTTCCCTGGCGGGATCGTCGAGACCCGTGTGTAGTTGTATGTCTTTGTCTATCTATTTTCGCCCTTTGCGGTGAATGGATGGCTTTTTACAGCGCTTCAAATCTGATTTGTCGAGAGTGGGGACCCTCGGCGTAGAGTGTTCGAAGAACCTGCGTAACGGCTTATTTCAGGAAACCAAAACCTTGCGTCGCACAACAACGCTCTCTGTATTTACCCGATTATAACAACATCTTAGGGTTAGCCGCCCTTTGATTTGTCTTAAAGCGACACCGCACTAACGCGGTTGAAGTGAGTTGAAATTCGCCTTCACAAGGCGCGTGGACACAAGGACTTTGGAGGGATCGTAAATGTCCGGCAATAATAATTTGGCCAAACGCGGGCGCGCGCATGACGCGCTACACTTTGACGTGTATGCGCGCAGCAAAACGAATATTTCGCGACTCAAAGCGCGTTTGCCAGATGAAATTGTCGCGAATCTCGCGCGAGAAGTGATACGTAGGGTCGCCTCCAAAGCAAGTGAAGTCGAAAATGTTGTCGCCGTCCCAAGCCAGAACACATTGGAAAAGCTGTCAGAGGCGCTGATTTCAAATGATGAACTTGCAGGTGCCAACCAAATTTTAGAACTGCGATCTGTGGGCCAAAGCGCCGAAGCGATTTATCTGTCTCACCTCGCCGCTGCCGCCCGTCTCCTTGGTGAATGGTGGGAAGAAGACCGCATAGATTTCAATAAGGTGACTTTGGGAACCGGCCGTATATTCTCGATAATGCGCGGGATGCGACATCTGTTTGAGGCCACGCCCATTACCCAACACAAGACCGCCCTCTTCGCGTCCACCCCCGGTGAAGATCACACGCTCGGTGTGCGTATGGCCGCGGATCTTTTTCGCAAAGACGGCTGGGATATCACCCTTAAAGTGGGTTTGGATCATGACGCGTTGGTCGCAGAGATCGAGCAGTCAAATATTAGGATTATCGGCCTGTCCATCGGCGGCGAGCATTCTATCGAAGCGCTCATGAAGTTGGTCGTCGCGCTCACCATTAACTGCCCGCATGCCTCAATCTTTGTGAGCGGTCAAAACATTGAGAGCGTGCAATCGATCCTTGATCTCATGGAGCTCTCTGGCACCGGAAGCGACATTGTCAGCGCCAAGAAACAGTTGAACGATCTTTGGGATCAGCACGCAACGGCTTAAGTTTTGTTTACCAAACCATATTTGCGCAGTTTCACATAAAGTGACTGCCGCGACAGACCCAGCATCTCCGCAGCAGCGACACGGTTATTCGATGTCATCTCAACCGCAGTTTCGATGCACATCTTCTCGATCACATCTGTTGATTTCGCCACGATGTCTTTCAAAGAATGACCGCCAATCAGCTCGATCACCGAGCGCATATCAACCTCGGTAATTTGCTGCATCGGTGTGCGCACAGTCTCGACACGTCTGCTATCTCGCAAGATCATCGCAAAAACATGCGAGATACCCGCTTTTAGCAAAGTGGTCGAGATTTCTACCGCGCGCTCGCTGCCATGTTCACAGAGCACCTTTGTTGCATAGAGGCGCATACTGCCCGTGCGTCGCGCGTTTTCAAGCATAACGTTCAAATCAACCGCGCCGCGGCTGAAGAAATCGATCATCGCACGCCCTTTCAAGCTTTGAGAATGCGTGACGTCAGTAAAGTTCAAGAACGCATCATTGGCGCTTAGGATTTGGCCCGCACCATCGACAAAAACAATCGGGTCAACGCCATGATGATAAAGGTTCATAAGCTGGGATTGTAGCCGATCACTTGGGATATCTTGCGCGCTATCCGTGCTAATCTTGCACAGCAACATTGGGCCGTCGGCACCGCGATAGAGGGTCGGCTTGATGCTTAGGTTCACTTTCTCGTCGGCGCTTTTGACGGCGACCACGGCGCGCAATTGTTCTGACGCAGCAGAGACCAGCTGATCAACCAGATCACCCCTGCCCTTCGCTTTGAATTCCTGTGCAAAAAAAGCACCAATCAACACTTCACGATTTTTGCTGAACATCGTCTCAAAAGCAGCGTTGCAAGCGACAGTCTTGCCCGTGCGCACTGAAATGAAAGCCGTCGAGAGATCAGAAGATTCAAGCAAAACACGAAAGCGAAGATCATGTTCGCGCTGAGCTTCGTAATCGTTTTCCAACGCGATATGCGCGGCGACCAATTGTTGCTGAATTTCTGCTGTGGAACTTAGGTCATTGCCAAGCACAAGAAGCGTGTCCTTAGAGCCAGTTCGATGAAAGCTGTAGCGCACAGGGAATTCGGCGGTATTTTCAGACGCTACATGGTTCACCTGAACCGGTTGCACCGCTGTATCCTGCTCCAAAAACTGTGCCAAACGGCTTTCGAATTTTGGGACTGATTCAACTGTCAGAAAATCTTGGATCTGGCGACCGACCCAAGATGTCATATCATCGAGCGCAGTGAGGCTCGCGCTTGATTGCGCGGCTTTGATCTGACCTGAGTGTGACACAACAAGGGCCAAGTCCGATATGCCAGATACAATGCCCGCAACAGCGTCCGGTGCGATCGCTGGGATCACTCCGCCTGTCCAAGACATTTCACCATCTGACGTCATTCATCGAAGTCCTTTGATTGGGCTCTCACTTCCAATACGCACGTATTTCTACGCTCCTTTAAAGGGCGACCTGCCTGCACGGCAACCCCCGTAGGCCCAATTTTATAGCCTCTTGCCATTTATTAGTCGCGGCGTCAGCCCCTACCCTAGCGTTCAGGTCAGATTGGACGCTAAGAAGACTACCCCCGACAATAACATTCGACTGGTTTTCCCTATCGCGAGAGGCCTGCACGAACTGGCGCAGGCTCTCAATGTTTTGACCAATTGACGCTGAGATCAGAACTGCTTGAAATTGCTCTGATTTGACGCGTTTGGACATATGTTCCGCACTTGCATCTAAGACCAATTTCACCACCGCGCCTGCTTGGCGAAGCTGGGCGGCAAGCACAACGGCACCAAGTGTATGCTGCGCCCCTTCTGGGACAGCAACTAAGAAATTGCCAGACTGAGCAGTTTTGCGCAAAGGACGCTCTGCAAAAGACCGCTCTAGATGATGAACACAAGCTTGCAGCCGCGCGCATCCAATTGTGACGGTGCCAAACGATGCAGTGTCTTCAACCCAATCCTGGCCAAGCCTGCGTGCGGTCTTAGGCACGAGCACCGAAATGATGTCTTCGATTTTAACGTGTTTTAACTGGATCTCTTTGATAACGCCCGTAATTTCATGCCGGTCAGACGACATCGACGCACCATAGAGACGTTTCACTAGTTCCTGAACGAATTCTGGGTCGGTGTGCAGATTGGGCTTAGGTTTTCGGGAGGCATGCTGATCGTTGGACGCCGCCAATACCGCAAGAGCGCGAATAGCAACGTCATCAACCTTGTTCAAAGGGCGCGGCAACACGGCCGTTTGATTCGAGATCACATCACCCCTCCGAAGGTTAGCAGCTTCAATCCCACCGCCCAAAATCGGAACAGATGGCGCTATCGTTTCGTATCGCGTCAAATATGTCAATAATTCATGACACTTTTGGGCATTTTCGCCAAAACTAACAGAAAACTCAAATTTCGCAGCCAAATACTGGCTTCAATGTGTAAATCAAAGTTGACAGATACACTCTATGCTGCCAAATTTTATCAAAGGCTAAGCCGTCTCAGGGGATCACATGACAAGCACGTCACGAACAGCACAAGAACAGATCGGGCTGTACACGCCCGAGCAGCGCGTGCGCCGTGACAACAGCATTTGGACCACTGTTCAGGCCATTCTAGCACCCCTGCAATTCGCAGTTTTTCTGGTCTCTCTGGTGCTGGTTCTACGCTACCTTACGACAGGTGCTGGCTATGAAATTGCAACCGTTTCCATCATCGCGAAAACGTTCCTTTTGTATCTCATCATGGTGACTGGTGCGATCTGGGAAAAGGTGGTGTTCGGACAGTGGCTTTTCGCCCCTGCGTTCTTTTGGGAAGACGTGATCAGCTTCGTCGTGATCGGGCTTCACACCCTTTATCTATATGGTCTCTTGACGGGCAGTATCGGTCCAGAAGCGCTGATCGTAATCGTGCTAATGGCCTATGCCACTTACGTCGTGAATGCAGGTCAATTCCTGTGGAAATTGCGCGCTGCGCGCCTTCAATCGGAGCTCGCGGCATGAACGATTTAGCGCCCCCTCCCGTCACTGGCGGATGCCGCTCTGCACCTGTCCTCAAGCAACGCGGTCAACGTGAAGTGTTTTGTGGCCTCACAGGCATCATTTGGCTGCACCGTAAAATGCAAGACGCTTTCTTTTTGGTGGTTGGGTCGCGCACCTGCGCGCATCTTTTGCAGAGCGCAGCTGGCGTGATGATCTTCGCTGAACCACGCTTTGGCACAGCGATTCTCGAAGAATCAGATCTCGCTGGATTGAACGACGCGCATGCGGAACTTGATCGCGAAGTCGAAACGCTGCTCTCGCGTCGCCCTGATATTCGTCAGTTGTTCCTCGTCGGCTCTTGCCCATCCGAAGTGATCAAGCTTGATCTGAACCGTGCTGCTGAACGTCTGACGCAAGCCTATGCGCCCAAAGTGCGCGTGTTGGAATATTCCGGCTCTGGGATTGAAACGACCTTTACCCAAGGCGAAGATGCGTGTCTTGCAGCAATGGTTCCCGTCTTGCCGAAGACCGACGCACGCAACTTGGTTGTCGTCGGTGCCTTGCCCGATGTGGTCGAAGATCAAATGCTTGGGCTGCTCGACGGTCTTGGTATCAAGAACGTCCAAGTCCTGCCTGCCCGCACGATTGATGCGGATGTGCAAATTGGGCCAAACACAGTCTTCGCTTTAACCCAACCCTTCCTCGGCGAAACACATGCAGCGCTTGTGCGCCGTGGTGCACGCCATCTCGCCGCGCCTTTCCCTTTGGGCGAAGAAGGCACAACCGCTTGGCTTGCCGCGATTGCCGCTGAGTTCGGCGTGTCAGATGACCTTTTTGAGCAAACCACAGAAGCCCCACGCCGTCGCGCGCGCCAAGCAGTTGCACAAGCGGCTGAAGCATTGGACGGCAAGTCGGTGTTTTTCTTCCCTGACAGCCAGCTTGAAATTCCTCTTGCGCGTTTCCTGACCCGTGAATGCGGGATGAGCGCGATTGAAGTGGGCATGCCTTACATTCACGACGCATTGCATGGGCCAGATTTGGATCTCTTACCCGCTGGTCCACAGATATCCGAGGGCCAAGATGTGGATTTGCAATTGGATCGCTGCCGCGAGGCGCGTCCTGATTTGACAGTCTGTGGTTTGGGTTTGGCTAATCCGCTTGAGGCCGAAGGTCTTAGCACCAAATGGGCCATCGAGCTGGTTTTCACGCCTGTTCATTTTTACGAACAGGCAGGCGATCTCGCCTCGCTCTTTGCACGTCCATTGCGTCGTAAATCAATCCTCGGGGTCGCCGCGGAATGAAGTTAACAGTTTGGACATACGAAGGCCCGCCTCACGTTGGCGCAATGCGCGTCGCAACGGGGATGAAGGGGTTACACTACGTGTTGCACGCCCCTCAAGGCGACACATATGCGGATCTGTTGTTCACGATGATCGAGCGCCGCGATCACCGCCCACCTGTGACCTACACAACCTTCCAAGCACGCGATTTGGGTGCCGACACCGCCGGTCTGTTCAAAGAAGCCTGCCAAGACGCCTATGATCGGTTTGAGCCCGAAGCGATCATCGTTGGCGCGTCTTGTACAGCGGAGTTGATTCAAGACGATCCCGGTGGTTTGGCAGAAACCATGGGTCTCGATATCCCAGTGATCCCACTGGAACTGCCTAGCTATCAGCGCAAAGAAAACTTCGGCGCGGATGAGACGTTCTTTCAGATCGTCAAGCACCTTGCCAAGCCGATGGAAAAGACAGAGCGCGTAAGCTGTAATATCATCGGTGCAACGGCCCTTGGGTTTCGCCACCGCGATGATGTCTCTGAGATCACCAACCTGCTTTATGAACTTGGGATCGAAGTGAATATCTGCGCGCCCATGGGGGCCACGCCTGCTGATATCGCCAAGATGGGCCAAGCGCATTTCAACGTATTGCTCTACCCTGAAACAGGCGAAATGGCTGCGCGTCATTGTGAACGCACGTTTAATCAGCCTTACACCAAGACCATTCCAATCGGCGCTGGTGCGACGTGGGACTTCATCGAAGAAATACGTCAGCTAAGCGGTTCTACGAACGAGATTGACAGCGACCGTCTGCGCCAAACTTGGTGGTCACGCTCGGTCGATAGCACCTATCTCACCGGCAAACGCGTCTTCATTTTCGGAGATGGCACCCACGTCAAAGCCGCCGCGCGCGTTGCGCGTGATGAAATGGGTTTCGAAGTCGTTGGCATGGGCTGTTACAACCGCGAAATGGCACGTGGTGTGCGCGCTGTTGCGAAGGATTATGGCGTCGAAGCGTTGATCACAGACGACTATCTGCTCGTTGAAAAGACGATTGAAGAGCTTCAGCCAGAGATGATCCTCGGCACACAGATGGAACGTCATATCGGCAAGCGTCTTGGCATTCCTTGTGCTGTCATTTCTGCGCCAGTGCATGTGCAAGACTTCCCTGCACGTTACTCCCCCCAAATGGGGTTTGAGGGTGCCAATGTGCTCTTTGATACATGGATTCACCCGCTTGTCATGGGTCTGGAAGAGCATCTGCTGCACATGTTCCGCGAAGATTTTGAATTCAACGATGCCGCTGGCCCAAGCCATCATGGCGGTCATGCGCCTAAACCATCTGAAGCCTCTACTTTGGAAGTTGTGCACAGCGCGCCCGAAACATCGGACAACGTCATCTGGCTCTCTGATGCTGAGCGAGAGTTGAAGAAAATCCCGTTCTTCGTGCGCGGCAAAGCACGCCGCAACACCGAAAACTACGCATCCGAGCGCGGCCTCAATCAAATCTCTATCGACACACTTTACGAGGCCAAAGCACACTTTGCGCGATGATGTAACGCATACCCCATACAACGTCGTTCTTGTGACGTTGGACCGCCACGCGGCGGGACCTGCTGCGCGGGTTGCACCTGCTTTGGCGATGGATTTTCCAGGGTTGCAGTTGAAGATACACGCGGCGGCGGAATGGGCCAAGGATACAGCCGCGCTTGACGCAGCCAAGGCCGATATCGCAACGGCAGACATCGTAGTAAGTTCTGTTATCTTCTTAGAAGAGCACATTCAGATGATCTTGCCTAATCTCAAAGCACGCCGTGATGCGTGCGATGCGATGGTCGGTGTGATCGCAGATCAAGAGATTGTTCAACTGACCAAGATGGGCGATCTCGACATGATGCGCCCTGCGACGGGTGCGATTGCTTTGCTCAAGAAGCTCAAGCCGTCGAAAAAGTCAGGTGGTTCTGGCGCGGGTCAGATGAAAATGCTGCGCCGCTTGCCCAAGATCCTCAAGCTGATCCCCGGTAAATCGCAAGATCTACGCGCTTGGTTCCTGAGCATGCAATACTGGCTTGGCGGCTCGGACGACAATATCGAAAGCCTCGTGCGCTTCTTGATTTCACGCTATTCTTCGCGTGCTGAATGGCGCGGTGTGAAAGCCGCAGAGCCGATTGAGTATCCTGAAACGGGTCTCTATCACCCCGACCTGCCCGACCATCACATTGCAGCGAATATCGCTGATCTACCGCGCAAGGGTACGGGTCCGACTATCGGTGTTTTGATGCTACGCAGCTATATTCTGGCAGGCGATACAGCGCATTATGATCACGTTATTCGCAGCTTTGAAGCACGCGGTATGAACGTTATTCCAGCCTTTGCAGGCGGTCTTGATGGACGCCCAGCGATTGACGCGTACTACCTTGGCACGATCGACGCGCTTGTGTCCTTGACGGGTTTCTCACTGGTGGGTGGCCCAGCGTACAACGATAGCAACAGCGCCGTTGATGCCCTCAGCGCGCTTGATGTGCCTTATGTCGCGGCCCAGCCTTTAGAGTTTCAAACGCTCTCTGAATGGGCTGGAGGTGAGCAAGGTCTTAGCCCTATTGAAGCGACGATGTTAGTGGCCCTGCCAGAGATTGATGGCGCGACGAACCCGACTGTTTTTGCGGGTCGTCATGCGCCTGGTGGCTGCGCAGGTTGCGCGCATAAATGCAAAGCGATTGGGTCCGTCAAAGCGATGGCACCCTGCGTAGAGCGTATTGATGCTTTGGTTGAAAAATCCGAACGCCTCGCGCTTTTGCGTCGCAAAGAGAACGCGGACAAGATAGTTGGCATCGTGCTGTTTGGCTTTCCCCCGAATGCTGGCGCCGTTGGAACGGCTGCTTATCTTTCTGTGTTCGAAAGCCTGTTCAACACGTTGCATGAGATGAAAGCGCAAGGCTATGATCTTGAGCCTCCCGCGAGCGTCGATGACCTGCGTGAAGCGATTCTCAAAGGCAACGCGCAAACATTTGGTCAAGACGCTAATGTTGCCGCGCGCGTGAGTGCAGATACCTTGGTGACCAAAACACCATGGCTCGATGAAATCGAAGCAACATGGGGCGCAGCACCGGGTCGTGTGCAATCCAATGGTCGCGAAGTTTTCGTGCTTGGCGCGCAGTTCGGCAATGTCTTTGTCGGCGTGCAGCCCACGTTCGGGTACGAGGGCGATCCAATGCGCCTGCTCTTTGAACGCAGCTTTGCTCCGACCCATGCGTTCAGTGCCTTTTACCAGTACCTCAAGCATGATCTGAAAGCGGATGTGTTGCTGCATTTCGGTATGCACGGCGCGCTAGAATTTATGCCAGGTAAGCAGAATGGGTGTGGTGGCGCAGATTGGCCGGATCGTCTAATCGGCAATATACCCAACGTCTATCTTTATGCTGCGAACAACCCGTCTGAGGCGACGCTCGCGAAGCGCCGCACGAACGCTGTCACGATCACGCACTTGACGCCGCCTTTGCAGGCCTCTGGCCTTTATCGTGGTTTGGCGGATCTCAAGGATAGCTTGACGAAATGGCGCAGCATGAACCCCGCGGATGAAGGTCTTGTAGCACTTGAAAAATTGATCCGCGCGCAAGCTGAAACGGTGCATTTGGAGTGCGATGACCTGAGCAGGATTTGGCTGAAATTGTTGGAGACGGAAGATGCGTTGATCCCTGACGGGCTTCATATTGTTGGGCGTGAACTATCTGAAGAGTCTGTGCAAAACACGCTTGATCAAATGAGCTTTGACAGCACTGCTGCTCGCGAGACTGCATACAAGCATCTTTCTACATCTGTTGAGCTCGATGCTCTCATGAGCGCAATGAACGGTGAGTTCATCACGCCTGTCGCGGGCGGCGACGTCATCCGAGCGCCTGATATTCTGCCAACCGGACGCAACATTCACGCGTTCGATCCCTTCCGTATGCCAACCGCTTACGCGATGGAAGATGGCGCGTTACAGGCGGCAGAATTGCTCAAAACCCATAAGGGTTTGCCCAAGACCGTCGCCTTGGTCCTTTGGGGATCAGACAATATTAAATCCAACGGCGGCCCTATCGCTCAAGCGTTGGCGCTGATGGGTGCAAGCCCACGCTTTGATGGCAACGGTCGTTTGTGCGGCGCCGACCTTTTGCCTTTAGAAACCTTGGGCCGCGCACGCATTGACGTCGTGATGACCCTCTCTGGTATCTT
Source organism: Rhodobacteraceae bacterium HTCC2083 (assembly GCA_000156115.1). Classification (GTDB taxonomy): domain Bacteria; phylum Pseudomonadota; class Alphaproteobacteria; order Rhodobacterales; family Rhodobacteraceae; genus Planktotalea. Next base: position 948,831 of record DS995276.1, read on the forward strand.
CCGAGATCTCTTGCCCTTGCAGACCAAACTGCTGGCTGATGCGGCGTTAAAATGTGCTGAGGCGGATGAGCCTTTGGAGCTAAACCCAATCCGCGCACATGCGCTGAAGTTCATGGAAACCAACGGCTGCGATATGCAGACTGCGGCGCTGCGTGTGTTCTCAAATGCTGAGGGCGCGTATGGCTCTAACGTCAATCAACTCGTTGATAGTTCCGCTTTTGAAGACGATGGCGATCTCGCCGATGCTTATCAGTCGCGCAAAAGCTTTGCGTATGGTGTTGATGGCGAAGCGTCCAAGCAATCTGAATTGCTGCAAGATACGCTCTCTAACGTGGATCTTGCCTATCAAAATCTTGAATCTGTCGAGCTGGGTATCACGTCCGTTGATCACTACTTTGACACACTGGGTGGCATTGCCGCCGCAGTGAAGCGCGCCAAAAACGGCGCAGATACACCCGTCTATATCGGCGATCAAACGCGTGGTGGCGCGAAAGTGCGCAGTTTGCAAGAGCAGGTTTCTCTAGAGACCCGCGCGCGCAGTTTGAACCCGAAGTTCTTTGAACCGCTCTTGAAGCACGGCCACGAAGGCGTGCGCCAGATCGAAGCGCATATCACCAATACCGTGGGTTGGTCCGCAACAACGGGAAAAGTCGATCCTTGGATTTACCAAGAGCTTTCCGAGACCTTCGTACTGGATGACGCGATGCGTCAGCGCCTCGCCGACCTTAATCCACAAGCGTCGATGCGCATGGCGAACCGTCTGCTCGAAGCATCAGATCGCGATTATTGGACACCAGATTCCGACACGTTGGAAGCCCTGCAAAATGCAGCCGACGCCATTGAAGACAGATTAGAGGGCATTGCAGCCGAATGACCCAAACTTATGGAAAGGGAGCAAAATGAGCCCACTTGATAGAAGCATTCCAAACCTTGGTGGCGACGGGGAAGGATCCGTGCAGGTCCATCAGGACGAGAGTTCAAAGATCGAAGGTGCCAAGGTTTTCAGCGTTTACGGCAAAGGCGGCATCGGCAAATCGACCACCTCGTCGAACTTGTCTGCTGCGTTTTCCAAGCTCGGTCACCGCGTTTTGCAAATTGGCTGTGATCCCAAACATGACAGCACATTCACCCTGACGGGACGCTTACAGCCAACTGTGATCGACATCCTGAAAGGCGTTGATTTCCACGCAGAAGAGCTGCGCCCAGAAGACTACGTTGCCGAAGGTTACAACGGTGTGAAATGCGTTGAAGCAGGCGGTCCGCCTGCGGGCACGGGTTGTGGTGGTTATGTGGTTGGTCAGACGGTGAAACTGCTCAAGCAGCATCATATGCTTGAAGACACCGATGTGGTGATTTTCGACGTGCTTGGTGACGTTGTGTGCGGTGGCTTCGCGGCACCTTTGCAGCACGCAGATCGCGCGTTGATCGTGACGGCGAACGACTTTGATAGCATCTATGCAATGAACCGGATTATTGCGGCGGTTCAGGCAAAATCGAAGAACTACAAAGTCCGTCTTGCGGGTTGTGTTGCCAACCGTTCCAAGGACACGGATGAGGTGGATCGCTATTGTGACACCGTCGGCTTCAGCCGCATCGCGCATATGCCGGATCTTGATGCGATCCGTCGCTCGCGTTTAAAGAAAAAGACGCTGTTCGAGATGCCTGACGAGGAAGACATCGTTCAGGTCCGCAAGGAATACATCCGCCTCGCGGAGACGCTTTATAACGGCACGCTACCGCTGGCACCGGATCCCCTTCCTGATCGCGAAATCTTTGAATTGTTGGGTTTTGACTAAATGACCTATGAGGCCACACGCACGCGCGTCGAAACCTATTTCGACAAGACCGCGACCCGCACATGGGAGCAGCTGACATCAGATGCGCCCGTGTCGGGCATTCGCGCCACTGTGCGTGCAGGACGTGATCGCATGCGTGATGTGCTGCTCTCTCAACTACCGCTTGATTTGCATGGTGCGCGCGTACTCGATGCGGGCTGTGGCACGGGCACTTTGGCGTTTGAGTTGGCTAAGCGCGGTGCGGATGTGGTCGGCGTTGATATTTCACCGCAGCTTATTGGTATCGCACAGAAACGTCGCCCTGATCGTGTTGCCGGATCGCTCACATTCTCCGCAGGTGACATGCTTAATAAGCGTCTTGGTCTTTTTGATCATATCGTCGCGATGGACAGTTTGATCTACTATACAGCTGAAGATGTTGGCCAGATTTTGGATGGGCTTGCGCCGCGTCTCAGCGGCAATATGGCATTCACTGTCGCACCGCGAACGCCTTTGTTGATGATGATGTGGCGCGCAGGAAAACTATTTCCACGCTCTGATCGCTCGCCCACAATGATCCCGCATCAATCCTTTAAAATCGCGGCTGCCACCAAAGGCAAAATCCGCGAGATCGAACGTGTCTCATCCGGCTTCTACATCTCCCAAGCGCTGGAGTTCCGTGCATGATCGCGAGCAAGAACATCGTCAAAAGCATGACACTCAAGATGTTGCCGTTTGCGGATGCCGCAAGCGAGGGTTTGCCGCTGAGCCAGCTCTTGCGCCTCTCGCTATTTCAGATTTCTGTCGGCATGGCGGCTGTCATGCTGCTGGGCACATTAAACCGCGTGATGATCGTGGAACTTTCAGTGCCTGCGATGATCGTGGCTTTGATGATCGCGATCCCCGTTTTGATTGCGCCGTTTCGCGCGATCCTTGGGTTCAAGTCCGACAACTACCGCTCCGCAATTGGCTGGAAGCGGGTTCCCTACCTTTGGTTCGGCACGCTTTGGCAGTTTGGTGGCCTTGCGATTATGCCGATGGCTTTGTTGGTTTTGGCAGGCGATACCGCGTTGGATGCGGGCATGTTCGGCCAAGTCGCAGCGGCGCTTGCCTTCCTGCTCACAGGGCTTGGCATGCATATGACACAGACAGCAGGGCTTGCTCTTGCCGCAGATCGCGCATCAGAAGAAACGCGCGCGAAGGTCGTATCACTACTTTATGTGATGTACTTACTCGGCATGGGAGTGTCGGCCGTCATAATCGGCACGCTGTTGCGCAATTACTCGGCGCTTTTGCTGGTGCAAGTCGTTCAAGGCGCGGCTGTGATGACCTTGGCTTTGAACATCATAGCACTCTGGAAGCAGGAAAAGCTCTCTCCCATGAGCCGTGAAGTTCGAAGTGCGCCCAAGCCAGCGTTCAGCGCCGCTTGGTCCGACTTCACCAACGAAAACAATGTGACGCGTTTGATCGTGACAATCTTCCTTGGAACGATGGCGTTCAATATGCAGGATGTTTTGCTTGAACCTTACGGCGGTGAAATTCTGGGTCTGTCTGTTTCTGCGACGACATTGCTCACTGCGATGTGGGCAAGTGGTGCTTTGCTTGGCTTTGGCCTTGCTGCACGTTGGCTCTCGCTTGGAATTGACCCGTTTCGCATTGGGGGTCGCGGTGTGATTATTGGGATCGCTGCGTTTAGCGCGGTTCTGCTCTCTGCACCGATGAATTCACCCGTTCTCTTTTTTATTGGCGCTGCCCTTATCGGTCTTGGTGGCGGACTTTTTGCTGTTGCAACGCTGACCGCCGCCATGACGATCGAAGTCAAAGGCGCTGCTGGTCGTGGCCTTGCGCTTGGCGTGTGGGGCGCCGCGCAAGCAACGGGCGCAGGCCTTTCGATTTTCGTCGGTGGTGCGATCCGTGATCTGGTGAATACGGCGGGACAAAGCGGCGCTCTTGGCAGCGCGCTCACCTCCCCCTCCATCGGATATTCCGCCGTCTACCAGCTCGAAATCGGGCTACTGTTCATCACTCTCATCGCGCTTGGTCCTCTTGTTCGAGCCAAACCGCTTAACTCTTCAGAAAAACGCAGCCTCGAGCTGTCTGATTTCCCAACCTAAACCCCATAGGAGGCGACTATGATAGGCATAGAATTTTTTGGAAACTTCGATCTCGCAAGTGCTGCGATTTGGATGTTTTGGATCTTTTTCGCACTGCTGATTTTCTATCTTCAGACCGAAAACATGCGCGAAGGGTATCCTTTGCAAGACGAAGAAGGCAACGCAGCACCCAACCAAGGGCCGTTTCCTGTGCCAAATGACAAAACGTTCATTCTACCTGATGGCCGCGGTGAGTTGACTGTGCCCTCAGGTCAGCGCGGTGATCGTGATGATCTCGCACTTGAGCAAAGCGCGCGTGCTGCTGGATCCCCTTATATTCCAACGGGCAACCCAATGATTGATGGCGTTGGTGCCGCTGCGTGGGCCCCGCGCGAGGATCACCCAGAGCTAGATGCGCACGGTCATGTGAAGATCAAGCCGCTCTCTAAGTTGCCTGATTTTGCCTTCTCTGCGGGCCGCGATCCGCGCGGCTTGGTCGTAATGGCGGGTGACGGTGAAATCATCGGACGCTGCATTGATATGTGGGTCGATGTACCAGAGCAATTGGTGCGTTTCCTGACGATTGATTTGAACCCTGAAGGATCGGGTGAGACACGTCTGTTGCCAATCAACTTCTGCCGGATCAAAGGCGATCACGTGAAAGTACGGGCGCTATACGGTACTCATTTCGCAGATATCCCCGGCACCAAGAGCGACGAGCAAGTCACGCTTTTGGAAGAGGAAAAGATCATGGCCTATTACGGTGGTGGCACGCTTTACGCGGACCCAAGCCGTTCCGAGCCATTGCTCTAAACAAAGATCTGCCGGGCCTCTCGCCAGGGTTCGGCACCTATTTTTGAGGGACTACAGATGAATCACGACGACTTTAAATTTGAACCGATTCGCGGCCTTCCAGAGGAACTGCCAAGTGATGAGCAGATCCTTTGGCAGGGCAGCCCCAACGCGCTCCGTCTTGCGCGCGATGCGTGGGCGTTGAACTGGGTGATTGGTTATTTCGCCTTGCTGACGATCTGGCGCGTCGGCGTGTCCTCTGCGGATGTGCCGTTCACGACTGCTCTTCTGCACGGCGTACCATTCGTACTTGCTGGTGTCGTCGTGGCGCTATTGATTTACGCTATTGCTGCAATCCAAGCTCGCAGTACAGTTTACACGCTGACCAATAAGCGCGTGTGCATGCGCATTGGTGCAGCACTGACGATGACCCTAAACCTGCCATATGTGTGCATCGCGAATGCACAAGCGGCTGCGCGCGCGGACGGAACAGGTACGATCATGCTTGAGCTGACGGGCGAAACGCGTCTGTCCTATCTTATGACATGGCCCCATGTGCGCCCTTGGCATATGCGCCGCACACAACCTGCGCTGCGCGCTATTCCCGAAGCCGCAAAGGTCGCCACAATTTTCGCCGAAGCCGCAGAAACGCGTGTTTCCCAACCACAAGTCACACGCACGCAAGAGTTCGATCTTGACGCAGATGGCATAGCGGCGGAGTAGCAACATGGCCTCTTTCAACACACTTTCTAATGAGATGAAGCATCGCGACCGCGAGATGGTTCCGAAGTTTCTTGTCGTCGCAATGTTCGCGCTAATGGCGGCAAGCCTTTTGCTGGTTGGCGTCGCACGTTTCACGGGGCGTCCTGTGACTTCTGTCGTGGCGCATAGCGACATTGTGCAAGAGATCTCTGTTACGCTGCAAGGATCACGCAGTGAAGGCGTTGGTGTCTATGATGAATCAGGGGCACAACTCGCGCATTCGACCGACGCCAAGAAAGGCTTCATCGATGTAATTTGGGTCGCCGTCACACGTGAGCGTTTGGTGCAGAACCTTTCCTCAGATGCACCCCTTCGCGTTGTGCGCCGTGAAAACGGGCACGTCGGAATACTAGACGATACGACCGGTTGGAAGATCGAACTAATCGGATACGGAAAAGACAATGTAGCCGCTTTCGCCAAGCTGCTTGATTGATAATTCAGCCAAAGGGACATTCAAAATGGGACTTCTGACAAGATCAAAAGAAACCGCTCCTTGCACGGTGACGATATCGCACCGTTTTGAGGAGCTATCTGCGCATGTGAAATTCAACAACGGGGCCGTCGTGAACCCCGGTGACACAGTGCAAGTACAAGGGTCGGAAATCATGGCCCCCTATGGAGAACTGGTTGAGGAAGAGCGGATCGCCACAATCACGCGCGCCTCTAAGCTGGAACAACTTTGGACCCGTGCGACGGGTGATTTCGAGTTCATGGAACTCTGCGAATTCTCCTTTTCTGAAGAGGTGCTGTCATGACCGCCCCAGTCCACTCAGCCTTCGCCAATACCGCTGAAGAAGCCATCGCCGCGCAGGACGCTCTTGATGCCGCGACGCCTATGACGTCTGAAAAAGCAACCGAAGTTGCAATGCAAAATACGCTTCTAACACCCCGCTTTTATACGACTGATTTTGAAGAAATGGATGCGATTGATGTCTCATCTGTCCGTGAAGAGTGGGACATCCTGATTGACCAGATGAAGTCTGACCCAAACAAAGGTCACTTCAAGAAAACTGATGAATGGGACGCTGATTGGGACGGTATGGAGCCTGCGTTGAAAGCAGAGTTCATTGATTTTCTAATCTCGTCTTGTACCGCTGAATTCTCCGGCTGTGTTCTTTATAAAGAGATGAAGCGCCGTGGCTCGAACGAGGATATCACGACGCTGTTTCAACTGATGGCGCGCGACGAAGCGCGTCACGCGGGTTTCATCAACGATGCGCTGCGCGAAGCCGGTATTCGTGTGAACCTCGGCTTTCTAACGCAGAAAAAGAAGTACACCTACTTCCGTCCAAAGTTTATCTATTACGCGACATATCTGTCCGAAAAGATTGGCTATGCACGCTATATTACGATCTTCCGCCATCTTGAGCAGAACCCGGAATTGCGCTTCCATCCAATCTTCAAATGGTTCCGTGAGTGGTGCAATGACGAATTCTCTCATGGTGAAGCGTTCGCTTTGCTACTGAAAACAGATCCGAAATTGACGGAGAGTTTCACTAATAAGCTTTGGATCAAGTTTTTTCTCACGGCCGTTTATTCCACCATGTGGGTGCGCGACCACCAGCGCCCTGTATTTCACGATGCGCTTGGCGTGGATGTGACGTGGTACGGCCAGGAAGTGTTCCGCAAAACGTCGGAGATTTCCAAGCAGGTGTTCCCGATGACGCTCGATATTGATCACCCGCGTTGGCGTCCTAATCTCGATCGCATGGAAGCGGCTTCACGTCAGATCGCAGCGGCAAAAGAGCGTGGCGGCGTCCTCGGCTTCGCAAGTCGTGTAGGCGGTATGGCCAAGGCCGCGTTCGCCTTCGTATCGATCTTCACGATTCCTGCGCACAAAAATGCAGTGCCTGACAGTCCGCGGATGGAGCCTGCTTACTAATGCTCAGCTCGCCCTGGATCGCAGCGCTTATCGCATTATTTTCCTGGTGGTTCTCGACCGGGATCATCTTGCTTGTGGTGCGAAGTGCAGACAAAGCTAAAAGCGGTGCGCATGGTGCTTCGGTGTTCTTTAGCATTCCACTTTTCGCGCTTGGTATGGCGGGGCTTATCATCTCCGCCAGTACTTTGAATGTGATGAATGTCTATATTGCGTTCCTTTCCGTCTTGCTGGTTTGGGGCTGGATTGAACTAGCATTTCTCTCCGGCATTATCACAGGGCCAGAACGTCAAAACTGCCCCGAAGGTCTGACCGGGTTCGCGCGTTTCAATCGCGCGTGGCACACGCTGTCACATCACGAATTGCTTTTGCTTTGCGGTCTTTTAGTCGTCACTGTGGCTACAACAGGCGCTGAAAATACCTTCGGCTTCTGGGCCTATCTCATCCTCTTTACGGCTCGCATATCTGCGAAGCTGAACCTTTTCTTTGGCGTGCCACGCATCAACACAGAGTTTGTGCCAGCGCCGCTGCAACACCTCAAAAGCTACTTCCGCAAAGGCAATGTGACGGTCGCATTTGTGATCGGTGTCACGTTCCTCAGCTTGGCGACAGCATGTTTTGCAGAACGACTTTACTCCGCCGAAACTGCGCCAATGCAAGTCGGGTTCGCCCTGCTCTTTGCATTATCTGCTTTGGCGACACTTGAACACTGGTTGATGGTTATCCCATTGCCAGATGCGAAACTATGGCGTTGGATGTTACCTGCGCTGCCAACGACCTCTAAGACAGGACAGTCCCATGAACTTTGATGCACTCTTTTCCACCCAAATCGACGCTTTGAAAGAGGACGGCAACTATCGCTATTTCGCAGAACTCGAACGCAAATGTGGGAAATTTCCACATGCGGCGAACCACCACGAGGGCACGGTGCGCGATGTGACGGTTTGGTGTTCAAACGATTACCTTGGCATGGGTCAAAACCCATTGGTCATCGATGCGATGTGTGAAGCAGTGCAGCGCACAGGAACAGGGGCGGGCGGGACGCGCAACATTTCGGGCACGAACCATGACCACCTTTTGCTTGAGAACGAGCTGGCGGACTTGCACGGCAAAGAAGCCGCGCTGTTGTTCACTTCCGGCTATGTTTCGAACTGGGCCGCATTAAGCACTTTGGGAAGCCGCTTGCAGGACTGCATCATCCTCAGCGACGCGGGCAACCACGCCTCCATGATCGAGGGCATCCGCCATTCTCGCGCAACTAAAGTTCTGTGGAAGCATAACGACGTCGCCGATCTTGAGGCAAAGCTGAAAGAGCAACCCGCTAACGCGCCAAAGATTGTCGCCTTTGAATCGGTCTATTCGATGGACGGCGATATCGCGCCCATTCGCGAGATTATTGAAGTCGCCGAGAAGTACGGCGCTATGACCTATCTTGATGAAGTCCACGGCGTTGGCCTTTACGGACCGCGCGGCGGCGGTGTCGCAGAGCAAGAAGGCCTGATGGATCGGATCACTTTGATCGAAGGTACACTAGGCAAAGCGTTCGGCGTTGTCGGTGGCTATATCACCGGTTCCGCAGTTCTGTGTGATTTCATTCGCAGCTTTGCATCCGGCTTTATCTTTACAACGGCCCTGCCACCTGCGGTCGCGGCGGCGGCGCGCGCGTCTATCATGCACCTCAAAGCATCTGGTGTGGAGCGTCAACAACATCGGGCCCAGGTCGCTAAACTACGCGCAGGGTTGGACGCTGCGGGTATTCCCCATCTCGAGAACGAAAGCCACATCGTGCCGGTGATGATCAAAGATCCGGTCAAGACCAAGATGCTTGCGGATTACCTTATGGATCAGTGGGGCATTTACGTGCAGCCGATCAACTATCCAACGGTTCCTAAGGGGACAGAGCGGCTTCGCTTTACGCCCTCGCCTTTGCACACGGACGCGGACATTGATTATCTTGTCGAAGCGTTGACGAACCTTTGGAAGCAGTGCGCAATCGCGCATGATGTGAGCCAAGAGAGCGCTTAAACGCGGCTAGAAAACAGAGTGGTCGCCGCGTTCAATTGCGACACCACTTTCGATCACTTTAGCATAATACTCAAACAGGGTCTCCGTGCCGGTTGATGGCGTTTTATCCGCATCATATTTGCCCTGCTCTGCATTCCAAACCAACATGGATTCACTCGCGTAGTATTGACCAATCTGCGCTAGCCCCGCCTTCTCAGCCGCATTAACACTGACCAATCCAGCACAGCGCAAAACATTGTGGATCACACCCATCATCGCGATTGGCACATGTTTGAAATTAGGCTCGCGACCAAGCAATCGAAACAGCACCTCACCCTGTTCTTTTGGCGTTATCGCGTCACCTGGCCCACCAATCGGTAAGATCCGATTCTGACGCGTATCATCTTCGATACAGCCCGCAACGTAATCGCCCAAATCATCGTCACTGATCGGTTTACACGCGGTTAAAGTGCCATCGCCAAACACCAAAAATGGTTTACCCCTGCGCAGCCGCTCTATTTGGCCAGACAGGGATTTGAAAAACGCCGTGGGGCGAACGATGGAATAGGTTAGCCCAGACGCGATCAGCTTGGCTTCAAAGGCCAGTTTGGCATGTTGAAATGGTAAGGTTGGTTTTTGCACGCAGATCGCAGAAAGTAGGATGAAATGGGTCGCGCCGATCTGTTTTGTGAGATCAAGAACCGTAACTTGCGCATCATGATCAATCGCCCATGCGTCTTTGGCACCACCACTGCGCGACGCCAAACAAGACACTACCACATCAAATTTTTCAGCACTTAGCGCACCTGCCAAGCCCATCTCTGGCGCGGTAACATCACCGTAAACCACTTCAACACCAGCTGGCAGGGCGCTGACGCTTCGCTCAGAACGAAGCACGCAAGTGACCCCGTATCCTTGACGCAAAAGCGCACGAACAGCGCCGCTGCCTGCGGTGCCGCTCGCACCAAAAACTAGAACACGTTTGTCGAAAGCCATCCGCGTTCTTAACGCATTTCTGGTATCAAAAAAAGGGCCTGCTCACGAACGAGCAGACCCCTTTACCATCTACCGTTGGGTAGAGTTTAGTAAGCTGCTTATTCCGTACCCGCGGACACGATGTACGCCCAAACGTTCGTTGCGTCTTTTTCTTTTTTCAGCTTGAACGACATCTTGGATTTCGCTTTTTTGTCATCCAACGTTCGCTTCAAGAAATCTTTCGGGTCGGCGACATAATCCACGAATTCCGCTTCATTCCAAGCGAGACCCGCTTCGCCAGCAGCGACGATGGACTTGCCATACTTGAAGCCTTCAAGAGACCCTGCAACACGCTCGTTCAAACCGAACAGATTCGGTCCCGTCTTGCCGCCCTTTACGATAACCGTGCCATCTCCAGCGACCATCATGTGACATGCTTTGCACTTCTTGAAAACTTTTTCGCCTGCTTCTGCGTCGCCCGATGCATGGCCGTCTGCCAAAAGCGGTCCCGCCGCGAGACCAAGGCCCAATGTGAGGATGCTCATAAGTTTCATGTTGATATTCCCTGTGTTTGCGATTTTGACATAGCGCGACTTCCAAGTAAGGGAAGGGCGCCTTCAGTATTTACCTAGTTATCAACCGCTTTTATAGTCGTGCAACGAGAATTCGGGAAACGTTTTCCCCTGGTCCTCACCGGATCTTGATCAAGTATGTAAGTTATAGTTTACACTTGCAGAGTCATCAAGTGTAAGTTTAAACTTACACTATGACAGATCTAGCCAATCTTCCAGAACGGACCTTTCCAGAGCCAGCCGCCATGCTGCAACTGATCAAACCCATCACATGGTTTCCGCCCATGTGGGCCTATTTGTGTGGCGCTGTGTCTTCGGGCGCATCCCCAAACGGGCAATGGCTACTGGTCATTCTTGGCGTCATTCTTGCAGGCCCGATTGTGTGTGGCATGAGCCAGGCCGCCAATGATTGGTGTGACCGTCATGTGGACGCAATCAACGAACCGCACCGCCCAATTCCATCGGGTCGCATCCCTGAACGCTGGGGCCTAGGCATCGCCGTTGCAATGTCTGTTCTATCGCTCTTTTTCGGCGCGCAACTTGGCCCTTGGGGCTTTGGTGCAACTGTTCTAGGCGTACTTTCAGCATGGGCCTATTCAGTAGAACCAATTCGCTTGAAACGCTCAGGCTGGTGGGGGCCCGGCCTTGTGGGTCTTAGCTATGAAAGCCTGCCTTGGTTTACAGGCGCTGCCGTCCTGTCCGCAGGTGCGCCGAGTACGCAGATCGTTGTGATCGCACTGCTTTATGGGATCGGCGCGCATGGCATTATGACATTGAATGACTTCAAAGCACTCGAAGGGGATCGTCAAATGGGCGTGAATTCCCTTCCTGTGACCCTGGGCCCAGAGCGCGCCGCGCGTCTGGCGTGTTGGATCATGGCCTTGCCACAGGCCATTGTAATCGCACTGTTGATCGCGTGGGACAAGCCCTTCTATGCACTCGCCATCGCAGTCCTGTTGGCGGCCCAAGTTTGGGCGATGACAGTTTTGCTGAGCAATCCGAAAGCCCGCGCGCCTTGGTACAATGGTTCAGGCGTTACGATGTACGTCTCCGGCATGATGATCGCCGCTTTCGCCCTAAGGACGCTGTTATGACCCTGTCTTGGACCCAGATTATGCGCCTCGGCCTTGTTCAAATGGCCCTGGGTGCGATTGTGGTTTTGACCACTTCTACACTGAACCGCTTGATGGTTGTGGAGTTCTCTTTGCCCGCTTTGCTCCCCGGATTGCTGGTGGGTCTACACTACGGAATTCAGCTGTCGCGGCCGCGTTGGGGATATACCTCTGATACAGGTGGCAATCGCACACGCTGGATTATTGGCGGCATGGTTATCCTTGCTATCGGTGGATTTGGCGCGGCCTTCTCGGTGACATTGTTCGCGCAAAGCTACGCACTCGCGCTTGTGCTATCCGTGCTGGCATATGCGCTGATAGGCATTGGTGTTGGCGCATCGGGGACCTCACTACTGGCTCTGCTTGCGACGGCGACTGCGCCCCGCAGACGGGCTGCGGCAGCGACAATTACATGGCTGATGATGATCTTTGGCATCGCACTGACAGCTGGTCTTGCGGGTAGCTTTCTCGACCCCTACTCGCCCGAACGGTTGCTTAGCGTTGTGGCTGTTGTTGTCACCGCAGCAACGCTCATCACGATCCTCGCAATTGGTCGCATGAACAGCCGCGTGAGCGCGATGAAAGAGGAAGCCCCAACTCCTTTCCTTGAAGGTATGCGCGATATCTGGGGCGAGCCAAAGACGCGCAACTTCACGCTCTTCGTGTTCCTCTCAATGAACGCATATTTCATGCAAGAGCTAATCCTGGAGCCCTATGCGGGCCTCGTCTTCAACTTCACGCCCGGCGAATCTACCGCCCTCAGTGGTGCACAGAATGGCGGCGTGTTTATTGGCATGCTGATAGTAGGTATCGTGGCGACCGGCCTCAAGATTGGCCAGTTGCGTACATGGGTGATCGCGGGCTGCCTTGGATCTTGCGCCGTGCTTGGCCTCATCTGCATGACAGGGTTCGCCTACACGGGTCTCAACTTTAGCTATCTTGTAGTCGCACTTGGTGTCTTCAACGGAATGTTCGCGGTTGCGGCAATTGGCTCGATGATGGCACTTGCTTCAGAGGGGCGTCACCAACGCGAGGGCACGCGCATGGGTCTTTGGGGTGCCGCGCAAGCGATTGCAGCAGGTTTTGGCGGCCTCACAGGGGCGTTACTTGTTGATGTGATGCGCAAGCTTACGCCCGATGGCCCCGCCTTTGGCACAGTTTTCGCTTTTGAAGCGCTGTTATTTCTCGCCGCCGCCCTGATGGCCGCGCGCGTTATGGAAACCCAAAAGTCGCCGCACACCGCGTCGCTTGTCCCGGGAGAATAAGCAATGTTTGATGTTGTTGTTATCGGTGGTGGCCCGTCTGGTGCCACAGCTGCGGAAGATCTCGCACGCTCAGGTCGCAAGGTTGCGATGATTGATCGTGATGGGCGGATCAAGCCCTGCGGCGGCGCAATTCCTCCGCGTTTGATTGAAGACTTCTTCATTCCCGACAGCCAAATTATCGCCCGCATTAACACTGCGCGCATGGTGTCACCGACGCAGCGCAAAGTGGACATCCCGATTGAGGACGGCTTTGTTGGCATGGTGGATCGCAAGGACTTTGATCCCTTCCTGCGCAATCGCGCTAAGGAAGCTGGTGCACAGTGTATGACAGGCACCTTCATGCGTATCGAACGTGACAGCGACGGCACGCACGTGGTTTACCGCGACAAAGAAAGCGGTGAAGAGATTTCGCTCGCAACCAAGCTGATCATCGGCGCGGATGGCGCACGTTCTAAGGTGGCGAAGGCCGAAGTTCCTGGCGGCGATAAGATCCCTTATGTGATCGCATATCACGAAATTATCGAAGCGCCTGCCGCGAGCCACAACTACGACCCTAAGCGCTGCGATGTGATTTATGACGGTGCGATCTCGCCTGATTTCTATGGTTGGGTTTTTCCACATGGCTCCTCTGCCAGTGTCGGCATGGGCACGGGCATCGATGGTGTTGATCTCAAAAAAGCGACAGCTGACTTGCGCGTGGCAGCAGGTTTAGAGGGGTGCAAAACCTTGCGCCGTGAAGGTGCACCAATTCCTTTGAAACCAATGGATTGCTGGGACAATGGAACTGACGTTGTGCTTGCAGGTGATGCCGCTGGCGTCGTTGCGCCTTCCTCTGGTGAGGGAATTTATTACGCAATGCTCGGTGGTCGCGTCGCGGCGACAGCGGCAAGTGCTTGCCTTGAGACAGGTCGTGCGAAAGATCTTCAACTCGCGCGCAAGTTGTTCATGCGTGAACATAAGAGCGTGTTCAAAGTGCTGGGCGCGATGCAAAACGCTTACTATCGCAGCGATGAGCGACGCGAACGTTTCGTTTCGCTGTGTCATGATGTAGATGTGCAAAAACTCACGTTCGAGGCCTACATGAACAAACGTTTGATCAAAGCACGCCCCATGGCGCATTTGAAAATCGGGTTGAAGAACCTCGCGCATTTGACGCGTTTGGTTTCCGAAACACGCGTATGACGCAGATCATGATCCCTGCTTGGGTTGAAGGCACGCTTCAACCTGTGGAGAAGCTCGCGGCGCATGAACGTGGGCTCAAGCACAAAGCTGTGTCCGTGTTTGTCGTCTCAGGCGAGCATATCCTGATCCAGCAGCGCGCCATGTGCAAATATCACACGCCAGGTCTTTGGGCGAACACATGCTGCACGCATCCAGAATGGGACGAAGCATCCGAGGTATGCGCTAATCGCCGCGTGAACGAAGAGCTAGGGATCACAGGCTTAAACTACCAATACCGCGGCAAGGTCGAATACCGCGCAGATGTGGGTGGTGGCTTGATCGAGCATGAGGTGGTGCAAGTCTATCTCGCCCATGCATCGCGTGATCTGTCATTCCAAGTGAACCCAGACGAAGTCATGGCAACCCGTTGGGTCCATCGTGACACGCTTAACCAAGAACTGCGCGACACACCTGCGAAATTCACCCCGTGGCTACGCATCTACATGGCGCAGCACGCGAGTTTGATTTTTGGGGACGCAGTGAGCGCCTAAGAAAGCTTAGGCTTAGTGACACTTTTTTGCTAGACGGTTGGGAACAAGGTCCGATGTCATCCAGTGTGTTTCGCTTCGGACGTGGTTCGCGCGCACATATTTACCCATGCGATTTGGCATTTCAATATCTGTGAATCCAGCGGCATCTCGTGCAACGAAACCCTCTTGTGTTTCAAAGTCCAATTTGTCCGCAAGGCTCTGAAAAAGCCCTTCTGCGAACTGACCACGATAGAGTATTTTTACTGGAGTGATCCCAAGCTCTTTGAACCTAATAATTGTTACATCCCAAGGCTGAATGTCGTTTTCGACAATCCAGGCGAAACCCAGGAAGTATGACTGGAGAGCATCATAACCTATTGAGTGTTGGGCATATAAGTTTTCCCCGACAATGCGCTCATTGTCTGCAAGCTGGGGAGAAATCCCAGCCGCGAATGCCTTAAGCCAATCGCGCGATGGGTGGTAGCGACTGTCAGGACTACGAGCGTAAGTGCCTTTGCTATGGATCGTTGTGTTTTCACCATCCATCTTCTCTGTGACGACGAGATCATCAAGCCTCAAGCCATCAAGCGAAGACATGGTTTTGTCATCACTTGTTGCCCCGAGTGAAATCGGCAGATGGAATGTACGCCCGTACTTTTTCATGCGTGTTTACTTGAACACTTTGTTGTTCATCAACAAGGTCCCCGATGAGCTCAAAGCGGCTCACCCAAAACACCCATCTTTTGCGGATACACGTTGGCCGCCTGCAAAGCCGTCGCGGCAATATCCGTCGCGGTCAAACCCGCATCAGCATACATCGCATCGGGTGCCGCCTGATCAATAAAGCGATCCGGCAAAGTCATTGTGCGAATGGCGAGGTCGCCATCGAGCAAACCCTCCCCCGCGAGATAGTGTAGCACCATCGCGCCAAACCCACCTTGGGAGCCTTGCTCAATGGTAATCAAAGCCTTGTGAGTTTTCACCAGCTTGCGAATAAGCGCGTGATCGAGCGGCTTGGCGAAACGCGCATCCGCGACAGTGGCGCTCACGCCCTGTGCTTCCATCAAATCAGCGGCCTTCAGGCTCTCAGAGAGATGCGCGCCAAAGGAGAGAATCGCTACATCAGCGCCTTCGCGCACGATGCGGCCTTTGCCGATCTCAAGCACTTCGCCGATCTCTGGTATCTCAACACCCGTGCCAGAGCCACGCGGATAGCGGAACGCAATCGGGCCACTGTCATGCGCGGCGGCAGTGGCAACCATGTGAACGAGTTCGGCTTCGTCCGAAGCGGCCATCACCGTCATGTTTGGCAAAGCGCTGAGATAGCCCACATCAAACGCACCTGCATGGGTCGGACCATCAGCACCAACAAGTCCAGCGCGGTCAATCGCGAAGCGCACGGGCAGGTTTTGCAAAGCCACATCATGCACGATTTGATCGTAGCCACGTTGGAGGAAAGATGAGTAAATCGCGCAGAATGGCTTGAGTCCACCCGCCGCCATACCTGCGGCAAATGTCACACCATGTTGCTCAGCGATGCCAACGTCAAACATGCGCTTAGGGAAGTGATCAGCAAAGATGTCCATGCCCGTGCCAGAGGGCATCGCGGCGGTGATGCCGACAATTTTCGGGTCCGCTTCAGCGAGCTTGCTCAACGCTTTGCCAAACACGCTTGTGTAACTTGGCGCATTAGGGCGGGATTTGCTTTGAACGCCGGTTGATACGTCGAATTTCGCGACGCCATGATACTTGTCAGCGGATTGCTCAGCCGGTGCATAGCCTTTACCTTTGACAGTACAGCAATGGATCAAAACTGGGCCAGTTGATCGAGTGCGTGCAGCGCGCAAGACAGACAGAAGCTGGTCCATATCGTGTCCATCTACAGGGCCAACATATTGAAAACCAAGGTCTTCAAACATCGTCCCGCCTGCATCAGCGACACCTGTCACCAACTGGCGCGCACGTCTGGCATGATCACGCAATGGCCCGGGTAGCGCGGCTTCGAACCCTTCGGCTATCGTCTGCAATTCACCCAGAGGGGAGGCATAAAGACCGGAAAGATACTTCGACATTGCTCCCACAGGGGGCGCGATGCTCATCTCGTTATCATTTAGAATGACGAACATGCGCCGACCTTCTGCGCCTGCATTGTTCAGCGCTTCATAGGCCATGCCAGCGCTGATCGATCCATCGCCAATAATCGCCACCGCGTCACCAGTTGGCAGACCCATATCGCGCGCGATGGTGAAGCCTAAAGCGGCAGAAATAGAAGTGGACGAATGCGCAGCGCCAAAAGGATCAAACTCGGATTCAGCGCGTTTGGTGAAACCGGAAAGCCCGCCCTCTTGGCGCAACGTTTTCATGCGTTCGCGTCGCCCTGTCAGCACTTTATGCGGATAGCATTGATGGCCTACGTCCCAGATTAGCTTGTCGCGCGGCGTATCAAAAACAGCGTGCAAAGCGACTGTCAATTCGACCACACCAAGCGAGGAGCCGAGGTGTCCACCCGTCTCAGAAACCGCCTCGACGACTTCACTTCGCAACTCATGTGCGAGGGTCTCCAGCTCGGAATTGCTCAGGCCCTTCATATCTGAAGGAACATGGATACGATCTAAAATGGGGGTATTTGGACGCGACATATCTTGGGTCCTTTCTCGACGATTTGTAATGCTCGACATTTTTGGCTAGACTGTCGGCACGGGGACAGACGTTGCAAACGAGTTTCAACATCTGCCTCCCGTAGCCAACAGGATATGTCAGGACGTCGAGATCCTAACGCTTCCGCATGTTTGAAGGGACCCAAACATGCGGAACTTGGACAGTTGGGCCAAAGTCTGGCCCAACCGAATTACGTGAGCTGATTGATCGCTGGATCGCTCAGCAGGTGCGAGAACGGGGTTGGATCTTCCGTTTCGCGAGACTCTTCTGGTAGCAACAAACCGATGCCTTGCAACGCAACGAGACTGACCCAAATAACCAAGCAAAACATCATCGCGTAGCCAGCGCCCTTGAGCATCAAGAACGTAGCATCCGCGGTCAAGCGTGACGTGTTGCCAGTTCCCAGATAGTCGTGATTATCACTCATGATAAAACTCCTCTCATTCTTCTCAGCCGCTTAATCGAGCGGCGCATATCCGTGCTCTTGCGCCCAGATGAACCAGTTATCGACAACCGTGCCAGTCAGCAGAATTCCAATACCGCCTGTCAGCGTTGTCAGAACCGCGAACCACCAAGCCCAGCGGTGAATACCTTCCATCGTGGCGTTAAAACCCATGGTCCAGCGCCAGAACAAAGCTGCGCGCTCGGAGGCCGTGCCACGATCAACGATCTGTTCGATCTCGCGCTCGCCGCCGTAGCGAGATACCGCAAGGATCGTCGCACCGTGCATCGCAAACAGCAGTGCAGAGCCATAGAGGAAGGCGATCGAAAGCGCGTGGAACGGGTTGTAGAACAAGTTGCCATAGGTCAGCGAGAACAGGTTCGTCCAATCAAGATGCGAGAAAACGCCGTAGGGCACTGCTTCGGACCAGCTACCCATGAGGATAGGACGGAACAGGCCCAAGACCAACACAAGCCACAAAGCAGATGCAAACGCCCATGAGACGTGCTTGCCCATGCCCAGCTCTTCAGCGCGTAAATACGTGCGGATCCACCAACTGCACAGCGAGATCATGAAGAAGAAACCGGCGATTAAGAACCAGCCACCCTCATTCAAAGGAGCCATGCCAAGCCCGTATTCTTCAGCAGGCGGATCAAGCGAAAACCAGAACAGATCGCGCATGAAGATGCCTGGCGAATACTCCGCCTGGGCCCAGAAGTTCATCCCGATAATCACGAACCAGATCAGACCCGTTGCTATGGAGACGACGCCAAAGACGCCCAAGTGAAGCGGCCCAAGTTGTGCGTTGCCAAGAAGACCAGCGAGCTTGGAAAAGGTGGTGCCCTTTGTACGCTCGCGGGAAATGCTTCCATCAGGATCCACGCCCATTTCAGGGGGTCCTTGAACCTGAACCTGTGTGAAGATGTTTTGATATTCAATCATTGTTCATACCCTCCTACAGGTCAGCCCACCAAGGCAGTTCAGCATACCAATCCCACCACGCGCTCCAACTGTCGAACCAGATGGTGCCGGAAATCACGATACAAATGGCGCTCCAGACAACCGCGCTAAGCGCAAGAAACAGACCAAGACGGTGAATACCCAAGGGTCCAATCGAATAGCCGACAAGATCGCGGAAATACGTGTCTTCATGGTCTGGCGTAACAATCGGATTGCCTTTGCCCGTGTTGACCGCAGACAGAACGAGCGAGCCGTGAAGCGCGAGGGCAAAACACGTGGTAAAGAAGAACGTGATCGCGACCATATGCGCTGGATTATAGTGGAAATTGCCATAGGCGTAGCCGACATTGTTCACCCAATCGAGGTGGCTAAAGATGCCATATGGGAAGCCATGCCCCCAAGCACCCAAGAGCACAGGGCGAATGATAACCAGCGTGACATAAGCAAGGATCGCAATGCTAAAGGCGAAGGGCACATGCAATCCCATGCCTAGCTTTCGCGCGATTTCAACTTCGCGCATCATCCAGCTTAGGAACGCAAATGTTGCGCAGACTGTGATGATCTGCCAAAGCCCGCCTTCTTCTAGTGGCGCGATGCCCAAACCTACTTCTAACGCAGGTGGATTAATGGAAATCAACCATGGGTTCCATGTGTCGCCAAGCGCGGCACCATAGAAAATCATGATCGTGCCTAAAGCGGCAAAAAAGAACGTCGTGACGCCGAAAAAGCCGACATAAAAGGGACCTACCCAGAAGTCGAACAGATCCCCGCCAACCAGAGTCCCGCCACGGACCCGATATTTTCTTTCGAAGCTGAGCTGTGCCATCTTCTTTCTCCTTCTTAAGCCGGCGTCCGATTGGTGCGAGCAAAGACAAATAAAATTCTTAGGTTGCGGCGGGCGGCGTGCAATGAGCCGCCCGCTACGATTTTCTTAAACTGAGTTACTCGCTTGCTTCAGCCGCGAACGCGCGGTTGAACCAGTTTGTTTCTTCATTGCTGAGCAGAACGAGGTGAATCATCACCGCCAGCAAGAAAAGAAACACACCCTGTGCCACGAAAACGCGGCGTGGGTCGAAGATCAGCCAGACTTTGTAGAACTGTGCTAACATATGTTCTCCTTAGCCCCAGGCGAACCAAGGCAATTTGATGTACGTCAGTACGTGAGCAACGACGGCTACGACCGTAAAGATCGCAAACCCGCTCATGTAGACTGCGTGCAGCTCTTGCGCTTGCTCGTCTGAAAGACCCGTGAAACTCAGGTCATTTTTATCAGCCATGTTTTTCTCCTGAAAATATGTACTGACGCCGCGCTGCCCCCGCGACTGGGTGAACAGAAGCTCGTCTTCTGTCCGATATCCGCTGCCCCTTACGAGGCGGCGAAACTGTTAACCCCAGAAAATCCGAGGTGTGATTGATTGCGCTTCGCTCCACGCTTTGCGGATCGGCCCTTGCTCGGGCAGCGCCAAATTGCGCACCAACGCATAAGCCCAAAGCAGTGTGCAAATTGGCAAAGCGGCTAGCAGAATCAGGCCAAAGTAGACCTTGTATTCATTGCTCGACGCGGACGCAGATTTGCTCTCGTGCGCGTTCCATGAAGCGTTATTTGTAAGATCAGACATATTAGGCTCCTCCCGAAGCTGGTTGGAGGTCTTCCACAATTTCAAGGAAAACCCGTTCCGCCCCACTTTCGAGCGCGCGCTTTTCAGCAGCGTCCCGTAGCGTTTTTGCAGCAGAAATTCGTGTCAGGATGGGGTGGTTTGCCACGATCTCATCCAGTCGTTTTTGTGCATCCGCATCCCAAGGGAAATCGCGACGCAGTTGTGTCGGTGTTGCAGGCGTTTCGTCCATTTCCGTGCCCAGTGGCAGAATATGGAAGAGGGCATCAAAGAGGCTGTTGCAGACCTCTTGCACCAGATACGTCGCCCCCGCGTAGCCCATGAAAGGCGTGCCCGTCGCGCGCCGGATGGCGGCACCAGGAAAGGACGCAGGAATGAACGAAGGCGCAGGCCCGAAGCCTGATTTCATCTCCGCAAGGTACATTTTTTCATTGATGGACCCCATCACAATGAGCGGACGTTTTTGGTGCATCATTGCGCGCACTTCGTCATTGTTCGTCTTTTTGCCGCGAAGGCGTGCAACAGCAAAAGCGCAAGGTAGACCCAAATCATCCTCAAGAAACTTACGAACTCCACGCGTGTAGGTTTCATTGGCAACAATTGCGAAGGACGCAGTCGCAAAGAAATCCTGAGTTACAGAGCGCCACAAATCCCAAACGGGTTTGATGGTGGAATGCTTTTCCTGTTCAATGAACGGCTCAGGATCGAGACCTAGGTGCTCACCCAATGTGCGCAAGAATTTCGTAGTTGAATCGATGCCAACGGGCGCTTGCAAGTACGGCTTGCCAAGCACCTCGCAAAGTCCACGTCCAAACTCGCGATACATGCAGATGTTCACATCCGCATTTACCAAGCCACGCATTTCAGCGACATGCGCACCGAGCGGCATGACCATGTTGATCTCAGCGCCAATGCCTTCAACGAGACGGCGGATTTCGGCCAGATCAGATGGCATGTTAAACGTGCCATACATTGGCCCAAGGATATTCACGCGAGGCTTCGCGTCCTCGGTCCGTTTCTTTTCAGGTGGCATACGGCCTTTGGTCATGCCAAATTCCGTAAAGATCCAAGTCATCGCGCGATCTGCGGCTTCCCATTGATCTTCATCAATCGTGCGCGGTAAAAAGCGTTGGATGTTCGTGCCTTGCGGCGTCACGCCACCACCAATCATCTCAGCGATAGAGCCTGTGACAACGACCGCAGGAAGCGCGGGATCAAGCACGCCCCAAGCGCGCTTCATCGACTCTTCCGTGCCAGCACCCATCTCTTCTTCGGCGAGGCCCGTCACCACAATCGGGAGCTCATGCGGTGGCAAAGCATCGGTGTAGTGAAGCACGGATGTGACCGGGAGGTTTTCACATCCAACGGGTCCGTCAATGACACATTGCAAGCCTTTGACAGCGCAAAATGCGTAAACAGCGCCCCAGTATCCGCCCGCGCGGTCGTGATCTTGAACTAACATTAGATCATCTCCGCTGCTTTGGCGGCTTTCGCGGCGCGTTCTAGTTTCTTAAGGTTCGTGGTACGGAAATTCGGGTGCAAGTTCGGGGATTTCTCCCACACGCCTGCAGTGTCAGCATTGCCGACGCCTTCAAAGAATTCGCGCATATTAGCCATGCGATCTTTGTTACCAATCGCAGCGTTCACGACTTGCGCAAGCGAGCCTGCCCCAGCAGCGCCCATCAGCGGACGCGCAGAGATAAGGTTGGTGAAATAAAGCGACGGAATTCCCAGCTCTTTACCCTTCTGAACAACAGGCGTTGTCCCGATGGCGAGGTCAGGTTTAATCGCTTCCATCGCAGCGCAATCATCCTCAAGCGAAGCACGGTATTTTACTTGAACGCCTTTCGCCTCTAACCAAGCCGCATCATCTGCGGACCAAGGTGTCTTGGGGCAAGCGGTGCCCACATAAGGAACTTCAGCACCACTTTCGATCAGTAAGCGCGCAACCAAAAGTTCGCTGCCTTCATAGCCGGACAGCGTGATCGTGCCTTTGATCGGTGTCGCAGCAAGCGCTTCTTTGATCATTGGTAGGAACTGATTTTGGGCCGCAGCAATTTGATCTGCGGGCAGATTGAACGCCTCACCAATGTTCGCAAGCCAGTTACGCGTGCCATCTAAACCAACAGGCGCAGAACCAATCACAGGACGCCCCGCTGCTTGGAATTCGCGCACGGACGCTGTGTAGAACGGATGGATCGCAGCAACAGCACCGCAATCAAGCGCCGCATAAAGCTCACGCCATTCACGGCACGGAACCACAGGACCGGCGGCAAGGCCAAGAGGTGCGAGCATTTGACCAATCACCATCGGATCGGCTGGGAACATTTCACCAAGCAGTGACACGGTCGGGCGATCCGACTTACCGCTCGCAGGCATCGGCACAGGGCCTGCCTCGATCTCTTCACGCGCGTAATTCAGCATCGCCCCTGCAAGGACGTCTTTTGCCTCCGCGTGAGTAGGAATGCCGAAACCAGGCACGTCAATGCCAACGATGCGCACGCCGTTAATCTCCTTCGGGAGAAGACGGAGCGGAACACCAGAGGCCGTCGGAACACAAAGGTTCGTCACAACAACTGAGTCAAGCTTTTCGGGGTCCGCAATGTCATGCACCGCTTCGCGAATGTCCTCGAACAGTTTGCCCGTGACCAAGGTTTCCGAATTGAACGGAACGTAGCCGACAGAACGTCGCGCGCCATAGAAATGCGACACAAACGAGAGGCCATAAACGCAGCAGGCAGATCCACTGAGGATCGTCGCAGTGCGTTTCATCCTTAATCCAACGCGTAAAGAGCCGAATGCGGGGCACATGCTCTGCGGCTTGTCATGTGGTCCTTGCGGGTAATCCGCCGCGTATTGATCCAAAATGTCAGACTTGCCAGCAGCCCGCGCCGCCGCTTCCATCTGAGCCGTGCCAGCAGAACAGCCACCCTCAAGTGCAATCTCTTTGACCTCTGCAGGAGCGTCTTTTGGAACTTCGAACGTTATTGGAGAACTGACGTCGATAATGCCCAAATCAGCAGGTGCTTTCACGTCTTTATCGGCGGGCACAATTTGTACCTCGCCGTTCTCATCATATGCAACTTCATAGCCGTCACGGCCCAAACCTTCGCTCATGACGATCCTCCTAAGTTGAGGTTTATAGGGTCTATGCGATTAAGCATCGTCATACACCACTTCAAGACTAACCTTAGGCTTGGAAAACTTGCCACGCATGTCTTCATCCGTGGCAGGCACTAGCTGGTAATCACCACCTGTATCTTTGGCGTCGAACAGACCCAAAAGACCGTCTTGATCAAGTGGCGTCGGACGCACAGGTGGCGCGATGCCAACGGCTTCGCCAAGCTGGGCAAACAGCCCACCCCACTGAGACTCTTTTGTGCCAACAATCTGGTAGTTTGCAGATTTCTTGCGCAGATCATCATCCTGCGGAATTGCCGCGAGAACGGGAATATCGACCGCTTCAGCAAAGGCTTGCGCCTCGCCAGAGCCGTCATCTTTGTTAATCACAAGACCCGCGACACCAACATTGCCACCAAGCTTGCGGAAATATTCCACGGCGGAGCACACGTTGTTCGCCACATAAAGCGATTGCAAATCGTTGGACGCAACAAGGATAACTTTCTGCGCCATATCACGTGCGATAGGCAGGCCAAAACCGCCGCAAACCACGTCGCCTAAAAAGTCGAGCAGGACGTAATCGAAATCCCAATCGTGGAAACCCAGCTTTTCGAGAAGCTCAAAACCATGGATAATTCCGCGACCACCGCAGCCACGACCAACCTCTGGTCCGCCAAGTTCCATCGCGAAGACACCGCCGCGCTTGAAGCAAACATCACCGATCTTGACCTCTTCACCAGCAACCTTTTTAGCACCAGACGTTTCAATGATCGTGGGGCAAGCTTTGCCACCGAACAATAGGGATGTCGTATCAGACTTCGGATCGCAGCCAATCAGCAAAACCCGCTTGCCCTGCTCAGCCATCATGTGGCTGAGGTTCGCGAGCGTGAAGGATTTGCCAATGCCGCCTTTCCCATAGATCGCAATGATCTGGGTTTTGCTCGTCGGTTCACCTTGCGGCACTTCCAAAGACGGCTCGACAGCGGCTTCATCACGCAGGCGTTGGTCGAAGTCTTTGAGATTTGGCACTTCGTCTTTCACGTCGCGTCCCTCCAATTCAGCATCATTTTGAGGCATTCAGGATCGCTGAACGCCTGCTCATATGCAGCTGGCGCATCGGCTGAATGCGCGCTGTGCGTGATAAGACCGCCAAGGCTCAGCGCGCCGCTTTCGACCAGCGCGCGTGTGGCGATCAAATCATCCCTGTTCCATTCAGCCGCGACGCGAAAACGTGCTTCCTTCATGAAAGCTGGCGGGAAGGCGAAGCTGATGGCATCTGTGTAAAATCCGGCGAGAACGATCTCTCCGCCGCGTGCGATCCGTCCGATAAGGTCACCAAGCACAGCAGTGGACCCAGACGCATCGTAGATAGATTTATAATTGCGACGCGGATCATCCTCTGGAGCGATCACATCATATCCAATAGCGCCTGTGCGGCGTGCCGGGTCAATTTCCCAAACCGTGGGCGCAGGCGCACCAGCGGCAAGCGTGAGACGTGCAAGTAAACGACCAAGAACGCCATGACCAACAATCAAATCAGGAACCGCTTTGCCCGGCCCCGCCATCGCGTGACGTGCAGTCGCAGCCAAAGCAAGCAAAGCACCCTCAGCGCCAAAACCTGAATCAACTTTCGTGACGCGATCCTCGTTGCTGACCAAAGTGCGCGACGCGCCACCGAACAGGCCAAACGCGCCCTCATAACAATTCGCTCCGGGGACAAAGACAGTGTCACCCGCCTTATACATGCTACCCATGGGCGCTTCGATAACTTCGCCCATGGATTCATAGCCGGGCACAAGCGGGAAACCCATTCCCGGGAAGGGGGGCATAGCACCGGACCAAAACAGTTTTTCGGTGCCCGTGGAAATGCCAGAGTGATTCACTTCGATTACCAAATCACCGTCGCTGGGCGGCGTGATCTGCAAAACGTCTAAGGCCAGATCCTTCGGGCCTTTCAGCAAAACAGCAGTTGTTTCCATGTTGACCCCCTCGGTGATCTTGCCGGTCCCGCGTTCAAAAGACTCAGGTGCGACATTACTTCTCATGTGTAAGGTAAAACTGACATGCTTTAGTGTCAACAAAAACTGACACTTATCCTAACGGTTATTATTTACACGCATATAAACAAGTGGTCACAAAGGGGCGCATTGACTTGGGCATCGTGATATTTTCAAAGCCAGCTTCCTCACAAAGCGTTTTTATCTCAGCGGCAGAACGCGCTTTGCCGGTTTGCATCGCCAATGTATAAAGCGCAAAATAGACATCGCCCGCGCGTTCAGGTTTTTGGCCACCAGACATAGGTTCGGAAATTATCAACTGACCACCGCTTGGCAGGGCCTCATAGCATTTCGCCAAAAGTTGGCGCACCGTGCTGTCGCTATGATCATAAAGCACACGGATCAGGCTAATCGCATCAGCTCCAGTAGAGATTGGATCGGTCTTGAACGACCCGCATTCGAATCGCGCGCGCCCGCTCATACCTGCAGTTTCAAACCGCGCAGCAGAGCTTGGCGCGACCTCCGGCAGATCGAAGACAACCAGTTCTAGATCTGGATAAGCATTGCCCACTACCTCAAGAAACGCGCCAGAACCACCGCCCACATCGCGCAGTGTTTTGATGCCGGAGAAATTGATCGCGCGCAGGGTATCTTGCGCCACCAACTCTTGGCTTTGCGCCATAAGGTCGGAATAAGTCGCGGCTACATCCGGCTCCATCCCACCGCCAAAGACGTAAGGCCAAAAAGACGCCAGCTCCGTCTCTGTTTCGCCACGAAAGAACGAGACTGGATCAGAGAGATCGCGGTAAAGGATATCATGATGCTTGATCATCGCGCTTAGGCCTGGAACACCCACAAGTGCTGCACCCCTTTGCGTCAAAACATATAGACCACCGCGCTTTTGCTTGATCAGTTGAATCGCGACGCTTGCACGCAAAAGGATCAGCATTCGCTCTTCCGGCACACGGCAAACATGGGCCAGTTGCATCACCGTCATCGGCTCATCCAGCAAGCGTTTGGGGATATCAAACTGCACCAAAGCCATTAAAACTTGCGACTGGCAAAACCCTGCGAGCAAATCAAACAGCGCTTCGCCTTCGCGCCGCACAATGCCGCGTGTCAAAGGAAACCCAGCGGCCCATGTCTGAAATTTACGCGATGAAATCAGTCTCGCGAAAAAACCACCCTTAGGCTTTTTCGCTAGTGCGCTTGGTATATCCATGCGCGCATCGGTCATTTATTCACCTGGAATTTTGTTGGCCTGACTAGCACGCCATTTCAATGGCGTAAGCACTTCTGCTTGCATGTTCACCAGCTTGGCCAAACCTGCTTCGCCAGGACATTTTGGGATCGAGGCAATCGCACCGCTTAGGATGTCTTTCATCCGATCAATAGCGCCGTATACGCCAAATTCAGTTACCGCATTTGGGCGCCCATGCAGATCATCCTGACCCACAGGCTTTCCTAAAGTTTCTTCGTCATAGAGCGCATCACGCAGATCATCGGCCACTTGGAAGGCTTCACCAATGCGCGCGCCCAGTTCTTCCCATTGCTCGCCCTCTTGGCCCGCTGCAATCGCGCCCATTTGTGTCGCTGCAATGAACAATGCACCGGTTTTGGAACGATGATAGGCGGCAAGATCAACCGTGCTTTCGCTTTCCCACCCCTGCCCTGCGCAAATGCCGTTGGGCATGCCTGTGCGATCTGCGAGAACCTTCATCAAGCCAATCGCACGCATGGGATCAAGGCCGGCAACTTCGGTGAGAACAGAGAAGGCCATGACGATAAGGCTGTCACCTGTGAGCACCGCGAGCGGCTCGCTGAATTCGATATGTGTCGTTGGCTTGCCGCGCCGCGTATCTGCGTCATCAAAACAGGGCAAATCATCATGGACGAGCGATGCGCAGTGAATCAACTCAAGCGCGACTGCCGCCGCATCGGCAATTTTGGGGGCATCATCACCACAGGCCGCAGCGACGCTGAGCAAAATGTTCGGACGAATGCGTGCTCCACCAGGACTGACAGAATAGTGCAACGCGCGCGCGAGTTTGTCAGGGGATGGCACCGCTTGACCGGCCTTGATTGCACGCGACATGGCGCTTTCGATGCGCTTTGCAAAATCCATCCGGCACTCCTTTAGCGGTTCGACAGCTCAAGTTTGTATTTTCTTGAAGACTACTAATATGTAAACTAAACTGGACACATTCGAGCAGCCTGTCAATCCAAAGCCTGCGAAGGGAACCTGTTTAATGACCACAGCTGCCCCTCATATTGCGATCATTGGTGCTGGTATCGGTGGCCTTGCGGCTGCGTTGCGCCTTTCATACGCTGGGTGCCGGGTTACTGTTTTAGAGCGTCACGCGGGTCCTGGTGGCAAGATGCGCACGCTGCCGACGATCGCTGGTGACGTGGACGCGGGTCCCACTGTTTTAACGATGAAATCTGTTTTTGAGGACCTCTTTGCCGATGCAGGTTTGCGCCTTGAGGATCACGTGACGCTACAAGCTGAGGATATTCTCGCCCGCCATTTCTGGCGCGATGGCAAAGTGTTAGACCTTATGCGCGACGCAGCGCATAGCGGCGAGAATGTGGCGCGTGCGTTCGGATCCAGCGGTGCCGAAGAGTTCACAGCTTTCTGCCAACAAACAGACCATCTCTTTGATGCATTCGATGGTCCAATGATTCGCTCAGCGCAGCCCTCCCTCGCTGAGCTTGCACTCACCGTTGCAAAATCCCCCAAGCTTCTGCGCGCGATGAGACCACTCAGCACGCTTACGCAAAGCTTGAACAGGCATTTCACCGATCCCCGTCTCGCCCAGCTTTTTGCACGCTATGCGACCTATGTCGGGGGCCTGCCCACGCAGTCACCCTCGCTTTTGAGTTTAATTTGGCAAGCTGAAAATCAAGGAGTCTGGTACGTCAAAGGGGGTATGCATCAACTTGCAAAAAGCATCGTAAATGCCGCGCGCGGGTTTGGCACGGAATTTGTGTATAACGCTCATGTCACGCGCATCAAAACACAAGATGGCAGCGTTTGCGCTGTGCAAACCGAAGACACGCGCTACGCCGTGGACGCCGTGCTGTTCAACGGCGATCCAAATGCACTGCAAACTGGCCTGCTTGGTCCAACAATTGAGCAAGCCGTCAATAAAGGCATGACCACCCCTCGCAGTCTATCGGCCAATGTCATGTCGTTTGCAGCCATTCCCAAGGGCGTGGACCTCGCCGCACACAACGTCTTTTTCGCGAGAGATCCTCAATCGGAATACGCCCCGCTCGCCAGGGGCCAGCAACAGCGTGATCCAACGCTCTACATTTGCGCGCAAGATCGGTTTGGCGGTGCAACGCCTGATGGTCCTGAACGCTTCGAAATTATCCTCAACAGCCCGCCAAATAATAAAAATGCCGCCCCAAGTAAGAAAGAAACAGAGCAATGTCAGACCTTGATCCTTCAACAGCTCGACCAATTTGGTCTCGATTTCTCTCCCCAACCTGCGCCCGACACTCTGACGATGACCAGACACTTCGCTCAGCTGTTTCCAGCGAGCCACGGATCCCTTTACGGACGGTCCCCACATGGGATGATGGCCGCGTTCAAACGTCCGAGCGCGCGCAGCAAGGTGAAGGGGCTTTATCTGGCAGGAGGCGGCACGCATCCGGGGGCGGGGGTGCCGATGGCAACCCTCTCCGGCGCGCATGCGGCCGCGGCGATCTTGAGCGACCTAACTTCAACATAGACGTGCCTGCGGGTGGATATGCATGGTGGTATGTAGACGGTGTAAGCGATGATGGCACGCGCGCGGTTTCTGTTATTGGCTTCATCGGCTCTGTCTTTTCACCGTGGTACGCATGGTCAGGGCGCGGTGAGCCAAACAATCATTGCTGTATTAATGTTGCGACTTACGGCAGGGGCGGGCGTTTCGCGATGACAGATCGCGGCAGTTCTGCTTTGCGCCAAAGCGAGGATTGCTTGCAAGTCGGTCCTTCTTCCATGCGCTGGGACAATGGCGCGTTGATCATCGACATTAACGAGGTGTCTTCTCTCCCTCTCATCTCGCGCATGCGCGGGCAAATCCGCCTGCTCCCTTCCGCGGTAACCAGCGTTGAAATGCCCCTCACCCTAGATGGCGCACATGTCTGGCGCCCTTTTGCGCCAACCGCACGCATCAGCGTCGATCTGGAAGCAAAGGGTTGGCAATTCGAAGGGCACGGTTATTTCGACAGCAATTTCGGCACGCGCCGTTTGGAGGATGATTTCACCACATGGAACTGGGCGCGCTATCCAACAGCAACGGGTTCCACCTGTTTTTATGATGCGAACCGATGCGATGGGTCTGTGCTTGATGCGGCGATCAACTTTGACGAAGACGGCAACGCGCTTGCAGTTTCTGGCCCTCCGAAGACACCGATCAAACGCACGCTTTGGGCATTGAGACGCGACACGCGCGCGGATGTGGGCACAACGCCCAAGCAAGTCAAAGCCATGCTTGATGCGCCATTTTATTCTCGCTCTGTCGTGCAGACGACAATCGATGGCGAACGTGTTGAGGGCGTGCACGAAGCGCTTAATCTCAATCGCTACGGCTCAAACCTGATCAAGCCCATGCTCGCTGTGCGCGTGCCGCGCCGCAAGAACTGGACGTTTTAGAGCTTGGATAGATCCAGCGCTTCGACCTCTGGGTTCAGGTTTGCAACGGAGTAATTCAGCATCGCAGCGACACTGACCCAGATCAAATACGGAAGCATCGCAAGGCCAGCCCATAGGTCTAGCGACATGTGTGTGATGAAACATCCCAGCACTGAGAGCCATAAGAGCGCCATAACGCCAAGCGCGCCCTTCAAACGGCGCAAGCCAAAGAACATCGGCGTCCAGAGCGTATTAAACGCGATTTGCGCTGCCCAGAAAGCCATTGCAAAATGGCTGCCCTCTATCACTGCGACGCGCGCAGCGGCGAAAGAAATCAGTAGATAGATCGTCGTCCACATCACCGGGAATACCCAATTCGGTGGTGTCCATGATGGCTTTTCCAAGCTCTGATACCATGCGCCGGGTGGGAACAAACCGCCTGTCGCGCCTGCACCAAAACATGTACCTAGAAAGAGTGCGAAGAGTAAATATTCCATGGCGTCACCATAGAGCCGCGTTTACTCCGCCGCTACCCCGATTGTCGCTTTGGCGTTGACCTCGCGCGCTTTCAACTCAGACAGTACTGACAAAAGCGCCCCCGTGCGCCCCGTGCCCCAGTCCTGCGCACGTGGCTTATTCGTAGCGACGGCGTCCACCAAAAAGCGCACTTCGTCCAAAGCAGGTGCAAACAGAACAGGCGATTTCGGCAAAACCACGCTCGCGGCGGAGCGCAGGCCTGAGATACCAATCAAACCCAGCTTATGCACCGTATTCGTGCGCGCACGGTGGTTGATGGAATCGTGCTTAAGTCGCGTCAGTTGCGTGCCAATTGCTGCATATATAAAGCGTGCTGCGAAAATGCCTGTGCGCGCGTTGAGCGGCAACGAGCTTATCCCCGTTTCAGAGCGTATATATAAACGACGTGCCTCGGCCAGCAAACGCTTCACCATTTTGCGCACTGCAAGGGAGGCTTGCGGATCGCTCATGAACGCATCAGGCGTCATACCCGAACCTTCAATCCATTCAAGCGGCAGATAAATCCGCCCAGCGCGCGCATCTTCGCCAACATCGCGCGCAATGTTTGTCAGTTGCATCGCGACACCCAAATCACAGGCCCGCGCCAAAGCATCCGCATCGCGCACGCGCATCAGCACACACATCATCGCGCCAACCGCAGAAGCCACGCGCGCAGAATATCCACGCACATCAGACAGCGTTTCATACCGCCGCTCCACAGCATCCCACGCCAGACCCTCAAGCAAGGCTTCCGGCAAAGCGCGCGGCATATCGAACCTTTCACACACGGCCGCAAACGCACGATCCTCCGGTGCATTGCGTGGCGTGCCTGCGTAAACTAGATCAAGCCGAGCTTGCAAATCAAGCACTGCTGCAACCTTGTTGCTGCCCTCGTCCACTTCATCATCCGCGAGGCGACAAAACGCATAAAGCGCCAAAGCAGGGTCGCGCACAGAGCCTGGCAGAAGTTTGGAGGCCGCATGAAACGACAAAGATCCTGTGCGGATCACTTCGCGGCAATGCTCAAGATCATCAGGGTGGATCACCGGCGCGCTCATTCTGCGGCCAACCTTGTCTCTGTCTCAACTGAATGCATATCAGGCACCATTTTGCTCAACACTTCTGCGCTTGAAACAACCCCCGGAAGACCCGCCCCGGGATGCGTACCCGCACCTACAAGAAAGAGTCCTTTCGCCTCTTCGCTCACATTGTGAGGGCGAAAATAGGCGCTTTGAAGGATACGCGGCTCAAGCGAAAAACCAGAGCCATGCGGACTAAGATACCGCTCGCGAAAAGTCTCGGGCGTAAAGACCGTTTCGGTTGTGATGTGATCCTGAAAACCAGGAATCAGCTTTTCCACTTCAGCAGCAACCTTCGCACGATAGATCGGTTCTTCGCGCGTCCAATCCACAGGGTTATCCCAATTGAGATGCGGAACAGGGGAGAGCACATAAAACGTATCATCCCCCTCAGGGGCAGCGCTCTTGTCAGTCACACATGGGCGATGAATATAAAGGCTCATGTCATCCGCGAGTTTACCGCGCATGAAGATATCTTTCAGCAGGCCCTTAAAACGCGGTCCATTGGCGATCGTATGATGCCCCACATCGGCCCATTTGTCCGCCGTGCCTTTGGTGCCAAAATACCAAACATAAAGCCCCATAGACCACCGCTTGCCCGCAATCTTTTTGGGGGTCCAACGACGTTTTTTATGGTTACGTAGCAAATGCGAATAAGTATGCCCCGCATCCGCATTACTGACGATCAAAGGCGCATCCAGCTCGCTACCATCCTTGAGGCGCACGGCCTTTGCAGCGCCTTGGTCAATCAGGATCTCGTCAACAGTGACGTTCTGTTTGACTACGCCACCCTGCGCGCGCACCACATCCGCCATCGCATCCGCAATCGCCTGCACCCCACCGATCGCATAATGCACGCCGTAGGTTTTTTCGAGATGCGCGACCAAAGCGTAGATCGAGGTCACATGCGTTGGATCACCCCCAATGAACAGCGGATGAAATGAGAGCGCCATGCGCAAGCGTTCGTCCTTCACACGCGACGCCGCTAATCCGTAGATAGAACGATCCGCGCGCAACCTTGCAAACGTAGGAAGAACTTTGATCGTTTCCCAAGCACGGTGCATCGGCTTAGCAACCATGCCCTCAAATCCAACCACATACCGCGCACGGGCATCCTTCAAGAACTTCTGAAACCCCTTCACATCGTTCGGGCTTAGCTTGGCGACCTCTGCCAACATCTTGTCGTCGTCAGAGCTTGCGTGGAACTTCGTGCCATCCGGCCAACGCACCTCATAGAACGGCTCTAAAGGGCGCAGGTCCACATCCACATGAAAATCACGGCCACAGTCAGCCCAAAGACGTTCAAACACATCAGGGACGGTCACAATCGTTGGACCAAGATCAAAACGATGGCCATCTTGCTCAATAGACGATCCACGCCCACCCGTCCGATCCAAGCGATCGAGCACGGTAACCGCATAGCCCTTCGCGCCCAAACGCATCGCAGCCGACAAACCACCAAGGCCCGCGCCAATCACAATCGCACGGTTGTCCAATCCATTTTCTGAAAGCTGTGTCATGATCAATCCCGGCAACAACTGTCTAGTCTAGCTTACAATTCTAGCGTGAGGGTGCTTCACAAAGCAAGGGATATGTGTCACTCTAAGTTTACACATTAGGGAATCTTTGGGAACACATGACGATGTCGCAGGTTGTCAGTTTCAGTCTCTTTCGCTTTGGCTCATTGCGCGCACGCGTGTGGGCTTTCGTGATGATGGGACTCGCGCGCCGTCATTTGCGCAAGGTCGAGAGCATCAATTTCTGGAAGCTGTGCGGCTCCGGCTCTGGCGAAGGGTTCACACCTATCCCCAACACATCTGTCTACGCGATTCTCGCGACATGGCCCGACGAGGCAAGCGCGACACGCGCGATAGAGAATGACCCCCTGTTTCAACGCTACAAAACCCATGCATCAGAGCATTGGAGCTTGTTTATGAGCACCGACACCGCGCGCGGTGCTTGGTCTGGCAAAACCCCGTTTATTCCAACACAACATTACAAAACCGGCCCACTGGTGGCCCTGACACGCGCTACGATCAAGCCAAGCATTGCCGCGCGCTTCTGGCGACGTGTGCCGAATATTTCCAGCGTGATTGGTCAAGATCCAAACGTCCTTTTCAAGATCGGTGTCGGTGAAATTCCATTGCTGCATCAGGTGACGTTTTCGATTTGGCGCGACGCCGCGCAAATGGCGAATTTCGCACGCACAGGACCGCATGCAGAGGCCATCAAAGCCGTCAGAGATGAAGGCTGGTTCAACGAAGAACTCTACGCGCGTTTCACCCTTATTTCAGACATCGGAACATGGGGTGGCACATCGCCCTTAGCAAAAGTGGACATAGCATGAAGCATCCATTCCCTTTCTCCGCCATTGTCGGTCAAGACGACATGAAGCAGGCGATGATTCTCACGGCCATCGACCCATCGATTGGGGGAGTGTTGGTGTTTGGTGATCGCGGCACAGGCAAATCTACCGCCGTGCGCGGGCTTGCAGGGCTTCTACCGAATATCAACGCTATCAAAGCCTGCCCAGTCAACAGCAAACACTTTGCCGATTGCCCGGAGTGGGCGAATGTCACACACAAAGACACACACGAAATTCCAACGCCCGTCGTTGATCTGCCCCTCGGTGCATCAGAGGATCGCGTCACCGGTGCGCTTGATATCGAGCGTGCGCTGACACGTGGCGAGAAAGCGTTTCAACCGGGGCTTTTCGCCCAAGCGAACCGCGGGTACCTTTACATTGATGAAGTGAACCTTCTCGAAGATCATATCGTTGATCTGCTTTTGGACGTCGCGCAATCCGGCGAAAACGTGGTGGAGCGTGAAGGCCTCTCGATCCGCCACGCCGCGCGCTTTGTGCTTGTTGGCTCCGGCAATCCAGAAGAGGGCGAGCTACGTCCACAGCTCTTGGATCGCTTTGGTCTTTCGGTCGACGTCGCATCCCCAAGTGATATCGACGAACGTGTTCAAGTCATCAAACGCCGCGATGCCTATGAGAATGATCATGCGGCCTTCATGTTGCGCTGGCAGGCGGAAGATGCCGCGCTGCGTGATCGCATTGTCTCTGCACGCATGGCTTTGAAGGACCTTGAAACACCCGATAGCGCGCTGCGTGATGTGGCCGAGCTCTGTCTCAATCTTGGAGCCGATGGTTTGCGTGGTGAATTGACCTTGCTCAAAGCTGCGCGCGCTTACGCGGCGTTTCGCGATGATACGCATCTTGCCACCTCCCACATTCGTGCCACAGCTGCGCTCGCCCTGCGCCACCGCCTACGCCGTGATCCTCTCGATGATGCAGGGTCTGGCACGCGGGTTGACCGCATCGTGCAAGACACGTTGGGTGTCTGAATGACGCCTTGGCACC
The DNA here is from genome assembly GCA_000156115.1 of Rhodobacteraceae bacterium HTCC2083. GTDB lineage: Bacteria > Pseudomonadota > Alphaproteobacteria > Rhodobacterales > Rhodobacteraceae > Planktotalea. The sequence continues at coordinate 984,133 of DS995276.1, forward strand.
GCGCTACTCTCGCTCTGACTTTGCTAGCGATTGATCCGGATTCTTTCGCTGGCTTGATCGTGCGTGCGCGTGTCTCTCCTGTGCGCGATGCTTTCCTGCGTACGAGCCAGAAAATACCAATGCCACACGTCAAATTGCATCCGAACATGACTGCGCAGGTCCTTGATGACGAAATTGATCTCTCGTCCACTCTCAAAGCCAGTACGCTCATCATGCAAAAAGGCCTGCTGAATCGCGATCCGTCCCTCTTCATCCTTCCAATGGCGGAGCGCGCTGATCCATATCTCACTGCCCGTCTTAGCCAGACGCTCGACGCGGGTAACGGACATGCGTTTCTTGCCCTTGATGAAGGTGTTGAGGATGAAACGCTCCCCAATTCCCTAAGTGATCGCGCGGCGTTCTGGATTTCGCTTGATGGTTTGGCGCTTGCGGACTTTGAGCCTGTGACACTCCCTGACAATCTCGTTCAACTCACCAAGGACGCGCGGCACGTCGATATCCCTGATGAGGTTCCTGAGCAGCTGGTAACGCTCGCAGTCAACCTCGGCATCCCGAGCCTACGCGCACCGACCTACGCGATGCGCGCCGCGCAAGCTCATGCGGCACTGCATCAGCGCAAGGTGATCACGGCAGAGGATCTAAGCATCGCTGTTGATCTTGTCTTTGCCCACCGCGCCACTCGCCTGCCTGAAACGCAAGACGAGCAGCCAAAGCAACCGCAAAACGAAACGCGGCAAAACGAGGATGATACGCTTTCCATCCCCCAAGATCTCTTGCTCGACGCTGTGAAAGCCGCGTTGCCAGCCGACGTGCTGGAGAAGCTCGCGAGCGATACCAAACGCAAAGGCACCACTGGCAACGGGGCTGGTGCCAAGCAAAACGGCAATCGGCGCGGCCGCCCCCTGCCCGCGCGCGCAGGGTCAAAAGCCAATACGGCGCGCGTCGATTTGATCGCCACACTGCGTGCCGCTATTCCCTATCAAACTATCCGTAGAGAAGCTCAACCCCAGCGCACAGGCCCCATCATTCACCCCGGTGACCTGCGCCGCAAACGCTATCAAACGCTTTCCGATCGTTTGCTGATTTTCACAGTCGATGCCTCTGGTTCTGCCGCAATGGCACGTTTGGCTGAAGCCAAAGGTGCCGTGGAAATGCTCCTTAGCGAAGCTTATGCACGTCGTGATCATGTGGCACTGATCTCTTTTCGTGGCCTTGATGCAGAGGTTCTTCTGCCGCCCACGCGCTCGCTGGTACAAACCAAACGTCGTCTCGCGGCGTTGCCCGGTGGCGGTGGAACACCGCTTGCCTCCGGTCTTACAGCGGCTTTATCTCTCGCAGAAACCGCGTCACACAAAGGTATGAGCGCGACCATCGTTCTGCTGACAGACGGGCGCGCGAATATTGCACTGGACGGTCAAGCCAACCGCACACAAGCAGGTGATGATGCGCAAACGATAGCGCGCAATATTCTAAGCGCTGGGGTTGATGCGTTGGTGATTGATACAACCATTCGCCCCGAACGCAGCCTTAAGCAACTGGCAGATATGATGCACGCCAACTACATCGCATTGCCGCGCGCAGATGCAAAACGGGTCAGCGCCGCTGTCACCGCCTCTTTGGCAAGCTAAGCGCGATGGACTGGGCGAAAGACAGTGCAACTTGGCCCAACACTGCCCATTCGCGTTTCGTGTCTAGCGCGCCCCATCGATGGCACGTGCAGGACATCGGCGATGGGCCTCTCGTTTTGCTTTTGCATGGGGCGGGTGGCGCGACGCATAGCTGGCAACATCTGACCCCCTTACTGCAACCTCATTTCCGCGTCGTAGTGATTGATCTTCCTGGGCAGGGTTTCACCAAGCTTGGCGCGCAACAACGCTGCGGATTGGACGCGATGGCAGAGGATATTCTTACCCTATGTCGCACAGAGCAGTTCAATCCTTACGCTATAATCGGTCATTCCGCAGGAGCGGCCATTGCTTTGCGCATGGCGGAACTTATGGCACCGGACCAGCCTAAGATCATCGGGATAAACGCAGCACTTGAACCCTTCGCAGGTGTTGCAGGTGTGATGTTCCCTTTGCTTGCGAAAGCTATCGCAGCCCTGCCCCTTGCCGCTGATTTTTTCAGCGCCACCTCCTCGCGCGGACAAGGGGTCGAGCGTATTTTGAAAAGCACAGGATCAAACCTGCCAAAGGACGATATCACCTTTTACAAGCGTCTTGTCGCCTCGCGCTCGCATGTGAATGCAACGCTGCAAATGATGGCGCAATGGTCGCTCAATAACCTGATTGCAGGCCTGCCGCAGAACGGTGCTGAGACGCTTTTGATCGCCGGAAAGAAGGATACTACCGTTCCCCCTAAAACATCCCGGAATGCCGCGGCGAAAATGCCAAATGCGCGGTTTGAGTTGTTGCCAAATCTCGGTCATTTAGCGCATGAAGAAGATGCAGAACGCGTCGCCACCATAATACTTGAGGCGCTCGCGCCTTTGCACATCGAAAACCAAGGAAGATCACTATGACATCCCAGAAAACCATCCTGCGCGCTCTCAGCGGTGAAACATTGCCCACGCCGCCAATCTGGATGATGCGCCAAGCGGGTCGGTATCTTCCTGAATATCGTGCCACGCGCGCGCAAGCTGGTGATTTCCTGTCTCTTTGCTATAATTCAGAGCTCGCGACCGAAGTGACCTTGCAACCTATTCGACGCTACGGCTTTGACGCCTCTATTCTATTTGCGGACATCCTTTTGGTGCCTCAGGCCTTAGGGGCAGATCTGCGGTTTGAAACGGGCGAAGGCCCGCGTTTGTCGACAATCACCACGCGGGCAGAGCTGGACGCTTTGAAACCTGCGGATGATATCCACGACCATCTCTCTCCCGTTTACGAAACGGTCAATCGACTGTCTAAGGCGTTGCCTGACGAGACGACTTTGATCGGCTTCGCAGGTGCTCCATGGACCGTTGCGACCTACATGATTGGCGGCAAAGGCACGCCAGACCAAGCGCCCGCGCATGCGTTGAAGGCCGAGAACTTGCCTGTCTTTGAGGGCGTACTCGATCGAATCACAGAGGCCACGATTGCCTACTTGAACAAGCAAATCGAAGCTGGCGCTGAAGTAATCAAAATTTTCGATAGCTGGGCTGGCTCGCTCAAAGGGGATGATTTCGACAAATATTCCCTCGCACCCATGCGCAAAATCGTTGATGGCGTGAAAGCTGCACATCCAAACACACCGATCATCGCTTTCCCACGTGGCGCGGGCGAGCGCTACAAAGGGGCACATGCCGCCATTGGTGCCGATTGTATTGCCTTTGACGACGCTGTCAGCGCCGAGTGGGTTGCACAGAACGTACAGCCCGACGGCTGTGTGCAAGGCAACCTTGCGTCCAGCCATATGGTGACAGGTGGTGAGACCTTGGTGTCTGAGACGCGCCGCATCGTCGATGTGCTTTCGAACGGACCACATATTTTCAATTTGGGTCACGGTATTACGCCTGATGCAGATCCTGAGAACGTTCAGTTGATGATTGATACAGTTCGCGCCTAAACGGTCATCTCAATCGTTGACGGCGAGGGACGTCGATCGTCAAGTTGCAGAGATCCAAATCAGGATTGCGGTCCTCAATCGCTACACAGCTCTTGGCAGACCTAAAATCGAGCTAGTGTGCCGACTCCGCTTGCGAAAAGGAGAAGACTGCCCTTCACCTGATTTGTGTAAAAAGCCAAGTGGCCGCTCTATTCAGTTGAGCCACGAGGCCACTCTCGAGTTGGCCTAGCGCGCAAGAAAACGAATGTCAGCGCAAAAATCACCCCATGGCACTTCGCACGGTTCCGAATTAGGGTGAGGTAACGCTAACACTCTCTTGGAGCCTACCTTGTCTAAAACTGATGCTCGCCCTCTGACGCTTCGTGATGTTTCTGAAGAATCCGGTGTCTCGGAAATGACCGTCTCGCGGGTTTTGCGCAATCGTGGGGACGTCTCGGCGGCGACCCGTGAAAAGGTGCTCAAGGCAGCGAAAGAGCTGGGTTATGTTCCCAACAAAATCGCAGGTGCGCTTGCCTCCCAACGCGTGAACCTTGTCGCAGTTGTGATCCCGTCGCTCTCCAACATGGTCTTTCCTGAGGTGATGACAGGCATTTCTCAGGTGCTCGAAGACACAGAACTTCAGCCAGTTGTCGGTGTGACAGATTACCAGCCTGAAAAAGAAGAACGCGTGCTTTTCGAAATGCTGTCCTGGCGACCCTCTGGCGTGATTGTTGCGGGTCTAGAACATTCGGATGCCTCGCGTGCGATGCTAAAAGCGTCAGGCATTCCCGTCGTCGAAATCATGGATGTAGATGGCACGCCAATTGACACGAGCGTGGGTATTTCCCATCGCCGCGCCGGACGTGAAATGGCGCAAGCGATTATCAAAGGACGCTATGAGCGCATCGGATTTATGGGCACGAAAATGCCGCTCGATCACCGTGCGCGCAAACGCTTCGAGGGATTCACTGAAGGGCTTGGAAAGGCGGGCATCGAAATCGCAGAGCGCGAGTTTTATTCGGGTGGTTCTGCATTGGCCAAAGGTCGTGAAATGACTGCGGCTATGCTTGAGCGTGATCCAGAGCTCGACTTTCTCTATTATTCCAACGACATGATTGGCGCGGGTGGTCTGCTGTATCTTATGGAAAATGGTTACGATATCCCTGCGCAAATCGGTCTTGCGGGGTTCAATGGTGTCGAGTTGTTGCAGGGCCTGCCACGGCAATTGGCAACGATGGATGCCTGCCGACAAGAGATTGGTCGCAAAGCTGCTGAGATTATTGCGCAACGTGTTGAAAACCCAGAAATCGAGCTGGACAAACGCGTTGAGTTGACCCCTAAAATTAGCTTTGGCGAGACGCTGAAACGTCGTTAGCACGTGGCGCTGCCCGTTCTCAAAAACAAAGCCGCGCGAGCAATTTTTCTGGATCGGCACTTGCTAAGCGCTGCACCCTCGGGGTCTGGCAAGGGCGAAGACTTATTGGATCTGATCACCCAACTTGGCTTTGTTCAGGTCGATAGCATCAACACGGTTGAGCGCGCCCATCATATGGTTCTGCGCGCGCGACGAGCAGCGTATCGCCCCACAAACCTCACGCCCTTGCTGGAAAAAGATCACTCCCTATTCGAGCATTGGACGCATGATGCCTCCATGATTCCAACCGCGTTTTTCCCACATTGGAAGCTACGCTTTGAGCGTGATGCAGAAACATTGCGGCGTCAGTGGCGCAGTTGGCGGCGTGAAGGGTTCGAAGAAAAAGTCGACACGCTTTTAGAACGCATTGAAGCGGAAGGGCCCAAGTCTTCGGCCTGTGTTGGCGAAGGCGAAAAGCGTGGTTCTAGAGGTTGGTGGGATTGGCATCCTTCAAAGACGGCCTTGGAATATCTGTGGCGCACAGGTGAATTGACCATCACGCGTCGCGAATCGTTCAAGAAGTTCTATGATGTGACCGCGCGTGTTTTGGGTGCGGGTTTGATCTCCTCAGAACCCAAAAGGCAGAGCAGCATCGATTGGCTCTGTAATGCCGCTTTGGATCGTTTGGGCTTTGCAACATCAACCGAGATTGCGGATTTCTGGGATATCGTGACCAAGGCGGAAGCGAAGGAATGGTGCGCTACTGCGGGTCTAACTGAGATTGATGTTGAAAGTGTTGATGGCACTTTGCGTCGCTCTTTTGCGCGCGATGGGATTTTGGACGAAACGCCCCCAAAGCCCACAAGCCGCCTGCGCATTCTTAGCCCCTTTGATCCGGCGCTTCGCGATCGCAAACGTGCGGAACGTTTGTTTGGCTTTCACTATCGCATCGAGATTTTCGTGCCCGAAGCAAAGCGGCAATACGGGTATTACGTGTTTCCAATGCTTGAAGGTGACAGGCTTGTAGGCCGCATCGACATGAAGGCCTTGCGCTCTGATGATATTTTGAACGTTACTGGCCTTTGGTGGGAAAGGGATGTTCAGGCAACACCTGCACGACGTAAAAAACTATTGGCTGAGCTGGATCGCATGGCGCGATTTGCGGGCGTTGAGCGCGTCGTGATTGACCCGAAGCTTGGCCTTACGTCAGAACACTAGCGCAACTGGTCCACGAATGTGTCGATGAGTTTATGTTTGAGCAGCTTCCCTGTCGGCGCAGCGGGCAAGCTAAGCGCAAGAATGATCTGGCTCGGGCGTTTGTAGGGTGACAAGCGCGGTTCGACAAAGGCGCGTAAAACTTCAGTGGAGACTGTATCCAGGGAGGGGGTTTGCACAAAAGCAAGTACCTCTTCATCCCCTGTAGACGTTAGCCGACCAACGACCGCAGTCTGGATCACATCTGGATGATCGTTGAATGCTGCCTCCACCTCGGGCGGGTAAATGTTGAAGCCGCCACGAATGATCAGCTCCTTACTGCGCCCAAGGATATGTAGCAGGCCAGCGTCGTCAATCCGACCCAGGTCGCCTGTGTGCATCCAACCTTCTGCATCCAGAACCTTGTCGGTTTCATCCTCATTGCGGAAATACCCAAGCATAATATGAGGCCCGCGCGTCAGCACCTCACCAATCCCATCACCACCGCCCGTCGCGGTTTCGTCAATCGCAATCTCGACCCCTGCCAAAGGTGGCCCAACAGAGATATCTGGATCACCAAACGCGCTTTTGGTTGTGCACACACCTGCGCTGGTTTCGGTCATGCCATAGCCGTTTTGCAAGGCGATCCCATAGAACGCCTCCGCCTTGCGTTTCCACACGGGATCAAGCGGAGCGGCGCCAGATGAGACATATCGCAAAGACCCGCCAGCGATGGAGGCGATCCCTTGCTCTGCTGTGTATTGCATCAAAACTGCGTGCATCTGCGGAACTGCTGGCAAGATCGTCACGCCATCGCGCAAGGCCGCATAAAGCTTGGCCACGCCAAATCGTGCTTCTAACCGGATCGTCGCGCCTGCAAACGTCGCCGCCATCAGCATCGAGGCAAGGCCAAATACATGTGTCATCGGCAGCGCGCCATAGACTGTATCGTCCTGCGTCATACCCCGTGTCTTAGCCGATGTTTTGCCCGCGTAGACCAGATTACCATGGCTGAGCATCACCCCTTTCGGTGTACCCGTCGTCCCTGTTGTGTAAAGCATCACGGCAACATCGAGATCCTTAACAGGATCGCTGACGCCCAAATCAGCCATCATAACTGTGCCCCAAAGACCGTGCACTTCGCGAACCTCAAAAGACGCACCATGGGTTTTGGCGTCTTCGGATACGTTCGACATGAAAATGGCGATGCGCGGCGCGGCGTGCGTAACGATGCGGTTTAATTCAGTCGCCGTTTGTCGCGCGTTCACAGGAACCGCCCAAGCACCGACCAGAGAACACGCATAAATGAACGCGCAAACAGCCGCACAATTTTCCGTCACCAGAAGCACGCGATCACCGCGTTGAACGCCAGCCAGTTTCAAAAGGTCAGCAGCGGCTTTGGCGCAATTCCACTCTCGCTCAAACGTCCATTTATCTCCATTCCAATCCTCAAGCGCTACCCCGTAGGGCCGCTTTGATGCCTGATGTTGAAGAAACTCATGAATGCGCATGTGTTGCCTTTGAAAGCCGACTCGCCGCTGCCTCAGCCTGCGCTTCAAGCCGCAAAATGATCTCCGCCATCGGCTCTATGTTATCCGTAAGTCCAAGCGCATGGCCCGCAGACAACATCCCGCGCGACACATCGCCTGTTTCGTAAGCCTCGCGTCCCACAGTGCCAGCCACATGCGCGCGCAAACCCCCGAATCCGATTTCTGGGTTCTCCAATTCAAGCTTCGCAACCACGTCAGTCGTTTCATTGCGCAGCGTGCGAATTGTGTTGCGCACAGTGTGCATCGTCAGCGCTGTGTCCCGTTCTGTGGCATCGACAAGCGCTTGTTTGTAACTGCGATGCGCGTTCAGCTCCTCCGCAACAAGCAAGCGTGTGCCCATGACAACACCGCTCGCCCCCATGGAAATGGCAGCAGAAATCTGCGCGCCATGGCCAATGCCACCTCCTATGAGAAAAGGGATCTGCAACCGCTCAAGCGCGAGCGCATTGTTCACCATCGTTCCAATCAGATCGAGCCCGGGATGCCCCCCACATTCAGCGACCATATCAACGCCAATGCTTTGGGCTTTCAGAGCAAAACGGACGGAGGGCACCTTGTGAATGACAAACGATCCCTGCGCTTTCAACTGTTCCATATATTCTTCGGGGTTACGACCAGAAGTCTCAATCGCCTTAACGCCTTCATCCGCAATCAATTTGAAAATATCCGCGGTCTTTTCGCCCGGCACCAACTTGGGCAGCATAGACACGTTTACGCCAAACGGTTTATCGCCACACAGGCGTTTGGCTTTCGTGATTTCGCTTTTCAGATCTTTAGGATCAGGAAAGGAGGCAGCCGTCACAAACCCCATGATGCCCGCATGGGCACAGGCAGCAACGTAATCCGCATCCGCAAGCCACATCAGCCCACCTGCCAACACGGGCAATCGTAGACCAAATGCTTCCGTCAAGGGCGTGTTCAAGATCATGGGTAATCCGGCTTTTCTTTATTGAGAAAGGCGGCGATGCCAATCTTTGCTTCCGTATCGACAACCGCGCGGATCATCGCTTCGCGTTCCGCGTCGAGCTGTTGTACTTCACTGTTTTCATAGGCGCTACCGATCAATTCTTTGATCGTTCCTTGAGTCTTGCGGGGACCTTTGGCGAAACTCTCTGCAATAGCATGTGCATGCCTCAAAGGATCGGTATCGATGGCGTTGATCACTCCAAGGTCCGCCAAACGTTCCGCAGTCACAGACCGCGCGAGCAGGCACATTTCACTCACCATTTGACGCGGCAACATGCGTGTCAGCGCGGACGTCAAGCCAGCATCAGGCACGACACCAGCCTTCACATAAGAGGCCGTGAACGTCGCACTCGGCGCAGCGATGATCATGTCACAGGCCAAGGCAAGCGACAGGCCAGCCCCCGCAGCACCACCCTCAATCGCAGCGATGATCGGTACGGGCGCATTGCGCAGACCAATCACCAAATCATGCAACTCCTGAACCTTCGCGCGGCGCTCTTCTAAGCTAAGCCCACTGCGTTCGCGAAGCGTGTTCAGATCACCACCAGAGCAAAAGAAACCGCCCTCAGACGCAAAGATGATCGCGCGGATGCTGGGATCAATTGCGCGCTCCAAAGCCTGCGAAATTACGGTGTAAAGATCCGATGAGAGCGCACCACGCTTTGTGGGGTTAGCGTTTACGATAACCAAAGTGGCGCCTTGTTGCTCGATTCGTGCAAGGCTCATGTCAGTTTCTCCTCTGAGACACGTTTGAACACACCGCTCGACGTAGCGATCAAAGTACCATCTTCATGACGCAGCTCGCTCGAAATGAACTTCAATGACTTGCCACCGCCTGTGATGCGACCCATCGCAGTCACGCGCCCAGGTCGGCCCGGTGCTACGAACTGCACGTTCAGCGAAACGGACAGGAACGGCGCAAGTCCCAATGGATCAACCGTCATGCTCCCCGTTGCACCGCTCGCGCTATCTAGAAGCATGGTCGCGATCCCGCCGTGAAGCACGTCGTGACGGTTCAGGTGCTGCTTATCCAAATCAAGCCAACAGCGAGCGCATCCATCTTCATGACCCACGTCGATGACATATCCAACCAGCCTTTGCGTTCCTGTTTCATTGCGTATCTCGCGCTTCATTTCAGACGGAACTCAATGCAATAAAACGTTCCAGATGATGGTCCGTATCCCCGAACATATGATCCGCCATCACCACGCGTTTCGCGATATGGGCAAGCTCATATTCTTGGGTCATCGCAATGCCGCCATGCATCTGGATCGCCTCTTCCGCAATCAAACGCGCGGCTCGGCCAACTAGGTTCTTTGCGGCGCTTACATAACGATCCCGCAAGTATGTGTCCGCGTCCAAATATCCAGCAGCGCCAATCACTGCAGAGCGCACTTGTTCCAGTTCAATCAACATATCAGACAAGCGATGCTGCAACGCTTGGAACGTACCAATAGGCTTTCCGAATTGCTTGCGTGTTTGCAGATAGTCGATGGTCAGCTTCGTCGCCGTTTCCATACCCCCAAGCGTTTGTGCACAAATCGCGGTGATCGCTTTGGCATAAACAGTCTCTAAATGGGGGAATGCCACGCCTTTTGAACCTAGGCGCATTGTGTCATCAACACTTAATCCATCCAAATAGATGTCCGCAGCCACACCCCCACCCATCACAGGTGTCGTGCGCATATCAAGGTCAGACGCAGGCACTAAGAATAGTGAAATGCCATTTTGATCGTCATTGCCACCGCTTTCACGTGCGGAGATAATTACAAAATCTGCATTCGGCGCGCCCATAGCCATGGACTTGTGACCCGTGATTTTACCATCCTCATACTGGGTTTCCACACGACTTAGATCATAGCGACTGCGTGGCTCACTATGAGCAAGCGCGATCTTGGTGCTTCCGTCAATAACAGACTCTAACAACCCCTTTTGTGCCTCAGTTCCAAGCGCAGCGATCAATCCACCGCCGAGCAAACAAGTCTCTGACACAGGCTCAACCACACCCGCACGACCGAGTTCTTCGAAGACCACTGCAATGTCAAAACCAGCACCGCCAAAGCCACCGAGCTCTTCGTCAAACAAAGCGCCTTGGATGCCAAGTTCTGCCAGTTGCGCCCAAATTTCAGCGCTCATACCACTGTCGCTATCGAGGATCGCATTGCGTGTCGGCACGTCATATTTATCAGCTAAGAACCGTCGCAATGTGTCTTGTAGCATTTGGCGTTCTTCAGTCAGCTCAAAGTTCATCGCATCGCTCCCAAGGTTGTTTTGGCAATGATTTGGCGCTGCACTTCGTTGGAGCCTCCAAAGATCGACAACTTACGATTATTGAAATACTCTGCGGCGACAGGCGCTGCATACTCTGGTCCAAAGGGCGCTTCATTCGCGCCTTCAATTGCCTCTGACGCGAAGGGCAGCGCATAGGGTCCAACCGCACGCCGTGCGAGATCGTTGATCTCTTGGCGGATGATGGAACCCTTCACTTTCAACATTGATGCTTCCAGCCCAGGCGCACCGCCTTTGGCGGCTTGGCTCACAATCCGCAGATTGCTGAGGCTCATCGCCATCAAATCAATCTCGACCTGCGCAATACGCCCAGCAAAATGCGGATTTTCGATCAACGGTTTGCCAGCTGACAATTCAGATTTGGCAATGCGCTTAACGGCTTGCAAACCTGCGTTTGAAAACCCGACACCTGCAATATTCGTGCGCTCATGCGTCAGCAGGTATTTGGCATAGGTCCAACCCATGTTCTCTTCACCAACAAGGTTTGCGACGGGCACTTTCACATCAGTGAACCACACTTCATTCACTTCCGCACCACCATCCAAAAGCACGATAGGACGCACTTCGATTCCCGGTGTGTTCATGTCGATCAGCAGGAACGAAATGCCCTCTTGCTGCTTCACATCTACATCCGTGCGCACCAAGCAGAAGATCATGTTTGCGTGCTGACCTAGGGTCGTCCACGTCTTCTGGCCATTGACGATATAGTGATCGCCCTCACGCACTGCGCGCGTTTTAAGCGACGCCAGATCGGACCCGGCACCTGGTTCAGAATAACCCTGACACCACCAATCTTCGCCGCTTAGAATACGCGGCAGCCAATGATCGCATTGCTCCTGCGATCCGAATTTCTGCAACACAGGCGCGAGCATCGATAGGCCAAAAGGAATGATGCGTGGCGCATTGGCGAGGGCAGCTTCTTCCTCATAAATGTGGCGCTGCACGGCGTCCCATTCCGCGCCGCCAAACGCTTTGGGCCAGTTCTGCGCAAGCCAGCCTTTGTCGTTCAGAATGCTGTGCCATTCGTCCATCTCAGCCTTGGTCAGATCGCCACCAAGGCGCACTTTCTCCGACATCTGCTTTGGCAATTTCTCAGCTAAAAAATTGCGCACTTCGATTTGGAACGCGCTTTCTTCATCGGTGTAATTCAGATCCATTATCGTGGCTCCTTAAAAAATTTCGAACAGTCCAGCGGCGCCCATACCGCCACCGATACACATTGTGACAACACCCAGCTTTGCACCGCGACGCTTGCCCTCAAGCAGCAAATGTCCAGTCATGCGCGTGCCGCTCATTCCGAACGGATGCCCAATCGCGATGGAGCCGCCATTGACGTTGCATTTCTCGTCATCAATCCCAAGACGATCCCGCGAATACAGCGCTTGGGAGGCGAAGGCTTCGTTCAGTTCCCACAAATCGATGTCGTCGACTTTTAGCCCATGCCGCTCCAGCAAACGCGGCACCGCATAAACTGGCCCAATGCCCATCTCGTCAGGCTCACATCCCGCGACCGCGAAGCCTTTGAAAGCACCAAGCGGTTCGATACCTTGGCGCTCTGCCTCGCTCGCCTCCATCAGCACCACCGCAGCAGAGCCATCAGAGAGCTGGCTGGCGTTCCCAGCGGTCACATAACCGCCTTCGCGTACCGGACTTAGCCCAGTTAGACCCTCGATATTGGTCTGCGGACGGTTACACTCGTCGCGATCTACAGTGACCTCGTGCTGCGAAATCTCACCCGTTTCTTTGTCCTTCACAGCCATAGTCGCAGCCATTGGAACAATCTCATCCGCGAACTTGCCCGCCGCTTGCGCCGCCGCCATACGCAATTGCGAGCGCAGGCCATATTCATCCTGCGCATCGCGCGAAATTTTATAGCGCTCGGCCACATTATCCGCCGTTTCGATCATAGTCATATAGACGGCAGGCTTATGTTCTTTGATCCATGGATCATGCGATGGCACCGCGTGATTCCCCGTGAGTGAGATGCTCTCAACACCACCCGCGACCATCGGGCCCGCACCGTTTTGAATGGATTGTGCCGCCATTGCGATGGTTTGCAAACCGCTGGAACAGAACCTGTTCACAGTCGCGCCGCATACCGACACGGGCAGGCCTGCGCGCAATGCGATTTGACGCGCGATGTTGCCGCCTGTTGCGCCCTCTGGCGTGGCGCAGCCGATCAGCACATCCTCCACGCTGGCAGGATCAATTCCCGCGCGCGAAATTGCGTTTTGCACCGAATGCGCGCCCAAGGTTGCGCCATGTGTTTGGTTCAGAGAGCCGCGAAACGACTTTGCCAAACCGCTTCTAGCGGTTGATACGATCACTGCTTGTTTCATACAGTGTCTCCTTTGTTCAGATCATCGAAAGTTTTTCCAGCCGCCACGAGGCGTTCCAAAAGCTGTGCAGGCTGCCAGAAGAAATCATCCTCTTTGGCGTAGCTTTGGATATCCGCCAGAATTCCGTCCAGCCCTTGCAGGTCCGCCCATTTCAAGGGCCCACCCCAATGGCGCGGAAATCCGTAGCCAAAGAGCAGTACCATATCCACGTCCAGGGGCCGACGTGCGATGCCCTCACCAACGACTTTGGCGGCCTCATTTACCATCGCGCACATATAGCGGCGTTGGATTTCATCCTGGCTAAAGGCACGCGGCGTGATGCCAAGTTCGCGGCGTTCCGCCTCAATCAATGCCGTGACATTCACATCAGGCGTGCCACCACGTTTGCCCTTTTCGTAAACGTAATAGCCCTGCCCCGTTTTCTGACCAAAATGCCCTGCTTCACACATCTTGTCCGCATATGTGGCAACGCGTTCACGGGCATCGCGCGTCGGTGCAAGGCGCTTGCGTGTAGCCCAACCGATATCGAGGCCGGCCAAATCAGCGACCTCAAAGGGACCCATCGCAAATCCGAACGCGGTCATCGCCGTGTCGATCTCAAATGGCGACGCACCGTCCAGGACCATGTGATCAGCACAAGTGCGATACGTCTTGAGGATACGATTGCCGATGAACCCGTCACACACACCAGAGCGCACTGCAATCTTACGCATCATCTTGCCAAGCGCAAAACCAGTTGCGACAACGTCAGGCGCGGTGTCCGCCGCAACGACGATTTCGAGCAGTTTCATCACATGCGCGGGCGAGAAGAAATGAAGGCCAAGAACATCAGCCGGACGCGATGTGCTTGCGGCGATTTCATTCACATCTAAGTAGGAGGTGTTGGACGCCAAGACAGCCCCTTTTTTGCAAACGCGATCCAGCTCGGCGAAGATCGTTTTCTTCACACCCATCTCTTCAAAGGCGGCCTCGATCACAAGATCTGCATCGCCTAGCGCCTCGTAGCTATCTGAGGCGCGGAAGCGTCCCGCCATGATCGCATCGAATTTCTCGTTAGTGAGTTTGCCGCGTTTGACAGAGCCTTGCAGAATATCAGACACACGCTCTGCACCAGCCTTCGCCGCATCAGCGTCGCGCTCAATCATCGTCACATCAAGCCCTGAAAGCAGTGCGGCTACGGCGATGCCTGCACCCATGGTGCCACCGCCAATGACGCCAATCGCGCTCACTTCGCGCGGTGCGACACCTTTGAGTTCGGGCAATTTGGACACGGCACGTTCGTTAAAAAAGGCATGCACCATCCCTTCACGCTGTGGCGAATTGAGGAGCGCCATGAACAGGTTGCGCTCATGCTCCAGACCCGCGTCAATTCCTTTGTGGCACGCGCCTTCAATTGAACGAATTGCCGTTGCTGGCGCAATCTGCCCGCGCCCGCGTTTCATTGCAGCTTCATACGCAGTGTCAAAATCAACCACCTCAGGACGTGGCATTTGACCGACAGGGCGTGGACCAAGACCCGCGTCTAGAATGCGCTGCGCGTAGGCCAGTCCGATAGCTTCAACCTCGCCCTCTTCCACCTCATCAAGGATACCTAGCTCTAGCGCTTCAGGGGCGCTGACGTGACGCCCTGATGTGATCATCTCGATCGCTTTGTCAGCCCCGACGAGACGCGGTAAACGTTGTGTGCCACCCGCGCCCGGCAAAATCCCCAAGTGCACCTCAGGCAGACCAACCTTGGCCGAGGGCACAGCGATGCGGTAATGCGTTCCAAGCGCGACCTCTAGCCCGCCACCCAGCGCAGTGCCGTGAATCGCGGAAATCACTGGCAGAGGACTACGCTCGATCCGCGTACATACGCCAGGCAAGCCCGGCTCCAACAGCGGTTTGCCGAACTCCTTAATGTCCGCACCTGCAAAATAAGTTCGCCCAGCGCCGACAATCAGCACTGCTTTTGCTTCACTTTCAGCGCGTTCCAGACCCGCAATCAAACCGCTACGCACAGCATGTCCTAATGCATTCACAGGTGGATTATTCGCGCGCAAGACTGCGATATCGCCCTTCAGTTCATACTCAATTGCGTTGCTCATCGTAGGTCCTTTCGGCAAAGGTGTTCGCGTGACAGCTTGCAACACCTCGCGCCGTTCGTCACCACGTTCCAGCTCGCATGAACGTAGCGTCACGCATTCGGGCAAACCCGCTTTAACATATCTGCTTTAAGTCCGCAGCTTTGCGTTCTTATAGTGGCGCGATCAAAACGCGGCCCTCCTACAACAGAAAGCGCATCTTGCATGGATATCCGATATACTGAAAGCGGCGATATATCAGGGCTGAAACAGGTTCTTGACCAAACAAAGCTTTTCTCAAGCGACATGCTTGAGGGTATGGTCAAAGGGTTTCTTGACGGCGAAACCGATGATCTGTGGCTTACACTCGAAGTGCAGGGCGTCGCGCTTGGCTTTTGTTATGCCAATCCCGAGCAGATGACAGAAGATACGTGGAATATTTTGGCGCTTGCCGTCTCGCCTACGCTTCAAGGGAGCGGTGCGGGCACACAGCTGACTGAGCAAATGGAAGTGCAAATCGACGATCAAGGGGGCCGCATTGTGATCGTGGACACGTCCGGCACTGACGCTTTCGCAAAAACGCGCAGGTTTTATGAGAACGCCGGTTATATCGAAGAAGCGCGCATTCGCGACTTCTGGAGCAAGGGCGACGATAAGGTCACCTATTGGAAAGCGTTGAGCTAGCGATGATTTCCTACGTCACAGTCGGCGCAGATGACATTGCACGCGCGAAACGATTTTACGACGCGTTTTTGCCCGCACTTGGGTATGAGCTAAAAGAAGGACCAGAGGGACTAAGCTATGCGCTGCCCGTCGCGCCGGGCCAAACCATCCTTCTGCCGGATTTTTACGTAAAACCAACATTCAACGGTGCACCCGCATCGGCAGGCAACGGCACGATGGTCGCGTTTGAAGCGCGCAATCAAAACCAAGTACGCACCCTTCATTTAGCAGTACTCGCCGCAGGTGGGGCTGACGAAGGCCAACCCGGTTTTCGCGCTTCTTACGGGCCGCATTTCTACGTCAGTTACTTGCGTGATCCCCAAGGCAACAAAATCGCAATCTTTTCCTGCGATCCCGATGAACCCGGACGCGACGCAGTTTAACCAGCGACCATCAGTCCTTCAGCTTTAAGCCTTGCATGACATTCATCCAGTGATTGCCACGCGCGTTCAATTAACGTGTCAATTTCTGATTCATTAATCACCAAAGGCGGCGAAATGATCATCCGATCGCCTACGTGGCGCATCACCAGATTGTTGGCAAAGCACCGCTCGCGGCAGATGAAACCAACGGTGCCTGTGTCGGACTTAAACGCTGCACGGCTTTCCTTGTGCGGCGTCAGAACCAGCGATCCCATCATCCCAACAAGGTTCGCTTCGCCCACAAGCGGATGCTCCAACATCGTGTCCCATTTCTGCTTGAGATAAGGGGTCGTCTGTTCACGCACGCGCGTCACGATACCCTCTTCATCAAGGATGCGCAGGTTCTCCATAGCAACGGCAGAGGCTACGGGATGACCAGAATAAGTATAGCCGTGATTGAACTCGCCCGAATTGATCACGCCTGCAATTTCATCGGAGATAATCGAACCACCAATCGGCTGATAACCAGAACTCAGGCCCTTAGCGATCGTCATAATGTCAGGGCGAATGCCCATGGTGGTCGAGCCGAACCAATTGCCAGTGCGTCCAAAGCCGCAAATCACCTCATCCGCGATCAAGAGGATTTCATACTTGTCACAAATACGCTGGATCTCGGGCCAATAGGTCGAGGGCGGTACGATAACACCGCCTGCGCCTTGCACAGGTTCTGCAATAAAGGCTGCGACGCGGTCGATCCCCATTTCCTCAATCGCTTGCTCTAACTCTTGCGCACGCATCAAACCGAATTCTTCAGGGTTCATATCACCGCCCTCTGCCCACCAATTGGGTTGGCCGATGTGATGTATATCGGGGATTGGCATTCCACCTTGCGCATGCATCCCGCTCATTCCGCCTAGGGAACCTGAGCCAACAGAAGAGCCGTGATAGGCATTGTGGCGCGAGATTATCACCTTCTTGGACGGCTTGCCTTTCATATCCCAATAGGTACGCACCATGCGGATATTGGTGTCATTCGCCTCTGATCCGGACCCTGCATAAAAGACGGTGTTCATTCCCTCTGGCGCGAGTTCTGCAATACGCTGGCTAAGAGCGATCACAGGCACATGGGTCGTCATGAAAAACGTATTGTAATACGGTAATTCGCGCATTTGACGCGCCGCAACATCAGCCAACTCTTCGCGCCCATACCCAACATTGACGCACCATAGACCCGCCATGGCATCTAGGATTTGATTGCCCTCAGAATCGCACAACATGACGCCATCAGCGCCGGTGATAACGCGCGCACCTTTGGCCGCGATCTCATCGCCCGTCGTGAAGGGGTGCATATGATGTGCAGCATCAAGGGCCTGTAGATCGGCCGTCGGCATGTGATTGGTAATCGCGTTCATCGGGGCGTTCCTTCTTTGGGCAAACGACATCTCACTGACCATATGGGTTAACTCAGTCTAATCAATCAACACAATAAAAACTTGCGACTCTTTCCAGCGCATGAAAACAATATTCCCCAGACTGCTACGCATCACAAAAGCAGCGACTAAATTTTCTTAGGGAGTTCCACTCATGAAAAAACTAATGCTCGCCAGCGCGACGCTTGCACTGATCGCAGGAAGCGCCACAGCCGAAGAAGTCCGCGTTTACAACTGGTCCGACTACATCGACGAAGCGCTCTTGGAGAAGTTCGAAGCCGACACAGGCATAAAACTGATCTATGATGTGTTCGACAGCAACGAATTGCTTGAGACAAAGATGCTCGCGGGCGGTTCCGGCTATGATGTCGTCGTCCCTTCTGGCACATTCTTGCAGCGCCAGATCACCGCGGGTGCGTTCCAGAAGCTCGACATGTCCAAACTGCCAAACATGGGCAACATGTGGGACGTCGTGTCCTCGCGCACAGAGCAGTATGATCCCGACAACGCATACTCCATCAACTACATGTGGGGCACGACTGGTATCGGCGTGAATCTCGGTAAAGTGAAAGAAGCGCTCGGCGACGATGCACCTATCGATTCACTCGAACTGGTTCTGAACCCTGACAATATGGCGAAACTGGCCGAGTGCGGCGTTCATATGCTGGACGCGCCTGCGGAAATGATCCCAATGACGCTGAAGTTCCTCAGCGAAGACCCAGACAGCCACGACCCCGATGTGATTGCCAAAGCAGAACCGGTTCTGACCGCTGTGCGCCCGCACATCCAGAAGTTCCACAGCTCTGAGTATATCAACGCACTTGCCAACGGCGATATCTGCGTGGCCATCGGTTGGTCTGGTGACATCCTGCAAGCGCGTGATCGTGCAGCGGAAGCTGAAAACGGCGTCGAAATCGCATACCATGCCGCCAAAGAGGGCGCGCAAATGTGGTTCGATCAGATGGCAATTCCTGCGGACGCTCCAAACCCAGATGCTGCGCACACGTTCCTGAACTTCATCATGGACGCGCAGAACATGGCCGATGCGTCGAACTACGTTTACTACGCAAACGGCAACCTCGCGTCCCAGCCTTTGCTTGAAGAAGACGTGATCGGCGATCCTGCGATCTACCCTGATGCAGCTACACTTGAGAACTTGTTCACCACAACGCCTTACCCACCAAAAGTGCAGCGCGTCGTCACGCGTATGTGGACCAAGATCAAGTCTGGTACCTAAGCCAACAAACGCCCTCGCGCTCTAGATGACGCGGGGGCTTTTCTATCTGCGGAGGTCACCCTAATGGCGCAAGAAGCTTTATTTGAACCTTGGAACGATCCCAACGAGCCCCCTCTGATACAATTCAAGAACGTCACCAAAAAATTTGGCGATTTCACGGCCATCGACGATCTTACACAAGACATTTACGCCAAAGAGTTCTTCGCCCTGCTCGGCCCGTCCGGCTGTGGCAAAACCACGATGATGCGCATGCTGGGTGGATTTGAAACGCCTACGTCTGGCACAATCCTGATCGCAGGTCAGGACATGAACAATGTCCCCCCCAACAAACGAGCTGTGAACATGATGTTCCAAAGCTACGCATTGTTTCCGCACCTCTCGATCTATGAAAACATCGCCTTCGGGTTACGCCGCACCGACATGGCCAAAGGCGCGATTGATGCACGCGTGCACGAAATGCTCAAACTTACGCGTTTGGAAAAATTCGCCCAGCGCAAACCGCATCAAATCTCTGGCGGTCAGCGCCAACGCGTCGCCCTCGCGCGCTCCCTCGCTAAAGCGCCCAAGCTGCTCTTGCTTGATGAACCACTAGGCGCATTAGACAAAAAACTGCGTCAGGACACGCAGTTCGAGCTGATGGATATCCAAGAAAAAACCGGCACGACCTTTGTGATCGTCACGCATGATCAGGAGGAAGCGATGACCGTTGCCTCCCGCGTCGCTGTGATGGACGAGGGCCGCATCATCCAAGTCGCGACCCCCGATGTGATCTATGAGGCACCAAATTCCACATACGTCGCGGATTTCATTGGCGATGTGAACCTGATCAAGGGCACGGTTGAACTGCGCATTTCAAGCGCGCCTGTAAAAGACCCCGAAACAGAGGTAGTCGCTGAAGACATCATCGACGACACCCCAAATCCACAGCCAAACAAACTGGGCGAATGGATACACGATACGCTTCTCTCGCCCATTATCGGAGAACGCATCGAGCCGATCAAACGCCTCCCTCCGCCCAGCACGGCTGAGTTGGCCGCCTCGCAAGAGAAGATGCAAACTGCCCAAGACGGCGGCCTTTTGCTCAATTGGTCTGACAAGAACCCCACGATTATTGTAAGCAATGGAGATGAGACGAAAGACGGCGCAACGCTCACATTTGCGATCCGTCCCGAGAAGCTCAATATCTCTAAAACCAAACCCGACGCGCCCAATTCGCTACAAGGTAAAGTCATCGATATCGCTTATCTCGGAAATGTGTCGACTTACTATGTCGAACTCATTGGTGGACAAATGATTAAAGCGCAGATGGCCAACGCTCGTCGCCTCGCGCGCCGCGATATCACGTGGGAAGACGACGTTTGGGTTAGCTTCACAGACACCGCTGGTGTCTTGCTGGAGCACTAAGATGCGCCGTTTTTCCCTCATCGCTGTGCCGTATATTTGGCTCCTCGCGTTATTTCTCATCCCTTTCCTAATTGTCCTCAAGATCTCGCTCAGCGACGCCGCTCTAGCGATCCCACCTTACACACCACAACTCGATTTTGCGGGCGGCTGGGATGCGGTCAAAACCTTCTTCGCTGATCTCGACTTCGAGAACTTCGAGTTCCTCACGACTGATGATCTATATTGGAAAGCTTACCTGTCCAGCCTCAAAATCGCGCTCATCTCAACGGGTTTCACACTGCTCATCGGCTACCCCGTCGCCTATTCCATGGCACGCGCAGCCCCTGAATGGCGTCCAACATTGCTGATGCTGGTAGTCCTGCCGTTCTGGACAAGCTTCCTGATCCGCGTCTACGCATGGATGGGCATCCTATCCAACGAAGGCTTGCTCAACCAGTTCCTACTTTGGAGCGGCCTTATCTCCGAACCTCTAACGATCCTCAACACCAACGCAGCCGTCTACATCGGCATCGTTTACACATACCTACCTTTCATGATCCTGCCGATCTATTCAGCGCTTGAAAAGATGGACGACAGCTTGCTCGAAGCCGCGGAAGACCTCGGCTGCTCGCGCACATCCGCCTTCTGGCTGGTGACTATCCCACTTAGCAAAACAGGCATCATTGCGGGCTGTTTCCTTGTCTTCATTCCGACGCTGGGCGAGTTCGTTATCCCGTCGCTCTTGGGCGGTTCACAAACCCTGATGATCGGCAAGGTCCTCTGGGAAGAATTCTTCAACAACCGTGACTGGCCCGTGGCCTCCGCAGTGGCCATCATCCTGTTGTTGATCCTCATCATTCCAATCATTCTGTTTCAACGTAACGAGCAGAAGCAACGGGAAGCGGAGGACCAATGAGCAATTCACCTGTCTCCCTATTTCCAAAAATATCCC
>DS995276.1:1005522-1570545 GCA_000156115.1 Rhodobacteraceae bacterium HTCC2083
AATTGCCTGATCGGCGCAGGTGCTTTGATCACCGAAGGCAAGGTGATCCCCGATGGGTCGCTCGTGATGGGGGCCCCAGGCAAAGTGGTGCGCCAGCTCGATGCGGCTGCGATTCAAGGCCTCAAAGCGTCGGCGCTGCATTACCAAGATAACATGCGCCACTTTCGAGATGCTCTGAGAGCGATCTAGGCTATGCGTTTATGTATGGCGGAACAGCTTGGATTCGGATGCTTTAGCATTCGACCAAAAAAGGAGAGACAAGCATGAAACGCTTTTCATGGTTTAACGCCACCGCCCTGACGCTCGGCTTCGCGTTTCTCTACCTTCCCATGGTGATCCTCGTGATCTATTCGTTCAACGAGAGTAAACTCGTGACCGTCTGGGCGGGATTTTCCACCAAGTGGTACGGCGAACTCCTCCAGAATGAAGCGTTCCTCAACGCAGCTTGGGTCACCATCAAAGTCGCTGTCTTCTCCTCCACACTCGCCACCATCCTCGGCACAATGGCCGCCTATGTCCTAGTGCGCGCGAACCGGTTCACAGGACGCACGCTCTTCTCAGGCATGATCTATGCACCGCTGGTCATGCCAGAAGTCATCACAGGTCTCTCACTCCTTCTGCTGTTCATCGGCATAGGTCTAGACCGCGGCGTACTCACCATCGTGCTCGCCCACACCACATTCGCGATGTGCTACGTCTCTGTTGTTGTCTCCTCCCGCCTCGTCTCTTTTGACCGTTCGCTCGAAGAAGCGGCACTCGACCTTGGCTGTTCCTCTTGGCAAGCATTCCGCCTTGTCACACTCCCCATCATCGCGCCTGCAGTCATTTCCGGCTGGCTCCTCGCCTTCACACTCTCACTCGATGATCTGGTCATCGCCAGCTTCACAGCGGGCCCGTCCGCGACAACACTCCCAATCAAAATTTTTTCTGCCGTGCGCCTTGGTGTCAGCCCTGAAATCAACGCGCTCTCCACAATCATGATCGCCATTGTCACCATTGGCGTGATTGGCGCATCGCTCATCTCCAAACAAGCGAGCCTGAAACAACAACGCGATGAACAAGCCGCCGCACGCGGATGAAACGCATTTACGAACCACGCGCCTATGGCCCTGAACCCATTAAACATGGCTTTTGGCAAACGACGATAGAAACGCTCGATCAGCCCGCTCTTCAAGGCACGCATCAAACGGACGTCGCTATCATTGGTGGCGGTTTCACAGGTCTCAACGCGGCGCTGCATCTGGCAGAGGACGGTATTGACGTCACATTACTAGACGCGGAAACTATTGGTTGGGGCGCATCTGGTCGCAATGGCGGGTTTTGTTGTCTGGGCGGTGGTATCCTTGACGACAAACAGATCGACAAGGTTCACGGACGCGACGCACGTCGTGATTGGCGTACCGCAGAAAAGGACGCAATCGCGCACGTTGCCTCCCTACTTGAGCGTTTCAAGATCGACGCTGATACGCACTCTAACGGCGAAACACTGCTCGCACACAAACCCAAGTGCATCACAACACTCGAACCTCACGCGCAAGAGGTGACGGAAAACTACGGGGTTGAGCCGATCCTTATCCCACAAAGCGAACTCGCAAATCTTGGATTATCCGGTCCATTTCATGGCGCTTTGACCATCCCGATTGGCTTTGGCCTGAACCCCCTGAAATACGCGCTGGGAATTGCACGGGCCGCGATCAACGCTGGCGCACGATTATATGCCTACTCCCCCGTCACACGTATCGAGCAAGGCGCGCGATTCACGCTACACACCCCTCAGGGAAAGCTCACTGCCAAACGTTTGATAATCGCCACCAACGGGTATTCGTCCGAGGACATTCCAGACTGGCTCGCCGCGCGCTATTTGCCGGTGCAATCGAGCGTTCTTGTCACCCGCCCATTAAGCGACAATGAACTGAACGCGGCCGGATGGACCTCTGATCAAATGGCTTTCGATAGCCGTAATCTCCTACATTATTTCCGCCTCATGCCAGATCGTCGCTTCCTCTTTGGCATGCGCGGCGGAATCTTTGCCAACAAACGCGCTGATGCGAAAATCAAACGGCTCATCCGCGCGGACTTTGAGGATATGTTCTCCGCTTGGAAACACGTAGACGCGCCGCATCTGTGGTCCGGCCTCGTCTGCATGAACGCCAAAGGCGCGCCCTTTACCGGGCAGATCCCAGAGATGCCCGGTGCGTTTGCTTCGCTGAGTTATCATGGCAACGGCGTCGCGATGGCCAGCTATTGCGGCACGCTTCTGGCGGATCTGGTGCAAGACAAACCACCGCGCTACCCCTATCCTGACGTCCTAAAAAGCATACCAGCAAGAATCCCGCTAGGGTCAAAACGCCGATGGCTCTTACCGCCTATCTATACCGGAATGGGCATAGTAGATCGCTGATCGATTCATCTTGCCAAATCCCGCCCTTAGCCTTGCGGTGTCAACGTCGGCCGCGCTTTGCCACGCTTTAATCCCAACGCGCGTTCGCGCCATATGATCAGAAGCCCAGAGAGGATCACAATCGCAGATCCAAGCAACATTTGCGGCGTGGGTACGTCTGCGAAGAACACATAGCCAATTATCATCGCAAACAGGATCGAAGCGTAATCAAACGGCGCGATCACAGCGGCGTCTGCAAAACGGTAGGCCGAGGTGATGAAAATCTGCGCAACCCCGCCGATCAACCCTGCGCAAATTAGCATTGCAATCGCCCCTGCGTCAGGCATGGTCCAACCAAAGGGTAGCGTTAAAAGCGACAGAAGCGTCGTCGTCATCGAAAAGTAGAACACGATTGCCGCGGTCTGCTCCGTCTGCGCCAAACGTCTGATGTGGATCTGTGCCAACGCGCGAAACATCGCGGAGGCCAGCACCAGGATCACCCCGATTTGCGCAGAACTTTCCATAGCACCGCCTGAGGAGATCGAAAGGCGCGGTGCCAAGATCACTACCACACCGACCAAGCCCAAAAGAACCGCCGACATCCGATAAACGCGCAGGCGTTCGCCCAAGATCAATGCTGCAAAAATCACCGTCATTAGCGGCGCGGCAAAGCCGATGGCCGTTACGTCCGGCAAAGGCAGATAGGCGAGCGAGGAAAAGCCAAAGCCCATGCCGCACACGCCAATCAAGCCACGCCACACGTGGCCCATCGGACGTGACGTTCGCAATCCTGTGCGCAAATCATGACGCCACATCAACCACCCAAGGATTACAGGCAATGCAAAGAAGGATCGAAAGAACATCGCCTGACCCGTCGGCACGTCCTCTGTCGTCGCTTTGATCAGCGCAGACATGACAACAAAAAGAACGACGGATGCGAGTTTAAGCGCGATGCCAGTGAATGAGGACATACCCCATCGCTATACCAGCATCGCACACGTTGAAAGGGTTACTCTGCCGCGCGTCGTGGCAACACCCAATTAGGGCGGATAAAGTGGCAGGTATACCCATTTGGCACCCGCTCTAGATAATCCTGATGCTCTGGTTCCGCTTCCCAGAAATCACTGACTTTCTCCAGCTCTGTGACGACCTTACCGGGCCAAAGACCAGAGGCATCGACATCCTCAATCGTATCCAATGCAACGTCTTTCTGCGCTTCGTCGACATAATAGATGGCGGAGCGATAGCTTAACCCGCGATCATTGCCCTGACGGTTTGGCGTGGTGGGGTCATGGATCTGAAAAAAGAACTCCAAAAGCGCGCGATAAGTAATGCGCGCAGGATCGAAGATGATCTCAATCCCCTCCGCATGTGTGCCATGATTACGATAAGTCGCGTTTGGCACATCGCCGCCCGTATAGCCAACGCACGTGGAAATCACCCCATCCATCTTGCGGATCAGATCTTCCATTCCCCAGAAACATCCGCCTGCTAAAACTGCGCGTTCATTCATTCAATATCCTCCACTTGATCCAAATATTTGCTGTAACCTTCGCCCTCCATCTCGTCCTTATGAACGAAGCGCAATGAGGCGGAGTTGATACAATAGCGCAGGCCACCACGATCTACGGGCCCATCATTAAAGACATGCCCCAAATGACTATCACCATGGCTAGAGCGCACTTCTGTACGGATCATCCCATGCGTTGTGTCGCGCACCTCGTTGACGAACTCATGCACCAACGGCTTGGTAAAAGAGGGCCAGCCGCACCCACTCTCGTATTTGTCGGAAGAGGCAAACAGTGGCTCGCCGGATACGATATCCACGTAAATCCCCGGCTCCTTATTGCCAAGGTACTTCCCTGTGCCGGGCCGCTCCGTCCCGCTTTCTTGTGTGACGCGATACTCTTCGGGGTTCAGCGTTGCGACTACATCCATATCTTTGTGATACTCGGCCATGGCTTTCTCCTACTATGCTTGTTCCTATTAAATGGGGCGTTGGCGTAAAAATCAAAGCAAGATTTCAATCCGCGCGCGGCGCCGTGAGCGATTGAAACATGACATTGATACTACCGCGCACGCTGCTTATCTCTCAAGTGTCAGCTTGCGATCCTTGGACGCCCCGATGCTTCCACTGAAATCACCGCTTCAATAAACACATCCCGCGCTTCTGCCTGTGCTGTTGTGACATCGCGATGCGCATGCACATGAATGTCCTCAGCACCAGACCCTTGCGCATCCGCCAAAGCTTGTGCGCGTAAATGGTCCTCTAGCGCGTTCAACGCCAGCTCACCGTCAGCGTAGTCCTCCGGCCCGCTTTCAAAATGCGCGCGATAACGACCTTCGCTTGGCGCAGTCACTATGCCTTGCCTGCGCATCGTCACGCGGCCAACAACGGCCCCGATCGCATTCGCAACACCGCCATGTTCAGGCAAGATTGCCTCGCATCCCAGACGCGCACCAACCGCAGGATAGTAGCTCATCGCAGAGGCCCCAAGCCCAACAATCGGCAGGTTCAAACCAGCATCTATGCGCAGCAAACCACGATGCTGATCCATTCCCATGCGCATCAATGTATGTTGAGCCAGATCGCTGGGAGAGTGGGTGAACTCTTCGTTTTCTTCTGAAAAAGCGGTCTCTAACAAGGCTAAAACAGTTTGCTCCGTCAGTTGATCAATGACGATCTGCGCCATCACATCCGCCACAGGTGCCAGCATATCACCAGCACCCGTGCGCCGACGCCCCATCAAGCAGAGCGCCTTCTTGGCAGCCTCAACATCCCAAACTTCGATGCGCCCTAAAGCATGGCTCGCATCGCTTGGCGTCAATGCTGCGATCTGCACTAGCCCGCGTTCGACAAGGCGCTTCAACGCTTGCGCCTCGATGCGGTTTTTCAGGGCATGTCCCATCGGCAAGACATTGGTGCCAATCCGCTCCAGCAATGCAGTTTCCCGCGCGCCCAAACCGTCAACACTCAATCCTTTCACGACACGCACGAACCGCCCATCATGCTCTCCCGGCACAGTGCTGCGCATTTGCGCATCAAGGGCAGCGTGCACCACGTCAGGCGCATCAAGCGCGATCAGGGAAACAGGCACAACGCGCCTCGGCCCCAGCGTGACACCGCCCTTCAAACCAGAACCGATGAAATGCACTTCACTATCACCACCTAGCCCATGCGTGCGCATGGCAACAGCCTCGACCATCGTGCGATATGGCCCCACTTGCGCCCCCATCGGATCAATCGCAGGCCGCCCGTCTCGCAGCACGGCGATGTCCGTCGTTGTGCCTCCAATATCCGACACCAACGCATGATCCGCTCCCGTTAACCAACGCGCGCCGACGATGGACGCAGCAGGCCCGCTGAGGATCGTTTCAATGGGACGCTCACGCGCCATATCAGACCCTATTAAGGCCCCATCGCCACGTACGACCATCAAAGGTGCATCAATGCCAAACCGCTTCAACGTTGCTTGCGCTGAGCCAATCAGCCCGTCGATCATCCCAATCAAACGCGCATTCAAAAGCGCCGTCATCGCCCGCTTGGGCCCGTTTAACTTAGCGGAGAGCTGATGCGACGCACTCACAGGCACGCCTAGAAATTCCGAAACAAGCGACATCGCGGCCAACTCATGCGCGGGATTGCGCGTAGCAAATTGTGCAGCGACAGCAACGGCTGATACATCTGAATGTGTCTCTAAAAAGCGCTTTAGTGCATCTTTACCAAGCGGCGCAGCCTCGCCTCCCGCGTGATTATGCCCCCCTTCAAGGATCAGCACAGGATCGCCTTTCAAAGCATCACGCAGACCATGCGTATCAAGATCGCGCTCTTTGAAGCCAATATAGATCAACGCCACGCGCCCGCCCTGACCCTCGACCAAAGCATTCGTTGCCAAAGTCGTAGAAAGCGACGCCATTGCGACGTCACTCGGGTCAACGCCACTCTCGCTCAAAACCGCTTCAATCGCGCCGCCAATCCCAAGCGATAGATCGTGCTTCGTCGTCAGCGATTTAGCCGAGGCCACAACATCACGCTCGTCGCGCAACAGCACAGCATCCGTATACGTGCCACCAGTATCCACACCCAGCAAAAGCGCCATGACTGCCTCCCAAATTCACATCTGCCATACCAGCAAAACGCGACACGTCCCGCCTGTTTGCGCCGCCTTAAGCTTCATATTTCAAAATAAACTTCCCGCGGAGCGTCATACACTCTCAAGCAAGCCGCGCACTTGCCCAACGCGCCGCATCTGCAACCGCGTCATCAGGATCATCGACCAGTGCGGCGGCCACCTCTTTAAGTTCAGGCCTACCAGAATTGCCAATCGCATAGAGCACATTACGCACGAACCGGTCCCGCCCGATCCGCTTGAGCGGCGAGCCAGAAAACAACATCCGAAACGACGCATCATCCAGTGCCGCGAGCTCCGCGAGACGCGGCGCTTTCAACTCTTCTCGAGCCGCATAGCGCAACTCGCGCGCGTCAACCGCGAACTTATTCCAAGGGCAGACCGCCAAGCAATCGTCACACCCGTAAATCCGGTTGCCCATCAACACGCGTAACTCTTCGTCTACAGGACCCTTATGCTCAATCGTCAGATAGGAGATGCACCGTCGCGCATCCAACTGATAGGGCGCAGGGAAGGCCTTGGTCGGACAAACATCCAAACACGAAGAACAGGACCCGCAATAATCAACCTCTGCTTCATCCGAAGGCAGCTCCAAAGTCGTAAAAACAGACCCTAAAAAGAACCAATTGCCCATTTTCCGGCTCACAAGGTTCGTGTGTTTGCCTTGCCATCCAAGACCCGCAGCGGCACCCAAAGGTTTCTCTGGCACAGGTGCGGTGTCCACGAACACTTTCACCTCTCCACCGCTTTCAGCAATCAACCAACGCGCCAAACGCTTCAGTCGCTTTTTCACCAGATCATGATAATCTTTATTCTGCGCATAGACCGAAATCGCACCGAGATCAGGGTGCCGCAAAATCTCTAAAGGATCATGGTCTGGTGTATAACTTTCACCTAGCATTATCACCGACCGCGCATCCGGCCAAAGTGCCGCCGGATTGCTGCGCCATTGCACACGCTCTGCCATCCAGCCCATTTGGCCGTGACGCTCTTTTTCTAGGAACGTGTTCAGCCGTTCGGGAACCTGCGGCACGTCCCAAGGGCGACAAATACGACAGGCGTCAAACCCGATCTCATGCGCCTCTGCGACGAGCCTGATTTTAAGATCAGAAATCAAGATCGTTGTAGTGCGCAGACGGCGGGAAACCGGGTACCTGATCGGACAAAATGGACCGGAACGCAGGGCGCGATTTAATCTTCGCGTACCAATCTTTCACAGTCTCGGATCGCGACCAATCCACATCAGAACTATAATCAAGCGAAGACAAATGCGCAGCCGCCGCAAAATCTGCAATCGACATAGCATCCCCCGCAAGCCAGCGACGATGATCCAACAGCCACGCCATATAATCAAGGTGATATTTGATCGTGCGAGCACCCTCTTTCACATTCTTACTGTCAGGGTAGCCCTGCTTCATCAGCTTCTTATTCACCCGCTCGTAGAGCAATTTGGACGTGACTTCCTGATGAAATTTATCATCAAACCACGCCACCAAACGCCGCACTTCGTAGCGCCCTTCCGCACTGCTTGGCATAAGCGGTGGTGTGGGGTTCTTCTCTTCAAGGTACTCGCAAATGGCCATACTATCGGGCATCGTGCGACCATTCATCTTGAGGATCGGCACCTTGCCAGCAGGATTGCGGCGCATGAAATCGGGATCGGCCTCCCAATAGCGTTCTTCGACCAGCTCAACATCAATCTTCTTTTCAGCAAGCACCAGACGGACCTTGCGACAAAAAGGAGAGAGCGGAACGTGATACAGACGGGCCATAGGGACTAAAGCTAACTCAAAATTACATGCGTCTCTGAATGCCCCGCATTGCGTCCAAGTTCAATCCTGAAAACAAGCCGCTCGCCCGTCGCGGCGGATCGTAGCTGCACCATCAATGATCTGGCGGGTGCGTTTGCGCAAATAGTTTGACGGTCGCGACGCGCTACGCTTTTTAGGGGAGGGCAAGATAGCCGCCAAGCGCGCGGCTTGCGTTGCGCTTAGATTTTCGGGACCGACGCCAAAGTAGTGACGCGACGCGGCCTCCACGCCAAAGACACCGTCGTCAAATTCGGCGATGTTTAGGTAGACTTCAAGAATACGCTCTTTCGTCCAGATCAGTTCCACGATGGGCGTCATCGCTGCTTCCAGCGCTTTGCGCACATAGCTACGACCATGCCAAAGGTAGACGTTCTTGACGACCTGTTGACTTAGCGTCGACGCACCCCGCGTACCGCCAGAATCCACCGCAGCACGGATCGCGGTCATGTCAAACCCCCAGTGCTGGCAATAATTCGCGTCCTCGGCAGCAACCACAGAGCGGGCCATAACGGATGCAATGTCTTCTATGTCCACCCATTCATGATCGACCTCCGCACCGATACGCAGCTCTTCACTTCGCATGTAGGGTGTCTTGTTAGGGTTTGCCCAAACATAGAGACAGATCCACGAAAGCATCGCAGCAACAATCAATAGAGTGACGCGCACCGCCCAACGCCGCACAAACATCCGACCTGCCGTGATCCGCGCTGCAAGGGGGCGTTTCACTTTAGACTTGGACGTTTTCTTAGCGGTCGTTGTTTTCTTTGCTGTGCGTGCCATAAGAAACTGTTTATCGCGTGCGCTACAAATGCAAAACGCCCGAAGCAGAACCTCGGGCGTTTTTATCATTTCAGTTGCGCTTACTCCGCAGGGACAGCCGTTTCCTCAATGCCAAGCGGATGTGGGAGCTTGTTGAGCATCTCAATCGGGCAGATTTGAACGAAGTTCTTCACTTCCAAATCCCAATGCTGGAGCAGCTCTTCCGCTTTCTGGCTGCCTGTTTCAGCAAAATGACGCTCGACAAGCATCTTCAACTGGCGCTCCCAATGCGGTTGTGTGAGCGCGCATGTGACCAGAGTTTCGTGGTTCATCAGTGTTTGCGCAACGCCTTCTGGGTCATACAAATACGCCATGCCGCCCGTCATACCCGCGCCAAAGTTCGCGCCGATTGAGCCAAGGATAACAGCAACACCACCGGTCATATACTCACAACCGTTTGAGCCACATCCCTCGATCACCACACTTGCGCCAGAGTTACGCACGCCAAACCGTTCGCCCGCACGACCAGCGGCAAATAGGAAGCCGTCCGTCGCACCATAAAGCACTGTATTGCCGATGATCGTATTGTCAGAGGCCGTAAGCGGGCTTGCCATAGGTGGGCGCACAACGATTGTACCACCAGAGAGGCCCTTACCGACGTAATCATTCGCGTCACCACTGACTTCCAGCTTTAGACCTGGAGCCGCGAACGCGCCAAGAGATTGACCCGCAGAACCTTTCAAATGCACCAACAAATGATCTGGTTGCAGTGTGTTGCGCATACCGAATTTTTTGACGATATGGCTGGAGACGCGCGTGCCAACCGTGCGATGCGTGTTCTGAATCGCATAGCTTAGCTGCATTTTTTCACCGTCTTCCAAGAAGCGCGCAGCGTCGCGCACGATCTCGGCGTCGAGTGTGTCAGGCACTTCTGTCCGGCCACGAGAGCGGTCATAGTTGATGCTTTCCGCCCCATCGACAGTGATCAACAACGGATTGAGATCAAGATCATCCAAGTGTGCAGAGCCACGCGAGACTTGGTGAAGCAGATCAGCACGACCAATCACGTCATCAAGCGATTTCGCACCGATAGAGGCGAGAACTTCGCGTACTTCCTGCGCGTAGAAGGTAATCAAGTTGACGACCTTATCTGCATTGCCAGTGAACTTGTCACGCAGTGCTTCGTCCTGTGTACACACACCAACAGGGCACGTGTTGGACTGGCACTGACGTACCATAATGCAGCCCATCGCAATCAGCGCAGCGGTGCCGATGCCGTATTCCTCAGCACCAAGCATCGCGGCCATGACAATGTCACGACCTGTGCGCAAACCACCGTCCGTGCGTAGCGTCACGCGTTCACGCAGATTGTTCATTGCAAGCACTTGGTGCGCTTCGGTCAGACCCATTTCCCAAGGCAGACCCGCGTACTTGATCGAGGTCGCAGGGGACGCACCTGTGCCGCCATTATGCCCTGAAATCAGGATCACATCAGCTTTTGCTTTGGCGACACCAGCAGCAATCGTACCAACGCCAGAGGAGGCAACCAACTTGACCGTCACTTTGCAACGCGGATTGATCTGCTTGAGATCGTAAATCAACTGCGCAAGGTCTTCGATAGAATAGATATCGTGGTGCGGAGGTGGTGAAATCAACGTCACGCCTTTGGTTGAGTGACGCAAACGAGCGATCAGGTCGGTGACCTTCATGCCCGGAAGTTGGCCACCCTCACCGGGCTTGGCGCCCTGCGCGACTTTGATTTCCAGCTCTTCACATTGGTTCAGATATTCAGCGGTCACACCGAAACGACCCGACGCCACTTGCTTGATCTTCGCAGACGGATTATCGCCATTCGGCTCTGGCACGAAGTGTGCGGGATCTTCGCCACCCTCACCACTGTCAGAGCGCGCACCAATGCGGTTCATCGCGACGTTAAGCGTCTTATGCGCCTCCGGGCTAAGCGCACCCAAAGACATGCCCGGCGTCACGAAACGCTTGCGGATCGCAGTGACACTCTCCACTTCATCCACGTTGATCGCTTCACCCATAGGCTTGATCGCCAGTAAGTCGCGCAAGTTGATTGGCGGATTGCTCTGCATCTTTGCGCTATAGTTCTTCCACATCTGGAATGAGCCGGTGTTACACGCAGTCTGCATCATATGCATGGACTGCGCTTCCCACGCGTGGGTTTCGCCAGATTTACGCGCTTTGTAGAAACCACCAATCGGTAGTACATCGCGGCCACCCTGCCAGCCAAGACCGTGAATTTCTTCCGCTTTGAACTGGATGCCGGAGACACCAATCCCGCTGATGCGTGACGTCATACCCGGGAAGAATTCAGCGCACATCGCACGAGACAAACCGACGGCTTCAAAGTTCAAACCACCGCGATAGGAGGACACGACAGAGATGCCCATCTTTGCCATGATCTTAAGCAAGCCCTGATCAATCGCCTCGCGGTAGCGAGCGATGGCTTCGGTCAACGTGCAATCCAAGAGGTCACGTTCAATGCGATCTGCCAGCGAATCTTCCGCAAGGTAGGCGTTCACAACCGTTGCACCACTGCCGATCAAAACCGCAAAGTAATGCGGATCGATACACTCAGCCGAGCGCACGTTAAGTGAACAGAAGGTCCGCAACCCTTTACGTGTCAAATGACTGTGCACAGCGGAGGTCGCGAGGATCATCGGCATGCCGATTTTGTCTTCGCCCTGCGCTTGATCTGTCAAAACGATGTGGCCCGCACCAGAGCGCACAGCATCTTCCGCCTCGGCGCGAATACGTGCGAGACCGTCCTGAAGAGCATTTGCGCCACGCTCGAACGTACAATCAATCGTGACAAGATCTGCGTTGAAATTACGCGTCAGCTCATCCCATTGCGCGTTGCCAACAAAAGGACTGTCGAGCACGAGAATTTCGGTCTGCGCAGAGCTTTCGTCCAAAACGTTCTTAAGATTACCGAAGCGCGTCTTCAGGCTCATCACACGGAATTCGCGCAGTGAATCGATTGGCGGGTTCGTCACCTGAGAGAAGTTTTGACGGAAGAAATGGCTCAGCGGGCGGTACTTTTTGGACAGAACCGCCGATGGCGTGTCATCACCCATAGACGCCAGCGTTTCTTTGCCATCCTCTGCCATAGGTGCGAGAATCTGTTCTAGCTCTTCAATCGTATAACCCGCGGCGATCTGGCGCTTGCGCAATTCGCCGCCAGAATATATCGCCTTTTCCGTCACAGAGCCGAGTGCGTCGTCAAGTTCATTGATTTTGCCAACCCAATCGCTGAACGGCAAAGCAGCGGCCAGCTTGTCCTTGATTTCACCATCACGAAACATCTCGCCCTTTTTCATGTCCACGGCCAGCATTTGACCCGGACCAAGCGCGCCTTTTTCAACGACTGTTGCTTCATCAATCGGGACCATGCCCGCCTCCGATCCAGCGATCAGCAGGCCGTCGCCTGTCAGAACGTAGCGCATTGGACGCAAGCCATTGCGATCGAGACCCGCGCAGACCCAGCGACCATCGGTCATCGCCAGTGCAGCAGGGCCATCCCAAGGCTCCATCACGGAGTTGCAATATGAATACATATCACTCCAGCTTTGTGGCAGTTCGACCGCCTGCTTGGACCAACTTTCAGGGACCAACATTGTCTTCGCCATCGGCGCAGAGCGACCCGCGCGCACCAAAACTTCGAACACCGCATCAAGTGCTGCAGAGTCAGACGACCCAGACGCAATCACAGGTTTGATGTCTTCCGCCATATCGCCAAATGCGCTGGAGGCCATGCGGATCTCATGGCTTTTCATCCAGTTAACGTTGCCCTTGAGCGTGTTGATTTCACCGTTATGCGCCAGCATGCGGAACGGCTGCGCGAGCCACCACTGCGGGAAGGTATTGGTGGAATACCGCTGGTGATAGATCGCGAACGCGCTCTCGAACCGCTCATCCATCAGGTCAGGGTAGAACACTGCAACCTGCTCGGCGAGCATCATGCCTTTGTAGATCACAGAGCGGCACGACAGCGACGCGATATAAAGCTCGCCTACACCCGCAGCTGTTGCCGCTTTTTCAATGCGACGACGGATCACATAAAGCTCACGCTCGAACGTTTCCTCGTCCACACCTTTGGAATTGGAGATGAGAATTTGTTCGATCTCGGGGCGTGTCGCATTAGCCTTTTCACCAAGGCAAGCAATATCGACGGGGACGTGACGCCAGCCATAGATGTAGTAGCCCATGCGCAGAACTTCGGTTTCAACGATTGTGCGGCAGGTCTCTTGCGCGCCGAAATCTGTGCGCGGCAAGAAGACTTGGCCAACCGCCATCAACTGATCCTTGCGCGGCGTGTGACCTGTGCGCTCGATCTGATCATAGAAGAAAGAGACGGGGATTTGAACGTGGATACCAGCGCCATCACCCGTCTTGCCATCCGCGTCCACAGCACCGCGGTGCCAGATCGCTTTCAAGGCATCAATGCCAGCTTCAACGACTTTGCGCGACGGCGTACCGTCCAGCGAAACAACAAGACCAACGCCGCAAGAACTATGTTCTTCGCTTTCATCATAAAGACCATTCTCGGCCATATACTTGCGCTTGGCTTCCTCGTCCTTCACCCAATTTGCATCAAACTTAGTCATCAGTTGTCTCCTTCTTCGGGTGCGAATAGTGCGATTGTTTCCTTGGCTGTCATCTTGCGATGCGTGCCTACCAATGCGTAGCCAGGGGCTGCATCAGCGAAAAATTCCAATTTCAAATCGGCGTCTGCCGTGTCTTTGAACAGGCCCACAGAGGGATGGCGATTGCCGTCCTCAACCGTGCCGTAAAACAGGGTCGAGCCACATGTCCCGCAAAACCCACGCTCTGCCCAGTCAGAAGAGCGGTATGTTTTCACAGGGCCATCAAAACTTAGGCTGCCCTTATCAATACCAAGCGACATAAACATGCTGCTGGTATGCTGACGGCACATGTCACAATGACACGCGCGCATCATCGGTTTTGACATGATCGCACGCGCGGTGACCTCGCCACATAGGCATTGACCTTCTATCTGCGCGCCACTCATTCGGCCGCAACCGCAACACTTGCGTTTAGCTTATCAAGGATCGCTTCTGCACAATCGCGACCGTCTTTGATCGCCCAGACAACGAGGGAGGCCCCGCGCACGATGTCACCAACCGCATAGACATGTGGTAGATCGGTTTCACCTGTGGTGAACTGCGCCTTGACAGTGCCCCAGCGGGTCACTTCGAGGCCCTTGGTGTCCCAAAGCGTTGGCAGATCTTCAGGCTCAAAGCCGAGCGCTTTGATCACCAGATCCGCTGCTTCAACATAGTCGGCACCCTCGATCACTTCTGGCGCTTGGCGACCTGTTGCATCCGGCGCACCAAGGCGCATCTTTTGCACCATCACACCCGTGACAGAAGGATCACCGACGAAACCTTTCGGTGCGGAAAGCCATTCGAAAACGACTCCCTCTTCTTCAGCATTTTGCACTTCGCGCATGGAGCCGGGCATATTCGTTTTATCGCGACGATACAGGCACTTCACAGATGTCGCGCCCTGACGGATCGCTGTACGTACGCAATCCATCGCCGTGTCACCACCACCAATGACAACAACGCGCTTGCCCTTGGCATCCAGCTGACCATCGTCGAATTCAGGCACATCATCACCAAAGCTTTTGCGGTTGGATGCGGTGAGATAATCAATCGCGCGCTCGATGCCTTTGGCACCAGAACCGGGACCTCGCAGATCACGCGTTTTATAAACGCCAGTCGCAATGATGACCGCGTCATGAGCCGCTTGGATATCGGCGAAGGAAATATCCTCGCCCACATTGCAGTTCAACTTGAAGGTCACACCCCCCTCAGCAAGCTGGTCATTGCGACGCATCACGACATCTTTCTCAAGCTTAAAGCCTGGAATGCCATACGTCAGCAATCCACCTGCGCGGTCATAGCGGTCATAAATTGTGACCTGCACACCTTGGCGACGCAGCACGTCAGCGGCTGCCAAACCACCAGGGCCGGCTCCAATGATGCCAACGCTCTCGGCGCGCTCTGTATGCGGTTTGATCACCTTGACCCAACTGTTTTCCCAAGCCGTGTCGGTGATGTATTTCTCAACGGAGCCGATAGTCACAGTACCATGGCCGGAATTCTCGATCACGCAGTTGCCTTCGCATAAGCGATCCTGTGGGCAGATGCGTCCGCAAATTTCTGGGAAAGTGTTCGTCGATTGCGAGACTTCATAAGCTTCCTGCAAACGGCCCTCAGCGGTGAGGCGGAGCCAATCAGGAATGTTGTTGTGCAAAGGACAATGGGTCTGGCAATAGGGAACGCCACACTGTGAACACCGCGAAGATTGCTCTTTCGCCTTTGTGTCAGCGTATTCGGCGTAAATTTCACCAAAGTCCTTGTTGCGCAAATTAGGTGCGCGTTTCGTTGGCATATCGCGCTCGACAGATACGAATTTTAGCATCGGTTGCTTGGCCATTGTCACATCACTCCTGTTCCCTGAGGGGTCCTTCATAAAGAACGCGCGCGAGAAATAAAAGTCATAAAGAGTTACCTATATATCAAAATATTCGCACTTATGACGCGCGGCGTTGCTTTCTGTAGGGTAAATTAGGTCCGATTCGGATCCAATGTAATCCTTTCCACACGATTCGCTCTGCGTTAGGAGGGGCGCACCCTTACTCGAGAGCCGCTCTATGTCCCTGTTTCAGTTGTTTCTTGTTGCCATCATCCAAGGCATCACCGAATTTCTGCCTGTCTCCTCATCGGGCCACCTAATCCTATTGCCGGAACTCACTGGCATGTCGGACCAAGGCCAAGTGATCGACGTAGCCGTCCATGTGGGCACCTTGTTCGCCGTGGTCATCTATTTCTGGAGTGACGTACGCCTTGCGCTTTCAGGCATACCTAGCCTGCTACGAGGCAAAATCGACAATCAAGGCGCATGGCTCGCGCTTTGTTTGGGATTGGCAACGATCCCCGTGGTGATTTTTGGGTTGGTGTTGAAAGTTACAGGACTTGATGATGCAATGCGCTCCGTCGCTGTGATTGGTTGGACGATGCTGATCTTTGGCTTGGTTTTGTATTGGGCCGATCAAAAGGGGGAGCAGACGAAAACCGCATCTCAATGGTCCCTCAAAGATGCTTTCATCATGGGTCTGTGGCAAGCGCTTGCGTTGATCCCCGGCACGTCACGCTCTGGCATTACGATCACGGCAGGTCGCTATTTAGGATACGCGCGCGAAGATACGGCGAAGCTGGCGATGCTCATGTCCATTCCCACGATCCTCGCCTCAGGCACATTGCTTGGTTTGGAGGTCGCGCGCGATGCTAATGCTGCTTTGGCACGTGATGGGGCGATTGCAGCTGTCTTTGCGTTTGTGGCTGCTTTGTTGGCGCTAAGCTTGATGATGCGTTTGCTAAGATCCGTGAGCTTCACGCCTTACGTGATTTATCGCGTGATCTTGGGAATTGTGCTAATCTGGATTGGATATAGCGCCTAAACCAACCCAGCGCGTTTCGCGAAGGGATCGCGAGTGGAAGCTTGGTGCCACTTGTATTCACAACCTAGCGCCAAACGTTCTGCCATTTCGAGACCAAACAACTCGGCCATCACATTTTCCGAATTGGCAGAAGCGTCGCGAATCCACCGAATGAATTCTTCGTCTTTCTCTTCAATCAGCGCGGATTCACCGCCAGGGATAAGGAGCAGATCGTAGTCACTCTTTTCAGAGATACATTTGTGCTGCCCAATGGCAGCTCACTAAAGGATCGAGACTTTTCATCAGCGGCTCTTAGGCGCGCAAATTCTTGGCTGAGTCCTTGATCGCTGCGTACTGACCTGAGGGGCGGAAACGCCAGAGATAGTTGGGCAGAACCGCCTCCATCGCAGTTGGCGTAATGCCCAACTCTGCAAAACCCTTGGCGTCATCAGCCGCAACATTGTCCAGGCGCAGGTTTTTCACCTGATCCCGTGTCGCTGCAGGGTTCTTCACAAGTCCGAGCGTTATCGTTTCAAGCAAATCAAACGCCCACGCCATCACACGTGCAATTGGGAAAGGCACATTCAGGATTAATTTGCGGCGTTGGATCACACCGAGCATTGTTTGCAAAAGCTCGCGGAATGTATTCACGTCAGGGCCGCCAACCTCATAGATCCCATGCGCCTCGCCTAGCACGCCTTTGACGGCAGCAGCGGCAACATCATCGACATAGGCTGGCTGGAATTTCGTCTCGGCGCCGATTGCAGGCACGATCGGGCCCATACGTGCCATGGAAGCGAAGCGATTGAAGAACTTGTCCTCTGCGCCAAACATGATGGATGGGCGCAGGATCATCGCGTTTGGCATATGCGCGAGCACATTTGCCTCGCCCAGCGCTTTGGTGCGGGCATAATCACTGTTAGCATCTGCATCCGCGCCGATCGCGGAAATCTGCACCATCGTCTCAATCCCAGCTGCGGCAGCGACGCGCGCGACGCGGCCTGCACCTTCGGCCTGAACCGCATCGAACTTGTTCTTACCGTTTTGCGTCAAAATACCAACGCAGTTCACAACCGCATCTGCACCCTGCAAAGCCGCCGCAACAGAGGCATCGTCGCGAATGTTGCACAAAATTGGTTCGACTTGGCCCACCGTACCGTAAGGCTTTACGAACATCGCTTCATTTGGGCGACGCACAGCAACACGCACGCGCCAGCCTTCTTTCGCCATGCGGCGTGCGATATAGCGGCCTACAAAACCGGATCCACCGTAGATCGTGACAAGTTTGGACATGCGCGTAATCCTTCGTCTCTTTGTTGATGCAGATGTACCGAGCCGCGCGCGCGCGGGCAAGCCGCTTATGAGGCGCTTTTTAATGCAAACCGCCTCGTTTTGGGCAAAACAGGGCCTATCGTTAAGACATTCGCAAGAAAGAGCCCCGCGAATCTCGTTGACAGGAATGACGCCCAAGTCTAAACGCGCCTCCGAAGGCACCTGCCCAGGTGGCGGAATTGGTAGACGCGCTAGCTTCAGGTGCTAGTATTGGCAACGATGTGGAGGTTCGAGTCCTCTCCTGGGCACCAAAATCTTTCTTAAATTACCAATAAACCAAGCAAATACAGTGGTATAGCTTCTCACAGGACCACTTTCGGGACCGCTTTCGGGACCACTTTGTCAGCTTTGGGGCTAAAATAGTCAGACCTGTAGAACCGTTTTGGCTTGAACCAGGTCACGTTAAGCGCACAATCCAAAACTATGAGTGATGATGTGCCCCTACGACTCCCCCGCTATGTTTTTCGCCGGAGCAACGGCAGCTTTCGCTATAAGAGGAACGTTCCAGAGCGCCTTAGACCCCTCATTGGAAAGGCGACCCTGTATCGACAGCTGGGGGACAGCTACCGAGAGGCCATGCAGGCCCTGCCCCTGGT
Organism: Rhodobacteraceae bacterium HTCC2083; assembly: GCA_000156115.1. Taxonomy (GTDB): domain Bacteria; phylum Pseudomonadota; class Alphaproteobacteria; order Rhodobacterales; family Rhodobacteraceae; genus Planktotalea. Next base: position 1,024,026 of record DS995276.1, read on the forward strand.
GCATGCAAGAATCGAAGCCTTGCTGAACGATGAAGCAGACAAGTCAGCTAGAGAACGCAGCTTAGAGATAATCCGTGGAGCGCTGGGCGATGAGGTCGCCGAGATGGTGCTGGCCGAGACTGTTCCTGAGTACTCGCCTATTGAGGATGCTCTGAATGAGTTGGGCAAAGACCTGCACAAACAAAAGATGCCAACAGAAGTGGTCCAGCAGGTCTACACGGGCAAGTTGAAGCCTGACGTCCTCACCCTCGCCATGACCTTAGACCAGTATGAGGCCTACAAGTCAGACAGTCCTAGGGCTGCCAAAGAGATTGGGCAGCGGGTGGAGCGGTTACGCACAGACATGAAGAGCGTCTTCGACAAGCAGAAGCTGAAGTACACGCCTCTGACCGACATCACGAGACAGGATGCCAATGACCTGCGGGACCACCTGCTGAGCAGGGTCTCAGCCAACAGCGCTGTGAGAATGCTCGGAGTTGTAAGGACAGCCATCAACCATGTGATTGTCGAGCACTCCCTGACCATCCCCAACGTCTTCACCAACCTCAAGATAAAGGGAGCTGGTGCCACAAAGCACGACAGGCTTCCCCTGAGTGATGACCAGGTGGTCACCCTAGAGACCGCCTTCTCGAGTAATGACACGGCTTGGGCCCTGTATGTCACGTTGCGTGACACCGGCTCGAGGGTCTCCGAAGTATCAGGCCTGAGGGTCAAAGACTGTGACCTAGAGCAACAATGTCTCCATCTGGTAGCCACCCTTGGAGAAGCCTTAAGACCAACAACTCGCAGCGTTCTGTGCCACTCTCGCACACTGCTGCCGCAGCCCTGGCAAAGCTGGCCCAAGGTAAGGACCCGGAGGCACCCCTGTTTCCAAACTATGCCAAGGACCGAGGCGCTGACAGTTGTTCAGCCATGCTGATGAAGCGCCTTCGCTCATTCATCACAGACAAGAAGCTGACCATGCACTCCCTGCGGCACCGCATGAAAGACAAGCTGAGAAACACCGGCTGTCCTGAGGCCATCTCCCTGGCCATCCTCGGGCACAGTACCAACACAGTCGCTGCCAACTATGGCTCAGGGTATGCGCTGGAGGTCATGCGGGAGCATATGGAGAAAGTCTGGGGGAAGTGATGGCGAAGTGGACAAGTGGCAGGTCTGAGCGGACCTTCAACCAAAGCGCAGCGAACAGCAGAAATGAGCCCAAAGTTGCAGATGCTGCAAAGTGCATGAATGGCGGCTTTCAGGAATAGTAGCCTCGTGGAAAGCAATAACAGTGCTTACGGAGACACCCATCTGAAACTCAACGTATAGTTTGAGTGTGTACGGAAAATCGCAATTTCAGCATTTTATCAAAACGACTTCAGCTCGAATGGAACGTGAGGTTGAAAGATGGAAAAATTATGAGCATCTGCTATCTTACGCGTAGCAGACTACTCCTAATTTCAAAGTTTAAAATTCTTCAAAAGCGAGCCCTGTTACCAGCTATTATATCCTAAATACTTGCCTGACATCTCAACTTTTACGCGGTCGCCCTTGAGGTTTTCTACGCGAGTCACGGTCATGTCAAAGTCGATGGCTGACATGATGCCATCGCCGAATTTTTCCTGGATCAGTGCCTTAAGTGTTGGTCCATAAACGCCGACGATTTCATAAAACCGATAGATGCAGGGATCAGTTGGCACGGCCTGCTCCCAAATCTTGGTAGGGCTCTCGGAGAGCGCACTTTCCGCCTCTTGGGGCAGGCCCATTACCTTGACCATCAGGGCTGCCTTATCAGGGGGAAACGCGTTCATGCCCATCGCAGCAGAATGCGTCCAAACTGGTGACATGCTAATCTTATCGGCAATCTCTTCCCATGTGATGCCTGTCGTTTTCTTGGCCGATAGTATCATGGCTGTGACGTCTTCTTTGGTCATCATCTCGGTCATTGGTGGTCGTCCTTTATATTTTTGACGTGGTAAGAAAGGGAGGGTTAGAGGCCCAGTTCGCTCAGGCTGGGATGATCTTGCGGGCGTGGTCCGGGTGCGGGCCAGTGGAACAATCGGTCCGCCTGTGCGATGGGCACATCGTTGATCGAGGCATGGCGCTGCGACATGTAACCATCCACGTCAAAAGCCCAATTTTCGTTGCCATGGGCGCGGTACCATTGGCCATCCGCGTCATGGTATTCATAGCAAAACCGCACCGCGATTTGCGCATCCCCATGAGCCCAGATTTCCTTGATTAAGCGGTATTCGTTTTCACCAAACCATTTGGCCACCAGAAAAGTTTCGACCTCAGTACGGCCATTTAAGAACTCCGAGCGGTTGTGCCACATTGTATCCGGCGTATAGGCCAACGCAACCTTTGCGGGATCACGCCCATTCCATGCGTCCTCAGCCATACGTACCTTTTGTACAGCATCAGCAGTGCTGAACGGTGGCACCGGAAAGCGCGGCGGTGCCCCAATCATTTCGGGACTGCCCGCAAAAGAGGTTCTGCGTCGGCTGCGCCCTCGGTCTTGTCGATACGCACCGTTTCGGGGCGGTGTGTTTCATCTCCAACGCTCTCCCCCGCGAGCAGAACAGACCTTTCGCCAAGAAATTGCACGAGATGGTTGCGAATGGCGTAGTAGTTGGGGTGCTCGACGATTGTCGTACGGGTGCGCGGGCGCGGCAGCGTGATCTCGACGCTTTCGGCAACACGGGCATTTGGGCCATTGGTCATCAGCAAAATACGGTCAGCAAGCAAAATCGCCTCGTCAATATCATGGGTGATCATGAACACAGTTTGGTCGGTACCACTCCAGACCTTGATCAACTCGTCTTGAATGGTGCCACGCGTGAGCGCATCAAGTGCGCCAAACGGCTCGTCCAAAAGCAACAGCTTCGGCTCATTGGCGAATGCCCGCGCGATGGACACCCGTTGACGCATCCCCCCCGACAGCTGGCTGGGTTTGCGATAGATAGCGTCTCCGGTTAGGCCGACCTTTTCCAAAAACGCGATTGAATGGTCTGTCACCTGCTGCTTGGTCCACTGCGGAAACCGCGCTGCCACGCCAAATGTCACGTTCTTGAGCGTGGTGAGCCACGGCAGCAGCGAATAGTTCTGAAATACCACGCCACGATCAAGACTGGGGCCAGAGATGGCCTGACCGTCCATCTTGATCACACCACTGGTCGGATCAGAAAGACCCGCGAGGATATTCATGATCGTAGATTTACCGCAGCCTGAATGGCCAAGGATGCAAACGAACTCGCCTTTCTCGATGCCAAAGCTGGCGTTCTCAAAGACGGTGAATTCGCCCCCTTTGCCGTCTGGGTAGCGTTGTGTAAGCCGTTCAATGCTCAGGAATGAAGATGCCATGTGTCTGCCTTATTCGACGTATGCGACGCGTCGCTGGAGCAGGCCAAGCGCCGCGTCCAGCAACATGCCGACAACGCCGATCATGAGAATTGAAAAGATGACGGAGGTCAGGTCGAGGTTGTTCCACTCGTTCCATACGTAATAGCCAATACCAGTGCCCCCCACGAGCATCTCGGCGGCCACAATGACCAGCCACGCGATACCGATGGAGATGCGCATGCCCGTTACAATTGTTGGTGCTGCTGCGGGCAAGATCACGGTGAAGGCAGTTTTTAGCGGCCCCAACTCATGGGTGCGGGCCACGTTGACCCAATCTTCGCGAACGCCCGCCACACCAAAGGCTGTATTGATCAGCATTGGCCAGATCGAGCAGATGAAGATTACAAAGATCGCAGAAGCCTCAGAGTCCTGAATGACAAACAGGGCCAGTGGCATCCACGCCAGTGGCGAAATCGGGCGCAGCACCTGAATGAACGGGTTGAGCGCCTTGTGGGCAACCCGTGACATACCGATCAAAAAGCCCAAAGGAATCGCTATGAGGGCGGCCAACAGATAACCCACCAATACGCGGTAAATTGAATAGCCTATCTGGATACCAATGCCCTTGTCGTTGGGACCGGCATCATAGAAGGGGTTCGACAATTGCTCCCAAGCTTTCGCAATCACTTGACTGGGAGGCGGTACGCCTGCCTTTGGTTGACCGGTCCCTGTCAGACGCTCGTATTCAGTCAGGGCCTCGACGGTCTTTTGTGCGGGAATAGACATTTCCCACACAAACAGACCGACGAGAAGCAACAATACCGAAAGCAGTGCTGCTTTCTTGTTCTCCGACAGCGTTTCCATCAGTCGGCCTTGATCGCAAAGCTGTCGACATAGGCTTCGGGCTGCGCGGGATCAAACGACTTCCCCATGATCATGTGCGACTTGTAGTTGTCCGCAGGCGCATCATAACCAAGGTCAGTCATAACCTTGCGGGCGTCTGCAGCCAGATAGACCTGTTCGGCCACTTTTTTGTAGTCCACATCCCCCTCGATATAACCCCAACGCTTCATCTGAGTCAGGATCCACACGCCCATGGATTGCCATGGGAAGGGGTCAAAATCGATCCGGTCGGGCACGCGCTGTACCTCGCCCAATCCATCCGCATAGGTCCCCGTCAGAACCTGCTCGATCACCGTGACTGGCTGATTGAGATAGTTCGTGGGCGCAATCGCAGACGAGATTTCTTTGCGGTTGTCAGGGTTCGACGCGTATTGCGTGGCATCAATAATAGACTTGAGCAAAGCGCCGTAAGTATTCGGCAATTCGGTGGCGAAAGACAAAGGTGCCGCAAAAGCGCAACATGGATGACCCTCCCAAATTTCTTTGGTCAGGATGTGGATAAAGCCGATGCCCTCATAGACCGCACGCTGGTTGAACGGATCAGGAGACAGATAGCCGTCAAGGTTCCCGGCGCGCAGGTTGGCAACCATCTCTGGTGGGGGCACGACGCGGATCTGGATGTCGACATCAGGGTCCAGACCAAATTCGGCGACGTAATAGCGCAGCAGGAAGTTGTGCATCGAATATTCGAACGGCACCCCAAAGGTGAAGCCTTTCCACTGCTTCGGATCACGCTTGTCGAGGTGTTCGTTGGCCAAAACAATCGCCTGACCGTTGATGTTTTCAACGGCTGGCATGATATAGGGCTCTGCAATGGATCCCGCCCCCAAGGTCATTGCCAATGGCATCGGCGTCAGCATGTGGGAGGCGTCGTATTCACCCGACAGCGATTTATCACGGGCCACGGCCCATCCAGCGGTTTTGATCACCTTAGCATTCAGGCCGTAGCGGGAATAAAAGCCCAGCGGTTCTGCCATGATGATGGGTGTGGCGCAGGTGATCGGCACAAAGCCGATGTTCAGGTCAGTCTTTTCGGGCGTGCCGAGATTGTCGAGGATTGCAGCCTTGGCCGCGTCCAGTGGAAAGACAGAAGCCAGGGCGGCAGCAGCTGTTGTGCCACCAACCATCCCCATGAAGGACCGCCTACCAATGTCGCTGTGGCCAAAGACCGAGCGCACAATCGCGCTTTCAACAGCCTGCTCCAGCATGTCGTCACTGGACATATGCGCTGTTTGCGGCGTGGCGGTGGCTTGACACGTATCACACGAACAGCTTTGCCCGTGCCGCAGATCGGTGTCTTTCGAAAATGGATTTCCTAAGCTTTTCACTGTCATAACTATCCCCATGAACTGATTTGGAATTATGTTGCCATGGATTGTGCAGGTGCAGAAAGTGGGTTTGCGAGGTGATTGAAAAACGCAATTCATTGAAATAAATGATTAAATATTTGGCAGATGATACGAATTTTCGTGAATTACGATAGATCGTAATTGCTACGACAGTCCTTCCTCTGACCACAGTGTGAAGATGAAGGACGATTCTCATTCACCGGTTGCGACTTCGCATAATCCGCTGCCCGCTATTATCGTGGGGACCCGAACTGGCGCGATTATGTCATGCAATCAAGATGCGGTGACCCTGTTCAAAACCGATCTTATCGGCATAGAGGTCGGCAGGTTTCTCACCTCGCCCTCGGGTTCAATAGCTGTGTTTCTGGAAGCGGTGATGCACTTTGGGCGCTACATCGACACAGCATTAGAATTTGCGTGCTCTGATGGTATGCCGCTTCGGGTGCACATCTACGGGACCCATGTAGGGACGTCAGATGTGATGCTCAGCTTTCTGGACCTGAACGCACAAAATAGACGTGAATATCTGGCCGAACAAGACGCCCACCAGCGCGCAGGACTGATGCAATGGCAAAACATCTACGGATTTTTTCGCGAGGTTGAGGCGCAAAACCAGCTGATCCTTGAGGCCGCAGGCGAAGGCATCTACGGGATCAATGCAGAGGGCAAAGCCACCTTCGTCAACCGCGCCGCCCAAGAGATGCTGGGCTGGAACGCCGAAGATCTGATTGGGCGCGAGTTGCATTCCATCATCCACCATCACCATCTGGACGGCGGCCAGTTCCCTGCTCATGAGTGCCCAATCTACGATTCATTCCGGCGCGACAAAACCGTGCGCGTGGAAGATGACGCCTTTTGGCGCAAAGACGGCAAGCCCATTTTGGTTGAATATGTCTCTACACCAATCTATGATCACGGCGTCTTGGCGGGGGCGGTTGTTATCTTTCGCGATGTGACCGAGCGCAAAGAAAACGAAAAAAAGCTGCGCCATGCCTTGGCAGAGGTCGAAACCCTGCAGGTTCAACTGGAACAGGAAAACGACTACCTGTTGACCGAGATCCGAAACGTCCAATCCCATGCTGGTATCATCGGGCAATCTGCTGCTGTGCGGAACCTGAACATACAGATTGATCTGGTGGCCGATACCAAAACGAATGTCTTGATCACAGGGGCCGCGGGCACTGGAAAAAGCCTTGCGGTGAGCGCAATCCACGAAGCCAGCAGCGGGCGCAAACGGCCCTTGGTGCAAGTCAATTGTTCCGACACCACCAGCCAAGCGCTTGAGGCCGAGATATTTGGCTATCGGCGCGGCGCATTTCGCGGCGCTGTGCGCGATACCGTCGGCAAATTGGCATTGGCAAACAATGGCACCTTGTGTCTGGACGACGTGTCAGAGCTGCCCAAAGCCTTTCAGGCGAAACTGATCGCAGTCATCAAAGAGGGCCATTTCAAACGATTGGGGGATGACATTCATACCCGTGTTGACCTGAGGATCATCTCGACCACCACCCGCAACCTTGCGGCTGAGGTGCAGGCAGGGCGTTTCCGCCAGGATTTATTCTTCGAGTTGAACGTTTTTGCCATCAATTGTGATGGCCTCAAAGACCGGCCTGACGACATTCCCCTTTTGGCCAAACACTTTCTGGATCGCGCTTCGCGCAGGTTGCGCCTTCCACCAGCACGTCTTTCAAAGGCCAATATTGAAGCGCTCTCGCAGTATGACTGGCCGGGGAATGTGCGCGAATTGGAGAACGTGATTGAGCGTGCCGCGATTCTAGCACAGGGTCGTAAGCTGCAGTTTGAGTTCCAATCAGGCCCTGCACAATCAGTCGATCTGGAAGCTCAAATTCTTTCCACGTCTGATCTAAAGCGCTTAGAACGTGAGAACCTGATCCGGTGTTTGATACGGTCCCACGGGCGCGTCTCTGGTCCATCCGGTGCAGCACGCCTTTTGGAGCTGGCTCCCACCACTGTTTATTCCAAGATTACGGCCTTGGCCGTTACTGAGGCTGATTGGAAGCTGGAAGGTGCTAGGTTCAGGACTCATAACCAGAATATGACGGTTGCAGCGAGGGCGATCGCTGACAGAAATACTTTGGGACATCGGTCATAGCGGGTTGCGACGCGTCGCCAGTCTTTAAGCCTGCCAAACATGCGTTCGATCCTGTTGCGGCGTTTGTAACGGCGCTTGTCGTATCGAACGGTCTTATTGCGTGACTTGCGACCAGGGATACAAGGCTTTGTGCCCCTGTCTGTTAAGGCTTCTCGGAACCAATCGGCATCATAGCCCCTGTCGGCGAGCAACCATTCCGCATCTGGTAAACCGCTCAGCAAAGCCGCCGCACCGGTGTAATCGCTGACCTGACCGGCGGTTATGAAGAAGCGGATTGGGCGACCGCTGGTGTCAGTGACAGCATGCAATTTGGTGTTCATGCCGCCCTTTGTCTGACCGATTAGACGACCACGCCCCCCTTTTTAAGCCCCAGGCTTGAGGCAGTGCGGTGCGCTTTGAGGTAGGTCGCGTCGATCGAGATGGTCTGATTATCGGGTGCCTCCGCTGCAAACCCCGTCATTATCCGGGCAAACACACCTATATCGCTCCAGCGTTTCCAGCGGTTGTACAACGTCTTGGGCGGACCATACGCTGCGGGGGCATCACACCAGCGTAAGCCATTGCGATTGATGAAGATAATACCACTCAAAACACGCCTATCGTCGACGCGTGGCCTACCTCGGCTCCTTGGAAAGTACGGACGAAGCCGCCTCATCTGTTCTTCGGTTAGCCAGTAAAGATTGCTCATCGTTCCCCCAAATCATTGGGGTTCGTGAATCATGACGACAAACCAGCATCAAGGCAATTAATGGGTCCTGAGCCTAGAAACGCGATTCACCAGAGTCGGTTTTGCGGAATTGTTATTGTCACTGAGAGTTAACTGCATCGTAAAAAAGGAACGACCGGCAATCAGTTGGGAATGCGTCGCGCACTCTTCAAATATGATCGAGCACAACCAAGTCCGCTCCCGTTGGTTCATTAAAAAATACAGCACAGCTATCGACGAACATCTGCAATAGCCTTCGTTTCGGTCCAGGTGCGAACCCCAGCGAAAGCGTGACGCCGTTGGTCGCTCCGGCCAATGGCACGCAGTAAACTGCACTGCCCGTGTAAGCCGGAACGTTGCGCGGCTTCATGTTCAATAATGAAACCCCGATCCCTGTGGCGACGAGCGATCGTACCATTTCTGTCGAATTGGCAGTGGCGACGATACGAAGCTCCTCGCCACATTGTTCGAGCAGTTCCAAGTAATATCCTCGCGCGGCAGGTCGATCCAAAAGGATCAGCGGCTCGCGTACAATCTGGGAAATTGACACAACGTCGCGCTGAGCGATGGAGTGATCCGCCGGACATAGACAGTAGGTCGGCGCAAAGATCAGTGCTTGCGTCTCGATTTGCGGATTTGGAAATTCCTCTACAAAGAGGATCACGTCATACTGCCCGTCCAACAGGCCCTTTTGAACGGACGTATTATCGCCTTCTGTAAACGATAGTGACACGTCGGAATGGACGGCAAGCAGCTGCGCGGAAATCGCCGGGAGAAACGCCGGGGCTATCGGTGCGTTATAGCCGATCGACAACGTGCCAGAGATGCTTGATTGCAGGTCGGATACATCGGTGAGCATCGCGTCATAGCGTTCTAACAGATCGTCAATGCGTCGTTGAACATCGCGGCCAGCCAGCGTCGGGAAGATACCTTTTGCCCGCGCTCTTGTAACCAGCGCCATGCCAAAGGCTGATTCTGCCTGCCCCAGCGCAGTTGCTATGGCGGAGGGTGCCACGTGCATTTCCACCGCTGCGGCCGTGATGCTGCCTTGGCGCATTGCCGCTTGAACGTAACGCATCGCACGTAGGGATAGGGTCATGGCATATACCTCTGATTTTCAAGCTTAGTATCTCAATTAAAAATGTTTTCCAACGGATTGTATATTTGCCAATGTGCAAGTGATCGCAAATCGGGAGCCATCCATGAAATCCAGAACAAAAGTTGTTGTAATTGGTGGCGGTATCGCTGGGTGTTCAACGCTGTATCATCTGACCGAAGAGGGCTGGGCCGACGTTGTTCTGATTGAACGCGACGAGCTGACCTCTGGCACCACATGGCATTCGGCCGCGCAGGTGACAAACTTCGGCATGAACCAGACTATGGTTGGCCTCAAGACCCATTCCATCCAGCTTTATAAGAAACTGCGTGACGATCCAGAATACCCCGTGGGGTATCACCATGGCGACGGGGGCATTCGGTTGGCCAACACGCCCGAGCAGATGCAAGCCTACCGCCACTTTGCCTCGATGGCGAAGGGCATGGGGACCACCTTTGAGGTAATCGATGCAGAAGAGTGCGCGCGTCGCCATCCGCTGATTTCAACAGACAATCTGCTGGGCGGTTTATGGGACGGCGAGGATGGTGACATTGATCCGGCGCAATTATGTCAGGCACTGGCCTTTCATGCACGTAAAGCAGGTGCGGAAGTGTACCGCCATACCAACGTTGTGTCGCTGACGCAGCACAAGGATGACACTTGGACGGTTGAGACCGACAAAGGCAGCATTGATGCAGATATCGTGGTCAACGCCTGCGGTTACCGTGTGAATGAGGTCGGCGGGATGATGGGTGTGCACCACCCTGTTACCTCGATGGAACATCAGTATTTTGTCACCGAAGACATCCCCGCGATTGCCGAAGCGGGCCACCGGATGCCGCTGCTGCGCTGTCCGATCTCTGACTATTATTCAAGGCAGGAAAAGAACGGCCTTTTGGTGGGTTTTTACGAACAAGACTGCAAGACATGGGGCATGGACGGCATCAGCCCAAACTTTGTCAATGACCTATGTCCTGACGATCTGGACCGCGTTATGGATGTGCTGGAAGGCGCGTTTGAACGGATGCCAGCGCTGACCGAAGTCGGCATCAAGCGCGTGGTTAACGGCCCCATTACCTACACCATCGACGGCGCGCCGTTAGTCGGCCCGATCCCTGGCAAGCGCAATGCGTTTTGCATCATCGGCTTACGCGCAGGCGTAGGCGAAGGCGGAGGCCATGGCTGGTTGCTGGCGCAGCAAATCGTGCACGGTGAGGCGCAGTATGACACATGGTGCATCGACCCGCGCCGCTTTACCGGCCACACCAATGTCGAATTGACCGCTTTGAAAGCGATCGAAGACTACCAAAACGAATTCCGCTTCCACTTCCCGCATGAGCATCGTCCGGCTGGACGCAATGCCAAGACGACACCGCTGACGCCGATCATGGCGGCGGAAGGTGCTGAGTTTACGGTGGTAAATGGCTGGGAGCGGGTCGATTACATCAAGCCGTCTCCGGACTTCCATCCCTCCTTGAGTTTCAATTTTGACGAAGCCTTTGACATCATCGGCGCAGAAGTACGCAACGTGCAGGAAAACGTTGGCATGTGCGAAGTCAACGGCTTCAACCGGTTCGAGATCACTGGCGCGGATCGCCACAGCTTCCTTGACCGGATGTTCTGCGGTGCTGTGACCAAGAAAGATGGCCGTGTCGGCCTTGGCTACATGCTGAACCATCACGGCATGGTGAAGGGCGAGGCGACAGTTGCCAATATCCCCGCCTCTGATCGGGGCCCGGCGCGGGCTTGGTATGGTTCGGCCGCCGCCTCCGAATACCACGACATGGACTGGCTGACGCAGCACTTGCAGGCGGACGAAGATGTGCAAATCCGCAGCCTGACCAACGACCAGACGATCCTGGTGCTGGCAGGCCCAAAGGCGCGCGACGTGCTGTCGACTTGTGCGCGCGGAGATTGGTCCAAAGCGGCCTTCCCCTGGTTGTCCGTGCGCGAAGCATTCATCGGTTTCTCGCCGGTTACCGTGTTGGGCGTCAGCTTCTCGGGTGAATTGGCCTATGAAATCCACGTACCCAACGCCTCGCTTTATGCAGTATACCTCGCCCTGCGCCAGGCAGGAAAAGCGCATGACCTCAAGCTCTTTGGCGCACGGGCGGTCGATTCTATGCGGATGGAAAAAGGCTTCCTGCATTGGAAGGCCGACCTGCTCACGGAATTCGATCCCTTCGAGACAGCGTTGGACAGGTTTGTGTGGCCTGAAAAAGGCGCGTTCATCGGCCAGAAAGCCTTGAAGAAACGCATGGCAAAAGGACCAACCCGTAGCCTTGTGACCCTCAAGGTTGACAGTACCAGGACACCTGCACATGGTGGTGCCTCCCTGATGCAGGGCGATACGGTTGTCGGAACGATCACCTCTGGAGACTGGGGTTACAGGGTTGGCATGAACCTCGCCTATGCTTTCGTGATGCCAGAACTGGCCGAAGCGGGCTGCAAGATGCAGCTAGACCTCTGCGGTGAACTGGTCGCGGCAGAGGTTATCGCGCCGTCACCTTACGATCCAGAATACGTACGGATGCGGAGCTAGACAACCGACACTTCCAAAAATTCCACGTTCCAAGGGCTACTTTCAGTAATCAGCCATACTGTGTCTTGAACCCTTCATATGTGCCGCAGCATGGCGCAATTTGTGCTCACACCTGCTGTTCTCTGCAAAAAGCATTGATGCCCGAAATGCGGGACAAGCAACCCATCAGGGACCATCGTTGAATGTCCGTTTCAATGCGACAAACCTGCTACTGCTTTATCTTTCCAGATTGATTAAGTCCGCGCTCCGATATTGCATATATGCCTCCTGTTTACTTATGAAATATTGAACGCTTTCCGTGTTCAATCTAGCTTATTCGCGACCTGCTGATGTCGGGGGATATATGTCGAAGCGGCCATTCGTTGCTATGCAGAAAGCTGGAACATTGGGCTCGAAGCATGCGTAATTGGGCTACCCTCTATTCTGAGGTCGAGCTCCCGATAGGATCACAGGATATCTGTGAACAAGGGAGATAGAAGATGGAATATTTTGCCGGAATAGACGTATCGCTGCGATCCTGTGCGCTTTGCATTGTTGATGGCAAGGGAAACGTGCTGCTTGAACGAGAGCTGCCTTGTGAGGTCAGCGACATCGCTGAATGCCTTCGCGCATTTCCCTATCCGATTGAACGGGTTGGTTTTGAGGCTGGTACGATGAGTCAGCATCTGTTCTTTGGCCTGACCAAAGTAGGGTTTGACGTCGTTTGTATGGAGGCGCGTCAGGTCAATGCCGCGCTTTCAGCAATGCGCAACAAGACAGACAAGAATGACGCACGCGGCATTGCTCAAGTCCTACGCACCGGCTGGTTCAGCCCTGTTCACATGAAGAGCCGCGAAGCGCATGGCGTCCGTGCCTTGCTGAGCACCCGCAAAGCGCTTCTGAAGAAGACGATGGATCTTGCCAATGAGGTTCGTGGGCTGTTGAAGGTTTTTGGTATTCGCCTCCCAATGACCGTGAAGCACGGCAGCTTCGACGGTGTCGTGCGACCGTTGATCGAGATGGACGAGGTTTTGGTCCATGCTTTGGTGCCGCTGTTGGATGCACGCGTCGCCCTGTACGAACACTTTTTGGAGCTAGATCGCAGGGTCAAACGCGCCGCCAGCCAAGATGAGGTTTGCATGCGGATGATGACGGTGCCAGGCGTCGGACCAATTGCATCTCTCACCTTCAAAGCGGCTGTCGATGATCCGACGCGCTTCAAACGGTCACGGACTGTTGGTGCGCATTTTGGTCTGACACCGCGACGCTACCAGTCTGGTGAACATGACAATCCTGGCCGCATATCGAAAGCTGGGGATCGAGATGTACGCGCAACTTTGTACGCTGCAGCCAACGCTTTGCTTATGCGTACGATGGCGGGGTCCCAGATCAAGTCATGGGGCATGCGTCTGGTGCGCACCAAAGGGCGTCGTCGCGCTGTTGTTGCCGTCGCCCGCAAACTCGCCGTCTTGCTCCACAGGATGTGGACGGATGGCACCGAATTCCGTCAGGAGAACGTAGGAGGCATGGCATGATCTGAACAGCCGGGCCCCAATCCTGACGAGGTCGTCCCTCACCGGACGAGGTTCGTGGAAGAAGCCGAAAATGTCTGCTGCGCATCTTGAAGCGCGTCTCAAAGCAAGGCTCTCCGCGTCCGATCCGACATATGCGTGCAGCGGTGCCAACACGGCATCAACCAGACTGCGAAGAGAAGCGTGACCCGGATGAGTGACAATGACCCGAAAGAAAGAAGGAAAATGAGCTTGACCCAAACACCCAATTAGAGAAGGAACGTTCCAGAGCGCCTTAGACCCCTCATTGGAAAGGCGACCCTGTATCGACAGCTGGGGGACAGCTACCGAGAGGCCATGCAGGCCCTGCCCCTGGTGCATGCAAGAATCGAAGCCTTGCTGAACGATGAAGCAGACAAGTCAGCTAGAGAACGCAGCTTAGAGATAATCCGTGGAGCGCTGGGCGATGAGGTCGCCGAGATGGTGCTGGCCGAGACTGTTCCTGAGTACTCGCCTATTGAGGATGCTCTGAATGAGTTGGGCAAAGACCTGCACAAACAAAAGATGCCAACAGAAGTGGTCCAGCAGGTCTACACGGGCAAGTTGAAGCCTGACGTCCTCACCCTCGCCATGACCTTAGACCAGTATGAGGCCTACAAGTCAGACAGTCCTAGGGCTGCCAAAGAGATTGGGCAGCGGGTGGAGCGGTTACGCACAGACATGAAGAGCGTCTTCGACAAGCAGAAGCTGAAGTACACGCCTCTGACCGACATCACGAGACAGGATGCCAATGACCTGCGGGACCACCTGCTGAGCAGGGTCTCAGCCAACAGCGCTGTGAGAATGCTCGGAGTTGTAAGGACAGCCATCAACCATGTGATTGTCGAGCACTCCCTGACCATCCCCAACGTCTTCACCAACCTCAAGATAAAGGGAGCTGGTGCCACAAAGCACGACAGGCTTCCCCTGAGTGATGACCAGGTGGTCACCCTAGAGACCGCCTTCTCGAGTAATGACACGGCTTGGGCCCTGTATGTCACGTTGCGTGACACCGGCTCGAGGGTCTCCGAAGTATCAGGCCTGAGGGTCAAAGACTGTGACCTAGAGCAACAATGTCTCCATCTGGTAGCCACCCTTGGAGAAGCCTTAAGACCAACAACTCGCAGCGTTCTGTGCCACTCTCGCACACTGCTGCCGCAGCCCTGGCAAAGCTGGCCCAAGGTAAGGACCCGGAGGCACCCCTGTTTCCAAACTATGCCAAGGACCGAGGCGCTGACAGTTGTTCAGCCATGCTGATGAAGCGCCTTCGCTCATTCATCACAGACAAGAAGCTGACCATGCACTCCCTGCGGCACCGCATGAAAGACAAGCTGAGAAACACCGGCTGTCCTGAGGCCATCTCCCTGGCCATCCTCGGGCACAGTACCAACACAGTCGCTGCCAACTATGGCTCAGGGTATGCGCTGGAGGGCATGCGGGAGCATATGGAGAAAGTCTGGGAGGAGTGATGGCGAAGTGGACAAGTGGCAGGTCTGAGCGGACCCTCAACCAAAGCGCAGCGAACGGCAGAAAAGAGCCCACTTTGCTGAATGCTGCGCGGTGCGCGAACGACCACTTTTGTGATAGCAAAGAAATAGTTCTCAGCGCTTCAAGACAACTTTCTCTCGATAGATTTAACATCTAATGTTATGAGGTATTGTAAATTGGATTGACCAAATGCAGCAGAACAGCAAGGGCGAGTATCAGCATACCAAAGCCATTCTTGGTGAGCTTGTCCGCATTGAGACGGTGTCAGGTACTAGCACAAACGAAATAATTGCACTCATTGCAAACTATTGCGATGAGCCATCTGACGCCACAATTATCGCGCCCGGACCTAACGGAACCCAAAAGAACATAGCTTTTCGGTTCGGACCAGACGTCGCAGGCGGGATAATTCTCAGCGGTCACACCGATGTCGTACCCGTCCAGGATCAGAAGTGGTCGCATCCTCCCTTTGACGCAACGGAGCGACAGGGTCGGATCTATGGTAGGGGCACATGTGACATGAAAGGGTTCCTTGCGTCGATGATTGCGTCAGTGCCGAAACTGGCGATTGCCGATCTGGTGCGCCCCATTTGGCTGGCGTTTACCTATGACGAGGAGACGGGATGTCTGGGTGCGCCTTATCTTGCCAAAGAAATTGTGAAGCAAGCTTCCGGTATTGAAGCCGTCATCGTCGGAGAGCCCACAGAAATGGCTGTCGTTGATCAGCACAAGGGCGCGTTCGTCGAATATGTGACATTCCACGGTGTCTCTGCCCATTCAAGCCTGCCTTGGCTGGGGCTGAGTGCGAACGAATACGCGATCCGTTTTGGCGCAATGCTGGTTGCCTTGAACGAGGAATTTTCTCAAGAAGTTCCTGTGACTGAGGGCGACCGGATGACGACGCTCAATCTCGCGCAAATCGGCGGAGGCACAGCTCACAACATCATTTCGGACAAATGTCGCATAATGTGGTCATTGCGGTGCGCGCCAGGACAGGACGCCGATACAATCGTCCGGCGCATTCGCACTCTGGCGAAGATTTTGGAAGCGGAAATGCGGAGCTTTGCCCCAGAGGCGTCGATAGAGTTCGAAACAGTTTTTGATGTTCCACCGCTGGTGGCAAACCCTACCTCGCCCGCGCTTCGGCTCGGCCTTGGGATGACGGGGCAGAATGCAGGCCAATCCGTCAACTATGGCACTGAAGCTGGGGTCTATCAAAAGGCCGGACTTCCCACGATTATCTGTGGACCGGGGTCTATCGAACAGGCACACAAACCTGATGAGTGGATTGAATTAGAACAGCTTGATGCCTGCGACAGGTTCATCGAGAAGCTTATCGCCCATCAGCGCGTGTGACTGTCAGAATGACTTGCGCGCGATTGCCTTGATCCCAACATTGCCCTAGATGAACACGGTATCATCAAGAGTGACAGCACGGTTGTAGGGACCAACGGCGGGCGCGACACTCTCCGCGTTCACCAGACAGATCTTCATTGTTTCTGCTCCAGCAGATTTAGATAGCGCGCCATGCTGATGTTGGATCCACAAGCGATGATGCCTACGTGCCGACCAGTTGCCCTTTCTTTCAATGGACCGGTGAGCGCAGCAAGCGAAGCGGCGCATGCAGGCTCCGCCGTGATTTTCAGAATGTTTTGGTAGGTCCTCATAGCCTGTCGCAATTCGTCGTCTTCTACCCGGACGATTTCATCTGCATATTGATGTGTGACGCCAAAGGAATAAGGCATCGCCATTGGCGACGCGAGACTATCTGCAATTGTTGTAATCTTGTCCAAGCGCACAGGCTCTTCAGCGACAAAACTGCGGAACATGCTATCGGCACCAAAGGGTTCGACACCAATAACAGTTGCACTAGGTCGAGCCAGTTTGATCGCTGCTGACATGCCGCTGATCATGCCGCCCCCGCCAACAGGGATGATGAACATGTCAATTTCTGGATGTGCTGTTGCAAATTCCGCACCGCAAGTAGCACTTCCGAGCGTCATGTGCTCCCCCTCGAAGGGATGCATCATCACGGCCCCTTCCCGCGACGAAATTTCTTCCATAACTGCGAAGGCCTCTACGATATCTTCGCACAAGATCACTTCAGCTCCAGTTGAACGGCACCCATCGATACGGATTTGATCAGCCGCCTTTGGTATGGCTATCTTCGCCGAAACCCCGAGTTTTTGTGCAGCCCAAGCCACTGCCATTGCATGATTTCCGCCACTCGCGGCGACGACGCCTTTGGCCCGATTTTCAGTCGACAATTTACTGATGCCCAAATAGGCACCCCGCGACTTGAAAGAGCCTGCCTGTTGGAAAAGCTCCAATTTGACTGCGCCGCCGGCAATGCTAGGAAGGACAGCGCGCCACCTGTCCGAGTTCAAGGTAAGCGTGGGTGTTTCTATCAGTGTGCCACTTATAGCGGCTTGAGCATCATTAATTTTCTCTGAAAGGATTGCCGTCATCAATAACCTCGTTAAGTCATCATTAATGGCTTATATAAAAGTTTGATCATGTATCAATAAAAAATCTTTGAACGAATTTTTGAAAGTTGCCATTCATAGGTAATCCTCCCATTTTTGATGGGGTCCAACCGCAGAATTCACGCAGCTGTTTTCAGTTTCATTGCGGGTGTCATACCGCCGATACCCATGTTGGGTCGCTCCAAGGTCGGCTTGGTCCGCAGAGTAGACATCTGGGCGGAATGTATCAAAGGGCTGCTTCCCACCGTTTCCACCTCGGGCGGAGTGGCAGCTTGCTACGGTTCAGGGTATGCTCTGGAGTTCATGCGAGAGCATATGGAGCAGGTGTGGTGATTGATATTCTACTGGATATTTTTTGAATGAACAAAGCCCGCGCATTCAACCCGTTCTTGTGTGCCAGGACGGATAAGCTCAAGGCGCTCATCACAGAAGTACAGGTCCAAATGAGCGGGTATGAGGTTTGTTACGAAACCCGCGAGAGAGCACGAAGACCCACTGACCAGGTAACCTATGACCGTACGGTTGAAGCCATCCTGTGTGATCTCTGTGCTGTAGAGCTAGGGCCTGACAACGACAGCATACATCTCCCCCTCAGCAACAAAGTCCTGAGGTCAAAGTCACGATACAAAGGGATAGCCTTGGGCAAAACCCTTCCAGCCATCTTGGACGTGATGTCAGCACCTGAGATGGACTTTGTCGTTGTCGAGAAAGGCCACAGCACCTTCAAGATTGTCGATGAAGAGCTGAACGTAGCCTTTGCAGGGGGACAACAAACCATTCTGAAGGCAGGTCCAAAGCTGCTGTCGCGCATGGAGCGCTTTGGCATCACGAGGGATGACCTAGGCCCTGCCACTGAGGAGGAGGTCTTAATCCTGCGCGCTCCCAAACGTCATTCCAACAGCATCGCCAAGTATCAAGAGTACGAGGACGATGAGGCAACCCTCGCCCTGCGTCAGCAGATGACCGACATCAATGCTTGGCTCGACACTGCGGACATCACCTGTAGTCACCCCCAGATGGACCCAAAACACCGTCGCCTGCGTCGCATCTTCAACAACTCAGACTTTGCACAAGGCGGCAGGCTCTATGGTGGATTCTGGCAAACCATGTCCGCGGATGAACGTCAGGAGCATATCCTCATCGAGGATGATTGGTGTGTGGAGCTCGACTACGGACAGATGAGCCTCTTGTTGTTGTATGCTGAAGCGCAAGCACAAGACCACGTTCCCGTAGGTGACCTCTACGACCTCTCCGAATATGGCATTCCAGCGGAGTGCCGCAAAGGTATCAAGAAGGTGATGCAAGCGATCATCAACAGTCCAGGAGTTCCTAGACGACTGCCAAAGGGGGCCCGCAAGCACTTCCCCTCAAGGATCAACCTCACAGATATTCTTGGAGCTGTCGAGAAAAAGCACCCCGTGATCTTCCCACTGATGACCTCAGGGGTTGGTATGCAGCTGTTCCGTAAAGAGTCCGATATCTTGGTCGATGTGCTGGAAACCCTCAGGTCGGAAGGTATCGTTGCCCTCCCCATCCATGATGCTGTTGTTGTTCGGGATAACAACTCACACAAAGCTAAGGCTGTCATGAAGAAGGTCTTCAGGGAGCATACAGGTATCACCCCAGATGTGAGCTTAGGATAGTCCAGGAATGGGTATCTAGTGGGGGTATGTTGTTGTGGGTAATCAATAAGAACAACATCAATACACAAGGACCCTAAGGGGATCCTCTAAACCCTCTTCATATAGGGGACCCGTAAGAAGACCAGAGGGATGGTGGCACTAGGATGTTACCAAGACAAGAACCCCTACTACACTCTCGGGATGTCAATACTGAGGGGCATATGGGGAGATCTAGAGTGTATCCACATAGGGGGCCCGTAAGCGGGTATCCCCATGCTGCACCCAGTACATGAACAATCGAAGGAGCATCAAAGCCTAGGTCGAGATTTTGGGCTGCCTACTAGCCTAGTTGCCTACTTGCCCAATTTAATACCTGGGTACTCGGGTAGTTGGCTAGTCGGGTACTCGCAGGTCCGGCCCACTCCGTCCCAAAACTGAGAACTTTCGGACCTCTATGATGATAACAACCATCATGGAGACCAATTATGTTTACGACCTTCACAGCCCTTGCTCTTGCAGGGGGTGCCCTTCGGCTTGTCTTGCAGTGGCAGCTGCGCAAACGCTGGGACATCTCACTGGCAGTCCCACAGGTCCTCGCAGGGGCCCTTGTGGTGCTGGCTGGCTTGCCAAGCATTCTGCAACCTATCCCATTCCCAGTTCCGCTAAGTCTAACACTTGGGCTGCTGTTGCCTGACCTCATCATGACGCGGAGGGCATGAGATGACGGACCTTACCATCACTCCTGGGTGTGTCGTGTTGCTTGCTAGCTTCGATGACATCCCAGAGCACAGCTTCCTCGTGGATGAAGTCTTCGAGGACTGCATCACAGGGATCGCTCAGACAGGCCCCCTTGCGGGAGAATACGGAGAACCTGACCTCGCACTGGTCATCAGGGTTCTGCAGCACGCTCCCAGCTAACCATCAGAGAGAACGTGTCAGGGAAGGGCTTAGTCCCTGCCCCTCCTTGGCGCTGCTCACAAAAACCCAACCCATCACACAAACCAGGGCAATTGCCCCAGAAAGGAGACGTCATGTCACCTCAGATTAAGTACGCCCACAAGACCCACAACACTTGGGTCTACCGCAGGACCTACCCCAAGGCCCTGCAACCCCTCTTGGGCTCCGCCCTCAAGCAATCCCTCAAGACAGCAGATGCCCGTGAGGCCAAGCTGCGTGTGGCTGAGCTGAACACAACCTTCACAACCATCATCAAGGAGGCTCAGGCCCATGCCCTTGCTACCCCTCACACCACTCCTGCCACTTCTACCCAAGGTCCTCGACTGGCTGTGGGTCGCCCTCGATATCAGCGTGCTCGTCTTGTGGGTGAGCGGTTGGTAACGGAGCTGGCACAGGCCTACCTTGCTGAGGCTTCACAGCGGCTACGTCCCGGCAGCTACAAGTCGGTGCGCTTTGCGCTGTCACTGTTAACCTCTCATCTGGGGAAGCACTCTGTTGGTGACTTGTCCCTGAACCATGGAAAGGAGGTCCTGGGGTACATCACTAAGCTCTCTCCCAATGTGCGTAAATATAGGGAAGGGAAAGAAGCTGGCCTAGCTCAGCTCGCTGCCATCTCCAGCGCGCAGGAGGGCATCACCCTGGCACCCCAGACCCAAGCCCGTATCCTCAAGCAGATGTCCCAGTTCCTTGACTGGTGTGTTGGGGAGGGAGAGCTAGGCACCAACCCCTGGGAGGCCCTCAAGGTCAAAGACAGGCCAGAGGTACATCCCCATGGGGTGCTGAGTGATGACCAGGTCAGCGTGTTACTGAGGACCAAGGACAGGGTGCTGCACAGTGCCCTACTCTTCGGGCTGCTCACAGGCATGCGCTCTGGTGAGCTCTGCGGGCTCATGGCAGAGGACATCACAGCAAAGGGCAACCTAGGGCGGTTTGTCAGCATCAGGCCGAACGTGGTGAGACTTCTGAAGTCCAAGGCCGCAGAGCGGGAGGTGCCACTTCATGGGGTTCTTGAGCAGCTGTTGGATACCGCTCTTCCAAAGTCTGGTAGGCTGTTCCCGAACCTCAGCGTGGACAAGGTTGTGAAACGGTATGCCTACCTGCGCAGACGTCATCCGGAACTCAGAGGCACGGTGTTCCACTCCACACGCAAGTGGTTCATCACCCAGTGTGAGCGCACAGGTGTCCCTGAGCACTTCACCGCAACCCTGGTCGGGCATCACTCCGCAAGGTCCGCCAATAAGCTTACCTATGGGCTCTACTCAGCGGGTATATCTGATGCGCAGAAGCGGGAGATTGTCGAGGGGATTAGGTTGCCTGTGGGCTGAGGCGTTGTGATCCCCCCCGTCCGGCTGCCCTTCGCGGGTGGTCGGGCGGGGGTATGGCGACTATTTTTTTGTGGAAGGGAAAAAGTTGGAGCCAATGCAAACATTGGTTTAAATTGCAGCTAACGGAGGCTTCTCTAATTGGGTGTTTGGGTCAAGCTCATTTTCCTTCTTTCTTTCGGGTCATTGTCACTCATCCGGGTCACGCTTCTCTTCGCAGTCTGGTTGATGCCGTGTTGGCACCGCTGCACGCATATGTCGGATCGGACGCGGAGAGCCTTGCTTTGAGACGCGCTTCAAGATGCGCAGCAGACATTTTCGGCTTCTTCCACGAACCTCGTCCGGTGAGGGACGACCCCGTCAGGATTGGGGCCCGGCTGTTCAGATCATGCCATGCCTCCTACGTTCTCCTGACGGAATTCGGTGCCATCCGTCCACATCCTGTGGAGCAAGACGGCGAGTTTGCGGGCGACGGCAACAACAGCGCGACGACGCCCTTTGGTGCGCACCAGACGCATGCCCCATGACTTGATCTGGGACCCCGCCATCGTACGCATAAGCAAAGCGTTGGCTGCAGCGTACAAAGTTGCGCGTACATCTCGATCCCCAGCTTTCGATATGCGGCCAGGATTGTCATGTTCACCAGACTGGTAGCGTCGCGGTGTCAGACCAAAATGCGCACCAACAGTCCGTGACCGTTTGAAGCGCGTCGGATCATCGACAGCCGCTTTGAAGGTGAGAGATGCAATTGGTCCGACGCCTGGCACCGTCATCATCCGCATGCAAACCTCATCTTGGCTGGCGGCGCGTTTGACCCTGCGATCTAGCTCCAAAAAGTGTTCGTACAGGGCGACGCGTGCATCCAACAGCGGCACCAAAGCATGGACCAAAACCTCGTCCATCTCGATCAACGGTCGCACGACACCGTCGAAGCTGCCGTGCTTCACGGTCATTGGGAGGCGAATACCAAAAACCTTCAACAGCCCACGAACCTCATTGGCAAGATCCATCGTCTTCTTCAGAAGCGCTTTGCGGGTGCTCAGCAAGGCACGGACGCCATGCGCTTCGCGGCTCTTCATGTGAACAGGGCTGAACCAGCCGGTGCGTAGGACTTGAGCAATGCCGCGTGCGTCATTCTTGTCTGTCTTGTTGCGCATTGCTGAAAGCGCGGCATTGACCTGACGCGCCTCCATACAAACGACGTCAAACCCTACTTTGGTCAGGCCAAAGAACAGATGCTGACTCATCGTACCAGCCTCAAAACCAACCCGTTCAATCGGATAGGGAAATGCGCGAAGGCATTCAGCGATGTCGCTGACCTCACAAGGCAGCTCTCGTTCAAGCAGCACGTTTCCCTTGCCATCAACAATGCAAAGCGCACAGGATCGCAGCGATACGTCTATTCCGGCAAAATATTCCATCTTCTATCTCCCTTGTTCACAGATATCCTGTGATCCTATCGGGAGCTCGACCTCAGAATAGAGGGTAGCCCAATTACGCATGCTTCGAGCCGATTGTGTTGAAAAACTCTTGCTTGATCGAATGGTCAATCGCTGATTCAATTCCTTTATTGATTGGGGGATTTGGCGATGATGGGACCAAAGCAGGAGGCGCAAGCGGCGCTGTTCTATGAGTTCTCTCTGGAGGATCACGTTCCACAAGATCACCTGCTGCGGTCGATTGATCGGTTTGTGGATTTGAGCGGCATCCGCGCGCATCTTTCGGATTTCTATAGCCATACAGGCCGTCCTTCAATTGATCCTGAGTTACTGATCCGGATGCTGCTCGTTGGGTATTGCTCTGGCATCAGGTCCGAACGCCGCCTGTGCGAGGAGGTGCATCTGAACCTGGCATATCGATGGTTTTGTCGCCTTGATCTGACGGACCGGATTCCTGATCACTCCAGCTTTTCCAAGAACCGTCACGGTCGCTTCCGCGAGAGTGATCTTCTGCGCCACGTATTTGAGACGACCGTCGCGCGTTGCATGGAGGAAGGGCTCGTGGGCGGTCAGGGATTTGCCGTGGATGCCAGTTTGATAAGCGCTGATGTCCAGAAACAGAACTCCAGCAACCCTGATGATTGGGCAGCCCGTATGACCGACCCCGATGATGCATCACGTGCTGTACGGGAATATCTCGACACCTTGGACGACGAGGCCTTTGGTGCGGCTACGACAACCAAGCCCAAGTTCACTGCTCATGCCGATCCGGCCAGCCAATGGACAGCCGCACGCAAAGGTCCCGCTTTCTTTGCCTATTCTACCAACTATCTGATCGATACAGATCACAGTATCATCGTTGATGTGGATGCCAGCCGCTCGAACAGAACCGCCGAGGTTGGTGCCATGCGCAAGATGATCGACCGAACCGAAGAGTGCTTTGGCTTGAAGCCGGATTGGATCGCCGCAGATACGGCCTATGGGTCTTCTGACAACCTTGTTTGGCTGACCACAAAACGTAAGATCCTGCCCTTCATTCCCGTCTTTGATAAGGGCGAGCGTACTGATGGAACTACTCCAGATCAGACTTCACTTGGGATGATGAGAACGACCGCTACATCTGTCCTGGCGGCAAAGAGATGAAGCATACGAGGCGCACCTATTCCGATCCCGCCCGGAACGCTCCAGAATGGAAAGCGCGCAAATACCGGGCCCTTAAATCTGATTGCACCGATTGCCCATTAAAAGCCAAATGCTGCCCAAAAACAGAAGCGCGCGCGATCCACCGCGAGAAATATGAGATCGTCCGAGAATTTGCCCGTCAATGTACAGCATCAGACTTCAATCAAACCGCACAGAACCGCCGAAAGAAAGTCGAGATGCTCTTCGCCCACCTCAAACGCATCCTTGGCTTGGCCAGGCTCCGATTGCGCGGCCCATACGGCGTCCAAGATGAATTTACCCTCGCAGCAATCGCCCAAAACCTTCGGAAACTCGCAAAACTCAAGCCGTTGGTGCCCGCCACAGGCTAACATCGTGGTCGACATACAGACGTCCAAGTAAAATCAATGCGATAACCCTCTTCGAAAGGCTGAAACCAACGAGTTTTTCAACACAATCAGCCCAAAGTACCAATTGCTGCGATTAGCATAAGCTTCCGCTTACTGTTTCGGGCCCGTTGAGAAGCAACCGGAAAGTGGCTAGCGCCCTCTCGGCCTTCATTCGCACGCCGAGTCATCCGTAGTAACTCATCCTCTGCAGGCGTAGAGAGGAAGGCCAATAGCCCCTTTCCCATTGGCGTCGTAAGATCGAGCCACTGCTTGTCCAACACCTTAGCCAGTGCTTTTTTATGCGCAATCATTGTGCGGATTATCAGATTGGCACGATTAACTTCAGCCCGTCTAATGTGTCGTCCGCAATGATCTGGCAGGACAGGCGGCTGGTATTTGCGCGCTCTGCTTCGGTGGCGTCGAGCATTGCGTCTTCGAAATCGCCCACTTCGCCAGTTTTGCTGGCCCATTCTGGATCAACGACAACATGACAGGTCGCACAGGAAAGATTGCCGCCGCATTCGCCGACAACGCCTGTGATGCTATTTGCGACAGCGGCTTCCATCATATTGGTGCCAGAGGCGACATCAGCGGTTTTCTTTGAGCCGTCTCGTAGGCTCCAAGTGACTTTCATGTCTGCTGCTCCTAAACGTAATACATGTAGAAATCGCGCTGGGCCGTGTCGTCCAGCGACTTGGTCTTTTGGACTTCTTGTTGTTTCATAAAGATGTGGTTGGCAGTCAGCTCTGCGCCAACCGCGTCACACAGTGCTTTGTCTGCTTCCAATGCGGCGATCGCGCCAGCTAGGTCGGTGGCTGTGCCCTCGGTTGCATCTGTGTGCTCGAACCCATCTCCGGTTTCAAGCGCAGGAAGTGGATGGGTATGCGCGGTACCGAGCAGAGCGGCCTGAAGAACCGCAGCCGTCGCGGTGTACGGGTTTGAGGACGCGTCAGCCATGCGGTGTTCCATGCGCGCCTTTACGCCGCCTTCGGAGCTGATACGCGTTGTGACATTGCGGTGGTCACCGCCCCAGTTTTTCCAGTAGCCAGACAAAGATGCAGGCGCGAGACGCTTGTAGGAATTAGCCGTTGGTGCAATCAGCCCAGCCAAGGCCCCGTGGTGTTCAAGAAGTCCCGAGATACAGCCTTTGGCGAGATCGTTCAGATGGTCAGGCCCGCCGCCTCCTTCGCCCGCGACTGCGTTTTTGCCGCTATTGTCTACGAAAGAGAAGTTGACGTGCATGCCGGATCCACCAGAGTCAGCGATAGGTTTGGGCATAAAGGATAGAATAACGCCACAACCGTAAGCCACTTCGCGGGCCATTTGACGGAACAACACAATATCATCTACTGCTTTGACAGCGTCATCGAACGTTAGCGTGTATTCAAACTGCGGCGTGTCGTATTCGGCAGTGATCATGTCCAAGCGGAAGCCCAGCTTGTCGGCCATGTTCCATATCTTGTCGTTGAAGCCCCGCGGGTCGGTGAATGGACCCGTGCCATAAACTACCGCGCCAGCACTGTTGTAAGGAATGAGCTTACCGTCGTCGTCGTGAATAAACGCATAGGCCTCAAGCTCGATCCCGACCTTTGGGCTCAGCCCTTTGGTTTCCCAGTCTGCTACGGCCCGTTTTAGAGCGCCGCGTGGGCACAAGCCCAGCTTTTCTCCTGCGTCGTCATAGAGATCACCGAGCACGACCTTTGTGCTCGGCTCCCAGCCGTCGCGAATTTCGTCGTGCTTCCAGCGCAATTCCATGTCTGGAAGGCCTTCCATCATCATCGCACCGGGGGCGGGCAGAAGATCGCGGTCGTAATGCACGCCAAAAGTGGACCGGCAAAACCGAGTTTCATCGTCTTTAATCTTCGACGCGGGTAGGTATTTGCCACGCATGATGCTCAGATGGTCGCAAAACATTGCTCTCAGTCGGTCGGCCATAGTGATCTCCTAGTTGGGTCGTTTTTGATTATTTTACCGTAACACGGACAGGCAGAGACTTGATGCCGGCCACAAAGTTAGAGCGCAGGAACGTGTGGGGCGCGGTGGCCTCAACCTTTGCGATGCGTTTTGACAGTTCCTGAAACAGGATGCGCACTTCTAGGCGGGCGAGCCACATGCCGAGGCAGACATGAGGTCCGCCTTGGCCGAAGGACACGTGTTTGTTGGGCGTACGTGCAAGGTCAACGCGGAACGGGTCGTCAAAAACTGTTTCGTCGCGATTGCCGGACGCGAACCAGTAGAGAACTTTATCGCCTGCCTTGATGGTCTTGCCGTGAATTTCATAATCACTCAACGCAGTGCGGCGGAAATAAAGGGCAGGGGTTGCCCAGCGGATGATTTCATCTGGTGCGGTATCCCAAACATCACCGCCTGCTTGCATCTGACCCAACAGTTCGGGCTGGTGGCAAAGCGCCTGAATACCTGCTGCGATGGAGTAGCGCGTTGTATCGTTGCCCGCGGCGACTAGCAGGCAAAAAAAGTTCCGAAATTCGGCTTCGGAAATCAATGATCCGTCAGGGCCCGGCTGTAGGATCATGTGTAAAACGCCGCTCGTATCGCCAGCCTTGTTATTCTTGTCCATCATCTCTTTGGCGTAGGCATAGAGCTCTGCACCCGCAGGAGAGTTGAACGGCATCATACGAAACTCATCCGTCGTCATTTTATCAAGAACATGATCGGTGAAGTCGGGGTCTGTATTGGCAATCAGCGCATCGCCTTTTTCCACCAGCCAAGGCAGGTCTTCTTCGGGGGTTCCAAGGATACGACCGAGCATTCGCATCGGCAAAACGCGCGCGATTTCTTTTGTAGCGTCGAATTCGCCCTTGGGCAAAACCTCATCAAGAATTTCGACGCAGAGTTCGCGGATGTCGGTGTTGAATTCTTCGATCACACCCTTTGAAAACGCCTTGGCCAGCTTGATACGGGTTTTCATGTGCTCCGGTGGGTCGATTTCCTGAAACGTGCGCCGCGCGACGACCTCTTCGGGGGATTGGTCTTCCATGCGGATGCCGTGCTCTGATGAAAACACAGCGGGGTTCTTGTTCAGTTCAAGAATGTCGGCATGGCGGGTGATTGACCAGAACCCTTCGCCGTCAGGCCATTCTGTCCAATGGATTGGGTCCTCAGCGCGCAGGCGTTTGAACGTGTTGTGCGGTGAGCCCGCCACAAAGGTGTCGTGGCTTGTCAGATCGGCGTGGCCGTTATCAGTCGGTGTCCAGATAGTCATCTGCGCCCTTTCCGTAGCTTCAAGATTGATATACTAATGAGCTTCATAAATATACACAAACTTCATTGGAGGGGGGGAAGAGGAATAAAATGCGCATTGCAGTTCTGATGACGAATACAGACGAAACGGACTTCGCCCAGAAACACCCAAAAGACGGTGAGAAGTTTACGAGCTTAATCAAGACAGTCCGGCCCGATTGGGATTTGGATATCTATTCGACAAAAGATGACATCTTTCCTGAAGACATTACCATGTTTGATGGTGTGTTGATCACCGGAAGCCCCGCATCTGTGCATGAAGATTCGGCTTGGGTACCACGCTTGTTGAAGCAGATTCGCGTCGCCTATGATGCCAACGTTCCAATGTTCGGTGCGTGTTTCGGGCATCAGGCCATCGCTTTGGCGCTTGGCGGCGCTGTAACACGCAATCCGAACGGCTGGGCTTTTGGACTTCTTGAAATGCAAGTTACGAAGCGTGCGCCTTGGTATGACGGACCGACAACATTGCTGCAATACGGTGCGCACGTTGAACAGGTGACGCAGCTTCCTGACGGAGCAGAGGCGATATTCTCGACTGAAGGCTGCCCCGTCGCCGGCTTCGTTCTAGCTGATCGCGTCTATACCACTCAGAACCACCCCGAAATGACACCAGAATTCATAGCGGCGTTGGTCGAAGAATACGCGGACAAGCTGGATGCTGACGTTGCTGAGCGCGCGCAACACTCGCTTGGCCGTATCGCAGACCGCGATGCCTTTGCGCGTTCGATCGTACGATTTTTCGAACAGGACCCAGCCTGATTACCGCACGGATGCCAGCATGTGCATTACCGTTTCTCGATCATAATTGAAATGGGCCGCCATAGCTGCGCGCGCGCCGTCTGGATCACGGTCGGCAATGAACTCCGCAATTGCAACGTGCTCCTTCACTGACTGTTCTATCGCGCCTGGAGTGCGATAGCGAAGACGATAATATGCCATGAGCTTGCGCGCGTTCAGTTTGATCAGGTCAATCAGGAATGGGTTGGCTGAGGCATCGGCAATGGCTGCGTGTAACCGCAGGTTCAGGGAATAGTAATGCGCGTGGTCTTCCAGATTTCCGGATGCAAAACATTCACTGCAAGCATCGACGGAACTTTGTAAGAACGTTAATTGTGCAGGTGAAATACGCAATGCAGCCAATTCCGCAGCGTGGGCTTCTAGGTTGGCATGGACTTCGAGGATCGCGAGGAATTCTTCGACGGATGGTTGAAACAGGTGCATCCCTTTACGCGGGTGACGCACCAACAACCCATCGGCTTCCAGTTGGATCAACGCTTCGCGAACAGGTGTGCGGGACACACCGCAGGATTCCATTAAGTGCTTTTCGTCGACCAAATAGCCAGGCAGAATGCGGCCGTCATCAATCCAGGTGATGATCGTGTCACTGACGGACGCAGCTTGTGTGGGTTTTGCCATTCTCTTCACCCCTAATGCGAGGTTACCGCATAGAGAGCGATGCTTAAAAATGCAAGTTTGTGACGTTGCCCGTATTCTTGTAGATTGGCGTGGGACCTTCGTCTGTAGCACTGAATATTTAGCAGCCATTCGGTTTAAATGGTCCAAGGTCGGTTTTGTCCGCAAAGCAGACATCGGGGCAGAATGTAGCAAAGGGCTGCTTCCCACCGTTTCCACCTCGGGCGGAGTGGCAGCTAGCTACGGTTCAGGGTATGCTCTGGAGTTCATGCGAGAGCATATGGAGCAGGTGTGGTGATTGATATTCTACTGGATATTTTTTGAATGAACAAAGCCCGCGCATTCAACCCGTTCTTGTGTGCAAAAAATGATAAGCTCTTGGAGCCGATCGCAGAAGCACCCAGAAATCTATCTGAGCCTCCCCCTTTGAAGTGGTCCGCCCCTATAGTTAGGAAAGCGGAGGACCTGAGATGGCCATTAAGAGACCAAAGCCCGAAGAGATTGTCGTGAAGTTACGGCAGGTTGAAGTTCTGATGGGGCAAGGCATGCCTCGGATTGACGCAATCAGACAGATCAGTGTGACTGAACAAACCTATTATCGCTGGAAGAAGAAGTATGGCGGAATGGGCACGGAACAACTCAAGGAATTAAAGCGCCTTCAGAAAGAGAACGAACGTCTTCGGCGTGCAGTTTCCGACCTGACGCTGGATAAGTTGATCTTAAGGGAGGCCGCATCGGGAAACTTCTAAGCCCCTCGCGCAGGCGTGCCTGCATCAATCACGTTCGTAGTCAGTTCAAAGTTTCTGAGCGTCGTGTCTGCCGTGTATTAGGCCAACACCGATCCACGCAGCGGCGGTTGCCACAAGGGCGTGCTGACGAAGAACGCTTGGTTGCGGACATGATCGAGTTCACACGCCAGTACGGCCGATATGGCTATCGTCGGGTTGCAGCCCTGCTGAGAGACGCGGGTTGGCAGGTTAATGACAAGCGTGTCGAACGCCTATGGCGACGTGAGGGGCTTAAAGTGCCAATGAAGCAACCAAAGAAAGGACGGCTCTGGCTGAATGACGGATCATGTGTCCGTTTACGTCCCGAGTATCGTAATCACGTCTGGTCGTATGACTTCGTGCATCACCGGACAGATGATGGCAGGGCGTTCCGGACGCTTAACATCTTGGACGAGCATAGCCGAGAATGTCTGGCGATCCGAGTGAAACGAAAGCTGAACTCGACGGAGGTCATCGACGCTCTTACGGACCTGTTCATCTTGCGAGGTTTCCCTGCCTACATCCGTTCAGACAACGGCCCTGAGTTCATTGCTGAGGCCGTCAGAGATTGGATCAAAGCCGTGGGAGCCAAGACGGCTTATATAGAACCTGGATCACCCTGGGAGAACGGATACTGCGAAAGCTTCAACGGGAGAATGCGAGACGAGTTGCTGAACGGTGAAATCTTCTACTCGCTCCGAGAAGCCCAAATCATCATTGAAAGATGGAGGAACCATTACAACACCAAGCGACCACACAGTGCATTGGGCTACCGCCCGCCCGCGCCAGAGGCCATCATCCCGATGGACCAAAGGCCAATCATGCACTAACTTTCAAATTGGACCACTCAAGTGGGGCTGCTCAGATGCTCGTGCGGGACTGGTCATGAGAGTTTGGAACCCATGAAGCCTGCTCGTTT
Organism: Rhodobacteraceae bacterium HTCC2083; assembly: GCA_000156115.1. Taxonomy (GTDB): domain Bacteria; phylum Pseudomonadota; class Alphaproteobacteria; order Rhodobacterales; family Rhodobacteraceae; genus Planktotalea. The sequence goes on from DS995276.1 coordinate 1,054,812, forward strand.
TGGTGGCCTGCTTTTTGATCGCTGCAATCTTATCATACAGGTCTCGCTGTGAAGTGCCGCGAACAGGCTGTTATCACTCAAAAGTCGCAAGTCAGGGTAGCGCGCGCCTAGGTCAGCATTACTGACGTATAATGGAAATTATGTTAAATTTCCGGTCATGAGCAATAAACACTATCTTAGCAAATATCTCTAAGCGTAAGCCTAAAAGATAACGGCAATTAATTGCAAGAAGATGCACGCCTGACTCACTCATGATTTTCGCAGTACCACTGCGGGATCTTCTGTTGAGGCACGCCATCCAGGTATTGCTCCAGCCAAGGCGCTAATGATCAAAAAAAGTGCTACGGTCTGCACAATAGGCACAACAATCAAATCGCCAATTTGTTCTGATCCCAATTGCATAAATTCAAGTAAGGGTTCCTCCATCCTTTGGGACAAAAAATACCCCAAGATAAGGCCAATCAGAATGGCCATACAGCCGATCAACAAGGCTTCACACATGATCTCGGAGACTATTTGTCGTTTGCTTGCGCCTAATGTGCGCTTTATCGCAATTTCTTTGGCTCGCTCAGAGACTGAGAAAGACATGAGCGATCCAATGGCAGCTGCTCCGACAAACAAAATGACAAAGCCCAAACTGTTTGCGATCAATAGCACAATGGTTTTCAGTCGCTCTGCGCGGGCTGCAACGGTTGCACCCGACCAAATTTGGAAGTACTCGACGTTAAAAATAAGCGACATCGAGCTGCGCAATTGTGTTTCGCTCAACGTGCCTGCGGGAGCCCTGAGATAGAGTGACCATCCTACTGCAACATCGGTCGCGAATTCTGAAACACCGCGTGGCACAAAAATAGCGTCAGACAAACCCATGAATGGCATCGCATCAGGTATATTCAACCGAGCACCAAGCTTGCAGATACGGCCATCAAGTCTGGCGTCATCGCCTTCATTTAGACTGAGTCTGTCCGATGCGATTGCGCCAATTGCGCAAATCTGCGAACTGTTTTTCCAGTCGACAGGTGGAGGTGGCGTGGCCCCTATAGTGTTTAGAAAACGAGTACTCGCCTGCACCAATCGGACGGGGAGTGGACCTGCGTTGGTATCTATACTGCTTTGCCGGAAAGCAATTTGATGCACTTCAACGGAAGCAGGCAATAGCGCTGTCACGAGCGGCCCAATTTGGCCGCTCAGCGCGGGCCCGTCATGGGTCCCACGACTAGCAAGTTGCGCGTCGGTATATCGGCCAGAAACCATGAACTGATCTGAATCGCGTAATTTCAATTGGTGATCGAAAGCAGCCAGCGCGCGCGCCGACAAGGAAAAATTGGTTACGACACCCGCAATGGCAATCGCCAAAGTAACAACCGCAAAAACGATGCGTGTGCTTTTATGCGCAGCTAGTAACTGGCGCATGTGTATTTACTGTGATTTGGCCATGGGCCATGTGCACACTTCGGTTGAACCGGTGTTGGAGAGACGCGTCATGTGTCACGACGACGAGATTGCGTTGATTGCCAACGAGGCTAACCATCAAATCCATGATAATCTGACCAGTTGCTTGATCTAGGCTGCCCGTGGGTTCATCGGCGAGCACAAGATCCGGCGCTCCCGCCAGAGCTCGCGCAATGGAAACACGCTGACGCTCGCCGCCTGATAACCGTGACGCGGGCCTGTCGGCTACCGAAGAAAGCCCCACCTTTTCGAGCCACTCGTGCGAAAGCCTAACACGTTTTGACTTCGGATACCCTGCGTAAGCGAGAGGTAGCGCGACGTTAGCGACAGCACTCAAATGATCGATTAGGTTGGCGCTTTGAAAAACAAAGCCAAGTCTTTTGCGACGCAATTCCAGCAACTTTCTCGCTGACATCTGGCTCAATCGCTGTGCACCCCAAAACACCGTCCCGGAACTTGGCCTACTTAAGGTTCCCATGAGTTCCAACAGAGACGATTTCCCCGAGCCAGAGGAGCCAACAATTACAAGGCTCTCTCCACGCTCGACGGCTAACGTAACACCTCGCACGATATCAATCTTTTGCCCGCCAAGTACGAGTTGCCGAGACACATTATCTAACCGAACGATTGGCTCATCCGACTTAGTCATGCAAGCGGTCAACGTCAGCGACAGCCGGCCCGAGCAAGAAATTCGCGTGTCAGTGTAGCTTGCTGAGTATACTGCGCTTGCAGTTGTGCCAGTTGTGCAGATGTCGCGCCAGCTTGGCCGTTTTTGTTGTAGCTGTCGATGTAGCTACCGGTCGCTGTACATTGTGCTGCCGCTTGGGTTTCAGGGCAAGCCCTGGAACATGAGCTCGAGATGCCAGACTGCGTTGCGACGTCAACATCTAGGCATGCTGCGGGGCAACCGGTCGCGATTTGACGCAAAGAAGGAAAGCTGGATGAACCGGTCAAACTAGTGGATGAGGAACTACTAGATGATCCGGTCGACGAGCCAAAGGAGCCGGTTGGCTCTGTGTCGAGTAAATCTTCATAACAACCGGAAAGTCCAAACACACTAGTGCATGCTAGAACCATCATCATACGGCGTTTTGTCTGAAAGTTTTTAATGAGTTGCATAAGCATAGAATCCTGCCCAAGATTGATGTCGAGTAATTTTGATAAATAATATTTACCTTAGTACCATTCGCGCTGTAAAATGCCAAGGCATCCTATGAAGACAAAACTATTTTCGGTTAACATCACCTTTGCCGCTTTCCTGTTCGGGGTGGCCTCTGTCTATGCAGATGCATCAAACATCGTTCGCAAAGTTGATCTGTCGTCCACGCTACAACGAGCTTGCGAAATCGAGCAAGGCGACCCTTATCAAGTTATTGCGCCACTGGATGGCCGCATCATCTCGCATGTTTCAGAAGGACAACACGTTACAAAAGGTGATCTTTTAGGAGAATATGACACCGCAGAACTAGACCGCGCTTTGCGACTTGCGAGATCGCGGCTGTCGATATCGCAATCTCGTGTCGATCAAATTGACGGCCCCCTCACAGAGTCACGCCGGAAACTGCAGAAGATGGGTTTGGCCTCAATGCAAAGGTCTTTACACACGGCACGCAAGGAACATGAACAATTGCTTGATTTGGCCGAACAAGGAAGGCTAGCGAAACGCAGAGCGACAGAAAGCGCTGAACGGCTAAAGCAAGATGAAGAGGATCTGACACGCGCCGAGTTGCAGCTTGTAATCTTCGATATAGAAACCAACCTGCAAATTTCCGAAATGCGCAGCGGACTACTGGATCATTCCATAGCGCTAGAAGAACTTGAGGAAAAAGCTGCCTCTACCTTCGTGACTGCGCCGGTTGACGGCCGTGTAAATATAGTAGAGCGGCGGATCGACCGCACAGGCGAAGCGACTGTCAGTGCAGGCACCCACCTGCTCTCGATCGCAATACCAAATCAGCACTGGTCGCGCGTTGAGGTTACAGCACAAGAAGCACAGGAATTTCGCCGTGCCACTGTAGAGGTTTTTGATGGCAGTGACAATCGCGCTGCTGCGAAGCTTTTGCGAACTCAAAGACGTCAAGGAGCTTTAGGGTGGGAAAAAAACCGGTTCGAATTTTTGATTAGTTTTGAGGATCCAGACGATAACTTTTTACAGGGCGGCAGCGCGATATGTCGTTTTCGCTCGGTGGTTCGGAGAGACGCTATCGCGGTATCAGCATCGCTTGTGTGGCAAGAGGATGGGAAAAGCTATGTATTCATTTCAAAGGACGGCTCGCAGATCCGCCGCGAAGTCCGTGTGGGGTTCATAGACTTGCCGTTTGTGGAAATCCTGAGCGGCTTACAAGAAGGCGATGTGGTGGCCACACCGTGAAGCATAGATGCCAAGTATAGCCCGACACATATATGCTGCTATGTTGTCATGCATGACGTTGTTACTCGCAGGATGCGATAGCACACATGTCGATGCTGCACGTACCGAGCTTGATGAAGTCTATGTCGCTCTCTCTAATGGACCTACCCCAGATCCTGGAACAGCATTTGGACCGACCGAATTGCTTGAATCGGCCTATCTTCGTGGCCCTGACTTTTTGCAAATCAAGCTGGATCGAACCAAAGCGCGTCTTGATCTAGATGCGCGCAAGTCCCAACGCAATCCACGTTTCTTGTCGACTCTTCGCCAACAAAGCACACTCAATCGCGACAGAGCGGTAGTGTCAGGTCTTGAAGCTTCCATAGCACTTGATTGGGATCTAGCCACAGCTCTGATTTACACGGACAAGGAAACACTACAGATTGCAGAGGACTATCTGCCGGTGCAGGCCGAACTGGCGCGCCTCGAGGCTACCGGAAAGCTCCTCCAAGCCTATTTTAGACATGAAGAAGCAATTATCTCAAACGATCAAGTAACCATGCGCAGGACTGCGGCACAGTGCAAACGTGATGAAGCCAAAGTTGAGTTTGAATTAGGTAATATCAGCAAATTGGCTTTTAACGAACTGGCGCAAGTCAGCGCCTCGCTTGTACAACAAAGTAAATTCGCAAAACGTAACATCGCCTCTTCCCGCCGCGACCTTTTGTATCTCGCAGGAGTTGCTGACAGCGCAAAGATTCGTTCAGGGCGCGATCCATCTGCTAGCCTGCCCGCTTTGCCCAAACCACTGACACGAAACCTTTGCTATACGCGCTCCGGCAATGCGCTTCGCGATGGGCTGTTATTGAAGGGCGCTCAGGGCGCGCTCAGAGTGGCGCGTCTACAAAGGTTTGGCTCATTCGACATACAGCTACCAACTGCGATCTCGCCTGGCACAGGGCTGAATTTGAATACCCTTGTGTCGGTTTTGATCCCAATTGTCGACCAGAATGACGGACAGCGCCGAGTACAGCGCGCACGAGAAGCTTTATTGGCGATAGCACTTGCGTCAGAGCGCAATCAGCGCAGCTTTGACGTACGATTGTCTCAGTTGGAGTTTGCCCAAGCTCAAGCTGCCACGAGACTAAGTGAGGCGCGCTCAGCGGCAAGCAAAGTTAAGGACACTGCGTCCCAGACCTGCCAGGCCAAAGCGGAAACGTCTGAAACACAATTGGCACTACGTCGAGCGCGCCTCGAGCTCCAAAAAGTACAATCAGGGCTAGCCTTACTATGCGCGCAAACCGACGCGAACCTTACTCGCGCGCTGGACCCTGCCCTCGCGCTACAAACTGCAGCCCCAGATTTCAAACAAGGACTATTTAAATGAACTATGCGATTATACAAGTGTTTGGTGCGCTCGTGCTATGTCTTTGTGCGCTGGCAGCTGAAGCCCAAACAGGAACGCCGTCCGGCAGCGCAAAAGTCAAAGCTGATCCAGAAACTCTACGCGAGGCGCTTGCCGATGAAAAATGGTTCCAAAACGAGACAGAATGGGCTTCGTTGGAGTTAAATATTCCGTTGTCCCAATTGATTAAACCCTCAAGTGCAGCTGAAACTCCGTTGCAAGCGAGCATTTTGAACCGGACGTTGGAAGAGTTTACTGGCACCGTTTTTCAACTCGGACACAAGCAAGTCGAATATGTAAGCACTGAAGGCGATCAAGACGTTTATGTTCTTTCTAAGAAGGACGTGGAGTCCAGCGACGAAGTCAACCTCTCCAAAGGCATACGCGCCACCTCCTGTTCGGTAATGTCGCTCAACGAATTAACAGACGGCATCGCGCACGCATTCCAGTTTTCCCAGAACAAAGGAGAAGGCTATTCGCTGTCGTTTGTTATTTACGACTATAAAGGTCCAGGTGAGTATGTGTTTAACAGCAATACCAAAAGCTACGTCAAATACTTGCCAAACGCGATAGGCGCTGCAGTGATGGCCACACGCGCGCTAGAAGACGCAGGCAGCGCACTGAGCCAATTTTCTTCATCCAATTTCGGAGCTAAATTAACCGTCCGGGAATTGCCGGACAAATCGTTATTTGGCCGCTTTAGCGTGATGGCGGCTGGTACTGCAGATCCAATTGCTGTTTCCAAAGGAGCGCGGGACAAATTTTCTGCCACTCCGATCTCCGGAGTATTTCGAACAGCATCACTTGCCGAACCCGTCGTGATCAAATTCAAGCCTTTGACTTTGATACAGACTACGGAAGATGCCATGGAGCCGATCGTCCCAAAACCTGCCACTGGCGTCAAAGTACTGGCTCGGACAGATTGTCCACCAATTGAGTAGCCCAGAATTCAATTTGAAGACTGCCATGCCCAACGAAACCTGCGACACCGCTTCGTTGTTCTGACGGCTTTTCCACTTTATTGGACACAAGATCTACTCGATATCGCTTGGCTGGTTTATCCTATTCTGGCGTTGCGTATTAGTAACACCTGGTCACGGCCGACCTACCGATATCGGTCGTTTTTGAGCTCTCCGCCCTACTCTCGCATTTTAGGGACTTTAGAGGGCTCAAAAACCCGGTTCATAATCTTTTGTGTTTTGAACCGTTTTTGATACCATGAGAATATGATTATTGGATATGCACGTGTCTCGACCGAGGACCAGCACCTCGACGCTCAAATAACCGCTTTGAAAGAGGCCGGCGCTGAGCGTATTTTTGCGGACAAGATCAGTGGATCCAAACGGTCCCGTCCCGAGCTCGATCGTATGCTAGACCAACTCAGACACAATGTGTTTTCCAAACTCTTGGACTGGGTTGGATACGAGTTGATGGAGTTGTCTCAGGTAGCATAACAGATTGCTTTATTTGGACTTTTCGCCGAGTTGGTTTTGCATGTTGTCGCACGTGGTTGGTTTCGGTTGTACTCCGCTCCCCTACTAATCCCCTACTAGTGACCCCACCCCGTCGACGGGAGTCGAGACAGGCCGCGCGTCAGCCGCTCCCGTTCCGACGGAGTTGGCGAGTAACTTCGAGCGGTCTGATTTCCGCAAAACGGAATTTAACTGTAGTTCAATTTATTCGCAGTAGGGGCGGGAAGCGGAAGTTCGCTGCGATTGCGAGTTGCCAGTGAATCAACGGCGCAAGCCGACATTCAAACAGTCACGGATCAGGAGTTTGTGCTGCGGTGCGGAAGGCAGCTCTGAGCCCAAATTACCGATTTTCTGCATCGCAGCCAAAGTCTGGTTTCGGAAAACACACAAAATGGCTCCCAAAATTACGGCCCATTGCTGCCGTTCACCTCACCTCGGTTATGCTGCGGTGCGGCCCGTCAGACCGGACCTTCGCCGCAACTGCAAAGAACTTAGATGGCCGAACTCACAGTCTGCGGACAAACCTGCCGTTCGCTGCAAATGCACGTCGATTCATTCTTAAGCCTCCCGTAAATACCGATAGCTCCGAGAAGAGACTTAACAACCTTGGCGGGCGAAATTTGAAGCTGTGGGCTGCGTTCTTGGAATAGTTTCAATTGTCTCGAAGAAGGATTCAGCAAACGCCTGACGGACCAACCCGCCCGACAGCAAAAAAACGATGAAATGGCTATCAATGTGACATACCATCGATGACGAAACTGCTTCGGTCGTGAAATGTGTATGTGCATCGCCGGTTACAGGTGTCCTTTTAGCGGAAGCCGACCTGTACTTTCAGATGGTCGTCCTGCCGGATGTTCCTAAAGACGAAGATCTCCTGTCCGGGAAGATCAAACGACCATCCATCTACCTCAATCTCAATGGACGCAGGTTCACGGAATTTTTTGTCTTTCATGGGCCATGCTCGGTACGCAGAGGTGTCGTAGTATCCTTTGAAACGGATTTCACCGCGGCTATAGACTCCTTTCATCTCGCCCATGTAAGCACTTCTGCCGCGCCCATTGACCGTCACGCCAAAACCCCAAGTTTTGTTCAAATAAAGTTCTGGGGCATTATGCCCGCAGCGCCCGCGACGGATTTGCAGAGGAATATCTTCCCATACTTTGTTGGCTACCGGAAGGCCGTAGCCAACGAGAAGCGTTGCGCCCGAAAGCACCAAGTGCCCGTCACCTGCTGATGTCAGAGGGGCGTCAATTTCGCCCGCGGTAGCACCGTCAGGAAAATTGGTTATTCCCTCAGTCAGAAAAAGGACGTTCAGCACGCCGAATTGATAGGTGCCGCGACTGCGCGCGACGGTGGTTGAATAGGTATAGCCGGTGGGCCTGTATGTGCTGTCTCCCATTACATGACCTGGTTTGGGATGTAGCAGTAAGCCGTCAAATAGAGACTGGAGCGGATGTGAATTACCTTGGAGTTTTAGTTCATCACCGATGAGAAGCGCGAGGTCCTTTGCGATCGAATCGCCAACCGTTAGTTCGACGTCTCGGCTCAATGTCACCTCTGTCGCGACGATGGCGCTGAAGTCTGCAAAGATTGCTGCTGCGTTAAGATCGTTTGGGTTCCAGCCCTTATGGCGAATCTTGCTGACATCCACGGTTGCCGTGATAGTCAGATCATCAACCTTGAGCTTGGCGAGCTTGGGCGTTTCTTCATCACCGTAGCTAATTTCGAAGTATCGGATTGTCCCACCTATGATCGGAATTATCAGCCGACAGCCGTTGATGACATCGGTATCGAAGTCGACTTGTGGCACACCCAATTCCTCGATCTGGACTTCCCAGTAATGGTCCTTTGCCGTCAGCTTCCAAGGCTTGTCGAGGTCTTTTCGCCGTCGATTGTGCAAAGTGCGCAATTGCCGGTTCAGTAATCCGTCTGACAGGGCAAGGACGAGGCGGTAGCCAGAAAAGTCAGTCAGGCCAATCTCGGCGACACCATTGGCGACCGAATCCGCGATTTTTTTCGCTGCATTGGCGATATCATCCGCAATCTTGTTGAACATATCAGCAAAATTCATCCGCTATTCCTCATCGATAACTGGAGACCATTTACCGAAAAGATGAAATTCCAACCCTGTCAGCTTATCCAAAGCCAAATCCTCGGCTTTGTTCTCGATTGTAATCGTCCATGTTGTGAATGGCGTCGGGTGAAAATAGTCAAATCCCTTCGCTGCGCGCGCATCTGATATTGGATCATCGCGATCGTCGTTCACGCGATAGGCAAAGGTATGCTCGGCGGTGTCAGCGATATACGCATAAGGACCACGGCTGCGATAACTGTCCATAAAGTGGCCGTTGGTATTGATAGCGATTTTGACCACCAGGTCTTTGTCAGGAACGGCTTCTGGGTTGAGATATACGCGCTCTCCGATCAGGCGTACCCGTTCATAATGGCCCGCAGGATGACCGGGACCTGGATCTTCCTCAAGCTGAAACACTGCGTTATCCGGTGTTACGGTAAAACTGGCTTTCCGGTCGCGCGCCAGCGAAGCCAAAACGCGGGGATCGTCGATATGTATCCGTGCATGCATTGGTTCTGGCGAGGGCAAAAACTGTTCCAATTTTTGCAACCGAAGCTTTGAGAGGTTTATGAGTTTGATCTTCAGCGCCGCTGCACTGTCCGAAAGGAAAGGGACGCACTCTTTGGGGATATCCGGCTCGACCGCCCAATACCGATAGGCCGCTGCATGAGCGTCCATATAAACAAGAACCTGTCCTTTGACCCGAAGAAGATCTTGATAGAGCAACACCTTAGCAGATTGGAGTGCGGCACTGTTTTCGCGGGCATCCTTGCTGATGGTTTCCAGTCGTGCGGCCATGTCTTTTTCTGTCGCAGCATCCAAGGATAGCTTAAGCAGTTTTTGTTGCGCCGCGATAAGCGCCTGACGGTTTGCGGTCACGGCGGTACCGTAGATGGAAAGATGGCGCAAAGCTGTCAGATAATCATCCGAACCATCAATTTCAGAAAGCGGCTTCAGAATATCTTCAGCCGTCTCTCGAAATACTTGCCAATAGGCCACGTCCATAACCTCGCCAGACGCCACATCTGGTCGTGAAAGACCATCGCCTAGCTTGCTCGCCTCGGGTCCGATCTTGCGGAAATCCCCGACGGCATCCTTGGTTTTCTTGAGCGCGTCCAGAACGTCTTTCAGCTTGCTGATCATCGCGGCAATCTTCTTGATCGTCTCGATCAATTTCTTGATTTTGGACGCTTCTTTGGCCGCTGTTTCAACTGCTTTAACGCCTCCCTCAACGCCGGCCACCGCCGCCTCATCGCCTGCGGCCATCGCACCCAGTGATGCGCCGACCTCGAACGCGGCTTCTGCAATGGCGAATGTCGCATCGGACTTTTTCTTGGCCTTGTAATCGTCGATGCCGCCATGGAACTTCAGTATCGCTTGGTCAAGTTCCCCCTCTAGCCGGGTGATATCTTCGACCTTTTCCGCGTTCTGGTCGAGAAGCCTTTGGTTTTCTTGAACCGCTTGCTGGGCATCCGCAATCAGTTGATCAGAAACCGCGCCGCGATCTTCGAAATTGGCACCGGTTGCCTTGATGTAGGCACCGACCGGCTCTGACAGAATGAGCGCTTTGGTCGCGTCGTCAAATTTGGTCTCGTAGTCGGTCGTGACGTCTTCGAGCTGTGCAACAAGATCATGGTAGAGTTCCGCTTTGAGCATAGGGACATAAGAAATAGTCGCGGCTTGCCCGCGCACGATCCCGGCCATGTTTGCTGAACTCAGCGAAAGCTGGTGCATGGTCGGGTCTGCACCAGTTGCTGCGATGCGATGCACCCAAGTGAGTATATCCGCAGCAAGCACCTGCCGCTCTGACAGTGTGCCCGTTGGCGAAAGATCGTTTCCCGTGGCCGCGAGACTGCGGCGATCATGTCCCAGCACGGAGCCGACATTGAAAGAAGACATGAGGGTCCAATAAAGGTCGTCCCCCGCAGCAACACCACCGCCGGGTAGGTCATCAAGCGCAGTCAATGCATTCGTGGCGCCATCAAAGCGGGTCCAATTGCCGCCACTCTCAGGGCCAATCACATCGTGAAAAGTTGCGAAGTTTTCATCTTCGAAACCGATTTTGATGTCGCCAGTTACGTCCCCGGCGCAAATTTCCACCACGACATCCCGTCGGTAACTGACAAACAGCGCGCTACCGTCCATAACCTCGATGCTGCGCGCCGTTAGTCGCAGGACCTGGCTTTCCGAAAATCCAAGCCCGAAAGAAAAGGCATCGTACCGATCGTCGTGCACCACAGTTGGAAACAGGATCACATCGGCGATAAGTTCGAGTTCTTGCCATGCGCCAAGCTTTTCCATACAGGCAAGAACATCGGTCATATCGACAATTAGGCTGCGCAAGACATATTTGCCCGGGGCTTCTTCGACCGGTTCAGGGAGGGAGCCAGCCGGATTAGCTGGCCACCCCCCGTCCGTCTCGCTACCGTTTGATGGAATGAAAAAACCATCTTGCATGGGACCATAAAGGTCCATCCAAGTGCGGCGCGCGTCTTGGTAGCGACCCATCTTTGTCATGTCACCGCTCCTATTTGTATGTGGCGCTTACATAAAGGTGGCGGTCCAGATGGGCTGACACGTACTGTAGAACTGATTTGCCCGGCAAAATGAAATTCCCAAGTGACGGGGTGATGTGACTCAAGATATCGTTGTTTATTGAATGCATCGACTTCTTGCCTTTCATCGACGTGCCAAGGCGGCCAATTTCATCGATCCCAATCGAAAAAATGTCGCCAGCAATGCGGGCAGCAAGATTGGTGTCAGTCGTCGCAATATGCGGTTTATCTGCTTTCGGAATCGCAGTCAGTTTTCCGTTCTGCATGACCAGTTGGATCGTTTGGGTCCCACTCACCTCAACATGAATGTCCGCGGACCAATGATAGACAGAAGACGTCCAATTGTAGTCAACTGTGATCAGATCATTCTTGATCGTCGCAACTAGCTTTTTGAGGGTGGCGCTGCGGTCATGCCCATCTAGCGTCACGCCGAAGTCGAAGCTACCAATAAAGCCAAGCTTGGATGGGACTGACCCGGTTCCGTGTCGCTCCAAACTGAGATCAACACCGACCCAGTTAGACATGAGTGCGGGTTTGACGAAGTGCTCTAAAATCGTTGCGTCAGAGATGACAAGGGTCGCCTTGTCATCGCCATGGAGCAAGCAGTGATCGAAGACGCCTGCACCGTTGGAATGTCGGATATCGGGCATCGATTTGTTGCAAAGCAGAAAGTTTACAGCACCCTTTTGGTTGCCGTCCTCGTCGCTGTTAACGGTCGTCGAAAATCCTGATGCGGTCGCAGCCAGCGGGCCAGTGGTCTCTTTGACGTTTCTTGGCAAACGTGCCGCGCCAAACAAGAGCTGGTTAGGGTGCTCCACTGCAAGGGCCTTAATTTTGTCGTGAAGAAGCGTTTCCAGACTCGCTTTAGTCGTGCCCGAGATGTCAAACTGAAGATTATTTCCGACCGTAACCTCAACTGCCTTGATCGTGGTCATATCCATGAAAAGTGCTTGTGCGGAAAAATCTTTATCGCTCCACTCTTTGTTTTCGATCTTGCTGATGGTTGCCGTGACAGTAAGCTCGAGGCCGTCGAGCGGGATCGTGGTTGGCACGACTTTTATGTCGGCAGGGTCAGGCATTCCGTCAGTATCAGGCATGACCATCTTAAAGGTCGTGAATTGCCCAGATTGAATGGTCATTCGCAGAACGCAGCCATTCTTTGTGTTGGTCTTAAAATCAATGTGGGGCGCTGATACTGCGTCAACATCAAGCTCCCATCCCTTTCCCTTAAGGGCCTTCCATGGCATATGCGGAAAGGTTTCAGGTCCGTTGGACGCGTTGCCATAGATTTCCGCAAACTTTCGATTGATTTCATCTTCCGAGACGGCGAGCACCATCGGAAAGCCCGCCAGATCGGTTAGAGCCGTCGCACTATTATTATTTGTCATAAATTTTCCCTAGTTATTACAGCACCGTAGCCATGCCATAGTCGACATGTCCAACACTTTGTACAGCTCTCTCGGATCATTGGGGTTGGGCGGTAGAAAAGGAAATCGCCCAGTGGAAGAGGTTGGGGGTATCAATCATCCAAGCATTCGTTTGTTGCTGAATCACAGCTAACACATAAAGATTCACAATAACACTCTTTAGTGACGTTTTAATATACTAAAGCACTGTATTAGTATCTAAAGTATATAACGCTAGTTCCCATCGGTATGCTCGTTTGGGGCTGCACTAGCACTCACACTGTCGCTAGCTGCATCAGCCGTACAAGCATAGGACACCAACTGTGATGACTGGATGGTGAGCCTCCCCCTTTGAAGTGGTCCGCCCCTATAGTTAGGAAAGCGGAGGACCTGAGATGGCCATTAAGAGACCAAAGCCCGAAGAGATTGTCGTGAAGTTACGGCAGGTTGAAGTTCTGATGGGGCAAGGCATGCCTCGGATTGACGCAATCAGACAGATCAGTGTGACTGAACAAACCTATTATCGCTGGAAGAAGAAGTATGGCGGAATGGGCACGGAACAACTCAAGGAATTAAAGCGCCTTCAGAAAGAGAACGAACGTCTTCGGCGTGCAGTTTCCGACCTGACGCTGGATAAGTTGATCTTAAGGGAGGCCGCATCGGGAAACTTCTAAGCCCCTCGCGCAGGCGTGCCTGCATCAATCACGTTCGTAGTCAGTTCAAAGTTTCTGAGCGTCGTGTCTGCCGTGTATTAGGCCAACACCGATCCACGCAGCGGCGGTTGCCACAAGGGCGTGCTGACGAAGAACGCTTGGTTGCGGACATGATCGAGTTCACACGCCAGTACGGCCGATATGGCTATCGTCGGGTTGCAGCCCTGCTGAGAGACGCGGGTTGGCAGGTTAATGACAAGCGTGTCGAACGCCTATGGCGACGTGAGGGGCTTAAAGTGCCAATGAAGCAACCAAAGAAAGGACGGCTCTGGCTGAATGACGGATCATGTGTCCGTTTACGTCCCGAGTATCGCAATCATGTCTGGTCATACGACTTCGTTCATCACCGAACTGACGATGGCAGGGCGTTCCGGACGCTTAACATCTTGGACGAGCATAGCCGAGAATGTCTGGCGATCCGAGTGAAACGAAAGCTGAACTCGACGGAGGTCATCGACGCTCTTACGGACCTGTTCATCTTGCGAGGTTTCCCTGCCTACATCCGTTCAGACAACGGCCCTGAGTTCATTGCTGAGGCCGTCAGAGATTGGATCAAAGCCGTGGGAGCCAAGACGGCTTATATAGAACCTGGATCACCCTGGGAGAACGGATACTGCGAAAGCTTCAACGGGAGAATGCGAGACGAGTTGCTGAACGGTGAAATCTTCTACTCGCTCCGAGAAGCCCAAATCATCATCGAAAGCTGGAGGAAACATTACAACACCAAGCGACCACACAGTGCATTGGGCTACCGCCCGCCCGCGCCAGAGGCCATCATCCCGATGGACCAAAGGCCAATCATGCACTAACTTTCAAATTGGACCACTCAAGTGGGGCTGCTCATAACCATTTGATTTTATGAATTTTTATAGCCGCTGTGCTCGCGTCACTGACTCTGAACCCACGATAGGGTGACTCTGGAACCACGACAAAGCGACTCTGAACCCACGACACTCGCTGCTCGAATCGTAGACGTAGCCTGTGGATAACTTTACGGTAGGTATTAATGAAAACACGAATCCGATGGTTTGGAGTTTTGCCCGCTTAATGAGGCAAGCCCGATCAAACGGCACGAGAGCAGTCACATGGCACAGGCAACACCGGCTTTCGAGCTGGCCCCACATCGACATCCTACACGCGATTTTTTCGTTTGCGATATTTTCTCGGCTTTGCCCAAGGATGATATGGCGAGCATGGAACACCCGATGTTTTCGCTCTCCACACGGCCAGACAAGCGCATTCTGAGTTATGAACATAACGGCACAGAGATCACGGTTGTGCCCTCGGTCAAGGGCCTCGCGACGCTGCATGACAAAGACATCCTGATCTACTGTATTAGCCAGTTGATGGCAGCGCTGAATGCGGGGCGTGAAATTTCGCGCACGCTGACGTTGAAGGCGCATGATCTGTTGGTGGCGACGAACCGCGAAACATCTGGGGATGGCTACAAACGTCTGCGCGATGCGTTCGAGCGTTTGGTCGGCACGCGCATCACCACCAACATGGTCACTGGCGGGCAGGAGGTCACAACAGGCTTCGGTCTGATCGAGAGCTGGCAAATTGTGCGCGCTTCTAAGGGGGGCGGATGGTGTCGGTCTCTGTGGTGCTTTCCGAGTGGTTGTTCCGCGCGGTGGAAAGTAAATCGGTGCTGACGTTGTCGACGGATTACTTTCGTCTGCGCAAACCTTTGGAGCGGCGGATTTACGAGTTGGCGCGCAAACATTGCGGGCGGCAGAAATCATGGCGTGTGTCGGTGGAGGTGCTGCTGAAGAAGTCCGGCTCTGCATCTCCGCGACGTGTCTTTCGCAAAATGATCCGCGACATGATCGCTGCGGATCACTTACCCGATTACGAGATGTCTGAAGAAGAGGGCGATCTAATCCGCTTCACGACGCGCGATGCGGTGTTGGACGATGGATTGCATTTACCGCCCCTCTCAAACGAAGCGATCGAGGCGGCGCGCGCTTTGGCACTGGGCATGGACATCTATGTGCTGGAAGCAGAGTGGCGCGAGTACTGGGCGCGTTCTGGCAAGCCGCGGTTGAGATCGGCGGATGCGGCCTTTGTGGGGTTTGTGAAGGTGCGCCATAACGCGGGTAAGGCATAGCTTACTAGCGATTTGAGTGCAGGCAGTGTACTCTAGGGTATTGATTTTTAAACGAAGCCTTTGGACGACCTCAATGTATCTCTTTTTAATGAGCCTTTCACGGAGCACAAAGCAGGCCTTTTGGCTGGTGCTCGATACTGCTTTGGTGCCGATCTGCCTGTATCTGGCTTTTGCGTTGCGCTTGAGCACGCTGACCCCTTTTGAGTACACCGTTCCCTCTTTGTGGCTGTTCGGATTGATGAGCGCTCTTGGCCTTGGGGTGATTTATGCGACGCAGCTCCACCGGATCAAACTGCACGCACTTGAGCGTAATGCAATGTTGCGCATTGGCGTGGTGGCGGCGGCCTTGATGGTGGGGGCGATTGTGCTGAGTTATCTGCTGGATGCTTGGGTGCCGCGCTCTGTTCCTTTGATCTTTGGCGTGCTGCTCTTCTGTGCGCTGCTGTCCTTGCGCATGAGCGTGTTGGGTTGTCTGGCGGTTCTCGCCACTTTGAGCGCGCAGAAAATTCCAGTCGCCATTTACGGCGCGGGGGCTGCGGGCATTCAGCTGGCGTCTGCCTTACGCCAATCTACCGAACTGGCACCGAAGTTATTCGTCGATGACAATCCAGCACTGCGTGGGTTGATCGTGACAGGTCTGCATGTGCAATCGCCTGATGTGCTGCGTGGCCTTGTTGAGCGTAAAAAGATCGAACGGGTATTGCTGGCGATGCCCTCGATCTCGCGCGAGCGTCAGCGCAGTGTTCTCGCCTCTTTGGAGGATCTGGAATGCGAGGTGCAAGTGCTGCCCTCTTATGTGGATTTGATCACAGGCAAAAGTGCGGGCGCTGATCTGCGCACCTTCTCGCCAGATGCTTTGCTGGGACGCGATAAGGTCGATTTGGACAGCCCTGACGTGGCCAAAGCCTATGCAGGTCGCACTGTGATGGTGACGGGGGCAGGGGGATCTATCGGGGCCGAGCTGTGTCGTCAGCTGGTTGGCACGGCGCCTGCGCATATCGTGCTCTTCGAGAGTTCTGAATTTGCGCTTTATCAGATTGATCGCGAGTTGCGTCCTTTAGCGGCGCAATGGGGGATCGAGGTGACGTCGCACTTAGGGTCCGTCACGGATGCCCAGCGTGTGGCAGATGTGATGTCTCAGACAAAAACAGAAATCGTTTTGCATGCGGCCGCTTATAAGCATGTGCCCCTTGTGGAAGAGAACGCCCTAGAGGGCGCGCGTAACAATGTGTTTGGCACGCAAGTTGTGGCCGAAGCGGCGATGGCGCAGGGGTGTGAGCGTTTCATTCTGATTTCCACGGATAAGGCCGTGCGCCCGACGAATGTGATGGGGGCCACCAAACGTATGGCCGAGTTGGTCGTGCAGGATTTGCAAACACGCAGCACAAGCACCAATTTTTCGATGGTGCGCTTTGGCAATGTCTTGGGTTCGTCTGGCTCTGTCTTGCCGCTCTTTGAGCAGCAAATCCGTCGTGGGGGTCCGGTGACGGTGACCGATTCAGAGGTGACGCGTTTTTTCATGACCATTCCCGAAGCTGCGCGTTTGGTGCTGCTGGCGGGGGCTTATGCCACGGGTGGAGACGTCTTTGTTCTGGATATGGGCGAGCCGATGAAAATCCTCGATATTGCGCGCCGCATGATCGAGATGTCGGGGCGTTCTGTGCGTGAAAAGGGCAAGGGCGATATCGAGATCAAGATCACAGGGCTGCGCCCCGGTGAGAAGCTGTTCGAAGAGCTCTTGATCGACGATAAAAGTCTGCGCGCGACGCCACACGAAAAAATCCTGCGTGCAGAGGAAACGATGCTCAGCCAGATCGAAGTGGTTGGCATGCTTAAAGAGCTTTCAAAAGTGTTGGACAGCTCGGATACTGCGGCCCTGCGACGCTTGATTGCCAATCGCATTGAAGGCTTTCCCTTGAAGGTTCAAAACCAGAGCTGATCTGGCGCGGCGATACCCCTTCAAAGTCGGGCTGATTGCTCTATGTAGGGCGACATCATGAGCGTGAGAGAAACAGTTCTTCTTGTTGGTGCCTCTGGGCGTGTGGGGCAGATGGTTGCAGGTCTCTGGGCCCGCAGGTTTGATCCTGCGATGCATGTGGTGTTTCAAGGCCGTCAGGCAGGCGATCCGACGGACATCAGCCATCTTCACTGGGATCCCATGGCTGGGCCGGAGGCCTTGTGTGAGTGGATCCAGCAGTATGGTGCGATCAAGACAATGATCGTTCTAGCCGGGGTCACGCCCGGTGAGGGCAATGATCTCTCTTTGAACACAACGATTGCACAGGCCTGCCTAAACGCCGCGACCCATGCGCAGATACCACGAGTTTTGCTGGCCTCTTCCTCGGCCGTTTATGGGCTTGGGGATGGACAGGCCTTTTCTGAAGATGCGCCCTGTGTGCCAGTGAATGATTATGGGCGCGCAAAGCTTGAGATGGAGCGCGCCTGTGACAGCTGGCGCAGCGATAAGCTGGAAATCTGCTGTCTGCGGATCGGCAATGTGGCCGGTGCGGATGCGCTTTTGCTCAACATCGCCCGATCAGACCCTGACGCAGCCGTTACGATTGATATCTTTGAAGACGGCCACGGCCCAAGACGGTCCTACATTGGACCAGAGAGCCTTGCGCGTGTGCTTGAGAGGCTGGCGCTGTATCCAGAGACGCTACCGGTGAGTTTGAACATTGCGGTGCCTCAGGCTGTGAGTATGGATGCCTTGGCCGACGTACTTGGGCATCCTTGGGTCTCGCGCAAAGGGGCGGATGAGCGCCTTCAGAACATTTTACTCGACTGTCGCCAGCTTTGTGCGTTGCATTCTTTTGCGCCCTCAGAAAACATGCCGGACGACATGATCACGCAATGGAAGACCACGCTGAACACATGACCTATTCCAAACGCGTCTTCGATCTTACCTGTGCCGTGCTTCTTGCGCTCGTGCTGAGCCCCGTCCTCATCGTGGTAAGTGTGCTGATCCTGTGTCTGGATGGCCGTCCGGTGTTTTATCTCTCCGAGCGAATGCAGACACCAACAAGGGGTTTTCAGCTGCTCAAGTTTAGAACGATGAAAACCGTTTCGTATGACGCGGGTGTTTCGGGCGGTGACAAGTCTGCGCGCATTACACGAACGGGTGTCTTTATCCGCGCCAAACGTATCGACGAGTTACCGCAGCTTTGGAACGTCCTAAAGGGCGACATCAGTTTTGTCGGGCCACGACCGCCACTGCGCCAATACGTGGAGCGGTTTCCTGACATCTACGGGCCAGTGCTAAAATCACGACCCGGAATTACCGGACTTGCGTCGGTCTATTTCAACAAGCACGAAGAATACCTTTTGGCGCGCACCCAAAACTCCGAGGAAACCGACGCCATTTATTGCCGCCGATGTATCCCCAGAAAAGCCAAGCTCGATATGATCTATCAATCAAAGCGCACACTGTGCTTTGATGTTTTGATCATGCTTCAAACGGTCTTCAAAAGACTGCGATAACCGCTGCTCTGTTACAGATTGAAAATCTGATCCATATGCGTTTGCGTCAGGCCAACAGGGTTGTTGGACATGCGCTGCATGTTCACCTGTTTGGACAGGAAGGCGCGCTTTTCAGCGGTGTCCGCACCGATGGCTGCCATGTCGCTTTCGACGTTGATTTCTGTGAGATACGCCTTCAGATGCGCCGCGCTATCGGCCGGCGATGTGATGCCCCAGATGTCCATCAGACGCGCCATGATCGCTGTGAAGTGCTCCATGCCACGCGGGTCTGTGACTACATCAGCCGAGGCCGTTGCATGCATTTCAAAGATACGCGGCAAGGTCAGCCAGACCGCGTGGCCATGTGGCACACCGTGGTGGCTGGTGATGGCGTAAGACCATGCATGGGCTGCGGTGGTCTTTGAGATGTTGATGGCTTTGCCCGCCAAGTTGGAGGCTTCCATCATGCCTTGTAGTGCGTCTTCGCCTGCACCGGGTGCCAAGACATCCTTGAGGTATTTCGCACACAGGGACACCGCGCGGAAAGAATACGCGCGGCTTTCCTCGGTTGAGCCTGCGGCCCATGCACTTTCAATGGCTTGCGCCAATGCATCCAGACCGTTGCATGCCATTTGATAAGGCGATGCGGAGGCAATCAAAGAGCCATCCAGAATAACCCCATCTGGCAGAAGGAGTTGCGAGGCGAGAGAGTATTTGTCGAGGCCGATGTAAACCACGGCAAAGTGCGTCGCTTCACTGCCCGAGCCTGCGGTCGTCGGCACCAGAACCATAGGGATGCCCGGATCGGTCATCGCAAGCTCGCCTTTGGCAAGCTCTTTGGATTTTTCAGGTGCCGTGTAGAAGGCTTTGATCAGCTTGGCCATGTCCATGACGCTGCCGCCACCGACGCCGACGATCAGATCAACGCCCGCTTCTTTGGCTATGGCAACACCACGTTCTGCATCTTCTATCTTGGGGTTCACATCGAAATCACTAAACTGCACGACGTTGTCGTCTTGCAGCGCCGCATCAACGATGCTTTTGGCACCGCTTGCCGCATAAGAGGCCTTGCCTGTCACAAGCATGACAGTCTTCGCATCAAATGCCGCACGAATGTCGGACAGTTGAGACAGTGATCCGATCCCAGATAGAATTTTAGTCATGCGTGTTACTCCACACCAAGGAATTTCATCATAGCTATTTTGTTTTGTGCCGGTGTCGAGGTTGGACGCCCAATATCAGCACGATTGCCAGGACGGACCTGTACTTCGATGAAGGTTACACCATCTGTGGCACGTGCCGCAGCGATCGCGCTTTGCAGGTCTTCTTTGGTCGTCACACGCTGCGCTGTGGCGTAACCACAGGCCGTCGCGATTGTCGGCATGTCGATGTCAAAACCAACAGTCGGCTGACCGCCAACAGAGCCGTGCACACCATTGTTGAACACCAGATGAATGAGGTTCTTGGCACCTGACTGACCGGTGATCGCCATAGAGCCCATATGCATCAAGGCAGCACCGTCCCCGTCAAAGCAATAGACCGGACGATCTGTTTGAGCCATGGCCAAACCAAGTGCGATCTGGCTTGAGTGGCCCATGCCCCCCACGGTGAGGAAGTCACGGTGATGACCCGCCTCATTACGTGCGCGGAACTCAAACAATTCACGGCTGGGCATGCCCGTTGTGCAAATGACCGCTGCATTGTCTTCAAGTGTTTCTGCGGCTGCCATGATCGCTTCTTCACGACCCATAGGCAGATCTGCTTCGGCTTTCGGAGCGGCGAACTTATCAAAGGTGCCTTTTTTCACGACAAGCGCGACAGGACCGTTGATGTCACGCGCTTGCTGTGCGGCCGCTTTGGTCTGCGCTTCCGCTTCCGCGATATCGTCAGAGAGAACCACAACAGGCAGGTCCATATCTTCCAACATCTTCACCATCACACGGCCTTGGTGGACGTGCTGTGGTTCATCCTTCTTGCCCGGCTCACCGCGCCAGCCCAGCATCAACAGCATTGGTGTGCCGTAGACTTCAGGGCTTGCCAGTGACAACAACGGGTTCACCGTGTTGCCCAGACCAGAGTTCTGCAAATAGACCAAAGGCAAAGAACCGGTGCCAATATAGTGGCCAATCGCGAGGCCAACAGAGGCCCCTTCATTGGCCGCGATGACATGGTCTTCTGGTTTCAAAGACATGGTCACGCAGGCACAGAATTCTTTCAGAAGACTGTCAGGGACGCCCGTAAAGAACGTCACACCTGCATCGCCAAGAACGCGGAGATAATCGGAAGGAGCCAGCATTATTTTGTACCTGGGATCATTTCGAGGATCTGCTTGATTGACAGACATTTCGGACGCACGTCGAAGCAACGCTCGTTCTCGAGAATGGTTGTCGCCACATCAAGCATCGCAGGGTAGGCCGCGCGCAGCATGTGGTTTGCGTAGATCACGATGTTAACGCCAGCTTTTGCGAACTCTGTCTCGGTGATCTTATCGAACGCGGATGGCACAACGATCAAAGGACGGCCCAAGCCGAATTCCTGATAGAGCTTACAGAAGTCCATGATCTCCTGACCGTCCTCAAGACGCGAGTGGATCATGATGCCGTCTGCACCAGCTTCGAGATAGGCTTTGCAACGCTCAACCGCGTCGTCCATGCCTTTATCGAGGATCAGGCTTTCGCAACGTGCGAAGACCATGAAGTCGTCAGACACTTGTGCGTTCTTACCGGTTTGGATCTTCGCGCAGAAGTCTTCGATGGTGTCCTGTGTCTGTGCAACGTCTGTGCCAAACAAAGAGTTCTTCTTGAGGCCTGTTTTGTCCTCAATCACGATCGCGGAAACGCCGAGACGCTCAAGTGTGCGCACAGTGAAAGCGAAGTGCTCAGGCTTGCCGCCCGTGTCGCCGTCATAGATCATCGGCTTGGTTGTGACTTCGAAGATGGACCCGATTGTGTTGGCACGATCAGAGGTGTCTACCGCTTCGATATCGGGCTTACCTTTGTTGGTGCTGTCCGTCAGCGAGCTGGACCAAACCGCATCAAACGAACGCTTCTGGCCGTTCACATCAACTTCGAGGTTCTCTGCGATCAAGCTGGAGATGCCGCTGTGTGTTTCCAAAACACGCACGATGTCTTTGGAGTGCACAAGACGCTTGAACTGCGCGCGGCGGCGGTCAGCAGTTGTGCCTTGGGATTTGACAGCTTTGTTCAGCTTTGTGGAAGAGATGTCTGGTGTATAAGGCACATCAATCAGCTTGCCGCCCCACTGCGCCAGAGTTTCGATAACCTGATCGCGTACTTTGGACTGAACACCTGTTTTCCAGTCGTCGCCATGCACAACGATGTCTGGCTTTAGGGATTCAAGGTTGGGACGGTAATCCAGAGTTTCCTGCGGAACAACAGCAACCACACCTTTGAGGGCAGAGACGACTGCTTCACGCTCTTCATATGTGAGATAAGGCAGACGCTTATAAGACGCGATCGCCTTGTCTGTCAGCAAGCCAACGGTGACATCACCATGCTTTGCGGCTTCATTGATGATGTTGATATGTCCGTGGTGAATCATATCTGCGCTCATGCCGACGTATACTTTGGTCATCTCTTGGGATCCTCTGCGAAAATTCTTCTGCCTTGGCGACCTGTAAGGTGCCTGGCGACAATCGGGTGTCGAATATGTGTTTATACGCTAACATTCCAGAGCAAATGTGAAAATGACAAAATCAAGCGCTTTTGGCGGTGATCTTGATCACAGCGATCCAAGGCTTGAGTTTGAACACAAAGTTTGTCAGTAGAGCTAAACGAACGGAGTGGTGCTCGAGATGAACATGCAGATCGCGGTAAAAGATGTTTTCGAGGGTTTCAAAAAATACGAATTCTGGACCATTTTTGGTGCAAATGAGATCAAGAAAAAATACCGACGTTCGAAGTTGGGGCAGTTCTGGATCACTCTCTCGGTCGCATTTTTTGTCCTTGTCGTTGGTAGCCTCTACAAGAACTTGTTTGGGATAGAGGACAATTTTTACATGACTTATCTAGCGATAGGCTATGTATTGTGGCAGTTTATTTCCGGCGTATTGAACAAGTCAGGTACCATCTTCAGCAAGAATGGGAAATTCATGCTGCAGAGAAGTTGGCCTGCGACAACTTTTGTACTTTGGTTGATTTACAGCGAGATCCTGATCCTTGCGCATAACCTTCTAATTCTGATCCCTATTTTCTTCTTTTGGGGTACTTGGCCCAGCATAGTAGGTGTCCTGTTTTCCATTCTTGGATTTTTGATTACATTTATGACGGCACTGGCTGTCGGTATGATCCTTGCCATCACGACGTTGCGCTACCGGGATATTCAGCCTATTCTCAAGTCGCTTGTACGAATAGCCTTCTTTGCGACACCGATTATCTGGATGGAGCGCGATTTGGGCGCGGTCGGGGATTTGATCCTAGCCGTAAATCCTTTTGGCTACTTTTTGCATATCGTAAGAGACCCGCTGTTGGGGTTTGCGATCAATCCTTTTGATTGGTTGATCGCCTGCGGTATTTTCGTTGTTTGTGTGTTGGGTGCTTTGCTCTTACTCGCGCGGACGAAGCACCGCTTGGCATATTGGTTGTAATGATGACTACGAAAATAAGAACCAACCGACTTAATTTGTCATTTCCGTCTCAACAGACGAAGCGGATGTTCGCCGCATCTGGTCAAGCTAAATCTAAAGCGCAAAAAAAATTTAGAGCCCTTAACGACATTTCAATTGAAATCAGGAATGGCGAGCGTGTCGGGATTCTAGGAGCAAATGGTGCTGGAAAATCAACCTTTCTAAGGGTCTTGGCGGGTGTTTATGCGCCAACCTCGGGCCAGTTGGAGATTAACGGCAGCGTCACCAGCTTGTTTGATATGAATGTTGGCTTGGACAAAGAGGCGACAGGCTACGAGAATATTCCTTTACTGATGGCCGCTCGCGGAATTCCGCGCAGTAGAGCGCCAAAGTTGATTGAAGACGTAGTTGAATTTGCAGACCTTGGGGATGCAATGGATCGCCCGATAAGGACATATTCTTCGGGCATGCAGTTGCGGATTGCCTTTGCTGTCGCGACGGCGCGATCCGCCGATATTCTGTTGATGGACGAGCTTATCGGCGTGGGCGATAAGAACTTTCGTATGAAGTCAAAGGTACGTACGCAACGTTTGCTAAGCGAGTCTGGCACGCTTTTACTCGCGTCTCATTCATCCGCCTATCTCAAAACATATTGCACACGCGGACTGATTTTCGAAAACGGTCGCATTCTTGCCGACGGACCTATTGATGAAATGATTGAGCAACATGAAAACACAAAGTGATTTCGACGGGTTTGAAGCGTTTAGCAAAGTTGCTTTTCCCGAACATAAGCTCAAGGTGGATCCTTACCTGAGCCGCTTGTACCGCCCAATATCGCTTCGGATGAGTTGGCTGCTGCTTAAATCAGGTTTGAGCCCTAATTCCATTACGTTCATCCAGATTTTTGTGGGCTTACTGGGGTGCTTCGTCATCTACACACAACACACTACTCTAGGATTGTTGAGCGGAATTCTCTTGCTCCACTTTGCCTACGTTCTGGATTGTGTAGATGGTGAAATCGCGCGGGCAACGAATGCAGAAAGCCTTCAGGGTATTTTCTTAGATAAGTTCGCGCATGCCATCACAATGCCGGCGATCTTCCTCTCTGTCGGCGTCTACGTCTCTGCGGTGCATGCAGAGGGTTATCAGGGGGTCGTTATCCTTGCGTGGCTCGCAAGCTTTGCCACGTTCAATCCCGTTAGTCGGCTTGTTTTGACCGTTGTGGATGCGTTGCGCAACAAAGGGGACATCGAGCAGTATAATATTGAGAACTACCAAAACTCGACGAGCTCAAAAGAGGAAAGCGAACCCTCTTTTGCGAGACGTGCGATCGCTTCAATCGGTCATCCGGATAAATCCACAGGGATTTTTCAGATTGCACTCCATCTCTTTCGGCACGTTTCATATCTCGCCGGCATTTCAGTATTGTTGATTTTGCAAGCTGTTGGCACGCCTTCAGCTGTGATCATTCTCTTATGGGTACTGGCTTGTGCTGCACTCGTCCTTAAGGAAATCGCCATGTTGCTCTTGGTTGTGAGAACGCACTTCATTGAAGCCCGATTGGTTTAAAGGGGCATAAAGACGTCATTATTCGTCTAGCGAATAGACATAAATATCCCAATTGCTATCAGCGTGCTGATACATGCCAAACAGTGGAGGCCCGTTCAAAAGTTCTACACGCGAGAAGATGAATCTTACACCCTGTATACGCATTTCCTCAAGGTTGTATTCCGGCATCGGAATCGGATCTGTTTTGCGCTTGCCAAGAAAATCTCGACCTAATGCCGCACTGAAAAGATAAAGGCGATTACCCCAGTTGTCGAAATAGCGTTTGATATTTACGTCTTTGTCCAACTCTTTACTGATGGCTCTACGCAGCGCATGCTTTTTCTCCAACGGATAATAAGTTAGGTACCAATCCACCGAATGAAAGCCATTATATGCCGTTATTGCAGGGTGTATCCCAAGGCTGACCACTCGGTACTCGTCAAGCGGCTTTCCCACATCTTCCTTGATTTTGGAAAAAAGAGCTGGCGCAAAAAATGCGGTATAGGTGATGCCGTGTGTCTTCTGAGCGGTTTTGATCGAATGGTTTTGATACCCCGCCCAAAGCGCCTGCGTTAGGATGGCTAGCAAAAGAATAGCAGATCCCAAGCGACGGTTTGGAATGTGTTGTGCAATGAGTGCCAAAGCCCAAGCAAAAGCAAGAAACCAGAGCAATGGGTGTAGCCAGTGGAACCGACTGAAATTGAATTTTAGAAGGAACGGTATAGAGGTACGTATAGGCTCCATGGCGACCGATGACCATAAGCCAAGAAATAAAGACATGGCGGCACAAAGGCACACAGTGCCGACCATCAACTGCAGCCGAGTATCGGTGAATTTCCGTTTCCAACCTGTTAACAGAAGGGCTAGCAATATGACTGGCCAGATGACTTTACTCTGCAAGCTGTGCACGTGGTATTGACCATTCAGTAGGTTGCCCCATGCGCGGCTCAATCCCTTTTCATATGAGACGAAACTCGGAAAAGCTTCCTGTCGATGTGAAGGAAAGACAGGATCTAAGGCGTTCGACACCAAGCGGTACTCCACAAGGAGATACGCCACACTCATCAGCGCCAGGCCACAGAAAAAGGCGAGGTTGAATTGTCGGCGAACAAGCAAATCGTAAAGAAATATTCCCGTGGCAAAACACAAAAAGAAGAAGCCCACTGTGATGAGGCTGCTAAAGAAGGGAAAGAGCAAAATAATTGCCCATAAGTGCCAGTGTCTTTCCTCTTGGTGAAGGCCCAAGAACGCATAGAGTACCAGCGGTAATCCCGCGACGCCCAGTACGCCGGGGGGCCAGAATGGCAGTAATGCATAACAAAGAGCCACACCAATACAAACGATAGGACTGCCACAGCCAGGGATGCGCCGCATCAGCAGTACGTACATGCCAGTGAACGCTACAACTTGCATGAACAGGGTGAGCACAATATGTGCCGCCAGTGGAGAGAGAACCGTATTCAGAAGTGATGGAAGTTGGAACTCGCTACGCAAAGCAACGCGAGGGATGTCGTATTGGGCGATGATGCTTGATGACGGAGCAAAAATTTGCCCGCTATCAGCAAGCACTTTGGCTTTTATGAAAGAGCTGTCGAGATAATCATGAATAGTAAGATACACCCCTTCGCCCATGATAATATAGGGTAGCCAATGTAGTAAGATAATCAGTAATGCACCGATCAGCAGAACATTCTGTGATGTTAGAAGCGATGTATTCGCGGAGATGTGGCGCAAGTTCTAATCCATTCGTATCAATATAAAGAATTTAAGTTACAGTGCCTTATCACCCCGCACACCCGCAAGAAACAAGGAATAGGCCCCGATTCATGTTCCATAGACGTGGTTTATACGTGCGCGGAACATAGCGTGCAGGACATGTTTTTAGCAGTCAATTTGGCTTGCCTGTAGCCTTTAGACTGATGTTGCGAGTATATCCGCTTAGAACATAGCCTGAAAACTGTCGCAGCAGGCACTTAAGGATATTAATAGCATCATGACAGAGAAGTCGATCGAATGGCGTATCCCCTTTAATAAACCGGCAATAGTTGGCACCGAATTTGATGGAGTGCAGCAGGTTTTCAGTCATGGAAAATTCGCTGGTGGTGGTGGATTTAACAAAGCTTGTAATCAATGGCTGAAGCAGCATTTGAATGCCTGCGATGTGCTGTTGACGACGTCTTGCACGCACGCACTGGAGATGGCGGCACTGCTCTGTGAATTGAGCCCAGACGATGAAGTTATTTTGCCGTCTTATGCATTCACATCTACGGCAACGGCCTTTGCCCGCTGTGGAGCAAAACTCGTTTTCGTAGATTGCCTGTCCTCCACTATGAACCTTGATCCGGATGCAGTTGCAGTAGCCATTACGCCGCGCAGTAAAGTAATCGTGGCCTTGCACTACGCCGGCGTAAGTTGCGATATGCGCGCCTTACGTGCCCTTGCTGATAAGCATAAGCTTAAGATTGTAGAGGACGCTGCGCAGGCCCTATTTGCCTCTCATGAGGGGCAACCGTGTGGCACCCTTGGGGACTACGGCTGCTTTAGCTTCCACGAAACTAAAAATCTGCATTGTGGCGAGGGTGGTGCGCTGGTGCTCAATCGTCCCGAGGATGTGGAAAAAGCAGAAATACTTCTTGAAAAGGGCACAAACAGAATGCGGTTTTTCCGTGGTGAAACGTCCCGTTATGAATGGGTAGGGATGGGTTCGTCTTACGTTACGAGCGAATTGAATGCGGCTTTCCTGTTAGCGCAACTTAAAGCCGGAGAGGATATTACCAAAGCACGTCTTGCAAGTTGGAAGGCTTATTATCGCTTTTTGCAACCGCTAGAAGCCGCTGCTCAGCTGGAACTTCCAAGCCCGCCCTCCAACTGCAAGCACAACGGACATATTTTCTGGATTAAGCTCGCAGATAAGCTGGAACGTGATGCCCTGATCGCACATTTGAAAGTACAAGGCATTGCGGCGGTATTTCATTATATACCACTACATTCAGCACCTGCAGGTAGGGTCTATGGGACTTTCCACGGCGAGGATCTGAATACGACCAAAGAAAGCATGCGCCTACTGCGTTTGCCGCTTTACTACGATATTACGGAAGCGGAAATTGAAGCGGTCGTATGCGCTGTGACGGATTTTTTTGTCGCTGCTGGAGATCGTTCTAATGCAACAACCTAAAAGAGGATCTACGCCCTCATTTGCGCCCGTTTTTTTGCTATGTTCCGAGCGATCTGGCAGCAACTTGTTTATCCGGCTTCTGGATAGCCATCCCGAATTTTGTGGCCCACCGCCCTCTCATCTTATCCGTACTTTGGCACTCAATATGACTCGCTTTGGCGATATAAAACAGGATGCATCGGCGTGGGAGAGGCTCTTGGATGTCAGTGCACGGATCATGGAAAACCAACTCGGTGTCTGGCAAAGTTCACTAGATGTGAGAACCCTTTCTCAGTCTGCCACAGAGCGCTCCGTTCGTGGCATCATCGCTGCGATTTATGATGCCGAAGCTTGTGCTCAAAACAAAACGAGAAGCGTTATTAAAGAAAATCGCATTCATGCGTTCTTACCTTATCTGATATCAGCCTTTCCAGATGCTCGATATGTTTGGGTCGTGCGTGATCCGCGGGACATGGCCCTTTCATGGAAACAATCTGCCAATCACCCGGGTGATGTGCGCCGAGGCACGCAGATCTGGCAGCAAGACCAGCTACGGTTTCGCCAGATTTTCGGCTACCTCGCGCCGTCGGAGCGCATTTTGCGTTTACGCTATGAGGATATTGTACAAACGCCAGAGTCGAGCTTGGTGGAGCTTTGCAAGTTTCTGGGCGTGACCTACGATCCAGCTATGCTTGGTTTCCACGAAAAAAAAGACACCAAGGCGAATGCTGGGCGTATCGCGAATTGGGAAAACCTGGCAAAACCTCTTCTGAGCGACAATACTGAAAAATTTCGCGCAGGCTTAACCAAGGAAGAAATCGCCCACGTCGAGAGTGTCTGCGCTACGGAAATGTTGGCCCATGAGTATGTGCTAACAGGCGAGCCTCAAGCCAGTGAACAGGCACAACAGGCTTTAGAGGCACAGCAGGGCGCAGAAGACTTAACATTGCAATGGCGCGCACTAACGCAGGCCGAGCAATCCATCCGGGAAGGCCGCCAGCAAGTTATTGATTACATCAATACACTTCCAATCCGGTTTACTTCGTGAACGGTAAGCAAATCCTGAAGCTAGGTTTTGGACTATCCCTATTGGTCGGCATTTTTGTCATGGCCGATTTCCAGGCGTTGGCGACAATGGTGCAGCAGATGCATTGGGGGTATGGCATTGTCGGTATGATGGCGTTTTCTGTGACGAGCGCTCTGGATATGTGGCGCTTTCGTATTGCAAGCCCTTCCGCTGCTCAAATACATAGGTTTGCCTTTTTTCGGATGCACATAGAAAGCTATGTCATGGCACAGCTTTTGCCCGGGCATATGGGGGTTGATGCTTATCGAGTCGCGACCCTCGGTAGAAGCAGTGGAAAAGGTTATATGGAGCCGGCGATTATTTTGTTTGCGCTGAGAATCTTCGGCTTGCTCGTGATGCTTGGCTTAACGGTTTTTCTTTTCTTAGCACTTCCCCAATGGCGCGAGCTTTATTTGCCGTATTTATATAATGCCATGCCTTTGTGGAGCGGGGTATTAACAGGTATTCTACTACTCTTATTCGCCACGTTTGGAGCGTTGCTTTGGCGACGTGTGAAACCAGATTTTCAACATCGGTTCGCAGGGGTCGGTCCTGCGTGGCAAGCACTAACTTGGCCACGTTTAATGTGGTTGGCAGTCATAAGCCTCGCGATGATCGCCTTACGGATCGTAACTTTTCTGTTCACGTTATGGGCATTCAATATAGAGATGGGTCTATGGCTGAGCACGTCTGTTGCATTATGCGCGGCGCTATCATGGCTGCTGCCACTGAGCCCGGCAGGTGTCGGTGTGCGAGAGGGTGTGATCACCGGACTTTTGGTGTGGCTAGGAGTTACCTTTACACCTGCACTGGCCGTGGCTTTGCTTAATCGTGTCTATTTCGTACTCTTCGCAGCATTTGGTGGCGTGTCGTTCTTGCTGCCAAAATCTAGGACCGAACTTAGTACGCAGGAAAGCCGCTTATAGATGAAGCGTTTATCAATTGCTTCCTTCTGATTTATAAACCGTGGAAAACCCACATAGGAAGTATGCCCCGCCATGTCCAAGTCTGTCGCCATTTTGCAATCCAGCTACATTCCGTGGAAAGGGTATTTTGACTTGATACGGAAAGTCGATTGCTTTGTATTTTATGACGACGTCGACTTTAGCAAAAACAGTTGGCGAAACCGCAACAAAATCAAGACGCCTAAGGGAGCTAAATGGCTATCAATTCCTTGTGGTCGCAATCATCTGACGCCTATAAATCAGGTGCGAATTGATAACGCGCCATGGCAAGAACAACATTTTGCGTTGCTTAAACAACAGTATTCAAATGCTCCGTATTGGGATATGTATCTACCTTTTCTTGAACAGACCTACTTAGAACAAAAGTGGGGGGCTCTTTCTGACTTCAATCAAACTCTCATCCGATACATTACTCAGGAACTCTTGGGTCACGTTGCCACTGAATTTGACAATTCAGAGCGGTATCAGCTTTCCGCCAACAAGGGAGAACGGGTGTTGCAGCTCTTGGAGCAAACAGGCGCGACCCACTATCTGAGCGGACCTGCAGCCAAAGATTATCTACAGGAAGATGAATTCGTGAAACGGGGCATCACGCTGGAATACATGGATTATAGTGGTTACCCAGAGTATCCGCAGCAGCATCCGCCTTTTGAGCATGGCGTGACGATCTTGGATATGTTGTTCAATCTGGGCCCTGCTACGGTGGATTACATGCAACCGCTGAAACCGCGGTGAGTGCGCCATGACGCCCTTTTTCATAACTGGTTTTTTACGTTCTGGCACAACGTTGTTAGAGAAGTACTTCCACAACCATCCGCAAATGGTGGCAGCGTCGCAGCCATTTCCTTTTTTATACCAAGCCGTGAAAGAAGATTTTTACACTCATCTTGACATATCAATACCCCGTTACCCGCTCGGTCATCTTTGTGGCGAACAAGACTATAGCAGGCAGGCGTTTTTAGATTTTGCCACCTCACATCACTTAAGTGATGCCAAGGTAAGTGCCGTATTCGAACGAATGCATGAGTATAGTGGCCAACTCACACCTGCGGCATTGGATTTGCCTACGCAGGGAGGCACTCTGACAGAAATTATCCAAAGAAGCGCCCTCCATTTCCCTGGGGTATTTCAGAAACCTGCCGTGCAATACGCGGGTAGTAAGGAAGTGTTCTGTGAAGAGTATATTCCTGTTTTCTTGAAGCAGGGTATGCCTGTGGTGTTGATCATACGGGATCCTCGTGCTGTCGTTGCATCCATCCATGGAGGACGGGGTAGCACGTATGCCAATGCAGGATTAAGTGTGTTGCATATTCTGCGCTGTTGGCGAAAATCCGTTGCCTATGTCATGCGTTTTTCCAACGCTTCAGGGTTTCACTGGATGACCTATGAAGCTCTGGCGCACGATCCTGCTTCTTGTTTGCAGCCAATCGCCAAGGCTTTGGGGCTCTCATCTTTTCCTGACGCGGTGCTATCAGGCGCGCTTATCTCTCAGGACGGGAGCACGTGGCACGGCAATTCATCTTTTGAAAGACCAGACGCAGAAAATCCGAAGTATCAAACGATGCTGGATTCCGATGTGATCGCCTTCATTGATACACTATGTCATGCTGAAATGGAGTGGCTTGGTATGGGGCATTCAGCGCTGTCCACTAAAACGGTACTGGACGCTTTTCGTGATCCGTTCCAACCGGGTGGCTTGGCTCTGTCGAAAGACGATAAAGAGGCAGAGTGCCGTCGACTTAATGTCTTGAGTGCAAAGTCTGTTAGCCTGGAAGAGGCAGAATCTTGGTGCCTTTATCCATCTGTGCAAAAGCAGTTGCGTGTTACCTTACTGGGAAAAGGTACTCCTTACTGAAGTGCATCATATTTATAGCTGAAAGAGCGGAAATGAAAAACGATACTATGCCTGCCGAGACTGTTGAAAGCACGACGGATTCTGCCTTGCTTGAGAAAATACACGCAACAAATTTTCCCAAGAAGGACATCAGTATTGCAGAGGCGCAATTCGGTTTTCGTTATGTTGAGGAACATCTTGGCAAGTTGCCGGCAAACGGCCGAGCATTAGAAGTCGGGTGCGGTAGTGGCATTTTGATGGGACTTTTGAAAGAGCGGTATCCCCAGTTGGAAATTCAAGGGATAGAGCCTTTGGGAAGCGGCTTTGCTGCGCTCGGCAGCATCAATCAGTACATCCGCGATCAAGGTATCCAGATTTTAGATATCGGCTATGAATATTTCCAGCCAGAACACCACTTCGACGTCATCTACGCGATCAATGTATTCGAACATTTGGAGGATTGGCGTCATTTTCTCAGGTTTGTAGAAGCGCATCTAGCATCAGATGGAGTCTGTGTAATTTTATGTCCCAATTATGGCTTTCCTTATGAATCGCACTTCAAAATACCTGTAATTATCAACAAATCGATCACCGCATCCGTTTTCCGTAAGTCCATCACCCAGCATGAAGAACGAAAAGACAGTCACGGCTTATGGCATAGTCTTAATTTCGTGAAACTGCAGCAGGTTCGCAATGCTCTTAAAGCGTGCCCACTTCGCCTCACCGTACGTCATCGAATAATTGAGGATATGATTTCTCGCATTGGCAATGACGCCGAATTTCGTAAGCGACAAAAGGTGGTAGGTTCCCTAGGCCGCGTTGCCTATAAGCTTGGACTGACCAAGCTTTTCCGTTACTCGATCTTCCAAAATGTCATGCCATATATGTTGCTAGAAATTAGCCACGATGCACAGAATAAAACGATAGAAGAACAATAATGCAAAACCCGACCTATAGCGTTGTCATTCCTGTCTACAACAGCACTCAGACCTTGGGCGAACTGGTATCACGTTTGGGGCAGGTGTTCTTGGAAATAGGTGAGGGGCATGAAGTCGTATTTGTTGATGACGCATCACCCGATCCGGAAACATGGCCGATCTTGAAAGCCCTCGCAGAACAGCACAACGAGGTGCATGCCACACGGCTTATGCGCAACTTTGGCAAAGCGGGTGCGGTCTTATGTGGCCTGCGTCAAGCCAAAGGTGAATGGATCATCACCATTGATGATGACTTGCAGCATGCGCCAGAAGATATTCCCATACTGTTGGAAAAAAAGACCCATGATGTGGTCATAGGTGCGTTTTCAAATCGAAAGAAGCATTCTGTTATGCAGCATATCACCAGCCGCATGAAACGCTATTTTGATGCGAAAGTTCTTGGCGTACCGCCCGGAATTTGTATGTCACCTTTCAAACTTTTCCGCGCAAATGTTGTCGCACACATGACAGCAATAGAGACCACGCACCCCTTCATTCCTGCCTTAATGCTTCAAGCTACAAGAGACCTGGTGCAGGTCCAGATTACGCATCATCCACGCCAACACGGTCGTTCTGCTTTCAGTCTGCGAAAGCGCCTACGCCAGTTTTCCAACTTGATTTTTGGCAATTCATCACTCGTATTACGCGGTCTTGCGATGTTAGGAATGACGATTTCCTGCCTAAGCCTTCTTTACGGAGGATGGTTGGTGCTGTCGTACTTCTGGAAAGACCAGACGGTTCCCGGTTGGACATCTCTCATGGTGGTCACGTTAACACTGGGTGGGCTCATCATGTTTTCATTAGGGGTGATAGGCGAATACCTTATCCGCATGATTGAACGAATGGAAAAGCGCCCCGCCTATCTGGTACGTGAGAAGCTTCGCTAGAGCGATCTTGTCAGACCCGCCTATTTGTCGGCGATCATGATTTTATCTGTTGTCATTTTCGGCTCCCCTCGGAGAGAGACACGTCTGATTGTCACCCAATCTGTTCCTTTCGGCGCAATGGCAAGGCCCGCGCAGACGGATCCGAACTTGTTCAAGATAGGATTTGTTCTAACCATTTTCCTGTCCACCTTACCCTCCACCTTATCAAAGGACTCTAGTACATAACTTCGCCTGATAGTTTTGAGGCCGCAATTTGGATATACGAAGAGAAAATTTCTTCCAAGTTTATAAACATCGACGAAATCGGATCCGGACCGTAAATAAATAGGTTTTCGATTTGCATCATCAACTTTTTGTAATAATTTCTCCAGTTTATGTCGATCCTTCTTGATGTTATCGACAGCTGAAAATGCAATAAAAAATCCAAAGAAAGATAAACAAATACAGGATGCGTATACAAATCTTATTTTGAATTCTCGCTCATCATTTTTGAAACCACGGAAATATTTTATACTAGGTTTTTCAACAAATTCATATGATAAATGTGAAAATAAAATAACCAAAGCCAAGAAAATAATAAGTGCCACGCCTTCATTTGGAAATAGCTTCAAATTGTCACGAACCACATAGAATAAAACAAAATGTACCAAATATATCGAATATGAAATAGTTCCAAGGTAGACTAATAATTTATTTTTTAGTATTTTCGAAATAAATCCACGACCGTTTGCAAAAACAATTATTATAATTGAAAGGGTGGCCACAAAAATAAAACTTGAATATGGTAGTACTGAATGAAACGTTCCCAGGCAACCGAGAACAAAAATGAGTGACGCTTCGGTTAAATTCATCATCCACATTGGGAAATCGAGGCCCTCGTTATCCTGCCCTCGGAAGTATTGGTATACATCGTAGCAAAGCACACCGAGCAGAAACCCTCCAAAACAGCGCAGCAAACCAAGGGCGATAAACCCATACTCCAGCTGGTAGATACCACCCATCTGCCTGCTTGAGTGCGCAAGCGCAGCATAAGAGAGCAGGCATCCAATTAAGATGAAAAACCTTCGGTTGATGAGCAGACCGACGAAAATGACATTGACGATAATTTCTGCACTTATCGACCATGATGGAGGGTTCAGTGAGGGTACCGAAAACCCGGCTAGATTGGTGAGAAAGATCGAATGAAAGGCACGCCATGCCAGATCCGGTTTTGCTGGCACGCCAGACAAGAGATCATAGACTACAATGATGATCGTCATGACGACGTGCAGCGGCCATAAACGGATAACTCTTTGCCAAAGAAAGCCCTTTAGGCTTGTCGGGGACCAGTTCGCATAAAAATATCGGTGCGCCAGAACGAAACCGCTGAGTACAAAAAAGAAATCTACCGCAATACCTGTAAGCGGTAGATAAATGCCCGCGAGTTCGGCGTGGCCAAGGGCTACAATAAGTGCGGCAAGACCCCGAAACGAATCCAGTGCATAGAAGCGTTCGTGAGATTGCCGTTCGTCGTTCATTTGCGCCGCTCCTGCAGTACTTAGCCGGGACTATTTTCATTCTGTGGGAAAATTCAAGAGTCGTTAATCTGTCTCATAATTGCTTTTATCTCAGCACGTAGATCCATGATTTCTAGCGCCTGCTCATCAACGGCCTTTTTGAGGCGTGAATGTGCTTCAAGGGCTTCGCGATTGATCACCATTGATTTTGCTAACATGATGTTAGGGGATTCAACTAAACTATTCTGAGAACCTGAATAAGGTTGAAACAGTCCGTCTGGCGTATCTTGAACGATGTTAAATTTTTCAGCCAGCGCGCGGTTTGAGGCTTTATACTTCTCGTAAATTTCCGCCCGCAGCATTGGATCGAATATGCGCAGATCGTCTTTCTCGTCAAAGACGTCACGCTGAAGGAAAAACCGTAATTTTTTCTTTTGCAAGTCCGTCAAGAATGGGTGCACTTCTTTCGCAAAGGCGACAGCGCGGGCCGAGTAACTGACATTTTTTCTTGGGGCGGTGTTTGAAGACATATCAACGCCGATAATCTCGCCAATGCTGTTCAAAATCCCAGTCGTCGATACTGCCATATCATAGTTGATGATTGAGATATTCTCTTCACCAAATACAGATGCATAGCTCGCAGCGAGAGCATCCCATCTAAAATCTTTCCCTAGTTCCATGGTCGCAAGAAAGTCTTCACTTGAGGAATGACCACCGCTTTGAATGGTTTGCTTATAGGCGGACTCCAGGAAGTCGTCTTGGCGGCGAACACATAAAATAATCTGAATTTTGAGAGAAATTGGAGAAAGCGCATCATAAAGAAGTTGAGCAATTTGGCCCGCTGATCGATAGAATTGCCCATCGAGTGGCATCTCGTCACCAATGTCGTAGTACAGTCCACAGAGCGCTTCGCTACTGACTAGAAATTTGGACGCATCTTCATTTTCAGCAACATCTTCAGAGAGCGCATGAATAGCTTTGAATATATCTCCCTTTGTTCCCTTTTTTTCGTTGGGAAAAGGGACAAACTGTATGCCGTTGTCATGCATCATCCGATCCCCATTTTTCTGGAAAACAGCCTGAACAGCTGTAGAACCGGTCTTATGCGTACCAATATGAATGTAGAGAGTTTTCGCTGTCATTTTATGTTCCAACGTTTCACTTAAATTTACCCTAGCCACGCAGCTTAAAGATAGGCCCCAGCATAGCAGCGATTTTCAAATTTGCGCGCACAAGCGAGTTGAACCGGGGGGTGTCGATCCGGGGCGTGCCTGTCACGTCAACTTGCTCAAATGTTCCGTTCTTTGCAATCCAAAGAAGCGCGGGCCAAGTGTTTGTCAAATTGGACTGAGTTTGCGCGAAATACGTTGCCAGTACGGGGTTTGAATACCCCTTCATTCCACACAGAATATCAGACACGCCAAACCGCCGACGGCAGTAAAAGCAGACAATCCATTCTGCAAGTCGCTGGGGAGCCGCACGAATGCCAAGGACAAGATCTGCCCCTGATACGCGCTGCTTTACAAATTCCTCTACAATGTGAGGATCATGCTCGCCGTCGGCATCTAATGTTACGACAAAATCATATCCCAGATCATAAGCGTGACGAAGACCTTGCTCTATCGCGCCCTCATAGCGCTGCCGACCTGATGTAGGAACGACGGTTGCACCCGCAGCAGTTGAGAGTTCCTGAGACCCATCAGTGGATCCATCCTCAATAACAAAAACCTGTCCGAACGGAACAGCGCCGCGTACGACGGCTTCAATCGTCATTGCCTCGTTGTAGCAAGGGATGACGATCGCAACTTTCGAATGCTCTGGCACGGTTATTCTAAGTCCGCCCAAACAAGGTGCTCGCCATCTGTTTTTGCCTGTTTCAAGGATTTGCCCAAAACCGCATCCCAATGGCGCGGATCAATCGCATCAAGCGGGCAGGGGCGTAAACATTCCAGATCATCTGCTGTCAGCACATGCCCAGCAGGCAAAGCTGCTTTCAGACGGATGGAGCGGCGTTGAACGACGATTGTTTCGTCCTCATTGTCTTCAAGCTGCTTCACACCAGAGCCCAGTGAATACTCCACTTCGCGGGTGGCATCGACCATGTCGCGCCATGTCACAGGGTTCAAAGCAAATGAGTGATCGGGACCAACACGCGCGTTATCGTCCGTGAAATGCTTTTCAATCACGCGCGCGCCAAGTGTCACAGCTCCGACAACCGCGGAATGACCCGGAGTATGATCAGACAGACCAAGGATCATATTAGGATAGCGCACAGCGAAGCTGCGCAGCACGTTCAGGTTCACGAACTTAAAGTTCTCAAGCGACCCCGTATAGTTGGTGTTACACTGCATCAGAACAATGTTCTTCGTTCTGCGCAAAACCACATCAACAGCTTGTTCTACATCCACCATTGTCGCGGCACCTGTCGCGAGCAAAACTGGCTTGTCCAATTGCGCGACCGCATCAATGAAGCCATGCCACGTGATATCACCAGATCCGATTTTAATCGCAGGAACGATGGACGCAACTTCTGCCAATGCCTCGTAGTCGTAAGGCGTGGTCATGAAATCTACGCCGATCTT
This sequence comes from Rhodobacteraceae bacterium HTCC2083, assembly GCA_000156115.1. Lineage (GTDB taxonomy): Bacteria > Pseudomonadota > Alphaproteobacteria > Rhodobacterales > Rhodobacteraceae > Planktotalea. The sequence continues at coordinate 1,092,899 of DS995276.1, forward strand.
TTCGCATTCTTCGCGAAGCGGCTGGGTCCAGTCACGGCGAAAGTGGTATTGATCGTAGACTTCAACGACAGACTTTTTCCACTCAGTCTGATGCCCCATATTGCCTTTGAGCGCATCAAATCCCTTCTGGCTAACGATCTTATCGGCCAGAAAATGTTGGAACTTTGCGCAATCTGCACCGGCTTCTTTTGCAAGGTGGATCAAATCGCGTGCGCGTTCAAAATCACCGTCATGGTTTGCTGCAATATCTGCGATAAAATAGGTAGGCTGCGTGATGTCGATCTTACGACCCGCAATTTCAAGAGACGCGTTCCAGTCCACGGGAAAATCCTTCATGAATGATGATACACAGAGCTTCTTGGCAAAAAAGCTCTGTCTTCATGGTTCTACCGCTCGCTTTTCGTTTGAGCAGCGAGCGATCCTTTTAGAGCATCGCCTTAGCGTTGAAGTCGTTGATTTCATCGACACTCAAGAAACGTTCGTTACTACCAGAGCTGTATTCAAATCCGCGGGGGACCGGAGTTCCTGTTTCACCAAGCGCATTCTCTTTATAGTCCATGTCGTGATCATAGAATCGGATCGACGGCGTGATCACATAGTGATCTGAAAATTCAACCGTCAGGTGACTGTCATCAGCTGGGCACATCACTTCGTGCAGTTTCTCACCCGGGCGAATACCGACGATGTCTTGCTTGAGATTTGGTGCCATTGCAGTGGCTAGATCAGGAACACGGACAGACGGAATTTTGGGAATGAAGATTTCGCCGCCATGCATACGTGTGAAGTTCTTAAGAACGAAATCAACGCCATCTTGCAGTGAAATCCAGAAACGAGTCATGTCCGCATCGGTAATAGGCAATGCCTCGGCACCATCCGCGATCAGTTTTTCAAAGAAAGGAATGACAGACCCGCGTGATCCCACAACGTTCCCATAGCGTACCGCCGCAAAGCGTGTTCTGCGATCTCCGACCATATTGTTCGCCGCAACAAACAACTTATCAGACGCCAGCTTGGTTGCCCCATAAAGATTGATCGGGCTTGCTGCTTTATCTGTCGAAAGCGCGATGACTTTATCTACATCATTTACCAGTGCCGCGTGGATAACGTTTTGAGCACCGTCAATGTTGGTTTTGATGCATTCAACCGGGTTATATTCAGCCGCAGGCACCTGCTTAAGCGCAGCACCGTGGATGATGTAATCTACGCCACGTGTGGCCTGGATCATGCGCTCGCGGTCACGCACATCGCCAATGAAATAACGGATATTTGGCTGATTGAAGGTCTGCTGCATCTCGAACTGCTTGAGCTCGTCCCGAGAGAAGACAATAATCTTGCGAGGATTGAAGCGCTCCAAAAGAGTTTGAATGTATTTCTTTCCAAAGCTGCCAGTGCCGCCCGTAATCAAGATTGTTTTATCGTCAAACATAGAATTCTACCTGTTTTTACAGTCGTTAAGCTTTATGGGTCTATACCGCGACCAAATGACGAGCACAATTGTTGTGGTGATCTGAGTGACACTCTGAAACTTAAGCGCTAAGCCGTGGTGCCGTTTATGCTCTACCAAAGCGCCGGATTTAAAAGGCGTTCGGGCAATCGAGGAAGTGCTTGCCTCACCAGAAACACCTCTTCCCAAGTCAACGGTGGTTTGGCGAAAAGAGCACCCAACTCATGTAGTTGATCATCCGTATCAACGCCCATCACTACGCCGTCCACCCAGCTAAACGCCCGCACATAGGCGATGCACAAATCCATTACCCCGTCACGCCCAGTGTCGCTCACCAAGCGGGACAATGTGTGAAGAATATCCTGTGCATCCACACCTTCAACCGAGGGCCAGCGAGAGATATCAGGCTGCACAAGCAAGCCTTGCAAAAAGACGCTACGCACATGAACGACAACATCCGGTCGCGTCCGCAGCTGTGAAACACATTGTGTCCATCGTTCGTCCAACAGGTTAAACGGCAATTGTATATGCTGAACCTCGGGCAACGCCAAAACAGCTTCCAATTCTTGGGGGGACTGAACAGAAACTCCGAGTCGCTTAATCTGCCCTTCGTTTTGAAAAAGGCGAAGCCGATCCCAAATGACCCCATCGGCGGCTGCAACGTGCGCTGCGCGGTGGAGCAAAACCGTCTCCAGCGCCTGAACACCCAGCGCGCGAAGCGAGCCATTGATGCTTGTCTCAACAGCCGTTTTGATATCCGCTTGCGTGCCAGACTCGACATCGATCGGGCTGAGCTTGGTCACAATCGGCAGATCACTCTTTGTGTCTGCCAAGAACGCACCAATACGTGCTTCGCTTTCGCCGTAAGCGCGCGCCGTGTCGATGCCTCCGCAGGTAGTTTCTTTCGTCGCCTCCAGCACGCCAAGCGCCTGTGTGGCGGGCATTAGCCCCGACTCTTTCGTTACCCCGTAAGGCAGGCCCAATTGTGCTGTTCCCAAAATGAGTGGGGCCACAGGTTTCGCTTTTAATTCGGTCATTCGTGATGTCAGCGCCCGGTAAGACACAACAACAGGATCAGCCTCATTCTGGAATAGACTCGCGATGAATAAATAATCATGCAGCGTATCAACCGTACAACGAACATGCCCATGATCTTGCGGCCAATCGGGGAAGGGCAAACGATGTTCTGGCGCGTATGTCGCGCGGATGGACGGGGTGACATGTTCCTGAATATAGGGATCAGCATTATGTGCAGCTGCGCGCAGATCAGCCACATAAAATACCTCTGCAGACAAGCCATATGGCAGCCAAGCGGCATCGTTTCCGTAGGCGAGATAACGTGCTTCAGAGGCTATGAAATTACGCACGAGGGTCTCAACGAAATCAGCGTCAGGGCAGGGGTTATCGGCCGTCAACCGCACACAGATCGCGGTGTCAGAAAGGTCTTGTGTCGCGATCAAAAACCGTTCGAGAACATTTTCCAAAGGACCACGCACAACGCTCAAGCCAGCCTGAGCCAAGGTCGAGGCCAACAAATCATCCTCAACCCCAACAGAGGTGGCAACGACCACGTCTGCGCCGTTGCGCGCTACCCTTTCAGCCGCCAAGACCGCAAGGGACCGGCCCCCAACTGGTAAAAGAACTTTCGCCGGCAAGCGGGTGGATGTGGTACGTGCCTGAAGCACTATGCGATACGCTGGTAACTCGGAAGGCAGAGTTACCATGACGTCCATCCGCCATCGACACAGAGATTGATCCCCGTCACATATTGCGCATTGGACGAAGCTAGGAAGACAACAGGCCCAATCATATCATCTGCAACACCAATCCGGTTCATTGGGACTTTCTGAACAAGTTCACCATAAAATTCCGGTTTGTCTTCACGAAAGTTGAGGGGTGGAAAGGGGCCAGGGCTGATAGAATTTACACGAATGCGCTCCTTTGCCAAATGCACAGCGGCGTAACGGCTGTACTGGATCAACGCCCCTTTTGAAGCACTATAATAAGGGGGGCTGTTTTGACCGGAGTCACCGTAAATGGCCGGATCAGGGCTGATGTGCCCATACATCGACGCAACATTAATCACCGAGGCATCGCCATGATCCGCAACGGCTTGACGAAAGGCGGGTGTCAAACCCCGAACCAGTTCAGCGGCCGCAACCACCGCGATATTGTATGAATCGCGATATTGCTCAGGCGTAGAGGCCGCAAGAGTATTAGTGGGCCCCGAATATGCATTATTGACGAGAATATCGAGAGAGCCTTCAGTCCCAAGATATGTGTCCGCAAAGTCGGTTACCGCGGCGGTATCCGAGAGATCAATCGCAGTATACTTTGCCTGATACCCTTGTGAACGCAGATCTTCGACGACGCTTTCCAGCTTAGCCGCGTTCCGTCCAACCAGCGTGACCGACGCCCCCGCTTGCGCCAGGCCTTTCGAGATCGCCCGCCCCAAATGCCCCGCAGCGCCCGTCACTAACGCAGTGCGACCCGCCAGCGAAAAACTACGTGCAGCCAAGGTTTCGTAGGGAAAACTATTCTGATGCATGATCTACCTCTGGCCTTTCATCTGCATAGATTACTCGGCATTTTGTTATTGAATATTTTGAACATACTCGGACGCCATATCGATGAGGGTTTTGTCATCCATATTGATACGCGGAAGAATACGACAGCTGCTCCAAACACTGTCTTGCTGTGTCCCAAAACGATCAAGATTACCGTTCAACCGGACCGTATGCGTCGCTTGTGGAGAGCGCATCAGATAAAGTGTGGGCGTTCCAACCCCACACCCAAGTTCCAATACGCTGGTACAAATCGCAATGGACAGATCCAGCTGGCTACACAGGGCCGCGATCCCTTCCATGTCATCAAACAGATCCAGATCGGGAAACTCGATAAAGCGTTCTCCTAGAACCTCCCGCAGCCAGTCTAGTTCTTCTTCTTCAATAGCATATTGCAGATTCACAAAGCAGGCATCCGAGTTTTCCAAAATTGGCTGCCATTGTTTGATGTCGAAATAATGCACATTACGGCTGTATGTCAGCCGTCCGCCCCGCCATGATAGGCCGATGACTTTTCGCCCATTCGCCTGCTCTTTAAGATGATCATTAAATTCTTGCGCACGGGTTGGATCGGGGATCAGGACAGGCTCTTGCGGGCTTTGGTGTAGCAAATGATTGCCAAACGCATCCGCCTCAAAAAGATTGATCGGGCGCAAGAACATATCAACGGAGCGGCCTATTTCGACCACTTCATCCGTGACAATCTTACGTGTTGCGATCGATTGAGCCAAAGTGCGCTCATCCAAACGTCGTGCTTTGACACCCGGAAACTCTCGTGTCACTGGCATGATATTAAACTCTGGAAACGACCGCGTCATCAGTCCTGCGAGCCGTGGATCACAGGTCAGCCATACGTCTTTGGCACCCGAGAGAAGTCGAGGATAAACGCACGTATATCTGATCTCATCCCCAACACCCAAAGTCGATAACGCAACAACAGACTTGCCATCCAGCGACCCGCTTTGCCATTCCGAAAACCTGTAAGGCAAATGCAGTGGCGTTCGGTGAATAGCTTCCCGTTGCAAGGCCCGAGACGTCGTTTCTTGACCCGCCAGATCAGCCACAAACATCATCCGGCGACGGATACGGCTTTGGTGCATTAAGTTCAGGCCCCTGATCTGTTTGATAGGGGTGATAGAAATGCTAGTGGATGCCCTTTCCATAAAGGAAAGAGCGACAGTGTAATCACCCTCCATTTCGGCACACATCGCCATATCGGCCAAAGCGCTCGCGTGATTAGGGTCGATTTGAAGTGCTTTGCGCAGTGCTTTGACAGCAGATTCTGAACGCCCCGAATTTGCATAGATGTGACCAATCAAAGCAAAATATTCGACATCCTCTACCTTTTTATGGGCATGCGTTTCAAGCAACATTAGTGCTTCGTCTTCTCGAGAATTTCCAGCCAGAATGCCCACAATTTGAAAGATAATCGTAGAGCTTGAAGGATGAACCTCCAAGCCTTCATGCAGGTATTCATACGCTCTCGCAGATTGCCCCTTGTCATAAAACACACCTCCAACCACTACAAATGTGTTCTGAGCATGACGACCAAACGTAACCACGCGCTCCAAGCGCTCTACTGCCTCATCATCGTCCACCATACGATTGCAAAGCCGCGCAATGCCCTGCACCAAAGGTCCCTCGTATTCAGCAACCTCATTCGTCGCCAGCATATTTTCTCCGATAGAGAGCGCCGGTTCGATCAAGGCATCGGAAGAATGAGACCATGCAAAGCGCATCACCATGAGGGCGTGACGGATGCTATCTGGGGCAAGCTGGTAATTATCTAGCGCTTTGCTAACGGCCTGATCTTTTCGATGTGTCGTGAACAGAACTTGAGCATAGAGCAATCCAAATTCAGCATCTTGCGAGAACCTATCCGCGAGCGATGCCATAAGTTCATCAAGTTCGTCTAAACGCTGATATTGACATAACACCCAGCAGACAAACATGACTTCATCCCGGTCAGCCGTACCGGACTTAACCGCCTGCAGCGATTCCCTTAAGAGAGATCGGATGTCCGTTTGCCTTTGCAACAGCAGAAATCCGCGCGTATTTGCAACATGGTGTGCATTCGGCAAAATCAACGCTTGATGGATGGCTTTGAGACCTAAATCACGCGCGCCACTTTTATACAAAGCGATCGCACGCCACATCTGATATGTTAGTTCCTCTTGCACATCTTTAGGAAGACGGTCCAAATACTTTGGCACCTCGTTCCAAGCTTCTTCCCTCGCAAACGCTCTCAATTTCCTATTGATGACGCTCACTTTATCCGAGGAAACAGTTGGCAACCCCAAATTATGACGCAGAAAAAACCGTGAATCATTCGATAAAATACCACGATACAATTGCCCTAAAGGGCCTTTTTTCAATTTCTTCAAAAGACCTTGCAAAATAAGTACCTCAAATTTTCTGCCACAGCAGTTGGTAAGCGAACGATGGGCCTAGTTTACTAAGCCTAACAAATCATGTTCGACAAGCTTTTCGGCGATGTCAGAACATTCCAGCGCGTCTGCACCTATCGTGTCAGCCAAATTTATCAGATCACGTGTTCCATCACTGTAGGCGATCACGTTCATCATTGTGCGAACGACTTTGGCACCATTGGCAACACTGACATTAGGGTACAAACCACGCTTGCCTAGCTGCGGTTCGCCTTTGACTTTTGTTTCCCAAACAGCATTCGCTTCGATCACAGACAAACACTTCACGAACACCTCATAGGTTCCCGCCAGGCCCTTTGGCGTCACGAGGGTTAAATCGTCTAGAGACGTATGGTACTCAGGGTAGCATCCATATTTTGATCTCATCACACAGGCAATCGGCAGGTCGACTCCCGGCGCACAGTATTGACGTTCATCCGAGCCACGATCAAGGAAGCTGTAGGTAATATAGTCATCTGTGTGATGCGACAGGACGTGGCGCGCAACACGATCACTTAATGTGTCGCCCTGTCGGCTAGGCAAGAAAGAATAGCATCTCTCATCGCCAACACATGAGATATTGAATCCTGCCTTCACATGCTTTTTCAAGTCGTTCAAATGGCGAGACAGGTAGACGATTGACCCAATCGTTTCCGGGATGAAAACAAATCTGTAAGTATATCGGCGCGGAGCTTGTTTGACCCACTTCGCCAACCATGTCGCAATCGCAGGTCCGGACAGTTCGTTGTTCGCCATAGACGGGTGACACACATAGGTGGACAGGAAGACCTCTTCCTCTGTTTCACCCGGAATGACCAATTCACCATAGTTCAATTGACCCGGCTCTAAGGTCGCGTCAATCTTGGCGTGATATGTTCCAGCCTTCAGTGTTTCACGCTGAGTGTGCGTCAAACAAAAACCCCATCTGCGCTTATAGTATGAGGTTACATAGGGGATGGCATCTGGCTGATCTGGAAGGGAATACAAATAGGGTTGCAGCTCTTCTAGGGTCATTTTTTGATCCACTGGAACAGAATAACCCATGACGTGAAGATTGTGATCTTTCATATCAAGAACAATCTCACCCTCAGGACCAATGAGTTGGGCACTTTTGATGACCCATTCATCTGGGACTTCCCAATCAAACGCTTGCGTGCCACTTGGAACGGAATGAACCGTCAAACCATCTAAATGTTGTTGCAAAACGGCAAGCGTTTCACGGGTCCCAGGGCCGGTTAAACTGCGGCAAATTGGGAATAAATCACGAATAAAGTCGTGCATTTCTTGCCCAAGGTTTTCTGAGTTATGCGTCATCGAAATACTCTATGAGGTCAGGGATTGGATGTATGAGCGGGTGGTGCTCAAAAGCACATCATAGGTTAACATCTTTTCGACATCGCCCGCCCCAAAGCGAATTCCAAAGGCCGCTTCCAGACCCAAGATCAACTCGATATGGCGCAAGGAATCCCAGCCTGGCGTCGTGCCGACACCCGCACCCTCCAAATCGGCGTTCACAGGTAAGCGCAATTGCTGGCGAACGACCTCCGCGATACGTGGCTCAACGTCATTCTCAGCCAGCGCACTCACTGGGGCAGAAACAGGCGATACAGTGGGTGCGTTTTGCGGCACAGCGGCAGATACAGCAGCCCCCGCGCGCGCCGCTTGGAACCCCAGCTTGCCTGATTGATGGCCATTCCACTCGACCAAAACAGCGTCACCGCGCTTATCGTCCAATGCAATTTCCAGTACGGATTCCGCAAGTTCCTGAGGCAACATCGCAGGGCTTTTTCCCTGAACAGACTCCGAATACTGGGTAGCAACGAGCCCAGACAAGATTGTCAAACCACGCGGCCCAAATTCTGAGTGGCTCTTGTCAAACGCCGACAGGAACTGACCTGCCATCGCTTTGGCTGCCGAATAGTCATGCCAGCCCGGGATCACACGCTCTGTTGCCACGGTTCCAATCGTTGCGACAACGCCACTTTGACGGATCAACATGGCCGGCAAAACGGCCTCGGCAATTTGCTGCAACGCTCGGTAGTTCACTTGGACCAAATCATTCAGCATTCCATCCACGGGCGGAGAGGCGGTATGAAACACTGCGGTTACATTATTTTGCGACGTCAACGTATTGCAAAGCGCATCAACATCCTCAGAGCGCAAAAGATCGGCACTGACATGTTCTATATGCACATCCTGAGAAGCGGATGTTTTCAAGGCGGCGGCAAGGGCGTCGCGCTTAGCACCAGGCCCTCTATCCACCAAGAGCAAATTCCAGCCACGCCGCGCAAGCATCCGTGCAAGGGCCGTCCCAATTTCACCGGTCGCACCCGTAACAAGAGCCACCGGCGAGGAGGGGCGTAAGTCAGGAAGCTCTGTTGAAGGTTCCCATTCTTCCATGCGCGACATGACACGCATGTTAGCATCCACCACAACATCCGCACCGCGGCAAATCAGAACCCGTATCGAGAGCGTACGCACATTAGGATTAACGGCCATAATACACGCACTATAGGTAAGGGTCTCACCATAAAAGACCGGAAGAATTGATCGAATTGCATGCCCTATATAAAGTGAAGGGTCCCCAGGGAAAATCATTCCCGCAATGCGTGACAAGGGCGCAATCGTCATGTGCATGGGCACGATTGGGCGTTCAAACTCGCTCTGTTGTGCGTATTTCACGTCATGATGAAGCGGGTTTCGATCACCGCTCAGCTGTGCAAAACCTTCAAACATCTCAGGCGTGAACGTTTGCTCAAATACTGCCGTTTCACCGACCTGGAAATCAGAGAATTTTCTTACTGTCATCATTGTCTCTCTCACGTCTTAAGCCGTCTGAAAACCATCATGCACATTAAACCAATCCGGCAATTTAGACACTGCTGCCGCACGCACCCATTGACCTTCTAACGCGCCAGCTTCAAATCCATTCTCTGAATAAACCTTGCGCACAGGCGTATTGCGAGGCGTCTCTAGGATCAGTCCCAACAAATGTGTCCACCCTCGCGCGCGCGCCCTGTTTGTCGCCCAATCCAGCACCGCTTGTTCCAGCGTCCGCCCGAGCACGCGGCAAGACAGAAGGAACACATCAATCTCGCCTACAGATTTTTGGGCATCCGGTTTCAAAATAATCAGACCAATATTTTCATGTCCAGTGAACTTATCTTCCATTCCAATGACGCAGACATCGCCACCCTCTGCTACGATGGTTTCTAAATCGCGCGCGCTATGGCGCTGCGTTGTGGTGTTGAACTGGTTGGTCTTCTGACAAAGCTGCGCCGCACGCGCGATATTGCTTTCACCGAGTGGCTGCATGTGAAGCTGCATCTTCAAGCCACGCAAGAAATCCTCGATGCTGGCCGCAGAGCTACGTTCAACATTGATTTTTTTACGCGCTTTGTAAGACGCCACACGCTTGTGATCTTCCTTAACTGTGCGAATGCTTTCGATGAACGGACTATCCAGAAATGTATCGGTATAGCCGGTCGGGTCTTGTGGCAGCTCTAGAACCTTCACCATCGGCAAATTCAACTTCACGCTTTCACGCTCAACGGGATTATCGTCGATAAACATGACAGAGCCTAAGCCCAGATCAAGTTCCGCCGCAATCTCGCGGATATTTTGCCATTTTGGGTTCCAGTTGATCCGATGACTGACCAAATCATCCAAACGTATGATCATACTGTCATGATTATTTAACACATCAACAGCAAGGTCTTCATCGTTTTTGCTGCAAACCGCCAGTGCGATGCCCTTTTCAGACATCCCCTTCAACGTCTGTTGAAACCGCGAAAAGCTATTGCCCGGGAAATCACCACCAATGGCAATTCCTTCAGGACCATCTTCCCCCAACACACCGCCCCAGAGCGTGTGATCAAGATCGAGGACCAAAAGGCGAGCCGTCTTTCCAAGCAGTGCCAGAACAATGCCAGCCCATCGATTGAGCAGTTTCTTGGAAAATTCTTTTGAAAACGGGATACGGCCGATGTGCCACAAACGGGGGTCCCAAACAGGTTGAACAGAGGAAACCTCAGCGGCCATATCAATCCAAATAACTTGCGCGAGATCCCGAAGGCCTTCCTCCAATATCCGGTTACATTCGGCAACCATCTCGGAAAGCTGCATAGTGCGCTCAACACTGTATCGACCGGTTAAAGCAAAGCGGTGCACAACCACATCTGCACCATTGCTCTCGGCAAAACGCAGGATCAAAGCGACATGCTGCTGCACGGCATCGAAAATGACATCACTGGACACGTGATCCAGCGATGGAACACCAAGTAAATCTTCCAGTCTATCTGCAAAGATTGTCAGCTCAGCATCAAATTGCGCTAGTTCTGATTGCGATTGAACGATTTGCGGCATCACTTGGCCAAAGGGAGGAACATAAACCTCGCACGCACGCCCCGGCATGAGATCTGGCATCACATCCCGCAGATCCTGTGCGGCAATGTCGAGGTTACTAGCCCCCATCAACGCAATACGAAACGGCTGCAATCGCGCCGCTTCTTGTTGCATATCCATGCGGTATCTGACGGCAGCTGCGTTGCCCACAAAAGCCAAAGTATCGTCTGCCAAAAGCGTTTCGGCGCACGTACGAATTGCCCCCATCGTCGTGACTTCAACAGCCGCACGCCACAATGGTACGGACGAGATACGACCACTTTCACGCAAAGCGTTGATCAGCAGCTCAAAATCGTTTTCCGCCGCTAGATCCAGATCCCGCACATACATGGTCGCGGATGTTGTCGCTTGTTCGCCCTGACGTGTGATCACTCCTTCAAACGTCTTGAAGTAACGATAAGACACTTCAGCGCGTTCTTCATAGCGGTGGAAAGGCGTGCAAAACGACCAATCAGCACCCAGCATTACAACGCGCGCATCTTTCTGTTCAAACACTGCAAACGGTGACGTGTCGCCAAAAGTCGTCTTTGAGGGGCACGCCATGATTTGCTCTGACAAAGGACCAACCACAACAAAGGAATAGATCGGATGATCCGTGCGTGCCGCCCCGGCAATACTTTCCAAGACCCAATCCGCCACGACGCCCGTTTCAGACGGGGTGTGTTCACGGTCATAAAGGCCACTGCCGCAAAACGAAAATGTGAAAGCAGGAAAAACAAGCGTCCACCCTTTGCGCACAAGCTGCTCTAGTGCGTAAAGAACATCCCATTTCTGCAAGGGCTGCTGCGGTGCCAAGGCCGCCATAGATGAATGCACCACGGCAAGACCTGGCTGGTCTCCCAACGCACCCTCTAGGGCACTCAGAAACTCACTGCGCTGCGCTGTTTTCATTTTCTCAAAGACACCAATTGCAAGCCTGTTTGCGTTTTATTTGCCTACGCTATTCTTCATCTTGAAGGCAATACTTGTGTTAGGATATCTCCCCAACACAACTCAAACCACCATAAGATGCCATTTACTTAGCGATCGCTGCTGGGCCATGTAATTTTCCTATCTATCAACGGAATGCGCGCACCTTTGGAAAGTAAGACGACAATGGGACCACTTATCTTAGGAAGCACAGGCCATCTAGGGACGGCCTTGGCAAAGGTCTGGCCGCAAACGCCAGGTACTGGCACTGGCTTGTGGCACCATCGCCCAAACAGCCCGTCCTTGCATGAGCCAAGCTTTGTCTGGGATATGCTGGGCACGCCACCACCCGCGCTGCCCGAAGGTATTTCAGGGATAATCTGCCTCGCGGGCGTTATGGGATCAGACCCTAAATCTCTTGCTCTCAACACAGATCTCGCACTTGCAGCCTACGATCTTGCCCAAAAATCTGGCGTTTCGCGGGTGCTCATCGCCTCCAGTCAAGCCGTCTATGGAAATGCGCCGTGTAGGTTCAAGGAGACCGATTTCTGTAATCCGGCAAACGCATATGGTGTTGCAAAACTCGAAATGGAAAATGCGCTAAAGGATGCACCGGGCATCACTTTCATGAGGCTGGGAAACGTCGTTGGAACGGACACATTGTTCAAGCTTGCCGCGCAGAGAAACATCACCTTGGACCGGCTTCCCAACGGCCAAAGTCCACGCCGTAGCTACATCGGCCCCTCCACCTTGGCACGCGTTCTAACGGCCTTATTAGACCCTAAAATCACGGTGCCGCATGTTCTCAACATCGCGAACCCTCAGACTGTTGAAATGAGTGCCTTGATGAAAGCAGGTCACGTTGATTTCACATGGAAGGAGGCACCCGCGAACGCGCTAGCCGTGTCTGAACTTGACGTATCCGAACTCATGAAAATCATCGCTCTTCCCGAAAGTAACGCAACGGCCTTAGTCAACGAAGCTCGTGAAAGCGGTTGGGCGAAATATGAACCTCAGCGGGCTCGCCCATAATACACATCACGCCTCAAAAGATACTCTGCCCCTAGGAAATTGCGCGCGCCGGTAAGGGAGGGCATGTCGCGGTGATAGTTGTAATCTGTCGCGGGGATCTGCCAGTCACCGTAGGTTTCGCTCAGATAGACATCCGCATTGCTTGGGCCAAGAACGTCCAGATCGTACACTGTATAGGGTGCAAGCTCAAAAAGGGTGTTTTCCCATAGCAAGGCGGCCGTGCCGTGGCACAACTTATCACCGGATTGAAAGTGCAAGAAGATATCAATGTTAATCCCACCTTTGTGGATCACGCGCACAAAGGCAGGGCGATTTATGGGCTGCGTGGCACTTTGGACATCGCACTGATGTTCCACCCGCGAGACATGAAAAGCCGCGCTGGTGTTTAGGGTCTCTAAAAGATGCCCCAACCCGACGTCTTCGCCCATCACAGCAATGTCGATATCAAGATCGTTTTTGATAAAGCCGCCTTCGCGATAGATGCCTAAGAAGGTTCCTGCGATTGCGAACCATGGCAGTTTATGAACTGCAAAGAGGGCATGTAGCTCTTTGAACGCGCCCAATGCGTTTGCTGGATCCATACCCTTAGGAGTTTTGGTCTGTACTGTTTGCGGATCTCTGGGTTTAGAGGGGCGATGCGTCGTTATATCAAGCCGCTTTATATGCTCTGCAAGCTGGTCGTAATGCGCTTGAAAGGCGTCCGAAGAGGCTTTGCGCATAGTCTCGCCAACATCATTCTCAGCGGCGTATTGTGCGAGGGTTGCAAGTATCCGCAAACGATCAAGCTCAACCGCTAAGGGTGCGTTTTTACGCGCTGAGAGCCGCTTCAAACGATTATTCAAAGTTTGCAAATGCGCGGGAGTTAAACCGTGGCAAAACTCGAACATTGGATCTTTGGGCATCGGCAACGTCAGCCAACCACGCTTGCCCATCCACGAAAGCCTGCGCATTTCAGACTTCAGATCATCGCCCCGAAAAATGCCGCGAAACAGCACCGCGCTAGAGCGCCAATCCAACGAGATCACAAGCCCCACAAGACCCGCGCCCGCAGCCAAAAGTGCGCGAACGGGTAGCGGGTAGCGGGTATTGAGGATGCGATGCAACCACCCCATCTTTGCGAGCTTCAAGCTCATTTCGAGCGCGACGTTGTAAATCGGTTCGGTAGTCGTGACAGCAAAAAGCTGAACGTTGATATTTGCACACGCTCCAACAGGCTTACCCCATCGCGCGATTTCCCGATGTTGTTGATCGAGATCGAGGGATCAAAATGCTGATAGGCTTTCGCTTCGTCATATTCACCCAGAATGGTGGTGCAAATGTCTTCAACGATTTTGCGGTCCGTCACAAGTTCTTCAAAAAATACGGTGTCCATTTTCAAGTCATCGTCTTTATCGGGGCGCTTTTCAGAAGCGATACGCGCACCTGTGAAAAAGCCCCGCAATTTTAGTGCCTTTTTTGCGAGGAACTTCACAGGGGCATCAGAGAAGAACTGGTTCTCGCGTTTCTGATCAAGGTACTGATCTGCAAAATTTCGATCAACCCCAACGAAGTGACAGTCGCCTTGGATATTCGCCAGAAGACTGACGTTTTGCGTGTTCACCGAGTTGTTGAAGAGCACACAAATGTTCTCATCCGGGAAGAGGCTATTGTAAATGCGATGCTCGAGATTGCTGGCGGCGGCATCACAGGCCGAGGCGCTTTGTGTGTTCAGCCCACGTGCCAATTCATAGAGGAAAGCGGTGATCAACTGATAGTACTTCTCGATCCCCAGTTCGGTGATGAGGTTCTCATTACAGTTCACAGTCTTATATTCGAAATAGTTTCGATGTGGGCCAAGTACGACATAGAGGCGCAAGAATTTTGTAAGCGCCACTTTGCGGTGCTGAGGTGCTTTTGACGCCATGCCAAACAAATCAAGCAGACCGCCCGGTCCTTGATGGATCATCGGCTCCACATCTGCGTCCTCATTCAAGAACGGTGCAGCGCGCGCACCGAACATCGGGCGCACTTGGGGATAGCCGCGAAAGATATCATAGATCACGCCGGATCCTGACCAGCCGTATCCGCCAATGAAAACCTTCTTCGGACCGGTTTTTGCACCAAGGGCTTTGAACTCTTCCGCCGTCTCTTTCGCGAAGGGTTTCAGCAGGTCCAGTGTTTTGGAGTAGTCCCCTCTGATAAGATGGCGCATTCCGTGAACGATAGGCCCGATGGCGGGTTGCTTTAAGAAGGTCAGCTCGTCTGAAGAAAGCGATTCTGCGTCTAAATCACTCCCGAAAAAGGCAGTGATGTCGGTGCCATCTGCAAAGGGTGTCGGCGAAAGGCGCAATGAGGTTTCAAAGACGTGCAAGATACGTTCTTTGACAAATTGAGGTCCAGCAGGTCGAAAATTCTGGCTGGGATCAAAACTAAGACCTGGGTATCTCGAACGCCGTATCGCGCTTTGCAGCGCACCGTAGCTGTCGGTGTTTATAGACTTGATGTGGGTTAGAAAACGATCAGCATAGCTCGCGTTGCCTCTTGGGCGATCCACGAAGTAAAGCGCGATGAAGAACGTGATGAGCTGATCCAACTTATCCTGCTCAGAAAATGACGTCATCATCGCCAAAAGACCTGCCTCAGACGTAAAAATCTCTTCGTTCTGTGACGCCCAGTCTACGATGTCATCTGGATAACCATAAGTACAAATGCGTGACACAAGCTTGCGGGTCTGGCCTTGAAACCCTTGCGCGAGCCGCTCTGCCGCAATCTCGAAATCTTTCAGGATCAGGAAGCCGATCCCGGATTCCATCAAGGCCTTTTGATGTTTCAGGGGTCTCATTCGTAACAAAGGCGAATAACACAGCTCCGCGTTGGCGGCGAGAAACGCTTTGATATCTCCAGAGGTCAGCAAACTGCTTGCGGTAAAGCGCAAATGGAACGGGATTTTCAACGTAAGGGGCGCAGATCCCGCGCTTTGTTGACGGTAGCGACCAGAGCGGATCGAGTCCGGAACGAATCGCTCAATTTGCCGTCTTCGTAGCTTTTTAAGAAACCGTATAATGGGACTGCTCCTGATGTCTGATGCAGATGCTGTGCTAGCTGGTGCGCCTCAGCATGTCCAGTTGTGAGCGAAGCCAGTTCAGAGCACTTGTGAGACGGGTGTGATTAACTCAAAAGCCCCAACAAATACGCACCATAGCCGTTCTTCTGCAAAGGCTCAGCCAATGCGCTTAATTGCTCGGCACTGATCCAACCTTTCTCAAACGCAATTTCCTCTAGGCAACCAGTCTGCAACCCTTGGCGTTCTTGCAACGTGCGCACGAAATTTCCAGCATCCAACAAAGAGCCATGTGTGCCCGTGTCAAGCCAGGCATAGCCCCGCCCCATGCGGTTCACTTGCAAAGAACCTTCGCTTAGGTAGCTCTCCAAAAGCGTTACGATCTCCAGTTCACCGCGTGGCGATGGCATAACATCGCGCGCGCGCTGAGAGGCGGTTTCATCCATGAAATAAAGCCCCGTCACCGCGTATTTTGACGCTGGCTTTTCAGGCTTCTCGATGATGGATTTCACACGACTATCAGCATCAAACTCGACCACACCGTAGCGTTCAGGATCAGTGACGTGATAGCCAAACACTGTCGCGCCGCCCTCTTGTGCAGTTGTGGCCTCCAACAGGGGTCGCAACCCGTGTCCAAAGAAAATATTATCGCCCAAAACCATTGCAGAGGGCGCGCCATCGAGGAAATCTTCCGCCAGTATATAAGCCTGCGCCAAACCATCTGGTGACGGCTGCACAACATAGGTAAAACTCACGCCCCATTGTGTGCCATCGCCTAAAGCGCGCTGGAACTGGGCTTGGTCTTCGGGGGTGGTGATAATGCAAATCTCGCGGATCCCCGCCAGCATCAGCACAGAAATCGGGTAGTAGATCATCGGCTTGTCATAGATCGGCATCAGCTGTTTCGACACACCCAGCGTGATCGGATAAAGCCGCGTGCCAGAGCCGCCTGCGAGGATGATGCCTTTGCGCTGTTTCATGCTGTACCCGCCTTCAAGTCGCTTAAGATGTCCGCCAACCCTATACGCCAATCAGGGCGATTGATGTTAAAAACTGTGGCGATCTTCGTGCAATCGAGCCGCGAGTTCTTTGGGCGCGCCGCAGGGGTTGGGTAGGCGGAGGAAGGGATGTCGGTGACATCGCAACTTAAGCCCGCTTGTGTGAAAATTTCGCGCGCGAAATCGGCCCATGAGGTGTCGGGAGTGCTTGCGAAATGATAGGTGCCGGACGTGCTTGGGTCATCAATAAGTTTACGCGCCATATGCATCAAAGCCGCTGCAATATCGCGCGCACAAGTTGGACCGCCTATTTGATCAGCAACGATGTTCAGAGCGTCGCGTTCGGTTCCAAGACGCAGCATGGTACGCACGAAATTGGTGCCATGCGCAGACACCACCCAAGAGGTGCGCAGGATCGCATGGGAACCGCCCACTGCGCGCACACCATGTTCGCCTGCAAGTTTGGAACTACCGTAGATACCCAAAGGAGCGGTCGGATCGTCCTCTCTCCAAGGGGTCGTGCCTGTGCCGTCGAACACGTAATCGGTCGAGATATGAAGGAAGGGCATGGCGCGTTTAGCAGCCGCTTCTGCCATCGCTTTGGGTGCGTCCGCATTGACCACAAACGCCTTATCAGTGTCTGTTTCTGCGGCATCCACAGCAGTATAAGCGGCCGCATTGATCACAATATCTGCGTCAGTATTCGCGATGATCTCAGCACAAGCCGCTGGGTCGTTCAGGTCAGCATCCTCGCGCCCCAGCGCTGTGATGCCCTCAAAGCGCTGCAACTCCTGCGCCACTTGTCCGGTTTTTCCAAAGATCAGAACGCGCATCAGTTTAGCGGTACGCTCACGCGGAACTGGAAGGTCTCAAGCCCCGGGTTCACCGAGGAAATATCCCCGTTCGAGCGGTGATCAAAAGACACCCCCATGCGCACACCGTTCTTCGCCTGATAGCCAATTTCGGCGCCTGAGCGGAACTCGATCGGGTAGCCCAGATCAGGGCCAGATCCTTGCGCATACACACCGGGCATAAAGTGCAATTGCGCATAGCCACCCGCACCGGACGGGCGATCCCAGAAACGGGTTGTGTGGGTGGCACCAAGGCCGACCCAGATGTCATTGCTATCGCTCATCGAAAGCCCCATCGCAGGCTGGAACGGGCCAAAGGATGTGCCCATATCGTAGCGCAAATACATTTCGCTCCCGATGTTTTTCTCTTGGAAGATCACATTGCCGAACGACAGCGACAGCGCCTCTTGCGCGGGCGTGCGCGCAAGGCAGCCCGTGTCACAATCATTGGTCTTCATATCGGTAAGGCCGACCACGAAGAAGAGTACAGCTAGGCGTCCGTCCATTTTTTCCTCTTTCTACATCCGGTCCGGCACAAATAGACCCATCAGTTCTGTGAGTTCCAACTTTGTGAAAATTCTAAAACAGTCCCGCTTCTCGAGCCACTCTAAACCTACGTTCTTTGGATTAACAGTAAGAGAAGTTTGTAGAGTGGTCCCACGCTATCCTTACTTAAAAACACAACGAATTTTTCCTATTAAAAACAATGGCCGTGGGACCACGTGGCGATCCCGCGAGGACTCGAACCTCAGCTATAACCGAGTCTTTGCCCAACTCCGCTGCGGCCTTGCAAGGCACGCCACCACTCTTCATTCTCCAGATACCAGCGCACGGTTTTTTCCAGACCCTGTTCAAGTGTCACAGAGGGGCGCCAATTCAGTTCTTCACGGATGCGCGTTGGATCAATCGCGTAGCGCATATCATGGCCCGGCCGGTCCATGACGAAGGTGATTTGGTTGGCGTAGGGCGTGTCTTTCGGGCGCATCTGATCGAGGTGCGCACATATCATATTCACGAGGTCGATGTTCTTGGCCTCGTTCTCACCGCCGATATTATAGCTACGACCTAATGCGCCCTTGGTGAGCACCGTCAGCAGCGCGTCAGCGTGGTCTTCGACATAAAGCCAATCGCGCACATTTTCGCCTTTGCCATAGATCGGGATATCTTTACCCGCGAGCGCGTTCAGGATCACCACAGGCACCAGTTTTTCAGGGAAATGGTAAGGGCCATAATTGTTGGAGCAATTGCTCAGCACCACAGGCAACCCATAGGTTTCACCCCATGCGCGCACCAGATGGTCGCTGGCGGCTTTGGAGGCAGAGTATGGCGAGCGCGGATCGTAGGGCGTGTCTTCAGTAAACATGCCAGTCGCGCCGAGCGAGCCGAAGACCTCATCCGTTGAGACATGATGAAAGCGGAACGTGTCGGGCTTGCCTTGCGCGCTCCAATAACTGCGGGCCACTTCCAGCAGCATGTATGTGCCAGTGATATTGGTTTCGATAAACGCGCCCGGGCCATCGATGGAGCGATCTACATGAGACTCCGCTGCGAGGTGCATGATTGCGTCTGGCTGGGTCTCACTCAGGATGCGATCCATGGCAGCGCGATCACAGATGCCAGCCTGAAAGAAAACATAATTCTCATTATCCGTAACAGATTTGACGTTCTCAAGACAGGCCGCATAGGTCAGTTTATCGACATTGACGACACTATGCCCTTGCGCGATTGCCGCGCGCACAACGGCCGATCCGATAAAGCCGGCACCACCTGTTACTAGGAGTTTCATAGGCTCACCCTTCATAAACAAAGGGCGAGTCAAAATCCTTTAACAAAGGCGCTGCCCTGTCCTTGTCAGACAGGATCACAGTTTTTAGGTCAATCCCCCAATCAACGCCAATCTCTGGATCGTCAAAGCGCACGGCACCATCGCACTCGGGGGCGTAGTAATCGTCACTTTTATAAATGGTCTCGGTGTTAGGCTCTAACGTGACAAACCCATGTAAAAAACCTTTGGGGATCAACAATTGCACACCATTTTCAAAACTCATCTCTGCAGAAGTCCATTGCCCGTAAGTTGGTGAACCTTTGCGAATATCAACAGCCACATCCAAAAGGCGACCCTGACCACATCGGACCAATTTGGTCTGCGCATGGGGTGGCGCTTGAAAGTGTAATCCGCGCACTGTGCCTGCTTTCGCACTGATAGAATAATTGTCCTGCACAAAATCAAACGACAGCCCAATATCTTCGAAACGGCGTTTGGAATAGCTTTCACAGAAAAACCCGCGTTCATCGCCAAAGCGTTGCGGGATCACGGCCAGTACGTCCAGAACACTAGTTTTCTCAACCTTCATACTCATACCTTAAATTTGCGTGCTACTCTCTTAGAACTTGTAACAAAATTACTAACATAAAGTGTCAAATAGGTGGCCTCTTCATGAAATAATATGAGACCACATTGACCCCTACCGCCCCTTTGACGCATACCCAAGCCGAGGCACAAGCAGTAAGGGGATACCCCATGAAAATCGCAATGATCGGGACCGGCTATGTAGGTTTGGTGTCAGGGGTCTGTTTTTCAGATTTCGGCCATGACGTGGTCTGCGTCGATAAAGACCCCAAGAAGATCGACATGTTAGAGCGCGGCGAAGTCCCGATTTATGAGCCCGGCCTAGATGCGCTGATGGCTAAGAACGTCGAAGCGGGACGCCTATCGTTCACCCTTGATCTGGCCAGCGCCATTGAAGGCGCCGAAGCGGTGTTCATTGCTGTTGGCACGCCCACACGACGTGGAGACGGGCATGCGGATCTGACTTACGTGATGGCCGCCGCGACGGAAATTGCTGAAATGGCGAAGGATTATGTCGTCGTTGTCACCAAATCCACGGTTCCTGTGGGCACCAATCGCCAAGTCAAACAGACGATCAAAAAGGCCAACCCGACCCTTGAGTTCGATGTGGCCTCCAACCCTGAATTCCTGCGCGAAGGCGCGGCGATTGACGATTTCATGCGCCCTGATCGCGTTGTTGCCGGTGTGCAATCGGACAAAGCCGCAGACGTGATGAACGAACTTTATCGCCCTCTGTCTTTGCGCGATTTCCCCGTTGTCGTCACCGATCTGGAATCTGCGGAGATGATCAAATACGCCGCCAACGCGTTTTTGGCGACGAAAATTACCTTCATCAACGAGATCGCAGCGCTCTGCGAAAAGGTTGGCGCGGATGTGAAACAAGTCTCCAAAGGCATGGGCATGGACGGACGCATCGGCGACAAGTTCTTGCACGCGGGCCCCGGTTATGGCGGATCGTGTTTCCCCAAAGACACCAAAGCCCTTGCGCGCATCGGTCAGGAACACGCAGTTCCCATGCAGATCACTGAAACGGTCATCACGGTCAATGAAGAGATCAAGCGCCGCATGATCACCAAACTCGAAGACCTCTGCGGTGGCTCCTTCAACGGCAAAACCATTGCGATGCTCGGCGTCACGTTCAAGCCCGACACGGACGATATGCGCGACGCCCCTGCCCTGACGATCGTGCCCGCGCTTGTGGGTGGCGGCGCCAAAGTGCGCGTGTGCGATCCCCAAGGTCAGCACGAGGGCGAAGCCCTGCTTCCCGGCGTGCATTGGATCGAGGACCCCTATAAGGCCGCCCAAAACGCGGATCTTGTGGTGGTGCTCACCGAATGGAACGAGTTCCGCGGTCTGAACCTGAAAAAGCTAGCCAACAAAATGGCGGTCCCCCACATGGCCGATCTGCGCAATGTGTACTCCGTCAAAGACGCCAAACGCGCAGGTTTTGAAGCCTATGACAGCATCGGGCGCATGGGGTTTATGAAAGACTGACGCTTAGAAACCTACCCTACATAAATGACGTGCTGACGGTGAGACAAGCGTCGTGTTTCGAGTGTCTTTCGTTTGATGGGGCAATCATTCTCATAATTCTGATACGACCCCGGTGCTATTGCTACGCGATAGCTTACCGTTTGCATCGAATGCTTTGAGCCAGCCCACTTTGACAAGCGGGCTGGGCACCGCTTATCCTCAAATAGGATTACCGAATTTAAGGGGTTTCTTATGACTTGTTCAACGACAGTGAATGTTTTTGCGGAACTGATCAAGAAGGTGGCTCAAAGGTTGAAGTGGGGCAGTTAATCCACATCACAAACAAGGGAAACATAAGTATAGAAACACATGGTACGAGTGGACGTAAGTTTGTCGTATGGCTTACTGAAATTCACTCCGACTACAGCCTAAAAGAAGTCAAATTCATGATGAGGGTTCGTGGGGCGACGACTGACGCTGTTCTCAAACTCAGTTTAGTTGAATATAATCCGATTTCAGATTCTAACCGCGTGATTTCTACTCGGCGCGACGACCTGAGACTGCTGGGCTCAGATCAATGGCATAGTTTTGAAATGCCACCCAACAGTGATGATCTGAAGGTCGATCCAAAAAACGAGCTAAGGGTCATTAACGAGATCGAAGAAAACAGCGACGTGGAAGGTCAGTACAGAGCAAAGTTTTCAATAAGTGGTTTCGCTGCGGTCTCTAGCCCAAATTAGAGAGAATTACACAGTTTGCTGACTGGCCAAAGTCGTTGTTGTTAAGTTCGCTTTCTACGCGTCACTCCGTTCCACAATCACCACGGCTCTCTTAAGTTAACACGCGGTTAACCACACGCACGGGCATGTAGGTTTTCGACAAGACAACTCAAGCACCGTCAGGGCCAATTCAGATCGCCTGACGGAGAGCCCCATGTCCCAATCCAGCCCACGCCTGTCCCTGCCCTTCATCCAAGCCGCACAAGCGCAAAAGCATGTCACGCATAACGAGGCCCTGCGCGCGCTTGATCTGCTGGTGCAACTCTCCTTTGAAGATGATGCGCAAACCGCTCCCCCGATCGCGCCAAGCGAGGGCGAATGCTATATCGTCGCCTCTGGTGGCAGTGGTGATTGGATTGGACAGGACGGCAAGATCGCCGCCTATATTGATGGCGCTTGGCAGTTCCAAACACCGCGTGCGGGCTGGCAGGGATATGTCATCGCGCAAGGCATTCTGACGGTTTTTGATGGCAGCGATTGGGTCGAGGTCACATCAAGCCAACTCCAAGATGCAAAGCGGATCGGACTGGGCATGGCGGCTGATGCGTCCTCTCCGTTCGCTGCGAAACTGAACGCCGCCTTGTGGAGCGCGCTTTACAGTGCGGATGGTGGCACGGGCAGTCTGATACAGACTCTAAACAGGGAAAATGGCACAACAGATGTAGGTCTTGTGCTGCAAGACAACTTCCAAACGCGCGCGCTGATTGGTCTGTTTGGTGACAGCAACCTGCGCTTTTCTGTGACGCCCGATGGGGCCACGTTCCACGACGCGCTTAGCATCGACACAAGCACAGGCATCGCGGATCAACCGAACCTGCCCCGTTTCAAAGCGCACACGAACTACGACAATTACGTTGGTGTTGGCGCATGGACCAAGCTTGGGATCAACGTGGCGGAGTATAATGATCAAGCGAGCTTTGACGCCGCCACCAACCTGTTCACCGCGCCTGTGGATGGCACCTATCTGCTGGGTGCGTCACTGACCTACAAAACCAACGGCAACGCCAGCGCGCGCATGCAAGGGCGTTTGGTTCTGAACGGTTTGACTGCGATTTCAGGCACGACGGGTGAGATCACCGGCACGCATAATTCCGAAACAACCACCCTGCCCTTGCAGACCCTTACGCCCTTAAGTGCGGGCGACACCGTCGAGCTCCAAGGCAACTTCCGCGCCTTTGACGGTTACATGATGGCAGATGAGACGTGTTTTTGGGGCATGAAGATCGGTTAATCCGCATCGCTCGCGCGTAGGAAGATCAAGGTTGCCACCATGAATATCTGCACATTGACCGCCGATTGAAAGATCGAGTCGGTAAAGCAGTTCATGGTGACGACAAGCCCAAAGCCCAGAAACGCTGGGAAGAAGATGGCCCGCTTCTTTGAGCCAAGAAAGGCCAGCACTGTACTTTGCATGATCAGGCCAGAGAGTAACGCAAGAACACCGCCTGCAATGAGGAACGAAATATAGGTCTGGTGGGCACGGAACCATTTTTCCCAGTCCATTTCTTGATTCAAGGCAATGCGCTCATTTGCCTTGCCGACACCAAACATTGGATAATCCGCAACAACAGATAACGCGCCTGACCAAATCGGTAGTCTGGGAAAACGGGCACTGATGCTTTCGTAGGTCCAATCTACCTGAAGCAAATAGGCCATGCGGGCAACCAACCGCCCTTGCGCTAACGTGTCTGTTAACACGATCCCAAAACCGCATATCACGACAATCAGGCCAGCCCCCAAAAGAACGCGGGTCCGGTATTCTGGGGACGCCTGAATATACATCCAAACGACCAAAGCCAAACCAGAGACCATCCAGGCCAGCATCACCAAACGTGCACCACCATAAACGATCATCAAACCCGCCATAAAGAACAGCGCCACACGCCATGCTTTATGAAACCGACTCATTTCGAAAACCCACACAAAACTCGCCATTGTCAGGATTAGAAACCAAAGCGGCGGAACCAGCGCATTGGAGTTAAAGATCGTAATGCGCTTACCCTGTATTCCGGAAAAATAAATATACGAAGCAATTGCGAATGTTATCGTCAAGCCAACGGGCAGCCATGTGATCAAAGCGTGCTTCACTCGGCCCGCATCTTTCTGCTGCAGCCAAAGCGCTGAGACGAGCAAGCTAAACAATCCAGTGCCCCAAGACTCAAGCTCAACCGCACGGTAATGCATCCGCGGACTGTCCCAAACCGGATAGACCAGAGCGTTGATAAGGAAGAAAACGTAAAACTGGGCGAAGGCGAAATTACGCCAAATCACTAGTCGCTTGAAGCTCGTGATATCCAGTTGACGGAATGACATCGCCATACCAATCAAAACAATGACAAACATCAACTGCATCGTTGGCAGGTTAAATGCGGGGAACAAACCCAGCAAAAGCGCTAATGCTGCGATTTCGTAATATTGCTTGAACACTAGACTTCTTTCAAATTCTGCAGGCGCGTAATTCGTTCGCGTTAACGTTTCTACACCCCGCATTGTTGGAATGTCTACTCGACTAAAGAGCTGCCAACTCGCACAAAATGTTTCGCGCGCGAAACATTTGGCCGCCTTGCTATCGCCCGCCTCGCGCGGCATAGAAATCATCAAACATCGCAGCAGGACACGTCACATGAGCAACCCTATCCTTGTTACCGGCAGCGCCGGGTTTATAGGCTTTCATCTTTGCCAACGGTTGTTGAGCGATGGCTTTGATGTGATCGGCCTTGACGCGATGACGGACTATTATGACGTCACCCTGAAGAAGCGGCGTCACGCCTTGTTAGAGACGCATGAACGTTTCACGCCGATCGTTGAGCGCCTTGAAACGCCCGGCACACTGGAAGATCTCTTTGCTACCCATAAACCCGCAATGGTCGTGCATCTCGCAGCGCAAGCGGGTGTGCGCTATTCTATTGATGCCCCGCGCAGTTACGTTGAAAGCAACATAAGCGGCACGTTTGAATTGCTGGAAGCGGCGCGCAATCACACGCCGAAGCATCTTTTAATTGCCTCCACCTCATCGGTGTATGGTGCCAACACCGAAATGCCCTACCGCGAGATCCATAAAGTCGACACGCAGATGTCTTTCTATGCGGCGACCAAAAAAGCGACCGAGGCGATGGCGCAGACCTATGCGCATCTTTACGAGATCCCCACGACAATGTTTCGCTTCTTTACGGTTTACGGCCCTTGGGGGCGCCCTGATATGGCGTTGTTTAAATTCACCGATGCTATTCAGAATAACCGCGCGATCGATGTTTATAATCACGGCGATATGCTGCGTGATTTCACCTATGTGACAGATCTTGTGGATGCTGTACGTCGCTTGATGGATGCTATTCCCGGTAAAACTCCTGTAAGCGACGCAGACAACTTGTCCCCCATCGCACCATGGCGTGCAGTGAACATTGGCAACGGATCCCCCACAAAACTTACCGATTTCATCGAAGCGCTTGAAGAGGTGCTGGGGAAAGCCGCACAGAAAAACATGCTGGATATTCAACCGGGTGACATGCCTGCCACTTGGGCGGATGCCAGCCTGCTCAATGATTTGATCGGTCCGGTGAATAAGACAGATTTAAAAGACGGTGTGGCGAATTTCGTGAATTGGTACAACGCAGAGTATAGCTAACGCCGCGAAAACAGTTGTTTTCAAAAAAAACCCTTTTCATTTCTAAAAATGCTGTATCTTAAGCCACTTCTTTAATTCATGGGGATGATGAAATGGATCTGAATACACTTACATTAAAAGAACTCAAAAAGCTGCGCAAAGACGCGGATAAAGCGATTGCTGATTTTGAGAACCGCAAGAAACGCGAAGCACTAAGCGAGTTGGAAAAGAAAGCCGCTGAAATGGGCTTTTCGCTGTCCGATCTCACAGGGGCTGCAAAAGTCAAAAAACCTGCGGCTCCAAAGTATCGCAATCCAAGCGATCCTGCGCAAACGTGGACCGGCCGTGGTCGTACGCCACTTTGGATGAAAGCGCATGAAGCTGCTGGCGGCTCACGCGACGACGCGTTGATCTAGGGCTGCCTATTTGCGCGAATAGACGTCTTCATAGCGAATGATGTCATCCTCGCCCAAGTAGCTACCGGTCTGCACTTCGATCAAAGTCATATTCACCTTGCCGCGGTTCTCCATCCGGTGGACCGCGCCGAGGGGGATAAAGACAGATTGGTTTTCACTGACCATTTGTTCGGTCTCATCAATCGTCACATGCGCCGTGCCTTCCACGACAATCCAATGTTCCGCGCGGTGCACATGGCTTTGCAGGCTTAACTGACCGCCCGGTGTCACAACAATGCGCTTCACTTGGAAACGTGGCCCCATGGCCAATGAATCAAACCAGCCCCAAGGGCGGTGATCTCGGGTGAAATGATTGGCTTGTTTCGCGCCCTTCTCTTGCAAGGCTGTCACGGCAGCTTTGACATCTTGAACGCGGCGTCGATCTGCGACGAGCACAGCATCAGGCATGGCAACGGCAATGATGTTTTCCAAACCAATGCCCACCAGCTCTTGGCCCTCGGTCGTGGACCACAGCAGACTGCCTTCGCACTCGACCGAAGTGGCTTCGCCCACCAATGCGTTGCCCTGTTCGTCTTTGTCGGTGATGCGACGCAAGGCTTCCCAATCGCCAAGGTCGGACCATCCATCAGAGAAGGGCATGACTTGCAGATTGTCCGCCTTTTCCATGATCGCGTAATCAAGCGAGATTTTCGGAAGTTGCGCAAAAGCGGCGGCATTCAAACGGCGAAACCCTAGATCCTGCTCCGCGCCCTCTAAAGCTGCTTTTGCCGGCTCAATCATTTCTGGCGCATACTGCTCAAAAGCGTCTCTAATCGCCCTAACAGAGACTAGAAAGATACCTGCGTTCCATAGGAATTGGCCAGAAGCGAGCATTTGTTTTGCGCGCGAAACATTTGGCTTTTCAACGAAAGCCTTCAACGGTTCAGGCGCATCGCTTGGATGATCGTCCCCCGTCAATTCCAGATAGCCGTAGCCTGTTTCAGGGCGATCAGGCGTAATGCCAAAGGTCACGATTGATCCGGCTTCTGCCGCGCCCTTGGCGGCCTCAATGGCAGCGCGGAAGGCTTGAGTTTCTGGGATCGCGTGATCCGCAGGGGCAATCAGCATCAATCCATCAGGATCGCTGGCGTGCAAAAACAAGGCGGCAACCAAGACTGCAGGCGCCGTGTCACGTGGCTCGGGTTCGATAAAGATCGCTTCGGGCAGAACCCCTGCCCCGCCCATCTGTTCGGTCACGATAAAACGGTAATCTTCCGAGGTCAGCAAGATAGGTCGGCGAAACCCTTGGCCTGCAAGCCGCTTAACCGTTGCTTGGAACAGCGTATCGGGTTGGCCCAGATCGGCGAATTGCTTGGGATAGCTTTTACGGGAAAGCGGCCAAAGACGCGTGCCGGATCCACCTGCAAGAATAACTGGAGTAATCATAAACAACGCCCTTAACCTGTCCACCTGCGTCATAGACTCAGGGTTGGGCGAAAGTTTGGCAAGGGGTGTTTGATTGCAAATGTTTCGCGCGCGAAACAAATTACCTGTTTTAGCGGCCCGACATCCGCCAGATTTCGCGAAGCGTGGCGCATAGAATTTTAAGATCAAGGACGAACGACACATTGCGAGAATAGCGCACATCCAGTGCAATTCGATCTGGATAGGGCAGGGCATTGCGCCCCGACACTTGCCACAGCCCACTCAGGCCAGGGCGCACCGATTGATACTGATCTTGGGCAGCGCCGTAGCGGGTCAATTCAGTCGCGGGAACGGGGCGGGGGCCAACAAGGCTCATCTCGCCCTTAAGCACACAGATCAATTGGGGCAGTTCATCAAGACTGGCGCGGCGCATGAGGCGTCCAATCGACGTAACGCGCGGATCGTAACGCCGCTTGAATGCGGCATAGCCCCGCGCGGCACTGGGCATCATAGTTCGGTGAGCCTCCCCCTTTGAAGTGGTCCGCCCCTATAGTTAGGAAAGCGGAGGACCTGAGATGGCCATTAAGAGACCAAAGCCCGAAGAGATTGTCGTGAAGTTACGGCAGGTTGAAGTTCTGATGGGGCAAGGCATGCCTCGGATTGACGCAATCAGACAGATCAGTGTGACTGAACAAACCTATTATCGCTGGAAGAAGAAGTATGGCGGAATGGGCACGGAACAACTCAAGGAATTAAAGCGCCTTCAGAAAGAGAACGAACGTCTTCGGCGTGCAGTTTCCGACCTGACGCTGGATAAGTTGATCTTAAGGGAGGCCGCATCGGGAAACTTCTAAGCCCCTCGCGCAGGCGTGCCTGCATCAATCACGTTCGTAGTCAGTTCAAAGTTTCTGAGCGTCGTGTCTGCCGTGTATTAGGCCAACACCGATCCACGCAGCGGCGGTTGCCACAAGGGCGTGCTGACGAAGAACGCTTGGTTGCGGACATGATCGAGTTCACACGCCAGTACGGCCGATATGGCTATCGTCGGGTTGCAGCCCTGCTGAGAGACGCGGGTTGGCAGGTTAATGACAAGCGTGTCGAACGCCTATGGCGACGTGAGGGGCTTAAAGTGCCAATGAAGCAACCAAAGAAAGGACGGCTCTGGCTGAATGACGGATCATGTGTCCGTTTACGTCCCGAGTATCGTAATCACGTCTGGTCGTATGACTTCGTGCATCACCGGACAGATGATGGCAGGGCGTTTCGGACGCTTAACATCTTGGACGAGCATAGCCGAGAATGTCTGGCGATCCGAGTGAAACGAAAGCTGAACTCGACGGAGGTCATCGACGCTCTTACGGACCTGTTCATCTTGCGAGGTTTCCCTGCCTACATCCGTTCAGACAACGGCCCTGAGTTCATTGCTGAGGCCGTCAGAGATTGGATCAAAGCCGTGGGAGCCAAGACGGCTTATATAGAACCTGGATCACCCTGGGAGAACGGATACTGCGAAAGCTTCAACGGGAGAATGCGAGACGAGTTGCTGAACGGTGAAATCTTCTACTCGCTCCGAGAAGCCCAAATCATCATTGAAAGATGGAGGAACCATTACAACACCAAGCGACCACACAGTGCATTGGGCTACCGCCCGCCCGCGCCAGAGGCCATCATCCCGATGGACCAAAGGCCAATCATGCACTAACTTTCAAATTGGACCACTCAAGTGGGGCTGCTCATGGACGCCGTATGGGCCGCGCAATCGGAGCCTGGCCAAGCCAAGGATGCGTTTGAGGTGGGCGAAGAGCATCTCGACTTTCTTTCGGCGGTTCTGTGCGGTTTGATTGAAGTCTGATGCTGTACATTGACGGGCAAATTCTCGGACGATCTCATATTTCTCGCGGTGGATCGCGCGCGCTTCTGTTTTTGGGCAGCATTTGGCTTTTAATGGGCAATCGGTGCAATCAGATTTAAGGGCCCGGTATTTGCGCGCTTTCCATTCTGGAGCGTTCCGGGCGGGATCGGAATAGGTGCGCCTCGTATGCTTCATCTCTTTGCCGCCAGGACAGATGTAGCGGTCGTTCTCATCATCCCAAGTGAAGTCTGATCTGGAGTAGTTCCATCAGTACGCTCGCCCTTATCAAAGACGGGAATGAAGGGCAGGATCTTACGTTTTGTGGTCAGCCAAACAAGGTTGTCAGAAGACCCATAGGCCGTATCTGCGGCGATCCAATCCGGCTTCAAGCCAAAGCACTCTTCGGTTCGGTCGATCATCTTGCGCATGGCACCAACCTCGGCGGTTCTGTTCGAGCGGCTGGCATCCACATCAACGATGATACTGTGATCTGTATCGATCAGATAGTTGGTAGAATAGGCAAAGAAAGCGGGACCTTTGCGTGCGGCTGTCCATTGGCTGGCCGGATCGGCATGAGCAGTGAACTTGGGCTTGGTTGTCGTAGCCGCACCAAAGGCCTCGTCGTCCAAGGTGTCGAGATATTCCCGTACAGCACGTGATGCATCATCGGGGTCGGTCATACGGGCTGCCCAATCATCAGGGTTGCTGGAGTTCTGTTTCTGGACATCAGCGCTTATCAAACTGGCATCCACGGCAAATCCCTGACCGCCCACGAGCCCTTCCTCCATGCAACGCGCGACGGTCGTCTCAAATACGTGGCGCAGAAGATCACTCTCGCGGAAGCGACCGTGACGGTTCTTGGAAAAGCTGGAGTGATCAGGAATCCGGTCCGTCAGATCAAGGCGACAAAACCATCGATATGCCAGGTTCAGATGCACCTCCTCGCACAGGCGGCGTTCGGACCTGATGCCAGAGCAATACCCAACGAGCAGCATCCGGATCAGTAACTCAGGATCAATTGAAGGACGGCCTGTATGGCTATAGAAATCCGAAAGATGCGCGCGGATGCCGCTCAAATCCACAAACCGATCAATCGACCGCAGCAGGTGATCTTGTGGAACGTGATCCTCCAGAGAGAACTCATAGAACAGCGCCGCTTGCGCCTCCTGCTTTGGTCCCATCATCGCCAAATCCCCCAATCAATAAAGGAATTGAATCAGCGATTGACCATTCGATCAAGCAAGAGTTTTTCAACACAATCGGCGGGAAGTGACAAATGCTGCGGCAGGTACATTTCTACATGAAGGGCGCTTTGCGGTCGTTCGCTGCGCCATCCACCAAGGTCACCAATGCGGGACAAACCGGTCTTGTGCAAATGCAGCCTGTGCTGACGCAGCATTTACTCGCAGTCGCGGCGATGATTATTTGGCCCTGAGCACTTTTCACCGAACCGGTCCTTCGAGCAAGACAACATGTAAAATCCGTAAATTGGCTCTACATCCAACACATCATAAATTTTGGCCTTCGCCACGCAGACAAGCCGTCGAAATCCATTAAGAAACTGGCAGCCGTTCAACTAATTGCTCGAATAGGCCCCACTCTTGGAAGTGCTAAGCTTGTTATTCACCAACGCCTCAGCAAATGTGACACCGGCAGTCACGCCATCGATAACAGGCAGGCCAAATTCTTCGCTGAGCTGGGCCATTAGGTCCGCCATTCCTGCGCATCCAAGAACGATCGCCTCCGCGTTGTCTTCTTTTATGGCCGAACGAATTTCTGCGCGGATTTTTTCGAGCGTGTCTGGGTCGCCCTCTTCAAGCTTAAGTACGGGGATTTCTGTTGCTCGAACTCGTGCGCATTTTTGAGCCAATCCATAGCGCATCAAGTTGTTTTCCAGCCCTGGGACAGAGCGTGAGAGTGTTGTTATGACGCTAAACTTGCTGGCGACCATGCTGGCTGCGTGATAGGCCGCCTCGCCGATGCCCAAGACTGGCACACTAACCAGCGTCCGCACCGCATCGACACCAGTGTCATCGAAACAGGCAATAACGATCGCATCAACATCAGGATGCAGCGAAACCTCTGCAAGCAGGCCCGGTATGCAAGTGGCGACATCCAAAAAGCCCTGAATACTGGCTGGACCATCTTGCGAACTGGCGGCCATTATCTCCGTGTCCGAGCGGGCAATAGCGCGCGCCGCAGTCGCGATCTTGTGAGTCATAGAGACGGTTGTGTTGGGATTGATAACCAGGATTTTCATGTCAAATTACACCTCACCACCAAGATAAGCGGCCTTGATCCGGTCATCGTGCAGCAGCTCTTTCGAGTTACCCTCGATCACGACATTCCCTGTCGCCATCGCGTAAGCGCGGTGTGAAATGCTCAGCGCCATGCGTGAATTTTGCTCAACCAGCAGCACCGAGACACCTTCGTCGCGGTTGATCGCAACGATAGAGCGGGCAATGTCCTGCACCAGTTTGGGGGCAATGCCGAGACTGGGCTCGTCCAGCAGCAACAGCTTGGGCTTGGCCATCAGCGCGCGCCCAATCACCATCATTTGTTGTTCCCCGCCCGACAGGGTTCCAGCAGCCTGACTGTAACGCTCTTTCAGGCGAGGGAAGCGCGTCAGTATACTGTCCAGAGTGTTCTGTATGTCGGCTTTGTCGTTGCGGGTGAAGGCCCCCATCATCAGGTTGTCCTTGACCGACATGAACGGGAAGACACGGCGGCCTTCCGGCACCATTGCGATACCGCGTTTGACAATAGCAGACGGGTCAGTGCCATCCACGCGCTCGCCTTCGAAGGTCACAGAGCCGCTTTTCGGCTTGGCCAACCCAGTGATGGCGCGCAAGATGGACGACTTGCCCGCACCATTGGCCCCGATCAGGGCGACGGTTTCTCCTTGGTTCACGCTCAAGGATACACCTTTCAGTGCATAGACATGATCGTAGTAAAGTTCGACGTCTTTGAAATCTAACATGGCTGTCATAGTTTACATCCCGATCTCATCGTCGACGCTGCCAAGATAGGCCTCGATGACTTTTTCATTGTTCTGGATTTCGGAAGGCGTGCCTTCGGCGATTTTTTCGCCAAAATTAAGCACCACAATCCGGTCCGAGATATTCATAACAGCGGGCATATCGTGCTCTACCAACATGACCGTGACACCGCGTTCATCCCGCACAGAGCGCACCAGATTAACCATATTCATGGTTTCATCATGGTTCATCCCTGCAAAAGGTTCGTCCAGCAGCAGCACCTTTGGGTCCGTCGCAAGGCCGATTGCAATGCCAAGCGCCCGAAGGCTGCCCTGCGGTAGATTGCTAGCCTGTTCATTGCTGATCTCCGACATGCCAAGAAATTCCAGTAACTCGTCCGCATATTTCCCGAAGGCGGTCACATCCTCCTTAGCGGTCTTCGACCCCCAGAAATATCCCGCAAGCGATGCCTTGGCGCGCAAATGTTGGGCCACCACGACGCTTTCACGCACGGTCATGCTTTTGAAAATCGTGGTTTCCTGAAACGTTCGCACAACGCCTTTGCGCGCGACGATATGGGGTTTGAGGTTCGAAATGCGCTCTCCCTGATAAATCACCTCGCCCGACGTGGTCGGCGTGAATGAAGCGATCATTTTGAACAGCGTGGATTTGCCTGCACCGTTCGGTCCGATCACCGACAGGATTTCGTTCTCTGCCACATCAAAACTAATGTCATTATTTGCCGTTAGGCCACCATATTTCTTGGTAACGTTCTTGACTTGAAGAAGCGGGCTCATTTGTCACCTCCTTTGCCGAAACGGATGCTCAGCAGGCCATTTGGGAGGAAGCGGATGATGATGATCAGAACCGTTGAATAGATCAGCATTTGATATTTTCCGAACTCAAACAACAGATCCCAACCGAAATACAGCACCAACGTGCCGAGCATCGGACCAAAGACAAAGCCAAGGCCACCAAGAAAGCAGTTCAGCATGAAATTGACCGAGTCTGCGACTTGAAAACTGGACGGATAGACCGACTGCGCAATGGATCCGAACATGGCCCCGCCAAGTCCGCCAAAAAAGCTGGAGATGGCGAAAATCACGACGCGGATATAGGAAATGTTCACCCCGATGGAGCTGGCGAGTTCTTCGTTTTGCTGCATAGAACGGCACAGATGCCCAAGGCGGGAATTCACTAGCCGGTAAAGCGCTGCATAGGTCAAGATCATGATAATGCAGGCCGTATAATAGAAGGCCAGCTTGGTGTTCTCCATTGCGGCAAAGTCAGGCAGGATTGGAATGCCGAACACTGAGATGCTCGAGGGCAACGGGATGTTGGAGATACCCTTTGCCCCGTTGGTTATGGGCAGTGCCAAAGCTGTCAGCGTTACAACTTGTGTCAGAACCAGAGTGATCATCGCAAAATATACGCCGCGCAGACGTAGGATTGGCAGGCCAATTAAAATCGCCACGATTGCCGCAAATAAGCCCGCCGCCGGAAGTGATATCCAAAAGGACCAGCCCGCTTTGACTACCAGAATGGCCGACACATAAGCCCCGATCAGTGCGAAAGCACCTTGGCCAATATTGATCCGGCCAATGTAAAAGGTCAGCCAGACCCCGGCGCTGGCGATTGCCAGCAAAGCAACCGAAGTAAGGGTAAAGTAAAAGTCCCAACGCCCTGTTGCGCCAATGATCAGCGGAACGCCGATGAAGATCAT
Source organism: Rhodobacteraceae bacterium HTCC2083 (assembly GCA_000156115.1). Taxonomy (GTDB): domain Bacteria; phylum Pseudomonadota; class Alphaproteobacteria; order Rhodobacterales; family Rhodobacteraceae; genus Planktotalea. The sequence continues at coordinate 1,127,146 of DS995276.1, forward strand.
GAACAAGAAAATCCCGACACCGACAAGTTGTTTTGAGGTAAATCCAAGCATCATATCAACCCCACGGCTTACCCATCAGGCCTTGCGGTCTAATGGCTAGGAAAATCATGAGCGATACGAAGATCAGCAGATAGGTAATATCGCCGTACTGATAGAGCAAAGCGAGACCTATGGCCTCCATGAACCCGAGAATGATGCCGCCCCAAATCGCGCCGGAAATCACACCCGCGCCACCGATCATGACCATCATGAAAGCCTTAATCGAAGTTGGTCCACCCATGCCAAGGTTCACACCGGTTATCGTGACCAACAGACCGCCAACCAGACCAGCAAGCATCGCGCCAAGCGCAAAACCGATCATCGAGTAGCGGTCGACATTGACGCCCATCAATTGCGCCGCTGTCCGGTCTTGAGCCAAAGCGCGCAGGGCGCGGCCAGTTTTTGTGTATTGCATCAAGCCAATGAAGGCGACGATTGATAGGATCGCGAGCACACAAATCAGAATTCTATCGTAGGGCATGATCAGTCGGAAATCGTAATTGAAAACTCCGTCGACGATCTTTGGAACACCGCGCTGTTTTTCACCAAAAACAAGCAAAATCACCGCATCGAGGAAAAAGGCGATACCCGCCGCGAGCAACATGGTGCTTTCTTCACGAGCCGATCCTTTGATGACCGGTGCAAAGAGAAATCTCTCTATCAAAGCGCCAAGTATTGCTAGGGTGACGCAGGACATCACTAAGGCCAAAACGAATGGCACGCCCCACTGACCATAAAATGTGTAGGTGACAAATCCACCGATCACGTACATCTGCCCGTGGGCAAAATTGAGGACGTTCATCAAGGCGAAAATCAGGGTCAAACCTAGCGCGATCATCGCGTATTGGGACCCCAGATAGACGCCGTTGGCCAATATCTGTTCCATTAGTGGATTCTTTCTTAGAAAAAGCCTCGGACCAAGTGGCCCGAGGAAGACTCTGCTCTGAAAAGGAGATGAGCAGAAGGAAGCGGTTTAGTCGACTTCAGCGACGAACAGCGTCTCAAACGCGCCGTCCTGATAGACGTTCACAACCAATGGAACAGCAACCTGTCGTTTCTGCCCAAAGGAAGACATACCTACGTAACGCAGTTTCGCATCACCGTTCATGTATGGGTTTGGTGCTTCAAAAGAGTCCATTGTTGCCTGGAATGCTCCTACATCTGTAAGCGCAGAAGGGTCAGCCTTCAACGTCTCAAGGATGTACTCAAGCGCATAGACCTTAGTGTTTGACTCATCATTATATTCGCCGAACATCGTTGTATAACGCTCAACAAACTCGTTCATCATTGGCGATGCCAGTTCCGGGGTGGATGCACCACCGACCGAGATGAAGCCGTTAGCCAGATCACCAGCACCTTCGGCCAAAACACCTGCATCTTGTGCCGTTTCAGTTGAAATAAGACCTTGGAAACCCAACTCACGAGCTGAGCGGATCAACTGCGGAGCATTTGCAGGGGAAACACCGGAAAGGACCAGTAGGTCAGGACGTGAGCGCATGACAGGTGTCAAAACAGGTGTGAAGTCTGTTGTATCAACCTGATATGTGACGTTGTCAGAAACAACCTCCAGACCAAGTGCTTTTGCGGCTTCAACGCCACCATCGCGCTGGCTCAGCGGATCGGACTCATTTGCAGCAATGAATGCAACGGTCTTAACACCTTTGTCTTCCATCAGATATTTGTAGATTGCTGGACCAGATTGGTAGTTGGCAACCATACCCAAAACCGCGTTGGAGGCTGGCGCTTCATATAGTGATTTTGGGAATGCATAAGGGAAGTACATAATTCCATTAGATTCGGCAACGGGACGCACAGCCGCTGCGCCATCATCGACATTCGGGCCAACGACGTAGTGGATGCCCTCTTGGGCCATCTTCTCCATGCCCGCGATTGCGCGCTTGGGGTCTTTTTGATCGTCAAATGATACGATTTCAATATCGTATGTCGTGCCGCCGATTTCATAACCGCCAGTTTCATTGATCCACGCCGCACGGGTTTCCATCGAACGTTGGTTCGAGATACCCCAAGCTGCTGCTGGGCCACTGGTCACGCCAACAAAGCCAATTTTTAGGACTGTGTTCTCTGCCAAGGCCGCTGTGGCCTGAAGGGCGATTAAGGACACTGCTGTCAGCGTCGCTTTCATAAGTGTTCTACGTTGCATTTGATAACTCCCGTTGAATTCAAATTTGATGTTTAGCACAACTTTCATAGTCGGCAGTTTGCAGGCTGCGCCCTTCATGCCGTGTGACGAGTTCACGATTGTAAACAATTTTTGTCAACACAAATCAAAATTTAGTCGACAAAATTTGGCACTTGGCCATACTTTGCAATAAGCATAAAAGATCTCAGTTGCTAACAAGCGCAGATGAACTCGATCGTGGAAGGTCATAATTTGAGCATCAAAACTCAGTCAAACGACCAGAATGAAACGTCTTTTTCTCCAGAATCCGATGAAAACCTGATCGTCGAAAGAATTTACAATGCTGTCATGGAGCAACGTCTTGCGCCGCGCACCAAGCTGAGCGAAGCGGGTCTCTGCAAGACGTTTGGCGTTGGCCGCATGCGTGTTCGGCGCGCACTTTTGTTGCTTTCCAGTCAAGGAATCGTCGATCTTCGCTCGAATCGCGGGGCTTATGTTGCTTGTCCGAACAAGGCTGAAGCCAATGATGTTTTCGCAGCCAGAATGCTGATTGAGCCCCCCTTAGTAAGACAGCTGGCACAAAATCCTAATGGTAATAGTTTAGACCTGCTTACAGAACACATTGCACTGGAGGATACCGCACGCGCACAAAATGAGCGCACCGAGATCATTCGACTTTCCGGCGAATTCCACACAAAGCTTGCACAATCGACCGGCAATAAATTCATCGCTCGGATGATGCGGGAACTTGTGACCCGCACGTCACTTATTGTGGGCCTGTTTGGATCATCCAAAAACGCGAGCTGCCCGGATGACGAACATACGAATATCCTCGATGCGATTCAGTCTCAGAACCCAGATTTGGCAGAGCGGCTTTTAGTGTCTCACCTTGAGCACATTCAAAACGGCCTTGATATGGAAGCGCTCCAAGAACCGCAGAACGATTTGGCAGCTATTCTGGGTTCGAATTGATCAGTTTTCGCACAACGTGAGTAAGTGACTTTAGTCTTGATGCGGCTTGCATGAATGGCCGGTTTTGCCGCCGCGTAGCAGCGTGGATGTTTATAGAAGTGCAGCATTTTTATGCTGCGAGCACGCGCAGCGAGCTAAACGAATTCACAGAGTGGGCTCCTTACCGTCATTCGCTGCACCGTCCGCTAAGGTCCGCAATGGGCCGGAAGCAGACCTGCCAACCCGCCCAGCTTTTGGTGCAAGCCACAAATCGTCACTCTGATCTGATGCTTAAATCGGGACCGCTTTTGGGACCACTTCTGCGTTTTACTCTGAGGATAACCCCCTACAAAGCAACGATAATCTGCGAAGTACGACGTCCTCTCCTGGGCACCACGTAATCACCCAAAGCATTGTAATACCTCACTAATTAGACTTAGTAAGTGAGCCGTAGACCATGCTGGCAACCAAATCTAATAGCTATACGTTCCAAAAGGACGGAACCTGGTATTTCTCCCGTAGAGTACCCGCAGATTTACGCAGGCATTATCGTACAGGCAGAATAGCTTACTCCCTGAGGACTAAATCCATTAGGGATGCTCGTGTTAGGGCTATGACTGATGCTGCTAAGTTAGACAGGCATTGGCACATCCTGCGAATCTCTTCTGATGATTTGCCCGGAAAGCACCTACTCGCTGATGCTGTGCAGGAGCCAGCAACTGTAGCTTCTAGCGATGATCATTCGTTTAAGGCTGCCGTGGCTGTTTATCTACGCTTGAAGGGTAATAACGCCCTCCAACCTTTGAAGCTGCTGTGAGGCGCTCCTGCGGCTACCTGATTGATTGCTGTGGGATGAAAGACCTCCACGATTATGTGCGGTCTGACGCTACCAAGTTCCGTGATTATCTATTCGCTAAGGGTCTCAATGGGGCTTCTGTGGCTAGGATATTTGGTACAGTTAGAGCCGTTATAAACTTAGCCCTGAGTGAGTTTGGTCTCGCTATCGTCAACCCATTCTCAAACGTCTATTTTGATCACAGTGTTGGGGTTAAGAAACGGCTCCCCATAAAGCCTGAAGACATCAAGAACGTACAAGCCGAGTGCTATAAGACTGATGACGAGAAGCGATGGCTGATCGCCCTGATAGCTGACACAGGGATGCGTTTAGCGGAAGGCGCTGGGCTGTTACGGTCTGACTTCATTGAACAGGACGGGATCTTCTGCGTGAACATTAGGCCTCATCCTTGGCGATCCCTAAAGACAGAAAGCAGTGCTAGAATAATCCCGCTAGTAGGTTCAGCTAAGTGGGCAGCAGAACGCATATTAGCACAGCCTGCTAAAAGTAAGTTTGCATTCCCCAACTACAATGACGGTCAACGGACCAATGCAAATTCAGCAAGTGCTGCTTTGAATAAGTGGCTGAAAACCAAGATTGGCGAAGGCTACACCATTCATAGCTTCCGTCACTCGATGCGAGATAGGCTCAGGGCCGTTGAATGCCCCAGTGATGTGATTGACCAGATTGGTGGGTGGTTAACGCATGGTGTGGGAGCGTCTTGTGGGTGAGCGGTTGGTAGCGGATTTAGCAACGGATTATCTTGCTGAGGTGTCTCAGCGCCTTCGTCCTGGCAGCTACAAGTCGGTGCGCTTTGCGCTGTCACTGTTGTCCTCACATCTGGGCAGACATGCTGTTGGTGACTTGTCTCTCACGCATGGAAAGGAGGTGCTGGGGTATATTACCCAGCTCTCTCCCAACGTGCGCAAGTACAGGCAAGGGAAGGACGCTGGATTGGTTGAGCTTGCAAGCCTGTCAGTGACCTCTGAGGGTATCACTCTGGCACCCCAGACCCAGGCCCGTATCCTCAAGCAGATGTCCCAGTTCCTTGACTGGTGTGTTGGGGAGGGAGAGCTAGGCACCAACCCCTGGGAGGCCCTCAAGGTGAAGGACAAGCCAGAGGTGCATCCCCATGGGATGCTGACGGATGAGCAGGTTAGTGTGTTGTTGGTGGCCGAGGACAGGGTGCTGCACAGTGCAGTACTCTTCGGGCTTCTCACAGGCATGCGTTCGGGGGAGCTCTGCGGGCTCATGGCGGAGGACATCACAGCCAAGGGGAACCTGGGAAGGTTTGTTAGCATCCGGCCCAATGCTGTGAGACTGCTAAAGTCCAAGGCAGCTGAGCGGGAGGTACCACTGCATGGGGTTCTAGAGGGACTTTTGGATACCGTCCTGCCAAAGTCCGGCAGGCTGTTCCCGTATCTCACGGTGGACAAGGTTGTGAAGCGGTATGCAAAACTTAGACAAAAACATCCAGAGATGCACAGGACCGTGTTCCACTCAACCCGTAAGTGGTTCATCACACAGTGTGAGCGCACAGGGGTTCCTGAGCACTTCACCGCCAGTCTTGTTGGGCATCAATCAGCGAGGTCGGCCAATAAGCTAACCTACGGGCTTTATTCGGCGGGCATATCTGACACCCAAAAGCGGGAGATCGTCCAAGGAATCAAGGTGCCGCAAGAGGTGCTGCCATGACTGGGGTCCGTAAATGGCGGCTAGTAAGGGGTCTGGACTAACCCCACAAAACACCCCGTCCAGCTTCCCATTGCGGGATGGTTGGGCGGGAGTATAGGGCAAGGTTATTTTTGCTTTGTAGTTTGAGAGAGTGGAGGTCAGACGACAAAACTAGCGAGCAAATGGTCACTAAAACCCCCAAGCAGCCGTTTGCTGCGAGCAACGCCAAGGTCTACTAAGCGGACTTTCCTCACCTTCATTGCAAGCGCAGCAGGGCCCGCTTACGTTCTAGTGGCTATGGATAAATGCAGCTGGGCATTTTTAATGGCATGCAAAAACGCTGGATACGTTATTTCATTTTGACCAATGTCACATGCGCGCGCTCGATATCTTCGACCAAAGCGCGACGGGCAGCCGCGGCGTCGCCATGAGCGATAGCGTCGATTACCGCCTCATGGCATTCGTTTGACAGTTGCAAATGCCCTTGCGCGTCCAAGAGGTGAAAATAGGGAGAAACCCGTAGCCACAGCGTTTGAATGATGCCTAGCAGGATTTCAGATCCGGACTGCTGATAAATAGTCTCATGGAATCGGTGATTGCCGGCGATGAACGCTTTGTTGTCGCCACGCCTCTCAGCGTCGACCAGATCAACTAGAATTTCGCGCAAGTTAGCTTCGAATGCATCTGTCCTGCGGGCAACGGCCCATTCAAGGGCAACACTCTCAATTTCGAGACGGACTTGATACAATTCCTCCAGCTCCTCCATCGAAAGTCGCGGCACCCCAAGGGTGCGCCCCGAGACCGTCGTCAAAACTCCAGCATGGGTTAGACGGGACAATGCATCCCGCACGGGCATTGGGCTGACGTCTAGCGCTTTGGCCAAGGAAGCAACTGTCAACGACTGGCCTGGCTGCACGTCACCCTGAAGGATGAGTTTGCAGATTTGACGATAGACTGGAGCTTGCAGGTTTTCTCGTCGAACGGGCACTATAGAAGTATAATTAGGCATATCGCTATCTAGCTCCACCCGGCGTCGAATGTCCATCATTGTAAGTACACTTCATTGCTTGTCTAAATATAATTTGTATTTTGATCAAATATCAAATATCAAAAATTAATACTATTAAGAAAGCGCAACGTTTGCGGCGCGCGGGGAGGATATATGCGATGAGAGGTAAGTATCTTTTTGGCGATCAGTCGTTGTGTGGGTCGCGGTGCGGCGGCGCAGTGGCTAATTGCGTTGCCCCGTTGCGCAGGCCGGAAGGTATTGTGCGTGACGCCTTCGTTAAAGAAGTTTTGTTGTGAGTCGCCGCGTTGCCATTATTGGAATGGGACTGGTCGGTCGGTCATGGGCCGTTGATTTCGCGCGAGCCGGTGCTCGGGTGGCGCTCTGGGATGCCATGGACGGAGTCGTGGAAACGTCACTAAGCCAGACCCGCCAATTGGTCTCAGACATGGATGGGGCAGGGCTTTTAAGCGAGACGCCAGAGGCTATTCTAAGCCGTATTAATCCTTGCAGTTCGCTATCCGAAGCGTTGTCCGGTGCAGATTATATTCAGGAAAACACTCCTGAACGCATTGAGGTAAAGCATGATGTGTTGACGGCGATTGAGGCCAACGCCCAGCCTGACGCCGTAATCGCAAGCTCGACCTCGGGTCTCTTGCCTTCAGCAATGTTCGAAAATATCGCCAGCGCGCGTCGCTGTTTGGTCGCCCATCCCCTAAACCCACCACATCTAATACCAGCGGTTGAGCTCGTACCCGGGCCCGCCACGGACGCAGCGAGCCTGCATACAGCTCGCATGATTTTAGAAGAAACGGGGCATGTGGTTGTAACGTTGCAACGCGAGATTGCCGGCTTTGTGATGAACCGCCTGCAGGGTGCAGTGTTGGACGAGGCGTTTCGCCTTGTAGAGCAGGGTATAGTTGGACCTGAAGATGTGGATATCGCCTTGCGTGACGGCCTTGCCATGCGGTGGTCCGTGGTTGGGCCTTTTGAAACTATCGACTTGAACGCGCCAGGTGGCGTTTTCGATTACATCGACCGCTACGGACCAATGTACGACGACCTTTCTATCGGATCGGAGGGACGTGCGGACTGGAAAGGTCCTGTGCGTGACGTGGTGACCGCAGATCGGCGTGCCCGACTTGCCGTCGACCAAATCCCAGCGCGGACCAAATGGCGCGACGCGCGTCTTGCAGAAATCGCCCGCAATCACTTGGACAAGAGAGAAAAGTCATGAGCACGTCCAACGAAGTCGTCATCATTACCTGCGCTGTGACCGGGGCAATCCACACGCCCGGCATGTCGCCTCATTTGCCGGTCACTCCAGATCAAATCGTGGAGGCCGCGATTGGTGCTGCCGAGGCTGGAGCGGCCATCTTGCATCTCCATGCCCGTGATCCCGAAACCGGGCGGCCAGACCAGACGCCCAATGGGTTTGCGCAATTTCTGCCGCGTATCAAGCAGGCCACTGACGCTGCAATTAACCTGACAACGGGCGGATCGCCTTATATGGATGTACAGGAACGTAGCCTGCCAGCAGCTGCCTTCGCGCCAGAGGTGGCGTCTCTCAACATGGGGTCCATGAATTTCGGGCTTTACGGGATGTTAGAGCGCTATCCTGAGTTGCAAGGGTGGGAACGCGAACATTTGGAAGGCTCACGCGATCTGGTGTTTCGCAATTCCTTTAAAGACATCGAATTCGTTCTCGCGCTAGCAGAAGATCGCGGTATCCGGTTCGAGTTTGAATGTTATGATATCTCGCACCTCTATAACCTTCATCACTTTGTGAAGCGCGGTTTGGTGAAGCCCCCATTCTTTGTACAATCCGTATTCGGCCTGCTTGGCGGCATCGGCAACCACCCTGAAGATATCGCCCATATGAAGCGTACTGCAGACCGCCTGTTCGGCGAGGACCTTCGTTGGTCGGTGCTCGGTGCCGGGGCTGCGCAGTTTCGCGTTGCCACACAGGCGGCCGCTCTGGGCGGGAATGTGAGGGTAGGCTTGGAGGATTCGCTCTGGATTGATAGAGGGGTCCTGGCCCAAAGCAACGCGCAACAGGTCAGCCGGATGCGCCCGATGATAGAGGCACTTGGAAAGCGCGTCGCCACCCCCGCCGAAGCACGTGAAATCCTCGATCTCAAGGGCGCTGATCAGGTGAATTTCTGATGACGCGCCACACCCAGAAAAACTCCCCCTCCCGTCAGAGGCGTACGCCCGAGCAATGGGCCGGTGCGATCCTATTAGGTATTGTGGTAATATTTCTGGGGTTTCAGGTCATCGCGCGCTTTGGGTTTGGGCGCTCCTTCTCGTGGCTTGAAGAGGTCAGTCGTTTTGCCTTTGTCTGGGCCGTTTACTTCGGCTTTATAGTCGCTGCCGAAGCTGACCGTCATATTCGCGTGGCGCTGCATCTGCAATTGCTGCCCCCCAAGGGCCGTCTCATGATGTTAACGCTCGCCGATACGCTCTGGCTTGCCTTTAACGCGGTTGTCATTTGGCATGGCTATCACTTTACGGTTTCGATGTTTGAGTTTCCCTACATTTCTCAAACCACGGGGATCAACCTGGTCTGGGTGCAGATGATCGTCCCGCTAGGGTTTATCTTCATCAGCATTCGGGTGTTCCAAGTCATGATTGCGCGGTGGCGCGATGGCTTTGACCTGCACGACGCACGGTTAGGGGACTGAGGCATGGATCCAGTCACAGTTCTCGTCGTCACCTTTGTAGTCTTTTTGCTGATTGGGGTGCCGGTTGCCATCTCGATCGGGTTGGGTGCCGTTCTCTCAATGTTGGTTGCCAATTTTCCGGCCTCCTACCTCGTGCAAACCGCCTATTCAGCCGTTGATGAGTTTACCATTATTGCAGTGCCCATGTTCATCTTGGCCGGTGTGCTAATGGAAAAAGGAGGGCTCACAGAGCGGCTCATTAACTTCGCGCGCGGAATCGTTGGGTCAGCGCCCGGTGGACTTGCCACCGTGACAATTGTGGCTTGCACGTTCTTCGCCGCGATTTCAGGCTCCGGACCTGCAACGACGGCTGCTATCGGCTCGATCATGATACCCGCGATGCTGCGCGACGGATATGGTCGTGATTTCTCGGCTGCAATCTCATCGTCAGCGGGCGGTATCGGCGTCGTGATCCCGCCGTCAATTCCAATGATTATTTATGGCATTACCGCCGAGACGTCTATCTCCGGCCTATTTCTAGCTGGAGTGATACCCGGGCTGATGCTGGGTGTCGCCTTGTGGATGGTCTCAGTGGTCATCTCAAAGCGCAATGGGTGGGTCTCACATTCGAATATGTCTCGCAGCGCACGTGGAATAGGCGCGGCTGCTTGGGATGCCAAGTGGGCACTCTTTGCACCTGTAATCATCCTTGGTGGCATTTACGGTGGGGTTTTCACAGTCACCGAGGCGTCCGTGGTGGCAGTGCTTTATGCGCTGCTGACGGGTGTCATGATTTTTCGCAAGATTACCTTCAACGTCTTGTTCGATGCCTTGATCTACACCGTGCGCATCACTGGGACGGTCTTGTTGGTCCTTGTGACGGGTCGGATTGTGGGACGTCTGCTAACGATCTACCAAATTCCACAGATGGTGTCAGATTTTCTGCTGACGTCGGTCTCTAGTCCGACGATGCTCATCTTGCTCATCCTGCTGTTGCTGATCTTCATCGGGATGTGGATGGAAACGCTGACGCAGATCATCATCCTGACGCCCCTGTTGCTGCCCGTGGCCATAGGCGTGGGCATGCACCCGATCCAGTTTGGGATTGTTTTCGTGATCGCTTGTGAGATCGGCTATTCCACACCACCTCTCGGGGTCAACTTATTCGTCGCCGCCGAAATCGGCGACACCACTATGGAGCGGATATCGAAAGCATCGGTTCCGTTTCTTGCTGCCGAGGCGTCGGTGATGACGTTGGTGGCTTTTGTTCCGGAGTTATCGCTGTGGCTACCACGGCTTCTGGGTTTCATCGTATGATCCATGAGGAGGAAAGATCATGAATTTTCTAATAACACTGACCTTAGGCGCATCGTTGCTGATAGGCACGACCGCCATGGCGCAAGACCACATAATGCGCCTCAGCCACGGCGAGAATGAGAACAATCCGACCCATGTCATGGCGGCCAAGTTCGAAGAGTTGGTTGAGCAATATACAGATGGGCGCATCGACGTTCAGATATTTGGGTCCAACCAGTTGGGCAGCGAACAGGAAGTGGCGCAATCGGTGCGCACTGGCTCGATCGAGGCCGAAATTCTCTATACTGGTAACCTTGTGCCCCTTGCACCGTCGATTGGCGTCATGATGTTGCCATATGCCTTCACCTCCACGCAGGAAGCGCACGCGGCAATGGATGCACTGCAAGACCCACTGAATGAGCGCCTGCCCAAAGAGGCTGGCGTCCGTGTGCTGGGCTACTTGGAGAAAGGCTTCAGAGTTCTCACTAATAGCGAACGTGAAGTGCGCAATCTTGAAGACCTTCAAGGCCTTAAAATTCGAGTTTCAAAGAACAATATTGCGATTGAGACCTTCCGCTCTTGGGGGCTCGATCCCATTCCAATGGCTTGGGCTGAAGTATTTCCTGCACTACAACAGGGGGTGATCGACGGCCAAGAAAACCCATATACCACGGCTGTTTCGATGAAGTTCAACGAGGTACAGAGCTATATCACTGAGATCCACTATCTGATCTGGTCAGGTCCGCTGATCGTTTCTGAGCGTTGGTATCAAGGGCTTGATGCCGACCTGCAAGAGGCACTCAACAAAGCTGGTCGTGAGGCGGCCGCCTTTGGTCGGGCCAACAGCGCATCTGAGACAGAAGTTGCAATGAGGGCCCTGGTTGAAATGGGAATGACACTGAGCGGCGCGCCGGAAGATGAAGAAAAATGGCAAGAAGCTGCACGCGCGCTCTGGCCATCTTTCGCTGAAGAGATTGGCGGTGAAGAATGGGTTACGGAGGCGAGCAGCATCATCGCTGAGGCGACAGCAGACCTGTCTAACTAATAAAACGACTAAATCTGGCGCGACGGCAACCTTCGCGCCAGACACTCTAAATTTCCTTACGCGACTTGCGGAACATGACGAAATTCTTCAAGGCGTTCGGGGATATCTGGGTTTGTTTTGGATTGATGTTGACGCCGTTACAGCAGATGTTTCCTACACTTCCAACGAAATATACAAAGGCATCTTTGAATGCGACGTCGCTTTATGGCGGGTGTTTGAAACTGCCGCTACTCTTCACCTGTCACGAAAAACATCGGCTACTTTGAAAGAACGGCATAGCACATGACACCCTTTCGATCGCTCATGTTGATTTTGATCTCGGCGAAGTCGGACATATGATTGTTCTCCGTGCTGCGCTTTGCCTTCACTACGCCAAGGGTAATGCTCGTGCCAAGGGTCTAGGATTTCATCGTTGAACGCACCTCTTGAAAAAACTGCAGCCCGTCGGCCTAGTCCCGAAGCGGACAGCACGATGATCACTGAAGATCGCGCGTTCCTGAGGGCGCTTTTTGAAGCGGCCGTGTCCGCGGCTGATCCTTACCTAGCTATTAAAGCTCACCTACCCAAACCACCCAAAGGTCGCACAGTTGTGATCGGCGCGGGCAAAGGTGCCGCCCAACTCGCGCGCACTTTTGAGCAACAGTGGACAGGCCCGCTCACGGGGGTGGTTGTCACGCGGTATGGATATGACGTGCCATGTGACCGGATCACCGTTTTGACGGCTGCGCACCCGGTACCGGATCAGGCCGGACTGGATGCATCCCACCAAATCCTTGATACTCTACAAAACTTAACGGTGGACGATCTTGTTGTCGCTCTGATCTGTGGCGGCGGATCCGCACTGTTGCCGATGCCGCTGGGTGATCTGACGCTGGAGGACGAGATTGACCTCAATACTTCTTTGCTGCACTCTGGAGCCCCCATTTCAGTGATGAACGCCGTCCGCGGACAATTTAGTGCGATCAAAGGTGGCCGACTCGCCCATGTGGCCCATCCCGCCAAGGTCGTGACCTTGGTCGTTTCGGATGTGCCTGGCGATGATCCTGCCCAAGTGGCCTCTGGTCCTACGATTCCAAGCACCACGTCACGAGATGAAGTGCGCGGCTTAATTAAAGTTTGGGGCATTTCTTTAAATCCCCGTCTTGCGCAATGGTTGGAAACTGACGATGCTGAAGCACCACATCCCCATGATCCAGCATTTGCACGTGACGAAGTGGTAATTGTCGCCTCGGCACGAAAGTCGCTGGAAGCCGCGGCAGAATGCGCAAGAGAGATCGGGATACCTGCTGTCATTATCTCTGACCAAATCGAAGGCGAGGCTAAAGAAATCGCCAAGATGCACGCCGCAATCGTGGCAGAAATCTCGCTCACAGGTCAGCCATTTGCACGACCTGTCGTGCTGCTGTCGGGAGGGGAAACGACCGTCACACTTTCTGGATCCGGCAAAGGTGGCCGCAATTCAGAGTTTGCGTTGTCATTGGCGCTGACAGGCGCTGAAGTTCCGTTTTCTGCGCTTGTAGCCGACACTGATGGGATTGACGGGTCCGAGGAAAATGCCGGCGCATTCGCTTCAGGCCAAAGTGCAAAGCGCCTGAAGTTGTTGGGGATTAGCCCAGAGGCACTACTCGCAAATCACGACTCATGGACCGCATTTGATGCCCTAGATGACCTCTTCTCGCCCGGCCCCACTGGCACTAATGTAAACGACTTTCGGGCTATTCTAATAAGATGACCATAGGCTCTAACAGAGCTGGACGGTTGCGCGTATTTCTGCACGGTACTGCTTAAATATGGTGAGCGTTAAAAACCACGGATAGTCCTGACAATTACGAGCCTTCTCTTTCGGCAAAGCAGCCATCCATGTAGTCTGCAACATCGGTCGCTTTGGGCTGATTGTGTTGAAAAACTCTTGCTTGATCGAATGGTCAATCGCTGATTCAATTCCTTTATTGATTGGGGGATTTGGCGATGATGGGACCAAAGCAGGAGGCGCAAGCGGCGCTGTTCTATGAGTTCTCTCTGGAGGATCACGTTCCACAAGATCACCTGCTGCGGTCGATTGATCGGTTTGTGGATTTGAGCGGCATCCGCGCGCATCTTTCGGATTTCTATAGCCATACAGGCCGTCCTTCAATTGATCCTGAGTTACTGATCCGGATGCTGCTCGTTGGGTATTGCTCTGGCATCAGGTCCGAACGCCGCCTGTGCGAGGAGGTGCATCTGAACCTGGCATATCGATGGTTTTGTCGCCTTGATCTGACGGACCGGATTCCTGATCACTCCAGCTTTTCCAAGAACCGTCACGGTCGCTTCCGCGAGAGTGATCTTCTGCGCCACGTATTTGAGACGACCGTCGCGCGTTGCATGGAGGAAGGGCTCGTGGGCGGTCAGGGATTTGCCGTGGATGCCAGTTTGATAAGCGCTGATGTCCAGAAACAGAACTCCAGCAACCCTGATGATTGGGCAGCCCGTATGACCGACCCCGATGATGCATCACGTGCTGTACGGGAATATCTCGACACCTTGGACGACGAGGCCTTTGGTGCGGCTACGACAACCAAGCCCAAGTTCACTGCTCATGCCGATCCGGCCAGCCAATGGACAGCCGCACGCAAAGGTCCCGCTTTCTTTGCCTATTCTACCAACTATCTGATCGATACAGATCACAGTATCATCGTTGATGTGGATGCCAGCCGCTCGAACAGAACCGCCGAGGTTGGTGCCATGCGCAAGATGATCGACCGAACCGAAGAGTGCTTTGGCTTGAAGCCGGATTGGATCGCCGCAGATACGGCCTATGGGTCTTCTGACAACCTTGTTTGGCTGACCACAAAACGTAAGATCCTGCCCTTCATTCCCGTCTTTGATAAGGGCGAGCGTACTGATGGAACTACTCCAGATCAGACTTCACTTGGGATGATGAGAACGACCGCTACATCTGTCCTGGCGGCAAAGAGATGAAGCATACGAGGCGCACCTATTCCGATCCCGCCCGGAACGCTCCAGAATGGAAAGCGCGCAAATACCGGGCCCTTAAATCTGATTGCACCGATTGCCCATTAAAAGCCAAATGCTGCCCAAAAACAGAAGCGCGCGCGATCCACCGCGAGAAATATGAGATCGTCCGAGAATTTGCCCGTCAATGTACAGCATCAGACTTCAATCAAACCGCACAGAACCGCCGAAAGAAAGTCGAGATGCTCTTCGCCCACCTCAAACGCATCCTTGGCTTGGCCAGGCTCCGATTGCGCGGCCCATACGGCGTCCAAGATGAATTTACCCTCGCAGCAATCGCCCAAAACCTTCGGAAACTCGCAAAACTCAAGCCGTTGGTGCCCGCCACAGGCTAACATCGTGGTCGACATACAGACGTCCAAGTAAAATCAATGCGATAACCCTCTTCGAAAGGCTGAAACCAACGAGTTTTTCAACACAATCAGCTCTCACCCGCCATTCGCTGCACTTTGCACCAAGGTCTGCTTTGGGTTTGAGAGACCGGTCACCTGAAGGCCAAAATCGGGACCGCTTTTAGGACCGTTCTTAATCAAGCGGCATGTCGTAAGTAACTATTATTGCTTGATAATCCTACGCTTTAGAAGTCCTCTCCTGGGCACCACTAATCTCTTAAAATCCATATTTTTATAGCTATTATGGGCGTGCTTTGAGAAGTTTCGTACCAAATTAGCCCAAAGTTTCGTACCAAATTGGCGAGCGTCGCTGAAGTGTTTTCGACACTCTCGACCAAATGCTCAGCCCAACATGCTCAACTGATTCACTTGGGCAGAGTAGAATCTGTGTTTGCCCAGCGCATCGAGCAATTAATGCCCATACTGTTGTTGCTGTCGAAACATCCTTTCGTTGTGAAAACCTGTCACCTAGCTCACAGGTTTTCACAAACGTGCTTAACCTCGCTTAGCTGTCTGTGTGGTGCTGCCGTGGCATGAGTTCAGGCTGAGTTGACTCTCACAGGCCACTACAGAGTCTCCCACAGCCCTCTCAGGTGCATTTCTATCGTGGTTCAGGCGTCTATCAATCGTATTCAACCAGATGAGGTTTCACCTTGGCATTAAGTCATGGGGTGTTAGGCTTGCTTGAGTTGATATTGGTGGCTCAAATGGCTGGATGTATTTCACTTTATGTCATCCAATTGGAACATCGGAAATGCGGCCCTGCCAGTCGTTGACTTATGCTCAACAGAAAAACTAGTTAATCTAATACGAAATGTAAAAGGCGTTCCTGACGATGCTCTCCAAACCAGTAAGTCCAAAATCTGATGTTCCTGCTTCTATCTTAAAGGACACCAAGCAACGCCGCTCAGTTCTACACGACGGCATTATGATTAAAGGTGATTGGCAAAGCGATGGTATCGTTGAGTTCGGTGGTGCGATCACTGGCGATCTAACAGTAGACGTGCTGATTGTAACATCTACAGGAACGGTTGAGGGCAACGTAAGAGCAAGATCGGTCACGGTAGAGGGGCAGTTAAACGGTACTATCGCAGCTATTGATGTTACTTTGTCCCCTACAGCGATTGTGAAGGGTGAAATTGAAGCAGAGGGAATTCAAATAGATTTTGGCGCGCAAGTCGAAGGCCGTTTAACTGCAAAAGGTGAGGCTAAAAATTAATACCCCTGCTTACTTGGGATAACTCCACGAACCCCACCTCTGGGGTCAGAGTGAAACCTGTATGCGGGAGGCACTAGCTGCTGTTGCCTCAGATAATGAGGACACTTCAGCCGTCAAGATGTCTCCACAGCTCCAACATCGGCTAAGAGGCGCGTTAAACGCTGCAGGCTTCAAGAGGCAACGCAGGAACGCGCTGACTAAGGACATTACTTAATTTTAGGTTGTATCAGATCGATTTGATACTAACATCGAGCGTGACGGAAACTTGAAAATACGGGATTTGAAATGCAGAAAATGTTTGGGCTAATGACTTTAAGTTTTTTTTTAAGTGCAACCAGCCCCCTCTATGCAGACAACTATTTCCAGCCCAAAAGAGGGACGCCTATTCGCTCCGCTTTGATGGATGCCATCCGCCCGCACATCGAGTGGGAACTCGGGCAACCCGTTGAATTTGTTGTGAACGAATTAAGAGCCTCAGGAAATTATGCTATGGCTTTTTTGGCACCCCAAAGACCTGGTGGAACAAAAATTGATCTGTTGAAAACGCCTGGATTTCAGCGTGGATCCTTGGAGCCAGATTATATGGATGGTACGGCGGTGGCCGTTTTATACGAGAGAAAAAGAGAAACTTGGGTCGCAGTCCACCATTCTATTGGTGCAACCGATGTCTGGTTTGCCGAACCTGAGCTTTGCTCTCAATATGGGGCAGTAATCCCCGAATTCTGCTAACTAAAAAAGATCTGGAACTGGGCTATGAAAAAACATTATTCCCTCATGCTGACCTTAGCGGCGTTGCTATTTTCGAGTCAGCTAGCAGCAGATCAATGCATCGATTTTGGGACAACCGCATTTTCTTGTACGATAGAAAAAAACAGGAAAACCGTTTCGGTATGTGTGAACAGTAATAAGATCATGCGGTATCAATATGGCAAAAGAAATGCAGTGCCGGAGTTGGAGTTGTATGCCAGTTCAAAAGATAATTTTGATGGGTTTTACAATCATGGCATTGGGAGATACCTCTGGCACGAAGCAACTTTTCCGAATGCTGGTTATAGCTACGTAGTAGGCTTTACCGTCGATAGGCTGGACGAAAACCACTCTATCGCAGGTTCAGTTTCAGTAATGAAAGATGGCAGCCCCGTAGCGACATTGGTTTGTAATGAAAGCAGCATCTACAATAACATGGATGTATTATACTGAAGATGAATAATGTCTGTGGTTAGGGTTTTTGATTCCAAGCGCTACGTAGGATGCGACGAAGTTCAGGTTCCTTGTCGTACTGTATGATGAAGCTGTCATGGATGCACAGAACTGGAATGGTTATAGCTTTTCAATGTAACCGGCCTCAACCAACATCGCTTCAACATCTACAACTTTGCGTGGAATATGGAGACCATTATATTGGCTACCGACTGTGTAGGCATTTCTGCCTTTACTGAATCCAACACTGATGGATGGGTCTTTGAGCCACTTCACGTATAGGTCGAGAATGAGCACCCTGAGGCTTTCCCTTACCGTCCTCTTCGGCTTGTGATTACCTTTACGCTCTAACACCGACAATCCAGCTTCATCATACAACTGATCGCACAAGGCTTTGATCTCTGGTTGGTCCGACCATGTGTGAACATCCAGCTTTTTTGAGTTCCAGCGGTCAAACTTGGGAAGGTCATCTGTCATTGGCTCACCTCATTTTGTCGTCAATCCAACAGGTGTGATCCAATAAATCAGCTTTATGACCTTCACAGATGGACTGTATTAGTTCATGCGCTGCCGATTACTTCACCAGCATGTGCACTAACCATTGTCATTGGAAAGTCACTAGCTGCTGAGGCTCGGATTTCAGCAATTTTTGCACTAGCGGCTTCAGCTGCGGCTGCGTCTGAATAGTGGGTCACAACACATGAACTTAATTCACCTGTTCTCACCATTTGAACACCAGTAGCTCCAACAGACATAATCATAGGAAGAAACTTATCTCGTACAGCTGCAATTGTTTCATCTGACATGTCAGTCGAAGTCCAATGTGATATAGTAATAAATGCCATAGGGCTTTCCTTCCGTAATTTTTGAATAGGTGGAGGATGCCATTCTTTATCTGCAAAAGATAGTTTCGATACAAAGCCGTTTTTAACACTGAGACTGAGCGGCATCGTCAAGTTGTTGACCTTCGGTCAACACATGCCTAGCCCACTCAGATGATTGATACGATTTCCCGCTCCCGCCTCAAAGGCCACCATTTCCCGGCGCCAATAATTTCCCATGCGGTCTGGGCCTACCATCGCTTCGCCCTGAGTCTGCGCGACGTTGAGGATCTGCTCGCTGAGCGGGGTATTACGGTTAGTTATGAAACGATCCAGGCGTGGGTTGGGAAATTCGGCACCGGGATCGCGAAACGGATCCGCGCAAAGCGCGAACGACCCAGTGATAAATGGCATTTGGATGAAGTGGTCATTATGATCAGAGGCGTAAAGCACTGGCTTTGGCGTGCAGTAGACAGCAACGGCCTGATTCTTGATACCTTGGTCCAAGCCCGACGCAACACGCGCGCCGCCAAACGGTTTATTTCCAGGTTGATGTCCCGCTGGGGCAAGCCGCGCGTCATTGTGACGGACAAGCTCCGCAGCTATGATGCTGCATTGCACTAACTTTCAAATTGGACCACTCAAGTGGGGCTGCTCAAGGTGAGAGCGCTGACAACATAGAAATATTATTGAACAATAGGTGATTCATGGCAATTCCAGACACGCTCGCAGCGCGCCTTATAGAAACGATAAAAGAAAATAATCTGGGTGGCAGTTTTGTAATGCTCGGCCGTCAACGTTGGGTCGGGAAACGCCGTAAACGCTCTGCTGCACTATTTGAAGAAATTCTGGAACGGTATCTGCCAAATCTGAATGAGGGGGATTTAGCTAATGAAGGCGATGAATATGCGGAGCGTTTCTTTGAACATCTAGGTTTTTCATCAGTGGATTCTATGGATGACTCTGATTTCGAGAATGCTTCAATCATTCAAGATCTCAGTGGAAAGATTCCTAAAAAATTAGAGAAAAAGTTCGATGTAATCTACGATGGTGGTACATGTAAGCATATATTTGATCTGCCCACCGCGTACCGCAACATTAACAAAATGTTGAAGCCTGGTGGTGTACTGATTGGTCACTCGCCTTGTAACAATTGGGTGAACCATTCTTTCTATCAAATCAATCCTGAGATGGTGTACGGTTTCTGGGAAAGTACGCTTGACTATGAAGTCCTGCATTGTTCTTTGCAGCCCCTGATGCCGATGCATGCGCGCAAAGTTGTAACGACTACAAATCCTAATATCACGGGCAAGCGACCGCGTTTGTCAGGGCCTTTGGCTGATGGTGGAATTATCCTGAATTATGCGGTTCGAAAACCCTTAAAAAGTGCAAAGAGCGGCGAGAAGGTTTATCAAACAGACTATCAAAACCGCTGGTCGGAGGCCGTAGAATAAAGCTCTAAATTGATCAGTTAGATCATAGTGTTTTTCTATTATCACTGCGCTTACTACCGCAAAATGACACTGTTTACTTATTCTAGCTCTAAGGGCGTAACGTCCTCCTAAGGCCAAGGAGCGTTCAAGTGACCAAATTACTGTCCGTCGTCAGGTTTTTTGGCACCAAGAGCTGCTTAAATTAAGAGAGAGTTCGGCTCATCTGGTTAATGGCATTATGCGTCGCGTTTCGAATGTCTTTCGTTTGATCCTTTCGCGTTGTTTTAGAATGGCTTTGTCACGCCCGAAGTAGGCTTCGGCCGGTGTGACGTCTACTTTGGCCGCGATAAAGCCATTCTCAGAGAAAGAGAAAAGATCAAGAAACAGACGATCAGACTACGTCGCTTGCAACGCGACTGACATACAGCAACTTTTCGACATACAAGCGCATTTGGCGCAGTTCTATATCGTTGCACACACTAACATTTGCCCAGCAAACTTGTCAGCCAGCGCTGCTTTGCGCTAGGCCCGTTTGTCGCGGGGCATTTTGGCAATGCCATATGCTTTGCGCGCTGTGACCAAACGCAGATCTTCGGGGTCCATCCCAAGGCTAAGAATGGTGGTGCGATCATAGCGATCTTTTGCATCATCACGGTCATATTTTGTGCCAAACAACCGATCAATCCACCCCATCCCAAAGCTGACATGAAACGTAGCATCATGATCATTAAAGTGGTGGCGCAAATGGCTGTATGTTACTTTCTGCCCGAACCAGCCCTTGGGCACATCGAGGTGCGCCAGTGTGTGGCAAAATTCATAGAAGATAAACGCACTGACAGAGCCAAAGAAGATCGCGACAGTCGGAAAGATGATCGCGGCTTTTAGCCCGACAAATGGCCATAGGACAATGATGTGCAGCGCTGTGGAAATGACCCCAAAGCGCACAGCATACCAATGGTCATCGCCTGTGAAATATTCTGCGTTATTGGGAAATTCGTGGTGCGAGATGTGGCTGCGATACAACTCGTTAAATTGCCCTTGATCGGTCGGTGGTTCGCGGTGCAACAAAAAGCGATGCATAACGTATTCGACGATGAATTGTAACAATACGCCGTAAGCCAGAGCAAGCAGCAGCCAAGGCATGAATTGTGTGATGAACAATGCCAAACCCAGCAGCCAAAAAGGGGCCAGTCTGTGGAGGCTGCCCATGTTCAATAAAACCCTTAGCGTTGCGATCATTTGAAATGTCCTTGCTGTTGTTCAAATGCGACAGGGTAAACCGGCTGCGATCAAGCAAAACCTAACGTCATGTTTAACATGAAGTTTGAGAAGCAAAGCAAGATTTGCGGCACACGCTCAATGTGCTTGCTGCTGCGTTCACGAAGTTGAATTTCCGGTGCGCTGTGACTGGAATAGTGTCTGCAAACACTTGCTGGGGTGCAGTGGTGCAAAGCGCCAGTGCCAGTGCCAGTGCCCACTTTGAAATAAGCCTTCAAAGTACACTAGTTTTCAAAATATATTCTATCATAGATATTTTAAAACGAGATTATTTAAGTGCCTAGCCCTCTGAAGCAAAAATCGCCTAATCAGGCCTCAGGATAAAGTTGTTAATCTAACAGAGCCATTTAGAGCGCTTATTCTTGGCGTTATACTTTTGACATTAGCAGCCTCTCGATTGCCGACTTGTCGAAATCCTGAAAACGATTCTGATCCAGCCCGAACCAATTAGCCAACACGACGAACAACCGTGACCGTGGTGTAGAGCTAGGCATCTCGTCCAACTCGAGTGATGGCATGACCTCACTAAACGCAACGATCATCGCTGACCGTGTTGGCAACAGCACACGTAGAAGTCTGCAGCTCAACCTTGAGCACAAGTTCCAAGCAGAGCGATCAAAAGCATAGAGCAAGGGGGAGGGTCATTGGCTGCCCCTTTGTCATTACAGTGTCATGAGCCAGAGCCCTTAATCGGGAACGCTTTTAGGACCACTTCGTCGAATAGCGCACCCGAAGCGTCACAGATAAGCGGTCCAGATGGCCTTGCAACCAATAATCTGTGTCGTGATAGTCTCTACCACAGTGGATGATCCGATCTCAAAGCTCCCCAAATACGTCTTCCGGCGGGCTAATGGCTCGTGCCGGTATAAGCGCAACGTGCACAAAGCACTGCGTGAGTTGATTCTCAAGGCGACGGTGTGTCGCCAGCTGGGGTATAGATACGATGAGGCAATCAGGAGGCTTCCTGTGGTCCATGCTAAGGTGGAAGCGTTGTTCGACCAAGAGCGTAGCACACCCAACAGTGTTCGCGCTAAGTCCATTGTCCGTGAGCGCCTGGACGAGTGGCACGCAGAGGTGTTTGCCGACGGGGTGGTTGATCCTGAGTGGGATATCACAAATGATTTCCGGGAGCTTGCTATAGAACTCGAGGGCAGCACACCGCCCGAAGTGGTACGCCAGGTCGGCAGTGCGCGACTGTCTCCAGAGCCAATGACCCTGCATAAGGTCCTATCTGACTACTACGCCTACAAATGTGACGACAGTGTTGGGGACAAAGCCCTCAAGACCCGCATTGAACGGATCCGCAAGGACCTCGTGATTGCACTGGGTAAGAACAGGGTGGAGTGGACACCCCTTGCTGACATCACCCGAGCTGATGCCAACACGTTCCGGGACTACCTGCTAAACCGTATGGCTCCTAACTCCGTTGTTCGCACCGTTGGGGTCATCAAGGCGGCCATGAACCATGTGATCATCGAGAACGACCTGGAGCAGCGTAACGTATTCCAAGGGATCAAGATCAAGGGAGCCGGTGCCAGTAAGGATGACCGCTTGCCGATGACTGATGACCAGCTGGAGATGCTACTGCCAGAGTATCAGGCAAATCCCACAGCCTATGCCCTGCTTGTGACCCTTGCAGATACGGGGGCACGACTTGCTGAGATTGTAGGACTAGAAGCACAAGAACTCGACCTAGCTACGGGGTGCCTGCACATTCGCCACAACAGCCTACGACGCCTCAAGACCAAATCATCAGACCGCAACATTCCGCTGTCCCCCAGGGCCACAGAGTGCCTCAGACAGCAGCAAGTTGGGCTATCGGATACCAAACCCCTCTTCCCACAGTATGCCCGACCTCGTGGCAGTGATGCGGCCTCCGCCATGCTGATGAAGCGACTAAGAACACAGATCACAGACAAGAAGGTGACCATCCACTCCCTACGCCACCGTATGAAGGATAAGCTGCGCAACACGGGCTGTCCTGAAGCCATCTCCCTGGCCATCCTCGGGCACAGCACCAACACAGTGGCTACCAACTATGGCTCAGGGTATGCGCTGGAGGTCATGCGGGAGCATTTGGAGAAGGTCTGGGAGGAGTGATGGTGAAGTGGACAGGTGGTGGGCCTTAACAGACCTTCAACCGAAGCGCAGCGAATGTCTCCTTCTCTAATTGGGTGTTTGGGTCAAGCTCATTTTCCTTCTTTCTTTCGGGTCATTGTCACTCATCCGGGTCACGCTTCTCTTCGCAGTCTGGTTGATGCCGTGTTGGCACCGCTGCACGCATATGTCGGATCGGACGCGGAGAGCCTTGCTTTGAGACGCGCTTCAAGATGCGCAGCAGACATTTTCGGCTTCTTCCACGAACCTCGTCCGGTGAGGGACGACCCCGTCAGGATTGGGGCCCGGCTGTTCAGATCATGCCATGCCTCCTACGTTCTCCTGACGGAATTCGGTGCCATCCGTCCACATCCTGTGGAGCAAGACGGCGAGTTTGCGGGCGACGGCAACAACAGCGCGACGACGCCCTTTGGTGCGCACCAGACGCATGCCCCATGACTTGATCTGGGACCCCGCCATCGTACGCATAAGCAAAGCGTTGGCTGCAGCGTACAAAGTTGCGCGTACATCTCGATCCCCAGCTTTCGATATGCGGCCAGGATTGTCATGTTCACCAGACTGGTAGCGTCGCGGTGTCAGACCAAAATGCGCACCAACAGTCCGTGACCGTTTGAAGCGCGTCGGATCATCGACAGCCGCTTTGAAGGTGAGAGATGCAATTGGTCCGACGCCTGGCACCGTCATCATCCGCATGCAAACCTCATCTTGGCTGGCGGCGCGTTTGACCCTGCGATCTAGCTCCAAAAAGTGTTCGTACAGGGCGACGCGTGCATCCAACAGCGGCACCAAAGCATGGACCAAAACCTCGTCCATCTCGATCAACGGTCGCACGACACCGTCGAAGCTGCCGTGCTTCACGGTCATTGGGAGGCGAATACCAAAAACCTTCAACAGCCCACGAACCTCATTGGCAAGATCCATCGTCTTCTTCAGAAGCGCTTTGCGGGTGCTCAGCAAGGCACGGACGCCATGCGCTTCGCGGCTCTTCATGTGAACAGGGCTGAACCAGCCGGTGCGTAGGACTTGAGCAATGCCGCGTGCGTCATTCTTGTCTGTCTTGTTGCGCATTGCTGAAAGCGCGGCATTGACCTGACGCGCCTCCATACAAACGACGTCAAACCCTACTTTGGTCAGGCCAAAGAACAGATGCTGACTCATCGTACCAGCCTCAAAACCAACCCGTTCAATCGGATAGGGAAATGCGCGAAGGCATTCAGCGATGTCGCTGACCTCACAAGGCAGCTCTCGTTCAAGCAGCACGTTTCCCTTGCCATCAACAATGCAAAGCGCACAGGATCGCAGCGATACGTCTATTCCGGCAAAATATTCCATCTTCTATCTCCCTTGTTCACAGATATCCTGTGATCCTATCGGGAGCTCGACCTCAGAATAGAGGGTAGCCCAATTACGCATGCTTCGAGCCCTGTGTTACAAAACTTCGTTGTCGATTTTTAAGGTCTTTGGTAGCTAAATGGGATGACCTTGGCCTCCAAATTTGCACCAAATGAAAGTATTGCCCAAATACTGCTCCCATTGGTAATTGATGTGACCGATGACGCGTCGCATGATCTTTCACACACCCTGCGAGTATGGCGAAATGTTCAAGTACTTACAGCACAAGAAGGTGGAGACACAGCCGTTCTGACGGCGGCGACACTGCTTCATGATTGCGTAGATGTCCCCAAAAATTCACCGCATAGATCGTCCGCTTCTAGCATGGCCGCCCAGAAGGCCATTGAGATATTGACCCGCGTTGATTGGCAACAAGATAAGGTTCAGATGGTGGCCCACGCCATTGAAGCGCATAGCTTTTCAGCAAACGTTATACCAACGACCCAAGAGGCGAAAATACTGCAAGACGCGGATAGGCTGGATGCAATCGGCCACATAGGGATAGCTCGGTGCTTCTACGTTTCAGGGCGACTTGGTCGTGCAATTTACGACCCCGAAAATCCCGATGCATCAAACCGTGAGTTGGACGACGCAAAATATGCGGTTGATCATTTTTACACAAAGCTCCTGCAATTGTCTGGGTCGTTTCAAACAGAAACAGGTAGCCAGTTGGGCGCGGAACGACACAAGATAACGAGAGATTTCTTGAACGGCTTACTCGATGAGGTTTCTCTCAGCGGTTCCCCGTTTTGAGCAATTGTTCAGTGGTCGCTAAGTCCCGCAAAGCGGACCTCAGCCACTGACTCCACAAAAGTCCGGTTTGGGGAGCAAGCCACAAATTTCAACTTTGGTTGTTCGTATGTGAAGGGGTGTCGATCTTATGATATTGAAGAAAGCGCCCGCTTGCTTCTGGAGAATGAGGCGCAAAGAGCAATCAGGGCGATGGTGTTTCAACACGCTCTAGATGAGATATTTATCAGTGTAATTTATTTTTAGGTAATTATCTGGTATGCTGCCGAAAGCAGATCTGCCAGCCCGTCCGACTTTGGGAGCAAGCCGGAAATCGTCACTCTGATAAGACGCATAAATCAGAACCGCTTTCAGGACCATTTCACCTTGCAGCCCCCTCCCTAAGTCCTTAGCGTTGCATGAGAAACTTCTGAGTTCGGTATCCTCTCCTGGGCACCATTCTCCCCCACATTAGATTGGAAACGAGAATGACGAACACACTGTATCAAAACGATATCCCCGCTGATCTGGACCTTGGCCCAGTCGTTGCAATTGATTGCGAAACCATGGGTCTGCATCCGCATCGCGATCGCCTGTGCGTCATTCAAATGTCGGGCGGTGACGGCAACGCCCACTTGGTGCAAGTGGCAAAGGGTCAAACTGAAGCGCCCAATCTGTGCAAGATGCTTACGGATCCGAATGTTCTGAAACTTTTCCACTTTGGTCGCTTCGATATCGCGGCGATGCAAAACGCGTTTGGCGCAGTAACAGCGCCTGTCTATTGCACCAAGATTGCGAGCAAATTGATCCGCACCTACACGGATCGACATGGTCTTAAGAACCTTCTGCAAGAATTGCTGAACATCGACATCTCCAAACAGCAACAATCCAGCGATTGGGGATCCGCCAAACTGACCAATGCACAACTTGAATATGCAGCGAGCGACGTTCTTTATCTGCATCGCCTGCGCACGGAGTTGAACAAGCGTCTGATCCGCGAAGATCGTATGGTGATTGCACAAGCTTGTTTCGACTTTCTACCCATGCGCGCGAACCTTGATCTTAAAGGTTGGCCAGAACAGGACATCTTTTCTCACTAATGACTGATGCATCCAAATTTCTGGATACCGCGCGCCGTGTAATCCGTATCGAAGCAGATGCCTTAGCGCTGCTTGCCAATGAAGTTGGCACACCGTTTGGGCAGGCTGTTCAAATGATCCTCGACGCCCCGGGGCGCATTATTGTTTGTGGCATGGGAAAATCCGGTCATGTCGCGCGCAAGATTGCCGCAACCTTTGCAAGCACAGGCACACCCGCGCATTTCGTTCACCCTGCGGAAGCGAGCCATGGCGATCTTGGCATGATGGCCAAAGGAGATGTGGCTTTGGTTCTGTCTAATTCCGGTGAAACGCCAGAGCTCGCGGACGTCATCGCGCACACCCGTCGCTTTGGCATCCCAATGATTGGCGTGGCAAGCAAGGCGACATCAACGCTACTGACACAGTCAGACGTGGCCATAGTCTTACCTGCCGCTGAAGAAGCCTGTGGAACAGGCGTTGTGCCGACCACATCAACAACCATGACCTTAGCGCTGGGCGATGCGATGGCCGTCGCTTTGATGGAGCATCGTGATTTTACACCCGCCAATTTCCGCGATTTCCACCCCGGTGGAAAATTAGGCGCGCGTCTCTCCAAGGTCGGCGATTTGATGCATGCGGGTGACGCCTTGCCCTTGGTTGCACCAAATACGTCTATGGGTAATGTTTTGCTCGAGATAAGCCAAAAAGGCTTTGGCGTCGTTGGTGTCGTCGATACCGCGCGCCAATTGCAGGGTATCATCACCGATGGCGACCTGCGCCGTCATATGGATGGCTTGCTAGATCTGAGCGCGGGGGACGTGCAGACCAATGACCCGACAACTGTTCAGGCGGGCGCGCTAGCGGAAGAAGCGCTTGGTATTATGAATACGCGCAAGATCACATGTTTGTTCGTCACGGATCAATCGGGCAGCGTTGAAGGTCTTTTGCATATTCACGATTGTCTACGCGCAGGTCTTGGCTAAGGCATGGCGATTGGCGATCACGCATACACGCGCGTCATTCGCGGCTTGAAAATCACGCTGCCCTTGGTGGCTTTGGTTCTGCTGTCGACCATGTTTTTGCTATCCAAAAAGGTAGACCCAACCGCGGCAATCGCCCTGTCTGATCATGCGTTCCGAGCTAAGATCGAGCGCTCACAACTCAGCAACCCAAACTACGACGGAACGACGGGCAGTGGCGAAAGCATGAGTGTCACAGCCCAATCCGCGCGCCCTGATCCAGAAATCGAGGGCAAGGCCTATGGTCAACTGGTCAATGCAGATATCAACCTCGAAAACGGTGAGGTAATGACCGTTGCCGCTGACACAGGCGTGGTTGATGAAGCCCAAGACTTGGTGATCCTGAATGGCAATGTACACATTATCACAACAGACGGGTATGATTTCAAGACCAGCCAACTGACGTCCCTTATCTCTAAGGTGGAGGGCGAATCTGCTGGGAGCGTCGCTGGTTTTGGGCCCCCTGGCACGCTAGATGCCGGCAAAATGTTCGTGCGCACGGATGATGACACAGGAAATTTACATTTGCTTTTTACCCAAGGCGTGCATTTGGTGTATACCAAACCAAAAGAAGAATAGGCGAGCATTGTGACGTTGATGAAATCATACCCAATTCTAAGCGCTGTGGTGCTTGGCCTCGCGCTCTCATTCGGCGGCTTTGTTCATGCGCAAGACACAAACACCGATCCCGCAGAGGGCGGCACGACGATAGCCTTTGGGGATCGTAAGCAAGACACGGATGCGCCGATTGATGTCACGTCTGAGCGTCTTGCCGTGGATGAAAACGCTAACACCGCGCTCTTCACGGGCGATGTTGTGGTGATCCAAGATACGATGACGCTTTATGCGCCTTGGGTGAAGGTCTTTTACAAAGAAGATCAAAGCGGGATTTCCCACCTCAAAGCCAAAGATGGCGTCACTTTGCTTCAGAACGAAGAAGCCGCAGAAGGCGAGACAGCTGACTATGATCTCGAAAAAGAGATCATCGTTATGAATGGCGATGTGTTGGTGACACAAAAGCTAAGCGCGATTGCATCTGACAAAATGACTGTGAGACTGGACGAAGGCACAGCCCTGATGACAGGCCGCGTGAAATCCTTGCTACGCACCAACACGAATTCGAAAAAGGACGGCGAATGAAGCAGGCTGATCTGCAAGTTACCGAAGGCAGCTCTGGCCTGCGCATCGTAAACTTGCGCAAAAGCTATAAGAAGAAAGTGGTGATCCGCGACGTTTCGATGACGCTTGATCGCGGCGAAGTCGTTGCGCTTTTGGGGCCGAATGGCTCTGGCAAAACTACCAGCTTTTACACGATTGCGGGTCTTGTTTATCCTGAGGGTGGCTCTGTTACGATTGATGGTCGCGTTGTGACCAACCTTCCGATGTATCGCCGCGCTAAACTTGGCATCGGCTATCTCCCCCAAGAAATGTCGATCTTTCGCGGTATGAACGTGCAAGACAACATCGCTTCGATTCTCGATATTTCACTGAAAGATCGCCAGAAACGTCGTGAACGACTTGAAGAACTTCTCTCTGAATTCTCCATCGAACATTTACGCAGCGCGCCTGCGCTTGCCCTTTCAGGGGGTGAACGCCGTCGTGTCGAGATCGCGCGCTGTTTGGCTGCTGACCCGAAATATTTGCTGTTGGATGAGCCTTTTGCTGGCGTTGATCCTATTTCCGTTGGTGACATCCGCCATCTTGTCGCAGACCTAAAGAAACGCGGCATCGGTGTGCTGATAACAGACCATAACGTACGGGAAACATTGGAAATTGTGGATCGTGCTTATATTTTGCACGATGGTCAAGTTCTGATGTCCGGCACACCTGAAGAAGTGGTAGAGAACGAAAATGTGCGCCGCGTTTATCTGGGCGACAACTTCAAAATTTCCTGAAAATTCAAATCACTTTCCCGCGCATACCTACCAGAATTGATTGACACAGAGGCCCTTCATGTCGTCAGATATGGTATGACGTTTTGCAAGATTACGCATCTTCATCTGCTTCGTGTCCCTATCGGGGCGGACGTCCTGCAATCTGCAAAAATGTCATTCTCTGTCCGCCAACCCTGACAACAGGACCGCGTTCTCCCGTCGGAGCTG
Source organism: Rhodobacteraceae bacterium HTCC2083 (assembly GCA_000156115.1). Classification (GTDB taxonomy): domain Bacteria; phylum Pseudomonadota; class Alphaproteobacteria; order Rhodobacterales; family Rhodobacteraceae; genus Planktotalea. The sequence goes on from DS995276.1 coordinate 1,156,592, forward strand.
CGCGTTGGCACCAATCAATGAAGGAGACAGGATGCGTTACCAAATCAGTGGCAAACAGATCGATATCGGCGAAGCGCTGCAAACTCACGTAAAGACCGAATTAGGCGAGATTTTAGATAAATACGCCCAGCGCCCGACAGATGCGAATGTCATCTTTTCCAAAAGCGCCCATGAATTCGTGTGCGAAACAGTCGTCCATCTATCCACCGGATTAACCGCGTCTGCGCGCGCCCATGCTACTGAAATATATGCAGCTTTTGACAGTTGCGGCGAGAAAATGGACAAACAACTTAGACGGTACAAACGTCGTCTTAAGGATCATCACAAAGATCGCACAGACCCAGTTGAATTAATTGGCGCATCCTCGTATATCCTCGAGCGTGAACATGAAGAGCCGGAATCGGAGCCCGATTCATTGCAACCCGTGATCGTCGCAGAGATGGAAACTAACATTCCAACTCTCACTGTGGGCGAAGCCGTGATGCATATGGAATTGGGTAGCGCGCCGGTTCTTGTGTTTAAGAACGTAGGCAGTAAGAGCGTGAATGTCGTTTATCGTCGGGATGACGGGAACATTGGCTGGATCGACCCGAAGTAACGCAGCTATCCGAGATAGGTGCAGCAAGGCATATATAAATGGATATTCTTGGTCTTTTAAAGCCAAACGCTGTGAAAGTGGTATCGACGGTCTCTAGCAAAAAGATGCTGTTGCATACTTTGGCGGATCTTTCGGCGCAGGTTCACGACCTTGATGCTGAATCCAGTTTACGTGCCTTGCAAGATCGCGAAGCGCTGGGGCCGACAGGTGTTGGCCACGGCGTCGCCCTGCCACATGCGCGCCTTGCGGGTCTGGACGAAGTTAAGGCCATCTTCATTCGTTTGGAAAAGCCTGTAGATTTTGGCGCTGTCGATCGCCAGCCTGTTGATCTATTTTTCTGCCTGTTTGCGCCAGAAGATGCAGGCGTTGAGCATCTCAAGGCGCTCGCTTTGGTTTCTCGCACAATGCGTGATGCTGGCATCTGTGCAAAGCTTCGTGCGAATACAGAGCAGGACACGCTCTACACAATCATTACAGAAACACAGCGCCTTCAAGCCGCTTAACTCGTTCCTGTGTTTGCAAGAACGAGCTCTTTGTAGAGCGCTCTGATCCGTGCTGTGACGGGTCTATCTTCTGTTCCAATGATCTTACCGTCGATCTCACCAACGGGGGTTTGCGCACCAAAGGTGCCGGTCAAAAACGCCTCATCAGCACCATAAGCATCAACGAGCGAATAGTTCCGCTCATGCACCTCAATCCCATTAGCACGGCACAAGTCGATCACCTTCTGACGGGTCACACCATTCATGCAATAGTCCCCTGTCGACGTCCAAACCGCCCCTTTGCGAACGATGAAAAAATTGCACGCGTTGGTCGTGTTCACAAATCCATAAGGATCAAGCATGAGGCCTTCGTCCGCACCCGCCTGCTCTGCTTGCAAGCAGGCGATCACACAATTCAATTTCGAATGGCTATTGTATTTGGCGTCTTGGCTCATCGGCAAACCACGCACTTGCGGCACTGTTGCAAGACGAATGCCTTGGCTTTGCAACGCCTCTGCGGGCTTTGAGTGCTCCATGATAATAACCAAAGTCGGACCCGTACGACTAAGCGACGGGTGTTGAAACGGTTTCACCTTCACCCCTCGCGTCAGCATCAATCGACAATGCACATCCGTGACCATCCCGTTAGCTTCAGCCGTCTTGCTAAGCGCGTCCAAAATCCCTGCACGATCCATTCCAACGTCAAGCGACACAGCTTTGCAGCTCTCGAAAAAGCGATCCATGTGTTCGTCGAAAAATGCCCACACCCCATTATAGAGCCGCATGCCTTCCCACATCCCATCGCCCAACATGAACCCACTGTCATAGACGGAAACCTTCGCCTCATCGCGGTGCACAAAGTCGCCATTTACATAGATCTTGATGTCGCGATTGCGATCGTCGTCTTCAGCATCATGGGTGGTGTGAGTGTCTGTGCTCATTTTGGATCTAGCTCCAACTATCAAAGCCGAACATCAAATAGTCGCGCTGGTAAGCATCCTTTACTGCGCTTTCAACTTCGTCATCATAGATGTCCTCAAGCGTAAAAAACGCAGGTGCAGGTGTTTCCAAATCTGGGGCGGGCGAAGCATCGCAGCCAGCGGAAATCGCAAGGATCGGAAGCATCTCAGCAAGCTGGTCTTCACGCAGGATCATGTCAGGATGCGCGAACTCGGCCATGTTAGAAATCGCCTGCGTCTGGCTACACCAATGCGCATCCACTCGGATCGAAGTTTGGCCGGAAATATTCATCTTCACGAACTGCGCAAAGGCAATAAAGGCCTCACGGTGCGCAGCAAGGTCCCAGTTTTCATTCGGTTCTTGACCTGGAATTGGCAGTTTGTGAAAGCGGCGCAGCGTGTTGCGGATCTTATTGTAGCTCCCCGGCCCTGTGGTCAGGATCTTGGAGCAGAACGCATCATGCAAACGCAACGCAGGATGGCGCACAACAGTAAAGGTGCGATGCCCAAAATGATCACGCTTCCAATGGCGCAGGGACTTTTGGTTGAACCCCGTCTGCAGCGCATCGAGTGCGCTATCATCAACCGCAGCGAGCCAATTTCTCACAGCCTCCTCAGGCCCAGACCTGATCGGCATATACAAAAGCGGCGCATGCGGCGCTGCAATATAGCTTGGCACCACAGGTCCACGACGCGGTTCGAAATTGGGCGTGCGTGTCAGGTTAAAGCGGTCAATGCGCGCCATGCCTTTTTCGAGCGCGTCCGCGTTCGCGACCTTTTCTTCCAGTGCCACAGGATTTTGCGGCTTCAATGAATCATCAAGCCCATCAAGACGACCATCCACGCCTAGAAAACTGGCGACCCCGTTCATCACATCAAGGTTCTGCAAGTCCTCATACGCCACATAAAACGCGGTCTGCCCCTGCGCCTGCAAACGGTTGAGAAGGGTCACTTGAAACGCTTGCAACTCTTCTAGATGAGTTTCAAATTCTGCTGCGCTAAACGTCGCTTTCGCATCGCGTCGACGCTTCACATTGGTTAGCTTCCATTGCCCTGTTTCCTGCGCGATCTTCCAAGATACGTAGCTTTCTAAAGGGTTTCGTGTGAGGATAATTTTCGCGCATCGCGGGTCATCCAAAGCAATATCAAGCACGCGCGGGTCATGATCATGGAAATAGCGAAAGCCCCCCATCCCATCAGAAAACTTCTTGATCGTTTCAATCAGCTGAACAGGGCTATCTTCGCGCATCTCCCGCGTAACGCCCAAAATTTCTGTCTTGTTCGGGTAGCCAATGAAATGCGGATTAAAGGCTTCGCCATGACACGTGACTCCCTCAATCGCATTTAGATTTGCTTCCAGGAAATTCGAGCCTGTACGCATCTCAGCAAACACAATGAAGTAGTCAAAATCAGCACTCATATCTTACTTCACCAAATAGGGTTTGCGTGGCTTATCAGGTTGAACAGTCGGGCCATCATGGATGGGGAAATCACCCATCAAATGTGGATGCATGCCTTGATTCTTGAGGTTCTGAAGGAACTGACCAAACCCTTTAAGATCGGCCATTCTTGGCGCCTCGGACAAGCGACGTTGCGGCGCGTTTCCAATCTCGTCGATAATGGTTTGCAAAGGCTCCATCGGGTTTTCAATAAATTCGGCCATAGTCCAAATACGAATACGCGCCTTGGCGTATGGGTTGCGCAATTTATAAAGAAACTTGTTCTCGATTTTTTGCAGCCGCGCAGCTTCGCGGCGCAAATCAGAGAAGTTCTGATTAGATTTAAACAAAGGCACGGCCCACGCACCAGTGATCACCGAAATCTGCGCATTCGGATCTTTACTAAGTTTCCAGCAGATTTCTTGCGTGTCGGCGGGTCCAAATTGAAAACACTGGCGTTCCCCACGCGTGTTCCAAATCAAGTTCGTCAGAAACGCCGCGCCATTATAGTCGCGCAAAAGCGGGCTATCACCTAACCCACCATTGATTACACTTTGTCCTGTGGAAAACGCAGCGCGTTCTTTGGAAAAGAGATGCCCGTGCACTTGGGTACCTGTCGCCTTGGCGAGCCATAGTTCAAAATCCTCAAACAGCTCGGCAAATCCTTGAAACACCGAATAGGGCGCGCAGGTCAGGCCGTTTTCCCAACCTTCATTCGGAAAACGACTGTGCATGATCAAGCCCGCACGTCCACGCGTACGACGCTCAACAGCTTTTGCAAAGATGCGATCAATCTTGCCCGGATTTGGTTCAGCGCGTTTCATAGCACCTGCCTCATTGGTCAGAAATGCATCATAGACGCGATCCGCATGGGGCCAGATCTTACGCGCAACAAAGCAATCCGAGCGCCGCAAAAGCTGAAGGTGGTCGTCGTAAAAAATGTGCGGCTTGCCTTGGAAATCAAACTTCGAAAGCGTCAGCGATCTACTTTCAATGTTAGATGAATATTGACGTGCGAGGGTCTGAAAATAGCTCTCGTCAGGAATCCAGACTTTGCGGAAATAGCGATCATATTTGGGACGCTCTGGGTCCTCTAGAACCGCAGACAACGTTTGGCGCGTCAAACACCACCACTGCGATCCCATATGCGGAACAAGGCCTTTGGGTATGCGACGTTTCAGGCCAATCTTGCGCTGTAGGGCAACGTGTTTATCAAACAAACGCCGCTGCGTTTTCCACGAAAACGGGAACCGCAGGGTAAAGCGTTCGATGTCTAAGCCACCAACGGTCCAAGGCACATCAGATGTTGTCGCCGATTCAATGAAATCTGTGCGCGGTCGCGCATCAAGATAATCCAATAATTCATTGACAGGTCGCAACGGCAAGCACGAACCAGAGGCTAGAAACACGTGCCGCACATCAGCGAAATTGCTAAGCATCTTTTCCGCGGCAACCTGTGTTGCGGCGGTGATGCCCCAACCACCCCATTCGCAATAATGGCGTTTGCAGAATTTGACTAAGTGCGCGTCCTTCATGGCTGCCTGAAACTCGCGGTAGGTCTTGCGATCAACCTTCTTATCAACATGGATCACAACGGGACAGCCAGACGCTGCCCAATGACGCGCAACTTGCTCCGCGCGCCCAAGTGCTGTGTGCGCCAACATGATGATCCCGACGCTCACGCCCAGTTGCCTTTGGACATCAGCCCTAAGATCTCAAGCTGGCGCCAGTTTATGTATTTCTCAGACCATTTGCACCACAGATCGGGGTTCTCTGCGAGGCGTTCTGCGTAAGCTTGGTATTCAACACTGGCCGAATAATGCTGCTTGCGTTCTAACTCTTCAGTTGCTTTTTCGGTAAACGTATTCAGGAATTTTGTGTGCAGCAAAACGCCAGACGCTTTTTCCCCGCCCCATTCATCGTAAACAAGGTTCAAACCACGCGGCAGCAAGTTGTGCGTTGAACTGACGTATGTGTAGCGGCGATCCCACTTCACGAGAGGGATTTTATTCAAGGCCGGTGCCTTCTCTGGCGTATCAGGGAAAAAGACACGCGCGCGCGGGCCACCTTGAATCCACAAGTTACCCAGCTTTTTGTTCTTCTCGCTCGTGTAGTTCCCCGAATCAAACCAGCACGCAATATCCATTGGATTTTGGCCAGGCATGTAGGGTTCAGCATCGATGCGACCCTTGGGATACATGTCCAGTAGCATCGCGCTAAACGATTTGATCGAGGACGCATCAAGCCAATCGGTCAGTGCGCGGATCGGACGCGTATCGCAAAACGGGAACAGAAAAAACTCATCTGGATCAACTGTCAGGCACCAATGGCCATGTGCATAGCGCAGCTGCAACCAATTGAGCCAATCGACGCCATAACGTGACCTCTTATAACCATTTTGTGTATGCCAAACTGAGACATCCGGCTGTTCTGCTAAATACTCTAGACCACCATCATTGCTATCATTGTCGACAATAAAGAAGTGGTTCACTCCAAGATCACGGTAGTATTTCAAGAAATACGGTAGGCGCACGTGTTCGTTGCGCATTGTGGAAAACAGGAAGATGTCGCCGTTTTTGATCTGGCTCGTGCGATTGCGGATCGGTTCCAATTCGCGACGCTTACGGATCGCACGAATGCGCCACCGCTTACGTTGCAGCCGTAATCGATATGTACTGACGATGCCCACGTCCGCTCTGCCTCCTCACAGTCCTGCCTACCCCACCAGAAACGCTAACCAAAGTGTTTCAACACAAGGTTAAAATGTGCATCCCATTGCGGCGGTGCGTATTCAGCCAGACTTATACCTACTTGTCCCGAAGTGTTGCTGTCTTTTTGCAGCATTTTTTCAATCTCAGTGCGCCAGATATAAGCATTTGATAGGCTTGCGTAAACGGGGAATTCTCCGAGAACTTCACGATATATGTCGAGTTCGCCACATATGATTGGAACCCCAAGGCTGAGCGCTTCAACTTGAGGTAGGCCAAACCCCTCAGCGAGACTCGGGAACAGCGCAGCTTTGGCGCCTTTCAACAGGCCCATCAACTGCGCGTCGCTTAACCCGTTCAACTCTGAAATTTTAGCGCCTGATAATCGAGCACTGTCCAAACGCGCGAACACATCCTCGTTTTTCCAACCACGATTGCCGCAGATCAAGAGATGCGGTGCTTCCGGCCAATCCTGCCATAAATCAAGCAAGAAAGCGTGGTTCTTACGCGGTTCAATTGTGCCAATGGTGATAACGTAGGGAAGCGGCACATCAGGCAAGTCGACATTAGGCAGATCAGGCATATCCACGCCCAGATGCGCCACCATTGCTGGGGGCATACGGCCAACCCCCCCCATATGCCGTTCGCAATCATCTAGCGTTTGCTGTGAGTTGCAGATCAGCCCATCCGCATATCGCGACACAACACGTATACGTTTCTCAAACTGCTCCACGGTTCGGGCGCGTTGATGATCGGGCCAGTCAAGCGGGATAAAATCATGGATCAGCACAATCTTTTGCGCATTTCGAACCTTAGCAAAGCTGGCAAAGACACGTTTTGTTAGATTGCTATGACCTGTATTCAGGTAAAGCGCACCATTAGAAAAATGCCGTTTCAACAAACGCGGCAAGCTGGCGGGCAATGTCCGCCCGATTGCATGTTTGCGCAGCGCCGTTTCAGCCGCACGCCGTGTTGGGCTTAGCTTGAAGGCCAGCTGTGAAAGACCCGCCGAAACGCCCCAATCGCCCGCTTTTAAATGCGCGTGCGCAAAGGTCAGACCACTTCGATCCAATAGCAGATATCCAAAAGCGCTGCGCACCAATCCATAGACTGGACGATCAAGACTGAGGCACCATTCCAGATAGGCCCATTCCACACGATCCACACCCGTATGCACCATGCCCGTCCGGCTTAGCAGACGGGTGAGATCCAAGCAGATGGGCGTTTGTTTATTTGGAATAGTGTCCAGTTTGGTGCCACCTCCAGGCATCGCCAATCATCGCTTTCAGGTTAGAGCGCACAGGCGTCCAACCGAGTTCAGATTCAGCCTTGGTAGACCCTGAAACAAGTTGCGTGCAATCACCAGCACGCCGCGTTCGTTCAATGATAGGAACGGCTTTGTTGGTGACGTCTTTGCTATGATCAACCACCGCGCGCACGGAAAAACCAGCACCTGTGCCAAGATTGAACACTTCGCTTTGCTTGCCATCTTTAAGCCAGTTCAACCCCAACAAATGCGCATCCACAAGATCACAAACATGCACGTAATCACGGATGCACGTGCCATCGGGTGTGTCATAGTCAGTGCCAAAAATTGTCAGCGCATCACGCTTGCCATCAATCGCATCCAGCATAAGCGGAATTAGATGAGTTTCGGGTTGATGATACTCGCCTACCTCACCCTCTGGATCCGCGCCTGCAACATTGAAATACCGGAAAATGACATGACGCAGACCATAGCGGCGTTCAAAATCATAAAGGATGTTTTCAACCGCGCGCTTGGATGCGCCATAGGCATTGATCGGCTGCTGAACGCTATTTTCATCGAGCACCACATTATCCTGATCACCGTAGGTCGCACAGGTGGAGGAAAAGATGAAATTTTTGATATCGGCCTCAACGGCCGCTTCGATCAGATTGAGTGAACCCATAACATTGGTGCGCCAGTAAAGACCGGGATCATCCATGCTTTCGCCCACTTGCGACAGGGCCGCAAAATGCATGATGGCGATGGGCTTGTGTTTGGCAAGGACCTCGTCGATGCGCGCGCGATCCAACAGATCACCACGTTCAAATGGGCCAAATTTGACCGCCTCTTCCCAACCTGTGGAAAGATTGTCATAGCACACCGGAATGTAGCCAGCTTTGGATAGTGCTTTGCAAGCGTGTGAGCCGATATATCCGGCCCCACCTGCGACTAATACGCAATCCAATCCAGTTTCTCCCGTTCGATCAAGTTACTGCGCTGCGCGTTCTGCTGCCATGATACCGGTCAAATAGCCATGCAGGTCGTCGCGTAAATCATCACGTGACAGACCAAACGCAACTGTCGCCTGCAAGAAGCCCGACTTGGACCCGCAATCGAAACGCTGGCCACGGAAACGATATCCATAAACGCCACGATCCGAGCCTATCTCTTGCGCAATCGCATCGGTTAGTTGGATTTCACCACCTGCACCAGATTTGATCTTGTTGAGGTTCTTCAAAACATAAGGCGACAGAATATAACGACCAATAACAGCTAGGTTGGACGGCTCTGTCCCGGGCGCTGGCTTTTCCACCATGCCTTTGACGGACACCATTGATCCCATATCTTCTTGGACGTCTAGAACACCGTAGGAAGACGCCTTTTCTGGCGGGACTTCCATCGCAGCAACCATATTGCCGCCGGTTTCTTCATAGGCTTCAACCATTTGCTGCAAGCAAGGTTTTTCCGCTGCAATTACATCGTCAGGCAAGATTACCGCAAAAGGCTCATTCCCGATCAAACGGCGTGCACACCAAACCGCATGACCAAGGCCTAGCGCTTTGTGTTGGCGCATGTAGGCGATTGCGCCACTGTCCATGTTGGTCGATTTGAGGATTTCAAGAAGGTCATCTTTTCCCTTCTTACGAAGTTCATTTTCCAGCTGCGGGGAGTGATCAAAGTAATCCTCAAGCGCTCCTTTACCACGCGAGGTCACAAAAATGAATTCTTTGATGCCCGCCGCACGTGCTTCATCAATCGCGTACTGAATAAGAGGGCGATCAACGAGCGTCATGATCTCTTTAGGAACAGACTTTGTCGCTGGTAAAAACCGCGTACCTAACCCAGCGACGGGAAAGATAGCCTTTGTTACTTTGTTACGCATACTGACATCCCCAGCGTTAATTCGTCACCATTTTCACATCCACTAAATGCGAATTGGGTTCTAATCATGTCAAAAAGTCGAATTTCGAGTGTATTGTTTCCGAATTCTCATCCCCACGTTGATTTTGTTGGGAAACCACGCACCATAGCAAGGCGCTTGACCTCTTTCGATATTCTTTTTCTCCGCTTGTTCAATAAATACCTCGGTCCAGAGCGTATACTACGCCCAAAAAGCCCGCCCGACTGCACCCAAACTCCCCCGTTGGTAAAGCGTACTTTATGTGCTCTCGCAGAGGTTGAAAAAATGAAAGCAGAGGCACGACCACCTTCTTTCACAATAGTCTCTGCGTCGCTCAGTACGCGTCGTAACTCTGATCGTTTGCCCGCAAGGACAGCATGATCACTTGAAGGACGGCGCTCCATCGGTTGGAATCCGGTTGCGGCGTTTGGAATCGCTCGTATGACCAAGATCTCGCGCGATTTGCCGACAGCAACCCCTTTATCGAACGACGCAAGTAAGCGCCGCACATCACGCGGTTCGACCAGCCCATTTACCATGTGCCTCAGCACCCGCCGCCTTTGGTCGTGCCGCGCACGTACCAAGGTTTCAAAATTACCACTCGCATGTTTGCGCAAATAGACGGCAAGGCTTGCACCGATCTCAAACAGATCTGTGGGCACTCTATCACTCCGCCGCGTCGCGCTGGCTCTGTAGCCATGATGTACCTGCGCAAGTGGCGCGATAGCGGTACGATAACCAGCATACATTAGCCGGAAATTGACGTCAGTTTCATCCAGATAAAAACGAAATGCAGGATCAAACCCACCCATCTGCGCAATCACATCACGGCGCAAAGCCATGTTCGTGCCTTCGGTCTTGATCGCGCGACCATTCGAAGGGGTCAAAACGCTGATCTGGTCTTCGGCAACCTCCAGCGCTGCAGCCTCACCAAAGACATCAACACTGCGCGCTTTCCATTGGAAACTGATCCCGTTGCGCCCGATCACGAATCCACCAGCGGCAGCGACATCGGGGTCACGAAACCCAGCGGTAAGATAGTTAAGCCACGTGGGTTCTGGTACCGCATCGTCGTCAATAAAAGCGACAACTTCGCCAGCGGCCTCAGCGATCCCAAGGTTGCGTGCGGCAGATATGTTGGCTTCGTTAAACTCGATCACTTTCAGATCATCGAAGAACAGCAACTCACGTACAGCGCTGAGACCATCACTATCAGCAACCAAAACAACTTCGAAATTGGGGTAATCAAGCTGGGAAATGCCAAGCAGGCACAACGGTAAATCAGCAGCGCGGCCTCTGCTCACAACAATGACAGAGACCGTTGGCGTGCTCATTCAACCCCCATCTCCTGCATCATGCGTTCCAGCACAGGGACATCTTCGGGATTATTCAGTTCCCAGAATTGTTTTCCGCGCGCTTCGACTTCGACGCATCGCACGGTGCCGCCTTGCTCCATAAAGCGAAGCTGCTCTAAGCCTTCAAGGTGCTCCAAAGGACCCACTTGCCAAGTCGGATAGGTCATCAATGCAACGGGGCGATAAGCATAAACGCCAACATGATGAAAAACGGGCGTTTCAGCATCATCCGCATAAGTGTCAGAGGTAAACGGAACCACCTCTTTCGAGAAATACATCGCGCGCATATTTGCATCAAACACAGCAGTTGTTCCGCCGACACGCCCCGCTTTACGATCCGCGAGAAATCCGTTCAGCGCGCGTCCGTCACAGCGCAAAACAGGCGTTGCGATATCGGCCTCAGGTGTGGCGCGCATGGCGCTTACAAGATCTTCAACGAACCAATGGGGTGTTAAGGGTGCGTCGCCTTGCAGGTTCACCACAATCTCTGCATCGCTACCCAACGCGTCATACGCCGCTGCACAACGTTCCGTGCCATTGGCGCAGCGTTCAGGCGTCATCACCACCTCTGCACCAAACGCTTCTGCCGCGTCTTTGATGCGATCATCATCCGTCGCAACAACCACACGGTCCACACCGTTCACAGCGATTGCCGCCTCCCATGCTCGCTGAATGAGCGAGCGTGATTGGCCACTTGCACCCTTAAGCTCAGCCAAAGGTTTTGCAGGATAGCGTGTCGAGGCATAACGCGCGGGGATGACAATCAAGACTGACATTTAGGCGTCTTTCAATTCAACATCAGGCGAATAGGCAATGAAGAAGGGATTAGCGAAACCATCTTTGCCATAGGCCAAATCTTCATGGTTATCGAAACGCACAACACGTCCACCCGCACCCGTTAGAATAGCATGCCCTGCGGCTGTGTCCCACTCCATCGTGCGACCAACGCGCGGATAAATATCCGCTTCACCCGTGGCGATTAGACAGAATTTCAGAGACGATCCCGCGCTCTTCATATCGCGCACTTGATACTTGTTTATGTAGTCATCCGTCGCCTGATCGCGGTGCGATTTGGACGCGACCACATAAAGCGCTTTGTTGTCCGGCTTGCTGACTGCGATCAAATTTTGCTGGCCTATCACATCGGGATGCAATGGCCCTGTCTCTTCAATAGATTGGCCGTCTGCACGCGTGTAGAACATCCGCTTTTTCGCAGGCGCATAGACGACGCCACGCGTCGGCATGCCGTTCTCGACATAAGCGATATTGACAGTAAAATCGCCACGACGGTGGATGAACTCTTTTGTACCATCCAAAGGATCGACAATCAGGAACGTGTCACCCGTTGCGCTATGGGACTCTGACTGCTCTTCAGTGACCAGAATCACATCGGGAAACGCCGCACGCAGACCTGCGGAAATAAGCGCATCAGCAGCTTCGTCGGCGGCGGTGACAGGGCTGTCGTCGGATTTTGATTTCACATCGAAATCATCCCGACCATAGATGTCCATAATCACATCACCCGCGGCGAGCGACAGACGGCGCATCGTTTCTTCCAGTTGCTTGTAGTCCATGTTGCCCCATTCCTGCCCAAGATCATTCGTAATATTGATAAATTCTCCATCCCTCTTATGATAGGAGAGAGCGAGAACGGCAATAATCATCAACAAATTCGTCGCATATCAGGCAGAAAACACATGTTTCAGGTTCGAAGACGCGAAACCACATTCGGTAAGGTCCTCACATTTAGTGACCTCGTGTACCACAACATCGTGCACACAATCCGTAAGGCGCACGGCAACGCGTTGATGAGTATCGTCGTCAACTTGTTGCAAATGATCATCTTCGTGCTCGCGTTCTATTTCATGTTTACCATTCTCGGCCTACGCGGTGCAGTGCTGCGCGGCGATTTTATGGTCTACATTATGACTGGCATCTTCCTGTTCATGACGCACATTAAAACTGTAGGTGCAGTCACAGGGTCGGACGGACCCGCGTCGCCGATGATGAAACACACACCGATGAACACATCGATTTCCATCGTCGCGGCGGCATTGTCCCAGCTCTATATCCAGATGATGTCACTCGTTGTGATCATGTTCGGCTACCACGTGCTTGTAACGCCATTTGTCATTCTGGATGTTGCGGGTGTGATGTTCATGATCTGGCTGGCTTGGTTCACCGCATTCGCAATCGGCTTGGTCTTTCTCGCAATCAAGCCTTGGTCGCCAGGCACCACAAGCCTACTTTCGACGATTTATCAACGTGCCAATATGATCTGTTCTGGGAAAATGTTCGTCGCAAATTCACTGACACCCCAGTTGCTAAGCTTTTTCGACTGGAACCCGCTGTTTCACTGCATCGATCAAGCACGCGGGTTCGCATTTGTAAACTATGTACCGCGCAACTCGAACTGGGAGTATGCGTTTTACCTTGGCCTCGTGTTCTTGTTGATCGGTATGATGGGCGAATTCTACACGCGCAAACATGCCTCCGCGAGCTGGAGCGCACGACAATAATACGCCTCTTCGCATTCCTTGCGCTTTTCCTGCCAGGCCATGAATTAGCCGACAGTTTTCCTGCGCGATACTCTGTGAACGGTATTGCCGCGAATGACACCTTGAACATCCGCGCAGAGCCGAACGCAAGTTCGCCAAAACTTGGAAGCTACCCACCCTTTGCCATAAACATAGAGATGCTACGGGTCAGTGAGGATGCTAAATGGGGCATGATTGGCATGAGTGAGGGCAACGGCTGGGTCGCCATGCGGTATCTCAAAGTGACGCCAAACGACACCTCATACACCATATCGCGCCCGCTTAACTGTTCCGGAACGGAGCCATTTTGGGCCCCAAATATGACACCGCGCGGCACGGAGTTCACCGAACTTGGCGCATCCCGCATCGATCTTAAAGACATTAGTGAGGCGGTTGCACAACCAGGATCTTTAGCGAAGTTTGAAGAAGGCCCAACCAAAATTTACTCGCTGATGCTCGAGCCCGCACAATGCAGCGATCGGATGAGCGATCGAGAGTTTGGCTTCACGGGGCGCGTCTTTATCGAAGCACCGGACGGCAATCGCTACTTACGCGGTTACTGCACAATGGGCGCGACAAGATAGGTCGCGACGTCTCAGGTCACGACACGCAGCGTTAGGTTTAAACGACCCCCTTTAGCGAGCACACGTGACGATCCAAACCGAATTTTATCAACGCCATGATACGTCAGCCGTGCATCGCCACCCATGACAACAACGTCGCCTGAGGTAAGCCAAATCGACTCAGTCTTGCCGCCGCGTTCAAGGTTGCCAATGCGAAACAACGCATCATCGCCAAGCGAGACAGACACGACAGGATACGAAAAGTCGCCCTCATCGCGATCCTGATGCATACCCATCTTCGCGTCTTCGCCATAGAAATTCATCAAACAGCATTCTGGCGTGCGATCTGACCCGCTCACATCATTCCATATTTTGATGACAGGCGCGGGGATCGCTGGCCAAGCCATGCCGTCAGGATGTGCACGCGAATAACGATAGCCAGAGCGATCAGAGACCCAGCCAAAGTCACCCGCAGAGGTCATGCGCACACGCATCGGTTTGCCATATGGGGTCATCGGCGAAAACAGCGGCGCAGCTTTCGCAACCTCGCGCACCGCATCCACAAGCTGCTGTTGCGTCGCACTGTTGAGCAACCCTTTGTAAATCTCAAAACCGCGAAGGGTCAGCTTTTCCAAGGTGTCATTAACTCCAAATTCATTCTAAACGCGAAAATTACGCAGGAACTGCGCAAAATCGCAAAATGAGTGGCGCACAATCCTTGCAGCACCCATTCACGCTCCTTATATACCGCTCGAACGTTGGTTTGCACCTTTGCAAATCACTAACCAATCGGGGCGCAGATGCCATAACGGGTTTGCGTCTCGTGACATCGCCTTGACCTAAAAAAGGGATTGAAACTATGGCCAAAGTAATTGGTATTGACCTCGGTACGACAAACAGCTGCGTGTCCATCATGGACGGCTCTCAGCCACGCGTAATTGAAAACGCAGAAGGCGCGCGCACGACACCTTCTATTGTTGCTTTCACAGATGACGAGCGCCTTGTAGGCCAGCCGGCAAAACGGCAGGCCGTCACGAACCCAGACAACACAGTCTTCGGCGTGAAGCGCCTCATCGGTCGCCGCTTTGACGACGAGCACTTGAAAAAGGATCTTAAGAACCTGCCGTTCTCTGTTGTCGATGGCGGCAATGGTGACGCTTGGGTTGAGGCTAAGGGTGACAAATACTCACCAAGCCAGATCTCTGCCTTCATCCTCGGTAAGATGAAAGAAACCGCAGAAAGCTATCTTGGCGAAGGTGTGACCCAAGCGGTTATCACCGTTCCTGCGTATTTCAACGACGCACAACGCCAAGCAACGAAAGACGCAGGCAAGATTGCTGGCCTCGAAGTGCTGCGTATCATCAACGAGCCGACAGCGGCCGCGCTAGCCTATGGCCTTGATAAAGAAGAGACACAGACAATTGCGGTCTACGACCTCGGCGGTGGTACATTCGACGTCACTATCCTTGAGATCGACGACGGCCTGTTCGAAGTAAAATCCACCAACGGTGATACGTTCCTTGGCGGTGAAGACTTTGACATGCGCATCGTCAATTATCTTGCCGATCAATTCAAGAAAGAGAACGGCGTTGATCTGACCAAAGACAAGATGGCGCTTCAGCGTTTGAAGGAAGCGGCCGAGAAAGCGAAGATTGAATTGTCTTCCGCGAACCAGACAGAGATCAACCAACCGTTTATCTCTATGGATCCAAAAGGTGGCCAGCCACTTCACATGGTTCTGAAACTGACGCGTGCAAAGCTGGAAAGCCTTGTGTCCGATCTGATCAAAGCGTCTATCAAGCCTTGCCAAGCGGCGCTTAAGGACGCGGGTCTGTCCACATCCGACATCGACGAAATCGTCCTTGTTGGTGGTATGACACGTATGCCGCGCGTTGTTGAAGAAGTGACAAAATTCTTCGGTAAAGAGCCACATAAGGGTGTGAACCCGGATGAGGTTGTTGCGATGGGTGCCGCCATTCAGGCGGGCGTTCTTCAGGGCGACGTTAAAGACGTTGTTCTTCTTGACGTCACGCCACTGTCTTTGGGCATTGAAACGCTCGGCGGCGTGTTCACACGTTTGATCGACCGCAACACGACGATCCCAACGAAGAAGTCCCAGATCTTCTCGACTGCAGAAGACAGCCAAAACGCCGTGACAATCCGGGTCTTCCAAGGTGAGCGTGAAATGGCGAACGACAACAAGATGCTCGGTCAGTTCAACCTTGAAAACATCCCACCAGCGCCACGCGGTCTGCCACAGATTGAAGTGACGTTTGACATCGACGCAAACGGCATCGTCGCTGTTGGCGCGATGGACAAGGGCACAGGCAAAGAGCAGAAGATCACAATCCAGGCCTCTGGCGGTCTGTCTGACGACGATATCGATAAGATGGTCAAGGACGCGGAAGAGAATGCGGATGCGGACAAAGAGCGCCGCGAATTGATCGAAGCGAAGAACCAGGCGGAAAGCCTCATCCACTCGACTGAAAAGTCCATGGAAGAGCATGCTGATAAGGTCGATCCGACAACTGTCGAAGCGATTGAATTAGCGATTGCCGCACTCAAGGACGAGCTGGAAACAGAGAACGCCGACAAGATTAAGTCCGGCATCCAGAACGTGACTGAGTCCGCAATGAAGCTGGGTGAAGCCATCTACAAAGCGTCGCAAGACGAAGCAGATGACGAACCAATGGCAGCCGATCAAAACCCGGATGACGACATCGTTGATGCCGACTTTGAAGACCTGAACGAAGACGAAAAGCGCGGGTAAGGGGTCGCGTTTTGTGCGGCCAACTTCCCTAAAGGGCCGGTCTGTTAAATCAGTGCCGGCCCAATGCGTTTCCTCAAAGGAGGATTTGTTATGTCAAAACGAGACTATTACGACGTTCTAGGCATCGCCAAAGGTGCATCCACGGATGAGATCAAGAAGGGCTATCGCAAGAAGGCGAAAGAACTGCACCCCGATCGCAACTCGGACAATCCAAAAGCTGAAGAGCAATTCAAAGAGGCCAATGAAGCCCACGAAGTTCTGAAAGACCCCGAAAAGAAGGCGGCGTACGACCGTTATGGTCATGCGGCCTTTGAGGGTGGCATGGGCGGCGGTCGGCCTGGTGGCGGGCAAGGCGATTTTTCATCCGCCTTTTCAGACGTTTTCGATGACCTTTTTGGCGACTTCATGGGTGGCCAGCGCGGCGGCGGTGGCGGCCGCAATCGTGCGGCACGCGGTTCTGATTTGCGATTTAACCTCCGTGTTTCGCTTGAAGAGGCCTTCGCAGGCTTGCAAAAAACCATCAACGTCCCCTCGGCGGTAAACTGTACCAGCTGTGAAGGCACAGGCGCAGATGGCGGCGCAGAGCCGACGAATTGCCCCACATGCTCCGGCATGGGCAAGGTCCGCGCGCAGCAGGGTTTCTTCACGGTTGAACGCACATGCCCAACGTGTTCCGGCATGGGTCAAATCATTAAGAACCCATGTAAGTCCTGCTCTGGTCAAGGCCGTGTCGAGAAAGAGCGCGCCCTAAGCGTGAACATTCCGGCGGGCGTTGAAACAGGTACACGCATTCGTCTTTCCGGCGAAGGCGAAGCAGGAATGCGCGGCGGGCCGTCCGGCGATCTCTACATCTTTATCGAAGTGAACAAGCATAAACTGTTTGAACGCGAAGGTGTGAACCTGTTCTGCAATGTCCCTGTCTCCATGTCCTCTGCAGCGCTGGGTGGTGATATTGAAGTGCCAACGATTGATGGCGGACGCAGCCGTGTGAAGATCCCAGCAGGTAGCCAATCTGGCCGTCAAATGCGTTTGCGTAGCAAAGGTATGCCAGCCCTTCGTGGTGGAGGCGCAGGTGATATGTTCATCGAACTTGCTGTGGAAACGCCTGTGAACCTGACCAGCCGTCAGAAAGAATTGCTCAAAGAATTTGAAGACCTCTCTGAGGACAACAACCCTGAAAGCAAAAGCTTTTTCTCTTCCGTGAAATCCTTTTGGGATGGCATGAAGGGCTAAAGCACGACACATCTAAATCTTAGTCCGGCCAGCTACGCTGCGCCGGACTTTTTTATGAAGTTAATTAAAAATTTATCGAATCGGCTGATCAAAGTCGGCATGAGCATTCAACACACACAGTTTACCGATATATCCACCCCCGCCTTCAGTCCGCGCCTTGCCGATAAGATGGGTCGCGATCGCCTTGGGTTGTATGATAGTAAGCTTCGCGACCATCACGTTGCCTTGCGTGAGCGCTTTCAAGACCACGGTGCCGAACACCTAAGCGATGCGGAGATGCTAGAACTTTTGCTACTGCATGCTTCACCACGCAAAGACACTCGGCCCATCGCACAGAAAATCCTGGCCGAATTTGGCGATATCGCTAGCACACTTGCCGCGGATACTGCGCGGCTCGAAGCGCTGATAGGTGTCAGTGCCACGCAAGATCTAAAGCTCGTGTTCGGCGCGTCCAAGCGTATGGCCAAAGCCCGTATCGCGCATCGTCCTCTGATCTCTAGCTGGGACGCTGTGCTGACTTACTGCCGCACTAGCCTCGCGCATAAAGAAACAGAAGAATTCCACGTTCTTTTCCTAAATCGCCGTAATATGCTGATCGCTGATGAAACTTTAGGCGTGGGCACAGTTGATCATGTTCCAGTCTATCCCCGCGAGGTGCTAAAGCGCGCGTTAGAACTCAATTCCTGCGCCATCATCCTCGTGCACAACCATCCCTCGGGTGATCCCAGCCCTTCGTCCAGCGATATAGAAATGACCAAACTCATCAAACAGGCAGCTGACAGCCTGTCGATCACGTTGCACGATCATCTGATTATCGGCGCAACTGGCGAGACGAGCTTTGTCAGCGAAGGGCTGCTTTAGCGCACCCAAATTTCCACACGGCGATTGACCTGCCGACCCCATGCGCTGTCATCACAGGCCATGGGAAGCGCTTCGCCAAAGGCTTCGACTGAAATGTTGAGCTCGCTCAGATCTACGGTTTCTGCAGCTTTCTTAACGGCGGCTAAAACAGAATTGGCGCGCCTTAGCGCGATTGTCTTATTGCCATCTGCCGGACCCTGCCCATCACTGAAGCCGACAAATGTGACCGAGCGTTCGTCATAAACACCCGTCTCAATCGCGCGAGCAAGTTGCTGCACATTAGACAAGGATTGCGCATCCAGCGCGCTTGACCCTGCACGAAACCTAAAAGATGTGCTGAGACGCTTCATCGGTGAGAGCACTTTGACCAAGCGTTTAACTTCGGTCAGGTTAATCTCCGTTCCAAGCAATGAAATTGCATTAGCAAAACGATCGCCCTGCTTGTTAATCGACAATTCTTCCGGCGCTTGATCTACAAACCCTGCGCGACGGATCACAATCTGTGCAGAGGGCGAGCGCGTAAACGTCAAAAATTTACGGGCCAACTTGGGTAAGCGACGCGCAGGAATATAGAGAAACATTGGTGCGCTTAACGGATAGTCCTCAGTCTTGATCGTCACACGACCCGCACGCAAGGAAAATCCGCACGTGCCTGTCAGCACCAAAACATCCGCATTACCTGTTTCAGAATAGCTCGAAATTCCGATAGCAAAAGGATCGTCTGTCACAGCTTTGGTTAGCGCCTTATTCGTTGCGTGACGCACAATATTGCTATCCAGAACCAAAGCGGCAGGCGCCATCAAGCGATCTTGAACTGCTTGGGCTAGGCCAGACTTAGGATCGCGCAGATGGATAGAGATTGGTGCATCAGGCCCGCCCAAGTCTTTCCAATTTATCACGCGACCCGCAAAAACACGCGCAAGCGTTGCAGGCGAAATCGCATCAACCGGATTACCGGGCGCAGTGATCGGCACCATCGCATCCAGCGCCAGCACGCGGCTTCGATTGGGGCCACGCAAATCACCTAGCCCTGCTTCATTCGCGCGTCTGTTCTCGGTTAAGCGAATCTCGCGCAGCGACATCACTATGTCCGCTTCATTCGCCAAAAGATCGGCAAAGCCCTCATCCGTGTTCGTCACCCGAAATGTGAAACGACCCAAAAGCGCATCGTCTTTTTTGTAGCGCAATGTGTAAACGAAGTGGGTCGCGTCTTTACGTTCCCGCTCAGCCACATACCCATGTCGCAGCGCGAAGCCTTCAATCAGCGCAGGCATCAAGACCTCACCAATCGTCGCGGAACCAGACACAGAGAGCTCTGCCACGTAATTCTGCAAATCAGGGCACGCGGGGCCCGCGCAATTCACGCCGGAACCATCAACCGTCAACTCACCATAGACTGTTTCAACACGGTAGAATTCACCGTCGAACCCCAAAAGAGTGCCATTCACCTCGACCGAGCCGTCGGGCGACGTCAACGTCACGTCCTGCGCCATAAGCGGAGCAGTCACCACACAAACAAAAAATGCGGCGAGGTACGCCGCACGTTGCAATAACATCAATCAACAGCCTCGAAGTGTTGCGTGCTTAGTTACGCGCAACTTTCAAGTCTTGTATCAGGTTTCCCAGCACCAGAAAATCACCAACTGCATCACAAGATGGAATTGGAAGCGTCAGATCTTGCACTTTCATCTTGCCAGCACGGCTGACCTCAAGGGTTTGCGCTTCGATGCGCAAGCCACAATTGGCTACAGTCACATTTGCATCAACAGAAACATGCACATCACCCATCGTTTTGGAGGTGCCTGTCGGGAACGTATAGACTTCGGCAACCAAAGCTTCGCCTTGCTCGTAATTGCCCAAGGCTGTGACAAATCCGCCAACACCATTGGCTGCGTCGCTAACGCTCCGCTTGGAATCCGCATTCACGTGACCTTCGTCGCGATAGTCTGCGCCGAATTCGAAGGCGTTAATGTGCAACTGGCTCTTTGCTTTTGATTGCACGACCATACGGTCGTAAAACTCTAGCGACGGTACTTTCGTGTTAGCAAGCGCGCCCTCACCATTTGCAAATGCAACAATGATAACCGCATTTTCAGACAAAGCCGGAATACTAAGATCGAGGTTGCCGGCTGCATCCGTCGCATGTGTGAACATCATGCCATTATGGTGGAACGTCACGCGCTCATTTGGGTAGCAATTTGCTTTCAAAGAAACGTCAACCATCGCAGCAGCAGCCGCTTCGGCTGCCATTTCGATATTGCAAAGGGATTGCAGTTCGGGCTGTGCTGGCTCTTCCATGCTTGGCAAAGCCACGTCATCCAAGGCTGCGGTTCTGATTGCAGGCTCTTCTTTGGTCTCTTCAGGTGCAACTTTGGCATCCATGTTCTTCGCATCTACGTTTGACGTGATTTTGGACGTTTTGCCCACGACTGCCGACGTCAGCTCAATGCCCGTCACCTCTAGAGGATCGCTGGGCGTGCCGGAAATATCCGCGACGGGGGCAACCGCATACCGCGCCTGCGCCGATTCACCGTGTTGCATTACGAAGCCGATGGCCCCTGCCGTTGCCAGCACTCCGCCAGCCATAACGATCCGTTTGATATTCACGAGTTTGCCCTCCGAGGGGTTGTCTGTTCGGAGGTTTGATCGCGCTCAAACGGGGCGACATTAGGACGGCGATAAGGACTCTTTCAGACCACCGCCCCAGATTTGCCTTGATTAGGCCTAAGTCAGTCTGCCGTGGCAGTGCTTGAATTTCTTGCCGGACCCGCAAGGGCACGGATCGTTACGACCCGGATTGCCCCAAGTCGAGCGGTCCGTTTCATCAAAGCCTGCGACCTCAGGCTCAGGCGCTTGGGACGCTTCCGCAGAAGCCTCAACACCCGCATCTTGCAACATCTCTTGCTGTGCCTGAATTTCGGCCAACATCTCTGCCTGCTCTTCTTCAGTCATCGGGCGCACTTGGCCAAGCTTTTGCGTCACTTCCGTGCGCAGGCTATCAAGCATGCTCTCAAACAGCTGGAAGCTTTCGTTCTTATACTCATTCAATGGATCACGCTGGGCGTACCCACGGAAACCCACGACAGAGCGAAGATGCTCAAGCGTCACAAGATGCTCGCGCCATTTGCCATCAATAGTTTGCAGCAACATCTGCTTTTCGATCTGACGCATGTTGTCAGGACCAAAGGCCGCAACCTTTTGCGCAATCGCTTCGTCCGCTGCTTTTTCCAGACGCTCACGGATCACTTCGTCATCCGCACCCTCTTCAACACCCCACTCTTGGACTGGCACGTCAATGTTCACGGCCTCAGCAACAGCGCTGTGCAGGCCTTCCATGTCCCACTGATCCGCATAGGATTTTGGTGGCATGTATTGATCAATTAGATCGTCGACCACCTGATAACGCATGTCTTGCGTGATCTCGGATACATCTTCTGCTTCCATAATCTCGCGACGCTGACCGAAAATCACTTTACGCTGGTCGTTCATCACATCGTCAAACTTCAAAAGCTGCTTACGAATGTCAAAGTTACGGCCTTCAACCTTCGCCTGCGCGCGCTCTAGAGATTTGTTAACCCACGGATGCACAATCGCTTCGCCCTCTTTCATGCCAAGCGTGTTCAGCACCTTGTCCAAACGCTCCGACCCGAAAATGCGCATCAAATCGTCATCAAGCGATAGAAAGAACGCAGAGCGACCAGGATCACCCTGACGTCCCGCGCGACCACGCAGCTGGTTATCGATGCGACGGCTCTCGTGACGCTCGGTCGCGATGATATAAAGACCACCCGCATCGAGCACCTTTTGACGCCATGTCTGATGCTCTTCTTCGATGCGTGCGCGCACGGCTTCTGGATCTGCGTCTGGCTCTGCGGCCAATGCTTCCATCACCTTCAGATCAACGTTGCCGCCAAGCTGAATGTCTGTACCCCGACCCGCCATATTCGTCGCGATCGTAATCGCGCCAAGCTTGCCCGCGTCTCCGACAATCTGCGCTTCTTGCTCGTGCTGACGCGCGTTCAAAACGTTATGCGGCAGGCCCACTTCTTTTAGCATGCTAGACAGGAACTCAGATTTATCAATCGAGGTTGTACCCACGAGACAAGGCTGCCCTTTCTCGTGCGCTTCCTTCACGATGTTAACGATTTCGTCGTATTTCTCTTTGGCAGTGCGGAACACTTGATCATGCTCATCAACACGCGCGATAGGTCGGTTCGTTGGAACCTCGACCACGCCAAGGCCATAGATCTCAGCAAATTCTTCCGCTTCAGTCATCGCCGTTCCGGTCATGCCGGACAGCTTGTTATACAGGCGGAAGTAGTTCTGGAACGTGACAGAGGCGAGCGTGACGTTTTCTGGCTGAATAGGGCAGCCTTCCTTCGCTTCAATCGCTTGGTGCAGACCATCAGACAGACGGCGACCCGACATCATACGGCCTGTGAACTCATCGATCAGTACAACTTCGCCATCGCGCACGATGTATTCTTTGTCTTTCTCAAACAGCTTGTGCGCGCGCAAACCTTGGTTCACGTGATGCACCAGCGTCGTGCTTTCAGGATCGTAAAGCGTCGCGCCCTCTTCCAGTAGACCCTTCTCAAGCAAGAGCTGCTCAAGGAACTCGTTGCCCTCTTCCGTGTAAGACACGTTGCGAGTTTTTTCGTCGAGTTCGAAATGCTCGTCGGTCAATTCAGGGATGACCAAATCAATCGCCATATAAAGTTCTGAACGGTCCGCCGCAGGGCCGGAAATAATAAGCGGTGTACGAGCTTCATCGATGAGGATCGAATCCACCTCATCCACAATCGCAAAGTTGTGATCGCGCTGATACATTTGCGAGAGCTCGGACTTCATGTTGTCGCGCAGATAATCAAAACCCAGCTCGTTGTTCGTCGCATATGTGACGTCGCAAGCGTAGGCGGCTTTCTTTTCCTCGTCCGGCTGGTTTGGATAAATCACACCCGTCGTCAGACCCAAGGCACCAAACACCTTACTCATCCATTCCGCGTCACGCTTGGCGAGGTAGTCGTTCACCGTAACAACGTGCACACCCTTGCCCGTCAAAGCGTTCAAATAGGCAGGCAAGGTCGCGACAAGGGTTTTGCCCTCGCCCGTTTTCATCTCTGAAATGTTGCCCTGATGCAGAAAGATACCGCCCATAAGCTGTGTATCAAACGCGCGCAAACCAAGCGCACGGCGCGCACCCTCACGACAGTTGGCAAAGGCTTCTGGAAGCAAGTCATCGAGGCTCTCGCCACCCATAGCGCGTTTCGCCAGTTCTTCGGTCTTTTGTTTGAGACCCTCATCGTTAAGCTTTTCGAACTCAGACTCCAACGCGTTGATTTTTTCAACGATCGGGCGCGTGGCCTTCACTTTGCGATCATTCGGCGTTCCGAAGATCTTTTTCGTGATTTTTCCAAGTCCTAGCATCTGCGCTCATCCATCCTTGACGTCTTTGTGCTCAGGCTCTGCTTGCTCGCCTTGCACGCAACCCATAGATAAAGGGGTGAAGACGGCCCGAACCATGGCTTTAAAGCGATGTAAGGGGCAGGTATGCCAGTGTCAACGGCGCGCACGAAACGCGCAATAAACAAGGAATAAACGATGTTAAAACGCACCCCATTTTTGGCCTCTGTGGCTGCTGTCACGCTGCTGGCGCTCCCACTTTCTGCGGAAACTGGCATTGATCAAGTCGTCGCTACGGTAAACGGCACAGATATCACGATGGGTCACATGATTGTGGTGCGCTCTGGCTTGCCAGATCAGTACCGCAATCTGCCGGATGATGTGTTGTTCAAGGGCATTCTGGATCAGGTTATCCAGCAAACGATTTTGGCGGCTCAAGCTGGCGGTGACACGCCTGATCGCGTGCGCCTTGCGCTAGAAAACGAACGTCGTGCTTTGATGGCGGCAGAGCATATGGATGTCGTACTTGCAGATGCGGTGACGGAAGACGCTGTCGCTGCAGCCTACGAAAAAACCTACGCAGGCGCAGTACCAGAGCGTGAATTCGACGCCTCACATATCCTTGTCGAAACCGAAGATGAGGCCAAGGCATTGGTCACAGACCTAGACGGCGGCGCAGATTTCGCAGAGCTGGCCAAGGAAAAGTCCACAGGACCCTCAGGTCCACGTGGCGGAGCGTTGGGATGGTTCGGCACAGGTCAGATGGTGCCAGAGTTCGAAAATGCCGTGAAAGACATGGAGGTTGGCGCAGTCTCTACTCCGATCAAAACGCAGTTTGGCTGGCACGTGATCAAACTTAATGACACGCGCTCCGAGGATGCGCCAAAGATTGACGACGTGCGCGCAGATCTGGAACAGCAAGTGCGCATGGAAACCGTTGACGCCTACATCGCGAAGTTGACGGAAGGCGCTACGATTTCTAAGACGCCTGCGACAGACATCGATACGTCCAAGCTTAGCGACCTCTCACTTCTGGAGAAATAAATTATGGCAGACACGCCGCCCCGCTCCCCCCTTGCGCCGGAGCAATTTCCAATTTTGCCACTGATTAGTGGCGTGTCTTTTGCCTCCGCCGCTGCAGGGGTGAAATATCAAGGGCGAACCGATGTTATGCTCGCGCAGATCGCGCCGGGCAGTGCTATGGCTGGCGTGTTCACCAAATCCTCAACGCGTGCAGCACCTGTGCTCGATTGTCAGGCAAAGATAGGCCTCGACAGTGACGCTGGCGCTGCAATCATCGTAAATTCTGGCAATGCCAACGCGTTTACAGGGAAGAACGGAATTGAAGCGACGCAGGCCGTCACTGACGCTGTTGCTGATGCGCTCGACCTTCCTAAAACGCGCGTGTTTTCCTCTTCCACTGGCGTTATCGGCGAACCCCTTCCCCACGATCGGATCACCGCGAAGATAATCGAGCTGAAAACGATATTAGATGAGAGCGCAATTGAAGCCGCCGCCGAAGCAATCCGAACAACTGATACTTTCGCCAAAGGTGCTGGCGCACAGATTGAGATGAACGGAAAAACCGTCTCCATCGCGGGTATTGCCAAAGGGTCAGGCATGATCGCGCCGGACATGGCGACGATGCTTGTGTACATTTTCACAGACGCCAAGATTGCACGCGCCAACTTGCAGATCATGGTGTCCGAACTGAATGAAATCACATTTAATTCGATCACAGTCGATAGCGACACCTCCACGTCAGATTCTCTTTTGATTGCCGCAACTGGCGCGTCTGATGTTGATGTAACGGGCAGCGCAGCTTTCAAAGACGCTCTTCACGGTGTTATGAAAGACCTCGCGTTGCAGGTTGTTCGCGACGGCGAGGGCGCAACGAAACTTGTCGAAATTCAGATCACTGGCGCGCTAAGCGATGCGGATGCACGCACACATGGCCTCGCGATTGCCAACTCACCTTTGGTCAAAACCGCAATAGCTGGCGAAGATCCAAACTGGGGTCGCATTGTAATGGCAATCGGAAAATCAGGCGCGGCCGCGGATCGCGATTTGCTCAGCATCTCTTTTGGCGATGTGTTGGTTGCTCATAAAGGTTGGGTCAACCCTGACTACAAAGAAGAGGATGGCGCGGCATACATGACACAACCCGAATTGGTGATCGCTGTGGATCTAGGGCTAGGCGCAGGCAAGAGCACCGCTTGGACCTGCGATCTTACTCACGGCTACATCACAATCAACGCGGATTATCGGTCATGAAAACTGTCCTTGTAAGCGCCGTTGCTCTGATCGACGTCGATGGTCGCATTCTTCTGGGTCAACGCCCGGAAGGCAAATCCATGGCGGGTCTTTGGGAATTTCCCGGCGGCAAGGTCGAGGAGGGCGAAACGCCCGAAGCCGCGCTTATCCGTGAATTACAAGAAGAGTTGGGCATCGACACTTGGGCCAGCTGCCTTGCTCCCTTAACCTTTGCTAGCCATACCTACGAAAATTTCCATCTTCTCATGCCACTCTTTGCCTGTCGTAAATGGGAAGGTATTCCCCAATCACGCGAAAATCAGGCTTTGAAGTGGGTAAAGGCCCGCGATTTGTCCAAATATCCGATGCCAGCAGCCGATATTCCGCTGATTCCAATCCTCAGAGACTGGCTGTAAGCGGAAAAATTGAATATTTTTTCATTTTTGCGCAAATTGTTATAGAAACGTTAACTATTTTCTGACAGCCTACTACCAATGCATGTATCGAACACAACGTTCGATTTCTTGGGGGAGAACACCATGCTTCGTACAATCATCATTGGAACTTGTGTGCAGGTTCAGGGAACTTTCGTGCGTGCGCTTAATGACGGGCGTATTGTTGTATCAGTCGGTGATCGTGATTTCGCGGGTCAGCCTATTTCTGCTGCCGCCTAGATCACGTTTCAAACGTTTATCTTTTCAACGGAAAAGGGCTCAAGCGATCGCGTGAGCCCTTTTTTCATGTCATAAAGTTAATGATCTAGTCGAGTGTACGCTCGATAGACTCGCGCTCGAAGATTTCGATCACGTCATCCGCGCGGATATCATCGTAGTTCTCAAACGCCATGCCGCATTCCTGACCAGACTGCACTTCTGCAACCTCATCCTTGAAACGCTTTAGCGTTTTCAACGTACCCTCGTGAATCACAACGTTGTCACGCAGCAAACGCACACCAGCCGAACGACGCGCGACACCTTCGGTCACAAGACAGCCAGCAACTTTGCCAATACCCGTAACTTTGAACACCTCTTTGATGTTCGCATAACCGATGAAGTTCTCGCGAATTTCCGCACTAAGCAAACCGGAGGCCGCCGCTTTTACATCATCCACAAGATCGTAGATAATCGAATAATAGCGAATTTCGACGCCCTTTTGGTTGGCCGTATTACGCGCAGATGTGTTCGCACGCACGTTAAAGCCCATGATCGGTGCGCCAGAAGCTTCCGCCAGACCAATGTCACTTTCGGTAATCGCGCCAACACCGGAGTGTAGAACCCGAACGCGGACTTCGTCGTTACCGATTTTTGCCATCGCTTGAACAATCGCTTCCGCAGAACCCTGAACGTCCGCCTTTACAAGGATCGGCATTTCAGAAACGTTCTCGTCGGCTTTCGCGTTCGCCATCAACTGCTCTAGCGTCGTTGCAGCACCCGCCGCCGCACGTTTGTCTTTTGCAGCTTTCTCTCGATACTCTGCGATTTCGCGTGCTTGCGCATCCGTATCAACCACGTTCAAAACGTCGCCCGCTTCCGGCGTTCCGTTAAGGCCAAGAACCTCAACAGGAACCGAAGGACCAGCTTCTTTGACGCGCTCACCGTGATCGTTAATTAGCGCACGAACCTTACCGTGCTGCTCACCCACAACGAAGATGTCGCCAACGCGCAATGTACCCGTCTGAACCAGAACAGTCGCGACAGGACCACGGCCGACATCAAGCTGCGCCTCGATCACCGCACCGACTGCAGCGCGATCTGGGTTGGCTTTCAACTCCAAGATCTCGGACTGCAATGCAATCGCCTCCAAGAGCTGATCAAGACCCTGACCTGTGATCGCAGAGACTTCAACGTCCTGCACCTCACCGGACATCTTCTCAACGATCACTTCGTGTTGAAGCAAATCCGTACGCACTTTGTCAGGGTTCGCTTCGGGTCGGTCAATCTTGTTGATCGCAACGATCATCGGAACGCCCGCTGCTTTCGCGTGGTTAATCGCCTCAATCGTTTGCGGCATAACCGCATCATCAGCAGCAACCACCAGAACAACAATGTCCGTGACCTGAGCACCGCGAGAGCGCATCGATGTAAACGCCGCGTGACCCGGTGTGTCGAGGAAGCTGAGAACGGCGCCATTGTCTGTTGTCACCTGATAGGCACCGATGTGCTGCGTAATACCACCAGCTTCGCCAGACACAACTTTCGCGTTACGGATCGCATCAAGGAGAGATGTTTTACCGTGGTCAACGTGACCCATGATCGTGATGATCGGTGGACGGCCTTGCAGGTCTTTCTCGTCGTCAATGATCTCTGTGATGACATCTTCGACGTCCGCATCAGAAACACGCACAACCTTGTGGCCGAACTCTTCAATGATAAGTTCCGCTGTATCCGCATCAATCGTTTCGTTCTGCGTAACCATCAT
Source organism: Rhodobacteraceae bacterium HTCC2083 (assembly GCA_000156115.1). GTDB lineage: Bacteria > Pseudomonadota > Alphaproteobacteria > Rhodobacterales > Rhodobacteraceae > Planktotalea. The sequence continues at coordinate 1,185,320 of DS995276.1, forward strand.
ACCGTTGGTCATCAGAGCTTTCACAACAGCGCCTGTCTTTTCAGCCATACGCGCGGCCAATTCGGACACGACAATCGCCGGAGGCAGTTGCACATCGCGAATGATCTTTTCGCGTTCAACCGTGCCACCCATCGCTTTTTGACGTGCGCGCTCTTGCTTGCGCTTCATGGCTGCCATGGACTTGTGACGACCGCCGCCGCCGCCCAGCGCTTGGTTCAACGTCAGCTTGCCGGAACGACGACCATCGTTCTCGTTTCCCTTGCCACGCTGATTACGCTGATCGCGTTCGCGATCCGCCTTTCGCGGCGTTGCGGCGGGTGCTGGCTTGTTGGGAGCAGGGCGCGATGCAGGCGCAGGCTTGTCAGCAGCCGGTGCTGCTGCGACACGTGCTGCATCTTCCGCTGCGCGCTTGGCCGCTTCTTCCTCTTCTGCTTTCGCCTTCGCACGCTCTGCGCGCTCTTGCTCTTCTTTTTCTTTCGCTTCTATCTCGGCACGACGACGCTCGCGATCTTCTGCGCGCGCTTTCTCTTCGGCTTCACGACGGGCCGCATCTTCGGTCTCGCGCGCTTTCGCGGCTTGGACCGCTTTTAGACGACGCTCCATTTCCACATCAGTGATACCTGCTGGACGCTTTGCAGGGTTGCTACCCGCAACAGCACCGCCAGCCGCAGGCTTTACAGCGCCCGGCTTGGGCACAACAATGCGCTTGCGCTTGGTCTCGACGACCACGTTCTTCGTGCGGCCGTGGCTGAAGCTTTGCTTTACATTCGAGGGACGCGAGCCGGTGCCGCGCAATCCCAATGTCTTTTTGCCGTCGTTATCGCTCATTTAGCTGTCTTTTCCTTTCGGACGGCCCCTGCCGTCGCTACTTCTCGTATCGCTTTCAATCTTTGAGCTTCCTCTACTACACGAGAGGTGAGTCCACCAGCGCTTAGCGCGCCATGTATCACAACCTGTCGCCCAAAGGCCAATCCCAACTCATCTGCTGTTAACCAACCGATGAAACTGCCGTAATGCGGTGTGCTTAATTTCGACTTGCCGCGCTCTGATCCGTCGCTGGCTTGAATAAGCACTTCGGCCTCTTCATTCATCAGCCAGCTTTTGACTTTCTCGTAACCCGCAACTGCACCACCGCCCTTGCGCGCCAAACTTATCAGCTCGACCAAGCGACGTGTCACTTGCGCTTCCACTTCGGCGACCAAACCATCTGGGACTTTCACGGGCTGTTTAGCACTACGTGCAAATAGGTTCTTGCTCGCCGCCTTTTCAAGGGCTGCCTTATCCGCAGACACCCAAATACCACGACCAGGCAGTTTTCCCAAAATATCAGGAACAATCTGCGCATCGGGACCAACGACAAAGCGGATCATATCTGACACAGGCATAGTCACCTGTGTCGCGATGCACTTGCGCTCTGGCCCGCTGGACCGATCTTTATGTGTGCCGCCGCGCGTCACTGTGAGAACCCCTGAGGCCTGAGATCAGACCTCAGCTTCCTCAGTTATTTCAGCGTCGTCGTCATGTGCGGCTTCCAATTCCGCAGGATCAACCCAACCCAGCAAAACGCGGGCTGTCATAATCATAGACTGGGCTTCCTCAAGCTCCATTCCGAATTGCTCTAGCAAACCATCGTCTTTGACACGCTCGCCATCAACGGTTGTCCAGCCACCAGCCAGTTCCCAATCCGCGCAAGTCGCGAAATCTTCCAGCGTTTTCACGCCATCTTCTGCCAGCACTTCTGCCATTTGCGGCGTGATGCCCTCAAAGGTTAGCAAGCTGTCATCTGCCCCAAGCTCACGCGCTTTCGCGAGGGCTGCTGCTGCTTTCGCCTCTAGGAACTCACGTGCACGGGTCTGAAGTTCGCCAGCCGTATCTTCGTCAACTCCGTCGATGACAAGCAGTTCGTCAATTTCAACGTAAGCAACTTCTTCAAGGTTCGTGAACCCTTCCGCGACCAAGAGCTGCGCGAAGAATTCATCAACGTCGAGCGCTTCCATGAACAGCTTCGTGCGAAGCTCGAACTCCGCCTGACGGCGCTTGCTCTCTTCTTCCTCTGTCATAATGTCGATGTCTAGGTTCGTCAGCTGCGACGCGAGACGCACATTCTGACCACGGCGACCAATCGCCAAGGACAATTGCTCATCAGGAACAACAACTTCAATTTTGCCAGCCTCTTCGTCGAGAACAACTTTGGAAACTTCCGCAGGCTGAAGGGCATTCACGAGGAACGTTGGTTGATCTTCATTCCATGGGATGATGTCGATCTTTTCGCCTTGAAGCTCGTTCACAACGGCCTGAACGCGGGAACCACGCATACCAACACAAGCACCGACAGGATCGATAGACCCGTCATGCGAAATCACAGCAATCTTTGCGCGCGAACCGGGGTCACGAGCAACAGCTTTGATCTCGATGATGTTATCGTAAATCTCTGGAACTTCCATCTTGAACAGCTCGGCCATGAACTCAGGTGCTGTACGAGATAGGAAAATCTGCGGTCCACGTGCTTCACGGCGTACATCTTTGATGAAGCAACGAATGCGATCATTTGGGCGATAGCTTTCACGGCCAATCTTTTCGTTACGGCGCAAGATACCTTCGCCGCGACCCACGTCAACGATCACGTTGCCATACTCTTCACGCTTCACAACACCATTGATGATTGTGCCAGCACGATCTTGGAATTCTTCGAACTGGCGATCACGCTCAGCTTCGCGCACCTTCTGCAAGATAACCTGCTTGGCAGATTGCGCCGCGATACGGCCCATTTCAACAGGAGGCACTTCCTCAACGAAAGTCGCGCCCACTTCGGGGTTTTCCATGTACTGCTTGGCTTGTTCAACGGTGAATTCTGCCTGATAGTTCTCAAGCTCTTCATCCTCAACAACCGTGCGCACGCGCGTGAATGTTGCGCGACCTGTTTTGCGATCAATCGCGACGCGGATATCCATCTCAGCGCCGTAACGCGACTTGGCTGCGCGTGCGAGGCTCTCTTCCATGGCCTCAATCACAAGACCCGGATCAATCATCTTTTCGCGCGCAACCGCTTCTGCGGTTTGCAACAGCTCAAGCTGGTTCGCTGAGGTGATAGCCATGGTTATTTCTCCTCCGACAACGGCGTTTCATCCGTTTCAATTTCGTCAAATTCATCTTCGTTAATATCGCCTGCTGCTTTGCGCTGGCGTAGCATTTCTGTGATCAGCTCATCCGTCAGAACCAGCTTGGCATCGCTCAGCCAATCAAAGTTCAAACCGACAGTGCCCTCTTCGATGTTGATCAGCACATCATTGCCCTCAACACCTGCAAGCTGTCCTTTGAAACGACGGCGACCATCAATCAGCTCGGTCGTTTCAATTTTAGCTTCGTACCCCTCAAACGTCGCGAAATCTTTCAAGCGCGTTAAGGGGCGGTCAATTCCGGGACTCGAGACCTCGAGCGTGTATTCATCGATGATCGGATCCTCAACGTCCAAAGTCGCGCCAATCGCGGTGCTGATCTCGGCGCATTGATCGACTTCAATGCCACCGGTTGGGCGCTCTGCCATGATCTGCAAGGTCGTGGTCTTGCCAGACATCAAGCGCACGCGCACCAATTCAAACCCAAGGTCTTCAATCACAGGTGTGATGATCCCAGCAAGGCGTTGGTCGATGGCAGCTTTGGCGATTAAGTCGTTGTTCATAGATATCCTACCTAGCGTCTAGGCACAAAAAAACGGGCGCACGGCCCGTTACAAAAGTTCCGGTGGAGCGTTTGGTGTGGACCCAGCCGCGCCGCTGTTACATGGCATATAGACAAGACCAACTGAGTCCGCAAGGCCACATGTCACAATAACAAAGTCCTTTCTCCATTTGGTTCATGCATCATCCATTGTGAATAACTCGTCCTTAAGGATAAAAGGTTTCTAAAAAACACACCTTAAGCGTGTATTACCTTCCTTGTATAACTATTTCCTAAAAAGACCGCCCTCTCACCGGGCGGTCTTTTCCGTTAGGAGATGCTCTCCGCGATCTGGTCCATAGCGCGCACAAGTTCCGCGCTGATCCCCGGCTCGCTAAGTGCGTGCCCCGCGTTACGCACCATTCGCAGCTCAGCATTGGGCCAGGCTTGCGCAAGATCATAGGCGGACTTGGGCGGGCAAATCATATCATAACGGCCCTGCACGATGATGCTTGGAATGTGGCTGATGCGATCTACGTTTTCTAAAATCCAACCATCAGACTCCAGAAATCCGCCATGCACAAAATAATGGTTCTCAAGCCGCGCAAACGCACGCGCATATTCCCCCGGCGCTTCGCCCCCACGGCCATTAGAATAAACAGAGGCCAAGGCATTTTCCCAACTTGACCACGCTTTCGCAAAACGGGTCTCTAAAGGAATATCACCACTAAATAATCGACGATGATAGGCATTGATAAAGTCATCGCGCTCGTCCTTCGGCACAAGGGACGCGAAGTTTGCCCAAGTCTCTGGCCAGAATTGCCCAGCGCCACCGCCGTAGAACCAATCCAACTCACGCTGCATCATCAAAAACACGCCGCGCAAAATCAGATGGCTGACATGCTCTGGATGGGTTTCCGCATAAATCAGCGCAAGCGTCGCGCCCCAGCTTCCGCCAAATACGATGAACTTCTTAATATCCAAGGCCTCGCGAATGCGTTCGATATCCGCGACCAAATCCCATGTCGTGTTGTTCTCGACCGACGCATGAGGACGCGAGCGGCCACAACCACGCTGATCAAACAAAACCACGCGATAAACAGCAGGATCAAAATAGCGCCGCATCGCGGGGCTACATCCGCCTCCCGGACCACCGTGCAACACGATTACGGGGATGCCGTCAGGGTTACCGCATTGCTCAAAATAGATGGTATGCCCGCCGGGCATTTTCATCATGCGTTGATCAAACGGATCTATCGGCGGGTACAAATATTGCACCGCGCTCTTTTGGCCTGAGATTTTATCGAGATCCATCCTATATAACCCTATCAACGGCCCGTTTGGCCCAGATGATCATATGGAGACAGAAATGCAAGCCGCCCCAAACACAGTTGATCCCTCAGAGGTCGCGAAGTTCGAAGCAATGGCCGCAGAATGGTGGGACCCGAAGGGCAAGTTCAAACCTTTGCACTTGCTGAACCCCTGCCGTCTTGATTATCTGACACGTCAGATCGCTGGCGAATTTGACCGTGATCTGGGCGCGCCGGAGCCATTCAAAGGCCTGCGTATTCTTGATATTGGATGCGGTGGTGGCTTGCTCTCTGAACCTATGGCGCGTCTTGGCGCGACTGTCGTGGGCGCGGATGCCGCCGAGAGCAATATCCCCGTCGCCCAAGTCCATGCAGAGCAATCCGGCCTTACCATCGATTACCGCTGCACCACCGCCGAAGCGCTGGCTGATGCGGGGGAGCAATTTGATGTGGTGGTGAACATGGAAGTGGTGGAACACGTCGCCGATCCATTGGCCTATCTAACCGCTTGCCAGCAATTGCTGAAACCCGGCGGACTACACCTATGTTCCACGATCAATCGCAATCCAAAAAGCTACGCGATGGCGATTATCGGCGCGGAAGTGATCATGCGTTGGCTGCCTAAGGGCACACATGAATGGAACAAATTCATCACGCCGGATGAGCTGTTTGAGCTGCTGTCCCAATCCGGCGTCGAACCAGTGGATCGCAAGGGATTCGTGTTCAATCCAATCTTGTGGAGCTGGAGCATTTCCGAAAGAGATCTGAGCGTGAACTACGTCACAGCAAGCATAAAACCCGCTTAGTCCTGTTCTAGCTTAAGGCGCAGGTCACGCAAAATGGGCAAAGCAAGGCGCAGCTTATCGCCCCCCATTTCCGTGACGAGCTTTTCAATCACAGGTCCAATACCCGCCAGCGCAACATCACGGGCGGAGCGACCCGCAGGACTAATCGCAACCTGCTTGCGGCGCGCATCGTCCCAATCAGGGCGAATATGGATGTAGCCAGCACGCTCTAACTTACCAAGCGTGTTGGTCATCGCCCCGCGCGTCAGATGAAAACTTTTCGCTAATTGCGCAGGTGTGCGTTCGCTGGACGTACTTGCCAGATGGTTCAGAACCGAGAAATGCGAAATCTCCATGCCCTTGGGCAAAACGCGGCCAAGCTTGTTGCGCAGCAATTGATCAGCGGTCAAAAGTTCGCTGAACAACATGATGGCTAGAGCGTTGGCTTCTTCCGACATTACGGACCTTCGAAGTTCCGATCATGGCCCAGCGCCGCAATCTTCCTACGTGCTTGTGCCACTTCTGCATGGTCAATTTCAACTAGGACCGTGCCCTCTTCGGGTCCGCCATCAGCCAGAACCTCACCCCAAGGCGAAATCGCCAGCGAATGCCCATGTGTTTTACGCTGTTTACCAACGCTTGCGCGATGCGTTCCGGTTTGCGCTGCCGCAAGAACATAGCACCCCGTTTCAATTGCACGTGCTCGCAACAGGGACTCCCAATGCGCTTTGCCCGTCACAGGTGAAAACGCTGCTGGCACCAACAAGATCTCGGCCCCTGCTTGCGCCAAGGCGCGATAAAGATAGGCAAATCGCACATCATAACAGATGCTCAATCCCAACGTCCCAAAAGGTGTCGGCGCAATCGCAGCACGTGTGCCCGGACGATAGCCGTCAGATTCGCGGTAGGTTTCGTCCTTGGTCACATCCACATCAAACATATGAATTTTATCGTAGCGCGTTGTCACAGCGCCAGTTGGATCAATCACGAAAGAACGGTTCGCATATCGCCCATCCGCATCATCAGTCTTCAATGCAAGCGATCCGATAGACAACCAAACGCTCAACTCTGCCGCCAATTTTTGATAGCCCGCAAGTGTCAAATCGTGTGCTTCATGCTGCAAAACAGCGTCCTGATGCTCACGGCTAAGCGACAAGCAATTGCTCACCTCTGGTGTCAGAATAAAACTGGCACCATCATTTGCCGCTTCCCTGATACGCGCAGAGATCCGCACAAGGTTTTCACGCGGATCATCGCTAGAGGTGGTTTGAATAAGTGCTGCCAGCATTTTAGGCGGCCAGCATCACATCTAGCTTGCCAGCACGTTCAAGCGCGAAAAGATCGTCGCATCCACCAACATGTTCCTCACCAATAAAGATCTGCGGAACCGTGCGTCCACCGTTGGCGCGTTGCATCATCTCTGCACGGCGTTCAGGCTGCACAGCAATGTCGACTTCTGCAAAATTCACATCCTTCGATGTCAGCAAACGTTTCGCAGCATGGCAAAACCCACATAGCGGCGATGTATAAATCTCAACTTCTTTCACGAGCATATTCCTTCTTAGCTTGCTCGTAAGTTAGTCATCCTTTGCGACGCGCGCTAGGGTTACGACACAAACCTCTCTTGCACGTGATTTGAGGCACGCTTCTGTACACGCGGCAAGCGTCGCACCTGAGGTCATGACATCATCCACAAGCAGTACGGAACGCCCTTCGAGCTCTTTCTCACGTTTGGGATGCACAGAAATCGCATCGCGCATTTCATCAAACCGCGCTTCACGTGTTTTTCCGTCAAGCGTTGCAGTCGCACGATCCCGCCTAAGCAGATCAGCGCAGATCGGAACCGAAAGCCGCCCCGCCATCGCCCGCGCAATCAAGCTCGATTGATTATATCGCCGCTTAACCATTCGCGTCCAATGAAGCGGCAAGGGCGCGACCAGAACATCGCTTCGCAGGTTGTCCTGAACACAGCGCGCCATCCACTTTCCCGCAGGCTTCACAATATCGTGGCGATCCCCGTGCTTCAGCGCCAAGACCAACGCACGCCCGCGATCTTTGTAGAGCAACGCTGACCGCCCTTGCACCCAAGGTCGCGCGGTTCTCAGGCAATCATCGCAGCGATCTCCGCTTTGCACATCCCCCCTCAAAGGCACGCCGCATCCGTCACAAACATCTCCGGCGATAAACGCAGTATCGCGCCAACACAAACCACACAAACCATCATCGCTTGCAACACTTGCACGACAGGACAGGCATTCGGGCGGAAACACAGAATGGATCAGGGTTTGAACCCCCCGCGTTTGCGCAATATGACGTAGCATATGCAAAATGTGCCCCTCCTTACTGATCGCTCCGCTCTGATCCGCAATCGCCACCGCGCCAATGACGGGTTCTTGCGTGATATCGCACGGGATGAACTCCTTGATCGCCTGAGTCTGGTTAACAGAGAGTTTAAATCGTCCCTTATCATTGGCCCCGCGCCCCAGATTATCCCAAATGCGAAACAGATCGAGGACAGCGAAACGCTGGATGTCACAACGAACTCCCACGATCTTGCGATCCATTTCATGGCGCTGCATTGGGCCAATGATCCCGTTGGCCAAATCATCCAAAGCGCGCGCGCACTTCAACCAGACGGATTGTTTCAAGCGGTATGCTTAGGCGGTCAAACCCTGAACGAACTGCGCATCTGTCTTGCCCAAGCTGAGAGCGAAGTGACTGGGGGTCTATCCCCTCGCATCGCGCCCATGGGCGAAATTCGCGACCTTGGCGCATTGCTACAACGCGCAGGCCTTGCGCTTCCTGTTGCAGATAACATCACGGTCCGCACGAGCTACAAAGATGCGTTCCACCTAATGCACGACCTGAGAAATTTCGGCGAAACCAATGCTCTCAACGCGCGCCTGCGCCACCCGACAAAGCGCGCCATTTTTGATCGCTGCGCTGAGATTTACGCAAAGACCTTCGCAGAGGACGGTAAAATCATTGCGACGTTTGAATTCCTGTTCCTTTCAGGCTGGGCTCCCTCCGCAGATCAACCCAAGCCACTGCGCCCCGGTTCTGCGACATCCCGTCTCGCGGACGCGTTAAAAACAACGGAAAAGCCTTTGCGCGATTGACCGCAGACATATTTCGCTTATCTGGATTAAGGACTAGACTAATCGGAGTGATCCCATGACCGACACCAATATCACTAAGACATGCCCCGCGCATGCGCCAAGCGATCATCCGAAACTGCCCACCCCTAAAGTTGGCATTCTCCTGTCTAACCTCGGCACACCCGACAACACGGACTATTGGTCCATGCGTCGCTACCTTGGTGAATTTCTCTCGGATCGCCGCGTCATCGACTACTCACCATGGCTTTGGCAGCCGTTGTTGCAGCTTATTATCCTGACTAAACGCCCTTTCACATCTGGCGCGGCCTACCGCACTATTTGGAACAAAGAAGCGGATGAAAGCCCGCTGATGACGATCACCAAGCAGCAAAATGCAGCAATCACAGAAACGATGAAAGCGCGCTATGGCGACGATGTCATGGTTGATTTCTGTATGCGCTATGGCAATCCGTCGACCAAAAGCAAAGTGCGCGCGATGGTTGAGGCAGGTTGCACAAAGATCCTGTTCGTTCCGCTTTATCCGCATTACGCAGGTGCGACGTCAGCGACAGCAAACGATCAGTTCTTCCGCATTCTGATGGAAGAGAAATGGCAACCCGCCAGCCGCACAATCGAGCCATACTTCGAACATCCGCTCTATATTGAGGCGCTCGCACAATCCGTTGAGCGCGCCTATGCCGCTGCGGAAAAAAAGCCCGACATTCTTGTCTGCTCCTACCACGGCGTTCCAAAACGCTATTTGATGGAAGGCGATCCGTACCACTGCCAGTGCCAGAAAACGACGCGCTTGCTGAAAGAACGCCTTGGCTGGGATGACACAGAAATCGCGACGACCTTCCAATCAAAGTTTGGCCCTGAAGAGTGGCTGCAACCCTATACAGTTAAAGAGGTCGCGCGCCTTGCAGAAGAAGATAACAAAAAGAACATTGCCGTTATCGCACCTGCCTTTTCAGCCGATTGCATCGAAACGCTGGAAGAGATAAATGAAGAGATCAAGGAAAGCTTTGAAGAGGGCGGCGGCGAACATTTCACCTATATTCCGTGCCTCAACGATGATCCGGCTCATATCGCTGCACTCTCAGAAGTGATCGAAGACAACCTCAAAGGCTGGCTCGACTAATCGACTTCATCTAGCCAAATAAACTCTCGCCGAAGGCAATATGCATATTTCTTAAATATGCTCATCAAGCGCAGGCGACGCACGCTCAATAAAAAAACGATTACACAAACAGAAAAGGCGGAATCCTAAGATACCGCCTTTCTAAATTTGTTTCTAGCCGCTAATTTACATTGAAACTGCAGCAGCAACAACCGCCAAGATCAACAAAGGAACGACGATGCCAGCAGAAGAGCCTGCGGCAGCTTCTTCAACGATGATTGGTGCTTCCATCACAGGAGCATCCATGTTGCCAGCGAAGGCTGTGGACGCAGAAACGGAAAGTGCAGCAGCGAGTGCGATTTTTTTCATAGTGATATCCTCTGGAATTAGCCCATCGCCGGTTCATCGACAACGAGCACGCAATACTTAAACCTCGTGACTTCTTTTAAGCAGTTATCATCAGGTAATGCAAACCCATCTTTGAGCCACATCGCGCAAGATCGACCCAATGTCGTCAAATAAGCAACACTTGAGTGCCTACTTTGGTGATCGCATATAATTGAGCAATGTGCTCATTATAAAGCCCAATACAGCCATTGGACGAGCGACGCCCAATTTTTCGCGTGTCATGTGTGCCATGGATTCGATAATACGTCCAGCTCAGATACAGGGCATGTGTCCCCAGCGGATTATCAGGACCCGGCTCAACCACATCAGGCCATTCAGGATTACGCTTTTTCATAGATGGTGTTGGACGCCACGTTGGCCCCTCAACTTTGCGCACAACTTTGGTGCGTCCTTTCTTCGTGAGATCAGGCGTTAAAGGCACAGAGGACGGATACAATTTGTATGTATTGCCGTCTTCCGACCAGAAGTGCAGCGCGCGGCTGGAAATATCGACCAATACCGCACCGTTGTTAAGGTTGCTGAAATAGGGGCGCCAATCAAGCGTTCGAAAACTTGAGATGTTGCGACGCACCGCTTGGCTAATGTCTTTTTCAAGCTCCACCGTTCCATTGCTGGGTCGAGATGTATCTTGAGCCATCGCGGGGCCCGTAAGCATCGTGGCACCTGCGGCACCGATAAACCTGCGTCGATCCATTCGTTTGCTCACTGCATCATTCATCGCGTTCTCCATTTCAGACGTCGCATTTCTTTCGCGTCTATTTACGCGCGTTTCACCAGAACTTTATTGCGCGAAAGCCTCACTCGCAATTGAAACAGGCCCTCGAAAGCCATTCTCAACAGATTGTGGGTTTGAATCGCAACGCATTGGGGGGTAGTGCTACCTCAACGCAGTTGGGGTAGTATAATGACGCGCATCGGTTTTCTTCTTGTTTCAGCAGCACTTGCACTTGCAGCCTGTGGCGCACCCCAACCTTCTTCAATTGGGCCAGATGGTAAACCACTGCCGAAAGCCTATCGCATAGGATCGAGCGAAACGTCGCGCATTCAGTTTCGCATGCTCGATTCTGTGAACTCGCTACGCCAAGCTTCTGGTGTAGCGCCACTTCAGCTCGATGCGAAACTAAATGCTGCCGCGGCGACGCATTCGCTCGATATGTCAGTGCAAAACCGCCCTTGGCACTTTGGCTCTGACGGCTCCTCCCCGATTGATCGCGTGCGCCGCGTTGGCTTTTCCGGCCAGCTTAAGGGCGAAAACATCTCGGAAACCTATGAGACAGAGCTGGAAACACTCGGTGCATGGATGGAAGAGGCGCCAACGCGCAGTATTATCTTAGACAAATCTGCGACCCTTATGGGCTTTTCCTACTTTCAGGAAAGCAACGGTAAGATCTGGTGGACGCTTGTCACAGGTGCGCCAGCCGCATTTGGCTCCCAGCAGCTCGCTTCCGCGAGCTAGTTACGGATAAATCGAGATCGGCGTGCCATTATCAACCATGGCATAAACCCGTTCCATTTCCTTGTTGGTCACAGCAATACAGCCGGCTGTCCAATCAGCACCCTTTGGTACAAACGCATTGGGCTGTCCGTGGATAAAAATATCACCGCCGGGCTTCACGCCAGCGGCCTTCGCATTCGCTATATCGTTCGCGTTGGGGTAGTTGATCCCAATTGAAAGATGGAATTTTGAATTAGGATTGCGCCGATTAATAATATACTCGCCCTCGGGCGTACGCCCGTCACCCTCTTCGCCCTTGTGGCCGTAGGGTGCAAATCCAAGATCAAATTCATAGCTACGCAAAGCTTCACCAAAGTGCATGAGATGCATTTTGCGCTGGCCCTTATAGACGATCACTCGCGTCACTTTTGGACCATTGTAGCGTTTGAATTTGCTCGCACAGGCGCTCAGTATCAAAGTTGCTGCCGCTGAAAGAAGAAGAACCCGTCTTTTCATCTAAAATACCGCCTCGAAATGCTTTACGCTTATTAATTGCGCGCTGTTTAAACGGTTTTTCCCATCCTTCAAAAAGAAATCCACATCACTCAACGCTCTTGTGAAACATTCTTGTGCTGTAACAATTTCTCAATCGCTTCCAGCCACGCCAAAACATCAACGCGGTTGGCGTCCGTGCGCTGTACATCTTCCTCCTGATGCGCGTCCTGCATCGAATTCACTATCAAGCCCAAAAGCAAATTCACAACCGCAAATGTTGTCACCAAGATAAACTGAATAAAGAAAGCCTAGGCGTATGGATAAACTTCAAGCACGATGTCCATCGACCAGCCTTCCAGCGCCATCACTTGGAACAGCGTATAGCCCGATTGCACTAAAGATCTGAACCACTGCGGAAAGTCAGCGCCGAATATCTTGATGGCAATCACTCCGCCGATATAAGAGATGATCGACATCAGCAGAAACACACTACCCATTCCGGGAAGCGCGGTGATGAAGCCCTCAACCACGCGACGCAAACGCAGCGCGACCGAGACAGCCCGCAAGTTACGCAAGGCGCGCAACACAGACAGGCCACCGCGATCACCACAATAATGAAATTGCCAACTATGGGTCGATCTAACCAGTTGCTAAATTGCTGACATATGCGTGTTCCTGTGCCTTAGCCCTGCATATGTGAGCGTGCGAACTTCGCTGCAAGCTCCACATGTGATGACCAGCGGAATTGATCCACAACTTGTGCCCACTCAAGCGTAAAGCCAGCCTTAATCAACACATTCGCATCCCGTGCGAACGTCACCGGATTGCACGACACGTAAGCAATCTGTGCGATCTCGCTTTTGGCCAGCTCTGCAACCTGCGCCTCTGCCCCTGCACGCGGCGGGTCAAGCACGGCGAAATCCAACTTCGCCAATTCATCCGGCAAGAACGGTCTACGGAACAAATCCCGCGCAATCGCGTCGACTTTCTTCAAACCTTTCGCCTCACGCCATCCTCTGTCGAGCGCGGCGATCATAGGCTTCTCGCCCTCAAGCGCGATCATCTCGTAGTGCTCGGCCAACGGCAAAGTAAATGTGCCACTTCCCGCGAACAGATCGACACCTTTCTCACCGCTCACCGCGTCCAAGACCGCTGCGGTCAATGCGTCCTGTCCATGCACCGTCGCTTGCAAAAACGCACCAGGGGGCGGGGCAACTCTGGCGGCGCCAAAGTTCTGATAAGGTAGATTGCGCATGCCGATGACTTCATCATCCCAGGTCAAACGCGCCAGTTTATGCGCCTCAACAACGCCCGACAGGCCCAGCGTCAATTCGCGATCAAGCGGCTTTCCGCCCGTCACAAAGACATCCAGCCCCACCTCAGACAACGTGACATTCACCGCCATCTCGCCTTTGCGAGATCCGCCAATGCGCGCGAGATCATCCATCAAGGCGTTTACACCTAGCAATTCAGGCACGACCAACTGACACTCTGGCACAGCAACAACCGTATCAGAGCCGCGAGCATGAAAACCCCAAAGCGCACCTTTCTTGGTACGCCGCACCGCGAGCGTGGCACGTCGACGGCTTTGTACGGGCGAGGTCACAATCGGGCGCAACTCCGTCTCAATCCCATGCGCATCCAACGCGCTTTTCACGATCTGCTGTTTATATTCACTAACAAACGGTTCAGAGGCGTGCTGCAACTGACATCCGCCACAGCTTTTGAAATGACGACACGCAGCGGCGACGCGTTGATCGGAGGGTTCGATGATTTTCACATCGCTCAAACGATCCCCATTGCGAATACCGCTCACACGTTCACCCGGCAAAGTGCGCGGCGCAAACACGGGGCCAGACGCGACCCCGTCGCCCTGATGCCCTAATCGTTCTATCAAAAATTCTTCCATAAGCGTGCTAGTGCCCTATTCGGCGGCTGAACGCACGTCGATAAACCCGCCCGACTGACGGTTCCAATAGCGGGCATAAAGCCCGTCTTGTTTCAACAGACTGTCATGCGTGCCGTCTTCGACAATGCGACCCTCATCTAGAACAATGATGCGATCCATCTGGCTGAGCGTCGACAAACGGTGCGCGATCGCAAGGACGGTTTTACCTTCCATTGCGCGCTCTAACGCGGCCTGGATCGACGCTTCGACCTCACTGTCAAGCGCGCTTGTCGCTTCATCCAACACAAGGATCGGCGCGTCTTTGAGAATGGCCCGCGCGAGGGCAATGCGCTGTCTTTGACCGCCCGACAATTTCACACCGCGTTCGCCCAAATGCGCGTCATAGCCTTCGCGCTTTTGACTATCCCGAAGATTGGCAATGAACCCGTGCGCTTCGGCCTGTTCTGCGGCATGGATCATATCCTGCTCGCTCGCGCCGTGACGCCCATAAAGAATGTTGTCGCGCGCAGACCGATTGAACATCGCAGTCTCTTGCGTGACCATCCCAATCGCGCGCCGTAGCGAAGTTTGCGTGACACTTACCAGAGGTTGCCCATCAATCAAAATGCGACCCTCTTCCGCATCGTAGAGCCTAAGAAGCAGCGAAACTAACGTTGATTTGCCAGCTCCAGAAGCACCGACAATACCGATCTTTTCACCAGCCCCAATCGTAAGGGTCATGTCACTGACACCGCCCAGCGCATTGCCATATTGAAAGCTGACATTCTCGAAGGTGATCTTGCCTTGAGGGACTTCAAGATAGCTTGCATGCTGCGCATCCTCGACACGCACAGGGTTGGCCAAAGTGTGCATGCCATCTTCGATTTCACCAATATTGGAATAGATCGCCATCAGCGTGAACGACACCCATCCCGTCATCTGCGCAATGCGGATTGATACCGCACCAGCCGCAACAATATCGCCCGGTGTCGCTTGGCCTATTTGCCAGAAGTAGATCGACGCACCCATCAGCAAGACAGGTAAAATTCCTGCAATCACCATCAGGAAAAAGCGGAACGTCGCGGCGAGCCAACCGTAGTGCAAAGACTGCGTACGGAACTTGCCCATCGCGTCCAATGCAACCTTATCTTCATGCGCATCATGCGCGAAAAGCTTGACGGTTTTGATGTTGGTGATCGTATCCACTAACTGGCCGGACACCGCTGCACGCGCATTTGCCCGTGTCGCAGCACGTGCGCGAATACGAGGCAAGAACCAGCCAATCAGCGCGAAGTATCCGACCAACCAGATTACAAAAAACCCAGCGACGCGCCAATCAATCGCCCCAAGCAATGCGAAGCTGCCCAACAAAGATGCCAGCGCAAAGGCCACAACATTGATCGTTTCTGACACAACATCCGTCACAGCACGTGCCGTCTGCATTTGCTTTTGCGCTATGCGACCTGCAAAATCATCATCAAAAAAGCTAACCGACTGCCCCAGTGACCAACGATGTAGCCGTGACTGCACAAGGGTCGAGACGTTCGGCATAACGATCACATGGTTCGCTGCGGAAGACACCGCAAACATCAAAGGACGCAAAACGACGAAAAATCCAATGGCTAGAACGGCCATGACGATGTTTTTCGTCGTATAAAAGTTCTCAGCGCCAGTCCCAACGACCGCATCGATCACGAGGCCCAAAATATAGGCTGTCCCCGCCTCCATTGCACCCGCGCCTGCAGACAAAAGTGCCGCAAGGATTAGAACAGGCCAAGCGCTGGCCAAGCACCACCTAACAAACGCCCACAAAGTGTTTGGCGGTGGGCCATCCGCGGGACGGAAAGCTTCAATCCATGTTTCAATCTTTTTCATGTGTCCTCGGCATTCAGAAATCCACCGGACTGACGCGCCCAGAAATCAGCATATAGCCCGCCTTTGGACAAAAGCGCGTCATGCGTACCATCTTCAACGATACGTCCTTGATCCAGCACAAGTATGCGATCCATTTGCGCAATCGTGGACAAACGATGCGCAATCGCGATCACGGTTTTGCCTGCCATCATCCCGTAGAGCGTCTCTTGAATCGCGGCTTCGACTTCACTGTCCAAAGCGCTGGTTGCCTCATCCAAAAGCAAGATCGGCGCGTCCTTCAACATGACCCGCGCGAGCGTGATCCTTTGACGCTGGCCACCAGACAATTTTACCCCGCGTTCACCCACTTGAGCATCATATCCCTCACGCCCTTCGGCGTCAGCAAGGTCAAGGATAAACTCATGCGCTTCGGCTTGCTTTGCGGCGGCAATGACCTCTTCCTCAGTAGCATCAGTTCGACCATAGCGAATGTTGTCGCGCACGGACCGGTGCAGTAGTGAACTGTCCTGTTGTACCATCCCAATCTGCGCACGAAGGCTGTCTTGCGTGACTTTTGCGATATCCTGATCATCAATCAAAATGCGTCCGCTATCGGCATCATAAAATCGGAGCAATAATTTAACGAGCGTACTTTTCCCAGCGCCAGAGCGACCGATCAAACCTATCTTTTGACCAGGTTCGATTTGCAAAGAAACAGTATCTAAACCGCCTGTTTGTCTCCCATAGTGATGGGTCAATTGATCAATCTCGATCCGTCCTTCATCAAATTTCAAAGGCTGCGCATCCACCTGATCGACAAGCGTAATCGGTTGCGAAATCGTCTCCATCCCTTCTTTCACAACACCCAGCTGGCGGAAGAAGCTGGTTAGCGCCCACATAATCCAAGCGGTCATAGCATTGAGGCGCAGCACCAGCGCCGTCGTCGCTGCGACAATCCCAACAGAAGCCTCACCAACACTCCAAAGCCAGATCGCGCCACCGACAACACCAATGATCAACAGACCGTTTAACATCACCAAAGTGACGTCCATAATCGTAAAAATCCGCATCTCAGTCTGGAACGTCGTACGTGCGTTTTCGATAGCGTCTTTCGCATAGTCCATTTCCTGCGGACCGTGGCTAAACATCTTCACCGAGTGGATGTTCGTATAGGCATCCACGACCCGCCCCGTCACAGTAGACCGCGCATCGGACGAGGCTTGGGATGCAGGACCAACGCGCTTCACCGTCCACACAACCAACATCGCATAAAGTCCAAGCCAAATGACAAGCGGCAGCGCTAAACGCGGGTCCGCATTCGCCAGCAAGATCGCAGACCCGGTGACATAGGCGAGCGAAAATGTGATTGCATCAAACACCTGAAATACCGCTTCGCCCGCGGCTGGGGGCGTTTGCATAATGCGGTTTGCGATGCGACCTGCGAAGTCATTTTCAAACCACCCCACGGATTGCCGCAGCACATGTTTATGCGCACGCCAGCGAATGAGCGTTCCAAAATTCGGAAGGATCGTGTTGTTCAAAAGCGCAACATCAATGCCTTGCATGATCGGACGTATGAACAGGATAAACAGCGAAACAATCAGAAACTCGGTGCCATATGTCTGCCAAACGAGCGCAGGATCGCCCTGCAAAATGTCCACGACGCGCCCCATGTAGGAGATCAGCCAAATCTCCACCACAGCAACGATAACCGACATGATGCCCGCATACCAAAACACCTGTTTGAAAGGCTGCGAATAAACCATCATGAACGGCCACAGCTTTTGCGGCGGCGTATCCGTCTCAGAATAGCTCACATAAGGATCAACAAGGCGTTCAAAAAAGCGCAGCATAGGTCACGGATTTCGGATCAGAAGAGTTAGACGAACAACATGATCGAAAACGCCACCAAGGCCAAGGCCATCACGCGCATGAATATCCGCCATGCAGCCGGTGAGGTGAGCAAAAAGGTGAGCAAAGTGCCCGCCGCTGTCCAAAAAATGCACACGCCAAGGTTTATGCCTGAAAATGCGCTTGCCAGTCGTACCGCTTCGCCAATTGGGGAAAACCCACCGGGGTAAAGAGTGATGCCACTCAAGGCGACCGCCCAAATTTTGGGGTTTAACCATTGGAACAGAACAGCTTGGGTGAAGGTCATCGGAGCATCGCTCGCGTCGTTCAAACGGGCCTCGCTGCTCCAAAGACGCCACGCCATCCACAATATCCAAACCGCAGCGATACCCTTTAATGCTAGCGTTAATTGCGGCATTGCAATCAAAATCGCGCCCAAGCCAAACGCAGTGAGGCCAGCTATAATGCCAACCCCAAGAACAACGCCCGCAAGATGAGGCAACGTACGTTGAAATCCAAAGCGCGCCCCAGACGCGGTGAGCAGAATGACATTTGGCCCCGGTGAAAACAGTCCCAAAAACACGAACGCATAGATCGGATCGAGCAAAACGCTCACGCCAGCAGCTCATCTCGAGAAAGCGTAAATCCAGACGCGATCCAGCGCTGCTCTAGTGTCGTTAACGCTTCACCTAATGCACAACCAGAAAGGTGAGGCAAGTCTTTCGCTTTAATAGGAAAAAGAGCGGTTTCGCCCTTATTCGACTCTTGGATAGCCTCCTCATTGATCGGCATTTCCAGAAACGCTGACCTTAACAACAGAACATCTTTTGCAGTATTAGACCCATGAAGGTACCCAAGATGCGCAGCGGGCTTAGTCGTTTCAACTTCATCGCGCAGTACCGCCCAGCGCTTGCTTTCCAATTTGCTCAAGCGCAATTTTTTCGCAGCATCACTTGTTGTAAGCGCGCTTAAACGCCGGATCGGGTCCGGCGCAATATTAAGTCTTTGCTCCAGATGGATAAGCGGACCCAGCGCGCGATCATCCGCACTTGGTAGAACAGCATGCAAGACGCCCGAGGACCGCATAGCTGCAACTGCCATCGCGGGGTTCGCGGCAGTCATCAGTTTTTTAAGCTCTGACCCAACACGTTCGCGCGACAAACCTTCCAACCCGTCAAGGTTCGCTGCTACCGCGGCAAGACCATCTGGATCAATGCCCAGCCCAGGATCCCCATACCACGCGGTAAAGCGAAAAAACCTGAGGCTGCGCAGGTAATCTTCGCGAATGCGCGCTTCAGCATCACCAATGAAACGCACATGTCGCGCGTTCAAATCAGGCATGCCATTTAGCGGATCAACCACAAAGCCAGCAGGGTCAGCATAGATCGCGTTCATCGTAAAATCACGGCGTGCTGCATCCTCTAAAATGCTCTTGGAGAAGCGCACTTTTGCGTGTCTTCCATCGGTTTCTGTATCGCTTCGAAACGTAGTTAATTCATGCGGGATACCAGCTGAAACAACGGTAATTGTGCCATGATCTATGCCGGTCGGAATGGACTTGAGACCAGCAAGACGAGCGCATTCGACAACATCTTCAGGGGTCGCATCAGTCGCAATATCAATGTCGGACACATCAACACCAAGCAGTGCATTGCGCACGCAACCGCCAACAAAAAGCGTCTGAAAACCCTGCGAGGTGAGCGCATCGCAGACCACTTGGGTCGCTGCATCCTCGATCCAAGCGCCTTGAACCTTCATGGCCTCGCCAACGTATCAGCAAACATCCGAAGCATCCGCGCGGTCGCGCCCCAAATATAATAGGGCCCGTAAGGCACGGTGTAGTAGTAACGTTTCTGCCCACGCCAACGACGAAACTGCATTTGGAAATTTTTGGGGTCGTTCAAGAAAGAAAACGGAACCTGGAAGACCTCCGCAACTTCGCCAGACTCAGGCATGACGTCAAATTCCGAGGTGATCACCCCAACAATGGGCGTCACTGTAAAACCAGTCACAGTCTCATGGGTTGGCAGGCGGCCCAAGATTTTGACCTTCTCGCGCGGCAGCCCGATTTCCTCGAAAGCTTCTCGCAAAGCTGTGTCTTCCAACGTAGCGTCGCTTGGATCATGCTTTCCACCGGGGAATGCAATTTGGCCCGGGTGATGTTTCAGTGCGCTGGAGCGCATGGTCAGCACAATCTGCCACTCACCTTGCGCGCGCATAAGCGGCACAAGTACTGCGGCAGATCGCAACTTTCGCTCTGCCGGCAGCACAATTTCAGGGTTCAAATCATAGTCAGATGAGGGCGCACCAGACGCTGCCAACTTTTCACGTATATGATCGATCGTCTTAGACATTCGCCTCAAAACCAACGCTTTGCGGGTCCAGATCATAATGCGATCCGCAGAATTGGCAGTCCGCCGTGACGCGACCATCATCAGTTGTCATCGTCTCAATGTCTTTCGCTGAATAGATCGACAAACTTTGGCGCACGCGGTCTTCCGAACAAGTGCACCCGAATTGAACCGCCTGCGGCGCGTAAACACGTGGTGATTCTTCGCTGAAAAACCGCAACAACAACTTGTCAGGTGAAACGCTTGGGCCAATCAGCTCCAACTCCTCGACAGTGTTGAGCAGAATGTTCGCGCGAGACCAGTTTTCCGCATCATCCCCCTCACCAACCACATCATTGGCTTGCAGCAACCCGCCCTCACCCGTCGCCTCTGGCGCGACGGAAGGCGATGCCTTTGGCATATGCTGCAACATCACGCCACCCGCACGCCAATGCGGTTCACTCTGTTCGGTTGAAACGCCAAAGCTAAGCTCAAACCGTGTTGGAATCTGCTCGGATTGCGCAAAATAGGCCTCCGCACATGCGGACAGTGACCCACCTGCGATGGGAGTGATCCCTTGGTACGGCGTCATGCCCTCGCCCTGATCGATCATAATCGCGAAATAACCTTCGCCGATCTGATCAAACGGTTTTTCATCGGTCAGGCGCTCCTCGGTATAGGACGCATATGCGCGAATGCGTGCAGGTGCACCATCTTCTGACGGGCCATAATAGTCCGTCGCGATCATCCGTACGGCGCCCTTAGATTGAACCTGCAATGACAGCTTCCATCGCAACTTGATCGTTTGGCCGATCAAAGCGGTCAGCACAGCCATTTCAGCCACCAACGCTTCAACGGCAGGCGGGTAATTATGTTGCTTCAGAATGCCATCCAAGGCGCCGTCCAAACGCGCAACGCGGCCACGGATGTCTGATGCATCCAATTGAAAGGGCAGAACAGAGTCGTCCCAAGCGAGTTTTTGTCCAATTGACATGGGGTTTCCTTATACGCAGGCTCTTGGCATACCGCGACCTATATAGGCGCCGCAAGCATAGGTCCAAGGGCAAGCATATGATCAGACGGTTTGGTACACCCCCGAAGAGCGGGGTTCAGTATCATTTACGCCCCGGCGCATATGCGGTTTTGATGCGCAGCACACAAGTTCTACTGACATTTCAGGAAGAACCTGAACCAGAATATCAAATCCCTGGTGGCGGTATTGATCCGGGCGAACATATGATTCCCGCATTGCGCCGCGAGATCATGGAAGAAACAGGCTGGTGCGTGGGTTCACCTGTGCGACTAGGCACCTTTCGGCAATTCGTCTTTATGCCCGAATACGAAAAATGGGCGGATAAGATGTGTCACGTCTTTCTCGCGCGTCCTGCTTTGAAACTTGGGGAACCGACGGAACTGGGCCATACCTGCGTGTGGACCTCTGCAGAGAGCGCCATTGATTTGGTAAGCAGTCCAGGCGCACGCCATTTCCTCACATCAGTGCTTTAAATCAGAGCGCTTGGGATCAAATTCGTACAAAACCGCAGACACATCATCTGGAAAAGCCGCATCATCTGCAAACTCGGACAGCTTCCAAACAAGTGTTTCCAGCAAATTTGGCCCTTTCAAGCCTTTAAGCCCCTTCATAAGATCTTCAAATCCATCCTCTCCAAGCATTTCATCAACTGCGTTTGGGCATTCAGTAACCCCATCAGATGCTAGAATGAGCTGATCACCAGGCTTCAGCGTCAATTGAAATTCCTCAAATTCGGCATCCGGAAATAGGCCAACTGGCAACCCACCCGTACCATCCTGTTCAATCTCTCCATTTGCGCGTCGCACTAAAGGATGTGGGTGACCCGCCTGACACAGCGTTGTTTGCCCCGTTTCCATATTCGCAAGCGCCAGAATGACAGTAAAATAGTGGTCTGTTTCCATCTCTTCGAGAACAATTCGATTGAGGTCCACGACAACATCTGAAAGCGGTCTTACGCCGATACTATCACCTTCCTCAAACGTGAGAGCTATGTTTTGTTCCGGCGAGGGGGAGGTCAGATACCCAGCAAGGCGCGCCGTCATAAGGGCTGAACTAACGCCATGTCCAGACACATCAATTGCGAAGAAACCAACATCCGTTTTCGAGACAGGAAAATACCCGACTAGATCTCCACCAACATGTCCAGCGGGATGAAGAACGAATGACAGATCGGCGCCTTCGAAGGATCTGTGTTTCTCGCGCACCAATGATTGTTGCAGTTTTTTCGCCTCAATCAGATCCAGATTTATCGAATCATGCACTGTCCGCAATTGCTCCAAGGTTTCGGAAACAATGTGGGTCTGATCCAACAGTGCGCGCTGCATTTGAATGATGCGTTCACCCGCAGCCAATCGTGCGCGCAACTCTAGCCCATTTACAGGTTTGGTCAGAAAATCATCCGCACCACACTGAAGCCCCTGCGCGACTTCATCCTTTGCGCTTTTCGATGTCAAGAGGATGAAATATCCATATCCCTCTCGCGGAAGCGCTTTGAATTTCTGACAAAATTCAAGCCCATCCATTTCGGGCATCATCCAATCACTTAAAACCACATCTGGCGGCCATTCAGCACAAACAGTCAATGCAGAAACACCAGAATCCGCCTCTCGCACATCATACCCGCGACGCAGCAAAGACGCTGAAATAATCTTGCGCTGAAGACGGCTGTCATCAACGATCAGAACGCGAATGTTCATATCCTTTGCCGTGTCAGGCACCAAGCTTTCTATCTTCTCGATCGCACTCACTAAAAACCCTTTCAAGCACCGTCCTAAGCGTAAATTCCTAACGACACGTGAAATTTCAAATCGAAGATAACTTTGCCGACAAACCCATCTCTAGAAACGAAGTCTTTACCATTTCGCGCTTATGAAGCGGGCGAGGTGACAAAATGATCGACTGGTCCAGAGTAGAAGAATTGCGCGACGAAATCGGCGCTGAGGATTTCGATGAAGTGGACGAGCTTTTCTTGAGCGAGGTAGAAGACCGTATCGACTTAGCGCTTACGAAAGCGGAGAGCGAAAGTTTTGAAGAGGACTTACATTTCCTGAAAGGCAGCGCATTGAACTTGGGCTTCGATCAATTTGCCCAACTCTGTGGCGCGGGAGAGCAGCAAGCTGCAAATGGCCTGCTCTTTGAACGCATGGATGAGATTTTTTCGGCCTATAAGAACTCGAAAAAAATGTTTCTAGAGCATCTCTCGCCAGACGCCGGCGCATGAATTACACGAAGTTGTGCATGTCCTTCAGCTCTCCTGTCTCTGACTCTCGCAAGAATTTGCGTCGCAGCCCCTTCATTCCTGAAAGCCAACTCGCATGATCTGCGCCCCTAATCTTGCAATAGTCCGCCACCTGAGGATGCGGCAAAATCATAAAATCTTTAGCCGCAATTCCATTTAGGATTTGCTGTGCCGCGTCATCAGCAGACAAAAGTGATCCCGACACAACCGTATCATCCGACATTTCTATCAAAGGCGTGGCGACATATTGTGGGCAAACAACGGAAATATCGATGCCATCATCATTGTGCGAAATCGCAAGAGACTCGGCAAAACTGACAGCTGCGTGTTTAGTCGCTGAATACGCAGCATCCCCAATCTGGTTCAGCAGGCCAGCGGCAGAAGCAACATTTACCAAATGGCCGTTGCCCCGTTTGATCATGGTGGGAAGCAAAGCGCGCGCCGCATAAACATGCGACATCACATGAACTTCCCAATTTAATTGCCACACATCGTTTGCAGCAGAGGCTGCATGCGCTGGTTCAGGCTTCGCTAAACCTGCATTAGAGATGAAAATATCCACATCCCCGAACTTTTTTTGCGCTGTTTTTATCAAATTTTGAACATCCGTTTCGCATCGAACATCGCAAGCAACAGCAACACCATTTACGTCTGTTGCGATGCGATGCGCCGCATCTTCGTTCAGATCACCGACACAAACATGCGCACCATTCGCCGCAAACCCGCGCGCCAAAGCCGCCCCAATTCCACTACCACCACCGGTAATAACGACTAATTTTCCAACAAACATAGTGATCCTCTAAATCAGGAATTGCGCTAAGATCTCATCATCTGTGATATCCGTATATCCAAATCCAGCGGCGCTTAATTTCGAAAGTAACACCGCGAAATTCTCCGCCTTTTTGGTTTCAAGGCCTATCAGGACAGAGCCAAAATTACGTGCGGATTTCTTAAGGTATTCAAACCGACTGATGTCGTCATCAGGCCCAAGAATGCCCAAAAACTCCTTCAAAGCACCGGGTCGTTGCGGCATGCGCAGCACAAAATATTTCTTCAAACCTGCAAATCTTTGTGCGCGCTCTTTGACTTCGGGAAGCCGTTCAAAATCAAAATTGCCACCAGAGGCAATGCAAACAACCGTCTGACCTTTAACCACATCCCTTAAATCGATTAACGCATCTAAAGCTAAAGCACCCGCAGGCTCCAAAACGATGCCTTCAATGTTCAACATTTCAAGCATGGTAATGCACACGCGATCTTCTTGAATTTGAATGGTATCAGCCAAAGAAACAGATTTAAGACGCTCGAACGTGCGCATACCGATCCGTCCGACCGCAGCACCATCTGCAAAGGTATCGACTTGCCCTAAATCGACCGGCCTGCCCGCGCGTAGTGCAGAAAAGAGACACGCACCGCCACTTGGCTCAACAAAATTCATCGCACAGCGTTCGCCAAAGTAGCTTCGTGTTCCAGCAGACAAACCACCGCCACCAACTGGCAAAACGATTCGATCTGGCAGCGCGCCCAATTGCGATTCAATCTCGACTGCTACGGTAGCCTGCCCCTCAATGACATCTTCATCATCGAAGGGGGATAAGAAATGACCATTCACCTCGGTGCAGTGACTTTGTGCGGCGCGCAGCGTAACGTCAAAATAGTCACCAATCAGCTTGATCTCGATCGTATCTCCACCGAAAATTCGCGTCTTATCAATCTTCTGCTGAGGCGTGGTAACAGGCATGAAAATCGTGCCTTTCACGCCAAAATGCTTGCACATATACGCAACCCCTTGGGCGTGATTACCCGCGCTCGCACAAACAAAATGGCCCTTTTCAGGATCATCACTCAGCACTTTTCGCATCGCATTGAAGGCACCGCGCAGCTTGTAAGATCTCACAGGGGACAAATCTTCGCGTTTCAGCCAAATATCCGCATCAAATTTTTCGGACAAATGTACGTTTCGCTGCAAAGGCGTTGGCGGCAGAACAGCGCGGATTGCGCGCTCTGCGAGTATCGCTCTATCTTGAAAACTGGTCATTGTTTGTGTCTGACGCAGCGCAGGCGTGGTTTCAAGCTCATAACAGCGGTGCTTATCTTGCTCCGCCTTTGAAAACACGATATCGCGCGCTGAAATTCTTCTGAAAGGAACCCGCGATGACTGCGCCTAAAAAAGTCGTTTTGGCCTATTCCGGCGGCCTCGACACATCGATCATTTTGAAATGGCTTGAAACGGAATACGGCTGTGAGGTCGTGACCTTTACCGCCGATCTTGGTCAGGGAGAAGAACTGGAGCCGGCCCGCGCCAAAGCGGAACTCATGGGCGTCAAAGACATCTACATTGAAGATGTGCGCGAAGAATTTGTGCGCGATTTCGTGTTTCCGATGTTTCGCGCGAATGCGGTCTATGAGGGCTTGTACCTACTTGGCACATCAATTGCGCGCCCCTTGATTTCAAAACGTTTGATCGAAATCGCAGAGGAAGTCGGCGCAGACGCAATCGCGCACGGCGCGACGGGCAAGGGCAACGATCAGGTGAGGTTCGAATTGGCCGCATATGCACTGAACCCTGATATCAAAGTAATCGCCCCTTGGCGCGAATGGGATTTGTCGAGCCGCACGAAACTGCTTGATTTTGCAGAACAGCACCAGATTCCAATTGCGAAGGACAAGCGCGGCGAGGCCCCTTTTTCCGTCGATGCGAACCTGTTGCACACCTCATCCGAGGGCAAAGTGCTTGAGGATCCCGCCGTCAGCGCACCCGATTATGTGTATCAGCGCACCGTTTCGCCAGAGGAAGCGCCAAACGAAGCTGAATTCATCGAGATCGGCTTTGAACGTGGCGACGCCGTATCGATCAATGGCGAAGCGATGAGCCCTGCGACCATCTTAACGAAGCTTAACGAGGTTGGCGGAAAACATGGTATCGGCCGGCTCGATTTCGTAGAAAATCGTTTCGTTGGAATGAAGTCCCGCGGCATATACGAAACGCCGGGTGGCACTGTTCTGCTCGAGGCACATCGCGGCATTGAGCAAATCACGCTTGATAGCGGAGCCGGCCATTTGAAAGACAGCCTCATGCCACGCTACGCCGAGCTGATCTATAACGGCTTTTGGTTCAGCCCCGAACGCGAAATGCTGCAAGTTGCGATCGACAAAAGCCAAGAGCATGTGACAGGTACGGTTCGCCTGAAACTCTACAAAGGGTCAGCGACCTGCGTGGCGCGCTGGTCTGATCACAGCCTCTATTCTGAGGCGCACGTAACCTTTGAAGATGATGCAGGTGCCTACGATCAAAAGGATGCAGCAGGGTTCATCCAGTTGAATGCATTGCGCCTGAAACTTCTTGCCGCACGCGCGCGTCGTTTGAAAAAGTAGACACTAAATTGAATGTTTTAGCGCTGCCAACCTTTCATAGATTGGTAGCGCTTCTTCACTAATCTTAGCTAGATCACCCCTCAAGACTGGTAGTGGCCCTTCCCTATCAAGGAAACCAGTCGAGCGATGCACAGCGTCATACCAGTGGTTCGCCCAAACACCATCGAAAGGTTTTGGACCGCTTTCCCAGGCCAACATTGCTGGATCCCAAGCCAGATCAATTGCCTCACACAGCGCACGAAGGCTTGTCTCTGGATGAGAACGGATATCAGCGGAATCGATCACAATCGCTGACTGTCCCATTTCGATTACCTGCTCAAAAATATCCAACTGCTGCGTAAACCCGATATCAGACAGACTTGGCGTGTCGTGTTTATTGACCCAACTCGCCAGGACCCGCGACGGGTGACGGATTAGGAATACATTTTTAACCTTAGTTAACCAATCTCGCGCAATCATAGGTAACATGTGTTGCGTCATGTGCTTTTGATACTGGTGCTCTGTTTTATCCGCAGACAACAAATCCGCTATCACATCGCTTACATCGCTTTTTTGCGAAGCAATCACCGCGTCTCGCACAGGATGCGCCAAACCTGTTTGCGAAAGATATGACGCATAGAAAGGCTCATCCACCGCGCTCATGTCAGCGCGATTGGCAAAGCTGTACATAAGGGCAGTCGACAGGTTACGCGGCCCCGACCACATTGCGATTTTCATAAACACTCCAATTGTTCTGGCGCTGAAACAAATGGCGTCATGCGGTAAATTCCGCTCACCAAGCTGTGACAAAGCATGACACACGATTGCTTGGAGCGCCAACATCCAGCTAGCTTGCTTGAAAGGAGTTAACCCATGTTCCAACTCAAACAAATAAAACCCGCCATCCTCGCGAGCCTTATCGTCATTGGTTTCGCGTTCCATTCAAAACCAGCTGAGGCCGCCGGAACGGAAGTTCTCACGGTCGCAGGTGGATGCTTTTGGTGCGTTGAGAGCGATTTTGAACGCGTGCCCGGCGTGAAAGAAGTTGTCTCCGGCTACACGGGCGGCAAGAAAAAGAACCCAACCTACAAAGATGTCACCAAAGGCGGTTCAGGCCACTACGAAGCGGTTCAAATCCAGTTTGATCCCGCTAAGGTATCCCGTGACCAGTTGCTGAATATGTTCTTCCGTTCGGTTGATCCAACGGACGCAGGGGGTCAATTTTGTGATCGTGGCGATAGCTATCGAACAGCGATTTTTGTCTCTAACAACGCGCAAAACGCCTCCGCAAAGGCAGCAAAACAGGCGGCACAAAACGCGTTGGGCCAAAAGATCGTAACGCCGATCTTGCAAGCTGGGCAGTTCTACAAGGCCGAAGCCTACCACCAAGATTACCACAAAGGCACCAAGCGCGTGCTCACCCGATTTGGTGCGGTGAAACAGTCAGATGCGTATAAACGCTATCGTAAAGGATGTGGTCGCGACGCGCGGGTCGAGCAGCTTTGGGGCAAAGCAGCACCATTTGTATCTCACTAAAGACCAGAAAACTCCTCGACCTCTTTGAGGTCGGGGATCACATCAGCTGTGCCCATTCGCATCACCATCAAAGCGGCAGCGCGCATCGCGAGTGAAATTGACTGTCCCATCGTCAAACCGCGATCCAGTCCAGCCAGAACATATCCTGTGAACGTGTCGCCCGCGCCTGTCGTATCAATTGGGTCCACTTTAATTGCATCAAAGCTCTGATCGATTTCTCTCCCAACCCAACGCGCACCTTTCGCACCCAAAGTGATCACAATATCTGCTACTTCCAGTTCTTCAATCGATACGTCCAGCGCCGTCTCCAATTGCTGTGCTTCGACCGAGTTTAAGATTAGAAAATCCAGATAGGGTAGCATCGCTTTCACTGCATTCGCATCAAAGGGAGCAGCTGCATAACAGATCCGCAACCCCAATTTAGATCCTATTTTTGCGGCGATAACCTGCGCATTCGTTTCATTCTGCGTAACGAAAATATCGCCTGTACTGCCAGAACTTAAAACACGCGCAATGCTGTCTTCCGAAATCTGATGATTGGCGCCAGAAAACAGCGTGATCGCGTTCTCCCCCACATCATCAACAGTGATAATTGCATGGCCCGTTGGAACATCCAATTCCGCGATATGGCGGGTATCAACACCATACTCTAACAAACGGTTTTTGGCCCAAAGTCCGTCGCGTCCAACCGCTCCGATTTGCACAACATGACTGCCAGCACGCGCAGCAGCGACGGACATATTCGCGCCCTTACCGCCAAGTCCGGTCTGCATAGACGTCGCCGCAAGTGTTTCACCCGGCCCAGGCAAATGCGGAACACAATACACATGATCCGCGTTAATCGAGCCCAGATTGAAAATCGTCATACGACGTCCTTTTCTACGCTAGCCAACCTTACAAGAGGCTAGAACTGCCATGTTCAAAATATCGTTCGCCGTCGAATTGGTCGAACAAATTTGGATCGACTTATCGATACCGCTGAGGATCGGGCCGATGACGGTAGCGCCCGCAAGTTCTTGCATAAGTTTCACAGAAATGCTCGCTGAGTGGCGCGCAGGAACAACAAGAATATTCGCAGGGCCCGTCAAGCGAGAGAACGGATACTGTTCCGCAGACTTTGCGTTCAACGCTACATCCACGGTCATTTCGCCTTCATACTCGAAATCTACACCACGTTCTTTCAGGACGCTTGGCGCAATATGCATTTTCTCAGCACGCTCGGATACAGGGTAGCCAAAAGTCGAGAAACTGACGAAAGCAACGCGCGGCTCTAGCCCCAAGTGACGTGCAACGGCAGCACCGCGTTCAGCAATTGTCGCCAAATCATGCTCGTCTGGCCATTCATGCACAAGTGTATCGGCCATCAAAACGATACGCCCTTTGTGTAAAAGCGCGGTCACGCCAACAGCCCCATGTTCCGCATCGGCGTCAAAAACATGATTAACCAACTCAAGCACATGGGCAGATTTTCGTGTGGCGCCTGTCACCAAACCATCGCCATGACCATGCGCAAGCATAAGCGACGAAAAAACGTGCCGATCGCGCGTAGCAAGGCGGTGCACATCCGTGCTGTCAAAACCTTTGCGCTGAAGTCTTTCATAGAGGTAGTTTTTATAAGTATCCAAGTGCTGTGTATTAGCGGCATTAACGATTTCCAACTCGCGATATGCATCGCCCATGCCCGCCTCTTCGAGCTTGGCTTTCACATCGTTTTCACGACCCACAACCAGTGCCTTACCTAAACCGCCACGCTGATACATAACCGCCGCGCGAAGCACTCTAGGATCATCGCCTTCCGCGAAAATCATGCGCGCTTGGGCAGACCTTGCGCGCGAGTTGATACCACGCAAAATGCTGGCTGTTGGATCCATACGGGTCTTAAGTGATAGCTCGTAAGCGTCCATGTCTATGATCGGACGACGCGCAACGCCCGTCTTCATACCAGCCTTTGCCACAGCTGGCGGAATACGGTGAATGAGGCGCGGATCAAAAGGCGTTGGAATGATGTAATCACGGCCAAACGTCAGGTTCTTACCATAGGCGAGCGCAACTTCGTCAGGCACATCCTCGCGAGCGAGATTGGCAAGCGCATGGGCACAGGCAATTTTCATTTCATCGTTAATGGCGCGTGCGTGAATGTCCAAAGCGCCGCGAAAAAGATAAGGAAAACCAAGCACGTTGTTAACCTGATTTGGATAGTCAGAGCGACCCGTCGCAACAATCGCATCAGCGCGCACTTCATGCGCTTCTTCGGGTGTAATTTCTGGATCGGGGTTTGCCATCGCAAAAATAACGGGATTGTCCGCCATGCTGGTAACCATGTCTTGCGTCACAGCACCTTTGACCGAAACGCCGAGGAATACGTCTGCGCCTTTCATGGCTTCTTCCAGCGTGCGCAGCTCCGTCGTGATCGCGTGCGCAGATTTCCACTGATTCATACCCTCAGTACGGCCTTGATAAATCACACCTTTTGTATCGCACACGACGCAATTACTGTGCTTAGCACCCATCGATTTCAGCAACTCGATACATGCGATACCAGCGGCACCCGCACCATTCAGAACGATTTTTACTTCCTCAATTTTCTTGCCAGACAAGTGCAACGCATTCAGCAAGCCGGCCGCACAAATAACAGCCGTACCATGTTGGTCATCATGGAAAACCGGGATATCCATTTCTTCCTTGAGACGCTGCTCAATAATGAAACATTCAGGCGCCTTGATGTCCTCTAGGTTAATGCCGCCAAAAGTCGGACCCATTAACCTTACCGCTTCGCAGAACTTGTCGGGATCTTCTGTATCCAACTCAATATCGATGGAATTAACGTCCGCGAACCGCTTGAATAGAACCGCCTTCCCTTCCATCACAGGCTTGGAGCCTAGCGCACCTAGATTACCAAGCCCAAGCACAGCAGTACCATTCGAAATCACCGCTACAAGATTACCTTTGTTGGTGTAATCATAGGCCAATTCAGGGTTTTCAGCGATTGCTTCACAAGGCACAGCAACGCCCGGTGAATAAGCCAATGACAAATCGCGCTGCGTCGTCATTGGCACGGTTGCGCTGATCTCGAACTTACCCGGCGTCGGCTCTAAGTGAAACGCAAGCGCGTCTTCATCGGTGATTTTCTGCTTGGACATTTCTTCGCGTTCCTTATGGCGTTTACGCCTCATATCCTATGCATTGACGTCGCTCAACATCGCATCCGTTTTCGCCTTTTCCCTGCGCGCACCTGTCGCTACTCTGCACTCGAATTTCAGGGGTTTTCATGAGCACTGCCAAACCAAATGTGACGCCCATGATGGCGCAATTCCTTGAGATCAAGGAGAGCTATCCCGACGCTTTGCTGTTCTATCGCATGGGTGATTTCTACGAATTGTTCTTTGATGATGCCGTTGCCGCCTCAGAAGCTTTGGACATTGCGCTGACAAAACGTGGTAAACACCAGGGCAGCGAAATTCCTATGTGCGGTGTGCCGCATCATGCCGCTGAAGGGTACTTACTGACGCTTATTCGCAAAGGTTTTCGCGTCGCTGTGTGCGAGCAAATGGAAAGCCCGGCTGAGGCAAAGAAGCGTGGTCATAAATCCGTAGTGCGCCGCGATGTTGTGCGCCTCGTCACGCCCGGCACTTTGACAGAAGAAAGCCTGCTTGATGCGCGTCGTCACAACTACCTTGCCGCCTATGCAGATGTGCGCGGCGACGGGGCCTTAGCGTGGGCCGATATGTCCACAGGCGCGTTTCATGTTATGCCGTTGAGCACCATGCGTCTGTCTCCAGAACTCGCGCGACTCGCCCCGAGTGAAGTTATTCTTTCTGATACATGTGATACAGAAATCGTTAATTTAGTGTCTGAAATGGGTGCATCCGTCTCGCCGCTTTCACCAGGTGCCTTTGATAGCACGCAAGGCACAAAACGTATCTGCGATGTGTTTCAAATCGCGTCTCTCGATGCGTTTGGCGAATTCTCACGCCCCGAAATTTCCGCGATGAGTGCTTTGATCGAATACCTCGAAATCACTCAAAAAGGTAAACTTCCCCTGCTTCGCCCACCGCAAAAGGAAAGCAGTGGCGGCACAATGCAA
Source organism: Rhodobacteraceae bacterium HTCC2083 (assembly GCA_000156115.1). GTDB lineage: Bacteria > Pseudomonadota > Alphaproteobacteria > Rhodobacterales > Rhodobacteraceae > Planktotalea. The sequence continues at coordinate 1,217,797 of DS995276.1, forward strand.
ATCGACGCTGCGACGCGTCGCAATTTGGAACTTACGCAAAGCCTGTCAGGTGGTCGCAAAGATACACTTTTGTCTGTGATTGATCGCAGCGTGACCGCTGGCGGCGGGCGCCTTTTAGAGCGGCGCTTATCCAGTCCGTCTCGCGATCTCACGACGATCCAAGCACGACTTGATGCCGTAAGCTGGTTTTTCGAGCACTCACGCGCAACCGAAGAACTGCGCGGCACATTGCGCAAAGTTCCTGACCTTGATCGTGCCTTGTCACGCATATCTCTCGAACGCGGCGGCCCGCGCGATATTGCCGCTATCAGAAATGGGTTAGAGCAGGCTGAAGCGATCCAAGCCAGTGATCTTCCGCATTCCGCGACCCTTATTCAACAAAGCATAGCGTCACTAGGTGGTCATGAAGACCTGATTAACCTTCTTAACGACGCCCTTGTTGCCGAACCCCCCTTGCTTGCCCGTGACGGTGGGTTTGTGGCATCCGGCTACGATAGTGAACTTGATGAAACGCGCGCGCTCCGCGACGAGGGGCGTGGCGTTATTGCGTCTATGCAAAAGAATTACGCAGAGATCGCCGGCGTCGCATCGCTTAAGATCAAGCACAACAATGTTCTTGGCTACTTTATCGAAACTACCGCAACTCATGCAGAAAAAATGCTTGCGACGCCCTTGAATGAAACCTTCATTCACCGTCAAACGACTGCAAATCAGGTACGGTTTACGACGGTCGAACTCTCTGAGATCGAGACCAAAATTTTGAACGCGGGTAATCGCTCGCTTGAGATTGAAAAACGCCACTACCAGACTCTAACAAAGGCAATATTGGCTGGTGCGCCAGAAGTTTCCAATACCTCTCGTGCCCTCGCAGAGATTGACCTGAACGCCAGTCTTGCCGCGCTCGCAAGTGCTGAGAATTGGAATAAGCCCACCGTTGATACCGGTCGTTCTTTCGATATTAAGTCTGGTCGTCATCCAGTGGTTGAACAAGCATTACGCAATCAAGGCGGCGCACCGTTCATTGCTAACAATTGCGATCTGGCAGACGGGAATGATGGTGCCGCAATCTGGCTTCTCACGGGTCCGAACATGGCCGGTAAATCAACGTTTCTTAGACAAAACGCACTGATCGCAGTGCTCGCCCAGATGGGCAGTTTTGTTCCGGCTGACAGCGCGTACATCGGTATTGTTAGTCAGTTATTCAGCCGCGTTGGTGCCTCTGATGATCTCGCGCGTGGGCGCTCTACCTTTATGGTCGAAATGGTTGAAACCGCTGCGATCCTGAACCAAGCCGACGAAAATGCGCTAGTCATCCTCGATGAAATCGGTCGCGGCACCGCGACTTATGACGGTCTTTCCATCGCTTGGGCCACGCTTGAACATCTGCACAACGTGAACAAATCACGCGCGCTTTTCGCGACCCACTATCACGAGCTAACAAACCTCACAGCCAAGCTTGAGGGTGCGGAAAACGCAACAGTCTCCGTACGAGAGTGGGAAGGCGACGTCATCTTCCTCCATGAGGTTATCAAAGGCGCCGCTGACAGAAGTTATGGTGTCCAAGTTGCTAAACTCGCGGGCCTCCCCGCTGCAGTGGTTGAACGCGCGCGTATCGTTTTGGATGCCTTGGAAAAAGGTGAACGCGAGGGCGGTGGTCAAAAAGCGGTCATCGACGACTTACCGCTCTTTTCTGCGGCCCCTCCGCCGCCACCAATCCAAACAAAACAGTCGCCAGCAATAGATCTGCTCAACGACATTCACCCAGATGATCTAAGCCCGAAAGACGCGCTTAACCTCATCTACAAACTAAAAGATGCGTCGCAAACCTAATCGCGACGCCCCTCTTCATCTTGCTAAAAAACTCAAATCCGACCGTTTAACCAGACGTAGAGCTAACCCCAACTTGCGCAGGTCGTAGTAAACGATCATGCAGCATAAACCCTTCCGCAGCGATCTGAATGATCTCGCCAGCTTTGGTTCCGGGCACAGGCGCTTCGAACATAGCTTGGTGCAATTTGGGATCGAACTTGTCGCCAACTTCAGGCGAAACAGGCACGATGCCATGCTTTCCAAATACGTTAACCAACTCGCGCATCGTAAGCTCAACACCTTCAATTAACGCAGAAGACACCTCGCGTTGCTCATCAGTCGCCGCTTCCAATGCACGCTTCATGTTGTCGTAGACCGGCAACAAATCACGCGCCAGCTTAGAGCCGCCATAATTCTCCGCCTCACGACGATCACGATCAGAACGTTTTCGCGAATTTTCAGCATCAGCCAAAGCACGCATGAAGCGGTCTTTGAATTCATCACGCTCAGCCGTCATAACAGCCAAAGCGTCTGCTTCCAGCTCCTCTGCAGTTGGCTCTGCTTCTTCTTGCTCATCGAACTCCGCCTCTAGCGCGTCCAAATCATCCAAGAATTCGTTTTCATCACGATCAGCCATTTTTCTACCCTCTAACTCCGGTCAGAAATCAGCTTCCCGACCAGTTGCGCCGTATAATCCACAATCGGCACGATCCGTCCATAATTCAGACGAGTCGGGCCAATCACACCAACAGCACCAATAATTTTTCGCTCAGCGTTCATATAAGGAGAAACAACCAAAGAGGAACCCGAAAGTGAGAAAAGTTTGTTCTCAGAACCAATAAAAATGCGCACACCATCGCCGTCTTGTGTCAACTCTAGAAAATCAGCGATATCGCGCTTGCGCTCAAGGTCATCAAAGAGCGTTCTGATGCGTTCCAGTTCGTCCTCTTCCGCCTCCCCCGCAAGCAGATTCGAACGTCCACGCACGATCAAACGCTCATGATGTTCACCCTCATTTTCCCAAACGGCTAAGCCACTACCGATCATATCGCGCGCAAGCACATCGATTTCCTGCCGTCGCGCTGCGATCTCGTGTTTGATGACTGTTTGAAGCTCGGAAAGCGTGCGCCCCTCCATCAGAGCATTCAGGAAATTGGCCGCTTCCCGCATGGAACTGGGCGTTTGACCTGGTGGAGGTGTGAACAATCGGTTCTCCACATGGCCATCGCCAAACACAAGCACCACCAAAGCGCGATCCGTTGCCAAGGACACAAACTCAATATGCTTGATAGGCGCTTCATGTTTCGGGGTCAGTACCAATGACGCACCTTGCGTCACACCGGACAACGCGGACCCAACACGATCCAGCAAATCACCCACATCAGAGCCATTTCCAACCGTCGAATTAATCTTCGCGCGGTCATCATTGTTCAGATCATCCACCTCAAGCAGACCATCGACAAACATGCGCAAACCTTTTTGTGTCGGCACGCGCCCCGCGCTAATATGTGGACTTCCCAACAGACCTAAAAGTTCCAGATCCTGCATAACATTGCGGATCGTCGCAGCGCTTACCTTTTCAGACAACGAGCGTGTCAAAGTACGTGAACCGACAGGTTCACCATTCGCGAGATATCCTTCGACGATCTGACGAAATACCTCGCGTGAGCGATCGTTCATTTCCGACAAAAGTTGTGGGCTGTCTTGCATGTTCATCACCATTAACAACGACCCATTAAGTACGCCCTAAGTCTCAAAGGTCAATCGGGGTTGCGCATTGCGTTGAGAGCCCTGTATTCCATAGCCAAATCGAAAGGATATCTCATGCGACCTTCAGGACGTGACCTAAACCAAATGCGCGACGTTTCTATCGAAACCAACGTGACCAAACATGCCGAAGGCTCTTGCATGATCAAAATGGGCGACACGCATGTACTCTGCACCGCCACGCTTGAAAATCGCGTGCCGCCTTTCATCAAAGGCTCCGGTCTTGGGTGGGTCACTGCAGAATATGGTATGCTTCCACGTTCCACGACATCGCGTATGCGTCGTGAGGCAACAGCAGGCAAGCAAGGCGGCCGAACCGTCGAAATTCAGAGACTAATAGGGCGTTCTTTACGTGCTGGCGTGGATCGTGTCGCTTTGGGTGAACGTCAAATCACCGTCGATTGCGATGTGATCCAAGCTGATGGTGGCACGCGCTGCGCTTCCATCACGGGCGGTTGGGTCGCTTTGAAATTGGCTGTGAACAAGCTGATCAAGGCGGGCGAGATCACCTCTGATCCGTTGATTAGCCCCGTTGCGGCGATATCTTGCGGCATCTACGCAGGTCAGCCTGTACTTGATCTCGATTATCCAGAAGATTCCGAGGCTGGCGTAGATGGTAACTTCATCATGCTCGCCAACGGTCAAATGATCGAAACGCAGATGAGTGCTGAGGGCAGCACATATTCTCGCGATCAAATGAACCAGCTGATTGATCTGGCGGAAAAGGGCGTTTCTGAACTGGCCGCAATGCAATTGGCCGCTACCGCATGAGCCGAAAATTCTCAGACGACATACTTTTGATCGCGACCCACAATGCTGGGAAGCTGGAAGAAATGCGCGAATTGCTTGCCCCGTTCGGGGTCAGCGTCGTCGGCGCGACTGAGAAGAACTTAGCGGAGCCTGAGGAAACCGAAGATAATTTCATCGGCAACGCGCGTATCAAAGCGCATGCCGCTGTTAAGGCAACAGGCCTGCCCGCCCTTTCCGACGATAGCGGGATCGAAGTCGAAGCACTGAACAATGAACCCGGTGTTTACACCGCTGATTGGGCTGAAACGCCCAATGGTCGAGACTTTGTGATGGCTATGACTAAAACCAACGACAAACTCGAGGCGGTTAACGCCCCACACCCGCGTCGGGCGCGTTTCTGCTCAACGTTGGTGCTCGCATGGCCAGACGGCCATGATGAGGTGTTTGAGGGAAAGGCTAACGGCTCTCTCGTATGGCCTATGCGTGGTCAGATTGGTCACGGCTATGACCCCATGTTCATGCCTGACGGATATGACATCACCTTTGGGGAGATGGCATTTGAGAAGAAGAATGAAATCAGCCATCGCGCCGACGCATTCGCAAAACTGGTAAAGGGTTGCTTTGAACGCTGATTGGCAAAATGGGGGCTTTGGCATTTATGTGCACTGGCCTTTTTGCGAGGCGAAATGTCCCTACTGCGATTTCAACTCGCATGTTTCACGTGAAATAGACGAAGCACGCTGGCTCAACGCTTATCTCTGCGAATTAGATCGCGCCGCTGTTGAGTTGTCGGGTCGCGTAGTGAATGCTGTTTTCTTTGGCGGCGGCACGCCCAGCCTCATGCATCCCGACACGGTCGCCGCAATCATCGAACGCATCCGCAAACATTGGCCGGTGCCTAACGACCCAGAAATAACACTTGAGGCAAATCCAGGTTCTGTCGAAGCTGGCCGATTTCGCGGCTATGCAGATGGCGGCGTCACGCGGATCTCAATGGGAGTGCAAGCTCTCAATGATCGCGACCTGAAACGTCTTGGTCGCATTCATACAGTTGATGAAGCAAAGAAAGCCTTCAATATTGCGCGTTCAACTTTTGAGCGGGTTTCTTTCGATCTTATCTACGCAAGGCAGGATCAAACGCTGGAGAACTGGAAGAAAGAGCTAAATGAAGCCCTTTGTTTGGCAATCGATCATCTATCCCTTTATCAGCTAACTATCGAGAAAGGCACAGCTTTTTCGGCTCGTTATGAAAAAGGCGGTCTCACAGGGCTTCCTGTGGAGGATCTCGCTGCAGATATGTACGACGCCACCAACGAGCTCTGCGAGAGAGCCGGTCTTTTTGGTTACGAAGTCTCCAATTATGCCAAGCCCGGCGCCGAGTCGCGGCACAATATGATCTATTGGCGCTATGGCGACTACCTTGGCATTGGCCCCGGTGCGCACGGTCGTCTAACCGTAGATGGCACAAAATACGCGACTGAACATTTCAGGATGCCAAGTGCGTGGCTCGAAAACAGCGAACGCGGTAAGGGCGAAAAAATTCGTGACGGCCTAAGCAACACAGATCAGGCTAACGAATACCTGATCATGGGCCTTCGCATCACCGAAGGTATTGATAGAGCCCGACTAGAGAATCTGGCTGGCGTGCCTGTCGATCAAAGCTCCCTCGATCATTTGAATGACCTAAACCTAATTACGCAGGACGGCGCCAATTTGCGTACCACTCCGCAAGGGCGCTTGCTTTTGAATTCTGTAATCGGCGAATTGGTCTTCTAGCTGATGCTAAGAATTCGGCAAATCTCGTCAAGCTGATCCAAGGACGCATACTTGATGCTCACCTGACCGGACTCTCCACCTGCCTTGTGATCAACCGAAACTGTTAATCCCAAAGCAGCAGAGAGATCACTTTCGAGCGCCTTAGTGTCTGCATCCTTCTCTTTCATACTACTTTTTCCGCGCGATGAAGGCGAAGAGTTGCCGCCATCTTTCTTCTTTGCCAAAGCCTCTGTCGCGCGAACTGACAGCCCCTGCTGCACGACTTGCTTTGCCAGTGCTGATGGATCGTCAGAAGTAATCAGCGCACGCGCATGTCCTGCTGATAGTTTTCCACCCACCAACATATCCTGGACATCACTCGGCAACTGCAACAAACGCATCAAATTCGCGATGTGACTGCGGCTTTTGCCAAGTTCTTCAGCAAGCTTTTCCTGCGTATGGCCAAACTTATCCATCAACTGACGATAGCCCGCTGCCTCTTCAACAGGATTAAGGTCTGCACGTTGAATATTTTCAATGATTGCGACTTCAAGAACTTCGGCATCCGTGAAATCACGTACAAGAACAGGAATTTCATGAAGTTGCGCCATCTGCGCCGCACGCCAGCGACGTTCGCCAGCTACAATTTCGTATTCATCTTTCTCATTAGCTCGTTTGCGCACAATCAAAGGCTGGATAATGCCTTTCGCTTTTATAGACGCTGACAGGTCTTGCAGATGCTCGTCAGTAAAGCTTCTACGCGGTTGGTCAGGGTTTGGAAAAACCCTCTCGATCGGAACGACCAAATCGGGGCGCGCGGGCGTTGTTACTGTGTTTGTTGGTTCAGGACCTACATCAGCCATCAAAGCGGACAATCCACGTCCCAAACCGCGGTTCTTTTTGCTATCTACCATGATTTTATCCTTTTAAAGCTGGAGGTTAGCGTTCTTCTCGATAACTTCTCGAGCCAATTCATTATACGCCTGCGCACCTTTTGAAGCAGGATCATAATCCAACACGGGCAACGCAAAAGACGGTGCTTCGCTAACACGAACGTTGCGCGGGATCTTCGTCTTAAAGACCATCTCACCTAAGTTCTCACGAGCATCGTTCTCCACCTGCTGTGATAGATTATTCCTCGCGTCAAACATTGTAAGAACCACACCTTCGATCCGTAGATCAGGGTTTGCCGTTTGACGAACCTCGCGCACCGTCAGCATCAGTTGGGATAACCCTTCCAACGCGAAAAATTCACTTTGTAGTGGCACAAGAACGGAATGCGACGCCACCATAGCGTTCACAGTAAGCAAATTTAGAGAAGGCGGGCAATCAATCAGGATAAAGTCGAAGTCGTAATCGTCCATCAGGGGTTGGCGTAACGCGTCATGTAACAGAAAACTCCTCTTTTCGTTCGCCATCAGCTCGATATCCGCAGAACTGAGATCAATTGTGGCCGGAACGATCATCAAACCATCCGTTTTGGTTTTCTGGATCACCTCTTCAAGCGTAACATCATCTAGCAAAAGCTCATAAGTCGTTAATTCGCGGGAACGCGCATCGATGCCTAAGCCTGTCGACGCATTTCCTTGCGGATCTAAATCAATGATCAGCACACGAAGCCCTTCGGCCACCAATGACGCCGCCAGGTTAATCGTCGTCGTCGTCTTACCAACACCACCTTTTTGGTTAACGACAGCAACAATTTTCGTGTTTGTTGTACGTGTGGGATCAGACATGAATAATCTCATTCACTTTCAAAATAACGGCTTCGGCGTTAGTTTCACTATTAAAGGCTTCGTATTTAAAATGCCATGAGTCGCGCGCCATATTAACTTCTTTTTCCCAACGTTGGCCTTTTGGGAAAAGACAATGTCCGGTCTTAGCTAGGTGAAGCTTCGCATATTGAAGCAACATAGGCAGATCAGAAAGAGCGCGCGCAGATAAGATATCAGCATTTTGCGGATCAACCCCTTCAATCCTTTGGGCAATGACAGTGATTTTAGCCCCGGTTTCGCGCGCGACGGTGCGAAGGAACGCGCATTTTCTTTGATCACTTTCGACCAAAGTAAACTGTGTTTGGGGCGCAAGTTCTTTCGAGATTATTGCAAGAACCAGGCCTGGGAAGCCTCCTCCTGATCCGAGATCGACCCATTTCAGTGTTTTCGGGTCAGCTAGCTTGAACATCTGTGCCGAGTCAACAATGTGGCGAGTCCAGATATCATCCAAGGTACTACGAGACACTAAGTTTATCTTAGGATTCCACTTTTTCAGAAGCTCTACGTACATCGAAAGTCGCTCAAATGTTTCACGTGAAACATTTAGGTTACCAATCCGCTGCTCCATCTAGGCCCGCTTTCTTTGACGAAGCTTAGCCAACAACAGTGTGAGCGCCGCGGGCGTCATACCATCAACACGACCTGCTTGAGCAAGGTTCATAGGCTGGACCTGACCTAGCTTCTGCTTCAATTCGTTAGATAAACTGTCGATTGTAGTATAATCGAAGCCTTTAGGGATGTTCTGCGCCTCGTCACGCTTCAGCGCGTCTACGTCCTTTTGCTGACGGGCAATATAGTTGGAGTACAACGCATCCCTTTCGACCTGCTCACGGATAACCCTCGGCGTCTCTGTCAGTTCTGGGAACAGGTCCAAAACATCTTCAAATTTTACATCGGGAAAAGCCAAAACTTGAATGCCATCACGACGATTTCCATCTTGATTCACTGAAATGCCGCCTGCGTTAATCTCTTTCGGTGTCAATAACTTAGCCTTAAGAGCGCTGACCACGCTCGCGATCTGCAATTTCTTTTCTTCAAATGCCAAACGACGTTTATATCCGACACAGCCAAGCTCAATCCCCAAGGGTGTAAGACGCTGATCGGCGTTGTCAGCACGCAACGAAAGACGGAATTCTGCGCGAGAGGTGAACATACGATAAGGTTCAGTCACACCACGCGTTGTGAGATCGTCAATCATCACGCCAATATAGCTATTCGTTCGGCTAAAAATCACAGGATCACGACCCTGGATTTCCAAGGCTGCGTTCAAACCAGCGACGAGTCCCTGCGCGGCGGCCTCTTCATATCCTGTTGTACCGTTTATCTGGCCCGCGAAGAAAAGGCCTTCGACCCCCTTAACGCTCAAGCGAGCATCCAAAGCTCGTGGGTCGACATAGTCATATTCAATCGCGTAACCCGGCTGCAAGATCTTCGCGTCCTCCAAACCTAAAATTGTTTGAACGTAAGCGTTTTGAACATCCTCTGGCAGGCTTGTAGAAATTCCATTGGGATAAACAGTGTGATCATTAACACCTTCAGGTTCTAAAAAGACCTGATGAGACGTTTTGTCGGCGAAACGGACGATCTTATCTTCTATCGAAGGACAATATCGCGGGCCAATGCCGTCGATATGGCCACCATACATCGCGCTTTTCTTGAGGTTTTCCTCGATCAAAACGTGCGTACGCATATTTGTATGCGTGATGCCACAGTTTACTTGTTGCGATGTGACGCCTTTGGACATGAAGGAAAACAGCACAGGATCTTCATCGCCCGGTTGGCTTTCCAAAATGTCCCAATTAATCGTACGACCATCCAAGCGCGGCGGCGTACCTGTTTTTAGACGTCCAAAAGGAAGTCTGAAGCTATCTATTCGCTCGGCGAGCTTGATAGATGGCTTATCACCCATGCGGCCACCCGGTTTTGAGACGTCGCCAATGTGAATGACGCCGCGCAGGAAAGTCCCCGTCGTTAGCACAACAGCGCTACAAAGCAATTGGGTTCCATCATCGAGAGCTACACCAACAACCCGAGCGCCTTCCATCAAGAAATCAACGGCCTCCCCTTCAACAATTTTCAGGTTTTCCTGTGTTTCGATCTCTTTAAGCATTTCACCGCGATAGATTGAACGATCTGATTGCGCCCGCGGCCCTTGAACAGCAGGCCCTTTGCGACGGTTAAGTAAACGGAATTGAATACCGGCCTTATCAGCAACACGCGCCATGACGCCATCAAATGCATCTATTTCGCGAACGAGATGACCCTTACCAAGACCACCAATCGCTGGATTACAGGACATAACGCCGATGCCATCTTTGGACAGCGTCACTAAAGCGGTGCTAGACCCCATACGAGCAGACGCATGCGCAGCGTCACAACCCGCGTGACCACCGCCAATAACAACAACATCAAAATTCAATTGTTTCACGTGAAACATTCCTTACTTACCAAGACAGAAGCTTGAAAAAATTTCATCCAAGAGATTCTCGACATCTACATGACCAATCAAACTGTTCAAAGCACGAATAGCGGAGCGCATATCCTCTGCGACCAGATCATAATAGTCAGGACCAAAATCAAGACCTTCTTTAGCGGCACTCAGATATTTTTGAGAGGAAAGTAGCGCTTGCCGATGCCGTTCTCGCGTTGCAATTCCAGCGCTGGCTGATCGATCCAAAAGCGTTTTTGAAATAGCGGCAACCAAATGATCCACGCCTTCCCCAGTCTTGCCTGAGACTGACCGACGGGTTCGATCGACAAACAAATCTGCTTTGCCCAACATTTCAATGTCACCGGAACGCTGTTCAATCGGGAACTGCTCTTCCACGGTCGACTTTAAGAAAACCCTCAGATCAGCCTTTTCAGCACGGTCCAAAGCGCGATCTATACCGATCTTCTCGACGAAATCTTCAGTTTCTCTTAAACCAGCAGTATCCAAAATAGTCACAGGAAGACCATTCAGATCTAGCTTTACCTCAATCACATCGCGCGTTGTTCCCGCGTATTCAGAGGTGATCGCAGCGTCACGTCCCGCAATCGAATTCAAAAGGGTGGACTTGCCAACATTCGGTGGGCCAATAATCGCAACTTCAAATCCTGCGCGAATACGTTCAGCAGTTTTGACACCTTCTGCTTCCTTGATAATCGCTCTTTCACTACGTTCTAACAGGACAAGAACTTCTGGCGTCACATCGATGGGAACATCTTCGTCCGCAAAATCAATTGTCGCCTCTAACAGAGATGCGGCACGAATAAGATCACTACGCCAAATTTCCGCTGTACGGCCTAGATCACCAGCAAGCACCCGAACCGCTTGTTTGCGTTGTGATTCCGTCTCGGCGTCTATGAGGTCTGCCAGGCCTTCTACTTGTGCGAGATCCAGCTTTCCATTTTCTAGAGCGCGTCGCGTGAATTCCCCCGGTTCTGCCAAACGCAGACCAACGACGCCACCAAGCAACTCCATCATCCGCGCGACAATCGCAGTGCTACCGTGGAGATGAAATTCAACAACAGGTTCGCCCGTGAAACTTTTACGATCCTCGAAAGTCAGAACAAGCGCTTGATCGATCAAAGTGCCCTGCAGATCTGTCAGATTACGCAGCGCAGCTTTGTGACTAACAGGCAAGTTTTCGCAAAACGCTTCACCCGCATCCCTCGCGCGAGCGCCAGAAATACGAATTACAGAAACACCGGCTTTACCTTGCGCGGTCGCGAGAGCAAAAATCGTGTCCATGACACCTGCCCCAATTGGTTATTAGGTGTTCATTGAATCAAAAAACTCTGCATTGCTCTTTGTTTGTTTGAGCTTGCCGAGCAGAAATTCAACAGCGTCCGTCGTGCCCATTGGGTTGAGAATACGACGCAAAACGAAGGTTTTCTGCATATCGACCTTATCGATGAGAAGGTCTTCCTTGCGCGTACCAGACTTGAGAATATCAATCGCAGGATAAACACGCTTGTCAGAAATCTTACGATCAAGAACGATTTCAGAGTTACCCGTACCTTTGAATTCTTCAAAAATGACTTCGTCCATACGCGAACCGGTGTCGATCAACGCTGTTGAGATAATTGTAAGGGAACCACCCTCTTCGATATTGCGTGCAGCACCGAAGAAACGCTTTGGTCGTTGCAGTGCATTCGCATCCACACCACCCGTTAGAACTTTACCAGAGGAAGGCACCACAGTGTTGAAGGCCCTACCAAGTCTTGTGATCGAATCAAGTAGGATAACCACATCTCGCTTATGCTCAACCAAACGTTTGGCCTTTTCGATGACCATTTCAGAGACAGCTACGTGACGCGTCGCTGGCTCGTCAAAGGTGGAAGACACAACTTCACCCTTCACGGAACGCTGCATGTCTGTAACTTCTTCGGGGCGTTCGTCGATCAAAAGCACGATCAAATAACACTCTGGATGGTTGGCTTCGATGCTTGCCGCGATGTTTTGCAGCAAAACAGTTTTACCCGTTCGTGGCGGCGCAACGATCAAACAACGCTGACCTTTACCGATAGGCGCAACCAAGTCGATAATACGCGCCGAGCGATCTTTGATGGTCGGATCTTCGATTTCCAATTTAAAACGCTCATCAGGATAAAGCGGTGTGAGGTTATCAAAAGCGATCTTGTGCTTCGTCTTCTCAGGCGCTTCAAAGTTGATCTGCATTACGTTGATAAGCGCGAAGTAGCGTTGATTATCGTCAGGCGCAGTGATCACGCCATCGACTGTATCACCTGTGCGCAATGAATATTTGCGGATCATTTCAGGAGAGACGTAGATATCATCAGGACCCGGCAAGTAGTTCGCTTCAGGTGATCGCAGAAAACCAAAACCGTCTTGAAGGACTTCCAGAACACCGTCACCCATGATTTCCCAACCTTCATCTGCGCGTTCACGCAAGATTTGGAACATCATTTCGCCCTTACGCATGGTGGATGCGTTCTCGATCTCCAGCTCTTCAGCCATGGAAACGAGGTTTTTAGGGCTTTGCGCCTTGAGTTGCGCAAGTGCGAGCGAGTTTTGTATCATGAAATATCCTTGGGCAGCACACCATTTTGGCGCTACGCAATCAGGTTAGAATTAGGAGATGCACGTTTGTCCCGAACGGGCGCGCGTTAAAGTTCTGATACAGAGCTGTCGCAAGCGAGTCAAATACGCTCTCAGAACTTCACAACGACCGATACAACGATGAGAACCATCAAAAGGGTGGGTACCTCATTCATCAAGCGATACTGACGCCCTGTGAGGCTATTTGTGCCGTTAACGAAATCTTTACGACGTTTACCTAACCATTCATGAAAGATCGTCATCAAAATCACGCTAGCACCTTTGACCCAAGGCCACCAAAAGGACCAATCTACAATTCCAGGGGTCAGCACCAAACAAAGACCGAAGATCCAAGTGGCAATCATTGCAGGCTGCATAATCACTTTGAACAGCTTCATTTCCATGTCTTGGTAAGTCTCGTGCAGCAGACCTGTCAGATCAACGCGTTCTACATGATTCACAAGCAATCTAGGAAAGTAGAACAACCCTGCCATCCAAGAAATCACTGCCATGATGTGCAGTGACTTGATCCAAGGATAGGCGGAAGCGAGAAAATCAGACATGTCCTATCTTTAATAATAATAAATAAAAGATAAAAGGTTGATGATTAAGTAGGGATCACCCTTTCTGTGGATTAATGATTTTTCCCCAGAAGTTTGAACATGTTGATAAGCTTGTAATCGAATACCTATAAGTAACATAATTTATAATTATTATTATTAAAAACAATTAGTTAAGATATTTTATGATGTGGATATCCTAGGGACAGCGCGCGTATCATTCTCAACTTTGACGAAATGTAGCTTTTCAAAGTTATCCAAATCCACAGGGTAGGAATCGGTGTGCATTTTTGTGGCACGGCGTTGAACTCCCCAGCTTGCCAAGTCACGCGGAGTTGCGCAGTAATGCTCCTTAATAAATCCTTACTCTGATCCACGGAATTATCCACATGCCTGCGCCTCTTATCCTCGCCTCTGGTTCTGAAACGCGCCGTGATATGTTGCAAAACGCAGGGCTAGAGATCGAAGTCATCAAGCCGCGTGTTGATGAAGGCATGATGCGCGATGCTATGTTGGCAGACGAAGCCAATCCACGCGATATTGCAGATGCGCTGGCGGAGATGAAAGCACGCAAGATCAGTGAAAAGCACCCTGAACGTCTGGTGCTTGGCTGTGATCAAGCGCTCGATTTTCGCGGAATCCTCTATTCTAAGGCGACGTCAAAAGAGAAAGCTGTGCAACACCTGACCGAACTGCGCGGCGCGCGTCATTCTTTGTTAAGTGCTGCAGTGCTTTATGAAGACGGCAAACCCATTTGGCGACATATTGGTCAGGCGCGCCTGACCACACGCGTTTATTCTGATGCCTTCATAAGTGATTACGTGGATCGCAATTGGGACGAGATCCGACATTGCGTCGGGTGTTACCAGCTTGAGGCCGAAGGCGTGCGCCTGTTCGCGCAGGTCGAGGGCAATCATTTCACTATTCTTGGCCTTCCTCTTATTGAGCTGGTCAATTATCTCACCCTCAAAGGGGTACTCCAGCAATGAGCGATCAAAAAATTCCGTTGGCGGGCGTGATTGGTCACCCGATTGCACATTCCAAGTCGCCGCAGCTACATGGGCATTGGCTGAAAAAGAACGGCATCAAGGGTCATTATATTCCGATGGATATCGCGCCTAAAGATTTAGAAAGCGCGATCCGCTTGTTGCCGAAAATGGGGTTTGTCGGCGTCAATGTGACGATCCCGCATAAAGAAGCAGTGCTGAAAATTGCAGACCTTGTGACGGATCGCGCCAAGCAGATTGGCGCTGCAAACACGTTGATATTCCGCAAAGATGGCAAAATTCACGCGGATAACACGGATGGATACGGATTTATGCAAAACCTGCTGCAATCTGCGCCAAAATGGGATCCGCGCGCAGGCCCTGCGATGGTTCTTGGCGCTGGTGGTGCTGCACGGGCAGTTTTGGCGTCTTTCATTGACATTGGTGTGCCTGAAATCCTGCTCAGTAATCGGACACGAGAACGTGCGGAAACACTCAAGGCTGATTTTGGCGATAAGATTACGGTCGTGGATTGGGTACAAGCCGGCAATGCTATTGAGGGGGCTAATGCAGTGATCAACACCACCTCCCTTGGTATGATTGGAAAACCTGAAATGCGCGTTCCTCTGGATGCGCTCGCGCCAGGGATGTTGGTGAGTGATTTGGTTTATACCCCTCTACAAACCAAACTTTTGCGCGCGGCGACAGAGGTAGGCGCGACGGCGGTGGATGGCCTCGGCATGCTTTTGCACCAAGCGACACCGGGATTTGAGCGTTGGTTCAAAGTGAAGCCCGAAGTCGATGATGAACTGCGCGCGGTAGTGTTGCGATGAGCTTTAAACTTGGTCTTACCGGCTCTATCGGTATGGGCAAATCTACGACGGCGCAAATGTTCGCGGATGCAAGCTGCGCCGTTTGGGATGCGGATGCGGCTGTGCATCGGCTTTATGCGCCAAATGGTTTGGCGATTGCGCCTGTTGCTGAGTTGGTTCCTGATGCCTTGAATGGTGACACTTTGGACCGCGAGATACTGCGTGATGCTATTCGAGCAGATACGACGCTTTTACCGAAGATTGAAAAGATCGTGCATCCATTGGTCGGGCAAGACCGTGCTCGCTTTATTGAAAATGCGACTGCAGACATACTGGTTTTTGATATTCCGATCCTCTTTGAGACAGGTGGTAACAAAGCGATGGATGCTGTTGCGTGCGTAAGTGTTGATGCAGATACACAGCGCACACGTGTTCTGGCGCGTGGCACCATGAGCGAAGAAGATTTTCAGATGATCCTGTCGCGTCAAATGCCCATTGAAGAAAAGCGCGCGCTTAGTGATTATGTGATCGAAACTGACACGCTGGACCATGCGCAAACGCAGGTTTTGGCGATTGTTGAGGACATCAAAAGGAAGCTGCAAAATGCGTGAACTGGTATTGGACACGGAAACAACAGGTTTTGATCCGCAGCAAGGTGATCGCATCGTTGAAATTGGCGCGGTTGAGTTGATTAACCAGATGCCAACGGGGCGTACGTATCATCAGTATATCAACCCCGAACGCGCCATGCCGGATGACGCGTTTCAGGTACATGGCTTGGGCGATGATTTTCTTCGTGATAAACCTGTGTTCAAACAAATTGCGCAGGAGTTTCTAGATTTCGTCAAGGATGACACAATGGTCATTCATAACGCTTCTTTCGATATGAAGTTTTTAAACGCTGAGCTGGGTTGGCTCAACATGAAGCAATTACCGATGGAGCAAGCGCTCGATACTCTGGCAATTGCACGCAAACGTTTTCCAGGCTCGCCCGCATCATTGGACGCTTTGTGCCGTCGCTTTAATATCGACAATTCAAACCGAACGCTGCATGGCGCTTTGCTTGATTCCGAAATTCTTGCGGAAGTGTATTTGGAATTGTTGGGTGGTCGTCAGCCTGGTCTCGTTCTTGCCAATACTGGCGGCAGCGCGAGTGGTGGATCAGAGGAAACTTGGCGCGCATCCAAACGCCCTACCCCACTTCCCTCTCGGATCACCGAGGAAGAAGCCAAAGCGCATACAGCCTTCGTTGAGAAACTTGGCGAGGATGCACTTTGGTCTAAGCTTGGTTAAGCCCTTTAGTTAGGCTTGACTTGTGCTGCTGCATCCGCTTGACGGCGCGCGATTTCATTGCGGTACAAAGCGACAAAATCGATGTTCTCAAGGTTGAGCGGTGGAAAGCCACCATCGCGCGTCACGTCTGATACGATGCGGCGCACGAACGGGAATGTCATGCGCGGGCACTCGATCAACAAGAATGGGTGCATTTGATCTTCTGGCACACCTTCGATGTGGAAAACGCCTGCATATTCAAGCTCAAGCAAGAACAACTGCTGATCGCTTTCCTTAACCTTGGAGCTGATCTGAACCTTGGTGATCACTTCAAACTGGTGCTCGGCAGTGCGCTTTTTCGCGTCCAAGTTCACCTGAACACTGACGTCTGGGTTCACTTCGCCCTGAATGCCTTTCTGTGCAAGTATGTTTTCAAATGACATGTCGCGAATGTATTGCGCGAGGATGTTCATCTTGATCTGCGGTGCCTCTGGGGCTGCTGCCCCCTCTGCTGCTGTTTCGTTTTCAGCCATTGGAATTCTCCGGTAAAATGTCAGTTGGCACGGTGCTTATCAGCAAGATGCGCGGGCCTCAATGCTTGGTCCAACCAGAAGGTGGCGCATTTGGATCACGTGGCACTTCTTCGAATTCACCATCGATAATGTCCGCTTCTTGCGGACGCTGACGCGGATGGCCGCCCATTTCAAAACTCTGCACTTTGATACGGGATTTAAGATAGCGAAACACAGCGGACCGTACGCCCGGAATAAGCAGTGCAAAACCAACAGCATCGGTGAAAAATCCTGGCGTTAGCAAAAGCGCGCCGGATACAAGGATCATAGCCCCGTGCGCCAGCGGTTCGGACGGATCAGAGAGCGTTCCAAACGATTGTCGTAGGCTGTTCATCGCCAAAGCACCCTGCGTTCTGACCAGGAAAGTGCCAATCACGGCCGTCAAAACAACGATTCCGAGTGTGGACCAGAGACCAATCGCTCCACCAATTTGGATAAACAGAGCGATTTCTATCAAAGGAACCGACAAAAAGGCCAAAAATAACCACATCTTTAGTGTTCTCCTATCACCTGGGGGCAGAATGGACTTGACCGCCGCCCTTGCGTACATAAGTCCTCAAGTAACGTGTTGCTATGCTTTAGAGGACGACCCATTCATGAATTCGCCCATTATCCAGCTTTTGGTGCTTGCCGGCATCGCGGTTTTTCTTATTTTGCGCCTTAAAAACGTGCTTGGAACGCGGGAGGGCTTTGAGCAGCCGCCAGCCCAAGTGCCCTCTGGTCGCAAACGACCCGAGTTTGAAGTCATCGAAGGTGGTCCCGACCCTGATATTGCGGATCACACCGACGGTATGCCCGAAGCGGCCGAAGCATTGGCGAAGATGAAAGCAGCAGAGCCATCGTTTGGCGTGTCTGATTTCCTCGGCGGCGCGCGCGGCGCTTATGAAATGATCCTCATCGGATTCGAGCGCGGCGAAATGGCAGACATCAAGCCATTCCTTGATGATGACGTCTATGCCAGCTTCGCGGAAGTCGTTGAAATGCGCGCAAAGCAAGGCCTGACTGTTGAGGCCGAGTTTGTCGGCATTCGCGAAATGTCATTGGCTGATGCGACATTTGATGACGAAAACGGGATTGGTGAGGTCTCCGTAAAGTTCATCGGCGAAATGACATCTGTTGTGCGTGATAACGCGGGTGAAATCGTTGAAGGCGATGCGAAAAAAGTGAAGCGTCAGAAAGACATTTGGACCTTCGCGCGTAAGATGGGGTCTGATGATCCAAACTGGCAACTTGTTGCCACTGGCGAATGATCCGTGCCCTTAGGGCATTACTATTCGCAGGGGGCGTTTTAATGAGTGCCTCTGCGCAGGCGGAAACCGTCTACAGCATTCTCGATTTCAAAGGCCTTGATGGTTGGGCAGAAGATGATCATCAAGCGGCGCTTGATACGTTTCGCAACACATGTCGCGATATGAAAACACCCGATTGGCAAACGTTATGTCGCACCGCAAATAATCAAAAGAATGCCCGAGCGTTCTTTGAATTGTTCTTTCGCCCATTGCTAATTGAAGATGGCAAAGACGCGATGTTCACCGGTTATTTTGAACCCGAACTCGACGGATCACGCAAGCGCACTGCACTCTACAAATATCCGATTTATACCATGCCGCGCGATGCTAAGACTGCGGGCCAATGGTACACGCGGCGACAAATTCTCGAAGACGGTGTGATGGACGGTCTCAACCTTGAAATTTGCTATGTCGATGATCCTGTTGAGCTGTTCTTTTTGCAAATTCAAGGATCAGGCCGCGTGCGTTTGCCGGATGGTAGCTTTCTGCGTGTTGGGTTTGGTGGGTCAAACCGCCACAATTACCGTTCGATAGGGCAGGAAATGGTGCGGCGAGGGATTTATGAGCCGCATCAGGTTTCTTCCGAAGTCATCAAAAATTGGGTACGACGTAATCCCAAAGAAGGCAAAGAACTGCTGTTTCACAATCCATCTTATGTATTCTTCCGCGAAGTAAGCGAAGTGCCTGCCGATAAAGGCCCGCTTGGTGCGATGAACCGCTCGATCACGACGATGCGATCTATCGCGGTTGATCCGAAATTCACACCTCTTGGCGCGCCCGTTTGGATTGAAAAGGATGGGAAAGCGCCCCTCCGTCGATTGATGATCGCGCAGGACACTGGATCCGCGATTAAGGGTGCACAGCGAGCGGATGTGTTCTTTGGGACTGGCGATCAAGCGGGTAAAGAGGCGGGCCGGCTTCGTGATCCAGGCCGCATGGTTGTGCTGATGCCTATCCAGCGCGCATACGCCTATTTGCCAGAGAACGTTCAGTAAGATGTCGCGCCGCCGTGTGAAGCCGGACGAGCTTGATCTATGGAATCAAGTAGCAAGCACGACAGAACGCCTTGCCCCACTGCGGCGTAGCTTGATCGTTGACGCGCCTTTGCAAGAGGCCCCGAAAAAGCGCGAAGCAAAGCCGATTGCACCTTTCTCTTTGGGAGCTTTGCCAACGTCCACCCGCGAAATGCGGGATGTATTGCCTGCGCTCAGTGAGCGTTTGCGCAGCGCGCCTGTCAAGATGGACGCGAAATCCTATAAGACGATGCAGCGCGGCAAGCTCAAACCTGAAGGTCGTATTGACCTGCACGGAATGACTGTTGCACAGGCGCATCCGGCACTGATCTCTTTCATTATGACTGCGCAAGCGAATGGCAGACGCCTTGTTTTGGTGATTACTGGCAAAGGTGGCAAGCGCGAGGAGTTGGGAGCAATTGCGCCGCAACGCATGGGCGCGCTTAAGCGGCAAGTGCCGATTTGGCTAACGATGGCCCCTGTCTCGTCAGCGGTTTTGCAGGTGACCGAAAGCCATATCAAACATGGTGGCGCGGGAGCATACTACGTCTATTTACGCCGTGCTCGGTAATGACTTTTGCGCGTTTGAGACGCCGATCCAGATCGAAATTGACGCGAGCACAAAGTAGATAGCGACCCATGCGTATTGAGCTTCGAGCCCAATGCCAAAGTCGATCAGAATACCTGTCAGCCCTGGTCCAATCGCAGAGCCAAGCACCATGACAGCAGCCGCAATCGCCTTGATCGCGCCTAGGTGTGCGGTGCCGTAAAACTCTGCCCAAAAGGCGGCAATCAATGTCGTTTGCGCGCCAGCGGTGAGTGCGAGGAAAAAGAATCCCCAGCCAAGTCCTAAGATGTGAGTCGAAAATATTGCAAAGGCCGCGACCATAGGAAGTTGGTGATAGGGCAGCAAACGCGGGGTGCCAAAACGATCGACAAGCATCCCCGTTAAGATCATCGCTATTACAATCATTGCGGTGAAAAACGGGAAGTAACTAACCATCTGCATCGTGCTGATTCCAATGACCGACGCATAATGCACCTGATGGAAAAAGAACGCCGTGCTGAACGCCGACGGCCCAAGGATCGCAGGGACCATCAGCCAAAAGAGCGGATGTTTGAGCATCTCATTTCGGCTCCAATGCCGCCCATTCATCCCGAGGCTTTCGCTGCTTTCAGTCATCGACGCGGGCGTGCGTTCTTTGGATAAAAGCATCATGAGAATTGGAATGCCGATCAGTGAAATACCAGCGCAGAGCAGCCAGATCACATGCCAATCAAGAAACGCCATCAGCGCGACAACGGCGATTGGAAGGAAGGCTTGCCCGATAGAAAACCCTAGAGCGGAAATCGACAAAGCGCGCCCGCGAGTCGCAACAAACCAGCGTGCCATCGCGACGGCGGCGATGTGGCTCATCATTCCTTGCCCGGTCAGGCGCAACGCGAAAATTACGAACGGGAGTGCCCAAAGCCATGGGTTTAACGCCATCGCGACGCAGGCTAGCGCTAGGGCGAGTAAGCTAAGCACACCTAAGGTGCGCACGCGAAAGACGTCTGCTTGTCGCCCTGCCCAGACCATCACTATTGCCGAAGCCGTCGTGCCGGCAGTGTACATCGAGCCCCATCCGCCATGGCTTAGTTCGAATACGCTTTGAATATCATCGGCGAACAGAGCGATGAAAAAGGTTTGCCCAAAGCTAGACAAACAGGTCAGCAGAATGCCAGCTGTTAGCCATCTTGCGTTATTTTGCAGATAGTCGCTAAGCGTGCTCACGCGAAATTACAAAACATAGCGGGAGACGTCTGTAGATCGGGAAAGTTCACCCAAATAAGTCTCTACAAAGGCGGAATCAACTGAAATTTCTTCGCCGCCACGATCTGGCGCGGTGAAAGACAATTCTTCGAACACACGCTCAAGCACCGTATACAAACGTCGTGCACCGATGTTCTCGACGCTTTGATTAACCTCTGCCGCGATCTTTGCCAGCGCGGCAATACCATCATCTGTAAAGGACACGATCACTTCTTCGGTTTGCATCAACGCTGTATATTGGCGCGTCAGAGCGTTGTCTGTTTCTGTCAGAATGCGAACAAAATCTTCTTCTGTCAGCGCGCGCAATTCAACGCGGATCGGCAAGCGACCCTGAAGTTCGGGCAACAGATCTGACGGCTTGGCGATATGAAATGCACCAGATGCGATAAACAGGATATGATCAGTTTTCACAGGGCCATGCTTGGTGCTGACGACTGTGCCTTCTATCAAAGGAAGTAAATCACGCTGCACACCTTCGCGTGATACATCACCGCCGCGAGCATCCGCGCGGGTGCAGACTTTGTCGATCTCATCAAGGAAGACGATGCCATTCTGCTCCACCGCCTCCAAAGCAGCACGCGTCACGCTTTCATCATCAAGCAGTTTGTCAGCTTCATCGCCAATCAGCACATCGTAGCTTTCCGAAACGGTCATCTTCTTGCGCGTCGTGCGTCCGCCCATGGCTTTGCCAAACAGATCACCAATGTTCATCATGCCCATGTTAGAACCTGGTTGTCCTGGAATTTCGAAACCCGACATGGGGTTGGAGGTATCCGCGATTTCTAACTCGATCACTGTGTTATCCAGATCGCCAGAGCGCAGCTTTTTGCGGAACATCTCACGGGTTGCATCACGCGCACCTTCGCCTGCAATCGCTTCGATCACGCGCTCCTCCGCAGCGGCTTCTGCTTTGGACTTCACATCCTCGCGCATGTACTCGCGTGTTTCGCTAATCGCATTTTCAACCAAGTCACGAACGATCTGCTCCACATCGCGGCCCACGTAACCGACTTCGGTGAATTTTGTCGCTTCGACCTTGATGAACGGTGCGCGCGCGAGTTTGGCGAGGCGGCGAGAGATTTCAGTCTTACCCACACCAGTTGGCCCAATCATAAGAATATTCTTGGGATAAACCTCGTCACGTAGATCGTCTGCCAATTGCTTGCGCCGCCAACGGTTGCGCAGCGCGACTGCGACAGCACGTTTGGCATCGTTCTGGCCGATGATAAAACGATCCAGCTCGGACACGATTTCGCGGGGGGTGAGGTCGGTCATAGTGAAGTCTCCGTCAGGCCCCATGGGGGTAGTTTGTCTTTGCCGGGAAAGCCGGGCAATGCATCCATGATGCGTGCGCGCAGCCCTTCCCATTTTGCGCCCAGCAGGACGAGTCCTAGGCCAAGAATAAGGATAACAATCGCTGCATTTCCTTCAAGTACGGTGATTGCAATCGCCACGATGTAACCGATGCCAGCCACTAGAAAGCTACGGCGATCAATAATCATCGCAAAGAGGGCCATGGCAGCAAGGAAGGCAAGTAGGATAATTTGCGCCGTGATTGTTCCGTTCTCAAAAAGCGTCAGTGCGATGGTGTTCACAATCGCTGGGGCTGCAATCACATGCAGCCAGAACCCAGCAGACGCACGGCGTGTCACGCGATGTGGATCGGACATGTCGAAACGCAAAGCGATGCCGAGGCCGATGAGGCCCAAGATAATCGTGATATAAGCGTATGGACCATCATTCGTGAGCATAAAGAAATCGTTAAAGCTGGGAGTGTTAACACCACCTTGTACGACAAGCGCGCCGATGCCGACGAACACACCGAGTGCGATGAAAAACACCGTGATGGGAATGCGGAACACAGCGTAAAACGCGACAAGAAGAAGGGCAGAAAGGCTCACCGCGAAAGCGACCAACGATGCGCCCGCGAAGCCAAACAGATTGGAGAGGCTTGCGCCGACTTGCAAACCACTCAACGCCATCAAGATAACCAGCATGATTGAAGGAGCCACCATGCGGCGTTGCAAAGTGAAATAAGTTGCGAGGAAATAGGTGACGACAATGGAAATAACACCGTAGATTAGCGTACTAAGATTTGCATCATCAGACAGGAAAATGTTGATCCCTGTCAGTCCCATCCATCCAGAATACAAAATGATGAGGCCGATAACGATAAACACTTCGTTAAAGCCGCGAAACAACTCGAACGGTTCATCGAGACCATCCATATTTTCACGTGTTCCACGACGACTATCAGCCAGCGCCATCAAGGATGCAGCCTGCGGTTCTGTCAAAATATTGGACGCAACAGCGGCACGAATATCGTCTTTATCAAGGCTCATGCTTTGATCGTTTCTACGGTGAGTTTGCCGTTGGTGTAGACGCAAATGTCAGACGCAATCGCCATCGCTTTGCGCGCGATCTCTTCGGCAGTGCCATCCCCCTCCATCAAGCCACGCGCAGCGGCGAGGGCGAAGTTACCGCCAGAACCGATAGCTGTGACATCATGCTCTGGTTCTAAAACATCGCCAGCACCAGTGATCACGAACAGATCTTTGCCATCCGTTACAATCAACATCGCTTCCAGTTTTTGTAGATACTTATCCGTGCGCCAGTCCTTGGCGAGCTCAACAGAGGCGCGCGCAAGTTGACCGGGGGTCGCTTCCAGCTTCGCTTCGAGCCGTTCCAACAAAGTAAACGCATCGGCGGTAGAACCAGCAAACCCACACACAACATCGTATCCACCAGGGGATAAACGGCGCACTTTCTTCGCCGTTCCCTTGATCACCGTTTGCCCGAGAGAGACCTGACCATCGCCCGCAATAACCACCTCGCCGCCTTTGCGAACGCCGATAATCGTTGTGCCGTGCCAGCCGGGAAATTCATTGCTGCTCATGCGCTCTCTCCATCTTTGTTGGTCTCTATATGGCGAGGCGAGCAGGGCGGTGCAAGAAAGCAGCCTAAAAAAGCAAAAGGGCGCACTGCTGGTACGCCCCTTCCTCAACCTATCAACGCGATTTAGATCGCGTCGTCGATCCAGCTTTGCAACGCTGCTTTTGGTGCTGCGCCCGCTCGGTTGGAAACAACTTCGCCGTCTTTGAAGATGAACAAAGCAGGAATGCCACGCACGCCCATAGCCGCTGCGGAGTTTGGGTTGCTGTCGACATCGACTTTCACAACCTTAACCTTATCCCCGTATTCAGCGGACAATTCTTCCAGCGCTGGGCCGATTTGTTTGCAAGGACCACACCATTCTGCCCAAAAGTCGACAACGACTGGAACGGAGGAATTTTTGACTTCTGCGTCAAATGTGGCGTCGGTTACGGCTACTGTGGCCATGGGAGCATCTCCTAAGGAATATCGCGATAAATCTTCGGTTGCGAACCTAGGTATTGGGGGTCGCGCCGTCAAGGAGCATAGATGCACCCGCTCTGCGCATTGCTGCATCAACATGGCTCGCGGGCAATTCCATCAAGCTTGCGTTGCGGGTCCAGATAATGGCGGTGCGAATGTGATGCGTCGGATAAACTTGTCGCAAAGCAGATCTATAGGCCCCCATCTGCCGTAAAAGACCTTCGGGGCAAAGGCCCGCACCGGCAGGGACCGCAGTGTTGGTTTTAAAATCAATTGCCCAAACGTCGGTGTCGTTCACGATAAGGCGATCAATGATACCGTGAATGGGTTTGTTCGAAAGGTTTGGCAAAGTGGCGGTGATTGGCACCTCAGACATCGTACCATGGTCGAAGATGAAAGATAGGTTAGGGGCGGTGATTACCTTTGTTGCTTCAACGATAAGGTCGTTAAGGTAGGGTGTGTCGGGAAGCAGCGCTTCAGCGATGGTGTCCCACTTATCGACGGGCGTTTGCGAGAAATGTTCGAGAAGTAAATGCACCTGCGTCCCGCGCATTTTTGCGGCTTCTTCATCCAAACCGGTTTCGCTTGGCAGCGCCTTTGCACCACCAAGGTTTGATGGGCTGATCGTCGTTTCACTGGGTACGGTTATTGAAATAGCTTCGCGAAACAGTGGGTCCAATTCGATCGATTGTGCGAGCGGCGCTTGCTTAGGAGTCTCTTCAACATCGCCCCAAGGTACAGGCTCAATGCGCAGACCTTTGCCAAAGGCAAAGTCATATTCCACATGCGGACGCTCGCGCGCAGCGGCACTCACAAGGCCGTACCAGCTTTCATCGTCAGTCTTGCCAAGGTCACCCGCCGCTCCCAAAATCAACCATTTCTCAGCGCGAGTCATCGCCACATACAACAGGCGCATCCGCTCTTCCGCTTGACGCTCTTCGCGTTGTGCTTTGGCGGTCTTTATAATGTCGGGCGCATCTTCATTGCGCACGCTCCACCCCACTAGATCATCCATTTTGATCAAGGAACCACCACCGGGGCTTTTACGTTTTTGCGTCTCCGGCATGATCACAATCGGTGCTTCTAGACCTTTTGCACCATGTACCGTCATTACCCGTATTTCGTCTCTATCTTGGCTAAGTTGGCGCTTTATCGTCAGGTCATCGCTTTCCATCCACGTAAGAAACCCGGTCAGCGAAGGAATGCGGGAGCGCTCGAACGACAGCGCCTGAGCAAGGAGTGCGTCAATTCCGTCTTCCGCCTCTCGCCCAAGACGACCAACGAAATGACGACGTCCATTATGGCGCGTCAAAACGCGTTCAATCAGATCATACGGACGAAGAAAATCTGCCTGCTTGCGCAAATCTTCAAGTATGTGAAGCACATCGGAATGCATGTTCTTTCGCGAGCGCAATTCTTGCCATAAGAAACGTCCACTGCGATCATGGGCAAGATCGAAAAGCCGCTTTTCGCTCCACCCAAACAGCGGAGATTTTAAGACAACGGCGAGGGAATAATCATCCTCGGGCGTCGCTAGAAAACTTAACAAAGCTTGCAAGTCGCGCACTGCCATTTCAGCACCAACTTTCAGGCGATCTGCGCCAGCAATCGGCAGGCCTTTGGTTTTGCACGCACGAATGATTTCTTCGAACAGATCAGATCGACGTTGAACAAGGATCAAAACATCGCCTGCGCGCACTTTGCGAAAGATCCCTTTGTCAAAAAGGGCCTCGCCCATAGGTCCGGTCATGCGCGCAATTTCATCTGCGATGCGGTGCGCCATCAGGACGGTTTCATCGTTCTCACCCAGCTTATCGACCGTGTCTGACCAGTCGCCGCCATCGAGTTTTTCAGCCTTTGGAATGGCGGGCCAAATATCGACGCGACCAGGTGGGCCACCTTCAAACGCAAGATGATTGGAACCGCTAAAACCAGCGGTGGGGTGGTCTTCAAACACTTTATCAACCAACTCCAAAATACACTGGGAAGAGCGGAAAGAGTAATGTAACTCAGCAGGAACCAAGGGAGAATTGGTGGGGCGTAGTCGCACGTCAAACTCGCTGCGCATGCGGTCAAACTCACGCGGATCAGCGCCTTGGAACGAATAAATCGACTGCTTTTTATCACCGACAACAAAGATCGTCCGCGGCACCTCACCTCGTGCGCCATCACCTGCTGTAATTTCGGAGGTCAGCCGTTCAATCACATCCCATTGCGTCGGGCTGGTGTCTTGGGCTTCGTCCACCAGAATATGATCGATGCCGCCGTCTAGTTTATAGAGGACCCATTGCGCCATCTCAGAATTGGCGAGAAGATCGCGTGTTTTCAGGATGAGATCGTCAAAATCAAGCCATCCGCGCGCCTGTTTGCTTGCCTCATAGCGTGTTAGGAAAGCGGCAGCGAAACGGTTGAGGTGCAGCGTTTTCTGAACCGCCGCAAGCTTTAGGCGTGAGCCGCGCGCGGCCTCAACGCGAAAGATCCAAGCATCAAGCGCATCCTGATATGCGACGAAATCCTTTTGCACGCCTTTCGCTGGGATCTTCCCGACCTTGGCGCTACCATCTTTCTTAAGGAGAAAGGCATCTTCCAAAATTGGCAAAGCGCTCGCATCAAGTGCCGTGATCGTGGTTAACTTTGCAGCCATCTTCACGTCCGTCACGCTCGATGTGTTAAGCACGTTGACGAGTGCTGACAGCAGATCTGCCTCACCGCCCATAAAGACGGAGGCGGCAATTTGCTCTTCGCTCATCAAGGGGTCGAGATCATAGGCGGCAAATACTGCATCGTCGGTTGGTGGCGCGATCAATGCAATGCGTTGCCCAACAATCTCACCACTGAGTTCGGTCAGATCATAGGCGCCCGTTATTGTCGCAAGATTCATGATCAACGTCGCATCTTCGCCGGACGCCATGTCTTCGATCAACTCCTCGCGCAGCAATTCGGCGGCGCGCTCTTCCATTTCAGCAAACTGCGGACTGACATTTGCCTCTAGCGGAAAGCGCCGCAAAACGGTGGAGCAGAAGGAGTGGATCGTTTGGATCTTCAAGCCACCGGGTGCTTCGATTGCAGCCGCAAAAAGCGTGCGGGCCATGCGGAGTGCGTTTTTGTCAATCCCACCCTCTTCGCCTAATTCGCGAAGCGCCTCACGCAATGCGCTGTTCTCAAGCATTGCCCACTCACCAAGGCGTTTGAACAAGCGGTTCTGCATTTCTGCGGCAGCGGCTTTGGTGTAGGTCAAACACAAAATGCGTTCCGGTGGAACTTGGGCGAGCAACAGGCGCGCGACGCGATCCGTCAACACGCGAGTTTTGCCGGAACCCGCATTGGCGGATAGCCACGTGGACATGCGTGGGCGCGCGGCATCGACTTGGGCTTGGGACGCGTCATTCCGTGCGTTCATGAGCGCACTCCACCATCGTCGGGCTGATCCGTTTCATCCCATTCCCCAAAGCGGGAAAGCTGATCGTAGCGTCCGAAACCTTTTGACTTCTCCATCGCGCGTCGGGCCGTAAAGCCTTTATTAGACACTTGATAGTCTGAAATCAGCTTGTAAAGTTCTGCCCAAACTTGTGCTGTTGGTTTGTCATCCAAAGGCGCTTCCACTGATTTTGTACCAGAGCCGACGCCAAGATATGTCGCGCCCTCAATGTGTCGCGGATGTAGGCTATCAAAGTCACCACGCTCCGCCATCGCGGCCTCTAGTAAGAGCTGCATATCAAAGGCGAGTTGTTGGGGTTTGCTCGGAATTGCGCCCGTTTTGTAGTCATACAGATATGCGCCGCCGCGCTCGTCGAGATCAATGCGATCAGCCTTAACAGTCAACGTAAAGCCGAGTTCGGGGAGGGTGCTTTCACCCTTCACTTCCAAGCGAGACGACATAGCAATTTTTTGCCTTTCGCGCTCCTCAGCGACGAAATCGTCAGCCAAACGTGCGATGCGCGCGGCCCACATCAGGCGCGCGGAAGGCCAATCCACATCGCTATCAAAAATACGCTTCGCGTGTGCCATGAGATCAGCGGCGGTTTCCCCTTTGTCCCAACTGCGTACGAAATCCTCAAACACCTGATGCACCGCGATCCCGCGCAAACGCGCATCAGCGGTTTTCACGAGACTATCGAGCGGTGCCAATCGTAAAACATGCTTGGCATAGATTTCATAGGGATCGCGTACGAGCGTTTTGATTTCCGTGACAGACAGCTGATTTGGCCGAACTTCAATCGCGGGTTTTGGGGAAGGGCGTTTAGCTGGGTTCGCCCCAATAGGGGTCTCAAGCTGATGCGCCCGTTCTAGCCAATCGTTGCCACGCGTTTGCATCTGTTCGATTGTGACTGGTCCGTCTTGGTCAGGCAACCCGTTCATCAAATTAGTTAACCGATTGAGCCATCGCGAGGGTACAGTTTGTGCATCATCAGAGCGCTGGGCGCGGGTAAGCCAGACTTCAGGTGCGGCAATCGCTTGCTGAAAATCATGTGCGGACAGACCGATACGGCGTTCAGGCAACAAAAGCCCTGCATCTGCGCGCATACGGCGGTTGAGCCAAGGATCGGGGCTGGGTGCTTCGGGCCAGCTACCCTCGTTTAGACCCGCGAGTATTAGCAAGTCCGCGCCCTGAACGCGCGCTTCGAGCGTTCCCCAGATCAACACGTTCGGATGACCCGCATCAGGATTGCGCACTTCGCCGCGCGACAGAACACCACCAAAAAGATCAGCGTAATCACGTGTGGAGAGATCAGGCAAAGCATCCAAATTGGAACGCAGCGCAACCCATTGCGACATCGCCTCGCGGCCTGCGCCTTCTTTCCAAAGGTCACCCGTGCCCACATCTTGCGCCCCTTGGGAGATGCGCTCAGCTAAACCTATGTGACGTTCGGCCAGCTCGACTGCGTTCTGAGGACCATCGCAAAGATGCCCGCAAAATGTGTTTGCGACCCAGTCAATCCAGCTTTTAGCACCGTCCAGCTTGTTATCTTTCGCCCAAGCCAAAAGGCTGTCTTTGGTCGGGAAAGCGGGGCCGTTCTTGCGGATCGAAAGCTCTAGCTCGCGGGTTAACAAAAGATGCGTTCCGCGCTCTGAACCCGTATGTGTCAGGGGGTGCTTTAGTAGCGTCAACAAAGCTTCTGCATCAAGCGGTCGCGTGAACAACTCAAGCACATGACGCAAAAACCGACCTGGTGGGGAAAGCTGCAACGGCAAACCCGCGCTATCGTCGGGTTTGATATCCCAGCGATCCAAAGCTGCGGTGACTTGACGGGTTAACATGCGATCCGGAGTGATAAGTGCGGCCGTTTTTCCCTGTTCAGCAGCAAAGCGAAGCCGCATTGCGATGGCAAGCGCCTCTTCGCGGCTTGTTTGCGGTTCCAAAAGTGTGACGTGCTGCATTGCGCTTGGCAGGTCGCCCAGATTAGGACCGTCGCGCAGCCATCCGTCTGTCACGGGAACGGGGCGCAAAGCGAGCGAGACAACCTTATTGCGGGCGGTGTCCACTGGAGGCGTGTCATGCCAAAGCGGTACGGTTTTTGGATGCATGGAAAGCGATTTCAACAGGTTTGCAAAGCGATATTGCGGGTGATCTTCTGGGTCCATGCGCGTTGGGTGATCCGCGATCAGCTCTTCCCAAACTTCGGGTGGCGTATCAGTGTCAAAGCCGGGCAGAATAACGGCACCCTGAGGAAGTTTTGAGATGGCTTCCATCAACAAAGCAGTGGTGCCGCGTGACCCTGTTGAGCCCGCCAAAATCACAGGATGTGTTGGTGGATTGATTTGCCAATCCGCAATCTGGGCAAGAACCACAGCGCGTGCGCGTGCCTCGTTATCGGGGCGTACTTGCGAGAGATCAAGGAAGCGACCAACAATGCTGATAAATTCCTGCGCTCGCGCCCAATGGCCGGAAATGTCGGTAACTTCGAGGTTTGAAATATCCTCTAGCGGTACGCCCTCGCCCTGCATTTCATCCATGAGACCAGCAAGTGAATCCGCTAAATCAAAAAGCGAACTGCGGGAGGCCAAAGCAGGATTGCGCCGCAACAATGCGTCAACCAGCGCGATGATTTCGATGCGCCGCGATAGAGGGGAGATCGCTTGGGGGATCGCATGAAACTTGGGGTGTTTTCCGATGTTCCCCAGTAGAGTGATCTGCGGTAAAAGCTTGGCCTTTCCATCAATGAAAAGGGTGCTCACACGTCGCCGCATCCGCGCTGTATTCACGATGATCTGTATCTGCGCGATGTCGGTTGGCGCATTATTTTGAGTACGATCTAGTACGCCCTTAACAAGCGCCTTTGGAAAATCAACACCAAGGCCGAGCGCAAATATGCGTGGGGTTTCTTGCGCCTCAAACATCGCGACCTGCGAGCATGGCTTCGGCCAATTTCACACCCTCTGGCGTCCCTACATCACACCATTTGCCATCAAACTCTAATCCGTACATTCGGTTTTCTGCAAAATACTTTTCCCAAAGAAGCTTTACCGAAAATGAGCTTTGTTTAATCTCGTTGAGGGCGGCAGTCTTGACGATTTGAAGGCCCGTATAGATGCTGCCCGCGCCATAAGAGAGTTGCCCGTCCTGCGCCAAATGCAAATTTCCTCGCCCCTCATGCCCAATTGCATTCGCTTTGGGAACGCATAGCAAAAGCGCATCCATTTTGGCGGGATTCCACGCCTTCAATAGTGCGTTCAGTGGATTTTCACCACTCCAAACGGCATCCGTATTCATAGTAAACACAGGGCCATCACCAAGCAGGGGCAACGCGTTTTTAAGACCGCCGCCAGTTTCTAAAATCTCGCCGACTTCTTCGATAATCGTTATGTCGTCTTGGTCTCTGAAGTGAGCTTTGATTTGCTCGGGAAAATAGTGACAATTCACTACCTTCGTTTCGAGGGTGACCGCCTCCACCTCTGTTAAAGCGTGATCAATCAACGCGCGACCTGCGACTTGTACTAGGGGTTTGGGCGTGTTCGCGGTAAGCGCGCCCATGCGAGTGCCAAAACCGGCAGCGAAGAGCATTATAACGTTGGGACTGTCGCGCATTTGTCTTTCAATCGTTGGAGGATTTCGGGCGTAGGCGCAGGAAGCGCGGTGGTGATCAGGTTGGCGACTTTCGCGTTAACTGGATGGTTTAGATCGCGCTGGATGAAGTCCCAAACGCGTGGGATCAAATCAATATAGGAGGGCTTTCCAAATTGCATCGAAAGCCGCGCGAATACACCCAGAATGCGAAGGTTACGTTGCAGGCCTAGCAGATGATAAGCGTCACGAAAATCTTGCGCATCCGTTCCAGAGGCCTCGATGTAATGGGCGATCATTTTCTCCTCAATTGCTTCGGGCACATCGCGGCGCGCGTCTTTAAGCAGTGAAACGAGATCATAAGCGGGGTGGCCAAGTTGTGCGTCTTGATAGTCCAACAAACCAACGCGCGCGATGCCCTCACGCTCTGGTAACCAGAGTAGATTTTCTGCGTGATAGTCGCGCTGGATAAGAACGCTAGGTGGGGTAATTTTAGTGTCTAATAAATTGAAAAATGCATCAGAAAAGCCGGTTTTGGCGTTAATATCTACCGCGTCGGACGCACCGTGTTGATACCAATCAAAGGCTAGCGCGGCCATGTTGGTCATGACCGTTGCATCGTATGTCGTGAGGGTTGGTGGAGCCGCGTTGTGAAGGTGGAGCAAAGTGTCAGTTGCTGCAGTGTAGAGTGGTTCTTCAAGTGTGTGGTCCTGCGCAACAACCCGCGCAAAAAGCGCATCACCAAGGTCTTCGATAATTAAGAGGCCTTGTACTGGATCGGTGGCGAAAATCTCTGGCGCACTTAGATCGATACTGCGCAGGTAGTTCGTGATTCTGACGAAGGGGCCAACATTGTTGCCAAGTGCAGGATCGGCGTCCATCAGCACCGCGATCCGACCATCATCACCGGGACCTAGTCGCAAATATTTTCGCATCGATGCATCGCCAGCAAGGAGCGTGTATCGTGCGGATTTCCAATTTGTCGTTCCTATAAAACCCGAGATTACTTGTTCGCGTGTCGTCATAGAAGGGCTTTCGAAATTCGGGATCTTAGCGACTGTGTGCCGCCTGAGAATGATATCTGACGCATGTCATCGTTTGCCAAAGTGGTAAAGAAGAGGGTGATCGCATCGGGAGGCACTAAGTTTGCCAGTCGATCAGGCCATTCGATCAAACAAATTGCGTCACTGAAGGCTTCGGCCAAGCCAAGTTCCTCTGCTTCGCTTGGGTCGTTCAGACGATAAAGATCGGCATGCCAAACCTCGCCAATGTTTGTGGTGTAGGTTTGTACAAGCGTGAAAGTGGGGGAGGGCACGTCCTCCGGGTGATCCTGCAAAGACTGGATCAAGGCGCGTGCGAAAAAGCTTTTGCCAGCCCCGATGTCACCTTGCAAAAGCAGCGTGTCGCCAATGCGCAACTGAGCCCCGATGCGCGCCGCGAGGTCTGCAGTCTCGTCAGATGTATTGAGGATTTGGTTTGGCAGCTCGATCAACATGTGATCAAGCTACGGTGCTTTCGAGGGCGGGGGAACCGCGAATTGTGTTTACGCGACCGCTGAATTGGACGCGGTGATGCGTTTTCTAGGGATCGCGATGCGACTGGGCGCGGCTCCGCTTGGTGCCTCAGGGGTTAGGGCGATCAAGCTTGCGCCGGACGCGAGTGGCGAAACCTTGAGCGCAAGCGTTTGGCCGTCTTTGCTTTGCAATGGTGCGCTCCATGTTTCGCGCTCTGCATTTTCGATAACGAAGTTGCGAATTTCGCCCCAAACCGGGCTAGGCTTGCAGGTGCGCTGACATAGGCGGGTCACATCACGCACGCACATATCTTCAAGGTCTTTATCACTCTGCTGTCCGATCAAAGACCTCATTGCGGAATTGTGGTACTGAACGAAGCCCGCACGATTAAAGATCGCTATGGCTTGATCAAGCGCATCCAGCGCAGAATGTGTGACGTCTGCTTCGTCACGAAAACGGCGTGTTAGGGAAATTTCTGCACTGATGTCTTCAAACAGGAACGCAATTGCCCCGTCTGGATGGGGTCGGCCCGTGACACGGTAAGTCAGGCCATTTGGTAGGTGCCAGGTTTCGCTGAAATTATCGTCGCTTGCGGCTGTGATAACATCGGCAATGCGTTCGCGCCAATTCGCGTAGCTTTTGGGTTCTGGCATGATCTGCTTGTCGCGCAATTGATCAAAGAAGGAAAACAGGTTCGGACGCGTTGTCAGAAACTCGGGTCGCAAATCTGTTAGGTCAAAAAGCGAAGGATTGAACAGGACTAATTGGCGATTGCGATCAAAGATCGCGAGGCCTGTTGCAAGATGTGCGAATGTTTTAGCAAGGGTTTGCACGAAATTACGCTGGGCGGTTTCGGCCTTTACGACCGCATGTACATCTATCGCAAAATTCACATATCCGTCTTCAAAACACTGCCGAGTCACATCAAACCAATGGGTGCGATTATTGGTGTTATCGCGTAATTTGATGCGTTGAGCACCGTCATTTGCGTCCATCGTTTCAGTAATCTCAAAAAGTTGATCTTGATTGTGCGCCACGCGACGATTTAGCGATTGATAGAAGGCGTTGGACCACCCAAGACTGCCATCTGCCTTGCTTTGCCAAACGGGAAAAGGCGCATTTTCACTGACTGATTTAACAAGCGCGAGATTGGGCAGGGGAGCGAGTTCATTATGTACATCATTGTGGTTCAACTTGTTGTCTTCTCGCGTGCTCATCAGGAGCGTTAATCCGTTTGCGTGCTGCTCGATCTCTAACGTGAAGGGGTCGACCACTGAGCGGGCGGGATAGAAACGTGTCTGCGGGGGATTGCAGGCAAAAATCGTGTCAGGCAGGTCGGCGAACCGACTGCTAAGTGCGTGGTGCAACGTGTCCCAATCAGGATCGGGCAACTTTATGCTTTGCAGGAAATCAAACGCTTCGATGTTGGTGCACACCAATGTCCCTGAAAGGTCAAATTCAAAAGTGGAGGTGATTTTTGCATGCTTCACAGGAGCGAACACTGTCTTTGGTTTATTGAACACCTGTAAGAACGCGGCGGTCGCCGCAGCAGCCCCAACAATAGCGCTTATGTCGATCCAAGTCAGAGTAAAAATCATGAGCACGCCTTGTAGAAAATTTGACTCTATTTAGCGTGCTGTTTCTTAATGAATGCTTAAGGTCAAAAGCTAATGCGCGGCGTTGCGGAAATTTTCTCCAGTCACCTGAGCCAGCTCTGAATAGGCGGCATCAATCTTGTTGCGTGGCCAAATAACGTCAATAATCGCGCCCCTCTTTAGCTTTTGCTCACGTACCAACAGGGAGGAACCGTTCGAAAAATGCAACTCGGCACCAGAGCGTTCCAACAAAGTCTTTGCGATGAAAAGACCAAGCCCCATGCCTTCATACTCGGGACGCGCTTTGCGCTCTTTTTCTGATTTGCGTCGTCCCATGAAAGGATCGCCAATCCGTCCGATCAGGTGAGGAGGAAATCCTGTGCCGTCATCAACAATACGAATTGTTATAAGATCGTCCGTCCAATTGGTTTCCATCCAGACAGTGCCGTGCGCGAAATCGACAGCGTTCTGAACAAGGTTGCGCAGGCCGTGAATAATTTCTGGGCGGCGCAGAATTTCAGGTTGGGGCGTCTCAGTCTCAAGGTTTTGCTCAAAAACGATATCCTTGCCGCGATTAAGATGCGGTTCTGCGGCTTCTTCCAGCACGGCACTCAAGGGGGCTTTGCGCAGATGAAGATCGTCTTTGCCCGCGCGCCCCATGGACTGCAATATTTCTCGACATCTGTCCGCTTGTTCGCGGATCAATGCGGCGTCTTCTGCCAGAGCGGGCTTGTCAGATAACTCATCCATCAGCTCAGAGCTTGCCAGTTTGATCGTCGCAAGTGGTGTGCCAAGCTCATGTGCGGCAGCCGCGACGACACCGCCAATATCGGTGAGCTTTTGTTCGCGTGATAATGCGAGATGTGTGGCTTGCAACGCTTCGGCCATCATGTGCATTTCGTTCGCGGTTTTCCAACTATATGCGCTGAGAAAAAGCAGCGCGATCACTGTAGCGACCCAATTTCCAAAAACAAAAACCTGAGGGATTTGAAGGATAAACCCCTGCTCTGTTCGAAGCGGTAAATGAAACTGCGCAAGCAGTGACACAATAATCAGCGCCAAAAAGCCAAGCAGCACAGTTGAGCGTAGCGACATTACCGCAGCAGACACGGTAACAGGGCCAAGGATCAGTAAAGAGAAGGGGTTGTGAAGACCACCCGTCAAGAACAGTAAGAACGACAGTTGCAGCAGATCAAACATCACCATCAAAAGGTTTTCTGTTTCTGACAAACGCTTGTTTTCGGGGAAGTGGAAGATTGCCACAAGATTGCCGATTACAGAGGCGCCGATGACAAGATAGCACAATCCAAGCTCTAACTGCAGGTTATACATGTTCTGTGCCACGATGATCGCGATCAGCTGACCAAGAATCGCAGTCCAACGCAGCATGGTGATCGTGCGCAAACGTATCCAGTTATGGCGTTGCGTGCCTGAAGGCGAATAGGGAACGGTATATGCCATCTGCCAAGTGGTCCTTTTTGTCGCACGACTTCACACATTGGTGCATATGCATCGTGGCGCGACAGTGATAGTCAGAGCGAGATTTACGCCCTCTCAATTTGACCGCCACAGCCGGAGATGTCTATGACCCGCTTACTTGCAATTCTCGCAGTACTTGCCGTTGCTCTTTGTTTGGGTCTTTTTTTGGTGCTGACGTTTTTTGGCGCACCAAAGGATCAATTCGCGCAATGCCGGATCGGTCAGGTCGCGGGGGGCGGAGGCCAGATCGGTGGTCCTTTCACCTTGATCGACAAAACCGGAGCAGAGGTGACGGAGAAGGATGTCATCACAGAGCCGACTTTGATCTATTTCGGATATTCCTTCTGTCCTGATGTTTGCCCGTTTGATCTGTCGCGTAACGCAGAGGCAACGGACGTGTTGCTTGAGCGCGGAACAGAGATCACCCCTGTTTTC
Organism: Rhodobacteraceae bacterium HTCC2083; assembly: GCA_000156115.1. Lineage (GTDB taxonomy): Bacteria > Pseudomonadota > Alphaproteobacteria > Rhodobacterales > Rhodobacteraceae > Planktotalea. The sequence continues at coordinate 1,254,394 of DS995276.1, forward strand.
ATCTCAATCGATCCAAATCGTGACACGCCTGAAGTTGTTGGTGAATTCGCTGACAATCTGCACGAACGTATGATCGGACTGACCGGATCTCCTGCACAGGTGAAAGCAGCGAGCCAAGCGTATCGCACCTATTACAAAGCTCAGCCCGCGGACGATGAGTTCTATCTCGTCGATCATTCGACTTTCTCATACCTTGTCCTACCTGAGTATGGATTTGTCGAATTCTTCCGACGCGAAATCCAACCCGAGCAGATGGCCGATACGATCCAGTGCTTTGTGAAAAACTCTTAGAGTGCGCAAAGGTTTGACCGTCCAACAGCTTAGGCGTAGGGTTCGTAAACGACGCTAATGCCCCGGGGATCCCCGCATGAACACTAATGCTGCTCAAAACCTTGGTGACGACAAGTCACTTTTGCTTGTGGACGATGACGAGCCGTTTCTGCGCCGTCTTGCCAAAGCCATGGAGAAACGTGGCTTTGAGGTCGAAACAGCAGGCTCCGTCGCTGCGGGAAGCGCGATTGCGACAGCGCGTCCATCTGCTTACGCTGTTGTGGATTTGCGCCTTGAAGATGGGAACGGTTTAGACGTTGTCGAAGTTCTGCGCGAAAAGCGTCCCGATTGTCGTGTGATCGTACTGACAGGCTATGGTGCAATCGCAACTGCGGTGGCCGCCGTGAAGATCGGCGCGATTGATTATTTATCCAAGCCCGCGGATGCCAATGATATCACCAACGCGCTTTTGGCGAGCGGCGATGAGTTACCACCGCCCCCGGAAAACCCGATGAGTGCGGATCGCGTGCGTTGGGAACATATCCAGCGTGTCTATGAGTTGTGCGATCGCAATGTCAGCGAAACAGCGCGTCGCTTGAACATGCACCGCCGTACTTTGCAGCGCATTCTTGCCAAGCGCAGCCCGCGTTAGGGTTTAGAGCTGCATTTCAATCATGGTGCGCACGGCATCTAGGTCGCGTGACAAGTCTTGCGCAATACCTGAGAGCTGCATCAGATCATCGCGTCCTAATCCATTCAACGCTTGAACCGTAGAACCTGCGCGCGCCGCACTTGCATTTAGCGATCTTAGAAGAGCTTTACGATAGGTCGCGATGTCATTTGTGCGCGTTTTTAGGGTCGCTTTGTCCAACGCACCGTCAGTTACTTGCTGACGCAGATCTGCGATCTCAACGTCTTGAGCGGCCAGAAGGGAGGGTAGGTTCATATGGATCTGATCCATCAAGGTGATAGTTTCGTCCAGAGTTCGACCCATTTTGCGTGAAGAGGTCTTGCTTTTTTGAGACGTGCTCAAAAGCCGCTCTGTCAGTTCCAAGAGCTCGTTAGATTGTCCACGAACATAGCTGCGAAGTTCTATTTCAACTTGAGCATTGCGTGCCGAAAAGGAAGCTTCGTCTTGTGTCACACATCCTGCGACCAAACCTGTAACGGCAATCGCGATGCCACATGCTAATCCTCGATACATACTCTTCACTCCACCCGACGTTACCAACTTGAGGTCAGTAGGCCGCTGATATTGGGCAAAATTGTGGATTGTTTTGGGCTTTTAGATAGTTGTTGCGTCTTTCGCCTTTTGTTAACTCTCCTTTAGCGTGTTAACGGCAATCTGCCGCCCCAATAGACGGCTGAATAATCTGAAAACAATAGTTTTTCTTAAAAAAGAGAGATGGCAGAACGCGCAGATGTCGCGTCTCGTGCAAGATTTTTCGTCGCGCTTAAGTGCCAATCAAGGCCAGTTTGACCCTTGGCTTGCGCGGCTTGAAGGTTGCGATGTGCCTCGTTTGCTTGCGCAGCACTCAGGCTTAGCGCCTCAGCCAATTGTACGCGGCTGGCTTTGATCACTTGAAAACGGTGCGTAAATTGATCTTTGGTGATCTGGCCTGATGTCATTTCCGCATTCAGCGAAGCAAGCTCTGCGTCTTGCTGCTTCAACAGCTGCGGTAAGTCGCGGGATACAACATCCATGCGATCATCCGCTTTTCCGATAGAGCGGACCAAAGCGCTGGGCGAAACAAGCTCAACTCGTTTTGCGGCCTGTTTCTTACCCTGCGCAGCACCAACAGTGGCACCAACGACACCGCCAGCCAAAGCGCCCGTGACACAGTTCTTTGCATTACTCGGGGATAAGAGAACCAAGCCACAACCAGCAACTGCGCCAATCGCGGCACCGTTCACCGTCGACTTGCGAATGATATCGCGTGTCATCTTGTTCAGCGCGTTTGTCTGTTCCTGCATTTGCATCTCGTTTGTCGCACTCAAAGCAGAGATCTGTTCCGGCGCTGCCCCACGAGAGCTGAACATCGGCTCTGTCGAAGAGACGCAACCAGACACGGAAACGGCGAGAACGGCATAAGCAATGAAACGGGAGGTGCGCATAATATGTTTTCTCAAGCAAACGATATTCTGTGCGATTAAACGCACGGTGTTTTGATTGGTGCCTGATAGAAATCATTTAAGGCAAAATTGTGAATATTGTTCACGAAGTATGCATAAACAACCTGAGAGAGAAGCTGAGGATTAGATACTTTTACAGGTCGTATCTTTTATGATGTTTGCCAGTGATGCGCCCGTCCGAGAGCATTGCATCAGGATCAACCTTCCAATCTTTGAATCCCATCTTCGCATAGTACCTAAGCCCACTGTCATTATCAGACCGGATCGACGCGTTGATCCATTCGAATCCGAACCGCTTCATATGTTTTGATGTTTCAGCAAATAGTCGCTTGCCGATGCCACGACCCACAACACCTACACGCACAAACGTCGCGATGCTTGCGGCTTCTGGTGGCAAAAGGGCGTGTGGCTCTGCCCATTGAAATCCAACCAATTTTCCAGTGTCATCTTCGGCGATTGTCCAGCTGGTGCGCTCTGTCCCGCGTGCAACCCAACACGCGAGTTCAGCTTCGGGGAGAGGGTTCAGATAGGCAGTTGTGCCGCCAATCTCGATGATTTCGTTCAGGAGTTCTGTCATTAGGCGAATGTCACTCATTTGAAGCGGACGAATGGTGATGTTCATTAGAGTTGCCCCAATAAATCTGCATGACGTGCTGCGAATTCATTGCGCGCCTCTAAGGGTGGACGCAATTGGATCGATAGGCCCGCGGTCAAGTCTGGGCTGGGTTTGCCGAACAATTGGTCCGCTTCTTTTGTGGTGAAGCCTGCGATTTGCTCTGCTTCTAGCCGTGCGCTGATCAGATCGGCTTTTTTGATCTGTTTTTTGATTGCGACAGGCAAAGTCGCAGGCAGACCAAAGCGGATATGAATCGCAGTTGTTAGGCGTTCATCGAGCTCGCCGTATCCTGGCCCAACCGCTGCTTTCACCGGGCTAATCATGTCGCCAATGACATATTCGGGCGCATCATGTAACAACGCGGCCAATCGCCATTTCACAGGAGCGCTGGGCTGCATACGGGTAAACAACGTTTCAACTAGCAGCGAGTGTTCAGCAACAGAATAAGCGAAATCCCCTTTAGTTTGGCCATTCCAGCGCGCCACAAAGGCAAGACCATGGGCGATATCTTCTACTTCAATATCCACAGGAGTGGGGTCCAAAAGGTCGAGACGACGACCTGATAACATGCGCTGCCAAGCACGCTTTTGTGACATGGGGAGACTCCGAGATTTTCAATTCTTAACTTGGGATCAAGATGTAACGCAGCCAAACCTATGATGAAAAGGAAACTTACCCATGACGCTCACTCGCCGCTCTTTTACAACACTCGCTGTCGCAAGTTTTGCTATGCCCGCCTTCGCCGCAACAGAACCGCGCTGGTTCAATGCAGGTGATGATCTTGCTACCAGCGGGCGCGATGTTGTCGCTTACTTCTCGCTTGGCAATGAAGATGGCGTGATGGGCAGTGATGCGCACAGCACAGAGCACAAAGGCACCATTTTCCATTTTGCCAATGCCGAGAACCTCGCGACCTTCAAAGCGGATCCAGATAAATATGCGCCGCGCTTTGGTGGGTATTGTGCGTTCGCGATGTCCAAAGGTTACTTCGCCCCCGGTGATCCTGATGCATGGACGGTCCACGAGGGCGCGCTTTATTTAAACGCGTCGAAAGCAATCCGTGCGCGCTGGGCTTTGCGCCGCGCGTCGCACATTGCATCCGGGGATACGAACTGGATGAACCATTTCCCAGGTGAGCGATAAGTCACGATTTTGCCGCTCTCAGTTCCTTTTTTCAGCTTTTGTTTGATGGATGGGGGGACCAGTGCTAGGTGCTCAGAAGAATAAGAGATATTTTGAGGAAAGCGGCAAAATGGCCAATGATTATATCGTAAAAGACATCGCCCTTGCGAACTTCGGTCGCAAAGAGCTGGATATTGCTGAAACAGAGATGCCGGGCTTGATGGCGTTGCGTGAAGAATTTGGTTCTGAAAAGCCACTCAAAGGCGCGCGTATTGTTGGCTCATTGCATATGACAATCCAGACAGCGGTTCTTATCGAAACGCTTGTAGAACTCGGTGCGGACGTGCGCTGGGCATCGTGCAACATCTTCTCCACGCAAGACCACGCCGCTGCGGCGATTGCGGCGGGCGGCACGCCTGTCTTCGCGATCAAGGGTCAAAGTTTGGAAGAGCACTGGGATTACCTCGACAAGTCCTTCATGTTCCCAGAGGGCGCGAACATGATCCTCGACGATGGCGGCGACGCAACGCTCTACATCCTTTTGGGTGCGCGCATGGAAGCAGGCGAAGACGTGCTGGCGGTTCCAACTTCCGAGGAAGAAGAAGTCATCAAGAAGCAAATCCAGAAGCGTATCGCAGAAACACCGGGCTGGTTTGCGAAGGTCAAAGCAGACATCAAAGGTGTGTCTGAGGAAACAACGACAGGCGTTCACCGCTTGTACGAACTCCAGCGCGATGGCCAGCTGCCGTTCCCCGCGATTAACGTGAACGATAGCGTCACGAAATCCAAGTTCGACAACAAGTACGGCTGTAAAGAGTCTCTCGTTGACGGTATTCGCCGCGCGACAGACACGATGATGGCCGGCAAAGTTGCAGTTGTTATGGGCTACGGCGATGTGGGCAAAGGCTCTGCTGCGTCGCTGGCTGGTGCTGGTGCACGTGTGAAAGTTACAGAAGTTGATCCGATCTGCGCATTGCAGGCAGCGATGGACGGATTTGAAGTTGTTACACTTGAGGACGCTGTTGAGACGGCGGACATTTTCATCACGACAACAGGCAACAAGGACGTGATCCGCATCGAGCACATGCGCGCGATGAAGGACATGGCGATTGTTGGCAATATTGGTCACTTCGATAACGAAATTCAGGTCGCAAGCTTGAAGAACCACAAATGGACTAACATCAAAGAGCAAGTGGACATGATCGAGATGCCGAATGGCCACCGCTTGATCCTGCTTTCTGAAGGTCGTTTGTTGAACCTTGGTAATGCAACGGGCCACCCGTCTTTCGTGATGTCAGCCTCGTTCACTAACCAAGTGCTCGCCCAGATGGAAATCTGGCTACGCGGTGATGAATATAAGAACGAAGTTTACATCCTGCCCAAGCACCTCGACGAGAAAGTCGCGCGCTTGCATCTTGATCGTATCGGCGTGAAGCTCTCCAAGCTTGACCCAGAGCAGGCGTCTTACATCGGCGTTTCCCCAGATGGTCCTTTCAAGCCTGAGCATTATCGTTACTAATACGCTCTTATGAGTGATGAATTCGAAAAGCGCCGCAGTCCCCTGAAACGGAATGCGGCGCTTTTTCTTTTGGTGGCTGTGGTGCTGATAGGATCTGCCCTGTTGCGTCACCCTGATACGCCGCTGCCAGATCGTTGGAATGTGTTTGAACCGCTCTCGGTAAGTGACCCGATCACGCCGCTTACGCATTGGAAGCTTGATTGGGCAACCAGTGATCCAAAGCTGTGCAAAGAGATCATGCGGAGTGCTGGGCGCATTACAGAGATGGACGATCTCGAAGTCGATGGAGCGTGTGGGATCGTAGGCCGCGTGACCCTAAGGCGTGTTGGCGTGTCTTATATTGGTCCGATCGAAACCGCTTGCGCGACCGCGCTACGCATTTCCATGTGGGAAGAACATGGCATCCAACCTATTGCGCAAGATCTGTTCAACGCACAAGTCAGCAGGATACGCCATGTTGGGTCATACAACTGCCGTCGCATTTCTGGCACAGAACGAATGAGCACACATGCAACGGCCAGTGCGATTGATATCTCGGGTTTCGATCTGACCGACGGCACGCGCATCCGATTGCTGAAGGATTGGGATGAAGATGACGCCAAAGCACAATTCCTGCACGACGTTCGCGACACGTCCTGTGATTGGTTCGGCACCACGCTTGGCCCCGACTACAACGCCGCTCACGCGGATCATTTCCATCTTCAGAACAGGGGTTGGGGCACCTGTCGGTAACCCCTATTGAACCTGCGGTTTGGACCAAAGCCCACGCCATTATAGCTTTATCAGCTTCACAAAAGGTACGTAAGCCTTTGGCGTGAAAACATAGCCCAACTGACCGCGTAACGTGGGCGCCCTATCGTGGTGCACGCCCAATGGACCTTTGTAGGGACCGGGTAGATAGTAGGTGCCAAAGGCTTTGTCGAATATGCAGAAGAACTCACCGAAGTTTTTGTCGAACGCCTACGCTTCTGACGAATGATGCATCGCATGCGAGGGCCAAAGAAGGCGTGCGTGGTCAAGGCGGTGACGCCAGTAGTGGAAGAAATCACCAATGAACACAGCCATGAAAAGCGTCGCAACCAAAAGGCAAGGTATCCCAAGATCCGGGGTTGATCAGGAACAGTTGATTGTCGATCATTAAACTGTGGATCGCTGTCACGTAGATCGCAACGAAAGGGGCGGAGAAGAGGATGTTGAACAGTCGCAGTTTCACGTTCAGCTTGAATTCCGGCAAGGCGGATTTCAATGCGTCGGTAAATTCGCCCCGTTTGACCATTTATCCAAGGCACACGAAGAAGAGTGCGGGGAGCTCGAATGCTCCGATGGCGCTGAGTAAATTGACTTAGCTGTCCTGCAAAGTTGATACGATCCAATCCATGTGATCAGCCCGTCCCATTGGTGTTCATCTTCATTTGATGGAAACAAAACACGAAAATGCGACATGATTATGCACAACTTTAGAATAAATGCGGTTTGGCTTTAAGCGTCCAAAGGCGCGTTCAACTCTGCCCCTTGGCACAGAATACCGCCGCGGTTCCCCGGAGTGATATCGCCGTAGCGTTCTTTGAAACACTCGGGCAGCTCGCGATCGTTTGGGACAGACAGCCAAAGCCGCAGTAAATGGCGTCGCTTTTCTGGTGAATCCCAATCGGTGAACCCCGTGCGATCATGCAACTGTGCGTGGTTATAAACGAATTGCATATCGCCAGGCTGCAAACGCATCCGAAAATGCAACGTTGGATTATTAGCAAGCGCATCAAATCGATCAAGCGCTGCGATGTGCTCAGGCGTGAGGCGTAAAGCGTCGTCAAAGCGCTGGGCGCTCTCGATATATTGGCGTTGATAGAACACCGTCAACTTGCCCGCGTGCCACGACAGTGGCGGAATCTGCATGAACGGCTTGGCCCCGTCGGGGATCTCGCCACGCCTGTCCGTGGCAAGTGGATCAAAGAGCGGACCAAGAAGTTCAGGCGTTTCCACATGCATGCGATTGTAGATGCTGGCCACGCTGACAAGTAGTGAATCGCCGCCCTCTTTCGCTTCGTTCAAGCACAATAGTCCAACAACATCAGCGCTATCTGTATGAAATGTTTGACGTTCTGCGGTCTGGTAAATGCGCACTTTGCTGGATGCAGACGATGCGCCCGTATCGCGCACATGACCCAAAATATGCCCTTTAGCGTTCTGCGATCGCGCGGACCCAAGATGCGCACCAATGCCGCAAAATATCGTTGCGGCCTTGCGTTGATCGTAGCTGTTGGTGGGCAAACCGCGCATGACTTCGACACCAGTGCCGTGCAAAAGCGTGTCTGTCAGCGCGTTCAAATGCGTTCTAAAATTCGAGAGAGGAAAGTCATCAGCGCTGATCTGGCCAAGGTCTTTTCCAAGAGTTTGAAAGTGATCAGCCGCTGCTTCAAGTTCAGCAATTTCATCAGTCGTAAGGTGGTGCAACCACGCCGCTTCATTTCGCTCAAGATCGTGCGCGACCCAAACGGATGGTCCTGTGATAGGCTCGGGAAGATCTGTGGGTGTCATGTGGTTAACCCCGAAACATATCCCTCGCGTAGAATTTCTGGGTCATAGGCTTTGCGCGCGAAGACCTCTTCCAACAGTGGAATGAACGTGTCCAACGGGTCTTGCGTGTAGTCTGGATCGAACGAGGACTGATCCCAGCGCTCACAAAATTCGGCACAACTGTCAAAGCAGGGATGATCCTTGAATTGATCGCGTGCGTTCTCGTCCCAACCATAGTGGCGACCATAATAGAGCATTTGGAAAATGCCGTGATGTTCGACAACCCAAGCGACATCCCAGCGCACAAACGGACGAATAACTTCTGCGGAAAAGCGATCATGGTTTTGCGGTGCAAGCCCGTCACCGATGTCATGCAAAAGTGCCGCGACGATCCAATCTGTATCTGCACGATCGTGCTTGGCGCGTGTGGCCGATTGCAACGCATGATCCAGGCGCGTGATTTTGTAGCCTTCCAGCGACACTTCGCCTTGCCTGCGCAGCTCGTCGATAATCCGCGAGGCTGTTAAACCAAGGTAAGGTTTTTCCATCTCTTCGAGTAAATGGTAATCAGCCGCTGTGCCGTCTTTCATCTGTGTGAAGGAAACTGTGCGCGTATCGCTCATATGGCTTGATCCTCTTTGCTCTCTTGAGACCAATCGTGCCGCGCGTATCGCAAGATGTCTATTCCTTCGCGCATGTTGGGGCCGTTTGGGGGGAAAGGACGCGGATAATCACCATTGATTTGAAGCTGTTTGTTGATAACGTCTGATCAGCTTGGGCACTCACAAAGAAATTTCAACAGCTTTTACAGTTCAGAGGGAGAATATTGATGGGAAAACGTGACGATTTGATCGCGCAATATGCAGATGATTTGAAGAATAAGTGCGGGATGTCGCCGGACATGGATCTGCTGACTAGAGTAACAATCGGCTGTGGCCCTGCAATCTATAACGCGGATGCGTCCACCGTTGCCGGCAGCCAAGCGTCAGAGCTTGAAACTGTTAAGGAAAACTTCCTCATGAAAAAGCTTGGCCTTGCGGACGGTCCACAGCTGATGGAAGGCATCAACAAAGTCATCGAAGTTTACGGCAAATCAGAGCGCAACAAATACCGCGCGGTCGTTTATTACATGCTGACAAAACACTTCGGCAAAGAGTCTGTTTACGGTTAATATCTAGCCACAGAAGACAACAAAGGGCTCTCGTTTGCCAGCCCATGCCATAAATGTTGAAAACGCCGCGCCCGACCAGTAGTTTGACGGGGCGTTTTCCTTTGTAGGTGGTGCTTTCGTGCAAAAGTGTGTGTCAGCCCATTGGGATCGTCTCGAAGAAATCTTCGAGAGTTGCGATGAGGTTGCTTTCGGCAGCTTCAGGTGGTTTTTCCGGACCGGGTGTGCAGGGGTTCGTATCCTGAGGGCAGCATCTCCCCTATAGATGAGTCACGCTCAGAGATGTTTCGTTTTGTTAACCCTTGCAGTGTAATGCAGAATGCACTACATTTAGGTCAGCAAGGAGATTCGACATGCTTTCGATGACAGATCTACAGATTGACGAAGCCAACGACATGACGACGCAAATTCGTCATGGGCACACAATGAAAGACAAGATCGACACGGCTGCCGCTGTGCTCGGTGTGAATAAGTCTGTCTTTCTGCGTTGGGCTGTTGATCGTCAAAGCGCCCAAGTCATAGAGGAACAGAAGAGCCATAAACTGACGGCGGAAGATGCTGCGGCCTTCTCTACAGCACTCGATACTCCTGTCGTCGTCTCTGAGCGTGCAGCCAAGTCTGCAAGATCCTTTGCGGTGCGCGTGGTTCATGCTGACTAAAAACAGCCCGATCGAGATCCGAAAGTTTGACAGCAAGATCCACAACCGCAGTGATTTTGATTGCGGTCATGATCGGCTCAATAACTACCTCAAGACCAGTGCAACGAAGCTCCAGAAAGGGGACTTCACGCGCATTCATGTTGCCTTAGAGCCTGGCCAGCCAAATGTATTGGGATATCACGCGATTAATTTCGGGGAGCTCGATGCGAGAGCCCTCGAGAAGACACCACGCGGGGCGCCCGCTCATATGCAGCTGCCGGTCTTATTCTTGGGCCAAATTGCCGTGACCAAAGATGCCGGGGGAATTGGGATCGGCGGTATCCTAATGCATCATGCATTCGAGAAGGCCGTTCAGCTGGCGGAGCAGGCAGGGTGCTGGGCCATCATCCTCGACGCGGTCGACGATGATGGAGAAGAGGCATTCCAACGGCGCATAGGCTGGTATGAGGATTTCGGCTTCCAGGTTATGCCGAGTAAGAAGTGCCGCATGTTCATGACTCTCAAAGATGTTCGGGAAGTCGTTGAGGCGCGCAAGAAAGCCCTTCGGGAAGCAGGGTAGGCGGCGCCCACTCCAGGGTTTGACCGCATTCCATCTCCAAAGGATAGAAACGGGTTGGGAAGCGAAGCCTCCCAACCGTTCGGTATTGATTTTTATCAACAATTACCGCATGGGCTGGCTCTCGTTTGAGGGCCCTTTTTCTATGGACATGTCGAAATTTGATTTAATTATAACTACTTGGGGTTTGCCATTACGACGTTGGTTGGCTAGCAAACATCATAGGTCAGGACGACCAACCCAGTTTTCGTGTGTGGTGCCGTGGGAGGCCGAAGCGCGGGGTGACAGGGGATGCGCATCGTCCAAACCGCATCCCCTGATTTCTTTAGAAGGCGGTCAGGATCAATCCAACAGCAGCGCTGCCAAGCGCCGCGTAACCGCCATCTATCAAGAGAAGTTTAGTTGGCCGACCTGCAAAACCATAGCAGATCATCAACCAAGGTGCGGCGAGGAACAGACCAATACCAAAGCCTGAAATTAGACCTTTGTCGATTGTCGTAATGTCGCTGAGCTCAAAAACATGGCGCATCATCCCAGCAACCAAGATCATCGCGAGAAAGCCCATGATATAGGGCGTCGGATTTGTATTATTCGCCGGCTTACCATCTGCACCGACCTCGACGCCGGATACCTCAATCCAAGGTTTCGACAGCACACCGTACTAGATTGCACAACACCAAATCCGGCAGCGGCCGCCACCAAGACATTGATAAATTCCTTATTTCCTTCCCATTTATGTGTCGTGCGAAGACTATGAGGGGCGATGAAAAATTAAGCAATTTCTCCGAGCGCGCAAATAATTTGCCATTCTTCTGCTCTGACGGGCTGGACGGACAAGCGCGAACTTTTGACGAGGCTCATTTCTGCGAGACGCGGATCGGCTTTGATCGTCTCTAGCGTGACCGCTGTCTTGAGCGGTTCAATTGCTTTGATATCAACGCACTCCCACCGTGGATCGTCAGTGGTGCTGTCTGGATGCGCTTCTTTGCAAACTTCCACGATACCGACGACCGCCTTTTCCTTTTGGCTATGATAAAAGAACCCGCGATCACCAACTGACATGTCACGCATGAAATTGCGCGCTTGGTAGTTGCGCACACCGTCCCATTCCTCGCCTGTGCCGCCTTTTGCAACTTGGTCGTCCCAGCCCCAAACGGATGGCTCGGACTTGAACAGCCAATATTGCATCAGCCGATCACCTTGTTCCATTGAACCAGCTCGCAAGACGCGAACAAGCCCGCTTTCGCATAAGGGTCATTCGCAGCCCAGTTTTCAGCGGCTGCCATGTCTTCAACATCAAGGATCACCAGCGAGCCACACATTTTTCCGCCGTCATTCAGGAGGGGACCTGCGTGCATCACGACGCCGCTGTTTTTGATATGCGTTAGATGCGCGTCGCGATTATCAAGGCGCGTTTGCAGCCCACCGTCTTTGTCTTTTGCCATTAATGCGATCAGCATGTTTCCTCCTTTAGCGGACGCGCGAGTAGCGAATCCATGGCATCGTTAAGTGTTATTTTCGTATCGATCAATGCGCTGACTGCGGCTGTTATCGGCATGTCTATGTTCAGGGTTTTCGCGCGTGCCAAGGCGGCTTTGGCAGTTGCGACACCCTCAACAGTAACGGTCGGATCGAACTCCTCGCCGCGTCCCAGCGCAAGACCGTACCGGAAATTTCGCGATCCTTCAGAAGCGCAGGTGAGCGCGAGATCGCCAAATCCCGAAAGTCCGGCAAGCGTTTCTGAGCGCGCTCCGATCGCTTGCGCCATCCGTTGCATTTCCGCAAATCCGCGCGTGATTAGTGCCGCGCGTGCGCTTTCCCCAAGACCTGCACCGATAGCAGTACCACAGGCAATTGCGACGATGTTTTTCAAGGCACCACCAAGTTCGGCCCCTTTTACATCGCTGCTGCGATAGAGCCGTAGGTTCGATGTACTCAGTGTTTGCTGCAAATGCGTGCCGACCTGCGCGTCCTCGCACGCAAGTGTAAGCGCAGTCGGCAAACCAATCGCAATATCATGTGCAAAACTGGGTCCTGTGAGGATCGCGATTTGAGCGTCGGGCAATGCGGCCTTCAGCGTTTGAACAGGGCCAAGCCCCGTGTTCTGATCGATACCCTTACAGCACGCAACAAGCGTTTTAGACGCTAGAACATGAGCGTTCTTCTGCGCGAAAATCGCGAGTTGCTGCATTGGAACTGCCAGCAATAGCGTCTGAAATACCCCTATGGAGTCTATATTCGACGTAACACTAAGCGTGTGAGGCAAGGTCGTATTTGGCAGGCGTACTGCGTTTATGCGTTCCAACTGCATTTGCTTTGCATTTGCTTCACTACGCGCCCAAAGCGTGATGTCTGTTCCGTCGCGTGCCAGCGAAATCGCGAGAGCTGTGCCAAAAGCGCCAGCGCCAAGAACTGCGATACTCATGCTTTTGCCCCCTTCTTACCGCTTCCCAACATAGGCGCGCTTGATGTGTCTAAAGGCCAACGCGGCCGTGCGCTTAGGCTTAGATCATCGCGATACCCTGCCTCAAAAAGCTCCAATCCTGCATAGGCAATCATTGCCGCATTGTCCGTGCAAAGCGCGAGGGGCGGGGCGGTGAATTGCACATTCATTTCTGCGCAAACAGTCTCTAATCCGGCGCGAATGGCTGTATTCGCAGCAACGCCACCTGCAACGGCAAGGGCAGGAATGCTGGGGTTTTCTGCAAGATATAACGTCAAAGCACGGCGCGATTTTTCGACTAGTACATCGACCACGGCACTTTGAAACCCTGAGCAAAGATCGCGGACATCTTGGAGGCGAATTGTATCGTCTGTCATCACTTCATTGCGGGCGCGCAGCACCGCAGTCTTAAGACCAGAGAACGACATATCGCAACCAGCGCGATCCAGCATCGGGCGCGGAAATCGAAAACGTTTTGGATCGCCAAGTGCTGCCTCTTTCTGGACCGCAGGACCGCCGGGTTGTACAAGGCCAAGAAGGCGGGCAGTTTTGTCAAACGCTTCTCCGGGCGCGTCATCAATCGTGCCGCCAATGCGCGAAAAATCATCAGGGCCCCGCGCGATCAAAAATTGGCAGTGACCACCGGACACCAAGAGCATTAAGTATGGAAATTGCAGACCATCCGTCAGCCGTGGTGTGAGTGCATGGCCTCCCAAATGGTTCACACCGATCAGCGGTTTGCCTGTCGCGGCGGACAGACCTTTGGCACACATCACGCCAGACATGACGCCACCGATCAAACCCGGCCCTGCGGTTACTGCGATTGCATCCATCTCAGGCAACTCAAGCTGCGCTTCTTTAAGCGCTTTCTCGACGCAAAGATCGATCTTTTCAGCGTGCGCGCGCGCAGCGATCTCGGGGACGACACCACCGAACGCCTTGTGCAGATCTGTTTGACCAATAACAACATTGGACAGCACTCGCACCGCACCAGTCTCATCACGACGCACCACTGCGGCGGCAGTATCGTCGCAACTGCTTTCCAAACCAAGCATGGTGATTGGGCGTGCCACGGGTGGGACCTCCATTGCCAGAACGTTGCTCAGCAGCTACCACTGACGCTTGTCGCAAACAACACCGGCTTCAACCATGGCGCAGCTCACAACCTTGCTTTTGACGCGACCGCACGCGGCGTCGCAGCGATTTGCGAGACAGGTTGTGGATCAGCTTGGAGAGATCAGGATCGAAATTTCCCCGTTGATCGACATTGATTTACTGGACTTGAACGAAGAGCCGAACGCGCAAACGATTGTCTTCACATCCCGTAACGGCGTGGACGCATGGTCGCGCGCTTGTTTCACAACACGCGCCTCGTGTTATTGCGTGGGCGAGGCGACAGCAGATGCAGCGCGTGCAATTGGATTTGATCCAAAGGTGAGTGGCGGCACGGTGGAGCACCTTGTGAGTGACGTGCAAAACGCGAAACCTAGCGGCGAAATCTTGCATGTTCATGGTAGACACACACGCGGTGGATTGGTGGACAGGTTGCGAGCGAAGGGGTTTAAATCACAGAGCCTAATTGCATATGAACAGAGCCTGAAAGAATTGAGCACATCCGCCAGAGACCTCTTGCAGGGGGGAGCGTCTGTCATAGTTCCCCTTTTCTCACCGCGCAGTGCGCTGCAGTTTGCAAGTTATGGTCCGTTTGGCCCTCAGGTGAAAACAATCGCGATCTCGAAATCGGCAGCGGCAGCTTGCCCTGGGGCCACGATCGCCCCACATCCCGATGCAAAGGGGGTGATTGCCAAGATTTCTGAGTTGGTGATTGCTTGAGGGTTGTCGAGCAGGGCAGTAAGGTCACCCTTGACCAAAGCGTGTGATGAGCAGAATTGAAAGGTGCGTAACGTGGCAAAACCGACCAGAGGCAAGAGCAAGAAAGCTCAAAAGCCCGTCACCGCTGACGAAATTGCTGAAGAGATCTTGCAAGACACGAGCGATGTGGATGTCCCAGAGGGTTCTCAAGAGACTGTAGAAGATGCGGTTGTTGTCGCTGAAGAGGTGGACCCGATCGACGCGCCAGAGGTCACCGAAGTGGTTGAGGCGATAGACATCCCTGAAGAGACTTCGATTGCTTCACCCGAGCCAGCAGTCGAGAAAAAAAGCGGCTTTGTGCCATTGGTTCTTGGTGGTGTAATTGCCGCTTGTTTGGGTGTTGTAAGCGCGCAGTATATTTTCCCGAATGGTTTGCCGTTTGGTGCAGCGGCGACCGCGAAAATCGATTTTGAGAGTGCGTTGAAGCAACAATCAGGTCGTATCGATAATCTGCAAGCGCTTTTGAATGCGCAGCCTGAGGTGGATACTGGCCCGCTTGACGCGGCGGTGGCAGCGGTGGGTGACTTGCAAACGCAGATCGGCGCGGTTGTCGAGAATGTTGGCGCGTTGGAAATACGCATTGCCACATTGGAAGAGCAGCCAAAGGATAATGGCAGTGGCATTTCGCAAGCGATGGCGAATGAACTTGTGGATCTGCGTGCAGCTCTTGATCTGCAAAAGGGTGAATTGGCCCAGATGATTGATGAAGCGCAAAATACCAAACAGAACGCCGAAGATACGGCGCGCCAGACCATGGCACGTGCTGCTGTGACGCGCATTTTGGTCGCGCTTGAAAGCGGTGCACCCTTTGCGGATGCTCTGGCAGAGGTTGAAGCGAACACAGATGTGACGATCCCCGAGGTGCTGGCACAATCGGCAGCCGATGGTTTGCCAACTGTCGCCGCACTTGGTGACAGCTACCCTGAAGCAGCGCGTGCAGCATTGGCGGCGGTGCGCAGCGAAGAAACAGGGGGTGGGGTAACCAGCTTTTTGACGCGTCAGCTTGGCGTGCGTTCTGTTGCTCCACGCGAGGGCGATGATGCCGATGCGATCCTGTCGCGCGTAGGTGCTGCGATTGATGCGGGCCGGATCAGCGATGCGCTTGCGGAAGCAGATACACTACCGGATGGTGCAAAAGCGCCGCTGGCTGATTGGATGGAGCAGGCTAATTTACGTCTCTCCGCCGCGCGAGAGGCTGAAGCCCTCGCATCTTCTTTGAACTCTCAATAAGGCGCTTTTAAATGCTTTGGTCTTTGTTAAAAGTTCTCGTTTTTGTGGCAATAATAGCGGGGCTCACACTCGGTGCCGGATATCTGATGGAAATGGGGGGCGGCGCGGTCGTCAACATGGGGGGAACAGAATTCTCGCTTTCGCCCTTGCAGATCATCCTTGGATTGGTCCTTTTGTTGGTGGCGCTTTGGGTCTTTCTCAAGTTGCTGTCGCTCTTGGTGGCAGTCTTGAATTTCATCAACGGTGATGAGACGGCGCTTTCGCGGTACTTCTCAAAAAACCGCGAACGCAAAGGGTATCAAGCTTTGTCGGAAGGGATGATGGCACTGGCCTCTGGCGACGGATCCGCGGCAATGAGCAAAGCGGCGAAGGCGGAGAAATATCTCGCTAAGCCAGAGCTGACCAATCTTTTGACAGCCCAAGCTGCTGAAATGGCGGGGGATCGTCGCAAAGCGGAAGAGACTTACAAGAAACTGGTCAAAGATGAAGCAACCCGTTTTGTGGGTGTTCGTGGCATCATGAAACAGAAGTTGGCCGAGGGCGACACAGATACGGCGCTGGAACTTGCAGAGCATGCGTTTGCGCTTAAGCCAAAGCATGAAGAGACGCAGGACATTTTGCTCAAGCTGCAAGCGCAGGGCCAGGATTGGGCTGGTGCGCGCAAGACTTTGGCGGCCAAACTGAAAAGCGGCTCGCTGCCACGCGATGTACACAAGAGACGCGAAGCTGTGTTGGCCCTTTCGCAGTCAAAAGGTGTCTTTGACGAGGGCAAAGACACTGAAGCGCGCGAAGCCGCGACTGAGGCAAATCGTTTGGCCCCTGATTTGATCCCTGCGGCTGTAATGGCGGCTCGCAGCTACATAGAGCAGGACAAGAAACGCTATGCTGTGCGCGTGTTGAAAAAGGCGTGGGATGTTCAACCGCACCCGGAATTGGCGGCTGCCTACGCTGCGATTGAACCTGAGGAAACTCCTGTCGAGCGGATCAAGCGCTTTGCCAACCTGACAAAGTCCCACGCGGATCATGCAGAAACAAAGATGTTGAACGCAGAGCTGAATATCGCCGCCGAAGACTTCCCCGCTGCGCGTCGCGCGATGGGCGATCTTGTCGACACCGCGCCAGATGCGCGCTCACTGACGATCATGGCTGCGATTGAGCGTGGGGAAGGTGCGTCCGATGCGGTTGTTAAAGGCTGGCTTGCCCGTGCGCTCAGCGCGCCACGGGGCCCGCAATGGGTCTGCGATGCCTGCAACCATATTCATGCAGAGTGGGAGCCGGTTTGTGGCAATTGTGCAAGTTTCGATACGTTAAGCTGGAAATCACCGCCCGTATCTGAGGCTGTTGCACCCACAGGCGTTGCGATGCTGCCGTTGATCGTTGGCGCGCTCGAGGATCATTCGAGGGTAGACGTGGTCGACTTAGATGACATTGTGGAGCCGGAAGAGGTCGTCGATGCAGAAGTCGTGTCTGAGGACATTGAAGATGCGAAAGCCTAGATTGTGAATGAAGATCATGTCGCACTGCTGACTAAAATGTTCGATGCGGCGATCAAAGCCGCTGACCCTTTGGCGTCTTTGAAAGTGCATTTACCGGACAAGCCCAAAGGGCGCACGGTTGTGATTGGTGCTGGCAAAGGTGCTGCGCAAATGGCAGCTGCGTTCGAACAGCTCTGGGGCGATCCTGTCAGTGGTGCGATTGTGACGCGCTATGGCTACGCAGCGGCGTGTAAACATGTGAAAGTATTGGAAGCGTCGCATCCTGTTCCTGACGGGGCAGGTCTTGCGGCGACGTCCGCGCTTTTTGAAGCGGTCGAGGGGTTGGGGCCAGACGATCTTGTCGTGGCTTTGATATGTGGCGGCGGTTCTTCGCTCTTGCCAGCGCCACCAGAGGGTTTGACGCTTTCCGATGAGCAAGCTTTGAACGAGGCTTTGTTGGCTTCTGGTGCGCCGATTGGTGCGATGAATGCGATCCGCAAGCACTGTAGCAGGATCAAAGGGGGGCGCTTGGCGCAAGCGGCTTACCCTGCGCGTGTGGTGTCGTTGGTTGTGTCGGATGTCCCGGGTGATGATCCCGCGCAAGTGGGGTCTGGTCCGACTGTGCCCGATGATGTGACACTCGAAGATGCGTTGGTCTTGATTGAAAGCCTGCGCATTGTTTTGCCTGAGGCGATCAAAACACACCTTGCAAAAGAAAGCTCGCGAGCGCCTGATCCGTTAGATGATAGGTTTGCACGAAATAGCGTGACTGTCGTGGCCTCTGCCGGGATATCGCTAGACGCGGCTGCTGCGGTTGGGCGTGATGCGGGCTATTCCGTTTCTACCCTGTCCGATGCGATTGAGGGCGAGGCGCGCGACATTGGCCTAATGCACGCAGCCCTCGCGAAACAGGTCGCGGATAAAAATGCACCGTTCAAGAAACCATCGATTCTTCTATCAGGTGGCGAAACGACTGTGACCTTGCGTGGTAAAGGGCGAGGCGGGCGCAATACGGAATTTCTTTTGTCCTTCGCTCAAGCGATAGAGGGTACGCATGGCATTTCCGCGCTTGCGGCAGATACGGACGGGATTGACGGGTCAGAAGATAACGCAGGCGCGTTTGCGGATGGCCAAAGTGTTCTGCGTATGCGTGCGGGTGGTGTTGATCCAAGGGCGGCGCTGTCTGGCAATGATGCGTGGAGTGCTTTTGATGCAGCGGGTGATCTGTTCGTGCCGGGCCCAACAGGCACTAACGTCAATGACTTGCGTGCGATCGTAATCGAGGAAGTCTAGATTATCCGGCACGCATTGTTGGTGAAGGCGGCAGCGGTCAATTCACCGGTGAAATAGCAGCCTGTATCAAGCGAAACGCGGCTGTGTTCCCAGACAGGTTTTTCGACAACCGTGTGACCATGGATCACCCAATTGCCATCTGTGCGCGCTGTTTTCATGAAACTGTCGCAGCCCCATAGCATGACGTCTTGCGATTGCTGCAAAACCGTTTGCGCCGGATCAAGTGCCGCGTGCACACAATGCAAATTGCCTGTGGACCAACGCAGCGGCAGTTTGCGTAACCATGGTTCCAACCCCTCTGGAAATGCATCCCAAAGCTCTTCACAAGCTTCATACAGCTGCTCATCAGAGGCATCCTTATCAATACCCGCGATGCCGTAGCTTTCCAAGGTTTCAACGCCCCCAAAGCGCAACCAACGCGGTCCCACCTTTAGTGGCTTGTCGAGAAAATCGAGCATCATGCGTTCATGGTTACCCATCAAACAAACGACTGCCTCGGGGTCCGAAAGGCTAAGGTTCATGAGATACTCGAGCACTTCCGCAGAGGCTTTGCCGCGATCCACATAATCCCCCAGAAAGACCAGCGTTGGATCGTCAATCTCATTGGCCTCGATATCATCGTCCACGCGGCCCAGCGCGGTAAACATTTGATCCAGACAGCCATGCACATCGCCAATCGCATAGAAGGGGCGTTTTGGGGCCATCTCTACCTGCATGGGTCGCAGATTAATCGAAGATGCTGCCCCGCCGCGTTTATTTCTGATGATCCCTAACATGTGCCATCCGTTTTTTGCCGTTGCCCTAGCCTTAAGCCAGCGCGCGAAGGGAGGCAAACACGAAGCACGCGGCGTGCACTGGGCGTGAGTTGATCCTGAATATGCGAAAGCCCGTCAATATTGCTTTGGATCCAGCAAAAATAGGTTCCGTTCAGAACGCGGTGAAGATGGCCGTTACGTGCACCGATCACATTGTTTGCATGTTGCCGATAGCGAAGCGTTGGAGTCGAGTCGTGTATGAACTCCGCCCCGACCCCTTTTAAAAAAAGCGCAGCCCACCAATCATGAAACGGAACGTCTGGTGGAGGCGCAAAGCGCTGCAATATTTTCACAGCATCTGGATTAAGCACACACATGTTCCCAGCCACAGGGTTGCGAAACAAAAGCGAGCTAAAGGCGCTCACAGAACGTCGGGTTTGAACATACTGAGTGCGCATATCGCAGTGCGCCACTATTCGCCCGGCCGTATACAGCGCGGGGCCCTTTATGTCGCTCAAATGCGAAACAGCGCGTGCAAGTTTATTACTATGCCATACATCATCTTGATCACAAAAAGCCGCGAAGTGTTCGCGCGGCAAATGCTTTAGGCCATTCCAAAAGTTTTGGGCTAATCCGCGTTTTGGCCCCTCAAGGATCTTTAAACGAGTTTGATCTAGCATCGATTTTGCTATCTGCAAAGTGGCATCGTGCGAACCATCATCGCTTAGTATTACGTCCCATGCGGTATGATCTTGCTCCAAAATGGACGCTAATTGTTCCTTCAAAAACGGCGCGCCGTTGAGCGTTGCGAGGACAATACTGACAGTGGCGTTGGGCTGATCCATCCGTCTGTAGCTTTCATAAAAAACCTATCAAACTCTAAAGGAGAGCCGCATTTACGCCGCGCTTCATTCAATTTGTCGTCCTTGAGCCGCTTTAATCATGTCCAGACTTCAACGCTTGGGGGCGACATGACTGTACTTACTGTTAAAAACACGTGGAGCTTTGAGCCTCCCCCTTTGAAGTGGTCCGCCCCTATAGTTAGGAAAGCGGAGGACCTGAGATGGCCATTAAGAGACCAAAGCCCGAAGAGATTGTCGTGAAGTTACGGCAGGTTGAAGTTCTGATGGGGCAAGGCATGCCTCGGATTGACGCAATCAGACAGATCAGTGTGACTGAACAAACCTATTATCGCTGGAAGAAGAAGTATGGCGGAATGGGCACGGAACAACTCAAGGAATTAAAGCGCCTTCAGAAAGAGAACGAACGTCTTCGGCGTGCAGTTTCCGACCTGACGCTGGATAAGTTGATCTTAAGGGAGGCCGCATCGGGAAACTTCTAAGCCCCTCGCGCAGGCGTGCCTGCATCAATCACGTTCGTAGTCAGTTCAAAGTTTCTGAGCGTCGTGTCTGCCGTGTATTAGGCCAACACCGATCCACGCAGCGGCGGTTGCCACAAGGGCGTGCTGACGAAGAACGCTTGGTTGCGGACATGATCGAGTTCACACGCCAGTACGGCCGATATGGCTATCGTCGGGTTGCAGCCCTGCTGAGAGACGCGGGTTGGCAGGTTAATGACAAGCGTGTCGAACGCCTATGGCGACGTGAGGGGCTTAAAGTGCCAATGAAGCAACCAAAGAAAGGACGGCTCTGGCTGAATGACGGATCATGTGTCCGTTTACGTCCCGAGTATCGTAATCACGTCTGGTCGTATGACTTCGTGCATCACCGGACAGATGATGGCAGGGCGTTTCGGACGCTTAACATCTTGGACGAGCATAGCCGAGAATGTCTGGCGATCCGAGTGAAACGAAAGCTGAACTCGACGGAGGTCATCGACGCTCTTACGGACCTGTTCATCTTGCGAGGTTTCCCTGCCTACATCCGTTCAGACAACGGCCCTGAGTTCATTGCTGAGGCCGTCAGAGATTGGATCAAAGCCGTGGGAGCCAAGACGGCTTATATAGAACCTGGATCACCCTGGGAGAACGGATACTGCGAAAGCTTCAACGGGAGAATGCGAGACGAGTTGCTGAACGGTGAAATCTTCTACTCGCTCCGAGAAGCCCAAATCATCATTGAAAGATGGAGGAACCATTACAACACCAAGCGACCACACAGTGCATTGGGCTACCGCCCGCCCGCGCCAGAGGCCATCATCCCGATGGACCAAAGGCCAATCATGCACTAACTTTCAAATTGGACCACTCAAGTGGGGCTGCTCAGTTGTTGATCAACGGTCAGGCACCATTGTTATGGGTGAGGATGTGCGTATTTCCCGCGTGGCAATTTCCCAAGGTAACCTGACCATTCGCATTCAAGAGGAGCCTTTGGTTGAACAACCTAACCCGTTCTCGCAAGGCGAAAGCGTGGTTGTTCCAAGAACAACCGTGGATCTCGAAGAGGAAGAAGGCGTTGGGCTCGCTGAATTGAGGAGCGGCACGTCGCTATCCGAGGTTGTCGCGGGCCTCAATGCGCTGGGCGTCGCGCCGCGCGATATGATTGATATTTTAAAAAGTATTAAGGCGGCGGGCGCTTTGCATGCTGAATTTGTGGTGCGCTAAACACGTTCGACTAGATCAATCTTCGATACGAAGTTTTCGGCGCTTCTCAAGATCAATCTGTTTTTGGCGCTCACGAAATCTATCTTTGTCCTGCTCGGACGTTTCATTGAAGCATTGGTGACAAGACACGCCAAGTTCAAAATTTTCACGCTTCACATCTTCCGGCATGATCGGGCGTCGACACCCAAAACAAAGTTGATGTGGCCCGATTTCCAAACCATGGCCAACGGAGACACGTCCATCAAAAACAAAACACTCGCCGTTCCACACAGACTTTTCTTCAGGCACCTCTTCCAAGTATTTTAGTATCCCACCTTTAAGGTGAAACACTTCTTCAATCCCTTGGCTTCGTAGATAACTCGTAGATTTTTCGCAACGAATGCCACCTGTGCAGAACATCGCAACCTTCTGGTTTGCAAAGCGCTGCTTATTGTCTTCCCACCAAGATGGAAACTCACGAAAACTCTTTGTCTTGGGATCGATTGCACCATCAAACGTGCCAATCGACACCTCATAGTCGTTTCGGGTATCAATCACGACAACATCTTCAGCACTTATGAAATCGTTCCAGTCTTCTGGTTCAATATACTGGCCGACCGCGCCTCTTGGATCAACGCCAGGCTGGCCCATCGTTACAATTTCTCGCTTCAACCTGACTTTGAGGCGCGCAAAAGGTTGCTCTGGACTAGTGCTCAGTTTCCAAATCAGATCTGCAAATTCCGGGATGCTACTGAGAAACCCCAAAATGGAATCTATATTTGCTGCTGCGCCAGAAATTGTACCATTGATGCCCTCATTGGCGATCAACAAAGTACCTTTGATCTCCAGTTCTTCGCAACGCATTTTTACCGTGCATTGCATTTGAACGGGATCAGCGACTGGCGCGAAGTGATAGAGAGCGGCTATTTTAAACATGCGAGGTTCAGTAGCGGATTTTGACCCTTCAATGCAAGTAACCTATTACAAATCAAATACCGTGAAGGAGAAAACTATGCCCAAAAATGACGCATTGCTCGTCATCGATGTTCAAAACGACTTTTGCGAAGGCGGAGCATTAGCTGTGCCGGGGGGATCAGAGGTTATCGCACCGATAAATGAAATGCTGAAACACTCTGATATTAACGTGTTCTCGCAGGATTGGCACCCGAGTGATCATAGTTCTTTCGCGGATGTTCATCCTAATAAGAACCCATTTGAAGTAGTTTCCATGCCTTACGGTTCGCAAGTTCTGTGGCCGCGCCACTGCGTACAGGGCAGCGAAGGCGCAGTATTTCATAAGACTCTAAATGTGAACGCTGCTCAACTCGTCGTGCGCAAAGGATTTCGCACAGAAATCGATAGTTACTCCGCATTCTTTGAGAACGATCATACAACGGTAACAGGCCTTCACGGATACCTCACATCCAGAAGCGTCAAATCGATAACGCTGGTTGGCTTAGCGTTGGACTTTTGCGTTTATTATTCAGCTATGGATGCGCGAAAACTCGGGTATGACGTTACAGTTGAAAGCCACGCGTGCCGCGCCATCGATCTTGATGGAAGTTTGGATGCTGCTCTAACACAGATGAAAAGTGCAGGGGTTGTCCTGAAATAGAGGCCCCATTGCCCGTTTCGTTAACATTCTTGCATCACAGAGGAGGGTGAGCAGAGACGCGATTACTAGGGAATGTCCCAGCCTACCAAACGCCACGCCACATTTTGAATCGCGATGCCGTCATTGTCGAGCGGTTCCAAAGATATGCGCGTGGACAAATAGCACATTTTGAAAAACGGCAGATCTTAACGGTTGTCGGTTTTTGTTTTGTAGCGCTTTTAACGACACCATTTTTTGGCCTATTTGCTCTCGCCATCGCGCTCTGTTGTGAGCTGATGGATTGCTGTAATCTTAAGTGGCAAATTTCGGCGCTTGATCAGGGCAAAAAATATAAAGTTGTGAACATCGCGGTTATGGCGACCGCTGCTTTTCAAGCCTTTTGTACGTCGATTTGCTCCTCCCGGCCGATCTTCTGCCACAGGGCGGTGCAGGTGTAAATTTTGCGCTCGTTTTTTGATGTCAGCGGCGCTCAATGTTGGCTTGGTTTGGCCTTATCACAAGCTTAGTTCTTTGATTCGGCTTGCCCTTTATTCGCTCACATTTTCGGTCATAATTGTCGATCAGTTGGGGCGATCAAACGGGCAACTGAAATCCTTTATGGCTGACGCCCTAATGATGCTGATGATGGCCTATTTCGTCTGTATAATTTTGCAATATATCGTGTTAAGTGATGCGAAACACCAAAAGAACACCTGACAAATTTTGGTGACATCGCAAGCACTAGAAGCATCCGACAAACTGAAAAGAGAGTCGGAAGAACAAGCGATAAAACAGTCACTCGTGGCACGTCATGCTAACGATAGCATCATAACTTCAGATACTTATGGACGAATTTCTTGGGTGAACGAAGCATTTTCCAAAATCACAGGCTACACGCGCTCTTAAGCGATTTGTCGAACGCCTCATGATTTTTTGAATGATGAGGCGACTGATTTAGAGGCCTCAAAAAAGATTGCGCAACACATTCAAGCAGGTGACCCAATTCGCGCTGAAGTTTTGAATAAACGAAAAGATGGTGAAAAGGTCTGGGTTGAAACTAATATTGTGCCGGTCAAATTGGATAACGGATCAATTGAAATGATCGTTGCGATTGAGCGAGATATCACTGCGATCAAAGCGCATGAACAAGAGCTCGTTCATGCGAAGGTTCTCGCCGAGAAAGGGGAGCGCGCAAAAAGCGTATTTCTTGCCACTATGAGCCATGAAATTAGAACACCAACGAACGGGATCATTGGCCTGTCTGATCTTCTTGCAGACCTTGATCTTTCCGAGGACGCGCAGAACCATTAACGAAACTGCCGATGCCCTTCTAGCAATTAACAATGATATTGTGGACATCTCAAAACTTGATGTGGGGCACCTTACGATGGAGCCAAGGCAATTCGACCTCAATAGTTTTTCGCAATTCCGTTGAATTGTTTATCACCCAAGCGGCGAGCAAGGGTATCTATCTGGACGTCATTCAGGATGAAGTTTTCCCGAAGGACGCGATTGGCGACAGCGGACGTATTCGGCAAATTTTGCTCAACGTAATTGTGAACGCGGTCAAATTCACATCGCAAGGCGGAGTTACGCTTAAGGTAAATGTGAGTGAAACCTAGTCGCGCTACAGCGTGAAAGTGGACGTTATCAATACTGGAATTGGCGTTTCCGGAGATCGCACCGCTCAGATTTTGAAAATCTCCAACAAGCAGATAGTAGAACAACCCGCAAATTCGGTAGAACTGCGCTTGGCTTCTCGATTTCGCGCCAACTTGCGCGGCTCATGGATGGCGATATCGTAGTTCACTCTGAACCGGGTAATGAATCAACTTTTTCAATCACTTTGACGCTCGGTCGAGCGCAAAACACTCAGAGCACAAAGGTTGCGCCAGCGTTAGCTGCCAAGGGCATTTCACCGATGTTGGTGCTGGTTGCTGAGGACAACAAAACAAACAGGTTCCTGATTTCGAAGTACCTAAAGGATCTACCCATTGATGTTCATTTTGCGCATGATGGTCGAGAAGCTGTTGAGAACGCTAAAGAGTTATCGCTTGATTTGATTTTCATGGACACGTCTATGCCCGAAATGGACGGACTTGAGGCAACGAAACATATTCGCGCCCAACAACAAGTGCAGCCGCGTATAATAGCGCTTACAGCAAACGCTTTTGCCAATGATCGAAAAGCTTGTTTCGACGCAGGTATGGATAATTTTCTCGCAAAACCTGTAAAGAAGGCGGATTTGCTTTTGAAGCTTGCAGAACTCAGTGCTGAAATGGCAGCAAATCGGCTTTGATCCGATCAAACCTTTGGCGTATCAAGGCATGACATTTGCAGGTGAGGGTCGATTTTGGATATTGCAACACGTGTGTGGAACCACAAATGGAAGATTGATCCAATTGTTCGCTCCCTCATCGACGATGATTTTTATAAACTTTTGATGTGCCAATCGGTCTTTCAGAGCCACCCAGACACGCATGTCAAATTTAGCCTAATCAACAGAACTAAGTCGGTTCGCCTGGCTGATCTGATTGACGAAGGTGAGCTGCGCGAACAACTGGATCATATCCGTTCGCTATCGCTGAGCCGTGGTGAAAGTACGTGGCTGCGGGGCAATACTTTTTACGGCAAACGCCAAATGTTTCGATCCGACTTTATGGAGTGGTTCGAAAATATGCGTCTCCCCGAATATCATTTGGAAAAACGCGATGGCCAGTACGAGCTGACGTTTGAAGGCAAATGGTGCGAAGTTATGTTGTGGGAAATTCCCGCGCTCGCAGTGCTCATGGAGCTGCGCAGCCGAGCGGTCCTAGACAACATGGGCAAATTCGAGCTTCAGGTTTTATATGCCCGCGCGATGACCCGGGTTTGGGAAAAAGTCGAACGTTTGCGTGCTGTTGATGGCCTCCGCATCGCTGATTTTGGAACGCGGCGTCGGCATTCTTTTCTATGGCAGGATTGGTGTGTGCAAGCGATGCAAGAAGGGCTCGGCGAGAAGTTCGTAGGGACGTCCAATTGCAAGATTGCGATGAAACGCGACATCGAAGCGATTGGAACCAACGCGCATGAATTGCCGATGGTCTATTCTGCGCTGGCCCAGACCGATGATGCGTTGCGTCAGGCCCCCTACCAGGTTTTGGAAGATTGGCAGGACGAGCACGACGGAAATCTCCGCATCATCTTGCCCGATACCTATGGCACCCAAGGCTTCCTGGAACATGCGCCTGATTGGCTAGCGGGTTGGACGGGTATTCGCATCGATTCCGGTGATCCTGCGACGGGCGCTGAAATAGCGATCAAATGGTGGAAAGAGCGTGGAGAAGATCCCCGCGATAAACTGGTCATTTTTTCGGACGGTTTGGATGTTGAGAAGATCATCGAGCTGCACAAACAGTTTGAAGGCCGCGTGCGTGTGAGCTTTGGTTGGGGCACACTTTTGACCAACGATTTCCGCGAATTGGTGCCGGATGGTGGCCTTGATCCGTTTTCAATCGTGTGCAAAGCGGTCGAAGCGGATCGCAATCCGACAGTTAAATTGTCGGACAATCCCGGTAAGGCAATGGGTCCTACGGATCAAATTGAACGATACAAACGCGTGTTTGAATTGGGCCAACAGACCCGCCAAGAGGTGATCGTTTAATCGTCGCCGGTTACGCGACCACGGAGCGCTTTCACTTCGCCGCGTTCCTTCTTGGACTTCAAGCGGCGTTTTTTGCTGCCTAATGTGGGACGCGTTGCAATGCGTCGTTTCGGTGCGACCAGCGCTTTGCGGATCAATTCGGCCAGTCGTTCGCGTGCGATTGCACGGTTTCGGGCTTGGCTGCGTTCTTCTTCTGCGCGGATGACTAAGGCACCGTCTAATGTCCAACGTCGGCCAGCCAAACGCTTCAAACGGGACTTTACGGGTCCTGTGAGGCTTGGTGAACGCTCTGCTTCAAAGCGCAATTCAACAGCAGTTGAGACTTTGTTCACATTCTGCCCACCTGGACCGGAGGCGCGCGTGAACGTTTCTGTCAGCTCCCAATCGGCAATCTCTAAGGTGGGTGTGATTTGTAACATGTGCCCTACATGCCATGCCGCGCCGCCAGACGCAAAAAGGGCCACCCAATGATGAGTGGCCCTTAATCTGAGTTTCGGAGGCGTGCTGGTTAGGCAGTCGCCAATTTGCGGGCGCAAGGCCGGCTAGGGGTTGCCGCTAGCGGCGCACCTCGCAAATTGTCCCAACACTATTCTCCAATACCTTTTTAGACACAGGATCACCTCCTCTCATTTGTTTCAATCAAGGAAAGGATGGCATGGATATCGGTGAACACCAAACGTTTTTTAGGCTGAATGCTCTCTATTTTTGTACCAACGCGTGGTGATTGCTTTGAACGGCATCAATGCGATCAAGGCGAGGGTCAATTTCACACCCCAATCAGCGACGGCCAAGGACATCCAGAGCGGCGCAACAGGTCCGAACCCTAGAACTGGCAGCGTTTCATTTGCCCAGCTCACATCATTGGACGGCTCAAGGAAAATGAGGCCAGCCGAGAATGCGATGGTGAAGAAGAGCGCAGTATCAACCGTAGAGCCGATAATCGAAGACGCCAAAGGCGCGCGCCACCACTTGTCGTTTTTCAACGCTGAGAAGATCGAGACGTCGATCAACTGTGCCACAAGGAACGCCGTTCCGGAGCCAATTGCGATGCGAAGTGTGACCAGAGGGCCAAATTCGCCTTGCATCTGTGTACCGATCAGCGAGCAAATAACGCCGACCACGAAGCCCACGAAAATTACGCGGCGCGCGGCGTTCGCACCATAGATGCGGTTCATCAGGTCCGTCACAAGGAACGCGAAGGGGTAAGTAAATGCGCCCCACGTCAGCCATTGACCGAACAGAAACTGTACGAGGATATTAGAGGCAACAACGATGGTTGCCATGGCAAGGATGCCAGGAAGATAAGTGCGTGTCATAATGTGTGCCCGTTTTTTACAAGGTTGCGGCTACTTCCCCTCTTAAGCGAGAGTCGATGCCGTTTAGGCCTTGTAACGGGGTATGGCAAGCTATTCCTGCAGCTCAAACTCAACGATGATCGTGGATTGGAAGCGACTAAAATTGTCATCAGAGATCGCCACGAGACGAGTTTTTCCCTGTTGATCACGCCAAGCAGAAATTCCCTCAAGATTATCGAATTGCCCGAATTCTCCGGCGAATAGACGCTCGTGCCCAACGGGTTTGCCGTTGCTAAACTGGACACGCTCTATCTGAGCGGCAAACGCGAAACCGTTGAAACCACGCGTTAGCACGTAAAGATGACCATCTGGCCCAAAATCTGCGCCAACTGGACGAAAGCTACCCACACGGGGAAGGTTGTAGATGGTGTTCCATGTGCCGTCAGTCGCTCTTTGGTAAATTCGAAATGGTGTTCGAATGCTGGCAGATCCTTCGCGCATGACGATGAAATGTCCTTCTGGCGAAATCGCGAAGGCTTCGTACCCGACGTTCTTGGGCGTGTTTTTTTTGACGAAAGGAAGCTGCTGTGCGTCGGGTGTGCCCTTCGCGTCCGCATAGCTTAGAATGCGTGAATTATGTTCAGCAGAGATGTGGAACATACCGTCGGACGCCAGTGCTAGACCCTCCATATCGCGGTAGCGTTTTGGATCAGGCCGCGTTCCATCTTCGATAACCAAAGGAATGGTTTCGACAAGGGTCGCACCCTCCAATAAGCCATCCTGATCGCGCGTTAGGTTGCCACGATATAGCGTTCCATCGTCGCTGACAGCCACAAAACGCAACCCATCAGCGGTGACTTCTAGTCCAGAAACTCCACCGAAATATTTGTATTTCGGATGCCATGAGAAATGTGCAACCGGTTCTGCGCGTGGCTCAGCAAAAAGCTGCGACGCACAGAGAGCGGCGCAAATCGCTAGCGCGAGCGAAGAACGTCGGCGCATTGCTGAGGCAGGTCAGAAAGAACATATTCGCGGCGCACCCGAGGCTTGGGCTTAGGCGCATTCGGATCGCGCGGCTTGGCCTTTGGCGGGTTCAAAATATCATTCACCCATTTTTGCGCATCTGCACAGCCATCGCCAGCAGGTGGCGGGTTCTGATCTTTACATCCGCGCGCACCTTTGGGGCAGGCAAGACGCACGTGAAAATGATAGTGATGCCCATACCAAGGTCGAATCTTACGTAACCACCGACGATTGCCTTTCTCCGCGTTGCACATCGCAACTTTTGCACCGGGGAACACGAAAATGCGTGCGGTGCGTTTGTCTTTCGCTGCCGCTTTCATGATTTCCATGTGCTGGGGCGTGAACTTGTCGTTGATATACGCACCTTTTGCGCGACGCAGCGAGATAGAGCTGATCTTCTCACGTTCACGACGCGAAAGTTTGAGATTATTCGCAGGCAACATCCAGATATCGATGTCGAGACCAATCTGATGGCTGCGATGGCCAGAAAGCATAGGGCCGCCGCGTGGTTGGCTGATGTCGCCAATATAAAGCCCATTCCAGCCAGGCAATTGCGCGGCCTTGGCAGAGAGTTTTTGAATGAAATCGATTGTCGTTGGATGACCCCAATTGCGATTGCGCGACAGGCGCATGGCTTGCCACGTTGGTCCCGTTTCGGGCAATGCGACAGAGCCGGCAGCGCAACCTTTCGCGTAAGATCCCAAAGGTGCGGCGCGCTGGGTGGAGCCCTTTTTTGCAGCACCAAAAAGCTGTTTTGCTTCTGGTGCTGCGGACAAAGGGAGGGCGACAACCAAACTCAGAACAACGGCAACAATGCGCATCATTTTTCAAAATCGCCATTTTTATGGACATAGGCTAGCAGAATTAGGCCGATCAAGAAAAGGAAGATCACAGGTGACACGCCTAGACGGGCACTTTGCGTAACGGTTGTGACGATCCCGATGAGAAGCGGCGCAAGGAACGCGGTAGCGCGACCAGACAGACCATAAAGCCCGAAATATTCGGTCGCGTTGTCAGCGTCCGTGTGGCGCACCATCAAAGAGCGGCTTGAGGATTGTAGCATACCACCCATACCACCGATCAAAACGCCACAAATGATGAAGAGAAGGTCAGGTGTGCCGGCTGCAACACCTATGCCATAGACCGTGTCAGGGGTTATGTTGATCACCGTAAGGCTGACGCACATCAGAATGATAATCGTAAAGGTGATCACGGGTTTCGGACCA
Organism: Rhodobacteraceae bacterium HTCC2083; assembly: GCA_000156115.1. Classification (GTDB taxonomy): domain Bacteria; phylum Pseudomonadota; class Alphaproteobacteria; order Rhodobacterales; family Rhodobacteraceae; genus Planktotalea. The sequence goes on from DS995276.1 coordinate 1,285,342, forward strand.
AATCGGCGATCTGCAAAGCCACCAAGATAGCTAAACACCGCCGCGCCGATTGCAGCAACAACACCGAAGACGCCGATCTGAGTGACTTCCCAATCGAGCACCAGTTTCGCGTATACCCCACCAAACGCGTAAAGCCCGTTCAGCGCATCGCGGTAGAACATTGAGCTGACAAGAAAGTATCCAAGAGAGCGGCGGGACTTGAGGCCTTTAAGCGAAGCGATGACCTGCGAAAAGGCCTCTGAAAAGCTGGATCTGACTTGATCGGTGCGCACTTCGCGTACCCAGAGGAAATAAGGGATCATGAACACAATGAACCAAATGGCCGCGAAGGGACCCGTCGCGCGCGTTCCTTCGCGTGCCGCAGGATTAAGACCGAACAAAGGATCAAGGCCCGCAACTGTCTTCCCGTTGCCCTGCTCCACCAACAACAAAAGCGCGATGGCCAGTGCGATTACACCACCAAGATAGCCAAACGCAAAGCCGGAGCCGGAGATTTTACCAATCTGTTCCCGTGTACCCAAACCCGGCAATTGCGCGTTAGTGAAAATAAGCGCGTACTCAGCACCGATAAAACCGATGCCGAAGGCAGCGAGCATCCAGAACAAATTGCTCGCATCCGGCGCAGTATACCAAAGGGCTGCGCAGCCCAAAACATACATAATGCTGAACGACACGATCCACGGCATTTTGCGCCCTGTGCTATCTGCCATCGCGCCAAAAATGGGGGCAGAAAAAGCGATGACCAGCCCGATCAGCGCAGTTGTCCACGCCCACATGGATTGTGCATTTGCGTCTGCGATCCCTTCCTCAAGCCCTTGGCCAAGGTAGTAAGTCGCAGCAATCGCCACAAAGAAGGGACCGAAGATGAACGTGTTGAGAACCGTATGATAGGGTTGGCTCGCGAAGTCGAAAAAGTACCAACCCCAGATGCGTTTCCGCAAGTTTTTGTCAGCGTTTGCGCTTGTCATTTTTCTGTCCCCTGTGCTTGGAACAGTTAGACATATACAAACTCATCCGCGCAAGCGTTTAGTCCTGCATCGGCGGCCAAGGGCGGCTTGCATCTGCTTCGATCCAGTTGGCGACCCACGCGGGAATGGGCGGCGATACTGTATCGCGCCCCATTGCTTCTGCTACGCGCGCGGGCGCGACGATACCGGATTTATCGGTCACCGCCGCTCGATAGAGGGCATGATTAGCGACCTCGCCGTCGCTTTTGATCATGCATTGTTCGAGATAGAAGAACCGTTCATCCCAACACACTGCGCGCGATTTCATCGTGAAGGCTTCAAACGTGCGAATGCGCCTTCGATACCGTACAGATACGCCAGCCATCGTCAGACCCCATTGGTTGCCTTTGAGCGCATCGATCAAACCCGCGCGCTTCGCCAAGGGAATACGCCCGAGATCGAGCAGAGTTAGCGTGCGCCCATTGTTCAGCTCCATCCACATATCGATGTCCCAAGGCCAACACCGGTGATGCGACACGTGGGTTTCGTCAAACCCGATCGGAGGCAGGTTTCGGCTTTGCCACAAAGCTTTGATCATACGAATGAAAGGGTACATATGCGCGCTCCTATTGCCTCCCTCACTCGCGATAGTTTCCATTCGCGTCAAGCCGCGACCCCACGGCACTTGCCGCCGACCCCTTGCGCGACTACCTAGGGGGCAACCAAAAATTTCGGAGCCTGCCCCATGTTGTCGCTTTTCCAAATCCTGATGCTGATCCTTGATATCGCGTGGTTCTTCATCGTTGCTCATGTAATCATGAGCTGGCTGATCAATTTTCAGGTCCTCAATCTGAACCAACAGTTTGTTGCGCAGATTTGGTATGGTTTGAACCGTATCCTAGAGCCTGTGTATTCGAAAATTCGCAGCTTTTTACCGAATATGGCGGGCATTGACCTTGCGCCTTTGGTCGCTCTGGTCGGCGTTTACGCGCTGCGCATCATTATCGCGAACAATATCCAGGCCTTTTACTAACACTCCATCTTGTGTGAGTTGCTAACCTATGGGACATATCCAGTAAGAGCAGAGCAATGCCATTACAGGACATCCCATGGACCGCGCCGCATCGCTATTAAGCGACGTTTTCGGATTTGACGCCTTTCGCCCCGGCCAGCGCGACATCGTTGATGCGGTGGCGGGAGATCAAAACGTGCTCGCGATCATGCCGACGGGCGGTGGTAAATCGTTGTGCTATCAGCTGCCTGCCTTGATGGATGACAGTGGATTAACGGTTGTCATCTCTCCTTTAATTGCGTTGATGCGCGATCAGGTTCAAGCGCTGAAAGCTAGTGGTGTTGTCGCGGGTGCGCTGACCTCTGGCAACACGGACGAAGAAACCAACGCGGTGTTCGAGGCGATTGACGCAGGTACTTTGCGACTTTTGTATATGGCGCCGGAGCGGCTTGCCTCTGGTGGGGCCGTCAATCTGCTCCGCCGCGCGGGTGTGCGCCGTATTGCTGTAGACGAGGCGCATTGCGTTAGCCAATGGGGTCACGATTTCCGCCCCGACTATCTACGTATCGGTGATCTGCGTCGCACGTTGAACGTGCCGATTGCTGCCTTCACCGCCACCGCCGATGCAGAAACACGCGTCGAGATCGCGGAGCGTTTGTTCGACGGCGAGACCCCGCAAACTTTTTTGCATGGCTTTGATCGCCCTAACATCCACTTAGCTTTCGCTGCCAAAGATGGCCCGCGCCAGCAGATCCTTAGCTTTGCAGCTGCGCGTAAAGGTCAATCGGGGATCGTCTATTGCGGCACGCGCGCGAAAACCGAAGGGCTGTCTGGCGCGCTAAATCAAGCGGGGCATAGTGCGTGTTTCTATCATGGCGGCATGGAACCTGATGTGCGCCGCGAGGTCGAAGCACGCTTTCAACGTGAAGATGGGTTGATTGTCGTGGCCACCGTTGCCTTTGGGATGGGCGTTGATAAGCCTGATATTCGTTGGGTCGCCCACGCGGATTTGCCCAAATCGATTGAGGCATATTACCAAGAAATCGGTCGCGGTGGTCGTGATGGTGCGCCGGCTGAAACGCTTACCCTTTATGGGCCTGACGACATTCGCCTGCGCCGTAGCCAGATTGACGAAGGCCTTGCGCCCCCCGAACGACGCATGGCGGATCATGCGCGTTTGAACGCGCTTCTTGGTTTGGCTGAAGCTCTCGATTGTCGCCGCGCGAGCCTGCTGGCGTATTTTGGTGAAACCAATGTGACGTGCAAAAACTGCGATCTGTGTGACACGCCTGTGGATGTATTCGATGGCACGACTGCTGTGCGAAAAGCGTTGTCCGCGATTCTGCGCACCAATGAATACTTCGGTGCGGGCCACTTGATCGACATTCTTTTGGGCAATGAAACCGACAAAGTTCTTGCGCGTGGGCACGAAGATTTGCCGACCTATGGCGTTGGCAAAGAATACAGTAAACGTGAATGGCAGGCGGTGTTTCGTCAGATGATGGGTCACGATTTGGTGCGCCCTGATCCAGAACGTCACGGCGCTTTGCGCATGACGGATGAGGCACTGCCGATCCTAAAGGGTGAAGCCTCGATCCGGTTGCGCCGCGATAGCATCAAAGCCGCCTCGAAGTTTTCACCGTCTGTCAAAGCCCTCGTAAGCGAGGAAGATGCGCCTTTGCTGTCGGCGTTAAAAGCGAAGCGCCGTGGCCTCGCAGAAACCGCGCGCGTGCCAGCCTACATCGTGTTCAACGACAAAACGCTGATCGAAATGGCGCAAGTGCGCCCCAAAACGCTGGATGATATGGCGCGGATTGGTGGGGTGGGCGCGAAGAAGCTCGACACTTATGGCGCGGCTTTTCTCGAAGTGATCAATGGCGAGGTCGAAACGCTTCATCCTGCGCGTCGTAAACTTGCGGGGCGTGACAGTGGTACGCTTTATGATCGTCTGCTTGAAGTGCAGGCCGACCTTGCGCGTGGCGGGGAAGGTCATGACAAGCCACTCAGCTGTTCTGCTTCACTCCTTGCCAAGGTTGCAGCGCAAAAGCCGCAGAACGAAATGGCGATCGAACGTATCCTTGGGGAACGGCGCAGTGAAAGATTTGGCCGCGCTTTTCTGGACGTCCTCAGGGAAGCGAGCTAGATCATACCAAAGCAAAGAAGGGGGCGAGTATGTTAGTTGTGATTTCACCGGCCAAGCGATTGGATTGGGCAGAGCGTGACGTCGAGATGAGTGCGCCTGACTTACAAGACGATGCGGTTCGTTTGTCAAAAACGGCGAAGAACCTGACCCTTGGCGAATTGCGCAAATTGATGCACCTCAGTGAGGATTTGGCGCGGCTTAATCGCGACCGGTTTCAAGCGTTTGAAGCGGAACCAAGCGATAATTTGGTGCGACCCGCTGCCTTGGCGTTTGCGGGCGATACGTATCAAGGCTTGGAAGCCACAAGCTTGGACCGCGATGAGATGCGCTGGGCGCAAGATCATTTGCGGATTCTGTCGGGGCTTTACGGGGTTTTGCGACCTCTGGATGCGATTCAGCCGTATCGTTTGGAAATGGGATCGCGTTTGAAAACCCGTCGCGGTACGTCGCTTTATGATTATTGGCGCACGGATTTATCGAAAATGCTGAACACTCAAGCAGAGGTCATAGGCACTGACACCTTGGTCAATTGCGCAAGTCAGGAGTACTTTGGCGCTGTCGCTCCGAAGGCGTTGAAATTGCGTGTGATCACGCCTGTGTTCATGGAATTGAAAGACGGGAAAGCTAAAATCGTTAGCTTCTTCGCCAAAAAAGCACGCGGGGCGATGGCGCGCTATATGATCCAAAACCGTGTGGAGAACGCGGAGGAGATCAAAGCATTCAATTCAGGTGGTTACGCCTTCCAACAGGATATGAGCGAAGGCGACCGTTGGGTGTTCTTGCGTGATTATCCAGCCTGATCTGCGCGAATGGGGCGAGTGCCTTCGACTTGAACTTACTCGATCTGTTCAATGACGAGCGCTTTCTTTAACGGTTTAGTGAGAAAGCGATCCAAGCCTGCATCTAAAATGGCCTCCTGGTCACCCGACATCGCATGTGCGGTCATGGCGACGATAGGAATACGCGTGCCCGTCGTTTTTTCTTTATCGCGAATTTCCTGCGTCGCTGCTTTGCCGTCTTTTTTGGGCATGGAAATGTCCATGAAAACGATATCTGGGGTAAAACTGTCGTAAAGCGATACCGCCTCGATACCATTGCTCGCAAAGAGCAACTCGACATCGAGCTCTTTGAGCATTTTGCCAAACACAAGCTGATTTGTTTTGTTGTCCTCCGCTGCCAACACGCGAAGCCGACGCCGCGTATCTGTGGTTAGAGCGGGTGTTTCACGCCTTTGTCGCGCATGAAACACCACGGCCTCTTTCGGCGGTTCCACCGTTTTTGTCGGGTTCATTTCCATTAGGATGCGGTAAAGAACCTGCCGCGGAACAGGTTTCTGAAGAACATGAGAAACCGTGTGTCGCACAGGGTCTTTTTCGGCAATACCTGCGTTTGCGGCGATCAACAGGATCGGCAGATCAGGTTGAGCCGCGCGAAGTTTCTGTGCCAGATCAAACCCGTCAATTGTGCATTGCACGTCATCGATAATCGCGAAATCGCACCCGTTTTGCAGCGCGTCTACTGCTTTGCTTTCGTGATCCACCGACGTGCAGGCAAGTCCCAGCAGCGCGAGTTGTTTCTCAAGTATCGTGCGCGTCAATTCGGAACTATCAACGATCAAAGCGTTCTTGAGCGCAGGCTTTACCATGTCGAGCCCTTCTGAGGGTCTACTGTCAAGCTTTACCTGAAACCCAAAACACGTCCCCTCACCGTTTTCGGAGGTAACCCAAATTTGGCCGCCCATCAGTTCGACCAAACGTTTGGTGATCGAAAGACCAAGACCCGTTCCTTCAAACTCGCGGCTCTGCTCGTCATCGACTTGGTTAAATTCCCCGAAAATGTGATCAATCTTGGGGGCGGGAATTCCAATCCCAGTATCCTGAATAGTCACCCGTAAATCGCATACGCCATCTTCGTGGGTGCCCGTGACAGAGATCAGAACATGTCCGCTTGGCGTGAATTTGACAGCGTTGCCGATAATATTGGTGAGAATTTGGCGGATGCGGCCAGGATCACCAACGACTTGTGTTGGCAGGAACAGATCGTAATCCACCAGCAACGCGATGTCCTTGTCGCGCGCAGGTGGCTGCAACAGGCGCATGACTTCGTGAATGCATTGCTCAAAATCGAAGGTGGTTGGACGCAATTCCAAACGCTCGGCTTCGATCTTGGAATAGTCGAGCACGTCGTTGATGATTGTCAGCAAGGCCTCGCCGGAGTTGCGAATTGTGTCGACGAATAGGCGCTGTTCTTCGCCAAGGCCCGTTTCGCTTAGAAGATCTGCCATGCCAACAATTCCGTTCATCGGTGTGCGTATTTCGTGGCTCATGTTCGCGAGGAATGCGGATTTCGCACGGTTCGCGGTTTCCGCTTGATAGCGCGCTTTTTTGAGTTGGTTTTCGTAAAGCACCGTATCGGTGATATTCAGCGCGAGGGAGACAACATCGCCATCAGGCCCGCGTTGATCAATCAGTTTGGCGTAAAGACCGTTCCAAAGCTTAATCACTCGGGGTTTCGGGTTTGGCGCGTGCCAACGTTCCAACATCTCTGCACGCCATTCAATCGGGTTTTGATCTTCCGTATCAACGATCCCTTCCTCGGTCAGGATCAGCAGCATTTCGGGGTAGGTCACACCGGGTTTCATATCCTCCAGATTATCAAAAACACCAAGGTAAGCATCATTTGCCCCCACCATTTCGTTGTCCGCGTTGAAGAACGCGAAGCCGTCACGAATGGCGCGGATTGAATGCCACAAACGCCTCTCTGCAACTTCGACCTTTTGGTGCGCAACGCTCAGGTCGCTTTTGACTTGCCTGTTTTCGCTACGCACATTTGCGACTTCTGCTTCTGTGCGCTCAATCCTGTCGGACAAGGCGCGCGCGTGAAGTCCCAACTTGCGGTTGGCTGAAAAAAGCTCAGCTTCTTTCATTTCCAATAGCCGTTCCGCCGCGAGGCGAGCACGGCGTTCATCAGCAAGTTTATGAGCAAGCGCCATGCTTCAATCACTAGAATCAAGGTTAAGGGTCACTCGCGACTTTCCGCTTAGGAGGTGAAGATTGGTTTAACCAATACCCAGAAAACTTGCCAAAAGCGCGTATGCCGTGTCACGCTGCTCCTATTCATTTAGGAGTTCTCCATGCGCTGCATTTTAACTGTCGCTCTTTTGATCGTTTCCTTCGCCGGATCTCTGGTTGCGCAGACCGTCAGCCCTATTCCTGAAAAGCGACTTGTGTATTCAAAGGACATTGATTTCTACGGCGCGGATCTGACGAACCTCTTCGATACCACGCAAGCGGCTTGCGAGAGGGCCTGCCTGAGCAACGCTCAGTGTAGTGCCTTTACCTTCAATCAAAAATCCAACGCCTGTTTCCCAAAGAGTGGCGTGAGCGAAAAGCAGATCTATGAAGGCGCGCTGTCCGCAGAAGTTTACCGCGTCGGCGATCAGGCGCTGAATACTGGAGCAACCCGTGTTGCAGACCTGTCGTTCTTGTCGCAGCAAGATCGCGACGCCGCGCTTGTACAGGCGGAAAAGCTGGGTGCTTTGCATCCGGGTGGGCAATGGACAGTGCAAGTCCTGCTAGACGCTGTACGCGACCGCCGTGTGGAGAAGAACCTTAAGAGTGCGATGCATTGGCAGGGCGCTGCGACCGCGCAATCTGATGCGAGCGATATGTGGGCCGAATACGCGCGCCTTGCATTAGAGGTGAAGGGCAAGAACTCGACAGAGACACGCAAGCTGCGTCAGCGTGCGTTGAGCGCTGCAACAAATGCTTATTTGCGTGCACCTAGTGCGGCGGCTCAAGTAAGCGCGTTGCAGATCATGGCAGAGGCGATGGAACAGACGCGACGCGGGCGTGATATGATCCCAGCCTTGCGTCTTGCAGCGAACCTGCAACCGCGTGATGACATTATTGCGGCCTTGGATAAAGCGATCAACAAATATGGATTTCGCATCACAGAGCACCGCGTGGACAAGGACGCGGCCGCCCCGCGCATCTGCGCGGAGTTCTCTGAAAAGCTAGCCAAAGTTGGTGTCGATTATGCGCCCTTCGTGAAACTTCCGAACCAGAACCTCGTGGTGCAAACCGACGGGAGCCAGCTTTGCGTTGACGGTGTTGAACACGGTGCGCGTTATCAAGTCACCTTCCGCTCCGGTCTGCCTGCTGCAAGTGGTGAAAGGCTGGTGAAAGACGTGGCTCTGACGCTCTATGTCGGGGATCGCACTGCCGCTGTACGCTTCCCCGGTCGCGCGTATGTGTTGCCCAAAGCCGCGGACGCGGCCATTCCACTAGAGACGGTGAACCTTGATGAAGTGAACCTGCTATTGCGCCGCGTGAGTGATCGCAATGTCTTGCGCACGATGCAGGAAGATATGTTTGGCCGCCCATTGAGCCAATACGAGGATGAGTTGTTCAAGCAAAACATCGGCGAAGAGGTTTGGAACGGTAAAGGCACCGTCGAAAATGCGCTCAACCAAGATATAACAACGCGCCTGCCCATGGGCGATTTGATAAAGGATTTGCCTGCGGGTCTCTATGCGTTGACCGCGCGTGTGCCAGGCGTTGATCTCTACGATAGTGCGGGTGCGACGCAGTGGTTTATTCTTTCTGATCTGGGTCTGAGCACGTTGAAAGGTGCAGATGGAATTCATGCGTTTGTGCGCGGTCTTTCGGATGCAGATGCGAAGGCGGGGGTTGAGGTCACGCTCTTGTCGCGCTCCAACCGTGTGCTTGGAACAGAAATGACCGATGCGAATGGTTATGTACGCTTTGCGGCGGGCCTTGCGCGTGGTCGTGGCGGCGCTGCCCCCGCGCTCGTTCTTGCGAAGCAAAGCGACGAAGATATGTCGTTTATGTCCTTAACAGAGCCAGCTTTTGACCTGTCTGATCGTGGTGTCGAGGGTCGAGAACCCGCTGGTCCAATTGATCTGTTTCTCACTACGGATCGCGGTGCATACCGTGTTGGCGAAACGATCTATGCCACGGCCCTTGCGCGTGACAGCACCGCAAAAGCGTTGAGTGAACTGCCGATTACAGCGATCCTGACGCGCCCCGATGGTGTCGAATATACGCGCGTTCTTTCAACCAACGATAGCGCGGGTGGGCATGTGTTCACGCTGCCCCTTGGCAACACGGTTCCTCGTGGCACTTGGATGCTGGATATGAAGGCCGATCCAGATGCGCCCGCGCTTACCAGTCAGAAACTGCTGGTCGAGGATTTCTTGCCTGAGCGTATCGACTTTGATCTCGCCTTGCCCGACACGCCGATCCGCCAAGGTGACACACCTCCGCTTAGCATTTCTGCGCGCTACTTGTTCGGAGCACCCGGTGCTGATTTGCCGATTGAAGGGACCGTGCGTCTTAGTACGATCCGCGAGCTTGACGGTTTCAAAGGCTATCGTTTTGGTCGTTATGACGCGCCTGTTAATCCGCGCACGCGCTTTCTCTCTCAGACAGGTCGCACAGATGCAAAGGGCACCGCGACAGTCGGTCTTGAAATGCCTGACATCATCGCTGTCGGCGTCCCTTTAGAGCTACGCGCAACCATTCGCGTGTCCGAAGGCAGCGGTCGTCCTGTGGAGCGTCAGATCACCAAACCCCTTGCCCCCGACAGTCCGATGATCGGTATCAAAGCGATGTTTGATGATGTAGTGCCTGAAGGCACAGAAGCGCAGCTGCAAGTCATAGCAATCGGAGCTGATCTTAGCCCCGCACCGATGCAAGTGCGCTGGACCGTTAACCGCGTTCAAACCCGCTATCAGTGGTACCAGATCTACGGCAATTGGGATTGGGAACCCGTCACAACACGCGAACGTGTGGCGAGCGAAGTTGTCACGCTTGGTAGGGAGCCGCTCACTATCAGCGCCCCAGTTGAGTGGGGTCGCTATGAGGTGATTGTTGAGCGTGTTGATGGCGACTATCTCGCTGCCTCCAGAGATTTTTATGCGGGCTGGTACGCGCCTGCGGACGCATCTTCAACACCTGACACGCTAGAACTTTCGCTCGATCAAGAGGGCTATAAAACGGGCGACACAGCGCAGTTGCGTCTTGTGCCGCGCTTTGCGGGAACGGCCTTAGTGACCGTCATGTCCAACCGCTTAATTCACATGGAAACCGTGCAAGTGGCCGAGGGTGAAAACCTGATCCCGCTTAGCGTGACAGATGAATGGGGCGCAGGCGCCTATGTGACTGCGAATGTGATCCGACCTATGGACGTTGCGGTAGGTCAAAACCCCGCGCGCGCGCTCGGTCTGTCTTATGCCAAGATCGACCCGGGTATGCGCCATTTGAGTGTTTCTATCGACGCGCCCGAAACCTCGCAGCCGCGCGGCCCGCTGGATCTGAGCGTGTCTGTGGATGGCATAACTGAAGGCGAAACCGCCTATGTCACGCTCGCCGCTGTCGACCTTGGTATTCTTAATTTGACCGCTTTTGACAGCCCTGACCCGTCCTCCCACTATTTCGGTCAACGCCGCCTCGGGATGGAAATCCGTGATGTATATGGCCGCTTGATCGACGGAATGAATGGCGCGATGGGGCAGGTGCGCTCTGGCGGCGATGCGGCGTCTCGTTTGCGTTTGCAAAGCCCGCCTCCTGCGCAAGAATTGGTCGCCTATTTTTCTGGCCCTGTCACGATTGGTGCGGATGGTGCGGCTGATATCACCTTCGATATGCCCGCGTTCAACGGAACGGTGCGCTTGATGGCCGTCGCGTGGTCAGATACAGGCCTTGGCCAAGCGGAGGCGGATGTTCTCGTGCGCGATCCTGTGGTGGTCACAGCCTCTTTACCGCGCTTTTTGGCACCGAATGATCAATCAAATGTTCTACTGGAAATCGTTCATGCAACGGGTTCAAGCGGTCGCATGGGGCTTGATATCTCTGGCCTTGGGATTGTGTTTGATGCGGCTCTAATTCCGTCTGGTCTGACATTAGACGATGGGCAAAAACAGACTCTAACAGTGCCAATTAGGGCTACTACCGTTGGCGATCACACCATGCGGATTGCGCTGACAACGCCGGATGGCAAGCAGCTTGTGCAAACCTTAACGCTGCCTGTGCGGGCCAATGATCCAAAGGTAAGCGAAGTGCGCAAAGTCAGTATCGCTGCGGGTGAAACCTTTACGCTGAACGATGCTGTGTTTGCCGATTTCAAAGGTGGCACAGGCTCCGCGGTTCTTGCGGCGGGTGTGCTTGCTAAGCTGAATGCGCCAGGGCTTTTGCAGGCGCTCGATCGCTATCCTTATGGCTGTACGGAGCAGGTGACATCCCGCGCAATGCCGCTTTTGTATTTCGATGAAATCGCGCGCGCTCTGGGCCTGGAAGAACGCACCACTGTGCAAAAACGTGTCGATCAAGCGATTGAACAGGTGCTCACACGGCAGTCCTCAAACGGTGCGTTTGGCCTGTGGCGACCTGCGTCTGGTGAGTTCTGGCTCGACGCTTATGTCAGCGATTTTCTGTCACGCGCCAAGGCGCAAGGTTATGACGTACCAGCCCTCGCGTTCCGCATCGCAATGGATAATTTGCGCAACCGCATCAACTACGTTCCCGACTTCGATGAAGGGGGTGAAGATGTGGCCTATTCCTTGATGGTGCTTGCGCGCGAAGGCGCGGCATCGATGGGGGATTTGCGCTACTACGCGGATGTGAAGGCCGAGGCGTTTACGACGCCGCTTGGTGCTGCGCAACTGGGTGCTGCGCTGGCCTCTTACGGGGATCAGACGCGCGCGGATGCGATGTTTGCACGTGCCGCACATTTGATGATGTCGCGCATGGGCGAAGAGGCGCGCGTGTGGCGCTCTGATTTTGGCACGAACCTGCGTGATGCGGCTGGCGTTCTGACCCTCGCGGTTGAAGCGGGTAGCAGTACTGTGAACACGTCAGTCTTGTCTGACAGAATTGCGCAAGCGGGTCGCACTCTCTCGACGCAGGAAGCATCATGGGCCTTGTTGGCCGCGCATGCCTTGGTGGAAAATCCCAATGTGAATGGCTTTAGCGTTGATGGCGAAGTGAACACCGGTCCGCTGATCCGCCGATATGAAGGGGGCGCAGTACCGATGCAGATCACCAACACCTCGAATGTTGCAATGGACATCAAGCTTAGCACCTTTGGCATTCCCGAAATCGCGCCAGAAGCGGGGGGATACGGTTACAAGATCACGCGCGAGTATTTCACGATGGAGGGTGCGGCAGTCACAGATTTGAGATTGAAAACAGGGGATCGTTTAGTAGCGGTGCTCACCGTTGTCCCATTTGAGGGAGGGTCATCGCGTTTGATGGTAAACGACCCGCTGCCTGCCGGGTTTGAGATCGACAATCCGAACCTTATTCGCGGAGGCGATATTCGCGCACTCGAGTGGTTGAAGCCGGCTCGCACGCAGCATTCCGAGTTCCGCTCTGATCGCTTCCTTGCGGCCGTAGATGCGAATGGGCGCGATCCTTTCCGCCTTGCTTATATCGTGCGCGCTGTGTCGGCGGGAACCTACCATCATCCCGCCGCTTCGGTAGAGGATATGTATCGCCCGCAGTACCGAGCGCGCTCGGTCACGGGCCAGCTGATCGTGACCGAATAAGCGATGCTCCGCCTCGCGCCTTTTGCGTTCGTCATTGCGCTGTTTCTAACAGCGTTCGGGCGCGATGCGTTTGATGATTGGGTACGCAACACAGAGCTGCCAAACCTTCTGCCAGATACATCCGTGGAGGTGCGTGATCGTGACAACGTGTTGCTGCGCGCCTACACCGTAGAGGACGGGCGCTGGCGCTTGAACGTGACGCCGGATGAAGTTGATGCTGGCTTCGTAGAGATGTTGATCGCTTATGAGGATAAGCGCTTCCTGACACATAGTGGCGTTGACGGTCGGGCGGTTTTGAGGGCTGCAAAACAGGCTCTAATAGAGGGCAAAATTATCTCTGGTGCCTCAACACTCACCATGCAAGTCGCGCGCTTGCTAGAGCAAAGTGGCACAGGTGCTTGGTATGGAAAACTGCGCCAAATTCGTGTGGCTTTGAGGCTGGAACAGGTGTTAAGCAAGGACGAAATCTTGCGCCTTTACCTGATCCTAGCGCCATATGGCGGTAATATTGAAGGCGTGCGCGCGGCGAGTTTGAGCTACTTCGGTAAGGAGCCGAAACGCCTGACTGCAGCGCAAGCGGCGCTCCTTGTGGCCTTGCCGCAAGCGCCCGAAGGTCGTCGCCCTGATGTAAACCTCAAAGCGGCGATAAAAGCGCGGCAAGTGGTTTTGGATCGCTTGATCGAAACAGGAAGCGTGAGTGAAGAAGAGGCGCAAACAGGCCATTTAGAGCCTGTTTCGAAGAAGAAACGCCTCTTTCCTGCCTATGCGCCGCATCTGTCAGATCGTGTGCGTGCAGAGAAGCCTGAGCAGAGCGTGCATCGTCTGACATTAAGCCAAGCCCTGCAAGGGCGCGCCGAAGTATTGGCCGCGTCAAGCGTGCGAGGGAAGGCAGAGAACCTGTCAATCGCTATGATTTTGGCAGATCATCAAAGCGGTGAGATTTTGGCGCATGTCGGATCTGCTGGGTATTCGGATGATGAAGGGCGGCAAGGGTTTATCGACATGACCCGCGCGTTGCGTTCGCCTGGATCGACCTTGAAGCCATTGGTTTATGGGTTAGCGTTCGATCAAGGACTGGCGCATCCAGCAACGATCATCAACGACCGCCCTGTCGCCTTTGGCAGTTACGCGCCTCAGAACTTTGATGGGGCTTTTCGTGGTGAATTGAGGGTGGATGAAGCATTGCGCTTATCGCTCAACATTCCCGTGGTTTTGCTGACAGAAGAGTTAGGCCCCGCGCGTTTGATGTTGGGACTAAAGAATGCGGGTGTGAGGGCAAAGGTCCCAGGCGATGCGCCCGGTTTGGCCGTTGCATTGGGTGGTGTTGGGACCTCGCTTGAAGACTTGGTACAGCTTTACGCTGGATTGGCGAAAAGTGGTCAAAAAGAGATACTAAATTGGGATTTAGGCTCTAACAAAAATGAAGAACAGCGCTTTCTCAGCGCCACATCTGCATGGCAGGTCAGCCACATTCTCGCGGGTCTTGCGCCACCTGCGGGCGCGGCTCAAATGCGTTTGGCGTATAAAACGGGCACCTCTTACGGGCATCGTGATGCATGGGCAATTGGCTTTGACGGGCGTTATGTGGCTGGGGTTTGGATTGGGCGACCTGATGGCACGCCTGTACCGGGTGCTTTTGGTGGTGAGTTGGCGGCACCTATCCTCTTTGAACTGGTTGGTTTGGCGTCGGACGAGGCGGTGCCTCTACCGCCCCCACCGCTGGAAACGCTATTGCTAGAGACTGCTGAGTTGCCGCAACCGCTGCAACGGTTCAAAGGACGACGGGCTGTATTTGAGGCACCGCCAGATGCGCCAAAAATGGCTTTCCCGCCTGATGGCGCGCGCTTGGCGTTGAGCGACGCAGGGCTGGTTGTGAAAGTTCGCGACGGGCGGCCACCTTTCACATGGTTGGCAAATGGTGCGCCGGTCTTGCTCAGTGTGCAGGCACGTCACGCGCAATTGCCATTGTTCGAGCAAGGGTTTGTTCAGCTCTCGGTAATCGATAGCGAGGGCCGCGCTGCGCGCGCGACCATCAGAATTGACTAGAGCGCCTCGAGTGCAATCGCGATGCCTTGACCACCGCCGATGCACATGGTGATGAGTGCGCGTTTGCCGCCGATGCGTTCCAGCTCATAAAGGGCTTTTACGGTGATCAACGCGCCCGTTGCACCGACCGGATGACCCAGCGCGATCGCACCGCCATTCGGGTTCACTTTTGCAGGATCAAGACCAAGATCTTTGTTCACTGCGAGTGCCTGTGCGGCGAAGGCTTCGTTGCTTTCGATTACATCGAAATCCGTGATGCTGAGACCTGTTCGTGCCAATAGGTTTTCTACCGCAGGAACAGGACCGATACCCATAACTTCGGGGCGCACGCCTGCATGCGCATAGCCTAAAACGCGCGCACGTGGTTTGAGACCAGCTTTGCTAGCAGCGGAAGCGGTTGCCATGACAATCGCAGCAGCACCATCATTGATGCCAGAAGCATTGCCTGCAGTGACTGTGCCGTCTTTTTGAAACACTGTGCGCAACCCTGCGAGCGCTTCTTCAGAGGTTGCCTTGGGGTGCTCATCAACAGCGAAATCGACCATGTCGCGTTTCACTTTGACTTGGACCGGGGAGATCTGGCTTTTGAAATAGCCTTGCTCAATCGCGTTGGCCGCGCGGGCTTGGCTAGTCATTGCGAAAGCGTCTTGTGCAGCGCGCGAAATATCGTGTTCCGCAGCTACGTTCTCAGCGGTGACACCCATATGACCGGTGCCAAATGGACAGTTCAAAGCACCGAGCATCATGTCGAGCGTGCGTGTATCGCCCATCTTTGAGCCCCAGCGTTGATCAGGGATCACAAAGGGAGAGCGTGACATATTTTCAGCGCCACCCGCGAGTGCGAAGTCCGCATCGCCCAGCATCAGGGATTGAACCGCAGATACAATTGCTTGTGCGCCGGAGCCGCACAGGCGGTTGACGTTCATCGCAGGGGTTGTGTCGGGGATGCCCGCATCAATAGCGGCGACACGCGAGAGGTACATGTCGCGCGGTTCAGTGTTGATGACATGGCCGAAGACCACATGGCCGATCTGCGCGGGGTCGACGGTAGCGCGGCTGAGTGCCGCTTTGCTGGCGATCGTTGCCAACTCAATAGGTGGTGTCTTGGCGAGCGCGCCGCCGAATGTGCCGATTGCCGTGCGCGCGCCGTCGAGAATAACGATATCGTCTGACATGAGGGATCTCCGTGGGGTGATTTCGGGTGAGTATGCTTTTCGGCCAAGGGTTTGTCAGTTGGAACCATACGTCAAATTGAGCTGCGCACAGGTTTAACCCGCCTTAACGGCGGGCAGGTTGGGGCGCTGCCCCAAACCCCGAGGTATTTTTGGACCAAAGAAGGACCTATTCGCCGTAGGGCACCCAAATTGTTTTCGTCTCGCTTGCAGCGCTTAGGAATTCGCGGGTGTTTGGTGTCGAGGTTTGTGCGTTGTTGACCCAAGTGCGTTTAAGATTGCCTGTTGAGTTGCGTTCGATCACTGCGGAAAGATCGCTGGAGGAGAAGCTCCAAACAGCGTCGATGTCATTATGTGCCGCAAGGTGGGGTGCGAGGTCTGTATGGCTGCCGGTTAGGATATTGACGACACCCGCGGGGACGTCGGATGTTTCCAGCACCTGGATCAGGTCCGTTGCCACAAGAGGGTAGGGTTCGCTGGCCACTAGAACGCAGCGGTCTCCCATTGCCATGGAAGCTCCAAGTGTATGGATCGCACCGAGGAGTGGGGTGTCGTCACTGCAAAGGGCGCCGATCACACCGACGGGTTCATTCATCGCTAGCGCGATGCCTTTTATTGGAACGCCGCGCGCTGAACCGTCCCATTTGTCCGCCCATGCGGCGTATGTGAAGAGTGTGTTGAGGCTGTCTTCGACCTCGGTTTTGCCAGTGCGATTGCCCGTCATTGCATCGATGCGTTTTGCAAATTCATCTGCGCGAGCGGAGAGGTTTTCCGCGATGTAATAGAGGATCTGTGCGCGTAAGTGGCCTGTGGTTTTGGACCAGTTTTTTGCGGCTTGCGCAGCCTCGACTGCGTTGCGGATGTCTTTGCGATTGGCGAGGGAGATATCGCCGAGTTTTGCACTCTTTTTGGAAAAGATGGCTTTGGAATAGCCGCTATCAGGGCGTGCTTGTTTACCATTGATATAAAGCTTGGCCGTTCGATCAATTGGGTCCGCACCAGCGTCATTGCCTGTAAAAGGTTCGATCTTGGCCAGCGCTTTGCGCTTTGCTTTAGGCTTGGTGTAGGCGGTGAGGCCTTCCCAACCACCTTCGCGTCCGAACCCGCTTTCGCGCACGCCACCAAAGGGGGCAGCAGCGTCAAATAGGTTCGTCGCATTCACCCAAACCACGCCAGCCACAAGTTTTGGCGCAACATCGAGCGCGAGATTGACGTTCTCGCTCCACACCGTCGCGGCCAACCCATAGCGCGTGTTGTTGGCAAGTTGTACCGCTTCCGCTGGGGTTCGGAAGGTGGTGGCGCAGAGCACGGGGCCGAAGATTTCTTCCTGCATCAGCGTTGCGGAGGGAGAAAGACCTGTGATCAACGTTGGTGGGTAGAAGCAGCCACCTTCCGGCATTTCGCAGGCGGCGTGATATGTGTCGCCCTCAGTATTTTCGCTGACCATCTTAGTGATCTGCGCCAGTTGCACCGGATCAACAATCGCGCCAACGTCGATGCATTTGTCCAAAGGATCGCCAATGCGCAAGCCATCCATGCGGCGTTTGAGTTTCGCATAAAACCGCTCAGCAACGCTTTCCTGTACCAGCAAACGAGACCCAGCACAGCAGACCTGACCTTGATTGAACCAGATCGCATCAACGAGACCTTCAACGGCACTATCCAGATCAGCATCATCAAACACGATATAGGGCGACTTCCCGCCCAGCTCTAAAGTCAGAGCCTTGCCGGAGCCAGCGGTCGCTTCGCGTATGCGGCGACCTACAGCGGTGGAGCCGGTAAAGGCGATTTTATCCACGTCAGCGTCAACAATGTGCTGGCCTGTTTCCCCATCCCCTGTGACAATGTTCACAACGCCCGCAGGCACGCCGGCCTCGACGCAGATCTCAGCAAAGATCATCGCTGTCAGCGTCGTATATTCTGCAGGTTTCAGCACAACGGTGTTGCCCATCGCCAATGCAGGCGCGATTTTCCAAGCAAGCATCAAAAGCGGGAAGTTCCAAGGGATGATTTGCCCACACACGCCTAGTGCTTCGCGCTCAGGCATTTCCTCGTCCATCAATTGCGCCATGCCAGCGTGATAGTAGAAGTGACGGATCGCCAAGGGGATATCGATGTCGCGGCTCTCGCGGATGGGTTTGCCGTTGTCGAGCGTTTCCATCACCGCAAGCAAACGCGCATGTTTCTGCATCAAACGCGCAATCGCATAAAGTACGCGCGCCCGTGCAGACGCATCTTTGGCCCATTTGCTTTGTGCGCGGCGCGCGGCTTTCACAGCGCTTGCAACCTCATCAGCGGTGCCTTTGGTCAGACCCGCGAGGCGCGCGCCTGTGGCAGGGTTGCGCAGCTCCAGATCATCGCGAAGGATGCCGAATGTGCCATCAATGAAATGCCCTGCAATGCCGCCGCGGCTTTCAATCCACTCTAGCGCCTCAGCTGAGCTTTCGGGGGCGGGGCCGTAGTCCATTTTGTCGAGACGCTCGGAAATTGTCATAGTAGTCTCCTTCAAGCCAGCGCGTGGCGGTAGCCGGCGGAATATGCGCCTGTGACGTGGTGTTCTAATTGGCGTTCGATATCATTGAGGAGTGACGACGCGCCAAAGCGGAAGAGATCGGGTTGCAGCCAGCGATCGCCCAATTCGTCCTTCATCAAAGCGAGATAGACGAGAGCATCTTTGGCCTTGGAAATGCCACCCGCCGGTTTGTAGCCAACGCGAAAGCCCGTGCGTTCATGATAGTCGCGGATTGCGCGGATCATCACGAGCGAGACAGGAAGGGTCGCATTCACACTCTCTTTTCCAGTAGACGTTTTGATGAAATCAGCGCCTGCCATCATGCAAATCAGCGAGGCACGCGCAACATTGCGTAATGTACCTAGCTCGCCTGTCGCGAGGATCGCCTTCACATGGGCATCGCCACACGCGGCACGAAAGGCGCGCATCTCATCGTAGAGCGCTTGCCAATCACCTGCCAAAACATGGCGGCGGGAAATGACGATGTCGATCTCTGCCGCTCCTACTTTCACGCTTTCCTCAATCTCGGCCACGCGCAGATGGAACGGTGATAGACCCGCAGGGAAACCAGTGGAAACAGCAGCTACGGGAATGCCGGAGCCAGCGAGCGCATCTACGGCCGTTTCGATCATATCGTGATACACGCAGATCGCACCCGTGTGCAGGCTGCTGATCCCAAGCGCGTCCTTTAGGTCATCGCGCAAAGGCGCGCGCGCTTTGGCGCATAGACGGCGCACACGTTCAGCCGTGTCATCGCCAGAGAGCGTCGTTAGATCAATGCACTCGATAGCGCGCAGCAACCAGGCTGCTTGGTAGTCTTTCTTAACACTGCGCCGCCCCGGTAACGTTTTGGCGCGCCGCTCAATTGACGAGGTGTTGGCCTGCACAGAGCGTACCCAGCTCAGGTCCAGATCCATACCCGGATTTCTGGGTTCAATCGTGAGGGGTAAGTGGGACGTGGTTTGAACAGTGTGTGTGGACATATCGGGTCACTCCAAAGGAGAGGGGTTTTGCTTATCCTGTCACATGCACGGGGGGACTTGGCAAGTATTCCCATGGGTTGAGAGAAACTATTTTGACCATTTGATCAGAAAATTTCTGGCTTTATTGCGAATAATTCGCAATTGCATTGACTTCTTGCGAATGACTCTCATATTCATGTCAAACGCTAGGAGATTCCATGATCTACAATCGCCGCCATTTTCTTACGATCCTTGCCAGCACGATCGTTGTGCCGCAATTTGCTTTGGCATCCGGCGCATTGGATATCGTTGCGACCACAGGAATGATCGCCGACACGGCGCGTCGCATTGGGGGCAGCCATGTAAATGTGCGTGCTTTGATGGGCCCGGGTGTGGATCCGCATGCGTATCGTCAGACACGTACGGATATCACGTCAATGACGCGTGCGGATATGGTGTTGTGGCACGGTCTTTATCTTGAGGCGCAGATGGAAGAGTTTCTTGAGAAACTCGCGCGTCGCCAGCCCTCTATTCCTGTTGCAGATGCGATGCCGCGTGAATTGCTGATCTCGCATGCCGATTATGACGGTCGTTTTGACCCACACGTGTGGATGGTGCCAAAGCTATGGAGCAGTGTCGCGCAAGAGATTGCCCGCGTTTTGAGTGATGCACGCCCTGATGTTGAATATGAATTTGGTGCTAATTTGGCTGTATTCGAAGCTGAATTACGTGATCTTCAAACTTATGCTGAAACCGCACTTGCGACGGTTCCTGAAAGCGCGCGTGTGTTGCTAACGGCGCATGACGCCTTTAGCTATTTTGGCAACGCCTTCGGATATGAGGTGATTGGCATCCAAGGTATCTCTACCGAAAGCGAAGCAGGATTGAACCGCATTTCGACCCTCGTGGATATGCTTGTAGAACGCAAAATTGGCGCGGCATTCGTCGAAAGCTCTGTCTCGGATCGCAACATTCGTGCGTTGATCGAGGGCGCAGCAGCGCAGGATCACACAGTCGCAATTGGTGGCGAATTGTTCTCTGATGCGATGGGCGCTGATGGCACTTATGAGGCCACATATATCGGCATGATTGATCACAATATTACGACCATTGCCCAAGCGCTGGGCGGCACTGTGCCGGAGCGTGGCATGAACGGCAAATTGGCGGTGGGAAGCTAAATCATGACAGCAATTGAACTGGCGACATCTAACGGAACACGCATGGACGATCGCGGCGCGGATGCAGCGCTTGCCATTCGTTCGATGACCGTAAGTTATGGCCAAAAGCCTGCGGTGTTTTCTGTCGATATGACGGTACCCAGTGGTTCTATGACAGCGATCATCGGACCTAATGGCGCGGGGAAATCCACGCTTTTGAAGGCCGCTTTGGGTGTGATCAAACCGCTTGCCGGATCTGCGACTGTCTATGGCCAACCTGTTGAAAACGCGCGTGCGCGCATCGCTTATGTGCCCCAGCGGGCGAGCGTGGATTGGGATTTCCCAACGCGTGTTTTAGATGTGGTTTTGATGGGTCTTTATCGTGAACTTGGTCTGCTTGGCCGTCTGCGCGGGACGCACAAAACGCGCGCGATGGAGTGCTTAGAGCGCGTCGGTATGCAGGACTTTGCCAAGCGTCAAATCGGCCAGCTCTCTGGTGGTCAACAGCAACGTGTTTTCTTAGCGCGTGCGCTTGCGCAGAACGCGGAGCTCTATTTGCTCGACGAACCCTTTGCGGGTGTGGATGCGGCAACGGAGAAAGCTATCATCGACGTTCTGCAAGGTCTGCGCGCAGATGGCAAAACTGTCGTCGCCGTGCATCATGATCTGAGCACTGTGCCCGACTATTTCGACCGCGTGTTCCTGATCAACACGACCCGGATTGCCGAAGGTACGGTGGAAGAGGCGTTCACGCCCCAGACCTTGCAAGAGGCTTACGGCGGTCGTCTCGCAATGGGTCAACTTGGTCAAACTGCGCTTGGCGCGTAACCCATGCTTTGGCAGGCCCTAACGTTTCAGCTTGGCTATAACGCCACGCTCGTCACCCTTGGTGCGACGCTGTTGGGCGTTGCAGCGGGCGTCACAGGCACCTTTCTTTTCTTGCGCAAACGCGCCTTAGTCAGTGATGCGATCAGCCATGCGACATTGCCGGGTGTCGGCCTTGCTTTTATTCTGATGGTTGCGATGGGTGGTGACGGGCGCAGCCTGCTTGGCCTCATGCTTGGTTCTGCGGGGTCCGCGTGGATCGGCTTGTTGTGCATCAGTGCTTTGACGCGGCGCACACGCCTAGCAGAAGATGCAGCGATTGGCGCGGTGCTGTCTGTTTTCTTTGGTATTGGCATCGTGTTTTTGACGTTTATCCAAACGATGAGCGAAGGTCGTCAGGCGGGGCTTGAGGGCTTCTTGCTCGGCTCCACCGCTGGCATGCTTTATTCCGACGCGGTGATCATTGCCGTTGGCGGTGCCGCTGTTTTGCTGGCGGTTATCGCGTTTCGCAGACCTTTAAGCGCTGTTGCGTTTGATCCTGAATTTGCGGCGTCAAGTGGTTTGAACGTGCCGCGTCTTGATCTGATCATGATGGGTCTGGTCATGGCGATCACGGTTGTGGGCCTCAAGATTGTCGGACTTATCCTGATCGTGGCTTTACTGATCATCCCACCCGTCACTGCACGCTTTTGGAGCGAACGGGTCACGGGTGTGCTCTGGGTCGCGGGCATTGTTGGTGGTGTCTCTGGCTACGTTGGAGCGGCCTTGTCGGCGATTGCGCCTGCGCTTCCGACGGGTCCTGTGATCGTTCTCGTCTCCTTCTCGATGTTCGCTTTGTCGCTCTTTTTTGCGCCCGCGCGCGGTGTTCTTGCAGCAGTGCTAAAGCACCTGTCTTTTCAAAGGCGTGTCCATGTGCGTCAAGGGCTACTCGCCCTCGCGCAAGGTCAACCCATCTACGAAAAACTCACGCTTCGCCTATTGCGTCGCGCTGGACTTGCACGCGCCGATGGGGTTGCGACCAGTGACGGCAAAGCACGCGCGGCCAAGGCGTTGCGTGATGAAACCCGCTGGCAAATGGCGCGTTCGCGGGAAGAGTTCGCATTGGCCGCAACATTCTACGATGGGCTGACAGAGATCGAAACGGTCCTCACAGGCGATCAGATCACCGAATTGGATCGCTTGATTGGTGCGCCCAAGGGGGTGCGACCATGATTGGTGAAGAATTCGTAGCACTGTCCTTGACGCCTATGTTGATCGGCATGTTGGCCGCAATTGCCTGCGCGCTTCCAGGAAACTTTTTGCTATTGCGGCGTCAAGCCTTGATCGGGGATGCGATCAGCCATGTGGTTTTGCCGGGCATCGTTGTGGCGTTCTTGATCACAGGCGTCGTCGCGGCGGTGCCGATGATGCTGGGCGCGGCAGGCGCGGCGATTGTGGCAGTGGTGATGATCGAAGCGATCCGCCGGCTTGGTCGGATTGAACCGGGTGCCGCGATGGGCGTGACCTTTACCGCGATGTTTGCAGGCGGTGTTTTGCTGCTGGAGCAATCAGATACAAGCGCTGTGCATTTGGACGTTGAACATGCGTTATTTGGGAATTTGGAAAGCCTGATCTGGCTAGATGCAACAGGGTGGGCGTCGTTGTTTGACCGCGAAGCGCTTGCCTATCTTCCTGTTGAATTGCCCCGCTTGCTGATTGTCTTAACTGTTGTCGCGCTGTTCACATGGGTGTTCTGGCGCCCTTTGAAGATATCTACGTTCGATGAGAGTTTCGCTCAAAGCATTGGTGTTCGCACGGGGCCTCTGGGGTTCGCATTGGTGATTGTCGCGGCGCTGGCTGCGGTTGCAGCGTTTGATGCGGTGGGTTCGATCATTGTGATTGCGATGTTCATTTGCCCGCCAGCCGCTGCGCGTTTGATGACCAATGATCTTGGCACACAGGTCGCGTGGAGCGTTTTTTTCGCGACGCTATCAGCGGTGATCGGATATGTGTTGGCAGGTTACGGACCGCTCTGGCTTGGCGCGGACAATGCGGTAAGTGCTGCAGGCATGATCGCCGCGGTGTCGGGCGCAATCCTTGCGCTCACGGCAATCGCAGGTCCGCACAAATCAAGAAGCGGCGCACCTGCTAAAGGGTAATTACCGCTTTCGGATCTTGATTTCGATGCGCGCTTTATCGACGTCTGCTTGACCTTCGTTCAAACGATCAAGACCGCGCACTTCGAGTACAACGAGGTCCTTTTTGGGCTTACGCTTGGGCGTGTACATGATCTGATATCCACTGACGAGCGTGCCTGCGCAGTCGCCTGATGGCAGGACTTTGGAGACCCAGAACCACTGAACTATTCCCTTCTTGGGCTTTTTCTTTGCCTTGATAGAAAAGGATGTATCTTGTCGGCACACGCCATCTGGCCCACGTTGGGTCCAGTGAAAGAACGTTTCTTGATCGAACGCGCCGGACGAAATTGTCCGCTTCCAGTTGAACTTATATTCTTTGGCGGCTGCAAATTGCGGCGTAAAAGATGCGATTGTGGCGATCAACGTGCCGACGATAAATGGTTTCATACGAAAAACTCCTAGGCTGGTGTCAGCCTAGGAGCATGTGTCATCTAAGTTCAAGCCGATTGAATTTAAGCGGCGGAAAGCCCCTTATCGAGTGCTGTGAGGATCATTTCTACTTCGCTTTTAGAAATCGTCAGCGGCGGCGACATCAGAATGTTTGGTGGCCCCATACGTACCATTGCACCTGCCTCATAAGTGGCTTGCTGGATGCGTTTGACCGTGGCTGGATCCATCGGAGTTTTAGCCGATTTGTCGGAGACCAGTTCCATCCCTGTCATCAAGCCTTGCCCACCGCGCACATCACCGATGATGTCGTGCTTGGACGCTAGGGTTTGCAGGCCTTCATAAAGTTGGGTGCCGCGCACAACCGCATTGGCGCGCAGATCAAGGCGCACGCTTTCAGCAAGGCAGGCTGTGACTGCAGCAGCGCCAACAGGATGTGCAGAGTAGGTGTAGCCATGATAAATGCCGCCCTCCGCTGGATCGCTGTTCTCAAACACATCCGCAACTTTTTCGTTGAACAGCGCAGCACCAACAGGGAAGTAGCCAGAGGTGATGCCCTTAGCGGTGCTCATCATATCGGGTTTTACACTGTAGTGGCTTGAGCCAGACCAAGAGCCGGTCCGCCCGAAACCCGTAATGACCTCATCCGCGATCATCAAAATACCATGGCGATCACAGACGTCACGCATGAGACCCATGAAACTCTCATGCGGAACAATCACGCCGCCCGCGCCTTGGATCGGCTCCATAATAAAGGCGGCGATGGTGTTTGCGCCTTGGAATTGAACCTCATCCTCAAACGCGGCTGCGATGTTTTGCGCCAGTTGCGCAGGATCGGTCTCGTTGAAGGGATTGCGATAGGGGTAGGGGCTGGGCAGGTGGAAACAGCCGGGCAGCATAGGTTCATAGCCGATGCGGAAACGGTTGTTGCCGTTAACGGATGCACCGCCGAAGTGTGTGCCGTGATAGCCCTTCTTGAGGGAGATAAACTTGGTCCGCGTTGGTTCGCCCCGCAGTCGGTGGTACTGACGTGACAGGCGCAGGCACGTTTCGACCGAGTCAGAACCGCCAGAGGTGAAGAACGCGCGCACCATGCCGTCGGGTTCAAAGAACTCGCGCACCGCGTATGAGGCCTCAATCGCAGGCGGGTTGGACGTTCCGGAGAAGGCAGAATAATAGGGCAGATCATAGAGCTGCTTGGCAATCGCATCTTTGATCACATTGTTCGAATACCCAAGGTTCACGCACCACAGACCGCCCACAGCATCGACCGTTTTGTGACCGTCGAGATCTTCTATAACGACGCCTTCAGCCTTGGCTATAATTGCGGGCATGTTTTCATCAGAATTGTTCTGATGCCCCATCGGGTGCCACATGTGTCGCGCATTGTTCTCGCGCAGGAAATTGTCGTCTTTCATAGCTGTTCCTCACCTTTTGAGTTTTGCTGAAGGATTTTTTGCATCTTCTCGTTCACCTCTGCTTCATAACGGGGTATCATTTCCCGGATTGTTTCCATGAGTTCAGAGTTTTCAAGCAAAGGCGTGTCGATTTCATAGAGTGGCGCGGCCTCGATCATGGCTTTGCGGTCCATCTCATCGAAGATGGCGACCATGTCAGCGGCCTTTTCTGTATCAATGCCTATTGCCTCGAACGCAGAACGCGCCATGCGTAGGGAACTGTCATAAGTCTCGCGAATGATATCGCGGCAACCCGCTGAATAAAGCTCGTAGACGTGACTTCGATTCATCGCGCGGGCCATGATGTGCACGTCTGGATGATTGGTATGAATGTAGTGCACCATCTCGTTGATCTGATCTTTGTTATCAATTGCGATGACGATCAGCTTGGCATCGTGAATGCCAGCGGCGTGCAATAGATCAGGGCGGGAGGCGTCGCCGAAATACGCTTTGACCCCGAGTTGCGCGAGCATATCAAGCTGCTTGGACGAATAGTCGATCACTGTTGGAGCATGGCCCGCTGCGCGCAGCACGCGTGCCACCGTGCCACCGACGCGGCCATGCCCTGCGATGATGATGTTCGATGTTTCCTTGATCTCGTCTGCTTCGCGGATTTCTTCACTGTTATAACGCGGCGCGATCACCTTGTCGTAGATGATAAAGAGCGCAGGCGTAAGAAGCATGGACAGGGCGACAACCAGCAGGAGGATATCTGCGATAGAGGACGGGATAATGTTGCCCGCGACCGTGAAGGACAGGAGCACAAAGCCAAACTCACCCGCTTGTGCAAGGCCAAGCGCAAAGAGCCATTTGTCGGCTCCCTCGATCTTGAATATGTGTGCGAGGACGAGGAGGACAATCGCTTTGACCGCGATCAGGCCCAACGTCATCGCAACGATAGAGCCGACATTCTCGAACAGCAGCGCAAAGTTGATGCCTGCGCCAACGCTCATGAAGAATAGGCC
The DNA here is from genome assembly GCA_000156115.1 of Rhodobacteraceae bacterium HTCC2083. GTDB lineage: Bacteria > Pseudomonadota > Alphaproteobacteria > Rhodobacterales > Rhodobacteraceae > Planktotalea. The sequence continues at coordinate 1,311,673 of DS995276.1, forward strand.
AAGAAGAAGGCCACGGAAGGGATCAATGTCGCTTTCGAGCTCGTGCCTGTAGGCGGAGTTAGCCAGGACCACACCCGCGATGAACGTACCAAGCGCGGGGGACAGACCCACGAGCGACATCAGCAGTGCAATGCCAATCACGATCAAGAGCGCACCAGCGACGAAGAGCTCGCGCAGGCCCGCACCGGCAATGAAGCGGAAGATTGGCGCGGTGAGAAAACTGCCCCCAAGGATCACAGCCGCAACAGCGCCAATAGTGACTGTCATCGTTTGCCAGCCATTGAGACCATCGACTAAACTCATCGTAGAGCCATGATCATCCCCCGCATGACTGTCTGCCCCGTGTGCATCAGCGCCATGCACCACATCGCTTGCGACATCCATCAATTCTGGCATCGCGAGCAGGGGCAAGAGCGCCAGCATCGGGATAACAGCGATATCTTGGGTCAGCAGAACGGAAAAGCTCGACTGCCCGCCATCAGATTTCATCAACCCTTTTTCACTGAGGGTCTGCAAAACAATCGCTGTCGAGGACAGTGCCATGACCAGACCGATCGCCAGTGCGATGGACCATGGTTGACCGAATGACATGCAAGCCCCCATCACAACCAGCGTCGTAAACCCGACTTGTCCGCCGCCCAAGCCCAACAGCTTGGCACGCATACCCCAAAGCATTTTTGGTTCCAGCTCGAGCCCCACAAGGAACAACATCATCACCACGCCGAACTCCGCGAAATGCTGGATCGCGATGACGTCCACATTGAGCAGCGCCAAGATCGGGCTGATGATGATTCCCGCGATCAGATATCCAAGCACTGAGCCAAGCCCGAGCCGCGAGGCAATCGGAACAGAGATCACACCGGCGCAGAGAAAGATGAAGGCAAGGAGAAGGAAGTCGGTCATGTTGGGGACTTTCAAAAAAGTAAATTCTATGAGGAAGTCGGAGCACTTGTACAGACCAAGTCTAGAGGCATTTCTCAAAGGCACTTGGAGCGCGCAGAGATAGCGCCTATGTAGGGCACTTAGACTTCAGAAAGACGCGTGTGCCATGGCCAAGCCTAAGGATAATCCAAACTATAAAGTGATCGCCGAGAACCGGCGCGCACGTTATGATTATGCGATACAGGATGACATCGAATGCGGGATCATTCTGCAAGGGTCTGAGGTCAAATCCCTGCGCGTGAATTCTGCCAATGTTGCTGAAAGCTATGCGGAAGTAAAAGACGGCGAGCTGTGGTTGGTGAACAGCTACATCGCGCCTTACGAGGCCGCGAAGACATGGGGCCACGAAGAACGCCGTCGGCGTAAACTGCTTGCTTCCAAGAAAGAGCTGGCAGGCATGTGGTCGGATACGCAGCGCAAAGGCATGACGCTTGTGCCGCTTGTGCTCTATTTCAATCACAAAGGGTTTGTGAAGTTGAAGATCGGCATCGCCAAGGGCAAACAAAATCACGACAAACGCGCCAGCGATGCAAAGCGTGATTGGGGTCGTCAAAAACAACGTTTGCTGCGTCACGCAGAGTAAACTGCGGCTAAAATTGATAAGTTTTCCTTTGCTTTCCCCATGACCTCCTTTGCAAGTAGTAATACTCAACAGGCGCGCATGGTACGGGTCGTACGTGCGTTGCTGAATATAACGGCCCGCCGGGAAGGAGTTATTATGGAACTCTTGATTGGTTTTATTTCAGGCGCAGTCGGCGGCAACGTTGCTGGTGGTGTATCGAAGAACCTGAACCAAGGTACACTCATCAACTCAATCTCTGGTATCGTTGGCGGTGGTATCGGTGGCCAAGTTCTTGGCATGCTTGGTGCTGGCGGTGCAGCGGGTGGTTTGGACATTGGTTCGATCCTCACGCAGGTTGCTGGTGGTGGCATCGGTGGCGGCGCAGTTCTTGCGATCGTTGGCGTAGTTAAGAACATGATGGCGAAGTAATTGCGCCATTTGAGGCATCGCGGTTTCGCGGTGCCTGCACTTGCTACTGTGGCCCCTCGGCAGTAAGCAAGTTTATAGACAAAAGAGGGCTTTTCACATGGCATTGGACGACCCGAAGACATTGGTTTCCACCGATTGGCTGGCATCGCATATGCGCGACCCTGATCTGCGCATCATTGATGCGTCCTGGTATATGGCCTCTGAGGGCCGCGACGCGAAAGCGGAGTATGACGCGAGCCACATCCCTGGCGCGCGTTTCTTTGACATTGATGAAATAAGCGACGCACGGTCTTCGCTTGCCCATATGGCTCCCAGCACAGAGAAATTCATGTCTCGCATGCGTGCGCTGGGCATCGGTGACGGGCATCAGATTGTTGTTTACGACGGCTCTGGCATTTTCTCCGCACCGCGCGTGTGGTGGTTGTTTCGTTTGATGGGTCAAATGGACATTGCGGTCTTGGATGGCGGAATGGTGAAATGGGTCGCAGAAGGGCGTGAGGTTGAAGATCTGCCCCCTGTTATTCGCGATCGCCACATGATGGTGCGGTTTCAGAACCAAATGGTGAAGGACGCAACGCAAGTTGCTGGTGCAGCAAAGCTTGGCGCACCTCAGATTGTAGACGCGCGTTCACCCGGACGCTTTTCTGGCGCAGAGGCAGAGCCAAGACCGGGCATGCGCGCTGGTCATATTCCGGGCTCGCTGAACGTGTTTTACAAAGATCTGCTTAACGCTGACAACACTATGAAAAAGCCTGCCGCGTTAAAAGCAGCCTTTGAAGCAGGTGGCGTTGATCTAAGCAAGCCTGTGATCAACACATGCGGTTCGGGCATTACCGCCTGCGTTCTTGCCCTTGCATTTGAACGGATCGGGAAGAGCGACCATTCCGTTTATGACGGATCTTGGAATGAATGGGGCGCGGCCCCAACGATGCCTATTGCAACCGGAGAAGCCTAATGTTTGCAAACCTTAAAGAGCAACCTGTCGACAAAATTCTGTCCCTCGTCAAAGCCTATCGTGAGGATCCGCGCGATGGAAAAATCGACCTTGGTGTTGGTGTTTATAAGAATGCTGAAGGTGTCACGCCGATCATGGGCGCTGTGAAGCGTGCAGAAAAGCAGCTTTGGGAATTGGAAAGCAGCAAGTCTTATGTGGCTTTGGCGGGTGATCCTGCTTTCTCAACTGCAATGATCAATCTCGTTCTTGGGAATTCTGTCGCGCATGACAATATAGCGTCGATTGCGACACCCGGCGGCACTGGCGCGATCCGTCAAGCTTTTGAGCTGATCCAGATGGCCAATCCTGACGCGCGTGTTTTCGTCTCAAACCCGACGTGGCCGAACCATGTCTCGATGTTGAACTATCTTGGCATGACGCACGTGGCGTATCGCTACTTCGATAATGAAACGCGCGGTGTTGATTTTGATGGGATGATGGAAGATCTTAGCGGTGTGAAAGCAGGCGACATCGTGTTGCTGCATGGGTGCTGTCACAATCCGACGGGTGCAAACCTGAATTTGGCCGAATGGCAGATCGTCTTGGATCTGTTGAATAAGACGGGTGCCATTCCAATGATCGACATCGCCTACCAAGGCTTTGGCGATGGCTTGATAGAAGATGCCGCCGCCGTGCGTTTAATTGCATCCTCTGTACCTGAATGCCTGGTGGCTGCGAGTTGCTCCAAGAACTTCGGGATCTACCGTGAGCGGACGGGTATTTTGATGGCTGTCTCGGCAGATGGTTCACAACGCGGTCGCAATCAGGAGTCCTTGGCGTTTTTGAACCGTCAGAACTTTTCCTTTCCGCCCGACCACGGCGCGCGTTTGGTAACCATGGTTCTGAGCGATCCTGATCTGCGTGCAGATTGGGTGAAAGAGTTGGAAGATGTACGTCTGGGCATGCTTGGTTTGCGTGAACAGCTTGCAGGTGAATTGCAACGTTTGAGCGGGTCTGATCGCTTTGGCTTTTTGGCGCAGCACCGTGGGATGTTCTCACGGCTTGGCACTACTCCTGAGATGGTGGAACGTCTGCGCGCAGAGCATGGGATTTATATGGTTGGCGACAGTCGTATGAATATCGCAGGCTTGAACGCGCAGTCTGTGCCGATTTTGGCGCAAGCGATTATCGACGTGGGTGTGTAGTGGTTTTCGAATAGGTTTTGCCTATCCGACAGGCTGGGGGCTAGTCCCCAGACCCCCAGGATATTTTTGGAAATAGGAAGACTAAGGCGCGAGTTTTTGGCGGCCTTGGTTTGTGAGCACGTGGACTTGCGTGCCTTCAAAAACGGCAGTCGTCAGTGGTTTTCCAAACCCTGCGCCAGTGTCGAGGTTGACGTGATTGCCTGCGTGCAAAGGGGCGGCGACGGGCGTGTGCCCGTGGACCACGAGCGCGCCGTGGTCGCGTCGATCACTTGAAAACTCGTTTCTGATCCACACGAGATCGTCTTCGGCTTGGTCGTGAAGTGCGACACCGGGGCGCACACCGGCATGCGTGAAGAACAACGGGCCTGCAAAGATCGAAATTTCGCAATCTTGCAAAAAGCGGAGATGATGATGTGGGACGGCCTTGCGCGCGTCGGCGTGTACGTTGAACAGCCTGCGTTCCTCGCTCGCATCGACGCCGTAAGACGCGAGGGTTGTCGTACCACCAAGTTTTTCGTGCAACCAATGGTAACCAACGAGTAAATAGGGATCATGGCGCGGGACCGGTTCCATGAACCATTCGAACATGCGGTCGTGATTACCTTTGAGAAAGCGCCAAGGTTTGCCCGCGGCTTTGCCAGTTGCGAGGCGCTCGATCACCTCTTTGGAATGCGTGCCGCGATCCACATAATCACCAAGGAAAATGATGTGTGCGTCGGTGCCGCCGTCGGCTTCGATCAGCACAAGTGCGTTGTCCAGCATCTCGAGCTGGCCGTGGATGTCGCCAATGGCGTAAATGGGCTGTGTCATGGCGATAGCCCTAATGTAGAAAGGCCGCCCTGAGAAGGGCGGCCTTTGAATTGCTTAAGCGACGTCAAACTCTAGTGGTTTGACTTGTGAGAACATGCCTGTCCCATCAAGCGTTTTCAACACATCAGCAGGGATCGGATTGTCCACGTATAAGAGCGCGATCGCTTCACCACCAACATCAGCGCGGCCAAGCGTGAAGTTCGCGATGTTCACGCCACTCTTGCCCATTGTGTTACCAAGGAGACCAATGATCCCCGGCACATCTTCGTTGGTCGTGTAGAGCATATGTGCGCCGATCTCTGCGTCGATATTGATGCCTTTGATCTGGATAAAGCGCGGTTTGCCATCGCTGAAGACAGTGCCTGCGACAGAACGCTCGCGCTTCTCTGTTACGACTGTGACCTTGACATAGCCATCGAAACTACCAGATTTTTCCTGATTGGTTGTGCTGATCTTGATGCCGCGTTCGGCGGCAATCACAGGAGCGGATACCATGTTCACATCGGGGTTCACCCGTTTCATGATGCCAGCAATGGCGGCGCAATTCAGCGCATCGAGGTTCATCTGCGCGACAGAGCCGTCATAAAGGATGTTGATCGCTTTGATCGGTTCATCCGTCATTTGGCCAATGAACGCACCTAGATGACCCGCGAGAGAGACCCATGGCCCCATGATCTTTGCCTCTTCGGCGGTAACCGATGGCATGTTGAGGGCATTCTCGACGGCACCTGTGTTGAGGTAATTCGACATTTGCTGCGCGACTTGCAAAGCGACGTTTTCCTGAGCCTCCGTCGTGGCCGCACCCAAATGCGGGGTGCACACAACGTTTGGCAAATCAAAGAGCGCATTTTCTGTCGCAGGCTCTTCCTTGAACACATCAAAAGCAGCGCCAGCGATGTGGCCGGACTTTAGCATATCAGCAAGAGCGCCCTCATCGACAAGACCGCCGCGTGCGCAATTGATGATGCGAACACCGTTCTTGGTCTTGGCGAGGTTCTCACGGCTGAGGATATTGGCGGTCGCATCAGTGAATGGCACATGCAAGCTGATGAAATCGGCGCGGGCGAGGAGTTCATCAAGCTCGACCTTTTCGACGCCCATCTTCTCGGCTTTCTCTTCACCAAGGAATGGATCGTAAGCGACGACCTTCATCTTCAAACCACGTGCGCGGTCACAGACAATGCCGCCGATGTTGCCCGCGCCGATGACCCCAAGCGTTTTATTGGTCAGCTCGACACCCATGAACTTGGACTTTTCCCACTTGCCCGCATGGGTAGATGCGCTGGCCTCTGGGATCTGACGCGCGACTGCGAACATCATCGCAATCGCATGTTCTGCGGTGGTGATCATGTTGCCAAATGGCGTATTCATGACGATTACACCTTTCTTGGAGGCCGCGACCTTGTCGATGTTATCGGTGCCGATGCCGGCGCGCGCGATGACCTTGAGATTGGTCGCTGCGTTCAGGATCTTCTCGGTCACCTTTGTGGCGGAACGAATCGCAAGGCCGTCGTATTGACCGATCACTTCAGCCAGTTTGGCTTTGTCTTTACCCAGCTCGGGTTGGAAATCGACATCAATGCCAGCATCGCGGAAGATTTGAACAGCGGATTCGCTGAGTTTGTCAGAAACGAGTACTTTGGGAGCCATGGTTTTGGTCCTTTTTTCAATCTTTTGGGGGGGATGTGCGTGGATCGACCACGCACCTTACGTGTTTTACGCAGCTGTGATTTCGGTCTCGAATGCGAACGCCAACCAAGGCAGCATTGCTTTGATGTCCGATGTTTCGACCGTACCGCCGCACCAGATGCGTAGACCCGCAGGGGCATCACGATAGCCACCTATGTCGAGCGCTACGTTCTCAGCTTCCAAGCGTTTTGCGATGGCTTTTGCGAAGGCTGCGCCGTCTGTGATGCGATCATCTATGAACTTCAAGCACACGGACGTGTTTGAACGCGTTGCAGGATCTACAGCAAGGAAGTCAATCCAATCATTCGCCGCGACAAAGTCGGTCACGGCAGCCGTATTCGCATCTGCACGTGCAATGAGGCCTTGCAAACCACCAACTGAACGGGCCCATGTGAGCGCTTGCAGGTAGTCTTCAACCGCCAACATAGAGGGCGTGTTGATTGTCGCACCAGAAAAGATGCCATCAATCAGTTTGTTGCCTTTAGTCAGGCGGAAGATTTTAGGGAGTGGCCAAGCGGGTGTGTAGCTCTCGAGGCGAGCAACAGCGCGTGGGCTTAGAATGATCATGCCATGCGCTGCTTCGCCGCCGAGGACCTTCTGCCAAGAGAAGGTCGTCACATCGAGCTTGTCCCAAGACAAATCCATCGCAAAAGCGGCGGATGTTGCATCGCAAAGTGTTAAACCATCACGATCAGCAGGAATAACGTCGCCGTTGGCAAGGCGCACACCGGAGGTGGTGCCGTTCCAAGTGAAACAAACATCGTTGTTGAAATCGACCGTGCTGAAATCAACAATCTTACCGTAGTCCGCCGTTTTCACAGTCGCGTCCAGCTTGAGCTGTTTGACCGCATCAGTCACCCAACCTGCACCGAAGCTTTCCCATGCGAGCATTTCAACGTGACGCTCGCCTAGAAGGTTCCACATTGCCATTTCATAGGCACCAGTGTCAGAGGCGGGCACGATGCCGATTTTGTAGTCCGCCGGTACGCCCAAAATCTCACGGGTCTCTTCGATCGCGGCCTTGAGCTTGTCCTTGCCAACAGCAGCGCGGTGCGAACGGCCAAGGGCAGCGTCAGAAAGCGTGTCGAGCGTGAATGTGGGGGGTTTGGCGCAGGGGCCAGAAGAAAAACGCGGATTCAACGGTCGCGCGACCGGTACTTGAATAGCCATAGCTGGTATCCTCACAGATATATGCCCTTCGTTGGGGAAGGGTGTCCCGCCACCGGACATACGGAACCACAGTAGAAACAGCAACAGGCAAAGGTACTTTCTAGGCGAGTAAATGTAGCCTGTCGCAGAACGATGCAGAAACGCATGTTTCCTATTGGCACAAATCTGACACAAGGAAATCTGGTTTTGTTCCACAACACCGAGCCGCAGAATCAGGTGGCAGGCTTCATGCAATTAGCCCATTTCTTCCGGACCAGGTGGCGTCATGAGCGGGTTGGCATTGATCTGGGCCGCGAATGTCAAAGGTCTGAAACCTGCCGCCAAGATCGTGCTGATCCAACTGGCGGATTTCCACAACAAGGAAACCGGCCAGTGCAATCCTAGTGCACAGTGGTTGGTGGATGAATGCAAAATGGGGCGGGCCACGCTGTTCCGGCACATGACGACGCTGGAAGTATGCGGCCTCGTCACACGCCACGCTCGTGGCGATGGCGACGGCGGGCGAGGGTCCAACCAGTATGAGTTGCACCTTGATATTACCCTTGGTCGCAGTTTGCGCTCGAAGGGTGGGGGCAGTGGTCCCAACGGGGTTGCGTCTCAAAATGAGATGGGGGAAAAAGTCTCAAGGGTGAGACGAGGGTAGTCTCAAATCGGGGCACGAACCTTACCATTGAACTTAAGAAAGAACCTGGTTCGCGCGAGCGCGAGACGGGGGAGACTGAGAAGATTTTGGCAGCCTATCCACCTGACCGGCTGGGGTGCACAGCGGCCTGTCTTGCCCGAATAGAAAAGGCTATGAAGGAAGGGATCGCACCGGTGGATTTGCTGTAAGCCGTCAAGGCCTATGCCACCGACAGCGCGGGTTTCACTCGCTTAAAGGTCTGCTTTTCCGACAATTGGTTTCAGTCGCGGCGCTGGCAGGCCTGTGTCGAGAAGCAAGCGGAAGACCGAGAAAAGGCAGCGACGTTGGCGGCTGACAACCATGCGCGGCTAGCTTGCTGGATCAGTGATTGCAGCCCGATGTGCAAACACATCACGGCTTTGCTTGCCTCAAAGCTGGTGACACAGGCCCAAATTCACGCCGCAGGCCTCAGATCATGACCGCAACCGATCCCACCGAAGAGCAAACAAGGCGACCCATGTTGTACGCTGGCGCTGCTGACACGGGACCTTGCGAGGGGCGGCAAGCCTCCCCTTCGAACCCCACCGGCGCGGGAAAAGTCCGCACCAAAGAGCCGCTGACCGAGACTTTTGTCTTTCGGTGTAGCGCAGCAGAGAAGGCCCAGTTACGCCCCATCGCCCGCTGGCTGAACCGCGTGATGCTGGCGGGCCGCATTGATCTCGACGCGCTCACCGTTGCTGATCAATTTCTTTCGCAACGGCAAAGGCGTGGGCGCGGGTCCGGTCGGCTACGTCGTCGCGGACAAGGTGCAGGCCTTCGCGGGGCTGGACCCGACGCAATATGACGTGCTTTGGGTCCGACATAATCACGAAGACCGGGTTGAGCTTCACTTTTGCACGCCGCGTTTGGAGCTGAGCTCGGGCCGCAGCCTGAACATCGCGCCGCCGGGTTATGAGAAAGCCTTCGACAGCCTGCGTGACGTCATGAACCAGCGCCACGGCTAGGCCGGTCCGATGGAGCTGGAGCGCACGCAAGAGGTTTGCGACACCATCGAGGCCCCAACCCGAGCCCAAGGCCGCGACGAGCTGCACGCGTGGGTGCAAGACCAGATCAGCGTCGGCCTGATCACTGACCGTGCTAGCATGGTCGATGCCCTCACAGACGCAGGCTTTGACATTCCCCGCGCAGGCAAAGCCTACCTGACCGTCCTAGACCCCGACACCGGGGAGCGCTGGCGTTTGAAAGGAGAGATTTTCCATGAAGACTGGCAAGCCGACACGGCTGAGCGAGAAACGCTGCCGTTCGCAGCGGGCTGCCTTAACTCACACACTCCGGACTTTCGGTGCATCTGCTCGAAAGGCTAGCTTATACCCTAACTCAGGAAGGAAAGTCCAAAACTGCCCTAACCTCAAAAAGGGACCGGCCAACGATATGACCGATCCCCTCTTGAATGTACGAAATAGTTTTGACGGTCGTCTTACTTACGCGCGATTTCCATCCAGTTACCGTCTTTGATGACCGAAATAACAACCTCGTCCGCACCTTGGTGATCGGTTGCGGAATAGTTGACGGTGTTGCCGGATATCACGTCTTCGTAGTTCAGGCTTTCTATACCCGCTTGGAACGTCTTAGCATCCAAGTCAGGTCCGGCGGCTTCGAGTGCACGTACCATTGTTTCAGCTGCGGAATGGCCCAGCAATGCGCCGGAACCGGGCAGTTCTTCGCCTGTCGCCTTAGTATAGCGGGAAAAAAACTTTTGCACTTCTGGCTTGTCCATACGCGACAGCAAATCTGCCCAACCGGATGCTGCATACATGCCTTCGGTCACGCCACCAGGCACTTTCGCCATGACAGTGTGGAAACCCGCCGAGGAGTTGATAAAGGACATATCCGTTAGACCTAGCTTTTTAGCAGTGGCGGATACAGTGATCGCCTGACGTACACCCAATGCCAATGCCACGATCTGGCAGCCTTCAGCATTCAGCTTCTGCAACGCGCCAACAAAATCAGCATCGTCTGGCTTGTGCGTTGTCTCAGTAACGAAGGTCAAACCCTCTGTTTCAGCAGAAATAGACTCGGCACCTTCTTTGATGTCCTTGCCAAAGTCAGTTGGCAGATACATTGCACAAACATTGTTCACGCTCTTCAAATCAGCCAAGTGCGTCACGCCAACGCGGATTTGTTCGTAGTAAGTTGCGGTGCCTGCGTAGTGCAGCGGCGAGAATGGTTCTGCCATTTGGCGCGCAGCAGAAAGCGGCGAGACGTTTGGTACGTTCTTCGCGTCTTGCAGTTTGAAGGCCGCAATGTTCATCGGCGTGCCCAAGGACAAAAGCATCGCAAAAACTTTGTCGCCGTTGATCAGCTTGTTCATACCTTGAATGGCTTTGGGCATCTGGTAGCCGTGATCCTCAACTACGAAGCGGATCTTGCGGCCGTGAATGCCACCTGCTTCGTTGACCTCGTCAAACACCAGTTGAGCGGCTTTGGTGGAAGGTCCACCGAAGGCGGCGAAAGGGCCCGAAAGGTCATTATTGGACCCAATCAGGATTTCGGTATCTGTGATGCCTTGTTCAGCCAGTGCAGGTGCTGCGGCCATCGCGGAGGCAACGGCCACTGTGGCCAGTTTGGTAGTTAGGTTTTTCATTGGTCTTCTCCCTCTGGTTTTCTATTTGGAAATCACAGCCTGACGGGTTCAATACATCTGGCTGATCAACTCTCCATGTTTGGTTTCCACAAAACTGCGCTTGAGCTTCATGGTTGGCGTAAGTTCGTCGTCGTCTGCTGTGAGTAATACGTTGATCAGGCGGAAATCCTTGATCTGTTCGACCCGCGCGAAGTCTTTGTTCACATTGTCCACTGTCACGCGGATCAACTCTTGCACTTCTGTTGCGGCGCAAAGCGAGGCATAATTTGAGAATGGTACGCGCCGATCTTGCGCAAATTTTTCGACGTTTTCTTGATCAATCATTACAAGGCATGTCAGGAATTTTCGTTTGTCACCGATCACGACAACATCAGCGATATAGGGTGAGAATTTCAGTTTGTTCTCGATCTCGGCCGGGGTGATGTTTTTGCCGCCTGCTGTGATGATGATGTCTTTGAGGCGTCCGGTGATGGTTAGGAAGCCCTGGTTGTCGACTATGCCCACGTCGCCCGTGCGCAGCCAGCCATCCTCAGTGAATGTTTCGGCTGTCTTGTCGGGGTTCTTCCAGTAGCCTTGGAACACATTGCCCGCCTTGTACTGCACTTCGCCGTCCGTCGCGACGCGGATTTGCGCACCTGGCAAGGCAGGGCCGACTGTGCCGATCTTGTTGTTGCTGTCACTGTTGAAGGAAATCACGCCGGAGCTTTCGGTCATGCCGTAGCCCTCAAGCACGGGCACGCCGATTGATTGATACCACCTCAACAGATCAGGAGAGATGGGTGCAGCGCCAGAGCCGCCTCTGCGCAAGCGATCCATGCCGATCATACGCCGCAGGTTTTGCAACAAGGCCACATCCCAGAAGCGGTAGGTGAGGCTTGTACCAATGGGCACGGGCTTACCTTCAGCCAGATATTCCGCGCGCGCGCCACCCGCTTTTAGCGCTTGGGCGTAGGCCCATTTTTGCATTCCTGACGCGTCGCCGACCCGCAGTGCGACTTGGGAATAAATCTTCTCCCACAGGCGGGGGACAGCGACAAAGGTTTGTGGGCTGACCTCTTGCAGGTTGTCAAAAATCGTCTCGGGGCTTTCGGCAAAGTTGATCGTGGACGCGGCAGCGATAGGTGCGTTGACAGAGAATACGCGTTCCAGAATGTGGCACAGCGGCAAAAAGCAAAGCTGATCATCAGTGGAGAAAACCGGCCCGTCACGCAGCCCGGCAGAAACGGAATACATCAGGTTACCATGGCTGATCATCGCGCCTTTAGGCTTGCCTGTCGTACCAGAGGTATACACCAGAATGGCGGTGTCTTCGGGTCTAGTCGCGTCAATTGAGGCGTCAAAGGCTTGCGGATTTGCCGCCTCATATGCCGCCCCGATTTCATATAACTCGTCGATGAACATGATCAACGGATCGGTGAACCCATGAAGCCCTTCGCGGTCGATGACAATGACCTTAATCAGATCAGGCATCCGGTCGCGGACCTGCAAGAATTTGTCCAGTTGCTCGTCATTTTCGACCACCAAGAACCGGCTGTCAGAATTATTGACAAGATACTCCAACTGACCAGCTGAATCGGTGGTGTAGACGCCAGAACAAATCCCGCCAACAGATTGGACACCCATGTCGGTGTACATCCATTCCTTGCTGTCCTCGGAGAGGATCGACACAACTTCACCGCGCTTCAGACCCAAAGACACCAGTCCAAGGCCAAGATGTTTGGCGCGGGTGAAATAGTCGCCCCATGAATGGGAGCGCCAGATGCCGAGTGTTTTTTCACGGTGTGCGGTGCGTGTGCCTAGTGTCTGCGCGCGCAGGCGAAACAGCTTTGGCGTCGTATCCATCCCGTCGATATAGAACGGCCCCGTGGACAGATCGGCGTTGACCATAAGACCATGGACTTTTTCCTGAGGGGGGAGTTTATCTGCCATGAACAATCCTTACCTCCACGTCTTGCGTTGTTTCCAGCGGCGTTGCCCGCGCTGGTTCTCATCCTGACTGACGCCAAGATAGAATTCCTGAATGTCTTTGGAGGCGGCAAGAACCTCGGCGCTGTCGTTCATCACGATACGCCCCAGTTCCATCACATAGCCATAATCGGCCGCACCAAGCGCCACTTTAGCGTTCTGCTCGACCAACATCATTGTGACTTTTTGCTCTTTGTTAAGGCGCACGATGATTTCAAAAATCTCCTGCGTCAGCAACGGTGATAAGCCAAGACTAGGCTCATCAAGCAACATCAATTTGGGATGCGACATCAACCCACGCCCGATGGCCAACATCTGCTGCTGCCCGCCCGACAAAGTGCCGGCACGTTGCGCGCGGCGGTCTTTGAGGATCGGGAAATAGGAATACACCATCTCCTCGTCTTCGCCGATCTTGCTGCGATCTTTGCGTGTGTAGGCCCCCATCGCGATATTCTCGGCCACGGTCATCAGCGGGAAAATCTCTCGTCCTTCGGGCACATGTACAATGCCCTGCCGAACGATGGCATCCGGTTCTAAGGACTGAATATCAGTACCGTCCATCTTGATCGTGCCCTTTTCGGGGTCCATCACGCCTGAGATGGTCTTCAAAAGCGTTGTTTTACCTGCCCCATTGGCCCCCAAAACCGTGACGATCTGGCCTTCATGGACTTTCAAACTAACACCGCGAATGGCCTGAATGGGGCCGTAATAACTCTCGAGGTTGTCGATCTGCAAAACGACTTTTGGCTCTTTGGAATCAATGCTCATGTGCGGGATGTCCCTGTCTTTGAGATGTCACCCGTGCCCAGATAGGCCTCGATTACTGCCGGATGCGATTGCACTTCAGCGGCCGTTCCCGTCGCCAATTCCTTACCATCGGACAGCGCCATAACGCGCCCCGACACCGCAGAAACCAGCCCCATGTCATGCTCCACCATCATCACAGAGATACCCATTTGGGTCTGAATATCTTCGATCCAGAAAGCCATATCCTGCGTTTCTTCGACCGAGAGACCAGAAGCAGGTTCGTCCAGCAGTAGCAACTTTGGCTCTGAGGCCAAGGCGCGACCAAGCTCCACAACTTTGCGCACGCCGTAGGGCAAACCGCCAATCATTTTGTCGCGGTAGGGCTGAAGGTTCAAAAATTCGATTACTTCTTCCACAGCGGCGCGATGACCCAATTCCTCGCGGTACGTTTTTGGCGAGAAGATAATATTTGAAACCATGCTGGTTTGGCGATGCCGATGCCGACCAACGAGCAAGTTTTGCAGAACAGTCGCTTGCTCAAATAGTTCAATGTTCTGGAAAGTACGCGCGATCCCAAAGCTGGGGACATGATCCGCGCTGTTTTTCAACAGATCATGACCATCAAAGCGAATGCTGCCCTCTGCCGGATCGTAAAAGCGTGAAATCAAGTTAAAGATCGTCGATTTTCCTGCGCCATTTGGGCCGACGAGCGCGAAAACTTCACCTTCTTCCACCTTGAGTGAGACGTTATCGACCGCCACCAAGCCACCAAATCGAAGTGTGACATTTTCAATTTCAAGCAAGTTCATTGGACACGATCCGTCTTGAGATAGGATTTCTGACGCTTGAACATGTCCTTGCGGTAGAACGGGAACAATTCAAAATATGTGCGGATTTTGAGCCAACGGCCGTAAAGCCCCATCGGCTCAAATAGAATGAAGCAGATCAAGATGAACGCGAACAGCGCGCTTTCAAGACCCGGCACGTTGACATTCATGTCAAAGGTTGACTGTAAAAATGAACGTCCGTTGGCAATCGCCACCGGAATGATCCCAACCACAATCGCGCCAAAAAATGCGCCATGGATGAAGCCCAAGCCACCAATAACAATCATCAAAAGCAAAGTGATCGACATCACCAAATCGAATGTTTCGTTCGTTACATAGCCCGCCGAATGCCCAAACAATGCACCCGCAAGTCCTGCCGCTGTGGCGGACAGGAAGAAGGACATCGCCTTGGTCCGCGTTAGGTTAATGCCCATCGCGCGTGCGGAAATTTCGCTGTCGCGGATGGCGGTAAAGCTGCGGCCCGTTGGTGTGCGCAACAGGTTGCGGTAGAACCAAACAAGCAAGATCGCGACGAACAACACTAAATAGTAAAACTTATACGGGGTTGAGTAGCGGTTAATCTCCATCCCAAAGATGTTGATATCTGGCACCGCTGCACCCGCAATGCCGCCCGTCCAAGGCTCTGCGATCACGACAAAGTCACTGGTCAGCATCGACATCGCCAAAGTTGCCAAGGCCAAATAAACGCCGTGCAGGCGTAAAACTGGAAGCGCGATCATGGTCCCCAAAACGCCCGCAATAAGACCTGAGAGCGGAAACGCGATGACCCAAGGCACACCGGCTCCCAGCATGTTGATATTAATATAACAGCCAAAAGCCATGAAAGTAGCGTGTCCAAGGCTGGGCAGTCCGGTGTGGCCCGTCAGCAGCATCAACCCCATGCCCGCAATCGCAAGGATCAAAATACCTGTGATTTCGCCGAGCAGGTAAGCATCTCCAATCGCAACGAAGTAAAGTGGCGTGGCAAGCACCAGCAACAGAAGCAACCCATACCAAACCGCCTGTGCGCGATGTTTGAACAGCGAAATATCTGCGTCGTAAGAGGTTTTGAAAACAAAGCGCATCTTTACACCTTCTTTCGTTGCGTCTGGGAGAAAATGCCGCCGGGGCGGAAGATCAGGATAAGCAACAAAATCGCGTAGGGTGCGATCTGGCTGATGCCGGGGGGGCCATAACGCGAGGCAAGCGGTTCAACCAAACCAATAATCAAGCCCCCCAAGAGTGCGCCTGGAAGCGACCCAAAGCCACCAATCGCTGCCGCCGCAAAGGCTTTGATACCAAGCAAGCCCGTCGATGGATCAATCGCACCTTTGGAGGCAAAAAGGATACCTGCGACTGCAGCAACCATACCAGATAGCCCCCAAACAAGACTATGTATGCGCTTTACTGGAATGCCCATGTAATAGGCTGCAAGTTGGTTTTGAGACGCCGCTTGCATCGCCAGCCCGATCCGGGTGCGCGAGAAAAACAGGTAGAATGCCAAGGTCAGAACAGCAGTGACCACTACGATCAAGACTTCGTCGATGCCAAGCACCAGTCCGCCTGAGCGTATCTCTTGGCCCGCAAATGGGGTCTCCAGTGAGGTTGGCTCATGGCTCCAGATGGCACCGGCAAAAAAGCGGATGATAAAGCCCATTGCTATGGTCAGAATAACAATAGATGTCTGTGATTGCCCAAACATGTGGCGCAAAATGCCCCAGTTAAAGAGATATCCCAGAATACCCATCACAAGGATCGAAAGCGGCACTGCCAGCCAGAAATTCAGCCCCATATATTCGTGATTTGTGAATCCAATGCAGACAAACGCGCCAAGCATCATGAAATCACCTTGGGCGAAATTTACCGCCTCGGTCGCTTTGTAAATCAGTACGAAGCCCAAAGCGATCAGGCCATAGACACACCCATTAGCAAGCCCACTAATGACGAGTTGTAGAAAATCCACGGCGCTCCTCCCAAAGGCTGTTGGGTTCCAGTTATTCAGTGGATTTTAAAAGTTACAATCCATCAATTTCGTTGTTTCGCAACGTCAACTTCCATTTGAAGCTCAAGATTGGCTTGAGACTGTGATGAGCGACATCGCGGCCGTTCGTTCCACCCTATCCGATTTGCACTCGTGCTTCGAACAGAAATTCAGCCAGCCTAGTCTCAAGTTTCGATAGAGAAGCTCTATGGTCTTTGGAAATGGTTACTGTGACTCGCATGCCGCGGGGTCCTCCTGCGACGGCCTCGACACGCGCATCAGCGATTTCCAGTTCATTTTGCAGCAGATCCAGCACCTTCTGTTTGGAAATTTCACAGCGGAGGCTGGGCTTGAAAATCTTGCCAACTGACGTCAGTGGAATGGCATCCACGATCTGAATGAGCTTTGGCCAAGCAGGCCGTTCGTCAATCATACTCTGCGCGTATTGGTGCAGGTCTTCTACACACAAATCGGCATCTGGCAGCAGTTCGACAAAGCAAACCGGAAGCTCTCCGGCATAGGCATCCGGCATGCCAACTGCTGCGGCAAGAGCGACCGAAGGGTGTGTCGCCATCGCGTTCTCGATCATGGTCGGGTCAATGTTGTGACCGCTGCGGATGATAAGATCTTTCGAGCGGCCTGCCACGTATATCTGGCCCTGGGCATCCTTGTATCCCAGATCGCCAGAGATCAATCGCCCTGCCTCAATGACGCCTTCATTGTGTTTTGGATCTCGGTAACCGGGGGTGATGTGGTCACCTTGGATCACTATCACGCCGATTTCGTCCGTTGCACAAGGTGCGCCCAGACTACCGTCTTCGTTCAGACGCAGAATGTCCACTTGGGTGTAGGGGAGTGCCCACCCGACAGAGCCTATCGATCCGACGCTTGATAGCGGGTCAATGCTGACCAATCCTGAGGACTCGGTCATGCCAAGTATTTCGTGCAGATGGCATCCGGTTACTTCCTTGAAACGCGCACCAACAGCAGGCGGCAGCAACGCGGCACCCGTCAGGCCAGTGCGCAGAGCGCTGATGTCATTATTGCCAACAGGAACCTGCAAGACTGCACCAAGGGCGGTGGGAACACCGCCAACCAATGTCACTTTGTGCTGAGCGACCAAACGCCAAAACCCTTCGACAATCGCAGGGTTTCGCAAACCGCTTGGCGACATCACGACAAGTTCCACTCCAGTCATAAACGCGCTCAGGCCCGCGACAATGGTGCCTGCGACGTGAAACAACGGCAGCGTCGCTGTCATGACATCCTCGGAGGTGTATCCGCACAATGCCGCACCGCCGAATGCCGAGACCAGCTGACTACGGTGGGTGTGGGCGACAAGTTTTGGCACACCGGTCGTGCCGCCTGTGTGGAAATAGGCTGCGACATCGCTACCACCACGCGGTTCGCCAAAAATCAGATGATCATCTGGTTGTTCGGCGAGGGCCGTGCCAAGATCAATAATGCCTTCTTCCGCAGGCGTTCCAGGAGGAGATACGCGGATCAGGATCAAGCCGGGGATCTGCTTGCGCAACTCCAGCGCCCTTTCCCAGATGTCCAATTGCGGATGCGGGCCGAGGGCCACAAGAATTTTCGCCTCTGACGCCTTGATTAATTCAGCGATGCTTTCAGTTTGCAAAAGGAAGTTTATCGGAACAGCATAGCCTGCGGTCTCCGCACCCCATAGCGTCGCGTAGGTTTCGATCAGGGACGGCAACATATAGGCCACGCCCGGCGCGGGACCGCCCAAAGTGGAAAACACATTTGCGGCACTATGGATCATCCCCAGCAACTGGTCATAGTTTAACTGGCGCGGCCGTTCGTCCTGCGCTCCTGTCATAAGCATGGTTATCGCAGTGGAGGTTGGATACAGCGCAGCGCTGGCTTTGAACACGTCCAGAATGCTGCGTTCCGGCAGACGTTCATCAAGCGTCATCTCGGATTCAAATCGCTCAAGATCGTCGCGCGTTCGGATTGTTCCACCTTGAAAGTTAACCATTTTTCTTTCTCCATCCGCACCTGAGTTGTTTGCGTCTGTTTGCCTATCCCACAAATGACGCGGTGCGTTTGTTTTTAAATTCTGCACCATAGGTGCCTGCTGGACGATCAGCATTTACCTTACAGGAAATTGGATTCATTGCTACAACTTGATAAAGAGGGCTCGAAAGGGTCTAGAGTGGGCCCCTGCATCGTTACATCTTGATGACCAGTTTTCCGAAATGTCTGGCACCTCGCATAGCGTGATAAGCTGATCGGGCATCCTTGAAGTCAAAAGCCTGATCAATCACCGGTTTCAGATTATGGGCCTCGATTGCGCGGTTCATATCGGCAAACATAGCCCTTGATCCGACGTAAATACCCTTCACGGTAATAGATTTTGCCATGATCGGCGTCGGGTTGGTCGCACCTGAAACGCCTGTCAAAACACCAATCAGACCGATGGTGCCGCCGACTCTCACAGCATTCACTGACCGGTCAAATGTCCCGGGGCCGCCGACTTCAACAACGCGGTCAACGCCTGATCCCGCCGTGAGTTCCAAGACAACCGCGTCCCATTCAGGGTTTGTTCGATAGTTGATGAATTCGCTGGGACCCAGTGCCTTCATCTTTTCCAATTTGTCGTTCGAAGATGACGTGACGATTGTCCGCGCGCCCATCATCTTACAAAATTGCTGAGCGAAAACAGAAACACCACCGGTTCCAAGCAACAACACTGTTTCTCCAGCCTTCACTGGTCGCGGAAGCGTGAGCGCATGCCACGCCGTAAGTGCAGCACAAGGAAGGGTTGCGGCCTCCTCATCGGTCAGGTCGCTTGGTGTGGGAATAACACCGTCTTCGGGCAGAATAACTTCCTCTGCCAAAACGCCCTGACGCGCTCCTCCTAACGCTGAAGCCATGACAGGAGCGCTGATTTCACCAGCGACCCAGTTTGAAAAGAAGCAAGAGGTAACCCTATCCCCTTCCTTCAACTTTACGCCTTCACCCACCGCCGTGATCACACCTGCCCCGTCAGAGTTTGGTACAGTTGGAAACGGCAACTTTCGCGCACCCGCTCCCTCGATCGTAATCAAATCACGATAATTGATAGAGTTCGCATTCATGCGTACCCGTACCTGTCCGGGGCCAGGGGTGGGCGTTTCGCGGTCTACAAGTTTCAGTGCATCTACGCCATCTCCAGAAACAATTTCCCATGCCTGCATTTCAATGGTCCTTTTCGAATATCAATATAATTAGAGCTGTATCCGCTGGTTAACTTAACCGCGTCCGAGATCAGGGATGAGGTCCCCAAGGGGTGGCCTGCAACAACTGGTTTTTCTGGCTCATCAACAAAGGTCTAATCTTGCTTGCAAAGACCATGAAGTCTTCATCCTTGAAGAGGCTGCTCCAGAAGTTACGGCGATCTGCATCGTCGTCAAACTTCCACAAATGCACGAGTTGGTGCAACTCACCGGTGTCTGACGTGAAATAGCCGACCAACTTGGCATCAAAGCCGCCCTTTTCCAGCGCTGGCCAGCCAAAGTCGCGGTAGAATCGGATGACCTCGGCCATTTGGCCAACATAAACCTGATAGGTCCGCAGTTCATAAATTGCCATTTCGATTTCCTGTCTGAGCGGGTGTCGTTTCGCTGTCCGTGATCCACTTCATAAACATGATTAGACCGGTCGTCTACAAATTTGGCAGAACTTTTGAAATTCAGGGGGCTGGAAGAAGCGCCCTTGTGGCATCCATTGCAGAATTGAGGGGGGCATCACTGTGTGAGATGCTCGCAACCAAGCTGGCGCCCAGCCACATATGATAGAGCATTTCCGCCGAGGCTGCAGGATCTTCTAGCGGAACGATTGTGCCATCATCCGCCCCCTGTTCAAGGGTGCGCGCCAGATGCGTCAAAATATCAGATACAAGTTTTTGCAGGAGAATACTCATGTCTGCAGATAGATCAGCAACCTCTGCCGATAGTTTGACGACCAGACACCGGTTCACAGGGTCCGGGCTAAGCTGTTTCGTGCGCCACCTTTCGAAATAGGTAAAAACCCGAGACCGCGCATCCATATCGGGATGCGCGAGTGACGCATTCAGGCGAGTGCCATACTCTGTCATAAACTCTTCCAACAGCGCGCAGCCATAAGCCTCCTTGGAAGCGAAGTAGTGATAGAACGACCCCTTTGGAACCCCGGCTTCTTTCAATAGAGAGCTCAGACCGACACCTGTGTAGCCCTGCTGGGCAGTCAGGCGGCGTCCTGTGGTTAATATCTGTGAGCGGGTGTCGTTTTGCTGTTCCATGATCCGCTTCATAGACCCCATTAGACCGGTCGTGTATAGTTAGCGTAGAATTTTTTGATCGCCAATATGTGAGCGAAGCTAAAAAACTGAATGAAAAATACATACCGATCGACGTCTAAGCCAGCCAGCATCTCTATCCAGCATGTACATATTAATAAGCCACGCAGATGCAATTCGGATCGGCGGGCTCTTTGTCACAGACGCTCGAAGGCATGGCCGTCACCGCCAGATTATTCCTTGTGATCGCGGCGTTTGAACTCGTCCCCCTTTAGAGTGCTGTGGAATATTTGTTAATCGCGTTGTGCGTCATTTGCCAGATGACACTTACTCGCACCGTGAATTACAGCTGCCTATGTTCACCCGCTCTTCGTTTTAAGTTCCAGAGCCATTGTGTTGCCTGGTCTTTGCTTCTTTGTTTCCCTCTCGTCGCCTATTTCTGAGTAGTTACGATCAGGCGGGACCCCTCCTTTAGCCATTTTCACTATCTGGATCCATAAGCGATGGAAGCAGGCAGTGGTACGAAGATGCCCCCGAAACGCAGGGGAGCGAGAAAGCTACCCGATGTAACTATCAATATGCCGCTACGTATTTATCTGATACCTTCAGATAGGCAGAAACGGTGAGGTTACGGGGCTTTTTCTGTACAGCTGATGGAGCGTTACAGCGGCCTTGAGCAACCGGCACTTGTTCCAGAGACGGCTTTCCACCCCACAAATACCATAGGGTAAATCCCAGAGACGTGACACAGCATATCAAGGATATCAAAATGACCCCTTTTACCTTCAATACGATCAAGTCTCTGATCTTTGAGGCCGGTGCTGCAGCGCGCCTTGCCGAAGTGGCTGGGCAAACGCTAGGTACGTCGGTCTTTTTGGTCACTGATCCCGGTCTGCGTCAACTAGCGTTGGCCGATCCCACCATTGCCTCACTTAAAGAGGCCGGCCACAGCGTTGCGGTGTTTGACAAGGTAGAAGCTGACCCGTCCTGCGAAACGCTGATGGATGCGGTCGTGTCTGGACGCGAAGCCGATGCAACAGGGGTCGTGGGATTTGGCGGTGGCTCGTCGCCGGACGTGGCCAAACTGGTGGCGATTCTGCAGGGTTCGAGCGAAGATCTGGACGAGGCTTGGGGCGTCGGGCAGGCCTTTGCCAACTCGCCTGTCGCGGCGGTGCACGTCTTGGCCTATCCCATCGGTGGTACGTTCCATGTGCCCCACGGGCTGTCGAACGCGCTGGTCCTGCCGCATGTCTTGCGTTTTAACGCACCTGACGCGCATGGGCATAACAGCGAAATTGCCGTTAACGCATTTCCACAAATGGCGCAGATCGAAGGCAGCCAAGCGCGATGTGCCGCCTTTATTGACGCGCTCGCAGATTTATCCGCACATCTGGGCATGCAAACGTGGCTACGCGACGTGGACACCTCCCAAGATGCACTTGCCAAAATGGCCAGCAATGCGATGGTGCAACAGTGGCTTCTGGTCAACAATCCTCGCGTCGTCACCGAAAATGACGCGCTCAACATATACAAGGCAGCATGGTGATGGGCGACAAACCACCAATCCGGACGCGCTCGGAATACATGGAATTCTATGCGCTGCAAACCCGCTGGAATGACAACGACATCTATGGCCACATGAACAACGTGGTCCATTATTCGCTGTTTGACACTGCCGTGAATGGATGGCTGATGGAGCGCGGTTTGCTTGATCCGCACACGTCCGAAACGATAGGATTAGTGGTTGAAACCGGCTGTAAATACCACGCCGAAATGGCGTTTCCTGACAAGGTGACAGCAGGGTTGCGCGTGGCACAACTGAGCTCAAGCTCGATCAAATATGAGGTTGCGCTGTTTCGTAACGATGAGGACACAGCGACCGCCGAGGGTTTTTTTGTGCACGTCTATGTCAATCGCGACACCCGCCGTCCGAGCAAAATCGAAGACACCCGCCGCGCCGCGTTCCAGAGTCTGATGAAAGTCGGCGACAAGTAGACCTTCGTCGTTCATCTTACGCGGCGTTTCTACGATTGGGACTGTGCCAGAATGAAAGGCTCTATTAGCAGCTTACCCCAGGCCCATATTTGAATTTTCAGCAGCACGGCAGGGTCCAAAATGATCACATACACATTTGAGAACGACATTGCTGTCCTCAAGATGGATGACGGCAAAATGAACGTCGTGAACCCGACATTCATAAATGCGATGAACAACGCTTTGTAGTTTGTCTCTGAGCGCTTCGTAAGGGGTCTGGCCGTTATGCGCGCCGTGCAGTCTAGCGAAGTTGTAGAAGCGTTCCCATTCATCCAGTTTAGCCTCGAGATCCACGTCGTCTTTGTAGCTGAGGAGCTGATAGAATTCTTGCTGATCGGATCAGTGTTATTCCTGCTTTTTCGCATGCTTCAATGGCCTGACCGATTGCACGTTGCACAATATCCATATCGAAAGTATCCACGAGGCGCAGGACCTCATCATACCCCCGCTTGTTCGGCTTACCCATGCGGGCTTCTAGCAATCGGTGCAGGGTGGCAAACACATCCGGTAGGTCCCGACCCAGCAAAGGTGCGGCCTGATCCAAGGCACCCACTTTCTGTTCGAGCAACGGTAGAAAGTGCAATGGGTCAAAGATCATATGCGCTTTTGCGTAAGACCGTTGATGACGTGCGATTACTTTATTGCCGCAGCCGATGATGACATTCATGCACAAAGCCGCGCACATGAACGTCATGGTGGGCATAGGTTACCGGCACCGAGTAGTCATTACTGCGATAGCGGACCGTTGAGATCGAAGTTGCTCGCGTACTGACATGGACGCAGGCTTCATATTCCGCGACAGGTAATCCCATCAGCGCTTCCCGATTCGAGATCAGACGGTTGCCAATAGTTTGTTCGTGGCCACGCAACTTGTCGCCCTGACGCTCTAAGCACCTCTGTTCGAGATGTGCGTTCAAATCATCAAAACTGTTAAACCGCGGCGGAGGCACCATGAAGTTGCGGCGGGTGAATCCGACCATGCCTTCAACATTGCCTTTGTCGTTCTCCCGCGCTGGCCGACCAAATCTACCATCAATTAGGTAATGCGATTGCAGCTCTGTGAACCGCTGGGTGCGGACGCGCGTTCTATCCCCCAAAATACGGGCCACAGCGATCTTGGTGTTGTCGTAGAGAATGGTTTGGGGAATGCCGCCAAAAAAGGCAAAGGCCGAGACATGACCATCACAAAATGCTTCCGTCGTTTCGGTAGGGTAGCCCTTTACAAAGACCGCATCAGAATGCGGCAAGCTCATCACGTAGAAATGGATCTTGCATTCCAAGCCGCCAATCGTCCCGAGTGTCTCGCTAAAATCTACCTGCGCATGGTCCGGCCTTCTCTCATGCATGCAAACATGCACTGCCGCGCAGTGGATGTGACAACGGCACAAACACCTCTTTGGTACGCCGCTTTTGTTCACGAACGTAAGAGGTCACTGTGGTCAGGCTGCCGGTGTAATTGTGTTCGTCGCTTTGGTGCTCAAAGATGCGCTTCGCTGTGTGCCGCTGCTTTGTGATCAGAGCCTTATCGGTACGCAGGATCTGATCAATCACGCCAACAAACCCATCAAGTTTTGGCCGACGAAGCGGTTCTGAACGCTGATATCCGGGCGGCAGCTCATGTCGCAGCATCTTTGCTATCGTCTTGCGGTTTGTGTTGAAATAATGCGCAGCCTCTCGGCTAGACATCCCGTCCTTCAAACAAGTGCGGCGCACGCGACTATAAATATCCACAGAATACATCTCCCGCCCTCCAATAATACGAAGGGCACAAACTGGCGGACTTTTAATCCGCTACAACTGCACAAAGCAGCCGCTTCTGTGGCTCATTATTGATCCGCGGGTTACACAACAGTTTTTTGCATTTCGTCTCTCGGTCAAATTTGTGACCAAAACGATGGCAAAAAAATTTCGTTATTAAGCCTTTAATATTCTGAGAAATACACGAAAATAGAGAGATTTTTCAAGATGTTGTAGTGACTGTTCTACAATCTCAAGAATGGGCCTCCTACCCTAACCGCCGAATTGATAGATAGCCTGCCTCGGACAGGAATTTAAACCGAGCGTCAGTCATAAAATTGCAAATCTGTACCTCCGCAGTCTGATGAATACGTCCTTTTTTGAGAGTGTTATTCATCAAATCCCAAGAACTGTGTGGTATTGCTAATCGGGCGACGGCGGGAAACGACAGAGTTCGCGACGAATTCTTTGTCAGGCCAGCCGAGTGCTACGCAGGTCAAGATGATCTGATCCTCTGGTATACCCGCGACTTCGCGCACGACGGGGCTTTGCATGATGCCTTGTCCATTGATCACAGCACCCAGTCCGCGCGCCCAAGCAGCCAGTACCAACGAATTTGTCATCGCGCCTGTGTCAAAATGGGCGATGGTGTTGCTCAATAGCGAGCGATCAAAACAGACCACGATCGAAACAGGTGCGTCGAACTGGCGAAACCCGCGCATGACCCAATCTTGACGGCGCTCTTTATCGCCACGTTCAATTCCCATGACCTCGAACAATTGCACTGCGATTTCGATCTGACGCTTGCGATGTTCGCCCTCGTATTCTGCATAGTCCTCGATATCGCGGGTCGGCTTAACACCGCCCAGCATACGCTCGGTATTGCCTTTGCGCACTTGCTCTAGCGGTTCGCCGGTTAGAACATGCAGGTGCCAAGGCTGGGTGTTCATCGACGAGGGCGCGCGATTAGCAAGGGTGATGATCTCTTCCAGCAGCTCTTTTGGCACAGGCTGGTTGGTAAATCCACGAATGGAGCGGCGTTCGGTGATGGCTTGATCTAGGTCCATGTGTTTCTCTTTTCTTTGAAGTCTCTTAATCTTTGAAAATCGCAAGGCCGAGCCATTCAGCGACCAGCGCTGGCGTCTCTTCGTCTTCGATTTCAATTGTGAGGATGTAAGTGCGCAGCAAATCTGTTGCGCTGCGCGCTTTGACGTCTTGCAAAGTAAAGCGCCCCCGCAGGCGTGAACCTGCACGCACTGGCATCAAAAACCGCAGTTTGTTTATGCCGTAATTGATGCCCATCACTTGCCCGTCCATCATGGAAAAGCAATCATACGCGAAGCGCGACGCAAGCGAGAGGGTCAAGAAGCCATGCGCGATGGTGCCACCGAAAAGTGTTTCATTTGCGGCGCGCTCTGTATCGATGTGAATCCATTGTTCGTCTTGTGTGGTGGTCGCGAATTGATCGATCATCGGTTGATCGACCGTGATCCAGTTGGACACGCCAACTTCAGTATCGATCAGTGTTTTAATAAGGTCATAAGCATTCTGTAGGGAAGACATTTTGCGCGTTCCTTATGTTGGATCAGCGGCAACACGCACGAGACGCTTGCCTTTGTTATCCCCGTTCAACAGACCGATCAGCGCCTGAGGGGCGTTTTCCAGACCTTCAACGATATCCTCGAACACTTTAACCTGACCTGTCGAAACCCAATGTTGCATTGCGCGCAGGCATTTGGCGTCATTATGGGCGAAATCCATGACGATAAAACCCTCCATCTTGAGGCGTTTCACCACCAGAGCACCGGGCAGATTGCGGGGGCCAGTGGGGTTGTCGGTGTCATATTGGCTGATTGCACCGCAACACACGACACGGCCCTTTTCGTTCATCACATTCAACGAGGATTCCAATACCTTGCCACCAACATTGTCGAAATAAATGTCCGCGCCGTCGGGGCAAACTTTGAACAATGCTTTGCTCAGACCTGACGCGCGATAATCGACGCAAGCATCAAAGCCAAGTTCGTCCTTCACCCATGCACATTTCTCGGGGCCACCCGCGATACCGACAACGCGGCACCCTAGCGTTTTGGCGATTTGACCGACGTAACCCCCAACAGAACCAGCGGCGGCAGAGACGAGAACAGTTTCCCCGGCAAGCGGTTGTCCGATGGAAATCAAGCCATGGAATGCCGTTTTACCCGCGATGCCGTAAACGGACATGAGGTGGGAGAGCGTGTCGACCTTGGGAAGTTTCTGCACCTTATGTGCTTTGGCGGTGATGTAGTTGGACCACGTCGCTTCGGCGGCTACGATGTCACCGACGGCAAGCTTGGGACTGTTGGATGCTGCGACTTCGCAGATCGCGTAAGTCGGCATCGGGTCGCCTTTGTTCACAGCCGCGCGATAGGTCGCGCCTTTCATCCATGAACGGTTGGCAGCATCGATAGACATCAGGATGACACGAAGCAAAACTTCGCCGTCCTTCGGGTCTGGCATGGGCGCATTAGCCAATTGGAAGTGGTCGGTCGTCAGCGCATCTGTGGGCAGCTCTGCAATCGTGATCTGGCGGTTTTGCATGGGATATGTCCTAGTGTGAAAAAGCGAAAAGGGATTTAGAATGAGCGAAGCGCGCCAACATAGATTTACACCACCTAAAGGCGCTACGGATTTGCTGTTGATCCGCCACGGAGAAACCCAAGCGGCGGTGCGCGGTTCGAGTTTCCCGATGGTGGACGGGCAGGGCGATCCGGCGTTGCATCCAGACGGAGAGGCGCAGGCGATTGCGGTCGGTGAGCGGTTGAAAGCCGCTCCGATCAGCGCGATTTATGTCACTAAAATGCAACGAACGCACCAAACGGCAGCCCCTTTGGCTGAGCATTTGGGCCTGACGCCGAAAGTCGATCCCGACTTGCACGAAGTGTTTCTGGGCGATTGGGATGGCGGTGAATACCGCTTTCGCGCTGCCGCACAGGACCCTGCGTTTTTGCGCGCTAAAGAACGGCAGGAATGGGGTGAAATTCCGAATGCGGAAACGACGGCCCAATTGCAAACGCGCGTGCGCGCTGGGTTGTTGCGCATCGCCGCTGCGCACCCTGATGAACTGGTCGCGGTTGTGGTGCATGGCGGCGTAATAGGCGCGGCGCTGGCAGTTGCGACCGGATCGCCTGCCTTCGCCTTTCACGGCGCTGAAAACGGATCGATCAGCCGCCTTGTTATCCAAGAAGACAATATGATTCTGCGCGGTTTCAATGGTGTCTCCCATCTGGCGGATTAATCCATCGTGACCACAACTTTGCCCAAGACCTTGCGATCTTGCAGCAATTGCAAGGCGTCGCCTGCTTTGTCCAAAGGATAGTTGGCGGAGATGCGCGGTTTGATCTTTCCTTCGCGGTAAAGGCGGAACAAATCCCCCATGTTTTCAGCATGGTTTTGTGGTTCTCGCACAGTATGCGCACCCCAAAACACGCCGACGATCTGACACCCTTTGAGCAGCGTCAAATTAAGCGGGATGCTCGGGATGCCGGCGGGAAAACCAACGACCAAATAGCGCCCTTTCCACGCGAGCGAACGCACAGCGGGTTGTGCATAGTCACCGCCAACGGCGTCATAAATGACATCGACGCCATCGCTGCCAGACAAGGCTTTGATCTGGGTTGAAAACTCTTTCTGCGATGCGCGATCTGATATATCACGCGAATAGATCAACGTCCCATCTGCACCAAGGTCGCGGCAGAACTGGGCTTTTTCCTCTGATGACACCGCCGCAATGACTTTTGCGCCAGCGGCTTTGCCAAGTTCGATCGCAGCAACACCGACGCCGCCAGCAGCACCTAGGATCAGCAGCGTTTCACCCGCCTGAATGTTCGCGCGATCCTTCAGTGCATGATGCGACGTGCCGTATGTCAACACGAAACAAGCAGCTTCGTCATATGGCATGTTGTCGGGAATTTTCACAACACGGTTCGCATCGGCAACCACCTCGGTTGCGAAGCCGCCAAAACCGATCATTCCAAGGACGCGATCACCGACTTTAAGGTTGGTGACTGCTTCGCCCAATGCATCGACTTCACCAGAAATTTCACCACCTGGCGCGAAAGGGCGCGGGGGTTTCATTTGATAAAGGTCGCGAATTATCAGCGTGTCGGGAAAATTGACGCCTGCTGCATGAACTTTGATGCGCACTTGGTTTTTGCCCGGCTCTGGCGACGGCATGTCGCTTAGTGCCAAAGTTTCCGGCCCGCCTACGTCGGTGCTTAGCATCGTCTTCATCGTGAATTCCCCTCATCGGTATTTTGTTAAGGGTGAGACGTGGCGTCGCATCTTGTCAATCGTAATTCGGGCCGCCATTCTGCACAGCGAAATAGATGTCCGCAAAATGACGTGACGTCTTTACGGGAGGAATTTTAAATGACGCTCAACCCCATTGATGAATTTCGCGCTGAGCTACGGGCTTGGCTTAACGAAAATTGCCCCGAAGAGATGCGCGATGGGCTTATGTCTGAAGAGGGCATTTGCTGGGGTGGCAAGGATTGGGTGTTCACGTCAGAGGCGCAAAAAATCTGGCTAGGGCGCTGTGCGTCAAAGGGATATACAGTGCCAACTTGGCCGGTCGAATACGGTGGTGCGGGCCTGTCGCGTGAGCAAGAAAAGGTCTTTGGCGAAGAAATGGCGCTGGTCAATGCGCGTTCGCCGTTAGAGAGTTTCGGCATCTGGATGCTTGGGCCTGCTTTGCTACATTTCGGGTCGCACGAGCAAAAATTGCAGTACCTGCCACCTGTTGCGCGCGGCGAAGTCCGTTGGTGTCAGGGCTATTCTGAGCCGGGCGCTGGATCTGATTTGGCAAATGTGCAGACGCATGGCGCAGATCAGGGCGATCATTGGCTGGTGAATGGTCAAAAGATTTGGACATCGTATGCGGACAAGGCGGATTGGATATTTGCGCTGGTGCGCACGGATCGTGACGCCCCCAAGCACAAAGGCATTTCGTTCCTGTTGATGAACATGGATGATGCAGGCGTTGAAACACGACCGATCAAAATGATCAGTGGGATTTCGCCGTTTTGCGAGACCTTCTTTACGGATGTGAAAGTGCCGAAAGAGCAGATCGTAGGCACAGAAAACCGCGGTTGGGACGTTGCAAAATATCTGCTGACCCATGAACGCGAGATGATTTCTGGCGGTGGCGCCGGTCTGTCGGGTGGTGGACGTGCGCTGGGCGCGGTGATCAACGATACGATGGACGAGATGGGTGCAACCCTGCGCGCCGATGCAATGCGCTGCGAAGTTGACACGCTCGCGATTGGTCTCACGTTGGAGCGTTATAAAGATCAATCCGAAGCGGGGCAGGGTGCTGGTGATGCGTCGGCTATGCTCAAATACATGGGTACGGAGCTGAACAAACAACGTCATGAGTTGATGATGACAGCTGGTGGGTCAGATGCATTGGAATGGGATGGACCGCTGGGGAACCGTGCAGGCGATTGGCTGCGCACAAAGGCCAATTCGATTGAAGGCGGCACGAGCGAAGTGATGCTGTCCATCGTGTCGCGGCGTGTTCTTGGGCTTCCGGGGTAAGAGATATGACAAAATTAGTAATGACCGAAGAAGAGACCATGCTGGCCGATATGGCGCGCGGGTATCTGGACGGCGCGATGCCTGTCAGTAAGTTGCGCGAAATGCGTGATGCGGGTTCCACGCACAATGCGGCGACATGGAAAGAAATGGCCGATATGGGCTGGGCGGGTGTACTTGTGCCTGAAAGCGCAGGTGGCTCTGGCATGGGGTTTGCGGCCGCAAATGTGATCGCGCATGAGATGGGCAAAACATTGGCAGTTTCGCCATTTCTATCGAGCGCGGTGATCGCAGCGACGGCCTTGCGCCAAGTAAGCGATGCGCGCGCTCAGAGCGCTCTGGCAAAGATCGCATCAGGCGAAGCGACATATGCTTTGGCCGTGGATGAAGGGATCAAGTTTAATCCTGAGAGCGCGCAAATGGACGCGCGAGGCGACGGGAATGGGTTCCGTTTGAACGGCAAAAAACAGTTTGTTGTCGATGGTGTGATGGCGGACCGTTTGTTGGTTCTGGCGCGCACCAGTGATGGGCTGACTTTGTTTGATATTCCTGCAGATCGTGCAGGCATTGATCGCGAAAAATCCAACATGATTGATGCACGCGACGTCGCACGGATCACGTTTGAGGATGTTGAGGCAACGGGTGAAGATGTGCTTGGCGCAGTTGATAGTGCGATGGATGTTTTACGACCAGCATTGCAAGCGGGGCAGGCGGCGTTGGCAGCGGAAATGGCGGGGTTATCTGCAGGTGCGTTTGCAATGACGGTTGAATACTTGAAAGAGCGCAAGCAATTCGGTGTTGAGATCGGTAAATTCCAAGCGCTTCAACATCGTGCCGCGCATCTTTGGTGCGAGATCGAAGTGACGTCTAGCGCAATCTTGAATGCAGGGCGGATGCTGGATGAAAATCCTGAAAACGCAGAGCTTGCAGTGTCCCTAGCCAAAGCACGCGCGACCGAGACTGCGATCTTGGCGGTGCAGGAAGGTTTGCAAATGCATGGTGGCATCGGGATGACTGATGCGTTCGACATGGGTTTTTATATGAAACGCGCACGCGTCAGTGCGGAATGGTTGGGTGATTACAGTTACCACGCCGAAAAAGTCGCGAATATGAGGGGTTTTTGATGGATATTCAGACATTATTTAGCTTGGATGGCAAAGTAGCTTTGGTCACGGGTGGCGCGACTGGCATCGGGCGTATGGCTGCCGAAGCTTTGGTGCGCGCGGGTGCCACTGTGTTGATTGCAAGCCGAAAAGGTGAGGCGTGTGAGGTCGTTGCAGCGGAATTGAACGAGCTGGGTGCGAGTGGCAAAGCGATTGGTTTTGCGGGTGATGTTGGCACCGAAGCGGGTGTTGATGCGCTGGTCGCGTCCGTCAAGGAACACACGGTGACGCTTGATATCTTGATGAACAACGCGGGCATCACTTGGGGCGCGCCATTGGGCGATTTCCCGTTCAAAGCGTGGTCCAAAGTGATGGACGTGAACGTCGCGGGTCTGTTCGATCTGACGCAGAAACTTCTTCCGATGCTCAAAGCGTCAGCCACGGTCGATGACCCTGCGCGCGTTGTGAACGTTGGCTCTGTCATGGGCGAACGCGAGATGGGTGATGGTGCCTATTCTTATGCGGCGTCCAAAGCGGCTGTCATTCATCTGAGCAAGATCATGGCAAAGGAATTGGCGGGTAATGCGATCACAGTGAACGCATTAGCACCTGGCCCATTTGTGTCACGTATGACCGCTTTTGCGACGCACGATGAAGATATGCGCAGCAAGGTAGGTGACGATGTTCCGCTGAAACGCGTTGGCCGTGATGAGGACATTGGCGGATGTATGTTGTTCCTGTGCGGTCGTGGCGGGGCGTACATTACGGGCGCGGTCATCCCTGTGTCTGGCGGTATCAACGTAATGTCTGGTCCGAATATTTTTGAACAGGCGCTGCATTGATGAGCGACATTCGATTTGATGGGCGGGTCGCTATTGTCACCGGTGCTGGTGTGGGGCTGGGGCGTGCGCATGCGCTTGGTCTAGCAGCGCGTGGCGCCAAGGTTGTGGTGAATGATCTGGGTGTGTCGCGTGATGGCACTGGCTCTACGTTTACAGCATCCGAGGCGGTTGTAGCCGAGATCAAAGCACTCGGCGGCAAAGCGATAGCACATGGCGCGGACGTTTCGGATGAAGCTGGCGTTAAGGATATGATTGCCAAAACGATGAACGCATGGGGGCGTATTGATATTTGCGTCAATAATGCTGGCATCTTAATGGACAAAACATTTTCCAAAATGGAAATGTCCGCGTTTCGTAAAGTGGTTGATGTGCATCTAATAGGGTCTGCCAATGTGGCGCATGCCTGCTGGCCGATCATGCGAGAACAGCAATATGGACGCATCGTGTTCACCTCGTCATCCTCTGGGCTGTATGGTAACTTTGGTCAAGCCAATTACGGTGCCGCAAAGGCCGCGATGATGGGGCTGATGAACGTGCTGCACTTGGAAGGTGCGCGTGATAATATCCGCGTAAACACGCTGGCCCCGACGGCTGTGACCCGCATGACGGAAGAGTTGTTCCCGCCTGAAGCCGCAGAAATGCTTGCGCCTGAAACGATCACACCGGGTTTGCTGTATCTCGTGTCAGAGGATGCACCGAGCCATGTGATCCTAGGCGCAGGCGGTGGTAGCTTTGCACAAACGCGTGTGTATGAGACACAAGGCATTACGCTGATAGGTGATGAAAACACGCCTGAAGCAGTTGCCGCGCAGTTCGAACAAATCACCGAACCAAACGGGCAAACAGAAATGCCTGATGCCTTTAGTCAGACCAAGAAATATGCCTTTAATGCAGCGCAGGCCCGTGGCCTAAAGCTGGATTGGTAACTCAGAAATTCGAGGAGAATACACATGCGTGACGCAGTCATCGTTTCCACCGCCCGCACCCCAATTGGCAAAGCTTATCGTGGCGCTTTCAACAACACCACGCCACAGCAATTGGCGGGACACGCGATTGAAAACGCAGTTGCGCGCGCTGGCATTGATCCCGCGCGCATTCAGGATGTGATTATGGGCGCGGCGCTGCAACAGGGACATTCAGGCGGCAATATTGCACGCCAAGCAGCGGTGCGCGCAGGTCTTCCGATCAGCGTGGCGGGTATGTCGCTGGATCGTCAATGCGCGTCTGGCATGATGGCGATTGCCACAGCGGCTAAGCAGGTTGTGATGGACGGCATGGACATCGCGATTGGTGGCGGCGTTGAAAGCGTTTCTATGGTGCAAACCAAAGAAATGCGTGTGAAAGCTGATCCGTGGCTGATGGAAAACAAGCCGGACATTTACATGTCGATGCTTGAGACCGCTGAAACTGTTGCCGCGCGTTACAACGTGAGCCGCGAGGTGCAGGACGAATATGCTGCGCGCTCGCAAGCGCTGACCCATGCGGCGCAAGAAGCCGGGCGTTTCGATGCAGAAATCGTGCCGATGACATCGACTATGCTGGTGCAGGATCGCGAGACGAAAGAGATTTCCGAACATGAAGTCACGCTTGATAAAGATGAGGGCAACCGCCCAAGCACGAGCGTTGAGAGCCTTGGCGGTCTGAACCCTGTGTTCAAAGACGGCATGAAGATCAAAGAAGGCAAGTTTATCACAGCGGGCAATGCGTCCCAGCTAAGTGATGGTGCATCTGCATGTGTTGTCATGGAGGCGAAAGCGGCTGAAAAAGCGGGTCTTGAACCGCTCGGTCGCTACATAGGCGTTATGGCGACGGGCTGCGAGCCTGACGAAATGGGCATTGGCCCAATTTATGCGGTGCCCCCTTTGCTGAAAGCGCACGGGCTTACGATGGACAACATTGGCCTGTGGGAACTCAACGAGGCGTTTGCGGTTCAGGTCCTTTATTCTCGCGATCAACTTGGCATTCCAGATGAGTTGCTGAACGTAGATGGTGGCGCAATTTCGATTGGCCACCCTTACGGCATGTCAGGCGCGCGCATGGTTGGTCACGCGTTAATCGAAGGGAAACGTCGCGGCGCAAAATATATCGTTTGCACGATGTGCGTTGGCGGCGGCATGGGCGCAGCTGGATTGTTCGAGGTTCTATGAAACAACACGACACACACCTCCCGAAAGCCTTGCAAGGTTTGCGCATTCCATTAATCGCGTCGCCCTTGTTTATTATTTCCGTGCCAAAACTGGTGATCGCGCAGTGCAAAGCGGGGATCGTTGGATCGTTTCCCGCGCTCAATGCGCGCGAAGGCGAGGGCGAGCACCCGCTTCTGGATACTTGGCTGACAGAGATCAAAGAGGAACTGGATCGTCACAACCAAGCGAACCCTGATCGCCCAGCCGCACCCTATGCGGTGAACCAGATTGTACATCGTTCAAACACGCGCCTTGATCGCGACCTTGAAATTTGCGCAGGGCACGACGTACCGATCTGGATCACATCGCTGGGTGCGCGCGTTGAGGTCAATGAGGCCGCGCATTCGTGCGGCGGCATCGTTCTGCACGACATCATCAACAACAAGTTCGCCAAGAAGGCTGTTGAAAAAGGTGCTGATGGTTTGGTCGCAGTTGCCGCTGGCGCTGGTGGTCATGCGGGGCAGCAATCGCCCTTCGCTTTGATGAGCGAAATTCGTGAATGGTATGATGGTCCTGTCGCGCTGTCGGGCTCGATAGCGACGGGTGAAAACCTGCTGGCTGCACGTGCCATGGGCGCGGATTTAGGCTATGCTGGATCACCGTTTATTGCCACGGACGAGGCGAACGCAGATCAGGGATACAAGGATATGATCGTCGATTCCGGCGCGGAAGATATCGTGTATTCGTCATTGTTCACGGGTGTTTGGGGTAACTATCTCAAAGGCTCTGTGAAGAATGCGGGCATGGATCCTGATAATCTGCCGCAAGCGGATGTGTCTTCGATGAACTTCGGGACAGACCGTGAAAAGCCCAAAGCGTGGAAAACGATTTGGGGCTCGGGTCAAGGGATTGGCGCGATCAAATCGGTTGGACCCGCAGGAGATATTGTGGACCGGATAGAGCGCGAATACTTGGCCGCAGGCAAGAAGTTGGCGGCTGAATTTGGCTGAGCTCCTGATAATCAGGCACGGTCAGGCCTCGTTCGGGCAGGATAATTATGATGTTTTGTCTGACTTGGGGCATGAACAATCGCGCGCCGTTGGTGCGCTTTTGCGCGAACTAGAGTGGGTGCCGGATCGTTTGATCACAGGCTCGCTTAAACGGCAAAAAGATACGCTGTCGTCGATGGGATTTGATCAGATGCCAGAAGTGCACGAAGGCCTGAATGAATACGACTTTGACGATCTGCTGAATGCACGCTTTAAGGGTGATGTGCCTGATCTTGTGAAGGGTGATCGCAAGACGCATTTTCGCACATTGCGTGAGACGGTGTTTGAATGGCAGGATGCTGCATTTGCTGGGGCGTCCGAGACCTATGCAGGTTTCGCGCAAAGGGTGGAGGCGGCTCGTGTTTTTACGACGGATACTAATGCGAAACGTGTGCTTGTTGTGTCTTCAGGTGGTGTCATTGGTCAAATGACGTCAGTTGCGATGGGCGCGCCTAAGCGGCAAATGATGAACCTGAATTTGCAAATTAAGAACACTGCGATGACACGATTTATGTTCTCTGGCAGATCGTTTTCGCTACATGAATTCAACGCTGCTCCGCATTTTATGACGCCAGTTGGGGCGGAACTGTTAAGCTATAGTTAGGAGAACCCGATGAGCGTGGACACACAGACGTTGAATGAAGCTGCCGTCAGTCATTACCTGAAAAAGCACTTGGATGGTTTTGAAGGACCGATGGACGTCACCAAGTTTCAGACTGGTCAATCGAACCCGACATTCATGCTAAAAACACCGTCACATAACTATGTGCTGCGACGCAAACCCCCAGGGGTTCTTTTGAAATCTGCCCACGCAGTAGATCGCGAA
The DNA here is from genome assembly GCA_000156115.1 of Rhodobacteraceae bacterium HTCC2083. GTDB lineage: Bacteria > Pseudomonadota > Alphaproteobacteria > Rhodobacterales > Rhodobacteraceae > Planktotalea. Next base: position 1,347,770 of record DS995276.1, read on the forward strand.
TTTCGCGTGCAAAAGGCGCTGGCGGGAACGGACATGCCAGTCTCGAAAATGCATCTGTTGTGTGAGGATGACAGCATTATCGGGTCGATGTTCTACATCATGGATCACGTGCCGGGGCGCAACTTTAATGAACCTTCAATGGAGGGTCTGACGCCTGTGCATCGTACGGGCGTAATTGATGACATGAACCGTGTCTTGGCGGCGCTTCACGAAGTCGATATCACAGCCATCGGTCTTTCGGATTTTGGCCCCGAAGGAAATTATTTCGAGCGTCAGGTTGGCCGTTGGTCCAAGCAATACCGTGCATCTGTAACGCAGAAAATTCCTGAAATGGATGAGCTGATGATCCGCCTAGTTGAAGAACGCCCAAAGGACGACGGCCAGCGCACATTGGTCCATGGGGATTATCGCCTCGACAACATGATTTTCGACGCCACTGACACTCAAGTCCGCGCTGTTCTGGATTGGGAACTCTCCACGATTGGGCATCCTTTTGCTGATTTGGCGGGTGTCATAATGCAATGGCAATTGCCTACAGGCAGTGAGGGTCGCGGTATGGGTGGTTTGGATCGCGCAGCACTTGGCTTGCCGACGGATCAAGAATTCATCGCGAAATACTGCGAACGTCGTGGACTGCAAGGGATTGACAACTTTGGTTACTACCTTAGCTTTTGTTTCTTCCGTATGGCGGGAATTATCCAAGGTGTGCTCAAACGTGGATTAGACGGGAATGCGTCAAATCCGGGACGTGCTTTGAAGCTGGGGGAATTCGTACCGGTGTTTGCCAAGCACAGCCTAAATGCGCTGAACCGAGGTTAAATGAATGGATGAAATGCACTATGATGAGGGCGGCAAAGACCGCAATTTCGTCACAGCTTTGGCTCGCGGGTTAGAACTTTTGCGCTGTTTTCGGGATGGCGAAGTTACACTGACAAATTCGGACTTCTCTGACCGTACGGGTCTGCCCAAAGCAACGGTCTCGAGGCTGACTTATACGCTTTGCGCACTTGATTACCTTGTCGCGGATACGCGCGCGGGGACCTATCGTCTTAGCGCGGGCGTGCTGCACCTTGGTTTTAGTGTTCTGTCGAGTATTGACATCCAAGACCTAGCACACGTGGAAATGGAAAAACTTCGAGACGGACCCAATTCCTACATCACTGTTGCGCTGGGTGAACAGCATCAACTTGAAGCCATATATGTGGCGACTTCGAATTCTCGTGAAGGCGTGGCATTGGTGGCGCGGATTGGTTCACGCTTGCCATTGTTTCCGTCTGCGATTGGACAAGCGATCCTGATCGGAATGAAGGATGATGCTCGCGAAGCGGTTTTCGAAGTCGCGGGGCGCGTTGATGCCGAGACCGAGGCCGAAGGCCGTTTGCGTTACGCGGAGGCGAAAGCGATTTATGAAGTCAAAGGATACTGTACGGGGTACGGAATCTGGCGTGCAGATGTGAATGCTATTGCCGCGCCTGTGTTCTCATTGAGTGGTGCAAAGGTCTACGGACTCAACCTTGGCGGCCCTTCTTTTCGTGTTAAACCCAAGCAGCTGGAAACGATTTATGGGCCTAGATTGATTCAGGCTGCGCAAAGTTTGAGCATACAGTCGGGAAAATGAATTCCGCGGGCATTCGTTCCGCATCGCGGAACAATTTATGTTCTACTGTGAGTTTTGACACTGCGTAATTTACTTCTTTTTGGCGGCTACTATGCCACAAAATTATTAAGCATAGGGTGAATTTAGAACTAAAAACCCCTTCAAAGAGTGACGTTCATTTCGCCTCCAAGGCGAAATAAATAAATGATATCAATAAGTTGAATTATTGATCAAATATGAAGTGCATTGTGCAGTTGCTTTGGTGACTATACATGCAGCGCGCATTTGTGCCGATGAAAGAAACCAGTCTGCAGCCTTGACTTTAAACGACGGTGTGCAACTCTTTCCGGAGTGATCGAGACGCTGAAAAGTCAATAGCGTCGTGATCCACCCTTGGGAGGAAAAACATGAAAAAATTTATGAAGCTTAGTGCGGTCTCTGCGCTTTCGTTAGTCATTGGCGCGTCTGCTGCATTTGCAGAAAATATCAAGATCGCCTTTATTGACCCACTTTCTGGTCCGTTTGCTAGCACCGGCACAAATGGTCTGCACCAGTTTGAATTCGCTGTTGATCAAATGGTTAACGACAAAGGCGGTGTCCTTGGTGGTACCAACATGGAGATCGTTGCTTTTGACAACAAGATCAGTCCGAAAGAGTCGCTGATCCAACTGCAAGTCGCGATTGACCAAGGCATCCGATATATTGCTCAGGGTAACTCTTCTGGCGTTGCGAATGCGATTACCGAAGCGGTGAACAAGCACAATCGTCGTAACCCTGACAACCGCGTTTTATTCCTAAATTATGCAGCGGTAGATCCCGCACTGACCAACGACAAATGTAACTTCTGGCACTTCCGTTTCGATGCTAATGCAGATATCAAAATGGATGCTCTGACGGACGTTATGGTCGCCATTGACGACATGAAAAAGGTCTACATCATCGGGCAGGACTATTCCTTTGGTAAGGCGGTTGCGGCTGCTGCGGTTAAGAACCTAAGCGCGAAGCGAAATGATGTTGAGATCGTTGGCAATGAATTGCACCCGATTGGAAAAGTGAAAGACTTCACGCCTTATTCGCGCAAAATCATCGCGTCGGGTGCGGACGCTGTGATTACGGGCAACTGGGGCACAGACATGGTTGGTCTTGGTAAATCGTTGATCGAAAGCGGTTATGATGGCCCTATCTACACATATTATGCTGCGGGTTCGGGTATCACTGCTGCACTTGGTGAAAGTGCAAAAGGACGTATCCGTCTGATTTCCCAGGGTGATATTAATCCGATTGGTTCAGACGAAGCGCGCGCAACTTACACTGCGTTCAAGGCGAAACATCCTGATGGTAATATTGATCAATCACGCATCTTTAATGTGATTGGTATGTTGGCAAAGGCGATTGAGGGTGCAGGTACAGCGGATGATGTTGTTGCAGTGGCCGGTCAATTGGAAGGAATGGAATACGATTCTATGTGGGGTGGTAAATTGTTTATGCGCCCACAGGATCACCAGATCATCCAAAATATGAATGTTGGAGTTCACACGAATGAAGGCATCGAGTTTGATTATGATAACTCCGGCTTCGGTGTTCTAACAGAGTCGACGGTTGAGATGGCGTCCATGGACAGCCCAACAACCTGTGAAATGAAGCGCCCGTAAGGTTCGCTTTTTAGCCCGTCCTGCGTCAGTGTAGGGCGGGTCTTCCTCATTCCTGATTTTTACTTACCCTTTGGGGGGACCGATGGAACTCATCCTCGTCAACATAATCGACGGGCTTGTGACCGGATTGCTGCTCTTTATGCTTTCGGCTGGCTTGACGCTCATTTTCTCTATGATGGGTGTTCTTAACTTTGCCCACGCAAGTTTTTACATGCTTGGCGCGTACTTCGCCTATCAGATCAGCATCGCGCTGGGGTTCTGGATGGGCTTGCTGATTGCGCCTATCATTGTCGGTGTCCTTGGAGCAGGGGTTGAACGATATGGTCTCAGGAGAGTGCACCAATACGGACACGTTCCAGAGCTGATTTTCACATTCGGTCTAGCCTTGCTCATTGAAGAGCTGGTGCAGTTTATCTGGGGCAAAAACCAGATGCCCTTCAACATTCCTGAAGTGTTGAATTACACCGCGTTCTCTGTCGCTGGGAATTCTATCCCCGCGTACAAAATTTTCATGATCTTCATTTCGGTCGGGATTTTTATGGGGCTGCTTTATGTCCTTACCAAAACCCGCGTCGGAATGATTATTCAGGCGGCTCTCAGCTACCCTCGCACCGTTGAATCGCTTGGCCATAACGTGCCGTTGATCTTCATGGGTGTGTTCGGCGTGGGCACCGCGCTTGCTGGTGTTGCTGGTGTGATCGCAGGTCCTGTCCTTGGAACATTCCCGGGAATGGCGTTTGTTCTTGGTTCAATTGTATTTGTGACCATCGTGATTGGCGGGCTTGGTTCGCTCTGGGGTGCGCTTGTCGCATCGCTTTTGATCGGTTGGCTAACAACGTTTGCCAAGTCGTACAATTTGGCGATGTCAGATATATTTAACGCGATCGGCATTTCGACACCCGAAAATATGGACGACAACATTTTCCGTGATCTTTGGACAGTCACTAGTCCGCAAATTGCAGATATCCTGCCCTACATCCTGATGGTTATGATCCTAATCTTCCGTCCTGCAGGTCTCTTAGGAAAGCGTGAATCATGAGCAATCAACTGACGACCGACCCGAGCAAATCAGCCCAGCGAATGCGGGCAGGTTCGATGACGATGACCCTGATGCCATGGATTTTGGCCGCAGGTGCGTTGATGCTGATGCCATTCATCTTCACGTCTAGTTCGGCGTTGACGATTATGAACCAGATGTGGATCACAGTGATATTCGCGCTCGCCTACAATATGTTGCTGGGGCAGGGTGGTATGCTGTCGTTTGGACACGCGGTCTATGCTGGTGTCGGCGGCTTTGCATGTATGCACATCATGAATGCGTCTGATTTTTTCGCGAGTTTCCCTTTGCCTGTGCTGCCCGTCTTTGGTGGGATATTCGGCGCAGGCCTTGCAATGATCGTTGGTTCTTTTTCAACACGTAGCGCGGGGACGGTGTTTGCGATGATATCCCTTGGCGTTGGTGAATTAATCGCCGCCAGTTCAGTTATTATTGTTGCTTTCTTTGGCGGCGAAGAAGGCATTTCTGGCGATAGAACTTACGCGATGCCTTTCTTTGGCAACGAATTCTTGCAACAGATCAATGTCTACTACCTGACATCTTTCTGGGTCTTGCTGTCAGCAGCCCTGATGTATCTGTGGTCACGCACTCCTGTTGGTCGCATGGCGAACGCAGTGCGCGATAATCCAGAGCGTGCGGAATTCTTGGGCTATTCTGCCCGCTGGGTGCGGTACTATAGCTTCGTTGCATCAGGCTTTTTTGCGGGCATCGCAGGTGGATTGTTCGCGATCAACTATGAAATCGTAACGGAAGAAAATCTCAATACGGCCTCTTCTGGCGTGATCCTTTTGGTGACATTCCTTGGCGGTGTCGGGTTCTTCTTTGGACCTATCATTGGTGCGATTGTTTTCACTTTGGTGCAAACTGTTCTTAGTCTACAGACAGAACTTTGGGCCTTTTACGCAGGCTCGCTATTCCTTGCCACCGTGATGTTTTTCCCAGGTGGATTGGCAGGGCTTCTGATGATGCATGTCCCTGTGTTCAAGCTTGGTAAAGCCAAGCTGTTGATAGAACCTTACTTTAAAACCTTACTACCGGCGGCCATTGGAATTTTAGGCCTGTGCGCCCTCGTAGAAATGACCTTTCACTTTCGTCACGCGACGAAGGGAGACAATGAAATGACGTTGTTCTGGACCACTTTTGACAGCCATACGGTATTGCCTTGGCTTATTGCCTTGGCCGTCACGGCTGTCGGGTTAGCCATCGCAAAAAGAACGGCGCCTGCTTTGAAAGAGGCTTGGTCGGACGCTAACTCTGCAGGAGAGGTATCATGAGCGTACCTGCATTAGAACTCACAGGGCTCACAAAAAGTTTCGGTCATGCAAAGATCATTCGCGGCATTGATTTATCAATCGGTAAGGCCGAGCGCCACGCAATCATCGGCCCAAACGGGGCTGGTAAATCGACGTTGTTTAACTTGATCACCGCGCGATTTGCACCAACCAAGGGAACGGTTAAATTGCATGGTGAAGATGTGATTGGTCTGCAGCCTTATCAGATCAATCGCAAAGGTCTGTCACGCTCTTTCCAGATCACCAATATTTTCCCTGCAATGACGGTTTTCGAGAACGTGCGCTGCGCGCTTTTGTGGTCGCAAGGGTACAAATATTCCTTCTGGAACCTCGTCAACAATTCGCGTCGATTGACCGAAGGGGCCGATGCGATCCTTGATCAAATCAACCTTCTAGAGCGGCGCAATCTGCCCGCGGGAACGCTCAGTTATGCAGAACAACGCGCACTAGAAATTGGTATTACCATCGCGGGTGGCGCGGATGTGATCATGCTTGATGAACCAACCGCAGGGATGAGCCATTCGGAAACCGATTACATTACTGATCTGATTATGAAGGTCACAGAGGGCAAAACGCTGATCATGGTGGAACATGATATGGGCGTTGTTTTTGGCCTTGCGGATCGCATTTCAGTGCTGGTCTACGGCGAAATTATCGCGACAGGAAAACCTGCCGACGTGCGCGCTGATCCGAAAGTACAAGAAGCCTATCTTGGCGCAGCCTTGGAGGCAGAACATTGATCGAAGTTACTGACATGCATGCTTATTACGGCAAATCGCACATCTTGCAGGGTGTTACGCTGAACGTGCAGGAAGGCGAGATCGTCGCTTTGTTAGGTCGAAACGGTGTGGGTCGTTCAACCACCTGCAAAGCAATTATGGGCGAGGTCGAACCGGAAGGATCTGTCAAGTTCAAGGGCCAAGAGATCGCAGGGCGCAAAGCCTTTGACATTGCCAATCTGGGCATTGGTTATGTTCCTGAAAATCGTGATATCTTTCCCGGTTTGACGACGCGCCAAAACCTGACGCTGGGCCTGAAGCCCGGTCAAAAGGATGGGGCGGGTCGTTGGTCGATGCAGATGATGTTCGATATGTTTTCTAACCTGAATGAACGCGCTGACGTCGAGGCCTCAGTGCTTTCGGGCGGCGAGCAGCAAATGCTCACCATGTGCCGCACGCTAATGGGCGACCCTGATTTTGTGATGATTGACGAGCCAACCGAAGGTCTTTCACCGCAAATGGTGCAAAAGGTGGCGGACGTTCTAAAAGAGATCGCAGATCGCGGGATTTCGACGCTGCTGGTTGAGCAAAAGCTGTCGATCGCAATGGATATTGCGCACCGCGTTTATGTGATGGGACACGGCAAGGTGGTGTTTGAAGGAACGCCCGCTGAGCTGAAAGAGCGGGAAGACGTGCGCAAAGAATGGCTTGAGGTTTAGATAAGAATGAGTGGTTTCGACAAGGATAGGCTGGCGCGAATACGCGGCTGGATGCAGGGCTATGTGGATGCGCGTAAATATGCGGGGTGCTCTGCGCTTATCTCTCAAAGCGGCGCTGTTGCGCTTGATCCCGCGCGTGCAGGTGTGCCGGGGTCCATAGGGGATTTCTCATGGGGCGGCATGGCCTCGACCTTCTTTTGGATTGATCCCGTTCATGACGTGTCGGTGATTTTCTTTACCCAGCTATCCCCAAGCAGTTCTTACCCCTCGCCTGCACATCTGAAAGCCCTTGTTCACGGTGCCTTAACGTGAGCGGAGCAGTCCTTTGGACGCCAAGCCAAGACCGAGCACAAGCGTCTACGATGGCGCAATTCGAACGCTTTGTTGCGCAAACGAAGGGGCTGACGTTCGAGGACTACAATGCGATGTGGCGCTGGAGCATTGATGATCTGGATGCTTTCTGGAATGCGATCTGGGATTTCTTTGACATTCGCGCGTCTGCGCGTCCTGAAAAACTATTGATGAAACGTGAAATGCCCAACATGAAATGGGGCACAGGTGGGCGTACGAATTACGTCGATAATATCTTGAAACATTCTGAAGGGCGCGAGACAGAACTGGCGTTAATCATGCAATCAGAGACCTTTGGGCGCTCTGATATGGCATGGGGCGAGTTGCGCCGCCAAGTCGCCAGCGTTGCCGCTCACCTGAGCAAAATGGGCGTGCAGGAGGGCGACCGCGTCGTTGCGATCCTGCCCAATACAGAAACCGCGTTGATTGCCTTCCTAGCCAGTGCCAGTCTTGGTGCGGTTTGGTCGCTGTGCGCGCCTGATATGGGCCACGTTGCGATCCTTGACCGGTTCAAGCAAATCGCGCCCAAGGTGTTGATCGCTCAAGATGGTTACGTGCACGCGGGCAAGATGATTGATCGCCGCGCTGTGTTGGCAGAAATCAATGCGGGCCTTCCAAGCGTTGTGCAATTCGTAACACTGCCTGTTGTGGGCGGTCTACCAAAGGGCCATGTTGCTTGGGATGATTTGACGGGCGACGACGCGATGTATGAAGCCACGCAAGTCGCGTTCGAACACCCCCTCTGGATCGTTTATTCCTCTGGCACCACGGGCAACCCCAAGCCGATTGTGCATGGTCACGGCGGCATCATTCTGGAGGCGTGCAAACAATCGTTGCACCAGGATGTGTCGAGCAGGGATCGCTATTGCTGGCTGACCTCCTCTGGCTGGATCATGTGGAATTCGCAGTGGATAGCACTGGGGCAGGGCGCAACAGTTGCCATCTATGACGGCGCTGCGAACCACCCTGATATGGGCGTGATTTGGCGCTTTGTGGCCGAGGAGCAGCTAACCTATTTTGGTGCAGGGGCTGCCTATTTCAGCACGTGCATGAAGGCAGGCATCACGCCGCGCGAGGAAGTTGATCTAACGGCTCTCCGGTCGCTTGGCGCGACGGGCTCGCCGCTGTCTAGTGATACTTACGATTGGATTTACAAGGACGTGAAGGCGGATCAATGGCTTGCGCCGATCTCTGGGGGCACCGATCTTGCGGGCGCGTTTGTTGTCGGTCACCCCGGAATGCCAGTGCGCGCGGGTGAAATGCAGTGCCGCGCCCTTGGCAACGCGGTGCGCGCGTTTGATCCAAGTGGCGGTGAACTGGTTGGCGAAGTTGGCGAATTGGTCTGCACAGAGCCACTTCCCTCCATGCCGCTCTATTTCTGGGGCGACAACGATGGCGCACGTTTGTTCGATAGCTATTTTGCGGATTACGCAGGCGTGTGGCGGCACGGCGATTGGATCGCGATTGATGAACACGGCGCGTCGGTGATCTATGGGCGCTCGGACGCGACGATCAATCGCAAAGGTTTGCGCCTTGGCAGCGCTGAGATTTATCAAGCGGTTGAGGGTCTCGACACGGTGCTTGATTCGCTGGTGGTCGATCTGGAATTCCTCGGGCGCGACAGCTTCATGCCGCTTTTCGTTGTGCCTGCTGCGGGCCTTCCTTTCGATGATACGTTGAAAGAGCAGATCAACGCTGCGATACGCGCACAGGTCTCGGCCCGTTTTGTGCCAAACGAAATTATCGAGATTGCCGAAGTCCCGCGTACCCTTTCGGGTAAAAAGCTTGAAGTTCCGGTGAAAAAGCTGTTGCTTGGCGGCGATCCTGACAAGGTGGTCAATCGCGATAGCATGGCCAATCCTGAAAGCTTTGATTTCTTTACCGCCTACGCGCATGCACGGGCTAACACGTAAGGCCACCCATATGCTCCCTGCTGAAGAACTGCTGCATTTGCTGGACATTGAACAGCTGGAAGTGGACCTGTTTCGCGGCACTGGGGGCGGCGGTGAAACCACCACGCGCATCTTTGGCGGGCATGTGATCGCGCAATCGCTTATGGCGGCTTACCGTACTGTGGATGGGCGTTTGTGCCATTCTTTGCACGCGTATTTTATCCGCCCCGGTGATCCGAAAATTCCTGTGATCTATCAAGTGGATCGCGCGCGTGATGGGGGCAGCTTCACCACACGCCGTATCGTTGCGATCCAGCACGGAAAACAGATTTTCAACATGTCTGCGTCCTTCCATGTGGACGAGACAGGGCACGAATATCAGCACCAAATGCCAGACGTGGGCAAGCCCGAGCAATGGCCGAACCGCGATGAGTTGCGCGCTAAAATGGTTGATGAATTACCCGAAAAATACCATGCCGATTTCCTGCGCAAACGCCCGATTGAGCTGCGCGAAGTCGCGCCGCGCGATTTCCTGACGCCTGATAAAACAGACGATCGCAACCAGCTATGGTTTCGCATAGAAGCCGCCAAAGGGCAGGGGCCGCAGATGCAGCATTGCTTACTTGCTTATGCGTCCGACATGAACCTGCTTGGCTCGTCCCTGCGCCCGCATGGGCTGACGTGGTTTCAGGGCAAGCTGATGACCGCCAGCCTTGACCACGCCATGTGGTTCCACGCCCCCATCGAGTTCTCGGACTGGCATATGTACGATCTTGATGCCCCGTGGACAGGCGGAGCGCGCGGCTTTAATCGCGGGTCGATTTATTCCGAGGGCGGCGAACTGGTCGCAAGCGTCGCGCAAGAAGGTTTGATGCGGCCAATTAAGGGGCGGTAAAACCTAGCCGCTGCAGCGAAAGTCAAATGTGAGCCCAGACTTACCATTACCATGCGGCTTTGTAGATATTCAGCGCATCTGCTTCAGTGAGTTCGCGCGGGTTGTTCACAAGCAAACGGGTTTGATTCATGGCATCAGAAGCCAGCTTGGGCAAGAAATCCTGCGGGATATCCATCTCGCGCAATGTTTGTTGCAGCCCACAGCGTTTTGACAGCGCTGCCATGACTTCACAGAACGCATTTGCACGTTCCCGTTCATCCGTGATCTTGGCCAGTTCGGGAAAGGCAAAAGGCGCGATCTCGGCGTAGGGTTTTGGAGCAACCTCGGTGTTGAAGCGCAGAACGTATGGCAGCACCAGCGCGTTTGACAGACCGTGCGGGACATGAAAATGCCCACCAATTGGGTAGGCTAGCGCGTGTACCGCTGCCACTGGTGAGTTTGCAAACGCCTGCCCAGCCATCATCGAACCAAGCAGCATATCCGAACGCGCCTTAAGATCATGACCCGAGTGAACTGCAGTTTCCAGCGATGCCCCCATCAGGCGGAGCGCCTCTGTTGCAAGGTTACGTGAGATTGGGTTGTTGTTTGCACTTGCGGAGGCATAAGCCTCAATCGCATGCACCATCGCGTCGATCCCTGTTGCAGCCGTAATATGCGGCGGTAGACCAAGTGTTAGCTCTGGGTCAAGCAGTGCGATGTCGGGCAAGATCACAGGCGAAACTACACCCATTTTCTCGCTTTCGCCGGTTGTGACAATCGAGATAGGTGTAACTTCTGATCCGGTGCCCGATGTCGTCGGAACAAGAATAAGCGGTAGACGTGGCCCTTTGGCGTTGCCTACCCCGTAGGCGTCTTTCAAACTTTCGTTGCCCGTCGCCAACAAGGCCGCGAGCTTTGCCACGTCAAGCGAAGAGCCGCCGCCAAGGCCGATGACACCTTGTGCTTTGCAATCAGTTGCAATCTGCGCGCAAAGGTTAACAATGCTTTCGGGCGGGTCGGCTTTTACGTCCTGATATAGCGTAACTTCGACACCTGCATCATTGAGCGAAACCAGCGCTTTGTCTACGATACCCGTCGCCATCATGCCCGGGTCAGTGACCAATAACACGCGCGTTCCGATTTCATTTACGACCATATCGCCCAACTGGGCCAACAGCCCCGCGCCAAAACGTATGCTTGAAGAGGTATTGAAATTAAACGGTGTCATGTGGAATTTCTCCAGCTACCCAAACACAAAGAAGCAAATTTTGTTTCCGTCCAAATCCCTCACATAGGCACCATAGAAGCGATCTGGGATACGCTGCCCCGGTTCGCCGTCACAGGTCGCGCCCAAGGAAATCGCTTTGTGATAGAGCGTCTCGGCCTCAGCTTTATCACTAGCAACAAACGCGATCATCCCACCATTGCCCGCGTTGGGGGCTTCTTTGTCAAAGGGTTCGCATACGGCCAGCATTGGTTCTCCGCGCTGTGTGCCGATGAAGGCGATACGACCCATATCAACAACAACTTTTGCCCCTTTGTCTGCGAAAAGGTCTGTGTAGAAGGTTTTGGCGCGCTCCATATGGTTCACGCCGATTGTTGTGTAGCCGATCATATCAGGGCCTTTCTTAAAGTTTCTGATCGCCGTAAAGGCGGTTGAGTTTGCGCATGCCGCCGATCCAGCGGTCATAGTTGTCAGCCTTGTTTTTGATGTAATCAATCACCTCGACGTGGGGGGTAATCAGGAAGGTTTCTGCGCGGATTACATCGACGCAGGCTTGTGCGCAAACGTCAGGTTCCATCATACCGTTGATCGCTGCGACGTGGTCCTCGTGCCCGCGTGTCATTTCGGTGCGCACGGCTTGAGGGCACAGAACCGAGACTTTGATGCCTTCGTCCCCGTGGGTCATGGCTATCCATTCGGCAAGGCCAACAGCGGCATGTTTTGTGACGCCATAAGAGGCCGACCCGACTTGATTAAGCAAACCTGCAGCAGAGGCGGTGTTCAGTAGGTAGCCACCCCCGCGCGACGCCATAAGTGGGGCAAGTTTGCGCGCCGCCCAAACATGGGCCATTACATTAATATCCCATGTGCGCTGCCAATCCACGTTGGGCGTTTCCATGCCGCCGCCAACCGCGATCCCTGCGTTGGAGAAGAACAAATCAATGGGGCCGATGTCCGCCTCCACCGCGTCAATCATCGCAGTGATCTGCGCCTCGTCAGAGACATCAACCTTAAAGGCGGTGCCACCCACATCCTTGGCCGTTGCTTCCGCGCCGTTCGCGTTCATATCGACGCAGACGACGTGCTTTGCGCCTTCGTTGGCGAAGGCCTCGCAAAGCGCTTTACCGATGCCGCTGGCCGCGCCCGTGACGACGCAGATTTTATCTTTCAGCTCCATATTACGACCACATGCTAGAGCCGCCACAAACGGTTAACGCCTGTCCGGTCATGTATTTGCTGGCATCTGATGCAAGGAAAACCGCGAGACCCGCAAAGTCGTCTGGTTCGCCAAGGCGGCGGAGCGGGACTTCGTTCATATATTGTGCGGCGATTTCTGGGTTGTCCCAGAGTTCCTTCGCAAATTCGGTTTTGACGAGACCTGGACAGATCGCGTTAAAGCGAATGCCTTTAGGACCGAATTCAGCCGCAAGGTTACGCACGAGGCCAATAAGCGCCAGTTTCGAAACACCATAGGTGCCAAGCATGACGGACGGTTTGAATGCGCCGATCGAGGAGGTGAAGGCCATCGAACCAGAACCCTTGGCAATCATGTCAGGTGCAACCATCTGCGCGAGCCAAAGATTGGAAAGCACATTGGCATCCATGGTCTTGCGATACGCTTCGTCGTCGATTTTCGAGGTCTTGCCATAGTACGGATTAACGCCCGCATTTCCGATCACGATGTCGATAGGACCAGCAAGTTCGTGGGTTTTGTCCACGAGCGCTTGAATCTGATCCTTGTCGCCAACGTTGCAGGAAACCGCATGCGCGGTGGCCTTGCCGCGCGCGTTAATGCTGGCGGCAGCGCTATCCAGCGCCTCTTGTTTGCGCGCCGAAATCACAACCGTTGCGCCGTGCTCGGCAAGGGCTGTCGCCATCGCCAAGCCCATCCCCTTGGACGCGCCAGTGAGCAGCGCTACCTTGCCGGTTAAATCAAACATGCTCATCCCATGAACCCGCCCGAACCGCGTGCTGCTGTGTCGCCGCTGATCGCATCTTGGCGCGAGTTGCTGTCTTTGTAGGTCTGCACTTCGTTGCGCGCGATGACGTGGTGGTGCACCTCATCAGGGCCATCCGCGTAGCGCAATGTGCGCTGCTGGGCGTACATACCAGAGAGCGGCGACCATTGGCTGATGCCCGTTGCGCCGTGGACTTGCATGGCTTGGTCGATGATGTCGCAAACCTGCTCTGGCACCTTCGCTTTGATCATCGAGACCCAAATGCGGGCCTCTTTGTTGCCAAGTACGTCCATCGCTTTGGCGGCTTTCAAAACCAGCAAGCGCATGGATTCAATTTCGATCTTGGCGCGACTGATAGTTTCCATGTTCTTGCCCAGATCAACGATCTTTTTGCCGAACGCGACACGGTTCAAACCGCGATCAATCATCAAATCAAGCGCCTTTTCCGCCTGACCAATAGAGCGCATGCAGTGGTGAATGCGGCCAGGTCCAAGGCGGACCTGGGAAATCTCGAAACCCTTTCCTTCGCCCCAAAGCATGTTTTCTTCGGGAACGCGCACATTTGTGAAACGGATATGCATATGGCCATGGGGCGCATCATCATGACCGAACACATGCATAGGTCCAAGGATCTCAACGCCGGGGTGATCCATCGGCACAAGGATTTGCGATTGCTGGCGGAAGGGCTCCGCGTCTGGTGATGTTTTCACCATAACAATCATGATTTTACAACGTGGATCGCCAGCGCCCGAAATATAGTATTTCTCGCCGTTCATGACCCATTCGCCGTTTTCCAGCACCGCTGACATGGCAACGTTTTTGGCATCAGACGAGGCACGATCAGGCTCTGTCATTGCAAAAGCGGAACGGATTTCACCCGCGAGCAAAGGCTTGAGCCATTGCTCTTTTTGCTTCTCTGTCCCGATACGCTCCAGAACTTCCATGTTGCCTGTATCGGGAGCGGAGCAATTCAGGGTTTCAGACGCGAGAGGGTTTTTCCCAAGCTCTGCCGCGATATAAGCATAATCGAGATTGGACAGACCTTCGCCCGTTTCAGCATTGGGCAGGAAGAAATTCCACAGCCCCGCATCGCGCGCTTTTTGCTTGGCAACGGCCATCAATTCCAACTGCTTGGGGTGATAGGACCAGCGGTCTGCGCGACCTTCACCAAGGCGGTGATACTCTTCCGTCATCGGTGCCACGTTTTCGCGGATATGTTTGATCACCGCGTGAAGCAGCGGCTTGGCTTTCTCGGACATTTCGAGATTATTCATGCTCATCAATGCATCATTGTCGGACATTTCAGTGCCTCCTGTTGGCAGACTTATTTGTTGACCCATTTGGGTGCGCGTTTCTCGACGAAGGCCTGCACGCCCTCTTTGAAATCTTCGGTCATAGCGAGATCTACGATAACCTCGCTTGAATATGCGATGCTATCTGCCATGCCGTCACGTTTGGCGAAATCGTTCATCACCCGTTTGGTGGCTTTGACGGCAGAGGGGGAGACCGTGCAAAGTTGCTCGGCCTTTTCCATCGCTTTGGCCATCAATTCATCGTGTGGATGCACCTCGTTCACGCAGCCCATTTGCAGCGCTTCAGCTGCGCTAATCGTGCGGCCCGTGTACATCATTTCTTGTGCAGCGAGGCGTCCGATATAGCGTGACAAGCGCTGCACACCGGAAGCAGCGGCGAAAAAGCCGACCTTGACTTCGGGCAGCGCGAACTTGGCATTCTCGGAGGCGAGGATGATGTCGCACGACAAGGCCGTTTCGAAACCGCCGCCCATTGCGAAACCGTTTACGGCTGCGATGATAGGTTTTTCCAGATCGAATCGGGAG
Organism: Rhodobacteraceae bacterium HTCC2083; assembly: GCA_000156115.1. Lineage (GTDB taxonomy): Bacteria > Pseudomonadota > Alphaproteobacteria > Rhodobacterales > Rhodobacteraceae > Planktotalea. The sequence continues at coordinate 1,362,944 of DS995276.1, forward strand.
GATAGACCAGCGAACCCTGTCGATGTCATCTTGGCTTTGCTGCCGCCTGCGGCAGTCGCTTTGAGATCGTTGCCAGCGGTAAATGCCTTGTCGCCCGCGCCCGTAAGAACCGCGACCCAAAGGTCTTGATCCGCCGCAAAATTGTCCCAGCAATCGGCCATTTCATTGTGCATATCCACATGCACTGCGTTGTAGACTTCGGGCCGGTTCATGGTGACAAGTAGGATATTGCCCCGCTTTTCGGTCTTGATGAATTCGTAGCTCATACTTTCAAGCCTCCTGTATCAATGTCAGTGAATTTACCGCGCGACGCGACGAGCGCGCGCAATGTTTCGGCGGGGGAGAACGCCGCATCCTCTGCGCCTAGATTCTCCATGCGCTCTAGGACCGCCTTTGCGCCGACCATATCGCCGTAGAACATCGGGCCACCTTTGTCGGCGGGCCAGCCATAGCCATTCAGCCAAACCACATCGACGTCGGATGGGCGCTGCGCTTTGTTCTCTTCTAGGATTTTTACAGCTTCGTTGATCATCGGGTAGATACAGTTTTCCACGATTTCATCCGCGCTCATCATGGAGGGTTTTGCTCCTGTGATATCGCGAATAATCGCTGCGGTCACATCCGACGGGATCGGGCGGCGCGCATCGTCGTAGTCATAAAATCCCGCTTTGGTTTTCTGGCCGCGTCGATCAAGTTCGCACAGCGCATCTCGGATGGGATTGTCCGTTGTCGCGCCTTTGGACCAACCGATATCAAGACCCGCAAGGTCGCTCATCTGGAAGGGACCCATTTTAAAGCCGAACCCATTCAGTGCGGCGTCGACATCCCAAGGCATCACACCTTGATAGACCAGTTTGTTCGCCTGAATTTGGCGCGCAAATAGGATACGATTACCAACAAAACCGGGGCAAACACCAACAAGCGTCGCAATCTTGTTGATGTCTTTCGCCAACGCCATGCACGTCGCGACAACGTCGTCCGCCGTGTGCTTAGCGCGCACGATTTCAAGCAATTTCATCACATTCGCAGGCGAAAAGAAATGCAAGCCGATGACATCCTGTGGACGATTGGTCATGGACGCAATTTCATTGATATCAAGTGCTGAGGTGTTGGTCGCTAAGATTGCACCCGGCTTCATGATTGCATCGAGTTCGGTGAAAATTTTACGCTTCAATTCCATATTTTCGAACACGGCTTCAATTACCAGATCGCAATTGGCAAGATCGGCCAGCGCAAGGCGACCGTCGAAACGGCCCATACGTGCTTCGACTTCGTCCTGCGGAAAACGGCCTTTGTCAGAGGAACGCTGATAGTTATCGCGCACGACTTTCAGGCCACGATCCAGCGCCTCTTGCGTGGTTTCAACGATGCGCACGTCAATGCCAGCTGTCGCGAAATTCATCGCGATTCCGCCGCCCATCGTACCCGCGCCGATGATACCAACAGTCTTAATCACGCGTTTTGGCGTGCTGTCTGAAAGGCCAGGAACCTGCCATGCAGCTGCGCCTGAGGCGGCGAGATATGCGCCTATTTCTGCTTCAGTTTTGGTGTTCATGCTTTTGCCTTTTGATTGTCCAGACAGGCCGCGCGGATTGCGCGGCGGTCAATTTTATCGGTGGCACCTCGGGTCAACACAACATGCTGAACCCAGAGATGCACAGGAATTTTAAAGCTGGCGAGATGCTCATCAAGGAAACCTGCCATGTCTTTTTGGCTGAGCGTCACACCTTCTTTGAGCTGGATCGCGGCACCTACCGCTTCGCCCAAACGATCGTCTGGTACGGAGAAAGCAGCCGCTTCTAGAACGTCGGGGTGACGGTGCAATGCACCCTCCACATCAAGGCAGGCAATATTTTCGCCACCACGAATGATGATGTTCTTTTTGCGATCAAGGATAGTGACGTAACCCTCTGCGTCCATCACAGCCAAATCACCGGTGCGCAGCCAACCGTCTTGCAGGGTTTCGGCGGTGGCTTCGGGTTTGTTCAGGTAGCAGCGCATATTTGCGGGGCTTTTAACGGTGATCTCACCAAGTTCGCCCAAGGCCACATCGTTACCTTCACCATCAAGTAGACGAAGTTCCTGCACAGGAGGGTGAAGCTTGCCAGCACTTTCTGGGCGCGCGGTGTAATCGTCGCCAATCATCCCTATGCCAAGCGCGTTGGTTTCCGTCATGCCCCAGCCCGTTGCAACACCAGCCTTCGGGAAAGCTCTGGCCAGTTGTGCGACCTGTGCTGCGGGGCGTTTTGCGCCGCCAGAGCCGAGATAATCCATCGCAGGCAGCGTCTCGCCCATTTTGCGCGCGGCTTGCATGAGTTCAGCAGATTGTGTCGGAACACCAAGGAAACGGGTGATATCACCGTCACGCATCAGGCGCACGGCTTGTTCGGCGTCCCATTTGTGCATCAGCGTAATTTTTGCGCCTGCTGGCAAGCTGAGTAGAAACAGCGGGTGTGTTGCGGTTACGTGAAAGAGAGGAGTCACGACCAATGCCGATGGGCGAGGGGCCGCTGGTGCATCTGGTTCAGGGGGGGTGATCAAAGGTGCCACAACGGATTGCATGAGCCAACTGAACACAGCGTTGACCGCGCTGCGATGGGTTTGCACGACGCCTTTGGGATGACCTGTCGTGCCAGAGGAATACATCACTGCGAAATCATCGTCTGTGTCGATGCCAATCTCTGGCGCTGTGTCCAATGAAGCGTCGTCGCGCATGATGGTGAAATCAAGTGCACTTTGACCCTCGCCGTCGCGCACACCGATCAAGGTCAAACCCAGTGGATCGCGCAATGGCACCAACCGTTCCATCCGCTGCCCATCTGCGAAAACAACCTTCGCTTCACTGTCACGCAGGGCATAGTCTAGCTCTTGTGTGGTCCACCATGCGTTCAAGAAGACCACAATGCCGCCGATAGATGAAATCGCCAGAACCAACATCAAAAGTTCGGGATAGTTGCGCATGGCAATCGCAATGCGGTCCCCTTTGCCAAGACCCAACTCATCGCGCATCGCATGGGCCATGCGGTTCACTGTGCTGGTGAATTCGGCATATGTATAATTTTCATCCTCATAGGCGATGTAATCTAACGTACCGTTGCCGTGTTGCGCCCATCCCGCAGCCAGCAGTGAAGGAACCGTGGGCGGTATGTTCTTAAAAGCTTTCATCGTGACACCGCGCACTTGCGTTTCGTGCACCGCAAATGTCGGGTTAGTGGTGACGACATGGCGCACGGCGTCTTCTGGCGTCATAGCTATCATTGTAGCGTTAGATAAAATTGCATCATCCCCTCCCAAGGTAACGCGACGCGCACGCTTTTTGCAACGAACGCTCAATAGTCCTGATCTTAGATTAAGCAGTAAATCTAAGTCTGCCAATACCGCACAACGGAACGTCATTTCGCGAAAAATCGTTTGGGGGCGCGTGGTGAATCGCGAAGTTGGGGCGATCTTTGACATTCGCCCCAACCAATTGATGTCGCTTTACGCGTTAAGCTTGATCACACGTTTGCCAAACGCCTCACCGCGCAGTAGGCCCGCAAAGGCGGCAGGAGCTTGCTCCATGCCTTCGATCATTTCCTCTAGGTATTTGATCTTGCCCGAAGCGACCCAGTCACCAACTTGCTTGGCAAACTCAGGGTAGAGGTGGCCAAAATCGTCAAACACGATATAGCCACGCATCGTCATACGTTTGCGCAAAATTGTGCCCATCAGCATGTTCATTCGGTCAGGACCATCGGGTAGGGATGTTGCATTATACTGTGAGATCAACCCGCACACAGGGATGCGCGCCGATGGGTTGAGCCGCGGCATAACCGCATCAAACACAGCGCCGCCGACGTTTTCGAAATAGATGTCGATCCCCTTTGGAACGGCAGCTTTCAGCGCCTTCGGGAAACCATCTGCTTTGTAATCAATGCAATCATCAAACCCGAGCACATCTTTCACATGTGCGCATTTCTCAGTTCCGCCTGCAATGCCAACAACATGCAGGCCAAGCAGCTTACCGATTTGTCCGACAGTCGCGCCAACCGGCCCGCTGGCTCCGGCAACGACGAGCGTTTCGCCTTCTTTGGGTTGTCCAATCTGCGTGAGTCCGGCCCAAGCAGTAAGGCCTGGCATGCCCATGACGCCTAGCGCCCATGACGGGTTTTGCGGCTCTTTGCCCATGTTTATAACCATGGCTCCGTCAGACACGGCGTAATCTTGCCAGCCACCACGCGCGACGACCCAATCGCCAGCCTCGAAACCCTTAACATCCGATGTGACGACCTGAGAGACCGTGCCACCCACCATCACACCACCAATTTCGACAGGCGCTGCATACGACGGCGCATCGCTCATGCGACCGCGCATATACGGATCAAGCGAGAGATATTCGTTGCGCAACAACATCTGACCCTTGCCTGCGGTTGGCATCTCGTTCGTTTCTAAGCGCAACGTTTTGTCGTTCGGTTCTCCCTTGGGGCGCTCGGCTAGAACAAACTGGCGGTTTTCTGTGTCTGTTTGGGTCATACTGAAAAGTCTTTCTTTGTTCGAGGTTTTGCAGTTTTGCAAAGGCGTTCCACTCATTTGATGCATCCGCAGGGACAGTCGTGCAACAAGAGATGATTGTTACCCCGCGTCTCTTCGACAAAATAGATAAACCACATAATCGGGAAATTCAGACACCGTCAAAAGATTCGTCGATGCAGTAAGAAACACCACGGTCTAAGGGTCCGAGATCGTGATTTTCCTCGATTATATGGTAACGCTGTTCAAAGCAGCACTTAACAAACGCGTGGTCGCCAAACTCTGGAAGCTGCCGTTAACAAAGAAAGCGTCAAAGTCTGGAATGTTTAAGGTTTTTCGATGCGGGCCTGAGCGCAGGTTTTCGTTTTGGCGCGATGGTGGCCCGCGTTGGGAAACTTGACTAGGAGGAAGCCGTGGGCTCTGGTTGAGCTCTCTGGGGAAAGCGTTGAGCGAACTCTGCGGCGATTGACCCAAGGTATTGAGGTTGTTTTGTTCTGGAGCTGATTTGAGCTACTTTCTCTCCCGTTCGCGAGCCGCGTTTCGGATAATTCGAGCCCCTTGAACATTATAAATTCAGTTTCCGACAAGCGGTATCGGCCCGGAACGCGCTGCTTTTCAGGGTATGGCCGTTGGATGGTGACGTGCGTCTCGTCATGCGGCGACCTTTCGGGGTGGTGCGCGTGATTGGGGTTTTTGGCCGCGCCGGAAGTTCTCGATAATGCGCATCTGCCCGCCGCAGTCGGTGCATGGTTCGCGCAGTGTGAGCGGGATGACTTCTTCGGCTGGCGCGTCTTCTTGCTTGGGGGGCTATGCGGCTTGATGTGCGTAGCAACTAAGGATGATCTGCACGCTCAAATGGAATTCGATGATACATCTGTTGTGTTGGTCATTGGGTCAGAAGGCATCACCGACCCAAACATTTTTGAGCGAATCATGGCAGGAAACGTTTAATGGCGGTGGAGTTTTCGAAAGCAAGATAAACGATAGTCTCCAAAGTTTGAGACGTTAAGCGCTCCGATATACTATCTGACGATAAATCGAAAAACCCAATTAAAGCATAAGAGACAGTTGGCAGTTTGTTGCTGCCTGCAATGGTTTGCTGTTGTCTAAATAGCGTTTTATAAGACGCTTCTGTTTTTGTGCGTCAGGGCTGTGTGCCGCCAAGACAAAGGGGATCATTCCGCTTTTAAGCGTCGGAAACAGGGCCGTAATCTCTTCCAATGCTTCTGCCTTGAGTGCCTCGGGTCTTAGAAAGAAGCTCTCTGAAGGTGGCCCGTTTGCGATTACGATTTCATGTTGATCAAATACCAGATGATAATACTCAACCTCGCGAACACCATAATCAATATAGATGCCGGAAAGCTCTGTTAACCGGACACCCGCAATGAGGACATTCTCATCACCAAACATTCGCTTACATATAGGCGAAGACACCATCATTCGGTGCTGACGCGAAATGAGCAGATCTGTCTCCTGCAGGTTATTGCCGAGCGCACCGGTACTGATCCTTACAGGGCGCAGTTTTTCGTTTTCGACCAGAGCACACTGCGGAAGCTTTCTTTTCAGAACCAAGCTTAGAGATTGATAGCCATGGTTCATAGTTCTTATCATACCACCAGACTGTAAATTTTCGACCAGAACAGGCCCGCTTTCTGTGGCGATGATCGTTCCGTGATTAAAGCAAACTACATTGGTATTGTCGAATTTCAGATCGGTTCCCGCAACAGCAGTACCGCCGTTTTGGATCCTCAGAGATGTAGACGCATCCCAACCGGCTTCTATGGCGTTTAGTATTTCATCATCAGCCTGATCCGCACGCATCCAGGCCAATGGGTTGGCGTATTGTTGTCCGGGATTAGCTGCATTCCAAGCAGCAAGGTTCGTGGTATTGTAGTAAGATGACAGATCAACGCAGTCTCAGAAACGGCAAAGGAGACCACAGAGCTTGTTTTCGGAATCAAGCAATCGATGTCGGAGTACAAGAACCGCATCAAGCGTGATCATCCAAAGCTGTACTCACATGAACTCGTCAACAACCTGTTCCGCCACCCGTACACCCGCATTGAATATGTCATCGACGAAGTTGGCGTGGGCCGACAAACTGCGGGCCGATATCTCGATCAATTGACGCAGTCGGGGCTTCTAGAAAAAGTGAAAGTGGCCCATAGCATGCGTAATTGGGCTACCCTCTATTCTGAGGTCGAGCTCCCGATAGGATCACAGGATATCTGTGAACAAGGGAGATAGAAGATGGAATATTTTGCCGGAATAGACGTATCGCTGCGATCCTGTGCGCTTTGCATTGTTGATGGCAAGGGAAACGTGCTGCTTGAACGAGAGCTGCCTTGTGAGGTCAGCGACATCGCTGAATGCCTTCGCGCATTTCCCTATCCGATTGAACGGGTTGGTTTTGAGGCTGGTACGATGAGTCAGCATCTGTTCTTTGGCCTGACCAAAGTAGGGTTTGACGTCGTTTGTATGGAGGCGCGTCAGGTCAATGCCGCGCTTTCAGCAATGCGCAACAAGACAGACAAGAATGACGCACGCGGCATTGCTCAAGTCCTACGCACCGGCTGGTTCAGCCCTGTTCACATGAAGAGCCGCGAAGCGCATGGCGTCCGTGCCTTGCTGAGCACCCGCAAAGCGCTTCTGAAGAAGACGATGGATCTTGCCAATGAGGTTCGTGGGCTGTTGAAGGTTTTTGGTATTCGCCTCCCAATGACCGTGAAGCACGGCAGCTTCGACGGTGTCGTGCGACCGTTGATCGAGATGGACGAGGTTTTGGTCCATGCTTTGGTGCCGCTGTTGGATGCACGCGTCGCCCTGTACGAACACTTTTTGGAGCTAGATCGCAGGGTCAAACGCGCCGCCAGCCAAGATGAGGTTTGCATGCGGATGATGACGGTGCCAGGCGTCGGACCAATTGCATCTCTCACCTTCAAAGCGGCTGTCGATGATCCGACGCGCTTCAAACGGTCACGGACTGTTGGTGCGCATTTTGGTCTGACACCGCGACGCTACCAGTCTGGTGAACATGACAATCCTGGCCGCATATCGAAAGCTGGGGATCGAGATGTACGCGCAACTTTGTACGCTGCAGCCAACGCTTTGCTTATGCGTACGATGGCGGGGTCCCAGATCAAGTCATGGGGCATGCGTCTGGTGCGCACCAAAGGGCGTCGTCGCGCTGTTGTTGCCGTCGCCCGCAAACTCGCCGTCTTGCTCCACAGGATGTGGACGGATGGCACCGAATTCCGTCAGGAGAACGTAGGAGGCATGGCATGATCTGAACAGCCGGGCCCCAATCCTGACGGGGTCGTCCCTCACCGGACGAGGTTCGTGGAAGAAGCCGAAAATGTCTGCTGCGCATCTTGAAGCGCGTCTCAAAGCAAGGCTCTCCGCGTCCGATCCGACATATGCGTGCAGCGGTGCCAACACGGCATCAACCAGACTGCGAAGAGAAGCGTGACCCGGATGAGTGACAATGACCCGAAAGAAAGAAGGAAAATGAGCTTGACCCAAACACCCAATTAGAGAAGCGACTATTATATCAATGCACCGCTTGTTCAGTTGCTTTCACAAAATGGCCCGGAGTGACGCTAGTCCGTCACCAAAATACAGGCACGGGGATCAGTTTTTGAATGCGGCGGCGGGCCTTCCGGTGTCACAGATTTCACCATCCAATCACACAGGCGTAGCCAGCCGCTCTGGCAATGCGGGACTGCCTGTCTCCCAAAAAGATCCGCCGTTCGCTGCGCTCCGCCTGAACTAACACACTGCGGACGAAGCTGCCGTGGGAGGTGGATGGAGCGAGGTCTGCACCCGGCCCTTATCGGACTTTGGTCACAGTGCTTTATTGCTGCATTCGCAGCCCGTGTTGCGGACATTCGTAAATCTTCCAGCAGCCCATGTGTGTCGAAAGCCGCTTAAAGTAGATGAGGGCTATGCTGACAATCGCATTTGCCTCGTGTCGTTAAATGAATGGACGCGGGACAAATGATATATTTATGTGAACCATGACCAACACCTCCTCATCAGCACCTCCCACAGACCGCATTCTTTCCGGTGTCGTATTGATGCTAGGGTTTTGCTTAACCGCGCCCCTGCTCGATGTGGCAGCTAAACTTGCTTCGGACAGCGTGCCTGTCGGACAAATCACGGCCGCACGCTTTGTGATTCAGTGCGTTCTGATGGCTCCATTTATTATTACAATAAATTTGTCATTGCACGTGGCACGCCAGCAATGGTTGGCACTGCTGCTTCGCGCTGTGTCTTTGTGTGTTGCTACGTTTTGTTTCATCACAGCTATCCGAGTGATGCCTCTTGCAGATGCGCTGGCAATTGTATTCGTAGCGCCATTCATCGTGTTACTGGTAGGCAAATTCTACTTGGGCGAAGAAGTCGGGCTACGGCGCGTGGGTGCGGCCGTTGTGGGATTTGTGGGTGTTTTGTTTGTAATCCAACCCAGTTTTGCGGTATTTGGCGCAACAGCATTGTTTCCGCTTGGCACAGCAGTCGCCTTCGCATTCTATATTTTAGTGACACGTGGGCTTTCGCAAAAGATCCATCCAGTGAGCATGCAATTTTACACAGGTCTGCTTGCCAGCCTAATGTGTATGCCTTTGATGATATTGGCTCAAGGCTCTGGGTCTGAACTGTTTGATCCAGTTTGGCCGGTGGGCATTGCATGGCTTTGGCTTTTGGGCGTAGGTTTTTTCGCCACACTAAGCCATTTGATGATGACCTATGCTCTTTCTCTAGCGCCCTCGACTGCGTTAGCTCCATTGCAGTATCTGGAGTTACCGGTCGCAACTGTGTTTGGATATCTGGTGTTCCACGACTTCCCTAACGCACTAAGCCTGATCGGCATCGCCATAATCATGGGTTCAGGACTTTATATGATACACCGTGAAAGGGTTACGGCCAGAAAATCGATCACCGAACGCGCGGCGCCACCGATTTGAGCTTCGGGCACTCACGGCCCATTCAAGTCGTTCACGCAAGCTCTCGATGCTGCTGCGCAACTTCCCCGAAGCGGGCATTCGAGCAGGTGCGCAGCATTTTGCTACGCTCGTTGACTTCAATGCGGACAAGACGGACGTCCAAGTCAATCGAACAAATGTCTGCTATTGGGATTGCACACCCTTGATAATCTGTGTGTCTCTTTTGCCAGACGCCATCAGCCACCAAGCAAGTAGCGGAAAACCTACCAGCTCAAATGTCAGTGATGGGGCAATGGCAGCACTAAATAGGACCTCAGTGTCCAGGCCACTCAGTCGAAACAGTCCCGCGATTGTGATCATGGCTGACAGAATGATCAGTGTCGGACGCAACCTGCGCAGTGCAAAGCCGCCGATCACGAACACAGCGCCGACGGCGAACCAGACGCCGCCGATGAACCGAATATGACTGTCTTGAGCATGAAAAGTTGCCGCATCCGTGATCGCAACAAAATCGCTCGTCGACTGCCATCCCAGCGTCTTGATCCCGCCCAGGCCGATATTCAGTCCCAGAAAGATAATGGCAGCGCCAATGATCACAACAACCACGTTCAGTAAGTTTGTCTTGTTCATGTGAGTATTCCACGTCATGTCACTTTTCCTCAATGCATGCCCAATGGGTGGTTAATATTTGGCACGCGTTCTATATTATTACAATCTTGACAAGGCAAGTATTATTTGGGACGCGTACTAAAATAAAATTGAAAAGGGCCCAACTATGGCTAGAACCGCTGGTAGGCCAACCCGCAGCAAGGCTGAAATTCAGGAGTTTCGATCAAAGATCGGGAAGCACGCGCTTGAGATTTACCGTTTGGAAGGCTTCGGAGCGGTTTCAATGCGTCGTTTGGCTAAGGAGGTCGGCTGCGCCCCGATGACAATCTATGCGCATTTCGAGGGCAAGACGGATATTCTAAGATTCCTTTGGGCAGACGTACTCGGGGATATGTCTAATGATATCGAGAAAAAGCTGAAATCGGTCGTTGGAGCGCGTGAACGGCTGCGGGCAGCTGCACAAACCTTTGTCGATTATTGGATTGATCACCCTGATCATTTTCGACTTGTCTTTATGTCTAACAATGTGACGCGGGCAGATGTCAGTACGTTCATTATGGACGAAGATACATTGGCACACTTCTTGATGTTTTCGGGTCTGATCCAGCAGGTTCTTCCGGATGAACTTGAAAATAAAGTGAGGACCGACACGCTCATATCCGGAATGATCGGTATCGCTCTTTGTACTAATACGATCCCCGATTACCCTTGGGCTGACGGGACATCAATGACCGAACAGTTACTATCGAGCATCATTGCGTAAACCAATTCGCAATTTGAGGAAAAGCTGACCTTCGTACATCTAGCAGCATCGGTTAGTATGGGCTCATTTGAGACCTTAGCTGCATTTTGCGCAAAGGTCAGCTATGCAAGCCAATAGCCTGCTGAAGAGCGGCGGCGTCTAGGCTTAGCTAGAAACAAGGTCCGCTTATTCCTCATCATAAAAATAGAACTTGCGGCGGGAAACATCGCTATTCGTGATGAGGATTTTCCAGAGTGTTTCGCCAACAAATGCAAGGATGGCTCCTGCGACGGCAAGGTGTAACAGGAAGAGTGTGTAAATGTCCCAGAAGTTGCCTGTCTCTGATCGATACGAGTTGAAGCCTATGCTGCTAGCAACCAGAAGCAGGATGCCCCATCAAGCGCAAAGTGTTGGCGAATTTATTGACCGGCGTGTTGGGTCTTTCAGATACTTCATCAAGTTGTTCGCCTTATCCAATGGCTGAAAAGAACAGCTTTGCGGCGATGTGCCCTTTGAGAGGGATTGCTCAAAAATGTATTGGGTGAACTTTTGGATTTCTGCGCTGGAAGAGGATTTGTCGTTCGCATCCGCGGGTTCAAAAACTGCCTGCGAGGTTTCTCTGGCCAGTCGAGCTGATTGCTCATTGTCTGGGAGAGAGTTTCCATAGACCAACCATATGAGATTCTTGTTGAACTCTTCGCAGAATTTGACAGCGATCGAGAGCGGCAACTCCCGTTTCTCAGGCTCATAGTTCTTATAGGATTTATCCGCGATACCGAGTATCGCTGCGACCTTGCTTTGAGCGTAGCCCAATTGGCTGCGTATGGAGAGCATCCTTTGGCCTATCCCAATCAACACAGTTGAGATGCGGACAAATGTTCCCATATCTGGACATACGTGACTTACTGTGACGTGTTCTGTCTGTTCATACTACTATTTGATTAAGAGGAAAGAACTATGGACGAATGTACCCTGCTCACACCCAGGTAATTGGCGGCTGAGACTGGTTGGCCAGAGAAGTGGATCAGGAAATTGATACCAAATAAGAGCATTAGGTTCTTGAGAAATGGGGCAAATTTCTTACTGCCGCAGAACGCTATCCACGAATACATCGCTCGGAATATGGTAGAGCCTTGCCAAGCTGTGGTGGCAAAAGATGAGTGACATTTTGCCATTATACACGCCGCCGCATGCTTTCGCGAAGCGTCTTACCGCCTCTCCTCGATTTGTTTTGGACACAATTGCGAACTCGGATGCTTTTGCAAATTTGGTTAGAATGTCATGATGTTGGATCATCATATGGTCACGTTTATGGAGGCGATGGAATGCCGCTCAAAGTCTTCAAACGGAATTAGTTCTATAGCTTCAGTGGCACAGTTGCCGGTAGGCGACTTCGAGGCCCTACGGGCACACCGAACAAGAGGATTGCTGAAAGGATCGCAGCAGAAATGAAACAAAAGCGTGGCAAAGTCATCTTGATGGACCCGGCGCAACGCTGACGTTTGCACAAGCCGCAATTGCTTATAGACAGGCAGCGCGTGACGACCGGTTTATTGATCGCGTAGAGGGCTATTGGAAGGACATGCTTGTCCCAAAAATCACAGGCGAGGCTATCCGCCAAATGGCCCGTAAATTGTATCCTGGCGCGACCAATGCCACTTTGAACCGTCAAGGCATCGTACCGGCGCAGACGATCATCAACTACCCAGCGGATTTGGAATGTTGTGCACGGATCAAAGTCAAGCTGCTCAAGGTCAATGCTATGAAAAAGACCCCTGCAACACGGGGATGGGCAGAAGCTTTCGCCCAGCAAGCAGTTCAAGATGAGCTACACCACTTGGCCGCGTTTTTGCATGTTTATGTTTGGCACGGGAGCATGACGTGGTGAGGCACGTGCATTGACTTGGGGTGACGTCGAGCTGGTTCAAAACAAGGCCGTGATCAATCAAACTAAAATCGATGACCATCGCGTTGCGCAACTGTCGCCGCCAGTCATCGCGGCATTGGCGAACACTCCTTCAATCCGCGAACCTGACAGTCTGGTGTTTCATTACGCCTATGGCGAAAGCGTGGGGCAGGTCTGGAACAACGTCATTGAGCGAGCGGGCATCGAAAAGCTTTCGCCCTACTGTTGTCGCCATGGATTTGCAACTTCAATGCTGCGGGCAGGGATAGATCCAAAGACTGTTGCGAATTACACAGCGAAGGCGCTGCCGACCGACGCGGATGTGCCTGTATTTATCGAAAAAGTATTCTCGCAATTTTACCGTGACATGTTTTGCAAAACTGTTGGCCGCGCCGGTGGTATTGTCATGGAATACGCGTGGGACATGAGCTGGTGCGAACCCTGCGCCGCCGATCCTTTAAGCAACAAAGAGCTGCGCGCGTTGGGTGTTCGCTGGGCGCGGCGTGAAGGTACGCCGCAGAACGTTTATGTGACGCACCTTCGTGCGTAGTATTCCAAGGGACAAATGCAAAAGGATCTGGTGTTTCGTACAACGAAGCATCGTCAGAATTTCCAAGGTCGGTACCTGATGAACCATCCGTATGAAGGCGCTTTGACCATCGCTGATGGGAAGACCTAAGTGCGCGATACGAAGAAGCGTTTGTCAAAAGAGGCGCGCAATTTGTCCAAGATTACCGGATGGAGCGTTGCGTCTATCAACAAGAACATTCGTAGATCCGTTCCGCGCCAATATCGCAAAGCTGGTTGTTTCGCATATGATGCTTTAGAGCGCTGATAAGATTTATTACCGGAGGTTTGGGGTATGTTCACAGCAACGTTCATCGCAAAGAAAGGCGCGTTAGAGCCCGCATTGGTGACGTCTGTACAAAGCGCATGGGGCGGCGGTGACGCGGTGTGGCTTGCGCCGGACGAAGCGGCTGAGTTTGAAGTGGCGCGCATCCCAGATAATCGCTGGGAGGTTTGGTCCGATCTTCAGGATTTGGGCGTTGATTTGGTTGTTCAGCCTTCAGGGGGGCGTCGCAAGAAGATGTTGCTGGCCGACATGGACAGCACGATGATCCAGCAAGAGTGCATTGATGAATTGGCCGATGAAGCGGGTGTTGGCGAACGCGTGGCCGCGATCACCGCGGCAGCGATGAATGGCGAGTTGGATTTCGATGGTGCTTTGCGTGAACGGGTCGGACTTTTGAAAGGACTACCCGAGAGCGTCATAGGCGATGTGCTGGATAAGCGCATTACGTTGATGCCCGGGGGGCCTGTTTTGCTGGCGACAATGAAGGCGCATGGGGCCTATGCGGCGCTAGTGTCTGGAGGGTTCACTGCGTTTACTGCTGCAATTTCAAAGACGTTGGGTTTCGATGAGAACCGTGCGAATACGTTGATTGCTGACGGTGGTGAGCTGACGGGTGAGGTGGGTTTGCCGATCCTCGGGAAGCAAGCAAAAGTGGATGCTTTGGAAGAGATCACCGCGCGTCTGGGGATTTCTGAGGCAGATGTTTTAGCGGTCGGTGATGGCGCGAATGATCTTGGAATGTTGACGCGCGCAGGGATGGGCGTCGCGCTACATGCAAAGCCGTCGGTTGCGGCTGAGTGTGATGTGCGGATCTATCATGGTGATTTGACCGCGCTTCTTTTCATTCAAGGCTACGCGCGGGATGTTTTTTCCAATTACTAACGCAATCGGACCGACTGGGGGACTGGTCACCCAGGCCCCCCAAGATTTGAGAGGCAAGATGAAAAGGGGCATTAGGCCCCGATGATGCCTTGGTTTGTGCCGATCTGGCCACGGTGTAGCAGCAGATGATCTAGGATCACGCATGCCATCATAGCTTCCCCAACTGGAACCGCGCGAATACCGACGCAGGGATCGTGGCGGCCCTTGGTGATGATTTCTGTATCTTCACCTGACTTGGTAATTGTTTTGCGCGTCGTTAGGATCGAGCTGGTGGGTTTGACGGCGAAGCGGACGACGATATCTTGGCCTGTGGAGATGCCGCCAAGGATGCCGCCAGCGTGATTGGAGCTGTATTCGGGGCCATCTGGACCCATAGTGATTTCATCTGCGTTGAGTTCGCCTGTGAGCATGGCTGCGGACATGCCTTCGCCAATTTCGACGCCTTTGACGGCGTTGATGCTCATCATGGCGCTTGCGAGGTCTGTGTCGAGTTTGCCATAGACTGGCGCGCCTAAGCCCGCTGGAACGCCGCGCGCGGTGACTTCAATAACCGCGCCAACGGAGCTGCCGGACTTGCGGAGACTGTCGAGATAGTCGGCCCATGTGTTGGCGGCTTTGGCGTCAGGAGTCCAGAATGGGTTTTGTTCGATTTGGTCCCAATCGAAGTTATCGCGATCGATCTCATGTGCGCCCATGCGGGTCATATAGCCCGTGATTTCGATTCTAGGAGCAAGCTGGGCAAGTGCCGCACGGGCCAATCCGCCAGCCGCAACACGTGCGGCAGTTTCGCGCGCAGAGGAGCGACCGCCACCTCGATAGTCGCGGTTTCCGTATTTCTGATAGTAGGTGATATCCGCATGACCGGGGCGAAATTTCTCGATGATATCGCCGTAGTCTTTGGAGCGCTGATCAGTATTTTCGATCATCAATTGCACGGGTGTACCGGTTGTCTTGTCCTCAAACGTGCCAGAGAGGATTTTGACCGCGTCTGCCTCACGACGTTGGGTCGTATATTTGGAGGTGCCCGGTTTGCGCTTATCGAGCCAGTGCTGGATAGACGCTTCATCAATCGCAACATTAGGCGGACAACCATCGACTGTCGCCCCTAACGCAGGTCCGTGGCTTTCGCCCCATGTGGTGACGCGGAAGATGTGACCGAAGGTGTTTAGGCTCATGAGGGTGGCTCCTTTGCGCCCCTGTTAACGTTGCCGCGCGCGGCTCTCAAGGGATTTCGCTGGACATGTTGGGATGCGCATCCTAACTAAGCAACACCTCGGGGGGCCTCCTGGCTGAGATATGCGACTTGCATGACCCGTTGAACCTGAACCGGTTAGGACCGGCGGAGGGAAGGTCTGGAAACACTATCTCCAACCCTATCCAACCGTCCGCCTACATTTATTGGAGGATGCTATGAAGTATCTTGGATGTATTGCGGGTGTTTTTGCAGCGAGCGTGGCTGCGGCAGAGACGCCTGAATTGGTGGTATACACCTATGACAGTTTTGTGTCCGATTGGGGCCCCGGCCCTGCAGTGGAAAAAGCGTTTGAAGCGGAGTGCGGCTGCGATTTGAAATTCGTGGGCGCGGGCGATGGCGCATCCCTCTTGGCGCGCGTGAAGCTTGAAGGCGCGCGTACAGAGGCGGATATCGTGCTGGGTTTGGATACAAACCTGACAGCGGCCGCAGCGGCGACAGAGCTGTTCGCGCCTCATGGCGTGAGTGCCGAGTATAACCTGCCAATTGCTTGGGAGGATGCAAATTTTGTACCTTTTGATTGGGGCTATTTCGCGTTTGTTCATAAAGATGGCGTCGACGCACCAACCAATTTCAAAGCGTTGGGTGAAAGCGAACTGAAAATCGTTATTCAGGATCCGCGTTCCTCGACACCCGGCTTGGGTCTATTGATGTGGGTGAAAGTAGCCTACAGCGACGAAGCACCTGCAATCTGGGAAAGTCTGTCAGACAATATTGTGACGGTCACCAAAGGTTGGTCAGAAGCCTACGGCCTGTTCCTAGAGGGCGAAGCGGACATGGCTTTGTCCTACACAACATCCCCCGCGTATCACTTGATCGCAGAGGAAGACGCCGGCTTTGCGGCCGCTGCGTTTGAGGAAGGTCACTACATGCAGATCGAGGTTGCTGGCAAATTGGCAAGCTCCGATCAGCAAGATTTGGCGGATCAATTCCTTGCGTTCATGGTTGGTGAAGGTTTCCAAACGATTATTCCAACAACCAATTGGATGTATCCCGCTGTGACCCCTGCGGGCGGTTTGCATAAAGGGTTCGAAACGCTTGTGACACCGTCAAAACCCTTGGTGGTGCCTGCGGCGGATGCACCTGCGATCCGTGATGAAGCATTGGCCGAATGGCTTACCGCGCTCAGCAAATAAACCCGTGGTTTGGGGTGGGGGCGGCAGCATTGGTTGCCGCCCTGATCCTTGGAACGTTGGGTGTTGTGGCGTTTCATGCGCCCAACGCTGCACGGCTTGGACCAAGTGATTGGGTAGCTGTTCGATTTACGGTAAGCCAAGCGCTCCTGTCCGCGCTGTTGAGTGTTGTATTTGCGATTCCCGTTGCGCGCGCGTTGAGCCGTCGCCGATTTAAAGGGCGCGGGACGCTCATCACATTGCTCGGCGCGCCATTTTTACTACCTGTTATCGTTGCAGTGATGGGGTTGCTTGCGGTCTTTGGACGCTCTGGTTGGGTGTCGCACGGGCTAGAATTTCTGGGCCTCCCACCGGTCCCGATTTATGGGTTTCACGGTGTGGTCATTGCACATGTGTTTTTTAACCTTCCACTCGCCACACGGATCATTCTGCAAGGCTGGTCGGGTATTCCGGCTGAACGCTTTCGTCTTGCCGCGCAACTTGGCTTTAGTGCGCGAGACGTTATGCGGCACATGGAATGGCCGATGTTGAAACGCGCGGCGCCTGGGGCGTTCGCGATCATCTTTGCGATTTGTTTGTCGAGTTTTGCGGTCGCCCTGACTTTGGGGGGAGGACCGCGCGCGACCACTGTGGAACTGGCGATCTACCAAGCGTTTCGTTTTGACTTTGATCTAGGTAAAGCGGCGTTACTGGCCGCGATACAGCTTGTTTTGGCAGGGTCTGCAGCGATGCTCGCGTTGTGGGTGAGCCAGGGACAAGGTGGTTTTGGCAAGGGTCTTGATCGAGAGTTAGAGCGCTGGAATGAGGGATCGCGCGGCATGGACTTTATCGCAATCGCTGCTGCTGTTCTATTCCTGTTGGTGCCGATGTTCGCAGTCGGATCAAGGGGACTGACCGCGCTGCCGAGCTTGCCCAGTGTTGTCTGGCTCTCCGCATGGAGCTCGATCCAAGTAGCGCTTTTGTCAGCGGGACTGGCGTTTTTTCTTAGCCTTTCTATCGCGCTTGCGGTGACGAGGTTCGCGTGGATTGAAAGCGTCGGATTGCTTGCTATCGCGGCATCCCCCTTGGTGATCGGAACTGGCTTGTTCATCGTGATTTTCCCTGTCGCATCGCCACAAAATTGGGCGTTTGTGGTGACCGCCTGCGTCAATGCGATGATGGCGTTGCCCTTTTCTTTGCGCGTGTTGATCCCTGCGGTGCAGGACGTGTGCGACGATTATGGACGCTTGGCGCTAAGTCTTGGCGTGTCGCGCTGGGGTATGCTGCGGTTGGTTATCTTGCCGCGCATTCGCGCGCCGCTCGGCTTTGCGATTGGCTTGGCTGCGGCCCTGTCTATGGGCGATTTGGGCGTCGTGGCCTTGTTCGCGGGAACAGGCGAAGCGACGTTGCCATTGCAAATTTATCGCTTGATGGGTGCCTATCGCATGGACGCGGCGGCGGGAGCGGCGCTTTTGTTGGCTATGCTGTCTTTTGGGGTATTTTGGATCTGCGACACATGGGGGCGCCGTGGTGCTTGAGTTGAAAGAATTGGAATTGCGTCAAGGATCGTTTGCGATGAAAGCGTCGTTCGACGTGGACCCTGCAGCACGAATTGCTGTGATTGGTCCGTCTGGTGCTGGGAAATCGACGCTGCTGATGGCGCTTTCAGGGTTCTTGCAACCTGCTGCTGGGCGTCTTGAGTGGGATGGGTTCGAAATTACAAAACAAGCGCCGAGCGCGCGACCCTTTTCAGTGCTATTTCAGGATAATAATTTGTTCCCGCATATGAGCGTTGCGCAGAATGTCGGGCTTGGGCTTCGTCCATCCTTGCGGTTGTCCTCAGGGGAAACGAATCAAGTGAGTGAGGCTTTGGTCTCTGTCGGACTTGGTGATATGGGTGCCCGAAAGCCTGCGGAGCTGTCGGGTGGTCAACAAAGCCGTGTCGCGCTTGCAAGGGTTCTTGTGCAGCGCAAACCGATGATCTTGCTGGACGAGCCGTTTGCGGCACTCGGGCCAGCTTTGAAAGCGGATATGTTGGACCTTGTTGCGGAACTATGTGCGCAAACAGGGGCAGGAATGATGATGGTGAGCCATGATCCGAGCGATGCAAAACGTATTTGCGAGACTGCTATTCTGGTAGCAGAGGGTCGCGCACATGCGCCGGTGGTAACGGATGAGCTGCTCCAAAATCCCCCCGAGGTTCTGCGCGCGTATCTCGGCACATAAAAAAGCCCCCGCAAGATTTCTCCTACGGGGGCTTCCAAATTCTAAGCTTGGCGAAAGCGCTTAGCTTTCTTTGCGGCCTTTGCCTTTGATTGGCGCCCAAATCTTCTTGTTCGTGAGGTAGAGCAGAACAGAGAGGATCGTCAGGAAGAACACAGAGACAAAACCAGCTTGCTTGCGTGCCATCATCTTAGG
This sequence comes from Rhodobacteraceae bacterium HTCC2083, assembly GCA_000156115.1. Taxonomy (GTDB): domain Bacteria; phylum Pseudomonadota; class Alphaproteobacteria; order Rhodobacterales; family Rhodobacteraceae; genus Planktotalea. The sequence continues at coordinate 1,382,170 of DS995276.1, forward strand.
TTCTGCCGTCCACATCAGGAACGCTGACACATCTTCTGAAATGTGCTCCAGATCGTTCGCGTGACCGTCGTTGAAGTCAACGTCCTCACCATAAAGCGGCGGTGCCATGGATATCCAACCGCCTGGGAAGGCCGTGTTCTCGTAAAGTGTGACGCCTGCTTCTTCCTTTTCTTCGCCTGTATAGCCAGTAAGCAAAGATGCGATGTAGTCAGGACCACCCATGCCAAAGAGGAACTGGTTGATACCCAATCCGTAGGGGCCGTGGAAGCCAGCGCGTGCCTTTGCCATCATGGATAGGTCAGGTGCGCCTGCACCGTTGTTCTCTGGGAAGTGATCCACTGGAGTTGCAGGACGCGTATCTTCCAAAGCTTCGTCATAGACTTCGAAGTTTTCAGACGCATATGCGCGCACCTGATCTTCTGGAAGATGGGGGCCACCTTCCTCAGAGAGCGTGCGCAGTGGGACATACTTCAATCCGTGGCAGGCAGAACAAACCTCTGTGTAGACCTGAAGGCCACGCTGAAGCTGGTTCTGATCGAACTTGCCGAAAGGACCATCGAAAGAGAAATCGATGTTTTCAATATGCTGGTCACCGCCACCCGCCGCAAACGCGCCGGATGAGAGAGCCAATGCAGCGATTGCTGCGATGCTGAGTTTCTTAAACATTGTCCTCAGTCCTTTCTTATTCAGCCGGTGCCGAGTTAGGCTTGCCATAGTGCGCGGCAAAGTCTGCTTCGATGGTGGCAGGCTGTGGCAATGGTTTTTCGATCACACCCAAGAGCGGCAGGATCACGAGGAAATAGCCAAACCAATAGGCAGATGCGATAAGCGAGAAGGTCGCATAAGGCTCTTCTGCGGGCATTGCGCCGAGCCACATCAGAACGATGAAGTCGACGACCAAGATCCAGAACCACCACTTAAACATTGGGCGGTAACGACCCGAACGCACAGAGGATGTATCAAGCCATGGCGCGAGAGCCATCACGATGATCGCACCAAACATTGCCAGAACACCAAAGAACTTCGCATCAATGATGCCGCCTGTGATGAACTCGAAGAAGATCACGATCCAAACCTCGGATGTGAACGCACGCAAGATCGCGTAGAATGGCAAGAAGTACCATTCTGGAACGATGTGAGCAGGCGTCACAAGCGCGTTTGCTTCGATGTAGTTGTCTGGGTGACCCAGGTAGTTCGGCATAAAGCCAACAACCGCAAAGAACACAGCCAAGATAACCGCCAGCGCGAACAAGTCTTTGATCACGAAGTAGGGCCAGAATGGCAGCGTGTCTTTCTCTGCATCCGCTTTGGACGTGCGGCGCACTTCGACACCTGTCGGGTTGTTGTTGCCTGTGGTGTGGAAAGCCCAGATGTGAACGATCACAAGACCGGCAATCACGAATGGCAGCAGATAGTGCAGCGAGAAGAAACGGTTCAGTGTCGCGTTATCAACAGCAGGTCCACCCAGAAGAAGTGTCTGGATTGGCTCACCGATGAATGGGATCGCACCGAAGAGGCCTGTGATGACAGTCGCACCCCAGAAGGACATTTGACCCCATGGAAGAACGTAGCCCATGAAACCAGCACCCATCATCAAAACGAAGATGAGCATGCCGATGATCCATGTGATCTCACGAGGGGCTTTGTATGAACCGTAGTACAGGCCACGGAAAATGTGCGCATAAACTGCGATAAAGAACAGCGACGCGCCATTCATGTGCAAATAACGAAGCATATGACCGCCATTTACGTTGCGCATGATATGTTCAACAGAGGCGAACGCCAGATCGACGTGAGGCGTGTAGTGCATCGCAAGGATGATGCCTGTGACAATCTGCAAAGCCAGGCAGAACGTCAGAATGATGCCCCAGATCCACATCCAGTTCAGGTTCTTGGGCGTGGGAAGCATGATTGTGTCATAGAGCAGACCAACGATCGGAAGGCGCGAGTGCACCCACTTTTCGCCGCCTGTCTTCGGCTCGTAATGGTCGTGAGGAATTCCAGCCATCTGTATGCTCTCCCTTAACCGAGTTTAAGTGTTGAATCGTCGACGAAAGCCACTGGCGGAACCGGAAGGTTCGTAGGTGCAGGGCCTTTGCGAATACGACCGGATGTATCGTAGTGCGAACCGTGGCATGGGCAGAACCAACCGTGATAGTCACCTGCGCCATCACCAAGCGGAACACATCCAAGGTGCGTGCACACGCCCATCATTACCAGCCATTCGCCGGTCTCATCCAACGCGCGGTTCTCGTCAGATGCGTCCGCGTCACCAAGATTGGTGTTGCGCGCATCGTCGTCGATCAAATCGGAAAGTTCGACAGCGCGGGCTTCCGTAATCTCTTCTTCGGTGCGGCGGCGGATGAACACAGGCTTACCAAGCCATTTCACCGTCAGCTGAGTCCCAGGTTCGATACCGGAGATATCAACCTGGATAGAGGACAAGGCCCGCACATCAGCTGATGGATTCATCTGGTTAACGAGGGGCCAAATAGCCGCTCCCGCCGTCACCGCGCCTGCGCCTGCTGTCGCGAAATAGAGGAAATCCCTCCGCGTGCCTTCGTGGGTGTCATCGTGATCGTCTGCGTGGGACACGAGCTTCTCTCCATATCTAGGCCGCTGATCATCTAAGCGAGGCGGCAAATACGTGTCAGGCCGCGGGAATCTCCGCAGCCGGTTCGATGGGGTATCTAGCGTCACATTTGCGCCCCGTCCAGCAAGCAAAGCATTGGAATCGATTTAGCGCCGATGTGTCGCGGTTGAGGGGGCGTTCAAACACCTATATGACGGGATTACGTTAAAAATGCACACCACGCCGCTTTGTGAGGGTTTTCAATGCGCCTGATTCTATCTGTTTTCGCCAGTTTGACGCTTTTGCTATCGCTTTCGGTCCCCGCGAGCGCACAGGTCGAGCTGAGTTTCTATGGTGGATCACAGTCCTCCCCGCACAGTCGCGTTTCTGGTCAATATCCCGGTACGGGAGCCGATTATAGTGGTTTGATTGGTTGGGAAGGCAAAAGCCTCGCGCCGCCACCCTATTACGGTGTGCGCGCCACGTGGTGGCGACGTCCCGATCTTGGCTTTGGCGTTGAATTGACCCACGCGAAAGTCTACGCGCCTGCTGCAGAAAGCAATGCGATTGGCTTCACCGATCTGGAATTCACAGACGGTCATAACATCATTACTTTCAATATCACCAAACGCTGGAATGACCGCTTCGGGTCTTTCACGCCGTATGTGGGCGCAGGTCTTGGCGTTGCGCTGCCGCATGTTGATGTGATTTCCAGCAACGGCCACACCTCTTACGGGTATCAATTGACAGGCCCCGCTGCGCGTCTTACCGCTGGTATAAAGTACGACCTGTCAGATCGCTGGGCTCTTTTTAGCGAGTATCAATTCACCTACTCGTCAAACACTGCAAAGCTTCCATCGGGTGGCTCGCTCAACACCGATATCATCACCAATGCGATCAACGTCGGCGTCAGCTTTAGCTTCTAACGCAGATTCAGACAGGTAATTTCATGGCAAATCCAGCCCTTGACATGGGTCCTCTTCAGGCATCGGTGCAGCATTTGAACAATATCGTGCATCGAAGGGTGGCGATGTTACTTGGCGGCGCGCTGTGCTGAGCAGCTGAATGCGCATAAGCTTGAGGTTGAAACTGCGCACGGAGTAAGTGCGCATGTCTTCTCGCTTGATCTTACAGCTGAAGTTGGCGCTGCGGATTTACATGCTCAGATCAAGGCCGCAGGGCTTAGCGTGGATATTTTGATCAACAACGCAGGTTTTGGCAGACAAGGTGAGTTTGTTGAACGCTCTCTTGAGGTGGACCTTGGTATGATTGATCTTAACGTGAAAGCGCTGGTCGCGGATGATATGATCGAACAAGGCAGCGGCAAGATTTTGCATGTCAACTCGACTGCTGGCTTTATGCTGGGTCCTTTGCAAGCGACCTATTTCGCGACTAAGGCCTTCGTTAAAAGCTTTAGCCAAGCTCTGGACGAAGCACTTCGCGGCAAAGGTGTTACGTCTACTGTACTCGCGCCCGGATTTGTAGAAACTGAGTTTGCCAAGGCGGCCGATCTTGAAGACACGGGTCTTGTCAACGGTGATGGCGCGACGGCAGAAAGCGTCGCGCAACACGGTTATGATGCGATGATGGCGGGCAAGCTGGTTACCATCAACCAGTTTGGTTTGCGCTTCATGATCAACTGTCTGATGCCGTTTATGCCGTATCGCATGAAGCTTAAAATGATCAGTAAAATGCAGACCAAGGCTTAACCTGCTGGTGGCAGCGTCGCTTGCATTGAGGCGCGCCGACTGAAGGTTTCGAACCACGTCGCCAACCCGTCATTGCCCTTGCGCCAGTCGCGATGACCATGACGGAAATCCACGTATGCCAGTGCGCAAGCGACAGCCACTTGCCCCATGTCCAAAGGTCCTGCCAGGTGGCTCATCCAGCGCGTGTTAAGCGCGGCGCAGGCTTGCTCCACCTTGCCATACTGCGCCTCAACAAAGGCTTCCATCTGCAAATTCTCGGGGCGCAAACGTCCTTCGTACGTTATCAACAAGGCGGCATCCATAATGCCATCGCCGGTGGCTTCTAACGTCAGCGTTTCCCACCGCCGCGCACCGCTGGGGTAGAGTTGATCGCCCGCGCGTGCATCAAGGAATGCACAGATCACGCGACTATCATAAAGCGTCGCGCCATCGGGACGCTCTAGCGCGGGAATCTTGCCGATAGGGTTCTTCTGAACTGTTTCAGCATGCGGAGCCAAAGGCGTGCCGGACCCCTCCAAAAGCTTAACATCATCAAGCTGACCTGTTTCATGCAGCAAGACCATCACTTTGCGCACATAGGGAGAGGCGGGGCTGTAGCTAAGTTTCATATGTAGAACCTTTCGAATGGGTTAATCAGTGCTGGGCGGCGTTGTCATCCACGCAGCGAGTGTTTGTGTATCCGCGCCAATGTCTTGCTCTGCGACATGTGCAGCTGCGCGTTGACGGACGGCATCGGATTTGTTCTGACCAAGTTTCCAAGTGCTTTGCATATCGTCAATGTGCAGCCGCACAGGAACAATCGCGCGCATCATCTTTTCAATGACACCGTCGTTCATTTTATCGCTGGTCCATGGGGGCTTGGGCAGAAGCTGGTTCTCAAAATGCGCAGATTGATGATCAAGCAAAGCGTGGAGATGTTCTTGCGGCTGAAGCTCTAGCTGGCCGATGAAATGCACGGCGACATAGTTCCACGTTGGCACCTGATCCTCGACGCCGTACCAATCGGGCGAGATGTAACTATCTGGCGCAGTCACAGCGAGGCGCGCGGCTTGAGCGCCTTTGCGTATCGTGCGCGCAATCGGATTGGAGCGCACCAGATGCAAATCTGCATGGCTCGCGTCGTCGTTCAAAAGGAACGGTATATGCGCAAAAAGCGGGGCAGGGTCCGCGTTCATCGCGAGCGTGCCAAAGCTGCGGGTGCGGGCGAACTCTATGCTGTGTTGCGCTTGGGTAGATCTGAAAACAGGATTTGGATGCATGTGCGCAAGAAAGATCTTCGCCGCATCTTTTGCAATTCTTTTTGTGAAAAGAATTGTACCCGTTAAGCGGTCAGTTGTGTGCTAGTTTGACCAAGGATGGGCGCAGTCACGATCTGACCTTCAATTTGATCCGTCTCAAAGGTGACTTCTGTAAATTGTTCTGTGCGACCCATAGTTGGGTTTTCCATTAAAATATGATGTGTCATGCCAATTTGCTTGCTTAGATGCGCACGCACTTTTGCATCGCCCGCATTACGAAGCTGCGCGGCGCGCGCTTTGATCACCTTACCGTTCACCGCAGGCATCTTCGCGGCAGGCGTGCCATTGCGGGGTGAATAGGGAAAGACGTGGAGCCATGTCAAATCGCACTCCTCGATCAGCTTCAAAGAGTTTTCAAACATCGTATCGGTCTCTGTCGGAAAGCCCGCGATAATATCTGCGCCATAGGTCATATCAGGGCGCAAACGCTTGGCTTCCTCGCAAAACGCAATTGCATCATCTCGCAGGTGGCGCCGCTTCATGCGTTTAAGGATCATGTCATCACCCGCCTGCAAGCTCAGATGTAGATGTGGCATCAAACGTGGCTCTGTTGCGATAGCCTGCATCAGGTTGTCATCCACCTCGATTGAGTCAATCGAACTGATCCTGAGGCGCGGCAAATCCGGCACGAGCTTGAGGATCCGCATGACCAGATCGCCCAGCTTTGGTTCCACTGGCAGATCAGCGCCCCAAGAGGTGAGATCGACACCCGTGAGTACAACCTCGTTATAGCCTTTGCCAACAAGCCGCTTGATTTGCTCGACCACAACGCCCGCAGGCACAGAGCGCGAGTTGCCGCGGCCATAAGGAATAATACAAAACGTGCAACGATGATCGCAGCCGTTTTGCACCTGCACGTAGGCGCGGCTGCGCGTGCCAAAGCCGTCGATCAAATGCCCAGCGGTTTCGGTGACTGACATGATGTCGTCGACTTGGACTGCTTCGGTCTCTCCAATGAAATCAGCGGCAAGCCCTTGCCATGTGTCGGCCCGCATTTTTTCGGTGTTGCCGATGACCGCATCGACTTCGCCCATGGCAGTGAATGTCTCAGGCTCTGTCTGCGCAGCGCAGCCCGTCACGATCAAACGCGCCTCTGGGTTTTCGCGACGTAGTTTGCGGATTTCCTGACGCGCCTTGCGCACGGCTTCGGCAGTTACGGCGCATGTGTTCACGATGACCGCGTTTTGCAATCCCGCGCTCTGCGAGAGCTCTTTCATCGCTTCGGTTTCGTATGCATTGAGGCGACAGCCAAGCGTTGTGAACTTAGGCGCGCTCATCGTATGCCCCGCCAGTGCCCGTCAAACACATGCGCCCAAGTGCCTGTCATGTGCACACCAGTGGGGAGAATTTTGATACGGATTTCACCACCATCAAGCGTCAGCGTTGCAGACCCACCAATCAAACCACGGCGCGTTGCAGCAACAGCGACAGCGCAGGAAGAAGAGCCAGAGGCCAGCGTAATCCCAACACCGCGCTCCCAAACCCGCATGCGGATTTGGTTTGGGCCAATGATCTGCGCAATCTGCACATTGGTGCGTTCGGGGAAAAGAGGATGATGTTCAATCGTGGGCCCGAACGCCTCAAGATTAATGGCGTCCACATCATTCACAAAGAAGGTGCAATGTGGATTGCCCATGCTTGTCGCTGTTGGCTTGCCCTCAATTGGTAGCTCTAACGTGTCCATTTCACGGGCTAAAGGAACCTCGTGCCAGTCGGTCATTGGTTGACCCATGTTTACTTCGATATCGCCGTGACCTGCATCGACTGCTTCGAGTAAACCACGCTCAGTACGAATACTGAGCACCTCCTTGCCCGTGCGCGCCAAATCCCATCCTGCGATACACCGAGTGGCATTACCACATGCACCCGCGATACTGCCATCCGCGTTCCAAAACACCAGCTCAATATCCGCAGTGTCGTGATTCCGAATCGCAACCAGCTGGTCATATCCAACGCCCATATGACGATCCGCCATCGCAATCACGAGCGCTTGCGTGACGACAGAACCACTCTCGCGCTCGTCAAAAACGACAAAGTCGTTGCCCAGCCCATGCATCTTCATGAATGGCAATTTATTACCAGCGTTCTCCACCATAAGGGCGCATATAGATGCGTGTGTGAAATGAATCCAGACATTGTGCGCAATAACACGATTTTCGGGGTTGACCCGATGCCCCGCGCTTTCTAGATACGCGCTCAGTGGGCCGTTAGCTCAGTTGGTAGAGCAACTGACTTTTAATCAGTAGGTCGATGGTTCGAACCCATCACGGCTCACCACTTTTTCAATGACTTAGTAGAAGTTTTATCAACTATGGTTCACGCAACTGTGGTTTTGGAGAGTCATTGGGGAACGTGCGACATATCTTGTGAACTCCGTATCGAGTTTCAACTCTAGCGAACTTAAGCGAATGCGAACAATAAGTTGGCGGTAACCCAAAGGAACAATGAGTAGGACATGTTCCGGATGCAATGGTCGCGACCGGCTTGGCTAGAATAGGTGCTCCTAATGACTTTTTGTATAACTAAGGCAATGTGAGCATGAGCCTCCCCCTTTGAAGTGGTCCGCCCCTATAGTTAGGAAAGCGGAGGACCTGAGATGGCCATTAAGAGACCAAAGCCCGAAGAGATTGTCGTGAAGTTACGGCAGGTTGAAGTTCTGATGGGGCAAGGCATGCCTCGGATTGACGCAATCAGACAGATCAGTGTGACTGAACAAACCTATTATCGCTGGAAGAAGAAGTATGGCGGAATGGGCACGGAACAACTCAAGGAATTAAAGCGCCTTCAGAAAGAGAACGAACGTCTTCGGCGTGCAGTTTCCGACCTGACGCTGGATAAGTTGATCTTAAGGGAGGCCGCATCGGGAAACTTCTAAGCCCCTCGCGCAGGCGTGCCTGCATCAATCACGTTCGTAGTCAGTTCAAAGTTTCTGAGCGTCGTGTCTGCCGTGTATTAGGCCAACACCGATCCACGCAGCGGCGGTTGCCACAAGGGCGTGCTGACGAAGAACGCTTGGTTGCGGACATGATCGAGTTCACACGCCAGTACGGCCGATATGGCTATCGTCGGGTTGCAGCCCTGCTGAGAGACGCGGGTTGGCAGGTTAATGACAAGCGTGTCGAACGCCTATGGCGACGTGAGGGGCTTAAAGTGCCAATGAAGCAACCAAAGAAAGGACGGCTCTGGCTGAATGACGGATCATGTGTCCGTTTACGTCCCGAGTATCGTAATCACGTCTGGTCGTATGACTTCGTGCATCACCGGACAGATGATGGTAGGGCGTTTCGGACGCTTAACATCTTGGACGAGCATAGCCGAGAATGTCTGGCGATCCGAGTGAAACGAAAGCTGAACTCGACGGAGGTCATCGACGCTCTTACGGACCTGTTCATCTTGCGAGGTTTCCCTGCCTACATCCGTTCAGACAACGGCCCTGAGTTCATTGCTGAGGCCGTCAGAGATTGGATCAAAGCCGTGGGAGCCAAGACGGCTTATATAGAACCTGGATCACCCTGGGAGAACGGATACTGCGAAAGCTTCAACGGGAGAATGCGAGACGAGTTGCTGAACGGTGAAATCTTCTACTCGCTCCGAGAAGCCCAAATCATCATTGAAAGATGGAGGAACCATTACAACACCAAGCGACCACACAGTGCATTGGGCTACCGCCCGCCCGCGCCAGAGGCCATCATCCCGATGGACCAAAGGCCAATCATGCACTAACTTTCAAATTGGACCACTCAAGTGGGGCTGCTCAGTGGCATTGGCTTCGATATCGATCCGGTACAATTTTTGCTTTTACCAGCAAGTTTGTAGAAAGGTTTAGGTTGATTTACTAAGTGCCTGGCTAATCATTCGAGAATCCTCAGCAACAAGCGAAGCAAGTGTAGCTCACTTCAGCTTAATACATTGTTTCTAAAATATTTTTTTCATCCGAGTGTGGTTTGTAGAAATCGGGCGAAAACATGTCTGGGCATTCATTTAATGAGTAGGTTGATAGTTCGAAACCACCGCGACCCCTCGTTTGTGACAACACTATTGCCACTCAACGTCCCCTAAGAAAATGTAGCCGGCGCCGTAGATAGTTTTGATCAACTGAGGGTTCTTTGGATCTTCTTTCAGTTTAGTCCGAAGGCGTGAGATGCGGACGTCCATCGCGCGATCAAAGCTGTCGCCTGCGCCCCCACCCAGCATGTCTTGCATTTGAGCGCGTGAGATCAATCGCTTGGGGCTTTCGAGAAACAGGCGTAGCACCTCGCCTTCTGCGTGGCTGAATGTGATTTGCTCGCCCGTACTGTCCTCTAGAAGATAGCGATCAAAGGAGGCAGTCCAACCAGAGAAACGCGCTGTGTTGGACGTGGTTTCGGTAGGCCTGCTTTTACGCAAGCGCACGCGGATACGGGCGACCACCTCGGAGGGATCGAATGGCTTGATGATGTAGTCGTCCGCGCCCAGTTCAAGCCCTGTCACCTTGTCTTGAACTTGTGAGCGGCCAGAGATGATGATGACAATCGCGCCCAGCTCCAACGCCAGCCGGTGCACGAGGGTCAGCCCGTCTGTGTCAGGCAAGGAAAGGTCCACCAAGCATACGTCTGGTGTTAGCGTTTTAAGCGCTGCTTCGAATTCGCGTGCACGGCCGAAGCTCATCGTCCGAAAGCCCGCGTCTTCCAGCCTGTCGGACAGAATTTCGCGGATCTCTGGTTCGTCGTCCAGAATTGTCACAAGGGGCATATCACTCATCTGGCGTTCCTTTGAGAACCGCGGAGGCTAAAGCTGCGCGCAGGGCGTCTTCTGTGAAGGGTTTGTGTAAAAATGCGCCGTGCTTTGCTGCGGCTTGATGCAGAGGATCGCTGGCGGGGAGAGATGTCATCAATGCTATAGGCTGCCCTGTGGTTTGCGCCAGATCCAGCCCTGTTCGCGCGCCGCTCAGATGAATATCAGAGAGTACATAGGCGATATCAGGAACGGTGCTTAGAAGCGTTTCGGCCTCATGAACGGAGGTTGCCTCCAGCACCAAATGCCCCTGTGCAATCAACATGTCACGGATCGACATACGGAGGTCCTCACTGTCCTCAACAAGTAGCACAAGGCCGGGAGGAGCCTGTTGATCCGCAGGTCTAAGTGGAAGGCGTATCACGACATGCGCGCCCTCTTTGTTGAACAACCGCAGATCACCGCCTGCGAGCTTAGTCATGTCATAGACCATCGCGAGACCAAGGCCCGATCCTTCGCCGCCCTTGGTCGTAAAGAATGGCTGCAAGGCTTGATCGAGTGCTTGTTTGGAAAACCCTACGCCTTTGTCTGCAATCTCCAGCTCTAGCCATGTGTCGCGCAGAGCGCGTGCGGTTAGAGTAATTGTTGTGCCCTTTGGGGCAGCATCGCGCGCGTTTAGGATCAGGTTCAAGAGGCTGTCTTGCAGCATCCCTCCGTCCAGATTGAAGCTGCTGTCACGTGTGTCGCATTGGATATCAAGGTGATGATCCTGCCCCAAAGTTGGCGTCGCCATCGTGTGTAGTTCAGATAGAAACGTTGAGAGCTGCGTGGGCACTGGACGAAAGATGCGTGGACTTGTCATGTCGGCGATCCGGTGCAGCAATCCACCCCCACGACGCGCAGCAGCAAGGGTCGCCGTGATGAGATGATCCGCGTCAGAGGGCAGGTTGTCCATCCGCTCCAACTTGCCTTGCATGCCAAGAATGATGGTGAGCAGATTGGAGAAATCATGCGCCAAACCGCTGGTCAATTGTGCCGCCATTTCGCGCCTGCGGGTTTGTTGCAACGCGACGCGCGCTTGGGTTTCTTCGGTGACGTCCATGGATAGAACATAGACACCCGCGACCTTGTCTTGCGTCGTTTCGGGTGTGAACGCGACGCGGATACGGCGCGAACTGGGATCATGTTTGAATTCAAAGACCGAAGGCGTGCCATCGAAAGCGCGCGTCAAGAAAGGTGCGATGCTTGCGTGGTTTGCGTCTCCTAACACCTCTTGCGCGGTGCGGCCGACCAAATCATCGGAACTGCCCGGCATCACATCATTGAGACGGCGGTTGGAAAACGTGTAGCGCTGTTCAAGATCTAGGTGCGCGATATGTGCGGGTATCATTTGTGTTGTGAGACGTGTGCGCGCCTCCATTTGCGTAAGTTGGTGTTTGGTTTCCTCCAAAGCGGCATTGCTAGAGGCGAGCGCGCGGTTGGTCGATGCGAGCTCTTCTGAGCGGGCCAAGACCTGTTCGCTAAGCTCTTCAGAACGGGTTCTCAGCAGCGTTTCTTGTTGCTTGGTCTCCGTGATGTCTGTGTAGACTGTCACCCAACCACCTTCGGGCAAAGGCGCGCCCTCAACGCTGATCACGCGACCATTGGCGCGGGTGCGTTCCATATAATGCGGCTCGAACGTGAGTGCGAGCTTAGCGCGTACGGCGATGAACTCCTCGAGGTCGTCAACCTCGCCGTATTCACCAGCTTCAGCGAGAAAGCGGATAACTGCTTCAAAACTCACACCAGTTTCGATCAGCTTGTCAGGCAGATTGAACATCTGCTGCATTGGTCGGTTGCTCAGCACCAAACGCAGTTCTGAATCGAAAATCGACATAGCTTGTTGGATCAGGTTCAATCCAGCTGCAATCATCGTGTCATGGCTATCTGTGCGCTTCATGGTCTTTTCCGTAGCATTGTCTGAAGGGGTGCGAAAAGCCCTGCTGCGACGCTGTTACAATTCGTTAGGTTTCAGAAAACTTACAGAAAAAGTTGACCTTCAGGAATTTGACGGCACTGTATGTATAGCGAGTCGCGCAAAGCGACCATGCTCGCGCATGCGAGCAACGGGAGGAAACATCATTGACACAAACGTCTGAAGGCGTGAACGGATTGACTTCCGTACCAGCGCTATTGCAACGCAACGCGGCCGAGTTCGGTGACAAAGCGGCCTACCGTGAAAAAGAGCTGGGCATCTGGCAGAATTGGACATGGTCTGAGGCTGCTGACGAGATCGATGCGCTTGCACTCGGATTGCTGACACTTGGTGTTGCTGAGGGTGATTTTATCGCCATCATTGGGCGCAATCGTCCGTATTTGTATTGGGCAATGGTCGCTGTTCAATCTGTTGGCGCTGTGCCTGTGCCTTTGTATTCTGACGCCTCCGCCGATGAGATGGCTTATGTTCTAGATCATTGCGGCGCACGTTTTGTGATCGCGGCTGATCAAGAGCAGGTGGATAAAGTCACCGACGTCCAAGGAGGTCTGAGCCAGTTCGAGCAGATGATCTACCTCGACCCACGTGGATTGCGCAAATACGATCATGCGAACTTGCATCAGTTTTCCAAAGTGCAAGACGCAGGCCGTGCTGCTTTGAGCGAGTTGATGCCAGAGCTGAACCGCCGCCGCGAAGCGCTCAATTACGACAGCACATGCGTGATGCTATATACCTCCGGTACCACGGGCAAACCCAAAGGCGTTGTCCTTAGCAATCGCAATATTATCGAGACATCGCGGCATTCGTCTGAGTTTGATAGTTTGAGCGCGGGCGAAGATATCCTCGCTTATCTCCCTATGGCTTGGGTAGGTGATTTCATCTTCTCCCTTGGTCAAGCCTATTGGACTGGTTTCTGCGTTAACTGCCCTGAAAGCGTCGACACGATGATGACCGATCTGCGCGAGATTGGACCGACCTACTATTTCGCCCCTCCGCGCGTGTTTGAAACACAGCTCACAACTGTGATGATCCGCATGGAAGACGCGTCGCCGATGAAAAAGCGCATGTTCGATTATTTCATGGCTCATGCTAAGAAAGTCGGGCCTGCGATCCTTGATGGTGAGACGGTTAGCGGGTTAGACAAGCTGAAATATAAACTTGGCGATTTGCTGGTTTATGGCCCTTTGAAAAACACGCTCGGTTTTTCGCGTGTGCGCATTGGCTATACGGCGGGCGAGGCGATTGGGCCTGAGATTTTTGACTTTTACCGCTCGCTCGGGATCAACCTAAAACAGCTCTATGGCCAGACTGAAGCATCGGTCTTCATCACGCAACAACCTGATGGGCAAGTACGCTCTGACACAGTAGGTGTACCGTCACCCGGTGTTGAGTTGAAAATCGCTGAGAATGGCGAAGTCTTTTACCGTTCTGAAGGCACGTTCGTTGAGTATTACAAGAACGCGGAAAGCACGGCGGACACCAAAGACCCAGAGGGCTGGGTCGCGACAGGTGATGCTGGATTCATCGAAGAAGGAACAGGACATCTGCGGATCATTGACCGTGCGAAGGATGTGGCCAACATGTCTGACGGTGCTTTGTTCGCGCCGAAATATGTTGAGAATAAGCTGAAGTTCTATCCCAACATTCTTGAGGCCGTTGTCTTTGGTGCTGGCAAAGATCGCTGTACCGCGTTTATTAACATTGATCTCACAGCCGTGGGTAACTGGGCGGAGCGTAACAACATTGCTTATGCATCTTATCAAGAGCTTGCGGGTCATCCCCGTGTGCTTGAGACGATCCAAGAACATGTTGAGACGGTAAATAAATCTGTAGCCGAAGATCCGATGCTTTCAGGCTGTCAGATCCACCGCTTCTTAGTGTTGCATAAGCAGCTTGATGCGGATGATGGCGAGCTGACGCGCACGCAAAAGGTGCGTCGCAAGATTATTGGCGAAAAGTTCGAGGATTTGGTGAACGCGCTTTATAACGGATCACCGGAAATCTACACAGAAACCGAAGTGACGTATGAGGACGGCCGCAAAGGCGAAATCAGCGCGACGCTTGAGATACGTGATGCGGCAGTTGTTCCTGTCACAGCGTCAAAGATTGCTGCGGAATAAGGGACATATGATGTTGGATTCAACAGATAGCTACGTCACAGAAGACGGTCGCACGATTGGCGGTGTTGTGATGGAGATGAAGAACATCACGCTGCGTTTTGGCGGTGTTGTGGCGATCAAGGATATCTCGTTTGATATTCGCGAGGGCGAAATCCGTGCGATTATCGGGCCGAATGGCGCTGGTAAATCCTCAATGCTGAATGTGATCTCGGGCTTTTATGTGCCGCAAGACGGTGAGGTTCTGTTTCATGGCAAACCGCGTCCGCATATGAAGCCTTATGAGGTTGCGCAGCAAGGCATCGCGCGCACCTTTCAAAACATCGCTTTGTTTGAGGGCATGACCGTTCTGGACAACGTCATGACTGGACGTTTGAACAAGATGAACTCGGGTCTTTTGGCGCAAGCGATTTGGCGCGGTAAGGCGGAACAGGAAGAAATTGAGAACCGCGAGAAAGCGGAGAAGATCATAGATTTTCTTGAAATTCAGCACATCCGCAAAACCCCTGTTGCACGTTTGCCCTATGGTTTGAAAAAGCGCGTCGAGCTGGCGCGCGCGCTTGTCTCAGAGCCGTCGATCTTGCTTCTGGATGAGCCGATGGCAGGGATGAACGTCGAGGAAAAAGAGGACATGAGCCGCTTCATTCTGGATGTGAACGACGAATTTGGCACCACGATCGCGTTGATCGAACACGACATGGGCGTTGTGATGGACCTATCTGATCGCGTTGTCGTGATGGATTACGGCAAGAAGATTGGTGACGGCACCCCGAGCGATATTCGCAACAACCAAGCGGTGATTGATGCGTATTTGGGGGTGGCTCATGACTAATTTTATCTGCCCGCGACTTAAAATGGAGGCGATGTGATGCCCGAACAACTCGTCTTTGCGATGGAAGTGTTCCTCAATGGCTTGATGGCAGGCGTGCTGTATGCACTTGTCGCCTTAGGCTTTGTTTTGATCTTCAAAGCATCTGGTATTTTCAACTATGCCCAAGGGGTCATGGCGCTGTTTTCGGCGATGACCTTGGTTGGCATTATGAAGGGCCAAGTGCCTTTTGCGCATGTGATCAATGCGATTTTCGGCACGGATGTGCACTACTTCGGATGGACGGTGCCTGCGCTACTTGCGATTATACTGACCGTCGCGGTCATGGTGCTTTTCGCTTGGGCTGTGCAGAAATACATCTTCCGCCACTTGGTTGGGCAGGAGCCAATCATCCTGTTCATGGCAACGATTGGCCTTGCGTACTTCTTAGAGGGCGTCGGCGACTTGATGTGGAATTCGGAGATCAAGAAGCTGGACGTTGGTTTGCCGCAGGGCATCAACGAGGCGATTGATAACTACACGTTCAACATCTTTGATTACGGTTTCTTTATCGACAACCTCGATATCGTGGCAACTTTGATTGCGGCCCTTTTAGTTGGTGGTCTTGTGATCTTCTCGCAGTATTCCAAAGAAGGTCGTGCGATGCGGGCTGTGGCGGACGATCACCAAGCGGCTTTGTCCGTGGGTGTTTCGCTCAACTTTATTTGGATCATGGTTTGGTCAGTTGCGGGTTTCGTTGCTTTGGTTGCGGGGATCATGTGGGGAACTAAGTCGGGGGTGCAATTCTCGCTTTCCTTGATCGCACTCAAAGCGCTCCCGGTTCTCATGCTGGGTGGATTTACGTCTATCCCTGGAGCGATTGTCGGTGGTCTTATCATCGGAGTTGGCGAGAAGTTGTTTGAGTTCGCGATTGGCCCGATGGTCGGTGGCGCGACTGAGAACTGGTTTGCGTATGTGCTTGCCCTGATCTTTCTGGTGTTCCGCCCGCAAGGCCTATTCGGGGAGAAGATCATTGAGAGGGTATAGAAGAGGGGACTTTTCCCCCGTCGCAAGTGCGACTCCCCCAGAGTTTATTGGCAAGATGAAGGACGTTTCTTATGTTTTATCGTGAAGCCGGCGATTTCAAGACGTCCTACACTGATGACAATCAGACCTTTCCGATCAAGTTTGATCGTTATCGCTACTATGTGGTTTTGGCAGTTGCCTTTGGGATCATTCCATTCCTGATCAATGATTATTGGGCGAACGCGTTTTTATTACCGTTCCTTATCTATTCGATTGCGGCGATTGGGTTGAACATTCTGACAGGGTATTGCGGACAAGTTTCGCTGGGGACTGGCGGCTTTATGGCCGTGGGTGCCTATGCCTGCTATAAGTTGATGACGGCATTTCCAGATGTGAACATCTTTTTCCATGTGATTGCGGCGGGGGGTGTTACCGCGATTGTATGCACTGCGTTCGGTTTGCCGTCTCTTCGGATTAAAGGCTTCTATTTGGCTGTTGCGACCCTTGCCGCACAGTTCTTTCTCGTCTGGCTCTTTAATAAGGTCAGCTGGTTCTACAACTATTCTGCCTCTGGTCAGATCAACGCACCGGAGCGCACTGTATTTGGCGTGCCTGTAACGGGTGCGAACACCGAGGCTTGGGCGACCTATCTGTTCTGCCTCGTCTTTCTGGCTATCAGTGCGATTATCGCGCGTAATCTCACGCGTGGGATGCAAGGGCGCAAGTGGATGGCGATCCGCGATATGGATATTGCGGCGGAGATCATTGGCGTGAACCCAATGCGTGCGAAGCTAAGTGCCTTTGCCGTTTCAGGCTTTTTCATCGGCATTTCTGGTGCGCTTTTCTTTGCGGTGTATCTGGGTGCGGTTGAAGTTGGTGAAGTCTTTGGCATTCAGAAATCATTCCTCGTGCTGTTCATGATCATCATTGGTGGGCTCGGCTCTATTTTTGGGTCCTTCGCTGGAGCTGCTTTCTTGGTGCTTTTGCCAGTTGCGCTGAAGCTTGTTGGCGTTGACCTGTTGGGCTGGCCCACGGACATCGTGGCGCACATCCAGTTGATCATTGTCGGCGCGCTTATCATTATCTTCTTGATCGCAGAGCCGCATGGCATCGCCCAGTTGTGGCGCGTTGCGAAAGAGAAACTACGCCTTTGGCCCTTCCCGCATTAATGCGCTGGGCCAAAGAACAATAAGGGGCGAATGCCCCACACATCGGACCAACCATGGGAGGAAAACCCCGATGAAGATGAAACTACCTGCAATGGCGCTCAGCGCCCTGATGATCGCAAGCCCCGTTATGGCGGACCTTGTGTTCCCATCACTTTCCTATCGCACAGGCCCATATGCGGCTGGCGGCATTCCTTTCGCGGATGGCTATGCGGATTACTTCACAATGTTGAACGCCCGTGATGGCGGTATCGGCGGCGTTGAAGCACGCGTGCTTGAGTGTGAGACAGGCTACAACACTGAAAAAGGCGTTGAGTGCTACGAGTCCACAAAGGGCGAAGGCGCGTTGGTTTATCAACCGCTCTCCACAGGCATCACCTATCAGTTGATTCCGAAAGCAACGGCGGACGGCATCGCGATTCACTCGATGGGTTACGGTCGTACATCTGCTGCGAACGGCAAAGTGTTCTCCAACGTCTTTAACTACCCTGCGAATTACTGGAACGGTGCGTCAGGCGCTGTCAACTATCTGATGAGCCAGGGTGACATTAGCGGAAAAAAAGTAGCGTTGGTCTATCACAACTCTGCATACGGCAAAGAGCCTATCCGCACCTTGGAAGAGCTGTCTGCAAAGCACGGCTATGACTTGACGTTGATCCCAGTCGATCACCCGGGCCAAGAGCAGAAATCACAGTGGCTGCAAATCCGTCGTGAGAAGCCTGATTACGTTATCATGTACGGTTGGGGCGTGATGAACCAAGTTGCGGTTCAGGAAGCGGCGAACATCCGGTTCAACATGGAGAATTTCATTGGTATCTGGTGGTCTGGCTCTGAGAACGACGTTCTCCCAGCGGGCGACAAGGCTAACGGGTACAAGGCTCTGACGTTCCACGGCGTTGGCAGTGACTTCCCTGTCTTCGCGGACATTCAGAAGCACGTTGTCGATACAGGTAGCGCAGCGGGTGCTGGCGACCAAATCGGTACGGTTCTCTATAACCGTGGTCTCTACGCGGCTATGCTCGCGGCCGAAGCTGTGAAAACGGCGCAGGAAATCCACGGTGTTGCAGACATCAACCCAGCGCAAATGCGTGACGGTATGGAAGCGCTTGAGATCACTGAAGAGAAGATGGCGGGCCTCGGCCTTCCAGGCTTTGGTCCTTCGTTCAAGGTGTCTTGCGAAAACCACGGTGGCCCAGGTCTCGTTGGTATGACTCAGTGGGACGCAGCGGCAAAGACATGGTCTTTGGTTTCCGACTTCTCCGAGTCTGACATGGACGTGATCCAGCCGCTGATCGACGCGGATTCCATGGCCTATGCTGCGGAAAACAAGATTGAAGCTGGCTGCTAAGTAGCCGCTTCTTGTTCCGGCTGGCTTTGGTTGGCCGGACCTCACCAACCTCATTTATGACAGGCGTTTGACATGCTAGATTCCGCTCCGACGACAGAAAAACTGCTCGAAGTGAACAACATTGAAGTGATCTACAACCACGTGATCCTTGTGTTGAAAGGCGTGAGCCTGTCCGTGCCCAAAGGCGGAATTGTCGCCTTGTTAGGTGGAAATGGTGCTGGCAAAACGACGACCTTGAAAGCCATTTCTGGCCTGCTGAAATCGGAGCGCGGTGACATCACCAAAGGCTCTGTTAGTTATCGCGGCGCAGATCTTGCAGGACGCGATCCTGCTGATCTTGTAAGTTCTGGCGTTATTCAGGTGATGGAGGGTCGGCACTGTTTCGAACACCTCACCGTTGAAGAAAACCTTCTGACGGGTGCCTACACGCGCAAGGATGGCAAAGGCGCTATCGCTGCTGATCTTGAAATGGTTTATGACTACTTCCCACGTTTGAAAGAACGCCGCAAATCGCTGGCAGGTTATACATCGGGTGGCGAGCAACAGATGGCTGCGATGGGTCGCGCGTTGATGTCGCGCCCTGAAACGGTGCTGCTGGATGAGCCTTCCATGGGTCTCGCGCCGCAACTTGTTGAACAGATCTTCGAGATCGTGAAAAAGATCAACGAAGAGCAGGGCGTAACCATTTTACTCGCTGAGCAGAACACAAACGTCGCTCTGCGCTATGCACATTACGGTTATATTCTAGAGAGCGGTCGCGTTGTCATGGACGGTCCCGCGGCAGAGCTGCGCGAGAACCCTGATGTGAAGGAGTTTTATCTCGGCATGTCCGATGAGGGCCGCAAGTCGTTCCGCGATGTGCGCTCTTACCGTCGTCGCAAGCGTTGGCTGA
The DNA here is from genome assembly GCA_000156115.1 of Rhodobacteraceae bacterium HTCC2083. Classification (GTDB taxonomy): domain Bacteria; phylum Pseudomonadota; class Alphaproteobacteria; order Rhodobacterales; family Rhodobacteraceae; genus Planktotalea. The sequence goes on from DS995276.1 coordinate 1,401,794, forward strand.
GCTGATCTGCCCCAAACATCCCTTTCATTAGTGAGCTGCCCTTCATGACTAAATATTTCGACACGCTTGAGACACGCTCCGCCGATGAGCGCGCCATGCAGCAAAGCGCCGCCTTGATGGAGCAACTCGCGTGGGCGACCAGTGCAGACGGAAATTGTCTGGATGCAAGCGGTGTTGCTGGCATCGACGATCTCGCGAAACTTCCGGTTTTGCGCAAGTCTGAGATGGTGAAATGGCAGGTAGAAAAGCCGCCCTTTGGCGGCATCAACACTTCTAACGTTGCGCATATCTTTCAATCTCCGGGCCCTATCTATGAACCTGGCGGCATCACCTACGATTGGTGGCGCGTTGGTCGCTTTTTACATGCGCTTGGTATTGGCAAAGGCGACATTGTTCAGAACTGCTTCGGCTATCATTTGACCCCTGCTGGCTCTATCTTCGAGAATGGCGCACGCGCTGTCGGCGCGACTGTACTTCCTGCGGGAACGGGCCAAACCGAATTGCAAGTCCGCGCTGCTAAGGATGTGGGGTCGACTGCTTATGCTGGTACGCCAGACTATCTTAAGGTGATCCTCGATAAAGCAGATGAGATTGGCGCGACGCTGAATATTTCGAAAGCAGCTGTTGGCGGTGGTGCGCTTTTCCCGAGTCTACGCAAAGAATATGCGGATCGTGGTATTCTCTGCCTGCAAAATTATGCAACTGCAGACCTTGGCAACGTGGCTTATGAAAGCCAAGCGCAAGAAGGCATGATTGTGGATGAAGGCATCATCCTAGAAATCGTCACCCCTGGCACAGGCACCCTAGTTGAGCCGGGCGAAGTTGGCGAAGTCATCGTCACATCGCTGAACCCTGATTACCCGCTTATTCGCTTTGCGACAGGCGACCTCAGTGCTGTCATGACGGGCACCTCGCCATGCGGCCGCACGAATATGCGTATCAAAGGCTGGATGGGCCGCGCGGATCAAACGGCTAAGATTAAAGGTATGTTCGTGCGTCCTGAACAGGTCGCTGATCTGGTAGCGAGCCATGAAGGCATCGCGCGCGCGCGCGTTGTAGCAAGCCGAAAAGATGAGAAAGATGTGTTGACCGTGCAGATTGAAACGACTGCCAACGATGCCGCGGGGTTTGAAACTGCTATCCAGTCTACTCTTAAAATGAAGGGTACAATTGAACTTGTCGATCTCGGTGCTCTACCGCGTGATGGTTTGGTGATTGAGGACCAACGTAGTTACGATTGAGTTTTGTCAGCGAGTGCTGGCTCCGAGCCCAAAATACCGGATTCTGCAAGTTAGGCGAAGGGCTGGTTTTAGCCATCAAGCGGACATTGCGGAATTTTGATCTTATAGAATTCGGCCTTAGTGCGACTGCAATCCTAAGGCTCCAATAACTTCGAGGTTGCGACAAGTATTGAATTCAAACGCCGCCTTAGGTGCTCTACATCTTCGACCCCATATTTTGCGTTCAAACTGCCCGCATGAAAAAAATCAACGAGCTCTTCATATTCGATCTGTGGAACAAGATCTGAGGACTTTGCGGCCTTGAAAATATCCAACAGGGAGGCCCGCCACAAAACGTCCTGATTGGCCATTTCATCTGCAGCCGCTGCGTAAATCCCTTCTACCAATTCATTCCAATCGGGGCTTGATTGGATTGTCTGATAGAGTGCAATGACAAAAGTCTCATGGTAGGCTGCAAGCTTTTCATTCAAATCATCCAGCTCTTCCCAGGCGTCTAAAACGTGGGCGTAAATCTGGTCCCCTGAGAGCTTTACGACTCCGCGCAGAATGTCTTCTTTGCTTGCGAACGTGTTGTAGAGCGTCTGCCGTGCAACCCCTGCCTCTGCGACAATGTCATTGATCGTGGTCTTTGCAAATCCGTACCGGGCAAACATTTTCGTCGCAGCGGCCAGAATTATCTCGGTTTTGTCAGTCATTCGAAATTCTTGACATGCAGCCTACAAATGATCAAATAGACTATATTAGTACATTGGTCTAAATTTTAGTTTGCAGAAAGTGGGTGACCTTCTATGCCTAACAAAAAACTCTTCGACAGTGGATTTTCTGCTTGGACCACAAAGCAGTTGCCCGATCTTTCGGGCAAGTTGTTCGTCATAACTGGGGGCAATTGTGGGATTGGGTTTGAGGCAGCTCGTCATCTGGCCAAAGCAGGCGCAAATCTGGTGCTAGCTTGCCGAGACAAAGAAAAAGCATACTCAGCAATCCGAACATTGCAAATGAACTACAATTCCAACGCCAAAGTTGTGCAATTGGACTTAAGCGACCTTAGTTCCGTGCGCGCTGCAGCTGCAGAACTGCGTGAGAAGCACGCCAAAATCGACGGATTGCTTAATAACGCGGGTGTTATGCAAACACCCCAGCAACGGACCAAAGATGATTTTGAAATGCAGCTTGGAACAAATCATCTAGGGCACTTTTTGCTAACTGGCCTTCTAATTGATCTTGTCGAGGCCGCTAAGGGTCGAGTGGTTACGGTGTCCAGCATCGCCCATCTGCCAGGTGTTATCAATTTTGATGATATTATGTTGGACAAGGGCTACACACCGTCCAAGGCCTATTCGCAAAGCAAGCTCGCAAACCTGATGTTCGCCCTTGAACTCGACAGAAGATTGCAGGCTGTGGGAATGTCGGCGAGTAGTCTGGCCTGCCATCCGGGATACACAAGCACCAATCTTGTAACCGCCGGACCAACCGGACTATTGCGACTTTTCTATCGAATTGTAACCCCATTTGCACAGAGCGGGCAAGAAGGCGCAGTGCCAACGGTGCTCTGCGCTGCGGGCACAGAAGCAAAAAGCGGCGGTTACTATGGGCCTCAATTATTGTGTGGTCTTCGCGGTCGGGTGTCTGACGCTGTTGTGTCTGAACGCGCCAAGGATACGAGAGCCCAAGAACATCTTTGGGCGATCAGCGAAGCATTGGTCAAGCACAAGTGGCACATTGGCACTTCAGCTAATTGCGGCTCCAAAAATTGAAAAAACGGTCTATAAATCCGAAAGAAAGTAACAAACCATGACCTTCGAAAACGACGAACGCTACAGATTGCTGCATGAATGGGCGTCTCATTTCGGCTATTATGACAGCAAAGTAGATCTCAACGCAGGCGGGAGCCTTGAGACATTTACAACGCCTGATGCTGTTCTGGAAGTCCACGCACCACTTTGGGGCACAAAACCTGGCGAGGAAGTACAAGTCTCGGCGCAGCATGTACGTGCAAGTCTCGCAAAAGTTCTGCGTTGGTTTCACGTACGCCGACATAACATGTATATGGGCTTGCATCCGGATAAACGGTCGCTTTGCCTGTTCTTCGTTGCCAAGATCAGACCCAAATTGCTCCCAATCACTATTAGGTCGGTTCCGCTAGTTTTACTATTCAGCTACGCAGAAACGGATAGTGGGTTGCGAATTTGCAGGGTGGACGAAATGGCATCGCGTACCCCAAAGGAGGCAGAGCGACTGTTGAAGGAAAAGTTCGGATGGCCGACGTCCGTGACATTAGAGCCTGCTCGGGTCTTCGGAGCCGTGTCCTGATGGTCTGACTGATATGCATCAAGACAATAAATGACTAATGTCGTTTTTGCTGTATGCGAAGATAGTGGCCATTCGGGTCAAATACATTGACGATCGCTTTGTCCGCGTAGCCGAAACTGAGGCTCCCTCACCAAAAGAAAAGGCCGCCTCGAAAGAGACGGCCCATCCTAATTCTAAAAGCTATATGCTCTTAACCCTGACGGGCCTTGAAGCGAGGCTGTGTTTTGTTGATCACATAAACACGGCCCTTGCGGCGCACGATACGACAGTCGCGGTGACGCGACTTCAGCGAGCGGAGCGAGTTTTTAACCTTCATAGGTCTTCTCCTCTTACGCGGCGCTGATTGCGCCTCGGTGGTTAGCGCCCGAAATTGGGCAAGAAATTCATGGTGGGCGATACAAGGATCGAACTTGTGACCCCTTCGATGTCAACGAAGTGCTCTACCGCTGAGCTAATCGCCCATGAAACCGTTACAAAACCATTGCCCCAAAAAAATTGGGACGCAGAATCCCGCGTCAGTAAGGGGGCTATAAAAGGAGTCGCACACAGGATCAAGGGCTTTTGGTATTTCAAACATTCGGTCTATAACAATAGGAGTAACAGGAGCATTCATGCCACGATCCAGCTTTCAACTCACGCGGCCGGACACACTCACCTCTAGTGTCGTTTGCGCATCCCCGCACAGCGGGCGCGAGTATGCATGGTCGTTTATGCACCGCTCAGCTTTAAGTGAACTCGCGATGCGATCCTCGGAGGACGCTTTCGTTGATGTGTTGATTGAAGACACGCCTCGTTTCGGTGCGCCTTTGCTAACAGCGAGCGTGCCACGTGCCTTTGTAGATCTAAACCGAAGCGATGACGAGCTTGATCCTGCCTTGATAGATGGCGTGAAGAAGGTGGGGCATAACCCACGTGTTGCTTCTGGGCTTGGGGTCATACCGCGTGTTGTTGCGAACAGCCGTGCGATTTATCGTGGCAAACTAAGCCAAGTCGAAGCGCGCAAGCGGTTGCACGATTATTGGCATCCGTACCACGATCAGTTGGCGAGTTTGCTACAAGACGCGCGCGCGAAATTTGGCACCGCCCTTTTGCTTGATTTCCATTCTATGCCACACGAGGCGCTCGAGAATTTCGGTGGGTTGAAGAAAAATTACCCTGACGTCGTGCTCGGTGATCGCTTCGGGGCTTCCGCAAGTGGCGACATCGTGGACCGCGTGGAGGCTGCATTCGCCGACGCAGGCTTCAAAGTGGCGCGCAACACGCCGTTTGCGGGGGCTTACGTGACGCAAACCTATGGCCGGCCCGCCCGAAATCAGCACGCCATCCAGATCGAGATTGATCGTGCGATTTACATGAATGAAGAGACCTTAACCAAAAGCGCGAGCTTCGCAGATGTGAAGCGCGCTGTGACCGAGGTTCTTGTTGAGGTGTGTGACTTTAACCGTGGCGCTGTGATGCCCGTCGCAGCCGAATAAAGCCTAGCGCAAAGACCGACCTTTTACGATCGCATCACTGCCAAAGCGGGCCCTGATTTTATCTGTTGCGCGTTCGGTTTTGCTGCGTCGCTCTGCGTCAGGGTCGAGCAGATCACCGCTTAAATCCGCCACATCCGCTTTGGACAGTTCCGACAGCCCCGTGCCAATCAAACGATATGGCCCTTGATCGCCCAGAGCGTCAAAAAGTGCACGCGCTTCGCGGTACACGCGATCCGTCATTTGCGTAGGTTCACGCAGAGAAATGCGCCGTGTGATTTGCGTGAAATTTGCGCGTTTGAGTTTCAGTGTCACTACACGCCCCGCTAGTTCCTTGGCTTTCGCACGATCCGCGACCTGTTCGGACAGCCGCCAAATATGACCATCAAGAATATCCAAGTCGGACGTGTCGGTGTTAAACGTCGTTTCTTTGGAAATGCTTTTCATAGGGGCATGTGCAGAGACCTGTCTAAAGTCTTCGCCGCGCGCAATGTGGAAAAGACGCTCCCCCGTTCCACCAAAACGCGCCACAAGATCTGCTTTGTCCCAGCGCAAAAGATCATCAAACGAGCGAATGCCAACCTTCTCTAGCGAGGCCTGTGCAGCAGGGCCAACACCCCAGATCATGCGCACTGTTTTACCGGCTAAAAACTCATGTGTTTCGGCTTGGCCAATCACAGAAAACCCGTGCGGCTTGTCGAGATCAGAGGCAACTTTTGCGAGGAATTTATTGTGCGACAGACCAATAGATCCGGTGATGCCCACCTCGCTACGCATCCGCTTGATCAAACGCGCAAGCATGACCGCAGGCGGTGCGCCGTGAAGGCGCTGGGTTCCGCGCAGGTCCATGAAAGCCTCATCAAGAGAAAGGGGTTCAATGGCGGGCGTCAATTCCAACATCATCGCTTTCACTGCTTTGGAAGCGTCGACATAGGCAGACATGCGCGGTTTGATCACGACCGCATCGGGGCATAGCTTCAACGCTTGAAACATCGGCATCGCAGAGCGCACACCCTTGATGCGCGCCACATAGCAGGCTGTTGAGACAACACCGCGCCGCCCGCCGCCGATGATAACAGGTTTGTCCGCAAGTGTCGGATTGTCACGCTTTTCCACGCTCGCATAGAAAGCATCACAATCCATGTGAGCGATGGAAAGCGTCATAAGCTCAGGATGCGAAATCACGCGCGCAGAGCGACAGGACGGGCAACGGTTGCCACGTTCGAAGTCTGTCAGGCAATCTCTGCAAAGTGCGGGCATAGACCGTCTCGGTTTAGAGGAGTTCAAGTAGAGAGAGTAGACGGGGCACTGCGTGAGAGCAAACAGGCAACCTTTGTACTTTCGCCTGAGACTGCTTATGTGTGGCGAAAGTTTTTGGGAGAAAGTTATGTCATTGGACCAGTTGGCCCTTCAGTTTCTAAGCGAGAACACATTTATTGTACTGCTCGCCGTATTCATAATTATTTGTATTCTGCTCGGTGTGCGGATCGTTCCGCAATCGGAAAAATTTGTTGTAGAGCGCTTTGGCCGTTTACGGTCCGTACTTGGGCCAGGGATCAACCTGATCGTGCCGTTTCTGGATAAAGTGGCGCATAAGATTTCTATCTTAGAACGCCAACTGCCCAATGCCACACAGGACGCGATCACTGCAGACAACGTGTTGGTACAGGTGGAAACATCAGTGTTCTACCGCATTCTAGAGCCCGAAAAGACAGTGTATCGTATTCGTGATGTGGACGGCGCGATTGCGACGACAGTGGCAGGTATGGTGCGTTCTGAAATTGGTACGATGGAGCTTGATGAGGTTCAATCGAACCGCTCGCAATTGATTTCACAGATTAAGAAGTTGGTTGAAAGCGCGGTGGATGATTGGGGTATCGAAGTGACCCGTGCAGAGCTTTTGGATGTGAACCTCGATCAAGCGACCCGTGATGCGATGTTGCAGCAACTCAATGCAGAACGCGCGCGTCGCGCACAAGTGACAGAGGCAGAGGGCGCGAAGCGATCTGTCGAGCTTGCGGCGGATGCGGAATTGTATGCGGCTGAACAAATCGCCAAAGCCCGCCGGATCGAAGCCGATGCGGAAGCTTACGCCACTGGCGTCGTTGCATCTGCGATTGCGAACAATGGTATGGAAGCGGCGCAGTACCAGGTTGCGCTTAAACAGGTGGAGGCTTTGACGGCGCTTGGCAGTAGCTCAGGATCGCAAACGGTTGTTGTACCGTCGAGCGCGATGGATGCTTTTGGTGATGCGTTCAAGATGTTAAAAGGAGGGTCCAAGTAATGTGGACCTCTTGGGTGTTTTGGATGATCGCGGCTGTGGGCTTGGCAATTCTAGAAGTTTTTGCGCCAAGCTTTATCTTCTTGGGCTTTGCGATTGGCGCGGCTTTGGTGGGCCTAATTCTGTTGATCGGCGGATCTGCGATCAGCCTTAGCTTGCCTATGACGTTTCTTGTGTTCGCAGTTGTGTCGTTGATCTCGTGGATCGCGTTGCGCCAACTGTTGGGCGTGCGTCGCGGGCAAGTGAAGGTCTGGGACGAAGACATCAACGACTGACGGTTCGGTGGCCTTGCGTGCTGAGCACACAAGGTGACTTTGCGTCGTTTATAAAGTCGCCAGTTCGTCCAGAATTGCTTGGGCTGCTACCTTGCGATCATCTGCGTCGCGAACGGGGCGTCCCATAACGATATGATCAGCGCCGTTTGAAATGGCGCTTGCTGGCGTAGCGATGCGTTTTTGATCACCAGAGGCCGCACCTGCAGGGCGTACACCGGGGGTGACTATCAAACGACCTTGGGATTCTGGTAGCGCGCGAATAGCCGCTGCTTCTTGCGGGGAGGAAATAATCCCGTCTGCGCCAGCTTCAAACGCGCGCCCCGCACGATCGATCACCAGATCAGGAACAGCGCCGTCGCGGATCAGGCATTCATCCAGATCAGCGCGATCCAATGATGTCAGAATGGTCACACCCAAAATTTTAAGGTTTGTACCAGACGCGCCCTCTTTCGCGGCGCGGATCACATGTGGATCACCATGAACGGTCAGAAAATCCAGATCAAACTGCGCAAGTCCGCGCACAGCCGCTTCGACCGTTGCGCTGATATCGAACAGCTTCATATCCAGAAAGATACGCTTGCCCATTTCGCCTTTCAGCTCATTAGCGAGCGCAAGCCCGCCACCCGTCAACATGCCCAAGCCGATCTTGTAAAACGACACTGTGTCGCCCAAGGTTTCGGCCATTTTCAGCCCATCGATGGCATTTTGCACATCAAGGGCGACGATTAAGCGATCATCGGACATTCTGGGTCTCCTGCTGGGGTCGCCCTCCTATCGCGCGGAGGGGGCAGCAGGTCAAGCAAATGGGATTAAGTCGCGTAGCCTTCAGGCAAAACACCCGGTGCAAATTTCACGTAAGATTTGCTGATACGATATTCTGGCATACGTTGCACTTGACGCATCGCCTCGGACACGAAAGCCAGTAGAGGATTGCGTTTCTCAGCTTCACGGCCCGGTTTGACTTGGCAGTCAAAAATAATATCACCTGAATCGATGATAAAGGACACTTTGCCAGTGCCACCTGTTTCCGGTGTAAATTCCTGAATTGGTGTTACGTCAATTCGCTTAACGATCATCATTGTCTTTACTCCTGTTTGAGCCTCGTTTTGAGACCTCTCATTGTATCTCTGACAATCTTAAAGCGGCGAATCTGGGCGAAATGTGTCCAAATGCGCGTTAAAAACGTGGCAGTCTTCTCTTGATACGGCATGGGGCACTACCCACATCGAGTTCGAGGCCCGACGCCAAGCGTGCTGCAGAGCAGGCGCAAACGATCAGTTGGGTGCTTTACAAGGAGTACGACACATGGACCTTAACACGTTCACAGAGCGTTCGCGCGGTTTCATCCAAGCGGCGCAAACCATTGCACAACGCGAAGATCATCAGCGTTTGCTACCCGAACATATTTTGAAAGCCCTGATGGATGACGACCAAGGGCTGGCGTCCAATTTGATCACCCGTGCGGGCGGCGCGCCTGCGCGCGTTGTCGAGGCGGTTGATGCCGCTGTTGCCAAGATCGCCAAAGTTAGCGGGGACGCGGGGCAAACCTATTTGGATAGTCAAACGGGCAAAGTGCTTGCCGAGGCGGAAAAGCGGGCGAAGAAAGCGGGCGATAGTTTCGTTCCGGTCGAACGTATCTTGCAGGCTTTGTCCTTGGTGAAATCCAAAGCGCGCGAAGCCTTGGAGGCAGGTGCCGTTTCGGCGCAAAGCTTGAACACAGCGATCAACGATATTCGCAAGGGTCGCACGGCGGACAGTGCCTCTGCTGAGGAAGGGTATGATGCGCTTAAGAAATACGCGACGGACCTGACTGAGATGGCGGAGCAGGGCAAGATCGATCCGATTATTGGTCGCGACGAAGAGATCCGCCGCGCCATGCAGGTTTTGTCGCGCCGCACCAAGAATAATCCTGTGCTCATCGGTGAACCCGGTGTTGGTAAAACTGCGATTGCCGAAGGTCTGGCCTTGCGCATCATTAATGGCGATGTGCCAGAGTCTTTGCGCAACAAGCGACTGATGTCGCTTGATATGGGCGCACTGATTGCAGGTGCGAAATATCGTGGCGAGTTCGAGGAGCGTTTGAAAGCGATCTTATCAGAGGTGACGAGTGCTGCTGGTGAAATCATCCTGTTTATTGATGAGATGCACACGCTTGTTGGCGCGGGCAAAGGCGACGGTGCGATGGATGCGTCGAACCTTTTGAAGCCGGCTCTTGCACGCGGCGAATTGCACTGCGTTGGCGCGACGACATTGGACGAATACCGCAAGCACGTTGAAAAAGATGCAGCGCTCGCGCGGCGGTTCCAACCTGTCATGGTGGAAGAGCCGACAGTCGAAGATACCATTTCGATCCTGCGGGGCATCAAGGAAAAATACGAACTTCACCATGGTGTGCGCATTTCTGATAGCGCGCTGGTGGCGGCTGCCACGCTTTCGCACCGTTATATCACCGATCGCTTTTTGCCCGACAAAGCCATCGACTTGATGGATGAGGCAGGCAGCCGCCTGCGCATGGAAGTGGATAGCAAACCCGAAGAATTGGACGCGCTGGATCGCGAGATTATGCAAAAGCAGATTGAGGCTGAAGCGCTGAAACTTGAGGATGATCGGGCTTCAAAGGATCGTCTTGAGGCGCTTGAGAAAGATCTTGCCGATTTGCAAGAACGCTCGTCAGAGATTACAGTGCAGTGGCAAGCAGAGCGTGACAAGCTCGCGGGCGCGCGCGAGATGAAAGAGTTGCTGGATCGTGCCCGCGCCGATCTTGATATCGCTAAGCGCGAAGGCAATCTCGCGAAAGCGGGGGAGCTATCATATGGTGTGATCCCCGAGCTGGAGAAGATGCTTGGCGATGCGGAGAACCGTGAAGACAGTGACGTTATGGTCGAAGAAGCTGTGCGTCCTGAACAGATCGCAAGCGTGGTTGAGCGATGGACAGGTATTCTGACGTCAAAGATGCTTGAGGGCGAGCGTGACAAGCTGTTGCGAATGGAAGATGCGCTGCATGGGCGTGTGATTGGTCAACATTCTGCGGTAACTTCGGTTGCGAATGCTGTGCGTCGCGCGCGTGCTGGTTTGAATGACGAGAATCGTCCTTTGGGTTCGTTCCTGTTTCTTGGGCCAACAGGTGTCGGGAAAACTGAGCTGACGAAAGCAGTAGCGGAATTTCTCTTTGATGACGACAGTGCGATGGTGCGCATTGATATGTCCGAGTTCATGGAGAAACATTCGGTCGCGCGTCTCATTGGTGCTCCTCCCGGCTATGTGGGCTACGATGAGGGCGGCGTATTGACCGAAGCAGTGCGGCGCCGCCCGTATCAGGTCGTGCTCTTTGACGAGGTGGAAAAAGCGCATCCAGATGTGTTCAACGTGCTCTTGCAAGTGCTCGATGATGGAGTGCTGACCGATGGTCAGGGTCGCACGGTGGACTTCAAGCAAACGTTGATTATCCTGACGTCCAACCTTGGGGCACAGGCGCTCAGCCAACTGCCTGAAGGCGCGGATTCGATTGATGCAAAACGCGATGTGAACGATGCTGTACGTGCGCACTTCCGGCCAGAGTTTCTGAACCGTCTCGATGAGACGATCATCTTTGATCGCCTCGCGCGAGATGACATGGCTGGGATTGTGGAAATTCAACTCAAGCGTCTCGCGAAACGTCTTGTCTCGCGCAAGATCACGCTTGATTTGGACGATTCGGCGAAGAAATGGCTTGCGGATGAGGGTTATGACCCTGTGTTCGGCGCGCGTCCCTTGAAGCGTGTGATCCAGCGCGCGTTACAGAACCCACTGGCAGAGATGCTGCTTGCAGGGGATGTGTGCGATGGGTCCTCCATTGAAGTCAGCGCAGGTGTCGAAGGTATTATTATTGGTGATAAGGTGGCGAGCACCAATCGCCCGCGCCCTGAAGATGCAGTTGTGCACTAAGACAAGCTGAAACACTCCGTGCTTTGACAGTGCCGCTTTAAAAATAGACAACGGCCTCGCAAACCAAAAACCTGCGAGGCCGTTTACATGCAAATGCCCCCTGACATGGTGATCTTCGACTGCGATGGTGTGATCGTTGACAGCGAAGGCATTACAGATCGCGTGATGCAAGCCAGCTTCAAACGCTATGGGCTGCAACTAGAAACCGATGAAATTGCGCGGCTTTTCGTGGGTGGCACAATACAAGGTGCGATGGACAGCGCGATAAAGCTAGGGGCTGCCTTGCCGAACAACTGGCTGGATCTGATTTATCCCGACATTTTTGAAGCGTTGGAACAAGAAGTCGAAGCCATCCCCGGCGCAATTGCAGTTCTTGATGCGCTGGATGCGGCATGCATTCCTTATGCGATTGGCTCAAACGGACCACACGCGAAAATGGAGGTTACATTGACGCGCACAGGTTTGATAGACCGGCTCAAAGGACGCATTTATTCGCGCGAAGATGTGCCAAATCCAAAGCCCGCGCCAGATGTGTATTTACTTGCCGCGAAGAATGCAGGAGTTTCACCGGATCGCTGCGTTGTCATCGAAGACAGTGTGAGCGGTGCGAAAGCAGGTGTTGCAGCTGGTATGCGGACTTATGGGTTTTACGCAGAAACACCCAAAGAACGGCTTGCTCCGATTTGCGATGCTCTGTTCGGCGATATGGCTGACTTACGAGCGCTGTTGGGGCTTACAAAATAATAGGGGCACAGGCGGTCAACGACCTGCACCCTTCTTCCAATCCAGACGTCTGCGTGAGTGCAGCTTTGAGGTACATGAGTGGTCTCCATTGGTATCGCGCACCAAATATGTACCCAGTGCCATGATGTTAGATCGATCCGTATCGTGCAGTTCTAGCCTGTATACATGTGTTTTTTCGGCCAGAACTTGCGTATTTTGTCAAATTACCCAAGCGGCGTTCCGCACCACCAAACGGGGTGGGCTGATATAGGCCATGTTAAGCTCAAGCCAGCTGGGCATATGTGCGGGAACCCGCCTGAAAACGCAAAACCCCATCAGATGACTCTGATGGGGAGTCGCATGTCATCGTGTATGAAACGCGTTCGCTTACATCTTCGGCATAATCACCGCATCGATTACATGGATCACACCATTGGACGCTTCGATGTCAGCTGTCGTGACATTTGCACCACCGACCGTGATGCCACCTTCCGTCATGATCTTGACGTCGCTTCCTTGCACAGTCGTCGCCATCATGCCGTTGCTTAGATCTGTCGACATCACTTTGCCTGCTACAACATGATACGTGAGGATCGCTGTCAGCTGGTCTTTGTTCTCTGGCTTTAGCAACTCTTCCACTGTGCCTTCTGGCAGTGCAGCGAACGCGTCATCTGTGGGTGCGAAAACCGTGAACGGGCCGTCGCTTTTTAATGTGTCAACAAGGCCAGCAGCCTGCACGGCTGCGACCAAAGTGCCAAAGCTGCCAGCGCCTACGGCTGTGTCCACGATGTCTTTGGAGTGGCCATCCGCGAAAGCGGGGCCAGAGATCAAAGCAGCGGTGGTCAGTGCGAGATAAGTTCTGCGTAGCATGTGTTGTTTCCTATCCAAGGGTTGAACAATACCGAACGTGGTATCGAGAAAAAATACGAGAGCATTTCACGCTTGGATCAGCGGGGTTTTTCGCTGAACCAACTTGACGAATTCCAAACTGTGCTAAGCAACGTCGTTTCCTTGGGACCACTCACATTCTTGTTAAATTTCGTTAGGTCGATGTTATTGATCCGGCCTGATCTTACGTAGTTTTACTTACCTTATATTCGCGTGGCTGCCCTTGTGAGTACTGCAGGAATTGCACAATATCAGGCGTAAGGCAGGGATATGGGGGAATGCGAGATGGGTTTTGCGATGAATGTATTGGACACACTTGCTGTCCTATTTGCGTTTACGATTGGCATACTCGTTTTAGTGGCCTTGGTCATCTTCGTGCTGGATCGTTTGCAAGCGGAGGATGCGATCAGACGCAACTACCCTGTCATTGGACGTTTCCGGCATTTGTTTTCCACGCTTGGTGAGTTCTTTCGGCAGTATTTCTTTGCGATGGATCGTGAGGAACTGCCGTTTAATCGTGCGCAACGTGAATGGGTGAAGCGCGCGGGCGAGGGCAAAGGTAATACCGTCGCGTTCGGCTCGACCCGCAGTCTGAATGTCATCGGTACGCCGATCTTTGCGAATGCCGCTTTTCCACCGCTAGATGATCAATTTGCTAGCTCTGAGCCTTTGGTCATAGGACCAGACACGCGCACACCCTACCTTGCTCCCAGTTTTTTCAACGTGTCGGGCATGAGCTATGGCGCGATTTCAAAACCTGCGGTGCAAGCGTTAAGCCGCCGTGCGAAAGAGGCGAGCATTTAGCTAAATACGGGTGAGGGCGGGCTAAGTCCATTCCATTTGGAAGGTGGCTGCGACGTGGTCTTTCAGATTGGCACGGCCAAATATGGTGTGCGCGATGGGCAAGGCGGTATGAGTGACGATAAGCTGCGCAACGCTGCTGCTCACGAGAGTGTGCGTATGTTCGAATTGAAACTCGCCCAAGGTGCAAAGCCCGGTAAGGGCGGTATTCTTCCGGGGGCGAAAGTGACGGCGGAGATCGCCGAGATCAGGGGCATTCCAGAGGGCGGTGATAGCTTGTCCCCAAACCGTCATCTTGAGATTGATGATTGGGGCGATCTGTTGGATTTCGTCACGCGCATGCGCGAGGTCACGGGCAAACCTGTAGGCATCAAAACTGTGGTTGGAACCGAAGCTGGTGTGCAAGGTTTGTTTGATGAGATCAAAGCGCGCGGTGCCGCGTCAGCGCCCGATTTCATCACGATTGACGGTGGTGAAGGCGGTACAGGTGCAGCGCCCATGCCGCTGATTGATCTCGTTGGCATGTCGATCAGAGAGGCGCTGCCCTTAGTCGTGGATATGCGCAATCGCGCGGGCTTGAAAGATCGTGTGCGCATCATCGCGAGTGGTAAATTGGTGAACCCGGGCGATTTCGCATGGGCCTTGGCGGCCGGTGCTGATTTTGTGACCTCCGCGCGCGGCTTTATGTTTTCGCTTGGTTGCATTCAGGCGCTTAAGTGCAACAAGAATACGTGTCCGACGGGCATCACGACACATGATCCGAGATTTCAAAAAGGACTAGTGGTGGAGGACAAATACAAGCGTGTCGCACGCTATGCCAAAAGCCTGATCAAAGAGGTCGAAACCATCGCGCATTCCGTGGGTGTGACGGAACCACGCCAGCTCCGCCGTCATCATGTGCGTTTGATGCAAGACAACGGGAGATCTGCGTTGATGTCGGATCTGTATCCCACTGCGCAGCCTAGCTCAGTTTCCACCAAGTAGGTTTTTCAAACCCTTACCAATCTCATTCTCCAAGGACTTCTTGGCAGCCTCTTCCAGCTTTTTCTGTTTGGCTTTGTCTAGACCAAGTTTCTTTGCTGCCTTCGCGGCGGCCTTTTTCGCGGCTTTGTCAGCTTTCTTGCGCGCTTTGGCCTCCAGCTTTTTCGCTTCTGCTTGTGCTTTTTTGCGCAGCTTCTCTTTCTCGGCTTGCGTTTTATCGCGCAGCTTTTGCTTTTCGCGCTCGATTTCCTTGCGTGCTTGCTCTTCCAGTTTTTTGCGCTCGTTCTCAAGGTTCAAGGCTGCCTCAAGGTCAGGTCGGATTTTCACATCTGCCCAAGGCCCCTTAAGGCGCACAGGAATTTCAATGCGGTCTTGGCTGCCAACATCTTTCACTATGGGCGTCACGAGATAATCAATCGTTTGCGCACCCAGATTGATAATACCTTCACCCTTGGCATCGACGCGCCCAGTCGAAACAGTGAGATCGTTATTCTGTAGCTTGCCGCCTTGAATGGCGCCATTTGCCTTCAGGTTTTCGAATTTGGTGAGACTCGCGTTCGCGTCGCCTTGGCGGATTAGCCCTTCCAGATCGATACCCGCAATGTTGCCTTGCGGGACAGACATCCCGATTTGTCCGCTGAGCGAGCGCATGATCGTATCGACGGAATTACCAGAGCCTAGAAATTTGACGTTCAAATTGCCGTTGCCGGTGATTTTGTTAATATCTGCCAGTGCGTTCAGCAAAGGGCCAAGCGCGACGGAGCTCGCGCGCAGGTCACCTGCAACAGACAGGCCATTGCGATTATTCGCGACAAGCCGGCCTGCGAAACTTCCCTGATAGGCGCGCAGATCATTGATCGACACAACTGCGCGCGCGCGATCAATTGCTACGCCTAAATCGCTGGATCCGAGTTGCAGCATGCCTAAGTTGATCGACTTTGCTTTTAGTTTGATGTTGCCGTTTATGAGACTTAGCGCGCCTGCATCGATGCGATCTTTGGGCCAGCCTGCGCCCGCGCTTGAACTTGTGTCACTGGCGCTGTCATCTGGCGCAAGTGCGCTGAAATCAAGATCACCCGCTTGCAGATTAGCGTTCACACTGGGAACTGCGCCACCAAGGCCCACAGATACCGAACCGCTCAATGTGTTTTGATCGAGCGAAATGGTCAGGCCATTTAGATTGAACTGGTTTGATTTGAACGACAGTTTCGTGCGTGCGTTGATGGCACGTCCGAACCCTTTTGGCAGATCAAGGGCTGCTTGGCCCAGCGTGGTCATCAGATTTGCGGTGCTTGGAATAGTGGCCTTAATGTCGCCCGACAGGGTAGGTGTTGTGCCAGACATCGCGATGTCTATCGTGCCAGACAGTGTGGCACCGCCGATTGTTGCGGCGACATCCCTTAGGTTCGCGCTAATGCTGCTGCCTTGGATCCGCGCATTGATGTTTGTGGCCACCGCGGGTGCCGCATCGGGAGCGAGGCCAAAATTGCTCAGCGGTTGCCCAAACAAAGCGGCAGTGCGCGCAACATCGGGAAGGCTTGCGGATAGGATCGCGGTTACATCTGGAACGTTTTGGCGAAGCGCAATGTTCGCATCGCCGCTGATTTGTGCGCCGTCTAACGTTGCGGTCAATCCAGTGAGCTTCGCGTTCATTTCGCTTCCGCTGGTGGACAGCGAAATCTCGCTAGAGAATGAAGGATCAAATGCGCTGTCTAGCCCAAAGGTTTCAGGCTCGTGACCAAAGAGGTGCATTAAAGCGCCAGCGTTCTTGATATCTGCGTTCAGCTTTGCGGTGACTTGTGGTGATCCAAGCGCAAGAACGACGTCTGCGTCGCCTGATACGGTCGATGTGTTGAGCGCGAGCGCCATCTCGCGCAAAGCAAGACGCGTGCCATCGAAATTCACTTGGCTATTGATATCAGCACTTGGGTTGAAGTTAGGCGCTAAGCCGAATGTTGCGGGGTCCTGGCCCAGTGCGCGCATCAAAGCACCGACGTTAGGAATACTGCCTGTGAGCTGCATCGCTGCTTCGGGTTTGATCGAAGCGATGCCCTCGAAACTAAGGTCGGCCCCAGCCGCGTTAAGCGCGCCGATAACTGTGGTTTGCGACCCACCAATAAGACCCATCACGTCGCCAACTGTCGTGTTCAAGTTTAGGCGTTCAGTGAAAGGAGTAATGCCAAGAATCAGTTCAGCCGGACCGCCTAAAGACGGCCACCGCAGATCAATATCAACATTCTTGAGATCCTGATCGGTGCCTGTGCCATGATCGATATAGCGCAGACCTGCATCGGTGATCAAAGCGCGCTCTAGCGATAGATCATAGCTTTGGTCTTCGGTGGTCTCGTTGACAGGTTCTGTCGTTTCGACGGGTTCCCTACTGGGGAGGAGGTCCCAGTTCGTGAGCCCGTCCGCTGCGCGCTCCAGCACGATACGGGGGCTTTTCGCTTCTAGCTTGGTGATGCGGATGGTGCCACCGATCAAGGCAGGCACATCGATTCCAATGGCGAGGCTATCCGCGGTCATCAAAGGACCGTTCTTGGCCCAATCTGCGCTGGCAATGCTGGCAGGGCCAGTGGTGACGCCAAGGGTCGGATAAAGGTTGATCGAGGTCTCGGAGCTGATGTCGACCGCGCGTCCTGTTTGTTTGCTAAGCTGGTCCGCGGCGATGCGCGCGATTTTTTCGCCGGGCAGCATCAACAGGCCAACAATAGCAATGGCGACCGCCACAAGGACGATCACGATCAATCGGATCAAGAAACGCATCTGGCTGCTCCGCCTGTTTTTCGCGATTCTATGCTGGGTGCTGCCCTACTGCAACCTAAGGGCGCTCACTTTCAGAAGAGCGGCAAGAGGTTGCTTGTGCGGTTTCTCTTCTCTTAGCACGCAGTTGCCAGTATAGAGCGCGCCATGACACAGAACCCCCCTTCGCTTCGCCCTGATCTAGCGCCTTCTGCCAAACTGCCCGACGCCGCGCGTCCCGGCCAGCCCCGCATTGGTATGGTCAGCCTTGGTTGTCCTAAGGCTTTGGTCGACAGCGAACGTATCCTGACGCGGCTTCGCGCCGAGGGGTATGGTATCTCGCCTGATTATTCGGGCGCAGATGCGGTCATCGTGAACACGTGTGGTTTCCTGGATAGCGCAAAGGCGGAAAGCCTTGATGCGATTGGTGAGGCCTTGCAAGAGAACGGCAAGGTTATCGTGACAGGATGTTTAGGCGCAGAGCCAGACTATATTCGCGAACATCACCCAAAGATTTTGGCTGTCACTGGCCCACATCAATACGAACAGGTTTTGGACGCAGTGCATAGCGCGGCGCCGCCATCACCTGATCCGTTTGTGGATCTTTTGCCTACCTCTGGCGTGTCGCTAACACCACGGCATTACAGTTATCTTAAGATCTCAGAGGGCTGCAATCATAAGTGCAAGTTCTGCATTATTCCTGATATGCGTGGTCGTCTTGCGTCGCGTCCTGCCCATGCTGTTCTGCGGGAAGCGGAAAAGCTGGTGGAGAGTGGCGTGAAGGAGCTGCTGGTGATCTCGCAAGATACCTCTGCATATGGCCTTGATCGCAAGTATGATGTGAACCCTTGGAAAGATGGCGAGGTGCGTTCGCATATCACTGATCTAAGCCGTGAAATGGGCAAGCTCGGCGCGTGGGTACGGCTGCATTATGTGTACCCTTACCCATCTGTGCGCGAATTGATTCCTTTGATGGCCGATCCTGAGAGCGGTTTGCTCCCCTATCTCGATATCCCCTTCCAACATGCGCATCCTGATGTGTTGAAACGTATGGCGCGTCCTGCGGCTGGCTCGAAAACCTTGGACGAGATTGCCGCATGGCGTGCGACATGTCCTGACATTACTTTGCGCTCGACCTTTATTGTTGGCTATCCGGGTGAGACAGAGCAAGAGTTCCAAACGTTGCTCGATTGGATGGACGAAGCGCAGCTCGATCGTGTTGGGTGTTTCCAGTACGAAAATGTTGACGGCGCGCGTAGCAATGCTTTGCCTGATCATGTCCCAAACGAGGTTAAGCAAGAGCGTTGGGACCGTTTCATGGAAAAAGCGCAAGCGATTTCAGAGGCGAAGCTGGCGGCGAAAGTTGGCACGCGCATGGAGGTTATCGTTGACGAGATTGATGATGAAGCTGCGACGTGTCGCACTAAGGCGGATGCGCCTGAGATTGATGGCAATCTGTTTATCGATGAAGGTTACGAAGGGCTGAACGTGGGCGACATTGTCACGGTCACAGTTGATGAAGCCGGCGAATATGATCTGTGGGGTATTTTAGACGCTTAAGGTTTTGCTAACCAATCCTGCTTAGTTAGTAATCATGTTACTGAGACTCTTATTTCTATTCTGTTTGTTTGCTGTATCTGCTTGCTCCAATGGCGATCCTGAGGCTGAAGTCATTTGTTTACTCGAAACCTGTGGTGGTGACGATGATGACGGCGATGATGATGACGGGGATGGTGGCGACAATGAAGATGATGATGAACCAAGTACGATCACGATTTCTGCAACGGACGATTCAATCGGCCAGTTGATCGGGAATATTGATGATGCAAACTACAATCCCGCATTTCAGATATTTACGATTTCCGCGCCTGGTCTTGATGCACAACTCAATCGTTTCTTTACGGCTGACTACAATGGTATTTTAGCCATGCGAGACCCGACAGAAACACATAACGCCTACCTTGGCCAAGGAATTGGCACCAGAGTCGTCGTTTACTCTGGTGGCCTCGCAGGAAATGTTCAAAGGCTTGCCGCTTTTGGTCGTACGAGTGCTGCGGAACTTCCACTCACAGGAAGCGCGGAGTTTAATGGAGACTACGTTGGCTTTACGCCCACGCGACGGGTCAATGGACGGGCAAGTTTGGATGTTGATTTCGCAGCGGCGACGATAAGCGGCTCCATCACAAATCGTGTGCTACGCCTTAAACCCGACAATACTTTAGATGCGGTGAACCCTCTCAGCACACTTGATTTAGGATCAGCCACAATAAGCAATGCTGGTCGGTTCTCAGGTGCGACAACAGGCGGCGAAATCGTAAATGGCCAAATCGTGTGGAACCCAGCGACAGGGAGCTTCGCAGGATTGATAGGTGGCGCCACAGGCAACGAAGCCGTCGGAACCGTTTCTGTGGATCATACCGATACGACAGGAGGAAGTTTTCAAGAAACTGGCGGCTTCCTTGCGACGAGGTAACATTTGCGGCTAGGTGTCTGTGTGACGCAATTCAAAGGCAGACAACATGAGCACTTCGCGTACAGAGATCACCGTAGAGGGTCACAATTTTCAAATCATGACAGAACAAACCGACGGTGTTTGGCGTGCCGAAGTTGTGAACAGCGATAAATCATCCTTCGCGTTTGATCCGACCTTTGACAGTGAGGCGGAAGCCGTCGCACATGCAAGCAATGCTTTGCTGGGTCGCGATATTTCAGATTTTCTTGGATAAGAAATCCCTGATTTGTGCTTTGAGGTGGGGGATCGCCTCCGGGCGATCCAAGTAAGTTGTAATCGGCATCATACGCTATTGCTGACCTTCCTCGCCGAGTTCTATGCTTTCGATCTCTTTTGCGGTGATCGGCGCGACAAAGAACCAATTTATAGTGTCTTCTATCAGCATGCTTGGATATGCGCGCGACCAGATGATGCGGCTCAAGGGTAAGGTGAGCGCGAACTCCTCCTTCGTTTCGCGTAATGCGCATTCGACGGGCGTTTCGTCGCCCTCAGCCCCAACGCCCAGTAAGTCCCAAAGCGCAGGGTAGGGAATATTTGCGACGTCATCGCGCAGATACGTCAGAAGCTGATCTTCGCAAAACGATAGAATCTTTGCGCCCCGAAGGTAGGTTGGGGCGGTGTCAGCCCATCAGGACTTGTCCGAATTCATCACGCAGATTGCGCTTGAGCACCTTGCCCGTCGCATTGCGGGGAAGAGCATCTGTGAATACAACCGCATCCGGCTTTTGCCAGCTCGCGATTTTTCCGTCAAAGAATGCGATCAAATCATCCGGCTTTGGGTCACAGCCCTTTGCCTTTACAGCGACAAGCACGGGGCGTTCATCCCATTTAGGATGCGCGGCACCGATGACGGCGGCTTCAAGAAGGTCTGGATGTGCGACAGCGATATTTTCGAGTTCGACAGAGCTGATCCATTCGCCACCTGATTTGATGATATCTTTGGAGCGATCACAGATCGTCATGTAGCCATCCGCATCAATCCGCGCGACATCGCCTGTATCAAACCAACCATCGCGTAGCTCGTCATCCCTCTCTGGCTTGAAATACCCCGAAAGCACCCAAGGACCGCGCACCAGCAAATCGCCCTGAGCGACATCATCGCAAGGTAGGTCTTTACCGTTCTCATCGACGATTTTCAGTTCGATCCCGTATGGAGGCCGCCCTTGGTTTTCACGTAGCTTGCGCTGGGCTTCAATCGGGAGCATCGCGTGTTTCGCAAGCGGTTGGTTGGAGGTGCCAAGCGGGCTCATCTCTGTCATGCCCCATGCGTGAATAAGATCAACGCCATAGACATCACGGAACGTGTCGATCATCGACGGCGGGCAGGCGGAGCCACCCACAACTGTGCGTTTAAGGCTGCTTAGGGTGCTTCCCGAGTCTTTGGCGGCCATAAGCAAGCCTTGCCAGATCGTAGGCACACCCAATGCGATATCAACCTGCTCTGCATCGATCAGCTTCAACAGACTTGAACCATCGAGACCTGGCCCTGGCAGAACCAATTGGCACCCAACCATCGCTGCTGCATAGGGCGTGCCCCATGCGTTGACGTGGAACATGGGCACGACAGGCAGCACGATATTGCGCGCAGAAAAGCCGATGCAATCGGGCAAAGCGGCAGCGAAGCTGTGCAGCATGGTGGAGCGATGTGAAAACAAAACACCCTTGGGATTGCCCGTTGTGCCAGAGGTGTAGCACAGGCTGGACGCGGTATTTTCATCAAAGTCGGGCCAAACGAAATTCTCATCGCCCGTCTCGATGAATTCATCATAAAACTGCAACTCTGGCACGCTTTCTAGCGCTGCCTCATCGCGCGGACCCATGAGGATGATCGCCTTGAGCGTTGGCATTTTATCTTTGAGCGCGGCTGCGAGGGGGAGGAACGTTGCATCAATGAACAGAACTTCGTCTTCGGCATGGTTCACGATGTAAACAAGTTGCTCAGGGAAAAGACGTGGGTTGATTGTATGGCACACGAATTGCGCACTGGACACGCCAAAATAAATCTCAAGATGGCGTCGATTGTTCCACGCAATTGTTGCGCAGCGTGCAGATGTTTTCAGACCCATCTTGGTCAACGCGCTCGCAAGCCTTTTAGAATTTCGCTGAACCTCGCCCCAATTAGAACGGCTTACGCTGCCATCCATTTCAACAGAGGCGATTTCAGTGCTGGTGTGATAGCGACCCGCATGATCAATAAGTGACGAGATTAGCAAGTTGCCTTGCATCATTTGACCTAGCATATTTTATACTCCCAAAGCTGGGCTTTAAGAGGCGGTGAAAGGCGGGTTTTGTCAATCGTTTTGAAGGGGGCTTATGGGAAATCAGGAGCCTCAGACAAGTAGGCGTTAACGCAATCCTGCACGCGGCGAAATCGATCACCGCCGAGATGCACGCCGCCATACCAGCGCGTGACGACAATGAGATGATCATACAGTTCGGCTCGTTCCAGCATACGCAGGATGATCGCGCCTGCACCGCTTTCGCCATCGTCGTTCTTGATGGGCCCGGTTTCGTGACACAGGAGCGCCCATGTATTGTGGGTCGCTTTGGCGAAACGCTTGTTACGTTTGAGGGCCTTAAGGAAGGCTAAGGCATCAGCTTTGCCTTTTGCAGGTGCGCCGCTTACTGCATATTTAGAGCCACGGTCAGTGACCACATGGGTAATCTGAAACACTACTAAAGCTTGGCCGCAGTTTTGCGGACTGTGTTGATGCGTAATGCGTTAGGTGGGTGTGTGCCGAGGAAGGTATTGCCAGGATCGGGGATGCGCGTGAAGAATGCAGCGCCGCGCACAGGATCATAGCCCGCCTTGTGACTGATCACCGTGCCAAGGCGATCTGCCTCAAGCTCGAAATCTTTGGAGTATCCGCGCGCGCCAACTGTCGCGCCAACTTGCTGGGCCGTTTGCACGATTTGCTCGCCACCGCCAGTGATTGCGGCAAGGCCCCCGAATATCAACGCACCTGCTGTCGCGTTTACTTGTTGGCGCGCGAGGTGCTCTTGGATGTGGTGTGCAGCCTCATGGCCCATAACAAAAGCGAGCTCGTCCGCGTTGCGCACGGTCGCAATCAAAGGAATGTTGAACGCTAGAACAGGTCGGCCATTTTTGTCGAGCGTTTGAAATGCATTGGGTGCTTGGCCCGGACGATCATCGACGACAATGTTGAAGTCACAGTTCAGATCCGTAGTCCGCGCGCGGCATTCTGCTTCTGCGACGGGCTCAACGGTTTGCACAACTTTCACAAACTGGCGTGCGGCTTGCTCTGCATTTGCGGATGTCGGTGCTGATACGCTGGACTGGCTTGGCGCTGCTGGTTCAGGGCTGGGGGTGGAGACGCACGCGCTTAGGCTTACTGCAAGGAGTGGTATGGAGAGATATCTGATCATGCGTATTCGCACCTCGAGCAGTATTAGTTTACGTTCAAGATAGGCGGGCCGTCTGGGCAATACCAGTCACGAATTTGCACAGTTGCCGTTGCTTGAGCGAACCGCTGCTCCTAAACTTTGGCAACGCGCAAAGAGAGGATCGAAAATGAAGACGGGGTTTTTCTGGGACGAAAGCTGTTTCTGGCACAGTGGTGGAAACTACGCGAGCATGATGCCTGTAGGTGGTTTGATCCAACCCATGGTGAATGGTGGTCTACCTGAAAGCCCTGAAAGCAAGCGCCGGTTTAAAAATCTGATGGATATGACGGGGCTGTCTGGTGAGCTTGCGATGCAGGGTGCTACGCCCGCTAGTCGCGAGGATCTGTTGCGCGTACATCCGGCAAGTTATCTTGATGCCTTTAAAGAGATGTCGGACACGGGTGGTGGTGAGATTGGCGAGCGCTGCCCTTTTGGTCCCGGTGGATATGATATCGCGGCCACTTCTGCGGGCCTTGCGAAGGCCGCCTTGGAGGCCGTGTTAAAGGGTGAGTTACAGAACGCCTATTCGCTGTCACGTCCGCCCGGACATCACTGTTTGCCGGAACAGCCGATGGGCTTTTGTTTGCTCGCGAATATTTCCATCGCGATTGAGTCAGCACTCGCCAAAGGTTTAGCAAAGCGCGTTGCCGTCATTGATTGGGATGTGCATCACGGTAATGGTACGGAAGCGATCTATTATGATCGGGGCGATGTTCTGACGATCTCCATTCATCAAGAGAACAATTTTCCACCTGTGACCAGTGGGTTTGAGGATCGCGGAAAGGGTGCGGGCGAGGGGTGCAATTTGAATGTTCCGCTGCCTCCAGGGGCGGGTCATGCCAGCTATCTTGAGGTGATGGAAACGATCGTGATTCCGCAAATGCGTGCGTATCAGCCCGATGTAATTATTGTGGCCTGCGGGTTTGACGCGACCTCTGTTGATCCTTTGGCGCGTATGATGGCTACGGCCGATACGTTCCGACAATTGACCCGTCAGGTGATGACGCTCGCGGATGAGATTTGCGAGGGCCGCGTGATGATGGCGCATGAAGGGGGATATTCTGAAGTTTACGTTCCTTTCTGTGGCCATGCGGTTTTGCAAGAAATGAGCGGGAGCCGTATCGAGGCGGCTGATCCCATGGCCCCACTCAATCTTGTTCGCCAGCCGGGCGCGCCGCATCAGGCGTTTGTTAGCGGCGAGATTGCGAAAATGCGCGACGCACTTGGGCTTAGTGGTTGAAATGACGCCACTTCGTGATGATGTAGCGTTCAATAATAAGGAAGTCTCTGTGCCTGATCCAAATCCTGAAGCGATGGAATTTTTTCTGAACCGTCGTTCGCGTCCTGCAAAGACCTTGCAAGCGCCTGTGCCAACGAAAGAAGAGTTACTACCAATCCTGACTGCTGCCGGACGAACACCGGATCATGGCAAGCTGGAGCCGTGGCGCTTTATCGTCCTGCAAGGGGCCGCGATGGATCGTTTGGTAGAGCTTGTGCGCGTGCGCGGTGTGGCGCTTGGGTTTGATGAAGAGAAAATCACTAAAGGCGCTGCACAATTTGTGACCGGTGAATTGGCTGTTGTCGTCGTTGAGGCGCAAAAGCCCTCTGAGAAGGTCCCCGCGATTGAGCAGACCTATTCCGCAGGAGCTGTTTGCCTTGCACTTTTAAATGCGGCCTTGGCGAGCGGGTGGGGTGCGAATTGGCTTTCTGGCTGGCCCTCGCATGATCGTGAGTTTGTTGAAACCGGTTTGGACTTGGGATCTGACGAACGTATCGCGGGCATAATTCATATTGGAACAGAAAAGATGGCCCCGCCCGAGCGCCCGCGCCCTAATCTTGAGACACTAACGATGTGGGTCGAGGCATGATCTTTTCCTCGTTCTTCAAAGCCGTCGGTCAAATGGGCGATCCGCGATTTCGCCGTGTCTTGTTTTTGGGTGTGATCCTAACAATCGCCTTGCTTGCCGGTTTCTATGCGCTTTTCTTGACGCTGATGAATGAAGCGGTTGATGGCAGTTTAGTGCTGCCTGTCATCGGCGAAGTCACGTGGATCGGCGATCTGCTAGGCTGGGGGTCGTTGTTCTTAATGCTTTTCTTATCTATCTTTTTGATGGTGCCTGTGGCCTCTGCCATTACATCTTTGTTTCTGGATGAAGTCGCATCTGCGGTTGAAGCAAAGCACTACCCCACTTTGCCATCTGTCACGCCGACGCCGTTCTATGAATCCTTACGGGACACGCTGAATTTTCTGGGGATCTTGATTGGGGCCAATCTTGTAGCATTTTTGATATATGCGATCCTGCCGTTTGCAGCGATTTTCATTTTCTGGGGGCTTAACGGCTTTTTACTGGGGCGGGAGTATTTTCAGATTGCCGCGATGCGTCGCCTTGGGCGTGCGGGTGCAAAGCAAGCGCGCAAAGAGAATTTCGGCTTGATCTGGCTCGCGGGATGCTTGATGGCACTGCCGCTGACAGTGCCACTCTTGAACTTGTTTATTCCGATCCTAGGCGCGGCGACCTTTACCCATCTGTTTCACGAGATTGAGAAGCGCCGCCCATCCGGTCAAACCAATCCAGATCGCGCACGCTAATTTTGCCTGAAATTATGGTGCCCGCAATGATGCACCATAAAACAGCGCTGATTGCGGTGGTGATCCACGCCTTTTTCTTGAGGTTGTGATTTTCGGGCGATCCAGCGTGCGTTCCGGGAACGACGGTGCCAACGTCGCCTTGGGTTTGGAGACGGATCGGGATCACGATCAAGAAGGTCATGAACCAGATGACCGCGAACAGGACGAGTGCTGAAGTAACGCCCATTATACTTGCTCCAGCTCGGTCAGCACACCGTTCATATCTTTGGGGTGCAAAAAGATAACAGGTTTGCCGTGGGCACCTATTTTTGGTTCACCATTTCCGAGGACGCGCAGACCAGATGCAACAAGGCTATCGCGCGCGCCGATGATGTCATCGACTTCATAGCACACATGATGAATGCCGCCGCTGGGATTCTTTTCGAGAAAGCCGTTGATAGGGCTGTTTTCGCCCAGTGGATAAAGCAGTTCGATCTTCGTGTTGGGCAGTTCGATGAATACAACCGTCACGCCATGATCCGGCTCATCCTGCGGTGCTCCGACTTTGGCGCCAAGTGCGTCTTTATATTGGTTCGATGCGGCCTCTAGATCAGGGACCGCAATGGCTACGTGGTTCAATCGTCCAATCATGGGACTTCTCCGGTTCAGCTTTGTTTCCTTGTATATGAAGCGACAAAGTTGTGTGGGCAAGCGACGCAAAGACGCGGGGGTCTTAATGGGTTGTTAGGGCTGTTGTCCTAGCGTGAGAGCCAGCCGCTTTAGATTCGAGGGAATTATGAATGAACTGGAATATATCTCGCTAACTCCGACGCCGACAGCGTTACGCCCATTGTTAGGGCTTACCATACTGGTCGTTGAAGACAGCCGTTATGCCTGTGACGCCATGCGATTACTGTGTCTACGCAGTGGTGCGCGCATTCGCCGTGCGGATTGCTTGCGTTCAGCACGACGTCATTTGCAGGTCTATCGACCAAGTGCCGTCATTATTGATCTTGGATTGCCCGATGGGTCTGGGGCAGAGCTTATTCATGAACTTGCAAACGCTGACCAGCGTATTCCAGCGATTCTAGGGGTTAGCGGCGATGACATGAATGAAGCCGTATCGCTTGCCGCTGGCGCAGATGGTTTTCTCAGCAAGCCGCTTGCAGCACTGGCTGAATTTCAAACCTCGATCTTGCAAGCCATTCCTGAAGAAATGCGGCCATCAGGCTTGCGCACGATCACTGATGAAGTCGTTGATCCTGATCCATTGGCATATCGCGATGACATGGCGCATGCCTCTGAAATGTTATCGGGTTTCGCTGATTTGAAAACGCTCCAATATGTAGCGCAGTTTCTTCAGGGCGTGGCGAAAAGCGCCAAGGATGAACAATTAGGACGCGCTGCGGGAAAACTTGTGTATGCGGGCGCGGAAGGAAACACGGTCCATAGCCATCACGCACGGCTTGCAGGATTGGTGCGCGAACGCATGTTCGCTCAGGAAAGCGTTATCTAAAGCGATGGATCTCCAGTCACGCGTACCAAGCCTGTTAGATCGCCAAGACGCTCGCGCTGCTGACCCTCAGCGTTGAAATTCGTGGGATCCAGCCAGACGCGATACGCTTCCTTCAATGCGGGCCATTCTGTATCGATCATCGCAAACCAAGCGGTATCGCGATTGCGCCCTTTCACAACTAAAGCTTGGCGGAAGACCCCTTCATAACTAAAGCCCAAACGCTGGGCTGCCTGACGAGACGGGCGGTTCAACGCGTTACACTTCCACTCAAACCGACGATATCCTGCCTCAAAAGCCCATTGCATGGTCAGATAGATAGCCTCCGTGGATACTGGGCTGCGCTGCATACCAGCGGAAAAGTTGATATTACCAACTTCGATTGAGCCAGCCGCAGGCGCGATCCGCAAATAGCTCAGAACACCCAAATAGGCCTGCTTTGCGGTATCATAGACAACGAAAAACAGATTGCTTTCATCGGCTGTCACTTCTTTTACCCAACGATGATATTGCGCGGCCGAATGAAACGGACCTGCGGGTAAGTAGTCGTAAAGATGGTCTTGCCCTTCAAATGCGTTGAACAGAAGTGCTGCGTGCTTTTCAGCATTCAGCGGCTCCAAACGGCAATAGCGCCCTTCAAGAGTCATATGCTTTGGCGCAGGTGAGGTGCTCCAATTAGAAACAAGCGCTCCGACGGGTCTATCAATCATATTCAAATCCCTTTGAGGGCAAGAGTGCCTCGTAAAATCCACGAGGGGAAGGTGATTGTTGCACTCCCGGCACGGCATTGTGAGTGTGCAGGCACTGGTCCGTAGCCATTTGCTAGCTATGTTGCGATCAACAAAGGAGTGCTTAAATGGCCAATCGCTGGAAGAATGTGTTGAACGACGCGGATGTTACGGATCATTCGGTGTTTCTTAATCGACGTCAAATTATGGCGGGTGCGGCGGGTCTGGGGCTTGCAGCTGCGATTGGCGGGCCACGCGCAGCCCTTGCGCAGGAGGTGTTAGAGCCGAACAGCTTTGAAGACATCTCCAGCTACAACAACTTTTATGAATTTGGCACGGGCAAAGACGACCCTGCGCGAAATGCGGGCAGCCTGACGACAACCCCTTGGACCGTTACGATTGATGGTCTGGTCGATAAGCCCGGCGAGTACGATTTCGCGGACATAATGGCGAAGATGACGATCGAAGAGCGGATTTATCGTTTCCGCTGCGTGGAAGCGTGGTCGATGGTTGTTCCCTGGAACGGATTTGAGTTGAAAGACATGCTCGATCTTGCGGGTGTGCGGTCCTCTGCGAAATATGTTGCGTTTGAGACGTTGTATCGTCCTGAGGAAATGCCAGGCCAGAAAACCGCCGTCTTGCAGTGGCCTTATGTAGAAGGTCTGCGTCTGGATGAGGCGATGCATCCTTTGACGATCATGGCGACAGGCATTTATGGCAAAGATATTCCAAATCAGAACGGCGCGCCCTTGCGTTTGGTCGTGCCATGGAAATATGGCTTCAAGTCGATCAAATCCGTAGTAAAAATCACCCTGACGGATAAGGAACCACCCACAAGCTGGAACATTGCGAACGCACGCGAATACGGTTTCTTTTCGAACGTGAATCCCGAAGTGGATCACAAACGTTGGTCCCAAGCGACAGAGCGCAAGATTGGCGGTGGTTTGTTTGCTAAGCGAGTGCCGACCTCGATGCTCAACGGATATGAGGAAGAGGTCGCGAGCCTTTATGCTGGAATGGATATGACGAAGAATTTCTAGTCTTGTTCGGCCTAGATGCATTTGTAATCGTCGTAGTATGAAAGCGATCTCATATCACCCCGACTTTTACGGCGATGCATTCATTCTTGATCCGCTGCCTCATTACGCGGACATGCGTGCAATTGGTCCCGTCGTTTGGCTGGAACAGAATAACGCCTACGCTGTCGCACGTGATGCGGAGGTCAAAGATGTGTTGCGACGCGCAGATGTCTTCGTGTCTGGTAAGGGCTTGTCGTTAAATGACGATGTGAATGCGATGCTTGTGGGATCGACGCTGAATTCAGATGGTGATTTGCATCACAAACGTCGTTCGATCACTGCGCGACCCATTATGCCCAAGAACATCGAACCGCTTCGGGCACACATTGAAAGCATTGCGCAGGATCTGGCATTTACGCTTTCTGAAAAGAAGCACTTTGATGCGGTGACAGAGTTCGCGCAGGTCTTGCCGCTGGCAGTAGTGGTAGATCTTGTTGGATTGGGCGATGCGGGCGAGGGCAGTATGCTTAAATGGGCATCGGCAACCTTCAATTTATTTGAGGGACGTAACGCGCGAAGCAAGGCGGCCTTCGACGATCTGGTCGGATTGCAGAGGTTCCTTTCAGAGTATGGCAAACCTGAACGCCTTAAAGATGGTGGTTTAGCGAAACGTATTTTCGAGGTAGCGGCTGAAAAGGGACTGTCCGAAAGCGAAGCTGCGCAGCAAATGCGTGACTACATTAACCCCTCGCTTGATACGACAATTTCGGTGGCGGGGTTTGCGGCCTACTACTTTGCCAAGTACCCAGAGCAATGGCAGCTCTTGCGTGAAGACCCGTCTTTGGTGGCAAACGCGGTTGAGGAGATTGTTCGTATGACAACACCCATTCGCGCGTTCTCTCGTTATGTGGCGCAAGACACGATAATCAGCGGTGTTGATATTGAACAGGGATCGCGGATCATCGCTATCTATGCCTCCGCCAATCGCGATGATGCTGTTTGGGAGAACCCTAATACCTTTGATGTGCGCCGGGCCGTGCGCAAACACATCGGTTTTGGACATGGCGTGCACACATGTATGGGCCTGCATCTGGCGCGGCTTGAGCTTGTTAGTTTGATTACTGCGATGCTGACGCTGGTTAAGTGCTGGCATCTGGAAGGCGCGCCTACAATTGCCATGAACAACACTATTCGCGCCTTCGCGCATCTTCCCATAAGGATTGAAACGGAATGATCACGGATAGAGTCAATCAAATAGCGCGCCGTGTCCCTAACTGGCTTGTTTATATACTGGGCATTTCGCCCGCTGGTTGGTTTCTATATCTGGGTTTGACGGGTGGGTTGGGCGCAGAGCCGATCAAATCGCTCGAACATGAGCTGGGCGAGTTTGCGCTTAAACTGTTGATCGCCGGACTTTGCATCACACCGCTGCGCAAGCACTTGGGTGTGAACCTTATCAAGTTTCGCCGCGCAATTGGTGTGTTAGCCTTTACTTATGTGTTTTCGCACTTGTTGGTTTGGTTGGTGCTCGATGTACAGATCGTCAGTCAGATCTGGGCCGATATCTTGAAGCGTCCCTATATAACCGTGGGAATGGTCGGATTCGTTCTGATGATTCCCTTGGTGGTTACTTCGAATAACTTGAGTGTCCGAAAATTGGGTGTGCGGTGGCGAAAGCTTCATAAACTTACATATGGAATCGCCTTCGTTGGCGCTTTGCACTTTGTGATGGTGGCAAAAGGCATACAGATAGAGCCTATCTCCTATATGCTTGTCGTTATTGGACTGCTTGCTTTGAGGGTTCCAAAGAAAACGCTGCCATTACAGCGATGATTCATGGCAGAGACTGTGGATAACTCAGACTTTATCCACATTGGGACGAAAGCGACCCTAGGGAAGTCAATGTTTGCGTAATCATATTGCTAAGAATGCGCTGCAAACTGCTGTTTTCGTTCGTAAAACAGGAAAACTAGAAAAAAGTGAATTTAGTTGAAAAAACCTCTTGCGGCTATCGGGTGATAACACTAGAACCCGTTTCAGCAGCGACGACATGGTCGGCGCGGCACTGACCAAGCGAAGCAAAGTCAGGGACTAAAATCGAGGTAATGCAAGCGGGGCGCGCTGAGAATTTTACGGCGCACTTGTTTTTGTTGTCTCAACGTTATTTGAAATTGATAGTTAACTGAAGAGATATGTGGGCGGTTTGGTTCATTCGATGGATCAACCTCGGCATATCGCGCTAGTAGAGTTTCGGCTCGATGATCTAGTGTCAGCTTCACTGTTTGGACGGCTTCTGACTACTTTGTAGTCTTTAGCACAACAAACAGAAGATGAATGATTTGAACAATCATTCGATGTGCAAAGGTTCGACGTCAAGGATAAGCAGTAATGCTTTTCAACTTGAGAGTTTGATCCTGGCTCAGAACGAACGCTGGCGGCAGGCCTAACACATGCAAGTCGAGCGCAGTCCTTCGGGACCGAGCGGCGGACGGGTTAGTAACGCGTGGGAATATGCCCTTCACTACGGAATAGCCTCGGGAAACTGAGAGTAATACCGTATACGCCCTTCGGGGGAAAGATTTATCGGTGAAGGATTAGCCCGCGTAAGATTAGATAGTTGGTGGGGTAATGGCCTACCAAGTCTACGATCTTTAGCTGGTTTTAGAGGATGATCAGCAACACTGGGACTGAGACACGGCCCAGACTCCTACGGGAGGCAGCAGTGGGGAATCTTGGACAATGGGCGCAAGCCTGATCCAGCCATGCCGCGTGTGTGATGAAGGCCTTAGGGTCGTAAAGCACTTTCGCCAGAGATGATAATGACAGTATCTGGTAAAGAAACCCCGGCTAACTCCGTGCCAGCAGCCGCGGTAATACGGAGGGGGTTAGCGTTGTTCGGAATTACTGGGCGTAAAGCGCACGTAGGCGGATTAGTCAGTCAGAGGTGAAATCCCAGGGCTCAACCCTGGAACTGCCTTTGATACTGCTAGTCTTGAGTTCGAGAGAGGTGAGTGGAATTCCGAGTGTAGAGGTGAAATTCGTAGATATTCGGAGGAACACCAGTGGCGAAGGCGGCTCACTGGCTCGATACTGACGCTGAGGTGCGAAAGTGTGGGGAGCAAACAGGATTAGATACCCTGGTAGTCCACACCGTAAACGATGAATGCCAGTCGTCGGGTAGTATACTATTCGGTGACACACCTAACGGATTAAGCATTCCGCCTGGGGAGTACGGTCGCAAGATTAAAACTCAAAGGAATTGACGGGGGCCCGCACAAGCGGTGGAGCATGTGGTTTAATTCGAAGCAACGCGCAGAACCTTACCAACCCTTGACATACTCGTCGTCGCTCCAGAGATGGAGCTTTCAGCTAGGCTGGACGAGATACAGGTGCTGCATGGCTGTCGTCAGCTCGTGTCGTGAGATGTTCGGTTAAGTCCGGCAACGAGCGCAACCCACATCCTTAGTTGCCAGCAGTTCGGCTGGGCACTCTAGGGAAACTGCCCGTGATAAGCGGGAGGAAGGTGTGGATGACGTCAAGTCCTCATGGCCCTTACGGGTTGGGCTACACACGTGCTACAATGGCAGTGACAATGGGTTAATCCCAAAAAACTGTCTCAGTTCGGATTGGGGTCTGCAACTCGACCCCATGAAGTCGGAATCGCTAGTAATCGCGTAACAGCATGACGCGGTGAATACGTTCCCGGGCCTTGTACACACCGCCCGTCACACCATGGGAGTTGGTTCTACCCGACGACGCTGCGCTAACCTTCGGGGGGCAGGCGGCCACGGTAGGATCAGCGACTGGGGTGAAGTCGTAACAAGGTAGCCGTAGGGGAACCTGCGGCTGGATCACCTCCTTTCTAAGGATGTTTCCGGTCAGATAAGCTTGCTTATCTCTAGAAACACTTAGCAGAGCAGTAAACAAAACTGCTCATATATTGCCAGACACGTTTTCCTTCGTGATCTGGTCGGACCGAGCCGTCCTCATATCTCTTCAGACACAGTTTTGCGCTGGCGCAAAACGTGGCCACGTTCCAAGTGGGCGTCGTCATATCAGCGGCAGCTACTCTTCTTGGAGTAGCGAGAGCACGCGCCGGTTCCAAAGCATGGGGCCTTAGCTCAGCTGGGAGAGCGCCTGATTTGCATTCAGGAGGTCAGGAGTTCGATCCTCCTAGGCTCCACCAGATACCTGACTAGGCCCATTAGAGAATGGGTCGGTAGCTCAGTTGGTTAGAGCGCACCCCTGATAAGGGTGAGGTCGGAGGTTCAAATCCTCCTCGACCCACCATTCTTCAATTCTGATTAGATCAACAAGCACTTTAGAGTGTTTGTTCATCCAATCGGATGACTTCACATCGTATATAGAGAAAAATTAACAACACTGTTTGATGCTGCGAAGTAACGTAGTCATCTCGGTGCGGTTCTTAGGCCTTCGGGTTTAAGAAGGTTCTTTTAAGTCCCTTCCTCGGACTTCTTTGAATATCCCGTCCGAAACGAACAGGTTGTCCAAGTCAAGTACACTAACCAGAGTAACCTTGAAGCGTCTCCCGCACGGATGACGGTTCTACACGGGTTACTCATTGTCCATTCTTATAGAATGGGCGGGAAAATGTATGCTTTTGGTTTAGAAAGCGTGGAACAATTGCTTACCAGCTTGTTGTTCCCTGCATGACGTAAGTCTTGCTCTTTCTGGATCAAATCAAGCGCGAGAAGGGCGTTTGGTGAATGCCTTGGCAGTAAGAGGCGATGAAGGACGTGATACTCTGCGATAAGCTATGGTTAGCCGAGAATAGGCTTTGATCCATGGATTTCCGAATGGGGCAACCCACCTGATTATATTCTGTTATTATCTAGCTTCGGTTAGATAGTTATCAGGGTGTAAAACCAGGTACTTATAGACTGAATACATAGGTTTATAAGAGCAAACCCGGGGAACTGAAACATCTAAGTACCCGGAGGAAAGGACATCAATTGATACTCCCCTAGTAGCGGCGAGCGAACGGGGACCAGCCGAGCCTTGAATGTGATTAGAATGGTCTGGAATGGCC
Organism: Rhodobacteraceae bacterium HTCC2083; assembly: GCA_000156115.1. GTDB lineage: Bacteria > Pseudomonadota > Alphaproteobacteria > Rhodobacterales > Rhodobacteraceae > Planktotalea. The sequence continues at coordinate 1,436,228 of DS995276.1, forward strand.
AACCATAGTGGGTGACAGTCCCGTATAAGAAGCACGATAGGACGTATTAAGTAGGGCGGAACACGTGAAATTCTGTCTGAAGATCGGAGGACCACCTTCGAAGGCTAAGTACTCCTTACTGACCGATAGTGAACCAGTACCGTGAGGGAAAGGTGAAAAGCACCCCGACGAGGGGAGTGAAACAGTACCTGAAACCGAACGCCTACAATCAGTCGGAGCCCCCTTGCGGGGTGACGGCGTACCTTTTGTATAATGGGTCATCGACTTGGTCTATCTAGCAAGCTTAAGCCGTTAGGTGTAGGCGCAGCGAAAGCGAGTCTTAATAGGGCGAATGAGTTAGATGGATCAGACCCGAAACCGAGTGATCTAGGCATGGCCAGGTTGAAGATTAGGTAACACTAATTGGAGGACCGAACCCACATCTGTTGAAAAAGATCGGGATGAGCTGTGCCTAGGGGTGAAAGGCCAATCAAACTCGGAGATAGCTGGTTCTCTGCGAAATCTATTTAGGTAGAGCGTCGACCGAATACTCTCGGGGGTAGAGCACTGAATGGGTAATGGGGGCCTACAGCCTTACTGATCCTAATCAAACTCCGAATACCGAGAAGTACTAGTCGGCAGACACACTGCGGATGCTAACGTCCGTAGTGGAGAGGGAAACAACCCTAACCTACAGCTAAGGCCCCTAATTCATGGCTAAGTGGGAAAGCAGGTGGGACGACCAAAACAACCAGGAGGTTGGCTTAGAAGCAGCCATCCTTTAAAGATAGCGTAACAGCTCACTGGTCTAAATAAGTTGTCCTGCGGCGAAGATGTAACGGGGCTCAAGCCATGAGCCGAAGCTTAGGATGCACATAGTGCATGGTAGCAGAGCGTAGTGTGACATAGTTCCATACGTCTTTAGCCTTCTTCGGAAGGTGTTGGACGTAAGGAGCTTTCTGTGAAGCCGGCGCGTGAGCGATCCGGTGGAGAGATCACTAGTGAGAATGATGACATGAGTAGCGACAAAGAGTGTGAGAGACACTCTCGCCGAAAATCCAAGGGTTCCTGCTTAAAGCTAATCTGAGCAGGGTAAGCCGACCCCTAAGGCGAGGCCGAAAGGCGTAGTCGATGGGAACCAGGTTAATATTCCTGGGCCGTGGAGTGGTGACGGATCCGAGACGTAGTTCATCCTTATTGGATTGAATGGGCTGCTAACGGGTTCCTGGAAATAGCCCTCCTATAAGATCGTACCCTAAACCGACACAGGTGGATAGGTAGAGAATACCAAGGCGCTTGAGAGAACTATGTTGAAGGAACTCGGCAAAATACCTCCGTAAGTTCGCGAGAAGGAGGCCCGGTTCCAAGGCAACTTGGAGCTGGGGGCACAAACCAGGGGGTGGCGACTGTTTACTAAAAACACAGGGCTCTGCGAAGTCGTAAGACGACGTATAGGGTCTGACGCCTGCCCGGTGCCTGAAGGTTAAAAGGAGTGGTGAGAGCTGCGAATTGAAGCCCAGGTAAACGGCGGCCGTAACTATAACGGTCCTAAGGTAGCGAAATTCCTTGTCGGGTAAGTTCCGACCTGCACGAATGGCGTAACGACTTCCCCGCTGTCTCCAACATAGACTCAGCGAAATTGAATTGCCTGTCAAGATGCAGGCTTCCCGCGGTTAGACGGAAAGACCCCGTGCACCTTTACTACAGCTTCACACTGGCATCAGGCCATGCATGTGCAGGATAGGTGGTGGGCTTTGAAACCAGGACGCTAGTCTTGGTGGAGCCTCCCTTGAGATACCACCCTTGCATTGCTTGATGTCTAACCGCGGCCCATTATCTGGGTCCGGGACCCTGTGTGGCGGGTAGTTTGACTGGGGCGGTCGCCTCCTAAAGCGTAACGGAGGCGCGCGAAGGTTGGCTCAGAGCGGTCGGAAATCGCTCGTTGAGTGCAATGGCAGAAGCCAGCCTGACTGCGAGACTGACAAGTCGAGCAGAGTCGAAAGACGGCCATAGTGATCCGGTGGTCCCGAGTGGAAGGGCCATCGCTCAACGGATAAAAGGTACGCCGGGGATAACAGGCTGATACTGCCCAAGAGTCCATATCGACGGCAGTGTTTGGCACCTCGATGTCGGCTCATCTCATCCTGGGGCTGGAGCAGGTCCCAAGGGTACGGCTGTTCGCCGTTTAAAGAGGTACGTGAGCTGGGTTTAGAACGTCGTGAGACAGTTCGGTCCCTATCTGCCGTGGGTGTAGGATACTTGAGAGGAGTTGCCCCTAGTACGAGAGGACCGGGGTGAACGATCCACTGGTGTACCAGTTGTTCCGCCAGGAGCAGTGCTGGGTAGCTATGATCGGACAGGATAACCGCTGAAGGCATCTAAGCGGGAAGCCCCCCTCAAAACAAGGTATCCCTGAGGACCGAGGTAGACCACCTCGTCAATAGGCTGGAGATGTAAGCGTAGTAATACGCTCAGTTGACCAGTACTAATCGTCCGATAGGCTTGATTTGATCCAGTAAAAGCTAGACTTAAACTGAACCAAACAGAAGCATACACAACACCATAAGTCGAAAACGACTTGGACAACGTTAATTTTAGAAGCACCTAGCTTGTTAGGCTGTCGGAAAAAATATCTTTTGCCTAGCAAAAGATAACCTGCATCCCATTAAACATTCTTCGTGCTTCTTCTTGGATTACTTGGTTTGGTGGTCATAGCGTGAGCAAAACACCCGGTCCCATCCCGAACCCGGAAGTTAAGTGCCACCGCGCCAATGGTACTGCGTCTTAAGACGTGGGAGAGTAGGTCACCGCCAATCCCAGTAATCCAATTCTCTATGTACAGATGAACCCCCAAATTTCTCAAATTCCGGAATTACCGTTGAAATTGATTTCTTATGGAAATCTTGGTTCGACTAGGTCAGATACCTAGCATGTGGAGTAGTGGACACAGACATGGACCTCATTCAGCAACCTGAAATTATCCAACAAGCAGTGCAATACGCAACGCAAGGTTGGGAGCTCGCTACAGGATGGCTTTTAAGCCCGGCTGCATGGTCACAATTCGCTATTCTGATTGTGGCGTATCTTTTGGCAGTTCTTCTCACACAAAAACTACGACCCTTTGTGACACGTTTGTTAACCCCGCAAGCTGAGCAGCAAAACATCTTCGCGAGGGCACGACGCTTTGTACTAATATTCACTCCGTTGCTTTTGCCGCTTCTCGCTTACGGTCTGACGGGGCTAGGCGAAAGCGTGACACGCTCAATATTCGGCAGCGGCGAAGTAATCGCGTTCGGTAAGCGGGTCTTTCTATTCCTTGCTACGCGCATCCTTGTAGATCAAATCATTAAGGATGCGTTTCTAAAGCTATTGGGCAAATTCGTTCTTGTCCCGATGGCCGCACTTCATGCAGTTGGATTGCTAGAGACCGCGACAACGCGGCTGGACATGGTAGTCGTTCCTTTGGGCAACCTGTCGTTCTCACTCTTATTCCTGGTGCGATTTGCGGTCGTTGGCGGCATCATTTTCTGGCTTGGGCGCTGGTCTAACGATCAATCTTCCAACTTTATAGCGAAACAGGACGAGATGCGCTCCGCTACGCGCGAGCTGGCATCCAAGACTGCTGAGATTGTGATATTTGGTGCGGCTTTCCTCGTTCTTATGAACATCATGGGTATTTCGCTTACATCGCTTGCGGTTCTCGGGGGGGCGATTGGTGTTGGTCTTGGCTTCGGCCTTCAAAAAATTGCATCCAATTTTATCTCTGGTGTTATCTTGCTGCTGGAAGGACAGGCGACTGTTGGCGACTACGTCGAACTCGATGGGGGTGAAGCTGGCACAATCGTAAAGATGACCGCACGCGCCGCAATTCTTGAGACATATGATGGTCGCTGGATCGTAGTCCCGAACGAGGATTTCATTACCACACGGGTTGTGAATTATTCAGATAGTGGATCAGCAAACCGCTATGAAGCTCCATTTTCTGTCAGTTATGATACCGATATCAATCTCGTTCCTGACATTGTGGAAAAGGCTGTCTCTAAACATCCCGAAATATTGCCTGCACCATTCCCGCCAGATTGCGAATTGCGCAGTTTTGGCGACAGTGGTGTCAATTTCGCGGTGGAGTTTTGGGTAAATGGCATTGATGACGGGCGTCACAAGTTTACTTCGGACGTGTTGTTCATTGTTTGGAATGCGCTGAAAGAGAATGGGATTGAAATTCCCTATCCGCAAAGCGTTGTCGAACTCAAAGGCGAAATTCGCACAAGGGCGACATGAAGACAGCTATCGTTATTGGCGGCGGACCTGCAGGCTTGATGGCAGCGGACGAGCTATCTCGCGTGGGCGCAGAGGTGATTGTGATCGAGGGCAAACCGTCCTTGGGCCGAAAATTCCTTATGGCGGGTAAGTCTGGGTTGAATTTGACAATGGACGAGGTTTTGTCTGATTTTACCTCTCGTTATGAGGACGCAGAGCCATGGTTGCGCCCCATGTTGGATGCCTTTGGCCCCCAACAGGTGATGTCTTTCGCCAACAATCTTGAACAAGAGGTGTTTACCGGATCTTCAGGTCGCGTGTTTCCGAAAGCGATGAAGGCCTCACCGTTTTTGCGGGCCTGGATCAAGAAGCTTATACAACAGGGTGTTACAATACGAACCAAATGGCTTTGGTCAGGTTGGGATGAGGATGTGCTGGTTTTTGAAACGCCAGAAGGGCTCCAAGCACTTAAAACCGATGCAGTGGTGTTCGCATTAGGTGGCAGCAGCTGGTCGCGTCTTGGATCTGATGGGGCATGGGCGAAGGCCTTTACGGATCAAGGCATAGATCTTGCGCTATTTGCTCCGTCAAACGCAGGTATAGTTGCTGAGTGGAGCGCGCATATGCAGCCCCATTTTGGCACCGCGCTAAAAGCTGTCGCATTCCGTTCCGGTCCATGTACAAGCCGTGGTGAGGCGATCATCTCCAAGCATGGTCTTGAAGGAAGTGGGATCTATTCTGTTTCGAATGGTGTGCGCGAAGGCCATGCGCTTTATGTCGATCTGAAACCTGATTGGGCCCTTCACCGCGTCGAAGCGGCGCTTTCAAAATCGCGTGGCAAGTCGTCTTTCTCGAACCATTTGCGGCGTGCATTGAAGTTACAAAAGCATGAACTCGCGCTGCTGAACGAGTGCGCCTACCCTTTGCCGCAGGCCCCAAACGAGTGCGCGAGGATAATCAAAAATTTGAAGTTGCATAACGCTAGTTTGCGCCCGATGGACGAGGCAATCTCTACAAGTGGTGGCGTTACTCAAGCTGCGCTTGATGAACATTTGATGCTCTTGAACAAGACAGGCACATTTTGTGCAGGCGAGATGCTGGATTGGGAGGCACCAACTGGTGGCTATTTGCTTACCGCGTGTTTCGCTACTGGCCGCACCGCTGGACGCGGCGCGGCGCGTTATCTCGGGCTTACCCCAGCGCCCTAGCGCGTTGAAACGCGGGGCGCGCGCGCATTTGTTTTGCATAGGCCTGCATTTTTTCGCTGTCATAGTCGAACTTGGCGCTGATCGACCAATTCAAGCAATGGGTTAGAATGATGTCGGCAATCGTAAAGGTTTCACCAGCGGCGAAAGGCGTAGTAATTCGCTCCGCAAGCCGATTGACGTTGCGATTAAATTCCCATTTCAGCGAGTCTTTCACAGCAGGTACACGGCGGTTTTCTGGCAAGATAAAGCTGTGCCGCGCACCCGCCCACAGAACTGCGTCAATTTCATCAATAATCGCGTGTACCATTGCATCTTGCTGACCACGTTCAACACTTCCAGCTGTCGCCAAAAGGGCACCATGTTTGTCGGCCAAATAGGTCATGATCGCTGTTGAATCGCTGATGATCTGCCCGTCCACGCGCAATGCAGGTACTTTTCCTGCAGGATACACAGCCGTCAACGTAGGGTCATGGGGCTTAACGGCGATCAATTCATAGGGTTCGCCCAGTTCTTCCAAGGCCCAAAGCACACGAAAAGTGCGGCTCGCGATTGTTCCAAAAACTTCATACATGCGTGGATTTCCTGACAGTTTATTTGCGCGCCATCATGGCGAGGCGAATGAGACAACGTTCCACAAGGGCCATTTCTGGCGCGTGTTGGCTGGCACTTCGTAGTTTCAGATCCGTATCGACGATCAGACTTAAAGCGGCTTCAAGATTATGGATTCCCCATCCTTGTGCTTGTCGCAGCATACGATCACGGCGTGGACCAAAAACTGGCGGGCGCAGTTTACCGATGCCTTGGGCAGCACCACCCGGATCACTGGCAGCGGCGTAGAGCGTTTTGAAATGTCTGAGCGTTGCGATGCAGAGAGCGACAGGTTGCACGCCTTGCGCTTGAAGTTTGCGCATGATCGGCCCGATCTCTCCAGAGCGGGCTTCGGCCACGATGTTGATAACGTCATCGAGACCTGCCTCTGTCGAGGTGGGCGCGCAATTGGCGATGTCTTCGCTGGAGAGCAGCGTTGGATCGTTAAGTTTGTAGAGCGCGAGCTTTTCCAAGGTTTGCCGGAAATCACCGGGATCGAGGTCTTTTGATAAGGCTGTCAGATCATCCATGACATCGCGTTCAGGCATTGTGATTTTGGCGCGCGTCAGCTCTGCCTCGATCTCTGCGCGCGAGGGGGGGTCGTCGTAGATACCAACCGCAAAGGCATTCGAATGGCCCTCGAACAGTTTGCGCAAAGCCGAGCGCGCGTTCAGTTGACCTGCGGTGACAATGATTTGCGCATCGCCATTGCGCCATTCCTCTAGGGCGGGCGCGATCACTTTGCTTAGGCCATCGCCCGCATCTTCAACAAAGGCAACACGTGGACCCGGAAAGAAGCTTTGCGCGGTCATCGCGTCGATCAGAGCGGCAGGATCTTTGCGCAAGTCAGCCGCTGGAATACGCGTAAGGCGCATTTCCTCTTCGCCTTTCGAACCAATCAACGCGGCAATAACTTGCTGGCGTTTCAGAGCGATCCGCATGGCATCGGGCCCGTAGATCAGTAGCCCCGTTTTACTCGCGTCTGGTTTGGCGAAATAGCCAGATGCCTCGCGCGCAGAAAGCTTCATGGCAGGCGTTTAGGATCGATAAGGAGCAAACGATCGACCAATTGGTCAGCGAGGACGTTCATCAAGCGCTCTTCTGATGCGCGTTCTGCGGCAAGCGATGTTGCTGTGTTCCCAGTGACAGAATATCCGACGAAGTTGGAGATTTTGCCAGAGTCGATTTTCTTTTCAGTTTTCGAATTGCTCAACGTGTAGCGTAGGGTGCCTTTGCGATGTTGTCGCGTGCTCGATCCGGTTGCGGTCGCACCAAGGCCATCCAAGCTGTGTGATACGGAAACCGAAAGTGTCATGGGTGCCGAGTCTGCACGGCCCAAACGTGTCTCAAGACGACGTGTGAGCAAATACGTATCTTTGTTGGAAGGTGCCTCTATAAAGATCCGTCCTTCAAGTTTCGAACCTGCGCCATCCGGACCATAAGCAGGCGTGAAATTACAGGCGCTCACCAAAAATGCGGCGCCTGCTAGTAAGAAATGTCTTTTGTTAAAGTACGACATTCACGATCCGCCCTGGAACAACGATCACCTTTTTGGGCGTCGCCCCGTCAAGTGATCTCAGCACAGCCTCATCGCTGAGCGCGACTTTTTCAACCTCTTCTTTGGACATGTCGGTTGGCACAGTGATCTCTGCGCGCCGCTTTCCATTGATCTGGATCGGCATGGTCACACTATTTTCCACCAACATCGCCTCATCAGCGACGGGCCATGGTGCGTCAATAATCAACCCTTCTCCTAGCTGATGCGCCCAGATATCTTCCGCGAGGTGTGGCGTCATGGGGGCCATTAATTGTGCGAGCGTCATGATTGCTTGCTTTTGTGCGGAGTGGCTTGCTTTCGATTTGCTCAGCGTCGCGGTGAAGCCATAGAGCTTGGCAATAGCCGCGTTGAAACCGAAGCTTTCAACGCCTAACGTCACATCGCGGATCGCTTTGTGCATTTCACGAAGCAAGTCTTCATCGCCCGCGCCTTTCGCGTCTTTGTCCATCGTTGAGATCTTATCGCAAAGCGACCAAACGCGCCCTAAATGTTTGAACGAGGCTTCTGCACCAGAAGCAGTCCATTCGACGTCGCGCTCAGGAGGGGAATCGGACAGGACAAACCAACGCGCGGTATCTGCACCAAAAGCCGAGATGATATTCAAAGGATCAACAACGTTGTTCTTGGATTTCGACATCTTCGCAGACGGGATGATATCCACTTCAGAGCCGTCTTCCTTAAGAAACGCTTTGCCGTCTTTCAGATCGACTTGCTCGGGATAGTAATAAATAGGACGTCCATTCTGCCCGTCGCGTTTATAAATCGCGTGCGTTACCATGCCTTGTGTGAACAAAGCATCGAACGGTTCAATCGCTTTTGCAGGCAAGTTCCCAGTGATCTTCATCGCGCGGGCGAAGAAGCGGGAATAGAGCAGGTGCAAAATCGCATGCTCGATCCCGCCAATATATTGATCGACGTTCATCCAATACTCCGCATCTGCCATATCGACAGGCGTTTCTGCATTGGGTGACGTGAAACGCGCGAAATACCAAGAGCTGTCAACGAAGGTATCCATCGTATCCGTCTCGCGCTGCGCAGGGCTACCGCATTTCGGGCAGGAGCAATTGCGCCATGTAGGGTGACGATCTAGCGGATTGCCGGGTGTGTCGAAGGTTACATCATAAGGCAGCTCGATCGGCAGGTTTTCTTTCTTTTCAGGAACCACGCCGCAATCAGAGCAATGCACAACAGGAATAGGGCAACCCCAATAGCGCTGACGCGACAGGCCCCAATCGCGCAGGCGGTATTTGGTGACGCCTTGGCCGATGCCGTTCTCTTCACAGAAGGCGATAGCAGCGTTGATCGCTTCATTGCCAGTCTGCCACTGCTCACCCGCGAACCCGCCGTTGTAGAAAACCTTTTCTGTCTTCGCAGGAACGTAGGCTTCTTCCAACTTGGGCGAAGCGTCCTCGGATGGCAGATATGTCGACGTGATTGGTAGGGCGTATTTCGTAGCGAATTCAAAGTCGCGCTCGTCGTGTGCAGGGCAGCCAAAGATCGCGCCTGTACCGTAATCCATCATGATAAAGTTGGCGATGTAAACAGGCAGTTCCCAGCTTGTATCAAACGGATGGCGCACGCGCAGACCAGTGTCGAAACCCTTTTTCTCCGCTGTTTCGATCTCTTCCGCGGTGGTGCCACCTTTGCGGCAATCCTCATTGAACGCCAGCATCTCGGCATTATCTTTTTCAAGCTGTTTGGCGAGCGGATGGTCTGGTGAGATGCCAACGAAAGACGCACCGTTCAGCGTGTCGGGGCGCGTCGTGTAAACCTCGATGCGGTCATGGCCGTCGGGTGCATCAATCGTTGAGAATGCGAACTGGAGGCCGCGAGACTTACCGATCCAGTTTTCCTGCATCAGTTTTACTTTGGCGGGCCAATTGTCGAGACCGTCCAAAGCGGCAAGCAATTCTTCAGAGTGATCTGAGATCTTGAAGAACCATTGCGTGAGTTCTCGACGCTCGACCAAAGCACCAGAGCGCCAACCACGTCCCGCTTCGACTTGCTCATTTGCAAGCACGGTCATGTCCACAGGATCCCAGTTCACCACGGCGTTTTTGCGATAGACTAACCCTTCGTCGAGGAAATCGAGGAACAGCGCTTGTTGCTGGCCGTAGTAATCGACATCGCAGGTCGCGAATTCGCGAGACCAGTCAATCGACAGGCCCAGCGGTTTCATCTGTTCGCGCATATCGGCGATGTTGCTGTAGGTCCAATCCTTTGGGTGCCCACCAATCGCCATCGCAGCATTTTCCGCAGGCATACCGAATGCGTCCCAACCCATAGGATGCAAGACATTATGGCCCGTGCTCATCTTATAGCGCGCGATCACGTCGCCCATCGTGTAGTTGCGCACGTGGCCCATGTGGATGCGGCCTGACGGGTAGGGAAACATCTCCAAAACGTAGTATTTTGGCTTGCTCTCATCACGTTCGGCTTTGAAGGTGTTGGCGGTATTCCACGCCTCCTGCCATTTCGCTTCTATGGTGGTGGCGTCATAGCGTTGCATGAGCGTGATCCTTTTTGCGCGTGTTCGCGCCTTAAAAACTGTTTCAAACCTGATATGCGATGGTCTTTAAAGCGTCCAGAGCCAAGACCCCCCAGAATTCGCCATTGGCGTGCCACATTGCTGTTTCTATAGTCGCCAAAACAAAAGAGCAGGCCCTCTCACATGCAAATCCTTATTATACACCAGAATTTCCCCGGTCAGTACAAACATTTGGCACCTGCTTTGGTTGCGCAAGGGCATCAGGTGTTTTCACTGACACCGAAAGTGGAGAAACGTACGGTCTGGAAAGGCGTGACACTGTTGCCGTATCGGATCAAACGGTCATCATCGAAAGATGTGCATCCTTGGCTGTCAGATTTAGAAACAAAAGTTATTCGCGCAGAGGCCTGTTATCGCCAAGCTTTGGCTCTGAAAGACAAGGGGTTAGAGCCGGATGTGATCCTTGGTCATCACGGCTGGGGCGAACCTATGTTTTTGAAGGACGTGTGGCCGAATGCCAAGATGGGACTCTATTGTGAGCTTTATCATTTGAATTCTAAAGAGACGGTGAACTTCGATCCGGAGTTTTCAACGCCTGATTTGCGTGGCAATGTGCTTCGCTTGCGGCTGCGTAATCTGAACAACGCACTGCATTTTGATATTGGCGATGCGGGCATAAGCCCGACGAAGTTTCAAGCAGCGACATTTCCAGAGCCGTTTCGTGACAAAATTAGCGTGATTCATGATGGTATTGATACGAATACGGTGAAGCCCAACGCGGATGCGGTCTTGAAAATTTCGGACGATCTGAGTGTGACGCGGGATGAAGAGGTCATTACCTTCATCAATCGCAATCTTGAACCTTATCGCGGCTATCACGTTTTCATGCGCGCTTTGCCGAAATTGTTGAAAGCACGGCCAAATGCGCAGGTTGTTTTGCTTGGTGGGGATGAGGTCAGCTACGGATCACGTCCGCCAAGTGGGAAGACTTGGAAGCAGATATACATAGATGAAGTGCGCGAGCAGATTTCCGATGAAGATTGGGCGCGTGTGCATTTCATGGGGCGTGTGCCTTACGATGTGTTCTTGGCGATGATGCAAGTCAGCCGATTGCACATATATCTCACCTACCCGTTCGTCCTAAGCTGGTCGCTTTTGGAAGCGATGAGCACTGAAGCAGCGATCCTCGCGTCTGATACAGCCCCAGTTTTGGAAGCAATCAAGCATGATGAGACCGGCTGGCTTACTGATTTCTTTGATGCAGATGCTTTGGTTGAGAAAGCGAATGCGCTGTTGGAAGATAAGGAGACGCGCGCGCGACTTGGGAAAGCAGCACGCGCGTTTGTTTTGAAAACCTATGATCTAAAGACCCAATGCCTGCCTACGCAGCTTGAATGGGTGTCCGGTTTGGCGAAGTCTTGATTAAAGACGTCCGTCCGCAATGCGCAATTGCCGTGCACGCGCAAGGATCGCGTCCTCGACAGCGCGCGCTGTGCCAACGCTGACCGGCCCACTCCGTGTTTGCATGGCAACGTTCAAAGATCGTGCTTCGAGTGCTGGGTCATTTACTAAGATTGTTGCGCGATATGCACGTCCGCCACCGGGTGGACGGCCATAGCCTGTGGTAATGACGCCGGAAAAGGGATCGACAGATTCGACGGGCAAGAAGCTCAAAACTTCAAGCGACGCACTCCACAGGTATTTGTTAACCTTAACATTTGTGTTCGCGTCAGGTCGCCGCAGAACGTCCCAAATAGAACTGGCGTTTTCAGCCCCATCACCGTCATTGCTGTTTACAACAGCCGATGAGTCTCCCGATTTAAGTGCGCCACCACATCCAGCAAGCAAAAGACATGCTGTTGCGATGAAAAGAAGTCGAGCGGAGCGAATGTGTGTCATTTTCCTGCCTGCGTCTTAGTTTTCTTTGTCCTAAACCCGTCGATAAGACGGGGCAAGTGTTTTCGAGTGTATAATACTGCCACGGACTTTGCGAATTTTGCCACCAACCACCTGCATATCGTTGGTGGGATACACTGTGGCAAAGCTGCACCATTTCACAGAGCTTTCTCGCGCCATGATTTGGGGCACTTGCAAAGTTACCCCTAAACGAGCGAAACACTTTTCAGACCTAGCACGGATTCCCCGGAGTTAGGCATAAGAATAGAAACCCCGAGGGAAACAAAATGAAAAATGTTCTTTTCGCAACGACAGCTTTGATCGCAACAGCTGGCATCGCATCTGCAGACGTAACAGTAGGCGGCGACGCGCACATGGGTGTGATTTATGATGGCACAGGCGCTGGTTCTACAACTATCAAGCACCGCATGCGCGTAACATTCGCTGGTTCTGTTGAGACAGACAGCGGTATCTCTTTCACTGCTTCGTCCCGTGCAACAATGAACAACGGTGATGACACAGCAACTCTCGGTCACAATAAAGTGACAATGAAGTCCGGTGGTCTGACGCTTGCTGTTGGTGCGACACACGGCGCGATGAAGTCTTTGGCACGTGTCGCAACGTTCCACGGCTTTGACGCAGGTAGCCTGTATTACACAGCTGGTGGTTCTGGCGTAGACAACAATGTTGGCCTCGGCGACGGTGGCAACAACGTTCTTGTTCGTTTTGACTCTGGCGACTTCTCTGTTGCAGCGGGCATGGACGTTGATGGAAATACTCAGGAAATCGCAGCTTCCTACACGTTCAACAACATCACAATCGCAGCTGGCGCAGACTCCAGTAACCAGTGGATGTTGGCAGCGAAGTACAGTGGCGGCGACTTCAGTGTTGGTCTTGGTACAAACGACAACTCCGACATCGTGTTGACAACTGGCTACAACATCTCCGACGCGACATCCCTCGGCTTCGGTCTTGACGCAGCTTCCGGCGGCACATTCAACGCTGTTGGTGTTCAGATTGCTCACGACCTAGGTGGCGCAACGCTTACTGGCGCAGTTGGCCAAGTCGGCGGCTCGACAACAGTTGCTTCTTTGGGCGTAAGCTTTAGCTTCTAAGTTCGAAGTCAAGTCAAGCTAAAGAAGGACGGATCCCTCGGGGTCCGTCCTTTTCTTTTGGGGCGATGCGTCCTATCTCTGTGACGAAGACGGAGGACGCTTAATGTCGCTTAAAGAAATTCAAGATAGATTTGCGAAAGCGGAAAACGATGCAGGCCGCAGTGCAGGTAGCGCGCAACTCATAGCTGTGTCGAAAGTCCAGCCTAACGAACGTGTTCACGCGGTTCTAAAGCAAGGTCATCGCGTGTTTGGTGAAAACCGTGTGCAAGAAGCCGCTGGCAAATGGCCCGCGTTTAAAGAAGAGTTCAGCGATATTTCCGTACATCTGATCGGACCTTTGCAAACCAACAAGGCCCGCCAAGCGATGGAATTGTTTGATGCAATTCACACAGTCGATCGTGCGAAGCTTGCCAAGACCATAGCGCGTTTGGCGCAGGAATTGGGCCGTTGTCCAGAGCTTTTTGTGCAAGTCAATACCGGCGAAGAGGAGCAAAAGGCAGGCGTTTCTCCGCAGGAAGCTGATGGTTTTATCGAAGAATGCCGCTCACTTGATTTGCCTGTTCAAGGTTTGATGTGCATTCCACCTGCGGATGAGGAGCCATCATTGCATTTTGCGCTGCTCGCGAAGATTGCAGCTCGTAATGGGCTTTCTGCACTTTCTATGGGCATGAGCGGTGACTTTGAGCGTGCGATTGCGCTGGGTGCGACGCATGTTCGTGTTGGATCAGCTATTTTTGGTGATCGCGCTTACGAGCTTTGAGGGCTGTCCGATGAGTGCCTCATCGGATCTAGCCGAGGGGCTAGCCCCTCGCGCTCCCTAGGATATTTATGGAAATAGGAAGATCTGCCTTACCGTACGATGAGGCGTGTATTTTGTGTGATTTTCGATGCGATGTCGTGCAGGTGATCACGTCGAAATGCGATGCAACCGTCGGTCGGATATCCCGGCCTGCGCCATTGGTGGATGAAGATTGCCGAGCCTTTATGCGGGGTCGCGTCGGGCCAGTTCCAATCGGTTAGAATCACGAGATCATAGAGTGGATCAGCACGTCTTAATGCCTCGTGGCTGTGGGGATAGGGCGCGCGGACATGGTGATTGTAGGCCGCATCTGTTGCTTCGTCAGACCAAAGATCGCGCGGACCAATTGGCTGTGCCATCGGCGTCGGCTGTTTAAGGCGATCTGGGCGATGCAGCATCCCTACAATGCGGTGGATACCTCGCGGCGTCGCGCCGTCACCTTCGCGTTTGTCTGTCACGATACCGCCCTTGCCATGTGTGCAGGGATAGAGGCGACCTGCAAAGCGGACGCCTTTTGGCGTGAGCACAAGATCATTGGGGGTCACAAAAGATGCCCCGATTTGGTGGCCTTGGTGCGCAGATAGTCAGCATTGAAATGGTTCTCACCGACTTTCAGGGCAACACGTTCACTAACCGTGATGCCTGTTTTTTGCATCATCTCAATCTTTGCGGGATTGTTTGTTAGCAGGCGGACTTGCCCAACGCCTAGTTTGCTTAACAGTGCAGCGCCGATCCGAAAATCGCGTTCATCATCTTCAAAGCCAAGACGATGATTGGCTTCGACCGTATCAAACCCCTGATCTTGCAAAGAGTAGGCGCGCATCTTGTTGGCAAGGCCGATGCCGCGTCCCTCTTGATTAAGGTACAAAAGAATGCCCGCCCCTTCGGCCCCCATCTGAGCGAGAGCGGCACGAAGCTGCGGCCCGCAATCGCATTTGAGTGACCCCATGAGATCACCTGTGAAACACGCGGAGTGCAGTCTGGTGAGCACTGGCTGATTGCGATCGGGCGTGCCTACAATGATCGCGTAATGCTCCTCCCCGCCATTATCGGGGCGAAACACGTGGAGTTGACCCTTGTCGGACACTTCCATCGGCAGGCGGGCATGAACGATATCATGGTAATGCGCTGAGACGCCGAGCAAAGGTTCGACCTGCACAGTAAACAGCGTTGTAAGGTCATGTTTCGTTGCAAAGTCACTTGGGTTGTCAAGATCCGTGATCAAGACAGAGGGCAACAAGCGCGCGTCTTTCGCCAAGCGCAAAGCAATGCGATGTGCGCCTGCTTTGCCGTCTCGTACGGAGCGCAACGGCCCCTTCATCGGAGTTCGCAAGTCGTCAGCAGGGTCTGCGAGCGCTATAATCCAGCGCAGATCGGCACCTTCTGGAACATGAATGCGCGCGAGATCGCCATCATAGGCACGCGCCTTAAGGGTTTCCGCGCGACGTGCTGTGATGCTCAAGACTGTGTCACCTGGCAATGCGCGGGCATCCGCAGCGCGTTCTGGAGTGAGCGTTTCTGCCGCTTGAACCAAGATCCCAATAGGGCCATCGATGATCACAACCGGCACGCCCATACGTAAATCACCGCGCGCGCGGGCGATTTGTTCGGATGGATCTGGTGCTAAACTCATGTTTTGCTCATCGCTCTTTGAAACACTTTGCTACAGAAAGCCCCTGATTGCCGAGGAATATGAAACAAATCAAGGTTGAATAACACATGGACGTGAGGGAGTGCCACAAAACTTGTCGAATTCCCCACGCAAACGCATGTCTATACCAACAGCAGACAGGAGATGATCCAATGGTACAGCTTAAGAATATCCTTCTCGTCGATGATGACGATGATCTACGCGAAGCGCTCTCTGAGCAATTGGTGATGACCGAAGACTTCGAAGTCTTTGAGGCTGACTCAGGTGCAACCGCGATGGAGCGCGTCAAAGACTCGCTTTACGATTTGATCATTCTTGATGTGGGCTTACCCGATACGGATGGTCGTGAGCTTTGCCGTTTGATGCGCAAACAAGGTGTGAAAAGTCCCGTATTGATGCTGACGGGTCATGACAGCGATGCTGATACGATCCTTGGTTTGGATGCTGGCGCAAATGATTACGTGTCTAAGCCGTTCAAGTTTCCTGTCCTTTTAGCGCGTATTCGCGCACAGCTTCGCCAGCATGAGCAATCTGAGGACGCCGTGTTTGGCTTGGGTCCTTACACGTTCAAGCCGTCGATGAAGATGCTGATCACAGAGGACGAAAAGAAAATCCGCTTGACGGAGAAAGAGACGAATATCCTTAAGTTTCTTTACCGCTCGACAGAGGGTGTCGTGCCGCGCGACATTCTTTTGCACGAGGTCTGGGGCTACAATGCCGGCGTCACAACGCACACCCTAGAGACTCATATTTACCGTCTTCGTCAAAAAATTGAACCAGATCCGTCAAATGCGCGCCTTCTTGTGACTGAGTCTGGTGGGTATAGATTAGTAGCTTGAGATTTTAATTTTGAATGAGCGCGTATAACTTTGATCCAAATCAAGGTTTAATCTCGTATTTATTATTAGATAACCAAGATGAGACACCGCGTATATCCGGTTTATGATATACACTCCCCTGTTGGACTGGCCCGGGCTAAGCCCCGGGTCTTTTTTTGTCTAACGGTCGAGGTTGAAGGAAATGACCGGCCCATTCCCATGCTGCGCTAGTGTGTCTTCAGGATTGTAGAGGGCGCAGGCATCAAGCGACAAGCATCCGCAACCAATGCAGCCGTCCAAACTATTTCGCATTTTTGTCAGCTTGGTGATTTTCTCATCTAGATGATGGCGGAGCGCTGTTGAAGTGGCAGCCCAGTCTTTGGCATTGGGGGTTCGTCTATCGGGCAATTCGCCAAGAACCTCTTTGATCTGAGGCAATGTCAGCCCGAATTGCTGTGCAATCAGTACGAATGAGACACGGCGCACTTGCGCGCGTGCAAAACGGCGATGACCGCCTCGATTACGATTGGCTGTGATGAGACCTTCGTTCTCATAAAACCGGATCGCAGAGACGGCGAGCCCTGTGCGTTCTGCGATCTGTCCGATGGTGAGTTCAGAATTTTTGTGCTGCACGCATTTTTCCTATTGATCTAAAGTTAACTTTAGAAATTACAAAGAAGAGGTCAAGCCAAAGGAGTAGGTCAATGGCACGATTGGAACACGCAAATATCACTGTCGGCGATGCTGCGAAAACTGCGGCTTGGCTCGAGCGCGTATTTGGTTGGAGCATTCGTTGGGAGGGTCCTGCGTTGAGTGGCAATGGCTGTAGGTAGTGAGGTCGATTATTTGGCGCTCTATCAACCAAAAACGACAACCTGTGGAACCCGTTCTAGCTATTCAAAACAAGGCGAGTTGAACCACGTCGGAATTGTCGTAGAGAATTTGGCAGTGGTCGAAGCAGCGGTGCGGGCAGAAGGGTATGAGCCCCATTCGCATCAAGATTATGAGCCGGGAGAGCGGTTCTATTTCAGTGACGAGAACGAGATCGAATATGAGATCATTGCCTATGATTGAGGCTACGTTGGGTTAACCCCCAAAGTTTATTTGGCAGGTTAAAGCGTGACGTTGCGGCGCGTGGGGTTAACTTGTGGCGGTCAGACAGGCATCGTGGTGGCGACGCTATAAACGGGAGCCTGTCGGATGTCTGAAACTGTGAAACAAGTTGTTTATTCTGAGTTTGGTGACCCGACCAAGGTCTTAAGCCTCGAAGACGTGGCCCGCGAGGTCTTGGAACCGGGCCAAGCGCGTGCGAATGTTCTGCGTTCACCGATTAACCCGTCAGATTTGATTCAAGTGTCGGGCAACTACGGTGTTCGCCCACCCTTGCCCGCGATTGCTGGCAATGAAGGGATTGGTCGGGTCACTGAGGTAAATGGTGAGGCGCGTGGGCTGTCTGTCGGTCAGCTTGTATTGCTGCCAGCGGGCGTGGGGACGTGGCGCAGTGAGGTCGTTGCCTCTGCAGGAGCGTTCGTGCCGATGCCGGAGGGCGATGTTGATCAACTTTCTATGATGATGGTAAATCCAGCGACAGCGCAGCTTTTGTTGACGGATTTCATCGCCTTGGCCGAGGGTGATTGGATCATCCAAAGCGCCGCGAATTCTGCTGTGGGCACCTATGTTGTGCAGCTTGCCAGGGGCATGGGCGTGAAAACGGTTTGTGTCGTGCGACGCGAGAGTGCCGTGCAAGGCCTTCTTGATCAAGGAGCTGATGTGGTTCTTGTCGACGGCCCTGATTTGGTGAAACGCGTGAAACAGGCGACGGGCGGCGCGAAGATGAAGCTCGCGCTTGATGCGGTGGCGGGTGATACGTTTGGCCGTCTTGGCGAAAGTCTTGAGGTTGGCGGCACGCTTGTGAATTACGGGGCGATGTCGAATGAAGCTGCGTCGATGCAGGCAGGTGCGATGATTTTCCGTGACGTGCGCGTGCGTGGTTTCTGGCTCGTGAACTGGTTTGAACACGCCAGCAAGGAAGAGCGCATGGCGACCTATGGCGCGCTTACCAAAGCGGTGGCAATGGGGACGCTTCATGCGCCGATTGATCGTGTGTTCTCGCTTGAGGACATCAGCGAAGCTGCGCGCTATACGTGGGCGGGCGAGCGGTCTGGCAAAGTGTTGCTTGCGCCGAACGGCATCTAGGCTAGTTTGGCGCGATCTTATCTGAAAAAGGACGCGCCATGAGCTTTACTCTTGCTACTTGGAACATCAACTCCGTGCGCCTGCGCGAGCCGATTGTGTGCAAATTGCTGCAAGAGGAAGCACCGGACGTGTTGTGCCTGCAGGAATGTAAATCGCCCGTTGAGCTGATCCCGACAGAGGCCTTCGCGGCGCTTGGCTACACTCACATGGTTGCGCGAGGACAGAAGGGCTACAACGGCGTTGCGATTTTGAGCAAACTACCAATCAAGGAAGTCGGCGCAGAGGATTTTGCGCAGCTTGGTCATGCGCGTCATATTGCTGGGCAGCTCGAAAACGGTGTAATAGTCCACAATTTCTACGTGCCTGCAGGCGGTGATGTGCCGGATCGTGAGAAGAACGAGAAGTTCGGACAAAAGTTGGATTATCTCACCGAAATGCGGGATTGGTTCAAAACGAACAGCCCTAGAAAGAGTATCCTTGTCGGTGATTTGAACATTGCTCCGCGTGAGGACGATGTTTGGGATCACAAAAAGCTGCTTAAGATTGTCAGCCACACTCCGATTGAGGTAGAACATCTGGACGACGTCATGAAGGCGGGTGATTGGCACGATGTCACGCGTGCGGATATCTCTGAGGGCAAGCTTTATAGCTGGTGGTCGTACCGCGCCAAGGATTGGGACGCGGCTAACAAAGGCCGACGTTTGGATCATGTTTGGGCAACGGGTGATATCGCTTCTGCTGCGCATTCGTCGCGTGTCTTGCGTGATGCGCGTGGATGGGAAAAGCCGTCGGATCATGCGCCCGTGTTTGCGACGTTTGATCTCTAATGCGCTGGCCCTTGCGAAAGTAAGGGTGATGGGCCATCTAGAGCACAACACAGAGTCAAATAAGGCAATGAGCGATGATTGAACTGGGCACAGGTACTGCGGCGGACACGGCTGATCTGATCATGGACGTCAACGAAAGCACCTTCATGAAAGACGTGGTTGAAGCGTCAGACTTGGTGCCTGTTATCGTCGATTTTTGGGCGCCTTGGTGTGGACCGTGCAAAACGCTTGGCCCCGCATTGGAGGCAGAAGTTTTGGCTGCCAATGGTGCCGTGAAGATGGCGAAGATCGATGTGGATCAAAACCAGATGATCGCAGGGCAGATGCAAATCCAATCAATTCCTGCTGTATTTGCGTTCTACAAAGGTCAGCCGATTGATGGCTTTCAAGGCGCTTTGCCACCCTCCGAGATCAAAGCCTTTGTGGCGCGTGTGATTGAAGCAGGCGGTGGCGACCCGTTGAGCGGCTTGGACGACGCGATTGAGGCAGCAGCGATGATGCTAGAGGAAGGCGACGCAAGTGATGCGGCGCAAACTTTCGCGGCGATCTTGGAAGAAGACGATCAATGCGTCGCGGCTTATGCGGGTCTTGCGCGTTCGCATTTGGCGATGGGCGAAGCGGATCAAGCGGAGGCTGTGCTAAACGGTGTCCCTGCGGATATTTCATCAGATGCGATGATTGAAGCGGCCTTCGCGCAAATCGCGCTCGCGCGGCAGGCGGAGCAAGCGGGGCCTTTGGCGGAGATGTCAGCGGCGGTGGAAGTTAATCCAGACGATCTTCAAGCGCGCTTTGATCTCGCCGTTGCGCTGAATGCCAATGAGCAAACAGAAGACGCTGTTGAAGCCTTATTGGAAATTTTCCGACGTGATCGCGAATGGAACGAGGGCGCTGCGAAAACGCAACTTTTCACTATATTCGATGCACTCAAGCCAGAAGATCCTATCGTTTTGAATGGCCGTCGCAAGTTGAGTTCGATGATATTTGCCTGATCGAGCTGACGGGCTAGTTAATGAACATGAACAAAATTGGTGACCTCCCCGATATCTTGCCGGCCTTTCCTCTGCCCGGTGCTTTGCTTTTGCCGCGTTCGCGCTTGCCGTTGCACATTTTTGAGCCGCGCTATCTCGCTATGGTGGATGATGCGCTGAAAACGCAAGGGCGCCTTATTGCGATGATCCAGCCTAATCCGGGTCGGGCGGGGGATGAAAAGGGCTTGCACAAGATCGGCTGTGCGGGTCGCATCACGCAGTTTTCTGAAATGGAAGACGGACGATATATGCTCACGCTCGCGGGCGTATCGCGGTTTCGTCTTTTGGGCGAAGTCGATGGTTTCATGCCCTATCGCCGCGTCGATGTGAATTGGGATGGGTTCGAACAAGATCTCAAGGAGAGCGAAGCGGATACGCCCTATGATCGCGAGGCCTTTTTGAACCTGCTCTCAAAATATTTCACTGTTCGTGACCTAAGTGCGGATTGGGAAACGTTGAAGGATGCGGATGACGAATTGTTGGTCAATTCGCTTTCGATGATGCTTGATTTCGAACCTGAAGATAAACAGGCGCTTCTGGAAGCGCCAAGCCTATCCACACGCCGCGAAACATTGGTCACTTTGATCGAATATTTCTTACGCCGCGGCGATGCAGAGGAAATGATGCAATGAGCATTGATAACGACGCCCCCGGCTTTGATCCGCATATGCTAGAGGCGCTGATTTGCCCGCACACTCAAAGTCGCTTGGAGTACGATGCAAACGCGCAGGAGCTGGTATCAAAGAAGGCGGGTCTCGCCTTTCCCATTCGAAATGGCATCCCTGTGATGTTGTTGGATGAGGCGCGCAAGCTCGACTAGAGCTGTCTACCTGTCATCAATTTTGGCAAATCGCCGGTCAGTCCAGCAGCTTCACGAATGAAGGTGCGGCGCAGGCTTGGGACAGAGTTCACGAGACCCATTCCCAGATCACGACCCATGCGTAGGATTGGATTATCATTAGAAAACAACCTGTTAAAAGTATCTGTTGCGATGGCGAGCGTGGCCGTGTCAAAGCGGCGCCACTGTTGATATCGCTCTAACACGAGGGGTGATCCGATGTCTTCACCGCGCCTTTGGGCAAGGGTCATTACCTCCACCAATGCAGCAACATCCCGCAATCCAGCGTTTAGCCCTTGCCCTGCAATCGGGTGAACACCATGCGCCGCATCGCCAATGAGGGCGAGGCGCTCTGCGATGAAGTTGTTCGCGATGGTGAGGTTCAAAGGGTAGGTAAATCGCTGACCCGCGAGCTTGATACCCCCCAGGAAATCGCCAAACGCGGGACGCAAAGCGTCCAGATATTTCGCGTCAGGGAGCGCATGAATGCGTTTGGCCTTCACTTCTGTTTCGCTCCAAACAATAGAGCTGCGATTGCCTGTCAAAGGCAGGATCGCCAAAGGACCGGAGGGCATAAAGAACTGATGCGCAATTCCGTTGTGGGGCTTTTCATGCGAGATTGCGCAGACCAGCGCGGTCTGGCCATAACCCCAACCCGTGCGTTTGATCTTTGCACGTTCGGCCGTGCCACTGCGGCGCCCGTCTGATCCAATAAGGACACGCCCGCGCAACGTTTCACCAGAGGCAAGCGTCACCACCGCACCAAGAGGCGATGTGTCTTGCGCAACTACGGTTTCGTTGTGGCGGAGTGTGATCAAAGGGTTCGCGTCCATTGCGTCCAAGAAAACGTAGCGCAGATAGCGGTCTTCGACTAAGTAGCCCATCGGTCCTTCTTCAATTTCCGCGTGATCGAAATGCATGAAAAACGGTGAAGGCCCTTCGCCCGCACGCCCGTCGGTCACTTTGATTTCCAGCATGGGTTGAGCATCATCTGCCAAGCCATCCCAAAGACCAATCGCGCTCAACAGCCGTTGCGACGCGAGCGCTAAAGCATAAGAACGCCCGTCAAATTTGGGGTCCTTTCGCGTGTCCAAAGCCAACGCGTCAATCACGGTGCTGCTCAACCCGCCTTGCGCGGCTGCAAGCGCCAAAGCGGGGCCATTCAAGCCGCCACCTACAATAATAAGATCGCTAACTAACTTCATAGTTTTCGATATGGGTGCGCGCGCAGGATTGTCCATGCGCTTTGGTGTCGCTACCTTGCGACGAAAGGGAGAATAAAGATGCAAGATTGGTTAAAGATGAGCGCCGCTGCGCTGGGCCGAGGAATTGAAGCGGGTGAGATTGATCCGGTTGATCTGGCGCAAACCTATCTTGATGCAGCGAGCGCCCATCCCATGAGTCATCGCATCTACGCGCGCCTCACGCCGGATCGCGCGATGGCTGAAGCCGCTGCCGCCAGCGCGCGTGCGAAAGCAGGTCAACGTCTGTCAGCGCTTGATGGTGTGCCGATCAGTTGGAAAGATCTTTTTGATACAGCAGGGATTGCGACAGAAGCGGGCAGTGCATTGCTCAAGGATCGTGTCCCAAGCGCAGATGCGGAAGTTTTGCGCGTGTCCACGATGATGGGCACTGTT
The DNA here is from genome assembly GCA_000156115.1 of Rhodobacteraceae bacterium HTCC2083. Classification (GTDB taxonomy): domain Bacteria; phylum Pseudomonadota; class Alphaproteobacteria; order Rhodobacterales; family Rhodobacteraceae; genus Planktotalea. The sequence continues at coordinate 1,459,114 of DS995276.1, forward strand.
TGCATTGGCAAAACCCACATGAGCGAACTTGCCTTCTCTGGCCTTGGCTATAATCCAGTGACGGAAACGTCGCCTTGTGTGCATGATCCAGATACCGTGTCTGGTGGATCGTCGTCAGGAGCGGCATCCTCTGTGGCTCATGATATTGCGCCCCTCGCGATTGGATCCGACACGGGTGGGTCTGTGCGTTTACCAGCGGTTTGGAATGATTTGGTTGGCTTGAAGACTACGGCAGGACGGATTTCGTTGAAAGGTGTTGTGCCTTTGGTGAAAAGCTTTGACACGGTTGGGCCTTTGGCTCGCACGGTTGAAGATGCTGCGCTTGCGCTTGCTGCTTTGGAAGGAACAGTCGCGCCCGATTTGCGCGGAGCTAGTTTGAAAGATGCGCGCTTTGCGGTTTTGAAGACTTTGGCACTGGACGATTTGGAGCCTGAGCCGCGTGCTGCGTTTGAGGGGGCGGTTGCTAAACTAAAAGTCGCAGGCGCAGACATCGTCGAAATCGAAGCGCCTGAAGTGATCGAAGCGATCTCGCATGCGGGTCCGCTTTATCCTGGGGAAGCCTATGGCATGTGGCGCACCGAAATCGAAGCCAATCCTGGCGTTATGTTTCAGCAGGTCTTGGGCCGTTTCCGTGCTGGCGCAAATTTCTCTGCACCAGATTATGTCGCCGCTTGGGAAACGTTGAACGCGTTGCGTGAAACGTGGAACGCGCGCATCGCGGCATATGACGCTGTGCTTATCCCGTCATGCGCGATCTTGCCACCCAAGATTGCAGATCTGGAGGCGGATGAAGCGTTTTACGTGGAGCGAAACCTAACAGCGCTGCGCAATACGCGCATTGGCAACCTCATGGGATGTTGCGCGCTAACGCTGCCAACGGATGTGCCGAGCTGTGGCATCATGCTCAACACTTTGCCGATGCAAGAGGAACGTTTGCTGCGCATTGGAACCGCCGTAGAGGCCGCTTTGGCCTAAATGCCACAAGTTGTTCTGAAACTTGCGATTTTTGTTGGACGTAAGGCACGCGCTTAGGTTACTTTAGAGTCAACGGGACGAATATGATCCCGATATTGAGGCACTAGAATATGTTTCCCGAGCGGTTTTCGAACCTTCCGGCATACGCGTTTCCGCGTTTGCGTAGTCTATTGGATCATCACGAGCCGGGCGGCGACGTGGTGCATATGACTATTGGAGAACCGAAACATACCTTTCCTGACTGGGTTTCAGGGATTATCGCCGAAAACGCTGCAGGTTTTAACAAATACCCCCCGAATGATGGTACGCCCGAGTTGCAAGGCGCGATTGCCGATTGGCTAAAGCGTCGTTTTGGGGCTGATGTTGATGCATCTAGCCAAGTGATGGCGCTGAACGGCACGCGCGAAGGCTTGTATAATGCTGCCATGGCGCTTTGCCCTGAAACAAAAAACGGTGTGCAGCCGATCGTTCTGACGCCCAACCCATTCTACCAAGTTTACATGATCGCAGCGATCTCCGTTGGCGCAGAACCTGTTTTCGTAAATGCGACGTCGGCGTCTGACCATTTGCCTGACTTTACGGCCTTGCCCGAGGATGTGTTGAAACGCACTTCTATCGCATACATGTGCTCGCCCGCGAACCCTCAAGGCACAGTCGCGTCGGAGCAGTTTTGGCGTGAACTTATCGCGCTTGCCGAACAGTATGACTTCCAGATTTTCGCGGATGAATGTTATAGTGAGATATACCGCGATACGCCGCCTGTCAGCGCTTTGAAGGTCGCGCAGGATATGGGCGCCGACCCTGAGAGGGTCGTTGTGTTTCATTCACTTTCTAAACGCTCGAACCTGCCTGGCTTGCGTTCGGGTTTTGTGACTGGCGGCGCTGAAAGCATCAAACGTATAAAACAATTGCGCGCCTATTCTGGTGCGCCCTTGCCGCTGCCTTTGCAAAAGGCCGCTGAAAAAGCGTGGGCGGACGACACACACGTCGACGAAAACCGCGCGCTTTATCAGGAAAAATACCGCATCGCGGATGAAATCTTTGCGAATGTGCAAGGTTATCAAGGGCCGGATGCCGGATTTTTCCTATGGTTACCTGTTGAAAATGGTGAAGAGGCGGCGCTGAAGCTCTGGAAAGAAACGGGCGTGCGCGTTTTGCCGGGTGAATATTTGAGCAAAGATACGGATCAGGGAAACCCTGGCCGCGAATACATTCGGGTCGCCATGGTGGCCCCAAAAGACGAAATGCAGCGGGGATTGATCCAAATCCGCGACTGTCTGTTCGCATAATAAACGAGGTACGGGATGGCATATCAAGCACGCGGACGTGATCCACTTTTGGATAGCAACATGCAGGCCATGATTGAGAAACGCGGCAAAGAGATGATTGGCGCAGCGCTGATTGTTTTTGGTATTCTGGCCGCGATGGTCGTTGGGTCTTACACGCCGACGGACCCGAGTTGGCTGTCTGCGACAGATGCGCCTGTGCAAAATATGCTGGGTCAAATGGGGGCGTCGATTGCAGCACCCTTGTTCATGATTGTGGGCAAAGCGGCGTGGGTCATCCCCGTTGTTGCGTTTGGATGGGGTGTGCGTTTCATTCTACATCAAGGTGCAGATCGCGCGCTGGGCCGTTTGATCTTTTTGCCGATTGCTGTGGTTGTTTGCGCAGTTTACGCGTCCTCGTTGCTACCGGGTGCCGCTTGGGCGCATACGTTTGGTTTGGGCGGTTTGTTTGGCGACACTGTGCTTGGCGCGTTCTTGACGTTCCTGCCGTTCAGCGCGGCCTTCGGCCTTAAGCTGATCGCGCTGCTTTTGGCCGTAGGGTCGATTAGTATCCTTGGTTTTGTTTTGGGCGTCACACGATATGAGCTCAAAGAAGGCGCGCGTTTCCTCGCTATTGGCGTGGTCGTGACTTACGTCATGGCGATGCGTTTGATCGGCAAGGGTGCAAAAGGCGCGGTTAGTGCGGCTGGCACTATGCAAGCGCGCCAAACTGAGAAGCGAGAAGCCCTTCGCGCAGAAGATGAAGCCCGCGCTGCACGTCGTTTGGCTGATGAGCCGCCAATGAGTTATGCGGCGCCCGAACCTGTGCAAGAGGCAGTTTTTGAAGAGCCGGAACAGACACCAGCGCTAGTGCCCGAAAAAGAGAAGATTGGCCTGCTCGCGCGGATGCCATCTTTGATCAAGCGCGCAGAGCCTTTGCCAGAGCCAGAGCTGGTAGAATACGAGCAAAGCGAAAACTACGCGCAAATGCCAACGGATGATCGCATCAAAAGTAAGATTTCTGACGTGATCAAAAGCCGCGCGCGCAATCACATGGTGACGCAACCGCCGCAAACGTCACATCCTGCAAAGGCACGTGGTCGTGGTCCGACGCCGCTTGTTGTCGATACGGCTCAACCGAATATGCGCGTTGAACCACCGATAAGCGCTACTTTGATTGCGCAACCTGCAGTGGACGCTGCAGCGACAAGCGGGGCGTTGGCGTTCAGTTCTGCGCGGATGGAACCTGTGGAGATGCCGCCGGTTGACGCGCCGCTTATAGCAGAACCCGCACCGCAAGCCCCTGCTTTCTTGAGCGCGTCCTTCCGAACGCAACCGCCTTTGGAACAACCTGTTCCGCAAGAGCAAATGTCAATGATGCCAAGGTCTTACGGGCCAGAGCCTGTCGTGGAACCTGCGCACCAGCCAGAGGCAACGGCCTTTGATGCGATGCCGTCAGAGCATCTTTTGCAGTCTGAATTTGTCGACAAACCAAGCTTTGAAAGTGCGCCAGTGGTCGATGAATTGGCGATGGCCAGCTATGCCCCTGTCATGGATATTCCGACGCCAGAGTCGAAAAGTGTTGTGCAACACACGCCGCGCAAGCCAGTGCTGCCGTCCACGCGGGCAAAGGCAGAGGCGCAACCAACGTTGAAGTTCGCTGATAGCGCGGCAGCATTTGAATTGCCTCCTTTGAACCTTTTGGAAAGCCCGATTGAAGTTCAGCGCCACCACCTGAGCGACGAGGCGCTCGAAGAAAACGCGCGTATGCTTGAGGCGGTGCTTGATGATTACGGTGTCAAAGGTGAGATCGTTTCGGTCCGTCCGGGCCCAGTCGTGACTATGTACGAGCTTGAGCCAGCGCCGGGTCTAAAAGCGTCTCGCGTGATTGGTCTGTCTGACGATATTGCGCGCTCTATGTCTGCGCTTTCTGCACGTGTGTCTACTGTGCCGGGCCGTTCCGTCATTGGTATCGAACTGCCCAATGAAAACCGCGAGAAAGTGGTTCTGCGCGAAATTTTGTCGTCGCGTGATTTTGGCGATGGCCAGCAAAAGCTTCCGCTTGCGCTTGGCAAAGATATCGGTGGCGATCCTATCGTCGCGAACTTGGCCAAGATGCCCCATCTTTTGATCGCGGGTACGACGGGCTCTGGTAAGTCTGTGGCGATCAACACGATGATCTTGTCATTGCTTTACAAACTCACACCTGAAGAATGCCGCCTGATCATGATCGACCCAAAGATGTTGGAACTCTCCGTTTATGACGGCATTCCGCATCTTCTTTCTCCTGTCGTGACCGACCCGAAAAAGGCGGTTGTCGCGTTGAAGTGGACCGTGGGCGAGATGGAAGAGCGCTATCGCAAGATGTCCAAAATGGGCGTGCGTAATATTGATGGCTATAACTCTCGCGTCGACGATGCATTGAAAAAGAACGAAATGTTCTCGCGCACTGTGCAAACTGGTTTTGACGATGAGACAGGCGAACCAATCTTTGAAACGGAAGAGACGCAGCCGGAGAAAATGCCCTATATCGTCGTCGTAGTTGACGAAATGGCGGACCTGATGATGGTTGCGGGCAAGGAAATCGAAGCTTGTATTCAACGTCTCGCGCAGATGGCGCGTGCCTCTGGTATTCACTTGATCATGGCCACACAGCGTCCGTCTGTTGATGTCATCACGGGTACGATCAAGGCCAACTTCCCAACACGCATTTCGTTCCAAGTAACCTCGAAAATCGATAGCCGTACGATCCTTGGTGAAATGGGTGCGGAGCAATTGTTGGGCATGGGTGACATGCTTTACATGGCGGGTGGCGCGAAGATTACGCGGTGCCATGGTCCGTTTGTGAGCGATGAAGAAGTCGAAGAAATTGTGAATCACCTCAAGGCTTATGGCCCACCAAACTATATGAGTGGTGTTGTTGATGGTCCTTCAGATGATACGGCCGGTAGCATCGACACGGTTCTGGGGCTTGGCGGCAATACTGATGGCGAAGATGCGCTTTATGACACGGCCGTTGCGATTGTGGTTAAGGATCGTAAGTGCTCGACCTCTTATATTCAGCGCAAATTGGCGATTGGCTACAACAAGGCTGCGCGTTTGGTTGAACAAATGGAAGATCAGGGGCTCGTTTCCCCTGCAAACCATGTGGGTAAGCGTGAAATACTGGTGCCAGAAGCGCAATAATGGCGATCCTTTGCTGCTCTCACCTTTGTGAGGGTCGCGTGGGGTGTACCCTTTGCTAAGAATGGTTAAGTGATATTCATGAAGATTTGGAAAGCCCTCCCCGCCGCTGCGATTTTACTCGCAACTGCAGTGCCCGTTGCGGCAGAGAAGATATCGCTGAATGCGCTTTCGCGTTATCTGAACCAACTCAGCACAGCCAAGGGCGCGTTCACGCAAGTGAATGACGATGGCACGATTTCGACTGGGACCATTTTTATTAAACGTCCGGGTCGTATTCGGTTCGAGTATAACCCACCAGAGAAAGCGCTGGTTCTGGCCAGCGGTGGCACTGTGGTTATTTATGATCCCAAGACTAATGAGCCGCCAGAGAGTTATCCTTTGGCGCGCACGCCCTTGTCGATCATCTTGGCGAAGAACGTAAATCTATCGCGTGCCAAAATGGTCGTGGGTCATACCGCGGATGACAAATCCACCACCGTCAAAGCGCAAGATCCCGAGCATCCCGAATATGGTAACATCGAACTTGTGTTCACGTCTAATCCGATAGAGCTGCGCCAATGGGTCATCAATGATGACGCAGGAATCCGCACGACCGTGATATTAGGCGAGTTGGATAAGAAAGCGCGGATGAACAACACGCTGTTCAACCCTGAATTTGCGCTTCCTCAAGGAAGTGACCGTTAAACGCGGCACCCCTGAAGTTGATTACGATATTTGTAAGAGCGCTCGTCGATTTCGCCGGCAATACGCATAAGCCATGATTTGCCGTAGAACGATCCACGTTTGTAACCCGTATGACCCTCATGGTAGGCTAAATACTGGTTGCGCGCGTCATTCAACGAAATGCCATTTCGCTGCTTTGAGCGGTTCATGTACCAACCCATAAAGTCCGACGCATCCGCGATCCGATCACGTTTGGCATAGCGGCGGCCCTGATCGACTTGATACTCTTTCCAAGTGGCATCAAGAGCTTGAGCATACCCATAAGCAGAGCTTTGCCGCCCCATTGGAATAACGCCAAGCGTGTATTTCAAAGGTGTGCGGGCATCGCCCTTAAATTTGCTTTCTTGATACATCGCAGCCATCTGAACGTGCACAGGCACGCCCCATTTCCGCTCTGTCTTGCGGAAGGCTTTCATGTATTCGGGACGCTGCTGCGCAATGCTGCAGGCGTTATCAAGGTTTCGTGGCGCTGACGACTTATTGCCGCCTCCACCGCAAGATGCGACCAGGGTCAAAATTACCAGGGCGCGAAAGAATCTGCTCATATGCCTCTCGCTTTTTATTACTTGTTTTTTCTGATTTTAGCGCAAATTTGAGAATTGCAAAATGACTTTCGCTTGAGGCGAACTGACTACAGCAGAAAAGCGAGCAACAGCGGTATTGCGGCAACGGACATCAGGGTAGAAACGACGACCAGACCTGCGACCGCATCCGCATCGCCGCCATATTTTTGGGCTAGCAAGTACGCGGTGACAGCAACGGGGGTAGCCGTTTGGAGCACAAGAACGGCGAGTGGGATGTCGCTGAGACCAAGTGCTGTGCCGACTGCCAAAGCCACGCCTGCACAAACGCCGTATTTTACGAAAGTGAGGAAGAAGGCTTGTCCTATGCGTCCGGGTTTCAGCCGCGCGACCGCCACGCCAAGGGTGATGAGCATCATCGGAATCGCCATTTGCCCAACCAATTCGAGTGTGTTGGTTAAGAAATCAGGCGTGCGCCAATCTTGCCAGAGAAACAAAGTACCAAGCAAGGTCGCGCCAACCATCGGCTCTTTCAGCGCTCTCATCAAACTACCGCCGCCTGAGACAATCCAGATACCAAATGTGAATGAGAGGATTGCGGATACGGCAAAAATAACCATTGCATAGCTTAGCCCTTCGGCCCCGAACGCAAATAGTGCAAGCGGTAAGCCAAGGTTACCAGTATTGCCGAACGTAAAGGGCGCAAGATAGGTTTGTTGCCGCATGTTCAGCACCCAAAACCCGAGCGCACCGATGGCAGCAATTGCGCCATGCGCCAAGATGCTGGCCATCAAAAGCGTGGTTAATGCACTTGGATCAATCTCGGTTTTCATTAAAGCTGTGAAAATCAAACAGGGCACCGCGAGGGTCATGGCAAGACGTGTCACAAATTCCACGCGGTACTCAAATCCAAGTTTGACCCAGCTGAACCCGATTAACGCCAATAGAAACACGGGTGCGACGATTTCCAGCACTGTCACAAAGATGATCACAAACTGTTTCCCTGAATTTAGGCCCAAAAATTGGACAAGACGCCCTTGAATTGGGTACTAACCAAATGTAGGAGCTGCAATGCAATGATTATATCGCATTCAAAATATCACCTCGGTCAGATCGTCCGACACAAGAAACATCCCTTCCGAGGCGTGGTTTTTGATGTCGATCCGACGTTCAGCAATACCGAAGAATGGTATGATGCGATTCCTGAGGACAGCCGCCCCAAGCGCGAACAACCGTATTATCACCTGCTCGCGGAAAACGATCAAAGCTACTACGTGGCCTATGTGTCGGAGCAGAATTTGATTGCGGATTATTCGGGTGAACCTGTGGATCATCCAGATATCGAGGACCTGTTTGGCCCCATCGAAGACGGGACCTATCCTTTGCATTTCCAGCTAAACTAATAGCCTAAAGCACATCCATCTTTGCGTGGATCAGACGCGCCAACGAGCACACCGTTCTCATTGATCTTGATGGACTGTGCTCCTCCGATTGGCCCATTTGGAACTTCAATCTTGTGTCCAAGGTCCGCTAATTCAGCGCGGACTTGTTCGCTGTAACCTTTCTCGACCTTGAGAATGCCGCCATCGGCAAAGGCCCGTGGTGCATCAATGGCGCTTTGGGCATCCAAACCAAAGTCCTTCAAGTTCGATAGAAAACGCGCGTGCCCATTGGGTTGATACGCACCGCCCATCACGCCAAAGGGCATATTAGGTGCGCCATTTTCAGCGAGCATTCCGGGGATAATAGTGTGCATTGGGCGTTTTCCACCGCCAAGTTCATTTGGATGGCCAGCCTCAAGCGTGAAACCAGCGCCGCGATTTTGTAGCAAAATGCCAAATTTTTCAGAGGCGATGCCAGATCCAAATCCATGGAAAATCGAATATATCAACGACACAGACATGCCGTCACGATCAACGACGGTGATGTAAATCGTGTCTTTGTGAACGGCTTCGCTTACCTTTTTTGGTGCGGCCATAGTGCGTTTTGGATCGATCAACCCCGCAAGTTTTTCTGCAATGTTTGGGGCCAACATATGATCAAGCTTCTTGGTGTGATCTGGATCAGCGAGAAAACGATTACGCGCGTCATAGGCTAGCTTGGCCGCTTCCGCTTCGATATGCGCGCGCTCTGCTCCGAAAGGGTACATCGCTGCAATGTCGAAATGTTTGAGGATGTTCAGCATCAAGATCGCGGTTGCGCCTTGGCCATTCGGTGGGTGCTCAAACAGCTCTGTGCCTTTGTAGTCTGCGCTGATTGGTGCGGTTTCCTCTGAGGTGACATTCGCGAAATCTTCGTCGGTGTGTACGCCCCCGAGTGATTGGAGCGCAGTTAACATATCATCGGCTATTTCGCCTTCATAGAAGGCTTTCACGCCATCTTTCGCAATTCGTTTCAGAACTTCTGCTTGACCGGGGGCGTAGAACATGTCGCCTGTTTTTGGGAGCTGACCATTGATCAAATAGTGTTTCTTGCCAGCGCCTTGCAGCATTTTGGAAGCATCAACCCAGTCGAACGCAACACGCGGTGCCACGGGAACACCTGTTTGGGCGTAGTGAATTGTCGGTTCTAAAATCGCGTCAAGCCCGAGCTTGCCCCATTTTTCGTTCATCGCCGCGAAGGCATGCATCGCTGTGGGAATTGTGACCGCATCGGGGCTTTGTAGGTGAACCGTTGCATGGCCTTTTTCGCGTAAGTTCGCTGCATTTGCTGCAGCAGGTGCACGACCTGAGCCATTGTAGGCGTGGACTTTGTTGGATCCGGCTGGAGAGACGAGTGCGAATAAATCGCCGCCAATCCCCGTCATTTGGGGTTCGCAAATTCCCAAGACCAGCGCGCCAGCAATTGCTGCGTCCATTGCTGTACCACCTCGCTTGAGAATATCGATCGCGACATTTGCCCCAAGCGGATGCGACGTTGCGCACATTCCATTGCTTGCAAATACTTCAGAACGTCCTGGAAAATGGAAATCGCGCATATTGTCTCTTTCTTAAGGTATCAGAGAAACCTTAGTTTGGCTTGCGAAGCTTGCCAATAATCGAAGAGCGTTGGGGAGGTTCCCAGCGTCGCGTACTGGGTGGGGGCAATTAACACGCGACGCTGGAATGAAGCTATATGCAGCTGCAAGCCCAGTGGTAGCGGTTTAAAGAGACGGTTTTTGGGTCAGAATGGGGCTTTTTTTAGGATGCGGAACTTATTTTGCATTAGAGCACACCGCCCGCAGTGATTTTTAGCAACTTCGATATGATTGGAACGTTTTCAAGGCGTAAAGATCGATCCTTCGCTGGGTACCTTCGTGCGTCGCCTGCAAATATTGATCAGGGTACCTACAATTCAGTCAAAGAAATCGAAAACCTTAGTATGTTTTGACCCTCACAGCGGCGGTACGCTAGATTCGTAGTCATATCACGAATCAGTCCCCAACCAAAGCCGCCCTCAGGCAAGTTATCTAGGTCGATAGTGAGATCATGTTCCTGTTTTGACGGAATCTCGCCACCTGGCAACATGTTTCCTTGATCAATGACTTCGAAGCGAATGTTTGTTGTTCGCTTGATGCAGCTTAGCGTTATCGTGCCAGAGGACTGCGCGGAGTAGGCGTGTTCGACAATGTTATTCGTCACCTCTGCTAAAACAATTTCGACAATTCCAAGCGCGGCAGCTTCGGTCCCAAGTGCTTTTAACGCCTGACAGGTCGATTGCAAAGCTCGCCGCACAGCGATTTCACGCGCTGGAAAGACGAGGTGTACGTCTGGTGGTGAAGATGTTTTGGACTGAATGGTCATAGGTTCTATGAAAGAGCCATCAGGCACTTTTTGCCTCATTCGTTTTCAATGCATCGAGCGGTGATTTAAAGATCTTAAACACCCGTTCCATCCTTGTCAGTGTAAAGACTTTCGCCACAATGGGTGTCAGCCCTGCAAGATGCAAAGGGCGATCTCTACCTAGCAGTTTCATCGCCGCAACGATTGCGCCAAGTCCACTGGAATCAATAAACTCGACATTAGATAGATCCAGCACGACGGCGTTGTCTTGATCAGCTGTCAGTTTGCGAACGGTGTCTTTGAACTGAATAGCCGCGATCGCATCGATACGTGTTTCTTCCACTTTTAAGATTTGAAGATCACCACTTGTTTCACTTGTAATATTCATATGCATCTTGCCTGTTCTGGAAATTCTGAAGACACACCTAGGAGCAATTGGTTACGATTCGGTGAGCATCATGACGCGCGTAAATTATAAAGACCTCTCCACTGCGATTTTATCTTTGACGCAGGGTGAGACCGACGAAATTGCCTTGATGGCGACCTTTGCTTGCGAGGTGCATCATAGCGATGATCGGTTTGATTGGACCGGGTTTTACCGTGTCACCGCGCCGGAACTATTGAAGATCGGACCCTATCAAGGTGGGCATGGGTGTTTGGTTATCCCATTTGATCGCGGTGTTTGCGGGGCTGCGGCAGGCACTCGAGAAACGCAACTTATTAGGGATGTAGAGACTTTTGAGGGTCATATCGCATGTGCCAGTTCTACTCGCTCCGAATTGGTTATTCCGGTCGTGAACGGGGCAGGTCGATTGTTGGGTGTGTTGGATATCGACAGCGATCAACCCGCTGCATTTGATCAAACTGATGCGGATAATTTGATGGAGCTTCTTAACACCGTGTTCGCGGATGTCGGCTGACAAACATACAAATGTGTAGGTCATGAAAAAATCCTTTGATTTTTCACGCCACTTCGGGCTTTGTGAAATTTGACAGAGTAATTTCACGAAAGCTGCGCCTTAGATGATTCAATCTGACGTCACAAAGACCAATAGCCTTGGGGCTGATCTGCGTGCGCTACGCAAATCTCGCGGCTTGACGTTGAGTGATTTGGCTGACGCGCTAGATCGCTCGCTCGGTTGGATTTCTCAGGTTGAGCGCGATCTCTCTGAACCTTCTGTTTTCGATCTGAAACAGATTGCAAAGATCTTGGATGTACCTGTCTCGATCCTCTTTGGTCAGGCGCCAACACCTGCTCAAGAAGCAGGTATTATCGTGCGCGCTCATGCGCGCCGACCCATTGGATCAAAAGAGCAGGGCTTGGTCGAGGAACTCCTTTCGCCTGATCTCACGGATGAATTTGAGATGGTGCATTCCACGTTCGATCCCGGTGCTGTGATGGAAGACGCGGTGACGCGGCCGACGCAGGAAGTTGGATATTTGGTCTCTGGCACGCTCGATCTTGTCATTGATGGCCAAGCATTTACCGTCAAATCAGGGGATAGTTTCCGGATCAAAGGTGTTTCTTATCAGTGGTCTAACCCCTACGAAAAACCTGCTGTTGCGATCTGGGTGATCGCGCCGCCAGTGTATTAGGGCGCGGGCATATGAGCTTTGAGGTATGGAGTATTTTCGCGATATTTTGGGTGGTGTTTGTCACGACTCCCGGCCCAAACGCGGTCAATTGCATCGCGAACGGCATGCAACTTGGCTTTACGCGCAGCCTTTGGGGTGTGGCGGCGATCCTGACACAAGCGGGCCTTTTCTTGGTGCTGTCCGCGCTTGGCGTCACAGCACTTATCGCCACTTCTGAAACTGGTTTTCTGATTGCGAAATATATTGGTACCGCATGGCTGATCTGGCTTGGGATCAAAGGCTGGCTGGGCGCGAGCAAACCTGCGCCAAAACTACCACCGAGTACTGGTAGTATCTATGGACGCGCGTTGGTAATTGCTGTGATTAACCCGAAAAGCGTGGCGGGTTATTTCGCGGCATTCTCGCAATTCGTGCAACCCAACGTTCTGATTTGGGAGCAAATGATCGTCATTGTGCCAACGGCATTGATCCTGACGACGCTAAGTTATTGCGGATTCACCGTGCTGGGCGCTGGCTTGGGTCGCGCCGCATTGGGCGCAGTCTTCAACGTCTGGTTCAGGCGAGTGATGGCGATCTGTTTCATCATTTACGGCGTGATGCTTGGCGGTGCGCAACTGAACAAAGCCTCATGATACAAATAACAGCGAAAGCGCTGCATCAAAACCTAGGGAGAAACCATGGCTGACTTTCCAACAACGGCCCGCGTCGTCATCATCGGCGGTGGTGTCGTCGGCACTTCAACATTGTACCACCTTGCCAAAGCAGGCTGGAAAGATTGCGTGCTGCTCGAAAAGAATGAGCTGACTGCGGGCTCCACGTGGCACGCGGCTGGTAATGTACCGAATTTTGCGGGCTCTTGGGCTGTGATGAATATGCAGCGTTATGGCGCGAAGATGTATCGCACGCTGGGTGAAGACGTTGATTACCCGATGAACTATCACGTGACTGGTGCGATTCGTCTCGCGCATTCCAAGGAGCGTATGCAGGAATTCGAGCGCGTCGCAGGCATGGGACGTTACCAAGGGTTGCAAATGGACATCTGCACACCCGCGGAGCTGAAAGAGCTCAACCCGTTTATGGAAACCCATGATCTGGCTGGCGGTCTTTGGGATCCTTTGGATGGTGACATTGATCCTGCACAGCTGACGCAGGCATTGGCAAAAGGCGCGCGTGATGAGGGTGGGCGGATTGAGCGGTTCTGCCCCGTGACGAGTATGGACCGCGACGGTGACGAATGGATCGTAAAGACTGATAAGGGCGACATTCGCGCTGAGTTTGTCGTGAACTGTGCGGGCTACTATGCGCAGCGCGTTGGCGAGATGTTCAAGCCATTTGGCGGACGCACGGTGCCAATGGTTGTCATGTCGCACCAGTATTTCCTGACAGAGCCTATTGCGGAGCTAGTGGAGTGGACCAAAGAAAAAGGTCATAAAATGCCGATGATCCGAGACGTGGACACGTCTTATTACCTGCGTCAGGACAAGCATGGTTTGAACCTTGGCCCATACGAACGTAACTGTAAGGCGCACTGGGTCACGCCAGAAGATCCGATGCCAGAGGACTTTTCCTTCCAGCTTTATCCAGACGATCTTGAGCGCCTTGAGTGGTATATCGAGGACGCTATGGAGCGTGTACCGCTGCTGGGCACTGCGGGTGTTGGACGTAATATCAACGGCCCTATTCCATATGCGCCCGATGGTTTGCCGATGATTGGCCCAATGCCCGGGTGCCCGAATGCGTTTGAGGGACATTCCTTTACTTTTGGCATCGCCCAAGGTGGCGGCGCAGGTAAAGTTTTGTCCGAGTGGATCATGCACGGCGAAACAGAAGATGATATGTGGGCTGTCGATCCGCGTCGCTACACTGATTACACCGACCACGATCACTGCTTGTCAAAGGCGCTTGAGACATATGGCCACGAGTATGCGATGCATTTCCCGCATCATGAATGGCCCGCGGGTCGCAACAAGAAACTCTCGCCTGTGGATGCAGATATCCGCGCGACGGGTGGACAGATGGGGTCCTACAACGGTTGGGAACGCGCGAATTGGTTTGCCAAGGAAGGCGACGACACGTCTGAGGAAAGCACGCAAACATGGGAGCGTAACGGTCCATGGGAGCAGCGCATCAAGGAAGAAGTCGAAGCTGTGCGCGATGGCGTTGGTGTGCTTGACCTGCCGGGTTTCTCCCGCTTCCGCCTGACAGGTGAAGGCGCTGCAGAGTATCTGCGTGGCATGATCGCAGGGGCATTGCCAAAAGTTGGCCGCATGAACCTTGCATATTTTGCGGACACGCGTGGCCGTATCCTGACGGAAATGTCCGTGATGCGCACAGGTGAGGAAGAGTTTACGCTGATCACCGCCGCGCTTGCGCAGTGGCATGATTTCGATGTGCTGAACAAAAACTTGCCTGCGGGCCTCTGTCTGACGGATCACACGACGGAAGTGTCGACGCTTATCGTTACGGGACCAAAGTCCCGCGACTTGTTTGAGAACGTCGGTACAGACGCGGACCTCTCCACAGGGTGGCTTACGCATCAGGCGGCAACAGTTGCGGGCAAGCCAGTTCATTTGAACCGTGTAAGCTTTGCGGGTGAGCTTGGCTGGGAAGTACACGCAGATATGGTGCATATTCCAGCGTTACACGCCGCAATCACGGATGAAGGTGCGACGCCATTTGGTATGTATGCGCTGAATTCTATGCGCATCGAAAAAGGCTATCGCGCTTGGAAGGGGGACCTGTCCACGGATTACACCCTGCTCGAGGGTGGCATGGAGCGTTTCGTTAAGTTCGACAAACCTCAGGACTTCCCGGGCAAAGCGGCGCTTGCGTCCGAGAAACAGTCAGGCCGCAAGAAGGGTTTTGTCACGATGACCATTGATGATGAGTGTGCGTTTGATGCGCCCTACATGTCGACGATATGGAAGGGCGATGAGGTTGTTGGCGAAGTCACCTCCTCTGCCATGGGCTATCGCACGAATAAATGCATCGCGCTTGGCATGCTGCGTGTGGACCTTCTTGAGCCGAGGACGAAACTGGAAGTTGAGATCTTTGGCGGGCGCTACGGCGTAACCGTTCAGGAAGATCAACCCATGTGGGATCCTGCAAACGAAAGATTACGTGCGTGATTCAAACGGCAGACGATATTGACTGTCGCGACAGCCTCTGGTCGCGCACTTTCATCTGGGTGAAGGCGGCGGCAACGCTCTATGTCATCGGCATACTTGTCTGTCATTTCGCTCTGCCGCACGCTTGGACTTGGGGCATCGCGGCCTTCTTTTTGATTGCGATGCTTTTCACTTATCCGCTCGCGGCGTTTCACAGTGGCGCGCACCTCAATCTCGAAGTGCGCGTGTCTTTGGGCTTAGCTGCGCTGGGCATTCTTGGCTTCTTTCTCACGCCTTGGCTGATTATCGCTGGGATCTTTGGACACGGCGTTTGGGACCTGATGAAGCATCGCGGTCACGGAACACCATTCTTTGGCTGGTACGTTAGTGGTTGCGTTGTCGTGGACTGGTGTTATGCGGCGGCCTTAACATTCTTCTTACTGACAGGACCGATCTGATGACTGATGTTATGCTTTTCGATGGTGGCATGGGCCAAGAACTTGTGCACCGCGCGGGTGATAAGCCCACTCCGCTTTGGTCAACGCAAGTGATGATGGACAAGCCCGGTCTTGTCGCGGACGTCTCGCGTGATTTCTTCGCTGCGGGCTCTACCGTTGCGACGCTCAACAGCTATGCGATCCAACGCGATCGCCTTGTGCCTGTTGGGATTGAGGATCAGTTCGACACCTTGCATTCTATGGCATTGAAAGAAGGCCAAGACGCAGTCGCTGCCCATGGGTCTGGCCGTCTCGCGGGGAGTATGGGGCCTTTGGCTGCAAGTTATCGTCCTGACATTCACCCAAGCGCGGATATCGCTGTGCCGCTTTACACTGAAGTCGCGCAAAAGTTCGTTGGCAACGTAGATTTGATTGTCTGCGAAACCGTCGTATCGCTAGAGCACACGCGTTGTATCCTTGCGGGTGCGAAAACTGCTAATCTTCCGATTTATTGTGCCTTCTCGGTCAGCGATGAAGACGGCAGCAAACTGCGCTCCGGCGAACCTGTGCTTGAAGCAGCGCAGATTGCCAAAGATATGGGCGTCGTAGCAGTGATGGCCAATTGCTCCGCGCCTGAAGTCATTCCAACAGCTTTGAACGAGCTTGCCAAAACAAGCCTGCCTTTTGGCGCTTACGCCAATGGATTTACCAAGATCAGCGATGGCTTTCTTAAGGACCGCCCAACCGTTGACGCGCTTACGCTGCGCAAAGATTTTTCCCCAGACCTATACGCCGATCACGTCATGGCGTGGGTCGATCAAGGGGCCACACTTATTGGCGGATGCTGTGAAGTCAGCCCTGCACATATCGCGGAAATCGCCAAACGCCTGCGTGCAGCTGGTCACACTATAATCTAAAGGAACCCACGCCCATGTCTCTTCCTGAAAAAGCCCGCGTCGTCATTATTGGCGGTGGTGTGATCGGATGCTCTGTTGCGTATCACCTCGCCAAGCTTGGTTGGAAAGACATCGTTCTTTTGGAGCGCAAACAGCTCACCTCTGGTACCACATGGCACGCCGCTGGCCTGATCGCGCAGCTGCGCGCGACAAAGAATATGACGAAGCTGGCGAAGTATTCTCAAGAGCTTTATGGTAATTTGGCGGCAGAAACGGGTGTTGAAACAGGGTTCAAACGCTGTGGCTCTATCACTGTTGCGTTGACCGACGAGCGTCTTGAAGAGATCAATCGCCAAGCCGCGATGGCGCGGTCTTTCGGTGTTGAAGCGGAATCAATTTCCCCTGCTGAGGTGAAGGCGAAGTATGAGCATCTCAACATCGATGGTGTTGTTGGTGGTGTCTACTTACCCCTCGACGGGCAGGGCGATCCGGCCAACATTGCGCATGCTTTGGCCAAAGGCGCGCGTCAAAATGGAGCGCTTGTTAAGGAAGGATATCTTGTAACGGATATCCAGAAAGAGGGTCGTCGCGTCACGGGTGTCAGGTGGGAAGATAAGAACGGGGAAACCGGTGCGATTGAAGCAGAGCACGTCGTCAATTGCGGTGGTATGTGGGGTCATTCCATTGGCCGTATGGCTGGCGTGAACGTGCCGCTGCATGCGTGTGAACATTTCTATATCGTGACCGAAGCGATTGCGGGCCTCACGCAAATGCCTGTGCTGCGGGTTCCTGATGAATGCGCGTACTACAAGGAAGACGCGGGCAAGATGCTGCTCGGTGCGTTTGAGCCCGTCTCTAAGCCATGGACCTTGGACATTCCCAAGGACTTTGAGTTCGACCAACTGCCAGAGGACTTTGACCACTTCGAGCCGATCCTAGAGGCGGCTGTCGAGCGCCTTCCAATGCTTGCGGAAGCGGGTATTCACACGTTCTTTAACGGCCCTGAGAGCTTTACCCCTGATGATGCCTATCATCTTGGGCTTGCACCTGAATTAGATAACTTCTGGGTAGCCTGTGGCTTTAACTCTATCGGTATTCAATCTGCTGGCGGCGCTGGCTCTGCTTTGGCGCAATGGATGGATGAAGGCGATAAGCCATTTGATCTGGGCGATGTGGACATCTCCCGAATGCAGCCTTTCCAAGGGAACAAAGCTTACCTGTTTGAGCGCTCGAAGGAGACTTTGGGTCTGCTTTACGCCGATCATTTCCCCTATTTGCAAAAGAGAACCGCGCGTGGCGTGCGTCGCACTCCCTTCCACAATCATCTCATTGAGCGTGGTGCTGTCATGGGTGAGCTTGCAGGCTGGGAACGCGCCAATTGGTTCGCGCGCGAAGCGCAGGAGCCAGAGTATCAATACAGCTGGCAGCGTCAGAACTTCTTCGACAACGTGCGTGAGGAACACATGGCCGTGCGCCAAGGTGTTGGCATGTATGATATGTCTTCCTTTGGTAAGATCCGCGTCGAGGGACGTGATGCTGAGGCCTTTATGAACTACGTCGGCGGCGGTGATTATTCCGTAGCGAATGGCAAGATCGTCTACACTCAATTCCTTAACCGACGCGGAGGGATCGAGGCGGATGTGACTGTGACACGTTTGACGGAGCAGTCTTATCTGGTCGTTACGCCTGCCGCGACACGCCTTGCGGATGAAACATGGCTGCGCCGCAATCAGGGCGACTTTGAGGTGGTGATCACGGATGTGACCTCTGGCGAGGGTGTTTTGGCCATCATGGGTCCACGCTCACGCGAATTGCTGGAAGCGGTGTCACCGAATGATTTCACCAATGCGAGCAATCCTTTTGGAACTGCGCAAGAGATCGAGATTGGTATGGGTCTCGCCCGCGCGCACCGCGTGACTTATGTGGGTGAGCTGGGCTGGGAGATTTATGTTTCTGCCGATATGGCGGGTCATGTGTTTGAAAGGCTTGCGGAGCCGGGTCTAGAAATGGGCATGCGCCTGTGTGGGATGCATATGATGGACACTTGTCGCATCGAGAAGGGGTTCCGTCATTTTGGGCATGATATCACATCTGAAGATCATGTGATGGAAGCTGGTCTTGGCTTTGCTGTGAAGAAGGACAAAGCGAACTACATTGGCCGTGAAGCGATTTTGGCCAAGCAGGAGAATGGCCTCGATATGCGTCTATTGCAGTTCAAGCTGAGCGATCCTGAGCCACTTTTGTATCACGCGGAACCTGTGCTGCGCGATGGAGAGATCGTGAGCTACCTGACCTCTGGCGCTTATGGCCATCACGAGGGGGCTGCGATGGGCATGGGGTATATTCCATGCAAGGGCGAAAAGCTTGCGGATGTTCTAGGATCAACGTTTGAGATTGATGTTGCCGGAACGCGTGTAAAGGCTGAGGTGTCCTCCAAGCCGTTTTATGATCCAAAATCCGAGCGCGTGAAAATCTAGGTTTTCGAATTGATTCGCAATCTGACCGGTTGGGGGCCCGCCCCCAAACCCCAGGGATATTTATTGAAAAGGGAAACAGGGGCGTTTGTGCATTGGCTTGACCTCATTTGCAGAGTAGGGCTGGGCTATGATGCAGCGTGAAAATGTAGATACCCCTCAAGGCTTGGTCTTTGCCCTGACAGCCTATTTCCTATGGGGCTTTTTGCCGCTTTATATTAAGTTACTCGCGCATATTCCGCCTGCTGAAATTATCGCACATCGCATCATTTGGTCTGTGCCAATTGCTGTGATCGTCTTGCTTTTGTTGCGCCGTACCAGCGATGTCATCACTGCTTTGAGAACGCCAAAGATGCTTGGCATGGCTTGCGTTACCGCTGCCTTGGTTTCGCTCAATTGGGGTATTTATGTTTGGGCAGTGACCGCTGGCTATGCGATGGAAGCGGCGCTGGGCTATTACATGAACCCGCTCTTTAGCATCGCGCTTGGGGCGCTTTTGCTTGGTGAAAAGCTTAGCCGTGCGCAGTTGGTTGCGATTGCTTTGGCGGCTACGGCTGTCATCGTGCTCGTCGTTGACGGGGGGGGATTGCCTTGGGCGGCGCTTGGAATGATGTTCACATGGGGCTTTTATGCGCTGGGCAAGAAGCAGTTGCCGATTGGGCCGAACCAAGGGTTTTTGCTGGAAGTACTGATCCTGCTGCCTTTCGCGCTTGCTTACGTCGCGTATCTTAGCACGCAAGGTATCTCGTACTTTGAACCTGCTTTAACGCACAACACATGGCTTTTGTTGGGATGCGGTGTGATCACCGCTGTGCCTTTGATGATCTATGCAAATGGTGCGAAATTACTGCGACTTTCTACTATCGGTATCCTGCAATACATCGCGCCGACGATCATCTTCCTAATCGCGGTATTTGTCTTTGACGAACCCTTTGGTCGCGCACGTGCTGTTGCGTTTCCTCTGATTTGGCTAGCATTGATCGTCTACACGACCTCGATGGTGCGTCAGATGCGGAAGGCTAGCTAAGCGCAGCTTTGTGTTTGAGAAAGGCGGGGTCGCGCATAACACGCGCATTCATCGCCTCGCGCAGCGACCCGATGCTTTTGTGTGGGCGCATGACGACCTCGAATGTTTTGATGAGTCCCTCATTATCCAAAGTAATGAGGTCTACGCCAACCGCATCAAGATCACCAATCTTGCATTGAAACTCGAGTGCCCAATCCTTACCGCTTCCCATCACTCGGCGGTATTCGAAATCGCTGAAGACTTGCCCAACATGGCCGAGCACTGCTGCAACAGCGTCGCGTCCCGTCCAAGTTGCGAAATAGGTCGGGGGCAGGAATTTAACCTGCTCTGCCAGTAAGGGTGCGATCTTGCTGGCATCACCCTTAGCGACGACATCTTGCATAGTGGTGATTGTGGGGTGCATGAGAAAACTCCTTCACGTGAGAGCTTAGGCGCTCGATGTCGGGTTGAAAAGCGTGCACGCATCTGAGACGAGGGAACATGAGCTCTGCGTATAATCCCCCGAATGATCCTTTGGACATCCTTCACGACGATCATGAGATCTTGATCGTGAACAAACCTGCTGGTCTGCTCTCTGTACCGGGCAAGGGCGAAGAACTGGCAGATTGTTTGATTGCGCGCATTCAAAAGGTGTTTCCACAGGCCCTGCTTGTGCATCGGTTGGACCGCGACACATCTGGGGTGATGGTGTTTGCATTGACGCGCCATGCACAGCGGCATTTGGGGCTGCAATTTGAAAAACGCATGACGCAGAAGACATATGTGGCGCGTGTTGCGGGTGTGTTAGAGCCGAAGACGGGGTCGGTGGAGCTACCGCTGATCGTGGATTGGCCGAACCGTCCGTTGCAAAAGGTGTGCCATGAGACCGGCAAGGCAGCGCATACGGATTACCGCGTGATGCGGTACGGGGAGGGTGAAACGCGGGTTCGTTTAACACCAAGAACGGGGCGGTCGCATCAGTTGCGTGTGCATATGCTAGCTTTGGGCCATCCTATTTTGGGAGATCCGTTTTATGCCTCCGGCACTGATTTGAGCGATCATCCGCGCCTAATGTTGCATTCAGAAGAGTTGCGATTGAAGCATCCTGATGGGGGCAACACCCATAAATTCCGCGCCAAAGCGCTTTTTTGAAAATAATTTCCGTTAATGTGTCTGTGTGCAGTGCGAAGACCGAAACGACGGACGGTCCTTTTATGGAAACAAAAGAAGTGCTTGGCGGATACTATTTGCTTGAATGTGCTGATCTGGATGATGCGATTAAAACAGGGGCGATGATTCCGACGGCAAAGTTTGGCCGGATCGAAGTGCGGCCTGTTGTCGTTTGGGATAACTAGAGGTTTCGTCGCGAAATGGGTTCCTCGCGGACATCCAAGAACGAAATTGAGCGTGTTTTTTGGTAAGAGTGGAGGCGCATTTTAGCTAGCTTAGTGAAAACGCTGGGCGATCTTCAAATAGCAGAAGATTGCCTATAAGACGCGTTGCTTAGTGCTTTGGAGCATTGGGAGCGCTCTGACCTTCCAAGATCGCCTGCCGCTTGGTTGTTGAAAGCCGCGCGACGTAAAGCAATTGATCGCATAAGACGCGACAGAGGTTTTGCGGCGAAACTTCTCGAATTGGCCTACCTTTATGAGCTGGAAAACAACAGCGATGACGCGGAGGATAATGCAGTGATCCCTGACGAGCGTTTGCAAATAATCTTCATCTGTTATCACTCTGTATTGGCGGAGAAGTCGCGTGTTGCGCTCACGCTTCGTGCGCTGGGCGTACTGAGCAAATCGCAGCTGCTTTTCTGGACACAAATGAAGCGATGCAGCGGCGGATCACGCGTGCGAAAAAGAAAATTATGGGAGCAGAGATCGCCTATAAGGTACCAGACGTAGAAGACGCGCCTGCTCGTTTGGCATCGGTTTTGCGTACGCTCTATCTGATCTTCAACGAAGTGTATGCAAGCCGATCCGGCAATGCTTTAACACGCGTTGATTTGAGCGATGAGGCAATCCGTTTGGTGCGTATCACCGCCAAATTGATGCCAGAGGAATGCGAAGTATAGGGGCTTCTTGCGTTGATGTTACTGCACGATTTTCGGCGTGAAACACGTGTGGAAGAGAGTAGGGACGTTGTCACGTTAGAGCAGCAAAATGGCACACGTTGGATTAAAAATACAATCATAGAAGATACAACACTTTTGCCGGCTGCCTTGAAGCAAGGACGCACTGGACACTATCAGATTCAAGCGGCAATCAGTGGCGTGAATGCTCATAGCGCGGATTAGTAAAGCACCGATTGTGTGCAGATCGTTGCGCTTTATGGTGAGTTACTGAAGTTTGAACCCACGTCCGTCGTACGGCTAAATCAAGCTATTGCGATGTGTATGGCTGGCAGGCCAGAGAACGCTTTGGCCGCTCTAAACGACATCGAAAACTTGCAATGATATGTGCCTTTTCATCTTGCGCAGGCAGTGGTTCTGGAACGTTTGAGACGCGATGCAGATGCCAGACACGCGCTAGGTTTGGCGCTTGAGCACGCGCAGAATGCCGCAGAAGCGCAATTCATAAGAAACAAGCTCGGTTACCTACATTAGCCAAAGAAAAATGCGCCAGAGTGTCCTCCAGCGCATTCTTATACTTTAGCTATAGCCTCGTTTAGCCTTTGCCATTCCAGCCAGAAACAGCCTTAATTTCGAGGAACTCTTCGAGGCCATAGAGGCCGCCTTCGCGACCATTGCCAGACTGCTTGTATCCACCAAACGGTGAGCCCTGCGCGAAGCCCTGCGCGTTGGTTTCCACCATGCCAGAGCGCAAACGCCGCGCTACTCGACGACGCTTCTCATCGTCAGGCGTTTGAACGTAGTTTGTGAGGCCATAGGGTGTGTCGTTGGCGATTGCGATGGCTTCCTCTTCGGTGTCGAAAGGAATCATCGCAAGCACGGGGCCAAAGATTTCCTCCTGAGCGATACGCATGTCGTTGGTTGCATCCGCAAAGACCGTTGGCTTGACGTAATAGCCACGGTTCAATCCGTCCGGGCGACCAAGGCCGCCGGCGACGAGTTTCGCTTCGCTCATGCCGACTTCGATCAAACCTTGGATCTTGTCGAATTGTACTTTGGAGACAACCGGACCAATGTGGCCGCCTTCTTCTGACGCTGGCCCTACATGAGTGTTGTTTGCGGCTTCTGTGACTACCTCAACAGCGCGATCATAAACAGAGCGTTCAACAAGCATGCGCGTTGGCGCGTTGCACGACTGACCGGAGTTGCGGAAGCACCGATCTGCGCCGTATTGCATTGCCTTTTCGCCAGCATCCGCGAAGATTATGTTGGCACCTTTGCCCCCTAGTTCGAGGCTCACGCGCTTAAGCGAATCTGCCGCTGCTTTGGAAATCAGGATGCCCGCGCGTGAGGACCCTGTGAAGCTGACCATGTCCACATCTGGATGCACGGAAAGCTGCGATCCGACGCCAACACCGTCGCCATTCAGCATGTTGAACACGCCTGCAGGGAAGCCTGCTTCGTGCATAAATTCAGCGAATAGAACGCCAGACAAAGGCGCAATTTCGGAAGGTTTCAGAATGACTGTACAGCCTGTCGCAATCGCTGGAATTGCTTTCAGCACGATCTGGTTCATTGGCCAATTCCAAGGCGTGATGCAGGCCACGACGCCGATCGGCTCTTTGAGCGTCATCTCAGTTTTTGTGTACTCAGAATCAAATTCGAAATCACGGAACGCTTTAATGAACCCGTCAAGATGCCAGCTGCCTGCACCAGTTTGCTGCGCGCGCGCCAGATTTTGTGGGGCACCCATTTCCATGGACATAGCTTGCGCCATTTCTTCTTGGCGTGCATTGTACACTTCGAGCAATTTTTCCAAAAGCGCTAGGCGCTCTTCTTTGGAGGTTTGCGACCAGCTCTCGAACGCCGCTTTCGCAGCGGCAACTGCGGCGTCTGTATCCGCTTGACCACCCAAAGAAATGATTGCGCAATTCTCTTCGTTTGAAGGGTTTACCACATCGAAATCGTTCGCAACGGCTGGGTCAACCCATGCGCCATTGATGTAAAACTGACGGTGTTCCAGCATTGGAAAGCTCCTGTGAGATTCTTGTGTGCGAGGGGTCTCCCCGCAAATCAGCGACACTTTGTCATTGTGTGCGCTTTGGCGCAAGGGAGGGGATGTAAGTGTCTTAACGAACGCTTAAGTTGCGACGTAGAATATCCAAAGAACGACATGAAAGGACAAAATATGAGTCTTCGTATTAATGAAGTGGTTCCAAATTTCACGGCAGACACGGATCAAGGTGCAATAACGTTCCATGATTGGATTGGTGACAGTTGGGCAGTCCTGTTCTCGCATCCCAAAGATTTCACACCTGTTTGCACGACCGAGTTCGGCGCAGTTGCACAGTTGGCATCTGAATGGGAAGCCCGTGGCACCAAGGTGATTGGTGTGTCCGTGGACGGTGTTGAAGATCATAAAAAGTGGAAAGGCGATGTTGAAAGCGTTGCTGGCACGAACGCTGGATTTCCGATTATCGCGGATGAGGGTCTTGCTGTTTCCAAAGCATTCGACATGTTGCCTGCAGAGGCATATTTGCCCGATGGACGCACCCCTGCTGATAGTGCGACCGTGCGCTCGGTCTTTATCATTGGACCCGATAAGCAGTTGAAGCTGTCGATGACCTACCCCATGACGGTTGGTCGGAATTTCGCGGAAATTCTGCGTGCTTTGGATGCGCTTCAGACATCATCAAAGCACGGTGTTGCGACGCCTGCAAATTGGGAGTTGGGACAGGATGTGATTATTCCTGCGACGGTTTCGAACGAGGCTGCCATAGAGAAATTCGGAACTTTCGAAACGGTGCTGCCTTACTTGCGCAAAGCGCAATTGCCGTCCTGATTTCTAATCACCAATAAAAAGGCCCGGCGAAATGACCTGGCCTTTTCTTTGAATTTCAAAAAACGATCTTAGAAGCGGAACGTACCTGTGATCGCCACGCATGGGTAAACGCCAAACGCTGAAAGCTCGTCGTTAATGTTATTCACTTCGGCTGCAACTTCGTTTGCTGCAATTGCAGGAGCATCAACAGAGACGTTCAAGCCGCCCATACCAATCGCGCCGATTTCACCGCTAAGTGTGAACGTGCGACCAATATCGCCCCCCCCCCTCCCGCTATAACCGTAGCGCCGCAAACGAATAGTACGGGTGCGAATGTGCCGATAAATTCAGCCAATGGCTTCTTCATGATCTATCCCTTCGTTATTTTTGTGAGGGCAGATATTACTGCTTAAACATTGCAAGCACGGGGAATTATGCTGGAGGTAAACGTAAAAAGCCCCGGCGCTTCCACCGGGGCTTTCTACTATGGTTTGTTGAGCGTCGTTTAGTCGTCAGACTTTTCAGCCGCTTCTGGTTTCACTTCTTCACCAGTTGCTTGGTCAACAACTTTCATGGACAGGCGAACCTTGCCACGATCATCGAAGCCCAAGAGTTTGACCTTAACGTCCTGACCTTCTTTCAAGACATCGGACGGGTGGTTCAAGCGACGATTCTCGATCTGAGACACGTGCACAAGACCATCGCGCTTGCCGAAGAAGTTAACGAAGGCACCGAAATCAACGATCTTCACGACCTTACCGTCGTAAACCATGCCCTCTTCAGGCTCGGCTACGATGGAATAGATCATGTCGTAGGCTTTCTTGATGGACTCACCATTTGGCGAAGCAATCTTGATGATGCCTTCGTCGTTGATGTCCACTTTCGCGCCAGAGACTTCAACGATCTCGCGGATGACTTTACCGCCAGAACCGATAACTTCACGGATCTTGTCTGTTGGGACCTGCATTGTTTCGATGCGTGGAGCGTGCACAGAGAATTCCTGTGCGCCATCAATGGCTTTACCCATTTCACCGAGGATGTGCATACGTCCGTCTTTAGCTTGCGCCAAAGCTTTCTCCATGATGTCAGGCGTGATGCCTGCGATTTTGATATCCATCTGAAGCGATGTGATACCGTTCTCAGTACCAGCTACTTTGAAGTCCATGTCGCCGAGGTGATCTTCATCGCCAAGGATGTCGGACAGGATCGCATAGGAACCGTCTTCTTCCATGATGAGACCCATCGCAACACCAGCAACTGCAGACTTGAGTGGAACACCCGCATCCATCATCGACAGCGAGCCACCACAAACAGACGCCATAGAAGACGAACCGTTGGATTCTGTGATCTCGGACACAACACGAACTGTGTATGGGAAATCAGTTGCCGCTGGCAGAACCGCCTGAAGCGCGCGCCAAGCCAGTTTACCGTGACCGATTTCACGACGACCGGGAGGGCCCACGCGACCAGCTTCACCCACAGAATAGGGCGGGAAGTTGTAGTGCAGCAGGAAGTTGGATTTGAAGTTACCGTGCAGCGAGTCGATGAACTGTTCGTCGTCTCCGGTACCCAAAGTTGTGACAACAAGACCTTGCGTTTCACCGCGTGTAAACAGGGCAGAACCGTGTGTACGTGGCAAAAGACCAGTCTCGGAAACGATCGGGCGAATGGTTGTCGTGTCACGACCATCGATACGCTTGCCTGTCTTAACAACGTCACCACGCAGGATGCCAGCCTCAAGGCCCTTCATTGCGGAACCAAGGTTCGCATCGGCAAGCTGCTCTTCTGTAAGAGCGTCTTTGATCACTGCGCGAGCATCGTTGACGGCTGTCGTGCGCTCTTGCTTGTCTGTGATCGCAAATGCTGCGCGCATGTCTTTTTCGCCAGCAGCTGCAACAGCGGCGGACAACTCGGAATAGTCAGCAGGTTGGAAATCAAACGGCTCTTTTGCGCAATCTTCTGCCAGATCAACGATCAAGTCGATCACAGGCTGGATTTGCTCGTGCGCAAAGTTCACAGCACCAAGCATTTCAGCTTCAGACAGCTCATATGCTTCGGATTCAACCATCATTACGGCGTCTTTTGTGCCTGCAACAACGAGGTCAAGCCGCTGCTCTGGGTTCAGACGCAGGTCCTGCATGTCGTCAACGGTTGGGTTCAGCGTGTATTCGCCATCCACAAAGCCAACGCGCGCACAGGCGATTGGGCCCATGAAAGGAGCGCCAGAAATCGTCAACGCCGCAGATGCCGCGATCATAGCGAGCGTGTCTGGATCATTGTCGAGATCGTGGGACAGAACAGTACACATCACCAAAACTTCGTTTTTGAAGCCTGGGACGAACAGTGGACGGATCGGACGGTCGATCAAACGTGCTGTCAGTGTTTCTTTTTCGGAAGGACGTGCTTCGCGCTTGAAGAAACCACCGGGGACTTTGCCCGCAGCATAATATTTTTCTTGGTAATGCACGGTCAAAGGAAAGAAATCCTGACCCGGCTTTTGTTTCTTGGCAAAAGTCACAGCCGCCATAACGGATGTTTCACCAAGAGTGGCGATGACGCAGCCATCTGCCTGACGCGCAACTTTGCCCGTTTCGAGTGTCAGCGTATCATCGCCCCACTCAATTGATTTTTTCGTAACGTTAAACATATATCGTTTCCTAGTTGGAAGCACTCCCGGCGTTCCGGGTCTTCCGTTCATATAGTGGCCCCATTGCCACCGGCCCCTTCCATCGTTTTGTGCGCCAAGGCCAAAGCGTCACGTCTCAGATACGGCGCGCTTACAGTAAATTTGTGCGTTTGGGAAGAGGTCAGCTACTTGTCTTAAATGAACTTTGGCGGAGCAGCGCCTGCTTTAACAACAGGTTCAAGACCCATGCTAAGGCCACGGCCAATGCGATGGGCAAGCGTTGACCAAGCCTGCGCAATGTTCGGCTCTAAATTCTGCGCGAGCGTTTCGTCAAAAAGGGCGAGCCAGATGGGGAAATGATTCGCATGGACGTTACCAGCCGCTTTGTGAATTTGCATTGGATTGCCGTTGTATGAGCGTTCTAACAAGATTGCGTTACGCCAAAAGCGCGTGACCTTCGCTTCGTGAATAGGCCAAGCTTTCACGTGCAATGCGAACACAGGGCCAAGTGTTTCATGCGAACGAACTTTTGCATAAAATGCTTCAGTCACACGTTCGATTTCATCTGCCGTTATGTCGAACCGTGCGAGCATTTAGACAACGATGATCCATACCACGATCAAAGCGATCACAAGATAGACTAATGTATTAATCATCCATCGGATCAAGGCCGCGTCCCCTGTAGGATTAACGCCCAAACGTTCGCAGATCTTCGTGCCAGGCCAAAGGATCATATCAGCAATTTTCATGAGTCTATTCCTAAATAAGTATTTTAGACACGGATTAAATAGATATTTTTAATACGTATTGCAAATGCTAATTATGTACTCATACAAATAGACAAATTTTCAGATTAAGCGTTACGTATCTTGATCGCACTGACCGCGTATGCGCTGGAAAAGTTGTCGACGTCTCAAATTGCGCGGATGTATGGGATATCAGAAAACTACCTTGTGAAGATCGCAACCCAACTTTCTAAGGGCGGTTTTGTGGTGTCAGAAAGTGGCCGCGGCGGTGGTTTGACGTTGGCTGTGCTGGTTGTCGACATTTCGATTGGCGCAGTTCTGCGCGCCTTGAAAAAAAATGAACCCGTCGCGGAGTGCTTTGGTTCCAACACCTCATGTGCGATCTTGCCCACCTGTAGTTTGCGCGGCCCGTTGCTTGAGGCGCAGGAAGCGTTCTTTGCTGCTTTAGTTGGCTATTCGCTTGCGGATGTCGCCAAGGCGAAAGGGTATTTGAAGGATCTGATAGCCGTTTAGATCAACACAGTGGGGCCATCCGTACTCCGCACTGATTGCACAAAAAAACACCCGCCTCAAAAAGAGACGGGTGTTTCTAATTCGACGGTAAGAGCTGGCGCTTAGCGACGCAGGCCCAAACGTTTGATCAAGTCTTGGTAACGTGCTTCGTCTTTCGCACGTGCGTAGTCCAGAAGCTTACGGCGCAGAGCGACCATCTTTAGCAGGCCACGGCGACCATGGTTGTCTTTTTTGTGTGTTTTGAAGTGCTCTGTGAGTGTCGCGATGCGCGAGGACAGGATCGCAACTTGTACTTCTGGTGAACCTGTATCGCCTTCTTTGGTGGCGAATTCTTTCATCAGACGTGATTTTTCTTCAGGCGTAATCGACATCGGGGTCTCCTTTAAGAGATAAGAGTGAATGGCGCAGGCCGGGATATCGTCCAGCAAGGCCCATGGAGAATCGTCTCATTTCGACAAGAGACAGGCGCGTTTAGGTCAGATTAGATCGAAAAGAAAGCAAAAAACATGCGCAAAGCTACCCCTGTCCAACAAAGCTGATGTCAAACAGCGTAGGCGCGTCACCCGTCACTTCAGCAAGCGTGGTGCCGTTTGCTTGGATTAGCCAGCGGTCTGCTTGCTCTGGATCGCTTGAAATGCTCACCTCGGGTTCCACGTCGACTGCTTCATAGACAAGCACCAAAGCGTCCTGCCCGCTTTTAAAATCCCAGATTCGCGCTGGCCCGTCCATGTTAGTGTTCAACACGATTGCATCCGCGCCTAACCCGCCGGACACCTGATCGTCTGCCCCCGCGAAGATCGTATCATCGCCATCTCCGCCATTGAGAAAGTCAGCGCGCTCGGTCGTCTCTTCCCAACCGTTCAACGCATCGTCACCGCCCCCTCCATTCAAGAGATCGCTTCCCTCACCGCCATCAAGAAGGTCGTTTCCTGCACTGCCAACAAGTGTGTCGTTGTCCAGGCCGCCCAAAAGCGTGTCGTCGCCTTCACCGCCGTAAAGGCTGTCATTGCCCTTACCACCTGAGAGCGCATCATCGCCGTCATTGCCACTGAGCGTGTCGTTCCCATCGCCGCCATCAAGCGCGTCGCTTCCCTGATCTCCGAATAAGGCGTCAAACCCGTCATTGCCGGTCAATACATCGTCGCCGCCGTTTCCGTGGAGGACATCATCATCATCACCGCCACCGACGGTATCATCACCGCCACCTGCCATGACATTGTCGTTGCCACCAGCGCCGATCAGATCGTCAGCGGCGTTGGTTCCAATCAAAAGATCATCGCCATCTGTTGTTTCATTCGGATTGATTTGGGTGACGCCGTCTTCATCCGCGTAGGATAAGAAGTCGGTGCTCGTATCACCGATTTGCGTAGTGACGTCATCCGTGAGGGCGTCTGGTAATATACCATCGTCAGTTTCATCCGTGTTTGCACCGGGGTCGACAAGCGATATAGAGCCAATCGCCAACATCCCTAACAGACCAGCTAAAATAAGCATAACACACCTCTTTAAACCCCAATCAGGTGTTTGACGGTCAAAGTTGCGACGGGCAAATCTATTTAGATCAATTGGTTAACGTCCACGCGGTGCCGAAACGGGAATTTCAATCCAGTCAATCAGCTGTTTGGTAAAGTCGCCGATGATGGGAATGAACTCGAATTGCGACAGCCACCAAACCACAAGCGACACCAATATCGACGCGCCCAGAACAGAGCCAAGGCCGAACGCAAGGCCACGTGTGAATTGGAAAAGAATGAGCTTCCACAGAGAGTTATGCACCCGAATGAAGCGATGTTTGTTGAGCGTTTCAAGTTCCGCCGTGAGCTTGTCGAGGCGCGTGTCTGTATCATCAGTCATTGGGCAAACCCCAGCGTTTTGGTTGCTCTGTATAAGCGATGTAGAGCGGGTGTTTTGGATAGCCCGCCTTGCTGAGACCGAGGTGGTAAAGCGGTTTACCAAGTTTGCACAAAAGCCGCTGAACTTCTGCCCCACGTGCCAAGTGCGCCCCATGCGTGCCCCATGCGGCGATGATTTGATCAGAGGTGCGGCTTGCGTCCAAAATAGCGTCATCATTGGCTGGACCGATTGGATCAGCGGTCGCCTTCATCTTGCGCGGATCGGTGTCGCGCCACGCGAATATGTTGGTTACAGTGAAACTGCCAAATCCAAGTGCGCGTGCACGACGCTCGCAGCGCTCAACGGTTGGATCATTTTGTACCTCAGTCGCTGTAGAGGGGTTGAGCATGACGAAACACACGTGCTTGCCAGCGCTGTCCCACACGCGGCTAAGGGAATAACGATATCGCTCGCAATCGGAATAAACCGCAGTTGAGGGCGCATCACCTTTGGTATCTGTTCGCGTAATCATATGCGTCGTTATGCCTGAAACGTGCGGGTGTGCAAATCTGTGTTAGCGTATCGCGAAAGTAAGAAAAGACATCAGATGAACCTAGGCGCGTTTTCGATCAGTTTGACGGTGAAAGATCTCAACAAATCCATCGCATTTTACGAGAATCTTGACTTTACGCATTTTGGCGGCGCGGTTGAGCATGGCTATGCGGTTTGAAAAACGGCGAGAGCATGGTCGGGATGTCTCAAGGGATGTTTGAGACAAACATGTTAGCGTTCAACCCCGGTTGGAATCAGTCTGCGCAAAATGTTGATCTGTTTGATGATGTAAGTGCAATTAAGGAAAAGATGGTCGCGGCAGGGCATGTAATTGAACACGAACAAGGCGGGGAAGAGGGACCTGCGAGTTTCGTTGTGGTTGATCCTGATGGTAATCCGATCTTGTTCGAACAGCACCGCTAGCTCGGGCGCACGAATACGCGCGACGGGTGCAATTCGCCTGCTTTATAAATGCCCACGGCAACCGCTTGCCCATTGAGAGAGGCCCAAGCCTCGTCGCCGTATTCAACGCCATCTGCGGCGAATACCATGCCGGGATTGCCGTTGCGCAATTTGGTCGCCCCCTCTTCCGAGCAGCGCAGTTCAGGCAGGTCATCAAGCCCGATTTCAAGTGGTTGGATATGTTCGTCCAACGCTGGCGTGCGCTCTAGTTCTTTGATGTGCTCTATGCTGAGTCCATTGCTCGCCTCAAACGGGCCAGACCAAATGCGACGCAGTTTTAGGACATGCCCGTAGCATCCTAACGCAGCACCCAAATCGCGCGCGATGGAGCGTACGTAGCCACCTTTGCCGCAGGTCATTTCCAGCTCCACATGATCCACGTCAGGGCGGTCAACCAACAGCAGCTCTTCGACCCAAAGCGGGCGCGCAGACAGTTCAACATCTTCACCATCGCGCGCAAGTTTGTAGGCGCGCTGTCCGTCAATCTTCACCGCGGAAAACTTTGGTGGCACCTGTTGAATGTTCCCAATGAATGCGCTGAGAGCTTCTGTGATCTCAGCATCTTCTGGACGTATATCACTGGTCTTAATCACTTCACCTTCGGCATCATCAGTATTGGTCGCTTGGCCTAAACGCACTGTGAAACGGTAAGCTTTCAAAGCATCGGTGATGTAGGGCACGGTTTTCGTCGCTTCGCCCAAGGCCACCGCCAAAACGCCCGTCGCTTCAGGATCAAGCGTGCCAGCATGGCCTGCTTTTTTCGCCTCAAGCGCCCATTTTACTTTGTTCACAACGGCGGTCGATGTGATGCCCGCAGGTTTGTCGATAACTATCCATCCGGAAATATCGCGACCTTTGCGTTTACGTGCCATGGGAGTGTCCTTAATTACCTGAGCGCGCCGCCTAGCCAATTGGCGCGCGCCCGTCAATTACTCTGCGGGGATAACCGTGCCAACAATGGGGCCCAGTTTATTCCAGCCAACGCCGTATGAGCCGATATCAGGCGCATAAAGTCGCGAAATGTTGCCATCAAAGAACAACGCGTTCGGGGTTTTCAAAACATCGCGATAAAAAGTGCCGAACTCGTGGAAGGTTACAGTGTTGCGCGAAATCGCGAAGGTGGCGTTACGGCCATCCGCGCTGGTGCCAACGCCATTGCGGATGTAGCGCGACGTGCTGTCGATCAAGAAACGCGGGTGCAGGTAACCATCTATCACCAACATCGGGCCGGATTGGCTGGCATAGATGCACTGAGGCGTGCGTTTAACGAATTTGCGTGCTTCGATCACGTCAGCGCGGTTTTCACCGATGCAAAACACGCCATTGGGGAGCAAGCCAAAGTTGCCTGGACCATTTGATGTGATGACGCGTTGCTCTTGCTTGCCATTCTCAAGGTACAATCCAACAGGCGCGCGGTCGTCGTGGTACAT
Organism: Rhodobacteraceae bacterium HTCC2083; assembly: GCA_000156115.1. Classification (GTDB taxonomy): domain Bacteria; phylum Pseudomonadota; class Alphaproteobacteria; order Rhodobacterales; family Rhodobacteraceae; genus Planktotalea. The sequence goes on from DS995276.1 coordinate 1,492,112, forward strand.
GCCCGCGTTCATTGCGAAGCCCAGCCTTTCGCCGTTCTCTTTCAGCGCAGAATTTAAGAAGGAAAAGTAGCCATGCACCTCGTCCGCGTCATCTTTCAGAAACAGGCGTAGGTCTTCGCTGGCAAGGTCTACATCGCAGACCACATAGCGGTTGTCTTTATGGGTTTGCTCACGACACTCTGCGGCGATTAAGGGCGACGATAAGCAGAGTAAGAGTGCGGTGAGCCAGAGCTTCATTCGTCTTCTTCGTCTCGTTCGGTCGCGCGCTCAATATCCGCGCGCACATGCTCTTGCTCAAACAAACGGCGTGTTTCATCCATTTTATCAAACGTCTCATCAAGGCGGAAGCGCATGTCAGGGGAGTGTTTCAAAGCGAGCTTTTTGTTGATCAACTGGCGCAATTCGCCTTTGTTCTTGGCAAGCAATCCAATCACATCGTCCTTGCCTTCACCCCCAAGCGGAAGTGCATAAACAGTGGCGACACGTAGATCAGGGGACACGCGCACCTCACCGATTGTCACAGACAAACGGTTGAGATCAGCGTCATGCACATCGCCACGTTGCAGGATTTCAGACAGACCACGACGGATCAATTCACCAACCCGAAGTTGGCGCTGCGATGGGCCGGAGCCGCTGGAGTATGATTTCTTAGCCATGTGCATCACTTAAGCGCTCTTGCCGCCTTTGCCAAGCTGCTGTGCGCGGGTTAAGAGTGGGCAACGAGATAAGGAATATTGCGATGACTGAAACGCCCGGAATTGTTGTGACTGGTGCCTCTGGCCGTATGGGACAGATGTTGATCAAGACCATCCAGGAAAGCGATGCGGCGCTTCTTGTTGGTGCGTTGGAGCGTCCCGGTCACGATTGGGTTGGTCGCGATGTTGGCGTAGCCATGGGGGAAGCTGAGGTTGGTTTGCAGGTCACCGATGACCCTTTGGAGGTGTTTGCCAAAGCGCAAGCGGTTATTGATTTCACTTCTCCGGATGCGAGTGTCGCTTTTGCGGGTCTCGCCGCGCAAGCGCGTGCGGTCCATGTGATCGGCACAACGGGATTCGAAGACCATCACTTGGCTGCATTCACCGTTGCTGCACGGCACGCTACTATTGTGCGGGCGGGCAACATGAGCCTCGGGGTAAATTTGTTGACCCAGCTGACGAAAAAAGTCGCCGCCGCGCTTGATGAAGATTTCGACATCGAAGTGATCGAAGCGCATCACAATATGAAAGTGGATGCGCCCTCTGGCACAGCACTCATGCTTGGTGAAGCCGCAGCTGAGGGGCGCGGGGTTAATCTCAAGGACGTGCGCGACAGTGGGCGTGATGGCATCACCGGAGCGCGCAAGCGGGGCGACATTGGTTTCACAGCCATTCGCGGTGGTGATATTGTCGGCGAACATGACGTGTTGTTCGCTGCTGCGGGCGAGCGGATTGTGATCCGTCACATGGCCACAGATCGCCGTGTTTTCTCACGCGGCGCGCTAAAAGCGGCGCTTTGGGGGCAAGGTAAAGCACCGGGCGAATATGATATGCTTGATGTGCTCGGTCTTTGATTTTCCTTTAATTTGGCAAAAAGCCTAGCTAGATTTGCAGTGGTAACGCGTAGAAGTTTGATCCAGTCGGGCCATTTTCGCGTATAGTGAATAGATCGGAGGGGATTCGTTTTATGTTTAGGCTCTGCGCACTTGCCATCGCTCTAGTTGCAACACCTGCGTTTGCAGCCAATTACACGAAGATCAATGACAAGGCCGAGTTTGTGAAACTGGTGCAGGGCAAAACGCTCACACGCCCCTTGGTAAAGCTCCAAGTGTCTTCCGCAGGCAGCATCAAAGGTCGCGGTGCGGCATGGGATGTGAATGGTCAATGGACTTGGAAGAACGGTTATTTCTGTCGCAACTTAAATTGGGGTGGCATGGAACTTGGATATAATTGCCAAGAGGTTGGATTGTCGAACGGCAAAGTCCGCTTCACGTCTGATCAGGGCACGGGCCAGTCTGCGGAATTCAAGCTGCGTTAAGCCGTTAGAAATCGATCGCGATCCCCTTTTTCTCCCAGTCGCCGTAACGCACGGGTTCAGGCCCATTGCGGCCACCAAGCTCTGGCGCAAGCTCTAGCGCTTTTGCAGTTTTGCGGCGCTCTTCTGCTTCTGCCAAGGCGCGCTGGGCGGCTGGGGGTAATTCGTTGTTCTTTATATCGGTCATCTCAGCGCTCCTTTCCAAGGGGATATCCCCTTGATATACGCCGCGAGGTAGGGACGGCAAGCAGTGCAAAGGCAAATTAAATGGCAGATAACGGTGTAGCCGCGAGACGCGCAGCGGCAGGATTGCTGGAACAAGTGCTTGGTGAGGGCAAAATGCTGTCTGAAGCGCTGGGCGCCCCTTACATGCTACGGCTTGCTTACGATGATCGTGCACGCGCACAACGACTTGCGTCTGAAACGCTACGTTCATTGGAACGCGTTGACCGTATCATGAAGCCGTTTTTGCGCAAGCCGCCGCCCCTTGCGGTACATAATGTCCTGAGGATCGCGACCTATGAACTGTGCACAGGCGGTGCCGCGCATGGAGTTGTGAATGATGCGGTCAGCAGTGTGGGCGCAAACAAACGCACCGAAAAGCTGAAGGGTCTGACCAACGCAGTTTTGCGCAAAGTCGTCGACAAGGGTCCAGAGGAATGGGCGAAACTGCGGGTTCCGCGTTTGCCAAAATGGCTACGCGCCCCGCTTGCGCAGGCCTATGGTCATGAAGGCATCGGTGATATCGAGCGTATGCATTTCACGGGCGCGCCGCTAGATTTGACGCCAAAGGGCGATGCGAAGGCGCTTTCAGAAGCAGTTGCCGGCGTGGTTTTGCCAACTGGATCAGTCCGCATCAAAGATGCGGTGCAAGTGTCTGCTTTGGCTGGTTATGACGCGGGCGATTGGTGGGTTCAGGACGCAGCGGCGGCCTTGCCCGTGCAAATCCTTCATCCTCAAAAGGGCGAAGCGATCATCGATCTGTGCTGCGCGCCCGGCGGCAAAACCATGCAGCTCGCTGCAAGTGGTGCCAATGTGACGGCTGTTGATAGTTCTGATCGACGCATGCAGCGCGTGCGTGAAAATTTAGAGCGCGCAAAATTGTCCGCTGAGTTGGTTGTCGGCGACGCGTTGGAGACCAGCGGTCGATACGATGCAGTCCTTCTTGACGCGCCCTGTTCCGCAACAGGTACGATCAGGCGTCACCCAGATTTACCCCTTGTCAAGGACGGTTCGGAATTTGGGGAGCTGATCGAGCTGCAAGCGCAAATGCTTTCCCATGCGATCACGCTTCTGAAACCCGGCGGACGCTTAGTTTTTTGCACATGTTCGCTCTTGCCGGATGAGGGCGAATGCCAAATCGAGGATCTTCTTGCGATACATCCAGAGCTGGAGATTGATCGCGACGCCTTGAAGCGCGACGGGATCGAGGATGCATGGATCACCGAAGAGGGCGGATTGCGACTGCGACCCGATTATTGGGCAGAGCAGGGCGGTATGGACGGCTTCTATATCGCTCTTTTGCGCAAACCGCTTTGAGCGATGATTTTCAGCGGTGACTCTTAGCCACTCTCGCGGTAAGGTGACCTTAATCACCGCGCCATAAGAGCGCATAGGGCAGAGCAGATGTCTAAAGGTAGCAAATGGTCCGTGCGTGCAACCCGCGCGATGCACCGCGTTCATGCGCGGCTTGTCACTCGTCAAACGGCGGCGACAGGATTCGTGTCGCAACCTGAACCACGCACTATTGGCAGCTTTGCAAAGGGTCGTCAGCTTTGTGCCGGAAACATCATGTTTGCAGGGCATCTGGTAGAAGCGCCCAAGACAAGCCTATGGAAAATTCCAGTTCCTGATGCAGCGTTTGCGCAAGATGCGCATGGCTTTAGTTGGCTTGATGATTTGGCTGCGGTTGGTGATCTGGCCGCTCGTGAAGCTGCTCAAGCTTGGGTTTGGGATTGGATCGGAACTTATGGTCGCGGCAAAGGACCAGGCTGGGTGCCCGGACTTACAGGGCGCCGTTTGATCCGCTGGATAAACCACGCGTTGTTTTTGTTGAGAGGGCAAGAGGCGAATGCGTCAGAGCAATTTTATCGCTCCCTCACGCAGCAAACGAAATTTTTAGCGCGTCGTTGGCATAAAACCGAACCGGGTCTCGCACGGTTCGAGGCATTGACTGGGATGATCTACGCTGGCCTGTCTCTTAGCGGCATGGAGGCCCATGTAAATCCGGCAGTCAAAGCCTTGGCGCGCGCGTGCACTGATCAGATCGATGCAGAAGGTGGAATTTCTACTCGTAACCCTGAAGAGTTGCTTGATATCTTTACACTTATCACTTGGGCCGCAGTCAGTTTGCGCGAGGCCGGGATCATACCGCCGCAAGAACATCTTGATGCGATTGAACGCATCGCGCCAACCTTGCGGACATTGCGCCATGCTGATGGTAGCCTTGCGCGCTTTCATGGTGGTGGCCGCGGTGTGGATGGGCGCTTGGATCAAGCCCTTTCCAATTCTGAAGTGCGCCACGCAGCGCCAGATGGTTTGTCGATGGGATTCGCGCGCCTCTCCGGTGGGCGCACAAGCTTGGTTGTGGATGCCAGCGTGCCGCCGAAAGATGTCTCCTCTCACAATGCACATGCCTCGACCCTCGCGTTTGAGATGACGTCTGGGCGACGCCCTTTGATCGTGAATTGCGGGTCTGGCAAGGTTTTTGGTGAGGATTGGCGCAGCGCGGGACGTGCGACGCAATCGCATTCTGTGCTTTCTATTGATGGCTATTCCAGCGCGCGTTTTGCAGCGCGCGGCATTAAGAAACGCAAGTTAGAGCTGCTGGTCGACAGTCCCAAACATGTCCCCGTGCAAGTGAGTGAAGCCCCTGATGGAACCCGTTTGCAAGCGGGCCACGATGGATATGACAGCACACATGGTTTGACCCATGCGCGCACGTTGGAGTTGACCTTCAACGGACGCGGTCTTGCGGGTGAGGATATGTTGCTCGCCATGGAAGATGCTTCCAAGAAGCGGTTTGAGAAGCGCATGGATGAGTTAAGCCTGCAAGGCGTTGCGTTCTCGATCCGCTTTCATCTGCATCCAGAGGTCGATGCCGCGCTAGATATGGGTGATACGGCTGTGTCGATAGCCCAAAAAAGCGGCGAGCTATGGGTATTCCGTCATGATGGCGTCGCAGAACTTAGCCTTGAGCCGAGCGTTTATCTTGAAAAAGGGCGTCTTCAGCCGCGCGCGACAAAACAGATCGTTTTAACTGGGCGCGCAATGGACTATGCGACACGTATTCGGTGGTCACTTTCCAAAACGCAGGACACTGCGGTCGGTGTGCGCGATCTTGTACCGGATGATGAACCGCAATTTTTATCCTAGGACGATGCCCTCATGACTGACCTTTCCCCAATCCGCCGCGCTTTGCTTTCTGTGTCTGACAAGACAGGCTTGATCGAGCTGGGACAGGCTTTGTCTGATCGTGGAGTTGAACTTCTCTCGACGGGTGGCAGTGCCAAGGCGTTGCGTGATGCTGGCCTTGAGGTGCGCGATGTTGCGGATGTGACGGGTTATCCAGAGATGATGGATGGACGCGTGAAAACGCTGCACCCTGCGGTACATGGTGGCTTACTGGCGCTGCGCGATAAAGATGCGCATGTGGCCGCGATGGATGAGCACAACATTGGCGCGATCGATCTACTGGTTGTTAACCTTTACCCGTTTGAAGAGACAGTGGCGAAAGGTGGCGACTACGAAGACTGTATTGAGAATATCGACATTGGTGGCCCCGCGATGATCCGTGCTGCTGCGAAGAACCACGCGTTTGTGAGCGTGGTCGTGGATGTTGAAGACTACGCTGGGTTGTTGTCTGAATTGGATGCGAACGACGGTCAAACGACTTATACATTCCGCCAAAAGCTGGCACAAACGGCTTACGCGCGCACGGGTGCGTATGATGCGGCTGTGTCGACTTGGATGGCGGATGCGCTGGGCGAGGTCGCTCCGCGCCGTCGCGCTTTTGCTGGAACGCTTTCGCAGACCCTTCGCTATGGAGAGAACCCGCATCAAACAGCCGCGTTCTATACCGATGGAACAGAGCGTGCGGGCGTTGCGACGGCGAAACAGCATCAGGGCAAAGAGCTGAGCTACAATAACATCAACGACACGGATGCAGCTTTTGAATTGGTGGCGGAATTTGATCCTACCGACGGCGCAGCCTGTGCCATTATCAAGCATGCGAATCCCTGTGGCGTCGCTTTGGGTGGATCGCTGATCGAGGCGTACAAAAGTGCGTTTGATTGCGATCGCACTTCTGCGTTCGGTGGAATTGTCTCGCTTAATCAGCCACTTGATGAGGAAACGGCGAACGAGATTGTCGGTATCTTTACCGAAGTCGTCATCGCTCCGGGTGCTTCCGATGCCGCGCGCGCTGTGTTCGCGAGCAAGAAGAACCTTCGCTTGCTGACCACTGATGGTCTACCTGACAATCGCGCTGGTGGTCTGACCTATCGCCAAGTCGCAGGCGGGATGTTGGTGCAAGACAAAGATGTTGGGTTTGTCGGTATGGATGATCTGAAAGTGGTGACCAAGCTTGTCCCGACTGATGAACAAATGCGTGATTTACTATTTGCTTGGAAGGTCGGCAAACACGTGAAATCGAACGCGATTGTCTATGTGAAAGACGGCGCAACCGTTGGTGTTGGCGCGGGTCAGATGAACCGTCTTGATAGTGCGTTGATCGCCGCGAAAAAGGCAGAACGTATGGCGGAGGTACTTGGCCTTGAGACGCCGTTGAGTGTCGGATCTGCTGTCGCATCTGACGCGTTCTTCCCGTTTGCGGATGGTTTGATGGAAGCGGCTGCCGCAGGTGCGTCTTGCGTTATACAACCGGGAGGGTCTATGCGCGATGACGAAGTGATTGCAGCAGCTGATGAAGCTGGGCTGGCGATGGTGTTTACCGGTATGCGCAATTTCCGCCATTAAGAAACGTTAAGGGAGGACGCAAATGCGTCTGGTGTTTTGGGCAGGCTTTTGGGTGTTTCTCGCGGATCAAGCGAGCAAATATCTCGTGGTCCATTGGATTAACCTGCGCGAAGTGGGCAGCATTGACGTGTTGCCACCTGTGATAAATCTGCGCATGGCGTGGAATTACGGCATAAACTTCGGGTTCTTTTCAGGCGACAGCGATTCAACGCGTTGGATCCTGATCGGCATTGCAATCATCATCATTGCTTTCGTGCTTTATTGGCTGCGCAAGGAAGAGTTCGGCAAGATCGGTTTGATCAGCGCTGGCATTTTGATCGGTGGCGCACTGGGAAATATTATTGACCGTATTCTCTACGGTGCCGTCGCTGACTTTCTCAACATGAGCTGCTGTGGCTTCACAAATCCGTTCTCTTTCAACATCGCCGATATCGCGATCTTTGCGGGTGCGTTTGGCATGGTACTATTTGCGGGTGACACCAAGGAAGAGGCTTAATCCCATACGACCAGTGCGGTTTCGCCGACATTAAAAAAGTCTAGGTGACGCCGCTGTTTCAATAGGTTAAAAGCACTGATAACGGAGCGGAGTTTAACCATGCGACCGGCGAGCAGTTTGATCCTTATCTTGGCCCTGGGCCTTTCCGCGTGTGGCGATACGACCCTGCGCGACTTGAACGATCCCGCATCGGGACCGGAAGAGTTCGATATTATTCCAAATAAGCCTTTGGAAACACCTGACAATTATACCGCATTGCCGGTACCAACACCTGATCAGGCAAATCTTGCGGATGCTACACCGAAGAAAGACGCGGTCGCAGCGCTTGGCGGTCGTCCCTCTTTGTTGGACGCACAAGGCCCTGCGCGCAGTGATGCGGCTTTGGTCGCGAGCGCTTCGCGCTTTGGGGTGCCCGCCGGTGTTCGTGAACAAACTGCCGTGGAAGATGCGGAATTTCGAAAGCGTCGTGGCCGTTTCTCCAACATTCGCCTGTTTAAGACGGATCGCTATGGCAGTGTGTACAAGCGTCAAACATTGGATGCTCAGAAAACCGTCGAGACGTATCGTCGAGCTGGGCGAAAGACACCGACTGCGCCTCCCGCAAATTAACGTTCTCTCACGAAGCTGTCAGTGCGCTTGAAACATCACGCGCGGCACGTAAATTGAGATGCAGACAGACCCAGCGTGAGGAAACACAATGCGTTTTGGACTTCGTTTGGCAGTGCCCTTTCTTGCGCTGTTTTCTGCCCCTTTGAGCGCGTTTGCAGAAACTGTGCGCTGGGATGATAAGGTTAGTACGTTCAATCTGGACAATGGTATGGAAGTCGTCGTGATCGAAGATCACCGCGCCCCCGTCGTTGTGCACATGATGTGGTATCGCGCCGGATCTGCGGATGAAAAACCTGGTGTTTCCGGCGTCGCGCATTTTCTGGAACATCTGCTTTTCAAAGCCACAGATACCATGGAAGCAGGCGAGTTTTCCAGAACAGTCGCCGCGAATGGTGGCTCTGACAATGCGTTTACGTCACATGACTATACGGCCTACTTTCAGCGCGTCGCCTCGGATCGTCTTGAGTTGATGATGAAGATGGAAGCGGACCGTATGGTCAACCTGCGCCTCACGGAAGCGGATATTCTGACGGAACGTGAAGTGATCATCGAAGAACGCAACCAGCGCACTGAGAATGATCCCGGTGCGTTGTTTGGTGAACAAGCGAATGCCGCGCTTTACATGAACCACCGCTACGGCGTGCCGATCATTGGATGGCGACACGAAATGGAAACGTTGGAGCTGGAAGATACGCTGGAGTATTATGAGCAGTTTTATGCGCCCAACAATACAATTCTAATAGTCGCAGGTGATGTCACACCAGAGGAAGTTAAAGAGCTGTCCGAGCGTCATTACGGACCGCTTGCCGCAAATCCAGATTTGGAGCCGCGCGCGCGCCCGCAAGAACCTTTGCACAATGCAGAGCGTCGCATTTTGCTCGAAGACCCGCGCGTCGCGCAACCCTATGTGCGTCGCTCCTACATCGCGCCCGAACGCGACAGTGAGGATCAAAAAACTGCCGCAGCTTTGATGTTGGGGGCCGATCTCTTGGGGGATGGTCAAACATCTTTCATGTCGCGAAAACTCCAGTTCGAAGAGAAAATCGCCGTGTTTGCCAGCGCGTTCTATCGCGCCACTTCTTTGGATGATGCGAGTTTCACGACCGTTGTCGTGCCTGTTGAAGGTGTCAGTCTCAAAAATGCAGAGGCGGCGATGGACCGCGTGATTGCAGAGTTCATGGAGGCGCCAATTGATCTGGATCATCTGAACCGGATCAAACGCGCGATGCGCGCGAGCGAGATCTACGCGAAAGACAATGTGCAGGGTTTGGCCAATCGTTTTGGGCGAGCTTTGACTTCGGGCCTGAAAGTGAAAGACATTCTTGCATGGCCAGACGTAGTCGAAGGCATCACAGAGGATGATATTAAAACGGCAATGCGAGACGTGTTGAACAAGAAATCATCAGTGACAGGATGGCTCACATCCGGTGCGGAGGCAGCGCAATGAAACGATTTTTCTATAGCTTAGTTGCAGTTGTTACGATCATAGCTACGCCGCTTCGTGCGGATGTGGATATCCAAGAAGTGACCTCGCCTATGGGGTTCAAAGCGTGGCTGGTTGAGGATCACACGATTCCTTTTATGGCTTTGCGCCTCGGTTTCAAAGGCGGTGCGTCTTTGGATCGGGAAGGAAAACGTGGCTCTGTTAATTTGATGGTGGCTTTGCTTGAAGAGGGCACGGGGGATCTGGACGCACGCGGATTTGCGCGTGAAGTGGATGAGCTTGCGGCCTCCTTCAACTTTGACGCTTCCGGCGATTCAGTCAGCGTTTCTGCGCGCATGCTCAGCGAAAACCGTGACGCGGCGATTGCGCTATTGAAGGGTGCAGTGGCTGCCCCGAGTTTCGATCAGGTCGCGATTGATCGTGTCAAAGGGCAGGTGGTTTCCATCCTGCAATCTGATCTCAAAGATCCCAATAAAATCGCGCAAACTGCGTTCAACAAGGCGGCATTCGGGGATCACCCCTATGGCAGCACTTTAAGTGGCACAGCAGCGTCTATCGAAAGTCTAACGCGCGAAGACATCCAGAATGCGCACCGCGATGCGATGGCGCGCGACCGTGTGTTTGTCAGTGCTGTTGGCGATATTACGGCCGAAGAACTTGGTGCGTTGATGGACACCTTACTCGGAGATTTGCCTGAAACGGGTGCGGCTATGCCAGAGCGTGTCGAAATCGGGCTTGGGTCTGGAATCACCGTTGTTCCTTACGAAACGCCACAGTCGGTTGCGCTGTTTGGCCATCGCGGGATCAAGCGTGATGATCCTAATTTCTTTGCGGCCTTCATCGCAAGCAACATCCTTGGCGGCGGCGGTTTCGACAGCCGTTTGATGGAAGAGGTGCGCGACAAACGCGGCCTGACCTATGGTGTTTATTCGTATCTTTCCACACGTGATCATGCGGAATTGGTGGTGGGGCAAGTGGCCTCTGCTAATGACCGTGTCGGCGCTGCGATTGATGTGATCAAGGATGAATGGGCGCGTTTGGTCAACGAAGGCGTGTCGCAAGAAGAACTTGATGTGACTAAGACCTTTCTGACTGGTGCCTATCCATTACGCTTTGACGGCAATGGTCCGATCGCGAACATTCTTGTCGGGATGCAGATGCAGGGTTTGCCGAAAAACTACATTAACACACGCAATGACAATGTGAATGCGGTGACTTTGGAAGAGATCAACCGTGTGATCAAAGACGTGTATTTGCCGGACGAGTTGCACTTTACCGTCGTGGGTAAACCCGAAGGTTTGGATTAAGAAAGAGCGCCCTTTTTACGTGGCGCTCTGGGTGTTTTAAGGGTCGGCGAAGAAGCTGATTACAGCGTCCGAGATAAGCGCGTGATCCGCGATACGCTCGTCTGTTCCGCCTTCACACAGCTCGCCGTCGCCCGGAACTTCGTTCTCTAAGATGTCCATACCGCGGTCTGTACAAACCCCTAGAAAATCGAAATGCGTAAGGCTCGTAGGTTCGATGTAGCGCACATTATCTTTGGGCAATGAAGCGATCAATGCGCGGCTTTCGCGATCAAGATCAAGGGATCCCATTGATGGCTTTGGCGCACCGATCACCAAAAGTGGGGTCTTGATTGTAGATAGGGTTTCGGGCGCGAAGGTCTGCGTGCCTCCCAAATCAAAGACCGCAATCGCTTTGATGCGGGGATCGCTCAGATCTTGTTCCATCGACACAATGTCCTCTTCGGTTTTCGCGATACGCCACGTGTCACCAATTTTGCAGATCAACTCGCTCGGATCGGCTGCGCAATCGGTTTTGACCTTGTCGCCATCATACCGTCCACCGGCAAGCCACACCGCCGTCCAGCCTCCAAGGGAATGTCCGCCCATGAATATGTTCTTTGGATCAATGCGCGGCGCGAAGGTGTCGTCGTCTAACAAATGGCTGATCACTCGAGACACATCGCGCGGACGTTCCCACAATTGGCGCGCATCGCCCGTGTCACGGAGCCAACTCGACGTGCCGGGATGGCTCAGCGAAGCAACGATATACCCCTTGGTGACCAGAGCTTCAGCAAGCCAGTTTTGGTTGCGCTCATTTCCGTACAAGCCATGTGATAGAACGACGAAAGGGCGCTGACCCTCAAGCGGCGTCGCCTTTTTTGCGGCGTCAACACCCACCCAAACCCCGTTGGATTGGATGCGTTTCACACGCGCATCGTTCTCAGCCGGATACCAGACAAGCCCCTCAATGGGGCGGTCTTTCTGAGCGTCCTTCACTTTGAATTTCTGCCATCCCAAGACTTGATCCTCTGCGTGCGCTTGCCCTGCGCCGATCAGCAAACTGAGGCAAAGAATGTGAATTAGTCGTTTCATGTCGAACTCCGATATGTATGCGTGATACGAATTGCAGTGCTGCGCAAACGGGGATCTCGCAATCGCTGGAGGCCGCAAAACATGTCCTGAAATTCGATCTAGGACAGCTCAAACGTCAAAGAGGACATATGCAGGACACGGCTCTGCTGGTTTTACCATTGCCTATAATGACCGCACTGCTCGGTGGTGCGATTGCGGCGTTGATCCTTCGCCTTGATCTGGGAAGTCGTAGCGCGACGGTTTTATTCGCGTTTTTATTCGCTTTGCTGAGTTTCAGTTCGCTCTTGGTCGGGTTGCGATTTGGTTATGGATTGGAACAGGTAGTTCTAATTCAGCGCACGTCGCCTTTGCTTGTTGGGCCGTTGCTTTATCTCGGGTTCGCTGCGTTTGTAATCCCGAAAGAACGGTTCAGTCGCGCGGTGCTGCTGCACCTGAGCATTGCATTTATCGTGATTGTAATCGTGCTACTGTCGCCTAGACCGATCTACGCGCTCGATTGGGTGATCACGCTCAGCTATCTGTTCTATCTTGTCGGGCTTTGGCGGCTTTGGCGTCGCGGGCCAGATTATTTGATCCACGCTTATTTCGATGTCTCGCAAAGGGTGTCCAACTGGATGCTGCGTGGCATGGTTTTGCTGTCGGTGATCTTGCTGTTTGATACAGTGATCGCGCTTGATTTCATGCTCAACGAGGGGCGCAATGCGAAGACGCTGATCTCGCTCGCCTCGATCCCGTTTTTTATTGGATTGCTCGCCTTTATCTTTGTGCTGCCCTCAATGATGTCCGCCCCACGCGCGAAGAGTGAGGCGTTATTGCAGGGCGAGCGCGATAATAATGTGAAGTTAGAGCATGAGGCGCGGGAGTTGCTGATGTCGACGCAGCTGTATCTCGAGCCTGATTTGTCAGTGCAACGTTTGTCGCGGCGTCTTCATGTAACCGTGCGGGCGTTGTCAGTCGCGATCAATCGCACGCAGGATATGAATGTGTCGCAATATGTGAATCGGTTTCGGATGGAGCATGCAGCGGATCTTTTGCGCGGCACGGATGAAAGCGTGGCAAAGGTTATGGCGCAGTCAGGGTTTCTGACGCGGTCCAACTTTTACCGAGAATTTCAAAGGGTCTACGGGTGTTCCCCTGCGGCATACCGCAAGGGAAAGTAGTGCTGAGCGTGCGCTGTTAGATCAAGCCTGCGTGAGCCATGCCTGCGTCGATCATTGCTTTGGTCTCATCCGTAAGGCCAACCAAAGGTGAGCGCACTTCATCGCTGCACAGGTCCAACTTGGACATCGCATACTTTGCACCAACAAGGCCGGGCTCTGTGAAGATGGCTTTGTGAAGCGGCATCAACTGATCGGTAATTTCCAGCGCCTTAGCGAAATCACCTTTGAGCGTCGCCTCTTGCATTTTTGCGCAAAGCTTCGGCGCGACGTTTGCGGTGACCGAAATCATGCCAAGACCACCATGGGCGTTATAGCCAAGCGCTGTTGCATCTTCACCGGAGAGCTGGATGAAATCCGTACCGCATGTGAGACGGGTCAAAGGCACGCGTGCAAGATCGCCTGTTGCATCTTTGACGCCAACAATGCGTTTTAGCTTGGCCAACTCACCCATGGTCTCAGGGGTCATATCAACGACGGAACGGCCCGGAATATTGTAAATGATTATCGGTATATTTGTGCTGTCGTGGATCGAGGTGTAGTGCGCGACCAAGCCGCGTTGCGTCGGCTTGTTATAATATGGCGTGACCACAAGAACCGCATCGGCACCCGCTTTCTCGGCGCTTTGCGCAAGACGGATGGATTCGAGTGTGTTGTTGCTACCCGCACCCGCGATCACAGGAAGGCGACCGGCAGCGGCGCGCACAACTTCTTCGACGACTTTATCGTGCTCGTCGTGGGTTAGCGTTGGGCTTTCGCCAGTAGTGCCAACAGGAACAAGTCCATGCGTGCCTTCACCAACATGCCATTCGACAAGTTTTTTCAGTGTATCCAAATCCAGCTCGCCGTTCTTGAACGGCGTAATCAATGCGACGTTTGAGCCTTTAAACATGACACGCTCCTCTTCGTGTTGGCGGACGCAGTGTCCGGATGCAAAAAACAGCCTAAGGGAACACGCACGTGTGCAATTGTGAATTGCGGCCAGCGCTGCAGAGGCTAGGTTGTGCGGTGTCTATCCTTTGTCATTGAACGAATTGCAAGCCATGATGCGTTTCGCCCTTTTGCTTTTTCTTACTCTGTGCGCTCCGATTTTTGCGAACGCGAACGGTCATGTTCCGCTCACCCGCGCCTTTGAAGCGATGAAAGCGGGCGATTGGACAAGTGCGCGCGCGATTGCCAGTGACGTTAGCCCCATCGCCTATGATTTGATCGAATGGCATCGTTTGCGAAGTGGCCTTGGCACGCCTGAAGAAGTAATGTTGTTTCTGGATCTCAACCCTGATTGGCCGGGTTTGGATTGGCTGCGTCGCAAAAGTGAACCTGTGATGCTGGACGCAAACAATGCTGATGTCTTGCTGTTTTTTAGGGAAGATTTGCCCCAAACCGCCCAAGGAGCCTTGGCGCATGCGCGTGCTTTGGAGGCAAGTGGTCAGTCTGGCAGTGCGGACGCGGGTATTGTTCTTGCCTGGCGCAGTATGGCGATTGGGCCGCAAACCCACGCACGGATGTTGGAAGAGCACGGCGATTTGCTGGGGGAACACCATATCGCACGCCTTGACATGCTGCTGTGGAAAGATTGGAAAAGCAACACGGATCGAATGTTGCCTCTAGTGCCTGAGGGCTATCAAAAGCTCGCGAAAGCGCGCCAAGGATTGCGCGCGCGCGTGAAGGGACCGGATGCTTTGGTCGCCTCTGTTCCTGCAAACCTGCAAAACGATCCCGGTCTTTCGTTTGAGCGTTTCGTGTGGCGTGCGCGCAAAGGCCGTCAAGAAGACGCGATAGAGCTGGCTTTGGCATCGAGCAAAAGTGCGAAAACCTTGGGTGAGCCTGAGCAATGGGCGAATAGACGCCGATCTTTGTCGCGTCAGTTGATGCGCAATAAAGATTACAAAAAGGCCTATGCCTTAGCGAGCCAACATCATCTATTTGGTGGCTCGTCCTTCGCAGATCTCGAATGGCTAAGCGGCTACATCTCTTTGCGGTTTCTGAATGATCCTGCGAAAGCGCTGACGCATTTCCAAGCGCATCAAGGTGCTGTGGTCACCCCGATTTCTCGGGGTCGTGCTGGTTATTGGATTGGTCGTGCGCAAGAGGCTTTGGGCAATGCGAAAGCTGCAAAAGCATCCTATGTGGATGGAGCAGAATACCAGTCGAGCTTTTATGGATTGCTCGCGGCTGAGCGCGCGGGTGTTGGTTTTGACAAAAGCCTTGGCGGACAAGCGTCTTTGCCGGATTGGCGCGGCGCGAGCTTTATGGGATCGACAGTGTTCCAAGCGGCAGTTCTTGCGTTGCAAGCCGGTGAGTTAACGGTGTCGGAGCGGTTCTTTACTCATCTCACCGAAAGACTGAGCTCGCTTGAAGCTGCGCAGCTTGGTCAGGTCGCGATTGACCTCAATGAACCGCACATCGCTGTTATGATAGGTAAACGCGCGGCGAGCGGCGGTGTGACGATCCCTGCACCGTATTATGCCGTTCATGATCTTGCGAAGTCGACGCATCCAATTGCGACGGAATTTGCGCTCGCCATAGCGCGCCGTGAAAGCGAGTTTGATCCAGTCGTCGTCTCTGGTGCAGGGGCGCGTGGTTTGATGCAAGTGATGCCTGCGACGGCTCAAAACGTGGCGGGTGAAATTGGGATTGATTACGCGAAGGAGAAACTGACGAGCGATTGGCGTTATAACGCACAGCTTGGCACGGCCTATCTCGCGCGTTTGTATAAACAATTTGATGGCAATCCCGTGATGATTTCTGCAGGTTATAACGCGGGACCAGGGCGCCCTGTGCGTTGGATGGAAGTTTATGGAGATCCGCGCAAAGGCGAGATTGATATTGTTGATTGGATTGAACACATCCCGTTTCGTGAAACGCGGAACTACGCGATGCGTGTGACGGAAAGCCTGCCAATCTATCGTGCGCGCTTGGGGCAGGATCCTTTGCCAAAGCCGTTCTCGAAAGAACTCGTTCAGATGCGTTAGGTCAGCGTGGAGTTCGCCGAGCCCTTTAATTCGCCATTAGGGTATGCGATGCTTGAGGGAGATTTTTTGTAATTATTGTCACGTCAGAGTCACAACCTGAGGATTTGGGTGCTTTTGCAGTGGTTCTTTGATCAAGGCATATTAAGTGATGTTTAAGAATTTATTGTTGGTGGGTGTTGTGACGTTAATGACTTCGATCTGGACGCGCTTTGCGCTGCTTTTGGCGCTTGCGGCACTCGTTTCCGGTTGCGCTCAGCCGGGGTCGGGGCAAATTGAGGGCGACGTCTTTGATCCCTACGAAGCGAACAACAGGCAAACGCATGAGTTAAACCGTGCTTTGGACAAAGTGTTGGTTCGGCCCGTTGGCGTTGGCTACACGACAATCGTCCCTGACGACCTTGAAGCCAGTATTGGCAACTTCGCCTCTAACCTGAGCTTGCCAAGCACAATTGTGAACAACCTATTGCAGGGCAATGTGGAAGGCGCGTTCCGCAATTCGATGCGCTTTGTTTTTAACTCGACCCTTGGGTTTGGCGGTTTGTTTGATGTTGCCGGAGATTTCGAGATCAATGAGATTGGCGGCGACTTTGGTCAAACGCTATATGTTTGGGGTGTGCCAGAAGGCGCATATATCGAACTACCGATTGTTGGCCCGTCCACAGAGCGCGCCGCAGTTGGTAGGGCTGTTGATCTCTTCACCAATCCTTTGAGCTATGTTTTGCCGAACCCGGATAAATACATTGGTACTGCGGCAGGAGTTGCGTCAAAAGTGGGGGATCGCGTGCGCTACGCCGAGACGGTCGATTCTGTGCTTTACAACAGCGCGGACAGCTACAGCCAAGCACGCGGCATTTATATGCAGAACCGTCGGTTCCAGTTGGGCGATGGCGATGCTGCAGAAGAGATCAACCCATTTGATCTGAATACAGAAGGGTTCTGAGCATGACACAAGTTTCACGACGCAAGGCTACAGGCCTTATCGGAGTAGCGCTCGCCATGTTTACAGTCGCGCCAACGCAGGCCGCGGCTTTGGACACGGTAAGCGCAAAGAAATTGGTCGATGCTCTTGTTGGCGAGATCAACCGCGTCATTGCATCGGGAAAATCTGAGCAAGCGATGTACAAAGATTTCAATCGCATCTTCGCGAAATACGGTGACACGTCCTACATAGCGGCTTATGCGATGGGCAACGATGGTCGCCGCGCGAGTGGTGCGCAGAAAAAGAAATTCTCGGCCGAGTTCCAGACCTATATTTCGCGCAAATACGGTGCGCGCTTCCGTGAGTTTATTGGCGGACGCTTGGAAGTTAAAAGCGTGCGTCCTGTGAAAAGCTGGTTTGAGGTTACAACGACTGCTTTTCTACGTGGTGAAGCGCCATTCACTGTGACCTTCCTTGTGTCCAATCGCACGGGGCGCGACAAGTTCTTCAATATGTTCATTGAGGGCATCAACCTGCTACTCACTGAGCGCACGGAAATCGGTGCGATGATCGATCGTCGCGGCGGTAATCTTGATAAAATGATCGCTGATCTACGGACAGCTAAGTAAGCTTCGGCTCTAGCTCTTTATCTGTCGATGATGACCTCTTTACGCTGCTTGCGTGGTGTAGCTGGTCCGTTGCTGCCGCCCAAGCTTCTGAGGACGCGTTGTAAAACCGTATCGGCGACGCCATCTGCGGGGATCGGTTCGAAATTACCATTGCGTCGTTGTTGTTGAGGTTGCTGACGCACAGGCGTGGGGGCGATCATTGGCAGCGGTTTTGACGGCAAACCTTCGTGCACGCGGACCATAACCTCGTGCCAGATTTCAGCGGGAAGGCCACCGCCCGTCACGCCCGTGAGCGGCGTGTTGTCGTCATAACCCATCCACACCCCTGCAACGTAATCCGCAGTAAAGCCGATGAACCAAGCATCGCGCGCGGCTTGTGTCGTGCCAGTTTTGCCCGCCGCTTCGCGATCAGGAAGGGCGGCGCGACGACCCGTGCCTTGGCTAACCACACGTTCCATCATGTAGATCAGTTTGCCTGCCGCCTCATCGCGGATCACGCGTTCGCGTATTCCACCTCCGCTACCCATCAAAGGTTCGCTATCACCGAGCAAGCTCAACTCGACGAGACCGTAAGGAGCAACAGACGATCCACCATTCAGAATGCCAGCGTAAGCGCCTGTCATCTCGATCAAAGTGCTTTCTGACGCACCAAGGGCAAGTGCAGGACCCGCTGCAAGATCACTATCAATGCCAAAGTCGCTGGCAACTTTGCGCACGTTTTCTCGCCCCACAAGTTCTGACAACTTCACAGCAGGAATGTTAAGCGATTCTTTCAGAGCATCGGTCAAAGTCACCGCGCCTTTGAATTCCTTTGTGTAATTTTTCGGACTCCAAGGGCCAGAGCCGGGGATGTTGATCGTCAAAGGCGCATCAATGATCATTTCATTCGGGCTATGGCCCAATTCTAGCGCAGTTGCATAGACAAATGGTTTAAAGGCCGATCCCGTCTGACGCATTGCCTGTGTTGCACGGTTGAAGCCTCCAGAAACCTTGGTGTTGCGTCCGCCGACCATCGCGCGCACGGCGCCATCTGCGCTCATAACAACAATTGCGGCTTGGGCTTTGCTTCCTTCACGTACCTTATTGTCGAAGATGTATTTCAGCGCCTCTTCAGCACCCGCTTGCAGGCGGCGATCCAGCGTTGTTTTGATGATCACGTCTTCTGTGGTGTCTCGGGTAAAGAATTCGGGTCCGCTATCCATGACCCAGTCTGCAAAGGCACCACCTGCTTTGGCCTGGGCCGCTTCAGAAAGCTGCGCAGGCGCAATGCGTGCGATGTCTGCGTCTTTCTGACTAAGGTATCCTTGATCCGCCATAAGCCCGATGATGACGGAGGCGCGTTCTTGCGAGCGTTGTAGATTATTCGTGGGGGCATAGCGCGTTGGTGCCTTCAAGAGACCTGCGAGCATGGCCGCCTCTGCCGCATTGATATCTGCGCCTGATTTGCCGAAATAACGTTTGCTCGCAGCTTCAAAACCGCGCGCACCAGCGCCAAGGAAAGCACGGTTCATGTAGATGTTGAGGATGTCGTCCTTTGTGTATTTGACCTCCATCGCCATCGCGAACAACGCTTCTTTTGCCTTTCGCCACATGGTCGTGCGTCGGCAATCGGCCTCGTACTCTTTTTCGCTTTTCCATGCTTTGTTGTCATAGGGCACGCCGAGGCACAGCAGTTTTGCGGTCTGTTGGGTGATTGTTGAACCACCATGACCAGACAAAGGTCCGCGCCCTTCACGAAGATTAATGCGCACAGCGCTCGCGATGCCGCGGGGGCTAACGCCAAGATGCCAGTAGAAGCGTTTGTCTTCCGTTGCGACGATCGCGTTCTTGAGATGCGGGGAGGCGGTTTCAGCGGTGATAGCGCCGCCAAATTGATCGCCGCGCCATGCGAAAACCTCGCCATTGCGATCCATCAAAGTAACGGAGCCGCGCGCGCGACCGTCAAGAAGAGCATTCGCTTCGGGAAGCTGAAGGGCGAAATAAGTGATTGCGAGGCCGAGAATGACGGCGGTGACAAACCCAATACGCCAAGTGAAGCCCCAGATAAGCCGAACGACCCAGCGAAACAGAGTGACTATCCAGCCAATTGGGCCGCGTAATGGCTTGCGCGCCACGCGTTTTTTGCGTGGTTTCACTACTTTTTTCTTTGCAGGTTTTACTTTGCCATATCGCTTTTCAGCGACAAGCGGAGATTTCCCGCGTTTCTTCTGGACCATTTAACGAACCTGCTCGGGTCTTATTTTTTCACACTTTACCGCGTTGTTGTGTGGATGTTGAGTAGAGTTTTCCACAAATAAAACGCACAATAAATACGCATATTACAATTTACGCACAATTTTTAATCAATTAACATTGAAAATTTGCTGTACTCTCCGCCAATTTCTTCCAAATCAACACCACGGGCGTTTTGCTGCAAGTGCAAACACGGGGAGTCGTTCCTCACACTTACGAAAGGCATCTCAGGTGAAACTCATCATAGCAACAATCAAACCTTTCAAGCTGGAGGACGTGCGCGAGGCGCTGACCGACATAGGCGTTCGCGGCATGATGGTCACGGAAATCAAAGGCTTCGGTGCGCAATCGGGTCACACAGAGATTTATCGCGGCGCTGAATACGCGGTGAACTTTGTTCCCAAAATCAAGTTGGAAATCGTGATCGGTGCCGACATGGCCGATCAGGTCGTCGAGACGATCACCAACACAGCGCGCACTGGTAAAATCGGTGATGGAAAAATCTTTGTGCTCGATGTGGCGCAAGCGATGCGCGTGCGCACGGGCGAAACTAATAACGACGCGATCTAAGCGCAAATTTCGAAGGATACGGATATGAAAAAGACGACACTTTTGAGCGCTGCTGCTCTGATGGTGCTGCTCCCCAGTTTGGGGTTTGCGCAAGAGGCAGACACGACGCCGACCAATGCCGAGATCGGCTTTATCTTCACTACGTTTATGTTCCTTGTTGCAGGCTTTCTTGTCTTCTTCATGGCAGCTGGTTTTGCGATGCTCGAAGCAGGCCTTGTGCGCGGCAAGAACGTGACGATGCAATTGACCAAGAACATGGGCCTTTTCTCGCTTGCGACGATTGTTTACTACTTGATTGGCTACAATCTCATGTATCCGGGCGATGGCTGGTCTATCCAAGGTATGCTTGGCGCGTTTTCACCTACGTCTTTGGAGCCAGTAGGACTTAAAGACGCAGAGCCTGATCTGACCTATGCCTCCGTCGGTTCTGACTTCTTCTTTCAGTTGATGTTCTGTGCTGCGACAGCGTCTATCGTGTCTGGTGCTCTGGCGGAGCGTATCAAACTATGGCCCTTCTTGATCTTCACGATCATTCTTGTCGGCCTGATCTACCCAATCCAGGCAAGCTGGAAATGGGGTGGCGGTTTCCTTGATGGCATGGGTTTTCAGGATTTCGCTGGTTCTACTGTTGTGCACTCTGTTGGTGGTTGGGCAGCCCTTGCTGGCGCGCTTATCCTTGGGCCACGTATCGGCAAATATAAGAATGGCCGCACGGTTCCGATGCCAGGTTCCAACCTGACGCTTGCAACACTTGGTACGTTTATCTTGTGGCTCGGTTGGTTTGGCTTCAATGGTGGTTCGCAGCTTTACATGGATAGCGCGGCGAATGTTGCTGACATCTCTCGCATCTTCTCCAACACCAATGCGGCCGCGGCTGGTGGTGCTTTGACGGCGATGATTTTGACACAGCTTTTGTATAAAAAGCCAGATCTTACGATGATCCTTAACGGTGCTTTGGCGGGTCTCGTCTCGATTACGGCAGAGCCTTTGACACCCTCCCTTGGAGTGGCGATTTTGATCGGTGCTGTTGGCGGCGTGATCGTGGTCTTTGCGGTTCCCTTCCTTGATAAGTTGAAGATCGACGATGTGGTTGGCGCGATCCCTGTGCACTTGTTTGCTGGTATCTGGGGTACGATTGCGGTGACCTTCACGAATAGTGCGGCGAGTCTTGGCGTGCAGCTTTATTCCATCATGATTGTCGGTATATTCGCCTTCGGCATTTCCGCGATCGTCTGGTCCATCCTCAAAGCGACAGTCGGCATTCGCGTTAGCGAAGAGGCAGAGATCAGTGGTCTCGATACGACCGAGTTGGGCATGGAAGCCTATCCTGAATTCTCTAAAGGTTAACCTCCCTAATCTTTGAGACTTTGGCCCGAGCAGAAATGCTCGGGTTTTTTGTTGATTAACGCTGTTTTGAGACGTGGCAGAATCGCCGGCCTCTATGCTATTGGTAGCGGTATGAGCGAACTTGCCCCCAACATAAGCGATACACAGCCTGTTATTCGTCAACTCGACGATGCTGCGATCAACCGTATAGCAGCAGGTGAGGTTGTCGAACGTCCTGCCTCTGCGGTTAAGGAGTTGGTTGAAAACGCAATTGATGCGGGCGCGCATCGTATCGAAGTAGCATATGCTGACGGTGGCAAAACGCTGATCCGTGTGGTTGATGACGGTTGCGGGATTATACCCCAGGCGCTGCCGCTTGCCCTGTCACGTCATGCGACGTCTAAGATTGATGGCAGTGATCTGCTCAATATCCACACATTCGGGTTTCGCGGCGAAGCGTTGCCGTCTTTGGGCGCTGTAGGCCGTCTCACAATTATTTCGCGCGCGGTGGGGCATGATGCATTCGAGATTGCTGTGAATGGCGGTGCGATGAGTGCGGTGAAGCCGGCGGCGCTTTCCAAAGGCACAGTTGTGGAGTTACGCGATTTATTCTTCGCCACGCCCGCGCGTTTGAAGTTCATGCGCACAGATCGTGCTGAATCCCAAGCGATTACAGATGTGGTCAAGCGTCTCGCGATGGCGGAACCCTTTGTTGGGTTTACGTTGCGCGATGTGACGGGTGGCGGAGAGGGGCGCGTGACTTTCCGCGCTGATGCAGAAAGCGGTGATCTGTTTGATGCGCTTTATGGGCGTTTGGCAGGGATTATTGGTCGTGAGTTTGCCGATAATTCCCTTCGGATTGAGGCTGAGCGCGAAGGTCTGCATCTGACAGGTTTCGCAGCGCTTCCGACTTATTCGCGCGGTTCTGCGGTAACCCAATATTTGTTCGTGAACGGCCGTCCAGTGCGTGACAAGCTGCTCTATGGTGCCTTGCGGGGGGCGTACTTTGATTTTCTCTCTCGCGACCGTCATCCAGCTGCGGCGCTGTTTCTCGATTGTGATCCGCAACTGGTGGACGTGAATGTGCATCCCGCTAAATCAGAAGTGCGTTTTCGTGACCCGGGTTTGGCGCGTGGCTTGATTGTGTCTGCGCTACGTCACGCGCTTGCTGAAGCAGGTCATCGCGCATCAACGACTGTGGCCGATGCAACATTAGGTGCGATGCGGCCTGAACAGACTGGCCCTGCGCGGGTCTATCAGATGGATCGCCCCTCGCAGGGCGCTTTGCGCGCGAGTTATCAAGTTCAAGCGCCCGGATTTGGAGAAACCGCTGGCGTTTTCAGCCGCGTTGAACCTTTAGTTGAAGAACCCCCAGCAGAGCAGTTTCCACTCGGTGCTGCGCGTGGGCAGGTGCATGAAAACTACATTATTGCGCAAACTGCGGATGGCATGGTGATCGTTGATCAACATGCCGCGCATGAGCGTTTGGTTTATGAGAAACTCAAGGATCAGATGGCGGAAAACGGCGTTGCAGCGCAGGCTTTGTTGATCCCCGAGATCGTCGAACTGTCCGATAACGATTGCGCGCGCTTGATGGAAATTGCGACAGATCTGGAACGCCTTGGTCTTGGCATCGAACGCTTTGGTGGCGGTGCGATTGCTGTGCGCGAAACGCCCGCGATCTTGGGTGAAGTAAACGCGAAAGCGATGCTGCTCGACATTTTGGATGAACTTACGGATCAAGGTGAAAGCATTGCGTTGCAAGCCAAGATTGAAGCGATCCTAAGCCGAGTGGCCT
The DNA here is from genome assembly GCA_000156115.1 of Rhodobacteraceae bacterium HTCC2083. GTDB lineage: Bacteria > Pseudomonadota > Alphaproteobacteria > Rhodobacterales > Rhodobacteraceae > Planktotalea. Next base: position 1,515,632 of record DS995276.1, read on the forward strand.
GCCATGGCTCGATACGCTCTGGTCGTCGTATGCGCGGTGAAGAAATGAATGCGCTCCTGCGCGAAATGGAAGCGACGCCACATTCGGGGCAGTGCAATCACGGTCGCCCGACCTATGTGGAACTCAAGCTCGCTGACATTGAACGCCTGTTTGGACGAACCTGATGACGATTGATTTTGAAGACCCGTTTGCGTTGGCGGCGATTGCTGCTGGATTGGCGTTCTTGCTCATTTTTGTGCTGCTGATCATGGCTTTGCGCGCCGCTGGGCGCGGTGCGCGTTTGGCGGAACCTTTGGCCAATCAGATGGGCATGTTGGGTCAGCGCGTGCAGTCTATTTCAGATGGGCAGCAGCAATTGGCTGGTGGTTTGAACCATGTGTCAGAGGCGCAAGCAGCGTCCCAAGCAAATATGTTGCAACTGATGGAACAACGTTTGAGCCAAGTCAGCGGAACGATGAATGAAAACTTGCAAGGCTCTGCAAGACGTACTGCACAAAGCCTTGGAGAATTGCAACAACGGCTGCAAGCGATTGATAAGGCGCAGGATAACATTACGAAGCTTTCAGGCGATGTGTTGAGCTTGCAAGATATCCTGAGCAACAAGCAGACGCGCGGTGCCTTTGGGGAAATTCAACTGAAAGACATCGTAGGCAAGGCGCTGCCAGCTGACAGTTACACGTGGCAAGCAACGCTTTCCAATGGCAAGCGCGCGGATTGTTTGATCCATTTGCCCAATCCTCCAGGGCCGATTGTGGTAGATAGCAAGTTTCCTTTGGAAGCGTATGAAGCTCTGCGCAATGCGGAAACACAGCATGAGTTGAGCGAGGCGGCGCGGATGATGCGCACGGCTGTGAAGGCGCATATCAAGGCGATTTCGGAGAAGTATATCCTGGATGGTGAAACTGCTGACGGTGCGTTGATGTTTCTTCCATCGGAAGCTGTTTACGCGGAATTGCACGCGAATTTCCCAGAGCTCGTACGCGAAGGATTTGCGGCACGCGTTTGGATAGTATCACCGACGACTTGCATGGCGACCTTGAACACGATGCGCGCGATTTTGAAAGACGCGCGAATGCAAGAACAAGCGGGCGCGATCCGTCGTGAACTAGGCAATTTGTTCAAAGACGTAGAGCGTTTGGGCACGCGTGTTGAAAATCTTGATCGCCATTTTGGACAGGCGGCGAAGGATATTTCAGAGATCAAGATAAGCGCTGATAAAGCGGGGCGTCGTGCGCGCAGACTTGATAACTTTGATTTTGAAGAACTTGCACCTGAGCAGAACCCAACAGTTGTTCCGATCACAAGCTCGGGGCCAAAAATTGAGCGTTGACTATGATACCTTCGCGCGCGAGTGGGAGGCCGCTTGGAACAGTCACGATCTAGATCGTATCCTGTCGCACTACAGCAATGATATTTGCTTTCGCTCTCGCAAGGCGGTCGCTTTAGTGGGCGCAGGTGAGCTTCACGGTACAGACGCTTTGCGAGCCTATTGGGGGCATGCGTTAGAGAAACAGCAAGACCTCGAGTTCAAGGTGCAGCATATCTTCAAAGGTCATCAGATGATGGTGATCACATACCTAAACCACCGCGGCGTCCGTGCCGCAGAGACGTTGTTTTTCGATGAAGAAGGTATCGTGAACCAAGCCTCTGCTTGTCACGAAGCAAATTAGATCCGCAAGAAACGCTGCGCGATACGTGGGATCAACGCATTGAACTTGAGCGGTGCATCGGTGACGGCCAAACAAATGCAATCCTCGCCCATATCAGCGATTGGCGTATGCTCCATATCTTCGTTCGCAACTTCTACATCGCCGCGAGCGAAACGGTCTTCCTCGTCCACAAACGCGCCTTGAAGGACAAGCGTCATTTCTGTTCCCTGGTGTCCATGATCAGGCACAGCAGCGCCCGCAGGAATGTAGAGCAAACGCGCAGTCGCCGCCTTGGACGTTGACAAGATCACTTGTTTTACACCCATGCCGAGTGGCTTCCACTTTATCGCGGAGAGATCGCCGCCAACGTAGTCCTGCAAAGGGCTTGGGAGCGTGCCAGTTGAACGACGCGGCGCTTTTGGCGCAGTGTCGCTGGCTGCGATGAGCTTCATCGTCGACGATAGCGCATCACTGGACACATCGGCTGTCACAGCATCCTCCATCACCACGCCGCCGACAGCATCATAGCTATCAAGTTCAGCGCGACACACATCGCACATGGAAACGTGGGTCGCCACAATGAGGCTGAATGCCTCTGGTAGGGTTCCAGCGGAATATGCCATCAAAATTTCAGGCGTCAGGTGGTGTTTAATCGTATCTGTCATGTTCATCACTTCATTGCGTGGCGCAAGCGTTCTAATGCCAATCTAATGCGGGATTTGATCGTGCCCAGTGGGAGACCTGTGATTTCTGCAATTTCACTATGCGAAAGGTCACCAAAATAGGCTTGCTCAATCAAAATCCTCTGTTTCTCTGGCAATTCCTTTATCGCAAATGCCAATTGCTCTGTCTCTTGTTTCAAACCGATGGCTTCTGCCTGATCGGGTTCAGCTTCGGGGCCCCAAGGAAGGTCTTCCGGTTCTGGCCGACGTTGCTTGCGCAATGCGTCAATCTTACGGTTACGCGCTATTGTGAAAATCCAAGTCGACGCGCTTGCGCGGCTTGGATCGAACATATGCGCTTTACGCCATAAGGTGGCCATCACCTCTTGGGTACATTCCTCTGCCAATGACGCGTCTGCGCCGCTTTTTATCAAAAAGCCTTTCACACGCGGTGCAAAATGGGCGAACAGTTCGGCAAAGGCTGCCTGATCCTGTGCGTCCCTTATCGCATAAATTTGCGCGGTCCAGTCTTTGTTCGTCTTATTCACTTCAGTTTTGTCCTGGCCAGTCGTTGAAGTCGTTAGGTCCAAATGCGAGTGGAGTACCGAGTATTTAGTACATGGACCGAATTCCGAGACGCCAACGTGTGCCATTACTTACAGATACGTGCCGCGTAGGGGAGTGGATCACTCACATGTTATTTTTTCTTCTTTTACATCCAAATAGTGCGAAGCTGCGTATTCTCTCATAACTACTTAGACCAAACTACCTCTGGAGCTCAACGAATGCCAATACTCAACGGCAACCTTCCGCACAAAAATATTGCCGTGATTGGGGCGGGGATATCCGGCCTCGGTGCCGCGCACATGCTTGGCAGCGATCACCGCGTCACCGTGTTTGAAGCAGAGGCGCGCTTGGGCGGTCATGCGCGCACGATTATTGCGGGTGCGAGTGGCAATCAGCCGGTAGATACGGGCTTTATCGTTTTCAATTACGCGAACTATCCTCACTTGGCTGCGCTCTTCGAAGAGCTGGATGTGCCAGTTGTTCCATCAAGCATGAGCTTTGGAGCCTCGATTGATGGCGGACGATTGGAGTACGGGCTTGCGTCAGTGCGCGCTGTTTTCGCGCAAAGCAGGAATGCGCTTGATCCTCGCTTCTTGCGAATGTTGCGCGATATCAACCGCTTTAATGGAAAGGGCTATGATCTCGCCGCCGCAAATTCCGATTGGACGATTGGAACATTCCTCGAAAACCTCGGTGTCGGTCGATATTTCCGTGACTACTATCTCGCCCCTTTGTCTGGCGCGATTTGGTCGACGCCAACGGATAGAATTATGGATTTCCCCGCTTACGCGATGATGGATTTCTTTAAAAATCATGCGCTGCTTGGAGTGACAGGCCAGCACCAATGGTACACGGTCAAAGGAGGCTCGACCGAGTATGTGCGCCGTGTCGAGGCGTCGCTGCGCGCTAAGGATGTAGCGCTGCGACTCGGGTGCCCGATCGATGCAGTGCGCCGAGTTAATGGAAGCGTCGAAGTTAAAGTTTTGGGCGGAGATTGGGAGGCGTTTGATGAGGTCATTTTTGCTACGCATTCCGATGACAGCCTGCGTTTGCTCGCTGACCCAACAGAAGCAGAAAGTTCTGCGTTGGCAAAAATCACGTATCAGCCGAATGACATCATTTTGCACGCTGACGCTTTTGTTATGCCAAGGCGCAAAGTGTGCTGGTCCTCATGGAACTATACAGAGGATGAAAGCAAAACGAATGAACGGATTGATCTGACCTATTGGATGAATTCGCTCCAGCCGATTCCGGCAAATGATCCGCATTTTGTTACGCTAAACACCACACGCACGATCCGTGAAGAGTTGATCTATGATCAAGTGACTTTGCGCCACCCTGTGTTCGATCTGGCGGCTTTGGACGGTCAGCGAGACGTAGCTGCCTTGAATGGTTCCAATAACACATGGTTCTGTGGCGCGTGGATGAAAAACGGTTTTCACGAAGATGGCCTTTCAAGTGCGGTCGACGTGGTAAACGCATTTCGCGATGGTGCAGCTGCGATGATTGCGGCGCAATGAATCAAGTTCAGCACATTGCTGGCCATACGTTTCACGGACGCAAAGGTGATATCGCCAATGCGTTCCGATATCGCGTGGACTATGTTTTGCTTGATATGGACAAGACGGGTGCTAAGCCTTCGCTGTTCTCCCGCAATGAGCGCAATGTAACTGCAGTTTTTGACTGCGATCACGGGGGCGTGCCTAAGGCGGGGCATGGCGCAAAATGGGTGCGTGAGGTGCTCAATGCGAACGAGGTCGCGTTGTGTGGCACGATCCTTCTTCTGACCCAACCACGTGTGTTTGGTCATGTGTTTAATCCGGTCTGCTTTTGGCTAATCCATAACGATCAAGACCAGCTTTGCGCCGTGATCTCCGAGGTCACGAACACATATGGGGATCGCCATAGCTACTTGTGTCACCATGATGATTTACGGCCAATTGCGCCTAGCGATCGTTTGAAGTCGCGCAAACTGATGCATGTGTCTCCTTTCCAGCCCGTCGAAGGCGGATACGAATTTCGCTTTGATATTTCCACAACGCGTGTTGGGATTTTCATCGATTACACGAGCCAAAAAGGTGGCTTGATCGCCACGCTCGCAGGGCCGCGAGCACCGCTGAGCAACGCGAGTATCCTTGGATTTTGTATGAAACGCCCCTTTGGGTCGCGCCGCGTGTTAGGGCTGATCCATTGGCAAGCACTGAAACTTTGGTGGAAAGGCGCCGGTTTTCGTAACCGACCCGAACCACCCACGCGCGAAGTCTCGTGATGGCAGCGGCCGCTTCACATGACACGCGGGTATCCGCTTTGGGTGGCTATGCGGTGTTTGCCGCATTGTTGTCGGCGGCGGGCTTGCCGATCTACATCCACGCGCCCAAGTTCTATGTGGACGAATTTGGCGTTTCGCTGGGCGCACTAGGCGCCGTGTTATTCGCGCTGCGTTTGCTCGATGTGGTGCAGGATCCGCTACTTGGAAAGCTTGCAGCGATGACAGCCTCCGCACGAGGAAAGGCCGTTGCGATTGGCGTTGTGGTGATGTGTGGTGGGATGCTGGGATTGTTCGCAATCGCGCCGATGTTCTCGCCCGTTTCGTGGTTTGCGATGATGCTGACGCTGGTGTTTTCCGCGTTCAGCTTTCTGACGATTGCCTTTTACGCCCAGGGGGTTGGCAAAGCAGATACTATGGCAGCTGGCGGTCACCTAAGAATCGCGCGTTGGCGTGAAACAGGCGCGCTTTTGGGAGTGTGTGCCGCGTCTATCGCACCGTTTGTATTCTTGTTCTACATGGAGGCAGAGTTCACAGGCTTTGCCATCGCATTCGCAATGTTGGGTCTGTTAGCCGTCCTGCTGATGCGCCACGAATGGGGCAATGCTAAGCCTGATGCGGGACCCGGATTTCGGGTGATCCTTCAAGACACACAGGCGCGTCGCCTGCTTCTGATCGCTTTAGTTAACGCAGCCCCAGTCGCGGTCAGTTCAACGTTGTTTCTTTTTTTCGTGGAAAGCCGCCTTGCAGCCCCCGGCCAAGAAGGCACTTTGCTGCTACTTTTTTTCGTCAGCGCGGCTGTCGCGGCGCCGATCTGGGGTATTTTGGCACAGAAATACGGGATCAAGCCCGTGCTTTTGGTCGCGATGGTTCTTGCCGTTTTTGCGTTTGCCGTCGCCATTACACTCGGTTCTGGCGACACGTTTTTGTTTGCGCTCGTCTGCGTCGCTACTGGCGCTGCGATGGGTGCGGACCTCACTCTTTTACCTGCGGCTTTCGCCACACGCATGGCAGAAATCGCACCGAACGCTGCTGAGGGTTTTGGCCTTTGGGCATTGGTGTCGAAACTTTCGCTTGCGTTTGCGGCTGTCGTTTTGCTCCCCTTGTTGGAGCGAGCCGGATTTTCTTCCGGTGGCGAAAATACTGAAGCCTCACTTTGGCTTTTGACGTTACTATACGCGGCAGTGCCTTGCGGGTTGAAATGCCTTGCTATCGCGTTGCTTGCGACAACTCAGCTAGAAAAGGGATAACGATATGGAAGCGATTGGATACGTATTACTGGGTGTCGCTTTGATGCTCGTACTCAACCATTTCAAGACAAAGTACATGGACTTCGCAGCGCAAAGCCCTCTGGATTACGCCAAGAATGATGCCCAGTTTGATCTGCGTGAGCATCTGAATGGTCCGATTGAATGCGAAGGTGTAATCTATGGCCCTACTGGCCGAGTCACATCGCGTTTCGTGGGTAATTTTGAGGCGAAATGGGACGGCAACAAAGGCTATATGCGTGAAGAGTTTCGCTACGATAGCGGCACGGTGCAGAACCGTGAATGGCACCTAACGCTTGGCAGTGACGGTGCGATTAAGGCTGAGGCACCGGATGTGATCGGAACCGGTTCGGGCACGCAAACAGGCTCTGCGGTGCAGTTGAAATATCGCATCAAGCTCCCAGATGAAGCGGGTGGGCACGTCCTCGATACGATTGATTGGATGTATCTGGCACCCAACGGATCAATCGTGAACCGTAGCCAGTTCCGCAAGTTCGGCTTCAAGGTCGCGGAGTTGGTCGCAACAATGAGAAAGAAGGAAGTGGCGTGAGAGAGTGGTCGGGCAAACGGTATTGGCTTGTCGGGGCCAGTGAAGGTTTAGGCGCAGCTTTGGCGCATCAACTGGCGCGTGCAGGGGTGGAGGTTATCGTCTCCGCACGTTCGCAAGATAAGCTAGATGCGCTGGTTTCTGAATTGCCCGGAAACGCGTCGTCACAAGTCGTCGATGTGAGTGATAGTGCAAGTGTTGAAACGGCAGCTCAGGTCGTCGGTGATGTTGATGGCGTCGTCTTCTTGGCGGGCGTTTACTGGCCGATGACATCGCAAAATTGGGGCGCGAGCCGTGCGGAGGCGATGGCCGATATTAACTTCACGGGCGCCATTCGTGTGATGGGATCCGTTATGCCAATGATGCAAGAACGTGGCTCGGGCCACCTTGTGATTACTGGCTCATTATCTGGTTTCCGTGGCTTGCCCGGCGCAATTGGCTATGCCGCGTCAAAGGCAGGTACGATGGCTTTGGCAGAAAGCATGTACGCGGATTTGCGTGGCAGTGGGATCGATGTGCAGCTCGCCAATCCGGGGTTCATCAAGACACGTTTAACCGAGAAAAATAATTTCAACATGCCTTTCATTATGGAACCTGTAGAGGCTGCGCATGAGATGTTTGAGCTGATGAACTCGCCTCGCTTCAAGAAAAGCTTCCCGCGTGTCTTTTCATGGGTGTTCCGCCTAAGCCAGTTCATGCCGGACTGGATGTACTACCGTCTATTTGCTTAAAGATGTTTGTGAAACGTCGCCTCTGCTTGCGCCCAAACACCTGTGTCCAAGTCAGTGAGCATCAGCAGAGAGGGGAGTAATTGCATTGCATAATCCTCGGAGCTTTCAACCGGCAGCATTGAGGGGAGATTGTCGATTGCAGTCACATCGAGAGGCGGCGCATCATGCACACGCAAGGCGGGTTCGGCCCACGTTGTTGTGCGATCATAGACCTTGATTGGAGAGAAGTCGCTATCGGGATCGCAGGCAATATCGCCAATCACGGTAAGCTGGCGCGCGTCAGTTTTTGCGCTTTCCGATACAAAAACTGGCGTACCGGGACGCGCAAGGATGCAATTTAAAAAGATTGCGTGTTCAAAGACTTGTGGGAATGGTCCGCCACTGGCGGTCTCTGCCATATCCCATTTGGTCACAGGAATATCGAGGGTGCTGAGGAGGTCCGCTGCACCTGTTCCAACGCGGCCAAGCGCGCCGATGATAAGCGCATTAAGTTTCGTTTTATTGTGCTGAGCCATGTGTTCTTGCAGATTTTTAAGCAGCGCATCGGAACTTTTGAAAACGCCCACAGGTCCCGCAATTTCATCCCTTTGTTGCGCTATCCAGCAGCGCAGAGCAACGGCAGCCCCTGCATAACCTGCCCAATACCCGAACGCAGCGACACGTCTACCCGCCTGGTCAACAAGGTATTCGAGATCATACAAGGTGCCGCCACCGGCTTTGAAACGATCGAGCAGAACCCGCCCTGATGGTTGGCCTTTGTAAGCATGACCGAACATTATGTGGCAATGAGTGAGGGGCGTGCCATCCTCGGGAAGCTCTTTTAGGCCAAAGATGATGGCATCACTTGGGGCTGATGGCCAGCTGTTCTCTGGCGCGATGATGCATCCGGCTGCCTGGTAACCTTCAATTCCGATTGCGCGCACGGTGCTCTGCTCAATCGTAACCTGAACCCCTGCTTTAAGCAATTCGGCAGCGCCAGCAGGCGTCACCCCAACGCGTTCTTCATTTTTGCGCTGCTCCGCGCGCACCCAGAGATGTGTCATGCAAAAGCCTCTTTAAATATGTGTTTGCGCATGATGGCGCCCAATCTGTTCAAGATGTGAGATGTTGTTGAACTGGGACAGTGACAGCTTTGGCCCAATTTTTGTAAACCGATGCGTCGATGAGTTCATGATCGACAGGCAGGTCCGCGCGTAATTGTCAGTATCAAGGCTTAGAACCTGACGTGTCATCAAGCCGATGACTCCACCCGATGTGATGACCAAAGCGCGATCACTGCGCGCGCTGATGTCCTCGATGGCTTGGCTCACGCGGTCTTCGAAGCTTGCGAAACTTTCGGGGATATTCTGAAGGTGCCCGTCCATCCATGCCTCAAACAGACGCGGCATATGCGCGACGAAATCTGCCTGCTGCGTTGGAATGGGCTGTCCGCTATAGGCCTCAAAAGCGTTAGACAGGTCAAAATAAGCGAGTTCGTTCAGGCGCGCATCTTGGGTAACTGGCGCATAGTCTGCTGCCTGCATGCCAGAAGCCGTTTCGATATGACGACGCAAAGTACCGCAATAGACGCTGTCAAACGCTCTATTTGTGTCGCGTAAATGTGTGCCAAGCCACGCTGCTTGTTCGTGTCCAAGCGGGCTTAACTTGTCATACCCATGCTCATCAGTGCTATTCGAATTGGCCTGCCCATGCCGTACGAGCGTGATCTCTGTCATAACATTTCCTTGTCGCTTGGCTCAGATGTAGCGCTCTGGATCGAGAGTTGAAAGGGCAGGCTTTCTGTGACCCTAATGTGGGAAAGGAAACAGCCTATGCCCCTCAATTTGCAACGGTTTTTAGAGAGTTTGCATTACCTGCGCAGTTTTGGTGCCAGTGGGGTCGGCTGGGGTGTGGTTCGACCTGCCTTTAGCGCCGCCGATATTGATGCGCGTGCGTGGCTTGCCAGCGAATTGCGCGCCTGTGGATTAGAGGTTCATGTAGACCCTGCGGGATCTGTGTTTGGGATTGCGAAAGGGCAAAGCCTACTGCTTGGGTCACACACAGACAGCCAACCAGAGGGCGGGTGGCTTGACGGTGCTTTGGGTGTGATGGCTGCCTTGGAAATTGCGAAAGCGCGGTTTGAGGACGGGTTAACGCCCGTATCTGTGGTGTCATTTCAAGATGAAGAGGGACGTTTCGGTGTGACTACTGGCAGTGCCATTTGGGCTGGAACGCTTGATCTGAAAACTGCGGAGGCATTGATGGATCGTGATGGCGTCACCTTTCGAGACGCGCGGGCGATGATGGGGGGAAAGCGCGAGATTTTTGTTGAGCCTCAAAGGTTTTCCGGCTTCATCGAAATGCATATCGAGCAAGGTCCAGTGATGGATGAGACGTCAGATATCGTCGGAGTTGTCAGCGATATTGTTGGTATTCGAGACATGAAAATAGTGTTTGAGGGTCAGCAAAATCATGCGGGCACAACGCCAATGGCGATACGGCGCGATGCGTTTCAAGCGCTCTCCGCATTCAATGCGTTGCTGAACGAGCGTTTGCGCAATGTTGTGACGCCGCAAACTGTTTGGACAATTGGACAGGTCAGTTTGTATCCGAACGCGTCCTCAATTGTGCCCGGCAAAGTCGTGTTTTCGATGCAGTGGCTGGATGGCGATTCGGATCGGCTCGCACGTATGGAAAGCGTGATCAGAGAAACCGCTGAAGAGATTGCAGATACACATGAAATGGCGCTGAAGTATGATCCTTTGTTGGGGTTGGAGCCTGTCGCGATGGACACGTATTTACGCGAAGCTTTAGAGCAAAGTGCACAGGAGCATGCCCCAAAGCAATGGCGCGTCATGCCGTCTGGTGCGTTGCATGACGCAACGAATGTGTCTGCTTTGATGCCCGCAGCAATGCTGTTTGTTCCATCCATTGGTGGCATCAGTCACGACTTTGCTGAAGACACGAAAGAGGATGATCTTATGATGGGGCTTAAGGTTCTGGCAGGCGCGGTGGATCGTTTGATCTAAATCGTGACAGGGACCATCGTGCCTTGCAAAACTGCAACATGTTTGCGTGTTTCGCCGTCAATCGCCCAAACGTCAGCCGCAACAACAACCAAACGCCGGCCAGGTTTTAGAACGCGTCCCGCAGCAATCAACCGTCCTTTGCCAGCGGACAGATAGTTGATCTTCAACTCTGCGGTCATGATTTCATTTTCAAGCGGGACCATGGTAAGCGCTGCATAACCTGCTGCGCTGTCCGCGATTGAAAAGACCAAGCCACCATGCGCAAACCCTTGTTGTTGCGTGTAGGCGTCTGAAACATCTGCTGTGATCTCGGCTTGGCCAAGGCTCACAGCAGTCATTTTTGCGCCAAGAGAAACCATCATCGCTTGGTTCGCAAAACTGTTGCGCACCTTCGCTTCTATGGCTGGGTCGAGCGGATCAGAAATCGAGGTTCTCCACGTTCAATGCGTTTTGTTGAATAAATTCACGACGCGGCTCAACAATATCGCCCATAAGCTTGGTAAAGAGATCATCCGCCTCGGCCACATCGTTGATCTTGACTTGCAGCAATGTGCGCGCGTCAGGATCCAGCGTTGTTTCCCAAAGCTGATCGGGGTTCATTTCGCCCAGACCCTTGTAGCGTTGCAAGCTTAGACCTTTTTCACCCTCTTGCAGGATCGCTGAGAGCAGATCGAGCGGGCCAAAAATCATCTGATTGCGATCCTTGCGAATAAGGGTAGCAGGCAGGTTGTACACGTCCTGCAAGCTTTGCGTGAAGCTACCGGTTTTGCGCGCCTCACCGGAGCGCAACATCGGACCATCAAGCGTGCGCACTTCTTCAACACCGCGCAAAATACGCGCCAGACGAATGCCGTGATCCTGTGTGATGCGGCCCTGCCAGCCTTGTTCGTATTCCAGCGCAATCAGGTTTAAACGCTCGGCCACGCGATCCGCGGTGCCTTGCAAATCCTGATCGACGACGCCGGGCACGAAGGCGCCGGCGATCGCGGCCTGTTCAAGAATGTGACGTGGATAATGCGTCGGGAAGGCGTCAAGAACGCGCTTCAACTGACGAGCCTCGTTTACGATGCGGCGCAGGTCTTGGCCGTTGATCTCTTCGCCATTACCTTGGCGCAGAACAGCACCGTCGATGCCTTGTTCAATCAGATATTCGTCCATCTCGGCTTGGTCTTTGAGATACACTTCGGACTTGCCGCGCGACACTTTATAAAGCGGCGGTTGCGCGATGTAGAGATACCCGCCCTCAATCAGCTCTGGCATTTGACGATAGAAGAAGGTCAACAACAGCGTGCGAATATGCGCGCCATCGACGTCCGCGTCGGTCATGATGACGATCTTATGGTAGCGCAGTTTTTCGATGTTAAACTCGTCGCGCCCAATCCCTGTGCCAAGCGCCATGACCAGGTTGCCGATCTCTTGGGAGTTCAGCATTTTGTCAAAACGCGCGCGTTCGACGTTGAGAATCTTACCTTTTAGCGGCAAGATCGCCTGCGTCTGACGATCACGGCCTGTCTGCGCAGAACCACCAGCTGAATCACCCTCGACGAGGAAAACTTCAGTTTTAGACGGATCTTTTTCGGAGCAATCTTTGAGCTTGCCCGCGAGGTAGTTCACATCCATCGCCGTTTTGCGCCGTGTCAATTCCCGTGCTTTGCGGGCAGCTTCGCGCGCGTGCGCGGCTTCGATAATCTTGCCAACGATGATCTTGGCTTCGTTCGGATTCTCTTCAAACCATTCGGCCAGTTTTTCGTTCACAAGGCTTTCAACGGCAGGACGTACTTCGGAACTGACGAGTTTGTCTTTCGTCTGTGAGCTGAATTTTGGGTCAGGTACTTTGACGGACAGCACACAAGTGAGACCTTCACGTGCATCATCACCCGTGAAGTTTACCTTTTCACGTTTCGCGATACCGCTGGAGGCCGCGTAGTTGTTGATCGTACGGGTCAGTGCGCCGCGGAAACCCGCCATATGCGTGCCGCCATCGCGCTGAGGAATGTTGTTGGTAAAGGGGAGTACATTTTCATGGTAGCTGTCGTTCCACCACATCGCGACTTCAACGCCGATGTCGTCTTTCTCACCGATCATATAGACTGGTTCAGGCATGATGGACGATTTGGAGCGGTCGAGATATTTAACGAACTCCTTAACGCCGCCATCGTAATATAGCTCTGTACGCAGTGGCTCGGCGGGGCGTTCGTCCTCAAGTATGATACGCACACCGGAATTCAGGAAGGCGAGTTCGCGCAGGCGTTTTTCAAGGGTGTCGAAGACGTATTCCAGATTAGAAAAGGTATCGAGGGAAGCGAGAAAGCGCACCTCTGTGCCAGTACGCTCGCCTGCATCGCCGACGACTTTCAGATGTTCAGCGGTATCGCCATGCTCGAATCGTGCGACGTGTTCTTTACCGTCACGCCAAATGCGCAACTCGAGCCAGTTGGACAAAGCGTTCACAACCGAGACGCCAACACCGTGCAGGCCACCGGACACCTTGTAGGAATTGCTGTCGAATTTACCGCCCGCGTGAAGCTGGGTCATGATGACCTCAGCTGCAGAAACGCCCTCTTCTTCGTGGATGCCCACAGGAATACCACGTCCGTTATCGCTGACAGAAACCGATGAGTCAGCATGGATTTTAACGTTCACAGCATCCGCATGACCAGCTAACGCTTCGTCAATTCCGTTGTCCACGACCTCATAAACCATGTGGTGCAAACCAGAGCCATCATCGGTGTCGCCGATGTACATGCCTGGGCGTTTGCGTACAGCCTCTAAGCCTTTGAGAACTTTGATGGAATCGGCACCATATTCGGCGTTGTTCTGCTCGGTCTCGGACATGCGAAAACCCCCTCGTTATTTAGGGATTTTATACTAAGCTTTGGGGAGATTGTCACGCGCAACAGCTATATTTTGTGTGCTGCGCAAAGCCTAGCCTTGGCGAACAATATTGGTTTCGCTAATGCCATCATTTTCGGTGACTTCAAGGTGGACGGATTGGCTCGACAGGCTGTCAAAAAGCTCTGCACCAGTGCCTGTCATCCAAGCTTGTGCGCCAAGCGCTGATATCTCCGCATATAATGCGGCGCGACGGGTCGCATCAAGATGGGCTGCGACTTCATCGAGTAAAAGGATGGGCGGTGCGCCGATTTGCCCAGCCAGCGCGCGCGCATTCGCAAGGATGAGGGAGATCAGCAGCGCTTTTTGCTCACCCGTTGAGCAATCTTTGGCGGGTACGCCCTTGGCGGTGAATACCCCGTACAGATCAGCGCGATGAGGACCGACCAGAGTACGACCCGCGGCAAGATCACGAAAGCGACTGGCCTCAAAAGCGTCTTTCAGATCAACGCTATCGACGGGCATGGCGTCTTCTGCGTGGGTCAATTCGAGGTCAGCAGTAGGGAAGGGGGTTTTGGCCTGCGCCTGCGCGTTGCTAAGGAAAGTTAACGTGCGGACGCGGTTTTCGTGGATAACTGCGCCCGTTTCGGCAAGGCGTGTTTCGAGCACACCGTACCACATCGGATCGCGCACGTTCTCTTTCAGCAGCTTGTTGCGCTCGCGCATGGTTTTTTCATAGGTGAGCGACGCCTCGGCGTGGTTCGGGAAAAAGCTAAGCGCCATGCGATCAAGAAAGCGACGACGCCCTTCAGCGCCTTCAATCCAGAGACGATCCATTGCGGGGATAAGCCAAAGAACGCGAGAAAGTTCGGCAAGTCGGTTTTGGGGTACGGGTTTAGAATTGGCTTTGGTACTGCGCGCGCTGCCATTTTCGGACCACATCTCGATCTCGTGTGTTTGGTCTTGCGTTTGCAAAAGCCCTGTAACTTTCCACCCCAACGCCTCGGGGCGGCGTGTCATGTCTTCGGCACTGGCGCGCCGCATACCGCGACCCGGTGAGAAGAGGGAAACCGCCTCAAGAATGTTGGTTTTGCCAGCGCCATTCGGGCCATAGATCGCAACAGGCAAAGGCCCACATGAAATGCGGGCCAGCTTGTGCGAGCGGAAATGTGAAAGCGTAAGCTCGGTTATGGCGAGCATCGGCTGGCTTTAAACGCGCATCGGCATGACGACGTAGACAGCGCTCGTGTCATTGCCTTCACGCATGAGAGTTGGATCGCCGGAAGAGTTAAAGAGGAATACTGCGTTCTCACGATCCACTTGGCTTGCAATTTCGAGCAAGTACTTGGCGTTGAAGCCAATTTCAAGACGCTCATCACCGTATGCGACGGCCAATTCTTCTTCCGCAGCACCGCTATCAGGGGCGTTAACGGAAAGCACCAAACGGTCCTCATCAAGCGAGAGTTTCACGGCACGTGAGCGCTCAGATGAAACAGTCGCGACGCGGTCCACAGCTTTGGCAAAATCAGCGGCGTCAACTTCCAGCTTGCGCGTGTTTCCCTGTGGGATCACGCGCGTGTAATCGGGGAAGGTCCCGTCGATAACCTTGGAGGTTAGGGTGATTTCAGGCGTGGCAAAACGTACCTTGGTTTCCGATACAGAAACGGCGATTTGCATGTCGTCTTCATCCAGAAGCTTGCGAAGTTCCCCAACAGTTTTGCGCGGTACGATTACGCCAGGCATTTCGGATGCGTTTTCTGGCAGGTCAGCATCAATGCGCGCAAGACGGTGGCCGTCGGTGGCAACGCAGCGCAAAACCTTGCCGCCTTCCGCATCAGAGATGTGCATATAGACGCCGTTGAGATAATAGCGCGTTTCCTCAGTCGAGATTGCAAACTTTGATTTATCGAACAAGCGGCGTAAAACGCTGGCTTGTGCTGAGAAATTTGCGGAGTACTCGGAGGTTGCCATCACGGGGAAGTCTTCCTTTGGCAAGGTTGCCAAGGAGAAGTTCGAACGACCCGCTTCAATCGTCAGACGGCCGGAGGTGCCATCGTCGGTCAATGTAACTTGCGCGCCATCGGGTAATTTGCGCACGATTTCGTTCAAAGTGGTTGCAGAAACTGTGGTCGCGCCTGCGCGCTCGACCATGGCTTCAACCTTGTCGACGACTTCGATATCGAGGTCCGTTGCGCGGAAACGTACGTCGTTGCCTTCCGCTTCGATCAGCACGTTTGCGAGAATTGGAATTGTGTTGCGGCGCTCCACCACGGATTGGGCGTGCGAGACG
Organism: Rhodobacteraceae bacterium HTCC2083; assembly: GCA_000156115.1. Classification (GTDB taxonomy): domain Bacteria; phylum Pseudomonadota; class Alphaproteobacteria; order Rhodobacterales; family Rhodobacteraceae; genus Planktotalea. Next base: position 1,531,452 of record DS995276.1, read on the forward strand.
GCTTTTAGCAGCGTTGCGCGTTCGATGCTGATTTTCATTTGTCTCGCTCCTAGAAAGACTTGTCGGAACGACAAATTACCTGAAACGGTGCATCCCTCAAGCCCTTTCTATCAAAGGCGCGAGGGTTTGTTAGGACAGTTGCCTATTCTTCAAGCGCGCGGCGCAGCATTTCGATGTCTTCCGCGATCTGGCCGTCTTGAACTTTCAGCTCTTCAATGCGCTTCACGCCGTGCATGACCGTCGTGTGATCGCGGCCACCAAAGCGACGCCCGATTTCTGGTAGAGAGCGGCTAGTCAGCTGCTTGCATAGATACATCGCCACCTGACGCGGGCGCGCAAAGTTACGCACGCGCTTGGGGCCGATGAGCTCCGATAAGCGGATATTGTAGTGCTCTGACACGCGACGCTGGATTTCTTCGACGGTGATTTTACGCTCGGACGCGCGCAGCACGTCGGAGAGACAATCGACCGTGAGATCCATAGTGATTTCGCGACCCACAAGAGAGGCGAAGGCAAAGAGACGGGTCAGTGCGCCTTCAAGTACGCGGACATTGGTGCTGATGCGGTGCGCGAGAAATTCGATGATGCCTTCGTCGATATGCAGGCCTGGATACTGCGCTTTTTGAATTTCGACTTTCGACTGAAGAATGCCAAGGCGCAGTTCGTAATCCGTAGGATGAAGGTCAACAACAAGACCACACTGAAGGCGCGATTTGATGCGATCCTCAAGCCCTTTGATTTCACCGGGCGCGCGATCTGCAGAGATGATAATTTGTTTGTTTTGATCCACGAGCGCGTTGAATGTGTGGAAAAATTCTTCCTGCGTGCTGTCTTTGCCACCAATGAATTGAACGTCGTCAACCATCAACACATCGACCGCGCGAAAGAGGCTTTTGAAGTCCATCATTTTGCGTTCACGCAGGGCTTGTACAAAGCGGTACATGAATTGTTCAGCAGAGAGATAAAGAACCTTAAGATCAGGACGCGAAGATTGAAGTTCATGCGCGATTGCATGCATTAGGTGCGTCTTGCCAAGGCCAACACCACCATAAAGAAACAGCGGGTTGAACGTAACTGGGCCACCTTCTGCGACACGGCGCGCAGCAGCATGCGCAAGTTCATTCGGTTTGCCGACGACAAATGTGTCGAAGGTAAATCGCTTGTCGAGCGGTGCACCTGCGAGGGCGTCAGGAAAATTGGAGGATTTTTGCGCAGGCGCATGAGTGTCTGGTTTAGGAGCGACCGCGGCGTGTTGCTTACTGGTATCCGCATGGTTGGCTTTGAGCACAGCAAAGTGGACGCGCTGAATATCGTGGCCGGCCTGTTGCGCCTGATATACGATCATATCGCCGAAGTTCTGCGACACATAGTTCCCAAGAAAATTCGTTGGGACGCTAAAGCTTGCCACGCCACTCTTCGCGCCGATGAACGACAAAGGGCCAATCCAGTTGGTGTAGTTGTTCTTTCCCACGGATGCCCGAAGAATATCTTGTAATCGTCCCCAGTCATCGAGCGTCATATGTGTTCTTTCTTTCCCAACCTTCTTTCGCAGCTTTCTGTCGGCGAGCAGCACCACAGAAAGTCATGTCGGTTTCACATAGCTTCGGAAAGCCTTACAAAACTCGAATGCGCAGCATATCGGCGGGTCCCCCAATCCACCTACTTATGCTTTGCGTGACGTGCCAGAGATTTAAGGAAGTTTGGTGAACCCAGTGCGAGACCATACTTTGGGTCCCAACGCTGCTTCGCCCCACTCCGAGATTTCTCGGGCCGACATGAATCGCTATGCATAACTAGCAAGTCGTTGTGCGGCACGGCAACTTATCTATTAACTTGACTCATTGAATGGTCGAAAAGAATCTCTTTTCGTAGGCAAATGCAACAGATCGAATTGAAAATGCAGCTGTGCAAATGGAGTCATATTGACTGACTGACTGAATTTTTCCAAAACCCTGCGGAGAATCGGCCAGATGGCCGTAGAAACGACAAAAGCGCCAACCCATGACAGGTGGCGCTTAGATCATTTTGTAAGACTAGCGTTTGACGCTGCGCTTAGCCGATCGCTTTGACGCGAGCAGAGAGGCGGGACATTTTGCGCGCCACTGTGTTCTTGTGATAAACACCCTTGGTCACGCCACGCATGATTTCAGGCTGCGCATCACGGAGAGCAGCGGAAGCCGCGTCTTTGTCACCGGATGTAATCGCCTCTTCTACTTTACGTAGAAAAGTACGGATGCGCGAGCGACGCGCTTTGTTTACTTGAAAACGTGCTTCGTTCTGACGAGCGCGCTTCTTTGCTTGAGGCGTATTAGCCATATATCATCGTCCCACTGTTTGGGTTCGGTTTCATCTTGAATTCGGGTCTTTAGGGCCGACTCAGCTTTGTGTCAACAGGCCCCAAGGTCTTGGTTGATTATTTGTCACGAAATTGCGCTTGGCGCTTCTCTAGGAAGGCGGCCATTCCCTCTTTTTGATCTTCAGTCGCGAAGAGGGAATGGAACAAACGACGCTCAAACAGAATACCTTCGCTGAGGGTGGTTTCATAGCTGCGATTCACAGCTTCTTTGACGGCCATAGAAGTCAAAACAGACTTTTCTGCGATCTTCTGAGCAGCTCCAAGCGCTTCTTCCTTGAGCTTTTTCGCAGGAACAACACGGCTCACAAGTCCGCTGCGTTCGGCTTCTTCTGCATCCATGAAGCGACCTGTGAGGTGCATATCCATCGACTTGGACTTGCCCACAAACCGCGTCAGACGCTGTGTGCCGCCGATTCCTGCCACAACACCAAGGTTGATTTCAGGCTGACCGAACTTTGCAGTGTCGGCCGCGATGATGAAATCGCACATCATTGCCAATTCACAGCCGCCGCCAAGCGCATAACCTGCAACAGCCGCAATGATCGGCTTGCGAGTCGCGCGCACTGTGTCGCCTTCGTCTGCAAAGAAATTGGACATAAACATATCAACAAACGTCTTTTCAGACATTTCCTTGATATCTGCACCAGCAGCAAAAGCCTTATCAGAGCCGGTCAACACGATGCAGCGCACCTTGTCATTTTTGTCGGCATCCAAAAGTGCTGTGCTCAGCTCGCTCAAGACTTGTGAATTCAAAGCATTCATCGCCTCGGGGCGATTGATGCGAATGAGGGCGACGTGATCCTCGATGTCGACGATCAGCGTTTCATAGGCCATGTGTTTCGCTCACTGTTGTTGCACTCAGGCCTGATTGATTACCATGTGCGCGGCGCGTTTCAAGCTATCTTTGACAGGAGGGGCAATAGAAACTCGAGCGACCCGACTGCACAATACGCTTGATCGTGTTACCGCAATCGACGGTTTTACATGGTTCCCCTTCGCGCCCGTAGACGTCAAAGCTGTGTTGGAAATAGCCTAGATCGCCGCTGGCTTGGCGAAAGTCCTTAAGAGAGGATCCACCTGCCTTGATCGCATCACTCAGCACTTGTCTTATAATCGGAACGAGGCTGGCGACACGAGGTTTGGAAATCTTGTTTGCTTTGCGGCTTGGCGCGATGTGCGCACGGTAAAGCGTTTCACATACATAGATATTTCCTAAGCCCGCGACGACGCTTTGATCCAAAAGCGCAGTTTTGATCGGGCTACCTTTGGTTTTGAGCACCTCGATCAAATACGCCTCATCAAAATTATTCCCGAGCGGTTCAGGCCCGATTGACGACAAAAGCTTGTGGCTGTCAGCGGTCTTTGTGTCGAGCAAATCCATCGCGCCGAAGCGGCGGGGATCGTTGAACGTCACACGCGCGCCATTTTCCATATGAAAGACCACATGATCATGTTTTTCAGCAGGTGGGTGATCATGGGTGAACTGGCCAATCTTCGCGCCAGAAATCAACATCCGCCCCGACATCCCCAAATGGATCAAAAGCGATTCGCCGGTATCGAGGTCTGCGAGAATGTATTTGGACCGTCTGCGCAAACGCTCAATCTTTGCCCCTGTCAGACGCTCGCTCATCTGATCGGGAAAGGGCCAGCGCAGATTGGGCCGATTCACATCAGCTTTTGCGATACGAGTGCTCTCCATGACGGGGGCAAGACCGCGCCGCACAGTTTCGACCTCAGGTAGTTCCGGCATTCTACATCCCATTCCATTGCAGTGAGCGAGCCAAAAGGGCGCATTGTATCGTGTGTGCAGCGCTCTATAACCAAGGTCAAATAAAAGGATGGGCGTTTTCATGAGCGATCAGATTTCTGAGACCACACATTTCGGCTTTCAAACAGTACCTGAGACCGAAAAAGCAGGGCGCGTGCAAGGCGTATTCAACTCTGTGGCGTCCAAATACGACATCATGAACGACGTTATGTCGATGGGCATTCACCGCGTTTGGAAAGATGCGATGATGGATTGGCTTGCACCCCGCGCAGGTCAGAAGTTGCTCGATGTGGCAGGTGGGACTGGTGATATTTCATTCCGCTTTTTGAAACGCGCAGGTAGTGGGCATGCGACTGTGCTTGATCTGACAGAACCCATGTTGATTGAGGGTCGTAAGCGCGCTGAAGCTGGCGCGATGATCGATTCGCTTGATTGGGTTGTTGGTGATGCGATGGCGCTGCCGTTTGAGGACAACAGTTTCGATGTTTACACTATTAGTTTTGGCATTCGAAATGTGACCCGTCCTCAAGAAGCGTTGAACGAAGCATTTCGCGTTTTGCGCCCTGGAGGTCGCTTGATGGTTTTAGAGTTTTCGCAAATTCCAAACCCTGCGATGCAATGGGCGTATGATCGCTACTCCTTCAACGTGATCCCGCCTATGGGAAAATTGATCGCGAACGACTCGGACAGTTATCAATACCTTGTTGAGTCAATTCGCAAGTTTCCTGATCAGGATACTTTCCTTGATATGGTGAAAAAGGTAGGCTTCGAAAATGCAAAGTACCGCAATCTGACGATGGGTATTGCGGCGCTCCATTCCGGTTGGAAAATCTAGCCCATGCGCGGACCGCATAATATTTGGCGCCTCGTTGTAACTGGTGCGACTTTGGAACGAACTGGTGCGATGGGTGTCGTGCTGGATGCGATGGACGCGCCGCGCCCTTTGCGTATTCTGGCGCGCACTTTGGGATGGCCGTTCAAATGGCTCGGTTACAAGGGCGATGTGAACATGCCGCCTGCACCGCGCGCGTTGACCGCACTTGGACCTGCCTACATTAAATTTGGTCAGGTATTGTCGACACGACCAGATGTGGTGGGTGATGAACTCGCGGTGCAAATGCGTGTTTTGCAGGACAAGCTCCCACCTTTCCCGATTGCGGTGGCGAAAGAAACTGTCGCGCAAGAATTGGGCTTGCCAGCAGAACAAGTGTTTTCTGAGTTTAGCGAACCTGTTGCTGCAGCTTCTATCGCGCAAGTTCATCAGGCAAAGATTGCCGGCACGGACGAAATCGTTGCTGTAAAAGTGCTTAGACCCAGGATAGAAAAAGCGTTTCGCAAAGATATCGACGCTTTTTATCTGGCCGCTAAAATGATCGAACTACTCTCACCTGCGTCGCGTCGTTTGCGTCCTATGGAGGTCATAACGCATTTCGAAGGTGTTGTTCTGGGAGAGCTGGATCTTCGTTTAGAAAGCTCTGCCGCGTCAGAATTTGCTGCCAATACAGGCGATGATGCGGGTTTTACTTTGCCTGCGGTAAAGTGGGATTTGTCGGCCCGTCGCGTGATGACGCTTGGCTGGGCAGATGGTGTCCCATTGGGTGACAATGATGCGATTGATGCTGCGGGTCATGACCGCGCTGTTCTGGCTGCGCGTGTTTTGGAATTGTTTTTGCAGCATGCGCTGCGTGATGGTTTTTTCCATGCGGACATGCATCAGGGCAACCTTAAGGTGGCTTCGAATGGCGATATTATCGCTTATGATTTCGGGATCATGGGTCATATCGATGAATATACGCGCCGGGTTTATGCCGAGATTTTGTTTGGGTTTATCCGCCGTGATTACAAACGTGTCGCAGAAGTGCATTTTGAGGCGGGATATGTGCCTGCAGATCGCGATGTTGAAGAATTCGCCCGCGCTCTGCGGGCGGTGGGTGAACCCATCTTCGGAATGGATGCGACCCATATTTCGATGGGGCGTTTGTTGAACTACCTGTTCGATGTGACGGAACGCTTTGGGATGGAAACGCGCACTGAGCTAATTTTGTTGCAACGCACGATGGTTGTGGTTGAAGGCGTGGCGCGATCTTTGGATCCACATATGAACATTTGGCAGGTCGCGCGACCTGTAGTGGAAGAGTATATAAAAGGCAGCATTGGTCCGCTTGCAGTAGCGCGTGACCTATCGAAAACGGCGCAAGTTCTTGCGCGATTTGGCCCACGTTTACCTAGTTTGGTGGAAGCCGCGTTGATCAAGCAATCAGAACAACCCCCAACTTACGAACCAAGCAAAACAAGAAGCCGGAGCTTGTGGTTTGTAGCAGGTGGAATCGTGAGTGTTTTGGCATTTATCGGCGTTCAAGCACTGCTGTCTTAATCGGGACTGCGAAGTGCGGCTACGTCGCTCGGTGCGACAGAATTTCCGCCTTTGAGAATCAGCATAGCTTCGCCATCTTCAATGACGGCTTCACGCACTCTATTGTAGGCTTGAACGCTCTCAGTTGCGAGCAATGTTCCATTGTTGAATGATTCAACGCTGAAGGTGTAGGTGCCATGCGGGGCTTCCACACCGTTAGCGAAGTTACCATCCCAACTAAAGTCGGTGCCTGAGGCTGCGATGTTTTCTTGGGTCGTGATGCCTCCGGTCTCATCACGTACAACTAATATGCGTTGATCTGCATCCTTACGATCGGGCGCAATGAGCTCGATGTCACTGCCATCGAAATAACCTTCATTTCCTGCGCGAACATCCATGCCGACCCAATGACCCAAGGACTCAACTCCACCGCTAGCCATCGTGGCAGCTAGTGAGCTCAATAGATCATTTGTGCGCACCTGCTGCTCTACAGATGAAAAGGTTGCCAACTGCACAGCGTAGTCTGCAGAATCTACGGGATTGAGCGGATCTTGATTTTCCATCTGAACGGTCAACATTTTTAGAAAAGTTTCAAAATCACTGCCTAATGCGGCGGTTTTCTGTGCTTGGTTCGTGTCGCGTTGGCCTGAGAATAGGGGTGGTGTTTGTAGTGTCGGAGTTGTGGCTTCCATTGTTTCAGATCCTAATGTCTAATCCACCTGTCGTCGCGACAAGTTGAAGGGGTTTTTGGTCTTGCTTGGGGGGCAGCCCGTCATTGAGAGCATCGTTTTTCTCCGTGCTTTTTTGCTCCGTTGTATTGCCGTGCTGCTGTTCAAAATCAAATGAGAGGTTTTCAAAACCCATGTTTTTGAATTGAGATTGAAGGTGTTCAATCTGACGCCGCATCAGATCTTGTGTTTCCAGTTTCTCGACAGCAAATGTGATTTGGGTCCCATTAACAGTTTGCTCCAATTTGATATTCAAACGTCCAAGGTCTTCTGGTGATAAAATGACGTCGATCTGGCCGCCCGAATCGCGCAGTGCAAGGACCGCATCCGAAATGACTTTAGAATTGTGTAGAGAAAAACGTCCAACTGGCTGAGAAGTAGGATTCGAGGTTAAGGACGACACATGTACTGGTGCGACACGCGTCTCGCTGTTGGAGAACTCAGATGCATTTCTAGAAAATTCTATTTCGCCAATTAGTGGATAGATCTCGCTTTCTGACATCATCCCCAGCGCGGATTGGTTCATGTTCAACGTGATTTTTTCGCTCGACTTGTTGTCGAGCACCTTTGCTGCGGCCGGTATAGGTGAGGGAGATCGGAGAACATCGTCTTTTTCAGAACGTTCCGCATGTCGTAACAAGCTCATTTCCAAACGAGTGAGCTGATCGTTCGAAGAGTCTTCAAAAATTGGTAAAGAGTCTAATTTGGACATTGAAGACGTGACTAGCGGTGACGGGTCTTGGCCGCCTTTGGCTTCAAGCGGCGCTTTTGGACGAGGTGATGCACTTTGATCTCTCAAATAATTGGTTTTAGGCTGTGCAGTCGCGAGCGTTCTAGGAATAGATAAAACGCGTTGTCTGATTGGGACTATTGCATATTTTTCCAACGGCTTAGTAGAAACTTTTTCGAAAGCACCAACCGAAGGAACCGCGGCATTGCCCAACATCCCAGGAGAAGTAGCCTCGATTGTAGCCTAGACGAACCTGCGGGTCACTTCCGTTGTTACTGTAGCTTGTCTCTGAGCGCTTCGTAAGGAGTCTGGCCGTTATGTGCGCCGTGGGGTCTAGCGAAGTTATAGAAGCGTTCCCATTCGTCGAGTTTAGCCTCCAGATCAACGTCGCCTTTATAGCTGAGAAGTTGATAGAACTCTTGCTGATCGGAACGGTGTGATCGCCCGACCTTCCCATTGAGTTGAGGCGTGCTCCGTTTGATGTAGGCGTGCCTGATCCCGAGATCTTCGACATGCCAATGGAATTTGGCCTGGAACTCATGACCATTATCCGTGCACACCTCGCGAATGCGGAATGGAAACTTTTCGATGATATGATCAATGAAGTTGATGGCGTTTGCCTGAGTATGCTTTTCGTAGACCTTGAGGGCGCGAACTCTGGTTGCATCGTCGATCGCTGTATATTGGAACCGACGGACCTTTTCGCCTCTTTTTCCTTTGAAGGTTAGAAACTTAACATCGACTTGAATGTGATGCCCTGGCACCTGCTTCTGATAGCGTTTGGTGTGCAGCTTGCGCATTCGTGTGCCTCTGGGCAAACGGTTAAGGCCGTTACGTTTAAGGATACGATAGACGCCGGCGTCGGAGATTTTGATGCCGTGGTAGCGCGCCAAATACCAGACGATCCTTATTGGCCCGAGGTGATACTTGCGCCGCAGATAAAGCACTTTGTCAACAATCTCAGCGGGCGTTTGATTGGCTGGGTTCTTGGGAATTGACTTGGCGTTCTTCAAGCCAGCTTCACCATGCTTTTGGTACGCGTCACGCCACCTATAAAAGCTGGACCTGCCGACGCCAAAATACCGGCAAGCTTTGCAGGCATTGCCGATCTTCTCCGCGTGCTGAAGCACCTTAAGTTTGCGTTGAATGTCGCGTTCTTCGTTCGTCATGAATACTTCCTCCATCCCAAATCAGGGAATTTACAGGAAGTGTCCCAAGAGTCCGTACATATCTACAATTCGCTAGTTTCGTAATGGGTGGAAGCGTGTTTTTTGGGCTTTTTGTCTTCGGGGTTCTGCTCATCGTGAACTTCATGGTTATCACCAAAGGTGCAACACGCATGGCGGAGGTCGGCGCGCGTTTTGCTTTGGACGGTATGCCGGGTAAGCAGCTTGCGATTGATAGTGATATGTCGGCAGGCGCGATTGATCATGCCGAAGCTAAAATACGTCGGGACAGGGATCAGCAAGAAACGACCTTTTTCGGATCCCTTGATGGTGCATCAAAGTTCGTAAAAGGTGATGCTGTTGCCGGCGTTCTTATTACTTTGCTTAATTTTGTGATGGATTTGATTATGGGGGCGGTTGTGCATGATATGCCTCTCGGACAAGCTTCTGAAACTTTAGAGATTTTAACCGTTGGCGATGGTTTGGTATCCCAAATTCCGGTCGTCATCATCTCTATTGCGGCTGCGCTATTGCTCGCGCGCGGGGGTGCCATCGGATCAACCGACTTGACGTTGTTCTCCCAACTTGGCCGTCATCCGGCGGCGCTGTTGACCGTTGGGCTTTTGATGTTGATGTTCGCGCTTGTGCCGGGCTTGCCGTTTCTGCCTTTCTTGCTTGGTGGCGCAGGTTTGCTTGTCACGGCTTGGATCGTCCAAAAACGTCAGGCCAGTGACGTGCTTCAGCTTTCGGAGAATGACGCAGAAGATGCGCCAGCCGTTGCTGAAGAAACCATGGCGGACATCCTGGACATAGATTACATTCATGTGCAGTTTGCGCCGGATCTTGTCGAGATGGTGCTTGATCCCGGCACTGGGCTTGATGGTCGCATTCGCAACATGAGAACGCATGTTGCGCGTGAATTCGGGGTCGTCATGCCTGAAATCAGACTGACCGATGATCCGGGGCTGGCGAGCGGCATGTATCGCATCAATATCCACGGTGTTGAGCAGGCGCATGGCACATTGCGACCCAAAGAACTTTTAGCGCTTGTGGATGAGGCGGCAAACCATAGATCTAGTGATTTGGTGTCCGAACCTGTTTATGGGGCGCCCGCCCTTTGGATCGATCAATCGGCGCAAGAAAAATCTGCCATGGATGGACAGACCGTCGTATCCCCGTGCGAAGTCTTGGCGACCTATATTTTGGAGTGTTTGCGAAAGAATTTAAGCAGATTGCTGACGTTTAAGGAGCTGCAGAGGCTTTTGGATGAGCTCGTGAATTTGAGTGACACAAAGCGCGGCGAGTCCAACCGCCGTTTGCTTGATGAACTGGTGCCAGACAAAGTTCCTTTGGATGTGCTTCATTCTGTCTTACGATTGCTGTTTGTTGAACAAGTCTCGATCCGCAATTTGCCTGTCATTATTGAAACAGTTGCCAAGCTTCGCCCCTTGCACGCAAGTCCAGAAGCAACCTACGAGTTTGTGCGACAGGCTCTGGGTTTCCAGCTTAAGGCCAATTTGAAACGAAAAGATGGAACAATTCCACTTATCCAGCTTGCACCTGAGTGGGAACAAACTTTCAGCACTTACCAACTTGAAACAGAGCAAGGCATCGCGAACATTGCGTTGCCACCAGATCTGTTTAGCAAACTTGTCGCATCAGTGGGCGACCAAGTATCGGAGCAAACCGAGAGGGGTGTTACGCCTGCGATTGTTACATCAACGCAGCGTAGACGATTTTTGCGGACAGTCATTTCAACGCGGGGGATTGCCGCGCCAGTCCTGTCATTTGAAGAGATTGGTACCGAAGCGGTCCCCGCAATCGTCGGTGTTGCCGTGGCATGAGTTCTTTGGTTCCAGAATTTTGGACGCCGTATGCGCTAAGTTTCATCCTTGTCTTGTTTCGCGTCGCTGCTTTGGTCTCCTTACTGCCCGCCTTGGGTGAAGCGTCGATTCCTGCGCGCGTGAAACTCGTCATGTCGGTTTGCATGTCTTTGATCGTTTTCCCCATTGTGCATGATGTTTCACAAAATAGCTTGGCTGGCGCGAACTGGCTAAGTGCCGCCATCGCGGAAGTCGGGATTGGCCTGTGGTTCGGCTTCATGCTCAGAGTTTTCGTGTTTTGTTTGCAAATTGCAGGATCAATAGCTGCACAATCAACGTCGTTGTCCCAAATTTTGGGATCCGCAGGTGCGGAACCTTTGCCCGCACTTGGCCATGTCATTACAACGGCAGGGATGACTTTGGCGCTTTCGCTCGGGCTGCATGTGAGTGCCGTTCAATATTTGATCGGATCTTACACGATTCTCCCGACGGGGCAGTTACCTGACATTTCCACCATTTCCGAAGCTGGCGTCGCGCAGATTGCATGGGGCTTCCAATTGGCATTCTCGCTTGCAGCCCCCTTCTTTATTCTTTCGCTTCTTTATAATCTGACTCTAGGGGTGATAAATCGTGCGATGCCCCAACTGATGGTCGCGTTCGTCGGGGCACCCGTCATTACAGCAGGCGCGCTGGTGTTACTGGCCATTTCGATTCCCGTCATTTTGAAGACCTGGGCGGGAGCGCTTTTCGGCTTGCTGAATTCCGGTGTGATCAACTGATGGCAGAGGAAGATGATGTAGCGGACAAAAGTCATGATCCCACTCAGAAAAAGCTGGATGATGTCCGCAAGAAAGGGGAGGTCGCCAAATCAAACGAGGTAAATGTCGCCCTATCTTACTTCGGCATTTGGGTGCTTTTGGCGGTTTTGGGTGGTGTAAGCGTCTCTTCGTTTGGCACCACACTGCAAAGTGGTTTACTCAATGCGTTCAGTCGCGAGCCCAGTTTACACTTTAGTCCTGGGTTGTTCGCACCGCTTTTGCTGGGTGCCGGGCAATTTGTTGGCCTAATGGCAATTATGCCCGCTGCGTTGATCGTTCTAGCACTTTTGGCGCGACGGACCTTTCTGTTTACATCTAGCAAGTTGAAACCCAAAGCATCTCGCATTTCGATACTAAAGAACGCAAAGAATAAGTTTGGCCGTGGAGGGCTGTTCGAGTTTGCAAAAAGTTTTGTGAAACTCTTGGTTTTTTCGTTGTGCCTTGGTCTATTTCTAAACGCGAATTTCGACACAATTGTAGTGACCTCGGCAGCGAGCGAACGTGGTGCTATTTCAGTCCTATTTGATTTGATGACATCATTTCTAAGCCTCGCAGTTCTCATCGCGGCAGTCATCGCGATCATTGATTACGGATGGCAGGTTTCGGAACATTAGCGAAAAAATCGAATGTCGCATAAAGAGCTGCAAGACGAGTCTAAGGAGAGCGAAGGCGCTCCGCATCTCAAACAGGCGCGACGCGCGCGCGCTCAAGAGGTTGCGATGAACCAAATGATGGGCGAGTTCCCAACTGCCGACGTCGTCATTGTGAACCCGACCCATTATGCCATTGCCCTAAAGTGGGAAGGATCACGGTCTGCTGCACCAATCTGTGTTGCGAAAGGGGTGGACGATATCGCTATGCGTATCAAAGAAGCAGCGAAAGATGCCAAAGTCGCGATACATTCCGACCCACCAACAGCCCGTGCAATCTACGCGGTTGTTGAAATCGGACAAGAGATCAACCCGGAGTACTACGAAGCTGTCGCTGTTGCGATCCGTTTTGCCGAGGCTCTAAAGGAGGGGAGCACGAGGAAATGGTGAAGGATAAATGGTCAGACCTCAAAGCGCTTGTTGATCTTAGCTTTGATTTGGAATTGCAAAAATTTACAAAGTTACGAGCGGAGGAAACCAAACTTGTCTCCATGCGTGATAGGTTAGGCGAGATGAACAAAGATGCGTTCGATCAGTTTGCAGGCGTTCATCCGTCTCATCTGCTAAACGGTGATTTTCTTTGGCAAACCTGGGTTGGTCAGAACCTTGAAGAGATAGGACGTGAACAAGCAAGATTGCGAGCACAAGCGGAAATCCAAAAACCTACATTGCGCAAGGCCTTTGGCCGAAAGAGCGTGATTTCACGGATAATGAAAAGTTAGACTCGCTCAATACAGCATTTGGCAACGACTCACATCGGAGGCACTAGATATAGCAGTCTGCTGTTAGGAAGGTAGGAGGCAAAGTGTCAGTCAGAAAACATTGCTTGGGTTAAATATTTGATTTTTAACAATAAAAACAAAAAATAAACTTTTTGCAGAAACAGTGAAAAAACCTCTTGCGGCTATCGGGTGATAACACTAGAACCCGTTTCAGCAGCGACGACATGGTCGGCGCGGCACTGACCAAGCGAAGCAAAGTCAGGGACTAAAATCGAGGTAATGCAAGCGGGGCGCGCTGAGAATTTTACGGCGCACTTGTTTTTGTTGTCTCAACGTTATTTGAAATTGATAGTTAACTGAAGAGATATGTGGGCGGTTTGGTTCATTCGATGGATCAACCTCGGCATATCGCGCTAGTAGAGTTTCGGCTCGATGATCTAGTGTCAGCTTCACTGTTTGGACGGCTTCTGACTACTTTGTAGTCTTTAGCACAACAAACAGAAGATGAATGATTTGAACAATCATTCGATGTGCAAAGGTTCGACGTCAAGGATAAGCAGTAATGCTTTTCAACTTGAGAGTTTGATCCTGGCTCAGAACGAACGCTGGCGGCAGGCCTAACACATGCAAGTCGAGCGCAGTCCTTCGGGACCGAGCGGCGGACGGGTTAGTAACGCGTGGGAATATGCCCTTCACTACGGAATAGCCTCGGGAAACTGAGAGTAATACCGTATACGCCCTTCGGGGGAAAGATTTATCGGTGAAGGATTAGCCCGCGTAAGATTAGATAGTTGGTGGGGTAATGGCCTACCAAGTCTACGATCTTTAGCTGGTTTTAGAGGATGATCAGCAACACTGGGACTGAGACACGGCCCAGACTCCTACGGGAGGCAGCAGTGGGGAATCTTGGACAATGGGCGCAAGCCTGATCCAGCCATGCCGCGTGTGTGATGAAGGCCTTAGGGTCGTAAAGCACTTTCGCCAGAGATGATAATGACAGTATCTGGTAAAGAAACCCCGGCTAACTCCGTGCCAGCAGCCGCGGTAATACGGAGGGGGTTAGCGTTGTTCGGAATTACTGGGCGTAAAGCGCACGTAGGCGGATTAGTCAGTCAGAGGTGAAATCCCAGGGCTCAACCCTGGAACTGCCTTTGATACTGCTAGTCTTGAGTTCGAGAGAGGTGAGTGGAATTCCGAGTGTAGAGGTGAAATTCGTAGATATTCGGAGGAACACCAGTGGCGAAGGCGGCTCACTGGCTCGATACTGACGCTGAGGTGCGAAAGTGTGGGGAGCAAACAGGATTAGATACCCTGGTAGTCCACACCGTAAACGATGAATGCCAGTCGTCGGGTAGTATACTATTCGGTGACACACCTAACGGATTAAGCATTCCGCCTGGGGAGTACGGTCGCAAGATTAAAACTCAAAGGAATTGACGGGGGCCCGCACAAGCGGTGGAGCATGTGGTTTAATTCGAAGCAACGCGCAGAACCTTACCAACCCTTGACATACTCGTCGTCGCTCCAGAGATGGAGCTTTCAGCTAGGCTGGACGAGATACAGGTGCTGCATGGCTGTCGTCAGCTCGTGTCGTGAGATGTTCGGTTAAGTCCGGCAACGAGCGCAACCCACATCCTTAGTTGCCAGCAGTTCGGCTGGGCACTCTAGGGAAACTGCCCGTGATAAGCGGGAGGAAGGTGTGGATGACGTCAAGTCCTCATGGCCCTTACGGGTTGGGCTACACACGTGCTACAATGGCAGTGACAATGGGTTAATCCCAAAAAACTGTCTCAGTTCGGATTGGGGTCTGCAACTCGACCCCATGAAGTCGGAATCGCTAGTAATCGCGTAACAGCATGACGCGGTGAATACGTTCCCGGGCCTTGTACACACCGCCCGTCACACCATGGGAGTTGGTTCTACCCGACGACGCTGCGCTAACCTTCGGGGGGCAGGCGGCCACGGTAGGATCAGCGACTGGGGTGAAGTCGTAACAAGGTAGCCGTAGGGGAACCTGCGGCTGGATCACCTCCTTTCTAAGGATGTTTCCGGTCAGATAAGCTTGCTTATCTCTAGAAACACTTAGCAGAGCAGTAAACAAAACTGCTCATATATTGCCAGACACGTTTTCCTTCGTGATCTGGTCGGACCGAGCCGTCCTCATATCTCTTCAGACACAGTTTTGCGCTGGCGCAAAACGTGGCCACGTTCCAAGTGGGCGTCGTCATATCAGCGGCAGCTACTCTTCTTGGAGTAGCGAGAGCACGCGCCGGTTCCAAAGCATGGGGCCTTAGCTCAGCTGGGAGAGCGCCTGATTTGCATTCAGGAGGTCAGGAGTTCGATCCTCCTAGGCTCCACCAGATACCTGACTAGGCCCATTAGAGAATGGGTCGGTAGCTCAGTTGGTTAGAGCGCACCCCTGATAAGGGTGAGGTCGGAGGTTCAAATCCTCCTCGACCCACCATTCTTCAATTCTGATTAGATCAACAAGCACTTTAGAGTGTTTGTTCATCCAATCGGATGACTTCACATCGTATATAGAGAAAAATTAACAACACTGTTTGATGCTGCGAAGTAACGTAGTCATCTCGGTGCGGTTCTTAGGCCTTCGGGTTTAAGAAGGTTCTTTTAAGTCCCTTCCTCGGACTTCTTTGAATATCCCGTCCGAAACGAACAGGTTGTCCAAGTCAAGTACACTAACCAGAGTAACCTTGAAGCGTCTCCCGCACGGATGACGGTTCTACACGGGTTACTCATTGTCCATTCTTATAGAATGGGCGGGAAAATGTATGCTTTTGGTTTAGAAAGCGTGGAACAATTGCTTACCAGCTTGTTGTTCCCTGCATGACGTAAGTCTTGCTCTTTCTGGATCAAATCAAGCGCGAGAAGGGCGTTTGGTGAATGCCTTGGCAGTAAGAGGCGATGAAGGACGTGATACTCTGCGATA
Source organism: Rhodobacteraceae bacterium HTCC2083 (assembly GCA_000156115.1). Classification (GTDB taxonomy): domain Bacteria; phylum Pseudomonadota; class Alphaproteobacteria; order Rhodobacterales; family Rhodobacteraceae; genus Planktotalea. Next base: position 1,547,513 of record DS995276.1, read on the forward strand.
AGCTATGGTTAGCCGAGAATAGGCTTTGATCCATGGATTTCCGAATGGGGCAACCCACCTGATTATATTCTGTTATTATCTAGCTTCGGTTAGATAGTTATCAGGGTGTAAAACCAGGTACTTATAGACTGAATACATAGGTTTATAAGAGCAAACCCGGGGAACTGAAACATCTAAGTACCCGGAGGAAAGGACATCAATTGATACTCCCCTAGTAGCGGCGAGCGAACGGGGACCAGCCGAGCCTTGAATGTGATTAGAATGGTCTGGAATGGCCAACCATAGTGGGTGACAGTCCCGTATAAGAAGCACGATAGGACGTATTAAGTAGGGCGGAACACGTGAAATTCTGTCTGAAGATCGGAGGACCACCTTCGAAGGCTAAGTACTCCTTACTGACCGATAGTGAACCAGTACCGTGAGGGAAAGGTGAAAAGCACCCCGACGAGGGGAGTGAAACAGTACCTGAAACCGAACGCCTACAATCAGTCGGAGCCCCCTTGCGGGGTGACGGCGTACCTTTTGTATAATGGGTCATCGACTTGGTCTATCTAGCAAGCTTAAGCCGTTAGGTGTAGGCGCAGCGAAAGCGAGTCTTAATAGGGCGAATGAGTTAGATGGATCAGACCCGAAACCGAGTGATCTAGGCATGGCCAGGTTGAAGATTAGGTAACACTAATTGGAGGACCGAACCCACATCTGTTGAAAAAGATCGGGATGAGCTGTGCCTAGGGGTGAAAGGCCAATCAAACTCGGAGATAGCTGGTTCTCTGCGAAATCTATTTAGGTAGAGCGTCGACCGAATACTCTCGGGGGTAGAGCACTGAATGGGTAATGGGGGCCTACAGCCTTACTGATCCTAATCAAACTCCGAATACCGAGAAGTACTAGTCGGCAGACACACTGCGGATGCTAACGTCCGTAGTGGAGAGGGAAACAACCCTAACCTACAGCTAAGGCCCCTAATTCATGGCTAAGTGGGAAAGCAGGTGGGACGACCAAAACAACCAGGAGGTTGGCTTAGAAGCAGCCATCCTTTAAAGATAGCGTAACAGCTCACTGGTCTAAATAAGTTGTCCTGCGGCGAAGATGTAACGGGGCTCAAGCCATGAGCCGAAGCTTAGGATGCACATAGTGCATGGTAGCAGAGCGTAGTGTGACATAGTTCCATACGTCTTTAGCCTTCTTCGGAAGGTGTTGGACGTAAGGAGCTTTCTGTGAAGCCGGCGCGTGAGCGATCCGGTGGAGAGATCACTAGTGAGAATGATGACATGAGTAGCGACAAAGAGTGTGAGAGACACTCTCGCCGAAAATCCAAGGGTTCCTGCTTAAAGCTAATCTGAGCAGGGTAAGCCGACCCCTAAGGCGAGGCCGAAAGGCGTAGTCGATGGGAACCAGGTTAATATTCCTGGGCCGTGGAGTGGTGACGGATCCGAGACGTAGTTCATCCTTATTGGATTGAATGGGCTGCTAACGGGTTCCTGGAAATAGCCCTCCTATAAGATCGTACCCTAAACCGACACAGGTGGATAGGTAGAGAATACCAAGGCGCTTGAGAGAACTATGTTGAAGGAACTCGGCAAAATACCTCCGTAAGTTCGCGAGAAGGAGGCCCGGTTCCAAGGCAACTTGGAGCTGGGGGCACAAACCAGGGGGTGGCGACTGTTTACTAAAAACACAGGGCTCTGCGAAGTCGTAAGACGACGTATAGGGTCTGACGCCTGCCCGGTGCCTGAAGGTTAAAAGGAGTGGTGAGAGCTGCGAATTGAAGCCCAGGTAAACGGCGGCCGTAACTATAACGGTCCTAAGGTAGCGAAATTCCTTGTCGGGTAAGTTCCGACCTGCACGAATGGCGTAACGACTTCCCCGCTGTCTCCAACATAGACTCAGCGAAATTGAATTGCCTGTCAAGATGCAGGCTTCCCGCGGTTAGACGGAAAGACCCCGTGCACCTTTACTACAGCTTCACACTGGCATCAGGCCATGCATGTGCAGGATAGGTGGTGGGCTTTGAAACCAGGACGCTAGTCTTGGTGGAGCCTCCCTTGAGATACCACCCTTGCATTGCTTGATGTCTAACCGCGGCCCATTATCTGGGTCCGGGACCCTGTGTGGCGGGTAGTTTGACTGGGGCGGTCGCCTCCTAAAGCGTAACGGAGGCGCGCGAAGGTTGGCTCAGAGCGGTCGGAAATCGCTCGTTGAGTGCAATGGCAGAAGCCAGCCTGACTGCGAGACTGACAAGTCGAGCAGAGTCGAAAGACGGCCATAGTGATCCGGTGGTCCCGAGTGGAAGGGCCATCGCTCAACGGATAAAAGGTACGCCGGGGATAACAGGCTGATACTGCCCAAGAGTCCATATCGACGGCAGTGTTTGGCACCTCGATGTCGGCTCATCTCATCCTGGGGCTGGAGCAGGTCCCAAGGGTACGGCTGTTCGCCGTTTAAAGAGGTACGTGAGCTGGGTTTAGAACGTCGTGAGACAGTTCGGTCCCTATCTGCCGTGGGTGTAGGATACTTGAGAGGAGTTGCCCCTAGTACGAGAGGACCGGGGTGAACGATCCACTGGTGTACCAGTTGTTCCGCCAGGAGCAGTGCTGGGTAGCTATGATCGGACAGGATAACCGCTGAAGGCATCTAAGCGGGAAGCCCCCCTCAAAACAAGGTATCCCTGAGGACCGAGGTAGACCACCTCGTCAATAGGCTGGAGATGTAAGCGTAGTAATACGCTCAGTTGACCAGTACTAATCGTCCGATAGGCTTGATTTGATCCAGTAAAAGCTAGACTTAAACTGAACCAAACAGAAGCATACACAACACCATAAGTCGAAAACGACTTGGACAACGTTAATTTTAGAAGCACCTAGCTTGTTAGGCTGTCGGAAAAAATATCTTTTGCCTAGCAAAAGATAACCTGCATCCCATTAAACATTCTTCGTGCTTCTTCTTGGATTACTTGGTTTGGTGGTCATAGCGTGAGCAAAACACCCGGTCCCATCCCGAACCCGGAAGTTAAGTGCCACCGCGCCAATGGTACTGCGTCTTAAGACGTGGGAGAGTAGGTCACCGCCAATCCCAGTAATCCAATTCTCTATGTACATGTTTGCTTTTATTCCTGTCGATCAGGAACTGTCGCGGGATGGAGCAGCCCGGTAGCTCGTCAGGCTCATAACCTGAAGGTCGTAGGTTCAAATCCTACTCCCGCAACCACTGAAATCTTACTACCAAGTAGAATGGCCTCCTTCGGGAGGCCATTTGCGTTTTCTGACACTGGATCGGCCCGCAAAATACGGCCCAATGAGCTTCTTATTTCTACGAACAACCCGTCATCGGCCTCTTCGTCAGGCCAGACAGCAACAGAACCTAACATCCCCCGCAGCAGCTTGTTAGCCGTGATCACTTCGTCGGAACCCGTAAGCAGACCCTCAAGACGACTCACCTGACGGATGTAAATCCGATCGAAGTCCGCCTCAGTCGGAACGGTTGGGCATTCAATCGGTTCCTGTGCCAATGCTATTGCGGATCGCAAACGCACCCTTTCAGCCTCGCGAGTCTTGAGGCGATTGAGAAGTGAATCAACGTCTTCGGCCTCCTCAATGAGGTCGAGAAGGCGATCAATAGTCTGGCTCCTCTTTGCCAGCTGCGCTTTCAATTCAGCCGTCTCCGGTGTGTTGTAGGCTTCCGCCGCTAACATCATGCGCTGGACTTCAGTGGCAAAGTGTCGGGCAAGATCGGCTCGTATGAGCCCTTGGCGCAACCGTGCCAATACGCGGCTTTCGAGTTTGTCTCGAGTTATGGTCTTAGTATTTGCGCAGACGGAAAGGCCCTTGGTTTTGCGATTGTAACAACCATATCGATCACGCGCGACGAGCGTATAGCCACCGCCACAACAATCGCATGTTAGCAGATGCGACAGCAGGTATTTGGGGCGATGGCTATCGTTTAACGGCGAAGTTTTTCCCGCAAAACGCGTGTAGGTGTCTTCTAAGCGTTCCTGCACCTTGTTCCACAAATCATCGTCAATTTCTGAAGAGGAGGCGCAGCCACATCAATGATCTTCCCAGCATCTGCAGGACGAGAAATCCTATTGCCTGTATCCGGATCTCTGCGGAAATTGTTGCGTCCATAGACAATCACACCGACGTAAGCTTCATTTCGAAGCATGCCGTCCCGTTTCTTGGCGTTTCCTCGGATTGTGCTGACATTCCAATTTCCACCCGATGGTGAGGGAACACCGTCTTCATTTAGGCGAGCTGCAATTTTACGTGGTGACATGCCAAAAGCATACGCTTCGAAAATGCGGACAACGATCGCGGCTTCGAGTTTGTCAATTTCGCGGTTTAAGCCCGTTGCATTTGGAACTGCGCGATAGCCGTAACTGAGTCCCGCAGAGACCCGACCTGTACGTTGGGCCCAATTCAATGACCGCTTGGCTACTTTTTGACAATTGTCAAAGTTGGGAAAAGGCGTCAACCCAATCCCAAAAAATGAATGTAGTACCGGCATAATACCACTCCCCGCCTGATCACTGATAAGCATCTGTCGGGGGGAAAATATGACCAAACTCGTACACAGTATGATCAGGGTTCTGAATGAAGCGGTTTCAGTGCAATTATATCACGACACCTTTGGCCTGGAAGTAGTCGACCGGCTGGACTTTGAGAGCTTTACGCTCGTCTACCTCGCCCTTCCAACGTCTACGTTTGAACTTGAACTTACCGTCAATAAGAACCGAGAAAAGCCCTACGATATAGGCGATGGTTACGGCCATCTTGCCGTCGTCGTGGATGACCTTGAAGAAGCTCATACTACAGCCGCAAAAGCCAATTCCATTCCGGGTGACATTGTAGATTTTAGCTCCGGCGGAGAGCGCGTCGCGAGGTTCTTTTATATCAAGGACCCTGACGGATACCAAATCGAAGTAATCGAAAAAGGCGGGCGATTCGCCTGACCAACTAAATCAATATGAACGGGAGTAACTATGCTTTACAAACTCGATTTTACCGTGGAATATGATGAAACTATTGCCCAGCAAGGTTTGCTGGGGATCTGGGCTGAGGAGGCAAATGCGGCCTTGGGAGCAGAGCCAGCAGCACTCGCTGTTGACCTTAGGAAAGTCGTGGGAGAGCGCAAAGTGCTCGTGATCGCCGACGTGGAAACCCCCGATGACCTTGACCGCATTCTGTTTAGTCTTCCGATCATGCAAAAGATGGGGCACCTTGTTCAGATAGATTTGAAATCTATTCGCCGTTACGAGGATTTTGCGGAAGACGAGAAAGAGCGTCTAGGATGCTAATTTAAAGAGGGAGACGTCTATATGTGTCAATTGTTTATAGATGCAGACCCGGCACTTTGGGCATCTCACACGCGATCTTTTCGAATGGATGGGATGGTAACCAGCGTTCGGTTGGAAGAGATGTTTTGGCGCACACTTGAAACAATCGGAGATCGGGATGACTTAACAGTCCCTCAGCTTTTGCATCGTCTTTATAATGAAAGCTTGGATGCGGGGCATGACGTTGGAAATTTTACGTCCTTTTTACGGGTCTGCTGTTTGAGATTTATTGACCTTCAGTTGCGCGGCCTAATCCCAAATGTGGCTCGCGTGAAGCTATCTCAGCTTCCCGCCAGTGATATCCTGTTACTTGAGACCATTGAACGTTCAAAGGCCAATCCAAGATTAACCTAAAAGTATGTTTCAAATGCCGCTCCAAACATAATGTACAAGGCAGATTCAGTACCTGACTTCTTATCTTTTGGTAAAGTTCGCAAACTAGCCATTCGCTGCAATGCGAAAATAAGGCAATTTGGGCTCGCTGTCGCCGTTCGTTGGTTTGCTGCAGAGTAAGCTGCGCGTTAAGACGGCTCCTGCGCTGACGGCCCTTATCGGACTTTGGGCACAGTTCTTTATTGCTGCAGTCGCAGCCCGTGTTGCGGACATTCGTAAATCTTCCAGCAGCCCATGTGCGTTGAAAGCCGCTTAAAGTAGATGAGGGCTATGCTGACAATCGCATTTGCCTCGTGTCGTTAAAGGAATGGACGCGGGACAAATGATATATTTAAGTGAACCATGACCAACACCTCCTCATCAACAACACCCACAGACCGCATTCTTTCCTGTGTCGTATTGATGCTAGGGTTTTGCTTGATCGCACCCCAGCCCAATTCAACCAATGCTACACGATGCACAGATGGCCGTTAGTTGCGCAAAGACGCCGTTGATAGGCTCAATATCCCCTTTTACGGCATGCTAACTTCGGCCTTCCCATCTACGTTTTTGTAACTGATGCCATTCACTTACGGAAAAGTAGTAGCCACATGGTCGGTTTACTTAGAGATTGCTTAGGATCATCGACCGGATGACGGTAGCTATCATGCTTTTAGTAAAGCGAGCGTGGCATTTTTTATTGTAGCTAGACGCGCCCTAAGGTGTTGGACGTTTTCGACACCGTATTTTGCGTTTAGGCTTGCGGAATAGAAAAAATCGACAACATCTGGGCGCTCGGTCGCACGCGTCCGCAAGACTGTCGCGAACGCATTCCGCCATTGCGCGTCTTGAGTAGCCATCACTTCTGACGCTGCATTTTGCATACCATCTATCAATTCGGCCCAGTCTGGAGTTGCCCGAATAGCCTCGAACCATTTGAGCGGGCCGAAGTCTTGGAATATGGAAAGTTTTTCATCAATGCTGTCAGTCTTTGACCATGCTTCCATGACCGCTGTATAGGTATCTTTGCCGACCTGGTGAACGACCATCCGAAGAATTTCTTCTTTGCCCGTAAAGGCATTGTAGACGGTTTGGCGTGCAACGCCTGCCTCTGAAGCAATATCGCCCATTGTCGTTTTGGCATAGCCGTAATGGGCGAACATGTTGGTCGCGGCTGTCACGATGATTTGGGTCTTATCCGTCATAGATTGTATTTGACATATCACAAAAATTGCGTCAAATAGACTAAAAATGTCAATTTGTATAATCTGTAGTGGAGGCGCTCATGCAACTATTGGTGAATGGTGAAGAACGCACGGTGGATGTCGAGGATGATATGCCACTGCTTTGGGTCCTTCGGGATGAGTTGGGTTTGAAGGGCACCAAGTATGGGTGTGGGATCGCGCAATGTGGTGCTTGTACTGTTCACATGGACGGTGTGGCGGTCCGCAGTTGTCAGGTCGCAGCAGCGACAGCGGATGGTGCTGAGGTTGTCACCATCGAAGGGCTTGGATCACCTGATGCTTTACACGCTGTGCAGGACGCATGGATCGCGCATCAGGTCGCGCAATGCGGATACTGTCAGTCCGGCCAGATCATGCAGGCTGCCTCATTGTTAGAGACAAACCCCGAACCCACAGATGATGACATCGACATCGTCATGGGCGGTAATCTGTGCCGTTGCGGCACCTATCCGCGTATTCGCGCTGCTGTGAAAACAGCCGCTGCTAAATTGCAGGAGGCTTGAGCTATGGGGCGTTTAAAGGCAATTGGTCGTCGGTCATTTCTTATTGGGTCCGCTGGGGTGCTTGGCGGTGTGGCGTTCGGGACTTTCATGGCGGTGCGACCGCATGATAATCCGCTCACGGCTGACTTGGCTGAAGGCGAAGTTGTGTTCAACGCGTTTGTGAAGCTTACCGCAGATGGCATCACTCTGATCGTGCCACATGCGGATATCGGTCAAGGCGTGCAATCAGCCCAAGCAGCACTGATCGCGGAAGAATTTGACATCGAAGTCGACCAAGCCACCCTCAGCTTCGGCGATCCAGACCCCGCCTATTACAACACTGCCTTCGCCGACGAGGGCGTGCCGTTCATGTCATTCGATGAAAGCACAGTGGCCGAAACGATGCGCGGTGTCGCGGGTGGCGTGATCAAGATGATCGGCTTGCAAGGCACAGGTGGATCAACCTCTATGTCGGATCAATACGAAAAGCTAAGATTGGCCGGCGCTGTGGCCCGCGAAACAATAAAGGCCGCAGCGAGCCTGCGAACGGGCGTGCCCGTTGCGGACCTTCGAACAGCGAATGCGTCGGTTATTTTGCCCAATGGTGAAACCATCGCCTATGTAGACCTCGCTGCAGAATCGTCCCAGATTTCGCCTGCCACCGACATTGCCCTGCGCGATCCTTCTGAATGGCGCCACATCGGTAAACCGATGATGCGCACCGACACTGTTGCCAAAGCAACAGGAACGCAGACGTTCGGGATCGATCTTGATTTGGACGGCATGGTCTATGCGTCTGTCCGCACGAACCCGCGTAAAGGCGGGGCGATGATTAGCTTTGATACAAAAAACGCGGAAAACATGCGCGGTGTGCAGGCGATTGTCCCAGTCACCAATGGCATCGCCGCGATTGCTGACAACACTTGGCGAGCTATTCAAGCCGTAAATGAGGTTGTTTGTGAATGGGGTCCGGCCCCTTATCCTGCCGAAACCGCAGCACACTGGGATGAAGTCGCCGCAAGTTTCGTCGACGACCGCCTTGATCAAGAGTGGCGGGTAGATGGTGACGTGGATGCTGCCCTTGCAGGTGAAAACAAAATAACAATCGAGAACCGCGCGCCTTATGTCGCGCATCAACCGCTGGAACCACTAAATGCAATCGTCAGGATCAGCGATGGTCTGGTCGAGGTTTGGACGGGTCACCAACTGCCCCGCTTTTTGCAACAACAGGTTGCTGCTGTAGTGGGTGTAGATGCGGACAGTGTGCAGTTCTACAACCAGTTTTCAGGCGGCAGCTTTGGTCACCGCTTAGAGTTTGAATACATCAAACAGGCAACCCAAATTGCAATGGCGATGCCAGGAACACCTGTAAAAATGACGTATAGCAGGGAAGAGGACTTCCTGCAGGACTACCCGCGCCAGCTCGCAATGTCGCGGGCGCAAGGTATCGTAGAGAACGGGCAAGTGACAGCTTTGTCGCTTGATATCGCGGCCCCATCTGTCTTGGCTTCGGGGGGGCAGCGGGCAGGCATAGTTACACCCGGACCAGATGCGCAGATCGTCGCAGGCGCTTGGAACATGCCGTATGACATTCCCAGCCTACGGGTGCGCGGTTATCGCGTGCCTGAGCTGGCACCGATCAGTTCATGGCGTTCCGTTGGCGCAAGCCATGCAGGGTTCCTAGCTGAAAATACACTTGATGAGCTAATCCGCGCTGCGGGGGCTGATCCGATGGAAGAACGACTTCGGCTGGTCAATCACCCGGTTCACCGGACAGTTCTTGAAACGTTGGCCGAGATGTCGAACTGGGGGGGTGATCTTGGGCCAAATCGGGGCCGTGGTCTTGCTCTCGTCGAGAGTTTCGGCGTGCCCACAGCTGAGGTCATTGAGATTTCGATGACGGATTACGGCATTAAACTCGATAAGGTTTATGTGGTGGCGGACGTCGGTCAGGTGATCGATCCTGTGAATTTTGAGAACCAAGTGCAAGGTGGCGTTGTCTGGGGTCTTGGCCACGCGATCAATTCAGAAATTACCTACTCTGACGGCGTGGCAGAGCAAACCAATTACCATGCAGCAGAAGGCATGCGGATTTTCCAAACCCCTGAAATTGTGGTGCGCGGCCTAGAGAATGCGACAAAGATTCGCGGGATAGGGGAGCCACCCGTGCCTCCGGCGGCCCCCGCGCTTGCAAGTGCGATCTTTGATCTGACAGGGGAACGCCCACGCGAGATGCCGTTCTTTAAATCTTTTGACTTCGTTTAGGGGGCGGTTGGCATGAAACGTATCCTCACTGTTATCTGCGTGATGAGCGTTGCCGGCGCGGCCTTTGCCGAAGGTGAAAACGTCAACATTGCGCCACCCGCAGAAGCGTCAGTCAGTCGCGCCGACGGGTTGGGAGCGTGGACGCGCATCTACGACGTCACATCCCACCCACGCTGTTCAAATTGCCATGTGGGGGCTAATAATATCCCTATGTGGTCAGGCCCAAGTTACGGCAACGCCCGCCCGCATGGCATGAATATTAACGCAGGTGACAGCCGAATCGGGGCTGAATATACGCAATGCAGCACGTGCCATGCCTTCCGCGAAGATGTCAACGACGTGCCACATGCCGCCCCGCAAGTCGCCATGAACTGGCAACTGGCCCCCGTTGAGGCCGAATGGTTTGGCAAAACGTCAGATGAAATCTGTAATCAATTGCGAGACCCCGAACGCAACGGTGGCCGTGATTTCAACGACATTGCAAGCCATCTTGACCATGACTTGATCCTGCATTGGGCATGGAATCCGGGCGAAGGCAGAGAGCCAGCACCCTATAGCTTGCAAGAACATGTGAACGATATCCTTGCATGGGGCGTTGCAGGTTACCCTTGCGCAAACGACGAATGAGGTCAGACATGACACAGACTAGCACTGCTATGCGCTGGGGCGCTTACTTTACCGCATTGTCCGCGGGCCTCCACCTTCTTGCGCTTCCCGTAAGTAGGTTTAGTGCGGATGCGTTGATACTGCTTCCCTTCGCGCTTGTATACGCGGGTTTTGCTTATGGTTTATTCCGAGGCTGGCGGTGGCTGGCTTATGTTGTCTTCATTGTCCTGCTCGTTGGCATAAGCCTCGCGATTGCCCGTATCTGGGCAAATGGTGATGTCCCAAGATGGATTTACATGGGTATCGCAGGGGCAAATATTCTGTCCGTTACCACGTTGTTTGTAGCGTTGTGGAAACAGCCGGATGTGATTACTTGATTGAGGCTTTGTTGCACAAATCAGGTGAAGGACGCTCTTCCCCTTACCCCTTACGGACTCAGCCTACAGGCTCAGTGACGGGTATGCCAAGAGCCGTGTAGCGGTTGAGGACGGCGATGCGGACGTGGATTTCTGCAACCTGCCAATCAAAGTCCCTCGCCATCAGCGATTGGCCAAGTAGTTTCATGCAATGCATCTTCGTTTCGACGCGGCTTCGGCGGTGGTATCCGCTCCAACGTCGCCGCAAGGTGCGGCCCAGATATTGCTGCGCACTGACCGCTTCGTTTCGGGCAATCGCTCTGGCGCTCGTCGGCTTGCAAGGCTTGGCATTCTTGCGCGGAGGGATCACGGCACTGGCACCTCTGGTGGCAATCGCCTCGTGGCATTTACGCGTGTCATATGCCCCATCAGCTGTGACGCTGCCGATGTCCTGATCGGGCGGGATTTGGTTCAGAAGTTATGGCAGCATGGGAGCATCTCCGACGTTGCTGTTGCCGACCTCGACCGTCCGAACCTCCAGTGTTTCTTCCTCAATTCCAATATGTATTTTTCGCCAGATGCGGCGTTTGGGGCCGCCATGCTTCCGGGCGTTCCACTCGCTTTCACCTTCGGCCTTGATATCTGTGCTGTCGATAAGGAGGTGCAATGGACCTTTGGAGCCTCGATATGACAGGCCCACATTCAGTGTTCTCTGGCCCCTCTCGGCAGATTGCTTTGCAATCGCCTGCCGGGCAACGGACGACATAAGGTGCTGAAGTCCGGCGCGGTCCAGTCCAGCCCGACTAATCGTAACAGGCTCTGGACGAACCCAGTTGTCTGCCGAAGCGGCATGCCAATACCAAGATGGATAGCACCGTTCGATATTTTGGTGTCGAACTTGAAGATGCTTTGGCCATTTCAGAGGCTATCGAAATCTGAGAACGAGGGCCGCTTACAGGTGCGGCTCGAAGCATGCGTAATTGGGCTACCCTCTATTCTGAGGTCGAGCTCCCGATAGGATCACAGGATATCTGTGAACAAGGGAGATAGAAGATGGAATATTTTGCCGGAATAGACGTATCGCTGCGATCCTGTGCGCTTTGCATTGTTGATGGCAAGGGAAACGTGCTGCTTGAACGAGAGCTGCCTTGTGAGGTCAGCGACATCGCTGAATGCCTTCGCGCATTTCCCTATCCGATTGAACGGGTTGGTTTTGAGGCTGGTACGATGAGTCAGCATCTGTTCTTTGGCCTGACCAAAGTAGGGTTTGACGTCGTTTGTATGGAGGCGCGTCAGGTCAATGCCGCGCTTTCAGCAATGCGCAACAAGACAGACAAGAATGACGCACGCGGCATTGCTCAAGTCCTACGCACCGGCTGGTTCAGCCCTGTTCACATGAAGAGCCGCGAAGCGCATGGCGTCCGTGCCTTGCTGAGCACCCGCAAAGCGCTTCTGAAGAAGACGATGGATCTTGCCAATGAGGTTCGTGGGCTGTTGAAGGTTTTTGGTATTCGCCTCCCAATGACCGTGAAGCACGGCAGCTTCGACGGTGTCGTGCGACCGTTGATCGAGATGGACGAGGTTTTGGTCCATGCTTTGGTGCCGCTGTTGGATGCACGCGTCGCCCTGTACGAACACTTTTTGGAGCTAGATCGCAGGGTCAAACGCGCCGCCAGCCAAGATGAGGTTTGCATGCGGATGATGACGGTGCCAGGCGTCGGACCAATTGCATCTCTCACCTTCAAAGCGGCTGTCGATGATCCGACGCGCTTCAAACGGTCACGGACTGTTGGTGCGCATTTTGGTCTGACACCGCGACGCTACCAGTCTGGTGAACATGACAATCCTGGCCGCATATCGAAAGCTGGGGATCGAGATGTACGCGCAACTTTGTACGCTGCAGCCAACGCTTTGCTTATGCGTACGATGGCGGGGTCCCAGATCAAGTCATGGGGCATGCGTCTGGTGCGCACCAAAGGGCGTCGTCGCGCTGTTGTTGCCGTCGCCCGCAAACTCGCCGTCTTGCTCCACAGGATGTGGACGGATGGCACCGAATTCCGTCAGGAGAACGTAGGAGGCATGGCATGATCTGAACAGCCGGGCCCCAATCCTGACGGGGTCGTCCCTCACCGGACGAGGTTCGTGGAAGAAGCCGAAAATGTCTGCTGCGCATCTTGAAGCGCGTCTCAAAGCAAGGCTCTCCGCGTCCGATCCGACATATGCGTGCAGCGGTGCCAACACGGCATCAACCAGACTGCGAAGAGAAGCGTGACCCGGATGAGTGACAATGACCCGAAAGAAAGAAGGAAAATGAGCTTGACCCAAACACCCAATTAGAGAAGGAGACTTTCATCATACAATGCCACCGCTGCGGTGCGGCCCGTCGTTCCGGACTTTCGCTGCAGGTGCAAAATCGAGCCGACAGCGAACTGGTAGCTCTGGGGACAAAACAAAGGGTGCCCTTAAGAACCTCAATGGCCATTCGGCGTCAACTGGCCGCGTGACCCAACTGGCGCGAAGTGGGTCTTCAAGGTGGAGGGTAATCCTATTCGGACTGGGCCAAAAACTCGGCCCACTGGGGATGGCAAAATTCGCTATACCGCTTCATGGCGTGAACCAGTTTCTTGCGCTTGGACGCATCAATGCAGTCTGTAGGTAGAAGAGGGTCAGCGTTTATTTGGCGGATAACATGTTCACCAATTAGGAATGTTTCCCGCGTTATGGTGTGTAAGTCTTGCTGCCTCAGTTTCTGCTCGCTGTGTTGAAGTAGCTCAACCCCTTTTTCATAGTTCGCGTTCAAGGTATCACTGCCCCATAGAACGAGAGCGGAGTGTGGCTGACCGTGCTCAATCACATCAGACCGCAACAATATTGCATCCGTCTCCAGCCCAAGCTTGCAAAGGTCCACATACATCTGTGGTGGCGTGCAAACTAGATTGTCAGGCCTGATCCAAACACCATCTACGAGTTCTTTGAATCCAAACAACCTGAAGGCGCGCTCACGCTTACGTACATTGCGTCGGTTTGCTTTGCCTAAGTGTGCTGTGTGAACGCAAATCCATCCGCCTTTCCAGCCGCGTATTCGGTCCAGCGTAGTCATCCATTCGGATGCTTTGTCTCTGAGCACTAAACCATTCGGACCGATCGTATAAACGCCACGCCTGACTGTTTTGAGCAGTTCTTCCTTTACCAATCGCCCAGCGGTGACGCGGATGGCGGCTGGCTTTTGACCCAACAACTCTCCCCATGCGACCAACTGGCGAAGGGACAATGTGGCCATGCGGGGCTGACTTAGCAAAGACAAAATTAGTCGTTTCGCACTGGGCCGCCGTTCACGCTTCAAAAGGCCATCGAGGTCGAGAACATTCACATTTGACAGCATTCACATCTTACCCAAGTTCGCGACTGAGACCCGCATGAAGACGCCCGATTGCGCTTTCGAACAACCCAAATGTCAGATGTTCGTTTGCACCGCTGTGCAGCCCTTGCTGCGCTGACATGACGACTTCGCGATCCTCAATTGCACCGGTTTTCGCAAAAGCCTGCCCTTGCAAGATCGACTCCGTCATCGTTTTGCGTTCCTCAGCAGTCCCCGTCGCAACGCGGCCAAGCAGATAGGTATGTTGGCGCGTCTTTTCTAGCCCGAGAGGTTCGAGAACCACAACTTGCAGACAATTGGGAAAGGTAGAAACAATCACGTTTGGAAAGAGATGATAAAGTTGGGTCATGCGGCCATTTGTTGACCAGCCTTTCTGCGGTTTATTGCGCAGACTTTCGATGGTTTGGTAGGGGAAAGTGACTCGGCTGTTGCCTCCGAACGCTTCCACAACAGTCAGATTGTCATACTGAACCGGGAAAAATGTCTTCGTGTGCGTTGCGCGAATATGGTAACCCTCAAGCGCGCTTTCAATGAACAGCTTCCAGTTGGCGTCCACGTCCATTTCATCGATTTCGACAAGCTCGTAGTTATCAGGAATAATTTGGGGAATGAGGTCCAAGCTGGATGCCGTCGTATCTGAAGCTTCTTGGCCGACATACACCAGACCATTGATTTCTTTGCTCGGCACAGGAACAAGACCACTCGTTTTGGTGTCAACTTCGGGAAAGCCGCTACCATGCGTGATGTTCTTCAACTGACCGTCCAAAGCATAAGCCCACCCATGATAAGGGCAAACGAGAACGCGCTTACAGCCATGGCCTTGTGCCAATTGCACCCCGCGATGGCGGCACGCATTTCTGAATACCTTCGCTGTGCCGTCCTCGGCACGAACGGCGATCAGCGGCACGCCAGCTGCAGACCGTGCAACGTAATCGCCAGTATTTGACAGCGCAAGACTTGGGCAAAACACGACAAAAGAGCTCTTTATGAGACCCAGTTCGGCGTCTAATCGCTCCTGCGATCTGTAGTTTGAAACTGGCTCACTCCATGTTTCTGCCCCAAGGTCAGTGGTCTTGTTATCAATATGATTGAAAATCTGAAGAACCATTTCTTGCGTATTCAAAAGAGGTTGCTGGGCTGAGTGGTGTGACGCAAGCGGTGTGGCGATTCTAGACATGACGAGCTCCATTAATAAGCGTTTTGGATCGAATGAGGCCATGATAAAAGAAACAAAATTTCAAAACAATATGCAAAAGTTGTTACAATTTCTCTTGTCATTGAACACTGCCCACAGTCCTTACCCGAGTGTTGCTTTTGGGTTGTGGGCTGTTAGAGCATTCTTTGAAATGTCGGCAGTTCAGAAGGGCTTGGTTCCGCCCCAAGCTCTACAGCACAGAGATCACACGGGATGGCCTCAATTGTACGGTCATAGGTTGCTTGGTCAGCTGGTCTACGAGCTCTCTTGCGGGTCTCGTAATAAGCTTCATACCCGCTCATTTGGACCTGTACTTCTGTGATGAGCGCCTTGAGGTTATCCGTCTTTGCACACAAGAAAGGGTTGAATGCGCGGGCTTTGTTCATTCAAAAAATATCCAGCAGAATATCAATCACCACACCCGCTCCATATGTTCCCGCATGACCTCCAGAGCATACCCGGAACCGTAGCTGGCTGCCACTCCGCTCGAGGTGGAAATGGCGGAAACCGGACTTTCTCTGCGGCTGCGCGGTCTCAGGGGGGACTAGCAACAGCTGCCATTCAATGAGTGGCTAAATCCAGCGAAGCTGCGACCGATCCAACGGCGGCTGCGAGCCCACACCGTGAATTGGTTTTTTGTGCTGCGCGCGCACACAGCGCGAAAATTGCGGCAAGCGCAAAAAATCTCATGCTGCCATGCGGCGGGATAACCGGCCATTCGTGCACTGCGCAGCGAAGAAATCTTCCCCCAATTCACAGATCGCGGGACTTTTCTGCCGTTAATTGGGCCCATTTCTATTTCCATTTTGAGACTATTGAGCGTCCTTTTAATTCGAATTCTGAGGTAATCGAGACGTCTGTCGCCTTCTGATATTTGGTGTCTGACCATTAGTAGGACATCAATTCGTGCCTCAAAATGAATGTAGTAACGGCATAATACCACTCCCTCCCCGATTACTGATAAGCATCGGGTCAGAGGAGAAAACATGGCCAAACTTGTACACAGTATGATCCGGGTTCTGAATGAAGCGATGTCAGTACGATTCTATCGCGATACCTTTGAGTTAGAGGTCGTTGACCGGCTAGACTTTGAGAGCTTCACGCTCATCTACATGGCCCTTCCAACGTCTACGTTTGAACTTGAACTTACCGTCAATAAGAGCCGCGATAAGCCATATGATCTGGGCGATGGCTATGGCCATCTGGCTATCGTCGTGGACAATCTTGAAGAGGCTCATGCTACTGCCGCCAAAGCCAACTCTGGTCCAGGTGACATTGTGGATTTCCGCCCCGGTGGAGAGCGCGTCGCAAGGTTCTTTTTTGTCAAAGACCCAGATGGATACCAAATCGAAGTCATCGAAAAAGGCGGGCGTTTCGCCTAACGAACCAATCCAATAATGAAAGGGAGGAACTATGCTATACAAACTAGATTTTACCGTGGAGTACGATGAAACCATGGCGCAGCAAGGTTTGCTGGGTGTTTGGGCCGAGGAGGCGAACGCAGCCTTGGGAGCAAAATCAGCAGGCGTCGTTGTTGATCTTTGGAAAGTGGTTGGTGAGCGCAAGGTTCTTGTGATTGCCGATGTAGATACTCCTGATGACCTTGACCGCATTCTGTTTGATCTTCCGATCATGCAAAAGATGGGGCATCTTGTTCAGGTAGATGTAAAATCGCTTCGTCGCTACGAGGATTTTGCGGAAGATGTGAAAGAGCGACTAGGCCGCTGAACATAGCAAGGGAACGTCCATAATGTGCCAATTATTCATAGATGCAGACTCGGCACTTTGGGCGTCTCACACGCGATCTTTTCGAATGGATGGGATGGTAACCAGCGTTCGCTTGGAAGAGATGTTTTGGCGCACGCTTGAAACAATCGGAGACCGAGACGATTTGTCAGTCCCCCAGCTCTTGCATCGCCTTTACAATGAAAGCTTGGATGCAGGTCACGATGTCGGAAATTTCACATCTTTTTTGCGGGTCTGCTGCTTAAGGTATCTCGACCTGCAACTGCGCGGCCTTATCCCGGTGGAGGCTCGTGTGAAGCTATCTCAGCTTCCCGCCAATGATATCCTTTCTATTGAGACCATTGAACGTTCTAAAGCCAAGCCAAGCCAAGATTAACATAGAAGTAGGTTTACAATGCCGCTCTAAAAGAAGCCGCCATTGGAGCAATCACTCAGCATTGCTCCATTTGGGCTCGTAGCGGCCTTACGCACCGGCAGAAATACCGCATTCAAAGCGCGTCTGAGAACGGCCATTCAACCCGATGCTATGTTCTGGTCGTAAGCGCTGTTCTGACGCCTGGGCATGGAGGGAGGGTTGGAGGGCGTAGCCGCCGTGCACGCTCAATTGCAGCATCGCCTCAACCATGTCGTCGCGCGCGACATCATCGCGCAAAGCCCCTAAGGTCACGTTGTCCACCCATGCTTGGGTGTTGCCCATCGTCGCCAACATGCTCAGCGTGACCAACGCCTTTGTCCGCGCATCCAAGCCATCGCGCGTCATAATATCGCCGTAGGCATAGCTGGTCAGGATTTTCACAAAGGCTGGTTTTTGACGGTGAGCCCTTCGAGTTCGGCCAAACCGTCTTCGGTGTTGGCGATCATGTACCGTGCGCCCATCAAGTAACGCTCGGTACCGTCGTCTGTGGCTACTGGAACCGGCGCAATCGTGATGCCGCGGTCTTTTAATGCGTTGCGGATTTTACTAGTTGTGTTGATCGCCAACGGAAAACCGCGCACCGCGATAGCGATAAAACACATCTCTAGCAGGGCCTCGGGTTCGCAGCCAAGGTTCAGAAAGGCGTTGATGTGGTCATTGGTCAGTTGGGTATAGTTTCCGGCGGTCATCAGACTGGCGATCACGATGGCTTCTTTGGTGACCGGATCAAGGGTGTCACGGACCATGACATCGCCAAAAACATGTTCGACGTAAAGTCCCGCCACATCAGGTGATATTTCGGCCAAAGTGGCTAAAGACGTATTGCCCCCGAGACTGTTTAACAACGCCAGCCCGATGTCATAGCGTACAGATGCGGATTGCGCCTGCGCACCACTGGCGGCCGTCAGGGCAACACTGGCAGTAACGACCGTTGTAATCTTCATGAAATCGCGACGCGACGCGGTGTTTTGGGTCTTAGTTTTCACGTTAAATCCTCCCAGATTTTGGTTAAACTTCAGGCCCGGAAAAAGGCTCCCCCTTTGGTCGTTTGGTCATTTGGCCCGCACAGCAGCAAGGGCCAAAGGTCGCTTATTTTTTAGAGGTTTGGGTTCATGGTATAGGTGCCCATGTGCGATGCTTGGTCCAGAACATGGCCCTTCATCGCGGCCAAAGCATCTGCGCCTGTGAACGCGCCCTCAAGGTTCAACGCTTCCACGTCCAGCGCGTAAACTGTGAAGTGGTAGTGGTGCATGATGCTGTCGTTCCATGGGGGGCACGGGCCGTCATAACCGCCATAGTTCCCGCCCATATCCGCATCACCCGCAAACCAATCGGTGTAGCTGTTGATGCCTGTTGTGCCGTGGCCTTGCACGCCTGCTGCCTTGCCTTTTGGGGTCACGCCAGCACTGTCTGCGCCTTCAGCGATCTCATGCGTGTCTGCCGCAATATTCACCAACACCCAGTGGTAGAAATCGACACGCGGCAGGTCGGCGGGAACCGTTTTACCCTCTTTGTTCACATCCTTGCCAGAGGACGGAACATCGGGGTCATGACAGATCACGGCAAACGACTTGGTGCCCGTTGGTGCACCATCCCAGTTGATCGCGGGATTGATATTTTGCGCCAGTTCAAAGTGCCCTTCATCAGGGATTTGACCAAAGGCGAAATTGGCGGGGATGGGCTGACCGTTGGCCCATGCGTTGAGGGTAAGTTTCATCGGAGAGTTCCTTGTGCAAAGAAAGTGCCCTGACACATGTGTCAAAGCACTTGTAGATTAACGGTTGTAAACGGCTGTGATTGTTGCGGACGCGAGGCTGTTGGCGTTGACCATGAAGCCTGCCAATGCGTTGCTGACCGAATTGTCGATCTCAAGCGTGGTGCCCAAAGCGTGGACGGTGAATTGGTAACGGTGCACTTCGCCCGGAGGTGGACATGCGCCGCCGAACCCTGTCGCGCCATAGTCGTTGGTCAGTTGCACGCCACTGACCACACTACCTGCGGGCATCGATGTGACGTCCGCTGGAATGTTGAAGGCGAACCAATGCCACCATCCCGAACCTGTCGGCGCATCGGGGTCGTATACGGTGACAGCAAAGCTCTCGGTGCCTTCCGGTGCACCGGACCATTCCAATGCCGGGGCGACATTGCCGCCCTCGCAACCGAAGCCTTGGAAGACGGAATCATTGCTAAGCTGTTGGCCCTCGGCGATGTCAGGGCTGGTTAAGATAAAGCCATCCGCCAACGCTGGAACAGCCAGTGTTGAGGCCAATGCGGCGGCGAAAATTGCAGAGCGTTTCATTGCGATTATCCTTTCGGGAGTATGCATTATTGATGCATTCAACCTAGCGATCACAGAGCTTTACCGCTTCCGGCTCTCAATCAAGAAGTATCGAAATTCGCTCAATCAGCCGCTAAACGGATGTCTTTTGGTTTAATCCCGAACCTTTTGCGGAATGCGTCGGAAAAATGCGATGGTGTTTTGAATCCGCAATCCAATGCAATTTGGGACACTTGCGCATCGGTTGTTTGTAGCAAACTCAAACCCCGTTCCAGGCGCGTGTGTAGCAATATCTTGGCAAAGCCCTGACTCGTTTTGGAAAGCCAGCGCCGCATTGTGGCTTCGCTCATGGCGAAGTGCGCAGCGACCTCATCCGCCATCCACGCGTGGCTCAGGTCGGTTTCTATTAAACTGCGGACTTGGCTGATTGGATCGTCTTCCACCTGTGTTGGCAATTGGAACCCTTGTTCGCGCAACCACAAAAGCGGCTCAAGCAGCCGGTGATTGCGGATCGTGGCAGGCAGTGCGTCATTATCCAAAGTGTCTTGGATCAAGCTTAGAATACCCGCAGGATTGTGCTGCGATGCGCGCACGATCTGAACGCCTTGGGTTGCGTCGAATTTTGGCACATCGCTGAACACGCTGTTGATCAGATCATGCGTGTAGCAAACGCCAAGTGCGCGGTAGTCACCTTCCATCACGGGGCGGTTTTCCATGGTGACCATCGAGCCGGGGGGAAAGATCATCAGATCGCCTTCTTCCCCCAACATCTCGCCTTGTTTGGGGCTAAGGACGTATTTGCTGCCGCGTTGGATGAAAAAAAAGAACGTCAAACGAAAGTAAAGTTCCGTGAACGTGGCTGTGGTCGCCTGAGTGATTGGGAATATGGATACTTTGCTGTCCATCAGGCGTCCTGCAGTTTCGGGTGCACCATGCTTAGATGCTGCACCCGGTTTTGTCAGGCGACTTTTGGCAATGCAGACGGCACACCATTGGCCAACAAAGCACCGCCACCGGGAGCGACTTCGGTCAAATCAAGGTTGCGCAAAATCTGGCGCGTTGTCGCAACGGCGGCAGAAACGGTGGGCACGCCAGAGGCACGTTCAATCATCTCGATCGACGGAAGGGAAGGCATCTGAACACAGGCGGACGCAACAATCGCATCCACGCCGCGTATGTCCAACTTGCGCCACAGCTCTGCGGGGGCAGTCGGGTCTTGGGACGCCACTTTGAGGTTGTCAGGAATTTCAAGCGCCATGAAATCCTGCACCTCAATCCCCTCGTTTTCGATATAGTCGACAACCATCGCCGTAAGCGGTTTCATATAAGGACAAATGATAGAGACCTTTTTGACGCCCATATCCTTTAGCCCGTCAATCAACGCCCCCGCAGAATTCAAAACGGGCGTAGGGCATCCATTGTCTGCGGCTGCCTTTTCCAATTTCTCGCGGGATGCGCGGTGATAGCCAAGCCCCATGGACATGATCGCGACAAGGCAGGCATAGGCTTGAACCTCGACGGCAGCGTCTGACAGTTCGGTGGCGCAGCGCACAGAATCTGCGTCCATCGCTTCGAGTTCTTCTTTGACGACGCTTTTCATCCGCATTCGCGAGGAATGAAATGTGAAACGCTCTGGCAAGATCGCTTCGCGGGCTTTCAGCAACGCAGGGATTTCGGTTTCCATGGTCAAGTTTGAGCTGGGAACGATCAGGCCAACGCGGCGGTAGTATGATGTGTAGGACATGTGATTTTCCTTGTGATTGGGGGGTTAAAGCGCAGGGCCCATGACGGCCTCAGGCAACCAAGTCGCGATGCCCGGGAAGACACAAAGCAAAACGATGGCAAGCAACATGCAGGCCACAAACGGCAGCGATCCTGTGAGGATGGTCTTGAGCGATATGTCCGGCGCAATGCCGTTGATGACATAAAGGTTGAGCCCCACGGGGGGCGAGATAAGCCCGATTTCCATGTTGATCGTCAGGATCACCGCAAACCAGATCGGGTCGAAACCAGCCGTGGTGATGATCGGCAACAAGATCGGCGCGGCCATCAAAATCACGGCAACAGGTGGCAGGAAGAACCCCGCGATAATCAAAAAGATATTGACGGCGATCATCAAAATCCACGGGTTCACATCCAGCGTGCCGATCCACGTCGCGATGCTTTGGGTGATCGACAGGCTGGAGAGCATGTAGGAAAACACACCAGCGGCGGCGATGATGAACAGGATCATCACGCTTTCTTTGGTGCTGTCTTGCAAGATCATCCAAATTTTACGCAGATCAAACAACTTGTAGATTACGATTGCCACACCAAGGCACAACAGCGCGCCAACGGCTGCGGTTTCCGATGGCGTCGCAACACCGCCGTACATCGCATAAAGCACACCGATGATGATGCCGACGAAAGGCAACACACGCGGCAGCACTTCGAACTTTTCTTTCCACGTGTAGCTGCGAGACGCCAAAAGCGCGGTGTTGCCAGATTTCCATGTGGCATAGAGCGACCATGCCATGAACAAGGCCACAAGCAACAAGCCGGGAAACACCCCCGCAAGGAACAACCGGCCAATCGAGGTTTCCGTCGCCACACCGTAAACGATCATCGTCACGGACGGTGGGATCAGGATGCCCAACGTACCACCCGCAGCGATGGAACCAGTCGCAATGCCTTCGGGATAGCCGCGTTTGCGCATCTCGGGAATGCCCATTTTGCCGATCGCTGCACAGGTGGCGGGACTTGACCCCGACATGGCCGCGAATAGCGCACAGGCCCCAAGGTTCGAGATAACAAGCCCGCCCGGTACGCGCGTCAACCAACGTTCCAGGGCCTCATACAGATCTGCGCCTGCGCGGGTCGACGCGATTGACGACCCCATGATGATGAACATCGGGATAGAAAGCAGCGCGAAGCTGTCCAACTTGCCAAAGAAGATCTCAGGCATCAGTTCAAGCGACCGCATGCCATCAAACACCACCAGAAATCCGGCAGAGACGACAAGCAGGCCAACACCAACAGATACACCGGAAAACAGGACAAGAATTGTGCAAATGCCAACAAGGGCACCAAGGATGAGAGGGTCCATTATGATGCCTCCAGCCCAAAGGGCGTCTCAGATTTTGTTAGAAGCGCCACAAGGTCCGCGATCAGTTGCAACAACAACAAACCAAATCCTAGGGGCAATGACAGGTATGGGATCCACAATGGCACAGCGGTTACCGTGTCAGAGGTCCAGCCACGCGCCCACGCAAAGTGCCAGTGTTCATAGCCGTAAAACAGCATGATGCCCGTAATCCCGATAGACAGTGTGAGCGTGACAAACGCGAGGGCAAATCGCGCTTTGCCGCGCAGGGCGAGTGGGAT
>DS995276.1:1570678-1782335 GCA_000156115.1 Rhodobacteraceae bacterium HTCC2083
AAAAGGTTCACTCGACCGCGAGCGCCATATCCAGCAGCTCTTGGCCACCCGGAACGTCCGCCACGAAAGCGGCATAGGACGTCTCTTGCGCCAATGCTTGCCACGCGGCAAAGTCTTCGGCCGTCATCTGGGCAATCTCAACGCCAGCTTTTTCGAAGACTTCAACAGAGGCTGCGTCTTGAAGTTTTGCTTGCTCAAGATAATGCGCCTCCGCCTTTTCAGCAGCGGCCAACAGGGCGGTTTGTTGTTCCGCTGACAGCCCGTCGAACGTAGATTTGTTCATTAACAAAGGCTGATAAAGGAACCACAGAGCGATGTCTGCCGCTGGAGTATAGCAGTCGACTTGCTCAAAAATCCGGTAGGATACGAATGAAGACGAAGACGTGTTGGCCGCATCTAGTACACCCGTTTGCATTGCCGAATAGATCTCGGAAGATGCCATTGATGTGATCGAAGCACCTGCACCCACAAGCATTTGCTCAAAGGATTTTCCGGCTGCACGTGTTTGCATGCCAACCACGTCTGCCGGGCTGGTGATGCACTTGTCTTTGCCGACGAAACCACCTGCAAGGTAGCCGTGAACTAGTACCATCACATCATCTTCCGCCATTTTGGCTTCCAGTGCTTCCATGAACGGCGACTGGCTAAGACGTGCTGCGTGGTCGTGATTTTTCACGAGGCCTGGCATCAAAGTCAGGTTGAATGAAGGTTGTTGGCCGCCAGCGTATGACAGCGGAAACACAGTCATGTCGAGTTGCCCACGGGACAACGGGCGATACTGCTCACGCGGTTTGAACAGCGACTTTGATGGAAAGATTGTGATCTCTAGGTCGACGTTCGCGGCTGCGACTTCGTCGGCGACGATCTGAGCTACTTCATGGCGCACATCACTGGTTGACCACTGATGAGATAAACGAAGTTCTTCGGCCTGCGCAGCCCCCCCCACCAAAAGAAGTGACAGTGCAGTTGTTTTTAGAAAATTAGACATTTTGATTCCTCCCTATGGACTCATAATTAATTTATATGGATACATATATCAACTAAAAAAATTATTATAACTGCTTTAGGACTGGCGAAACCCAACTCAAGCACTTATCAATCAACAAAGATGGAGGAAAAATGGCACGGGCGTCTGACAAGTTAATCGAGCAGTTGAAGCAAGAGATTTTCAGCGGATTGCTAAAGCCGGGTGATCAGTTGGAGGAAGCCGATTTGGCTGTGCGCTTTAACGTCAGTCGAACGCCCATCCGCGAGGCGATCCGGTCTTTGGTCGACAATGGTTTGTTGGAAACGCGTTCGCGCAAAGGGGCCATCGTTCGCGTGTTGAACGCCAAAGAGCTGAACGATTTGTTCGAGGTTGCCGCCGAATTGGAAGGCATGGCCTGTCGATTGGCCAGCGAAAGGCTAACCCAGTCGAACAAGAAAATAATTAAGGCCAGCCTAGATTTATGCCAAGCCGCCGCGCAAGTAGAAGACATTCCTGGTTATGCGGAGGCTAATCTTGCGTTTCACGGAGCCATTCACGAAGCGAGCGAAAATGACTGGCTGACGGATCAATTGAGCCAAATCCAAGCACGCATAAACGTATACCGATTGATGCCATATGAGATCGTCGGGCGTTTGGAAAAATCGCTCGTGGAACATCAAAAAATAAGCGAAGCAATATTTGCCAAAGATGGCCTCTCGGCGAATTCATTGATGCGAGACCACATGATGTTGCAAGGCGCACGCTTGCCGAGCCTGTTAAGAGCGCTCGTTTAGATATACGGCTGACAGGCGCGTAGATGAATGGATTTGGTTAATGATACTGAGATTTCGCTTTGTGCAACGTCTCAGAGGTTAGACTTTTTTGCATCGAATAGTCGGTTGAATTGCACTCAGAGACACGCGTTTGAGCGTCTGTTTCAGGGCGACTGCTAAATCACCAAATGCGTAACAACGCAGTTTCGAGAGAATGCTGCTTTAGCAACGACTTCATCCGGATTGCTCTGCCTTGTTCGTGATTTAATTTCTGGATCTAGACCTTACAAAAGTGCAGTTTGGTCTTGGCGACTGATCACCAACTTAGACGACCGCTTCGGTGGCTTGCGCAACTTTGAAACGAACGGCTTGCAGCCCAGACAGAGAAATGCTGCGTCAGCGAAGGCCGGAAACAGAACGGCAGAAAAGTCCGCAGAGCAGTCATCGAGCGTAGCAAAATGCTGCGCACCTGCTCGAATGCCCGCTTCGGGAAAGCTGCACTGCGGCGTCGAGAGTTTGCGTGAACGGCAGCTAAGGGCCGTTCGTGTGGCGGAAAGGAATGGTTGCGTCGGCACGTTTGATGCGTGAGATTGCAGACGGTCGCCAAAGGAGATTGTGACTTGATTATATACGGCCTGAATACCTGCCCAATTTGCAAAAAAGCTCTCAAGGCGTTGGAAGCAGATGGCAAGGATGTTGTATTACGCGATATCAGGGCAGAGCCCTTAAACGAAACCGAACTAGAAGAGCTGATTATGGAGTTTGGCGATAGATTGGTTGATCGGAGCTCGAATGACTACCGAGCCCTTAATGATTGGTTAAAAAACTCTGAAGCGGAGGCGCAGATTTCTGCCAGACCAAAAGTGATGACTCGTCCAGTTATACGCAATCAAAGTAAATTGTATCTCGGCTGGGACGAAGCAGTGCAAAAAGCTTTGATCGACTGACTGTTAAGTCTGTAGACCAAGAGATCAGTTTGATTTTGCGCCCGCCGCGAATGTCCGGAATGGCGAGCCGCACCGAAGCATAGACGGTGGCCGCTGGATGTCTCCTTCTCTAATTGGGTGTTTGGGTCAAGCTCATTTTCCTTCTTTCTTTCGGGTCATTGTCACTCATCCGGGTCACGCTTCTCTTCGCAGTCTGGTTGATGCCGTGTTGGCACCGCTGCACGCATATGTCGGATCGGACGCGGAGAGCCTTGCTTTGAGACGCGCTTCAAGATGCGCAGCAGACATTTTCGGCTTCTTCCACGAACCTCGTCCGGTGAGGGACGACCCCGTCAGGATTGGGGCCCGGCTGTTCAGATCATGCCATGCCTCCTACGTTCTCCTGACGGAATTCGGTGCCATCCGTCCACATCCTGTGGAGCAAGACGGCGAGTTTGCGGGCGACGGCAACAACAGCGCGACGACGCCCTTTGGTGCGCACCAGACGCATGCCCCATGACTTGATCTGGGACCCCGCCATCGTACGCATAAGCAAAGCGTTGGCTGCAGCGTACAAAGTTGCGCGTACATCTCGATCCCCAGCTTTCGATATGCGGCCAGGATTGTCATGTTCACCAGACTGGTAGCGTCGCGGTGTCAGACCAAAATGCGCACCAACAGTCCGTGACCGTTTGAAGCGCGTCGGATCATCGACAGCCGCTTTGAAGGTGAGAGATGCAATTGGTCCGACGCCTGGCACCGTCATCATCCGCATGCAAACCTCATCTTGGCTGGCGGCGCGTTTGACCCTGCGATCTAGCTCCAAAAAGTGTTCGTACAGGGCGACGCGTGCATCCAACAGCGGCACCAAAGCATGGACCAAAACCTCGTCCATCTCGATCAACGGTCGCACGACACCGTCGAAGCTGCCGTGCTTCACGGTCATTGGGAGGCGAATACCAAAAACCTTCAACAGCCCACGAACCTCATTGGCAAGATCCATCGTCTTCTTCAGAAGCGCTTTGCGGGTGCTCAGCAAGGCACGGACGCCATGCGCTTCGCGGCTCTTCATGTGAACAGGGCTGAACCAGCCGGTGCGTAGGACTTGAGCAATGCCGCGTGCGTCATTCTTGTCTGTCTTGTTGCGCATTGCTGAAAGCGCGGCATTGACCTGACGCGCCTCCATACAAACGACGTCAAACCCTACTTTGGTCAGGCCAAAGAACAGATGCTGACTCATCGTACCAGCCTCAAAACCAACCCGTTCAATCGGATAGGGAAATGCGCGAAGGCATTCAGCGATGTCGCTGACCTCACAAGGCAGCTCTCGTTCAAGCAGCACGTTTCCCTTGCCATCAACAATGCAAAGCGCACAGGATCGCAGCGATACGTCTATTCCGGCAAAATATTCCATCTTCTATCTCCCTTGTTCACAGATATCCTGTGATCCTATCGGGAGCTCGACCTCAGAATAGAGGGTAGCCCAATTACGCATGCTATGGGCCGGGCAAGCCTACTATGCTGACGTTCGCCCGAGACTTTGCAAAGCCCGCTTGGTGCGCATTGCAGCCGTTGGTATGGCGGATGGCGAAAGTCGGCTATCCACCCTTCACGGGCTTTAACTCAAACTAAAGCCACTCGCCAGAAAGCCTTTGGTGTATACATCTTAGACCGCCATCGATTGGGTCAGGCAGACGTCAGTGGCTTCAGGCTCCCGCAACCACTTAAATCTTACTACCAAGAAGAATGGCCTCCTTCGGGAGGCCATTTGCGTTTTCTGACACTGGATAGGCCTGCAAAATATGGCCCATTGAGCTTCTTATTTCTACGAACAACCCGTCATCGGCCTCTTCGTCAGGCTGTAGATATGTACGGACTCTTGGGACACTTCCTGTAAATTCCCTGATTTGGGATGGAGGAAGTATTCATGACGAACGAAGAACGCGACATTCAACGCAAACTTAAGGTGCTTCAGCACGCGGAGAAGATCGGCAATGCCTGCAAAGCTTGCCGGTATTTTGGCGTCGGCAGGTCCAGCTTTTATAGGTGGCGTGACGCGTACCAAAAGCATGGTGAAGCTGGCTTGAAGAACGCCAAGTCAATTCCCAAGAACCCAGCCAATCAAACGCCCGCTGAGATTGTTGACAAAGTGCTTTATCTGCGGCGCAAGTATCACCTCGGGCCAATAAGGATCGTCTGGTATTTGGCGCGCTACCACGGCATCAAAATCTCCGACGCCGGCGTCTATCGTATCCTTAAACGTAACGGCCTTAACCGTTTGCCCAGAGGCACACGAATGCGCAAGCTGCACACCAAACGCTATCAGAAGCAGGTGCCAGGGCATCACATTCAAGTCGATGTTAAGTTTCTAACCTTCAAAGGAAAAAGAGGCGAAAAGGTCCGTCGGTTCCAATATACAGCGATCGACGATGCAACCAGAGTTCGCGCCCTCAAGGTCTACGAAAAGCATACTCAGGCAAACGCCATCAACTTCATTGATCATATCATCGAAAAGTTTCCATTCCGCATTCGCGAGGTGTGCACGGATAATGGTCATGAGTTCCAGGCCAAATTCCATTGGCATGTCGAAGATCTCGGGATCAGGCACGCCTACATCAAACGGAGCACGCCTCAACTCAATGGGAAGGTCGGGCGATCACACCGTTCCGATCAGCAAGAGTTCTATCAACTTCTCAGCTATAAAG
Organism: Rhodobacteraceae bacterium HTCC2083; assembly: GCA_000156115.1. Classification (GTDB taxonomy): domain Bacteria; phylum Pseudomonadota; class Alphaproteobacteria; order Rhodobacterales; family Rhodobacteraceae; genus Planktotalea. The sequence continues at coordinate 1,576,050 of DS995276.1, forward strand.
GCGACGTTGATCTGGAGGCTAAACTCGACGAATGGGAACGCTTCTATAACTTCGCTAGACCCCACGGCGCACATAACGGCCAGACTCCTTACGAAGCGCTCAGAGACAAGCTACAGTAACAACGGAAGTGACCCGCAGGTTCGTCTAGGCTACACTTTTGCCTTTGTGTAGCACGGCAGTGCGGCCATCACGCCGTTCAATCCAGTACCCTTCGCACCGTTGATCAATCTTTTTCAGAACCCTGGATCGCTGATCGTGGATCTTGTTCCCTGCACAGTCCCAGACCATGAACGAGAGCGCGCCGCGCCATCTTGACCCAGCAACTTCGCGGGGCCTGCTTTTCCCCGCCAGACCAGTGATTGCGCGTTCAGCGCCGCGAAATTTACGTCACCTGCAATGATTTTATCGCAAAGCCACACTGCTCGTTCCGCCTGTTGGAATGTCAGGTTTTTATATGCCGGACGGTGAAGATGATCGTACCAAACACCACCGCAAATCGTGTCCAAAACGATCCGCTGGAAACAATGGTCATTGCGCACGGGCCAGTCGCTGTGCGTCGTGCGTGCAAGCCTTGGCATCACATCTTTGGTCAGCGTCATGTATCGCGACACCATATCGGCGGTGCGTGGCGGTTGGGCAGGTGTCGTCAAATCCAATTCCATAGGGCAGAGATAGCGCCCTCGTGGTCTTGGCAATGGTTGAAACGTCGCAGTTTGAAGCACTAGACGCATGCCGGATGCCACCTACGTTACAGCTCATGACAATGTCCGACACACGCCCATTGCGCCGATCTCTTGCCCTTATATTTGGACTATTCCGTACGCCAAACGGGGCGGCGCGCATTGGCATCGCGTTCTTTTATGGGCTCATTTGCCACGTGACATTCGCTGCAGCCGTTCTTGCTCTGATGTTTGCTATGTTTTTCGGTATGTCCGAAAGCCTTGGCCGCGTGCCCGCACCGTGGGCGATATTTGCAAACATAGTCTTGGCCCTGCAATTCCCGCTGACCCATTCGCTTTTGCTGTCAAAACGTGGCGGGCAGGTTTTGGCCAAATTGGCACCGCGTGCATTCGGCCCGACACTCGCGACAACGACCTATGCTATCATTGCTTCTGTTCAGTTGCTCGCACTGTTTGCGTTTTGGACACCGAGCGGGATCATTTGGTGGCAAGCCGAAGGTGTTGCATTTGCCATAATCTGTGGCCTCTATGCGGCGTCTTGGTTGTTATTAATCTGGGCCAGCTACGATGCGGGCGCAGAAGTGCAATCGGGCGCACTGGGATGGATGTCGTTGGCACAAAATATCAAACCGGTGTTTCCAGAGATGCCCACAAAGGGCTTGTTCAGCGTGATCCGCCAACCTATTTACGTGTCCTTCGCGCTGACAACATGGACCGTGCCGGTTTGGACGCCCGATCAATTGTGTTTAGCGATTGCACTGACGGCCTATTGCCTTTTGGCACCGCGACTAAAGGAACGCCGTTTTACCAAACGGTATGGCGCAGATTTTGCAACCTACAAGCGCGACGTTCCCTACGCCATACCGCGCCTGTCACGATCCGAAAACTAAGGCCCAGCTATGAAGACCAAAGCCATCATTGCTGACCTCAGCCAACAGCTAGAAATTCCGAATTTCAAACCGACACGGGCAGCGGGCCTTGCGCGACTGGCGCAATTTGCGGAGCGGACGGGTGACTTATATGATCGGTGCCGCAACTACGACCTTGGACCGGAACATCGCGCTAATGTTTCCGCATTGTCGCCGTGGATACGGCACCGATTGATCACTGAAACCGAAGTTCTCACCGCCACCTTGGACGCGCATTCTTTCAACGCATCAGAGCGGTTCGTGCATGAGGTCTTTTGGCGCACTTACTTTAAAGGCTGGCTCGAACACCACCCAACCGTTTGGTCTGCTTATCAGGCGGGGCTATTACGGCAGTTGAAAAGCGCGGGCAAAGATCGCCGTCTCGCTGCCAATTATGCAGCCGCTATGGCCGGAGAAACAGGCATTGATGGCTTTGATGATTGGACAAAGGAATTGCTGACCACCGGCTATCTGCACAATCACGCGCGGATGTGGTTTGCCTCAATTTGGATATTCACGCTTGGCCTCCCTTGGGAATTGGGGGCTGATTTTTTCCTGCGACATCTTATGGACGGCGATCCTGCGTCCAACACGCTCGCATGGCGCTGGGTGGCGGGGATACAAACCAAGGGCCGACCTTATGTGGCGCGGGTTTCCAACATATCCAAATTCACGGATCAGCGTTTTTCCCCTTTGCATCAACTGAATACACAGGTTGAGCCATTGTCCGAGGAAGCCGATCATCAACGCCACCCTTTGCCCAATGCAGCAACATCCGCAGAAATCACAGGCGACTACCTGCTTTTGGTGACTGAGGATGATATGCAAGTGGAAGAGACATTACCGCACCCCCATGCAGCAAAGATCGGCGCGCTGGCGACTACAGGCAGGTCGCTGCTTCCCATTGGAAGTATCGCGCAGGCATTTGCCCGTGATGCCACACGCGATGCCTGTACGGGTGCGCAAATTATCGAGAACGAAATTTGGGCGGCAGACATCATTGCTGCCTGCCAAACACACAATCTAAAGACCGTCGTAACAGGCTATGCTCCGGTCGGGCCCGTTGCGACGAAACTCGTGGCTATGGAACCTGCCCTTCAGGCGGAAGGGATCAAGTTATTTCAAGTCCGCCGCGCCTTTGATACGGTCGCATGGCCACATGCAACGAAGGGCTTCTTTGCGATGAAAAAGGGCATACCGCGTGTGTTGGAGAAACTTGGTTTGTCCTATGTCCAAAAACGTAGCCGGTGACCTGGGGTGGCGTTTAGCGAGTTGGTAAACGTATCGGTGGTGATGAGGTATGTGTCATTTGCCACGATCGGCCCAAAAGGAAAAGGCGCTGTGCTTCGTGATAGATTGACTGCAACGAAGTTGAGTTTACGTCTCACTCCGTGAGTTTGCCCCCGTTTTCAGCGGAGTTCTGAACCCGCTTTGCCAGCATTTCTTCCCAGTACCATCGCCGAAAGCAACCCGTTGCCGGACAGATACCCGCTGTCATTGCTGCCAGAAACTCCGCAAGCGGCACCGCCACCGGCGAAGAGGGTTCTGAACGCTTGCCCACTCGTTTTTAGGACACGACCGGATGTGTCGGTCTTTAGGCCACCCTGCGTGTGGAACAAGGCACCGGTTACGCGGACCCCGACGTAAGGTGCAGACAAAGGCACGTCACCGAATGTTCGGCCAAAGCCGTCAGTCTCGCCCAAGGGCAGATCTGCGTGTGTTTCGCGCAGGGCTTGCGCCGGTAGCCCAAGTTGCTCAGCCAAATCTTCAAGGGTATTACTGGATTTTATTGCGCCCACGGCCTCGGCTTTTTTGAAATCTTCGAACTGACGGGCAATGCCTGCAATCCGTTCATCAAAGATCGCAAAGGCCTCACCATCGGGCTGGGATAAAACGGCGCGCGCGGCTTCTGAGTATCCTTGCGCTTCATTCCAAAAGCGCCGCCCGTCCTTGTTCACTTGAAAGCCGCCCTCGGTGATGACGGCCCAAGTGATCAGGATGCCGTGGGGATGGGCGACATTGCCATGCCCTTGATATGCACCAAGATGGGTGACCTGCGCCCCGATCTTATCGGCCCAAAGAATCGCCTCGCCCTTGTTTCCGTCATGGCCAAACCACAGGCCATATTTGATCTCGGGCATGTGCTGCCCGACCAACTCACGGTTGCCGCCAAACCCGTTACATGCCAGAATGAGACGCGCACATTTGATCGTCTCCTGAGTGTTATCTGGTGTTGAGACGGCAACCCCCGTGACTTCGCCTGCCTCGTGGAACAGCGCGAAGGCCCGTCGCTCGCAAATGATGTCGATCTCAAGCGCTTCACACCGCGCCCGCAGAGCGTCGATCAGCTCTGCGCCGGAGCGTGTTGGCAAGCCGTGCATGCGCCTGCGCGAATGACCGGGATAGTCAAAATTACTCACGACTGAAAACGGCAAACCATGCGCCTGCGCCAGCCAATCGATGACTTCAGCCGCATCGGTTGCAATCTGATCAACAAGAGCTTGATCGTTCTCGCCCTGGGCCTTGGCTTGAATGTCGCGGGCAAACAATTCGGCACTGTCGTTGATACCGGCGGCCCGCTGGATAGATGTTCCCGCAGCAGGTATGAGCCCCGCTGATAAAGCCGTAGAGCCGCTGGGAACGGCATCCGCTTCGACAACCAGAACCTGCTCGCCTTGCTGGTGCGCAGACAAGGCTGCTACCATACCACATGCCCCCGCGCCGATGATCAGGGTTTCGCATTCGATATCGTAAGCGCTTCGAGGGGCAAGAACATCAATCTTTGGCATCATACCGTGCCCCGATTTCGAGTTGTTCACGGGTGCCGATCACATCGTTCAAACCATCGAAGTTAAACATGCGGTCTGCAAAAGGCTTGTTTGACCCGTTCGCATGGAGACTCTTGTAGTAGTCCTGCGCTGTGCGCCCGATTGCACGGACAATACCGCCCGGAAAAATCACAATCGAAAACCCTTGGCGTTCAAGGTCATCTGCGTCGGTGATCGGGGTGGCACCACCTTCCACCATGTTGGCCAGCAGCGGGATACGGCCCGCGAACCGTGTTCCGATTTCTTCAAGTTGGGCGCGGTTCTGCGGCGCTTCGACAAAAAGTACATCTGCTCCGGCCTCAACATATGCCTCGGCGCGATCCAATGCTGCCGAAAAGCCTTCAACGGCGATGGCATCAGTGCGCGCGATGATCAGGGTTTCCTCACTGGCGCGCGCATCCGCCATTGCGCTAATTTTTCCGGCCATTTCTGCAGTCGGGATCAGGGATTTATCTGCCAGATGTCCGCACCGTTTGGGGTAGCTCTGATCTTCAAGCTGTAGTGCCGCTGCCCCCACACGCTCATACAGGCGCATGGTTCTTTGGGCGTTCAGCGCATTTCCGAAGCCGGTGTCGGCATCAATGATAACAGGTAAAGCCGTGCGATCGGCAATCAGTGCCATCGTGTCTGCCATCTCGCTTGACGTGCTGAGGCCAATATCAGGGCGACCAAGCCGCGTGTATGCGACCCCCGCACCGCTCAGATAAAGGGTCTCAAAACCAGCATCTGTTGCTATCGCGGCAGTGAGCCCGTCATAGACACCGGGAGCCACGAGGATATTGCTTTGTTGCAGGCGTGCTTTCAGGCTCATATTGCGTCCTCCAACCATTCGCGCGCAGCGGCGCAGCTCATCTGGTGGGTCACAGTTCTAAGCGACAAAAGCGTGGCTTCATGCACGTCTTGCCGGAACGCGGCACAGCCGTCTGTCAGCATCACGGTTTCGACGTTGCGCAGGTGCGCATCGCGCAACGTCGAGGCGACGCCGCCGTTGGTCACGATCCCGCCAACGATCAGATGATCCACGCTAATAGCGCGCATGATGTATTCCAGACGGGTTTGATAGAACGCGGAATAGGCCACCTTTTCTATCACAAAATCCGCAGGGTGTAGCGTGTCCACAACCGTGTGCCCGAAGGAGCCTGGCGCGAAATCGCCCTTGGCCAGAAAAGGGCGCAGCTCTTTCAGGTGAGGCGCGATCAAGGGCTCTCCGTCGCGGTCGGGCACCAGTGTGAACTGGGCCGAAAAGTAACGCCCGCCCTTTGCCCGGAGCGCGGCCACCAATGGGGCGACACGACCAGGCAGGGCTGCGATGGCCAACGCTGATTGCCCCGCGCGGCCGTAAGCGCCTTCAGGATGGATGAAGTCGTTTTGCAGATCAATCGTCAGCAGAGCCGTTCGGGACAAGTCCCATGTTTCTGGGGCACTCAAAATACGGCCTCCTGTTTTTCAATGATGGTGTTGCCAAAGCTGTCAACCCGGCCTTGCAAATCCGGCTCGATAAGAACCGTCGTATCGGGCTGTGTCAGAATGGCCGGGCCTTTGATGACAGCGCCAACCGGAAGGATGAGCCGGTCATAAATTTCAGTGTCATGCCAGTCACTACCAAAGTGAACACGGCGTATTGCTTTAGGCGCAACCTCAGCGTCAGACTTCGGAGCTAGAGTCGCCAGATCAAACTTGGGGCGTTTGCCCGTCACCGCGCTGCGCAGGTTCAAAATCCGGCGCACACCGTTTTTCAACAAGCGGCCAAAGGTGGCTTGATAGGTCGCATCAAAGGCCTCTTCGATCTGCGCTTTGGTTGGCGGTACAACTTTGCCTTTAACCGTTTCAATCGTGATCGGAACCGGTACGGTGTGGGTTTGGCCGATATAGGCCATGTCTAGTTCAAAGCTGAGTTCACGGCTGTCAAACTTGGTTTTGGAGGCGTCCAGCAAGGCCATGCCCTGGTCAACATGGGACTGCATGAAATCTGTCAGCGCCGCCTCGTCCAATGTGCTGACCAATGTGTTGATGGTTTGCACAAAATCCTGTCGCATGTCGGCGATCACACATCCCATGGCCGAGGTCACACCGGGGTAGCGCGGCACAATGGCGCGCTCGATCCCTGTCTCGGCCAACACCGCGCCCGCATGCAGGGCACCGCCGCCGCCAAACGGCATGAACGCAAAGCGCTTGGGGTCAAACCCGCGCTCGATCCCGACAAGGCGGATTGCGCCGGCCATCCGGCTGTTGGCAACCCTCAATATAGCCTCTGCGGCTTCCAAGGTTGTTAGGCACAAAGGTTTGCCAACATGGGCGTCAATCGCCTTTGAAGCGGCCTCAACATCAAGCCGCTCCAGCTTTCCGCCAATTGGGTTTTCGGGGTCAATACGCCCGAGAACTATATTGGCATCGGTCACCGTCGGCCTGTCATTGCCAAGCCCGTAAGCCACAGGACCGGGGTTTGATCCCGCACTTTCCGGCCCGATGTTGAGCAACCCGCCCTTATCGACCCAAGCGATAGAACCGCCGCCCGCGCCGATTGTTGTGATCTCGATCATCGGGGTGCGCACCACCATCCCAAAATCAATCGAGGTCTGCGGGGACAGGATCGACCGACCCTCATGGATAAGGGACACATCAAAGCTGGTGCCGCCCATGTCCCCCGTGATGACATTCTCAAAGCCCGCCGATCCGGCGATGTATCCCGCCGCGATGACGCCAGCGGCAGGGCCTGACAGGGCCGTGCGCACCGGCATTTTGCAGGCCGTTTCAACCGCCATAACACCGCCATTGGACTGTACGATCATAAATTCGCCGTCAAAGCCAACGTCATGCAGCGCGCCCTCAAGGTGGCCCAGATAGCCTGATATTTCAGGTTGCAGATAGGTGTTCAGGGCGGTGGTTGAAAACCGCTCGAACTCGCGAATTTCGGGCAGGATTTCATGCGACGCTGAGACATGCGCATTCGGCCAGACCTCGCGCAGGACAGCAACCGCCGCTGCCTCGTTTTCAGGGTTTGCATAGGCGTTGGCAAACAGGATCGCCGCCGCTTCGCATCCATTTTCCAGCAGCTGCTCTGCTGCGGCGCGCACCGCCTCCAGATCAACCTGCGTTCGTATCGTTCCGTCAGCCAAGGTGCGCTCGGGCACTTCAAGTCGGTTGCGCCGGTCTACGACGGGTTCAAAGTCCCCGCGCAACCCCCAGGTGCGTGGCCGGTCACGGCGGCGCATTTCAAGCACATCGCGCAGACCGCTGGTGCAGATCACACCGGTCTTTGCGCCCTTTCGCTCAAGCAGCGCATTGGTGCCAGCAGTCGTGCCGTGCACTACAACCGAAATCTCTGAGAGGTCTTTAACTTCGCATCCGATCCCGTCAAGAAAGCCGCCGGATTGATCCGGTCGGCTCGTCGGTACCTTGGCCACAGCCGCAGTGCCCGCCTCTTCGTTTAGAACGAATACATCTGTGAATGTCCCGCCGACATCCACCCCAATCATACGTTTACTCATGATGTCACCTCGCGCCATGTTATGCCATAAACCTGGTCTGCCGCCTCTTCACTGACGAGGCCGCGATGCACGTCTTGTGCGATTGCAGCCGCCGAGCGCTCGGCACTTGGCCCGTAGCCACCACCACCGGGGGTTTCCAAGCGCACGGCTTGCCCCTGAAGCAACTTGATCCCACGGATTTTGGAGGCCAGCGGCGGAGTCTCCCAGCCTTCTTCCTGCTCATAGGTGAACACGTTCATTGCACCATCGGAACCCTCTGCGATGCCTTTGGGCGCAAACCGGCCGCGCTCGCCAAACAAGAACGCTTCAGCGCCGTTTTCTTCGAGAACTTCGATCTCGTAAACAGCACCAACACCGCCACGATGTGCGCCATGTCCGGCGCTATCAGGCCTAAGCCCCCATGTGCGAAACATCACAGGATAGGCGGCTTCAAGGATCTCCATCGGCGGGATTGTCGCTGTAGAAATCGGCGCATTTCCGTGGTTTAAGCCGTCGGTTTCAACCGAGCCGCCGTGCCCACCGCCATAGAAGCTGAACATCACCCAAGGTTGCCCGTTGCTGCGTTTGCCAGCGATAGACAGCGCGTTGATTGTCCCGTAAGCGTTCGCTACGACGCTGGTCGGAGCAACCTTGGCAAAGGCGGAAAACACCACATCAATCATGCGCAAAATGGTTTCGGTATATCCCCCAGTCGGGGCGGGGAACTTTGCAGATAACAGCGAATTTTCTGGCACAACCACATCAATCGGGCGCATCACACCTGCGTTTGCGGGCAAGCCTGGGAAGATGTGTTTGACCGCCACATACGCCGTGGCGACGGTTGTTGGCAGTGCGATATTAACAGGGCCAGCGCATTGATCTGCCGACCCTGTGAAGTCGAGCGTCATTTTGTCGTCAGCAATTTCGAGCGCCACTTTGATCAACAACGGCTCATCTGTGATGCCGTCATTGTCGAGGAAGTCTGCAGCTTCCCAACGGCCATCGGGCAGGTCTTGCAACTCTGAGCGCATCAAGGCTTCGGCGCGATGGCCAAGCGCATCAAGAGCGGCGGACACAGTGTCGGCCCCGTATTCGTCAAGCAATTCGTCCATACGCTTGATACCAAGGTCAAGCGCGCCGAGTTGCCCGTTCAAATCTCCCATCGCCGATTGCGGCAGGCGGGTGTTTCTCAGGAGGATATCAATGATGTCTTGATTAATCTTGCCTGCGCGCGCCAGTTTGACGGGGGGCAGAACAAACGCTTCTTGAAAAACCTCTGTCGCAGCGGGGTTGTAGTTACCCGGCACAGCGCCGCCCACATCATGCCAGTGCCCGACTGAAGCAAGATAGCAAAACAGTTTGCCATCCCTGTAATAGGGCCGAACCAGCCGCATGTCGCTGAGGTGGGTGCCGCCGATATGCGCGTCGTTGAAGATGTAGATATCGCCGTCCGCCAAGTCTCCGTCTTTGGCCGCTTTGCCGATCACGGCCTGAACCGCAAAAGACATAACGCCGACAAAAATCGGCAGGCCTGATTTGCCCTGAACAAGCGTGTCGCCTGTGGTCGCGTGATAGAGCCCGTGGCTCGCGTCGTGGGCTTCGGCTATGATTGGGTTAAACGCCGCGCGAAAAAGCGTGGCGTCCATTTCATCGGCAATCTGCTCCATCCGTCCGGCAAGAACAGAGAGGGTTATCGGATCAATATCTGTCATGTTTTAGCCTTTGTTTCAGCGATGTCGTTCCAGACGTCTTGTTGGGTAAGTTTGTCCCCTACGACTTCGAAACGGTCGATGAATCGGATGCCTGTAAAGGTGGTCCCATCAGGCCACTCTCCCGAAAGGGTGCCACGGCAATAGACTATGGCAGCGTCGCCCGCGCTTTGCATGGCATCAAAGCCATCATAGGTTTTGCTCACACGACGGTAGCGCGGTTTTGCCCAATCAATCAGCTGTGTGAGTGTTGTCATCGGTCTGGTACCGGGAAAGGTCATTGTGAAACCTTTCGAGAGGATGCCTTGGGCCTTTTCCAAGTCGCGCGCTTCCATCGCTGATAAAAATGTGCGCACCGTTTCTACCGGATCAGGTTTGGCAGGCGCGGGATGTCTTGATGTTCGACCGCGGTAATAGTTCTGCGCCGGAATATCGTTAATCGTGACCGTCACAAGGTCAGGTGCTGCAGGCACCACTAGACGAACAGCATCTGTAATCGCTTCACCGAGGCGCAGCTTATCTTTCGGCGTATACCCCTCAAGCACGTGCAATTGAACAATCGGCATAGGCCCCCCCCAAAGTCATTCCAGCAATCTCAGAGTTATTTCTGTATTAAGCTTAATACAACTTTTGTATCTTTGTTAAGTCTATTTTTCTCTTGCAAAACGACACATCATTGGTCTTCATTGGCTAAGATTCGTGCGGTCAGTGCCATTTGGAGGGGGTCAGCAGTGGAAACAGCCAGCTCAGCAAAGTTGCCAGATGGTGCCAAAGCGCGCCGCGTTTATCTATCTCTGTGCGATCAAATATCGGATGGCCGGCTGTGCGATGGTGAAACACTGCCTGGAGAACAGAAGCTAGCCGAGGCTTACTCGGTCTCTCGTGTCACTGTGCGGCGGGCCTTGGATGCCTTGAGTGCCGCAGGCCTGATCGAGAAGCGCATTGGCAGCGGCACAAGGGTTTGCAGTAAGTCTCTGACTGAAAAGCGCGCTGCGATGAACTTCAATACCTTGATGCCCCAGCTTGTTGAAATGGGTCAATCGACGACGGCGCGGCTTTTGTCGTTTTCCTACAGCCAGCCGCCTGATTATGTGGCTCAAGCATTGGCGTTGAACGCAAACGAGAAAGCACAGATTGCCACGCGGGTACGCTTGGCAGATAATGTGCCGTTTTCGCACTTAACCACCTATGTTCCGACACACATCGCGCGCAATTACTCCGAGAATGATTTGGCAACCACGCCATTGTTCAAGCTGTTGGAGCGCAGCGGCGTCCAGATAGATGCGGCCCATCAGTCGGTGTCCGCCAGCCTTGCAGGCCCCGAAGTCGCCGAAGCGCTGGAAGTTGCTGAAGGATCTGCGCTATTGTCAATGAAGCGCATCGTGCGCGACATTGACGGCAATGGTGTCGAGTATCTTTCGGGGCTGTATCGTCCGGATATGTTCAGCCTTGAGATGCCATTGGTGCGCACTGGCAAGGGCGAGGCACGCCACTGGGAGCCAGCGATTGGCCAGACAGGTCAGGACGAAAATGAGCAGGTGCGCCCATGAGCCGCCGGCAAACCCTTTTCGGAAAACTCTGGGCTGCGCATGAAATCTTGCGCCGCGAAGATGGCGTCTCGCTGTTGTGGGTCGACCGGCACTTGGTGCATGAGGGCTCACATCACGCCTTCGCCAAGATCGCCGCGCGTGGCCTGCCCATAGTCGCACCCGACAACACCGTGGCTGTGGTCGATCATTATGCGCCGACGCGTGGCCGCAGCAATATAATTGATCCGCAGATTGCGCGGATGATCGATACGCTTCGCCAGAACGCCGAAAAACACGAGCTGCGCATCTTCGATCTTGATGACCCCACGCAGGGCATTGTTCATGTTGTCGGGCCGGAGCAAGGCATTACCCTGCCTGGTTTGCTGATCAATTGCGGCGACAGCCACACCTCAACCCATGGTGCCTTCGGGGCTTTAGCCTTCGGGATCGGGGCGACAGAAGTTGCGCATGTTCTGGCGACGCAAACGATTTGGCAAAAAAAGCCCAAAGTGATGCGGATCACCATTGATGGAGAGTTGGAAGCAGGCGTTACGGCCAAGGACATCGCACTTCACTGGATCGCGCGTCTCGGAACAGGCGGCGCGCAGGGCCATGCCATCGAATATGCAGGAAGCACTGTTCGCGCCCTGACGATGGAAGGGCGTATGACGCTTTGCAACCTGTCTATCGAAGGGGGTGCGCGCTTTGGCATGGTCGCTCCTGACGAGACCACCAAAGCCTATGTAAAGGGCCGCCCTTATGCGCCTGTCGCCGATGAGTGGGACGCCGCAGAAAAAGCGTGGGATGCCTTAAGCTCAGACGCTGACGCGGCTTTTGACATTGATATCCACATTGATGCGGCGGACATCGCTCCGACTGTTACATGGGGCACAAGCCCTGAACAGGCACTGCCGATAGACGCGCCCCTGCCGGACCCCGCCATGCTGAGCCCGCAGAAGTCGGACCTCGCGTCTGAGGCGCTAGAGTATATGGGGCTGACGCGAGGAAAAAGCCTTGCCGGAACCGCGGTTGATCAGGTCTTCATCGGGTCTTGCACAAATGGCCGGATCGAAGATCTGCGGGCTGCGGCGGCCGTGCTTGCGGGGCATCGCGTCAAAGTGCCGGGGCTTGTTTCTCCGGGGTCGCAACTCATCAAGGCTCAGGCGGAAAAAGAGGGTCTGGACAAAGTGTTTACTGATGCCGGGCTGGAGTGGGCTGACTCCGGGTGTTCGATGTGTGTCGGCATGAATGGTGATCTTGTCGGCAATGCCAAGCGCTGCGCATCATCTACTAATCGTAACTTTAAGGGGCGCCAAGGGCGCGGCGCACGCACGCACCTTATGTCACCGGCCATGGTCGCGGCGGCAGCAATCACCGGAGAAATCACCGATGTGCGCATGCTCTTGCGAGATCGGGACAGCTGATGGCGGGATGGCAGACACATGACGGTGTTGCGGTGGCACTGCCCCTTGCAAATGTTGACACAGATCAGCTGATCCCTGCTCGGTTTATGTCTGTGCCACGCTCTGAGGGTTATGGCGACTACCTTTTGCATGACGTGCGCCGCGATGCATCAGGGGCATTGCGCCCCGAATTTCCTTTGAACCAAGCTCAGCAAGCCTCTGTCCTTGTTGCTGGCGCAAACTTTGGCAGCGGCTCCTCACGCGAAGCGGCGGTTTACGCTTTGATCGACGCAGGATATCACGCCGTTTTTGCCTCGAGCTTTGGCGACATTTTCGCCAGTAACTCTGTCAATAACGGGCTTTTGCCTGCACGCATTAAGCCTGAAACCTATGATGAGCTTGTCTCATTCATCGGCAAATCGCCTTGTGAGGTACGCATTGATCTGAAAAATGGGCAGGCCTCCTTTAATGCAAAACAACTAGATTTCGTGCTTGATGAAACCTGGCGGATGAAACTTTTGAACGGATGGGATGACATAGATCTGACGCAGCAACACAATGCGCAAATCTCGGCATTCAAGTCCAAATACGCTCAAACCAAACCGTGGGCTGTGCCCGCATCAAACGTTTGAAATATGCAGCCTATGCTGCGCTAACCGGCATCTGACAAGTGCCACACAAAACAAGCGAGGCGAACTTTCGCTTGAGAAAAATGGGAGGACTTCAAAATGAAGATGACTATTTGGGGCGGCATTTTGGCCAGCTCGACTTTGCTTGCTGGACTGGCGCAAGCGGAAGAGAAAATCTCAGCGGTACATGCGTTTCCTGAAAGCCTGATTTACACCAAGAGCTTTCTGTCATTCGTCGACAAAGTGAACGAAGCTGGCGTAGGTGTCGTTCAGATCGACGTGCGCGGCGGGCCAGAGGCTATTGGCATGTTCCAGCAGCCCGATGCGGTGCGCGACGGGGTCGTTGATATGGTTTACACGCCCGGTTCTTTTTACGGCGGTGCGCTGCCCGAGAAAGATGCGATGGTCGCATCCAACCTGACAGCGATTGAAACCCGCGCAAACGGCGGCATCGAGCTGGTCGACCAAATCCACCAAGAAAAGATGGGCCTTAAGTATCTCGGCTGGTTTGACAGTGGTGTATGCTACAACCTTTGGACGCGCGATGAGCCAAAGTTTGACGCAGACGGCAACCTTGAAGTCGACGGCCTCAAGCTTCGCGGTAACAACGTTTATAACGCGTTTTTCACCAACTACCTGAACGCTCAGGTCATCGACTTGCCCACCGGTGAAGTCTACTCCGCGCTCCAACGCGGTGTTGTTGATGCGACGGGTTGGACCCAGATCGGCCTGATTGATCTGAAATGGAACGAGTTTCTGAACTACCGGATTGAACCTTGCTTCTTTTCGACTGACCTTGGTGTCATCGTAAACAACGAAAAGTGGGACTCTCTCTCTGAGGAAGCCCGCAAGATCGTTCAGGATGTGGCCATTCAGCACGAGAAGGACAGCGTTGCAGCCCTGCGCATCAAACGCGACGAAGACTTTGCAGCGCTTGATGCCGCTGGCATGAAGGTCGTCACGCTCGAAGGTGAAGCAAAAGCGAATTACCTCGCTGCTGCGCGCGAGAAAACCTGGGAGCGCATGAAGTCGGTTATGGCTGAGCAACCGGGTGGTACAGCCAACTATGATCGCCTGCTCGAGTTGTTCTACGATCTCAACGCCGCAAAATAAAACTTGGACGGGCTGGTCGCTGTGATCAGCCCGCCTTTCGGTTTCAATAAGTCCGATATGCACATGATCTCCCGCACTTTCGCCTTTTTGGTAAATTTCTTTGCCGTTGTTGCTGGTGCAACGCTCGTTTGGCTGATGATCTCTGTGATCACTTCGGTGCTGCTGCGCAACGCTGGCTTGCAGCCTTTTGCGTGGTTGTTCACCTCTGCGGAATATGGCCTTCTTTATATGACCATGCTGGGCGCGCCCTGGCTGGTGCGTGAAAAGGGCCATGTGCATATCGAACTTGTCACGGCTGCACTGCCTAACAAGGCACGGCGGATCGTGAGCCGGATCGTCGCAATCCTCTGCGTGCTGGTTTGCGTGATTCTCGCGTGGAAGGGCCTTGAGCTGTTCCTGAAAAACATCGAGCGCGGCGACTTTGACACCCGCGCATATTACTACCCCCGTTGGATGTTAACGATCACCTTTCCTGTCAGCTTTGGCCTGATGGCGATTGAGTTTTCGCACTTTGTTTTCGGGAAAGACTTAATGCACTCCGGTGAAGCAGGGATTCACGAATAATGGAATGGTTTGAAGCACTCGCTCTGCTGGTGGGGTCGATCATCTTTCTGATGGCACTCGGCATGCCGGTTGCCTTGGCCTTTCTCGCGGCCAACATCATTGGCGCTTACATCTTTATGGGTGGCGAGCGCGGGGTCGGTCAGTTGCTAAGCAACGGCCTTGGGGCGCTGACAAAATACGCGTTGGTGCCGATCCCGCTGTTCTTGCTGATGGGCGAGATTTTCTTTCATACGGGGCTTGGCGGTCGAATGTTCACCGCCATCGACAAGCTGCTCGGGCGTCTTCCGGGGCGGCTGAGCTATGTGACTGTTTTGGGCGGCACGGCGTTTTCAACCCTGTCTGGCTCGTCCATGGGGTCAACGGCTTTGCTCGGCTCTTTGATGGTGCCCGAAATGGGACGACGTGGTTACAAGCCGCATATGAGCATTGGCCCGATCCTTGGTACCGGTGGTCTTGCGATCATTATCCCACCCTCTGCCCTGGCCGTCCTGCTGGCAACGCTTGCCCAGATTGATGTGGCGGCTTTGCTGCTCGCGGGGGTTATCCCCGGTTTGATACTGGCCAGCTTTTACATCGTAACGATCTGGTTGCAGACTAAAATCGACCGAACAGCTGCACCCGCCTATGATATTGAACCGATGACGCTTTGGGAAAAGGTCACAACGCTTTGCACTGAAGTCGTGCCTATGGTCGGGGTCATGGTCGTTATCATAGTGTTGATGGTCCAAGGCTTTGTCACTCCCTCTGAGGCCGCCGCCTTTGGCGCTTTGGGCGTTCTGATCCTCGCCGCCGTGTTCAAGTGCTTAACCATTGAAGCAATGCGCAAGTCTATTGTCGGTGCCTTGCGCGTCACGTTGATGGCCTATCTGATCGTGTTCGGCTCCGCCACATTCAGCCAGCTCCTCGCCTTTTCTGGAGCTTCAAGAGGGTTGGTAAGTTGGGCCACATCGTTTGATTTGGCACCGCTGGCGATGCTGCTTGTTATGTTCGCCGTGTTGTTGCTGCTTGGCATGTTCATGGAACAGATCTCTATGATGTTGCTTACAGTTCCGATCTTCTTTCCGCTTGCTCATAGCCTCGGATTTGATCCGATCTGGTTTGGCTTGATCATGCTTCTTGCGCTTGAGATTAGCTTTACCACACCGCCCTTTGGCCTGTTGTTATTCGTCATGAAAGGCGTGGCGCCACGAGGCACAACCATGAAGACGATCTACACTTCGGCCTTTCCGTTTATTGGCTGCTCGCTGCTTTTGGTCGCTCTTTTGATCGCATTTCCGCAGCTCGCGCTTTGGCTTCCGTCTTTCTGAGGGGTGGTGGTGCACCGGAAGGCGTATTGTTCAGAATATGTCACCCTCGCCATTGTGCTCAGGGTCGCACCCAACACCTAAAGGGTGTAGAAGTTGTGAAAATGGCGGATGTAACGGGCATTTGAATGACCGGTTTTCCTGCGGCGCTTCCGCATAGAGATTTACGCCGTCGCAGCAATTTTCGCGCTGCTTGCGCACGCAGTACAAGAAACGAATTCACTGTGTGAGCTCTCCTGAAACCTTCGCGGCATTATTCACGAACGGCAGGTCTAGGAAGGCCAGCCTTTGACTGCTCCTCGTGTGAATTCAACAGATACGGCCTTTCAAACCATTCGTTTGTCGCACTCCGCTGACGCAGCATTTGCTTGTATTCGCAGCATGTAATGCACTGCATTGAAGCATCTGCCCCCAGACCGGTCATTCACAAAATTGGTTTCAGTCGGAGCGAATAACTTACTTTCGCCGCAGCAGACGCACACAAGCCACACGCAGACAACGCCGTCATCCTGCTAAGCGAATTCAGCGTTTGCTATCGTGCTTAATAGTCGGAAGAATATCGAGAATGGACAGGTCCTTGATGTTATCCTTCTTGAAGCGTCCCGCGGTGACCAGTTGCGCATAGCCATGGACGAGGCTCCACAGGGCGACTTGGCCTTTGCTAGTCTTGACGTCGACGGTCCCTGCGTGCCAACCGAGGCCCACTGAGATGTCGGACAGAACAACAAAACACGCACCGACCTCGCGCATGAGGTCAGGGTCGTCGTTTACCAATCGGTCGCGTGAAAACATTAGATCATAAAGCGCCGGATTCCGTTTGGCGAATTAGGGGCCTAATCGCGAACTAGCCGACGCAGTCCTACAATATGGACAGACCGCTTCATTCGCACCAAAACCGGCTTTGATCTGGTGGGTCGCGTGCTGGATGTGCAACAGACGCGCAATGGTTTCGGATTCGCTGAAGCGCTTGATTATGTGCCAAGCCTAACGGTGCCTGTGCTTTACGCTCAGGTCGAACAGGACGTCTACACCTTCAATACGGAGACCGGACAGAACGACATCTAAGAGATAATGGACGCAACCCCGACAGCGCACGGAATCGTTTGGATTGGCCCAGATCAAGAGACGCCTTTTGGCACGGGCAGCAGGTTTGATGGTTATCAGTATTTCAATATGCATCCAGAAGCGCTGTTGGACTTTCTGACGCAGTATATGCGTTGATTTTAGCGACTGACCTTGCCCTATTGGTGCTGAGTCACCGTATCAGGTCGCCACTTTCTTATCATAAGTTACCCGCGCGGCATCAATTTTTCCTAAATTGTCCAACGCCCAATTACCCAAAACACTGACGGGTTCTCGAAACGATTGTCCCAATTCAGTCAGGTTGTATTCAACCTTTGGCGGGATCGTTGGGTAATAGGTTCGGTTCACAAGGCCATCGCGTTCCAGTTCTTTCAGCGTTAAACTGAGCATACGTTGCGAGATGCCAAGGTTGCGTTTGAGTTCATTGAACCGCAGCGTCCCGTATTGCGCGAGCGAGATCACAACGAGCACGCTCCAGCGATCACCCACGCGCGACAGGACTTCATTGATGCGATGGCAATCCGGGCAGCGATCATCGTCCAGCATGGTGGTTCCCTTTTTGTAACCGGGGCTCAAACATGTGCCTTCTTGTGGCGCATTCCAGTGTTCATTAGGTAGTCAGTCACAAATGTATACTGAAAAATACGGGTTCTGACAATAGGATGAAAACCATGACAGCCAAGCCACTCGATGACCTTCTGAATTGGCGTTATGCCACCAAGAAGATGGACCCATCAAAAACCGTCCCTCAGGAAAAGGTTGATGCCATCATTGAGGCAATTCGCATGTCTCCGACATCCAGCGGCACACAGCCGTTTGAAGTGTTTGTGGTGACCAACCCAGACGTCCGCAGCAAAATTGCCGAAGCGGCTGGTGGACAAGCGCAGATCACCGACGGCTCACATACGCTAGTTTTCGCAGCTTGGGACAATTACACGGCTGAGCGCATTGACGAAGTCGTCGGTTTGAACGTTGCAGCGCGTGGTGATCTACCAATGCTGCGTGCGTATTACGATAATCTAAAGTCCAGCTACGTTCCCCGCGACGCCGAAGTGAACTACGCCCACGCAGCTCGCCAAGCCTATATCGCACTGGGTATCGCGCTTGTCGCCGCTGCCGAGCAAGAAGTCGACAGCACCCCAATGGAAGGCTTTAGCTCCGAGGTCGTCGATACAATTCTGGGCTTGAAAGAGCGTGGTTTGCGCTCCGTGGTTCTTATGCCACTTGGGTATCGTGACGAGGCCGGCGATTGGTTGCTACCGATGAGCAAAGTACGCAAATCCCGCGATACGATCGTTATAGAGGTCAACTAACATGGGTCTTCTACGTAAAATGCTGCGCGCACAGCCGACACCGACAGCAGACGGTGCGTTCAGCCCGTCTCGTTTGGCGATCAAACTGGGCACTTCATCTACCACAGATTATGACGGCGGCGCGTATCCCACCACTTATACAGGCAGCAAAAATCGTGTACTGATGGTCTGTACTGAGCAACGCAATATGACGATGGCCAATGGCAAGAAATTCTCGACGGGGAACCACCCTGTTGAGATGGGTCTGCCGATGTTGCATCTGATGAATGCAGGTTTTGAGATCGATATCGTCACGCCGACTGGTGCGCCGGTTGCGATTGAAATGTGGGCGATGCCCTCAGACGACGCGGATATCCAAAAGCTGTACCGTGATTTTGAAGGTGCGTTTAAGAACCCCGGCAGCCTTGAGGACTTCGTTTCAAACAGCTTGACAGATGACGGACCCTACGCGGCAGTCTTCATCCCCGGTGGTCACGGTGCGATGCTCGGCTTGCCCGATAATGCTGACCTCGGCGAAGTGCTTCATTGGGCGCATAATACAAGCCTGCATACCCTCGCACTTTGCCACGGCCCTGCCGCGTTGCTAGCTGCAAAAAGTGACGCAGGTTTCTTATATGATGGCTACAAGATCACTGTGTTTCCAGATTCGGTGGACAAACAAACGCCAATGATTGGCTATCTTCCTGGTCCAATGCCTTGGTGGGTTTGCGAAAAACTGAGCGCGCAGGGCGTGGAAATCATCAACGAAAAAGCTGATAACTCGGCCCATGTTGATCGCCGCCTTGTTACAGGCGCAAGCCCGCAGGCTGCGAATAACTTTGGCAGACTAGCAGCAACGACCTTGCTAAAACGCACCGATGCGAACTCTTAAAATCAAAGGCGCACATCATGAATGAAACAAAATCCCCGCTTCGAATTGATATTGTCTCGGACGTGATGTGCCCTTGGTGCATTATTGGCTATCGCCAACTTGCCACGGCCTTGGAAGCAAGTGACGTCGCACATGAAATCCATTGGCATCCTTTTGAATTGAACCCGAATATGCCAGCTGAAGGGCAAGATGTCGGCGAACATTTGGCCGAGAAATATGGAACGACAACTGAACAATCGGTGGCAAATCGTGCGAATATGACCGCAAGAGGAAAAGAGCTAGGGTTCGACTTCAACTTTGTTGAAGGCTTTCGCATGCACAACACCTTCAACACGCATCAATTGTTGCATTGGGCCGGTGAACTGGGTCGCAAGCACGACCTAAAGCAAGCGCTGTTCACTGAGCACTTCACCCACGGACGGAATCTGTCTGATGACACCGTGTTGGTCGAAATTGCGGGCGAGATCGGGCTGGATCGCGAAGAAGCCAAAGCAGTTTTAGCAGATCAACGGTTTGCAAATTCCGTGCGTCAAGAACAGCAATTCTGGACCGGTCAAGGTATCAGCGGTGTGCCCGCTGTCGTTTTTGATCGGAAGCATTTGGTGACCGGGGCGCAGGGCGTCGATAACTTCAAAAGCATCCTTGCGCAGCTCACCACCTAATTGGTCCTTGCGCCAGCCCTCTTGCCCATAGCAAGCACTCCCAATGCTGATCTTAGAACGCTTGCAATGGTGTCGTTGGCAGCACCTTCGCGTTGCATCCGCATCGCTCCGCCGTGCTGTATGTCAATAAATAACGCTGCAATATCAGTGGGGATATCCGCGAATTCACCGCGCGATTTTGAACGCATTACCCATGCTTCATAAGTGTCGAGAAGGTTGCGGCGCGCCTCTTGCAGTTTATTGCAGGTCGATGGGCCTAGTTGCTGAGCGTGCGCACGCATCATTACAAACAAGCACCCCTGTGGTATGTTAAGTTCCGTGCGATCTTGGGTCATGAAATCGATCAACGCATTGATGGTGACCGTGGTCGACTGATCTTTCTCAAGAATGTCGATCAACGGTTGAATTGCAAGTCTGTGGTAGGTTTCCAGAACGCTCGCCTTTAGCCCGTCATCATTGCCAAACTCACGATACACACCCGGTTTGGACGTTCCGGTTAAGCCACAAATGTCGCTGATAGAGACAACCGTTGGCCCCTTTGACCAGTATTGCATCAAAGCGACTTGCACGACCTGATCTCGATCCAATGTCTTGGGCCGACCTCGTTTTGGTGTGGTTTTTTCATTCATTAACGTACTCATAAGTATTTTATGATTGACTACAGGTTTTCGTACCTCTAGTTACATTAATCATAACGACAATGCCAACCCTGAAGGAAACACCATGCCAAAAGATCCCATTGGGGTGCTCGGTCGAACAAATGCGGCTAGCTTGATGATGATTACGCCAGAATTTTACAAGTTGCGTTCAAAGCGCAGTAAGGGTGCAGGCAAGATCAATCATGATCTTGCGAATTTCACGATGAAGCCCGAATTTATGGAGTTGGATGGTCTCAAAATCCGCTATGCGACGGGCGGTAAAGGAAATGGGCCAACCGTTCTCTTCCTGAGCCCGCTCCCGCAAAGCATCCTGTGTTTCGATGCGACGTGGGCCACACTTTCAGCTTCGTCAAATTTGGTAGCGTTGGACTTGCCTGGGTTCGGGCAAAGTGAGGGCGATATCAATTATATGACTTTTGCAGCACAAAGTGCCTTTTTGCAAAAGTTCATCGCTGAACTGGGACTGACTGACGTTCACATTGTGGCACCCGATGTTGGGATGCCCGTTGCGCTTCATTATGTTTTGCACCGAGACCACAAAGCTAAGAGTATCATGATTGGTGCCGGTCCAAGCGTGCAGCCGTCAGCAGATGGTAGCCTCGTTCGAAAGATGATCGGCTCGGCATTTTGGCGCTTTGTTTTCACAATGACCGGCGCGCCTGCCTTTATCGGGGGTGCAAACCAGTTGGGGTATTTGAGCTATAGCCCTTCTTCCGCTGAGGTCACCGACTATGTCACGTCATATTCTGGCCGGATTGGGCCGGTCACGAAATGGTTCCAAGGCTACCCAGAAGGGTGCAAAGACATAGATCCGCATCTCGCGACGCTTAACATCCCTGTCCAAGTGTTCTGGGGCGAATACGATGCGTTTTTAACAGCGGACAACGCCAAAAGGTTACACGCGCGGCTCCCCAAGAGCGCATTAAAGATTTTCAAGAATTGCGGCCACTTTTTTTATCAAGACGATAGCGATGAATTCACTGAAGTCGTCCAAGCGTGGGTCAATGGAGGTTCTGATCTCGCCTAAGTAGCGCTGAAATTGGCGCAAAAAAGCAGCATCTGGAGCTTTGGGTTCTGTCCCGTCGATTGCTGCTGGCAGCACGAATGGTTGTTTTGCTCGCCGCGCGACGGCTTAGCGGTTTTCGTCAACGCCGTATTTTTGTATTGCAAGCGCGCGCAGCATTAATTCACAATGGCCAAATCGGGTTCGCTGCCGCCGTGAGATCGATTGCAGCACTCATGGATTCAGCCAATACATGAACATCTGTTTTGCCTGTTTCTAACGAAAGTCCTCACGGTTGCAGCGAAAGTCTCCTTTCCGCCCCTACTACCGGTGGATGCGTGCTTGGTGCAGTTCGCGAAAACGGTGTCCAAATCGAGCTCCTGCAACCACTGACAACGAACGCCCCGCAGTTAACCCTGCGGGGCGTCGGTCGCTTTGGTCACCATTGCCATGATAGCACTCAACTCACCGTACAGTTCTAAGTCAAACCCAGTGTTCGCTGGGATTACCTTGATGTGATCGATCAAGCTTTGTGAGCAGATCGTCTTCGACGGCCAGTGATGTCCGTAATCATATAAAATGGGACATTATAGCGGCTTGAGCATTGGAGGCTCTGTTTCTTGATCTTTTCCATTTCTCTCAGGATGGCTTTATCGCGGCCAAAGTAGACGTCAGCGGGTGTGACGTTGTTCAGGCTCTCGTGGTATCTCTGGTTGTTGTAGTAATCGACGAAGGCCCCGATCTGGCGCTTTGCCATTCTCGTATTCCTTCAAAGGTTTGGGATACACCTTAGCTCAATGTCCAGTTTTCCGGGACCACTTCAGTCAGCATAAAGACAACAGATAGTGGAGCAGGTGGACCCTGAGTAACAAAGGATGCGGCTCCTCCAATCCCATCCAAAAAGAACAAGCGGATTGCCAAAAAAAACCCTTTGTTCCGTATGTTTGGAAGGTCAGAGCAGTGCGCCACCATACGCTGCCCAGAATACCGAATAGAACCGCACTTCGAAGTCTACGTTGACATGATCCAATTTACCGGAATTGCCGACTTCACCAAATGCAAAGGCGAAAATACTACTAAACACATTCGCTGTGGAATGTGAGTCGATGACGAAGATTACTGCACTGATCAAGAGTGCCGCGATCCCAATGGAGAAAAGCATGACCTTTGTCAGCGTGAGTATTTTCAACCGCCTGACTTTGCCTAAAAGGATACTAGCACGTAAAGACCCGAAAATCAGCTTTTCCCTATCTCCCGACACTCAAAACTTATAACTATGCAGAGCGCTCCCATTTTTGCGCAGCCATGCACGCGGTTCGGTGTATGGGCCATGTATCTGCGTCACAATACTCCAGAACGCGCTGGAGTGGTTCATTTCGGCCAAATGCGACACCTCATGCGCGGCGACGTAATTCAACACCTCTGGCGGGCACAGGATCAAACGCCACGAATACATTAATGCGCCATCGCTGGTGCACGATCCCCAGCGCGAGCGCGTATCGCGCAACGTAAGGCGTGTGTAGGTCAGGCCAAGCGTATCCGCGTAACGATCGGATGCCCCCGCCAAGCGATCCCGCGCCATTTGCTTGAGGAAGGCCTGCACGCGCGTGCCGACCTGCTCTGGCTTACCCGGTACGGACAGCGCATCCTCGTGCAATGCAACACGCCGCCCTTGGCCCTCCATGATCTGACGCTCAACGCCTTCTATAGGCAGGGATTCCCCAAGCGCGATCACCTGATCTACACCGCGTTTGTCGAGATGTCCGCGTAGCCAGTCGGCTTTTTCGCGCGCGAAAGCGATTCCCTCGGCCTCGCTCACACCACGGGGCAAGGTGAGCGTGACCCGCCCGTCGAGCTGCGAAATCCTTAACGAAATCCGCCTCGCACGGGCGGATTTTCGCAAAATAAGCGTTACGGGAGGAGTTCCGTCTAGAATATGCTGCCCCATATGCACTCCTCTTAGCTAAAACGCCGCAAAGCCTTTGACACTCTTCCTAGGGTGTGGCAGTTGCCGTTGACCGTCGAAAGACCAATTTATTCGTGAGGATTTTTCATGCCCAAGGAAGAATGGGGCGTCAAGCGCCTGTGCCCGACCACGGGTAAGCGATTTTACGATCTTAACAAAGACCCAATCGTCAGCCCCTACACGGGCGAGACGATTGAGATGGAGAACGGCAAGAGCCGGATGATCGCAGCTGACGCTGAAGATGCAGCCACAAAGAAAGCCAAAGACGCAGAGGCCGAGGACACAGATGATGTGGTGCTCGACGACGACGACGACGACGACGTCGATCTGGACCTTGGCGATGATGTGCTGGAAGATGATGATGATGACACGGTTTCACTAGATGAAATCGCGGATGTCGCATCCGAAGACGACGACAGCTAAACGCTGTTCAAGCATCGGGGCCCAAGTGCGATCCGTTTGTGATTTCAACTTGATCCCGGTGCATTCCTTGCCTAGACAACTCGTGCATTAGATGCGCGTCGTCTAATTCGGGGCCTTAGCTCAGCTGGGAGAGCGCCTGCATGGCATGCAGGAGGTCAGGAGTTCGATCCTCCTAGGCTCCACCAACACCCTCCTGAAATTCATTCCAATTCCCGCAACAATCTGAACTTCAGCTACTGAACTTGGGTTTTCCACGCGGCCAAGATTGTATTGGCCATTGCAATGTCTTGAGCGGCGATCCCCGTCAGATCTGTGAGGGTGATTTGATCTTCACCGTCACGCCCGTGTGTCGCTCCGTTTAGGACTGCCCCAATCTGCCTCAGACTATCGGCTTTGATCAGGCCTTCGCGCGCGGCATGAGATATTTCACCATGATTCAGGCATTGTGACGCCAAATCGACGCTCACAATGTCCGCGCGTGCCACCAACGCAACATCCAGCTCTTGTTTGCCTGGCGCGTCTGCACCGACTGCTGTGACATGTGTCCCGGGTTGGACCCAAGCGGATTTCACGATGGGCGACTTTGAACCAGTTGCCGTTACCACGATGTCCGCTGAACGCGTTGCCGTCTCTAGATCAGATGCAGGATTCACATCGATGTGTGGTGCCATGTCTGCGATCACACTATCGACTTTGACAGGGTCGCGACCCCAGACTTGGAACGATAAATCTGGCATGAGCGCTGCATGCGCCTCTATCTGGCGGCGCGCCTGTGGTCCGGTTCCAATGACCAAAGCAGTGCGGCTGTTTGAACGCGCCAATGCCCGACTGGCAATCGCCCCGCCAATACCTGTTCGAATATCTGTGAGCATCATTTCATCATGAAGTACGGCTTCAACTAGCCCAGTCTTTGTAGACAGCGCGAGCGCAAGGCCGTTGC
Source organism: Rhodobacteraceae bacterium HTCC2083 (assembly GCA_000156115.1). Lineage (GTDB taxonomy): Bacteria > Pseudomonadota > Alphaproteobacteria > Rhodobacterales > Rhodobacteraceae > Planktotalea. Next base: position 1,601,104 of record DS995276.1, read on the forward strand.
CAATAGGCAAACCCTTGGCGTTGTTCTGGGGAAAACCCGTCGCTACCTTGATCACAAATGTCTCATCACCTTGCATATGCCCATATTTGATGTGGCAATCGGCATCATAAGCGAAGGTGATATGCCCGACAGTAGGCAAGTCTACGTGGCCCAAACTTGTCGCAATGTAGGCCGCCTCAATGGCCTTCGCGGCGGCGTCGCAATCAATGAGTGCTTCGATCTCGCCGCGCGTTAGTATAATCATCGACCAACCCCTAAAATGTGAGATTTCACGTTATGCCAACATTGCCTGATTTTCGACTGGAAAACCATTTCTCGAAGTGGGAATTTAAGGCGCGCTATCACATGACCGCTTCGGATGCGGAAGCCATGTCGATGCGCGATCTATTGGCGATGGCGACGCCCGCAGAACGTGAAGCGTTTGAAGGTATGTGGCTGGGCTATACAGAGACCTTTGGTGCGCCCGATCTGCGTGCGGCAATTGCCGCAACTTATGCTAAACAATCTGCCTTAGACATCCTTTGTTTTGCGGGTGCGAGCGAAGGTATCTTCGCGGCCAATCAGGTGATCCTTGATCAAGACAGCCACGCGATTGTGGTCACGCCAAACTATCAATCCCATGAAACACTGCCCAATGCGATTTGCGAAGCGACGGGCGTGCCGCTTGAACCAAGTGACAATTGGTCTTTGGATATTGATCGCGTGGCAGCGGCGATCCGCCCCAATACAAGGCTGGTGACGATTAATTTCCCGCATAATCCAACGGGTGCAATTTTGCCCCTCGATCGATATGAGGCTTTGGTTAAGCTATGCCGCAAACATGGCATCTACATTCTGCACGACGAGATTTTCAATGGCCTTGGCGAGACGGGCACCCGGCACTTGCCCTTTATCGCTGACATATATGAACGTGGATTATCTCTGAATGTGATGTCCAAATCTTTCGGCTTGCCTGGGCTGCGAGTAGGCTGGATTGCCTGTCAGGATGCTGAGATCGTCTCGAAGATGGAACGCCTCAAACATTACCTGTCAATCTGCAACTCAGGCCCGTCAGAGCGGTTGACGATGATCGCCTTGCGCAACAAAGACCGCATTCTGGCGCGCAATTGCGCAATCGTCGACGAGAACCTGCCGAAGTGGGATGCGTTCTTTGCCCGCCATTCGGAGCTGTTTGAATGGCAGCGACCTGATGGGTCTTGCATGGCCTTTCCACGCTACAAAGGGGCGGACGGCGTCGAGGCATTTTGTGCATCACTGGTTGAGGAAAGCGGTGTCTTGTTTCTGCCCAGCACGATCTATTCCTCTGTCCTGGGACCAACGCCAACGGATCGCTTGCGTCTAGGTTTTGGGCGCGCCAACCTTGATGAAGGGCTGGCAGCACTTAATGCGCATTTGATGCGCAATGGGGTTGCTCACATATTTTGAAAGGGTAACTTTAGGATCAGAAAAATCTATCGCTGAGGCCAAAATGATAAAGAGTAAGGTGACGCTAAAACAGCTAGAGGCGTTTGCCTTTATCGTTGATACTGGAACCTTTCGGGCTGCAGCCTCAGCCCTTGGTACGACGCAACCCAACATTTCCGCCCGTATCACAGCGCCTGAAACTGCGCTGAACGTGATCTTGCTGATCCGTGATGCAGGCTCGCTGCGCTTGACGACAGACGGGCAAAAACTGCTGCAAAAAATGCGGGAGGTTCTGTGGGCAAGCGAAGCGCTGATCGAGGAAGCCGGACGTCATGAATTGATCGAAGAAACGCTAAGGCTTGGCGTCACTGAGCTTGTGGCCTGTACATGGTTACAAACTTTTTTGCGCTTGATGAAAGATGCCTACACCAAGCTGCGCATTCAGCTGGAGGTCGACCTTTCCACAGCCATTGATTCACGCTTGATGGAAGGGCAGCTCGACCTTGCGCTGCAAACGGGGCCTTTCAAAACCAAGAGCTTTACCAATGAGGCGCTGGGCCAAGAGCACTATTGTTGGGTCGCTAATACTGAACTTAGTCACCGCCTTGCTGCCAAGCCTGCTTTGGATAAGCTGTTTGATCTGACAGTTATTACCCATGCCAAGAACTCGCAGGCCTGCGCGGCGCTGCACGAAGTTGTTAAGGAATGTGGATTGGGCCAAGAGCGGATTGTGCATTCGAGTGCTTTGTCAGCCTGCCTTCCTATGGTGCTCGAAGGTCTTGGTGTGGCGCTCTTGCCCGAGCGGCTTGTTGCAGCAGACGTTGTAGCCGGGAACCTACACGAGATAGAGAGTGATTGGTTGCCTAATCCCCTGCTGTTTCATGCCCGTTATGCACCGGCCCGTTCAGCGCGCTACGTGGAGAAAGCAGCAACGATTGCCAAAGTTGCGATGCAGCAGAACTAGATCAATAAAACTGATCGAGGCGAAAGATTTAATTGATTTGATTGTTGTGATCGATTCAGGCCACCTGCGTTTGTAATTCATTGCAGGAGCCTCAAATGGCAGCGACATCCATCCGTCTTGGCGTCGATATCGGCGGCACCTTTACTGACGTAGTGTTGGAGAAAGACGGTGTGCCGTTCTCTGCTAAAGTGCTGACTACCTATGTCGCCCCGGAGAATGCGATCATTGATGGGATGCATCAGGTCTGCGCCAAGGCGAGTATCGCTCCAAGCGAAATTGACCAGATCATCCACGGCACCACCTTGGCGACCAACGCGCTGATTGAGCGGCGTGGTGCGAAGACGGCCCTGATCACCACGGAAGGGTTTCGCGATGTTATCGAGATGCGGACCGAGTCGCGGTTTGAGCAATATGACCTCAACTTGAACCTGCCAGAGCCTCTGTTGCCGCGTCAGATGCGCTTCACGGTGGCGGGACGTGTGGATGCCAATGGCCACGTCTTGGTTGATATCGATCGAGCAGAGGTGGAGACCGTTGTTGATAAAATCGCAGAAGCGGGCTTTGAGAGTGTCGCAGTCGGCTTCATCCACTCTTACCTGAACCCCGCCCACGAAGAATTGGTGCGCGATGTTTTGGCTGAAAAGCTGCCAGATGTGGCGGTCTCAATTTCGTCCGAGGTCAGCCCTCAGATGCGCGAGTACGAGCGGTTCAACACCGTCGTCGCCAACGCCTATATCAAGCCGCTTATGGCGTCGTATCTAGGTCGCCTTGAGGATCGTCTCAAGGCTGAGGGCGTTGCGTGCCGTATCTTCCTAATGCACTCCGGTGGTGGCATTATCTCCATTCAAAACGCTGCGGATTTTCCTGTGCGTTTGGTCGAATCCGGCCCCGCTGGTGGTGCTGTGTTTGCTGCTCATATCGCGGCGCGCTATGGCCTTGATAAGGTGCTCTCGTTTGATATGGGCGGCACAACTGCCAAGATCTGTCTGATCAAAAACCAAACACCCAAGACCTCTCGTGTCTTTGAAGTTGCCCGCACGTATCGTTTCAAAAAAGGCTCGGGCATGCCGATTTCGATTCCTGTGATCGACATGGTTGAGATCGGTGCAGGGGGCGGATCCCTCGCGCACGTTGATGCGATGCGTCAGATCAGGGTTGGCCCAGAAAGCGCAGGGTCCGAACCTGGACCCGCGTGTTATGGTCGTGGCGGAGAACGCCCGGGTGTCACGGATGCTGATTTGGTGTTGGGCAAGCTGGACCCAGACAATTTTGCAGGCGGCTCGATCAAACTTCACCCCGATGCCTCTAAATCTGCGCTGAGTACCGTGGTTGGCGATACGCTGGATATGGATGCTGTTGAAGCCGCTTTTGGTGTTGCTGAAGTGGTCGATGAAAACATGGCCAACGCTGCGCGCGTACATGCTGTGGAAAACGGCGAAGACTTGTCTGAATATACTATGATTGCCTTTGGTGGGGCGGCTCCGCTGCACGCGGGGCGCTTGTGCGAAAAGCTTGGCGTGGACCGCTTGCTGGTGCCACCGGGGGCGGGCGTTGGGTCTGCCATCGGCTTCTTGCGAGCGCCATTTTCGTTTGAAGCGAACCGCTCCGTCTATATGAAACTTTCCGACTTCGACGGTGATCGGATCAAGTCGCTGCTAACCGATTTGAAGACTGAAGCCACAGGCTTCGTGCGCACCTGCGACGAAGTTTCACCGATCTTGTCAGAGTTCAAAGTCTACATGCGTTATACCGGTCAAGGGTGGGAAATCCCAATTGAGCTGACCGAAGAGCAGGCGATGAACCCTGATGCCGCCACGTTTGAAACGCGCTTCATCGAGGACTATTCCAAACTCTTTGGTCGTCCGGTTGAGGGGATGGATATCGAAATCACTGTGTGGTCAGTCAACGCCACCACGCCTCCTGAAAAGGTCATGCGGATGGATGAAGCAGACGGCTCTGATGTGGTGACCGTTGCGGGTCAGCGCCTATTGTTTGATGCGGCCTTGGCCAAATACCTGGATGCGCAAATCGTCAATCGTTTCGATATGGGCTCAGGTCAGTGGGCCGAAGGGCCGGCCGCGGTTGTTGAGGATGAAACTACCATCATCGTGCCCGCCAGTCGCGATGCAATCCGCCAGCCTGACGGCTGTATCGATGTAGTGGTGAAAGGATCAGTGCAATGACCCGACATTCAAAAGTCGCGTACCAAGTTATGTGGAACCGGTTGATTTCGGTGGTCGAAGAACAAGCGCAAGCGCTGGTTCGCACAGCGTTTTCAACTTCCGTACGTGAAGCAGGCGATTTGTCAGCCGGTGTCTATGATACCCGAGGTCAGATGTTGGCGCAGGCTGTCACTGGCACGCCGGGCCACGTGAATGCGATGGCCGATGCGGTGGCTCATTTCATCCGACGCATTGGCCGCGAAAACATCTCTGAAGGCGATGTCTATATCACCAACGACCCATGGGAAGGTACGGGACACCTGCACGACATCACCATGGTGACACCGTCGTTCCACACGGGCAGCCACGTTGGCTTTTTTGCTTGTACTGCGCATATTGTGGATATTGGCGGACGCGGTTTTGGTGCAGATGCGGCCAGTGTTTATGAAGAGGGTCTCTATATTCCGATCATGAAGTTCGCTGACAAGGGCAGTGTTGATGAAACCCTGACCCGCATCATTCGCGGCAACGTGCGCGAGCCGGATCAATTAATTGGTGACATCTACGCGCTGGCGAATTGTAACGAGATTGGCCATCGTCGGTTGATTGACATGATGGAGGAGTTTGACCTCGCGCATCTTGATGGGATCGCGGAGTTCATTCTTGAAAACTCGCGCCGTGCCACGATTGAACGCATCGCCGCTTTGCCGCAGGAAACGGCTGAGGCTGAGATGACAATGGACGGTTTTGAAAAGCCGATCACATTGAAGGTCAGAGTGAGCGTTGAGGGCGACAAAATCGTGTCGGACTTCACGGGTTCCTCTGGTCTCGACAAGAAGGGCATCAACTGCCCTCTGGTCTACGCCAAGGCATATGCTTGCTACGCTTTGAAAGTTGCCATCGCGCCGGAGATTCCAAACAATGCCGCGTCTTTGGCACCGTTTGAGATTACAGCGCCTGAAAATACAATCGTCAACGCCTTGCACCCCGCCCCTGTGGCCCTGCGCCATATCGTGGGTCACTTCGTGCCAGACGTGGTTTTCAATGCGTTCGACAAGATCGTTCCAGGCCTCGTGCCTGCCGAAGGCGCTGGATGTTTGTGTAATTTCCAAGTGTCGTTGCGCCCCCGCACGGATGCGCCCGCGCCAGCAAATGCACGCCGAAACGAAGTGCTGACGTTCAACTCTGGTGGCTCTGGCGCGCGGCCCGAACATGACGGATTGAACGCGACAGCCTTCCCGTCTGGCGTGATGACAATGCCGATTGAAGCGACGGAACACGCTGGCCCCGTGATCATCTGGCGCAAGGAGTTGCGGCCCGATTCAGGTGGCGCGGGCAAGACTCGTGGTGGCCTCGGTCAATATATGGAAGTCGGCGCGCAAGAAGGGCATGAGTTCGACATCCAAGCGATGTTCGACCGTGTTGATCACCCCGCACTTGGCCGTCGTGGTGGCAGCGCAGGCGCACCTACAACGATTGCTCAAGACGATGGCCGTGCGATGAACGGCAAGGGCAAACAATTCGTGGCCCATGGTCGCCGCGTCGTCATGGCTTTCCCAGGAGGTGCAGGCTACGGCGATCCATCCGAGCGTTCCGTAGAGCTGGTGAAGCATGATCTGGCGCGTGGCTATATTTCGGCCGAAACAGCTGCGAAGGACTACGAATTATCGGTGGCAGATATCGCTGACGTCCAAGCCGCTGTTGCACGAGGGGACAAGATATGAATACCCAAACACCGCAAAGTACATCCTATGACGTCGTGATTATTGGCGGCGCGATGATGGGGGCTTCAGCCGCTTGGTCCCTGTCAGATGACAAGGACTTTGATGGCAAAGTCTTGGTTGTGGACCGCGATCTAAGCTAGGAAAACACCTCGACGATGCACACCAATTCGTGCATGCGCCAGCAGTTTTCGGGCGAGTTGAATGTGCGTATCAGACAGTTCTCTGCAATCTTCGTTAAGAACTTACCGCACTACATGGGTAATGACGACCGTGTGCCAGAACTGTCGAGCCGCTCCTGCGGCTATATGTATCTCGCGGATAACGACGGCGACGAAGTCTTGATGCGCGCGCCTTATTTTGGGCGGTACAAGGACATCGTATTGATCCTTGGCGGCCAAGCCGAGGCGCTGGAATGCCCAGCAGAAAGTGGCTTTCGACTGAGGCCCACACAGTTTGAAGCGGCGATCACCCCCCAAGACTCGCTGGATCATGCTGAACCTACCATCAAATCCCGCAGGTGCTGTGTATTCGGATGAAGATTTGCGTGAACTGGGCGCAGTTTTAGAGAAACATCCCGACGTGCTGATCCTCTCGGACGAAATTTACGAACACATCTTGTTTGATGGCCGCACGTTTCTGTTTTTACCGCTGCCAATTCATCGCTGAAAGACCAAAGTGCAGAGCCAGATTTGCTCGGGCGCTTGTTCAGTTTCGCAAGCCGCTGCTGCTGCCGCGCTGAACGGACCGCAAGACGATGTGCGCCGTTTTTGCGCCGCTTTTGATGAGCGCTGTAATTTGGTTGTGGAGCGCATTTCGCAGATCGATGGGCTGACGCTCGATCCACCGGGGGGTACTTTTATGGCTTGATCGGATGCGCTGATCTGATCGGCGCGCAGACTACCGGTGGTAACACGCTGAGCGATGATGCTGAAATCATAGCCTACATCCTCAAAGACGTTAGCATCGCTGCAGTTTCGGGCAGTGCTTATGAGCTGTCCCCGTTTTTCTGTATTTCAACCGCTGCCTTGATGGTTGTTCTTGACCAAGCGATGGACCGTATCGCGACATCCGTAGCCAAACTCAAAAGAAAGACCTGAGCCATGAAACTGAAAAAAAACGTGGCCTTACCGGAGCCGCTGGCCGTCTCGGATAGTATCTGCGCGAGCCACTGTCGAAGACGTGCGATGCGCTTGTGTCTACGGATATCGTCGATGATATCGGCACGCTTTATGACGGCGAGACCTACGCGAAAGGGGATCTGGCGAGCCTTGAGGACATGATGCGCGTGCTGGAGGGCGCGGATATGGTTGTGCACATGGGCGCATATGCTGATGACGGACCGTTTGAAAAGCTGCTCGGTCCGAACTTTGTGGGGACTTATAACATCTGGGAGGCCGCCCATCAGCATGGCCTGAAACGCGTCGTTTACGGCAGCTTTATTCATGCGATCGGGATGCACCCACAGAACGAATTTATCGACATTGGTGTGCGTCACCGCCCCGGCACATTCTACGGTTTGATCAAGTGCTTTGCCGAAGATCTGGGACCGATATATTGGGACAAACGCGGCCTTGAGAGCGTGCATATGCGCATTCTGTCTTGCGCCCAAGTGACCAACGCACACGCGCTTTCTCCTACGATGACCTGATCCAAATGTGGCAGCGCAGCATCGAAACACCTGTGACGGGTTTCTCGGTTGCCTACGGGCTTTCGAACAATGACCGTGCGCCGGTCTATAACGCCAAGGCGAGCCTTCTCGGGTATCGCCTCACTGACAATGCCGAACAATTTGCCGAGGCCATTCTGGCCGAAACTGAGCCGATAGACAGCCAAGATCCTGGCAACATGTGCCACGGTGACGGTTCGCAAGCGTGGAGTTTGGCAATAGCGGTGTCGCTACGATGAACATTATCGACGACACCAAGAAAACTTAAGAGGAGACCACAGATGTCTGATGTAAAAGTAGCACTGATCACCGCTGGCGGGTCCGGCATGGGCGCAGATAGCGCGCATTGGCCGCTGGTGGGGTCAAGGTTGGTATCCTGTCGTCATCTGGCAAGGGTGAGGCCTTGGCCAAGGAATTGGGTGGGCCACGGTCCGCGCGCACCTTTGTTGTAGCTAACGGACGAAGATTGGCACGAAGGCATTGAGGTCTATTTCCTCAACGCAGTGCGCCCGACACGTTTGGTGACGCCTATTATGTTAAACCAAGGCAGCGGCGCGATCATCAACATTTTGACCTTTGCGGCGTTTGAACCAAATCCAGTCTTCCCGACCTCCGGCGTGATGCGCGCAGGTCTTTCCGTACACAGCAAGCTGTTCGCCGACAAATACGCGGCTGAGAACATTTGGATGAACAACGTGTTCCCGAGTTAATCGACAGCCTTCCCGAAAAAGAAGAGTTCCGCAGCATTATTCGTAAGGGGCGCTACGGCAATTCATTGAATGAGATCGCAAGTGTGGTCGCGTTCCTCGCGTCTGAGGGCGGTACCTAAATTATCGGGCAGAACATTCGGGTAGATGGCGGGATTACGCTATCGGTATAGAGGTTGCGCGACGTGTGCAGAACAAGGTTGGTGCGTCCAGAGCCCAGCTATACGCGATTTATAGATGTTGGCCTCAAGGTTGAGGGAGAAGATCGAGCGGTGCGAAAACGAACTGTCGTTCTCTTCCGTTAACGCGGTACAAAAGGAAAGGCCTCGCCTCTCTTAGCATCTTACAAAGAAGGCCCAAGCTTAACGCTCAGGCCTTCTTTCATTCGCAAATGTTATCAAAATTTACTGAGAGCCAAGCATCAGCGTCCAACGCGTGGCCAAGCCGGTGCCAGCGCGGCCCAAGCCGAATTCGTCAAAGCTGGGATCCACGTTATTGCGTTGATGGCCCGGTGAGCTGATCCACCCGTTCATCGCAAGGTTTTCGTTCGCTTGTCCCCGCGCAATGTTTTCACCGATAGATTTCCAATTTTTATATCCAGCGGCTTCGGCGCGATCCCAAGCTTCTAAACCATCCTTACCTGTGTGAGAAAAGTAATCCTGCGCCAGCATATCGTCTGAGTGCGCTTGCGCGGCGGCGTTGAGTTGCGCGTTGTACGTAACAGGCGTGACACCCAAAGCCGTGCGCACACCATTGATTAAAGTTTCGAAAGACGCGTCTTCCACCGGATTGGCTTGGAACCCATCGCCGCCAGAGATGGTCAATGGGAAGGGACCGCTATCACCTGACGCAATAACACCACCACCTGCGACCGCCAAGATCTGGCTCGCCGTTACACTAGCTATGGCTTCAGCGATCGTTTCCTTGACTGCTGGTGGTGGCGCAGCATCCATTGCTTCTGTTTCGCTATTACAGGCTGCGAGCAAGAAAGGAGAAAGGGCAATCAGGGTAACTGCGATCAATTTTTTCAATGTTTTGATCCTTGAACAAAAGTAAGGATAACTCGTTAAGGATCATCTTGATTTCAACTTGATGTGTAAAGCGATTTCGCCTTTTGATCAAAAATGAGCGGCTCTTCACTCTCAAGAAAAGCAAAACCCCCGCCGAGCAAGCCAACGGGGGTTTCAAATTCAAAAGCATTCTAGCTCTGATCGAGTGGTGCTTAGAGCATCCCCTCGCGCTGTAGCTTCTTGCGCGCCAATTTACGGGAGCGACGGATAGCTTCAGCTTTCTCGCGTGCTTTTTTCTCGGACGGCTTCTCGAAATGTTGCTTTAGCTTCATTTCACGAAAAACGCCTTCACGCTGGAGCTTTTTCTTCAGGGCACGAAGCGCCTGATCGACATTGTTGTCACGAACACTAACCTGCATGTGGTTTTCACCACCTTTCTAGTTTGAAGTTGCAAGGATTTGCAGGAAGTGGCCGTATAGCAAAGCCCCCCTATGTTGTCTAGTGTAGCGCGTAGAGCGAAAGGACTTAGGATGAGCAATGTAAAACAACAGCTTTTGGACGCAGCCTTGATCCATGTGGCCTTTGATGGTTGGAGCGATGCGACGTATCACGCCGCTGTCAAAGATACTGAGATCGACGCGGACGCTGCGCGTCTTGCCTGTCCGCGCGGCGCGGTTGATTTGGCGATTGCTTACCACACACTCGGTGATGAGGCGATGCTAGAGCGCTACGCGCGCGAAGACCTCAGCGATTTGCGATATTCAGAGAAAATCACGGCTTTGGTGCGGTTTCGTCTTGAAGCAGTCACTGACAAAGAGGCGGTGCGCCGTGGCACGACTTTGTTTGCGCTGCCCCATCAGGCCGCTGACGGGGCCAAGCTGATTTGGGGCACATGCGATGCGATCTGGGCTGCTTTGGGTGATACATCGACCGATTCCAATTGGTACACAAAACGCGCAACGTTGAGTGCGGTTTATTCCTCGACTGTGTTGTTCTGGCTTGGGGATTTCTCAAAGGATCACGCGGACACGTGGGCGTTCCTAGAGCGGCGAATCGATGATGTGATGCGCTTTGAAAAGGTTAAAGCGCAAGTGAATGCTTCGCCTGTTTTGAAACCCTTGCTTGCGGGTCCGAAATGGGCGCTGAGTTTTCTGAAAGCGTCAAGTTCTGAACCACGAGATGATCTCCCGGGCCGCTGGTCCAAACCTACCTAAACCCCCGAAAGGAACGCCCATGCGCGCTGTTGAAATCACCAAAGCGGGTGGCCCCGAAGTCTTGCAATTGTGCGAACGCCCGATGCCCGAAGCGGGGCACGGTGAAGTGGTCATCAAGGTCGCCTATGCGGGTGTGAACCGCCCTGATGCTTTGCAACGTGCGGGCTCTTATGCGCCGCCGCCCACTGCAAGCGATTTGCCGGGTTTGGAAGCTTCGGGCGAGATTGTTGCGGTTGGCGCAGGCGTGTCGCAATGGGCGATCGGTGATCTTGTCTGTGCTTTGCTTCCAGGTGGCGGCTATGCGGAGTTTGTGGCAACCCCTGCCGCGCATTGTTTGCCGGTGCCTGAGGGCATGGGTTTGAAAGAAGCGGCCTGTTTGCCGGAGACCTATTTCACCGTTTTTTCCAACGTGTTCCAACGCGGTGGCTTGCAAGCGGGTGAGCAATTTCTAGTGCATGGGGGATCGTCTGGCATTGGCACAACGGCCATTCAATTGGGCAAGCTGTTCGGTGCGCGCGTGTTCACAACCGCAGGCTCGGACGAGAAATGCGCAGCTTGTGTGGAGCTTGGTGCTGAGCGGGCGATTAACTATCGCAACGAGGATTTTGTTGCGGTGATGAAGGAGATCGGCGGTGCTGATCTGATATTAGATATGGTTGGTGGAGACTATTTACCGCGCAACGTAAAGGCCTTATCGAATGACGGTCGTCTGGTGCAGATCGCGTTCTTGCAAGGTTCGAAGATCGAGCTGAACTTTGCGTTGATGATGATGAAACGTTTGACGATCACAGGATCAACCTTGCGGCCACAAAGCGATCTCGCGAAAGCGCGGATTGCGGATGCATTGCGCGCACAGGTTTGGCCTTTGCTTGAAGCGGGTCGGCTTGGACCTGTGATGGACAGCGCGTTTGATTTGGCCAACGCAAGCGCGGCGCACACGCGGATGGAGAGTTCTGGGCACATCGGGAAGATTGTTTTGAGCGTTGGTGGTGCTTGAACGGTGAGGACGCTCCGCGGGAAGTTTATTTTGAAAGATGAATGGGCGCGTTAACCTTAATATAGGCCTAGCGCGCCGGATCGAAGAGGGCGTTGGTCATTGAGCAGTCTTTGATCGTATCGCGCCCGCAAGGGACGGGGTCTAGGGCTTTGCTGAAGCACACGCGCGCTTCTTGAATGCGGCCTTGTTTGCAGGTGATCGTGAGTGTGTTGGCTTTGAGGGACGGGTTTTCTTTTAGGAAAGCTTCCTCAATGACTTTGGCGGGGACTTTGACTGGCTCCTTCAGTTTGCGAAACAATACCGGGCGGTTGATCTTGCCGTAGGCTTCGCGGGACAAGGCGTAATAATCGCGTGCACTGAGGCCCGAGCATGTTCCGTGTTTTTTCCATTGGTGCCACGCGAGGCCCGATGTGCCCATGATATCGCTCATCCCATTGGTCATCGAGCGGCTGGGTTGGCGTTCAATCGTGTTGCAATAGCTGGGCCAGCCTTGGTGAAACTGCGGCCACAGGCCATGCAGCGTCCAGCCGAAGTCTTTGGACGCATCGCATTGCTCTGATCCGCGCGCATCACCCTCCAACGCGCACCACGTTGGCGTCCAACTGAGGGCGAGCACATAGTAGTCGAATTCCCCCGCTTTTTCGCCATCTGCGCGCAAAGCGCCCGCCATGATTATCAGCGTAAAAATCAGTTTGCGCATTGTCTCTTCCCTCTTGGTGTTCTTGGCACTATATACAGCGCAAGTTCCCCAACAATGGTAACCCGCACCTCCGAAAAAGGTGCCGCCGATTTCAGGCGACGAGAGAGATATGTTTGAAGGAGAGTTCCCATGGCCAAACCGATTATGGCAAAAGCGACCGCCGTTTGGCTGGTGGATAACACAACGATAAGCTTCAAGCAGATCGCTGATTTCGTTGGCATGCACGAGCTGGAAGTGCAGGGCATCGCAGACGGTGATGTCGCCGCTGGCGTGAAAGGGTTCGACCCGATTGCCAACAATCAGTTGGTTCAGGAAGAAATCGACGCCGCGCAAGACAACGTGATGCATAAGTTGGCGTTGAAATTCAACGCTGCTGCGCAGGGCGAAGAGAAACGCCGCGGCCCGCGCTACACGCCTTTGTCCAAGCGTCAGGATCGTCCCGCCTCTATTCTGTGGCTCGTGAAGTTCCACCCTGAGCTGACTGACGGTCAGGTGGGCAAATTGGTTGGTACAACTAAGCCAACGATCCAAGCGATCCGTGAGCGTACGCATTGGAACATCAACAACATCCAGCCGATTGATCCTGTGGCTTTGGGTCTATGTAAGCAGTCTGAGTTGGATGCAGCAGTACAGAAAGCCGCAGCCAAGAAAGCGGCGGATGGCGAAGTGATGAGCGACGACGAGCGTCGCAAATTAGTGAGCACAGAACAATCGCTTGGCATGGAAGCTGAGCCGAAGATCCCATCTGCGATTGAAGGTCTTGAAACGTTCTCGCTAGGTGACGCGCCTGTTGAACCAGAAGAAGAGACTGGCGACATCCACGATGCTGAAAGCTTCTTTAACCTACCCGGTGATGATGCTGAGGGTGATGACGACAAATAAGCCTTTTCGCTGATCTGAGTTAGAAAGCCCCGTGCATAGACGTGCTCGGGGCTTTTTTGTTGTTTAGAGGTCATGTGATTTGTCGCTTTGTGCAACCTATCGGAGAGCGTATGGCTCGGAAGTAAGTGTGCACACCGTGTAACGGGTTTTATGTGATGCACGTCAGAAGGGAAACGAGTGCATATACTTCGAGCAGCTAGCCTGCAGGACGCATCTTCATCCCTCGGGTGGTATTACGAGGAATATTGTAGTGCTCGAGCATGTGATTTCTGTACTCTCTCCCATTTCTATCTTCTGGGAAGTCATTAGCAAAAAGCCATCCAAGATGCCAAGCGCGCTCAATGCAGCCTTGGTTAGTGGCAAAACTTGTCCTCCCTTTCTTTTTGAATTCTGGATTATAGGAGTATCGGCCACAGGGAACAAATGCAGTTTCTTCGCTCATATGGACATAAATCGAAACTCTCTCGCTGCCAGCATCATCCAAATTAAGCTTGGTGGCTAAGCTGAATAGCACATTCTCGAAGAGAACATGGATGTTTTCAGCTATCTTTCCAATATCTTGGTCAAGCTCTAAGTTCTTTTTCAACAGCTTGCTGATACTGCCTGACCTAAACGTATTATAAGCAGCACCAAAAAAGGAAATAACAGCACAAACTAAGAGAGTTTTGTAGAGAGAAATGCCCTCTAGTAAGTCTAGTGCTCCATGCCAGTTGGGATTTTCCTTACGCAAAAGTGAGACATCAATGTCGAGTAAGAATGCAAGAATAACGGTTATTGATGTAAAAACTGCTGATACCCAACGAAGAATCCAAGTGTCTAAAATGCCCCAAGCTTGTTTGAGCCTTTTCTTCATTTGCATTGAGTTCCATATCATTAGATTTTTTCGCAATATATCGGCCTTCTGCCTGCAATTTTCAGTTGGCGCAAGTTGGTCCGCGTTCATCAAATTTTGTTGCCTTGCCGAAAAACCAATCCGCACAACCTTTCCACAAGCCACCGTTTGTTGAACATTAGGTTTTCTGGGCGCAGCTTCACCGATAAGCGCTGTTATGTAATTTCAAAAAAAACGCCACTCAAATCGGCTTCCGCGCGTTCATCGCGGCGGTGATGGTGCCATCATCGAGGTAGTCGAGCTCGCCGCCAATCGGGACACCTTGCGCGAGGGATGTGAGGGTGACGCGGTTCTCCAAGAGGTCCGCGATGTAGTGCGCGGTGGTTTGACCATCGATGGTGGCGTTGAGCGCTAGAATGACCTCGGTGATGTGTTCGCTGGTGACGCGGTCAATCAGGCGGGGGATGCGCAACTCATCAGGGCCAATCGCGTCGAGCGCAGAGAGCGTTCCGCCGAGCACATGGTAACGGCCTTTGAACACGCCTGATCGTTCCATCGCCCAAAGATCCGACACGTCCTCAACGACGCACAGAATGCCATTGGCGCGTTTCACGCTTTCGCAAATGTCGCAGATATCAGCCGTGCCCACATTGCCGCAATTGAGACATTCGCGCGCTGTCGCAGCCACGGTTTGCAAGCTGTCAGCAAGGGGTGTGAGCAAGAGCGAGCGTTTGCGGATCAAATGCAACACCGCACGGCGCGCAGAACGGGGCCCAAGCCCTGGGAGCTTGGCCATCATTTCGATGAGCGCGTCGATGTCTTTGGTGCTACTCAATTGTTGCTCCTAGTTGCCAGCTGCGGGAGCCTCCGGCGGGAGTTTATTTGGCAGGATGAAGCGATTAGAACGGCAGCTTCATATCTGCGGGAAGACCCAGACCTTCGGTCAGTTTACCCATCTCGGTGGCAGATTTTTCCGACGCTTTTTGCTGTGCTTCTTTGATCGCTGCAAGGATCAGGTCTTCGACGATTTCTTTTTCATCGCCGTTGAAGATGGAGGGATCAATGTCGAGGCCGATGAGTTCACCCTTGGCAGTTGCCGTCGCTTTCACAAGGCCCCCACCACTTTCGCCAACAACGGTCATGGAGGCCAAGTCTTCCTGCAATTGACCCATCTGGTCCTGCATTTCTTTGGCTTTTTTCATCATACCCGCCATATCGCCGAGCTGGCCTAGTCCTTTGAACATCTTTGTTCTCCTGTGAAAGCTTTGGACCTAGATAAGGGGCTGCTTGCTTTGGGGCAAGGAAGGTTTAGCGGCGACGGTAAATGATCGTGAGCGCAAGTGTGGCGGCGCAGATGAATGTGCCGAGGATCAGATACGTAAGCAAGGAACCGATGCAGCCAACTTCTTGAGCGGTGAAGAGCGGATCAAAAAGTAGCTCATCGAAGAAAATGTGAAACGCCCAAGCCGCCGACAAAAAGAAAAGCAAAACACTGAACTAAAGTTTGCGAAGCCCTGGCGCGATGAGAACGCCGAAGCCGAGGATCAAACTTGGAGTTGTCATTGCAAGCGTCAGCGTCTCTCGCAAACCTGTCACTTTCTCGCCGTCCCAAGCGGGGCGTAAAACAGCGCAAGCGTAACCGAAAAGCGCATCTGTTTAGAGACTATGCCGCGTTTAGTCTTCCTCGAAGGGGTCCCACTCGTCTTCCACCTCGGGAAGCGCTTCGACCATAGCCTCTTGCGCGATCTCCGCGGGGGTTTTGATGTCGATGATGCGCGCGCTTGGGAAAGCCTCGAAGACGGCTTGTAAGAGCGGATGAGATGCCGCTTCCTCTTTCAGCGCTATGTCCACCGCATCGCGTTTCTCGGCAATCGTTTCGCGACCACCTTGGTTCACAAGCGTGACAGCCCAGCGGTTGCCGGTCCAAAGCTGTAGTTTCTGGCCCAAGCGCTGGGCGAGGTCATTCGGCGCTTTCGGGTGTGCGACAAACTCAATGCGGCCGGGTTGGTAGTTGGCGAGCCTGATGCCACCCTCCACATCGACCAAAAGCTTCACATCGCGATTGGCGCGGATGAGGTCTACAACATGATCGAAGGTGGGAAAGCGCTCTAGCGCGTCCGCATCAAGCTGTTGGGCCGTCGCTGCACCACCAGAGGAACCACTAGATGAGCTCATGCGAGACTGCGCGTTTGCGACAGAAGTTGCACCCGCGCTTACACCGCCACCGTTTCCACCGCCGCCACCAGAGGGCGGAGGGGGTGGTGTGCCTTGCAGTTTGCGGATCAGCTCTTCAGGGCTAGGAAGTTCGGCCACATGCGTAAGACGTATGATCGCCATTTCAGCGGCCATCATGGAGTTGGGGGCACTTGCGACTTCGTCCAAAGCTTTGAGTAGCATTTGCCACATCCGCGTCATCGCGCGCATGGGAAGATCGTTGGCCATTTGCAGACCGCGTGCGCGCTCATCAGGGCTGACGGTTGGATCATCCGCCGCATCAGGCGTGATTTTGACGACGCTGATCCAGTGGGTGATTTCCGCGAGATCGCGCAGCACTGCCATAGGGTCAGCGCCAGCGGCATATTGCTCGCCAAGTTCGGTCAAAGCCGCCGCCGCATCGCCACGCATAATCATTTGATAAAGGTCGAGCACACGACCACGATCCGCAAGACCCAGCATCGCGCGCACTTGTTCAACCGTGGTTTCGCCAGCGCCGTGACTGATCGCTTGATCCAAGAGAGACGTCGCATCACGCGCAGAGCCTTCAGCGGCGCGGGTAATTAGGGCCAACGCGTCCTCAGCAATTTCAGCATGCTCGCCAGCGGCGATGCGTTGAAGCATGCCGATCATATCCTCAGGCTCAATCCGACGCAGATCGAAACGCTGGCAACGCGAAAGAACCGTCACAGGCACTTTGCGAATTTCAGTCGTAGCGAAGATGAATTTGACGTGGGCGGGTGGCTCTTCCAGTGTCTTTAACAAAGCGTTGAAGGCCGACGTCGAGAGCATGTGCACTTCGTCGATAATGTAGATCTTGTAGCGCGCCGAAGCCGCACGGTAATGCACAGATTCGATAATTTCGCGGATATCGCCAACGCCCGTGCGCGAAGCGGCGTCCATTTCCATGACGTCTACATGACGCCCTTCCATAATCGCCACGCAGTTTTCGCAGACGCCACAGGGTTCCGTGGTCGGACCACCAGTTCCATCAGGACCAATGCAATTGATGCCCTTAGCGATAATTCGCGCGGTTGTGGTTTTACCTGTGCCGCGAATACCCGTCATCACAAATGCCTGCGCGATGCGGTCCGCTTCGAAGGCGTTCTTGAGCGTGCGCACCATCGCCTCTTGGCCAACAAGATCGGCAAAGGTTTCGGGGCGATATTTGCGCGCTAGGACGCGGTAGGCGGTGTCAGGCGTGTTGGTCATATGCGCTTTCGGGATTCGAACTGGTCATAGGGTAAGCGTGGGTGCGCGCGCCGTCTAGCCGATTG
Source organism: Rhodobacteraceae bacterium HTCC2083 (assembly GCA_000156115.1). Classification (GTDB taxonomy): domain Bacteria; phylum Pseudomonadota; class Alphaproteobacteria; order Rhodobacterales; family Rhodobacteraceae; genus Planktotalea. The sequence continues at coordinate 1,618,857 of DS995276.1, forward strand.
CGCGAAATCGGGGTAAGGATAGGGGAAGTGTTAGGAGAGTTCACATGCGTTTGCGTGGTCGGCGAGGAAGTCGCAACATTGAAAATCGCCGTCGTCAAGGCGGTGGACGTGGTGGGAAGGCGGCTCCGATTGGTGGGTTTGGCTTAATCCTGGTGCTAGCGATTGGCTATTTCGCAGAGGAAGAGCGCGCAGCAGAATTTTCTTCGCAGATTTTGGCGACGACCGAACAGGTTTGGGCGCAGATTTTCCCACGTCAGGTAGGCAAAAATTTTACACCGCCAACCTCGGTTCTTAATGCGGATGTTACGCAAAGTCCGTGTGGCGGGGCCTCTGGTGCGACGGGTCCGTTTTACTGTTCTGCGGATGAAAAGGCCTATCTTAAAACCGATTTCTTCGTGACTTTATCGCGCCAATTAGAGGCGAAGGGTGATTTTCCGGCGACCTATGTGATTGCCCATGAAGTCCCGCATCATGTGCAGAATGAGTTAAGGATCTTGGGGCAGGTCCACCTCGCACACCAACAATCCAGCCAGACCGATGCGAACGCGCCGACAGTGCGTTTGGAGTTGCAAGCGGATTGTCATAGCGGTGTTTGGGCGCTCTCTCTTGAGGAGTTGCTGGAACCCAGTGACATCGAGGAGGCGCTTAACGTGGCACGGATGATTGGCGACGATCAACTGCAAAAGCGCGCAGGGCGCGTGCCGCAGTCGCTTACCCATGGCATAAGCAAACAACGCGCAAGCTGGTTCGCCAAAGGCTTTTCCAGACTGACGATATCAACCAGTGCGACGCATTCAGCGCGCGTCGGCTGTAGCGTATGACAGATTTGGTCATTCATGCACTAGGGGTTGGTGGCGGGTCGCTCGCGATTTCGCAACTGCCTGGTTTGCAAGGTTCCTATGCTGCCGATCTCGCATTTATACGTGATTGGAAACCCTCGATTGTGGTTTCTGCCACAACGCGCGGTGAACATGCGGAGGCGCGGGTCGAGTCGCTTGGCAAAGATATTCCCGAAAGTGGTGCGCGCTGGATGCATTTGCCTATTGAGGATTACGGCACGCCTGACGCGGACTTCATGCGCACATGGCCAGACGCGCGCGACGCTATTTTGAAAGCGCTGAATGGCAAGGGGCGCGTGTTGATCCATTGCAAAGGCGGTTGCGGGCGCTCTGGCATGTTGGCGCTGCGCTTGATGGTGGAAGCGGGAGACGACGCCGTCGAGGCGCTGTTGCGTTTGCGCAAAGTGCGCCCCTGCGCCGTGGAAACCGATGCGCAATTGCGCTGGGCGGTCACGGGCTTGCTGCAAAAGGGAAATTAGGTGAGAGGTTGGACATCGACCCAAGTGGGGCTCGTTGTGGCTGCTTCCTTCCGGATCTGACCAGGTTGGCGAGGCACTCGCCCGCGCCAACCTCTCAGCTCTCATATACGATTGCCCTGCGCGCATTGCAAGACTTGAACCTGCCACCGCATCGGACATAGCGTGCTCCAAAGTTATGAGGAGCGCAGGCATGAAATTAGCAGAAACAGTGACATTCGGCGGCTCTGGCCTGGACCGCGCTGCGCAGTTTCGTGGTGATACGCCCGAGATGGCGGCATACCTGAGCGATCCAACGTCGGAGGCGATTGTGTTCTGGCGCGGCAAGCCTTTGATTCGGCGTGGGGATTGGGACGCCCTCGCACGCATCCCGATGGGCGATGCTGTGTTTGAAGGGCGCGCAAAAGAAGCGATTTTTTTAGGAATTGACGAGGGGCAAGCTGTCTTTGCGCATGATCTTTCGGATTGGAGCCCTGAGGGTGTTGATGAAACGGCGATGAACACGTTTCTTGACCCGACCGAACAACAGCACCCTGATTTGCCTGAAACAGATGTCTTCGCGGAATTGCGCAGTAACATGACACGGCTGACGGCGCGTGATGCGGAACTTGCCGCTTCTGCACGCGCTGTCTTTTCTTGGCATTCGAGTCACAGGTTTTGTTCCAAATGCGGTGCTGAGAGCCAAATGAGCGTGTCAGGCTGGCAACGTGATTGCGGCACATGCGACGGCAAGCATTTTCCACGCACGGATCCTGTGGTGATCATGCTGATCACGCGGGGTAATTCGGTACTTATGGGGCGTTCGCCCTATTGGCCTGAGGGGATGTATTCGCTGCTGGCGGGATTTGTGGAGCCGGGCGAAACGCTGGAAGCGGCAGTACGGCGTGAGGTTTTTGAAGAGGCGGGTATCAAGGTTGGGCAGGTCGATTATCTTGCCAGCCAACCATGGCCATTTCCCAACTCGCTGATGTTTGGCTGTCATGGTGAGGCGCTGAATGATGAGATCACCATTGATCCCGTTGAGATCGAGGATGCGATCTGGGTCAGCCGCGAAGAGATGATGCTGACCTTTGCGGGTGAGAACCCTAAAATGCTGCCCGCGCGTAAAGGGGCAATCGCGCATTTCATTCTTGAGCATTGGCTGAGCGATAGACTTGAGTAACTTTCTTAGGTTATAGATTTCCAAAAATCGAAGAAACTCAAAGCGGGCAGGCTCATGAAGTTTTCAACAAAAGAAGATATCGAAGCGCCGATCGTGGATACTTTCGCATTGTTTTCAGACTTTGATCAGTTTGAGCGATCTGCTTTGCGGCGCGGCGCAGAGGTGCGCAGAACTGATTCGCTGAAGCGTCACGAAACAGGCATGGCCTGGGTCTCTGCGTTCAAATTTCGCGGCAAAAACCGTAAGATCGAAGCGGAGTTGATCGGCTATGAACCCTGTGACGGCTACGAGGTTGAGTTGCAAAGCAACGATGTGACCGCCTATGCGACGTTGGAGTTGATGTCGCTATCCAAGAGCCGTACGCGCGCGTCAATCGCGATTGAGCTGAAACCCAAAAGCCTATCTGGCCGTTTGATGGTGCAAACCATGCGGCTCGGAAAATCACGTTTGGAAAAGCGGTTTCGCAAGCGCGCGGCTGATTTTGCGGTTATGATCGAACGTCAGTATAAATCTACGAACAGCGCTTAATCCGTGGTACCCGCACGTTCTGGCGCACGCGGATAGGTGCCTAGAATTGTGATCTCGCTGGTGAAATAGCTGAGCTCGTCCAGCGCGCGTTTGACGTTTTCATCCTCTGGATGGCCTTCAATGTCAGCGTAAAATTGCGTCGCTGTGAAGTGACCATCCACCATGTAGCTTTCCAGCTTGGTCATATTGACCCCATTGGTCGCAAAACCACCCATCGCCTTGTAAAGTGCCGCTGGCAGGTTGCGTACGCGAAAGATGAAGCTGGTCAACATGCCCGTATTGCCGCGCTCGGAGAGATCACAGTCGCGTGACATTACTAAGAAACGGGTCGTGTTATGCCCGTGATCTTCGATGTTCTTGGCAAGCACGTTTAGGCCGTAAATCTGTGCTGCGAATTCGCTCGCAAGTACGCCGCTGGTCATATCTCCGCTTTCTGCCAGTTCTGCCGCGGCACCCGCGCTATCGACGGCAGATTCGGGGTGAATGTTGTGTTTGTTCAAAAATGCGGCCGCTTGCGGGAGCAAAACCGTATGTGCGCGCACCTTTTTGATGTCTGAAAGTTCAGCGCCCGGCATCGCCATGAGACTGATGCGCACGCGTGTGAAGGCCTCGCCAACGATGTGCAGATCTGAACTGGGCAACAAACGATGACTGTCGGCCACACGTCCATAGGTCGAGTTTTCAACCGGAAGCATCGCAAATTCAGCGTCTTTGGAGTTCACGGCGTTGATCACATCCTCGAACGTGCGGCAGGGCAGCGGTTTCATATCGGGGTAATTCTGGGCGCAAGCTTCGTGGGAATAGGCCCCAAGTTCGCCTTGAAATGCGATCTTTTTGGTCATGGGTGCGTATCCTCTTTAATTGTGTCTAAAAAACTGTCCCACTCGGGCGTTTCGTCGCGGGTTCTACACCTTGCCTTAATCCCATGAAAGCCATAGATGTCCGCGCAAAGATATCCAATAGGACAAGACACATGTTTGACACCATGACATTAACCAAAATCCTTGGCGCTGGTTGCGGTGCATTGTTGTTGTTCCTGATGGGCAGCTGGGCCGCAGAAGAACTGTATCACATGGGCGGTGGTCACGGTGACGGCGAGCACCTAGCAGGATATGTGATCGAAGTTGAAAGCGCCGGCGAAGTTGAAGAAGTCGAAGAGGTCAACATCGTTGAACTGATCGCTGCTGCAGACATCGGCAAGGGCGAGAAAGTCTTTGGCAAGTGCAAAGCCTGCCACAAGTTGGAAGACGGAGCGAACGGCACTGGTCCGCATCTGTTTAACACTGTGAACCGCGACAAAGGATCCATTGAAGGCTTCGGCTACTCCACGACGCTTGCCGAAATGGAAGGCAACTGGGGTTATGAAGAGCTGAACGCTTTCCTGACCAACCCCAAAGGTTACGTTAAAGGCACCAAGATGAGCTTTTCCGGCCTGAAAAAAGACGCGGATCGCGCGAACTTGATCGCCTATCTTGAGACTATCAAATAACGCTCCTCGCTACTTTGAATTTCCTTAAAGCCGTCCAGCCAAGCGCTTGGGCGGCTTTTTCTTTGGGAGTTGCTTGATTTTGAGCCAACGCACGCTCTCTTCACAACCAGTTCATTCATTCAACGCTTGAATGTGATGTGTGCAGCGCTTTAGCTATGTTAGATAGAAAATAAGCGTAAACGCGACAGATATTGGGAGACAACGATGACAGGTAAATTTCCAAAAAGCGAAATCACCTTGAAACGCCGCGATCTGATGCTTGGCATGGCCGCTGGCGGTGCTGGTGTAGCGATTGGCTTGCCTCAAGTGGCATTGGCGCAAAGCGGATCTGAAGAGATCATTAGAAGTCACGGATATTCCTTTTTCGGCGATTTGCAGTATCCACCGGATTTCACCCATTTCGATTACGTGAACCCAGATGCGCCGAAAGGTGGTGAGATTTCTCTCTCCACACGCGGCACGTTTGACGGCATGAATCGCTATGCGAGCAAGGGCCGCCCCGGCCAGTATTCGGGTTTGATCGCGGAGGCGATGTTCAGCCGCGCGCCTTTTGATGCCGCGGTTCCGGCAGATTCGATCACAGATGCGTATTGCCACCTTGCCGAAGCGGTAGAGTATCCTGCGACCAAAGAATGGTGCGTCTTCCACCTGCGCACGGAAGCGAAATTCTCCGATGGGCGACAGTTGACCGCACATGATGCCGCGTTCACGCACAATTTGTTCTTAGAGCAGGGCATTCGCAGCTACGCGCGTTCTGTCAAGCAACGCATTTCGGGTGTTGAAGTAATCGATGATCAAACGCTGAAATACACATTCGTTGACGGTATTTCACGCCGCTCCCTGATAAGCCAAGTTGGCGGATCACCGGTGTTTTCCAAAGACTGGTATGAAGAAACTGGCGAGCGTCTTGATGAGCCGTCTTTGCTCACGCAGCTTGGCTCTGGCCCTTATGTGGTTGAAGATTTTGAGATCAACCGTTTCATTATTTACAAGCGCAACCCGGATTATTGGGGCTGGCACTTGCCCGTGAACGTGGGGCGTCACAATTTTGATCGCGTGCGTGTGGAATATTTCGGCGATCAGACTGCCGAATTTGAGGCTTTCAAGGCGGGCGAGTACACGTTCCGTCAAGAAACCAGCACTAAACAGTGGGCGACGGGATATGATTTCCCGGGTGTCGAAAAGGGCTATATCAAACGCGAGCAGTTGCCGAATGACAATCCGCCAACGCCCTCTGGCTTCGTGTTCAACCTGCTGCGCGAACCGTTCACGGACCTGCGCGTACGCGAAGCGTTGAGCCTTGCGTATAATTTTGAATGGGTCTCTTCGTCTTTGCAGTTTGGCCTGACGAAACAGCGCAATTCCTTCGTTGAGAATTCGGCGCTAGAGGCTAAAGGCGTGCCCGAAGGTTTGGAGCGTGCATTCTTAGAAAGCCTTGGTGATCTTGTGCCAGATGTGGTGATGAACGGCGAAGCTGTGATGGCGCATACCTCTAACGGTGATACAGTTTCTGATCGTCGAAATCAGCGTAAGGCGCTGAAATTGCTGAAAGACGCGGGCTGGTCTGTCAATGATGATGGCAAGTTCGTTGATGCCGATGGAAAGTTGATTGAGTTCAAAATCATGCTGTCTTCCAGTACGGGTGACACCGTTGAAGCGATCATAACGACCTACGTCCAGACCCTGAATAAATGGGGCATCAGCGCGGATATGGAAAAGATTGATTCCGCGCAATATGCGTCGCGCTACTACGACAAAGACTGGGACATGATGTACTTCCGCAACCAGCCTTTCTTGGCGGCGGGAACAGGCCTCAAGCAGGCGTATGGCTCAGAAACGGCTGTGGTGTCGTCGTATAATCCACAGTCACTGCAAAGCCCGTTGGTGGATGCGATCATTGATGGCTCGCTTGAAACCACATCGCGGGAAGAAGAAGAGGCAGCTTTGCGTGCGCTCGATCGAGTGTTGCGGTATTTGCGCATTCAGATCCATTCCGGTTATGTGGGTGAACATTGGGTCGCGTCCTATGACATGTATGAGCACCCTGAAAATCTACCGCCCCTTGCGCTGGGTGCGCTTGATTTTTGGTGGTATAACAAAGAGAAGCATGAAGCGTTGAAAGCTTCTGGCGCTCTGAGGTAAACCGCTTTGGGCGCTTATATTCTTCGACGGCTATTGCTGATCATACCGACGTTGCTCGGGATTATGATCGTCAATTTCACGCTAGTTCAGTTCGTTCCCGGTGGTCCTGTTGAACAGGTTCTCGCTCAAATGCAGGGTGGGGGTGACGTGTTCGAGGGCTTTTCCGGCGGGGGCAATGATGTGGCGGAAGAAACCTTCGGATCTGACAGTGACTATGTCGGTGCGCGTGGGCTGCCTAAAGAATTTATCGAAGAGTTAGAGAAAGAATTCGGTTTTGATAAACCGCCGCTTGAGCGGTTTTTCAATATGCTCTGGAATTACATGCGGCTTGATTTCGGCGAGAGTTATTTCCGTTCCATCAGCGTTGTGGATTTGGTGCTCGAAAAGATGCCCGTTTCGATCACGCTGGGGCTATGGTCGACGATTATTGCGTATCTGGTCTCGATTCCGTTAGGCATTCGCAAGGCGGTGCATGACGGCACGAGCTTTGACACATGGACCTCCGCGATGATTATCGTGGCCTATGCAATCCCTGGATTTTTGTTCGCGATTCTGCTGCTCGTGCTATTTGCGGGGGGCTCTTACTGGCAGATTTTCCCGCTAAGGGGGCTGACCTCTGAAGGGTTTGAGAACCTTAGTCCGATTGGCAAAGCGCTCGATTATCTTTGGCACATCGCTTTGCCGGTGCTCGCCTCGACCATTTCTGCCTTTGCGACGTTGACCTTACTGACCAAGAACAGCTTTCTCGATGAGATCAAAAAGCACTATGTGATGACCGCGCGCGCTAAAGGGCTGAGCGAAAGCCGAGTGCTCTATGGGCATGTGTTTCGCAATGCGATGCTGATCGTGATCGCGGGTTTCCCGGCTGTTTTCATCTCTGTGTTCTTTAGCGGATCATTAATTATCGAGACGATTTTCTCGCTCGATGGTTTGGGGCGACTTGGCTTTGAGGCGGCGGTTGCGCGGGATTATCCGGTGATTTTTGGCACGCTGTTTATCTTTGGTCTCATTGGTTTGATCGTCAGTATCCTGAGCGATTTAATGTATGTGCTTGTCGATCCGCGCATTGATTTTGAAAAGCGGGAGGGCTGATCGCATGGCTCTGTCCCCGCTTAATCAACGCCGATGGCGCAACTTCAAAAATAACCGGCGTGCGCTGTGGTCATTGATCATCTTCTCGGTGTTATTCGGCCTAAGCCTGTTCGCGGAATTCATCGCCAACGACAAACCCATCGCTGTCAGCTATCGCGGCGAGTTGAGCATGCCCGTGTTCAAGTTTTACCCCGAAACAGCCTTTGGCGGAGATTTCGAAACCGAAGCGGTTTACCGCGATATTGAAGTGCAATGTTTGATCAAATCAGGCGGTTTGGAGGAGTGCTGGGATGATCCCGAAGGGGCGGTAAACGCCATCGAGGCAGGCACGTTCGAGGGCGAAGGTTTCTCCAAAGGCTGGATGCTTTGGCCCGTGATTCCTTATGCTTACGACACAACGGTTGATCGTCCTGGTGCTGCGCCACTCGCGCCCAACGGCGAAAACTTGTTGGGCACGGATGACACGAAGCGCGACGTGCTCGCGCGTGTGATCTACGGGTTCCGATTGTCGATCTTGTTCACGTTGATTGTCACTTCACTGGCCAGCGTGATCGGCATCGCGGCGGGCGCGTTGCAGGGTTATTTCGGGGGTTGGGTTGACTTGATTTTCCAACGCGTCATCGAGATTTGGAGTGCGGTCCCCTCGCTTTACATCATCATTATCATGTTTGCGATTTTGGGACGTAGTTTTTGGCTTCTCGTGTTCCTTATGGTGCTTTTCGGATGGATGGCTTTGGTTGGAGTCGTACGCGCTGAGTTTTTGCGTGCTCGAAACCTAGAATATGTACGCGCGGCGAAAGCCTTGGGCGTCAGCAACACAGTGATCATGTTCCGCCATATGTTGCCGAACGCGATGGTCGCGACCGTCACCATGTTGCCCTTTATCGTAACCGGCACGATTAGCGCGTTAGCAGGCCTCGATTTTCTTGGGTTCGGATTGCCATCCTCGTCGCCCTCATTGGGGGAGATGACATTGCAGGCTAAGCAGAACTTGCAAGCGCCTTGGCTCGCCTTCACCGCGTTTACTGTCTTTGCCGTGATGCTGTCGCTTCTCGTCTTCATCTTTGAGGGCGTGCGCGATGCATTTGATCCAAGAAAGACATTCTCATGAGCGCCCTTTTGACGGTCAAAGACCTCACAGTTGCCTTCCGCCAAGATGGTCAACTAAGCGAGGCGGTGCGTGGCGTCAGCTTCACTGTGGATCGTGGTGAAACCGTTGCGTTGGTTGGTGAAAGCGGGTCGGGAAAATCCGTCACAGCGCTGAGTTCTGTGTCGTTGTTGGGCTCAAGCGCGGTGACAGGCGGGTCAATTACCTATGAGGGCCAAGAGATGGTCGGCGCTGACGAAGCCCTGTTGCGCAAAGTGCGCGGCAACGACATTAGCTTTATTTTTCAAGAGCCGATGACCTCACTTAACCCATTGCACATATTGGAAAAACAGCTTGGTGAGTCGCTGGCTTTGCACCAAGGTGTGGTTGGAGACGTGGCGCGGGACCGAACCTTATCGCTACTGGATGAGGTCGGAATTCGCAATCCCGAGAGCCGTTTGAATTCTTATCCGCATCAATTGTCTGGTGGGCAAAGACAGCGCGTTATGATCGCGATGGCTTTGGCGAATAATCCCGATCTATTAATCGCGGATGAGCCGACGACAGCGCTTGACGTGACGATCCAAGCGCAGATCCTGGAGCTTCTGGCAGGCCTGAAAAAACACAAAAACATGGGTTTGCTGTTCATCACTCACGATCTTGGAATTGTGCGCAGCATTGCCGATAAGGTTTGCGTTATGAAGGCGGGCGAGATCGTCGAGGCGGGTCCAACGGATGAGGTATTTAACAATCCTAAACACGAATACACCAAGATTTTGCTTAATGCGCATTCGGTAGGCACCCCTGATCCTGTTCCTGCTGGTGCTAAAGAAATTGCCAGCACCGAAAATTTAAAAATCTGGTTTCCTATTCAAAAAGGTCTGTTGAAGAAGACTGTTGGCCATGTCAAAGCCGTGAACGATGCGACACTGTCTGTGCGCGCGGGTGAAACCCTTGGTATTGTTGGGGAAAGTGGATCTGGTAAGACGACGTTGGCGCTTGCGATGATGCGTTTGATTGCCTCTGAGGGTGGTTTGAATTTTGCGGGCGAAGACACACGCGCATGGTCTACTCGTCAGTTGAGGGCTGCGCGCAAGGACATGCAGATCGTTTTTCAGGATCCTTTTGGATCTTTGTCACCGCGCATGACCGCTGAGCAGATCATCGCCGAAGGGCTTGGCGTGCACGGAACGGATGGCGCGAAAACGCCCCGTGATATGGTCGCGGACATCATGAGCGAAGTGGGGCTAGATCCAAAGACTATGCACCGCTATCCACATGAGTTCTCTGGTGGCCAACGTCAAAGGATCGCAATTGCACGTGCGATGATACTGCGACCCAAATTGGTAGTTTTGGACGAACCGACCAGTGCGTTGGACATGACGGTGCAGGTGCAGATCGTGGAATTGCTCCGCGGTTTGCAGCAAAAATATGGGCTGGCCTATCTGTTCATCAGTCATGATTTGAACGTCGTGCGGGCGATGTCGCACAAGGTTTTGGTGATGAAACAAGGCGATATCGTCGAAATGGGCGAGAGCGAAGCGCTGTTTAGTGCGCCACAACATGAATATACGCAGGCGCTTCTAAGTGCGGCGCTTGATCATCGTGCGAACATGTAGAAACGCCCAAAGCTGGGTGCCTTGGGCGCTCAATTAGCGGCGTTTTGTTAACCTTTGACAGCGATAGGCTGGCCCGACTCGGCAGGTGCCTTGGCCGCAATTCTTGGCAACTTGCGGCGCGAGAAAGACAATCGGATCAATCATCGCGCGGCTCCTTTGAGGGGACTTTCGGGGCATAATGATGCGGTTCGCGCCAATGTGCAGGCATGTCCCAACGCGGTTTGGGACAGCGGTCCTGGTAGGAGGCGCGGATAAAGCTGTCTGCGAGTATATTCAACATTTTCTTCTCCTTTATTCATTTCATGCTTTGAATATTTATTGAAACGAGGGAGACTGCGAGTCATGAAGAATTTCAATATGTAAGCTGAGATTTCATATGAATTGGCGAGATATGCCGCCCTTATCTGCGTTGCGCGCGTTTCATGCCTATGCGAAAGTGGGTCGATGCCGCGCGCGGGCGCTACCCTCAGCGTGTCTCATGCGGCGATTAGTCAACAGATCAGAAATCTTGAAAGCTTTCTCAACGTGCCCCTTTTGGATCGCACCGCGAGGCAAGCGCAATTGACGGATGAAGGCCTCGCGCTTGCCAAAGTGTTAAGCGGCAGCTTCGAAGCGATCAGCGCACAAGTGACGCAGATGACGACGAAAGACACAGAGCGCCCTTTGGTCGTTTCCACGACACCGAGTTTCGCGGCGAACTGGTTGGTGCCAAGACTTGCGGAGTTTCGCGTGAAACATCCCGAGGTGAATGTGGTGATTGATGCGAACCCGGACATGAGCGCGTTGGGACCGACTGGCGCGGACCTTGCGATCTGATTTGGGCAAGGGGAGTGGGATGGTTTGGACGCGCAGCTGTTGGTTCAAACACGGCGCTTTGCGGTCGCGTCGCCTGCATTCATTTGTGACGATTGCCCGACATCTCCTGCAGATCTCGCGCGGTTCCCGATCTTGCAAGAAGTCGGAACCTCTGAAAGTTCGCTGTGGCTGGCCAAGCACGGTGTGTGTGATGCAGGGCAGGGCGGGGTGACGGTTTTGCCAGGCAACTTGACCCTAGACGCGGCGCGTATGGGGCAGGGAATTGCCGTAACCGCAGGCGTTTGGGTGCAAGCGGATATCGACAGCGGGCGCTTGCTCAAATTGTTCGAAGATGAGGAAGACTTTGGCTACTACATCGTGACGCGCGCTGGCGTGCACCGCGCGTCGCTTAAGGCGTTCCGCAAGTGGTTGAGATCGCAGATCTAGGAGCTGGGCCCGATCATAAAGCACTGCACATTGCGTGCGGCAAGTCTGCGACATGCCAGATCAGCGCGTTCACGAGAAAGCCCAACGAAATTAGCATCATAGCCGGTTTTGCGTTCCGTCACAGAGCGACGAGCACCGTCGAGCGCGTTCATCTCGGCGAGGGCGGTTTTCAGCAAAACGCGCTCTGCTTTGTAGCGGTTGGGATAGAGGCCAATGTTGATGCCCCAATGCCGCCCACCTGACGTCGAAATGCGCGTGACGACTTGCTGCTTGGGTTTCACACTCGGCTCTGGTTTGGGTTGAGTGAGAGAGGCGAGAAGCAGCGCTTTTGGTCGCGCCGCGGGCTTTGGCGAGCTTAAAACAGCCGCTGTCGAGGCGCGCGTGACTTGCCCGTTTGAGGCGCCGTTGACTTGGGCTTCTACCAAGGCCTGGCGCACATCATCCTTCAAAGACACAAGGACTGGCGCGGTTTCTGGACGCAAGGCCCGTGCTTTAGGTCGCAGGCTTTTCTTCACTGCACCTACAACGCGGATTGTTTTCGCAGACGCGCGCGAACCGCCATAGGCGGGTTTCGTAGGCTTTCGCAGCGCAACACGAGAAGGCGCGCGCTTGAAACCCATGTCGAGCAATTCAGCCACCCGTGCATTGCGTGTCGCGGTGGATCGACCGCCGAAAACAGTCGCGATAATCCGTTCCTGACCGCGCTCTGCGGAGGCCACAAGATTGAAACCAGCGGCGCGCGTGTACCCAGTCTTAATTCCGTCCGCACCCCTATAATTGCTTAGTAAGCGCCGGTTGGTGTTAGGGACAGTTTTCACGCCCGCATCCGTCGATTTGCGCGAAAAAAGATTGTAGTAGTCTGGATAATCATAGAGCAAATGGCGACCCAGCGTGGACATATCGCGCGCTGTTGAGAGGTGGCCCTTTTCGGTCAGACCATGTGCGTTTTTGAAGGTGGTCTTGGACATGCCAAGAGATTTTGCCGTACGGGTCATACGTCGTGCGAAGGCTGCTTCGGAACCCTCAAGGATCTCGCCAATGGCTGTCGCTGCATCGTTTGCAGACTTCACAGCCGCCGCGCGAATGAGGTAGCGGAATTTGATCCGCTGGCCGGAACGCAGACCGAGTTTGGAGGGTTGTTCCGCTGCAGCATTGGCGGAAATTTTCACTGTGGTATCGAGAGTAATCTCACCATTTTCAATGGCTTGGAAGGCGACATAGAGCGTCATCATCTTGGTTAGCGATGCAGGATGCAAGCGCGTATCAGCGTTACGCGCGTGCAGAACCTCGCCAGAGCGTGCATCCATAACAAAAGCCGCATAAGGGGCCGCAGATACGCTAAGCGGAAGCGCAACCACCAACCAAAGAAGCGAGATGACTAATAGCCCTAAGCGGGCCGGCGATGTATGCCGTACCTTCACGATTTCTGCCTTTTACTGCCTCAACGCCGCCGATTTTCCGACTGACTTATTTTTTATAACTATTAAATAGCACATAATTTTCGATTAATAAAGTATTCAAAACAAAGGAATTTATCGATTTTTGCCGTTGTGAAATCACAAGATATTGCGGTTGAACGCCAAGCGACCCCAAGACAAGCGATTGTGTCATGAATGTGTTCTTGCGCTGCTTATGTGCTCCGCTCTTTTCTATTCGGGTATTGGGGTTATATAGAGGTGAAATCTTCGAGAATCCGAGAACAGCTGCACCGATGACATTTCAGCCCATTAAAGCTTCTGGTAATTCTAACTATGACACTGATGAAAGTGTCATCGTCGAAACACGTCCGAAGACGCGTAAGCCTCCGCTATATAAGATATTGTTATTGAACGATGATTATACTCCGATGGAGTTTGTCGTCCTCATTCTAGAGCGCTTCTTTGGCCTCAATCATGCGCAATCTTTTGAGATTATGCTGACGGTCCATCAAAAGGGTGTCGCGGTTGTAGGTGTGTTCAGCCAAGAAATTGCGGAGACGAAGGTTGGCCAAGTGATGGATTTCGCACGGCGTCACCAACATCCTTTGCAATGCACTATGGAAAAAGAATAGCGTTGTTATGAAGCATGCGCGTCTGGATCTTGCGCGTCGCGCTGAGCTTTTGCCGGTGCTTGATGGCACGATTGCGGTGTTTGGGCCTATTGCGCTTGAGCGCGTGAGCGGGCTCAACACGAGCTATCTGCGTTGTGTCAGTGACATGTTTACTGTGAATGAAGCGCTTAAGTCGGCGGGTATTTCAGTCACACGCGCGCTAGATGAAGCATGTGCACATGCCTTGGTTTTGCTCCCGCGCTCCAAATCAGAAATCTGGCAATTGATAAGTGCTGCGATTGCAGCTGCGCCGGAGGGTTGGATCATCGTGGATGGTCAGAAAACCGACGGCATAGAAAGCGTTGCAAAACAGATTACCCGCTTAGTGTCGGGGGTTGAGAGCTATTCTAAAGGTCACGGAAAGACGCTTTGGTTCAAAGGTGGTAATGCACAAGATTTGCTGCAACCCATTGTTACGGAAGAGAAAAATAAGGGCGGATATTTGACATCGCCGGGTGTCTTTTCCGCAGATGATATCGATCCCGCGTCCGAATTGTTAATGCAACATATACCGACGAGTCTGTCTGGGCATGTCGCCGATCTCGGTGCAGGGTGGGGCTATCTTTCTGATCGGGCTCTGTCTGAAAATCCGTCGATCGAGACTTTGCATTTAGTTGAGGACAATGCCGCAGCTTTGGAATGCGCGCGCGCAAACGTTGAAGATCCGCGTGCTGAGTTTCATTGGGCGGATGTTTTGAATTGGCGCCAAAGCAAGCTTTTTGATGCGATACTCATGAACCCGCCGTTTCACACCTCCCGCATCGCAGAGCCACAGATTGGCATCAACTTTGTCCGTGCCGCGGCAAGCCTCTTGCGCCCCGAGGGCAAACTGTTTTTGGTGGCCAACGCACATTTGCCATATGAAACAACGATAGAGCAAAGTTTTGAAAAATATGATCTTATCGTGCGAACAAATCGCTTCAAAGTCTTCTGCGCGACGCGCGGGCGCGCTAAGCTTGGATAATACCGAAGAATTAACCATTTGCGCGGAGAGCGACGATGTCTTTTTCAATTGATGGAAAAACCGCAATTGTGACCGGTGCTGCCAACGGGATTGGCCTTGCGATCGCACGACATTTTGCCGATCAAGGTGCAAATGTCATGTTTGCGGATATGGATGACAGCCGCCTGGTCCGTGAATTGGGCGATCAAAGTGAAGACGGCAATATCCGTTATTTCTCCGGCGATTTGCGCGAAAAACTGACTGTTGCAAACCTACTATCTGCGACGATTGACGCGTTTGATTCAGTGGATGTTCTGGTGAATGGGTCACGTCAAATCTTACAAACTGATCCACTTGATGCTGATGATAATTCGATGAACGTGCTGCTGCAGCAAAATTTGATGACCAGTTTTCGCCTGTCCCAATTGGTTGCGCGACGGATGATCAAACAATCCGAGGGTCGAGAAGAGGGATCAGTCGGATCGATCATTAACCTTTCTTGCATCGCCGCACGCCGCGCACGCCCCGAACTCTTGGCTTATTCGGTTTCAACTGCGGCGCTCGATCAGTTAACACGGTCGATGGCGGTGGGACTGGCCGAATCCGGAATTCGCGTGAACGCCGTCGCTTTCGGATCCGTGATGAGCGCCAGTCTAAAGGAAACCCTGCTCAACTCCCAAGAATATCGCGAGACAATCGAAGACAACACACCGCTTGGTCGCATTGCCGCACCCCATGAATTGGCGGAAGCGGTGCAATATTTGGCTTCGGACGGCTCAGGATTTATGACTGGCCAAATCTTAACACTTGATGGTGGCCGTACATTGCTTGACCCTGTGCACGCGCCGGCACATTAATGTGAAGACAAGCGAGTTATCGAGGAGAGCGCGACATGACATCGGATATGCAAGCTGAAAAAGTGCAGGCAGCTCGGTGGTTTAAGACCTTGCGCGACGATATCGTCACGGCGTTTCAATCCTTGGAAGACAGCCATTCAGTTGGCCCTATGAATGATAAGTCAGCGGGCGCGTTTGAAGTGACGAAAACCACGCGGCACTCAGACGATGGAACGGACGCAGGCGGCGGCGAAATGAGCGTGATGCGCGGTGGTCGGGTCTTTGAGAAGGTTGGCGTTAATATTTCTACGGTGTTCGGAACTCTTGCCCCGCGCGCCCAGGCGGCGATGGCTGCGCGAAAAGGGATAGAAGGGATGGCTGAAGACCCAAGGTTTTGGGCGTCTGGGATTTCCCTTGTTGCACATATGCAGAACCCGCACTGTCCTGCTGTCCATATGAACACGCGCATGTTTTGGACGCCACATGCATGGTGGTTCGGGGGCGGATCAGATCTTAACCCTTGTCTTGAGTATGAAGAAGACACGGAGCATTTTCATAAAACTCAAAAGGTTTTTCTCGATCCACACGGGAGTGAGCATTATCCCGCATTGAAAGCTTGGGCTGATGAATATTTCTTCATCCCTCATCGCGGTCGAGCGCGTGGTGTAGGCGGAATTTTTATGGATGATCGTTGCACGGGTAATTGGGACGCCGACTTTAAACTGACGCAAGACATTGGCCGTGCATTTTTGCCCGCCTATCAACCTTTGATCGAGAAACGGCGCGTTGATGATTGGAGTGAAGCTGATAAGGACACGCAATTGGTGCATCGTGGCCTCTATGCAGAGTACAACCTTGTTTACGATCGTGGTACGAAGTTCGGACTTGAGACTGGTCACGATGCCAATGCGGTGTTGATGAGCCTGCCACCTTTGGCAAAGTGGGTTTAAGCATTCCGCTGTATTTTGCGGCGCACTAGTAATAGCTTTGAACGAGCCCGCTTGCGATCAGGGTCCAGCTTCTTTTGGTTCATGATCAGGCCTTTGCGTTCTAGCATCACGCAGATCCGCCGATACCCTAACCGGAGGCGTTTGTGCGCGACAGTCTTTATTTGTAGCTGTTTGCGACTTCGACAGGTTGAGCAAACGCTACACCAAACAGAGGTAAATTTCGGGGAGGGCAGTTCACATCGCTTACTTTAGCAGTCTTCTCAATCGTTCATTCGGAAACGCAGACCAACCACCGCTTAGCAAGCTTAACGTGCTTTAAACGCTAATTCTATCTTCAGATAGCAGCTGTGTGCACTGTGTCTTTGTTGGTAAACAAATCGATGTAATTTGCAATGATGCGAACCAAAGGGAAGGTTTCAGGCTGCATGACCAGGCCCGAGCCACTTATTTTGAACACATCGATATAGTGCTGCATCAAAGCGACCGCCGTCTGTCTGATTTGATCTTCCGATTTCGGGAAAGACGCTCGCAAATCCTTCGTTGGATACGAAAATCTACACATCAATTCTTCGATCATGGCAGCGATTAGTTTGTCGTTGTCGCTCATTTCATAGCCTTTGTGAGCAGCCACACCGTTTGTCAAAACTCTGTCTTGATATGCGGACGTTGCAACAGCGTTCTGTTGATACCCATCCGAAAAATGTGAGATTGCAGAAGCCCCAAACCCAATCAAAGTCTTGTTTTGATCATCTGTATAGCCCTGAAAATTACGTTTGAGTTGGCCTGTACGGTCTGCTGTGTAGAGACTGTCAGTTGGTTTTGCGAAGTGATCAATGCCGATCGCTTTGTATCCAACGGACAGCAGAAGGTCGTTCGCAATCGCTGCGAGTTCATATCGCTCTATTGTGTCCGGCAAGGTTTCTGATTTAATCAAAACCTGTCTCTTGGACATCCACGGAACATGGGCATAGCCATAAATCGCAAGCCGATCCGGATCCATTGAGATAACATGTGCGAGTGTTTCGCGAAAGCTAGCCCGCGTCTGAAAGGGCAATCCATACAAGAGATCAAGATTGATCGCTTTGAGACCCGCGTTGCGAAGGAACTTTACGACATCGTTCGTTTGCTCCAACGTTTGCAGACGACCAATCGCGTCCTGAACTTTTGGCGCAAAGTCCTGAACGCCAATGCTTGCGCGATTCATGCCGAAATCAATCAAGGTTTGAAGAAGTTCATCGCTGGCTTCTGTCGGATCAATCTCTACGGATAATTCAAAATCCTCTGTAATAGCAAACGCGCCAAAGACCTTATCCAGGAGAATTGTCATTGTCTCTGGTGACAAAATAGTAGGTGTACCGCCCCCTAAATGAAGCCGCCCCATGGTGATGCCATCGGGGAGCTTTGCGCGGACGGTCGCGATTTCTTTCAGCAGGATATCTACATATGCATCAACCGGACGCAGCGTTGTGGTTCCTTGCGTCCTGCACGCGCAAAACCAGCAGAGGCGCTTGCAAAAAGGGATATGGATGTAAATTGAAACGGTTTCATTGCCCTCAACGCTCGTCAGCCACTTCATCTGATTGCGACGTCCCACATCATTTTGAAAATGATTGGCGGGCGGATAGCTTGTGTAGCGCGGCACTTTGGCATCAAACAAGCCATAGCGTAAAAGAGGGTCGTGTTTTTCCATATGCTTTGTTAGCATGAGACAACAAAAAGAACTTTGATTCAGATCAACATGTCGAAAATAGACCTTTCCGCGATGAGATGTGGCGAATGCCCCATTCGGCACCGCGCCGTGTGTTCGCGCTGTGACGCCGATGAACTGGTCTTGCTTGAAGCAATGAAATCCTATCAAACCTATGATGCGGGTGACGTCATCCTGTGGCGTGGCGAGCCTCTTAAGTTTGTAGCTTCTGTCGTTAGTGGTGTCGCTAATTTGTCCAAAACCCTTGAAGACGGACGCACGCAAATGGTTGGATTGTTGTTGCCATCTGATTTCCTTGGCAGACCGGGGCGCACAACAGTTGAGTTTGATGTTACTGCGACGACCAATGTAACGCTTTGTCGGTTTGAACGCGCACCCTTCGAAAAGCTCATCAATGAGACGCCTAATGTGGCGCAGCGATTGATGGAGCTTACTTTGGATGAGCTGGACGCCGCGCGCGACTGGATGATTCTTTTGGGACGCAAAACTGCGCGTGAAAAGATCGCCACTTTCCTCGATTTGCTCGTGCAGCGCAGTGAAGTCAGTTTGGAGAAAAACCACATTTCGCTAGAAATGGCGATGACGCGGGATCAAATCGCCAATTTTTTGGGGCTGACATTGGAAACTGTCAGCCGACAACTAAACGCGATGAAAAAGGATGGAATCATTTCGTTTAACGGGCGCAAACAGCTCAATATCGTTGATTTGATCGCGTTGCGACAGGCAACCGGAGATGATTCAGACGGCGGTATGATCGTCTAACATCTATCGATTGGCGCTTTTTGACTTAGATCAAAGAAGTCCGGCTCGACCTCTCATAAAACGAACTTGCGAACAGGAGCGTCTTTTGGTGCTCGAGTAACCGTGAGGGCATTTTATGGACTATCTCAAACTCATTCTTTTAGGGTTTATTACGCTGGGGGCTGCGTTGGCCAGCAGTTGGGCGCATGATTTGGCGTATCAGCTTCATGCGCTCCTGCTTATGTTCATTGCTTTTGGCATGTTCGTATGGGTTCTTCGAAACACTGATGAGCCGAAGGCGGCACCGCAAGATGGTGTCTATACGGATGGTGTTATTCGCGCAGGGGTTATCGCGACTGCCTTTTGGGGTGTCGCAGGGTTCCTTGTGGGAACGTTTATTGCCTTCCAGCTCGCATTTCCTGAACTGAATTTCGAGTGGGGACAACCCTTCACTAACTTTGGTCGCCTGCGCCCACTTCACACCAGTGCTGTTATCTTTGCCTTTGGTGGTAATGCCCTGATTGCGACGTCGTTTTATGTGGTGCAACGCACCAGCGCGGTAAAGCTATGGGGTGGTAACACGGCCTGGTTCGTATTCTGGGGTTACCAACTGTTTATCGTTTTGGCCGCCACAGGTTACCTGCTTGGTGCGACGCAATCCAAAGAATACGCCGAACCTGAGTGGCATGTTGATATCTGGCTGACAATCGTTTGGCTTGCCTATCTCGCAGTGTTTCTCGGTACGATCTTCAAGCGCAAAGAACGTCACATCTACGTTGCCAACTGGTTCTTCCTGAGCTTCATCATCACCGTTGCCATGCTTCACGTGGTCAACAATCTAAGTATCCCTGTCAGCATTTGGGGCAGCAAATCCGTGCAGGTCTTCAGTGGCGTGCAGGATGCGATGACGCAGTGGTGGTATGGCCACAATGCCGTTGGCTTCTTCCTGACTGCGGGTTTCCTTGGGATGATGTACTATTTCGTCCCGAAGCAAGCGGGTCGTCCAGTTTATTCCTACAAACTATCGATCATTCACTTCTGGGCGCTGATCTTCCTTTATATTTGGGCGGGCCCACACCACTTGCACTACACAGCTTTGCCGGATTGGGCTTCTACCCTAGGTATGGTATTCTCCATCATCCTGTGGATGCCAAGCTGGGGTGGTATGATCAACGGTCTGATGACGCTGCAAGGCGCGTGGGACAAGTTGCGTACAGATCCAATCATGCGAATGTTTGTTCTGTCGCTGGGTTTCTACGGCATGTCCACATTCGAGGGTCCGATGATGTCGATCCGGGCTGTGAACTCCCTGAGCCACTACACCGACTGGACCATTGGTCACGTGCACTCTGGCGCACTTGGCTGGAATGGTATGATCACCTTCGCTTGCATCTACTTCCTGACACCAAAACTTTGGGGCCGCGAAAAGATGCACTCCGAGAGCGCAATCAACTGGCACTTTTGGCTCGCGACGCTGGGTATCGTTCTTTATGCGGCGTCCATGTGGGTGACCGGTATCATGGAAGGCCTGATGTGGCGTGAAGTGGATGACCAGGGTTTCCTTGTGAACAGCTTTGCCGACACGGTATCCGCCAAGTTCCCAATGTATGTGGTACGCGGTTTGGGCGGGCTCCTCTTCCTCAGCGGCGCACTGGTGATGGTTTGGAACATGTGGATGACAATCCGCGGTGCCGAACCGGCCACCACATCCCTTCCTTATGCAACTCCAGCGGAATAAGGAGCGCAAACAATGGCCTTTCTTGATAAACACGCCATCCTGGAAAAAAGCCCGACTTTGCTTTTGACCGCTTCACTGCTCGTCGTGACTATCGGCGGGATCGTGGAAATCGCGCCTTTGTTCTGGCTCGAAAACACGATTGAGGATGTGGAAGGGGTCCGACCCTATTCTCCCTTGGAGCTAACGGGGCGCGACATCTACATCCGCGAAGGATGCTATACATGCCACAGCCAGATGATCCGACCCATGCGTGACGAAGTGGAACGTTACGGTCACTACTCACTGGCGGCGGAATCCAAATATGATCACCCGCATCAATGGGGATCCAAACGCACAGGTCCTGATGTGGCGCGTGTGGGTGGACGTTACTCCGATACGTGGCACGTTGATCATTTGATGGACCCGCAATCTGTAGTTCCTGAAAGTATTATGCCGAAATACGCGTTTCTTGCGGATGCGAAAATCGACGGCGAACATATCGAGGCGTTGTTAAAGACGCACCGTTTCGTCGGAGTTCCATACACCGATGAACAAATCGCGTCGGCTTCGGCTGATTTCAAAGTGCAGGTCGACCCGGATGAAGATTGGGATGGCTTGGTCGAACGTTACCCCGGTGCGGTTGTCTCCAACTTTGATGGACAGCCAGAATTGACCGAGATGGACGCTTTGATCGCATACTTGCAGATCCTTGGCACCATGGTCGATTTCTCCACCTTTACACCAGACGCAAGCCGATAGGGTGCACAGATGGATACTTATTCACTCCTGAGAGAAATTGCAGACAGCTGGGTCTTGCTGGCAATGTTCTGCTTCTTCATTGGCACGGCGATTTGGGCGTTTTTACCTAGCCAAAACAGAGCGCGCTACGATGCAAGTATGATCCCAATGCGCGATGAACCAGCGATCAAGACTTGCTCTGGCACATGCGAAAATTGCGCATCTGCAAAGGCGACATTTATAGGGAAAGGGGCAAGCCATGTCTGATCGTAAACTTGATGAAGAGACAGGCGTCGAAACCACAGGTCATTCCTGGGATGGCATCGAAGAGCTGAATAACCCACTGCCGCGTTGGTGGCTTTGGACGCTCTACATCACCATCATTTGGGGCATTGGCTATACCATTGCTTATCCCGCTTGGCCGATGATTTCTGGCGCAACAGCCGGTATGAAAGAGTGGTCCACACGTGGAAACGTGGCGCAGGATATCGCGTCGCATCAAGAGCAAAACGCAGAATTGGTCACGGCTTTGCTTGCGGCGGAAATGACCGTTCTACGCGAAGATGCAGACCTCAATCGCTACGCGGTTGCACGCGGTGGCGCAGTGTTTCGGGCGCAATGCTCCCAATGTCACGGCTCTGGTGCTGCGGGCGCTGTGGGTTATCCCAACCTGCTCGATAATGACTGGCTTTGGGGTGGCTCTATGGAAGCGATTATTCACACCGTGCGCCATGGTGTGCGCAACGACACGGATGATGACGCCCATTATTCTGAAATGCCAGCTTTCGCCGATTTACTTGAGAAAGAGGAAATTGCAGCGACGATTGAGTATGTTCTATCGCTGTCTAAACAAGAGCACGATCAAACACTTGTTCCCATCGGAGCAGAGCTTTTTGCGGACAATTGTTCCTCCTGCCATGGCGATGCAGGTCTGGGGGACCCAGACATGGGTGCGCCAAATCTGGCGGATGCGATCTGGCTATATGGCGGTAATCGCGATGCGCTAAGCTATACAATAGAAAACGCACGCTTTGGTGTGATGCCAGCTTGGGGTCAACGTCTTAGCGAAGAAGATGTGCGTGCAGTTTCGGCCTATGTCCATGCATTGGGAGGCGGGGAGTAGGTCGACTCGCTTGCCGGTTCTTACTGGCCAGCGATACATCCCGAAACGGCCCTGTTCGCAAACTGTGCCGTTTCGGGACTTTTTTTGACGTAGATCAAAGTGCGCCGCAACCGACAGCGCTAGGGTGATTGTGCGAACAGGAAATCAAACATATGTCACAAGACCCAGCTCCTGCACTCTATGCAGCTCAAGAACCCGTTTTCCCGCGAAAGGTGAAAGGGTTCTTTCGTACGTTTAAATGGTGGATCATGGCGGTAACGCTCGGCATCTACTATCTGACGCCGTGGCTGCGTTGGGATCGTGGCCCCAATCTGCCCGACCAAGCCGTGTTGATAGATATGGCAAACCGGCGCTTCTATTTCTTTTGGATCGAAATCTGGTCGCATGAATTTTATTTCGTAGCAGGCCTGTTGATCATGGCGGGCTTGGGGCTGTTTTTGTTCACCTCTGCGCTGGGGCGAGTGTGGTGTGGCTACACCTGTCCGCAGACCGTTTGGACCGATCTTTTCATCTTGGTGGAGCGCTGGATCGAGGGTGATCGCAACGCGCGCGTGCGCCTTTGGAAGGGGAAATGGATCCTCAACAAGTGGCGTCTGCGGCTCACCAAGTGGACTGGTTGGCTTGTCATTGCAGTCGCCACAGGCGGCGCTTGGGTCTTCTATTTTGCAGACGCACCAACGCTACTTTCTAACCTTATTAATTTCACGGCTCATCCAGCAGCCTATATCACCATTGCGATCCTGACGGCGACGACCTTCGTGTTCGGTGGCTTTATGCGCGAACAGGTGTGCATATACATGTGCCCTTGGCCGCGCATTCAGGCGGCCATGATGGACCCGGATACGATCACAGTCGCTTACCGTGACTGGCGTGGCGAGGATCGCAAGAACTCGGAGGCTGTAAAGGCAGGCGCGCCGCAAGGGGATTGCATCGATTGCATGGCCTGCGCCAACGTTTGTCCTGTTGGGATCGATATTCGCGATGGTCAACAGATGGAGTGTATTACATGCGCGCTTTGTATTGATGCCTGCGATGACGTCATGGCCAAGATTGGCAAACCACGCGGCTTGATCGATTATCTCGCGCTTTCGGATGAAGAGGCGGAGCGCGCAGGTGCGCAACCCAAGCCGATTTGGAAACACGTTCTGCGCCCACGCACGTTGTTTTACACGGCACTTTGGGCAGCGATTGGTGCGGGGCTCGTTTTCGCGCTGTTCATTCGCAGCGATATCGAGCTGACCGTCAGCCCCGAACGTAATCCAACCTATGTATTGCAATCTGACGGCTCTATTCGCAACATTTATGATGTGCGCTTGCGCAATAAACTTGGCGATGACCGTCGCTTTCACCTGAATCTGACCAGCAATGAAATTCTACGGATTGAGCTGGAGGGCAAAGACCACGTCCTGTGGATCGACGTACCTGCGGATACAACGGTTCTGCAACGCGTCTACATCACAGCCCGTCCGCAAGATCCGGCTGCAAGCATCGAAAGCACGGCGCTTCGCATTTGGGTCGAAGATCTAGAAAGCGGCGCGAGCGCCAGCCAATCGACAATATTTAACGGGAGAAAAAGCCAATGACCGAGATTAAAGGATGGCATGTCTTTGCCGGATTTAGCGCTGTTTTTGGGATTATTATCGCCGTGAATCTTGCGCTCGCTTACAAAGCGGTGGCAACCTTTCCGGGGTTAGAAGTCAAGAACTCCTACGTCGCAAGCCAAACATTTGACGTTGAGCGCGTCGCGCAAACCGCGCTTGGTTGGGATGTGTCGGCGGTGTTGGAGGGACATGTTTTGTCGCTTATCATCTTGAAAGACGGTGCACCGATTGCCCCGAAAATCGAAAGCGCAACGTTCGGGCGTGCGACGAATATCGCGTTTGATGAAACCCCTACGTTTACGTTTGACGGCGATGCGTTGCGTTCAAAAGTCGTCGCAGGCAAAGGCAATTGGAACTTGCGTCTCAAAGCACGTGCAGAGGATGGAACGTTGTTCCAACAGCGCATCATTGTGACCGTAAAGTCATGACCGCTGTTTGCCCCGCCTGCGTTGCGATGCCCGAAATGGAGGATATTGAGCTTGGCACATCGTTGCAGTTCTCGCTGCCCAGCATTCATTGTGCGGCCTGCATCGGAAAGATCGAACGCGGTCTTTCGGGCGTAGACGGTGTGCGCACGGCGCGGGTAAACCTGTCGCTCAAGCGGCTTACGATCTCGGGAACTGCAAGCTCTGAGCATGTTGAGAATATCCTTACCAAATTGGGATTTGAGGCCTATCCGCTGGATCTGGAAGCTTTGAACACGGCGCATGATACGGTCGGGCGCAATTTGCTTTTACGAATGGCAGTTGCAGGCTTTGCGATGATGAATGTGATGTTGCTGTCGGTCGCAGTTTGGTCGGGTGCTGCAGATGCGACGCGCGACTTGTTCCATCTGATCTCTGCAATGATCGCGTTGCCTGTCGTTGCTTATTCGGGCCAGCCTTTCTTTCAAAATGCATGGTCCGCGCTCAGAGTAGGGCGCTTGAATATGGATGTGCCCATTTCGCTCGCCATTCTTTTAGCAGCAGGCATGTCCCTGTTCGAGACACTGAATAGCGGTCTTCACGCATATTTCGATGCGGCCTTGTCACTTACGTTTTTCCTTTTGATTGGCCGCTACATGGATCACCGCACGCGAAGTGCGGCGCGCTCGGCTGCGAAGGAACTGACTGCGCTTGAGGTGCAACATGCGCAACGTGTCAGCGATGATCTGGTCGAAAAAATCGCGGTTGCGCAGCTTGCTATTGGCGATACGATCCTCGTACCCACTGGCGCGCGTATCCCCGTGGATGGCGTGTTAATCAGCACGTCGGCTTTGATTGACCGCGCTTTTCTCACAGGTGAATCCGCTGCGGTAGAGATGGTTGAAGACGCGCTTTTGCAAGCGGGTGAAATCAATGTGGCTTCCCCGTTGTACATGCGCGCAAGTGCAGTTGGTGACGACACCACCTTGCGCCGCATGGCAAGCATGATCGAAACCGCAGAGAACAGCCGCAACAGTTACACGGCGTTGGCCGACAAAGCGGCGCAGATTTATGCCCCTGCCGTGCATCTACTGGCGTTTCTGGCCTTTGTTGGCTGGGTCGCGGCAAATGGCGACATTCGCCACGCTTTGAACGTTGCAATTGCGGTGCTGATCATCACATGCCCTTGCGCGCTTGGCCTTGCGGTGCCCGCGGTTTCAACTGCGGCAATCAGTCGATTGTTCAGCATGGGCTACCTCGTGAAACACGCCACTGCGTTAGAGCGTTTGGCCGACGTCAGCCGCGTCGTCTTTGACAAAACAGGCACGTTGAGCCAGCCCTCAGTGATTTTGCCAGGGGGTATCACGCCTAAAGAAAAAGCAGTTGCTAAGGGGTTGGCGCAGGCTTCGAACCATCCGCTGTCGCACGCTTTGGTTGACGCGTTAAGTGGTGTGCGTGCGGTACCGTTCCGGGAGATTAAGGAAGTTGCGGGACGTGGTGTCATCGGCAAGTGGAAAGGCATGACTGTGCGCCTTGGCCGTGGTGCTTGGCTTGGTGCTGACTTTGATGATCTGGGTCTTCAGCTTGGCGATGCGCAGCCGCTCCAGATCCAAGCGAGAGAAACCCCGCGAACAGGAGTGCGTTCTGCTGTGCGAGGCCTCGCGCAGCCTTGTGAGATTGTTACGGGAGACGCGCTTGCGCCAGCGACGCGCTTCGCCAATTACCTAGGCTTGCCCGTCACCGCAAATGTGCGCCCAGAAGAAAAGCTACGTTACCTTGAGCAGCTGCGCGAAAAGTCTGAACGCGTTTTGATGGTGGGTGATGGTTTGAATGATACTGCCGCACTTGCGACGGCGCATGCCTCTATTGCGCCGGCTTCTGCTCTTGATGCGTCACGCTCTGCGTCCGACATAGTGATCTTGAAAGACAGCTTTGAAGAGCTGCCTTTGCTGATGAAGATCGCGGGCCTCGCGCGCAGCCTGTCCCAGCAAAACTTTGCTATCGCGGCAATCTATAATGGCATCGCAATTCCGATTGCGCTTGCGGGGTATGCGACGCCACTGGCCGCGGCCTTGGCGATGTCGATCTCTTCCATCACAGTTCTATCGAATTCCCAACGCATTAGGTTTGTCCAATGAACGTTCTCGTGATCCTTATTCCTGTCTCACTTATCCTTGGTGGTGTTGGCCTTGCGGCGTTCATATGGACGGTGCGCAGCGATCAATATGACGATGAACAGGGCAATGCCGCGCGCATACTTTTGGACGACTGAAATTGGACGGTTGAAAAGTTTGCGCGAAAGCTTCGCTCAACAGTTGTCAACTTCACTAGACACCCATAAAGATATTGCATGACTATTACTCTTCCTTCCCCGACTTCACCGCTGAAAATCGGCACGCGTGGTTCTCCTTTGGCATTGGCGCAGGCCTATGAAACCCGTCGTCGTTTGTCGGGCGCATTCGATCTGCCTGAAGAGGCTTTCGTGATCAAAGTGATCAAAACGACGGGTGACAAGATCCTTGATCGTCCTTTGAAAGAGATTGGCGGCAAGGGCCTTTTCACCCGCGAGATTGAAGATGATATGCTCAGCGGCGCGATTGATATTGCGGTGCACTCGATGAAAGATATGCCTGTTTTGCAGCCTGAGGGACTGGTGCTCGATACCTATTTGCCGCGCGAAGATGTGCGTGATGCGTTCGTTTCTTCTGGTCATGAACGTTTGGCTGATCTGCCCTCTGGTGCGGTTGTCGGAACCTCGTCTTTGCGTCGTCGCGCGCAACTGTTGAACTATCGTCCTGATCTGAATGTGGTGGAATTTCGCGGCAATGTGCAGACCCGTTTGAAAAAGCTGGAAGACAAGGTTGCGGATTGCACATTCCTTGCGATGGCTGGCTTGCGCCGTTTGGACATGGCCCATGTCGCGAAAAGTGCGATTGAAACTGAAGAAATGCTGCCCGCCGTTGCGCAAGGCGCGATTGGGATTGAGCGTCGTATCAACGACACAAACGCGGCCGAGATGTTGGCTGCGATCCACGACACACAAACGGGACAGCGACTTGCGGCAGAGCGCGCGTTCCTAGCGGCGTTGGACGGGTCTTGTGAGACGCCAATTGCGGGTCTTGCTGAACTCGACGGCAGCAATATGCGTTTCCGTGGTCAAGTTCTACGTCCAGATGGATCTGAAAGCATCGGCGATGATGTCAGCGGCACCATTGAAGATGGCGTTGCCATGGGCGAAGCAATGGCTGCAAAATTGCTGGCTGAAGCGGGCGAAGGCTTTTTTGAGTGGCGTAGCTAAGCCGATTTACTCGGGCAAAACCTTACCCGGGTTCATGATGTTATTCGGATCGAGCGCTGCTTTGATCGCTTTCATCGCGGCAATCGACACAGGGTCTTTGCGCCGCGCCATGGAGCGTAATTTGCTCACGCCAATCCCGTGCTCCGCAGAAAAACTTCCACCAAGCTTGAGGGTTTCATCCTCAACCGCTTCGGTGATCGCGTCGTGCACTTCGGGATCTTGGCTTTTTCCCCACACTGAATAATGGACGTTGCCGTCGCCCAAGTGGGACACGATCATTGCCTTTGCGTCTGCATCGAGTGTCGGCAAACGTTTCTCCATCGCCTCGCAAAATGCTGCGACCTTTTCTAGGGGCACTGCAATGTCGTGGTTGATCAGGGGTTTATGGACTAAGACTACCTCTGCTGCCGCTTCGCGCCTTTCCCACATTGCGCGTCTTTGCGCCTCGTTTTGCGCGACTGTCGCATCGAGAATTGCACCATCCTCAAACAAGTCGGCAAGGATCTCTTCAAGCTCGGCAACCAAGGGTACTTGGCCAGATGCGTCGGGGTTAGCCTTGGCGGCAATGGTCGTCCCGACCTCAACCATTATGTTCACGTCATAGGGTGCGTCAAACGGTTCGCGCGCGCTTTCCGTGATTTCTAAGTGACGTTCAACATAGGCGCGTGGCATATATTCAAACGCTTCAACAGAGCCACCCGTCGCATCCTGCAATTGATTAAGAAGTTGCAGTCCTTTGCCAATAGACGGGGCCGCGACCATGGCGGTTGCGTAGGCTTTGGGCTTTGGCGACAGTTTCAAAACAGCTTTCGTGATGATCCCAAGCGTGCCTTCCGCCCCAATAACCAGATGTTTGAGGTTATAGCCCGAATTGTCCTTTCGCAGCTCTGACATCAGATCAGCGATCTCGCCATTGGGCAACACCACCTCGACGCCAAGCACTAGGTCGCGCGTGTTGCCGTATCGCACAACGTTGGAACCACCTGCATTCGTCGCCATACAGCCACCAATCAGACAAGTCCCACGCGCGCCAAAGGTCAGTGGAAAGACCAGATCTTCTGCATTTGCAGCACTATGAATATCGGCCAGAATGACGCCTGCACCGACGATCGCTATCCGTGCGTCTTTGCGGATGTCGTAAATGCGGTTCATGCGCTCCATCGAGATCATGATGTGACCCTGACCCGATGCGCCACCTGCTAGGCCCGTGTTGCCGCTGACTGGAACGATTGGCGTTTTGGTCGCGTTGCCAAGCTTGACCACCTCGGCCACTTCTTGAGTGGTAGCGGGACGCACAACGGCGATGGGATCTGATTTATATTGCCCCATCCAATCCTGCCCCCAGCGGGCGAGATCGCCCCCCGTAAGAACGTGATCTTTTCCAACAATGGCGCTGAGTTGCTCGATCATGATCTGCTCTCTCTGGGTCAATAGGCTTCTCTCGTGCGTTCTGTTTTGAGTTACGGCGTCAGTGCTGTCAACGCCGCACGTAGAGCTGTTTCATCCGTTAATGACAATCGCACGGGAAGCGTGACGACCTGTTGGCGAAAGGCAGGTGGCAAACGTACAGCATCTTTTTCAGTTGTCACAAGCTGCGCGTCGTTCAGCAGCGCATCATGTTCCAAGCGTTTCATCAATGCAGGTGTCAGCGTTTGATGATCGCTCAAGGCTTCTGCTTTGATGATCTTAGCACCTAGCCCTTTCAGGGTTGCGAAGAACTTCTCGGGATGACCGATCCCCGCAAATGCGATGCAGGGCATGCCCTCAAACTCTATTCCGGTTTGAAGCGGCTCTAGATGCCCGCGAATTCGTAGCATATCCAGTGGGTTTGTGAGATCAAAGCTTGCTTGCGCGCGCTTCGACCCGATGGAGAGTAGGAGGTCAGCGCGTTTCAATCCCGCTGAGACAGGTTCACGCAAGGGCCCTGCGGGCAAGCACCGACCGTTTCCAAAGCCCTTTTCCGCATCGACCACAACAATTGCCAGCGCCTTTTTCACTGACGGATTTTGGAACCCATCATCCATCAAAACATGGCTGGCGCCCGCGTCATACGCGGCTTTAATGCCTGCGCTGCGGTCTTTTGCGACCCAAGTTGGCGCGAATGCAGAGAGCAATAAAGGCTCATCACCGACGTCAATTGCATCGTTACTGGCCTGCACCAAGTGTGGCCCAACATGTTTGCCGCCGTATCCCCGCGAAACGATGTGCGGAATTGCGCCCATTGATAAAAGCATCTGAGCCAGCGCAATCGTTGTGGGTGTTTTGCCCGTGCCGCCTGAGTTCAAATTGCCGATGCAAATGACTGGAATTGGGGCGACGTAGCTTGGGGCAGTTTTGACGCGGCGCGCGGTTAACCAAGCATAAAGCGTTCCCAATGGTGCCAAGACTTTGGCGCGCCAATCAGGGCTGTCTGGTGGCGTGAACCAAAAATCAGGTGCCTTCATCGCATGCTTTCCAGAGTGTCGAGATGCATTTGAATGTCCTCAATCACAGCGTCCGTTGCTTCGGCACCATCGGAAATTGTGACCCATGCGGCGTGCGCCATCAGCGCAGATTGATCTGCGGCGAGGAGGTTTTCGACAGCTTGCGTCAAGCCTTGCACATCTTTGATGATACGTGCGGCTCCGCTCGCAGCAAGGCGTGAATAGCTGTCGGTGTGTCGCCCAATGTTTGGCCCGTAAATGATCGCGGAGCCGAGGCTCGCCGGGATATATGGATCGCAGCCTTTATAGTTTGATTTTAAAGAACTGCCTAAGAAAGTGAGCGGTGCGAC
The DNA here is from genome assembly GCA_000156115.1 of Rhodobacteraceae bacterium HTCC2083. Taxonomy (GTDB): domain Bacteria; phylum Pseudomonadota; class Alphaproteobacteria; order Rhodobacterales; family Rhodobacteraceae; genus Planktotalea. The sequence goes on from DS995276.1 coordinate 1,649,454, forward strand.
GCGATACCAAAGCCCCATTTCCTCGGGCTCTTCCACAAGGATCACTTGTGTGCTTTCGTCGATTGGATCGCCATCTTCCCAATGACACACGCGCCAGCCTTGTGATTTTAGCACTGAGCGGGCTTCGATACTAACGGGGAAAGACGCCGCGACAAGTACAAGGGCAAGACGGTGGTTAACCTTTACCAATGCGCGATGGGCTTTCAAGACGTCCTTGAGCTCATCCTCTTGGATATGCGCGGCAAGCCAAACCGGCCGACCATTCAGGTCCATCGATACGTCGTCAAAAACGCTTTCATTGACCGTCGGTGGCATGGCCGCGACTTGTAGGACCCCTTGAATTTCGACTTTTCGTCGCACGCCATCCATTTTACGCAACGCGCGATACGCGGAGCTGTCACTGGCACCGAGAGTATCAAAAGCCGCAAGAGTTTCTCGCGAAAGGGACGGCAGCCAGCGCCAAATGGCTTGATCCAATAAGTCTTCTTTTGCCGACACAAGTTTCATACACAAACTGTTTGCCTTGGCTTGCGCGATCAAAGCAGGGCGTAGTTCGCCGCCAAACCAAAGGCAAAGCGAAGGCGCCCAGTGCTCCAGAAAGCGTTTTGCGGTTTCGCTCGTGTCTACGGGCAAGGCAAAGCAATAAGTGCCTTTGCTGCTCACGAAACGTGGCGCTTTGTTGATGTAGGTCATCAATAAGGTGCAAGGGCCACGCATTTGGCGCAGCCGTTCGACGAGATGTATCAGCGCCCGCGCAGATGTGTCGTCATGAACAACACCCCAAATTAATGGGCCCTCAGGCCTCTCGGGGTAGGGATCTGTTTGGGGCAGGGTCGTGCTTCGCGCCAGCGCTTTGTAGGCCGTCAGGCTGAGCGAACTCATCTAAATTTTACCCTAATTCTTCTGTCGCGGAGGCTTCTGTGCCCTCATTGCGCAAGCGGTGCAGATGCGCGATGTAGTAGCGCATATGGGCGTTATCTACCGTGCGCTGGGCTTCCGCTTTCCATGCGTTGTAAGCGGCGTCGTAGTCTGGAAAAATCCCAACAATGTGCAAATCATCCACATCTTTAAAGACGTTTTTCGTCGGATCGACGAGTTCGCCGCCAAAAACCAGATGGAGTCGTTTTTCCATGGCTCAGTCCTTATCCTATTGGGTTTAGGGTATCTATAGTTGTGCTGGCGTCAAGTCTCGGCCAGCTCGGACAGGATTGCGCTGTGCATCGCCTTGCCGGAAGCAACAACGCCGTTAAGGCGCGGATCTGTCCCATTGAAAGCAAGCGGGGCACCTGTTTTATCGGTTATTCTTCCACCCGCTTCCGACACGATCAAAGCGCCAGCCGCAATGTCCCATTCCCAACTGGGGCGCAGCGTCAGCATCCCATCGAACCGACCTTGCGCGACAAGCGACAACCGATAGGCAAGCGAGGGACGATGATGGCGCGTAAATGCGGGGGGCGTATCCGCTTTCCAGTGCTTTGCATCAAGGCTTGGTTTCGTCGCGAGGATCTGCGATCCGTTGAAATCAGCTTGAGTGGAGGTCGCAAGCGCTGCGCCATTCATCTGCGCGCCGCTTCCAAGTTCAGCCGTAAATATCATATCGCGCATCGGGAGGAGTACGACGGCAGCGGTAACTTTACCGCGCCGCGCGACGGCAAGCGAATGCGCCCAAGTGTTTGATCCATCAATGAAACTGCGGGTGCCATCGATGGGATCAATGATAAATACATGTTCGCTGCTTTGACGCTCTGTGGTGTCCGCAGATTCTTCGCTTAGCCATCCATAGTCAGGGCGCGCTTTGCGCAAATCCCTTTCAAGCTGTTCGTTTACAGCTATATCAGCCTCGGTCACAGGACCAGCGCCATCCGCTTTGTCCCACCTCTTAGGATTTTTCTGAAAGAAGCTTTTCGCAATCTCGCCAGAGGCTTTCGCCGCATCGATCAACAGCGTTAGATCAGTTCCCCGCAAGGGTCATCCCCTCAACCAACAACGATGGCACAACGCGAGACAAATGCGTGCGCGCATCATTGGCCGGCGTCATGCGCAGCAACATATCGCGTAGATTGCCCGCGATTGTGCATTCATTAACGGGGTGGCTAATCTCGCCGTTCTCGATCCAAAAACCTGCCGCGCCGCGTGAATAATCACCCGTTGTCGCGTTGATGGTGGAGCCGATCATCGACGTCACTAGCAACCCAGTGCCCATGTCGCGCAAGAGCGCATCTCCGCTTTGTGCGCCTTGGGTGAGCTCAATATTCCAGTTGCTCGGTGTGGGCGGCGCAGACGTGCCGCGGGCCGCATTCGCGGTAGAGGCCATTCGAAGTTTGCGCGCATTGGCCTGATCCAACGTCCAGCCCGTAAGCATACCATTCTCAACGATAGCCCGTTTTTGGGTCGCCAGACCTTCCGCATCAAACAAGCGCGATCCGGGTATACGCGTGCGGTGGGGATCTTCGATGACACTTAGGTGCTCTGGCAAAACCTGCGTACCAAGCGCGTCTCGCAACCATGATGATCCACGCGCAATCGAGGCACCGTTGATGGCCGCCAAAAGATGCCCGATCAAGGTTGAAGAAATGCGCTCATCAAAGAAAACTGGATATTTGCCTGTTGGCGGCTTTGTTGCGCCAATGCGGGCGAGAGCACGCTCAGCTGCACTCCTGCCGATGTCCGCGGCGGCGCGCAAATCAGCCTGAAAAATGCGACTATCACCGTCATAGTCACGCTCCATCCCAGCGCCTGTTCCCGCAATCGCGACGCAGGAGGTGGCGCGATCTGTACGCTGATATCCACCCGTAAATCCGTTCGTGGCACTGATGTGGATTTCACGAGCGCTGTATCCACCGCTTGCTGATTGAACTTGACCGATGCCCGCATACTCGAGCGCTGCGGCCTCCGCATGCATCGCATCATTCTGCAAATCTGCTGGATCAGGCTCGGGTGTCGGGTCGAACAGTTCCAACCCGTCAGCACCGCGTACGTCTGATAATGATGCTGGATCAGCCAAGCCTGCATAGGGATCTTCTGGCGCTTCTTTTGCCATTGCGATGGCGCGCTCACACATCGCATCTATGGTGCTTTGCGATGTGTCAGACGACGACACGCAGGCTTGTCTTTGACCAACAAACACGCGTAATCCAATGTCGACCCCTTCGGATCGTTCCGCCTGTTCCAAAACGCCATTGCGCACATCAATTGACAGCGCGGTTCCTTTAACGGCCATGGCGTCTGCGTCGTTCGCGCCCGCTTTCTTTGCGCCTTGCAAAAGGGCGTGCGTGAGTTCTTCTAGATTTTGGGACATCGAGGCTCCGAAAGCTGCTTGCACAGGAGGTAGCCCGCACAGCTCCCTCTTACAAGGTCACTCAAAAAAGCCGCATCGTGAAACGCGGCCTTTCTTGTTAGAAACTGGCTTAATCTATTGGATGCGCTGGCCATTTGCGAGGATGTGACCCTCTTCGTTGATCTCGATCTTCGTTGTGAGAGAATCTTCGCCCTCACCGGGGCGTGTAAACAGACCCATCATCATGCGTGCTCCCATGGCTTGCTCTTGCGGCAAAAGGCCCATTTGAACCAGCTTGTCCATCAACCCATTTCCGCCAACGAGAGCGAAATCAACACCGCCTTTGGGCTTAGGAAATCCGTCATAGCTTTCTAGGTCGTTGTTATCAAAGGTGAAATTACCCGTACCTGATAGCTTTGCGCCCGCCGCGGAAACAAGCAAATTGCGCAGTGTGATCGCGGTTAATTCAGCAGGCACCGCGTCACCCGTTTCGACGGCTGCCATCTGCTCTGGATCGAAGAAATCGAACAGCATCTTCGCCTTGCCCACGAGATCCAAAGAAATTGTCACGGGATCGCGCGGCAGAACATTGCCCGCGTCCAGCATGGACCAAAGGTCATTAGAGGTCACAAAATCAGCGAGCGTGAGACCAAAGGCAAAATCGCTCGGCGTGTCGGATTTTGCAACTGGGATCAGCAAGTTGAACGCAACTTCACCAAGACCTGCAACGACGGGTAGCGGAATTTCAGCACCATTCAAATTGAAGTTCACACCCTTGCTTGACCCGGCATATTCGAGGAGATCCTTGTTCATCTTCACGCCAATCGTCGCGGTTTCAGCGCCGCTTGACCCGTTCATCGTGTCGCCACCATCGGTGAATGAAAACGTTGTCTTGGAGCCTGAGTAGCTGATGTCACCATCCACTGCGAAGCCGTCAGCCAGTGCGTTTGCGACGTTTTCCGGGTCCATGCTCGCAGGTAAAAAGGAGTCGCCTGAAAAGTTAAGTGACGCCATTTCACCGTTGAAATTCACGCCTTCATCGCTGCTTGGATCTTTGAAGGTAACCGCATACGTCGTCGCGCCAAGCGCCATATTTTGCGCGATTTTACGCAAGGCTCCTGGCTCCATCACGGATTGGCCGCTTAGGTTTCGTGAGGTGAATGACACGTTCAACGCGCCCTCTGGCATTGTCTCGCCTTCAACAGCTAGCTCAGTTAGGACGATGCCTATCTGGTCTGCCGTGTAGTCGTAGATCACTTTGCTTAGATCACCGCTGGCGCGCATATTCATGTTTTGCATGGTATAATCGAGCGAGCCTTTGACCGTCTCGCCCTCTGGACCCGCCGCCTCGAAGAATACAGGCATCACTTCAGGAAAGACGAGGTTAACCGTTCCATCACCATTCTCGACGAAATCGACTTTGTCCAAATTCATTGCAAACTCGCCCTGACCTTCTGGCATGGGCACAGACATTTTCAAATCGCTGATCGTCAGCGTGTTGCCGGACATCGTTTCTTGTCCTTCAACTGCGTAGCCAAAGCCGGCCATGTAGGACTGCCAATCGGCCCATATGTCCTTGGCGCTAACATCTGCAGAGGCGGAGGTCGCAAGAAAAACAAGCGAAGTGGTGCTGAAAATAGCAGAGCGAAGCATCATAATTTTAATCCTTTAGGGCACAATTTGCCTTGCAGCTTTGACCGAGCTTGGGGCAACGTCAAGACGAAGCGTTGTTTGCTGAGTTATGCGGCGATAATCCCCAAATGGTGAGGACAGGTTTATGTCAAAGATTTCAGGAAAAACTGCGATAATTACTGGTGCGAGCCGTGGGATTGGCGAAGCGACGGCGCGTTTGTTTGTCGATAAAGGGGCCAATGTTGTGCTTTTGGCGCGCAGCGCGTCCCAGATTGAAGCGATTGCAAAAGACATCGGCAATGCGGCACTCGCGGTCCCTTGTGATGTGAGCAAATACGCGGAAATGGAGGCGGCGGTTGCCCAAGCCCACGCACATTTTGGCAGCGTTGACATTTTGATCAACAATGCAGGTGTGATCGAGCCGATTTCACGCCTCTCTGACGTGGACCCGATTGCTTGGGCATGTGCAATAGACATCAACCTCACGGGAGTTTTCAATGGGATGCGGGCGGTCTTACCGCATATGCAGACGGCCAAGGCGGGGACAATTTTGACGGTTAGCTCTGGTGCGGCGCGTAATCCAATTGAAGGATGGTCGCACTACTGTAGCTCTAAAGCGGGTGCCGCAATGTTGACGGGCTGCGCGCATATGGAAAACGCAGAGTTTGGCGTTCGCTGTATGGGTCTTTCGCCGGGTACAGTCGCCACGCAAATGCAACGCGACATTAAGAAATCTGGGATCAATCCTGTCAGCAAGTTGGATTGGGAGATCCACATTCCCGCAGATTGGCCCGCGCGCACGCTCTTGTGGATGTGTGGTGCGGATGCGGATGAATGGTTGGGTCAGGAAATTTCGCTGCGTGACACAGATATTCGGACTCGGGTTGGTCTAGAATGATCGATCTCTCAAAAGCCGATGGCGTTTGGACCGTCACGATTAATCGACCGGAGAAAGCCAATTCATTGACCTCGGATATGCTGCAGGAGCTTACAAGAATCGCATCCTCTGCACAGGACGCACGTGCGCTCGTTTTGACTGGCACGGGTCGTGTGTTCAGCGCGGGCGCTGATCTGGAGGAAGCCAAGGCAGGTTTGGCGCTATCCCCGGTTTGGGAAGAATTGTCTGTCGCAATTGCTGCGCTGCCTTGCCTAACGATTGCTGCGCTGAACGGAACTCTCGCGGGTGGCGCGATGGGCATGGCATTGGCCTGCGACCTGCGTCTGGCCGTGCCGAACGCGAAGTTTTTCTATCCCGTAATGAAGCTTGGCTTTTTGCCACAGCCTTCGGACCCTGCGCGTTTGTGTGCGCTGGTCGGACCCGCACGCACAAAACTGATCCTCATGGGTGGTCAAAAGATTACCGCAGAGGCTGCGTTACAATTCGGTCTGATTGATCAAGTATGTGAACCAGATGCGCTTCTTGAAACGGCGCGGGGCATCGCTGCGGATTGCATCGCGGCAGATCCCGAGCTGGTGGCACAGATCAAAAACATGTGCAGTTTCTAGTGGTCGCTTGGTGATGCGCGTCAGTTGTCTTGTCGCGCGATATCGGTGACAAGAACATCGTTCACAACATCGCCAAGAACCGAAGTCGCGGCTTGCTTTAAGGCCTTGCGCATGCGGATAAGATTTTCCGTGGTTGCGAAAGCCCCGTCAAAGCCGCCAAGGCTTGCGTGATCAAACAGCGCTTGCAGAAACGTATCTCGAAGTTTTGGCTCCACTTTGTAAACCTTTTCTTTCGTCCCTGTCTCCACCTCAAGGCTAAGCGCGACGATTGCGACTGATCGAACAATGTCGCCCTTGATCACCGGCACGATAAACTGATTGGTGAGTTTGACATACTCAAACGACAAATTCTCTGGCGCGTTCGGTTCTTTCGCAGTTTCTTCGCCTCTTGACGTCATATTGCTATGGCCGTTGGGGTCATCGCCGCAGGGGTTCCCTTCTGTTTGCAACGAGACATCCTCTGGTTTCAACATCAGGCCGGCCGCCACGCCAGCGCCGCCAAATGTGAGAATAAGAATCACAGGAATGAGTTTTTTGATCATGATTTGCCCTTTAAAACGGTAGAATAGCTTCTAGAACTTGGCGACCATACCTTGGTTGCTGAACGTCGGATATTTGACCGCGCCCACCGTAGGAAATGCGTGCAGAGGCGATTTTGTCGTAGGTGATTTCGTTCTGGCGCGAGATATCTTCCGGGCGCACATATCCGTTGACCAAGAGCTCGCGCAGTTCAAAATTAACGCGCACTTCCTGTGTTCCTTCAATCGCGAGCACGCCGTTTGGCAAGACTTGAATAATCGTCGCGGCAATGCGCAGCGTGAGCTTTTCTTTGCGGCGCACGGATCCGTCGCCTTTGGAGGAACTGTTGCTATTAAGATCAATAGCATTCGTTGGGCTTGCGCCATCGGGCCATTGCTTGGCGAGCTTTTGCGGGATGCCGACGAGGTTGGGAATGTTCATGCTGTCCGACCCATCGCGAGAACGGGAAGTGGTGTTGGAGATTTCCGCCTTGTCATCAATCTCGATGACCACAGTCATGATGTCACCCTGTTGCAGCGCGCGTCGATCTCCAAGAAGCGACATGCGATCTCTGCGCCAAAGTGACGATCCATCTACCACACTGCCGCGTTCTACGCTTTGCGGTAGGCCCTGATAAATCATCGCCGAGTGTTCACGCGTCTTTATGGGTGGCGTGAACGACGGTGCTTTGCCCAGATGATCGGGGTCACTGCAAGATACTAGCAAAAACAGGCTTAGGAAAACGAGGTGAAGATGCATGTGAAGGGGTGCTCGCTATTTTGAAACGCGCACAGATCCGTCGCTTTGGATTGTGCCGAAAATCGAAGTCTTTGAGGCAAGATTCATCACGCGAATCCTTTGACCTGCGGAACCGCGGCCTAACGCGCGACCATCGGTGCTCATGGATAGACCATTGCTGCTAAATCTAATTTCAACGATCTGATTGCGTTGGACGCTTGCGGCGGGAACGATTTGCGAGGTCAAAATGACGCGACCGGCATACAGCGCGACTTTGGCTTCGGCTCCGACGATAAGGTCCGCGCTTTTGAAGGCACCACTTGCTTCGCCCCGGATGACCATAACGTCGGTCACGCTCATCACTTCGCCGGGTCGAATATTGCGCGCAGCAATTGCGACCTCTGCCGAAATGGGCGCGCTTGTTATTAAAAGCAGCGCAATCGGGAACGCCCTTAAGATCATCGGATTTGCGTCGCAGCACCGAGCATCTGATCCGCCGCCGTGATCACCTTGGCGTTAAGTTCGTAACCGCGCTGTGCTTCGATCAATTCCGTGACTTCGCGCACGGCATCGACCGAGCTATCCTCCAAATATCCCTGACGCAAAGTGCCAAGTCCATCTGTGCCTGGTGTTGTCACTTGCGATGGGCCGGAAGCTTCGGTTTCCATGAAGAGGTTACTGCCGATCGCTTCCAAACCCTTTGCATTGGTGAAGCCCGCGAGTGTGAATTGCCCTAACAACTGTGCCTGGGCGGTCTCGTTGAAATAGGCGAACACTTCGCCGTCGCCATTGATCGAGACACTTCGTGCTTCGGGCGGGATGACAATCTCTGGGACGATGGGGTAGCCATCATTTGTGACGATCAGGCCTTCTGCATTACGTTTAAGCGCACCATCGCGCGTATAGGCTGACGCACCTGAAGGCATCGTCACCTTAAGATACCCCTGACCGTCAATCGCGACGTCCAGATCGCTGTTAGTCGCTGAAAGAGATCCTTGTGCCAGGTAAACTGACACAGAGGATGGTCGCACACCAAGGCCAAGCTGCACGCCGGTTGGCAAAACCGTTCCGTCAGATGCGTTGATTGTGCCAGCGCGTGACATTTGTTGATAGTGCAAGTCAGCGAATTCGGCACGACGCGTATTGTAGCCTGTGGTGCTCATATTTGCGAGGTTGTTGGATATGACTTCGACACGCATTTGTTGTGCGCTCATGCCAGTGGCTGCGATCTTTAAAGCTCTCATTTTTTGCCCCTTTGTTCCTGTTACTTGATGATGGTGCGCACCGCATTGCGGAGACGTTCGTTTTCGGTTTCAGCAAAGCTCTGACCCATTTCGTAAGCGCGCTGGACTTCGATCATGCGCGCGATCTGGGACATGGGATTAACGTTGGACCCTTCTAAGAAGCCTTGCCTCACGCGTGCGTCGAAATTTGGCTCTGTGGGTCCGTCAGCGCGAAAATGCACGCCATCTTCACGCAGTATTTGCGTGCCTGTACTAGGCTGAACGATCCCGAGTTGACCAAGCAGTTGCCCCTTGGAACTTAACGTTCCATCCGCAGAGATTGATATTTTTCCGGTCCCTTGAGGAATACCCAAAGGCGCGCCACCAGCATCAAGAACGCGGTAGCCATCAGGTGTGACTAAATCGCCCTGATTGTTGGGCATGAAATGTCCGGCGCGGCTTAAACGCGTGCCGCCAGGCGTTTGGATTTGAAAAAAACCGTCGCCGTCGATCGCAACATCGTATGGCCCGCCCGTTTGGGTTATCGTGCCCGGCGCGAGCGAAGTTGCGCGCGCGCGTGCGGTTGCCATTGAAAGCGAAGGCGCGTCAGATTCGCCTTTGATGACCTCAGAGAAGATCAATCCCTCCTGTCTGTAGCCGGTTGTATTGGCGTTCGCGATATTACTGGCGATCACGCTCATCTCGCGCATCAAGCCCGATTGGCGGGTCAGCGTGGTGTAACTTGCATTTTCCATTAAGGGTTCGTCAGCCTCCAACAATTTGTGGAACGATTGAGGTGTGGAAGTAGGTCACCAAAGTCTGCGTCATGAAATTCATGGTCATCCAGAAGACCACAACGATTGCGCAGAGTTTCGGCACAAAGGTTAGCGTCATTTCTTGCACAGAGGTCAGCGCTTGCAACAATCCGACTGAGACACCAGCGATCAACGCAGCACTCAAGATTGGGATAGACATGGCCACAGCCACCCAGAGCCCGTGTTGTAATGTGTCGTAAAAGAGCGCCTCATTCATGGGTCAGACCGGCATCCGCAGGATTTCTTGGTAGGCTTCTACGACTTTGTTGCGCACATTAACGGCCGCTTCGACAGCCAGTTCAGTTTGCGCTAAGGCTTGCACAAGTGCATGAGGATCGGCGTCACCTGCCATGGCGGCTTTGGCGATGTTCTCGCTTTCAGCCAATGTGGTTGAGAGATCTTTGAATGTGTTTGTAAAGCTCTCCGAGATCTCGGTTTGTTTGGTTTCTTTTGGTTCCGTTGCAGGTTTGCTTGCTGCATACTGCTGTGAAGCAAAGAGTGATTTCACGTCCATTTTAAGGTTCCCTTTTAAAAGATTTTTAAAAAGTTTGAAATTAGCGGCGCAGCAATTCTATGAGGCTGCTGGACATTTGGCGCGTTTGATCAAGCATTTTAAGATTAGCTTCGTAGCTACGTTGGGCTTCGCGTGCATCCGCGATCTCGATTATAAGATCGACGTTTGAGCTGTCATAATTGCCCTTAGCATCGGCCAAAGGATGCGACGGATCATAGATTTCGCGCAGCTGGGATTGATCAAGGGACAGCCGTCCAATAGTGACTTGGCCGGTGTCGCGCGACAGATCAAAACTAACAATCTTGCGGTGATACCCAGGCGTATCCGCGTTGGCGATGTTTTCGGAAACATGACGCAAGCGTGCTGATTGCGCTTTTAGTCCGCTGCTGGCGCTAGAGAGCGCGCTAGAGAAATCATTCATAGGATGTGTCCTTTGCAATCGTTACGCGCGGCCAATCGAGGTGCGCAGAATGTTGAGCGAAGAGCGATAGATCGCCAGTGCGCGATCATGCTGCCGTTTGGCATTGACAGAACGGAGGATTTCATCCTCAATCGCGACGGAGTTACCATTTGGGTCACTCTGCGCTGTTTCATCGACGCTAACTTGGGCCGTTTGAATGCCATTTTGTTCGGGCAAGTTTCCATTAAGATGTCGCTCGCGTGTCGCACGTTGCGACGCGGTGTGAGCGTCGGTCGCGATTAACTCTCTAAACGGTGTCAGCGTTTTGGCTTTGAAATCGGGGGTGTCCGCATTTGCCATGTTTTGCGCCGCCACAACTTGCAAGCGGCCTGCGTGACTTGCCATGCCATGGGCCATCTGAAAAATTTTCAGTTTTTGAAACATAAATCCTCGGTTCCTTCGAAAAATCTTGTTCTCTTCAATCAAGGCTTAACCCTGATTCCTTTAAAAAAAGTTTCATCGCATTTGAGGAGATTTTGATGACAACGATTGGATTGGAAGGGTTGCTACAAGATATGCGCCACATTCAGGCGACGCATACGTATGGGACAGTGACGCATGTTGGCGCGGGCTTGATAGAGCTTGACGGCCTTGGCCAAAATGCGCGCTTGGGAGATCAGGTAAATCTATCTAGTCGTATGGGTGATGCCATGGGTGGCGAGGTGATAAGCCTCTCAAAAGATGTAACAATCATTCAACCCGACGCACCTTTGACTGGTGTTTCTCTTGGGGATGAAGCGTTGCTTGATGGGCCGTTTCAGATTTCGCCAAGCGATGCTTGGATTGGCCGTATTGTGGATGCCAATGGCGGGCCGATGGATGGGCGATTCTTACCGCGCGGGGAAACCCCGCGTTCTATCTTGGGAGCGCCCCCGAATCCTGCGCAACGTCGCGCCCTTGGGCGGCGGCTTGAAACGTCGATGTCAGTGTTCAACACGCTCTTGCCGATCGTCAGGGGCCAGCGGCTGGGTTTGTTTTCTGGTTTTGGTGTCGGCAAATCAAGCCTACTTGCGCATTTCGCCTCACATATGGAAGCGGATGTTATCGTCATCGCGCTGATTGGTGAACGTGGTCGCGAGTTACGCCATTTTGTGGAAACCACGCTTGGCAAAAAGGGCATGGCGCGATCGGTTATTGTCGCTGCAACCTCTGATCAAAATCCGCTTTTGCGTCGCCGCTGCGCATTGACTGCGATGAGCGTGGCAGAACATTTCCGAGATCAGGGAAAACATGTCTTGTTTCTCGCCAATTCGATCACGCGTCTGGCGGAAGCGCATCGTGAAATTGCAGTAGCAGCGGGCGAAGCCCCCGCGCTGCGCGGCTTTCCTGCCTCCACATCGCATCTCATTATGTCGCTGTGTGAACGCGCAGGGCCCGGCTTAGATGGCGGTGGTGATATAACTGCCTTGTTCTCGGTTCTGGTCGCGGCGTCGGACATGGATGAACCCATAGCGGATATAATGCGCGGTGTTCTGGACGGGCATGTGGTTCTGGATCGCACAATTGCGGAACGCGGGCGATACCCCGCGATCGATGCGGTGCGATCTGTGTCGCGTAGCTTGCCTGAAGCCGCCAATGAAAAAGAGAATGAGTTGATCGCCACTGCGCGTCGGCTTTTGGGGGCGTATGATGAGAACGCGCTGATGATCCGGGCGGGACTTTATAATGCCGGCAGCGATCCTTTGCTCGATATTGCGATAAAAGCCTACTCCGAACTCGACAATTTCATTGCGACTTTAGAACGGCTGAATACAGACAATAGTTTTCAGCGTTTGGAACTCATCTTAAGAAAAGCAGGCGCACATGAGCTTGCGAACCTTTAATTCCCTAGCATAAGCGAGCAAGCCAACTATATTCAGCTCAGACGCGCGCAGGAGTGTAGGGCAATGTTTTCAAGTTTGATCGGGAAAGCGACGGCCTTTGTTGTGGCTTTTGCCATGACAAGTGCTGCGGCCGGCGCGCAAGAAAAATCCGAACGCGCTTATGTTTTTGGCAACTCTTTGATCCATCATCTGAGCGATACGGATGAAACGACCGTGCCGCATTGGCTCGCCCTGATGGCGCGAGAGGCAGAGTATGATTTCGCGCTCAGTGGGCAATGGGGTTTCTTGCGTGACTTCATGGAAGGCCTCCCGCCAGAGCCGAATTGGTCCTTCAAAGAGGTTGATCAATCTTGGAATAGTGAGAGACGCGGATTTAAAGACGCAGGCCTTACAAGCATTTGGATGGTGCCTGCGAATTTCATTCAATACCAAGCGCCAAGCGCGCCGTTTGATGGGGATAATCCCGACAATCTCTCCCCTGTTGATGCGGCCTCTGCTGTTGTCGCATGGGCGGGTGAAGCAGATCCGAATGTCGGTGTGTACCTTTACGAGGGCTGGCCTGAAATGGCAGGCGTAACTGGACGTTTTCCCCCAAATGCTGGCGGATTAGCGGAGTATCATTCATTTGCAACTGGCGCGTATGCGGCGTGGTACGATGAATTCGCCGCCAATATTTCCGCTGCGGCACCTGACCGTGACGTGTCGCTGATCCCCGTGTCACGTGTCTTGTCGTCGGTGATGATGGAGACCGCGCTCGCGGAACTGCCTGCGGAAACCTTCTACGTGGATGACGCGCCGCACGGCACGCCCGCCTTGTATTTAATGGCAGCAATGGTGGCTTACAACACTATCTACGCTCAACCTTTACCCGAAAGCTTTCGCCCCCCAAACAGCATTGCACCCGAGCTGCGCGCAACCTTCCCCATGGTGCGCGATGCGATCTGGGAACGCGTTTCCGGGCTTGAAGATGTTGTTTCTATCGCAGCGCCAGGGCATGCGATGGAAACAACATCCACAGAGGAGATGGCACCAAAAAAGGGTGTGTCGATGACAGTGGCCGCGACTGGCCCTGTCTATTCCGAACTCGTCTCCAAGCCCTCACTTGCGATGGGTTTGAACGGCATTGCTGATTGGTCGGTGCAACATCCCTTCCTTGATATGATGAAAACGGCGCGTCCTTGGGTGGGTCATAAAAATGATCAATGGGGCGCTTTCGATGCGGACGCGATTGCAACAGGCGGATATTTGGATGAATTCGGCTGGCCCACGCGCTTGCCAGAAGGCGAGCGCGCTGTGGAAACGTTTATTCTCACAGATCAACCGGAGGGCGCGACGGCGCTCGCAGGGCGATATGTTGTGAGCTATGAAGGCTCGGGTGAAATTGTCGTAGGTGGACGTGCCAAAAACGTGACGCGTGGCGCTGGCGAAGTCCGTTTCGACTACACTCCAGGCGAAGGATTGGTCGCTCTCGCGATTACCAAAACAGATCCCGAGGATTACATCCGCAACATCAAAGTTTACCGCGAACAGCATGCGGATCTGGTCGACGCTGGTGTGACATTCAACCCGGCGTGGCTGGCGCGGATTGAAAATCTGCGTTCCTTGCGGTTCATGGATTGGATGGCCACGAACGGCTCGATTTCAAGCACTTGGAGCGAACGCGCGAACCTAGATGATTACAGTTACGTGCGCCGCGGTGTGCCTGCCGAGGTGATGATCGAACTATCCAATTTGGTCGGTGCGGACCCTTGGTTCAATATGCCTCATATGGCCGATGACGACTACATGCGTGCCTTTGCGGAGCTGACCAAAAAGACCCTGCGCCCTGATCTGCGCGCCTATGTCGAATATTCAAATGAGGTCTGGAACTTCATCTTCCCGCAAGCGGTCTACGCCCAAGAACAAGCAAAAGAACGCTGGGGGCGCAAAGCTGGCGACGACGCTTGGATGCAATTCTATGGCATGCGATCTGCGCAAATGTCGCAAATCTGGACTGAGGTTTATGGCGATCAAGCACCAGAACGTTTGGCCGCTGTGATTGGCACACATACGGGATGGCTCGGACTGGAGGAGGCATCATTGAACGCGCCGCTTTGGGTTGAAGAGGATCCAGAAAATAACTGGGCCCCTTACGTTTATTTTACGGATTACGCGATCACAGGCTATTTTGGCTATGAAATGGGCAGTGACGAACAAGCGCCTGCTGTTCTGGAATGGATCGAAGAAAGTGCGCGACTTGCTGTGAATGATGCGGCGGTGAAAGGGCTGACCGGTGCGGAGCTGGATGCGTATTTGGCAGAGCACAAGTATGACGGTGCCAATCAACAGGTTGATCGGGCTTTGCGCGACGGGTCTGTGAAAGAGCTGATTGAAGTTATTTTCCCAAAGCAAGCCCAAGTCGCAGATGACTATGGTTTGCGCCTCGTGATGTATGAAGGTGGCACGCATGTCGCGGTAAGTGGAGAGTGGTCTGCGAATGAGACGCTCATCGATTTCTTCAAGGAATTCAACTATTCGACGCGAATGGCAGGGCTTTATTCTGACATTCTGCAGGGTTGGAAAGACGCCAATGGCACGCTGTTTAATGCGTTCGTCGATGTGGCAAAACCCAGCCAATATGGCAGTTGGGGGGCTTTGCGGCATTTGCAGGATGACAACCTGCGTTGGGATGCGTTGATGGACTTTAACGCAACGACACCCGCGTGGTGGGAAGAACGCCCGCCAAGCTCGTTTGAGGGCGGTCGCGTGATCGTCGGCGATAGCGAAGCAAATGACATCAAGGGCACGCGCCAAGCAGATGTTCTCGTCGGTTACGATGGCGATGATGTGCTGCGTCCTTTGGGGGGTAAGGACAAGCTTCTCGGTGGCGACGGATTTGACGCAGCACTTTTGCCGGGGGGCCGTCGGCCTATCAATTCTCCAAGATCGAGGGCGGCATTCGCGTGCGCAGCAACTTTGTTGACGTCGAAATGCGCGATGTAGAAATGCTATGGTTCGAGGACGATGAAGATCTCGCGATCATGGTCGAGGATCTTGGTTAAAGTTTCGCCTCCTCGACGCCTTTGATCAAGGTTTCTGCGCCAAGCGCCGCGCCATAGTTGGCGACAATATGCGCGCGGCCTGTGTGGCTTAACCTTTGCAACTCGCTTGGATCTTGGCTGAGTTCTAGAATGGTGCGAGCCAGTATGTCGGGTGATTTTGGTTCCACAAGAATAGCCGTTTCACCGCTTTCAATCATCTCCGTGACCCCGCCCGCATTGGTGCCAATCGTTGGCACGCCGCAACTCATCGCCTCCATATAGGCAACGCCCAAAGGTTCATGCCAGGACGCGAGGACGAATAAATGAGCTTCGAGGAGCTTGGCTTTCACTGCATCCGCATCAATTGCGCCAAGTAATGTGACCTCGTTCTCAAGTCCGAGCTCTTTGATGCGCGCCTGCAGAGCAAGACGATATCCGCCCCCGCCTGCATCATCTTCACCGGCAATCTCTAGCTGCACAGCGATGCCCTGCGACTTGAGCAATTGCACCGCTGCCATAACATCTTGATGCCCTTTTACGATATTCAAACGCGCACAGCTAAAAATGCGTAGCGGTTCGTCAGGTTTTAGCGGTTGATAGGGCGTCTGCCTCGAAAGCACGTCCGTATCGACACCCATAGGGCGAATGAAAATTGCCTTAGGGATCGCATCGCCGAGTTCTTCATGGGCCTCCGCTTCAAGTTTGCGGGTGATGATTGTCGCGAATGCGGCGTCGCGCCATTTCAACGCTTGCCCCACCCCGTAATCTGACATCGGACCGTGCAACGTGATGCTATATGTTGGCCCTCCCATTTGCCGTGCCATCGCGGCAATCAGAGCCGCACGCGCGCAGGAATGAACGTGGATGTGATCAAGCTTATGCGCACGCGCGTATTTCAACAGCCGCGTTGCAGCGGGCAGGCAAATCAAAATGTCCTTGGCGAAGGCACCGCCATCTCTGCGGATTTGCTTGATAAAGTGAGACCAAGACTGGCGGATTGCAGCATTAAACAACGCAAGAGGGTTCTTTGATGCGAGATACGTAGTACGTGCAATAGCATCCTTCGACCAATCATGCGCGATCAATCCGGAAGGCGGGGGCTGTGTGCTGAGCAAATGAACATCGACGCCGCGTGCTTCCAGCTCCGCGATCTCACGCCAGAAAAAGATGTGCGTTTGACCGGGAAATTGCGGCACTAAATAACCTAGACGCATGGGCTGATCAGTGCTCATAAGGGATTGCCTCGATAGTCATATTGTTAACAAATTGAACCGTTAAGGGTATCAGAGTACGTTAAGCCCTTGTTCACAAGGCATTGATGCAGGAATGGCATCGAAAATTGTCCATATTTTGACCTGCGGGATGCGGGTCGTTGAAAAGTTAGTGTTATGAAGCCCGAGCTCAGCCTGATCTTGCCCGCAAATAATGAAGCGGCCCATATGGATGCCTGTCTTAGCGCGGTTCTTGCCTCTGCGCCTTTGCCGGGCAACGGATCGAGCCAGATCATTGTGATTCCGAACGGATGTACGGACGAGACAGCTGACATTGCGCGTCGATTTGAAAACCCTATGAAAGTAAAGGGTTGGTCACTTGAGGTGATCGAGCTTACTGTGGGAAGCAAGCTGGCTGCGTTGAACGCTGGGGATGCGGCTGCGCGCGCGGATGTGTTGGCCTATTTGGATGCGGATGTGATCGTGAGTGCGGATTTGCTTGCTGAAACAGTGGCGGCGCTGCACGATGAAGCCCCCGCATATGCAAGCGGGCAGGTCAGGTTAACGCTATCTAAAAGCCTGGTGACACGCGCTTATGCGACATTCTATTTACAGACGCCTTTCATGAAGCAAAATGCCCCTGGATGCGGATTTTTCGCAATGAACCGTGCAGGTCGCGCGCGCTGGGCAGAATGGCCTGCGATCATCTCTGATGATACGTACGCACGGCTGAATTTTGCGCCAGACGAGCGGATCGAGGTGAGCGCATCTTATGAATGGCCGCTTGTTGAGGGTCTCAAAAACCTTATAAAAGTGCGTCGGCGTCAGAATGCAGGTGTCACTGAACTTGAGGCGAAGTTCCCCGCGTTGACAAAGAATGATGCGAAGCTGAAATTCACGCTCCTGGCCGTTTTGCAGGCGGTTATGCGCCATCCGATTGGTACGCTGATCTACGGGTTGGTGTCTGTTACAGTAAAACTTAGACCAGACAAGAATGGCGAATGGAAGCGTGGCAGATGAATAGGATATCTTCGCTATTTCAAGGGTCTAACCTGCGTGCACGTGCGATACGCAGTTCCGTACTAACCGTGGGTGGCTTTGGTGCGTCCCAAGTGATCCGCTTTGCCTCTAACCTTATTTTGACGCGACTTTTGTTCCCTGAAGCCTTCGGGATGATGGCCTTGGTGATGGTCTTTATCCAAGGGCTCTACCAGTTTTCCGACGTCGGTGTTGGCCCCGCGATCATGCAGAGCAAACGGGGCGATGATCCGCATTTTCTCAATACTGCGTGGACAATCCAAGCAGGACGGGGCGTGCTTTTGTGGCTCGCGGCCAGCGTGCTCGCTTATCCGATGGCGCTGATTTACGGCGAAGCGCAGCTGATGCAACTTTTGCCTGTCGCAGCGCTCACTTTGGTGATCCAAGGTTTCAATCCCACGCGTTTGATGCTGGCCAACAGGCACCTGCAATTGGGACGCGTCACAAGTATTGATATCGTCACACAGCTTTCGGGAATCGTGAGCGCGGTAGTGCTCGCCTATCTTACCCAATCCGTTTGGGCACTGGTTTTCTCTAGTATTATCAGCTCTTTGGTTCAGCTAGTTTTGTTCAGAATCTACCTAGAAGGCCACCGTGACCGGTTCGAATGGGAACGCCCTGCTGCACATGAGTTGATCAACTTTGGCAAATGGATATTCCTCAGCACTTTGGCAGGTTTCCTATTCAATCAAAGCGACAAGATGTTGCTTGGTAAATACCTACCGTTGGATCAATTTGGCGTCTATAACATCGGATTTTTCTTGGCGAGCTTCCCGCTTTTGCTTGGTATCTCCGTTACTCACAAACTGCTTATACCAATCTACCGCGAGCGGCCGCCAAGCGAAAGCGCGGAGAACTTCGCAGCCCTCAGAAAAATGCGTTTCGTGGTCAGTGGCGGTTTGCTTGCGGGAATTGCGATCCTCGCGCTTGTTGGGATGCCTTTGGTCGAGCTGCTCTATGATTCTCGCTATTACCAAGCGGGCGCAATTGTAGTGATCATCGCTTGCATGCAAGTGCCGCAGATTATTGTGCTGACCTATGATCAGGCGGCGCTTGCGGCGGGGGATTCCAAACGCTTTTTTGTGCTGGCTGCAACGCGTGCGATCATCATGCTGTCCGCGTTGTTTATTGCGCTGGAAACCTATGGTCTTGTGGGTGCTTTGTTCAGTATTGGCCTTGCTATGCTGGTGATTTATCCGGTTGTTGTTTGGCTTGCGCGGCACATGGGTGCGTGGGATCCGCTGCATGATATCAGCTTTGCCATTCTTGGCCTTGGGGTCATTATTGTGTCGCTCTGGGTAAACTGGGGGGCGATTGCTGAACTCGCGCAAGTAAGTGCGCGCTACAGCGGGTAGCCAGATACCGTAAAGAAGCGTAAGTTTTTCGGGAAAATGCCTCAAAAAATTCGCATTCTAATGTGATAACGGACCTGATTTTTGATGCTTGAGTGGTGGTATGTCTGAGTTTGACACGTCCGATATCGAAACATCTGGCGATATAGCAATCGTCGGCATGGCCGCGCAATTGCCCGGCGCTATTGGGCTGGACGCTTATTGGGAACTACTGCGCAGCGGTACGTCGGCGATCAAACAGCTCTCGGATGAGGAGATGTTGGCGGCGGGTGTTGATCCCGCGACTTTGGCTGATTCAAACTACGTGCCCTTTGCGGCGAACCTTGAAGGCTACACAGAATTTGACGCCGATTTCTTCGGGTTAAGCCCGAAAGCAGCCGCGATCATGGACCCTCAACACCGTAAGTTCCTTGAAGTGTCGTGGCACGCCTTGGAGAACGCGGGTCACATGCCCGAGAATTTCAAAGGCCCCATCGGGGTCTATGCGGGCTGCGGCATGGGCAGCTATTTCTATTTCAACATTTGCTCCAACCGTGATCTTGTTGACAACACGGGCATGTTCTTGCTGCGCCACACGGGCAACGACAAGGATTTCTTGAGCACGCGGTTAAGTCATTTCCTTGATCTGCGCGGCCCTTCGATTTCGCTGCAAACAGCGTGCTCTACGTCGCTTGTGGGTGTGCACTATGCTGCTGCGGCTTTGCTAAATGGCGAATGCGATATGGCGATTGCGGGTGGCGTCACAATCGATCTGCCGCAAGGTCAAGGTTATCTGTTTAAAGAGAATGAAATCCTCTCCCCCGACGGCCAATGTCATGCCTTTGATCATCGTGCAGAGGGCACTGTCTTCGGCTCTGGTGCGGGTGCGGTCGTGTTGCGCCGTTTGGAAGATGCCATCTCGGAACGCGATCATATTTGGGCCGTGATCAAAGGTACGGCTGTGAACAATGACGGCTCTGACAAGGCTGGTTATCTTGCGCCATCAGTAGGTGGTCAGGCAGCGGCGATCGCCGAAGCACAGGCCATCGCAGGCGTCAGCGCGGACACGGTGGATTACGTCGAATGTCATGGCACGGGCACCTATTTGGGCGATCCTATCGAGGTCGCGGCGCTCACTGAGGCGTTTCGCGAAACCACGGATGAGGTTGGTTTTTGTCACATAGGCTCTGTCAAAACCAACATTGGTCATACGGACACGGCGGCAGGGGCGGCATCTTTGATCAAGACAGCCCTTTCGCTGCACCACAAGCAAATCCCGCCAAGCCTTGGTTATGAGGCACCCAATCCGGCGATTGAATTCGAGGGCGGTCCATTTTCTGTGAATGATACCTTGCGCGATTGGACATCGCATAAAGGGCCACGGCGCGCAGGGGTAAATTCGCTTGGTGTCGGTGGCACGAACGTGCACGCCGTTGTGCAAGAAGCACCAGAGCGCGCGGCATCTGAGCCGTCTGATTGGCCCTTCCAATTGCTGACAATCTCGGGTCGTAACAAGGCCGCGCTGGATGCAAATACCAAAGCATTGGCAGACTACTTGAGCGCGGATCCAGAGACCGATCTGGCCAACATCGCATATACGTTGAAAGAGGGTCGCCGCGCGTTCGAACGCCGCCGTGTGGTGGTCGCTGAAAGTGCACGCGAAGCGGCTCAAAAGCTTGCCAAGTCTGATCCGCGCGAGGTGTTTACGCACCGCGCAATGGATGCGCCCGAGGCTGTGTTCATGTTCCCCGGTGGCGGTGCACAATACGCGGGCATGGCGCAGGATCTCTACGAGACAGAGCCGGTCTTTGCAGAGTGGATCGAAGCGGGTCTCACGGTTCTACAGCCGCGCCTTGACTACGATATTCGCGCGCTTTGGTTGCCTGGGGACGACGCGCTTTCATCTGCAAACGAGACCTTGAAAACACCCTCTATCCAGCTGCCATTGATTATGATCGTAGAGTATGCGCTGGCGCAATTGCTCAAGAGCTGGGGCATTGAACCGCGTGTTCTGATCGGCCATTCGATGGGCGAAAACACCGCAGCTGCGCTTGCGGGTGTGATGTCCTTTGAGGATTGCATTGGCCTTGTGCATTTGCGCGGTCAGCTCTTCGATACGGTGCCTGCGGGCGGCATGCTGAGCGTGTCTTTGCCCGCGGAAACCTTGCGTGGCTACCTTGGAGACACCCTTGATCTCGCAGCGATCAACGGGCCTGATTTGTCCGTCGCATCAGGTCCGCAAGAGACGCTTGACGCTTTGCAAACGCGACTTGCCAGTGAAGACATCGAGTGCCAGCGCATAGCAATTGATATCGCAGCGCATAGCCGGATGTTGGAGCCCATTTTGACGCGATTTGGCGATTATTTGCGTTCAATCACTCTGAATGCTCCGAGCATTCCGATCATTTCTAACCGCACTGGCATCGCGCTTACTGATGCGCAAGCAATGGACCCTGAATATTGGGTGCAGCACTTGCGCGGCACGGTAAATTTTGCTGATAGCATTGCGCATATCGCTGACACGCCGAACCGCGCGTTCATCGAAGTCGGACCGGGCAAGGCGCTCAGTTCTCTCGCACAGCAATGCAGCAATGTGCAAAGCGATCAGGTGATCAATGTGCTGCGTCACCCTGATCAGACCGTCGCAGATGATGTGTTTTTCATGTCCGTTCTGGGCCGTCTATGGGCCGTTGGTTTCGAGATCGACTGGCCGCAAATTTGGGGCGACGCTACGCGCAATAAAGTTGTGCTGCCGGGCTATCAGTTTCAGCAGAGTCCTTACTTTATCGAAAGATCAGCTTCCGAGGCGCGCCATGTGCCAACTCGCTTGATACGCCGCGATGATATTGCCGACTGGGGCTATGTCCCCCACTGGCAAAAGCGTTACGCGGAATGCGCCCTCGATATTGGTTCCGATCTTGGTACGCCAATGTCGTGGTTGATTTTCGCGGATGAGGCTGGCGTTTCGCAGCCAGTGACTGAACGTTTGCGCACGGCGGGTCATACAGTCACGGAGGTCATTACAGGCGACAGTTTCGCGCGCGTTTCTGAGGATTGCTACGCGCTGGCCCCCGAACAGGGGCGCGATGGGTATGATCAATTGATTGCTGACTTGGTCGCTACGGGTCGCGCGCCTGAACGCATTGCGCATTTCTGGGCTTTGACCCAAGACGAGACGTTCCGCCCAGGATCAAGTTTTTTTCACCGCATGCAAGAGCAGGGTTTCTATTCTCTGATGTTCCTCGCACAGGCAATCAGTGGCGAAGGGTTGCCTGTTCCGCTACACATCAGCGTAATCTCTACCGACGCGCATAGCGTGGCGGGCCAAACCGCGCGTTATCCTGAGAAAGCGACGTTAAGCGGACCCGTAAAAGTGATACCGGCGGAGTTTCCGGGTGTCACAGTATCGTGGCTCGATATCAGCGCGCCTAAGCGTCAAAATTCAGGACTATTTACTAAGAAGAACGCGACAGATCAGCTGATCGATCCCATCTTGGAAGAACTGTTAAGCACACCAGTGAACGTGATCGCCGCGTTGCGGTCCGGCACGCGCTATGTGCAAACGACGCAGGCGAAAACCTTGGATGTGTCCGAAAACCCATGGTCGCTTGAGGAAGGTGCAAGCGTTCTGATCACGGGCGGTTTTGGGGGGATTGGTCAAAGCCTCGCGCGGGATTTTATCACGCGGTTCAAGGCCAAGATCGTTCTATTGTCACGCAAGGACTTGCCTGTGCGAAGCGATTGGAGCGGCCTCGCCCCAGCCGACCCCGCCGCGCGCTACGTGTCGGCAGTGAAAGAACTAGAAGCGCTGGGCGGCGAGATTTTGTGCCTTTCGGGCGATGTGTGCAACGCGCAAGATATGCAGGCCGTGCGCGAGGCGGCGGAGGCGAGGTTTGGTCCCCTCAACGGCGTGATCCACGCTGCAGGCGTCATTGCTGATGCACCAATTTTGGCCAAAGGCGCAGGGTCGGTGGAAGCGGTCTTCACCCCGAAAATCCACGGCACGCAAGTGATTTCCAAGGTTTGGGAAGATGGCGCTTTGGACTGGCTGGTGCTGTTCTCGTCGTCCTCTACTGTGACGGCCCCTGCGGGTCAGATCGACTATGTCGCGGCCAATGACTTTCTGAACGCTTACGCGAATGCGCGCGGCAACGATGTAACGCGGGTCACCGCGTTGGGGTGGGGGATCTGGGCAGATGTGGGCATGGCGGCTGATGCGATGGCGACACGTTTGGGTGCCGCAATTGAGTTGCCTTCGCGCGATGTCGATCAAGCCTTGCTCGACAGTTTGACGGGCGATACCGAAGGGAGTAATGTGTTTGAGACAGAATTGTCAGCTGACAATTTTTGGATCCTGTCAGAGCACCGCACTAAAGATGGCACAATTCTGATGCCTGGCACGGGCTATCTTGAACTCGCACGTGAAGCTCTCAGAGGTCTCGGAATTAAGAGCGCGTTCAGCATTCGCGATCTCTATTTCTTGCGACCATTGACCGTTTCCGAAACAGACACCCGCCGTATGCGTGTGCGCATGAGCGCTACCAATGCAGGCTTCGACATGGAAGTGCTGAGCGAGATCCAGGTGCAGGGCAAACCCGCTTGGCAAAGCAATGCGCAGGCGAGCCTTGTTCTAAGCAAACTGACATCACCTGAACCGCTTAATCTTGCGACGATCCGAGCGGGTTTGCCGGATGTGCAGGCTGCCGAGAACGAGCAAACCCTCGTTTCCCCGCAAGAGGTGCACTTAGATTTTGGTCCGCGCTGGCGTGTCCTGCGCACGATGGCTTTGGGGGAGGGCACCGGCCTTGCCGATCTAGCGCTCCCACCTGAGGCGCTGGGCGATACGCAATACGGTCTTCATCCTGCGCTGATGGACCTTGCGACGGGTTGGGCGATGCCACTGATTGAGGGCTACAAAGGCGATCATCTCTGGGTGCCGCTTAGCTACAGTGACATGCGCGTCTATCGTGACTTGCCGCATCAAATTGTGTCTTGGGTACATGCTGTGCGCCGAGACGGTGAGGTCGTACGCTTTGACATCACGCTCACTGACGCAGCGGGCGCGGTTTGCGTTGAAATTGACGGCTTCTCTATCAAACGCATGGAGGACAGCCAAAGCCTCGGCCAAGCGCCCACACCGCATGCGAATGAAGTGGAGTTTGATGCGCAGGGGCCTGTGCAACCTTTGTCTGCCGCAGAAGAACGGCTGCATCACAATATCAGCCAGGGCATTCAACCTGAAGATGGTGCTGCCGCTTTCGCGCGCGTGATGGCGATGGATGTGTCCCAGATCACGGTGTCTTCGCTCGATCTTGAGGCGATCAAGGCGCAAGCAGCCTTGGATATTGTGCAAGATAGCGGTGGTGCAGGCTTTGAGCGTCCCGATCTAGATAGCGACTACGCGGAGCCCAACACGCAGGTTGAACGCAAAATCGCTGCCATTTGGCAGGATTTACTTGGCGTTGCGGATGTGGGCATTGACGATAGTTTCTTTGATCTCGGTGGGCATTCCCTGATTGCTGTGCGTTTGTTCGCGCAGGTGAAGAAGGCCTATAACGTGGATCTGCCGATCTCTGTGTTGTTCGAGGTACCGACAATCCGCAAGATTGCCGATTTGATCGAAGCGCAGATTGGCCCGCAAGACGAAGGTGCTGATGCGCCCACGCCCAAGGCAGTCGATCGTAGATTCACTCATATTGTTCCGATGCACGAAGGTACAGCAGGTGACAAACAGCCCTTCTTCTTGGTCGCGGGCATGTTTGGTAACGTGTTGAACCTGCGCCATCTCGCACATCTGATTGGTGCGGATCGTCCGTTTTACGGCCTGCAAGCACGGGGTCTTTATGGGGATCAAAAACCACATAGCAGCATTGAAGACGCGGCCACGGATTACATCGCAGAACTGCGTGAAGTGCAGCCGAGTGGTCCTTACATGCTGGGTGGTTTCTCCGGTGGAGGCATCACGGCCTATGAAATGGCGCGCCAACTCGAGGCGATGGGCGAACATGTCAGCCTCATCGTTCTGTTGGACACACCTCTGCCAACGCGACGTCCTTTGGAGCTGATTGATCGTCTCTATATACAGGGTGCGGAATTGAAGCGCGGCGGTATCCTTTATCCGTTCCGTTGGATTGCGCGCCGCGTTGCGTGGGAGATTTCTAAACGCCGTCACTCCGAGGCGACGCAAACACAAGAGCATCAATTCCACAATGCGGAAATCGAAGCGGCGTTCTTGGAAGCGGTCGGCAGTTACGAGGTGCGCGCATGGAATGGAAACTTGCATCTTTATCGCCCGCCTTTGGTCGGCCATTGGACGGTTTCAGGCGGCAAGCAAATCAATTCAGAGCGCGCTTATGTGTTGCATGACAACGATTGGACGCAGCATGCGCCAAATGTTGAGGTGACCGAAGTTCCTGGCGATCACGATTCTATGGTACTGGAGCCAAATGTGCGCGTCTTGGCAGCGCGTATGAAGGAAGCAATTGCCGCGGCGGAACAGAGTCGCTTCGACGCCACTGACACACTGGCGGCGGAATAACTATGCCACGTATTTTGACGATAATTCTGAACTACAAAACGGCCGATATGACGTTGCAATCGGCAGCGGCTGCTTTGCGCGAAATGGCTGAGATTGAGGGCGAGATTGTCATCATTGACAACGCCTCTGGCGATGGCTCTTTCGAGGTGATGCAGGCGCATGTGGATCAAGAAAACTGGTCGCGGGTTCGCGTAGTGCAATCGCCACGAAATGGTGGGTTTGGTGCGGGCAATAACGTTGGTTTGCAACTGGGTTTCAGCGATGGCGCTGCGCCTGATTATTACTATGTTCTCAACTCTGATGCTTTTCCGGACGCGGGCAGTATCGCCGCGCTGTTAAACTATCTTGAGGGACATCCTCAGGTGGGTTTTGCGGGCAGTTATATTCATGGCCCCGAGGGTGATCCGCATTTAACAACGTTCCGCTTTCCATCGATCTGTTCCGAACTTGAGGGGGCCGCGCGATTCGGGCTCATCTCACGTTTGCTCAGTGCCAAGCGTGTTCCAATCGATGTGCCTGCAACGACGCAGGAGGTTGATTGGCTCGCTGGGGCAAGCCTGATGATGCGACGAGAGGTGCTTGAAAGTATAGGTCTTTTCGACGAAAGTTTTTTCCTTTATTTTGAAGAAACGGATCTGTGTCGACGCGCTAAGCTTGCTGGATGGCCCACTGTCTTCGTGCGTGAAAGCGAGGTCACACATATTGGATCAGTCTCAACGGGCATGAAAACCTGGGCGCGCATGCCGCAGTATTGGTTCGATTCGCGGCTCCACTATTTTACCAAGAATCATGGTTGGCTTTATGCGGTCATCGCTACGAAAACGCACGTCTTGGGTGGGCTGCTGTGGCGCGCCAGACGAGCGATCCAGCGCAAGCCAAAAGCCGATCCAGAGTGCTTTTTGCGCGATTTGATCATCCACGACACCCAATATTTGATGCGCACCCGTCGGCCCGTCGATGAACCTGCATTACACCCCACCAGGCCGTTAAGTGAGAGTTAAATGACATCCGAGTTAAGCGCAATTCTCATAGGATCTGAAAGCCTCACGATTGAAGCCGGACGGCAAATGCGCGCGCGTGGCTATGCTGTGCGCGTGGTTGTGACCCATAGCGCCGATGTGCGCGCATGGGCCGCAAGCGAAGGACTGGATGTGCTAAATTTCGCGCCAGATATCGCCGCGCGGTTGGAACCTGTGGATTGGATATTCTCGGTCGCTAATCTTGAGATCATTTCGAGCGATGTACTTGCCTTAGCCTCCAAAGGTGCTGTGAATTTTCATGACGGGCCTTTGCCAAAATATGCAGGGCTGAATGCGCCTGTTTGGGCCTTGCTTAACGGTGAGGAAACGCATGGCGTGTCTTGGCATTTAATCGAAGGTGGTGTTGATGAGGGGCGTATCTTAACGCAGCAAATGTTTGATATTCGCGCGTCTGACACCGCGTTTTCTTTGAATGCAAAGTGCTTTGATGCGGGCGTGCAGAGTTTCCCGCGTGTGTTTGATGCGATAGAGGGGGATGCGCTGGGCGCGACCGCTCAAGAGCTTTCTGAGCGAAGCTATTTTGGGCTGTCTGCGCGGCCTAAAGATCATGGATTTGTTGATCCGACCCAGTCACGCGACAAGGCAATGCGCCTTGTAAATGCGATGGATCATGGGCCGTATTGGAACCCGCTTTGCACCGCGAAGCTGCTGGTGAATGACACCGTGTTGCAGCTTGGCAGTTGCGAGCTTGATACGCGCTCTGGTGCGCAGTCAGGCGAGGTGCTTGCGATCGGTGCGGACAACATTACAATCGGTTTTGCAGATGGTGCAGTGCGATTTAGCAATGTGACAGGCGCGCTAAAGGCTGTGAAAATTGGCGATATTGCGAGCGCTAACGAGCGATCAGATGAGCTTGCAAGCGGTTTGCGAAAGGCTGCCAAAGCTGATGCGTTTTGGCGCAGGCGTTTGCGGGATATGACACCCTGCGCTTTGCCTTTGCTACAAAAATACGATGCCACGGGGATAGCGTTCGTATCCATCGAGACCAAGCATGTCGCGCTTTTGCCGGACGCGCTGTTAGTATTGGCCACCCAGATGTCTGGTGCGAAATCTGATGTCGCTTTGGGTTTGGATGCAGGCGCGCCCTATCTATGCAATTGGGCCCCTCTGCGTAACATTGCAGAGCTGGAAACACTGACCGCTAAGGGCAGTTTCGCTAGTGATTTATTGGTACGTGATCCTGACTTGCGCTCGACCATTCAGCCACCACTTGGCCTTTCCGTGGATGCTCCAATTGATGGCTGCGCTGCCACGTTGGTCGGCGCTGAGCTGCACTACGATGCGTCGCTTCTAAGCCAAAGCGCCGCTAATCTGCTGGCAAACCGCCTTGCCCATATCGCGGGGCATCTTGACGATGGCACCGCTGTTGACGACATCCCGCGGCTCCCCAAAAGCGAAGTGGAGATTCTCGACGTTTGGAATCAAACCAAAACACTATTTGCGCTGACCTGCCTGCCGCAATTGATCGAACAGCAAGTCGCAAAAACGCCCGATCACACCGCACTCATTGTTGAGGATCAGAGCTTGACCTACAGTGCGCTGAACGAGGCCGCAAACAAAGCGGCGCATGTCCTGCGCGATATGGGTGTGGGGGCGGATACGCTCGTCGGGCTTTATACGACGCGTTCGCTTGAGATGTTGATTGGGGCCTTGGCAATCATGAAAGCGGGTGGCGCTTACGTTCCGCTCGATCCTGCCTACCCTGAAGGGCGGATCAAAGGATATCTGGAAGACAGCGCCGTTTCGGTGATTGTCACGCAGGAGGCGATTGCAAAAAGTTTGCCTGAGAATTCTGCACAGCTTCTTGCGCTGGATACCGACCCGCGTTTGCAAGGTGCGAGCGCCGAAAACCTCACCCCTGTCGCAGAGCCGGACAACCTTGCGTATTTGATCTTTACATCTGGCTCAACAGGTCGCCCCAAGGGCGTGATGGTCGAGCATCGCAATGTGTCGAATTTCTTCGCGGGTATGGACGCGCGGTTGCAGCATGATCCAGCAGGCACTTGGCTCGCGGTGACATCGCTGAACTTTGATATTTCGGTACTAGAACTGTTTTACACCCTCGCTCGCGGGTTCAAGCTAGTCGTCACTTCTGATGAAAGTCGTGCGGTTATGTCCAATGGCCCTGTCACGCACTCAAACGCTGAGATGGATTTTTCCATCTACTATTGGGGCAACGATGATGGCGCGGGTGAGAATAAGTACGAACTTTTGCTCGAAGGTGCCAAGTTTGCCGATCAAAATGGCTTCTGCGCGGTCTGGACGCCAGAGCGGCATTTCCACGCCTTCGGTGGTCCTTATCCGAACCCCTCTGTGACGGGTGCGGCTGTGGCGGCGGTTACGAAAAACATTGGCGTGCGGTCTGGATCTTGCGTGGCACCGCTGCATCATCCGGCGCGGATTGCTGAAGAATGGGCTGTGATCGACAACCTCACGAACGGGCGCGCGGGGCTTGCGATGGCTTCCGGTTGGCAGCCCGATGACTTTGTGTTGCGACCCGAAAATACGCCGCCCGAAAACAAACCTGCGCTGCTCTACACGATCGAAACAGTGCGTAAGTTGTGGCGCGGTGAAGCTGTCGAATTCCCCAAAGCTGATGGCACGATGCATGCGGTTGTCACGCAGCCCCGACCGGTTAGTAAAGAGGTTCCGATCTGGGTCACAACCGCGGGCAATCCCGAAACGTGGAAAGAGGCGGGGCGCATTGGTGCGAATGTTCTGACGCATCTACTGGGGCAAAGCATCGATGAGGTCGCGCAAAAGATCACGCTTTATCACGATGCGTTGCGCGAATCGGGGCATGATCCGGCTGCGTTCAAAGTGACCCTGATGTTGCACACATTCGTTGCTGAAACTCGCGAGATCGCCCGCGAAATAGCGCGGGAACCGATGAAAGACTACCTGCGTTCTGCCGCTGGTTTGATCAAACAATATGCATGGGCGTTCCCCGCGTTCAAGAAGCCGGAAGGAATAGATAATGCGTTCCAGCTAGACCTTGGCTCGCTTGATGAGGAAGAACTGGAGGGCATTCTCGACTTTGCTTTCCTGCGCTATTTTGAGGATTCTGGCCTGTTTGGAACCGTTGCCGATTGCACAGCGCGCGTAGAGAGTTTGAAGCGCATAGGCGTGAATGAAATCGCTTGTCTCATCGATTATGGCATCGGCATTGATCAAGTGCTGGACGGTTTGAAGCCACTCGCAGAGATCGTCAAACAGTCCAACACCGCGCAAAGCATTGCAGAGGATGATTTCTCCATCGCGGCGCAACTGGTTCGCCACAATGTGAGTCATCTGCAATGCACACCATCGATGGCGCAGATGATGTGTTTGAACGATGAAACAAAGGACGCTTTGGCGGGATTGTCTCATATTATGATTGGGGGGGAGGCTTTGCCAGGGGCTCTCGTCGCGGATCTGCGTGGGGCAAGTGATGCCAAACTCACCAACATGTACGGTCCCACGGAAACGACAATCTGGTCGTCCACTCGTGTGGCTGAGGGGGTGGGCACCGTGCCGCTTGGCACGCCCATCGCGAACACGCAATTCTATGTTTTGGATGATGCTGCTGACATTTGCCCGATTGGGGCGGAGGGCGAATTGTGCATCGCGGGCGCTGGTGTGACGCGCGGATACTGGCAACGCGATGACCTCACGACAGAGCGCTTTGTACTAAGTCCAAAAGGGGACCGCATGTACCGCACGGGCGATCTTGTACGCTACCGTGCGGATGGCGAGTTAGAGTTTTTAGGCCGTGTCGACAACCAAATCAAACTGCGTGGTTACCGGATCGAACTTGGCGAGATTGAAAGTGCGCTTCAAGGCCAAGCTGGTGTGACCCAAGCCGTTGTTATCGCGCGCGAGGATACGCCGGGGGATGTACGTCTTGTGGGTTATTTGACGGGGCGCGGCCTATCCGTAGATGGTTTGCGCGCGGCTTTGAAAGCGAAGCTGCCGACACATATGGTGCCTTCGGCGCTTATTGAATTGGACGCATTGCCGTTGACGCCAAATAAGAAAGTGGATCGCAATGCGCTGCCTGTGCCTGCTCTTGTGAAAAATCCGGAATCTGTCGTTGCGACAACTCCTGCAAGTGGTGGCGATACCAAAGATATGAGCGCGAAGATTGCCTCGATCTGGAGCACGATCCTTGGGGTTCAAAACATTGGACCCAACGACAATTTCTTTGATATTGGCGGGCATTCTTTGTTGGCTGTGCAAGCGCATCGCGAAATTCGCAGCCAGCTTGGTGCGAAAGTATCGATTACGGATATCTTCCGCTTTCCGGTTTTGTCGGCCTTGGCAGAGCGTGTTGCTGGAAGTGGCGGGCAAAGCGTAACAGCCGTGAAAAAATTGACACCTCAAGTCGAAGTGCCTGCATCCACCCGTGCAGAAGGTCGCGTGGACGCGATGAACAAACGCCGTGCTATGCGTGCAGCGCGCTTGCGAAAATGAGTGTTGAGGCTGCTTTGAAAGATTGGCTCCCACGTGGGGTGCATGTCGCGATCTCTGATCCGCGCAAGCATTATCCGCTGTTAGGTAGTGAAGCGGACGCGGTCGCGACGGCCATCGAAAAACGTGCGAAAGAATTCAGCGCTGGTCGTGATGCAGCTCGGCGTGCCTTGGGTGGGCTCGGGTATGGGTCGCTTGAAATTCCCGTGGGAGATAAACGCGAACCGATTTGGCCGAAGGGTGTTTGCGGATCAATCACACATAGCAAATCTTTGTGTATCGCGGTTGTAGCGCAGCAAAGCGCATTCGCGTCGATCGGGATTGATGCGGAAGCTGACGTTCCCTTGAAAGACGAATTGCGCAAGGCCATCTTGAACGACAGCGAACGGGATCTGAGCGCAGCGGAAGCCATCGCAGTGTTCAGTATGAAAGAGGCGTTGTTCAAAACTTTGTACCCGCTGACGCAGGTTTGGTTTGGATTTCAAAGTGCCGTGCAGACTAGCAAAGGGGTTTTGAAATTGTGCAAAGATGTTGGGCAATTTTCAGATGGTACGACGTTTAAAGTGCCAGTGCTTCATATGGATAACCACGTTATTTCATTCTGTGCGATGCGAGGGGGTATGGCATGATCCGGCGGGTTTTTGCAAAATTTCGCCACGCTATCTGTGCGCGCCGGTTCTTCGGATCTGGTGTGCTTTTACTTTTGCTGTCTGCATGTGGATTGGCGCGCTGCACGCCCGATCCCTTACCCCGTGCCGAGTTCGACGCGCTTTATGAAGCACCGCTAAGTGCGCCGAGTAAAGGGCTGCGGGTATTTCATTTGGGACATTCCTTGGTCAATCGCAACATGCCCGATATGCTGCGCCAGTTTGCGGAAGCAAAGGGGTTGGATCATCGTTTTGAGAGCCAGATTGGCTGGGGCACGCCGCTGAAATCCCATTGGGAGCCAAGCGAAGAGATCTTCGGTTTTGAAAAAGAAAACGCGCATCCGCGATATCGTGATGTGTCAGAGGCGCTGACGAGCGGGAACTATGATGCTCTACTCCTGACCGAGATGGTCGAGATCCGTGATGCGATTGAGTATTTCGACAGCGCCGACTATCTGCATAAATTTGCTAGCCTCGCGCGGGAGGGCAACGCATCTACGCGCGTCTATCTCTATGAGACCTGGCACAATGTGAATGATCCTGAAGGTTGGCGAACGCGACTTGAAAAAGATCGCAGACGCTATTGGGAAGACGGCATTTTGCGGCCCGCTCTGGCTTACGACGAACCACCACTGCCAATCTATGTTATTCCTGTGGGGCAGGTTTTTGCAGAAGTTGCACGCCAGATAGAGGCTGGCACATTGGAGGGCTTGGAAGCGGCCGAAGAGTTGTTCGCGCGTGATGAGAAAGGTGCACTTGATCCAATCCATGTGGATCATTTGGGCAACTATATTGCGGCCCTCACTCATTTCGCAGTGCTCTATCATATCAGTCCAGAGGGGCTTGGAGCTGAGGTTAACCTGTATGACGAAAACGTAACGTTTTCAGTTACTAAAGAGACACTGAAAGAGAAACTTCAGCAAGTTGTCTGGGATGTGGTTAAAGCAGATCCCCTAACAGGGATCGCGAAGCAATGACGAAACAATTGGATTTATTGTTTCTGAGGAATTGAGACAAAACCGTGGCAAATTTCGCGTTTTTGAGGTATCTTCACGAAAGACGTCTCGGCTGCCACCGATTCCGTGGGGGACTTTTCTGGCGGACCTTTTGATGAGGTTTGCTGCATTAGCGGGGCGAAAGCCTCGTGCGCGATGACGTAATATAGGCAGCAATTTTGTGTGGCTCAGGGCTATTGTATTGGCTTTGGCGTGTAATAAGTGGTGAAGGCCAGTGTTTGGCTGGGGAGAGTTGTTGTGGATCAGGTTAGAACCATAGGGGAATTTATCGGCGTTATTCGGCGTCGTTTTTTCTTGATGGCGTTCATCGTTGCGCTTGGGACACTGGGCGCGATTTACTATGCGTTGAACCAGCCGAGCCTTTATGAGACCCACGCCGCTTTGCAAATTGAAAGTGCGGCTGTAGCGAGCCAAGGTACCGGCGCTGCGGTCACTACCAACGGTGCGGCTCATCGTCTAACATTGATAGAACAACGCTTGATGGCGCGTGACAGCTTGGTGCGCGTGGTCGATAAATTGCAGCTGTTCTCGGACGGTCCGCCCATTCCCTTGAACGAAAAAGTAAATGCGCTGCGTGCCAGTGTTCAGATTGCGCAGATCAAAGATGGTGCGCAGGCGTGGCAGCCCAATATCACGCCCTCTGGTCTGTTGATCTCGGTCACCTTCGGCGATCCTATTTTGGCCGCGAGCATCGCGAATGAATTTCTGGGATCCGTGCTTGAAGAAAACCGCAAACGTAAGGTGGAGCGCAGCGAAGGCGCGCTTGCTTTCTTCT
This sequence comes from Rhodobacteraceae bacterium HTCC2083, assembly GCA_000156115.1. Lineage (GTDB taxonomy): Bacteria > Pseudomonadota > Alphaproteobacteria > Rhodobacterales > Rhodobacteraceae > Planktotalea. The sequence continues at coordinate 1,683,026 of DS995276.1, forward strand.
CGAGTGAGGAAGAGCGTTTGGGTAAAGAAATCTTGCTGATTGAAGAGGAAATCGCAGGCTTCAAAAGCGTGAATTCTGATGCACTGCTCGGCGGTATTGCGTCCCAACGTGATCAACTTGGCACGCTTCGCGAGACCGAGCTTGAGATCGAGCGTGAGATTATCGCCGCCTCAAGCAATGCGGCACGCCAGCGCCAATCTGTGGTTGATCAACAGGTGGCGCGTCTTGAAGAGCAGAAATCACTCATCCAACAACGGATCGATCGCATTGAAATGGTGATTTCCGCAGCCCCAGAGGTAGAGCGCGCGTTGGGTTCACTGAACCGCCGTCTGCGCCAATTACAGGATCAGTATAGTGTAATTACGACCGGGCGTGCTGAAGCGGAGATGGGTCAATTGCTGGATACAGCGGATCAATCAGAGCGCTTTGTTGTGCTCGAGACCGCACTTGTGCCTGAGTACGCCGTTTCGCCAAGCCGTAAGAAACTGGCGATGCTAGGCTTTATCGGTAGTGGGTTTCTTGCGTGCCTTGTGGCCTTCGGTCTAGAAATGATGAACCCTGCGATCCGCACTAGTGCACAGTTGGAACGGCAGCTTGGCATACAGCCTGTGGTGTCGATTCCCTTTGTGACGACCACTTGGGAAAAACGCCGCCGCAAGCTCGCGTGGATCGGGGGATTGCTTGCGCTGCTTTTGTCACTTCCATTATTGTTGCGCACGATTGCTGAAAAGGGATTGGGCGGTTTGATTGGTGGTTTGTTTAACCGAAGTGCAAATACCTAAGGGATCGCTGCTTTCGTGGCGATCTAATATGTGCTGGAAGCGTTAAGAAATTAGTAGCTGTAGTGACTGATCGACAGGCCTTCGGCCTTGTTCATGATCACGCCCAACAGCGGCTTATCATCGCCAAAACGACGCTTTAACTCGCGAACCTCATTGGCTTTGGTGGTGCCACCACCGACGACCAACAAGACACCATCATAGTGCTCGCGAAAGGCCATGACGTCATCATGATACAGCGCGGCCGGCATGTCATAAATGACCACATCGGGCTCTAACTCCGCCTCCATCTGCGCGATGGCATCGGAAGTTGCATCAGAGCCGAGCATTTCAGACGCGTAGGGTTCGCGGACACTGTTCAACCCGAACGCCACGTTCGAGCCGATCTTCAACATGTTCTGACCCATGCGCTTGAAGTGGCCAGAAACGGACGCTTTGCCACGTAAAAAATCACCCATCGTTCCGGGGTCATCGACACCGAGTAAAGGCGCGACAGACGGGTTACGCAGGTCCAGATCCATCAAAACTGTCCGCAAGCGTTCTTGGCGCGACAGGCTAATTGCTAGATTTGTCGAGATAAAAGTTTTTCCGCAATCCTTGGTCGGGGAGGTGATCACAACACGGTGCCATCCTTGCTCTGCAAGACCTTGAATGAGGCGGGTGCGCAAAACGTCAAACGCCACATGTGCAGGATTATGTCGGCTTGCACTGATGATGCGGTTCTGTTCAAGATGTGCCTCGTTCACAGGGATTGTGGCCATGCGATCCCATGTGTCGGGGGCCGGTTCCGTCACCGGCTTTGACTTCATAGGCGAAATCAGCCGCCTGCGCATTTCCGCAGCTTCAGTTTCTGACAAGCGCATACCACCGCCAGAAAATCTTCGGCGGCGGCTTTTGTTCGAGTCTTGCGGGTTGGAATTGCTTTTGTTCATAACCTGCATTCGTCCTTGGTCGCCCATATCAAACTGATACGCGCATTTGAGCTCTTACTGCCTTAGAAATTGGGCCAAATCATGTCACTGCAAGGGGCAGGACATGAAAATGTCGCAACTTCTTGTGATGCCACGTTTAATAACCAAGCAAATTTGCGTCTATTATGCCTTTGCGGATGAATTCTGCGCTATCTGCCTCTGGTGTCCAATCTAGGGCCGCCTTACTTTTCGCGTTGTCAAACGGGCTGAAATGGGCGCGCGATTTCCAATCCATCAAGGACGGCCTGAGCACCCCGTGACGCCGCAGCGCGTGTTTTTTTAACACGTATTTCACCGCGTCAACGGCCCAGAACAGTGTTGGATTACCGCCATTGACCTTCACGCGCGCGCCAAGGGCTTCGAAAATCGCATCGAAATACTCACGGGCCGTAAATTGAATGTCACCGACAAGATTGAACGACTGGCCAATCGCTTCGGGGGCGTTTGCCATGCGCAGCAATCCTTCGCACACGTCGTCATTCAGAACAAAAGGCAGCTTGTTATTACCAGCACTCCAAAGCCGCACAGCCCCTGCGCCATGCCAACGCCCGATGCCCCAATGTTGAAGCGGACCGCCCGGTCCAATGACAATACCGGGGCGCGCGATGGTCAAAGGCAGGCCACGTTCGCGGTGCATTTGCATCAATTGGTGCTCGCATTCTGCCTTGGAGCGCGCATAAAGATTGCGATCGCTCATATCGTTCCCGAATTCTGAATTCTCGGTGATCGTGACTGCTTCATCCGACATGTCGTAGGAGGCGATGGTGCCCGTGTAGACCAAACGCGCGACACCAGCATCCAGTGCAGCCTCGGCGATGTTGACGGCAACGCCCACATCATTTTGCAGGCAAAGTTCCCATGTAGTATCCATAGATTTTGCGAGATTGTAGACGGTTTTGATCCCCGCCATCGAGGCAATCAACGCGGCCTTATCCTTCAGATCGACGCTCACAGTTTCAACATGATCGACCAGGTCCGGAAACGGCCCGCGTGTGCCGCGCGAAACAACGCGCACGTCATTACCCTTGGCAACCAATGTTCGCGTCAGATGCGCGCCAATGAAGCCTGTGCCGCCGATCACCATCACGTCGGGTTTGGGTTGGCGTGTTTGCGCTGGATGTTCATGCGTTTCAGCGCCGTCATTTGGCAAACGATCGATCACAGCCTGCAAGCCATCCATGACCATCACACCGCTGGAAGCGGAATAGCGCGGATCAATCTCGGCCTTGTCTTTTAAGGCCTGATAAAAGGCACCAGTGACACCCAGAAAGCTTAACCCATAAGCGGATTTGCGGTTTAGGGACAGCGTTTGACGCACCGCATTGACCGCACCTTCTCGTAGATGCGCACCCGCTTGAGTGAGCTGATTGACCAGCGGATTGATGATCAGATCGGACGCATTTTCAGAGCGCAGGACAAGCGCGTCGGCGGCGTAATCGTACTGTGCCAACCCGTTAGAGCCGCGCAAGGTAAGAGAGCGATCATCAAGCGTTTCAACCGTGCTGAGGTTCACGGTGATATCCACATGTCCCGCACGTGCGAGGATACGCCAGCTTTGATGTCGCGTTGCACCACCGGGCAGTTGCGTGGGATGGCTCAGGTGCATATCGAGCACTTCGATTTCGCCAAAAAGATCAACTGCGAAGGCGAAAAGATGTGGCGCAAGTTCGAGCAGTAGGTTTTTAGGCTCACGCAGCATCCACAGGCCAAATGGGCCAGAGCGGAGCGGAGCAAGCGGGAAACACCAATTGAATTCAGCAGCGCTGACTCGTCCAATGCGACCCGCGGCGCGGGCATGTTTCAGGCGCTCATAGCCGGGCAAACTTAGGAAGTTATGCCCGACGGCCAACAGGCTGCCGCTATCTTCAGATGCTTTCGCCATGTTGCGCATTTCTGTCGCGCTGACCGCAACAGGTTTCTCGACCAGAACCGCGACGCCTGCATGGAGCGCCTTTTGTGCGAGATCCGCATGCATCTGAGGGGGCGTCAAAATATGAACCGCATCCACTGTGCCAGAGCTAAGTAAAGCGTCCACATCGGTGAAAATGGTGGCCCCACGCGGTTCCCCCAGATCGCGCGCAGCCCCTTCGTTTAGATCGCACACAGCTACCAGTTCAACACCGTCTGTCTGCTTGATCGCATCCGCATGCCACGTCGCAATATAACCTGCGCCAATAATACCAGCGCGCAAAGGGATACTCATAAACTCATCCTATTTATACTCAATCAGACGCATATCGCGCCCCATGTGCTTGCGCCAATAATAGCGGATCATGCCAATCATATTGGGCAGTTTCGACAGCGATAACAGACCTGAAAGCTGGTACAGCAAAGGGCGTTCTTCGACGCCCTGTTTCTTGAGGCCTAGAATAGTGCGCCCGTAAGACAGACCATAGGCGGTGATCACGCCAAACAATAAAGCTGTGGAAAAAAGTAACCCAATCAGGGCCATCAAAGGAAGGATGCCGCCAAAGACCAGCACGCGTTTTCGTTCAGCGCTAAAATAACCTATGTGCAAATCCGCGACTTGGGCAAATCCGTGACCTGAGCGTTCCGCGCGTTTCCACCATTCACTAAAGTGCAGCATATTGGCGTCATGTATCGTCATTTGCTTGGGGATGCGCAGTAGCTTCCAATTGGCTGCCGCAAGGCGCTGGCAAAACTCGTCATCCTCTGCGGCAATTACCGTTGGATCAAAGCCTTTTGCATCATCAAAGGCCATCGCGCGGAGCAACATGTCGCCGCCACAGGCCTTGATCTCACCAGCGGGGCGATGCCATTCGACATCACAGAGCGCATTGTAGATCGAATTGTCTGGATGTATTTCGCGCCGCCAACCTGTCACCAAACCAAGGCTTGGATCAGCCGTGATTGCAGCCATTCCTTGCATGATCCAATCCGGCTCAACAGTGCAATCGCCATCGATGAACTGCACAAAATCTAGCTCAGCGAGCCCCATCAAGGCCTCGAAGCCTGCATTGCGCGCTCGCGCGGCAGTGAACGGTGTCTCGGTGCCAAGTTCAACGACAGTCGCCCCCAAAGAGCGCGCAAAAGCGACGCTATCGTCCTGCGATCCGCTATCCACATAGACGAGATGTGCCACTTGCGGCACGAGGCTTTTCAAGCATCGCTGCAAACGGATACCTTCGTTGCGACCAATAACAACGGCGCCTACGGCGCTCATGTGACGTCCCTAACTGGCAATTTTGGCTTGTTCTCTTTGTACGCGCTCAGGAGCTGTGCAAGCCATGCAGCTTCTGTTTCGATATTAAAGGATGCATTGACTTTAGCGCGGCCCTCTTTGCCCATGACCTTGGCCAAATCAGTGTCTGCTAGCACGGTTTCTATCGCCTGCGCGAGGGAGCGTGAATCGCCCGGATGCGTTAATATACCGTGGACGCCATCATCGATCAATTCAGGGATGCCGGCTACATGCGTGGTGATCACAGGGACGGCGGCAGCCATTGCTTCCATCAAGACGACGGGCACGCCTTCCGCAAAGCTGGGAAGGACGAAAACATCTGTTTGTCCAAGCATTTCAGCAACCTCGGTTTGGCTTTTGTAGCCAACGAAATGGGTTACATCAGAGAGGCCCATTTGCGTGGCACGTGTTTCCAAAGCGCTCCGTTCTGGCCCATCGCCGATCAATGTCAGTTTCAGATCGGGATGCGTCGGCGCTAACGATTTCAGCGCTTCCAAAAGAACTGGCACGCCTTTGACACCCGCCAATCGACCGACGAACAACAGATGTTCGCCCCGTTCGCGCGGCTGTGGCGAGTAGCGCTTAGGTTCGATGCCGCAATGCACGATGTGCAACTTGTTCCATTGCGCGGGCGCAGAAAAATTCATCGCTTGCGCACGGCAAAAATGACTGATGCAGGCTACAAAGCGGGCTGATGCGATTTTCTCATCCAGACGCCAACGATGGGGTTCGAAAAAGATGTCGGGACCATGCAAAGTGAAGCTAAACGGAATACCGCTTAGCGCGCTGGCAAGCATCGCGACCGTACAAGAGGCGGTCGCAATATGATTGTGCAAATGAGTAATGCCGCGCGCTTGCATGTGCTGGGCGAGCATGCCCGCTTCCGCAAAATAGATCATCTGATAAAGCGCGGCTTTCGCACCCGGTGCGCGCGTGTGCCACGCTTTTTTGAGTGTGCCGAAGTACTGTCGCGGGCTTTGCTTTAGGAGACCCACGTGCGCCTTCAAAAGACGCGAAGGGTTCTTCGCGGCGTCCAATATATGAAAGGTGCGCGACGCTTCTTCGCGCTGCTCTGGACCCACATGATGACTAGGATCCGTGCGCCGGATTGAGCATGTTTCAACTGTGACCCCGAGCGCGCGCAACGCGGCGACTTCGCGTTGGATGAACGTATCCGTCGCGCGCGGGTATTCGCCGGTGAGATAGGCGATGGGGCCGGTTTTATTCATCGCGCATCGCCCGTTTCATCAAAGTTTCAAAGCCTGCCATCTTTAGATCGCCAAACTGTTCACGCATCAATGCGTTGTCATACCCAAGCGGCTTCATCCGCGCGTGCAAAGTCTTGCGGTGTAGCAATCCCGGACGCGTGCGCCAGAAAGACAATAGTGTATCGAGTGTAGAAAATATCTGCCAAGGCATTGGAATAACAAGCTTTGGCCAGCCTGACGCGCTTAACGCCGATATGAAACGAATGCGATCAGGGAGGTCTGTGTCGATCACATTGACAGCACCCGACCCCTTATTTTCTGCTGCCCGAACAGCCGTTTCAGCGACATGAGTGACATGCGCAAGGGGGACTTGCCCGCCAGCACTTAAGCGCAACAAGATCGGTCCAAGCCCGATGCCCAAATGCGCGTTCATAATGCGGGATGCGCCAAAGATTGCGCCGACGCGCAGAACACTTGCGGTGGGGTTTTGGTCTGCAATGATTTCTTCCTGTGCGAGCTTCGCGCGCACATACCCATCACGCTGTTCTGGGTGCGGCTCAATCGGGCTTTGCTCTGTGACGATGTCGCCCGCGCCAAGCGCTTCGAAATCATAAACCGCGATGGAACTGAGATGCACCAAATGGGCATCCAATTCATTGGCCAGCGCACAGGCGGTTTGCGTTGCTGGCAAGCTTGAGCGTTGATGCACATCCCAGTCGCCCGTCATTTCAGAGGCGGCGTGGATCACAGCATCTGCAGCTTTAAACTGGCTCAAAAGCTGCGCGCAGGCATCATCGCTTGCAAGGTCTTGCATGAGCCCGTCGTCGCCATTGCGCACTATGGAAATTAACTCGTGACCGCGCGTTTTCGCGGCATCCACGATAGCGCGTCCCAAGTAGCCAGCTGCTCCTGTCACAACGATTGTCAAAGGAACTACATCGCCCATGGCATAGGCTCCATCCTGTCGCAGTGGGTTTGCATTCCCTGAACACCGCGCGAGCGCCCTGCGTTTTGTATCGCGAGCGTTACTTCGTTCAAATGGAGCGCGAAATCACCTGCGAGACGCGGCGGGCGTCCCGTCTCAATCGCTTCAACCATTTCCATTGGACCAAGGGCAAAGTTCATTTCCGCAGCGCCCCAGCGCTTCACCTTTGGATGCGTGGTCTTGCCCAAAGATATGCGTCTGCCAATCGGATGTTCCAGCAAACGACGGCGCAATATCATGCGTTTATGAAAGCGCACAGGCGCGGAATTGGACCAAGCTTTCTTGACACTTAGCACGCCCTTATCGCCGATCATCCGAATGCGATGATCGTGCGGAGCGGTAATCGAACAGGTCAGGCGCACTGGTGGGCCGCCTTGCTCAAAAAACAGCGTTGCGACGGAAAAATCAGCGGTGCCATCTGCGCTGGGTTTGTTAGGAATTGTCTCCGCAGAGGCGGCGATCACCTTTTGAACAGGGCCGAACATCGCGATGAGCCAGCTCAGATAATAACCCGCGTGCTCTAGCGTGCAGCCAACGTGAAACTCATCCGCAAACGGCCAAGGCGCGCCACTTTCAGAGGTCCAATCTTTGTAAGGCGCTTGCGGGATATAGCCGTCGTCCAGTTCCGCATAGATCAGACGAATGTCTCCTGCGGTTTGCTCACGCGCGGCTTTTGCTAAGGTCTGCGCGGCTTCGCCCAAGACAGAACAAGGCGCGGAGGCCAGATGCAATCCGCTGTCGTCAGCCAGCCCGTGCAAGGCAAGCGCGTCCTGCATGTTGAGCGCAAGAGGTTTTTCGGAATAGGCGTGATGCCCCGCATCTAAGATAGCGCGGTTCACGGCGCTGTGGGATTTGGGATTAGTCAAGTTCAACACCAGACTGCCCTTTGGTAGGCCCGCAAGAAGTGCCTCTTGGCTACGGGTGGCTTCCAACGACCAATATGTGCAAAACTGATCGAGCCGCGCGCCGTTTGTGTCAAAGACGCTGGAAATCCGTTGATTGGGGAAGCTTGCGAACGAGCGCATGTAGAGGTCGGCTACAAAACCGCATCCAATTATCGCTATATTCGTCATACCCATCGCCCAAAACACCACTGGTATCTACTTACCACTTGATCACCAAAACTGACCACATAAACGTGGCTATACTTTGGCAAGACCGCTAAATTCCGCGGTACAGCGTGATAATTCTGGCGCATTTGGCTGCGATAGGCTGAAAGACAGACTTAAGAATATGAAAAGGGGCACGGTGTGCGGCTAAGCGGTAAAAATTTCGCAGTAGAGATCAACGTGCCAACGCAGGACGCTTTGATGGTCGAAGTTGCTGCGCGCTTTGCTGCACAAGACGGGTTTGCATTGGCGACGATCAACCTTGATCACGTCACGAAACTGGAAAGCGACGTTGGGTTTCGCACGGCCTACAATGCGCAAGACTTGGTCGTGGCGGATGGTAATCCTATCGTTTGGGTCTCACGTCTCGCGGGCAAAAGTGTGGAACTGATGCCGGGATCGGAGTTGGTTGTGCCGTTGACGCAATTAGCGGCAGAGAAGGGTGTATCAATCGCCTTGATCGGCAGTTCGGATGCGTCTTTGGCTGCTGCTGCGGATGCGCTGAAAGCCGCGGCGCAAGGTCTCGAGATCAGCTATGTTCATGCGCCTGAATATGGGTTCGACCCGCAAGGCGATGCAGTGCGTGCGGTCTTAAAGGACGTTGCTGCGAGCGGTGCGCAATTGGCGTTTCTTGCGCTAGGTGCCCCAAAGCAAGAGCTTTTCGCAGCATTGGGTCGAGAATTGGCACCAAATGTCGGTTTTGCATCCATTGGAGCGGGCCTAGATTTTCTGTCAGGTGAACAAGTGCGTGCCCCACTTTGGGTGCGCAAGATTGCGATGGAGTGGGCCTGGCGTTTGCTCAGCAATCCGCGCCGTTTTTTCATGCGCTATCTTAGCTGCGCTTTGGTCTTGCCTGGCCTTGGATGGCGTGCGTTCAAAAGCCGCTAGATCGGTGTGATCAAGCGTGCCTTTTGTGGACGACTGAGGGTGAGCACGGCTTTCAGCTTTCGCTTCAAGCCACTACCTGAGAGGATTTCGCGATCCATCTCGAAGGTCGTTCCTGTAAACGCGGGATCGTGCATTATCGCCAAAGCCGCGCCCCAACCAGCGGCAGTTTCTGGGGGCAATCCATCCGCAATCCCCATTTGCGTGGCAAGCATGCCGGGCATCCAGTCGCCGACGACAATATCGGGGAAGCGATCGCCGATGTCGGCAATCAATGCCCGCGTGAAAATCCGCGCAGCCCCCTTTGAGGTGCTGTATTCCGCGCTCATTGGAAGGGGTGACATATCCGCGAAAGTGGCGACATTCAGGATGCGCCCCACACCGTCTTTGATCATGTGAGGCAGCACCGCTTGGGTCGCATTCACAGTGCCCCCAAGATTAACCGTCATCGTGTTCATGAACGCACCTTGAGGCATGTCGAGGATATCGCGGCGCGGATAAATCGCGGCGTTGTTGATCAAGATGCGTGGAGTGCCATGGGTTTCTGCAATGGTGTCGAACGTGGACTGAACGCCGCGAGCATCAGCGACATCGCACACGAATGGAAACAGCCTGTCGGGCTGCGCGCTTGCGGTTTCACGTAGCGTGTTCTCTTGTCGCCCAATCAGCGCAACGTTCAAACCTTGGCCCGCGAGTTTATGCGCCAAAGCACGGCCAAGACCGGAGCCCGCACCAGTGATAATTGCGGGGCCTTTGCGGATCATGTCGCTGGGTGTCATGTGCGGGCCTCTTTCAGTAAATGATCGCCAACTCGCAGGGCATTTGCAGCAATCGTGAGCGACGGGTTAACCCCGAACGAGCTTGGCATAAAGCTGCTATCAACGACCCATAGATTGTCCAAGTCATGCGTTTTGCAGGTGCGATCCAGAACAGAGGTTTTGGGATCACCTCCAAACCGTAACGTGCCGCAAGGATGGCCGAAATTCAGCTCTGGTTGCATGGACAAGAACAGTTTTCGATGTCTGCGAAACGCTTGTCGGATCGCTTTGCGAAAGGCCTTGCGGCGGGATTTGAGTTCAGGGGCGATTGTGTATTCGATATGCAGGTGATCCGAGTTTTCAGGATCATATGTGACCCGATTTTCGGGGTATCCGTAGTCTTCTAACAGCCCAACGAAGACCTTTGCATTGCCTAGCATTTTCACTGCAAAGGCTGCCGGAATGCGTGCAAGATCATTGCTAAGCGGCAGTTTACGTAGAGGCGATCGTGATAGCATAAGTCTGAGATAATGCAGGATTTCGCCATATCCTGCACCAATGCCCATGCTTTGAATCGTTCCAAAACGTTGGCCTGTTTGATGGTAGAGGTCGCGTAAGGAAATGGTCTTGCTCGCCTCGCTGCCGCTGATCTTGGCCTTAGGCCAAAGCGCAAACATTTCGTTGAGGTGGAACATAAGGTTGCGCCCGACCAAACCGCTGGAATTGGCCAACCCTTTAGGGTCTGAGGCAAGCATAAGATGCGCCGAGCCGAGCGCGCCCGCGGCAAGGATCACACGTTTGGCGGCCAAGCGATGGATCGTGCCGTCATAGCGAATATGTATCGCGGAGATCTCTCGATCTCTCGTTTCGAGTGAGGTGACTTCAGCGTTTGTAAGCAAGCCAGCATTGCCCGTCGCCAAAGCGGGTTCCACACCCGCAGAACGACCGTCCATTTTACAGGTCTTCGGGCATTTCTTGCCTAGACAATCATGACAGCCTGCGACGTACTGGATCGCGGAATGCAGCCGGTAGGGGTGTAGTCCACAAGTCTTCATTTCTTCCATCAAAGCAGCGTCACTCGCGTCCAAGGCGGGGGGCGTTTTTAGATCGGCTTGAGTCTCGGACGATAACGGATCAGCCGCGCCGCACACGTGAAAAAGCGCTTCTGCTTTGTCGTACCATGGGGCCATTTCATCATAGCTCACGGGCCACTGCGCGTGAGGATGATCGTCCATGTCATGGCGCTCTGGACGTTCCAATGTAGCGGCGTAAAACGCTGAACTACCGCCAATACCTGCACCAAGGGGCGCAAAAAATTCGCTATCGCGCCCGTCGATCTTAGCGCGCAGTGGTGTGGGCCAGAACCCACGCAACGCGCGCGCATCGGGGGTGAAAATATCGCTGTGCAGAGCCTGGCGTTCACTGCGATGACCAGTGGGTCCTTTTTCAATGAACAAGACTTTTAGACCACCCTCAGCCAAGACGCGCCCAAGTGTGCCACCACCCATACCTGTGCCGATGATTACAGCGTCCCAATCTTTCTGAAGAAGATCTAAGCTCATGGGTTTGATTCACTTGCGAAGAGAGGATCGAAGAGGCTGCGGATGCGCAGTGCGGCGGAGTTGATGATGTGGTTGTTGTCGAAATACTGTGCTTTGCCGTTATACAAAGCGGAGCACGTTTGCGCCGCGCAGAGAAAAGGCGCTGGGTCGAGCAAAGCCGCACCGTTCGCGTCAATCTGCGCTAATGTTTGAGACAGGTCCGAGACACGTTTTTCATGTGCGGCTGCGGGGATTTCGACGGCAGTCGCGAGGGCCTCATCCGAGAGGCGATTGCCTGCAAGCGCGCGCGCGATATGTCTGGAGTCGTAGTCCCGAATTTCAGGAATTGCTTTCAGAACAAACACCTCTGATCCGAAGCCTTGGATGCGCTGCACCGTACCGATCAGGCCTTGGCTAAATTGCTCTGCTTGGCTGCCTGTGGTACCTTCGACGCTCAACGCCACTTGATTTCCCGCGTCCAGCCCAGTCCCAGAGCCCTGCGCATAATAGCCCCAACGCCCGACCAGCAATACGCGTTTGAAATCCCCTGCTTGCAGCGCTGTTTCGATCTGCGCATTGGCGTTTGAGCAGGCCTCGTTCTGAACGGGGCTTGCTGATGTTTCGTTTTTCACGAGGCCGAAAACAGGCGCACAGCCCGCGCGCCAAATCAACAGGGCGGGCGTGTCCGCGTCAAACGCTGCTTGTTCTAATCCTTCTTTCAAAGCGCGCACATGACTGTCGCCCCAGATCAGGATCTCGGGTGCTTGTTCTGGGCCGATGGGGCAAAGTTCTAACCCCAGAAACGGGCCATCTGTCGAGACGTAACAGCGCGACCAATCCTGCAGAAAATCAGCGGAAGCTTCGATATGCGTGCGCAAAGGCGGCTCAAACCGCTCGATCATGCCGTCCTTGAGGTAGATCAATCCACCTGCAAGAACGAGCAAGGCACTAGCAAGCGCCGCCGCTGTGAATGTGAGGAGCGCGGAGAATTCCGTACGGCAGACTGGCCGTTCCACAAAACGCCAAGACAGGTAGGCAAGGGCAATGCTGATCCCCAGCCAGAACGTGGTTTCAAGGTGCCCTGAATACGCGCCGCGATAGTAAGTGGAGAGCGTGAGAACGGGCCAATGCCACAAATACAAAGAGTATGAGATCAAGCCGATTGCAACTGGCGCGGGGCTTGCCAATGTCCTGTTCACGATGTTTTTTTGCTGGCCATTCGCGATGATCAAAACTGTGCCGAGCACAGGAAAAAGTGCGTGCCATCCGGGGAACTGCGCGCCCGCTGGTATGAACGCGATGCTGGCGAGGATGAGGGTAATACCCAAATAGCTCAGGAAGGCGACGTGTTTGAACGGTCGTCTTTGCACCTCGATGGCGAGGATGACGCCTGCCAATAATTCCCAGGCGCGAAACGGGAACAAGTAGAACGCGGCGGGTTGTGAGCGCTGGGTGATCCAGACGCAGGCAATCAAGGACACAACGAGGCTGATCCAAAGAACGATCCGTAGGCTGAATGTGTTGCGTAGTAGCAAGAGCATCAGGAGTGGCAAGATAATATAGAACTGTTCTTCGACGGACAGCGACCATGTGTGCAACAGCACTTTGTCCTCTGAGACGGTGTCAAAATACCCAGCGTCGCGGAAGAAATTGACGTTGGACAGATAGACGGTTGCAGCGATCAAAGACTTGCCGAATTCGCGAAATTCGAAGGGTAATACAATTAAGTAAGCGGCGATCAAAGAGGCCAGCGCCATCGCCACATAGGCGGGGGCCAATCGTTTGATCCGACGCACATAAAAGCGCTTCAAGCTGATCGAGCCTGTTTCGGAGGCCTCGCGCCACAACAGGCCGCCGATCAGAAACCCCGAGATGACGAAGAAGACATCAACACCGACAAAGCCGCCTTTCAGGCCTGCAAACCCGAAATGATAGAGCACAACCGACAGCACAGCGATGGAGCGCAGGCCGTCAATTTCGGGGCGGTAAAAATGGGGTGTCTGGGTACTCATACATGCAGTCTAACAAGCGGGAACGAAAGCGTCTCTGATCAAATGACGATGCTTTGTGGCGAATTCATGGAAGGGGTTTCGCAAAGCGGGTGGAGCGCTTAGTTTGAAGTCAACTAAGCGAGAAATGCAATGCAAGACACTCCCGATTTGAATGTTTCAGCTACCACGCCAGACTGGAGCCGTGAAGCAGTGCGCCGATTCTGGGATCCGGGTCAAAAGCTTTTGCGTGCGATCCGTCGCTATCAAGCAGCGCAGGCACGTGGCGGTTTGCTGGGCAAGCTGAGTGCGAAACGTTGGGTGCTGACGCATCTGTTTTGGTCGGTTGTGACGCAAAGCGAAATCCATTTGAATACGCAGATTGCGGGGGGGCTGCGGTTGACGCATCCCACGGGGATCATCATTCATCCTGATGCGAAGATCGGCCCCAATTGCATGATATTTCATCAGGTCACCCTTGCGGGCGCGGTTGAGCTTGGCGGGCATGTGGATATTGGCGCAGGCGCTAAAGTTTTGGGACCATTGCGTGTTGGAGACGATGCGCGCATCGGGGCGAATGCTGTGGTGACGTGTGACGTCGATGCGGGTCAAACGGTAGTTGGTATTCCCGCACGCCCAATTTGACGCATCGATTTTTTAGAAAAATCGGGGCACTTTGCCGCCAGATTGCACCCATTTATACACTTCGAGAATTTGATCGGCTTTTCTATTCCACGTGAAATGCGTATCGATACGCTGGGCTGCCGCATCGCTCATCTGGTGCAGCAGGGTTCTGTCTGTGCTAAGCTGTGTGAGTTTTTCGTGAAAGCTGTGGATGATATCTGCGCGGGTACCAATCGGGACTTTCATGCCCCATGCATCTTCCACCAATTCGCCGGGACCTGCGTAGTCAACGATAAGTGGGGGCACGCCAAGCGCCATCGCCTCTAGCACTACGCCGCCACCGAACTCGCGGATCGAGGGGAAAGACAGCACGTGACAGGTCTTCAACACGCTTTGCACATCCTCATGCGCCATCCAGCCACGCCAGTTTACACCTTGGGAATAAGTGTGTTTGAGGCCTTCCAGCATTGGCCCATCACCGATCATTTCGATCTCTAAATCACCAGATTGCAACAGGGGAGCAGCCGCTTCCAAAAGCATATCCGGCCCCTTGTAAGGGACCATACGCCCTAGAAAACAGGCCTGCAGCGGGCCTTTTTTGGGTGGATCTGCGCGACCTTTGAACCGAAAAGGGTCAATGCCATTTTCAGGCAGATAAATGCACTTGTCCTGAAATTTCGCTGAAATTTCGCTAGCCGTGTGGCGCGATCCTGCTAGAATTGCACTCGCATGGCGCAAGGTTGATTTGCGACCGGGCAATGCTTTGTAGGCGGAGCGCAAGTAAGATAGCCATTCGCGTTCGCGCCGTCGTTCTGCATCAAATCCTTTTGGCCAAGGCACACCGCCGTTCAAAGGACCTAAGACAAACGGCACACCCGCGCGCGCGCATTTTGCCGCGATAGGACTGGCGATTGTTGGCGATAAAGGCGTGACACGGTGCACGATATCATAGTCGCCCGCGCGAATTGCGACACCGAATGCCTTCCACACCAAGCGCTCAAAATAGGGGTAGCTAAGCGCATTGATCAGTTGAAGCGTGGTCCAGCCCTTACCTTGCCCCATGCGCAGCTTTTCCCCGATGGCCCACAGTGGGCGCGCAAAGGCCTCGGAATCGATGGCTGTGAAATCTTCGCCTTCAACCATTCCAGCGCGTAAGAACGCATCTCGGTTACGGATTTGGGTGACAATATGAGCGTTACACTGACGCGCAATCGCAGTGGCCATCGACCACCCTACCAAAGGAACGCTGACCCATTCGGGGTTCGCAGCTTCCGCAATTATCAGGACGCGGGGACGGGGTGCCATTACAGGACTGTACGCCAACGGAAAGGCTCCATCCCAGGTGTGCGAGCGATGCGTTCTGCGCGCAAAGTTTCTGCATAGCCAAGCAAAGCCCCCGAAAAGAGCCATGTAAGCGGCGTCAACGTGGCATTAGGGATCATATCGAGCACGTTAATTGCAAGGAGCAACGAAATCACGCCTGCATAGGGTGTGATCGATGCGCCAAAACTTGGCTTTGCTTCACGCCAAATCATGAAGATTGGCAACGTGAGCAAACCGAACTCCGCGAGGAATCCAAACCAGCCATAGACGCCAATCGCAATGATCCAACGCCCGTCAGTCACTGTCATAATGATCCCGCTGACAGGGTCTAGAATATGGTTGCGCCCCCAACTGCCCCACCCGAAGAGCGGCTTTAGCATCGCGCGCTCCATTAAGATGATTTCATTGTCAAAGCGAAATTTCAAAGAGGCAGAGCGTTCTTCGCTTACGGCAGCTGCTTGATCCAACATCCACTGAACAGGCACCAGATCAAAGCCTTTAAGCAGGGGATACCCCAAGGCCAAAGCACCGATCATCGCAGCAATTTTGATCTGCGCGTTGCGTTTGAATAAGAAGACGACAGGCACCAGAAAAATCGCAAATAGCAGCGCGCCCATGGATTTGCACAACACCAGAACCACCAGCATGTAACCGCATGCGAGGTAGGCAAAAAGCTTCTCTTTACCGGCCTCTGTTTTGGCAACCGAGAGGGCTGCAATCACAACCATCATCGCGAAAAGTGCGACCCAAATACCGTGATATAGGAACACCAAAGGCCGATAGCCGCCAAAGCGGATGGACTGGCCGAAGACATGTTGGAAGTAGCCGTAAATCCACGTGTTGAGTTGCGGGCTTAAGCGCACTTCGATCAACATTAGGAGCGAATAGGCAAGGCCGCTGAACAGAAAGACTTTCATGATTTCTTTCTGGCTGTCCGCGGTGACCAAGAACTTACGCGCCATCAGGAAGGGGATGACTGTTATGAATTGCAGCATGCACAGCGCGATCATGTCGGTTGTTCCTAGGCCGCGAATGCCGACTTGGCCGTAAAAGACAGGCTCTCCGTTGGTTAGGACTGTGAACATGGGACTGAATATGAACACACCGAGCGCGAATCTTGGAAGTAGCGTTTCCGGTAAAATAGAGCCGCGATGCCCGTACATGAAAAAGCAGATCACAAAGACCGAAAGGCTTGGGATTGTGTCTTTGTCAAAGGCGGGCAGCAGCGGAAAATCAAATCCAGCGGGGGGCGGGGGCAGAATAAGATAGCCCGCGACAATCGCCCAAATGAATGCTTTTTCAACAGGCAAGCGTTTGAACATCACCAAAGTGACGAAGGGCCAAATGGCCAGCATCCCGAATGCGATGATATTCGGCATCGTGGTTCCGCTCGTGTTGGGTTTGGCAAACGTGCCAGCGCTTCGCTGCTTTATACCCACTTAAAAGCGGCGAAACCATGACGTTTACTGAAGAGCGCAAGGAAACGTGATCAATATTCACGCGTTGCCATGCTTCTGCCACGATCGCCCCATACCCTACAGGTATGACAGATCGCCCTCTCAAAATCGCGTATTTGTGCGATATCACACCGCTTGATACCAACCTGTATTCGGGTGGGAACGCACGGATGTATCAAGCTTTGCAGCGTCACGGCGGCGAGGTGACGATCCTTAGTAATTCATGGCACATGGCAGAACCTTTGCGCCGCTTGATGCATGTATTGCCTGAAGCGTTGAACCTGCGGATGCGCTGGCGTTTGCATCTTCTGCTTGGGCGTTTGATTGCGCGCGGTGTGCGGCGAGAATTGGCGCAAGGCGATTTTGATGTGCTCTTTTGTGCGTATTCCATCCAGTCGATGGCAGGCGTTGGTCGCCTCGGCGCAGTGGTCAGCGCATTTACCACAGATGCGACGCCAACTACATATAAGCAATCGCAAGTCGGGCAGAGCTTTGGATCCTACCTGTCCGCGTCTCGCTATCTTGATCCATGGATCGCGCGGCAAGAAAAGCGGGTTCTGAATGATCTCGATCTTATCTTGTCGCCCACGCATTGGCTGCGCGATGGCATTGAAAATACATTCGCAATTGCAGATGAGCGTGTACAGATCATTCCTTGGGGTGCAAACATTGATCCTGTTGCTACCTGTGAGGACATCAATCCACTGCGTTCGGGCGCGCCGGTTGAACTGTTGTTCGTCGGGCGTGATTGGCATTCCAAAGGTGGCCCCCTCGCGCTTGCTGTGCTTGCAGGCCTTCAAGCGCAAGATTTGCCCGCGCATCTGACTATCATCGGCTGTGCGCCTGAGGGCGTCGAGGCGGGGGCAGATATCAAGATTTATCCTCAGCTTGATAAGTCAAAGCCCGACGATATGGCGATATTTGAAATTGCGTTCAAACATGCGCACTTCTTGATCAATCCGTCGTTTGAGAGTTTCGGCTTCGCTTTTTGTGAGGCTTCTGCATATGGGTTGCCGTCACTGGCGTTTCGGGTGGGGGGCGTGCCTGTCAAGGATCGTGTCAACGGCCATGCTTTGCCGCTTGGCTCCAGCGCGGATAATTTTGTGGCTGTCATTTCCGACTATGTTGCGAACCCTGTCACACATACGGCTCTAAGAAAAACGGCTCGCACAGAGTACGAGACGCATTTAAACTGGGATGCTTGGGGTCGGGCTGTGATGGATCAGCTAAGATCTCGGGTCGCGGACAAGCGCTAGTAGCCTGTACCCGTCAAAACAACACCTACGGTCTTGAATATTACGCCCATGTCCGTCTTAAACGACATCTCGTTGAAGTAAGATGCGTCATAGGTCGCCCGCTCAGCAAAGCTGCTCTCGTTGCGCTCAGACGTTTGCCAAAAACCGGTAATGCCCGGACGCATGGCGTAATAGGCGAGGCCGGGGTATAGCGCGCGCTGGTCGAGCATCATAGGACGCGGTCCAACAAGGGCCATATCACCTTTGAGAACGTTGAAAAGTTGTGGCAACTCATCAATAGACGATTTGCGGATCAAGCGACCAATGACTGTGATACGTGGATCATTCTTGAGCTTTTGGGTCAGATCCCACTCTTTTCGCGCTTCAGGGTCGCTTGCGAAATAGCTCTCGAACACCGCTTCCGCGTTCGGCACCATGCTGCGTAATTTCCACATCTCAAACGCACGACCATTTTTGCCGATGCGCGTTTGACGATAGAATGGATTGTGACCATCCAGCATGACGAGCAAAGCAAAGATGCCGACAAGAAACGCGGCTGGAATGACAATCAAAACTGCTAGAATAAAATCGAGTGCTGGTTTGATCGATGACGCGTAGGTAGAGACGATCCGCAATTCAGACGTCGCACGAGGCAGACCGCTTAAAATGTCGGCGTAGGTATTTAAACGCCTATCATGTGAGGCCATGTCGATCCCCTTTACTCACACTCACACTCACACTCACACTCACGCAGCGACAACGCCACAAACCATTAAAAAGCCGCCTCGCAAACTAGCGAAAATCCGGCGTAGTCTTGACGCGGGAGCGCTAAAGTTGACAGCTCGTGCTTCCGATCAATGTGTCGAAAGGTTGTTTCGGATGCTATCTTTTGACACAAATTTAACACTTTCGTCAATGTGTATGCTCGTTTGAACGTCGGGTAACTATTGAGGCAACACCCCATTTTTGGCGCTTTTATAATTACTTTCGCTCTATTTATCGGGTATTTCGCCGATATTTTCGCCTTTAAGGCGAGCGTTGTGAGTTGGGCCGCCCACTTGGGCCTCTCTCAAATGTCACTGATTCGGAAACAGTTGAAATGTTACGCAAGATTGTTTCGCTCAGTTGCGTCTTTGGGACCTGTTTGACCTACTGATCCGAGAATACTGCCACATTTAAGGTTCATGCGATTCGAGACGGACTCTTTTCTGAATTTGAAGTGCCAAAGCAACTTTGATGGCTTTTCAGAGCCTGAAAAAATTTGAAAAAAAATTTCGTTTGACGCTAAGAAAGCCGCAAAATCCCGCCCAAAACACAAAAGGTGCCGTCCAAATACCGAATCAGTTGGCCCCGTCTTGGCGCTGCAATTAGCATCATTCGAAAACACGTTTCGCAGGTTAAGCGAGCCACATCCCCAAAATAGCTCGTGGCATTTCTTATGTCAGAGCGCGTCTTCGAACGCTTATGGCGAGCCCAAGGGTCAAAATGACAAGTGCGATGATGCTCGCGACTGTCAGGCCCTCGCCCAAGATCAACAGTCCCAAAAGTGCGCCGCCACCCGGAACCGCGGCCAAAATAAAGGCTGTATTGCCGTTTCCGATTGTGCGCGACGCGTGGGCGACAAACAGCAGGCCAATAAGATTGGGCACAAGACCTTGATAAATCGCTTGCAACAAGAACGGCCCAATCGGTGCAGTCCCCATACCTGAGGGAAGCCAAAGCGCCCAAATAGGCAGATAAAGCGCCGCATTCACGATGGTCCCGCAAAAGATAATTTGCATTGCACCCAGTTGCCAACGCTCTGCCAAGATCATGTAGAGCGAGAAAAACAAAGCGCCGATAAGGAAGAAGAGATCACCGATCCAAATATCAGCGCCGCCGTCGCTATTTGCATTCCACGCCAAAACAATTGCGGACACGAGAATGAGCAGCCCGCCGAACACCTGCTTCTTGCTTGGGAAGACGCTTGCAAGGGCGATGCTCAGCAACATACTGAAAATGGGCAGGACGCCATTCATAAAGATGCCCCCATGCGCGGCGGGCGCATAGATAAACCCGGCAAAGACAAACAGGATGTAGACCGGCCCTAGCACAAATGAGAGCACAGCAATTTGAAACAACCGAAGTCCGCGCCAAGGTCTGTAATAGAGACAAAGTGGTCCCGCGATGAGCGCGGCCAAGCCATAACGCAGTGCGGCAAGATCATAGATCGTCAAACCACTACCATTAGCGAGCCTGCTCACAATCAGCCAAAACGACCACACCAGCACAATGCACCATGCCGCAGCATAGCCCGTAACGTGAGGAGAAAAACGGGTGCGCATATCGGTTCGGATCTAGCTTTTACTCGGAGGTTACTGGTGCCGCAGGGGAGAATTGAACTCCCGACCTCGTCATTACCAATGACGCGCTCTACCACTGAGCTACAACGGCGCCGTGTGGGCGGCTGATTAGCCCCAATTTTGCACTCGTGCAAGCGCAATCTGGACGCTCTCAACTGCCTAGGTTACAGAAGGCATATGAACGAGCGGAATGACCCCAAAAAGCAAAGCGCCAAGCCGAATTCCCGCGAGGAGCGGCTCAAAGCGGCGTTGAAAGCGAATTTAGGGCGGCGTAAAGCGCAAGCAAAAACGCGCACGAGCGCACAGATTGGCGCACGGTCAGAGCAAACGCCCAAGGGCGATACATAAAGAGTAGGCAGGCACATGGATTCAATTCTGGTCAAAGGTAATGGCGCACTGAACGGGCAAATCCTGATTGCGGGTGCGAAGAATACCGTTCTCAAACTCATGTGCGCCGCTCTTTTGACGGACGAACCTTTGACGCTCACGAATGTCCCACGCCTTGCGGACATCGGAACGCTGAGCGACGTTCTTGAATCGCTCGGTTGCGAGATTGCGCAACTTTCCAATGGTCGTGTGCTGGCACTTAATGCGACTGAATTAACCTCTCATAAAGCTGACTATGATCTGGTGCGCAAACTGCGTGCATCGTTCAACGTGCTTGGCCCCATGCTGGCCCGCGCGGGCGAGGCGATTGTGTCCATGCCCGGTGGCTGCGCGATTGGCGCACGCGCAGTGGATATGCACCTTGATGCATTGGAGCGTTTGGGCGCGACCATTGAACTGAAGGACGGCTATGTCCACGCGACTGCGCCAAATGGCTTGAAAGGTGCGGAAATCCCGCTGCGCTTCGCGTCTGTTGGTGCGACTGAAAACGCGATGACGGCTGCGTGTCTGGCCAAAGGTACGACCGTGATCAAAAACGCTGCGCGAGAGCCTGACACGAAAGCGCTCGCCGATTGCTTGATTGCAATGGGCGCACAGATCGAGGGCGCAGGCACCGACACGATCACCATACAAGGCGTCGAAAAACTACACGGCACGACCCAAGCTGTCATTCCAGATCGCATCGAAATGGGCACGTTCATGATTGCCCCGATGATCGCGGGCGGCTCTGTCGAGTTGCTGGGTGGTCGTATGGATTTAATCCCGTCTTTTGCACAAAAGATGGAAGAGGCAGGCGCAATTCTGGAAGAAACCAAGCATGGTTTGAAGGTCACAAATCCGGGCAATGGCATTAAGCCAGTTAACGTCACAACCGAACCTTTCCCGGGATTTCCAACCGACCTTCAGGCGCAATTCATGGCAATGATGTGCTTTGCGGATGGCGTCAGCTTTCTGAACGAGACTATCTTCGAGAACCGCTTTATGCATGCGCCCGAGCTGCTGCGCATGGGGGCTAATGTGGAGGTGCAGGGCGGTACAGCGACTGTCACGGGCGTTGAGAAGATGAACGGCGCTCAAGTGATGGCGACAGATCTTCGTGCCTCGGTCTCTTTGATCCTTGCCGGACTTCGCGCGGAAGGCGAAACGCAGGTAAACCGCGTCTACCACCTTGACCGCGGTTATGAACGGATCGAGCAAAAACTCAGCGCCGTCGGCGCAACCATCGAACGGGTTCAAGGATCATGAGCGAAGACGCACGATTTGAAGACGGCGGCGAAGCGCCGCTGAATATCGGTGCCGTTGATGGCGATGACCTCAAGGTGATCTCCGCTTTGGTTCAGGATGGCGTTTTTCCCGCCAATGAAATGCGCTTTGCCCGCAAAGACCGCCGCTTCGCGATTTTGCTCAACCGATTCCGTTGGGAAGAGGGTGGCAAACGTACACCCGAACGGGTGCAATCGGTTCTCAACGTGTCTGAGGTGAGCAATGTGTCCAGCCAAGGAATCGATCGCAACAATGCGGATATGATCCTGTCGGTTTTGACTGTGGAGTTTGAAGAAACCAACGCACCCTCTGGCCATGTGACGCTGACGCTTGCAGGTGACGGTGCGATCCGACTGGACGTCGAAGCGCTTGATGTTGCTTTGAGGGATGTCACGCGCCCCTACGTGGCCCCTTCGAAAAAAGCGCCTACCCACGATTGATTAAAGCGACGGAAATTTGCGCGCCTTTCGTATCATCTCGTATAAGACAAAGAGGGATATGATACGATGCACCGCCTTTTGACACCTCTGATCTTCCTATCGCTTCTCCTTTTCGGCGCGATCTTTGGCTTTTTCTACGCTTGGATCTGCTCCACGATGTAGGGGTTGGACACAATTGATGCCAATTCTGCCATCGCGGCGATGAATATATCTGTGCGCAATGGCGTTTTCATGCCCGCATTCTTGGGCACGCCTGCGGTTTACTCATCACAGCGCTGGTCGCGTTTCTCTTAAAACAACGCAAAGTCGCAGTGCAGTTGGATGTTGCTGGTGTCATCTATATCGCTGGCGCATTTATTCCGACCGCAAATATCAAAGTCCAAATGAACATTGCGCTGGAAGTCTATTCAGAACCGCTCCCCATCGAAGAGGCAGACGCGATCTGGGCAGAATATTCGCCGCGCTGGCAGTTTTGGAACACATTCCGCACAATTGCCGCTGGGGTTTCGCTTCTGCTTGTTGGTCTTGCGCTCACTACATTGCCGCGCCGCAGCTAAGCACCCTTGAGGCTCCCCATGTCGCGCGCTAAGTCAAGGCACAGATATGAGGGATGCCAATGCCGCAATTTCTAAGCACGACTGACGCCGACTTTGAAACCCGCTTCACGGCGGTTCTAAATGCGAAACGCGAAGATAGCCCTGATGTGGATGCGGTTGTTGCGGGCATTATTGCAGACGTGCGCACACGCGGTGATGCGGCTTTGATTGATCTCACTTCTAAGTTTGATCGCATGGATTTGACCCCAGATACGCTCGCCTTCTCGCCAGAGGAAATTGAAGCCGCCTGCGCGTCAGTTCCCGAAACAGAACGTGCCGCACTCGAACTCGCGGCGGAGCGCATTCGTGCATATCACGAACGTCAGATGCCCGAGGATGCTAGCTGGACAGACGAGGCAGGTGCCACACTTGGCTGGCGTTGGACGCCTGTTTCTGCGGCGGGCCTTTACGTGCCGGGGGGCCTCGCCTCTTACCCATCCTCCGTGTTGATGAACGCGATCCCTGCGAAGGTTGCGGGTGTAGAACGCCTCGCCATCGTTGTACCCACGCCTGATGGCATCGCCAATCCAGCGGTCTTGCTGGCCGCGCGTATCGCTGGCGTTGATGAAATCTACCGCATCGGCGGCGCGCAGGCGGTGGCCGCATTGGCCTATGGCACCGAAACGATCAAGCCAGTCGACAAGATCACTGGCCCCGGCAATGCCTTTGTCGCGGCGGCGAAACGCCGTGTCTTTGGCAAAGTCGGAATTGATATGATCGCCGGGCCTTCGGAAATTCTGGTGATCGCCGATAAGAACAATGACCCCGACTGGATCGCCCTCGATTTGCTCAGCCAAGCAGAGCACGACGAAAGTGCGCAGTCGCTGTTGATCACTGATGATGCTGAATTTGGTCAAGCAGTTGCGGATGCGGTTGAGGCGCGCCTCCTAACGCTTGAGCGGCGCGCAATTGCCGGTCCAAGCTGGCGCGATTACGGCGCAATCATCACTGTTAAAAACCTTGATGAGGCGGCCGCACTTTCGAACAGGATCGCGCCGGAGCATCTGGAACTCTGCGTTGATGATCCCGACGCGCTGAGCGAGAAATGTATCCACGCGGGCGCGATTTTCCTTGGTCAATGGACGCCCGAGGCGATTGGCGACTACATCGGCGGCCCGAACCATGTTCTTCCAACCGCGCGCTCTGCGCGGTTCTCGTCGGGGCTGTCTGTTATGGACTTTATCAAACGCACGACACTTGCGCGCATGTCGCCCGAATCCTTGCGCGCGATCGGCCCATCTGCTGAAATCCTCGCAAGATCTGAAAGTCTAGAGGCGCATGGACTATCCGTGACCGCCCGTTTGCAAAAATTGAATGAGTAACAGTCCAATGTCCCGCATTGCCAGTATCGAAATTGACGACCGCAATCTGCCCGCGCCCACCCATGAGATCGAGCAAGAGCGCAAGGTCGCGGTCTTTGATCTACTTGAGGATAACTCCTTCACGCTGCCCGCGCGTGATGATCGCGACACGCCGTCGGGTCCCTATGATCTGACCCTTGCGATCCGCGAAAAGCGGTTGGTGTTTGACATCAAGACCGAGACGAAAAAACCCGCAGCGGAATTCCATCTCTCGCTGGGTCCATTTCGCCAAGTGGTCAAAGACTACTTCCAAATTTGCGAGAGCTACTTATCCGCGGTGAAGAACCTGCCTCCCAGCCAGATCGAAACCATAGACATGGCACGGCGTGGGATTCACATGGAAGGCAGTCGCATTTTGCAAGAACGCCTAGAGGGTAAGGCGGAGATCGACATCGACACAGCCCGCCGTCTTTTCACCCTCATCTGCGTTTTGCATTTTGGGGGATAGAGTGCTCAAAAAACTTCCTCAGTCGGTGCTTTTTTGCTGCGATCACAACGCTGTGCGCTCACCGATGGCGGAAGGGATCATGAAGAAATTCTATGGGCACGAGACCTATGTGCAATCTGTTGGAGTTTATAATGATCTGGAAATCGACGGATTTTCAATCGCTGTTTGCGCGGAAATGGGCGTCGAATTACAACGACATCGCTCACGTTCTTTTGATGAGATGGAGCAGTTTGGCGATGATCTCAGCTCTTTCGATTTGATCGTTGCGCTCTCACCCGCCAGCCAACGTCGTGCATTAGAATTGACCTGTGTGTTTCATCTTGAGGTCGAATATTGGCCGACCATGGACCCGACTGGATTGGGTGAAACGCGTGAGGCTAAGTCGGATGCTTACCGCCAGTCGCGTGATCAGATAATTCAGCAACTCAAAGGGAAATGGGGCGAGCCGCACTAGTCCGTTTTCGCTAAGGCAATCATCAAATCCACCAACGTTGCCATAGGTGTCGTACCAGTACTGTCGCAATCATCTGATAGTTCTTGCAAGCCAATCAGCGACGCATAGCAAATGCGCGGTAGGTCGGGGTTTGCCATGTCCATCGCGGTAAATATCTCTTGCAAATACGCTAGTCTCGTCGTGTCCACGCGCGCCAAAGCGGCGGCAACGTTCTTATCCGCGCGCGCCCATGCTCGGATCGCAGGCTCTGCACCGACACCGCCATAGTTTCCCTGCGGGGTCGTCGCAAGTTGCGAAAGCGCGCGTAGTTTTGCGGCAGGCGTTGGGATCGGATCAAGGGCCACGATGATATTTTGGGTCGCTTTTTCCTCCCAATGGCTCAGCATCTGTTCTTGAAACGCTGGTACATCTTTGAAGTGCCAATAGAAGGATCCCTTGGTGGTCCCTAAGTCCCGCGCGAGGGGTTCTGCTTTCAACGCTTGTGGACCTTTCGTCGTCAAAGCGCGAAATCCGGCGGCGATCCAATCGGTCTGTGTCAATCTGCTCATATTGCTACATACGCTTGCGTATTGAAACGTTCAAGTGCGCCTTAGATACGCATACGTATGGAAAACCGGAGCCGACACCGCTTGAGGGGCTGAAGAGCGGGATTTTGACGATCTCATCAGAGGCCGTATAGGAGTTAACTTTCTGATATCCCTCGTTAAAGGAGAGCAATGCGATCACGTCGCTTGGGCTGGCATCAACCTGTGCAGAGCGCGTAATGGTCACGTCCCGTAGCAAAAGTTGTGTGGCTAGTATGGTCGCTGCAATCACGCCCGTCCCGATTGCGGCTGTTGTAAGAATGGCCATTTTCTATCTCTTCATGTGTGCAAAGCAAAAGCGCTTTCATGAGGATGACGAACAAGGATCAGCCCAATCGACAGTTTGTGAAATTTTTTCCTAGAAAAGAAGAACCCCCGACACGCAGGTGTCGGGGGCCGTTCAATACAGAGGTGCTCAGCGGCTGCTACCCGAGAAGACGACGCGCGATAACCTGAGCTTGAATTTCGGCAGCACCCTCAAAAATATTTAAGATGCGCGCGTCGCATAGAATGCGCGAAATTTTATATTCCAACGCGAAACCATTGCCGCCATGGATCTGCAATGCATTGTCAGCTGCCGCCCAAGCCACACGCGCGCCCAGTAATTTTGCCATGCCGGCCTCAAGATCGCACCGACGGCCTTCATCTTTTTCGCGTGCAGAAAAATAGGTGAGCTGACGTGCTACCATGATTTCCACCGCCATCATCGCCAGTTTGCTCGACACACGTGGGAAATTGATCAGGCTTTTACCAAATTGCTTACGCTCTTCTGCATATTGCATCCCGATATCGAGCGCGGATTGCGCGACACCAATCGCGCGCGCCGCTGTTTGAATGCGCGCGCTCTCAAAGGTTTCCATAAGCTGTTTGAACCCTTTTCCCTCTTCACCGCCAAGCAGATTCTCGCCCTTCACGTGGAAACCATCAAACGCAAGTTCATACTCTTTCATACCGCGATATCCGAGCACTTCGATCTCTCCGCCGGTCATGCCTTCCGTTGGGAACGGGTTCTCTTCGGTGCCGGGCGTTTTTTCGGCCAAGAACATCGACAAGCCTTTGTAATTGTCTGTTTCGGGGTCTGTGCGCGCGAGCAACGTCATGATCTGCGTGCGCGTTGCATGGGTGATCCACGTTTTATTGCCCGTGACTCTATAGTCGCCGTTACCATCCTTCACGGCACGCGTGCGCAGCGCACCAAGGTCAGAGCCTGTGTTCGGTTCCGTAAAAACAGCCGTCGGTAAAGTATCGGCAGAGGCTAGTTGTGGCAGCCATTTCTGTTTTTGCTCTTCTGTGCCGCCTGCGATTATCAATTCCGCTGCGATCTCAGAACGCGTACCGAGCGAACCGACACCGATATATCCGCGCGACAATTCCTCCGAGACAACGCACATAGAGGCTTTCGATAGCCCGAACCCTCCGTATTCTTCTGGAATGGTCAGGCCAAATACGCCCATTTCCGCCAATTCGTCGATGACCTCCATCGGGATCAATTCATCCTTGAGGTGCCATTCGTGCGCGTGCGGCTCGATCTTTTCGACAGAGTAACGGCGGAACTGATCGCGGATCATTTCCAGTTCTTCATCAAGCCCGGAGGTGCCATACATTGTGGCACCCGTTTGCTCCTGCATCAGCTCAACCAAACGTGTGCGCGCAGCTTGTGTGTTGCCACCTTGCGTCAAAGTCATCACCGAGGCGTCCATCATGGCGCGCATATCGTCCTGACCAAAGCCGATATCTTGCAGTCGCAGAATCTCTCCCTGATTCATCGGAATACCGCCATAGATCTGCCAGAGGTACTCACCAAAGGTGATCTGAAGCAGTAGTTGCTCTAGCTCGCTGAAGCCACCTTCGGCCTGTTGACGCTCAGCCCAGCCTTGCATCTGGCGCAGGCTTTCCACATAGGTCGCTAGCCATGCCAAGCCATGGCTAGCTGTTTGATTTTCTTCGATAAGCTTGCCAGAAATACGATCATTTTCTGTCACCGTTGCGCGCAGTTTCTCGCGTGCGATGTCAAAGATCGTCTCAACAGGGCCAAGCGCTGCTTTGGTCAGTTGCAAAAGATCGGGCAAAATTACGGGGGCTGTCAAAGTCATGTCTAGTCCATCACGCGGCATCTGGCATCTCCTGAAAAAGGTTACCTTGGGATAATCCTTTCGCAGCTGCAGCGCAACTTAAATGCGCACGAAGTGTAATAATTGTTTTTATATTGCGCATTGATTCTCCCGCGCCGCGCGCTAATGCGGTGCTCGCGGCGGCATGCCCACCCTGTTATATCACTTCTATGGACGCCATTTTTTCGATTCTAACGCTGCCTCTTTTTACTATAACGCTTTTCATCGCCTTTTTCGCAGGTGTGATCAAAGGCATTGTTGGATTTGCGATGCCGACCATTTTGCTCTCTGGCATCAGTACCTTTACCGCGCCCGATCTCGCGCTTGCAGCACTGTTGCTGCCGACGCTTGTGACCAACGCGATGCAGATCTTCCGCTATGGTATTCGCGATGTATGGCAAACTGTCAAACGCTTCAAAGTGTTCCTTGGCGTTGGTGCATTTATGATGTTTGGCGCGGCGCAATTGGTGCCTTTACTGCCCGCACGCACACTTTTGTTAATCATCGGTATTGCGATCACGGCTTTCGCAATTTGGCAGCTGTCTGGTCGCGCACCTAAACCGGGCGCTTATGATCAAAGCAAAGGCCTCGACGCGGGGATCGGCGCGTTTGCTGGCCTTATTGGTGGCGTGTCTGGGATGTGGGGGCCGCCGACTGTTGCGTATTTGACGATGATCGGCACCGAAAAAAAACAGCAAATGCTAGCCCAAGGCGTGATCTATGGTCTTGGCGCGGTGCTGCTGGTTATTGGCCATACGAAGTCTGGCATATTGAACAACGCCACTTTGCCGCTGTCGTTGTCGCTTTTGCCAACAGCGATCCTTGGGATGTGGCTTGGCGGTAGGGTTTCCGATCAATTCGATCAGACGATGTTTCGAAAAGTGACGTTGCTGGTCTTGATCATCGGTGGATTAAATCTGCTGCGGCGTGGTGTGTTTGGTTAGTCCTAACGTCCGCCTGAGAAGACTTGCAGCAACTGATGCGGCGCAATGCGCGCAAGACGTTGCGCGGGCCAAGCGGCTGCAATGATCGCTGCTAGTAAAGCTATGGCCGAGAGTACGAGGTATGATTTCGGGAACAGGAACATCGGCAATTGCCACCCGAAGGCCGCAACATTTACCACCGCCAGTAGCACCCAAGACAGAGCAAGACCCAAGGGCACGGCCAAGCAAGTGACAACCGCCGCCAAAACGACGGAGCGGATCAATTCCAAACGCCCGAGCTGAGCACGCGTTACCCCTAACGCCCAAATTGGTGCGAGCTGCGGCAGGCGCATCTGTGCAAGGGTCAGAAGGCTCATCATAATGGAGAATCCAGCGACGCTAAGCGTCAGAATATTCAGCGCGCCGGTCACCGTAAACGTCTGCTCGAATATCCCGAGCGAGAGCGCTTTGATACGGGCTTGATTGACCATCGCGTCAGGAGGAAGGCCTAGATCTTTGCGCAAAACCTTAGAGACGCGTGCGATGTTTTCAGGCGCGACACGCAATCCAAAGCGCATGGGTTCGATATTAGGATAGAGCATTGCGAACGCCTCCATACCAATGATCATTTGCGGCGCAGGGTTGCCGTAATCGGAATACACGCCAACAATCGTCTGCCTCTGCGCTCCCTCAACGCGATCTCCGACGGCCAGTTCGGACCGCAGCGCAAACTGTTCGTTGATCAGCGCATTCTCAGGCTCTTGCAATCGGTCCCAAACGTTATCAGCGGCTTCGAGCAGCGGCCAGTGATCGCGGTACGTGCTGTGATCCGTCACGCCATAAACCTCGGCAGGTTGTCCGCCAAGCTCGATCTTCGCACTCACGATAGGCAGAAATGCAGTTACATCATCTGCCAACAAGCGACGCATATCGCCTGCCTGCTCAGCAGTGTCCAAGGTCACATAGAGCTCGGACACGAGCCGTTGATCAAGCCATCCGGTAAAGGTCAAACGAAAACTCGACACCATCGTGCTAACACCAACATTTGTCGCGATAGCCAGCAAAAGTGCCATAAGTGCCATCGACAAACCGGGCACTTGGCTGCGTGTGTCTGACCAAAACCACTGCGGCAAGGCGCGTTTTGTGATACGCTCGAGCAAGGCCAAGCAGCGATCCAATGTCAGCGGTAGCAAGAACGCGGCCCCGATCAGCAAACATCCCAAAAGCACGAAGCCCTGCACGAGACTGGAGGCAAGTGTGCTTAGAACAGCAGCGACCCCCAACAAGATGCATCCCAATAAACCCAGATAGATCATGACTTTCTGCGAGGCCTGCGCCCATGCTTGCGGTGTGCCCGCCTCCATCAAGGGTAAGCGCGCGAGGCGCAAGAATGTACCGATGCTGGCGATCAACGTCCCCCCGATGGCCATGCCAAGCCCCGACATCCACCACGATGCACGGATCTGTAATGTGCCAGCGACCTCCGCGCCATAAAGCCCGCGCAGGGTGGCTGCGACGTCCGGCAAAAGAGTGGCGGCGATGAGATAGCCGAGCATGATCCCAAAGAGACCTGCGAGTGTGGCGAAGATCAACAGTTCAGCGAGGAGGAGCGTGATGAGGAGGCGCAGCGACACACCCAATGCGCGGAGCGTGCGAAACATGGTGCGGCGTTGCTCGAAGGCGAGGCCTATAGCGCCGTAGACGATGAACAGTCCGACCGCGAACGACAAAAGGCCAAATGCGGTCAGGTTCAAGTGGAAGCTGTCAGTTAACCTTGCGATATCATCGTTACCGGAAGATGCGTTCAAATATTTCAGATGTGGCGCGATGTCTTCCAGCATGGCTGGGTCCTGAGCGTTGTTTCCTAGCACAATCAGACGATCCAATGTGTCTCCACGTTCTGCAAGCATCGCGATGGAACCGATGTCCGAAATGGCTGTGCCTGCGGCAAGATTAGGTGCAATCTCGAAGCCCCAGTCAAGCGCCTCGATCACTTTGGTGCTGTCTTCAGACACCAATGCGAAACCCGATTGTGAGAAGAATTGATCCATCGGCAAGGTTTGCATGTCAAAAGACCCAGGCAGGTTCGGCGCAGTGAGTGGCTCTATACCAAGCAGTCGCACTGTCTCACCATCCATTTCCAGCCTGTGTTCGATCTGCGGTGTAACCAGCCAGCCTAACCGGCGCAAAGCGATATAATCCGCGACACTCATACTCTCATCCGCGCGGGCAACGATCTGGTCAGACTGGCCCTGTGCGACTTGTGCCGCTGCAGCGCCGTAGCTTGCACGGGCTTCCGAATTGATCGCCTGGACACCGGACCAAAGCGCCGTGGCCAAGGCCAATCCCATAAGTAACGTAAACAGTTGCAAAGGCGAACTCCGCCAATGCGACAATAGTGCACGCAGGGCAGGGCCCGCTTGCGTCACGCGATTTTTCCACTTCGCAGGGTCAATTGTTGATCCAGCGCGCTTGCATGGGTGGCTGAATGGGTGACCATCAACAGGGCTGTGTTTGTCTCGCGGGTGATCTCGAGCAACAGGGTCAAAACTGTTTGTGCGGTTTCTTCATCAAGGTTGCCCGTTGGTTCATCCGCCAAAATTAACGCAGGCTTCGCCGCGAGGGCACGCGCAATAGCGACGCGTTGTTGTTGGCCGCCTGACAGGGCTTCGGGATATTTCTCCAAATGCGCGCTCAACCCCATGCGGGTGGCAAGTTTTGCACACCAATCCGCATCATAACGCCCTGCGAGATGCGCTTGAAACGCTATGTTGGAATCGATCCGAAGGCTGGGGATCAGGTTGAATTGTTGGAAAATAATTCCGACAAGCTGACGCCGCAGCTCTGCACGTTTAGTATCGTTCGGGTGCGACATGACCTGACTGTCGACCGCAATCTCACCGCGATCCGGCACGTCTAGGCCTGCGATTAAATGCAAGAGTGTGCTTTTGCCCGAGCCGGATTCCCCCATAAGCGCAAGGCTTTGGCCAGCTTCCAGCGCCAAAGATACTCCGCGGAGTACGTCCGTGCGCAGATCAGCGGTCTCATATCCCTTGTGGATGTCTTGCGCGTTGAGGATCATGCGTGCTCTCCGAGTGTTTTGCGATACTAAATAGCGGCGACGAGGTGCTTTCAAGCGAAGTGCTACCACTTGTGTAGGCTATCGTTTACGAAGCGTAAGAATTCCTCTAGAAAAGCCGCTAAATACTTTGCTGTGTCTAGGCGTGGATTGAGGGTTGAAGAAATTTATTACTCTTACGGTGGCGTGTAGTCTTTTAACGGCCTGTGGCATTCCGCTCGCGAAAGTGGATAAGCTCTCGTCGGTCGAGCTAGCAGACAACACGCAAAGTGTCGCGGCCTTGCTCGATCCCACAGAGAGTAAGACGCAGGGCGGCCTGTTTTCCGGCCTGTTCAAGCGCGATCCAAAGCCTGAATCTGCGACCCTGTCCGAAACCGACGCTGCAGTAAGTGCAGCGCTCGGCGTGGACGCAACGGCAAGCGAAGCAGTCGAAACCATGACAGTTGCCGCTTTGGCCGAGCCAAAACCACGCGGACTGTTCGGGTTTTTGCGCGGAAAAGAAGAAAATCAACCGGCTGTTGATGTGGGTACATTGACAGCGCCAGAAAGTGCGACCGCACCAATCCTCGACGACACCGTGGAAACGGCGCTCGCGGTAGCGCCTGAAAAGCAAGCCGTAATCACCGAGACCGTGCCAGAGGCTGTCGAAAAACCACGTCGTGGATTATTCGGCCTTTTGGCAGGAGCGCGTGCAAGCGACAAATCGGCACCTGCGGAGCCGGTCGTACAAACTGTGTCTCTTGGCGGTGTTATCGCGCCTAGATCGGCAGATCCGCTTCCGACCCCGCGTCGCAAGAATAACCGCAAGCACAAAGGCCCTGACGCTGAGATCGTGGCTTTTGGAACGCGGCTCCCCTCGGGTGCTGTGGCACGAGTGTGTGACTTGCCCGGTGGACGCCTTGGCAAACAGGTTGAAAAGTTTCCCGCGCGTGGTCGCGGCTACAAGCTGATCGACAGCAATCCCGGCTCCAGCGCGCCGCGCCCCTTCTATGTGACCGGGTTTGATGACAATTGTGCACGTACTTTCACGGCTGCTTTGGCACTGTTTGGCAGTCCCACGATGCACGAACAATTGCGCTATGGTCTGCCAAGCAAAGTGCAACCCTACAGCCTGACAGACAAGGCGTATGAGGGGATCAAACGCTCTGTTTGTGGTGTTGGTAAAAACAAAGCCTGTGGTGCCAAGATCAACAAGCTAGAAAAGAACACCGTGTTCATTTCGACTTATGACCGCATTGGCAGCAACGCGAGCTGGTCGAATATCTTGCTACATGACGGTTGGGTTGTTGCCGCAGATCGCAAAAGTTAAAGTAAAGACCTAGGGTCGGGACCCTAGTAATGCGGAGGCCGCTCGTCACCGAGCATAATGCCGCCGCCACCCTGACTGTCACGCTCCCCTTCACGCTGCATCAGCATTTGAACGCGGTGCGTCAACACTGCGATCTCGCGTTCTTGACGCGCAACCACATCGGACAACTCATCGGTTGTCTTCAACAACTCGGCTGTCTTTTCTTCCAGGGCTTGGATACGGATCTCACTCATCAGGTGCGGCTAACACGGCGCAGCGTGCTGTGCAATTCGTGCGTACCTGTTGCCCCCTGTGGCCTTGGACGGTAAAGGGCAGAAACCAGCCAGTGAGAAAGAGACCCATGGCCAAAGTGAAAAAAGCCCCCCGTCCCAAGGCGCAAGCGCCGAAAGGATTTCGTGATTACCTCGGCGCGGAAGTGACCGAGCGCGCAGAGATGCTGCAAAAGATTGCGGGTGTCTATCATCGCTATGGGTTTGATGCTTTGGAAAGTTCCGCTGTGGAGACGGTCGAGGCGTTGGGCAAGTTCCTGCCCGATGTGGATCGCCCGAATGAAGGAGTGTTCGCGTGGCAAGAGGATGAGACAGCAGATTGGCTCGCTCTGCGCTATGATTTGACGGCCCCTTTGGCGCGCGTTTATGCGCAGAACCGCAATGAATTACCGACGCCCTATCGCCGCTACGCGATGGGTCCTGTGTGGCGCAATGAAAAGCCGGGTCCGGGGCGGTATCGTCAGTTTTATCAATGCGATGCGGATACGGTCGGGGCTGGCTCAGTTGCGGCGGATGCCGAAATTTGCGCGATGCTAAGTGACACGTTGGAAGTCGTCGGGATCGAGCGTGGAGACTACATTGTGCGCATCAACAACCGCAAGGTTTTGAACGGGGTTATGGAAGTCTGCGGCATTGCAGGTGATGATAAAGCAGACGAGCGCGGCATTGTCTTACGCGCGATTGATAAGCTTGATCGCCTCGGCGAAAACGGCGTGCGCGCGTTGCTGGGCGAGGGTCGCAAAGACGAAAGCGGCGATTACACCAAAGGTGCTGGACTTAGCGATGCGCAAGCCGACATCGTCATGGGCTTCATGTCCGCAAAACGCGATAGCGGCGCTGCAACAGCGGCACGTCTCAGCGAATTGGTTGCTGGCTCCAAAGTTGGCGAAGAGGGTGTTAACGAATTGTTAACCATCGCAGAGTTGTTGGAGGCACAGGGTTACGGCCCTGACCGGATCGAGATTGATCCGTCAGTCGTGCGTGGCCTTGGTTACTACACTGGCCCCGTGTTTGAAGCCGAACTCACCTTCGAAATTCAGGACGAAAAGGGACGTCCGCGAAACTTCGGTTCTGTTGCAGGTGGCGGTCGCTATGATGATCTGGTGAAGCGTTTCACCGGCCAGGAAGTCCCGGCAACGGGCGTGTCCATCGGTGTTGATCGCTTGCTCGCCGCCCTTCGCATGAAGGGTCGCGTTGAAAATCACGCGGCGGGTCCTGTGGTGGTCACTGTCATGGATAAGGGGCGTATGGCGGATTATCAAAGCATGGTGTCTGAGCTGCGAAACGTTGGTATCCGAGCCGAAGTGTACCTTGGTAATCCCAAGAATTTCGGCAACCAACTCAAGTACGCGGACAAACGCAATTCGCCCATCGCGATCATTGAGGGTGGTGATGAGAAAGAAAAGGGCGTCATTCAGATCAAAGACCTGATTCTTGGAGCCAAAATCGCGGAAAGCGCGACGCTGGAGGAATGGAAAGATCGCCCCAGCCAGTACGAAGTGCCGCGCGGCGATTTAGTTGCGAAGGTGCGCGAAATTCTGGAAAGCCAAGAATAATGACTCGCGTTAGTACTCGTGCGGCGCAGTTGCGTGCGCATTTCGAACAGCTTGGCGCTTTACCTGTTGAGACCTCGATCTTGCAGCCAGCGGGTACGTTGCTTGACCTCTACGGTGAGGACATTCGCGGGCGGGCCTACATCACATCTGACGCGCTCCGCGGGGAGCAAATGTTGCGACCTGATTTCACGGTTCCTGTCGTGCAAATGCATATGGAAGCGGGTGCAGACCCCGCACGCTACACATACGCGGGCACTGTGTTTCGTCGCCAAGACGATGAAGAGAGCCGCCCGAACGAATACACGCAAGTCGGCTATGAAATGTTTGATCGCGCAGAGCCGATTTCGGCCGATGCCGAAGTTTTTGCATCGATCACGCAAGCTTTGGGCGCGGCCCCAGTGAAGGCTGCGACGGGTGACATTGGAATTTTAGTCGCCGCTGTGTCAGCGCTTGAAACATCTGAAGCACGCAAAGGTGCTTTGCTGCGTCACATCTGGCGGCCGCAGAAGTTTCGCGCTTTGCTCGAGCAGTTTTCGACACCAAGTGTTGCGCGCGATGTTTTGGGTTTGGACAATCCGTTTGAAAATGCGGGTCCGGAGATTGGTTTGCGTCGTACATCTGATGTGAAGGACCGTTTGGATGAGCTGCGCGCAGATGCGCAGATTACTCCGATTTCAAAGACTGTTGTAGACTTGTTGGATGCGCTTTTGAACATCCGCGCGATGCTTCCTTTGGCGGTGGCGCAATTGTGGGATCTCGCTGTTGAGATGCCAGCGATTGGACCTGCGGTTGAACGTTTGGGCGCGCGAATGATCGCGTTGAAGACACGCGGTGTTGATATCGAGAAAATCGAGTTTGCGACGAGCTATGGTCGAAGCTTGATGGAATATTACGACGGCTTTGTCTTTGGCTTTTACGCAGAAACACGCACAGATCTGCCGCCTATCGCGACCGGTGGACGCTATGATGCGCTGACCAAGCAACTGGGCCAAGGCGCTGAAATTCCAGCGGTAGGCGGCGTCATTCGTCCTGATTTGCTTTTGGACTTGGAGGGCGCAGCATGACGATCAAGCTTGGGGTGCCGTCCAAAGGCCGTTTGATGGAAAAAACGTTTACGTGGTTTGGCGAACGCGGTGTTGAATTGTCGCGCACAGGATCGGATCGCGAATATGCCGGTGCGGTGCGCGGAGTAGGCGGGGTCGAATTGGTGCTGCTGTCCGCGGGTGAAATCCCCCGAGAACTGGCTGCGGGGCGCATTCATTTGGGAGTGACCGGCACCGATTTGATCCGCGAAAAGCTTAGCAATTGGGAGCAAAGGGTTGAAGAGCTTGCGCTTCTAGGCTTCGGTTATGCGGATCTGATCATCGCTGTGCCAGACTTTTGGGTTGATGTGCGTACGCTGGATGATCTTGACGCTGCCGCTGCGAAGTTTCGCGCAAGAAACAACTTTAGATTGAGAATTGCGACGAAATATCACCGTTTGATCCGTGAGTATTTGCGCCAAAATGGAGTGGCGGATTACCAATTGGTAGATAGTCAGGGCGCTACTGAAGGGACTGTGAAGAACGAAACGGCAGAGGCGGTGGCGGATATTACATCCACAGGCGAAACTTTGCGTGCGAACCATTTGAGGTTGCTTGATGACGGCCCTGCTTTACGTTCCCAAGCGACATTGTTCAAAGCGCTAAATGTTAACCTCAGTGACGCTGAGCGTAAGGACCTGGCGGATTTGTTAACTACCTTAGGGCTCACCTGACCCCAATTTCGGCAAGTGCTGCGCTAAGTTCAGCGGGCATTGGCTCTTCGTGTATGCGGCCTTCTGGAAGATCCGCGGGAGCATCTTCAGGTTTGAGATACCGCCAGCCTTGAAAGGGGCGCTTAAGCGCATGTTGCGTGCGAATGAGGCCAGGCTTCATGACAATTGCACAGCGACGAATGCCATCGTCGCCGATCACTTCATCAAACCGCAAAATTTGTTGGCGTGCTTGGATTACGCCCTTGATCACCCAATAGATCGAACCACCTCGCGTAATCTCAGGCTCTCGCTTGGGCCACATGCGGGTGACATGACGGCTCAAACCGTCAGTCGCAGTTGAGCGCATTTTCTGCCACGCGTCCAATCCTTCGACTGATTCTGTGCCAACGCTCAGTTTAATAAGATTAATATGCTTACTCACAGAAAATCCCCACCTCCGCCACAAAATATGGTATGTGAAATATTAACAACATCAAGGGCTAGTACTTGCATGATGTGCCGAAAAGTTTGTTGCCGCCTATTGAACACGCCCTTAATAGGCTATCTTAAGCATCTGCACATCAGAGGAATCGTCACATGAACCGTTTTGCCGCGCCTATCGCCGAACAGATTTGGGATATGAAGTACCGTTTCAAGGAAGCGGACGGCACGCCGATAGACGCAACGGTTGAGGATTCTTGGGTTCGCATCGCTAAAGACCTCGCGAAAGTGGAAAAAGACCCAGAGCACTGGGAAGAGCAATTTTATGCGGCTTTGGAGGATTTCAAATATCTTCCAGCGGGGCGCATCACGGCCGGTGC
Organism: Rhodobacteraceae bacterium HTCC2083; assembly: GCA_000156115.1. Lineage (GTDB taxonomy): Bacteria > Pseudomonadota > Alphaproteobacteria > Rhodobacterales > Rhodobacteraceae > Planktotalea. The sequence continues at coordinate 1,720,769 of DS995276.1, forward strand.
AGGCACTGCGCGCAATGTGACTTTGTTCAACTGTTTCGTCATGGGCGCGATCCCAGATTCCATGGGTGGCATTTTCGAGATGCTGAAAGAGGCCGCGTTGACGATGCAGCAGGGTGGCGGCATTGGCTATGACTTCTCTACGATCCGTCCCAAGGGTGCAGGTGTTAAAGGTGTGGCCGCAGATGCTTCTGGCCCGTTAAGCTTTATGGATGTGTGGGACGCGATGTGTCGCACGATCATGAGTGCTGGTTCGCGTCGTGGTGCGATGATGGCGACGATGAGGTGCGATCACCCTGATATCGAAGATTTCATCACAGCGAAATCCGACGCCGCGCGTTTGCGTATGTTCAATGTGTCTGTGCTAATCACTGACCCTTTCATGGAAGCGGTGAAGGCGGATGCAGAGTGGGATTTGGAGTTCGACGGTGAAGTTTACCGAACAGTTCGCGCGCTAGAGTTGTGGAACAAGATCATGCAGGGCACCTATGATTACGCTGAGCCCGGCGTGATTTTCATCGACCGTATCAACAAAGCCAACAACCTTGGCTATTGCGAGACGATTGCAGCGACGAACCCGTGCGGTGAGCAGCCGCTACCGCCTTATGGCGCGTGTTTGCTCGGCTCTATCAACCTTGCGCGCCTCGTGCCGAACCCGTTTGAAGTAGACGCTGCTTTGGATGTGTCTGCATTAAACGAGCTGGTCGCGACGGCTGTGCGCATGATGGACAATGTGGTGGATGCGTCCAAATTCCCGCTGGATGCGCAGGCGCGTGAAGCTGCTGCGAAACGCCGGATTGGTCTGGGTGTCACCGGTTTGGCGGATGCGCTTCTGATGGTCGGACAGCGCTATGGTTCTGAGGAAGCGGCGCGTCAGACGGATCAATGGCTGCACGCGATCGCGCGCGCCGCATATCTGGCGTCGGTCGATTTGGCGAAGGAAAAAGGGGCGTTCCCTTTGTTTGACGCCGATGCGTTTTTGGCTAGTGGCGCGATGCTGGACATGGATGAAGATGTGCGCGACGCAATTCGCGAGCACGGTATTCGCAACGCTTTGCTCACCTCGATTGCGCCCACAGGCACGATCAGCCTGTATGCAGGCAACGTTTCTTCGGGTATCGAGCCCGTGTTTGCTTATGCTTACTCGCGCAAGGTTTTGCAGAAAGATGGCTCGCGCACAGAGGAAGAAGTCGTTGATTACGCTGTGCAAATGTGGCGCGACAAGTTTGGTGACAAGGAACTGCCAGACTACTTCGTGAATGCGCAAACGCTTGCGCCTTTGGATCACGTGCGCATGCAAGCGGCGGCGCAGAAATGGGTCGATAGCTCCATCTCCAAGACGATTAACTGCCCTGAAGACATCGCATTCGACGATTTCAAAGAGGTCTACATGGAAGCGTGGGATAGTGGCTGTAAGGGCTGCACAACCTATCGCCCGAATGATGTGACGGGATCGGTGTTGAGTGTCTCTGAGGACAAGAAAGACGCGCCAGAAGTCATCGCCAACACGGATGCGGAACCCATGCGCCCGCACGGCGATGTGGTCTATATGTCCGAACCTTTGGATCGTCCGCAATCATTGGAAGGTGCGACGTATAAGTTGAAATGGCCCGACAGTGAGCACGCGATTTACTTGACCGTCAACGATGTGATTGAGGGCGGTCGTCGCCGTCCGTTTGAGGTGTTCATCAACTCCAAAAACATGGAGCATTTTGCTTGGACAGTTGCGCTCACGCGGATGATGTCTGCGGTGTTCCGCCGTGGTGGCGACGTGTCGTTTGTTGTGGAAGAGCTGAAAGCGGTCTTTGATCCGCGCGGTGGTGCGTGGGTTGGTGGCAAGTATATTCCATCCATTCTTGCAGCACTTGGGGGTGTCTTGGAGCAGCATTTGATCCAGATCGGTTTCCTCGAGGGGGAGGGCATGGGTCTTAAGAGCGATCCGAAAGCCGAGGTCGTGAGTATGCCCCAGAATCGTGGCAAGGCCTGCCCGAGCTGCGGTCAATTTGATTTGCGTATGGTCGAGGGATGCATGACTTGCGGCAGCTGTGGCCACAGCAAGTGCGGCTAAGAGTGAGACGACACGTATGTAAGTCACACAGCTTTACCTTTGTTGTGAAATGGCCAAGTTGTCTCGTTGGGATTGAGGCCTGCGGGTCAGCGCACCGTTGAGCGCGGGAACTGAGGTTGCTCGGCCACGACGTGCGTCCTATGCTGGCGGTCTAAGTCAAGCCTTATGTGAAACGCGGCAATTCGAACTCTTTCAACAGTGTTTTTGCGTATGCCGCTACGGGTTCGTCGCGCTTGGCAAGTTTCATATTGCACCCGCAATACCAACACAGTTCTCGGCAAAACAGACATGTAGGTAGAGCTGAATCTAATCTTGTGCAGGAAGGATGATTAACCAATCAGCATAAGGTTTGGCGCTGTCGTCTTTAGAGAAACGTAGTGCCGTTGGATAGCTGGGGTAGCGCGGCACGATGCGGCTTTGATGGGCCTTCAACGTGTCACTCATTGCTTCTCTATCTCTTTCAGAATGTCGCGATCGTAAAGCATTGGGCTCCGGTCAAACTACGGTTCGGCCTCGTAAGCAATATTCGGCAAAGTAGCACCTTCAGGTCTTTGATTTAGAACATAAAAGCGTCTCCGTTAGCCGACAGCTTGATACTTATCGGCACAGTTGAAGTACCAATCGCTGATGGCGGCGCTGTTTGGGGCAAGTTGTTTGATGTCTGACCCGGCAAAATCCTCAAAAGGACCTGAAACTTAGAACATCTCTTGAGAGGCTAGCAAACTACTTGCTGCGCCAACAACATTTGGCAAACGGGCCGCAAGAATTTGAGCTTAAGATTGAAAAAAAGCGGCTAGCATCTTTCTTGGGCATGACCCCTGAAAACTTGAGCCGAGCGTTTAAGGGCTTGCAGCCCTATGGCGTGGAAGTGAACGGAAACCTCATCCGCATTTCTGATCAGGAAGATCTCGTGAAGTTTGCGAAGCCCTTTTCGCTTATTGACGACTATTCAATCTAAGGAAAACACAGTGACACGGGCTATGCCCGGTGCTGCAGTAGACCTCGCCAAACAACACTCAGACATCTGGTTGGCTTATTCTGATTTAGGCAAAGCTTGCGCCAACGCTGGTCCTCTAAGTGATCGCGAAAGGCGACTGGCCAAACTGGCCCTCGCAATTGGGGCCGCTTCCGAAGGGGCGGGACACTCGCATACCCGGCGTGCACGTGCTGAAGGAATAGAAAACGCTGCACTAGATCAGGTCGCGTTGCTTGCAATTGGCCCCTTAGGCTTGCCACGCGCTGTGGCCGCAAAAACCTGAATCGAGGATGAATAAGTCCGAGCCCTCACCTAGAGAGCTACGAGTTGCTCCAATTTTGAAGCGTTGGTGTAAGTGTAGCAGTGTCGGCGCTTGCTAACCATGTCTTGCAAGTTGCCATGCTCTTAGTGTCGATATGGTTTATCAATTGGATAAGTCTAAGGATGTGCAGCCATTTGCGTCTAATGTTAAAAAGGCCAGCTTGCCCCTCGATGGGCTTTGTTGCACAAATGGGGTGAAGTGTGTTCTTCCCCTTTCCCCAGACGGACATATCCTACGGATTCTGTGACAGAGATGCCAAGAGCTGTGTAACGTTTTAGCACGGCGATGCGGATTTGGATCTCCGCGACCTGCCGGTCGAAGTCCCGCGCTATGAGGCTCTGACCTAGTCGTTTCACACAATGCATCTTGGTTTTGACGCGGCTTCGCCCTCTGCCTTGATCCCCGTGCTGTCAATCAGAAGGTTCAAAGGGCCAGCCCCACCACGATACTGCAGGTTTACGTTCAGCGTCTTCTGACGGCGGCAAAGGGTGTTGAAATTCGGCACCTCCCAGCTCAACCCCACCAATTTCAGCAAATTCTCAACAAAGCCTGTCGTCTGCCGAAGCGGCATCCCGAACAACACCTTCAGTGTCAGCCAGGCTTAGATCGCGGCGTCACTGAATTGTTGCCGCCGACCGCATTTACCCGTTACGGGCGGTATCCAGACCGTCTGGGGATCAAATCAGATTGATAGCGACCGACGTCGCTTCAAGCTGTCATTGTAGGTTGACCAGTTCGTGGTCTTGTACTTCGTAGGGACCCAGCTACTCATGCACTCGATATATCATGCTGGATTCACAAAATGAATCCCTCAATTCGTTTGTGCAACAAAGCCCTATTTTGGCATACAATTAGGTTTTTCTAGGATTTTAGTGTATTTTGGCTAAATAATTGTTTTTGATAGGTAAATAATTCACTTGAGATTGATCATGAAAATCGCGTTTTGCGCACGCTTCTCCTTGGTCTGCCTCTAAGCCAATGACACTGGGTGTGTGATGGCGCAGCAAGCGCTTGCGTCAGGATCGCCACAAAACAATCCGGGTGTGCCGAGCGCGGATGAGATTGTCGCGCTATATCAGCAAGTTTGGTGGAAGAGGGCGCGCATAACTACGCGCCCTGATCTGTTATTGAGCGGCGATGAGGCCCATGCTTTCAAGCTTCAAAAGAACCTGATGCGCGCAATTGTCTACTTCGACGTTTTCAGTTTCAACGCTGAGTTCAGGGTTCGCAGGCACATCATAAGGGTCTGAAATACCTGTGAACTCCTTGATCTTGCCTTCGCGTGCGAGCTTATAAAGACCTTTGCGATCCCGCTTTTCGCATTCCTCAATCGACGTTGCTACGTGGATTTCGACGAAGGCGCCAAAGTCTTCAACATCCTCGCGCACAGCGCGACGGGTCGTTGCATAAGGTGCGATGGGCGCGCAGATTGCGATACCGCCGTTTTTGGTGATTTCAGAAGCCACGTAGCCGATGCGGCGGATATTCAGATCGCGGTGCTCTTTGCTAAAGCCCAGTTCGGAACTGAGATTCTTGCGCACTATATCACCATCCAACAGCGTGACAGGACGACCGCCCATTTCCATCAGCTTGACCATCAAAGCGTTGGCGATGGTGGATTTTCCAGAGCCGGAAAAGCCCGTGAAGAAGACTGTGAAGCCCTGCTTAGAGCGTGGTGGTTTAGTGCGGCGCAATTCTTTGACGACCTCTGGGAAAGAGAACCATTCAGGTATCTCAAGGCCTTCGGACAAACGGCGGCGCAGTTCTGTGCCGGAAATATTGAGGATCGTGACCTCATCCTTGTCTTTGATTTCGTCGATCGCTTCGTATTGCGCGCGCTCTGCGACCCAAACCATGTGTTTGAAGTCAACCATTTCGCATCCAATTTCTGATTGGTTGGCGCGGTACAGATCTTGAGCGTCATAGGGGCCGTAGAAATCTTCTCCTTGGGAGTTTTTGCCGGGGCCAGCGTGGTCGCGGCCCACAATGAAGTGCGTGCAGCCGTGATTTGCGCGGATCAAACCGTGCCACACCGCTTCGCGTGGGCCAGCCATGCGCATGGCAAGGTTAAGGAGCGACATAGACGTGGTGGAGCTTGGGTATTTATCAAGAACTGCCTCGTAGCATCGCACACGTGTGAAATGATCCACATCGCCAGGTTTGGTCATGCCAACAACTGGATGAATAAGCAGGTTTGCTTGCGCTTCCTTCGCCGCACGGAAGGTCAATTCCTGATGTGCGCGGTGCAGTGGATTGCGGGTCTGGAAGGCAACAACTTTGCGCCAGCCCATCTTGCGGAAATATGCGCGCAGCTCATTAGGCGTGTCGCGGCGACCGCGGAAATCGTAGTGAACCGGCTGTTGAATGCCTGTGACTGGACCGCCTAGATAGATTTTACCTGCTTGATTATGAAGGTAATTCACCGCTGGATGGGCGTCATCGTCGGCACCGAAAACCTTAATCGCCTCGTTAGATTTATTCGGCTCCCAACGGTCTGTAACGGTCATCGTGCCTAGAATGACGCCTTCTTGATCACGAAGTGCGATGTCTTGGCCAAGCTCGATGGCCTGTGCGAAATCCTCAGACACGTCCAAAGTGATTGGCATTGGCCAAAGAGCGCCATCTGCGAGGCGCATGTTTTCGACGACACCGTCATAGTCTTCCTCGGACATGAAGCCTTTGAGCGGGTTGAACCCACCGTTCATCAATAGTTCCAGATCGCAGATCTGACGCGGGGACATATCGAGGGATGTCAGCTCAGCCGCTTCCAGTTTCAGCTTTTGCGCTGACTCGTAGCTAACATAAAGTTCGGAGATGGGAGCAAGATTATTTTGCATCAGTTTAGTCCTGTGTTTGAAAGGTTCTAGTCCGCTTGTGGCACCTGTAAGTTCGGCGTGAAGTGCGTCGTATTCTGCGAATTTGCGGGTAAGGAATTGATCGGTAAGGCGCACCTTTTCGGCCGCGCCACGAAGCGTTATTTCGTAAGAGACGCGCTGGCGTTTGTCGGTGCTGTTGCGCTCACCAATCTTGATGAAGCCTTTGTCAGCCGTAACACGCAAAAGCGCGTTGAGCCGACCAAGGGAGATGCCAAGCGCACTGGCAATCACGCGCTGTGATGCTTCCGGCGTCAGATCAAGCTGACGCAAGAGGCGGAAGAGTTGATCCTCTTCTTGAGGCTGCGTTTTGATTTCAGCAGCGTACATGGCCGTCTTCTAAATGTTCGTTCATTTTTGAACAATCTTCATATCTGACATTTCAGACTTTCGCGCAAGTGTTCATAATGTGGCAGGTTTGAACGTGACCAATGCGCAACGAAAAACGCGCCTCCGGTTGAGAGGCGCGCTACAATATTTCAAAATTTCAGATGTTTAGCCGTTGTTTTCAGCGAGCCAGCGTTCTGCTTCCAAAGCGGCCATGCAGCCCATGCCAGCTGAGGTGACGGCTTGTCGATACTTGTGATCCGTCAAATCACCTGCCGCGAATACACCTGGAATTGAGGTTGCCGTGCTGTCGGGTTGGGTCACCACGTAGCCGCCCATGTGGGTGTCGAGCACGTCTTTGACTAACTCGTTCGCGGGTGCGTGGCCGATGGCGATGAACACGCCTTTGCAGGGCAGATCGGTGATTTCGCCTGTTTTCGTGTGCTTCACTTTCACGCCTTCTACGCCGAGCGGAGCATCGGTGCCGTAGACTTCTTCGATTTCATGGAACCAGAGCGTTTCGATCTTTGGGTTCTTCATCAAACGATCTTCAAGAATTTTCTCGGAACGCAATTCATCACGGCGATGTACCAGCGTCACTTTGGAGGCGAAGTTGGTTAAGAACAGCGCTTCTTCGACGGCCGTGTTCCCGCCACCTACGACGACGATTTCCATGCCGCGATAGAAGAAGCCGTCACATGTCGCGCAAGCGGACACACCAAACCCTTTGAATTTCTCCTCAGACGGAAGGCCAAGCCATTTCGCGCGCGCACCTGTCGCGAGGATCACAGCGTCGCACGTATAAAGCGTGCCGCTGTCACTATTGGCTTTGAACGGGCGTTCAGACAGATCGAGATCAGAGATGATGTCACCGACGATTTCGCAGCCCATTGCTTTGGCGTGGGCTTCCATACGGACCATTAAATCAGGGCCTTGGACCTCTGTATCGCCGGGCCAGTTTTCAACTTCTGTGGTTGTTGTTAGCTGTCCACCGGGCTCGATCCCTTGCACTAGCAAAGGGTTCAACATCGCGCGACTCGCATAAACGCCTGCGGTATAGCCAGCAGGACCAGACCCAATGATAAGTACTTTAGAATGACGGGTTTCGGCCATGTGATCGGTGTCCTATCCTGAATTTCGCATTCCCTATACCGTGAAATCGGGGCCGCTAAAAGCGCCAAGCGCTCCAATCACGGATTTGCGAGTATGCGGACCAGTTTTTACGGTTCTGATAATTATGTTGCGCAAACACGAAACATTATTGCGTATCTGTGGACGGCTAGGGTATATTGGCAAAGTTATTTGAGGAGGCACTGATGGCTGGTACGAGACTTGATCCGATTGATCGCAAAATTCTTGCGGAATTGCAGGCTGACGGTCGCATGACCAATGTTGAATTGGCGAAACGCGTTGGAATCTCTGCGCCACCCTGTTTGCGCCGTGTGCGCACGCTTGAAGAAGCGGGCTATATCAAAGGCTATCACGCGGAGGTTGATGCGCGAGAACTTGGGTTTGAGGTGCAAGTCTTCGCGATGGTCGGGCTGCAAAGCCAAGCCGAGGCAGATCTAAGCGCGTTTGAAGAGCAGTGCCGCAGTTGGCCGCTTGTGCGGGAATGTCATATGCTCAACGGCGAAGTGGATTTCGTGCTGAAATGTGTCGCGCCGGATTTGAGCTCATTCCAAAGCTTTCTTACATCGCAATTGCTGACCACCGAAAACGTGGGTAGCGTCAAAACTTCGCTCGTCATTCGCGGTGCAAAAGATGAGCCCGGGGTTCCGTTTGATGTGCTTGAAGAGCGCTTAAGTCAGTCCGAGTGACTTAATTAAGCGTCAGGCTTTCGAGAGTGTCTTTTGACATGCGCGGGTAAGCCAACGCGCCGAAATCTTCGAATTTATCAATGTCTGGAAAGAGCGACAGAAAGAGCGAGCGGATGTTGTTGCCTAGCAAGTCCTCGACACCTTTGCCGGGATGATAGGTTTCAACCGCGCGTCCATTTGCATAGACCGCTGCGTGTTTTGCGGTGCGAATATGGAACAAGCGCACATGGCTTGGGGGCGAAACCAAGAACGCGGAGAAGCCGTCTTCCAGATCGCGCACAGGTGTCAAAACAGCGCCGACCCCTATCTTTTCTTTCAGCACAGGTGAGCTTTGGAGCAAACGCGCGTTCTGACCCAAAAGTAGATCGCCAAGTGCGCTGGAATTAGAATAGCCATCGGCAACCAAGCGAACAAGGCCTTTGAGAGAGGAGGTTGGAAGGGCTTGGGCTGGCACAAAACTAGTGGATCCGATCCAAGTGACAGGCATCGGATCGCCATCGACCGTGTCCACGAGATCGCCGGGATAAAGGTCTTCAATGGCAACAGGCCCCATTGGCGTGGAGATCAATGCGCCACGTGCAAAGGCCGAACATGTTGCTTCAAACAGATCAGTGGCGGGCGCAAGGTGATGAGAGGTGCGCGCGTCGCCACAAGGCAGGAGCGTTGCGATCTCAAATTTGCGCATGAGAGGTTGAGTGCGCTGAGACCGCTCTTGGGAAGGAGCAAACCGATCAGTTTTGACCGGGAGGGAATATGTGTTTTCCGACCGCAAAGCGGGTGAAAGCTGATGAGCCATGATGATACCTATCAAGGTATGTCACAACCGCGTCAGCCCCCACCGACAACGACGACCGGACAAGTCGCTAAATCTGAATTATGGATGTCATGCCCTGAGGGCGTTTGTCAAAATCTAGGTTAATTTTGTCATTTTTCTTCACCAATCTTACTTGTTACGCGCAGACTGTTTCACCAGAAAAAGGCAAAGCTGCCACAATGTTGCCCAGAAGCGGGCTCGTTACACACCATCAGGGCCGAATCGCGGCGCTGTTATGGGCCTCAAAGGGAGACCTTGGAATTTCGGTTAGGCTGATTTTCGATCTGTTTTTTCACCCGCGCGCTTTGCGATGAACGCTGCACGACGCGCTCAAAAGGGAGTGCCGGGATGTCAGATTTTGCTGTCTTCACAGCTGATGCAATAAAGCGTGCCTTGGGTTTCATATCGAATACTGCCTGATACTTGTTTTTGTTTACGTCTCAGGAACAGTGATGCCGCCCGATTGGGGCGTCAAAGTGGCGGGCTTTGGGTCGATTTGGGTTAATAGCGGAGAAACCCCATGATTGTTCACAAACGGATACAGGAGATCAGGCGTCCATAGTCTGCTTCTTTATGGTGCGTCGTGCGACGGTAGGAGTAAAAGCGCGCTGCATCTTGGTATGTGCAGTGTCGGATCCATTCCGCAGAGCCAACACCCGCTTCGCGCAGCATGTGCAGGCCAAAGCTGGGAAGGTCGAATTGCATGCGATCCTCTTGGCCATTTGCAAAGAAGCGCGAAAAACTGCGCTCTTGCGCGATGAAGTCTTCAAAGAACTCTGGACCGACTTCATAAGCGGCTTGCGAAATGCAGGGCCCGATTGCGGCTGAGATGTTGTCGCGTTTGGCCCCGAGCTGTTCCATAGCGGCGACCGTGTTGGAGAGAACCCCGCCAAGCGCGCCTTTCCAACCTGCATGTGCTGCGCCGATGACGCCGGCCACCGGGTCCGCAAATAGTACCGGCTGACAATCCGCGGTGAGGATACCCAGCGCGATGCCTTTTTGATTGGTGACCATCGCATCGGCTTTCGGGCGCTCGGTTGTTGGCGCGTCAATGACGGCGACATCGGCACTGTGATATTGATGTACGCCCACAAGCGCGATTGGTGGTACCCCTGTTGTTTCAGCCACGCGCGCACGATTTCTGGCAACAGCCTGCGCATCATCATTGGAGCCGACACCGCAATTCAGACCCTCATAGATCCCGCTTGATACACCACCTTTGCGTGTGAAAAAGCCATGCTGCACATCACTAAGACTGTCTGCTTTGAGGGCCTCAATAGTCATACTTCATATCCTGCGGGTGGATGTGCGCCTTTTGGAAAGAGCGCGAGGGTTTTGAATATCGTTCCCATTTCATCGGGATGGGTCAAGCGGCGATGCGCGGCGATGTGGTGCTCCAAGGCTGTGCCGCCTAATGATTTCGCCAAGGCTTGTGCACGATCTGTGATGCCGAGACGTTCTAGAAAGACGCCTTGGGTTGTCAGACGTGAATGCGTGCATGGTAGATCGGTGATCAGTGCCTCAAAGTCGACATGGGAGGTCAGATCGCTTTGCCCGGGTTTGAGCAAGGCGGGCACTTTTTCATGAGCGTAGACCGCTTGCAAAGTATCCCCAAGCGAGCGCCAATCGCCGTAGTCGAATATTACAGCCGCGCCGCCATTTGCCTGGATCCGCTCCGCGAGCGTTCGCATAATAAGGGGGGCTTGCGCGCAGAGTTCAACGAGGTCGCCGTCTTTCGTATCGCTCAAGCGATGATCCAAAGCGGCGAGCGGGGCAGAGATGCTTAGGCCAAAGGCGAGTGCGTCATTGTCGAGGCCAATCTGGCGTTCGCGCCATCCTTCACCGTCGCGGATCATTTGACGAATTGGGAGTGCGTCGAAGAATTCATTCGCAATAGCGTATAGCGGAAGATCGCTGGGGAGCTGATTAACATGGTCGTGCCAAACTGGGGTATACGCTGACAAAGTTGCTGCCTGAACCTCGCGCAGTTTTGGGGAGGCCTCAATAAGATGTATCTCGCAGGCTTGCGCGAAACTGGGCACTGCCTTGGCCGTGCGCAATATATCGGCCATCAAGGTGCCGCGCCCGGGGCCGAGTTCTGCCAACGCGATTTTTGCGGGTTGGCCTTGATCCATCCAGACTTGAGCAAGCGTGAGGCCGATCAATTCGCCAAACATCTGGCTGATCTCCGGCGCTGTGATGAAATCACCGCCTGCGCCAAAGGGATCGCGCGTGCTGTAATAGCCGTACTCGGGATGGAGCAAGCATGTGCTCATATACTCTGCCACGCTCATCGGTCCTTGCGTGGTGATTTGGCTCTTAAGGATCTGCTCTAGTGGGGTCATGCTTTGCGGGCGCGTATAATAAACCAGATCCCGATCAGGATCATTGGGATCGACAAGAGTTGACCCATTGTAAACCCGTAGCCGCCTGTTTGCAGCACAAGACCAAGCGGGTTTTCGAGGGTGATGAATTGCGCATCAGGTTGGCGCGCGAATTCAACAAGGAAACGCCCAATGCCATAGCCCGCAAAAAAGGTGCCCATGATGATGCCCGGTTTCTTTAGCGCATCGCGCCGCCAGACGAGCCAAAGGATAAACGTGCCTAACAGAAGGCCCTCTAGGATAGCTTCATAAAGTTGTGAGGGATGGCGTGCGCAGATGTCGATGAAAGGACCGCATGCTTGGGCGGCGCGATCCGGGAAGATAACGCCCCATGGTAGATCCGTGGGTCTGCCCCAAAGTTCGGAATTGACAAAATTAGACACGCGGCCAAGGAAAAGCGCAGGGGCGACGGCCAATGCCATCATGTCCGCTGTGTGGAGTTTGGAGATGCCTGTGCGCGCACAGAAATAAAGACCCGCAGCGATCACACCTAGGAGACCGCCGTGGAAAGACATGCCACCTTGCCAGATCATCAACGCTTCGAGCGGATGAGCGAGATAATAAGCGGGCTGATAGAATACCACGTAGCCAAGACGGCCACCCACTATGACGCCTAGAATGACTGAGGTCAGCAAGTCTTCGACCTGCGCAGGCTTCATGGGGGATGCGTTGTCGGGCCAAAGCCTCGCGGCTTTGACGGCCATCAGCGCCAAGCGCCAGCCGATGAGAATGCCAATAATATAGGCCATCGCGTACCAACGCAGCGCAAAATCAAAGCCGAACAGCTCAATTGAAAAGATCTCTGGTGAGATCGGCGGAAACTGGATCACTGCGCGCATGGTGTTTGCCTCTCGCGTGGATGCGCCGAGTTGACGCCTTGTGGCCTGCTGCTTTCAAGCCCATATAACAGTCAAATGGCGCGATGGAGGCAAATATGCAAACTCGAAACAAAGTTCTGGACGATATTTCGCAACTTATGACCAACGCAATGGGCGTGGCGCAGGGGGCAAAGACCGAAGCAGAGACCGCGATGAAATCCTTGATGGATCGCTGGTTGGCGGATCGTGATTTTGTGACACGCGAAGAATTTGATGCGGTGCGTGCGATGGCGCAAAAGGCACGCGAAGAGAACAATGCGCTTAAGGCGCGCTTGGATGCAATGGATGCTGCCTCTAAGTAAGCGTTTCTAGAACTTCAGCTCATGAACGACCCGCTGCATTTTGTGGCGGGTCTTTTTTTGTCCACAACTTATTGAGGTTATCCCCAATTTATAGCTTTACAGCTTGATGCAACACCCTCACGATATGTGGTAGGAGCAACCTAAGCGTTCACAAGATGCATTGGTGCAGACCAGATTTAGGGGCGTAACATGGCTAATCTCGAGCACTATATCGAAGACGACATTCACCCGATTGATCTGGTGGAGCATCTTGCAGAGCATCACGCATGGGAATTCGATCGCATTCATGATGATCAAATCGCGATGTCGGTGGAAGGTCAGTGGCGTAACTATTCGATCACGCTGGCGTGGTCCGCCTATGATGAAACTCTGCGCATGATTTGCACGTTTGAGATGGAGCCACCCAAAGCGACGCTGCCGAAGCTTTATGAAGCTTTGAACGCGATCAATGATCGCTGCTGGGCGGGGGCCTATACATATTGGGAAGATCAGCAGTTGATGGTCTACCGCTATGGTTTGGTTTTGGCAGGCGGTCAGGTGGCGGGGCCGGATCAGATTGACACGATGATCAGCGCGGCGGTGACTAGTGCGGAACGTTATTATCCAGCGTTGCAATTGGTTTTGTGGGGGGATCGCAGCGTGAAAGACGCGCTCGAAGTCGCCATTGCAGAGGCCTACGGGCGCGCGTAACACTTTCCCTTACAGGTAGTTTTGGGGGATCACATGACACTAGAGACGATAAACGCACGCGGCATGGTTTTGCTGGGTTGTGGCAAAATGGGCTCCGCCATGTTGGCGGGATGGCTGGCGCGTGGTGTGCCTGCGGGATCGATTTGGGTGCAAGATCCGTATCCGTCAGAGTGGCTGATCGGCACCGGTGTTCATATCAATGAGGGGTTTCCCGAAGCTCCGGCCGTTGTGCTGATTGCTGTCAAGCCGCAGATGATGGGCGAAGCCTTGCCCGCGTTGGCAGCCTTGCCGAAAGAAGGGGTCGTGTTCTTGTCTGTGGCGGCGGGGGTGCCGATTGCAGCTTATGAAGCAGCGCTGGGAAATAATGCGAGCATAGTGCGCGCCATGCCCAACACACCTGCGGCCGTGGCCAAGGGGATCACGGCAATCATCGGCAATGGCAATTCATCCAGTGCAGAATTGGATTTGGCTGAAGCTTTGTTAAGCGCTGTCGGACAAGTTGTGCGCCTTGAAAGCGAGTCTCAAATGGACGCAGTCACAGGTGTCTCCGGCTCTGGCCCGGCCTATGTGTTTTACATGATCGACGCGCTGGCAGCAGCGGGAGTGGCGCAAGGATTGCCCGCAGATTTGTCGATGCAACTGGCGAAAGCGACGGTTGCGGGGGCAGGGGTTTTGGCGCAAGCCGCCGAGGAAGCCCCAGAGCAATTGCGCATCAACGTGACCTCGCCTAATGGCACGACGCAAGCGGGGCTAGAGGTGTTAATGGGGTCTCAAGCGTTGATGCCTTTGATGGCGGCGACCGTGAAAGCGGCGACCGATCGCTCGAAGGAATTGGGAAATGGCTGAGATAAGTTTTGACGATTTCATGCAGGTCGATATTCGCGTGGGCCGCGTTATCCATGCAGAACCTTACCCCGAAGCACGCAAACCGGCGATCAAGATGCAGGTGGATTTCGGGGGAGATTTGGGTGTGAAGAAAAGTTCGGCTCAGGTGACGGCACATTACACCCCAGAGGGCTTGATCGGACGACAGGTTATGGCCGTGGTGAATTTTCCACCGCGTCAGATTGGTAAGTTTATGAGCGAAATTTTAGTGCTTGGCGTGCCTGATGACAACGGTGAAGTGGTGCTTATTGCACCGGATCATAATGTGCCGATGGGAGTGAGATTGTTTTGATGAAATTGTTGATTACGCGGCCTTTGCCCGCACTGGTTGTCGATGCTGCGCGCAAGGTTTTTGATGTGGACGTGCGCGACAACACAGCTGTAATGAATTCAGATGAGTTACGTGCTTCCTTGCGGGACTACGATGTCGTTTTGCCGACCTTGGGTGACATGTATTCGGCTGATGTTTTTGCGGATGTACCTGAAGCACGGGCCAAAATGTTGGCGAATTTCGGTGTGGGCTTCAATCATATCGATACGGATGCGGCGCGCTCCGCTGGAGTCGAGGTGACCAATACGCCGGGTGCCGTAACGGATGCGACCGCTGATATTGCGATGACTTTGATGCTGATGAGCGCACGTCGCGCGGGCGAAGGCGAACGCATGGTGCGCGCAAATGAGTGGGAAGGATGGCACCCGACCCAAATGCTTGGGCTGCATTTGAGCGGCAAACATGTGGGCATAGTTGGGATGGGGCGCATTGGCCAAGCTATCGCGCGGCGTTGTCATTTCGGTTTTGGGATGACGGTGAGTTACTTTAACCGCTCGCGTAAAACGATGGATTTTCCGGCAACGCAGGTGGAGATGCTTGTCGCATTGGCCGCGCAGGTCGATGTTCTTGTGGTGGCCGTGCCGGGTGGCTCGACTGCACATTTGATTAATGCTGAGATCTTGAATGCGATGCAATCGCATGCGCATTTGATCAACATCGCGCGCGGGGAAGTGGTTGAAGAGGCCGCCTTGATCGCGGCTTTGCAAGCATGCGACATCGCGGGCGCTGGGCTGGACGTGTATGAATTTGAACCCGAAGTGCCGGATGCTTTGAAAACCATGGAAAACGTCACACTACTGCCGCATCTTGGAACCGCAACGCTGGAAGTACGCACGAGTATGGGGCTGATGGCGGTGGAGAATGCGGTGGCTTTTGCAAAAGGCAAGCCTCTGCCTAATCCGGTCTAGCTGCCCGTCGCTTCGCGCCAATGACGGCGGCAAAGGGAGACGTAGACCTCATTGCCGCCAATCTGCACTTGTTCACCCTCGGTCAAGGCACGGCCTGTTTCGTCCTGACGAATGACCATCGTCGCCTTTTTTCCGCAGTGACAAATCGTACGTACTTCGCGCATCTCATCGCTGAGCGCGAGCAGGGCAGCGGAACCCGGAAAGAGTTTACCCCTGAAATCAACGCGCAAACCGTAGCACATGATCGGGACCTTCAGATCATCGACAGCACGGGCGAGTTGCCACACGTGATCGTCGGTCAAAAACTGTGCTTCATCAACAAAAATGCAGGCGCAGGGACCGTCGTTTAGGCGTGCTTCGATCTTGGTAAACAGATCATCTTCTACATCAAATGTATCCGCTTCTTTGCCGATGCCGATTCGGCTCGCGATCCGGCCATCCCCTGCACGATTGTCGAAACGCGCGGTGAGCAAATACACTTGCATCGCATTTTCGATGTAATTGTGTGCGGCCTGAAGCAGCACAGTGGATTTGCCTGCGTTCATCGTTGAATAGTGGAAATACAGTTTTGCCATGTTCAGGGTTTTGGCGATGAATTGGCGGGCTGGCAAGGTTAAGATGAGAATGAAGATGAAAGCGCCAAAAAGAAAAGGGCGTGACATTCAAAAAACCTGGTCGTCACGCCCGACACTCTTACCCGAGCTAGAGATGCACCATGGCAGAAAGAGTGCTAAAACGCCTCCCCTAGCGAAACGTCCCTATACAAGGGTTATTGGCTACCCACACGATCCGAAAATTTTCGGAACGGTTTACAAATCTCACATTACCGCTAAAGGATTAACGGGAACGTTTTTGGGAACTTCCCCGTGAATGCACTTGGGGACTTTGAGGGTAGACGTATGGCCGGTACTGGCAGTTATCTTAAGAAGCATACCGAAGCGTTGGTGAAGGACGTGGGTATCGAAGCTGCGTGCGAGTTGACGGGCAAGTCCAAGGCGACGCTCGGGCGTTATTATTCCGACAATGAAGAGCATGCGGATCGCTTTATGCCCGTGGATGCGGTAGCGGCCTTGGAAGAAGCGGCCTCTTATCCGCATGTGACGGCTGCTTTGGCGGAGCTTAAAGGGATTTCCCTATCCTTTGAAGAACGCCGCAAGAATTCAGATGACAAAGGTGGCGTCAATTAGGACGTTATTGCCCTGAGCCAACGTTTTGCGATGCTGATGGCGGAGTACAATATCTCTATCGAAGACGGGGTGATAACGATGAATGAAGCGAAGCGCTTGTTGAAAGAGACGGTCGAGATCCAGCAGGTTCTTATCGATATGAAGCTGCATCTTGAGAATGAGCACATTTAACGCGTCTTTAAGAATTGAATAAGGAAAAGCCCCGACGCAATGTTCGGGGCTTTTTTTGTTGTCGGTCAGCAAACGTCTTAGACGAAGAACTGAGCGCCGTTGGCGGAGATCGTGGAGCCGTTGATAAAACCCGAATCGTCGGATGCTAGGAAAGCGACGCATCGCGCGATTTCTTCTGGTTCACCAAGGCGGCCTGCCGGGATCTGGCTGACGATGCTGTCGCGGACTTTTTCAGGAACCGCCATAACCATTTCTGTTGCGATATAGCCCGGGCAGATTGCGTTGGCTGTGATGCCGGCGCGCGCGCCTTCTTGTGCGAGGGATTTCACTATGCCCAAGTCACCAGCTTTCGTTGCCGCGTAGTTCACTTGTGCGAACTGACCTTTTTGACCGTTGATCGAGGAAATCACGATGACGCGGCCAAACTTGTTCTCGCGCATGGAGGGCCAGATTGGGTGAACCGTGTTGAACACACCTGTGAGGTTGGTGTCGATGACTTGGTTCCACATTTCTGGAGTCATTTTGTGGAAAGGGGCGTCTTTGGTGATGCCCGCGTTTGCCACCACAACTTCGATCGCGCCTAGGTCTGCTGTGACCTGTGCAATGCCCGCGGCACTTTCTTCATAGCTGGCGACGTTCCACTTGTAGGTCTTGATGCCTGTTTCAGCGGTGAAAGCTGCTGCGGCTTCATCGTTTCCGGCGTATGTGGCCGCGACTGCAAAGCCTTCTGCATGTAGCTTTTTCGAAATGGCCGCGCCGATGCCGCGTGATCCGCCTGTGACGAGTGCAACTCTTCCCATGATTTAGTCTCCGATTCATATTTGCGTTGGTAATCTTGTTACCAACGACATTCAGTTTTAGCAATAATGTTTCGTGAAGGAGTGTGGGTGAGGGGTGAAGGGCACTGCGTTGCGCCCTTCACGTCCAAATTTAAACGCGCTCGAGGCACATAGCGACGCCCATGCCGCCACCGATGCAAAGCGTTGCGAGACCTTTTTTCGCGTCGCGGCGCTTCATTTCGAACAGGAGCGTGTTGAGGATACGCGCGCCGGATGCGCCGATTGGGTGACCAATCGCGATAGCACCGCCGTTGACATTAACGACTTCTGGGTTCCAGCCCATGTCTTTGTTTACCGCACATGCCTGCGCTGCAAACGCTTCGTTCGCTTCGACAAGGTCGAGATCTTCGGCCTTCCAACCCGCTTTTTCCAGCGCTTTGCGGGATGCGTGGATCGGGCCAACGCCCATGATGGATGGGTCCAAACCCGCAGTCGCGTAAGATGCAATGCGTGCGAGTGGCTCGATGCCGCGCTTCTCTGCTTCATCAGCGCTCATCAAAAGTGCGCCAGCCGCGCCATCGTTCAAGCCAGATGCGTTTGCTGCAGTGACAGAGCCGTCTTTGGTAAAGGCAGGGCGCATCTTTGCCATAGCTTCTAGGTTTGCACCGTGACGGATGTATTCGTCTTGATCGACGATGATGTCGCCCTTTCGCGTCTTAACCACGAATGGAACGATCTCGTCAGCGAACTTGCCCGCTTTCTGAGCTGCTTCCGCTTTGTTTTGGGACGCGACGGCGAATGCATCCTGCATGTCACGGCTGATCTGCCATTGCTCAGCGACGTTTTCAGCGGTTTGACCCATGTGATAACCATTGAAGGCATCCCAAAGACCATCGCGGATCATGCTATCGATGTACTTCATATCACCCATTTTGTGACCCGCGCGCAGATGCGCAACATGGGGGCTAAGGGACATGTTCTCTTGACCGCCTGCAGCGACAATAGACGCATCTCCAAGCTGAATGTGTTGTGCGGCGAGTGCAACGGCACGAAGGCCGGAGCCGCAAACCTGGTTAATGGACCAAGCAGAAGATTCGATTGGTAGACCCGCGTTCACATGTGCTTGACGCGCAGGGTTCTGGCCTTGACCGGCTGTCAGAACCTGACCGAGGATTGTCTCAGATACGTCAGCGGCATCGATGCCCGCGCGCTCGACAAGGCCTTTTAGCATTGTGGCACCAAGATCATGTGCAGGCGTGTTAGCGAAGGATCCCGTAAAGCTGCCAACGGCAGTACGGGCGGCGGATGCGATTACGATATTTGTCATTTGATCCCTTTGTGCTCAGACGTGATGAGACCAGCTTAGCATAAATCTCGCGCAACCCCATGTGGAGATGGTGCGGGATTCTGCTCAGGTCAGCATTCCGTGAGGTCAATAGCGTGAGCAAGCACTATCTGTAAACGGACAGGGTGTCTCAGTCAAATGTATCGGGACTGGGTTGCATGCGGTGCATGGCTCGCGCGAGATCAGGCGCTGGCTTGCAAGCCGTTGTTCGCGTCGGCCCAAGGGGGGCGCACTGTGGGTGCACCGAAGTAATACCCTTGCAAGCAGTCGACCCCGTTCTGGGCTAGAAATTCCGCGTCCTGCACGTTCTCGACAAACTCTGCGACAGTGAACATGTTAAAATGCTTAGCAATCGAGACAAGCGCCTGCACAAGTACTTGGTTGTCTGGATCATTCGAAATGCCACGGATGAACTGGCCATCAATCTTGATCATATCAAAGTAGAAGTCGCGCAAATACCTGAACGAGGTGTAGCCAGACCCAAAGTCATCAAGCGCAAAGCATACGCCGCGTTCTTGCAATTCTGCCATGAAGGAGATCACCAGCTCCGGCACAAGCATGGCGGATGTTTCGGTTATCTCCATGATCAAGCGTTCGCCCAATGTGGGGTCCGTGCGCAAATTACGTTCTAACACCTTTTTCCAGCGCCCGTAGCCGATGGAACCAGCAGACATGTTAATTGATAGGCGAAGCGTTGGATTTTTGCGCAGCGCGCGCATACCTTTTTCAAGGGCAAGGCAATCGATGATGCGTCCCATTTCGGTTTCTTCAATAACGTTAATAAATTCGCGAGCAGGGATGATACGTCCGGTTTCATCCAACACGCGAATGAGACCTTCGTAAAACGCGACACCACCCGTTGAAGCCATAACGGGCTGATAAGCCAGCATAACCTGCTTATGGTCCAATGCAGTGCGCACCATATCCAAAGTCGATCGATCACGCTGGCTCACCGCCGCTGAAAGTGGATCGTTATTGCTCTGAGGATCAATCCTGTTGCGTTTGCGCTCAGGCGCCATGGCTGCTCTCCTTGGGTTTGACACTTGATAGGCTCGAATCCATTTACAAGAGTTTAATATTCCCACTTTGTTCCGATTTGATTAGAACATTAGATGAATCAAGATCGAAGGTATGGTGATGAGCGAAATTTGCGGCTGGGCGGGTTCAGAAAAAATTTACATTCAATACCATGACACAGATTGGGGTGTGCCTGAATATGACAGCCGCGCGCTTTGGGAGAAGCTGATCTTGGATGGGTTCCAAGCAGGTCTTAGCTGGATAACGATCCTCAAGAAGCGCGAGAATTTTCGCGAAGCGTTTGCAGGTTTCGATCCTAATATCTTAGCAGGTTGGGGAGACTCAGATATCGAGCGTTTACTGCAAAATCCTGGGATTATCCGCCATCGCGGCAAGATAGCCGCCACCATCAGCAACGCGCGCGTGTGGCAAAGCATCGAGCAAGAGCAAGGCTTTGATCGCTATCTTTGGGACTATGTCGGGGGCAGTCCGATCCAGAATGCGTGGACCACCTTGGCGGAGGTTCCAGCCTTTACGGATCTGTCCACTCAGGTGTCTAAAGATCTTAAGAAACGTGGGTTTAAATTCTGTGGCCCTACAATCGTTTATGCCTTCATGCAGGCGGTTGGCATGATCAATGACCATCTTGTGACGTGTCCACGGCACGCAGCCTGTAAAAAGCTGGCTCGCTAGCCCTTAGGGCTGTTGACTCGTCCATACCCCCTCTATATGCGCGCCTTCATTGGTGTTGGTGGCCCTCGTAAGGGGATGCCTGTCGGGATCGTTCTGCTTTTACTTCACGTGCAGGATTGTTCAAAGGACAGCACCTTTCAAAATTGAAACTTGAAAGGATCCAGATTGTGACCAAGCGTACATCTGCCAAATATAAAATTGACCGCCGTATGGGCGAAAACATCTGGGGTCGCCCGAAGTCCCCGGTGAATCGCCGTGAATATGGCCCCGGTCAGCACGGTCAGCGTCGTAAAGCCAAAGTATCCGACTTTGGTCTTCAGCTGCGTGCTAAGCAGAAATTGAAAGGCTACTACGGTGATTTGACCGAGAAGCAGTTCAAGAAGATCTTTAAAGAAGCGGATCGTGTTAAAGGCGATACGGGTGAGAACCTGATTGGTTTGCTCGAGCGCCGTCTCGACGCGGTTGTGTACCGTGCCAAGTTCGTTCCAACAATTTTCGCTGCTCGCCAGTTCGTGAACCACGGACACGTCCGTGTGAACGGTAAGAAAGTGAACATCGCATCCTACCGCGTCAAAGAAGGCGACGTTGTAGAGGTTCGCGATCGTTCCAAGCAGATGGCCGCGATCCTTGAAGCGGTTCAGCTTCCAGAGCGTGACGTGCCTGACTACATGGACGTTGATCACTCCAAGTTGACAGCGACATTCACACGCACACCTGGTCTATCTGATGTACCGTATCCGGTACTGATGGAACCAAACCTCGTCATCGAATATTACGCACAGAACTAAGGTTCTCCGCGATAGAATTAGAGAGGCCCGCACATGTTGCGGGCCTTTTGCGTTTGGGGGGTGTTTTGGATGCGGCTTTGCATATGGGCTGCCGCAATCATTGTCAGAGTCTCTTTTTGATGTCCGCTTCTCTAATTGGGTGTTTGGGTCAAGCTCATTTTCCTTCTTTCTTTCGGGTCATTGTCACTCATCCGGGTCACGCTTCTCTTCGCAGTCTGGTTGATGCCGTGTTGGCACCGCTGCACGCATATGTCGGATCGGACGCGGAGAGCCTTGCTTTGAGACGCGCTTCAAGATGCGCAGCAGACATTTTCGGCTTCTTCCACGAACCTCGTCCGGTGAGGGACGACCCCGTCAGGATTGGGGCCCGGCTGTTCAGATCATGCCATGCCTCCTACGTTCTCCTGACGGAATTCGGTGCCATCCGTCCACATCCTGTGGAGCAAGACGGCGAGTTTGCGGGCGACGGCAACAACAGCGCGACGACGCCCTTTGGTGCGCACCAGACGCATGCCCCATGACTTGATCTGGGACCCCGCCATCGTACGCATAAGCAAAGCGTTGGCTGCAGCGTACAAAGTTGCGCGTACATCTCGATCCCCAGCTTTCGATATGCGGCCAGGATTGTCATGTTCACCAGACTGGTAGCGTCGCGGTGTCAGACCAAAATGCGCACCAACAGTCCGTGACCGTTTGAAGCGCGTCGGATCATCGACAGCCGCTTTGAAGGTGAGAGATGCAATTGGTCCGACGCCTGGCACCGTCATCATCCGCATGCAAACCTCATCTTGGCTGGCGGCGCGTTTGACCCTGCGATCTAGCTCCAAAAAGTGTTCGTACAGGGCGACGCGTGCATCCAACAGCGGCACCAAAGCATGGACCAAAACCTCGTCCATCTCGATCAACGGTCGCACGACACCGTCGAAGCTGCCGTGCTTCACGGTCATTGGGAGGCGAATACCAAAAACCTTCAACAGCCCACGAACCTCATTGGCAAGATCCATCGTCTTCTTCAGAAGCGCTTTGCGGGTGCTCAGCAAGGCACGGACGCCATGCGCTTCGCGGCTCTTCATGTGAACAGGGCTGAACCAGCCGGTGCGTAGGACTTGAGCAATGCCGCGTGCGTCATTCTTGTCTGTCTTGTTGCGCATTGCTGAAAGCGCGGCATTGACCTGACGCACCTCCATACAAACGACGTCAAACCCTACTTTGGTCAGGCCAAAGAACAGATGCTGACTCATCGTACCAGCCTCAAAACCAACCCGTTCAATCGGATAGGGAAATGCGCGAAGGCATTCAGCGATGTCGCTGACCTCACAAGGCAGCTCTCGTTCAAGCAGCACGTTTCCCTTGCCATCAACAATGCAAAGCGCACAGGATCGCAGCGATACGTCTATTCCGGCAAAATATTCCATCTTCTATCTCCCTTGTTCACAGATATCCTGTGATCCTATCGGGAGCTCGACCTCAGAATAGAGGGTAGCCCAATTACGCATGCTCTGAGGACTTTTTGACCGTTTCGAAGCCTAAATTATTGCTTCGAAATTCGAAATGGAAGTTCTAATATCCCAAGATACCTTAACAGGTTAACAGTGAGGTACGGCTTAAACATAATGGTCTCACCGTCTTCTATACCGTCTAGCGAAAATGAATGTGTCTTTCCCCAGTCCATACATCCTACCAATATGCATGCATCGCTAGGTATCTGTATTTCAACTGATTTCCCATTCTTAATGCTACTGCAGTGGTTTTCATCGACGACGAGCTTCAGCGATCTGAATATGGCGAAGAACCCAGATTTGCGCACTACATTTGTTTTCCGCATAGAACTTGCCTCGCATGAATTATTTTCGCCATCTTTCCTTATGGCATCAAGGTATCTACTGACTTGATCACGGTCAACAAGGGCTCGAAACGGACATACGTGCGTATATCTACTCTGTAAGAAATTGCTGTGTCTGGCCATCCTAGCAATTGGAGTGAGCACAGCCACCTTTCCCGCTAGCCTTCCCGTCGCTGCAAAGATAAAACGCCCATAAGGAGACCGCTTATGAGCAAGATCAAACCCCGCGCAGGCATTATGGATATCCCGCTCTATCAGGGCGGCGCTGCGCTTGTGGAGGGGGTGAGCAATGTGGTTAAGCTGTCCTCTAATGAGAACCCGTTTGGACCGTCCCCCACGGCTGTGAAAGCTTATGAGGCGGGTGCACGCTCTTTGCACCGCTATCCGTCTGCGGATCATGCCGAATTGCGCAATGCGATTGCCGAGGCCCATGATCTGGATGCAGAGCGGATCATTTGTGGTGCCGGTTCTGACGAGATCATCGCGTTTCTGTGCCAGTGCTATTGCGGCAAAGGTGACGAGGTCATCCACACAGAGCATGGTTTTGCGATGTACGCGATTTCTGCGCGTGCGGCGGGCGCAAAGCCTGTAGAGGTGAAAGAACAAAGTCGTGTCACGGATGTGGATGCAATTCTTGAGTCTTGCACGAAGAAGACCAAGCTGGTGTTCATTGCAAACCCAAATAATCCGACGAGCACTATGATTGCGCTCTCCGAGCTTGAGCGTTTGGCTGCGGGTATCCCTGAGCAAGCGATCCTCGTTCTGGATGGCGCTTATGCGGAATATGTTGAAGGCTATGATGGTGGCGCGGCATTGGTTGAGGCACGTGAAAATGTTGTTATGACGCGGACGTTCTCTAAGATTTATGGACTTGGTGCACTGCGTGTCGGCTGGGGCTATGCCCCGAAAGCGATCATTGATGTGCTGAACCGCGTGCGTGGGCCGTTTAACGTAAATGATGCAGCTTTGCGCGCGGCTTTGGCCGCCGTGCAGGATCAAGCCTATGTGGCGCAATGCCGTGAAGCGAATGCGAAATGGCGCGACTGGCTGGCACATGCGTTGGCCGCACACGGGGTCCCGTCTGATGTGAGCCTCGCGAACTTCATACTTGCGCGATTTAGCAGTGAGGAAGAGGCGGACGCCTGTGACACATACTTGCAACGTCAGGGTCTGATTGTGCGTCGTGTTAAGGGCTATAAACTGCCAAATGCATTGCGCATAACGGTTGGGGATGAAGCCTCGTGTCGCCAAGTGGCTCACGCGGTGGGTCAGTTTAAGGGCGGTGCTCGATGAGCCAGCTATATGATCGTGTTGCGTTGATCGGGCTTGGCTTGATTGCGTCTTCTTTGTTTTGGGCGATGAAACGTGATGGTTTAGCAGGCGAAGTCGTTGGCTATGCGCGCTCAAGCGAGACGCGGGCGACGGCGCGTGAGATTGGTCTGTGCGATCGTATTTATGACACCGCCGTAGAGGCTGTTGAGGGTGCGGATTTGGTTGTGCTCTGTGTGCCTGTTGGCGCAATGGATAGTGTGGCGCGTGAGATCGCGCCAGCTTTGAAGCAGGGCGCGACTGTCACGGACGTTGGGTCGGTGAAGCGCGCTATCGTCGATGCCGTCGCGCCACATATTCCCGAAGGCGTTCATTTTGTCCCTTCGCATCCGCTTGCAGGGACGGAGCATTCTGGCCCGCGTTCCGGCTTCGCGGAGCTTTTTGAAGATCGTTGGTTTCTAATTGTTCCTGTTGAGGGAAGCGACGCAAACGCCGTTGATCGTATTGAGACGCTTTGGCAAGCTATGGGATCCAAGACTGCGCGTATGGATGCGGATCATCATGATCTGGTATTGGCCGTGACCTCCCACGCGCCACATTTGATCGCTTACACAATGGTCGGTGTTGCGGATGACCTCAGCCGCGTGACGGATAGCGAAGTCATCAACTATTCGGCGGCGGGTTTTCGCGACTTTACCCGCATCGCAGCGTCCGATCCTACCATGTGGCGCGATGTGTTTTTAAACAACAAAGACGCGACGTTGGAAATTTTGGGGCGCTTCACGGAAGAGCTCTTTGCATTGCAACGCGCAATCCGCACGGAGGATGGCGATATGTTGCATGACTATTTCACCCGCACGCGCGCGATCCGGCGCGGAATTGTTGAGGCTGGGCAAGATACAGATGCCCCGAATTTTGGACGATCGAAGTCATGAAGCGATCGATTGCTGTGCTGTTTGTCGGGTGTTTGGCTCTGCCTGCGGCCGCGACTGCACCCGATGCAACGATGCGTCCTTTGGCGCGGGGTGAATTGGCCAATCCTGTTTTGATGCGGCCTAAATTGCGCCCTTCTGCGAAAGCATTGGAGGCTGTGAAAGCAGCGCTCCCGCATCGGCCTAAGCTGCGCCCAGTGTCCGAACAGGAAGAGGCGATGGGGCGTGACGCGCAGATTATTTTGGCCTCTGCGGCGATGGGTTTGCCGAATTCTTTGTATCCCGTGACGCGGCCCAAGGGTTTGGCGGAAAAGGTTATGGGAGAGCGCAGCAAAGCCAAGCGCGCCCGCGCGAAGGGGGCTGTGTGTGGTGATCCTTCCATTCAAGGGGATGTGGTTGGTGCTGTGCCCGGTCGTTTTCGCGGCTGCGGTGTGAAGAATGCTGTGAAAGTGCGATCCGTGTCGGGTGTGGTTTTGAGCCAATCCTCGATCATGGATTGCGAGACTGCAAAGGCCTTGAAAAAGTGGGTTGAAAAGGGTGTTAAGCCTGCGCTGGGCAATCGTGGTGGCGGTGTGAAGTCCTTGCGGGTCGCCGCGCATTACGCGTGCCGCACGCGCAACAACAAAAAGAATGCGAAGATTTCAGAGCACGGTAAGGGCCGCGCGATTGATGTGTCCGGGATCAAGCTAAAGAATGATGAAGTGATTACCGTGCTGAAGGGATGGCGCTCTGCGAAGAATGGGCCAGCTTTGAAGCGGATGCATAAGGCGGCTTGTGGCCCGTTTGGCACGGTTTTGGGACCAAATGCGGATCGCTACCATCAGGATCATTTCCATTTTGACACGGCGCGTCATCGCTCTGGAAGTTATTGTCGATAAGTCTTGTTTCGAATTGGCTTTGCCAATCCGAAAGGCAAGGGGGACTAGTAACCCAGCCCCCCAAGATATTTTGGAAATAGGAAGAGCAGAGCGTTAGTCGCGAAGCTCTTCGGGTTGAACGCCCCACAGGGATTGTTTCGGGGCCCAGCCTTTGTAGCCGGATGATGACAAGCGGCACCATTCAGGGCCACATTTGCCAAGGCGCGCAATGACACCGAGTTCTAGGCGCGCCACCACAGGTGTAGCCGGATCCGCGCGTTGATAAAGCGCGAGCATATCTTGTTCGATTAGCACATAACGTGTGCCCGAGAGCAGGGAATAGTGCACCCAGCCGCCCACACCATCACGGTCTCGCACACGGCGCCAATGACCGTGTTCCGCGGTGATTTCGAGGGGCATATCGCGACGCTTAAACACCCAATCAATGCGATGAGTCAGTGAGGGCCCACGGCGTACGTTGCCTTCGCTCGCCTTGAGGGAGACGAAGCGCGGCAGGGGCAGATTGGTCACTGCACCGCGCTCTGACGCGCTGGCAGTCGTGGCGACGAGGGCAAGTAGGCCAGCCCGTAAAAGCGTTGCAATTGGTTTCATTTCTGAGCCCGTGTTTTCACTGCGTAATATTATTGCGTCTAGGTTCTTGTGGCGACCGACGCTTTTGGGCACTCTGCACCTCTACGGATCGCTTGAAAAGACGCAAGGAGTGCAAGATGCCATCAGAACGCTTGAGTGTTGTCGTGACGCGACGCCTACCCGATGCAGTGGAAACGCGGATCAAAGAGCTGTTTGATGTGACATTACGCGATGATGACACGCCAATGACGCGCGCTGAATTGGCGGATGCGACGAAAACCGCCGATATTCTGGTGCCGACAGTAACGGACGAAATCGATGCGGGTTTGCTGGCGCAGGCTGGGCCGCGTTTGAAGTTGATCGCGAACTATGGTGCCGGGGTTGATCACATTGATGTTGCGACTGCGCGCCAAAGAGGTGTGCTCGTATCCAACACGCCGGGCGTTTTGACGGATGATACGGCTGACATGACGATGGCGCTTTTGCTGGCGGTGACGCGGCGTATCCCAGAGGGGCTCAACGTGATGCAATCTGGTGCGTGGGAAGGCTGGGCCCCAACTGCATTGCTCGGTGGTCGCGTCGGTGGACGTCGCCTAGGGATTTTAGGCATGGGTCGTATCGGGCAAGCGGTGGCTCAGCGTGCGCGTGCGTTTGGGATGCAAATTCATTATCATAATCGTCGCCGTCTGCGCGCTGAGGTCGAAGACAGCTTGGAGGCGACCTATTGGGAGAGCCTTGATCAGATGGTCGCGCGTATGGACGTGATTTCTGTGAATTGTCCTCATACCCCTACGACTTTCCATTTGCTCAATGCGCGTCGCCTTAAGCTAATGAAGCCAAGCGCGGTTTTGGTGAACACTTCGCGTGGTGAAGTGATTGACGAAAACGCGATGACGCGGATGCTGAAAGCGGGCGAAATTGCGGGCGCGGGTCTTGATGTTTATGAGCATGGATCGGAAGTGAACCCGCATTTGCAAGGCTTGCCGAACGTTGTTCTGTTGCCGCATATGGGATCGGCCACGCAGGAAGGTCGCTTGGAGATGGGTGAGAAAGTTATCATTAATATCAAGACTTTTGCGGATGGGCACCGCCCGCCGGATCAGGTTGTGCCAGGCATGTTGTAAAGCGAATTAGGGGGAGACGAGAGTATGCGCCAAAGGTTGATTTCAACGGGATTGGCGCTGCTTGCGCCTTTTGTTTTGCATGCTCAGGAGGCCGCAGATGCGGTGCAGCCAGAGACTACGATTTCGCTGAATGCCAAGTTGGTAGGAACGCCTGTCGAGGCACAGGATTGGATGATTGTTGCGGCCAATCCTTTGGCGTCGCAAGCGGGGGCAAAAGTGCTCGCGCGCGGGGGCACCGCGGCGGATGCGATGATCGCGGTGCAGGCCGTTTTAGGATTGGTAGAGCCGCAAAGTTCGGGTCTTGGCGGCGGTGCTTTTCTAGTTTGGTATGATGGGGAAAGCGATGCGGTGACCACGTTAGATGGTCGCGAAACAGCTCCTTCTGAAACAACGCCGCGTTTGTTTCAGGACGACACAGGTGCGCCCTTGAAGTTCTGGGATGCAGTTGTTGGTGGCCGTTCTGTCGGGGTGCCCGGCACGCCTGCCTTGATGGAACGCGCGCATCAAAAGTGGGGCAATCAGAAATGGGATACTCTGTTTGAAGATGGCATCGCTTTGGCTGCTGGAGGCTTCAAAGTATCGGAGCGTTTGGCAGGGATGATCGCGCGCGATTCAGATCGCTTGGTGCGCTTTGGGGGTGCGGCTGCCTATTTCTATCCTTTGGGCGAACCTTTGAAAGAGGGCAAAGTTCTGCGCAATCCAGATTATGCAGAGACGCTGAGGGATCTTGCGCAGAACCGGACCTTGAACTTCTACAATGGTGATATTGCCCGCGATATTGTGCGCACTGTGCGCAACACGAGCGGGAATCCCGGTGTTTTGAATATGGCCGATATGCGCAGCTATGTGGTGAAAGAGCGTGCTTCTGTTTGCGTCACGTACCGCGCGCATGAGGTCTGTGGAATGGGGCCGCCGTCATCTGGGGCTTTGACGGTTGGGCAAATTTTGGGAATGCTGGATGGGTATGACTTAAGTGCCCTTGGGGCAGAAAACCCGCAGAGCTGGCGTTTGATCGGGGACGCGTCACGGCTCGCTTTTGCGGATCGTGGGCACTACATGGCGGATAGTGATTTCGTGCCTGTGCCGGTCAAAGGGTTGGTTGATCCCGAGTATTTAAGCTTGCGCGCTGAGTCGCTTGATGGTGGCCCTGCGCTTGGCTCTGTCAGTGCGGGAATGCCCGCATTTGATCATGCGATGATGTGGGCCGATGACGAGAGTATTGAGCTGCCCTCGACTTCGCACATCTCGATTGTCGATAAGTATGGCAATGCGCTGAGCATGACCACGACTATTGAGAACGCGTTTGGGTCGCGCCTTATGGTGCGTGGATTTTTGTTGAACAATGAGCTGACGGATTTCTCCTTTCGCACCCATAAGGATGGCGTTCCGATTGCCAATGCTGTCGCGCCGGGCAAACGGCCACGCTCTTCTATGGCGCCGACGATTGTCTTGAAAGACGGCAAGCCTGTGCTGGTCGTGGGAAGTCCGGGTGGTAGCAGGATTATTGGTTATGTTGCAAAGACGATTATCGCGCATCTCGATTGGGGTATGGATGTGCAAGAGGCTGTGTCGCTGGGTCATGCTGTGAACCGATTTGGTACATATGATCTAGAAGCTGGTAGCGCGATGGAGGCGATGGGGCCTGAATTGGAAGCGCTTGGCTACGAGGTTAAAGTGCGAGATTTGAATTCTGGTTTGCATGCAATTTCGATTGGGGAAAGCTTGTTAGGTGGGGCTGATCCGCGCCGAGAAGGCGTCGCTTTGGGTGAGTAAAGCGCAGGAAATTTTGAGTTTTTTAGCAAGATGAAGCAGGGTAATTCGCGTCGAAATTGACGCGTGACCTTGTTGCGTTTCATTCGCAATACTATGTCGATAGTATGAACAGACGAACTTTTACAGCTTCGATTACTGCTTTGTTTGCGGCATCCGCAATGCCTGCTGCTGGGTCGCTTGCGCCTGTGAGTGCTGCGCCAACCGCCGCCTCGCACAACGCCACTGCCAAGCTTTTGGCGCGGGCGCATAACCGCTGTTCGCCTGCAATGTTGCAACGTTTGTTGTGTGTGGACAGTGCCATTGCGACGGAATTGAACGGTATATCGCGGCGTCATATCTGCGGCCGGTGCGCAGGGTGTCTCAATGGCAACCGCACCGCTCAATACGCATTGCATGACTAATGACGCGTCTCGCACGTTGAATTTCGTGCAAAACATCAAAGAGGCGAGGCCAAAATTGGATCGTGTGTCAGAAGCGCTTGTGCCATCTGAGAAGCCAGAGCCAAAAGAATAGGTCGCATTCCAGCGGTTTTGCGTCGGCTGGACCCTGCGCGTGCCTGCGACATTTGCGACAAGGGATCAAATGCATCTCAGGGAATCGCGGATCATGAAAACTCAGGTCAAAGCTCTTGTTGTTGGCGGCGGTGCTGTCGGAACCTCCATCGCCTATCACCTTGCAAAAGCGGGGTGGGATGACGTCATGTTGCTGGAACGTGATGAGCTGACCTCTGGCTCTACATGGCATGCGGCGGGTTTGCTGCCCTTGTTCAACATGAGCTTTGCGACCACTCATATCCATCAATATTCCGTTGATTTCTACAAAGAACTCGAGTCGGAAACAGGGTTGAACGCGGGTTTCGCTGTTGTTGGCAACCTGCGCATGGCGCAAACTAAAGAACGCATGGACGAGTATATGGTCTATGCCTCCACGGCGGAAACCTGTGGTGTGCCTTATGAATTCCTCACACCTGACGAGATCAAAGCACGCTGGCCGCTGATCAACACAGAGACTCTTGAAGGCGCTTTGTATCACGCGACGGATGGTTACATTAATCCTGCTGATGTGACCATGGCGATGGCCAAAGGTGCGCGTCAACGCGGTGTTGAGATCGTGCGCCGTTTGCAGGCGGATAGCTTTGAATGGACGGGCACGCATTGGGAGGTGACATGTTCCAAGATGATCGAAAAAGGCGGTAATCTGATCGCTTCGGATGAGCAGGTGGTGATCACCGCAGAGCATGTCGTGACCGCATCCGGCAATCACGCGCAGCGCACGGCGAAGATGCTCGGCATCAAGATCCCAGCGATCCCTGTGGAGCACCAGTTTATTGTCACTGACGTTGATCCTACGCTGCAAGAATGGCGCAAGGACGGCAACCCAGAGCATCCCGTTATTCGCGACGCGGACGCGCAAAGCTACGTGCGTGAAGAACGCGGTGGTTGGATTCTTGGCGTCTACGAGAAGAACGCACCGGCAGTGTTTGAACACGGTGTGCCAGATAGCTTTCGCGCTGATCTGTTCCCCCTCGATCTTGAGCGGATTGAAGATCAGTATATGGCGATGATCCACCGTGTGCCGTCTTGTGAAGAAAGTGGTCTTAAGGACGATTTCAACGGTCCGATTTGCTACACGCCTGATGGCAATCCATTGGTTGGACCAGCGCCGGGCTTACGCAATATGTGGCTGGCTGAGGGCTTTTCCTTTGGGATCACGGCGGCGGGTGGCACAGGCTATTACCTCGCGCAGATGATGGTCGAGGGGGAGGCAGAGATCGACATGGCCTCGCTCGATCCCAAGCGCTACGGCGATTGGATGACCACAGAGTTCGCAGCGCGCAAGAACGAAGAATGCTACGATCACGTCTATGTATTGCACCACCCTGACGAAGAGCGCCCTGCGTGTCGTCCGCTTCGCACAGCGCCTTCATATGATCGCCAAAAAGAACGCGGCGCGCAGTTCGGGTTTGTGAATGGGTGGGAGCGTCCAAACTACTATGGACCTTTGGATGCGCCTGATAATTTTGACCATGATGGGCGTTCTTTCCGTCGTGGCGCGTGGTGGGATCATGCAGTTGAGGAAGCGAAAGCGATCCGTGAAGGCGTTGGTCTAATTGATGCAACCGCGTTCACCAAACACGTGGTTAAAGGACCGGGTGCGACGGCGTTTCTTGATTGGTTCACATGTAATAAGCTGCCAAAGATTGGTCGCATTAACCTGACCTATGCGCTGACTGCAGCGGGAACGACGCGCACGGAATATACGATCGTGCGCAATGGTGAAGACAACTATTACCTTGTCTCTGCGGGTGCGTGGACCGCGTATGATGCTGATTTCTTGCGTAAATCTGCTGAAGATAAGGCGGGCGAATTTGGCTATATTGAGATCCAAGATGTGACCACGCAATGGGGCGTCTTCGCGATTGCAGGGCCCAAGTCGCGTGATGTGCTGAATGCTGTGATCAAGGACGCTGACCCTGCGACTGCGCTTAGCAACAAGCGCTTCCCATGGCTATCTGCGCGTCAGATCGAGCTTGGCATGTGTCCGGTGAATGCGATCCGCGTTGCTTATACAGGCGAGCTGGGCTGGGAGTTGCATCATCCGATGGAAATGCAGAACTACCTGTTCGATTTGCTTGAAAAAGCGGGTGAACCACATGGGATGAAGTTGGTTGGTGCGCGTGCGCAAAACTGGTTGCGTCAGGAGAAATCCTACCGCGCGTTTGGCAATGAGCTTGGCCGAGATGCGACGCCTGCGGAGGCAGATTTGCCGCGCTTTATTGATTTGAGCAAAGAGTTCAACGGCAAAGTAGAAATGGAAGCGCTTGGTGTGCGGTCCAAATGTGTGACGCTGTTGATTGATGGGCCGAACGATGCGGATCCATGGGGCCGAGAGGCGCTGTATGATGGGGACACGAAGGTCGGACGTTTGACCTCTGGCGGGTATTCTGTGGCGTTCAACAAGTCTATCGGCATGGGCTATGTGTCACCTGAACTGGCTGTGGTTGGTCAAAAGTTGAAGGTCAAAATGCTGAACCAGCTTTGGAATGCAGAGATCGTTGAGGACAGCCCATATGATCCGAAAAACACAACGATCCGTGTGGATGGGTAAGTATCTTCACGAAAGATTGTGAGCTTGAAAGGGTGGCTTAGGTCGCCCTTTTTCATACGACAGTTTAGCAATTGCCACCGCGCTGTGTAGACGTAAACATACCATAACGTATGGCGGCGAAATGTCCCTAAGAAAGCTTTAAAGGCTCAACGCGAAAATTCTTGGAATTTTCATTCTGCTGCACTTTGCCGATTATTCAGTTCTATTACTGGGGCGCGAAAGCCACCTTGCTGTGATGGAGACGCTTCGCCAATTTTACAGGCTTGGTTTTGTTGAATATCCGCTATTCGCATTGTTTGCTGCACAGATAATTTTGGGTGTCGCTTTGATCCTTAAACGCGGCAAGCCAAAGGGGTCTTGGGCTTGGGTGCAGGTGATTTTAAGCGGTTACATCGCCTTGTTCCTGCTTCAGCATCTTGGTGCGATTGTCATGGCGCGTATCAACTATGACTTTGAAACAACGACCTATTTCGCGGCAGGTGTGGTCAGTGGTTTACCTTATGGCTTGTGCTATTTCCCGTACTATCTACTTGGAATTGTTGTAGCTTTTACCCATATCACCGCAGCCGCACGGTTTGCAATTTGGCCCGCCCCTGCGCGCGTTTTGCACGAAGCACTGCCCCTCATTGGTGTGGTCTTTGGTCTGTCGGTCGTAACTGCGCTCTCATATGGTGTCGCGGATGAGTTGCCGAAACCCTACCAAGAGTATCTTGCTAAATCGTTCGGCGATTAATGCACGGCGCGGGTTTTACGCCATTGTTTCCATTGCGCTTCCGAGCCATTGAAGCAATTGAGGTCGACCTCTTTCTCGATCCCGTCAAGAACTCCAGTCGCGGTGTATTGCCAGAACAGCCAGCTTTTAACGCGGTAACGCTTTGCCACGTGTTGCGCCGTCGAGCGAAGCCAGAAGTCTCGTTTCAAGCGTGCCACACCGTTGCGTTCCCAGAAATCAGGGGTTGTGTAGACGACGACGCTGGTTTGGTAATGGCGCTCAACAATTTTGATAAACCGATTGGCCACGCGACGGACTTCGGCCGCAGGCGGGCGCAACGTGCAGGTCGGTGAAAACGGGTTCCATTCCAGATCCAGCACAGGTGGCATGCCACCACGCAGGCGCGGGACGTTTTTGATGAAATTCTTGGCCTGCGTGTCAGGGTCGGTGCAGAAGTAGTAGAAATGATAGGCCCCGACAGGCAGGCGCGCACGTTTGGCCGCGCGCCAGTTCTGTTTGAATTCGGGATCAAGTAAATCACCGCCCTCGGTGGCCTTGAGCCATGCGAATTTGATGCCTTGGCGACGTATCTGTTTCCAATTCATCTGGCCCTGAAAGCGCGCAGCATCGATACCGTGGACGGGAAACGTTGACGGACCGCTGCGACCGAAATTAATCGGATCACGATCTTTGAATTTGGAGCGTGCGAGCAATAAGGATGGCGCGGAGAGCAATGTCAAACTCGCCAAACCTGCGAGCGTGGCGCGGCGGGTCAAAGTCATGAGGCTACTCCGGTTTACTAAATACGAGGCTCAAATTATTTGCGGGCATTTCAAGAATTTGCGCGGCGTTAAGTCCGGCTGTTTGTGCCCATTCGATCACATCGAAATCATCTTTATAGCCAATCTCAGCGTCTGTGTTGACCAGGTTTTCATGAAAACGCTCATCACCCTCAGACGTCAACTCACCCCCGCGCATGAACGGCCCATAGAGCAAGAATACGCCGCTCGGCGCGAGCGCTTTGGCGACTTCGTTTATCACGATGCGTGCTTCGGCTTCGCTGATGAGGTGCAGCAAATTGACGAGAACGATCATATCAAGGGGGCCAGTGGACGTGCTCCACCCCGCTTGGGTTGCGTCCAAGCGCACGGGGAGTGTCAGGTTATCCAACTGTGCTTCGCTCACGTAGATCCCGATGGATGCAAGGCGCGCGTTGTCGATGTCCGTGGGCACCCAAGTGAGGGCAGGACAGGTTTTGGCGAAAGCCACGCAGTGTTGGCCTGTGCCGCTGGCCAGCTCGACCGCGCGGCCTTGTTTGGGGGCGATATCGCGTAGGACTTGGCTGATCAAACCCATGTTGTTGCTCGCAGAAGGCGCGACCAAGAGGCCATCCTGCATTTGCTCTGCGATGTTGGCGGTCGGGGGGAGGTGTCGGGTCATGCGCACACTTTCAAACGGCTCCGTCTTGACGCGAGAGTGGCATGCGTGCGTGCTCATGAAAAGGGGAGATCAGGATTGACTGACAGGCGTGCGCAGGGTTGTGAAGGCGCGGCCCAGAAATTGGCCGGAGGCGAGACAATTGATCGCGACGAAGCCTGTGAGGAACACGGCTGTTTGGGTAAGGGCGGGCATCGTGGCGCTGAGAAACCCGTTCACAAACCCTGCGGCAAACACGATCATCATCGCGGTCATGGTGGTCCATTCGCCTTTGACTTGTGCAAACTGCGCGTTGCGCGCCACGATCCAGCCGTGTTGGAGCTGCATGCCAATCGCGATTCCTGAGGAGTATGTCACGGCAGCGAAAGCCCAGAGCCATATTGGCGGCGCAAGCGAGTTGATATTGCGCAAGGTCAGGAGGCCCAACAGTGGCAGCAAATAGATCAACAGGATTGGCACGCTGTGATCTTTGCTGGCGCGCAGGCCAACAATGAAGAGCACAATGAACAGTGGTAGGACCTATATCGGGATGTTTGAGATGAAAGTGGACATTAGTGCGGCCCCCTCTGGATGTGCCAGCCGATCTAAACCACGCGTCTTGTTGCTTGCGAGGATGAATACGCGAATTGCATGCTTGCTGCGTGGTCTCCCCCGTACGCATTTCGAGAGACGCAAAGCGCGGGTGGTGCGCTTGGATTGATCACGGTGTTCTCACGAAGCCGCGAGCACACTGAACCATTCTGCGAGAGCGCGCGTATCTCCTTTTACAACCCGATCTTGAGGTTGGCCAACTGTTCTTTAAAGGAGATCTTACTATGACACTGAAACTGAAAACGACACTCGCAGCAATCGCCCTTAGCATGACAACAGGTGCAACAGCTCAGGCTGCGAATATTGTCGAAACCGCTGTCGGCGATGAGCGCTTTTCCACGCTGGTCGCGGCGGTGCAGGCGGCAGGTCTTGCAGAAACACTGTCCGGCCCTGGGCCTTTCACAGTGTATGCGCCTGTGAACGACGCGTTCGCCGCACTTCCTGAGGGCACAGTCGAGACGCTTTTACAGCCGGAGAACAAAGGGCAGTTGACGGATATTCTGTTGTACCATGTAGATGATCGCAAGTTGGCAGCGTCAGATTTCCCGAGTGGCTCAAACTATTTCAAGCCAGTTTTGGCGAGCGAACGTCTTTGCATCAGCGCCAGCAGTGGCGGTGTGAAAATTTCAGATGGCACAGGCGAGATGGCAAATGTGATCATCGCGGACATTATGACCGACAATGGCGTTATTCATGTGATCGACAAAGTGTTATTGCCCGGTACGCGACCAGCGTGTCACTAGTTGTATTGGCGCAATAACGCGCCAAACAAAAAAGGCCTCGCCGGATTTCGAGCGAGGCCTTTCGCGTTTTCATCCAAGCAAAAGCTTAGTTCGGAATGTCGCCTGTGATGCCTTCAACGTAAAAGGACATGCCAGCCAATGTGCCGTCATCTGCTGTTTCACCTTCAGCCAACCATGCAGAGCCGTCCTGCTTATTGATCGGGCCAGTAAAGGCGTGGTAGCTGCCATCTTTCAGATCTTCGATCATCTGCAGCGCTTCTGCGCGCACGTCAGTAGGGATTTTGTCGGACATATCAGCGAATGCAACCATGCCTTCCTTGATACCGTGCCATGTGTTCTGGCTTCCCCATGTACCATCCATCACAGCTTGCGTGCGCTCGATGTAGTAGGGTGCCCAGTCGTCAATGATCGATGTCAGCTGGGCATTTGGACCCGCTGCAATCATGTCGGAAGCCTGACCAAACGCGAGAATACCTGCTTCTTCCGCCTTGAGCATCGGAGCTGTTGTATCCGTGTGCTGCATCAGAATGTCAGCGCCTTGGTTGATCAGCGCTTCGGCAGCGTCTGCTTCCTTAGCGGCATCTTCCCATGTGTAGACCCAAACAACGGAGAACTCGACATCTGGGTTCACGCGCTTGGCGTGAAGATAGGCAGAGTTGATGCCACGAATAACTTCTGGAATTGGGAAGGAAGCAATGTAGCCGACCTTGTTGGTTTTGGTCATCTTACCAGCGATATGCCCGATAACAGCGCGACCCTCATAGAAACGCGCGGAATAGGAGGAGACGTTTTCAGACTGCCTGTAGCCTGTTGCGTGCTCGAACTTCACATCTGGGAATTTTTTGGCAACGTTGATTGTTGGATCCATGTAGCCGAAGGAGGTTGTGAAAATCAGATCCGCACCGGAGAGCGCCATTTGCGTCATCACACGCTCTGAATCTGCACCTTCTGGCACTTTTTCTTGAAAGACGGTTTCGACCTTGTCGCCGAAAGCCTCTTCAACCGCGAGGCGGCCGTTGTTGTGCTCGGTTGTCCAGCCGCCGTCACCGACGGGGCCAACAAAGACGAAACCAACTTTGGTTTTGTCTTCTGCCATTGCCGTTCCGCTAAATGCCAGTGCAACAGCTGCTGCGCTCGCGAGAAGTGTTCTGCGTTTCATAGAATGCATCCCCCTGTGGATGTTTTGTTTTGCCGCTCCTAGCGAGAGGCGTGGAAAATTTTGCCCAAAGCGGCAGGAGCACCATGATTCCCGCGCGCAGAGATAATAACAAGCACCGTAATAGTTATCAGATAGGGCGACATCGACAAGACCTCGATAGGCACCTTGGCTCCGGCGGCTTGGAGATTCAGCTGCAAAACTGTGACGCCGCCGAAAAGATAGGCACCAATCAGGATACGCCAAGGCTTCCAGCTGGCAAAAACAACAATCGCCAGTGCGATCCAGCCCGCGCCTGCGGTCATCCCTTCGGTCCATTGCGGCACGCGCACGAGGGAAATGTATGCCCCGGCCAGACCCGCACAAGCGCCGCCAAAGAGGATCGCCAACATGCGGATGCGCACAACTTTGTAGCCCAAAGCGTGAGCCGCATCGTGGCTTTCACCAACCGCGCGCAAGATTAGGCCTGCGCGTGAGAATTTGAGCACAGCCCAAACGGCGGCGACCAGAGCGACGGAAAAGTAGACCATAGGATCGTGCGAGAAGAACATTTTTCCGAAGATGGGGATGTCGGACAAAAGCGGCAGCTCCATTTTTTGTAGGGTTGGGGATTTGATCCCCTCATAAGGTTTGCCAATGAGCGAGCTGAGACCAAGACCCACAAGCGTTAATCCAAGCCCTGTCGCCACTTGGTTCGAGAGCAAATATTGCGTGAGAATGCCAAACGCGAGAGACAGCAAAGCACCGCATAGGGCAGAGAACATAAAGCCTAAAACAGGAGAGCCTGTATTGACGCCAATCGCAAAGCCACAGATCGCGCCCGTGATCATCATGCCCTCAACACCAAGGTTCAGAACACCTGATTTCTCGACGACTAGTTCACCGAGTGCGGCCAGCAAGATCGGGGTTGCGGACACCATCAAGGACGCAATCAGCAAAACGGGGTTGATTGAAGACAGATCCATTACACGACCTCCCGTTTGCTAAATCGTATGCGAAAATTGATGAAAACATCGGTTGCGAGGAGGAAAAACAAAAGCATACCTTGGAACAATTGAATGGCCGCTGATGGGATGCCCAGCATCAGCGAGGCGAGTTCGCCGCCTATATAGGTCAGCGCCATCAAAAGCCCTGCGAAGAGGATTCCGATGGGGTGCAGACGACCCAAGAAAGCAACGATGATGGCGGTGAAACCGTAGCCGGAGTTGAAATCAATGGTGATCTGGCCTGCTGGGCCCGCGACTTCGAACATGCCAGCCATTCCTGCCAAGGCACCCGCGATGCCAAGGCACAAGAAGACGATCCGCGACGGGCGCACACCCGCAAAGCGCGCCGCACGCGGCGCTTCCCCCGCTAGGCGAATTTGAAAGCCGAACATGTGGCGCGATAGCAAAGCGTAAGCAAAGATAACCGCGATAAAGGCGCTTAAGACACCCCAATGCATGCCCGTACTTTGGAAAATTTCAAGGTTCGCGGCGGCTGGGTATTGCTGCAAATTGCGACTGCCCGGGAAGCCCATGCCATCAGGGTTCTTCAACAAACCTGAGGACACAGAAGCCAGCAGGTTCTCTGCAACATAGACCAACATCAAGGACACAAGGATCTCATTGGTGCCAAAGCGGACCTTAAGGACCGCTGGGATCATCGCCCAGGCCCAACCCCCAAGCGCACCTGCGAGAATCATCAACGGGAAGATCACAAAGCTCTCAGACGGATAGAACGCCAATCCCATACCTGCGCCACAAATCGCACCAATGATATATTGCCCTTCCGCACCAATGTTCCAAATGCCCGCCTTGAAGCCAAGCGACAGCCCAATCGCGATCAAAATCAGAGGGCCTGCTTTCACCAACAGTTGCGGACGTGAATAGGCGGCGAACTGTTCGCTAAACAAAGGATCCCAAAAGATCGTGCGGATCGCCTCAAAAGGATCGCTGCCAAGGGCCGCAAACATGATGCCACCGACAATCATCGTCATAATGACGGCAAGGAAAGGGGTTGCAAAGGTCCAGAACTGGCTTGGCTGCGCGCGTTTCTCTAGGCGGATCATGCGGCACCCTCCACGCCGGAATGCACACCGCCCATCATCAATCCGATCTCTTCAACGCTTAGGCCCTGCACAGGGCGAATGGCGGACAAGCGGCCCTCATTCAAGGCGGCGAAGTGATCTGATATTTCCATGAGTTCGTCCAAATCCTGAGAGATCACAATGAGTGCGGCCCCCTTTGCAGCAAGATCCATCAGTGATTGACGGATGGCTGCGGCTGCGGCGGCGTCGACGCCCCAAGTGGGTTGGTTCACGATAAGGACGTCAGGGTCTTGCAAGACCTCTCGTCCGATTACGAACTTCTGTAAGTTCCCACCAGACAGGGATCGCGCGGCGTTGGCAGGCCCGGGCGTGCGCACGTCGAAGGCCTCGATCACCTCTTGTGCGTAGTCTTTTGCTTTGCCCCAATGCAAAAAGCCAGAGCGCATCATGTCCTTGCGCACCGCCGCTGAGAGCAATGCATTTTCAGTAAGGCTCATATCAGGCACGGCCGCGTGCCCCAGACGTTCTTCCGGCGCTGCCAACACACCCAAGGCTCGCCTTTGTTGAGGGCCAAGTTTGCTTATATCTCGCCCACGCAGGCCAACCGCGTTCTTGCTCGACACTTCACCTGACAACGCCCCAAGTAATTCGTCCTGACCGTTGCCTGCCACGCCGCCGATCCCGAGGATTTCGCCTGCGCGGACCTCAAAATTTACGTCTTTCAGCGCGGTCCCAAACTCGCTTGGCGCGGGCAGCGACAGGTTTTGCACGTTCAGCAAAACGTCTCCAAAGTCGCCAGCTGCACGTTCGGGCACATGCAACGTCTCACCGACCATCATCTCCGCGAGCTCTTTCGCGCTGGTGTCAGCGGGCGTGCAGGTCGCAACCTTCTTACCCAAACGCAAGATTGTGGCCGTGTCACAGAGGCTGCGAATTTCCTCAAGCTTGTGCGAGATATAGAGGATCGCCGTGCCTTCGGATTTTAATTGGCGCAGTGTCTTGAATAGGATCTCCACCTCTTGCGGGGTTAGGACCGAGGTGGGTTCATCCATGATCAGCAATTTCGGATTTTGTAAAAGGCAGCGAATGATTTCAACACGTTGCCGCTCTCCCGCCGAGAGATCACCGACTCGCATGTAGGGGTCCAGCGGCAAGCCATATTGATGGGAGACCTCTTTGATTTTCGCCGCTAAGTCACGCTGTTTGGGGGCGTTTTCCATCCCAAGTGCGATATTTTCAGCTACATTCAGCGCCTCAAACAGAGAGAAATGTTGAAACACCATCGCAACGCCTGACTGACGCGCGGCACTTGGCGCAGGAGGCGCAAAAGGCGCATCATTCAATGCCATGCTACCCGTATCTGGTTTCACTAAGCCATAGATCATCTTGACCAGCGTCGACTTGCCAGCCCCGTTTTCACCCAGCAATGCATGCACTTCACCCGCATTAATATTAAAAGAGACATCGCTATTGGCGACAACGCCGGGGTAGGCTTTGGTCAAACCTGTGAGACGTAGCAAAGGCTGTGTCACGCGAAGCTCCTTTGTGTTTGGGCGAGCGTATTTGAGACCCTCAATAAAGAGGCTGTGACCCCAACCGCAATAGCCTGCGGGTGTTTGCCAAGTGTCGGGTCGCCAATCGGGCAAGTTATGCGTGAAATTTGCGTATCGGTGTGGCCGAGCGTGTTCAAGCGTTTGCGAAACCGCGCCCATTTGCTTTTGGACCCGATCAACCCTGCAAAGGTAAAGTCGTGGCTCAGAAGTTGGTGACAGAGTTCAAGATCAAGCGCGTGCGAATAGGTGAGGATGAGATGTTCTGCATCTGGGGGTGCGTGTGTGACAAGCTGTGCGGGAGCATGGGTCGGGATGTGTGTGACAGTGTTGGAGATGGTGTCGGGGAAACGAGCCGTGTTTGTATCGATCCAGGTGATTGCGAAGTCTGTTATCGGCGACAGCGTGTGCACCAAAGCACGCCCCACGTGACCAGCGCCCCAAATCCAAAGCCCGCGGTGTGCGCGATGCTCAGGTTCGATGAACCATCCATGGCAAAGTTGTGAATCGGATGATAGCCCAGTATTGCGTGCTTCAGTCAGTATTTTTTGCACGCGGAGCGGTGGTGTAGTAGATCCATCGACAGCGCGGGCAACTATGCCATCCGTACTCTCGGGGAGAGTTGAGGCATCGAAAACCTCCGTTACAATCTGAACCGCACCACCGCAACATTGGCCCATTTCAGGACCAAGCGCATGCTGGGACAATTTTGTGCCTGCAACGTGCAATGACCTTTTCGCCAGCTCAAATTCCAAAGTGCCGCCACCAATCGTTCCGCTTTGCCCGCCTTGCCATACAAGCATGGAAGCACCAACTTCACGCGGCGACGACCCTTTCACATCTGCGATCACGACACGGGCTACGCGCCCATGTTTCGCAATAGCGTCACGCAAGGTGTTGAGGTCAAACCCCATGGCGCACCTGCTCGATGGTCTGCAAAATCCGCTCTGGCGTGGCGGGCGCATCAAGGGCAGGGTAGCCGGTTCCACAGACCCCAATCGCATCGGAGAGCGCCATAAGCGCGGAAATTCCATGCATGAACGGCGGTTCACCCACAGCTTTGGAACGGTAAATCGTCGCCTCAGGGTTACCGCCATTCCAAAGCGAGACATTGAAAATATCCGGCCGATCTGAACAGGCAGGGATCTTGTAGGTAGAAGGGGCATGAGTGCGCAAACGGCCTGTGTCGTCCCAGATCAGCTCTTCCATGGTCAGCCAACCCGCGCCTTGGACATAGCCGCCCTCAACCTGCCCGATGTCGAGGGCAGGGTTCAAGGACGCGCCTGCATCATGCAATATATCGGTGCGCAAAATA
The DNA here is from genome assembly GCA_000156115.1 of Rhodobacteraceae bacterium HTCC2083. Taxonomy (GTDB): domain Bacteria; phylum Pseudomonadota; class Alphaproteobacteria; order Rhodobacterales; family Rhodobacteraceae; genus Planktotalea. Next base: position 1,763,351 of record DS995276.1, read on the forward strand.
CGGTTTTCCCCCGTGAGCGTATCAATCACGACCTCGCTGACCGAGGCACCATAGGCAAAGTAAAAAAACGGCCTCCCGTCGCCTTTGATGCGATCCCACGCGACCTTGGGCGTTTTGTAAAAGCCTGTGGCAGATAGGGGAATCCGGTTTTGATAGGCAAGGGCGGCAACTTCGGCAAAGCTGTAATCGTGATCAGTCACATGAACTCGACCATTTTCAAACGTGATGCTATCGATATCAACCCCATGATGCTCTGCCATAAACGCGCTCAAATGGGCGCGGATCTTGTCGCACGCATCTTTCACGGCCATTCCGTTTAGGTCAGACCCAGATGAGGCTGCAGTCGCTGATGTGTTGGGCACTTTGCCTGTGTCCGTTGCAGTGATTTTGACGTCACTTACGTCAATCCCGAAGCGCGTCGCTGCGACTTGCGCGATTTTCTGGAATAGACCTTGGCCCATCTCTGTGCCGCCGTGGTTCATATGAACGGAGCCGTCAGAATAGACATGCACCAATGCACCGGCTTGGTTAAGGTGGGTCAGGGTAAATGAAATCCCGAACTTCACAGGTGTCAGCGCGATCCCTTTCTTCAAGATCGGGTTGGCTGCGTTCCAATTTGCAATCTCCGCGCGGCGCGCTTCATACTCCGATGACAGCGCCAAAGCATCGGTCATCTCGTGCAAGATGAAATCCTCCACCTCCATCCCATAAGGCGTAGTTTGGGGCTTCATCTTGCCTTTTAAACTTCCGCCGGAGGCTCCCGCACTTTCAGGCAGCATATCCGCATAATAATTCATGCGCCGCACGACCAAAGGATCTTTCCCAAGCGCATGGGCCACATGATCCAAAACCCGCTCGATCCCTAGCATGCCTTGGGGACCACCAAACCCGCGATAGGCGGTTGCGCTTTGCGTGTTGGTTTTTAAGCGATGGCTCTCAATGCGCGCGTTGTCCAGCAGATAGGCATTGTCCGAATGCAACATTGCACGATCTGCGACTGGCAGTGACAGATCCTGTGCCCAGCCACAGCGTGTGTACTGCACAAAATCCACGCCTGAAATCCGGCCCTCATCGTCAAATCCGACCTCATAAGAAATGCGGAAATCATGGCGTTTTCCGGTGATCACCATATCGTCGTCGCGATCATAGCGCATCTTGCAAGGCCGACCCGTTGCACGCGCCGCGATCGCACATGCGACGGCCAAGGCGTTGCCCTGACTTTCCTTACCGCCAAATCCTCCGCCCATGCGGCGCACTTCAACGCGCACCGCATTCATTGGCGTGCCCAAAGCCTCTGCCACTTTATGTTGGATTTCAGTGGGGTGCTGGGTTGAGCTGTGCACAAGCATATCGCCCCCCTCTTGCGGCAGGGCAAGCGCGGCTTGGCTTTCGAGGTAGAAATGCTCTTGGCCGCCCATATCGATGACACCGCTGACTTTGTTTGGAGCCGATGCGATTGCGCCTGCGGCATCCCCCTTTTGATAAATGCGAGGGCCTTCTTCAAAACGGCTATTCGCTTTCAAAGCGTCATTAATCGTCAGGAGTGCGGGTTTTTCAGCATAAGTCATCTTGCCCAAACGCGCAGCCTTGCGGGCGAGTAGGTGAGACGTGGCAACGACTAAAAAGATTGGCTGCCCGACGTAGTGCACAGTGCCTTTGGCCAGCAAAGGTTCGTCATGCGCGGACGGGCTAACATCATTGTCAAAAGGCAACTCATCAGCGGTGAGGACGGCGATGACACCGGCGGCGTGTCGCACTTCGGAAAGATCAATGCCTGTGATCTCACCATGTGCAATCTCGCTTTGCCCGAAGGCCAGAGATAGGGTTCCCGAGGGCGTCGGGATGTCGTCCACGTAGCGCGCGGCACCTGTGACATGCAGTTTTGCGGCGTCATGGGGCAGGGGTTTTGCAACGCTCATGCTGTGACCTCCAGAACCGAGGTCTCAACACCAGATAACTCAGCAAAGTAGCGCCGTAACATGTTTTGTGCGCTTTGCATTCGGTAGTTGGCGGAGGCGCGCATGTCGGACAAAGGGGTGAAATCATCAGCCATCGCGGCGACGGCTTGGTCAATGTGCGTTTGATCCCAAGGTTGCCCGACCAGCGCCTTTTCGGCCTTTGCAGCCCTCATCGGAATTCCTGCCATACCGCCAAATGCGATGCGTGCAGAGATGACTTTGCCATCCACAACCTTAACGTTGAAACACCCGCAGACCGCGGAAATATCCTGATCAAAGCGTTTCGAGAGCTTGTAACAACGCAGCGCAACAGCGGATTTGGGGATCGTCACCGCCTCGACAAACTCACCGGCTGCGCGGTCCTGTTTGCCGTAGCTTAGAAAGAAATCCTCGATAGCGAGGTCGCGTTGTGTATCGCCTTTACGCAGGTGAAGCGTCGCCCCAAGCGCGATCAACGCTGGCGGATTATCCCCAATGGGAGAGCCGTTGGCGATATTGCCGCCAATGGTCGCCGCTTGGCGCACTTGCTCAGAACCGTAGCGCCGGATCAGCTCCGCGTAGGAGGGATGATAGATCGATAGGGTTTCATAGAGCCACGCCATCGTGACACCCGCACCAATGCGAATAGTGTCACCCGACAGATCAAACAGTTGCAAATCAACGCAACGGTTCAGAAAGATCGGCATTTCCAGATCGCGCAGTTGCTTGGTCACCCAAAGCCCGACGTCCGTAGCGCCTGCGATAAGGGTGGCGTTTGGGTTTGCCTCGTATAGCTCTGCGAGTGCGTCGACGGTTTCAGGCGCGCTGACCAGAGAGGACGTTTCGCCTTGCAAGCCCTCATCATCAACAGACAACCAATCAGGTGCGTCTTGATCTTGGGCCGCTTCAGCCGCGCGTATGATTGGGGCGTACCCTGTGCATCGGCATAGATTGCCCGCAAGAATAACATCGTGATCCGTGCGACCCGCAGTATGTGCGGCGACCATAGAACTGATGAACCCCGGCGTGCAAAAGCCGCATTGAGAGCCGTGGTTTTCAACCATCGCATCTTGAACAGGATGAAGCGTTCCATCGGGGCCAGCAAACCCTTCGACCGTGCGCACCGCTTTGCCGTGCAGCTGTGGCAAAAACAGGATGCACGCATTGAGCGCTTTTGCGCCAGACCTATCCGTGACCATCACGCTACACGCGCCGCAATCGCCCTCATTACAGCCCTCTTTGGTTCCCTTCAGGTTGCGCGTTTCGCGCAGCCAATCAAGCAGAGTTACCGTCGGATTTGCCTCGGGTAGCTCCACCGTCTCTCCGTTTAGAAGAAACTTGATGCTCATGATATGTGCCCGCCGCGGTACCCTGCCCAAAGATGTGCACTGCTTCGATGCGGCGTAGAAGCGATGCGGGCGATTAATCTTATCTTTGGCAAGATTGAGCAAACTGGCAAGAGTTTTTTTGTGTTTGGTGCTTTAGCGATTTTCTTGGCCGCGCAGCCCGCGTAAAGTATGGCCATGACAAAAGCTCCTCGATTCATTCACCTGCGCGCTCATACGGAATACTCGCTGCTTGAGGGGGCTTTGCGGCTGAAAAAGCTACCCGATTTGTGCAAATCCATGGACATGCCGGCGGTGGCTGTCACAGACACTAACAACCTATTTGCAGCGCTCGAATTTTCGGTCGGAGCGTCAGGCGCAGGGGTGCAACCCATCATTGGTTGCCAAGTCGATATCACCTATCTCGCCGCGCAACCGGGAGAACGTGCTAAGGCTCCTGCACCGCTCGTACTGTTGGCGCAGAATGAGGTTGGTTACGAGAACCTGATGAAGCTCAACAGTTGTCTCTACATCGACAATGACGGGCAATTGCCACAGGTGAGCCTTGATGATCTAGATACGTTGAATGCGGGTCTTATCTGTCTCAGTGGTGGTCCTGAGGGGGCGATTGGCAAGCTGTTACAAGGCGGTCAGCGCCCTGCTGCAGAGGCGCTGATGGATCGTTTGCATGGCGCATTTGGGGATCGCTTGTATGTGGAGCTTCAACGCCATCCCGAAAACGGTGGCCTGCCTGAAGCTGAGCGTTTGACAGAGCGCGGATTTGTCGAAATGGCATATGCCAAGAGCTTGCCCTTGGTCGCGACCAACGACGTGTATTTCCCGAAGTCTTCGATGTATGAGGCCCATGATGCGCTGATTTGCATCGCGGATGGGGCCTATGTGGATCAACAAGATCCGCGTCGTAAGCTGACTGCACAACATTATTTCAAATCCCAAGAAGAAATGGTCACCCTATTTGCGGACCTACCTGAGGCGATTAAAAACACCATCGAAATTGCCAAACGCTGCGCGTTTCAGGCCTATCGCCGTGATCCAATCTTGCCTAAATTTGCGGATGACGAGGTCGCTGAGTTACGTCGCATTGCCAATGAGGGTTTGCAGAAGCGCCTCGCGGTCATCCCGCATTCGGTCACGTTGGAAGAATATCAAGAACGGCTCGATTTCGAGCTGGATATTATCGAGGGCATGGGCTTTCCGGGCTACTTTCTGATCGTTGCCGACTTTATCCAATGGGCCAAGGACAATGGCATTCCCGTTGGCCCTGGTCGCGGTTCGGGTGCGGGGTCGCTCGTGGCTTATGCGCTCACAGTCACGGATCTTGATCCGTTGCGATATTCGCTGCTGTTCGAACGGTTCTTGAACCCTGAACGTGTCTCCATGCCAGACTTTGATATCGACTTCTGCATGGATCGCCGCGAGGAGGTGATCCAATACGTTCAAGAGAAATATGGTCGTGATAAAGTTGGGCAGATCATCACCTTTGGTGCTTTGCTCTCGAAAGCTGCTGTGCGCGATATTGGCCGCGTTTTGCAGATGCCTTATGGGCAGGTGGATCGCCTGAGCAAGATGATCCCTGTTGAGGGCGTGAAACCTGTTTCCATCGAAAAAGCGTTGGCCGATGAGCCGCGCTTGCGCGAAGAGGCGCGCAATGAGGAGGTGGTGAAACGCTTGCTGGATTATGGGCAGCAAGTGGAAGGTTTGCTTAGAAACGCCTCGACCCATGCGGCGGGTGTTGTGATTGGCGACCGTCCTTTGGACGCGCTCGTGCCGCTCTATCAAGACCCACGCTCTGACATGCCTGCGACACAGTTCAATATGAAATGGGTCGAGCAGGCCGGACTAGTGAAATTCGACTTTCTTGGCCTGAAAACCCTGACGGTTATTCAAAACGCGATGGAGCAGATTACAGCAGGAGGACGTCAGCTCCATATCGCAGCGGATGGCACGGAATTGTATACGCCAGCGGCTGGCACGGTTGATGATATTAACGCGATCCCTCTGGATGATGAGAATAGCTATAAACTCTATGCATCTGCTAAAACGGTGGCGGTGTTTCAGGTGGAAAGCTCGGGTATGATGGATGCCCTCAAGCGGATGAAGCCGACCTGTATTGAGGACATTGTTGCCCTTGTTGCTTTGTATCGTCCGGGTCCGATGGAGAATATTCCCACCTATTGCGAGGTGAAGAACGGGCTCAAAGAACGCGAGTCAGTGCATCCCTTGATTGACCACATCCTTGAGGAAACCCAAGGCATCATTGTTTACCAAGAACAGGTGATGCAGATCGCTCAGGTCATGGCGGGTTATTCACTTGGCGGCGCTGATTTGCTGCGCCGTGCGATGGGTAAAAAGATCGCCGAAGAGATGGCAAAGGAACGTCCCAAATTCGAGAAAGGCGCGAAAGAAAACGGCGTGCCAGCCAAGAAAGCGTCGGAAGTCTTCGACCTTTTGGAAAAGTTCGCCAACTACGGTTTCAACAAGAGCCACGCGGCGGCCTATGCGGTGGTCAGCTATCAAACGGCTTGGCTGAAAGCTAACCACCCGGTTGAATTTATGGCCGGCGTGATGAACTGCGATATCCATCTTACGGACAAGCTCGCGGTCTATTTTGAAGAGGTCAAAAAGGGCCTTGATCTGCCATGGGTGCCGCCTTGTGTGAACCGTTCTGATGCGACGTTTAAGGTGGCGAATGGCGAGCTGGTCTATGCGCTCGGCGCGTTGAAAAACGTGGGCGTTGAGGCTATGAAGCTGGTCGTTGAGGGTCGCGGTGATAAGCCATTCAGCACGATCTATGATCTTGCGCGGCGAGTCGATTTAAAGCGCGTGGGCAAACGTCCTTTGGAAATGCTTGTGCGCTCGGGCGCATTCGATCAGCTCGATCCGAACCGTCGGCGTGTGTTTGATAGTCTTGATGGCTTGGTGAATTATTCACAGGCGATTTTTGAGCAGAAGAATTCCAATCAGGTGTCATTGTTCGGTGAGGCGGGAGCAGATTTGCCCGAACCGCGCCTGAGCCCTGTGTCGGATTGGATGCCTGCGGAGCGGTTGAACGAAGAGTTTCGTGCAGTTGGCTTTTACATGTCTGGCCATCCGCTTGATGACTATATGGCTCCCTTAAAGCGTAAGGGTGTGATGACGTTGGACGAGGTCACAGCTAAGGCTGAAAACGGGGCATTGGTTGCGAAACTTGCGGGTGTTGTGGCGGGTCGCCAAGAGCGTAAATCGGCGCGTGGCAATCGCTTTGCCTTTGCGCAACTGAGCGATACGAGCGGAGCCTATGAGGTGACTTTGTTCTCCGACACGTTGGACAAATGCCGCGAGTTTTTGGAGACTGGGGCGAAAGTTGTTGTGACGGTTGAAGCGAATATGGAGAGCGATCAGTTAAAGCTTCTTGGTCGATCCGTTGCGCCGATTGACGTGGTTGTTGCAGATGCGGGCCAGACCAGCTTGCGAATTTTCGTCGAAAATTCAGGGGCCGTCGAGAACATTGCATCTGTGTTGACCCGCGCGCAGGAAACAGTGAAGCAAGGCGCGCGTGGACCTGTGTTGTTATGTTTGCTCGATAGCGGATTGCCGGGCGAGGTCGAGGTTGATTTGGGGCGCGAATTTCCAGTGAATCCGCAGATCAAAGGCGCACTCAAGAGCCTTGATGGGGTCATGCAGGTCGAAGAGGTTTGATGCGCGTTTTTTCCTGAGAAATCAGATGCCTCCGGCGGGGATATTTTTAGAAATAGAAAGATTAATGTGGCGCGCGGTTTAGCGCGGCTTCGGCCAGCTCGGGCAGGCCCGTTTTCTTGTAAACGTCGGCGAGCATCCGATTGAGGGGCACGCCATCGGGGTCAAAAGTGCGCCGCATTTCAAGGACTTGTTGCGCTTGCGCGAGACGGTCGGTTTGCATCAACGCATCAAGATGGACCTGTTCGAATAGATCGCGCTGGGCGTGGCTGCCGCCGATTTCAGCCATACGTGGTAGGGCAAGGCCGAGCTGTTTCACGGTTGTTTCAAAATCTCGACGCGTGTAAGCGAGCAGCCCTTCGCACGCAGGTAGCGCCACGTTTTGCCAAACCTCTTGGTCAAAACCCGGCGCGCTCGCCTTTTGTTTGATCGCGCTGATCAACGTATCAGCCATCGGGTTGTCCGAGCGTCCAAGTGCGTAGAGGTATTGCATGGTGAGAAAGGGTAGTGTCGTATCCGCGCCGCGTTGCGCGATGTGATCCGCTACATCTGCCCAGCGATCACCAACGTCTATGCCTGCAAGCTCCATCCGCGCTAGCAAGGATGCCGCGCCGATTTGATCTTGGGCGAAGTTCTTCTCCAATCCCCACACATGGGTGTCATAGGCAGCAAGCACGTCATCGTGTTGACCCATGGAGATGTAAAACAGCGCCAGATGCCACCAATTGTGGCTGTACATAAAGCTGTTGAGACCCTCCCAACGCGGAGCCATCTCTTCCATGAATTTAGCGCCTTCAACCACGCGTCCTTCGCTCAGCATCACATGGGCAATCGCGTGATGTGCCCAAGCATCTTTTGGCTCAATCTCTATAGCGTGGCGCGCGCTGGCTTCGGCTTGAGCGAGTTGATGACATTGCTCATACCCAAATGCTATCATGCCATGGACGTAGGGTTCATGCGCCGCATCTGGCAGAGCTTTGAGGCAACTGCGCAGCATGGCAGGGGCGTCGCCCGCATTGAAATGCAGGTATTGGGCGAGTTTGATGATCACCAGATCGCGTGGGTACTGATCGCTATGAGATTCGCACATCTGCATGGTTTCAGGCACATCACCCGACGCCCATGTCGCGGCGATCATCTGGGTGGAGCGTTCGCGCGGATTTGAGGTTTGCGCCGCTTTGGCGCGCGCGATGTAGGGAGCGGCCTTGTCGGCGGCGACGGGCGCTTCAAGGAACATCCAAAGCATGCCCGCATATGCGTTGGCAAGCGCGTTGCTCTTGGCATTATCCGCAGTTGCGAGGATGTTGGCGGCCTTGGGTTGATAGGCCAAGAAGCCATGCACGAAGTCATCGAGGCCCTGCGCGGTGTCGGGATCACACGCGGACATTTCGTTGCTGAAGCGATCAGTTTGCATATGTGTGCTCCTTTAAAAAGGGCGCAAGGTGGGTCAGAACCGCAGCGGATGCATCCCAATGGATGGAATGGCCTGCTTGCGCGATTATCTCGATGCGAACTTGGCGGATTTCTTGTAGTAGGTCTAGGGCTTCGTCATGGGGCACGATCAGATCGTTTTGAGCGAGAAGCGCGAGGGTCGGTGCGGTGATGCGCCTTGTCAGATCAAGCGGTCTGTAGCGTTTCAGTGCGTCAAGTTGATGCTGCATTGCGCTCAGGCTCTGCGCATGTGGGTAGGCAAGGCTAGCGACAACTGCGCCCTCAACTTGCTCGGGCGTGTCGAAAAAACTGTGATGGAACAGCCAAGGAAATAGGCTGCGCAGCCACAGGCCTTCGGGACCACTCGCGCGAATATCGCAAAAGTTTTGAAATAGATGCCAAGAGCGGGACAGGTTCATCGGCGCACTGCACAAAAGGGTCAGTGATTGGATGCGGTCAGGCGCGAGAATGGCCAGTTCTGCCGCGATATAGCCGCCCATCGAATGGCCTATGATATGCGCGTGGGCTAGGTTCCGATGATCCATCAGCGCAAGAATATCAGCGGCATTTTGTTCGGGTGAAGTGGGTGCAGTGGACGGCACTGTGCGACCCGTTGTGCGATTGTCGGGGCGAATAACAGTGTGGTTTTCAGCGAGTGGTGCGATCAAAGGACCCCAGCTTGCGCTATCACTGAGCATGCCTGCGATCAGAATGATCGGCGGGCCGGAACCTTCGGTTTCATAGTGCAACGTGATGTCTGATAGCTTTAGGTTCGGCATACTTTAGCTCGCATTCTTTTCGCGCCATGTGGGCAGCAGATTGCCTTTCGCAGGCGTCGCCTCATAGATTGCACGGGCGATTGCGCGGGCAACGCAGAGCGAGGCGGCATGGCCTATCATTGCAATGTCAAGATCGGGTGCGCTTAGCTCCTTTGTGCTCGTTGTTGTGCTGAAGATCAGATCACCGTCCATGGGTGTGTGCGCTGGCATGCACGCCCGCCCGATCCCGTCGTGGGCGGCGATGGCCATGCGTTTGCACTGCGCTTTGCTGAGCTTTGCGTCCGTCGCGACGATGCCAATGGTTGTGTTTGCGTGGCGCATCATTGCGGTGATCTTGTCGGATTTCATATCGCGCCCAAGGCCGGAACGCGGATCGGGGCCAAGGCCACCGAACTCGCCTTCAATCTCAAAAGTGGCGGCCCAAAAGTGGCGACCACCGGGTGTTGTGACTGCGCCAATGGGATTGGCAATCATCAGCGCACCGACTGCAATGCCATTGTCGAGGACCAGCGACGCAGAGCCTGCGCCTCCCATCAAAGACGCACTCATCGCGCCGAGGCCTGCACCAACGGAACCGAGAGCGAAATCAGCTTTTGAGCTTTCAAGCGCTGCTTCACCAAGCTTGGGGTAGGGGCTTTGTTGCCAATTTTTGTTGCCACCATTGATCAGATCGAAAATGATCGCGGCGGGTACGATTGGCACACGCGCCGTGTGTACGGGAAAGCCACGACCCTGACTGCGCAGTCCTTGAACCACGCCGCTGGCCGCATCAAGGCCAAACGCGGAGCCACCCGAGAGCACGAATGCATCCACACCCGGCGCGGATTTTTCGGGATCAAGCAGATCCGTTTCGCGACTGCCCGGCGCACCACCCATCACGTGTACGGAGGACGTGAGGGGGCTATCGGCGGTCAGAACCGTGGTGCCGGATTTGAGCTTTGGATCGTGTGCGTGGCCAACTTTGAGACCTTGCACATCCGTTATCAAATTTAGGGGACCTGGTTGCATAGTGCGGGTGCCTTCGGCGAGAGTTTAAGGGACAAAATGAAGAGGTGCCTAAATACAGCGGCCACCGTCAACTTCCATACAAACGCCGGTGATCATGCTGGCTTCGTCAGAGCAGAGATAGCACGCTGCATTGCCCATGTCTTCGGGGGTGGAAAAGCGGCCAATTGGGATGGTCGCGAGGAATTGCGCGCGCCGCTCTGGTGTGTCTTCGCCCATGAAGGAGGCCAGCAGAGGGGTTTCGCCAGCCACGGGGTTCAATGCATTGACCCTTATGCCGTAGGGGGCAAGTTCAACGGCCATGGTTTTTGTGGCGGTGTTCATCCAGCCTTTGGATGCATTGTACCAGTTGAGATTGGGGCGCGGGCTGACCCCAGCGGTGGAGGCAACGTTCAAGATCGCACCGGATTCTCGGGTCTTCATATGTGTATTGAACGCGCGCGCGATGAGATAGACAGATTTGCAGTTCACAGCGAAGACGCGGTCGAAATCCGGTTCGGAAACCGTCTCCATCGGGGCAGGCAAATGGGTGACGCCTGCGTTATTCACTATGATATCCACGTTGCCCATTTCTTTGATTGCAAGGTCTGCCATCGCTTGAACGCTGGCCCCGTCAGCGACATCGACCATGCAAGGCATGCCGTTGATTTCCGTGGCAATCGTTTGCGCGGCCTCTCCGTTGATATCAGCAACGAGAACTTGTGCACCTTCCGCTGCAAATTTGCGCGCGATGCCAGCGCCAAAGCCAGAGCCTGCACCTGTCACAATGGCGGTTTTATTGAGTAGACGCATAGTTCTCTCCTTTTTTGGGACGTTCGCGCCACATTACGTAGAGCGCGGCGAGTGCGCCTAAAGCGCCGCCGAAATAACTGGCCTTATGCATGATTGCTGCGCGCACGAAGCCTTCAGGATCGGAAAACGCATCGACGTTTGGCAGGTAACCCACGAGGCCATTGATGTCAGCTATATGGCCAAACGCGAGGCCGATGACGGTGCCGATGGCAGCGATGGAAGTGGCAATCCAGATCGATTTGAGGCCAGCATAGAAATAACGCCGCCGACCCGCTTGCGCGAACATGCCAAGGGTGAACGCGGGCAGGCCCATGAGCAGACCCATCCACCAAGTCGCCAGCGCGCCAACAACGCCCGCCCCTACGCGATTTTGCAAAACCGGATCAATCGCGAATTGTGCGAATTTGACGTCGTAAAAATAGCTCGCCCCAATGCCAAAGCTGATTTGATTGTGCAAAATACCAAAGATCGCAGCGGCGAACATGGCGCAAAAACACAGGCATATGAAAACCGCGAGCCTAGCCATGTTTGGCGGCCACCGTCTTGAGGGTTGAGAAGCCGTAGAGGGCTTCGAAGCCTTTTTCGCGGCCATGGCCGGATTTTCCGACACCACCGAAAGGAAGTTCGACACCACCACCCGCGCCATAATTGTTGATGAAGACTTGGCCGGATTTCAACGCTTTGGCGAGGCGCATTTGGCGCGCGCCATTCTCTGTCCAGACGCTTGCCACAAGGCCGAAGTCCGTGCCGTTGGCAATTGCGACGGCCTCAGCTTCATCTTTGAAAGGGATGACAATTTGGACAGGGCCGAAGATTTCTTGTTGTGCGAGAGGATGGTGTGGATCTGAGCACAGCAACAGATGCGGCGCTACATACGCGCCTTTGCTTGGTGCACCCTCAGCGATCTGGCCAGTAGCTGCAATGTGCAAATCTTTGCCTTGCGCCAGAAACCCTGTGACGATCTCTTTCTGGCGCTCGGATATCAGTGGCCCAAGGTTGAGGTCATCCATTGCAGGACCGACGGTGAGGGCACTGTAGCGCTCTGACATTGCTGCGACGACTTCCGCGTAACGGTTTTCCTGGACAAGGATGCGAGAAGAGGCAGAGCAGGTTTGACCAGCGTTCTGGATGCCCGCGTTGACAAGAAAGGGCAGCGCGTCGTCTAGATTTGCGTCCTCGAATACCAATTGCGGGGATTTGCCACCAAGTTCTAGCGTGACGGGGACAACATTCGCGCCTGCGGCTTGTTGAACAAGTGCACCTGTCGCGACGGAGCCGGTGAACGAAATGTGCTGCACATCTTTATGTGATGAGAGTGCTGCACCCGCTTCTGCGCCAAGACCTGGGACAACGTTCAAAGCGCCATCTGGTAGACCAGCAGTGCGTGCAATTTCGGCGAACATCAATGCGGTGAGGCAGGCTTCCTCCGCGGGTTTCAGCACGGCTGCGTTGCCCATGGCGAGCGCCGCGCCAACAGATCTGCCGATGATCTGCATCGGGTAGTTCCAAGGCACGATGTGGCCCGTTACCCCATGCGGTTCCCGCAACGTGTAGACGGTGTAGCCACCGAGATAAGGGATTGTTTCACCGTGGATCTTATCTGCCGAGCCACCATAGAATTCCATATAGCGTGCAAGTGCAATAGCGTCCGCGCGCGCTTGAGTTAGGGGTTTGCCAACATCGTGCGCCTCAAGTTCCGCCAGAAGATCAACATGTTCCAGAACCAGTTGGCCGATGCGAGTCAAGATACGTCCCCGCTCCAGCGCTGTCTTGCTGCCCCATTCGCCGTTCAAGGCGCTCTGAGCCGCCTCCACAGACGCATCAATGTCGCGGCTTTGGCCGCGCGCGATTTGGGTCAGCTCGCTGCCGTTTGAGGGGTCAATTAGCGCAAGCGTTTGACCATCGAGCGGTGCTCGCCATGTGCCATTGATCAGGCAGTGTGCTGGGTTGAAGGGCAGATCAGGAAGAGACATCGGTAAGCGCTTTCACATCAGGAAGGGTCGGGGCGGCTTTGATAAGGCTCGCAGTATAGGGGTGACGTGGGTTGGTGAAAACTTGTTCGGTTTCACCATCCTCAACAATCTCGCCGTCCTTCATCACTAACACGCGATCAGTAATCGTGCGCACAACAGAGAGGTCGTGGCTGATGAACAGATAGCTGAGATCATGGGTCTGTGTCAGTTCAGCGATGAGATCAAGGATCTGTGCGCGGATTGACACGTCGAGTGCGCTGACGGCTTCATCGAAAATGATCAGTTCTGGATTAATGATCAACGCGCGTGCAATTGCGATGCGTTGGCGCTGCCCGCCCGAGAATGCGTGGATGTATTTGTTCGCGTCAGTAGGGTGCAAACCAACGGCGATCAGCACTTGCGAAATGCGGTTCTCGCGCTCTTGCCCGCGGGGTGGGTTGGGCAGCAAATGAAAGGGTTCAGTGATGATGCGCGCAACTTTATGGCGTGGGTTGAAGCTGCCGTAGGGATCTTGGAACACCACCTGCAGGCCAGAGCGCAACGCCGCTGGCATGTCGGGTGCAACCCTTTGATTGAACGCCGTAATGCTGCCCCTTTGAAGTGGCTCAAGCCCAAGGATCGCGCGAGTCAAGGTGGACTTACCGCAACCGCTTTCTCCGACGAGGCCTATGCGTTCGCCTTTGCGCAAAGTGAAGCTAACAGCGTTAACTGCGCGTGTGTAGGTGCGTGGGGCGAATAATTCGGTGCGGGGTTTCGGGTAATCGCGGATCGCGTCCTTGACGACCAAAAGTGCATCTTTCGGCGTGTTTTCCGGCAGCGCCACTTGATGGGCGGAGGCCGCGAATAGCGCTTTGGTATAGTCGTGCTGCATATTGGCAAACAGCGCCTTGGTCGCACCGGTTTCTACCACCTCACCGTAACGCATCACAACGATGCGTTCGGCCATGTCGGACACAACAGCGAGGTCATGGGTGATCATCAAAAGCCCCATACCAAAGTCCTGCACAAGATCTTTCAGCAGATCGAGGATCTGTGCTTGGGTCGTCACATCAAGTGCGGTCGTGGGTTCATCGGCGATCAACAAGCGCGGGCGTAAAGCGATGGCCATCGCGATCACAACGCGCTGACGTTGCCCGCCAGAGAGCTGATGAGGAAAACGCGCGAGGCTGTATTTTTCAGGGGGTAAACCGACGCGCGCAAGGGTTTCCTCTGCACGCTGGCGCGCCTGTTCGCGGGAGCTGTCTGTATGGAGTAGGATGGTTTCCATGACCTGATCGCCAATGCTCATCAACGGGTTCAGCGCTGTCATGGGTTCTTGAAACACCATACCGATATCATTGCCGCGCAGCGCACACATGTCGCCGTCGGGTGCATTCAGTAGCTCTTTGCCATCAAGTTTGATCGAACCCTTTGTCTGAGTTCCCCGTGGCAAAAGTTGCATTACTGAAAACGCGGTAAGCGATTTGCCAGAGCCGCTTTCACCCGTGATCGCCACGATCTCCCCTTGGGCGACGCTGAGACTGACATCCTTTAGGATGGGTGTCCCATGAATGGATATGGAGAGATCTTTGATGGTGAGTAAGCTCATATGCGCTCCACTCTAATGCGTGGATCCAGCAGGTCGCGTAGGCCATCGCCCATCAGGTTAAGGCCAAGGACAGTGAGTATGATTGCACCGCCGGGAATGAGCGCGAGATGTGGTGCAAAGCTGACCATTGTTTGCGCATCGGCCAGCATACGTCCCCAGCTTGGCAGTGGTGGTTGCGCACCAAGGCCGACGTAGGAGAGACCCGCTTCTGCGAGGATGCCAAGGGAGAATTGGATCGTGCCCTGAACGATCAATAGGTTGGTGACGTTGGGCAGGATGTGTTCCATCGAAATACGTGCGTTGCCCTTGCCAGAGACACGCGCGGCCATGATGAACTCGCGCTGCCACAGGGGGAGTGCTGCGCTGCGTGTGAGCCGCGCGAACACGGGGATATTAAAGATGCCGATCGCGATAATCGCATTGATCGCGCCGGGGCCGAACACAGCAGTGATTAGGATCGCGATAACGAGGGAGGGGAACGCAAAAACCAAGTCATTGCCCCGCATGATGACCTCATCAAGCAAGCTTCCCTGGCGCGCGGCAGCGGCGAGGCCAAGCGGCACGCCAACGCCTATTCCGATGCCTACGGCAACCAACGCCACTGCAATCGAGGTGCGCGCGCCAACCATGATCATCGAGAAAATATCGCGCCCAAAATGATCGGTGCCAAGCCAGTTGGTGCCGTTTGGGGTTTGCAATTTCGAGGGGATATTCATCTGAGTCACATCAAACGGCGTCCAGATGAAGCTAATGAGCGCGGCGGCGATAAAAAGTGTGCTCAGCGCCGTGCCAATGACAAGGTTGCGTGAGGTTTTCATGTGCGCGACCTCAGGCGTGGATCGACCCATGCATAGGCGAGATCAACGATGAAGTTCACCAAGATGACCGCGAATACCAAAAGCATCACGACACTTTCCACGACGATCAGATCGCGTTGAGAAATGGATTGAAAGACTAGCCGACCGAGGCCGGGAAGATAAAAGACCTGCTCGATAATGATCGACCCTGCAAGGAGGAAGGAAAACTGCAACCCAATGATCGTGAGCACAGGAATAAGCGCGTTGCGCAGCGCATGCCGCCAAAGCGCTTGTCGCGGTGTGAGGCCTTTGGCGCGGGCGGTGCGGATGAAATCCTCGTTGAGGATATCAAGCAAGGAAGAACGCATGACGCGCGCAAGGATCGCCGCTTGGGGAAGCGCGAGGGCGATTGCAGGAAGTGTCAGGGCTTTGAGGCCTGTGAAAAGGCCGTTATCCCAACCTGGAAAACCACCTGCGGAAAACCAACGCAGGTTGATCGCGAAAACCAGAACCAACATCATCGCGAACCAGAAATTCGGGATCGCGACGCCAAGTTGTGTGGCCCCCATGATGCTGACATCGCCAAGACCGCCACGTCGCGAGGCCGCGTAAATACCTGCAGGAAAGGCAATCAATGTGGAGAGTGCGAGCGCGTAAATCGCCAGCGGCAGCGATACCCAAAGCCGATCTTGCACCATATCCGCAACGGGCGTCCGGTAGGTGTAGGACGTACCAAAATCGCCCTGAAGCATGCCGAAGGTCCACGACAGATAGCGCTCCAGCTTGCTTTGGTTCAGGCCTAGTTCTTCGCGGAGCGCGTTCAGCGTGTCTTCTTGCGCATTGATCCCAAGCATGAAGGAGGCAGGATCACCTGGCGCGACCTCGATCACCAGAAAAATGACGAGGCTGGCGATGATCAAGCTGATCGCAAGCGACAGCAAGCGTTTGAGAGAGTAGCGCAGCATATCGCTACGCTAGGCGAGAGGGGGCGAAGGGTCCAGAGGGCTTGTCGTGGCGCGACGGCGCTGTATGTGGTAGGACATGTTGCATCGCCCGCTTTTTATCGGCTCAGAAATCTATCGTGGTTCGTCCTATGGCCCTGCGCATCCCTTGCGCGTGCCGCGTGTGACGACGGTGATGGACCTTGCGCGCGCGTTGAATTGGCTGCCCGATGAACAATATGTGACCTCACCGCGCGCCAAGCCAAGGGCTCTGTGGTCGTTTCATACGCCTGAATATATCTCTGCCCTTGCGCGCGCGGAGCGGCGTGGCGCTGTCAGCGATACCGAGCGCGTGCAGTTCCAGCTGGGCACGCATTCTAATCCTGTGTTCAGCGAAATGTTTCGTCGCCCCGCGACGGGCGCGGGTGGTGTGATCTTGGCAGGCGAATTGCTAAAAGATGGCGGCATCGTTCATGTACCAGGTGGGGGCACGCATCATGGCATGCCAGATTGCGCCAACGGATTTTGTTATTTGAATGACCCCGTGCTGGCAATCAAATCGCTGCAACACCATGGCGCGACGCGCGTCCTTTATCTTGATATCGATGCGCATCATCCTGATGGGGTCGAGGTCGGATTTCGCGGCGATCCTGATGTGCGAATGATCTCTGTGCACGAGGAAAAGCGTTGGCCGTTTACGGGTGATCTTACGGACAGCGCGGAGGGTAGCGCATTCAACTTGCCCGTCCCGCGCGGGCTGAACGACACTGAGATGCGCGTGATCCTAGAGGAATTGATCCTGCCGTTGATCACGGATTTCGAACCTGATGCTATTGTTCTGCAATGCGGCTCTGATGCGCTGGACGAGGATCCGCTTTCGCGGCTTTCGCTTTCCAATAATGCGCATGTCGCTGTCGTGCGCGCTGTTATGGGGATGACATCGACGTTGATGGTGCTGGGTGGTGGTGGCTATAATCCTTGGAGTGTGGGTCGCTGTTGGACGCGGATTTGGGGCGTGCTGAACGGGTTTGGCGCACCTGAAATTCTGGACGCAGAAGCCGAAAATTTTCTGAGAGATCTGCGGTTCGAGGGGAACTCGCGTGGCCGTAATCCGCCAGAGACTTGGTTTACGACGCTTTCTGATGCACCACGTGAAGGCGATGTGCGCTGCGAAGTACGCACGCGCATTGGAATATTGCGCGCGCGTATTTAGAGGGACGTCGAATTTTCTAGAAAATTCGGACTACCGCTTAATTCGACCAGCTGACCCCTGTAAGGTCGGTCGCTTGTGTGGGGGCGTTCTCCCAAAGGCCTTGAACCTTCGCATCCGCGACTGTTGGGAAGGCCAATTGGAACAAATAACCGTTCACATAGTCCTGTGAAATCGTCGTTTGCGCCTGCGCGATCATATCCGTGCGCATCGACGGATCCGCTGTCGCATTCAACTTTGTCATCAGCGCCTGAAATTCTGGATTGTCATATTGGAAGTAGTAATCAGGACGCGCATAGATGCCGATGTCGAAAGGTTCCGTGTGGCTGACAATCGTAAGTCCAAAATCCTTGCCGCGAAATACAGTTTCAAGCCATTGCGCCCATTCGACGTTGATAATCTCGGCTTTTATACCGACTTCTGCCAGCTGCGCGGCAATAATCTCACCGCCACGACGGGCGTATGAGGGGGGTGGCAAGTGCAAGGTTGTCTCAAACCCGTCAGCCATGCCTGCTTCGGCCAACAACGCTTTTGCCTTTGCTGGGTCGTGCGCTGAATCTGCGGTCAAATCTACATAGTCAGGATTGTGCGGCGCGAAATGCGTACCGATTGGGGTACCGTAACCAAACATCGCGCCATCAATGATCGCTTGACGATCAATTGCGTGGGCCACAGCTTGGCGGACTTTCACGTTGTCAAAGGGCGGCATCTTATTGTTGGTGGAGAGGATCGTTTCACCCTCGGAACTGCCCACGAGCACTTGGAAACGTGGATCTGCTTCGAACTGTGGCAGATTCTCGGGCGCAGGAAAGCCTGCGAATACATCGACGTCTTGCGCCATTACAGCTGCGAAGGCGGCAGTCGGATCGGAGATAAACTTGAACGTCGCCGTTTCTAGCGCGGGGGCGTCGCCCCAATAGGCATCATTGCGCGCAAGTTCGATCTTGTCGCCCTGCACCCAGTTCACAAATTTAAACGCGCCTGTGCCGATTGGCATTTGCTTGATGTTCTCAATGCTCTCAGCTGCGACGATCACCGCATCCCCCCAAGCGAGGTTAAATAACATGGAGCCGTTGGCCTCTGCCAACGTCAGTTTCACAGTCATCGGATCCATCACGCTTACATCTGTGATGCCTGCATAGAGCGCCTTTTGTGCGTTTGTACTGTCCTCAGCACGCGCACGGTCAAGTGAGAATTTCACATCCTCCGCATCCATTGCAGAGCCGTCATGGAAGGTCACACCGTCGCGCAACTTGAATGTGTAGCTTAGGCCGTCGTCCGAAATTTCCCAACTTTCAGCAAGGCCCGCAACGACAGATCCGTCTGCCATAAATCGCGTCAGGCCTTCAAAGACGTTGGAGTAGAGCACGCTGTCAATCGCGCCTGCTGCAGCAGATGTTGGGTCCAGATGCGGTGGCTCAAGTTGCAAGGCAATCGTGATATCAGATTTCGCGAAAGCGGCGCCAGCTAACAAAGCAGCGGCGCTTGCGCTTAGCAAGAGGGTGCGAAAA
>DS995276.1:1782475-2070174 GCA_000156115.1 Rhodobacteraceae bacterium HTCC2083
GAGAACAGCAAAATCCGGCTCATTGAGCTTGAGAGCGGCAAGCAAACGCTGCCCACTGCGCTGTTCTTTGATTTTGAAGAAAAGCAAATCGATTATGGGTCCGCGGCGGAACAGGCCCTGTTCGAAGGTGCTTGGGGGCGCTACATGCGCGCTCTCAAATCTCTGCTTGGCACGCCGCTTATCCGTGAAAGCAGCACGTTTCTGGGCAAACGGATGAGTTACATCGACATCGTCGCGCGTTTTTTGTCCGAGATGAAGCACCGCACAGAGGCGCAGACAGGGCAAAGCTACACGCGCGTTCTCTCTGGTCGGCCCGTTAAGTTTCACGGCGATTTCAAACGCGACGCCCAGGCGCTTGCGGACCTGACTGAATGCTATCAGATCGCCGGCTTCCAAGACATCCATTACATGAACGAACCGGAGGCTGCGGCGCGCGCCCAAGCCCATGTCTTGCAGCCCAATGATCTTGGTCTTGTCATAGATATTGGCGGCGGTACGTCAGATTTCACGCTGTTTCGCAGTCAAGGGAATGGTGCGATTGAGATTGTCCAAAGCGAGGGTCTGCGCCTTGGTGGCACGGATTTTGATCGCCTGCTCAGCTTTGATCATGTGATGCCTTTCATGGGACGTGGCAGCCGTATTCGCCATGCGTTTGGCGAGGACACGCATCTTGCCCCGAATGGCATCTTTGCGGATCTCGCGACGTGGCAGAAAATTCCGTTCCTTTACGCGCCTGATGCGCGCCGTGCGGCAAAGGATCTGCTGCAATATGCGGTGGAACCAGTCAAACTCAAACGCCTCACGCGCGTGTTGAAAGATGAGCGCGGCCACGATCTTGCCTTTGCCGTTGAAGCGGCAAAGATAGAGCTGAACACGAAACCACTCGCAAGCGTAGACATCAACCTTGATCCTTTGGAAAAAGGGCTGAATGCGTCGCTCTATGCGCTCGCGCTTGCCCATTCGCTTCAAGCGTCAGCCGAGCAAATCGCGCAGACAGCACTGCATTGCACCGCTCAAACAGATCATGCGCCAGATGACGTCACGCATCTTTTTTTCGTGGGCGGGTCGAGCTTAATGCAAGCGGTACAAACTGCAACTGCCAACGCATTTCCAAACGCAAAAATTCATCACGGCGCGGCGCTCACGGGCATCATCGAAGGTCTCACGCTCGCCACGCAAGACCTCTGATCAAACCTCACCATTCAAAAGTTGCGCTAGTGTATGCGCCATAACCTTTGCGCTCTCGATCATATCTTCAACCCCGACATATTCGTCAGGTTTATGCGCCAGTTCTAGAATGCCGGGACCATATGCGATGCAGTTCTTTAGCTTTCCAATCCGGTCAATGTGCTTTTGATCATAGGTTCCGGGCGACGCGACGTAGCGCACTTTCTTGCCCATCACTGCCTCAATCGCGCGGGCAACGGTTTGCACAACTGGCGCTTCTTTATCGGTCATGGAGGGGGCGACATGGTTCAATTCGCGCATCGCATATTCAAAGTTGGGCCGCGTCACGCGCAAGTCTTCTAGAAGATTTTTCACCTCACCGCTGACACCATCATAGCTTTCCTCCGCCAAATAGCGACGATCAATGACGATGCGGCAGCTGTCAGGAACGCAGTGCGAGGGGAGAGCAGTGCTATCTTCCGCCTGCTCATTTTGCCCGCCATGGATCGAGTTAATGTTCATCGTTGATTGCCGTGCGCCCTCTGGGATCACGGGCATTTCCGTGTGTCGCGCCGCCATCGCTGGATAAAGCGTGTCTTCGAACTTATCGAGCACCGCCCCCATGTGGCGAACCGCGCAGTCCCCTAAGAACGGCATGCAACCATGGGCGATTTCACCGAATGTTTCGATTTCAGCCCACCAACCACCGCGATGACCAAGGCAGATTGAATCGACGCCGAGAGGTTCGGGAATAATCACATGCTGCACGCGGTTCGGATCGTAAAACCCCTTTTCTGCTAGATAAGCAACGCCGCCATAACCGCCTGATTCCTCATCCGCGGTCCCGCTGATTTCTATTGCGCCCGCGTAGTCGGGGCATTCCTCTACGAATGCTTCCGCTGCGATAATCGAGGCGGCGAGACCGCCCTTCATGTCACAGGCACCCCGCCCATAGATTTTGTCGTTGCTCAATTCCCCACCAAACGGATCAAAGGTCCAGCCTGCGCCGACCTCCACGACGTCGATATGAGAGTTGAAATGGACACATTCACCCGCGCGTTTGCCTTCACGGCGGCACACAACGTTCCAGCGCGGATATTTCGTAGAATCGCCGGGCGCACCCTCTGCGCGCACCATTTCCATCGTGAACCCACTTCGCGCCAAGCGCTCACCCAAGAACGTACAGATTTCTCGGTAGTTTTCACCGGGGGGATTGAGCGTTGGAATGCGAATCAAATCCTGCGTGAGCGCGATCAGATCGTCGCGTTTGTCTTCAATGCGTTTAGCCAGCCGCGTCTGTAAATCGTTCATGTCGCTCTCCCGTTTGCGACTCAAAGTGACGTGGCGAACGCGCTCTTGCAAGACCTACGCCCACATGTCACCAAGGCGATGTTCTCAGGGCAGGGTGAAAGTCCCTACCGGCGGTGATAGCCCGCGAGCGCTAGTGACCCTAAAGCGGATCATTGGGACAGCAGATTTGGTGGAATTCCAGAGCCGACGGTGAAAGTCCGGATGAAAGAGAGCGGTTTGCATGTCCTTCGGGGCAGGTAGGCTAATGCGATGCTCTGGGACTTTTGTGACGTCTAAAACAAAGGTTCCAAAATGACGAAACTACTTAAAATTGCGTTTATCAAAGCGCGTTGGCACAGCGAGATCGTGGATCAAGCTCTTGTTGGCTTCGAGGCGGATATGGACAGCGTTGATGCGACTGTTCAGATCACACCCTTCGATGTGCCGGGGGCGTTTGAAATGCCGCTTTTGGCGAAAAAACTGGGGGCATCAGGGGAATTTGATGCCGTTGTTTGTGCGGCTCTGGTCGTAGATGGCGGAATCTATCGCCATGATTTTGTGGCTGCTGCCGTGGTAAATGGGCTGATGGAGGCGCAGATGAGCACGGGTGTGCCTACCTTCTCAGTCTCTCTCACGCCGCATCATTTTCAGCCAAGCGCAGAGCACATCGGCTTTTACACCGATCACTTTGTCAAAAAAGGCGCAGAGGCTGCGCAAGCGGTGCGTGCAACGCTAGAGCACTACGCTTAACGAAGGCGAAACAGCGGGGCGGGTCCAATAGGGATCGGCCCCAGCTTCATCTGGCCTTGATCCAGCGTCAAAGGCAGATCAAGCGTGTTGCGATTGCCAGACAGGCCTGACAGCAATGATAATCCTTGCTCAAACGGTCGCACCAGTTGCGTCGGGATTGCGCCTGTCGCGGCACTTACGGCTAAAATATCGCGCCAGTTTTGCGCCTTTATCGTGATTTGCCCCGTCGCGCGCCCTGTGGTGTCCACATCAAACGCACCTGCGAGACGTAGTTCTAGCTGGCCCCACTTCGCCTCGATCAATTTCACATTAATGCGCGTAGGTTGCGGACGAGCGCTTTGTAAAGCGTTCAAATCCCAAGGCGCATCAAAGGCGGCGGTGACATCGCCGCGCGCGAACTCAAGCGTTTTGGGCAGTATACCCGCCTCAAGACGTATCCCTCTTGGTTTAGGCAATAAAACGTCCTTCAGGTTCACCCCGAAATGATAGGCGTTTTGCGCCGCAGGATTCAATTCTATCGCCATCGAGGCCTTTGCAGCCCCGAAGGTTTCACCGTTGTCCATTTGAAGCGTCACCGCATCAGTCGTGTAATTCGCCTTTTCCAAAGCAAGCGATGTGTTTTTCTTCACAATCAAAGAGGCACGCATGTCGTCGCTTGTGATCTCCGCCTTGCCGAACGGGCTGCTGACGCTTTGTTCCTTTGGCCAGACGGCGATTAGGTGCTCCGGCTTATAGCTGAGCGCAAAAATTTGTAGAAAAGGTGCGGAATAAGCGACGCCGGTATCAGGATCAGCCAAAGAAATCCCGGTTAAGGTCGTGTCAAAGCGGCTTGGAAAACCGCGTGTTTCGATGCTCTCGACCTCCGCTACCCAGCCCTCTGCGCGGCGGTCTTCGAACCAGCGCTCAAAGCCTGCAGTGGCTCCGTTCGAGCCGACAAACCAATAGCCCGCATAAAGCGCTGCAACGGCGATAATTACAAATAACAGTCGTTTCATGGCTTTTCCTTAAGGCTCGGCTCGTATCTAAGGCAGGCATCAGAAAAGGACCAGTGCGATGACGATGTGGGTGTTTGGCTACGGCTCTCTTTTGTGGAACCCGGGCTTTGAGGTGGACGCGCAGCAGGTAGGCGTCATGCACGGTTATGCGCGCAGTTTTTGTATGCGCTCGATCCATCATCGCGGCACGTCTGAACATCCCGGGCTAGTGCTCGCGCTGGATGAAACGAAGGACGCGCGCTGTAAAGGCGTTGCTTTGCGCGTGAAAGCGGGTGCAGAGCCGGAAACGCTGGCATATTTGCGTGAACGCGAATTGATCTCGTCGGCCTATCTAGAGAAAAATCTCGATGTGCATCTGAGCTCGGGTGAGGTGATCAAGGCGGTGACATACGTGATCGATCCCGATCATGTGCAATACTGTCATCTTGATTTGGAAGAGCAAGCGCAGGTGATTGCGCGCGCCGTCGGGGACCGCGGACCGAACACGGACTATCTGCACAATACTGCGGGTCATCTTGTGGAATTGGGCATCGAAGACGGGGATCTTAACTGGCTCTCAGCGCGCGTAAAAGCGCTGTGCTCATAACTCTTGGCTTAAGGGTCCAATCTGAGTAGACTGTTTCCCAATAAGAAACGTGTCAGGAGCAGTCCCCTTGGACAAGCCAGACCGCGAGGTACGCGCGCAGTTTTCTCAGCCTATTCGACAAATCCTGTCGATGCTGATTGTTATAGGTCTTGTCGGGGCTGGTGCATTTGTCGCGCTGCCGCGCGTGCTGCCTGTGTTTTTAGCAAATCCGTGGTTGAACGGGTTCATCCTGTTTGTGTTCTTCATCGGTGTCATGGCCTGTTTTTATCAGGTTGGACAATTGATCAATTCGGTACGTTGGCTCGAAGCGTTTGCCTCAGAGAACCGCGAAGACCCGAGCATTAAAGCACCGCAATTGTTGGCTCCTCTCGCGACTTTATTGCGCTCGCGTGGGGCGCGGATGCAGATCTCTTCCAGCTCGACGCGCTCAATCTTGGATTCAGTCGCGACGCGGGTTGATGAAGCCCGCGAAATTACTCGATATCTCGTTAACTTGCTGATTTTCCTGGGTCTGCTTGGAACGTTCTATGGCCTTGCAACCACTGTTCCTGCCATCGTCGATACAATCCGCAACCTCAGCGCCGCGGAAGGCGAGACAGGCGCAGACGTGTTCAAACGCCTGCAATCGGGGCTTGAGGCGCAAATGGGTGGCATGGGCGTTGCGTTTGGCTCTTCGCTATTAGGGCTAGCAGGATCGCTTGTTGTGGGTCTGTTGGAATTATTCGCAGGGCACGGTCAAAACCGTTTTTACCGTGAACTCGAAGAGTGGCTCTCAAGTATCACGCGCCTCGGGTTTTCGACAGGCGAAGGCGAAGGCAGCGTTGAAAATTCTGCGATGGGTGCTGTTGTCGATCACATGGCCGAACAGATGGAAGCGCTGCAATTGATGTTCACGCAAAGCGACGTGAGCCGCTCCATGGTGGACGACAAACTTGGTGCGTTGACCAATGCGATTTCAAGCATGACCGAACGAATGGAAGCCACGGGCACGGCCACAGATGCGCTAATTCGCGTCGCCGAAGGACAAGAGCAGTTGATCGCCAAACTTGATGGTGGCGTGCTTGGCGGTGGCGAGGGGATGGATGCGGAAAGCCGGATGCGATTGCGCTCAATGGATGTGCAACTGTTGAAAATCCTCGAAGAAATGTCAGCGGGTCGTGCTGAAACCATGGCAGAACTGCGCAGCGACATCGGCGCTTTGGGGCGGTTATTGACGCAACCGCGCAAAGCGCCAGCCGGAGCGGCGAAAGCACGTACAACACGCACGCGTGATGGCGGCTAATGGCACTCTCGCGGCGCACAGGTCAGAGATTCCAAGGCTCTATCTGGCCGGGATTTGTCGACGCGATGACCGGCCTTTTGCTGGTTTTGATGTTCGTGCTCACCATGTTTATGGTGATGCAATTCGTGCTGCGCGAGACCATCACGGGCCAAGAAAGCGAATTGGACGATCTTGGCCAAGAAATCGCAGCCCTTGCGCAAGCGCTTGGTTTGGAACGTGATCGCAGCGAGCGTTTGGAAAATGATCTTGGCACTTTGAACGCCACCCTTGATGACGCAACAACGCGGGCCGAAGCGCAATCCGCGTTGATCGCATCTTTGCAGCAAGAGCGCGCAGATCAGGATAGCGCGCTGTCGGCGGCGCAGGCCCAAATAACCAGTTTCGAAGCGCAAGTCGCATCGCTTTTGTCGCAACGTGAAGACGCTCTGGGCAATGTTGCGGCTTTGGAGCAGGCGCAAGCAGAGTTGTTGAGCGAGAAAGAAGCGCTTGATCTCGCTCTCGCAACTGCGCGCTCTGAGATTGATGAGCAGGTTGAAGCGGCGCGTTTGGCCGCTGCGCAGCGCGAGGCTATGGATGCGTTGATTGCAGACTTGCGTGCCAAGGGTGAAGACAAAGACGCGGTGATCAGCGCGCGCGCCTTAGAACTGGCAGAGCTGCAAGAGGCGTTGAGCGCGGAGGAAAAAGCGCGTTTGCTTGAGGCGGAAGCCGCAAAGGCCTTGCGCGCGCGACTCGAAACTGCTGATGCCGAATTGACGGCGATGACCCTCACGCTTGAAGCGGAACGCAAAGCTGCGGAAGACACACTGACGCTTTTGGCGGCGGCGCGCTCTGCGAGCGGAGATTTGACGGCGCAATTGGCGGCGGCTGTCAGTTCCGGTCAGGATACGGATGCGGCGAAGGCAGCGGTAGAGAAAGAGCTGGCGCAGGTTCTCACTCAGCTTGCAATGGCGCGTTCTGATTTGGACGCGGCGCGCGAAAAGCAGGAATTGACAGAGGTGAGCAAACTCACCGCTGAAGAAGAAGCGGCGGAACGGATTGCCGCGCTCAGGGCCGCACAGGCCGTGGCGGAAGCGCTGCTGGCTGAAACAAACGCGAACCTTGAGACTGTGACCGCCACGAGTACGCAGACCAATTCCGCCTTAACAAGTGCAGAAGGGCAATTGGCCGAAACGCGCGCGCAACTGAGCCAAACCACACGCCAGCTGAGCAGGGCAGAGGCCGAATTGGCGGAGATCGTATTGGTACAGGAAAAATCAGCAGAAATCATCGCGGCGCTGACATCGGAACTGGCGCGCACACGTGATGATCTCGCGCAGGCAGAAGCGAATTTGACCGTCGCAATGGACGATAGTGAGATAGAGCAAACGTTGGCCGCCGCTTTAGCTGCGCGCACCTCCGTAGAGCTTGAGCGCGAAGAGATTCAGCGCCAATTGGCGGCAGCATTGGCGGCGAAACTTGCTGCTGAACAACAAGCTGAAACGCGTCTAGATGATGCAACGCAGCAGGCAATTTTGCTGGCGGCAGCGCGCGATGAATTGGTGCAAGAACAAGAACGAACCTCACAAGCGCAGTTGCAAACAGAGGCGTTAAACCAACAAGTCGCAGCGCTCCGTGCGCAATTGAGCAGCCTGCAAGCCATTCTGGATGAAGCAAAAATTCAGGATGATGCGTCCCAAGTCCAGCTTCAAAACCTCGGGTCCGAACTAAATGCAGCACTCGCGCGGGTCGCTGCGGATGAACGCAAAAGGCGGGAGTTGGAAGAGGCTGAGCGCAAAAGGCTGGAGGTTGAAGCGCTGGCTTTGCAAGAACAAACCAAAGATTTGGAGCGCTATCGTTCAGAATTTTTTGGTCGGCTGAGGGACGTTCTTGGTCGCCAAGATGGTGTTCGTATTGAGGGTGATCGTTTCGTTTTCTCGTCCGAGGTTTTGTTCCCGCCTGGACGCGCCGCGCTATCTCCCGAAGGGCGGGGTGAAGTGGCCAAGGTTGCCTCGATCTTGCTCGCGGTTGCCGATGACATTCCCGACGGCATCGATTGGATCATTCGCGTGGATGGTCACACCGACAATGTCCCCCTGTCCGGTCTGGGTGAGTTTGCGGACAATTGGGAGCTTAGCCAAGCGCGGGCTTTGTCGGTCGTGAAATATATGGTGAATTTCCTAGGGATCCAGCCGACACGTTTGGCGGCGAACGGGTTTGGCCAGTTTCAACCTGTGAACCTTGAAGATAGCGATGAAGCGCGCGCACAGAACCGTCGTATCGAGTTGAAATTTACCGAAAAATAGTGGCAGTTAGTGCGCGACAGTGACATGCGCAAAGCGATTGGCGATGATCTGCCCTTTGCGCGTGAGTATGATCTGTCCTGTATATTCCCCGAGCGACCAACCTTCTTGAGGTGCGCGTTTACCAAAGGCACGGCGCGTACTTTTCTTCGGTTGTTTAAGCAAAATGCTATGGCGAAACGCCTCGCCAAGGGGGCCTGTTGCGCTAATATCCAGGATATCGCCGTGCTGACTAAAGCCGGCTTCGACATAAACGACGAGAGGTTGATTTGGCTTTGAATTCGTCAAGCGTGCAGCACCTGAAACGGTGTCTTCAAACTTTGGCACTGCGTTGGAAAAGCCGGCAAAGCGCAGAATTGTGGCGTGATACTCTGGCGGGTTAAGCCAGAGAGTCGGGCTTGGTTGCGTTGCGCATTGATCGTTCGCTTCAGGTCGGAACGGGTCGAGTTGCGTGCCGTTTTTTTTGACACTGAAATGTACATGGGGATGGGACGTGCGGCCGGACAGCCCTACTTTTCCAATGGGTTGGCCGCGTTCCACGCTATCACCTATCGAGACGTTGATTGAGCCACGTTTCAAATGGCAATAGGTGGTCTGGTAACCGTCTGCATGCGCCAGAATAACGGCATTTCCGCAAGCATTTTGGGAGGTCACACCTCTTTGCAAACGATCATCGGGCATGCTGTGGCGGAGCCGGAAAACGTGACCGGGCGCAGCGGCCAAAACGTCTACGCCCTGCTCAACAGAGGCAAAGTCGATCAACGCAAAATCGGTTCCGGTGTGACCATCACGTGTGTTCAGGCCGCATCTATGGTCTTGGGAATTCTTTTCAAAAGGATTGATGTCCACATAGTCTTCGATGAAACAATCCGCGCCCAACGTGCAGTCAATCGGTTGCGAAAACTGCAAATCCTGCGCCGCAAGTGGGTATGCAGCGCAGGCAATGAGTGCGAAAGTCCGGAGCATTACTCAGCAGTAAGCAGCGGTGGTTTTTTACCAGACAAGCGCGGTTTATCAGGGCCTTCGGTCTTAAGCGAAATTTTCCCGTCTTTGACACCGACCTTGACGACGCCGCCTTTGGCGAGCTTGCCAAACAGCAGTTCTTCTGCGAGCGGCTTTTTGATATGCTCTTGGATCACTCGGCCCAACGGACGCGCACCCATCTTACTGTCGTAGCCTTTATCTGCGATCCATTCAGTTGCTGCTTTGGACAGCTCGAAGGTCACATTGCGGTCCATCAGTTGCGCTTCAAGTTGGAGCACGAACTTTTCGACCACTTGCATGATAACCTTTTTCGGCAATGCACCGAAGCTGATGATCGAATCAAGACGGTTGCGGAACTCTGGCGTGAATGTGCGCTCGACTGCTGCCGTGTCCTCGCCTTCGCGTGCGGAACGGCCAAAGCCCAAGGCTTCCTTCGCTTGCTCGGCGGCACCAGCATTCGATGTCATGATCAACACAACATTGCGGAAATCAACCGCGCGGCCATTGTGATCCGTGAGTTTACCGTGATCCATTACTTGCAGTAGAATGTTGAACACATCGGGATGGGCTTTTTCGATCTCGTCCAGCAACAGAACGCAGTGGGGATGTTGATCCACGCCATCTGTCAAAAGACCACCCTGATCGAACCCGACATAGCCGGGAGGGGCACCGATGAGACGCGAAACCGCGTGCTTTTCCATGTACTCGGACATATCAAAGCGCAGCATCTCAACGCCAAGCGTATCCGCAAGCTGCTTGGCCACTTCGGTTTTACCCACACCGGTTGGACCAGCGAATAGGTAGTTACCGATGGGCTTCTCAGGCTCACGAAGTCCCGCACGCGCGAGTTTTATTGCAGAGCTGAGTGCTTCGATCGCATCGTCCTGACCGAAGACGACGCGCTTAAGGCTCGCCTCCAAATCTTTAAGTACCTCTGCATCGCTCTTGGAAACGCTTTTCGGAGGGATGCGGGCGATCTTGGCGACCACGGCTTCGATCTCCTTAGCACCCAGCGTTTTGCGACGCTTGCTTTCCACAACCAAACGCTGCGCGGCACCTGCTTCGTCAATCACGTCGATGGCTTTGTCAGGCAGCTTGCGGTCATTGATATAGCGCGCGGCCAGTTCAACGGCGGTCTTGATCGCATCGGCGGTGTATTTGACGGAGTGATGATCTTCGAAATAAGGCTTCAGGCCTTTAAGGATTTTGATTGAGTCTTCGACAGAGGGTTCATTGACGTCGATTTTTTGGAACCGACGGCTGAGCGCGCGATCTTTCTCAAAGTGCTGACGGAACTCCTTGTACGTGGTCGATCCCATGGTGCGCAGTTTGCCGCCCTGAAGCGCGGGCTTCAAAAGGTTAGACGCATCCATTGCGCCACCAGACGTGGCACCAGCTCCGATCACCGTGTGAATCTCGTCAATAAACAAGACGCTGTCGGGATGTTCTTCGATCTCGGACACAACCGCTTTGAGACGTTCCTCAAAATCACCGCGATAGCGTGTGCCAGCCAGCAACGCGCCCATGTCGAGCGAGAAGATCGTCGTTTGCGATAGGACTTCAGGTGTTTCACCTTGCACAATCTTGCGCGCGAGACCCTCAGCAATTGCCGTTTTGCCAACGCCCGGATCACCCACCAATAACGGGTTGTTCTTGCGACGACGGCATAGAACCTGAATGCAGCGCTCCACTTCGCTGTCCCGACCGATCAGCGGATCAACATCGCCTTTCGCAGCCTTTACATTCAGGTCCACACAGTATTTTGCGAGAGCACTTTCTTTTTTCTCTTCGCCCTCCATCGCGGCGGCAGCACCGTCTTCATCCATTTCGCCAGATCCGGTCACGGGGCGAGTATCACCGAACGCAGGGTCTTTGGCGACGCCGTGTGCGATGTAGTTCACCGCATCATACCGCGTCATGTCTTGTTCTTGCAGGAAATAGGCGGCGTTGCTTTCGCGTTCCGCAAACATCGCGACCAAGACATTTGCACCGGTCACTTCAGAGCGGCCAGAGCTTTGCACATGGATCGCGGCGCGTTGGATCACGCGTTGGAAGGCTGCTGTCGGAACTGCCTCTGATCCTTCGATGTCAGTGATCAGATTGCTGAGATCATCGTCGATGAAACCTGCTAATGTTTGACGCAGCTCTTCTGTGTCGACGGAGCAGGCTTTCATCACGCGCTCTGCATCGGGTTCATCCACAAGCGCGAGCAAAAGATGTTCTAGTGTCGCGAATTCGTGGCGGCGCGCATTTGCAAGCGCCAGTGCAGCATGGATTGCTTGCTCAAGTGTTGTCGAAAATGATGGCACGGGCGTGCTCCTTTTCCTGGACCCTGCTCGGGGATGCCGAAGCTGTAGGCCATATAGCTTAAAGTTTGGTCGATATCTGACCAGCATCAAGCGAATTCTGACTTTTCTCGATCAACTTTGATGTGACTGGCACGTATTAAGGATGATTGAGACGATTGGTCTTGATTTAGGGCCGGCTCAAAATTTGTCACGGCGTTTTCGAATTTCGGTGAAGACATCCACCGGTGCGGCGTTTGGCATACCTAAATGCACTGCGATTTCGGGAACGTGGGCGCGCAGGAATGGATTTGTCGCGCGTTCACGTTTGAGGGATGAGGGCACAGTCGGCGATCCTGCCGCACGCGCCAGTTTCGTGGCTTCCCGTCTAGAGATAAGCGCCGCATTCTCGGGTTCAATAGTCAGCGCGAATCTAGCATTGGTCGATGTGTACTCGTGACCGGAATAAAGAATGGTGTCGTCCGGCAGCGTATTTAGCTTTGCTAGGCTCTCAAACATCTGCGCGGGCGTGCCCTCGAACAGGCGGCCACAACCGAGGGCCATCAAGCTATCAGCGGTAAATACGGCATTAAGAACGGGCATGTGAAATGCGATATGGCCAAGTGTGTGTCCGGAAACGTCAATGATATGTGTCGGCGTGCCTAGGATATCGATGATGTCACCTTCTGCCACAGCCTGTGACAACTTTGGTAGGCGATGTTCATCCGCTGTTGCGCCGATTACACTCAAGCGTTCGCGCCCCGTGAGGCCATCAAGCCCCTCCACATGATCCCAATGATGATGGGTCAGCAGAACAGTGCTCAGTGTCCAGCGCTTGGTTTTGAGCATCTCATTGATCGGCGCGGCCTCAGGGACATCGACGATTGCCGCCTCGCCGGTGTCCAGATTGCCGATCAGAAATGCATAGTTGTCCTCAAGGCAGGGGATCGTCACGATTTCATAAGGCATGGCAAATTGGCTCCGGCTCAGTATGTTGAAGGTCAAGTTTGGCTGATCATGGAAGGCGCTGCAATGCATCTTGATGTGCAGGACCTACGAAATTTCTATTATCGCTCCGCTTTGGGGCGTGCGGCGCAACGCGCCGTACGCGATCGCGTGGTCACGCTTTGGCCGGAAGCGAAAGGGCAAACCGTTGCGGGCTTTGGCTTTGCCGCGCCGTTGTTGCGACCCTACCTCAAGGATGCGCGCCGTGTAATGGCCTTGATGCCCGGACCTCAGGGGGTGATACCTTGGCCTGCGGGCCTACCTAATGTGTCCGTTCTGTGTGAAGAAATGCTGTGGCCGATTGAAACGGGGCGTGTGGATCGTTTGGTTGTGATGCACGGGTTGGAGACCTCAGAGAGCCCGACGACTGTTTTAGATGAATGTTGGCGCGTTTTAGGGCCCGGGGGGCGTGCGTTGTTTATTGTGCCCAATCGTGCAGGATTGTGGTCGCGTAGCGATGCGACGCCATTTGGTTTCGGGCGGCCTTACACGATCACTCAACTTGAAACGCAACTAAAACGTCACGGATTTCTGCCAGAACGCCACGCAGCCGCGCTTTATCAACCACCAAGCGCAAAGCGCGCGTGGATGAAGTCCGGCAAGGTGCTAGAACGGATGGGCGGCAAGATCCCAGCAATATTCCCATCGGGCGTATTGATGGTTGAAGCGTCCAAGCGCGTGCATGCGCCACTTGGACCCGGATCACGCTTGCGAGTTCCCAGCCCCATGGAAGTGTTAAGCCCCAAGCCTGCGCCAGAAACGGCGGTAGGATTTCGCAGCGAGTGTCGATAGAGCGTCAAGGTCTCTCAAGGAATCACGTAAAGTCACGAAATCCTTCAATTTTTGTCAGTGATTTGCCTGCGCATCTCGTCGCACTTGCGTCGAGGCCCTAAAAATAAGGTATTATGCGTTCACGCATTTGTATCAAGATATGTTGCGATGCGGCAAACCCTCTGCTACATCGGCCCAGAATTTCACGCACCAACGTCAGTTGGAGCTCCATCGCTCTCGACCTGATCTTTCGATTTCAGGAGAAAGAGCCAGAATATCGAAAGGGTGGACGTGTCCGAAACAGCTTCGATTTCTTCAGGTATCGCTGCGCGCTATGCTTCGGCAGTTTTCGATCTTGCCAAAGACGGCAAGGCCATCGCGAAACTTGAAACTAATGTAGATGATTTAGCAGCGGCGCTCGACTCCAGCGCTGAGATGCGCGATCTGATTTCTTCGCCGGTGTATTCCCGCGATGTCCAGGGCGCGGCGATCAATGCGATCTCCAAAAAAATGAAGTTGCAGCCAATCATGGCAAACACGCTGAGCCTTATGGCGTCCAAGCGTCGTTTGTTCGTGTTGCCGCAACTTGTGTCCCAGCTGCGTGATCTGATCGCTCAGGACAAAGGCGAAGTGACGGCGGAAGTTACCTCCGCAACTGCGATGACCAAGGCGCAGTCAGATAAACTGGCGAAAACGCTAAAGACCAATGTGGGCAAAGACGTGAAGATTAATGCGACCGTTGATGAAAGTCTCATCGGCGGTCTTGTCGTAAAAGTTGGCTCGAAGATGATCGATACGTCGATCCGCTCCAAGCTCAATTCCCTCCAGAATGCAATGAAAGAGGTCGGATAAATGGGTATCCAAGCTGCAGAAATTTCTGCGATCCTAAAGGACCAGATTAAGAACTTCGGCAAAGACGCTGAAGTGGCCGAGGTTGGCCGCGTATTGTCCGTCGGTGACGGTATTGCGCGTGTTCACGGTCTGGACAACGTTCAGGCTGGTGAAATGGTCGAATTCCCCGGTGGTATTCAGGGCATGGCCTTGAACTTGGAGACAGACAACGTCGGTGTTGTTATCTTCGGTTCTGACCGTGACATTAAAGAAGGTGACACAGTCAAGCGCACCAATTCTATCGTTGACGTTCCAGTCGGTGATGAATTGCTTGGTCGCGTTGTTGACGGCCTTGGCAACCCGCTTGACGGCAAAGGCCCGATCAAAACAACCAAGCGTGTTGTTGCGGAAGTCAAAGCGCCGGGCATTATTCCACGTAAATCCGTTCACGAACCAATGGCGACTGGCCTGAAATCCGTTGACGCGATGATCCCAATTGGTCGTGGCCAGCGAGAGCTGATCATTGGTGACCGTCAGACAGGCAAAACTGCCGTTGCTCTGGACGCGATGCTGAACCAAAAATCCTACAACGAAGCTGCTGGCGACGACGAGAACAAGAAGTTGTACTGCGTCTACGTTGCGATCGGCCAAAAGCGCTCCACAGTGGCGCAGTTGGTTAAGAAGCTGGAAGAGAGCGGCGCGATGGAATATTCCATCGTTGTTGCAGCAACCGCGTCCGAGCCTGCACCTTTGCAGTTCCTCGCACCTTATGCTGCGACATCCATGGCGGAGCACTTCCGCGACAATGGTCGCCACGCTTTAATCATCTATGATGATCTTTCCAAGCAAGCTGTTGCGTATCGTCAAATGTCCTTGCTTCTTCGTCGCCCACCAGGACGTGAAGCGTATCCTGGTGACGTTTTCTATCTTCACTCCCGCCTTCTTGAGCGTTCTGCGAAGTTGAACGAAGATAACGGTTCCGGTTCTTTGACGGCTTTGCCGATCATCGAAACACAGGGCGGTGACGTTTCTGCGTTTATTCCGACAAACGTGATTTCGATTACAGACGGTCAGATCTTCTTGGAAACAGAATTGTTCTTCCAAGGCATCCGCCCAGCTGTGAACACAGGTCTGTCTGTTTCTCGTGTTGGCTCTTCCGCACAGACAAAAGCGATGTCCTCTGTTGCTGGCCCGGTTAAGCTTTCCCTTGCTCAGTACCGCGAAATGGCGGCGTTTGCTCAGTTCGGTTCCGATCTCGACGCGGCGACGCAGCAGTTGCTGAACCGTGGCGCGCGTTTGACCGAGTTGATGAAGCAGCCACAGTATTCACCGCTGACAAACGCTGAAATCGTGTGCGTGATTTATGCTGGTACGAACGGCTTCCTCGACAAGATCGAAGTGTCTGATGTTGGTCGTTATGAGGCGGGCATGCTCGCACATATGCGTTCCAAGCACGCAGCGATTTTGGACGAAATCACCAACAAAGATCAGAAGATCAAAGGTGAGATTGCCGACAAACTTAGCGCAGCACTTACCGAATTCGCTTCTGATTTCGCGTAAGGGGATCAATTAGATGGCAAATCTTAAAGATCTCAAAAATCGGATCGAGAGTGTGAAAAACACGCGCAAGATCACGAAAGCCATGCAAATGGTTGCCGCGGCGAAACTTCGCCGCGCGCAGGAAGCTGCCGAGCAGTCACGTCCATACACAGAGCGTTTTAATGCTGTGATGGCGGGTCTGGCAGCCTCTGTTGGTGGATCTGATTCTGCGCCTAAACTGCTTAGCGGCAGCGGCAAAGATGATGTGCATCTGTTGGTCATCATGACGTCCGAGCGTGGCCTTTGCGGTGGTTTCAATACCAACATCGCCAAGAAAGCCCGTGCGCACGCAGATAGCCTCCTCGCGAACGGTAAGACGGTTAAGATTTTGACTGTTGGCAAGAAAGGCCGCGAGAGCCTCAAGCGTGACTTCGGTCAGTACTATGTTGGCCACGTCGATCTGTCTGACGTAAAACGCCTTGGTTATTCAAACGCACAAGGCATCGCATCCGATGTTCTGACGCGTTTCGATGCCGAAGAGTTTGATGTTGCTACGCTCTTCTATGCGAAGTTCCAGAACGTCGTGACTCAAATCCCGACAGCGCAGCAGATTATCCCTGCCGCGTTTGAAGTGGAAGAGGGTGCAGAAGCAGCGACGCTCTATGACTACGAACCAAGCGAAGAGGCCATCTTGGCTGACTTGCTGCCGCGCGGTGTCGCCACAGCGATTTTCTCAGCTCTGCTGGAAAACGCGGCGTCCGAGCAAGGTTCACGTATGTCTGCGATGGACAACGCAACACGCAACGCGGGTGACATGATCGACAAGCTGACGATCCAGTACAACCGTTCCCGTCAGGCCGTCATCACCAACGAGCTGATTGAAATCATTTCGGGCGCGGAAGCGCTCTAAAATATCGGAGTTTACGACATGGCAAATGCAGTCGGAAAAATTACTCAGGTCATCGGCGCCGTCGTTGACGTGCAGTTCGAAGACAATCTACCAGAGATTTTAAACGCTCTGGAAACACAAAACCAAGGTAAAACACTTGTTCTCGAGGTTGCTCAGCACCTCGGCGAGAACACAGTGCGCACCATTGCGATGGACGGCTCTGAAGGTCTGGTTCGTGGTCAAGAAGTGACCAACACAGGCAACCAGATTTCTGTTCCAGTTGGTACGGCTACACTTGGCCGCATCATGAACGTCACAGGCGATCCTGTTGACGAGCAGGGCCCAGTTGCCGCGGATGCACGCCGCCCAATTCACGGCGATGCGCCAACGTTTGAGCAGCAGTCCACAGCAACAGAAATCCTCGTCACAGGCATCAAGGTTATCGACCTTCTCGCGCCTTACACGAAGGGTGGTAAAATTGGTCTCTTCGGTGGTGCGGGTGTTGGTAAAACAGTTCTCATCATGGAACTCATCAACAACATTGCGAAAGTTCACTCCGGTGTTTCCGTGTTCGCGGGTGTTGGCGAGCGTACGCGTGAAGGTAACGACCTTTACCACGAAATGATCGAATCTGGCGTTATCGTTCCTGATAACCTGCCTGACTCCAAGATTGCTCTGGTTTACGGTCAGATGAATGAGCCTCCCGGTGCGCGTATGCGTGTTGCTTTGACTGGTTTGACACTGGCCGAGCAGTTCCGTGACGACACAGGTACAGACGTTTTGTTCTTCGTTGATAACATCTTCCGCTTTACGCAAGCGGGTTCCGAGGTTTCCGCCCTTCTTGGCCGTATTCCTTCTGCGGTTGGCTATCAGCCAACATTGGCGACCGACATGGGCGCGATGCAGGAGCGTATTTCGTCCACGAAGAACGGTTCCATTACATCGGTTCAGGCGGTTTATGTTCCAGCGGACGACCTTACTGACCCGGCGCCAGCGACATCCTTTGCGCACCTTGACGCGACAACTGTTCTGGATCGTTCGATCTCTGAGAAAGGCATCTACCCGGCTGTTGACCCACTTGGTTCCACTTCCCGTTTGCTTGACCCACTGATCATCGGTGACGAGCACTACAAGGTTGCGACAGACGTTCAGCAGGTTCTTCAGCGCTACAAATCGCTTCAGGACATCATTGCCATTCTTGGCATGGACGAACTGTCTGAAGAGGACAAACTGGCTGTTGCGCGTGCGCGTAAGCTTGAGCGTTTCTTGTCCCAGCCGTTCGACGTTGCGAAAGTCTTTACGGGTTCTGATGGTGTTCAGGTCCCAATGGAAGACACAATCGCGTCGTTCAAAGCGGTTGTCGCAGGCGAGTACGATCATCTTCCAGAGGGCGCCTTCTACATGGTTGGCGGCATCGACGAAGTGATCGCCAAAGCCGAGAAAATGGCCGCAGACGCAGCTTAATCGTTGATTTGGTCGGTGCTGAGCTCGCTCAGCACCACCTACAAAGGAGACGAACATGGCGGATACATTGCAATTCGATCTGGTTTCCCCAGAGCGCAGCCTCGCATCCATGCAGGTGAGTGAAGTGCAAATTCCAGGCTCTGACGGTGACATGACAGCTATGGCTGATCACGCACCAACGATCACAACACTACGCCCAGGCGTTTTGAAAGTGAGCGGCCCAGCGGGTGACGCAGAGTATGTGGTAACCGGCGGTTTCGCAGAGATCGGTGATGGCGGTATTTCCGTTCTGGCCGAGCGTGCGATTGCGAAGGCAGACATGGATCAAGCGACGCTTAAAAGCATGATCGACGCGGCGACAGATGCGTTTGAGAAAGCGCAAGATGCAAAGAGCGAAGGCGTAGATGATGCAGCCAAAGCTCTAGCAGATGTTGTTGCGATTGGTGACGCGCTTGGTATCAGCGTTAACTAAATAATTGCTGATTTAAGAATTTAGGCCCTTCCTTCACTTCGGGAGGGCTTTTTTATTGCCTAAGCGTTCGAGGCTTGCCAAGTTAATGGCATCATTCGATGTTACCAACTCTTAGACTAGTTCCATTCATTTATGTGAAAGCCACATGAAACGCATTCGCAGTCATCTCTTTGGAATAGATCAAGGCGAACACATCATGTTCTCTGATTACGAGAATGATGGTAAGATGTGGTCGGGTAGTGGTACGCGTCAACGCAAGAAAACTATCGTATTTTCTGAACCATTCGAAGCTGCGCCTTCTGTGCACGTGTCGATGTCGCTGATGGATTTGGACAAGGATTCCAATGTGCGATCGGACGTATTGGCCAAGAATATCTCCACCACTGGCTTCGATCTGATCTTTCGCACATGGGGCGACACACGCGTCGCCCGCGTGCGCCTGTCTTGGATTGCAATGGGTGGTCTTCGCGACGAAGACGAGTGGGACGTGAGTTAAACCGAGTAAAGCCCTTCATAGATCGGTCCCAAAGTCTCCACATCAAACAACGATGAAACAGACGTGCCGTTCCAGATGTTGAGCGTCGCTTGCGCAAACATAGGTGCAGTTGGAACGATGCGGATGTTTGGCGCACCCAGAACAGGTTCTGTCGCTTCAATCGTATCCGTGATCACCAAGCTCTTCATCACAGAGTTCGTCACACGCTCTACCGCTGGACCGCTCAACACGCCGTGGGTGATGTAGGAGTGTACTTCCTTCGCACCATTCTCCAACAGCACCTCAGCCGCTTTGCAGAGCGTGCCAGCGGTGTCGCAAATGTCGTCCACGATGATACAGGTCTTGCCCTCGACATTCCCGATGATTGTCATTTCGGCAATTTCGCCCGGCTTTTCGCGACGCTTGTCCACGATGGACAAAGGCGCGTTGATCCGTTTCGCCAACTCACGCGCACGGGCAACGCCGCCTACATCAGGGGATACGATCATCACGTCTTCCATCTGATTCTTGAAGTGGCTCATTATATCGAGTGCGAAGATGGGCGAAGCGTAAAGGTTATCGACCGGAATATCGAAGAAACCTTGGATTTGTGCCGCATGTAGATCCATCGTGAGGATTCGCTCTACACCCGCCTCTACAAGCATATTCGCAACAAGTTTCGCTGTAATTGGCGTGCGCGCCTTCGTGCGGCGATCCTGACGTGCATAGCCAAAGTAAGGAATGACAGCGGTGATCCGCTGCGCAGAAGAACGGCGCAAAGCGTCGGACATGATCAGTAGTTCCATCAGATTGTCGTTCGCAGGGTTGGACGTGGGCTGAATGATGAACACATCTTCGCCGCGCACATTGTCGTACATTTCCACGAAAATCTCGCCATCATTGAAACGTTCTACGCGGGCATCAACCAAGTCAACGCTCATACCACGATGCATCGACATGCGACGTGCAATCGCGGTCGCGAGGGGTTTGTTCGCATTGCCAGAGATAAGCTTGGGATCAGTGAGATTGGGCATGTGTCGGGTCCTTAGCAGCCAATTCGCGAGACAGAATCGCGAGGT
The DNA here is from genome assembly GCA_000156115.1 of Rhodobacteraceae bacterium HTCC2083. GTDB lineage: Bacteria > Pseudomonadota > Alphaproteobacteria > Rhodobacterales > Rhodobacteraceae > Planktotalea. The sequence continues at coordinate 1,802,619 of DS995276.1, forward strand.
TGACACCGCTTAGCACGTGGCTACCGTGCGGCAAAGCGCGCAGCGCGCGATAGATTGACGGAGAGACCAAATGGCTCATATCGATTACTATTTTTCCACCCTTTCGCCCTATGCTTATCTCGCGGGTAACCGCCTTGAAGAGATTGCCGCGAAGCATGGGAAAACAGTGAACTACAAACCACTTGATCTGCCCGCATTGTTTCTTCGCACAGGCGGTCAGCTTCCCAAGGACCGTCACCCAAATCGCATGTCCTACCGCGCGCAAGAATTGCCGCGTCAGGCAAAGAAAGCCGGGCTGACTTTGAATATGAAGCCTGCTTTTTGGCCGATGAATGCAGCACCGTCTTGCTATGCGATCATCGCAGCATCGCGTGATGGCAATGGGGATATGGGCAAGTTCATCCACGCGCTTGGCCGCTGCATTTGGGCTGAGGACAAAGATGTGTCGCAAGACGAGGTTGTGCGTGCGTGTTTGGTTGAGGCGGGATTTGATGCGTCGGTCGCTGATAAAGATATGCTGAGCTCTGCGGAAACCTACGCGGCGAACTTGGAAGATGCGATGAACGCGGGCGCTTTCGGCGCGCCATTTTACGTCACAGACGATGATCAACGGTTCTGGGGGCAGGATCGTTTGGACGATCTGGACGCCTACCTGTCTGGTGATCTTTAACCGTGGTTCAGCGTGTTCTTGCAGGGCATCCCAGCAACCTAAGCAGTTATGGCTTTGGCCCGCGCAAGGGTCTTTTGCTGCATTGCTCGCTTGGTCATGGCGGTGCGTACACAAAGATGGGTGCAGCCCTTGGTGGTGCGCTGAGCCTAACCGGGTTTGATCAGCCGGGCCATGGGCGCGCGGCAGATTGGGACTATGACGGTGATCTGCAAGATCGCGTGACCGATATGGCTTTGGATCTTTTAAGCGAACCGATGGATGTGATCGGGCATAGCTTTGGTGGGACCGTTGCGCTGCGTTTGGCGGTGGAGCGGCCTCAAATGGTGCGCAGTTTAACCCTTATAGAACCAGTCATGATGGCGGTTGCCAAGCGAGACAACCCAATGGCCATGGAGCGTTTGATGGGCGCGATGAGCGGGTTTTATCAGGCATTAGTAGATGGCGAGCACGCCAAGGCAGCTCAGATGTTCACGAAACTTTATGGCGATGGTCGCCCGTGGGAGAGCCTGCCAGAAGAAGGCCAAAACGCAATTATCAAGCGCATTCCTTTGATCGGTGCAGGTTCGCGCGCAGTGAATGAAGACCCCTATGATTTGCTTGGCACGCGCAAGCTCGAGGCAATCAAAGCACTCACGCTGATCATTGATGGCGGCCAGGGGGAGGCGGCGATGAACAGTGTGTGCGATGGTTTGGCGCGTAGAATTCCTAATGCGACACGCGTGTGCATTCCGGGTGGTGGTCACATGGTTCCCTTGACGAAACCAGAGGCTGTCGCGCGTGAAGTTTTACAGATGATTAGCCAACAGCAAGGGCGATGAATTGATCAATCTGCTCTTCAGAAATTGACCAGTCGCAGACGAGACGGCACAAAAGTTGCTCGTTTGGGTCATCTCCCTCTAGGTCACCATCCATGAGATAATAAACAGCCCCACCATCGTGCAAACGTCTGTGCGTCGCGCGGGGCATTTTTGCGAACATCATGTTCGCCTCTGGCTCTACAAGGAATTCAGTTCCTACCAGATCGCGCAATCCAGTGGCGAGACGCGACATATTTGCGTTGGCTTTGCGTGCACTCGTGAGCCAACGATCGTCAGTGAGATAAGCTTCCATCTGGGCTGCGAGATAGCGAACCTTTGAGAACAGATGCGCCCCGCGTTTGCGGCGCAGCTCAAATTCCCAAGAAGTCTTGGGATCAAAGAACACAACCGCCTCAACACCCATCAAACCATTTTTGGTTCCGCCAAAGCTGACAGCATCAATGCCAAGTTTCCACGTCATTGCTGCCGCTGAACAGCCCAAAGTGGCCAAAGCGTTGGCGAAACGTGCCCCATCAAGATGCACAGGTAGGTTAAACTCCTTTGCAACGGCAACGAGCGCTTTCAGCTCATCAAGCGTGTAAACAGATCCTTTTTCAGCCACTTGCGTGATCGACACTGCGCCCCGTTGCGGCCCATGAACACCGCGCGTTCCTTCATTGGCGATTGCTTGGCGCAAGTCGTCGGGCGACATTTTGTCGACATCACAGCGCACTACCGTCAGCTTTGCGCCGCCTGAATAAAACTCTGGTGCTGCGCATTCATCTTCATGGATATGCGCAACGCTTGAACAAAAGACAGTCTCATATGGTTGGCACATGCAGGCAAGAGCTAAGGAATTCGCGGCTGTGCCAGTGGATACCAAATGCACCATTGCATCCGGCGCCTCGAAAATACCGCGCAGCTGTTCACGCACACGACCCATGCCATCATCCGCACCATACGGCATTGCGTAGCCTTGGTTTGCCGTGGCAAGTGCAGCTAGAACTTCTGGATGCACGGGGCCTGCGTTATCAGAGGCGAAAAACATTAGAGTGGCTCCTCGATGACATGTTCTTCCCAGTCATCTTCATCAATTTCAAATTCCGGGACTGTTTTATCTTTAACTGAAACCCCTGCCGCGTGCACGCTATCGGCGCGACCGCTAATCAGGGGATGCCAATCTTCAAGCGGGCGACCCTCATGAACAAGGCGATACGCGCAGGTCTGCGGCATCCAATAGAGATGTTCGGGAATATTGCTGGGCATTAGCACGATACATTCAGGAACGAACTGATGGCGAATGTCATATTGCGCACAACGACAGGTGCTATCATCCAGCAAGCGACAAGCGATGTTGGTTAGAACAACCTCGCCACTGTCCTCATCCTCTAGCTTGTTGAGGCAACATTTCCCGCAGCCATCACAGAGCGCTTCCCATTCATCTTGGGACATCTGCGTCATGGTTTTGCGTTCCCAAAAGCGTTTGGACAACCCTTTGGCTGCGATCAGATCATCGCTCATAAAGCGGCCAAAATCGCGCGGGATTTGGCGCTATCCGCATCCATTTGCGTGATCAAAGCATCCAAGCCATCAAACTTCTCTTCAGGGCGCAAATAGTCGACCAAGGCCACAGACAGGGTGGCTCCGTAAAGATCGCCCGTGAAGTCGAACAGAAACGTCTCAAGGTTCGGGCGATTGATGCCAAACATTGGCCTTACCCCCATAGAAGCAACGCCATGATATTTGCCTACATGCGGGCCATCTTGAACCTCGACCAGAACGGCATAAACGCCAAAGCGGGGTGGATGCAGACCTTCAATGGACATATTGGCTGTGGGATAGCCTAACTCGCGGCCGCGTTGTTCACCACCGATGACTATGCCCTCGATCCTGTGCCAATGGCCCAGCATGTCCGCCGCGTCGCGGGGTTTGCCTTTTGCCAAAGCCTGACGAATGCTGGTGGAGGATACTTGGCCTTGCGTGCCTTCAATTAACTCTGCGATTGTGACGCCAAAACCGAGTTTCTCGCCAAATCCCTGTAAATCCGCCGCCTTGCCCACGCGATCCTTGCCAAAACAAAAATCAGCCCCAACCACGACGTGTTGCAGACCGAAACCTTCATGAATGACGCGTGTGGCGAACTCTTCTGGGGACAAAGCAGCAAGGGCCGCATTGAAGTTCAACTGATACAGCCGCTCCACCCCGATTTTCGCTAATTCAGTTGCTTTTGCAGCCGGCCCCATCAATCGGAACGGATCGGCGTTTGGGGCAAAATATTGTCGCGGATGCGGATCAAAGGTCAGTACGCCACAAGGGGCACCAGCTTTTTCACCAGCCTTGCGTGCAATCTCGATCACAGCGCGGTGGCCAAGGTGCACGCCGTCAAAATTGCCAATCGCAGCGCTCGCGCCACGATCTTGGTCATTCACATATGTATAGTCACGGATAATTCGCATAACTGTTGGCGTAGCCCGCCTTTTGGGGCGTTGCAAGCTGCGATGCGGATCAGTCGAACTTGCGGCTTGGCGCGAGAACAGTCGCCTCGCCGATTAGCACTTTTTTGCCATCGACCATGCAGCGACAATCCAGCTTAACACGGCGTTTCGCGTGCTCAATATCGATCACTTCGACTTCTGCGTGCACCATGTCTCCGGGGCGGACAGGCGCGAGAAACTTGAGGCTTTGACCCATATAAACGGTGCCATGGCCAGGCAATTGTTCACCGATCACAGCGGAGATCAAACCAGCCGTCAGCATGCCATGCGCGATGCGACCTTCGAATATTGTATCATTGGCATACACATCATCGAGATGCACGGGATTGCGATCTGTTGAGACTTCCGCAAACAGCTCAATATCGCGATCCGTTACGACCTTTCGCAGATGGCGGACCATCCCCATTTCGATGTCTTCAATGCAGATCGTTCCACGGGGCAAGTTATCCAACATAAGACCCTCCAAGGGTTCACAAGGTAATAAATGGACCCAAAAATTGATCGCATTGAAACTTTATTACTTTGCAAATGCGGCATCTGGCAAGTGTAAAGTGTTATCGAAGATAACCAATCGCGAAAGTTGGGGCCGACATTTGCTCAGAAAGATAGCTTTTAAGGGCAGATGCGTCTGGATCAGTGCATGTTCGCGTTTCTTCTCGCGCCAAACCGCCGGTTATGAACAAAGAATCGATATCTTCGCCCATTGCCCCTGCGATATCAGTTAGAACGCCATCACCAATCGCAAGAATACGGTCATCTGCAATTGGTTTTCCCAGTGCACTGAGGCGACGACGTGCAAGGTCATAGATTGGTGGATGCGGCTTGCCAAAATATAGACTCTCGCCACCCATTTCAGTGTAAAGCGCGGCAAGCGCTCCGGCACACCATTCACGTGTCTCACCACGATCCACGACGATATCGGGGTTCGCGCAGAGCAGTTTCAGGCCATATTGTTTTGCCAAAAGAAAGTCGGGCCGCATCACATCCAGATCGGCCATCGGATCAAAGGGTCCCGCGCAGACGATGCCTTCGGCTTCATCGAGCGGGACTTGTGTGATTTCGACAGGGTTTTCCAGAATATCCAAAGGCCGGAAAAAGTCTTGATCGCGTCGCTCGCCGATGAAATACACTTTTTCTCCAACAGCACCGCGATACATCGCAGACCGCGCAGAATCGCCAGATGTGGCGATCGTGTCCCAAGCATCCTCAGGTACACCAAAATGCACCAATTGTTTTTCAACGCCGACACGCGGTCGCGGAGAATTGGTGACAAGTACAACTTTACCACCGCTCTGACGGTATGCTTGCAAGGCCTTGACAGCGTCAGGCAACGCTTTGATGCCATCATGCACACAGCCCCACAGGTCCACGAAAAGCGCGTCATATTGGTGGGAAATTTCGGCAAGATTGGAAACGATACGGGTCATTGTGCGGGCCTCGAAAACAGGTTCACGGTCTTGCTACAGGACTGCGGACAAAACAGCATTCTTCTTTGATCTAAAAATAACTCAGTTGGAAGCAAACCAAAAAATAAAGTGCGCGCCCATTGAAGCGCGCTCAATAAGATCAGACTTTGAGGTTCGGGATGATCTGTTTTTTACGGCTTACCACGCCTGCTAAAATAACTGTGTCTGAAGTGGCATCAGCGTTAAAGGACTTCGCCGCAACGGTTTTCACCAGATCGTTTGGCACCAACAGCGTGCTTTGCTCGTTCAGGATATCGACCACGAACAAGAGAACCTGATCTACGCCGTCTTCTGACGCGACGGTTGTCATTGTCGCCATCAAGCTGTCTTTGCGATCCAAAACCGTTGCGGGCGATGTGGTTTCAAGCACGGAGACACGGAATTTGGTGCCATCCACTTCGTATTCTTTCGAATCCATGCGCAGAAGCTCTGCATCGGAAAAGCTCGACACATCCGACTTGGCTGCGAACATTTCAGCGGCGTAGGACGCAATATCAATGCCGAGATCGGCGGCGAGTTTTTCGGCAACCGCTTTGTCATGCGCTGTCGTGGTCGGGCTACGGAATTCCAAAGTGTCAGATAGGATGCACGTCAGTGCCGCCCCTTTGATGGCCTCTGGCATCTTGGCGGCATCGTCACCCATCAAGTCGTGCATGATGGTCGCTGTGCAGGCCAAAGGTTTGATCGTGATGTCGATAGGACCTTTGGTTTTCAATCCCCCCACCAAAGCGTGGTGATCGATGATCGTTTGCACGTCCGCATCGTTGATTGAGGCCGGCAATTCCGCAGGGTTATTCGTGTCGACAACAACGCAAGGCGCGCCAGCTTCAACGTCTGCGATGATCGCTGGTTTTTGTAGACTCCAACGCTCTAGCATGAAAGCGGCTTCGGTGTTTGGCTCGCCAAGTAGTTTCGCCTCGGCGGGCGTGCCTTTGATGTCTGACAAATACCAGGCCCAAATGAGGGGAGATCCTGTGCTATCCGTGTCCGGGGATTTGTGGCCGAAAACCTGTACTGTCATGTCGCTATTCCTGCATCATCGCTGTGTTTGCGCGCCTTATAGCAGGCGCGATTTCTTTGTCACCCGTGCCAAATTGGCTCAGATCGTTTGATCATAGTCGCCAACCAGCGGTTCTGTTCGGATCACCGCATCAAGATCGGCAAAGATCGCACGCATTTCTTCATCGCTTTCGGCGCTCTCACAGACGACGACCAAATTCGGGGTGTTCGAGCTCGCGCGTACCAAGCCCCAAGACCCGTTGTCCAAGATCACGCGCGCGCCATTGACGGTGATGATCTGTTTGATTGCGCGTCTCGCAAGGGGTTCGCCCGCGTCGTGTTTGGCGCACAACTTCGCAACGATGCGATCAAGAACGGCATATTTCTCTTCATCTGCGCAATATGGCGACATCGTCGGAGTTGCATATGTAATTGGCAGTGCCTCGCGCAGGTCGGACATCGACATATCGGGATTGCGGTCCATCAATTTGCAAATCTCGACTGCGACGCGCATGCCGCAATCGTACCCGCGTCCTATTGGTTCTGCCAGAAAGTAGTGACCCGATTTCTCAAAACCGGCGAGCGCACCCAGTTCTTTAACACGGCGCTTCATATGGCTGTGACCGGTTTTCCAATAATCCGCCGTGACGCCGTTCGCCTGCAAAACAGGATCCGCCGCAAAAAGGCCTGTGGATTTCACATCCGCTACGAAGGTGGCATTGGCGTATATCTTACTCAGATCACGGGCCATGATGACGCCGACCTTGTCTGCGAAAATCTCTTCACCCTCATCATCAACGACGCCACAACGATCCCCGTCGCCATCGAAGCCAAGCGCGAAATCAGCACCCGACGCTTTCACCGAGACTGCCATATCATGCAGCATTTCCATGGCTTCGGGATTTGGATTGTAGTTGGGAAAATCGTAATCTAGCGTGTTGTGGCTTGGCACAACTTCCACGCCAAGGCGTTCAAATAGCTCCGGCCCAAAGGCGCTTGCCGTACCGTTGCCCGTGGCACATACGACCTTCAGCTTGCGGGTCATTTTGAAATCCCCGACGAGGTCATCAAGATAAGCTTCGCGCACGCCGTCTACGAATTCATATCCGCCACCTTTGGCGGGCTGCCCCTCATTATTGAGGACGATATCGCGCAGCTCGCTCATCTCGTCTGGGCCGTGTGTCAGAGGACGCTCGAATCCCATTTTAACGCCGGTCCATCCGTTCGGATTGTGGCTGGCTGTGATCATCGCGACCGCTGGTGCGTTCAGATGAAACTGTGCGAAATAGGCCATTGGGGAGACCGCAGGGCCGATATCTTTCACGTGGATACCCGCCTGCATCAAGCCAAGGATGAGCGCGTTCTTCACGGACAGAGAATACTCGCGATAGTCATTGCCAACAGCAATTACAGGCTCGATCCCGCGTCGCTGCATTTGCGTGCCAAGGCCCAGGCCAAGCGCGGTGATTCCCGGTAAGTTGATGTCGTCAGGATATTTCCAGCGGGCATCATATTCGCGAAAGCCAGTTGGCTTGATCATCGCATCGCGTAAGAATTCCCATGTGTTTGGGGTGACGCTTGGAGCAGGCTTGCGCATGATACTCTTCTCTTAAATTTCTACGGGATTTGCTTTCACAACTGCGTCCAGCTTCATCAATGTGCTCAAAAGATTTGGCATCTGGTCCAGATAAATCATGTTAGGCCCATCACAGGGTGCATTGTCAGGGTCCTGATGCGTTTCCATAAACACCGCTGCAACGCCGACAGCGACTGCCGCGCGCGCCATCACAGGCGCGAATTCACGCTGTCCTCCAGATGATCCTCCGCGACCACCGGGTTGCTGCACGGAATGGGTCGCATCCATCACCACCGGATAGCCAGTTTGTGCCATTTGGGGCAGGCCGCGCATGTCCGCGACCAAGGTGTTGTACCCAAAAGACGTGCCTCGTTCTGTTAGCATGATGCGTTTGTTACCTGTGCTTTCGAGCTTGGCAACGATGTTGGGCATTTCCCAAGGGGCCAGAAACTGGCCCTTTTTGACGTTGATCACAGCGCCTGTGTTACCCGCGGCCAAGAGCATGTCGGTTTGACGGCAAAGGAAAGCAGGGATTTGCAACACGTCAACCGCATCGGCGGCAAGTGGGCATTGTACTTCATTATGAACGTCCGTTAAAATAGGTACGCCCATCGCCTTGCGGAGATCACTTAGAACTTTCAGGCCTTGATCGATCCCCAACCCACGTTCACCCGAAAGAGAGGTGCGGTTGGCTTTGTCATAGGACGCTTTAAACATATATTGAGCGCCGACCGCATCGCAGGCTTCTTTCATCTTGCCTGCAATCATCTGCGCGTGATCTGCGCTTTCCAATTGGCACGGGCCCGCGATGATCGTCAGGGGCGCAGCGTTGCCGACGGACAAGCCGCCGATATCGAGAGTTTTCATATTAGGAAGATACCTGTTCGCGAAGGATCGACGCAGTAAGCGAGATCATAAGGTAGATGCCGGCAAAAACGAGAAACGCCAAAATAGTGTTCTCGAACTTGCGCGGATAAGATGGGTCTTGGCTTGGCACCGGCTCCACACTTGTGGTGAGGTAGCGCGCTTGCGATGCGGCTTCGCGGCGGGTCTGTTCCAATTGCTCCAAGGCAGACGCCAGAAGCATATCGCGAGTCGCCACGTCCGCCTGAGCCAGCTGGATCTGAGCCGACAATTCAGCCAATGAATTTTCGCCCTGCGACGCATTTGTCATCTGATCGTTCAAACGATCCAACAGCGCGCGGAAACGACGCACCTCGCCTTGCGCACCGTCAACCTTGGCCCGGTTCGGGCGGTTATTGTCGAGCAATGCGGCGAGTTGCAGCTCTTTCTCTTGCAGTTGAACTTCGATGTTGTTGATCTGGCTGCGCAGCGATGTGATCTTGCCTTCGGGGTCAAGAATTGCGCCTTCTTGCTGGAGACGCACTAGCCGTTCTTGGGCAAAGCGGCGCTCTTCATCAGCGTTCCTAAAGCTGCGTTCCGCGTCAGAGACCTGGCTTTCACGCTTGCGCAAAGACAGGTTATCGACGCGTTCTTCCGCATAGCTAATCAGGGATTTGGAGAAGGAAGCGCTCAGCACAGGATCAGCAGCGATTACTTCCATTTTGATAACACCCTCAGTCGGATCATAGCCGATTTCGATGTTTTTCTTGAAAATTTTATAGGCATCTTCGTTCGACGGGTTTTCTTCCAGGCGTTGGATACTGTCGATGCTTGGATTCATAAAGTGGTTCATGAATCCTGCATCGGCGTTGAGCCTGAGCATTGCGTCTTTGGAGGTCAAATAGGACTGAACCGCGATCGCGTCTTGGTTGGTCGCGAATTGCGTACCGGCCAAAAGACCACCCATCGCGCCGCCAGAGCTTTCGGCTTTTAGAATCAGAAATTCGGATTTCGTCGCGTACATTGGAGTCGCGATGAAATAGTAATAATAGCCGACAATCAGCGTTGGCAGGAACACGAAGAACGACAAGCGTGTGAACAGCAGAGCCAGCTTGCGACGACGCCGTCTTGCGATACCTTTCTGGATCTCGCCAACTTCGGCCGCGCGACGCTCTGCGGGGCTAGGACCTTCGGGATGCGCAGGCATATTGTTGCCTGCGGGCATCGTTTGCGGTAGGTTCACAGGCTCTAGCGTTGGGTCCTGTGGCATCAAAGGCTGGCTGGCAGAGCTGCCGCCATTGCCGCTTGCTGTCTCGCTGGGAACCACAAGCTCCAACATGTTGGTGCGCTGAAAGGGATCAATGCCACGGCCACGCAATTGACGCACGGCATCGTAATCAGAGGTTGGGGCAAGCCCGTATTTCTGCGCCGCGCGACGCGCCATACGCAACTGACGTCCTGTCAAACCTTCGCGCTTGATCGCGTTGATGTCCTGATCCGCGACGGCCTCAGCGGCAGATGACACAAGCCCTGCGCGCGCTTGAGCGGCATTGTTCGTCTGCGCATTTGCTTGCGCTTGTGTTGCAGCAGCGGACCCTGCGGGCATAGCTTTCTTAGCGGGCTGGATGCGTCCCATCGCTTGCTGCGTTGCTGCGGTTTGGCCTTGCTGTGGTGGACGCGCAGCGGCTGGTTGCGGGGTAGGCTGTTGCTGGGCGGGCCTTTGTGGTTGGGCCTCGCGTGCAGGTTCATGGGCCGCGGCAGGAGCCTCGGGCGCTGCAGATTGTCCATCCGCGAGTGAGCCAGTCCGCTTGATGCGGAACTTCTTAGCCTTGGGTTTCGTAGTCATAGAGCTGTTTCGCTTCTTCCAAGGTGTCAAACATTTGCAACTTGCCGTTTACCAAAACTGCGGCGGAGGCTGCAAATCGTTCGAGGGTCTCTGCTTGGTGAGAGACAATGATAATTGTTGTTGTCCGCAGACGTTCGCGCAGAATTTCGCCCGCTTTGCGGTTGAATTCTACGTCCGTGCTGTTGGGCATGCCCTCATCGATGAGGTACATGTCGAAATCGAGCGCAAGTAGCAGCGCAAAAGTGAACCGCGCGCGCATACCTGATGAATAGGTACCTAGCGGTTGATCAAAGTACTCACCCAACCCACACAGCCAGCGACAGAAGGCTTCGACATAGTCGGGATCAAGCCCATAAAGCCGCGCGATATAGCGCGAATTTTCCATAGCCGTGTGTTTGGTGATCACCCCACCCATAAAGCCAAGCGGGAAAGAGATCTTACAGCCACGCCGAATTTCGCCTTCGTCGGGTTTTTCCAGGCCGGCCATCATGTTCACGAGGGTCGTTTTCCCGGTGCCGTTAGGCGCAAGAATGCCTATGGAGCGGCCAAGCTCCACGCGAAACGATACGCGATCAAGGATCACCTTGCGCTGCGTTCCCGTCCAAAAGGACTTGCTGACGTTCTCGAACTCTAACATTTTCCTATCCGGCCTGCCGTACCGCTTCTTTATATATAGGGTGTCTTAAGCATTCTTTATGTGCCGATTTTGTCCACAGTATGTCACATCACGCATAATTGTTTCAATGCTTGAGGGTAATTGTGGGCGATTTGTAGGGGAATTTAGCCAAATTTTTCTGAGTTGGACGGATGATGATGCGCATAAGAGTGGGAAACTGCGGTCATAGGGCTTGTTGTGACGGCGTGTCCCTCTAAATTGCGCGCTGATGAAAGCGCTTCTTCAAGATATCACAAAATGCCAGTTATGCGCGGATCGCTTTGCGAAAACCGCGACCCAGCATGCCCCGCGCCCTGTGCTTTGGGTGTCTGCGAATGGCGTGAAATCGCGCATTTTGATTGCGGGTCAAGCGCCGGGTGCACGTGTTCATGAAAGCGGTCGCCCCTTTACGGATCCCTCTGGAGATCGGTTGCGTGACTGGCTTGGGCTGGATGAAGCCACGTTTTATGATCGAAGCAAGCTTGCGATCGCCCCCATGGCCTTCTGTTTCCCGGGCTACAACGCAAAAGGCAGCGATCTCCCGCCACCCGCGATTTGCGCGAAATCTTGGCGGCGCCCTTTGATGGATGCTCTGGGGCCAATGCCACTGACGCTGTTGATCGGGAGCTATGCAATGAAATGGCACTTGGGCGGTGCGCCCAAAGTCACGCAAACAGTCATGGAGTGGCAAAGCCATGCGCCGTCGGTTTTTCCCTTGCCGCATCCCTCATGGCGCAATACCGCTTGGCTGAAGAAAAATCCGTGGTTTGAAGCGGACTTACTGCCCGTGCTCCGCGCACGTGTTCAAGAGGTGTTAAGATGAGCGAAGAAACAAGCTTGGACATCGCACATGCCGCGATGGAGGCCGCACCCAATGATGATGCCGCGCGTCTAAGGTTTTATGAGCGGTTGGCGGACAATGAGTTGTTTCTTTTGCTTACCAAAGAAGCCGACGGTGATCAGATCAATCCAGAGATTTTTGATCTCGGTGATGCCAGTTTTGTTCTCGTGTTTGATCGCATCGAACGTCTTGCGCAATTCGTCGGTAAACGTGCACCCTACGCGGCGCTTTCTGGTCGGGTCATTGCGCAGATGCTCGCGGGGCAGGGGATTGGCCTTGGGGTTAATCTGGAAGTTGCCACATCGCAAATGCTCATCCCACCTGAGGCGGTGAGTTGGCTCTGTGATACGTTGGATCATCGCCCTGATGAGGTGGAAGAAACGCCGCAAGAGCTTTACGCGCCAAAGGGTTTACCCGAAGAACTCCTCACCGCGTTAGATGTTAAATTAGCGAGTGCTGCGGGTCTCGCAAGCAACGCTTATCTCGTCGCTGTCCACTATGAAGGTGGGCGTCAGGGGCATTTGTTAGGCTTCGTCGGTGCGCTTGAGGGTGCGGAAACTGCGCTCGCGACTGCGGCAGGCGAGGCTTTGACGTTCTCAGGCATTGAGGCCGGTAGCATTGATGTTGGCTTCTTTAAAACGAGCGACCCGATGGCGGCTGCGATGGCTAAGGTTGGCCTGCGATTTGAGTTGCCCAAGACCGAGGTGCGCGAACAGGTTGTGCGCGCCGCGCCAGGCTCTGATCCCAACAAACCGCCGAAGCTTCGTTAATACCCGACGCTGCGATCCACGAGGTGCAAGAACGGCTCGCCCGCTTCGCCGCGCCGCACGTTTTCTGCGACGCATTGGCTGGCGGTCCATGTGCGCGTCTCAGACGCGATATGCGGTGTGACGGTCACGTTTGGATGGGCCCAAAATGAATGATCCTGTGGTAAAGGCTCGATGCGAAACACATCGAGCGTGGCGTGCCCCACTTGGCCCGAGTCCAGCGCCACAAGCAGTGCATCATCGTCAATCAAAGGCCCGCGGCCAGGATTGATGATCGTAGCACCTTGGGCCAACCAGCCAAGGCTTTCACCGTTCATAACATTTTCGGTGGCCGGGGTGTCCGGCAGTAAAAGAACCACTATGTCCGCGCCGTCTAACGCGGCTTTTAAACCTGCATCACCGCTGTAACAGCCTACGCCTTCAATATCTTTTTGCATGCGACTCCAACCATTTACGGGAAAGCCGATCTGCGTCAGCATCTGCGCGCAAGCTGCACCCAAAGCCCCAAGACCCAAGATCGTAACGGACCGCTGTTCAGCTAAAGGCGGCGCGCCCGCGGGCCAATTGCGATCAGGATTGATGATATGCGCATCCATGCCAAGGTGGTGGCGCATTACGTGTCCTGTCACCCACTCGATCATGCCTTGGGTAAGCCCATGATCCACCATCCGAGCGAGCGGCGCTTTCAAGGTTTTATTCGGTGCGACGGTTTCGACACCGGCCCAAAGGTTCAAGACCGCCTTCAGTTTAGGAAAAACTGAAAAATCCTGCACGCTCGAATTAGGGGCGTAGACGATATACTCGACGTCTTCATTTGGCAGATCTGTGCCGAGATTAGCCTCAACACCCACCTCTCTAAGTGCTCTGGTCAAAGGCGCTTGATACTCTGTCCAGCGCTCTTCCTTTGCGGCGAATAAAACCTGCGTCACCATCAGCGCGGCCTATGCACATGTGCGCTTTGGACAAGACCAAAACCGATTAACAAAATCAACATTGCAGAGCCTCCATAGCTCACCAAAGGAAGCGGGACGCCAACCACCGGGGCGAGCCCCATGACCATTGACATATTCACGGCGAAGAACAGAAAGAATGTGGTCGCGATACCCAACGTGACAAGCGCTGCAAAGCGGTTCTTGTTGTTGATCGCGGAGACCACGCAAAACAGAATGATCAGCAAATACAACAGCAAGAGGGAGAAGGCCCCGATAAAGCCGAACTCTTCAGCGAGGGTCGTGAAAATGAAGTCTGTGTGCTTCTCGGGCAAGAAGTTTAGCCGCGATTGCGTGCCCTGCATAAATCCACGTCCCGTCCAGCCGCCCGATCCCAATGCAATCTTACTTTGGGTGATATGATACCCGGCGCCCAAGGGGTCGCTGGCAGGGTTCAAGAAGGTGTCGATACGTCGGAACTGATAGTCCTTCAACAACTGCCAATCCTCGCCGCGACTTTGAAAGACTGCTGCGATAAGGCCGATCCCGCTGGTGACGACAGCCGCAAAATAGGCCCAATGCACGCCTGCCATAAACATCAGTAAGCCACCGCCAGAAATCAGCAATAGCGCGGTGCCAAGGTCGGGTTGGCGCAAAACCAACATGGTTGGCAGCAAGATGATTAACACGGGAATGGCGACCCATTGTGGTTTCGATGTGCGCGCAAGCGGTAGCCAGTCGTAATAGGCTGCGAGCAGCATCACCAAAGCGATCTTCATCAACTCGGAGGGCTGCAAACGCATGAATCCAAGGTTGATCCAGCGCTGGGCGCCCATTCCGACAGCGCCGAAAAATTCAACGTAGAGCAACAAGATGATCGACACGCCATAAGCGACGCCCGCGATATTGCGCCAGAACCAGATGGGCACCATCGCGACGATCAGCATTAAGGTAAAACCCAGCAAAAAACGTTTGATTTGCGGTTCCGCCCAAGGGCTAAACGATCCACCTGCAACCGAATAGAGCATCAAAAACCCGATGCCTGCGACTGTGGTGACGAGAACGATCAATGCCCAGTTTAGATGCCAGAACTTGGAAAATCCGGTTGGTACGGATTTGACCGTATATTCAAGATAACTCATGCGCGGCCATTTCCGTCACTGGCACTTTCGCTGATCAAATCACGTAATCGTTTCTGCTGTGCCCGCACACGCCCGCGATCTTTGTTCGGATAGGCGGCCAAAGGAGGATCTTCACCGTAGAGGGCTTGCAAGGTGACATCACGTGCGATGGGTGCCGCAGCGGTCGATCCGCCACCGCCGTGTTCGACGACAACGGCCACAGCAATTTCTGGATTATCGAATGGTGCAAAGTTTACGAACAATGCGTGATCGCGACGCTCCCACGGAAGATCTGCGTTGCGCGTCACACCGCGCGCGCGTTCCGCAGCGGAAATGTTGCGCACTTGGCTCGTTCCGGTTTTTCCCGCCATTCGAAACGTATCTTCTATGATCCGACTGCCATAAGCCGTACCGCGACGGTTGTTAGACACTTCATACATTGCCTTACGGACCTTGCGCAGATTGCTTTCGTTGATATCGAGCTTTGTGCCCAATCCGCTGGGCTGCGAAATGCCATCAACCGTGTTAATCAAACGCGGCTTTATATCGCGACCCGTCGCAAGACGCGCGGTCATCACAGCCAGTTGCAAAGGCGAAGACAGAACAAAGCCCTGCCCGATAGAGGCGTTGACTGTGTCGCCGATAACCCATTCTTTGCCGCGCGCGCGCCGCTTCCAATCTTTCGTCGGCGCAAGACCTGAGGCGACGGCTGACATGGGTATATCGTGCTTTTCACCCAGTCCAAGCTTGCGCGCCATAGCGGAAATATTTTCGATGCCAACCTTTAGGGCAAGGTCGTAGTAATAGACATCACAGCTTTCGCGCAAAGACAGTTCGAGGTTCATGTGACCATGGCCTGCGGGTTTCCAGCAGTGGAATTTGCGACCACTGACTTCCAAATGCCCGGGGCAGTGCACGGTGTCTTCTGCTGTGATCAAGCCTGCTTCCAACGCGGCAAGCGCTGTCACCATTTTGAAGGTGGATCCAGGCGGATATGCGTCTTGCACCGTTTTAGAGGCAAGAGGGCGATGATCATTGTCGCGCAGGAACGCATAGTCTGCAACGGATATACCGCGGACGAATTTGTTGGGATCATAGGTCGGGGAAGAAGCAATCGACAACAGATCACCGCGCTTAAGATCCATAACGACAACGGATGCGCTTTCCTCGCCAAGGCGTGCTTGCACATAGTCTTGCAGCTTGTGATCGACAGTCAATTGTACGTTTGCACCGGATTGACCTTCACGACGATCAAGTTCACGCATGACGCGCCCGATAGAATTCACTTCGACGCGCTTTGCCCCCGCTTTGCCCCGCAGCATGTCTTCGTATTTTGCTTCTACGCCGACTTTGCCGATCTGAAATCTCGGAATACGCAAGAGCTGGTCAGGGTCTTCAATGCGCTCCAGATCGCGTTGACTAACGGGGCCGACATACCCTGCGACATGCGCAAAAGCCGATCCGAGAGGGTAGCGTCGTGATAGACCGACCTCTGGCGTGACACCGGGTAGAGCGGGGGCGTTCGCGGCGACGCGCGACAGTTCTTCCCACGAAATGCGATCCGCGATTGTTACAGGTAAGAATGGCGCACTGCGTTTCATTTCTGCGAATGCGCGGTTCAATTCATCATCATCCAACTCGACCAATGTCGAGAGCCGCCCGATCACAGTATTCACGTCGCCGGCATCTTCGCGCACCATAGTGATGCGATAACTCGGCTCGTTTTCAGCAATCACAGCGCCATTTCGATCAAACAATTGGCCGCGCGCAGGGGGAATCAATCGAATGTTGATCCTGTTTTCATCCGCCAAAAGGCGAAATTCATCTGCTTGCTCGACTTGCATATAGCGCATACGCGCGCCCAAAATTCCAACAAAACCTATTTGCGCAGCAGCCACGATCAAGCCACGACGGGTGACTTTCGTGGCGCTTTGCGTCTTTTCAGTAGCTGAACGTCTCATAACTTATGTCCCAATGCATCGACTTCGCCGGGGGCTGATCTGCGCACATTGAATAGGAAATGCGAGATCATCACGACGAGTGGATATAACGCTATGGTCATTGCGAGCTGAATCAAGACCAAACTCAGCGAGGGCGCTGGAACAAAGAAGATTGCGAGGAAGAGCCGCTCCGCAAAGATGATGGTGATCATCACGCCTGCGACACTCATCCATTCAACGAGATAGGGCATATCGCGGTTCGCAACTGATCGTGCGCGCAGGGTTTCTGCACCAACAACGATGAGACCCGCGAGCAGTCCGGGGGGGCGTTGAAACAGAAAATCAGCCAGCAGAATGATGAAGCCGACAGAAATGACGGGTACATACTCCGGTCGCCGCATCGCCCATGCGAAGGTGAAGGCCATCAAAAGGTCAGGTGCGAACCATCGCGAAGGGCTGGTCGCTAAGGGCAAAAGATGCAGAAAGATGATAGATAAGGAGAGGCCTATGTAGAGGCTTCGCATCACCCAAACACGGGCAGGGGGTTGTTCAGCCATCGCTTGCCTCGCTCGTTTGTTCAGGGGCGTCTGGGGCGGGCGTTTCGGGATTTGAAGGAAGAACCTCTGGCCGGATTAGTCTGCCAGTGTCTTCAATCCGCTCCGCGCCGTAATTGCGTAAGACACGCAAGAATTCCAACCGTTCATAGTCTGCAGACAGGCGTACGCGTAAACGTCCACCGGGGTCTTTTGCGACTTGGCCAATCACCAAACCTGCCGGGAAAACACCACCATCACCAGAGGATACGACACGATCCCCTGGGCGGACCAGATCGGGGTTCTCCAAGAAGTCAACGGGTGGAGAACGCGTGTTATCACCTACAACAATCACGTTTTGACCCGAAGGTTGAATGACTGCTGGAATGCGGCTCGTGGTGTCCGTGAGCAAAATCACCCGCGACGCGCGTTCACCAACACCCGAGATCCGCCCGACAAGGCCAAGCCCGTCCATAGTTGCCCAACCATCAAGCACGCCATCGCGACGGCCTACATTTAGTAAAACGGATTGGCGAAAAGGCGATCCGCTATCGGCAACAACCACGCCCGTCACATGGGTCAGGCGCGGATCAAGCCGGACCGAGTTCAAATCAAGTAGTCGCGCATTCTCTTGCTCAAGTTGAAGCGCGGCCTCTTTCCAGCTTTTCATTTGCTGGAGTTCACGGCGCAATTCTTGGTTCTGCTGATAGATCCGCTGGTAGCTTTGAAAGTCCCGCACAAGATTAATGGTGCCCGTGACAGGTACCATGGCCCAGTCAAAATTAGGAACAACGCGGTCAATCACGGCAAGGCGAAAGCGCTCGACACGCGGGCTGTCGATACGCCAAACCATGAAGATGGCAAAGAGGCACAAGAGCACCACGCCCAAAAGCAATCGCTTGAGCGGGGCGGTGAAATCTTCACTTTGTGCGCGGTCTTTGGCCAAGGCGTTCTCCGCTGGACGGGCTTAGGCGCCCTTGCGTTTCACGATGCCGAAATTAGCTGTCGTAATCAATCGCGTGGCGCAGCTGTTTTTCGTATTCCAGCGCTTTACCCGTTCCAAGCGCCACACAGTTCAGGCTTTCATCCGCGATAGATACGGCAAGTCCTGTCTGTTCGCGCAGGGCGAGATCAAGATCACCCAGCAAGGCACCACCGCCGGTGAGCATCACGCCACGATCAACAATATCCGCCGCCAAGTCGGGGGGCGTGGCTTCAAGCGCTGTCATCACTGCTTCGCAAATTTGCTGAACAGGTTCTGCAAGTGCTTCTGCGATCTGCGCTTGGGAGATTTCGGTTTCTTTCGGCACACCATTGAGCAAATCGCGTCCGCGAATTTGCATCGACGCACCGCGGCCGTCATCCGGCATACGCGCTGTACCGATAGAGGTTTTGATGCGTTCAGCCGTGCTTTCACCCACAAGCAGGTTCTGCTGGCGGCGCAAATAGCTGATGATCGCCTCGTCCATACGGTCCCCACCCACACGCACAGAACGCGCATAAACGATATCGCCAAGGGACAGAACCGCGACCTCGGTTGTACCACCACCGATATCAACAACCATGTTACCCGTCGGATCCGTGATCGGCATGCCAGCACCAATCGCGGCTGCAATTGGTTCTGCGATCAAACCCGCACGACGTGAACCAGCGGAAAGAACCGACTGACGAATAGCGCGTTTTTCAACGGGTGTAGCGCCATATGGCACACAGACGATGATCTTTGGTTTTGAAAACGTAGAGCGTTTGTGAACCTTGCGAATGAAATGTTTGATCATTTCTTCGGCGGTATCAAAGTCCGCAATTACACCTTCGCGCATCGGGCGAATTGCCTCGATAGAACCAGGTGTGCGGCCAAGCATAAGTTTCGCGTCTTCTCCCACGGCGAGGACTTTTTTGACACCATCTTTGATGTGATAGGCGACCACGGAAGGCTCTGACAGAACAACGCCTTTGCCTTTGACGTAGACCAGCGTGTTCGCTGTACCCAAGTCAATCGCCATATCTGACGTGAAGAGGCCAGAAAGTTTGTCCCAAAATGCCATGTGCTGTGGTCCTGTTCAGAATAGAAATAGGGTCCGCGACTCTCTCGAGGTGAACAAGATGCTCTTATAGGCGTTTTTACGCTAGGGAAAAGGGGGTGGCGGATGCATCGGCGCGAAACCGCCCCAGTTTTGTGAAGGCGGTTTCGCGAGGCCAAAGCCTTTGTTTTCGCTGTCATACCAAGCTCAGGAAACATCCTTATAGCTGACACCTTTTGTGTCATAGCCGACGTCCGTCTGTTCGCGGCGCATCAAAAGGCGGTTCAATGCGCTGATGTAGGCTTTTGCCGAAGCTACGACAGTATCCGTGTCAGCAGATTGTCCTGTCACAGTGCGACCCTCTTCCTCTAAACGCACGGACACGGTGGCTTGCGCGTCTGTACCTTCCGTCACTGCGTGCACTTGATAAAGCTGCAAACGCGCCTCATGTGCGAACAAGGCTTTAACAGCATTGAACGTCGCATCTACGGGGCCGTCGCCGGTTGCGGTTGTGGATTTTTCGACGCCATCAACTAACATGCGCATCACTGCTTCCTGCGGGCCATCCGTGCCACAGACGACGCGCAAAGAGGTCAATTTCAAACGCTCGCTTTCTGGATCGGACGCGGTGTTCATCAAAGCGACCAGATCGTCGTCGAAGATTTCCTTCTTGCGATCTGCCAGTTCTTTGAAGCGCACAAAGACGTCTTTCAACTGGTTGTCACCCAGCTCGAACCCCAAGTTTTCCAGCTTGGAACGCAAAGCGGCACGGCCAGAATGCTTGCCCATCACGATGTTGGTTTCCGTGAGACCCACGTCCTCAGGGCGCATGATCTCAAAGGTTTCCGCGTTTTTCAGCATGCCGTCTTGGTGGATGCCAGACTCGTGCGCGAAAGCATTTTTGCCGACGATAGCCTTGTTGAATTGTACCGCAAAACCAGACACTGCCGCGACGCGGCGTGAGATGTTCATGATCTTTGTAGTGTCGATCCCCGTGCGGTAAGGCATGATATCGCCGCGCACTTTCAGGGCCATAACAACTTCTTCCAGCGCCGTGTTGCCCGCGCGTTCGCCTAATCCGTTAATCGTACATTCGATCTGACGCGCACCGCCTTCGACGGCCGCCAAAGAGTTCGCGGTCGCCATACCAAGGTCGTTATGACAATGGGTCGCAAAGACGATATCATCTGCACCGGGGACTTTGTTGATCAACATTCGGATCAAATCTGCGCTCTCGATCGGGGCTGTATAGCCCACAGTGTCAGGGATATTGATGGTCGTCGCACCCGCCTTGATCGCGATTTCAACGACGCGGCAAAGGTAATCCTCCTCTGTGCGGGTCGCATCCATGGGCGACCATTGCACGTTGTCACACAGATTACGCGCGTGGCTCACGGTGTCGTGGATGCGCACGGCCATTTCGTCCATGGTGAGGTTCGGAATAGCGCGGTGCAGCTCGGACGTGCCGATAAACGTGTGAATACGGGGTTTTTCAGCATGTTTCACCGCCTCCCAGCAGCGATCAATATCGCCAAAGTTGGCGCGGGCTAATCCACAGATTACAGAGTTGCGGGCATTTTTAGCAATCTCCGATACTGCGCGAAAATCACCCTCGGACGCGATTGGAAAACCCGCCTCGATGATATCAACGCCCATATCGTCGAGCAGACCCGCGATCTCCAGCTTTTCTTCGTGGCTCATCGTCGCGCCGGGGCTTTGTTCGCCGTCGCGCAACGTGGTGTCGAAGATTACGACGCGATCTTTATCTGTATTGCTCATGGTTTGTCTCATTTTCATACGCCTTGCATCTGCAAGGGCTTAATAACCGGAATTTCTATGTGAAGTGGCGCTGACTGTCCTCCTCTGAGCGCTCGCGCCGACCGGCACGCTCAGAGGCAGCTAAGTAGCAATAGGCCGAGCAGAGACCCAGCACGGGAGCGCTGTGCGTCAATCTGGATATGACCGTTGGTGTTCATAAGGTTGGTTATACCGCGAATTTGGTTAAGGAAAACCCCCTTTTGGATTGACGAGTTGTGTGCGCGGCTTAGCTGTCCAGTATGAAATGGAAAAATGCTTTGATCATAGGGGCGTCTGGTGGAATTGGCGCGGCTCTCTCGACCGCTCTAAGAGCGAGCGGAACGCACGTGACGGGCCTGTCGCGAAGTGTGGACGGGTTTGATATTACCGACGAGACGTCGGTGGCGCGTATTTTGGAAGATTTGGAACAAACCTTTGATCTGATTATCGTTGCGAGCGGTGCATTGGAGATCAAAGGAGCCGTGCCCGAGAAATCCTTGAAGCATATAAGTGCGCAAGCCATGGCCGATCAGTTTGCAGTGAACGCGATTGGCCCGGCGCTGGTTTTGCGACATGCATCACGTCTGATCGATCGTGCGCAACCCGCGCAACTCTCGGTGTTGTCGGCGCGGGTCGGCTCCATCGGGGACAATCACTTGGGGGGATGGTATGCCTACCGCGCCGCCAAAGCCGCAGTGAACCAAATCGTGCACACCGCTGCGATTGAGCTGGCGCGCACGCACAAGCAGCTCGCTTGCGTCGCGTTACATCCCGGCACGGTTCAAACTCCGTTCACAGAGAAATACGTGGCACGTCATGCGACGGTTCTGGCATCTCAGGCGGCAGAAAATCTGTTGTCTGTTTTGGCGAGTTTAGATGCCACTCAAACTGGCAAGTTCTTTGACTGGTCTGGTGCAGAGGTTTCGTGGTGAGGTTGGTTCTTATACTCGGGGATCAGCTTAGTCTTGATCTTGCATCTTTGCGCGCAGCCGACAAAGAGCTCGATATCATTGTGATGGCGGAGGTCGCGTCTGAGGCGACATATGTACGTCATCACCCTAAGAAGATCGCGTTTATTTTCAGCGCGATGCGCAAGTTTGCGGCCGCGTTGAAGGCGGATAGCTGGAAGGTTCTGTATAGCCAGTTGGACGACGCGCAAAACGCGGGCAGCATTCCGGCGGAACTTTTACGCCGAGCACAAGAGAGCGGTGCGAAAGAGGTGATCGCGACGCGGCCCGGTGAATGGCGTTTGATTGAAGCGTTAGAAGGCACGCCCTTGCAGGTGAGTTTGCTTGAGGATGATCGCTTTCTCGCAACCCACGCGGAGTTCGAAACATGGGCAGAGGGGCGCAAAGCCCTTCGAATGGAATATTTCTATCGTGATATGCGTCGCAAGACCGGTCTATTGATGGAAGATGGAAAACCTGCCCAAGGCCAATGGAATTTCGATCATGACAACCGTAAAGCTGCACCCAAGGATGTCAGCTATTCTGGTCCTCTCCCGTTTGCGCCTGATGCGATCACCAAGGATGTGCTTGATCTTGTCGCGACCAGCTTTGGCGACCATTTCGGCAAGCTCGAGAACTTCAATTTTGCGACGACGCGTGCAGAAGCTCTACAGGCTTTAGAGCATTTCATCACCCATGCTTTGCCGCGCTTTGGCGATTTTCAGGACGCGATGCTGAGCGAGAACAAGTTTCTATATCACGCGGTCATTTCGCCTTACTTGAATGTCGGTTTGCTGGGTCCATTGGAAATATGTCAAGCGGCTGAACAGGCCTATAAAGACGGATACGCGCCGATCAATGCCGTGGAGGGGTTCATCCGTCAGATCATCGGTTGGCGTGAATATGTACGCGGTATCTATTTCCTTGAAGGGCCGGACTATACGCGCCGCAATGCGCTGGGCCATCACCGCGATCTTCCCGCACTCTATTGGGGGGCGGAGACGAAGATGCATTGCCTCTCCAAGTCAGTGGCTCAAACCCGAGACGAGGCTTACGCTCATCACATCCAACGCCTCATGGTGACAGGGAACTTCGCGTTGCTTTCGGGGATCGATCCCGAACAGGTCCATGAGTGGTATCTGGAAGTCTATGTAGATGCGTTCGAGTGGGTAGAAGCGCCCAACACCATTGGGATGAGCCAGTTCGCAGATGGAGGTATCATCGCCTCCAAGCCCTATGTTTCAAGCGGCGCTTACATCAATCGCATGTCGAACTATTGCAAGTCCTGTCACTATGCGGTGAAGGACAAAACGGGCGAGACGGCCTGTCCGTTCAACGTGCTCTATTGGGATTTTCTGATCCGACATGAAGATCGGTTTTCGAACAATCCGCGCATGGGAAATATGTACCGCACATGGAACCGTATGGATGAAACCCATCGCGCAACAGTCCTTCAGGATGCCGCAATTTTTCTAGAAAAATTAGACGCTGGAGAGGCGGTCTAATTCCCTTCTGCCGCAGGCTCTATCAATTGGCCGTTGGCCCAGTTGCCTGACACAATAGTGCCATCCGCATAGCGCATTTCGCCTGCGCCTTGGCGTTTTCCATCTAGGAACATACCTTCATATATATCGCCCGCCGCGTAGCGCGCAACGCCGCGCCCGGTCATGGTGCCAAGCACCCAAGCCCCTTCATAAGAAAATCTGTCTGCCATGCGGAAAGTACCACGGCCATTGCGCTGGCCGTCTTTGAATTGACCCTCGTAAATGGATCCATCTGCATATGTGGCAGTGCCATTGCCTGTGATCTGGTTGTTCACCCAAGTGCCCGCATAGCTATACCCATCAGGCCGCGTGAGCGTGCCTTGCCCGTCATGTCGGGCATCTTTGAACTGGCCCTCATAGATCGTGCCGTTGGTGTAAACCGCACGACCCGAGCCTTCGATCACATTGGCGACCCATTGGCCATAGTAACCTGAACCGTTGGGGTAGGTGATCTGCCCTTTGCCTTGTGCCAATCCGTTTAGCATTTGGCCCTCATAGACGGACCCGTCAGGGTAGTTCACGCGGCCCGTGCCCTCGATCAGACCTTTGCGCCATTCGCCAAAATAGATGTAACCATCTGTCGCGGTGAACGTGCCGTTTCCATGGCGAAGATCGTCCAGAAATTCGCCCTCATAGATATCGCTATTTTGATAGGTGACTTTGCCTTTGCCTTCGCGCCGTCCTGCAACCAATTCACCTTCGTAGAGATCTCCGTTGGGTTGAATGACTTTTCCGAGCCCGCTGAGCTGTCCGCCACGCCATGGACCATCAAGGATCATCCCGTCGCTGAGCATAAAAATGCCGAGACCTTCGCGTTTGCCGTCCTGAACCTGTCCTTGGTACTCAGACCCGTCAGGATAAGAGATTGTTGCCGCCCCTTCTTTGACGCCATTCACCCAATCGCCGTTATACGTGTAGCCATCCGCGCGGCGCAGATTGCCTTTGCCATGCTGCTTGCCCCCTCTGAGGTTGCCCTCGTAGCGACTGCCATCCGCGCTAATCGACACGCCTGTGCCTTGGGGTACACCGTCCTGCCAGCTGCCTTCATATGTACTGCCGTCACTATAGGTGATGCGCCCGATGCCCTCGGGCTTGCCCTTGGCAAATGCGCCTTCATAGACGGCCCCATCTGGAAATTGCGCACGTCCTTCGCCTAGAATTTCACCTGAGATCCATTCACCGGTATACTTATAGCCATTAGGCAAACGATACGTCCCCAACCCATGCTGTAGTCCGTCCTTGAACGCCCCTTCATAGAATCCGCCATCATCATATTGCTTGGTTTGCACACCAGTCGTTTGTGCGCTGACGGTCAGCGGTGACAGTGCCATTGCAAATGACGTCATAAGAGCAAGAGATGTGATGCGCATTACAGGCGTCCAGTCCAATATATCTATCAATTGGCACGAGCCTAGTTCAGCGCTTGTGCAAAGCCAATGGATTTTCCAACATGTGTCGTGTGCCTCTTTCCCTTACACGCAGCTAGGGATACATCTGCGCTAACACGTCTTGCCGGAGCACTTGATATGACCGCTGCCACGACTTCTGATCGTTTTCGCATCACCCTTGGCCAATTGAACCCGACCATGGGTGATATTGCAGGCAATGCCGCCAAAGCACGCACAGCTTGGGAAGCGGGCCGCGATGCAGGCGCTGATCTGGTGGCACTGCCCGAGATGTTTATCCTTGGCTATAACAGTCAAGACTTGGTAATGAAGCCAGCGGTTCAAGCCGCATGTTTGGCTGCTATTGAGGCGCTCGCGGTGGAATGCGCTCATGGACCCGCCTTGGCAATCGGTGGCCCTGCGGTAGAGGATGGCAAGCTGTTCAACGCCTATTTCATCTGCCGTGGTGGCAAGATTTCCAGCAAGTCGCTGAAGCATAACCTCCCCAATGAAGACGTCTTTGACGAGGTGCGCATCTTTGACAGTGGCCCGCTTGGCGGTCCTTATTCTGTGGGTAATACACGCATTGGTAGTCCGATTTGCGAAGATGCGTGGCACGAAGAGGTTGCCGAAACGCTGGAGGAAACGGGCGCAGAGTTTCTGTTGGTGCCCAATGGTTCCCCCTATTATCGCGGTAAATTTGATGTCCGGATGAACCAGATGGTCAGCCGTGTTGTGGAGACTGGATTACCACTAATTTACCTCAACATGGTCGGTGGTCAGGATGATCAGGTCTTTGATGGTGGATCATTCGCGCTCAACCCCGGTGGCAAACTGGCGATACAAATGCCTGTGTTTGATGAACTAATCAGCCACGTTGATCTCACGCGTACAGATGAGGGCTGGCGCGTTGATGACGGCGAAAAGACAATTATCCCTGGTCAGTTCGAACAAGATTACCGGGTCTGTGTGACAGCGCTGCGCGATTACATGAGCAAAACTGGCTTCAAGAAAGTGCTGCTGGGCATGTCCGGCGGTATTGATAGTGCGCTGGTTGCGACCATCGCCGTAGATGCGCTGGGCGGAGAGAACGTACGCTGTGTGATGTTGCCTTCTGAATATACTTCCCAAGGCTCGCTCGATGATGCGAAGGATTGCGCTGAACGGATTGGTGCGGAGTATAATTTCGTACCCATCAGCGAGGGGCGTGATGCGATCACCAACACGCTCGCGCCTTTATTTGAAGGGCTAGAGGCGGATGTTACCGAAGAGAATATTCAGTCCCGTCTGCGCGGTCTCTTGTTGATGGCGATGAGCAATAAGTTCGGTTCGATGCTTTTGACGACAGGCAACAAATCCGAGGTCGCGGTCGGTTATGCGACCATTTATGGTGACATGTCGGGTGGCTATAATCCGATTAAAGACATGTACAAAGTGCGCGTTTTCGAAGTCTGCCGCTGGCGCAATGAAAACCACTTTGAGTGGATGATGGGCCCCAAAGGCGAGGTTGTCCCGCCCTCGATCATCGACAAACCCCCGTCTGCAGAACTGCGCCCTGATCAAAAAGACAGCGACAGCTTGCCGGATTATCCGGTCCTTGATGGCATCTTGGAAATGCTGGTGGATGATGATGCGTCCGTCGCGCAATGCGTCGCCGCCGGATATGATCGCGCGGTGGTCAAAAAGATCGAACACCTGCTCTATATTTCCGAATACAAACGCTTCCAATCCGCCCCCGGCACGCGCTTGTCACGACGTGCATTCTGGTTGGATCGCCGCTATCCGATTGTTAATCGGTGGCGGGATAATTCTTAAAGACATCGGATAGGGACGAAATATGTCAGCTTATGACCCTGAAAAGGAAGGCGCGAAAATGTCTTTCGCCAAAGATATGAGTTACATAGATTACCTATCGCTTGATCCCATTCTTGGATCGCAAAAGATGCAATCGAATGCACATGATGAGATGTTGTTTATTATCCAACATCAAACGTCAGAGCTGTGGATGCGGCTAGCCTTACACGAACTCTCGACAGCGCGGGACAAACTAATACAGGGCGATTACCCACCCGTTTTCAAAATGCTCACCCGCGTTGCGCGGATATTCGAGCAACTCAACAATGCGTGGGATGTGCTGCGCACGATGACGCCGAGTGAATACACAGAATTTCGTGATGACCTTGGCGCGTCGTCGGGGTTTCAATCGCATCAATACCGCTTGATTGAGTTTATCCTCGGGAATCGCAACCGAGCGATGATGAAAGTCCACGAGCACCGAGGTGAACTGCATCATATGTTGGGGCAAGAGTTGACGAAAAAATCGCTCTATCACGTAGCGCTTGATTGCTTGGGCCAAGAGCTTGGACAAACGTTCCCAAAAGACGTTTATCGGCTAGATCAACCTCACCAAGCAAATGCACAAGTCATGGATGCTTGGACCCAAGTTTACCGTGACCCCAGTGCATACTGGACGCTCTACGAATTAGCAGAGAAGCTTGTCGATCTTGAAGACTACTTCCGCCGATGGCGATTTAATCACGTCACAACAGTAGAACGGATAATCGGTTTTAAACGCGGAACAGGCGGAACATCGGGCGTAAAATATCTGCGCAAAATGCTCGAGGTAGAATTGTTCCCTGAACTTTGGAACATGCGTGGGCATTTATAGTCACCCACGCGCGTCATTGCGTTTGACCGTTTAGCTCGCGGATTTCGCCAAAACCGCATCAATGTCTGCAGCAGAATGGCGGTTTGGCAATTGCTCGTTCTCTGCACCCCACGCCACATTCACAATACGTCCACGGATCACCGCGGGACGCTCTGCAATTTGCTTGGTCCATCGTTGCACGTGGGAGTAGCTCTCCACATCCAAGAACTCGCCGGCCTCATAGGCCTTGCCTTGCGCCAAGCGACCATACCACGGCCAGATCGCCATATCGGCGATAGAATATTCACCACCCGCGAAATATTCGTTGTCTGCCAAGTGGCGATCCAGAACATCCATCTGGCGTTTCACTTCCATCGCAAAACGGTTGATCGGGTATTCCATTTTGTAGGGCGCATAGTGGTAGAAGTGGCCAAAGCCGCCGCCAAGATAGGGCGCGCTGCCCATTTGCCAGAACAGCCAGTTAAAGCATTCTGCGCGCGCATGTTCGGGAATGAAAGCGCCAAACTTCTCTGCGAGATACATCATGATCGACGCGCTCTCAAACAGGCGCACGGGCGTGTCACCGGAGTAATCCATCAGGGCCGGAATTTTAGAGTTTGGGTTAACATCCACAAAGCCAGATCCGAATTGATCGCCATCGCCGATCTTGATCATCCACGCATCATATTCAGCGCCCACGTGCCCCGCGGCGAGTAATTCCTCAAGCAAAACAGTGACTTTCACACCGTTGGGCGTGCCCATTGAATGCAGCTGCAGCGGATGCTCCCCGCGCGGCAAGTCTTTGTCGTGTGTCGCACCCGCGATAGGGCGGTTGATGGAGGCGAATGTGCCACCGCTTTCCTGCTCCCACGTCCAAACCTTCGGCGGGGAATATTCGTCTTGCGTGCTCATGGATTAGCTTTCTGTATTGGTGAAGAGGGTTTTATAATCTTCACGAAGGGCATTCTTTTGCACTTTCCCCATCGTGTTGCGGGGGAGTGCGTCAAGGATAATGATCTTGCGGGGATGTTTAAAGCGTGCGAGCTCAGTCGCGCACGCGCTCGTAATCTGATCAATGTCGGGACCAGCGCCGTCAGGCACGACCACAGCGACAGGGCTTTCGCCGAAATCAGGATGTGGCACGCCGACCACTGCGCTTTCTTTCACACCGGGCTGGTCGTCGACCACCATCTCGATTTCCTTGGGATAGATGTTGTAGCCGCCGGAAATGATTAAATCCTTCCCGCGCCCGACAATCTGAACATAGCCGTCGGCATCGATTTGTCCCAAATCGCCTGTGATAAAGAACCCATCCTCGCGCAACTCCTCGCGTGTTTTTTCAGGCATTTTCCAGTAGCCTTTGAAAACGTTTGGTCCACGCACTTCGATCACGCCAATCTCGCCTTGGGGCAGGGTCGCGCCACTTTCGGGATCGCAGATTTTCACATCAACACCAGGCAGGGCAAAGCCGACTGTCCCCGCCTTGCGGGCGCCTTCATAGGGGTTGGAGGTGTTCATGTTGGTCTCGGTCATACCATAGCGTTCGAGAATTCGTTGACCTGTAAGCGATTCAAATTGCTCGTGAGTTTCGGACAGCATTGGCGCAGATCCAGAAATAAACAGCCGCATATGCGCGGCCGCCTCGCGGGTGAAGCCGTCATGATCCAGAAGACGTGTGTAGAACGTCGGCACTCCCATCATGCTGGTCGCGCGGGGCATATGTTTAAGGATCGTATCGGGGTTGAAGCTGGGCATGAAGACCATCGCGCCACCGCACAAAAGCATCACATTGCTCGCCACGAACAGCCCGTGCGTGTGAAAAATCGGCAGCGCGTGCAATAGGACGTCAGCGCGCGTAAACGCCCAATAGTCTTTGAGGACCTCGGCGTTCGACAGCAGGTTGTCCTGTGTCAGCATCGCCCCTTTGGAGCGTCCTGTTGTACCGGATGTGTAGAGAAAAGCCGCCAGATCATCACCGTTGCGCGCGGTGGTGCTCGTCATCTCAGGCTGTGATTTCGCAGATTCGATAAGCGACCCGTCTCCCGAGCCATCAAGGGTCAAGATCTGTGCCCTTGTGCGTTCTGCGATTGGGGCGATGTCGTTCTCTTTAGAAGGGTCGCAAATCACTAACTTCGCACCCGAGTTTTCGATGAAATAATCCAGTTCGCTCGCGGTGTAGCCCGTGTTTAAGGGGAGGAATATTATCCCCTTTTGTACGCAGGCTGCATAGACGGCCAAAGCTTCTGGGGATTTGTGAACCTGCAACGCAACGCGATCACCAGCTGATAAATCCAATTCCACCAAGGCCCCGCCGATTTGCGCGGCTTTGCGCAAGAACGCGTCGTGGGTCAAAGTGGTGCCGTCTTCGAGGTGCAAAAACGGGGTGTCTTTGCCTAGATGAGGGGCGAAAAGCGCATCGAAAAGTGGATTGGTCATAAAGCCTCTTTGGCAGTCTTGCGGATTAGATCGCGCTCAAACTGCCCTTTCACCCCGATGCACACAATCCCCAAAGGAGCATTCGGGGGGCTATCTGTGATGTCCCAGCGGTGTCCTACGATGTGCAGGGCTTTGCGCGGGCCATCAGGGATGGGATCAAAGAACCCTTTCGCGCGTGTGATGTGTAACTTTGGATCGGTTAACGCCTTCGCAAGGGGCTCGCCATCAAGCGGATCGGCACAGGGCAAGGCAATACTGTCAAAAAGCCCATCCGCATGGCCCATTTGTTGGCTTTGGATCGGCGTTGCGCCAAGGCCAAGCGCGATATCAAGCGGTACTTTGCTATGCTCTGATACGATAGTCTTGGCGCGCGGCGCAGTGTCGGACAGCCAGCTTTCGAGGGCAGACAAAGTCGGGACATCCACCAAATCCGCTTTGTTGATCACAGCCAAATCCGCATCGGCCAGTTGCCGCAAGATCGTGTCTCCAATGTAGTCGTCTATTGCAGCTGTGCGGATCGTTTCCGCATCAACTAACACGACGGTTCCATCCGGCGCAAACCCTTCAAGTAATGTCACAGATGCAGCAATCGCCGACGGGATCGCCACGCCTGAGCATTCAATCACCACCTGATCAGGGCGCACGGGCAGCTTACCAAGTTCGATCAGTGCCGCGCTCAGATCAGAGCCGAAAGTACAGCACACACAGCCGCCCGCGATGGAAATTAAATCATCGCCCTGCGCTTCGATCAGATCTTCATCAATCGGGAGCGCGCCAAATTCATTGACCATGACCGCCAGTTTGCGACCTTGTGCGGTGCGCAACAGGTGGTTCACGAGGGTGGTTTTGCCCGCACCCAGATAGCCGCCGATGATTGTGACGGGAAGCGGTTCAGACATCGGCTGCGGCAAAGACGCGTCCACCTTGCACTGTGCCCCAAATTTCGACATCCTTGATTTCCTCTGGATTTGCTGCGCGTGGATCGCTTTCAAGAACCGCGAAATCTGCGCGTTTGCCCACTTCGATTGAGCCGACAAGTCCGTCCATATGCAGACTATGCGCGGCTCCCATGGTGATCGCCCACAGCGCCTCATCAACGGTGATTTTTTCGTGCTCACCCTGCACACGGCCAGAGCGTGTGAGACGGTTCACCGCACACCACGCCGTAAAGAATGGGCCGAGCGGCGTGATGGGCGCGTCCGAATGCACGGCCAGCGGAACGCCACAATCCAATGCGGTACGCGCGGCGTTCATGCGAAGCGCGCGATCAGGGCCAACGGTAAGAGTGTAGTGCTCATCCCCCCAATAAAATTGGTGGTTGGCGAAAAGATTGACGCTCATCCCGAGGGCGGCCATGCGGGTAAATTGCGCGCGATCCGCCAATTGGCAGTGCTGCAAAACGAAGCGATGATCGTTCGAGGGGTGCTTCCTCAGCGCGAGTTCCAGCTTTTCAATAGCGAGCTGCGTCGCTTGATCGCCGTTGGTGTGGGTGTGGATTTGCAGACCTGCCTCAAGCGCCAATTCGTAGAGCTCGAGCATCTGTTCGGGTGTCACATACCAAAGCCCGTTGGGTGCGCCATTGTGATACCCGGGCCAGCGCAGGCGTGCAGAATAACCTTGGATAGATCCATCCGCGACCAGCTTGATGCGACCTAGCGACAGACGATCAGTCGAGAGTTTTTTCAAACGCGCGACTTCGGGAACCAGTTCTTTTGGTGACAAGCCAAGGAAAAATCGCAAAGGCACTACACAGGCGGGAAAACTTGGCTCACCCGTCACACGGAGCATCATATCGACAGAGTCGGGATCTAGTTTCGCGGCGAGGTCTGTGACGGTAGTAACGCCCGTGCGCACGCAGAGCCGCGCAAAATCGCGCAAGCCGCGTTCGTCTACATCCGCGATAGATCCGCTCATCCCGACATGCACGCTTACGGGGGCCATTGCATCAGGGCCTTTTAGCTCACCCGTCGGCAAACCATCAGCGCCGAGTGGGATACCAGGATGATTGACGCCTTTCTTCAAAAGGCTCGCAAGCTCTAGCGCTTTGGAATTCGCGTATAGAATATGCCCCGAAGCGTTCAACACTCCAATGGGTCGGGTCGCGCTAACGTTATCAAGCTGCGCGCGCGTAACGGGTTTGTTGTCCAGATAGATCGGATCAAGCTGCCAGCCCGTCAGCGGCGAATCTGGATCGTCCATTTTGGCTTCAGCCGCCTTCAAGGCCTCTAGAACCGCATCAATGCTTGTGTTGCCGCGATGGGTCGTGCCGCTTGGGTCCATTCGATCGAAATATCCGCAATAAACGTAGCGCCATAACGTGCCCTCCATCGTGTGTGCGTGGCCCTCGACGAGACCTGGGAACAGCACCTTATCGGCGAATTGCTCATCTAACTCATAGGGTCCCCATGTGGCGACCTCGTCCGAAGATCCTACGGCCAAAATTCTGCCGTCGCGCACGGCGACGTGCGAGGCGTCTGGCTTTTGCGCGTTCATCGTGACGATGTTTTTGGCAGAGTAAACGGTGGTTTTCATGAGCAATCCTCGGGCCGCGTAACTGGGTTAGAGCAGGGTAAGCAGGATTGGTTTATGTGCAAACAGGTTTCTGGCGAAGCTGTCTTTTATTATAGTGATCTCTCTTGTGAAAACGGTGAATGGGCTGGGGCTATGAAACGCTACGGAGCTTTTTTAAGAGCTGTGAATGTTGGGGGCACGGCAAGCAGCCGATGGAAGACCTTCGACGTATCTGCGCAGATTGTGGATTCGAAAACGACACAACCTATATTGCCAGCGGCAACACCGCGTTGAGCCACGTGCTAGATCCGAACGCTATTGTTCACAAATTTTCCGCTTCTTTGGAGGTTTACGCGGGTAAGCCAGTAGGCGTGTTTGTTCGAAGTCACGCCGAGTCAAGGCAAGTCGCTTTGGCTACCCCTTTCGCGGAGGTCGCTGGCAAAGGTTACCGTTGTTTTTGTTGACGAAGACCCAAAAGCATCGATTGAGGTCGGCATTAAAGGGCAAACAAATAAAGTTATCTATCCCAGAGCTGGCGTGATTTACGTTCATTATCCGAATAGAATGAGCACTTCAAAACTCAAGCTGATTGGCGCAGCTCAAGGTACCGCGCGCAATATGAACACCGCCGCAAAAATGGTTGTGCTTACCGCTTTGGCTTTTCGCTGATCCACAGATTGATAACGCCTTCAACTACAGCGGTCCCATCGCGCCGACGTGCGATGACTTTGATCGGCAAATTACCAGGCACCCAATCGGCGGGGTCGCTGAGGGCTTCGCAGATCAAATCCGTGTCGGCCTTCGCAGGATAGGTCAGCTCCATCCCCTTTGGGATCCAGCGCAAATGGCGTGGTATCGTCGCTTCCGCCAGAAAACCCATCGCCATTTCTAGGCCGTTTGCCACAGCAATCACATGCACAGTGCCGATATGATTTTGTACGGAACGGCGCTTTTTCAAAGCTATCTCGCAATGCCCTGCTTCCAGTTTTTGCACCAAAGGTCGTATTGTGCGAAAATAGGGAGCCTTGCGCGCGGCATAGATGGAGAAAATCTGGCGACCAAAGGGAAGACGCAACAGTTTGTCATAGCTGCGCAGAATGTAGGGTGTGCTCATTGAGGGTTCTCCGAGGTAAGCTTGATTGCCTGATAGGGCATGGGCGTCAGCCTTGCACCCGTGACGCCACGAAAGGATCGCAAAATGGCGCAGAATAAAACCCAAGCAACAGTGGTCGATCCCATTGATTTCATCGACACGGTTGAGCATCCGACCCGCAAAGCAGATGCCCATGTTTTGCTCGTCCTTTTCAAGCGTGCCACGAGGTTTGAGCCGAAAATGTGAGGGCCGAGCATCATCGGTTTTGGCCGCTATTACTACAAATACGAAACGGGTCGCGAAGACGATTTTCTCGCGACAGGATTCTCCCCGCGTAAGTCCAATCTGTCGATCTACATTATGCCCGGTTATCAGGACTACGGCGCGATCATGGAGCGGCTTGGTAAGCACAAACTTGGTAAATCTTGCCTATATGTGAACAAGCTTTCGGATATCGATTTGAACGTTCTTGAAGAGCTGATCACTGCAGGTTTGAAAGACCTTGATAAGATTTGGACAGTGCACCCAGAATAGGCAAATCTGGACATCGGGGTCTGCCTATGACAAAGCGGCCCCAACAGGAGTTCAGCACATGACTACCACTCGTTTCGCGCCATCGCCCACGGGCTATATCCACGTCGGCAACCTGCGCACAGCTTTGTTCAACTACATGATCGCAGCCAAATCCGGCGGCACGTTTATTCTGCGCATTGATGACACGGATCCTGTGCGCTCCGAAGAGAAATATGTGGACGCGATCAAGCAAGACCTCGAATGGTTGGGCTTGACGTGGGACAAGGTTGAGCGTCAGTCGGATCGTATGGATCGCTATGCAGAAACCGCTGACAAGCTGCGCGAAATGGGCCGTTTTTATGAAGCGTTCGAGACCCCCACAGAGCTGGACCTGAAGCGCAAAAAGCAGCTCAACATGGGCAAACCACCGGTCTATGACCGCTCCGCCTTGGGATTGTCTGATGCGGAAAAAGACGCGCTGCGAGCCGAGCGCGAAAGTGGTGTGTGGCGCTACAAGCTTGATCAGGAACGGATCGAGTGGACCGATGGTATCCTCGGTGATATTTCCATCGACGCGGCTTCGGTCTCCGATCCCGTGCTTATTCGCGGCGATGGTCAGGTGCTTTATACGCTCGCCTCCATCGTGGATGACACGGATATGGGTGTCACAAACGTTGTGCGCGGTTCCGATCACGTGACCAACACGGCAACGCAAATCCAGATGATTAAGGCGATTGGTGGCACGGTTCCCGACTTCGCACATCACTCGCTTTTGACGGGTCCACAGGGCGAGAGCCTGTCCAAACGACTGGGCACATTGGCCCTGCGCGATCTGCGCGAAGCGGGCGTTCAGCCCATGGCGCTCTTGTCGTTGCTGGCACGCCTTGGATCGTCACAGCCTGTTGATTTGCGTACGTCTTTGGACGAGCTGATCGAAGGGTTTGACATTTCGCAATTCGGCTCTGCGCCAACGAAATTTGATGTGGATGATCTCTACCCGTTGACGGCGCGTTATAACCACACGCTGCCGCTAGCGGCGGTTGCGGATCGTATCAAAGCGCTTGGTGTGCCAAGCAATCAGGCGGAACGGTTCTGGGATGTGGCGCGTGAGAATATAACTGTGCTGAGCGATTTGTCTGAATGGTCCGATCTTGCGCAAAACGGTGCTGATCCGCTAATCGACGCGGGCGATGAGGATTTCATCGCGGATGCTATGAAAATGCTGCCCGATGGTCCCTACACGGATGCAACATGGGGTGAATGGACCTCTGCCGTTAAAGAGACGACGGGGCGTAAGGGTAAAAACCTGTTCATGCCGCTGCGTAAAGCGGTCACAGGGCGCGAACGCGGACCGGATATGGCGTCGCTCATGCCACTTTTTCAAGTCATCAAAGCCAAAGGATAAACACATGTCAGAGCAAGCTAAATTTCTTACCGGCTCGCTCTTCAAACATGTGTCGGTCATGTCGCTTACCGCCTCGGTGGGCCTTATGGCGATCTTTCTCGTCGACTTTGTGGATATGATTTTCATCTCCATGCTAGGCAAGGCGGAATTGGCTGCGGCTGTCGGATACGCGGGTGCTATCCTGTTTTTTACCACGTCTTTCGGGATTGGCATGTCCGTCGCGGCAGGTGCCTTGGTGGCGCGCGCACTTGGGGCGGGTGACGAACAAGAAGCGAAACGCAAAGCTACCCATGCGCTGATTTACGGCTTTGTCTTCGGCGCAATTTTTGCCGGACTTGTTTGGCTAAATCTCGGGTTCTTTGTCACGCTGCTGGGTGCAAGTGGCGAGACACACGCGCTTGCCGTGCTTTACCTTCAGATCATTGTTCCAACCCTTCCATTTCTCATCATCGGCATGGTTGGAGGCGCGATTTTGCGCGCGCATGGTGACGCGAAACGCGCAATGATGGCGACGATCTACGGTGGTTTGGTGAATGCAGTGCTAGACCCGATCCTGATCTTCGGGCTGGACTTAGAATTGACAGGCGCAGCCCTTGCTTCTGTTGCTGCGCGCCTCACGATTGCGGCTGTTTCGCTCTCGCCAATTATTAAACACTATGGTGGTTTGGTGAAGCCTGACACGCGCGATCTGATGCTAGATCTACGCCCTATTTTCGCGCTTGCGTTTCCTGCTATCCTAACCCAACTTGCGACGCCGATTGGCTCTGCCTATGTCACACGTTCCATGGCGGAATACGGTGAAGCGGCGGTTGCAGGCATGGCAATTGTTGGCCGTTTGACCCCCATCGCATTTGGCGTGCTCTTCGCGTTGTCTGGCGCTGTTGGTCCTATCATTGGCCAGAATTATGGTGCAGGTCAGCATGACCGCGTGCGCGGTGGATTTCTGGCAGGCATCAGTTTCGTCGGCATGTTCGTCGCCTTCATGACCGCCCTTTTATACCTGCTGCGCGCGCCAATTGCAGATATCTTCAACGCTGATGGCATCACCCGCGAATTGGTTTATCTTTTCTGCGGCCCTCTCGCGCTTGTCTTCTTTTTCAACGGTCTTTTGTTTGTGGCCAACGCGAGCTTTAACAATTTGGGGCATCCCTATTATTCCACATGGCTTAACTGGGGGCGTCACACGATTGGCACGATCCCATTGGTTATGCTTGGGGCCGCTTGGTACGGCGCGGCAGGTGTGATGATTGGCCAAGCGGTTGGCGGCATTATGTTCGGCTTGTTGTCGGCGTGGCTGGCATGGCGCGTGATGAGCAAGGTGGAGAGCTGTTCGGTCGAAGTCAACAAGCCCGCCCCTTTCGCGCGTGAAGCTCGTCAAATGCAACATGGGTCTTGGAAGCGCTAGGCACCTGTGATCGTGCACTCTAGCGCTGCCAACGCGTCATCTACGAACTCTGTTTCAAACGTGCTTAACGTTTGATGTCGCGGATACCGTGGCGCATTGCGGTCATTCAGGATCGGTGCGTCCCAGCCGTGGGTGGTCGCAAAGAAAAGCAGGGCACCGGCTTCGCCGAATTCGTTCAGATAGCCCAGCACAACAACGTCGAGATAGCTGAGCAATATGGGATGCGCGTGACTGGCGGCACTATGTTTGCCCTCTGGTATCTCATAGATCACGGTGTTTGATAGCCCGTCCAGCGCGACGCGGTCATAAGCAAATTCACGCGTATCCAAGGTGGCCCAATCCGCGTCGGGCACGTCTGCGCTTAATCCATCAATTTCTGAAAAGGGGCTACGAATGGCAGTGAGAAACGCCACCTCACGCAACTCTGTGTGCCGCCACGCACGAGCCCAACCTTTGATCCGTTCTTGTCGAATATTCGGATAATCCTGTGTCGCGCGATTGACCAGACTGCCGTAGCCAAAGAAGCGGGGAGGACTCATTCCTGCGCTCGCAAAATCTGTGCAGGGCGTGCGGTCAAAGGCCGCCACGCAAATGCGAGACCTGAGAGAAGCGATGCCAGAATGCCACCCAAAATGATCGCCAAAGCGTTGCTCCAAATAATCTCATAGCTAGTTTCCATGATGAAGGTGCTTACGGCCCATCCACCTAAAATGCCAGCACCCAGCGCGACAAGGCCAGCGCAGCCTCCCAAGATCGCCGCGCGCAGGGCAAAGCTGCCGAGGATTTTGCGCCGCGATGCGCCTAACGTGCGCAGAACTGCGGCCTCGAATGTGCGAGCTTGTTCGCCTGCCGCAGAGGCTCCGATCAATACAAGAAAACCCGTGAGGAGCGTCGCCGCTGCCCCGTAGCTGACCGCAGCTGCCAGTCCTGAAAGCACGCTGGACACCCGCTCAATAGCATCCCCGACGCGGATCGCGGTGATGTTGGGAAAGGCCGTGCTAAGGTCGCGCAAGATCTGCGCTTCGCTCTCAGGCGTGGCATAGACGGTTGAGATAAAGCTGTGCGGCGCACCCGACAGCGCGGCGGGATTCATCGACATGATAAAGCCTATGCCAGCGGTGGAGAAATCAACCTCGCGAAAGCTTGAAATGGTTGCTTCGATATCTCGTCCTAGGATGTTGACTGTCAGCGTATCGCCCAGCTTTAATCCCATCTCTTCGGCTTCCTCAGCAGCGAAACTGACCAAAGGTGAACCCGTGTAATCGGTTTCCCACCACTCCCCATCCAAAAGGCGGGTGTTGTCAGGGAGTTCGGTTGAGTAGGTAATCCCTCGATCACCCTCTAGCACCCAGTGATCGCCCGCAGTTTCGTGCGCGGGCGTGCCGTTAATCTGTGTGATAATCCCGCGCAGCATTGGGGCGCTGTCGATCCGACTAACCGATGGATCGCTGTTGAGCCGCTCAAGGTATCCGTGCATTTGATCCTTTTGGATATCCACGAAGAAATAGGACGGCGCAACGCTTGGTAAATCTCGCGCGATTGCACCCCTTAGGTTACCGTCAATCTGCCCAACGGCCGCCAATACTGATAAGCCGAGGCCTAGGGACAGTACTACTGATACCGCTTCTTCGCGCGGTCCTGATATTGCGCTTAGGGCCCACCGCAAACTTGGCTGACCCCTTGCAAATCGCACGGCGCGCTTTGCGATTTTGCGGATTAACAGGGCCGCGAGCACGAGGATTACAAGCGCGCCAAAGATCCCGCCTGCGGTCCAAAGCGTCAGAAACGTTGTGCCCGAAAACCAGCTCGCTGAAGCGAGCAGAGAGGTGATAAGACTGAATGTCGCAATTATATAGCGCAGCGCAGGCAAGCGCGTCCCCCCTTGGCCTGCATCTCGAAACAAGGTGGCTGCGCGGATGTTTTCTGCGCGTGATAAGGGCCAAGTGGTAAATATAAGCGCGGTTAGAACGCCATATGCAGCCGCTTCAAGCAAGGGTTTAGGATATAGTGCGAAGGCTGCGGGAATGGGCAGGCGCTCTGTGATCAGGGGCGCAAGCGCAAGCGGCGCGAATGCCCCCAATAGCAAGCCAATCGCGATGCCAAGCAGGCTAAGCGCGCCGATCTGTATGAAGTAGGTTTGAAAGATTACCGCGCGTTCTGCACCAAGCGTGCGCAGCGTTGCGATGACAGATGTTTTGCCTTTGAGATAACTGTTGACGGCGGCTGACACACCAACGCCGCCCACCGCAAGCCCGGACAGGCCGACAAGTACTAGAAACGCCCCCAAACGATCCACGAATTGCGCCACACCCGGCGCGCCGTTGCGTGCATCGCGCCATCGCAGACCGCTTTGTGAAAACTCTGTCTCCGCCTTTGCGCTCAGGCCATCTAGGTCTGCCCCGTCTCGCAGTTTCAAACGATATTTACTAGAAAACAGCGTGCCTGCGTCTAGCAATCCTGACATCGCCAATGCTTCACGTCGCACAATGATGCGTGGGCCAAGGGCAAAGCCACCACCAGCACTATCGGGTTCTTCGGTGAGGACCGCCGTTAGCCGAAATTCCTGCGTGCCGAGCTTAAATATGTTGTTGATTTCTAACCCCAAGCGGTCAACCAACACGCGCTCCATGACTGCGCCGGGGAGGACGCTTTGCTCAGCCAGCGCGTCCGCGATTGGCATGGGTGGGTCTAGGCCAACCTCGCCGATCAACGGGTAGCGGTCATCGACGGCCTTTACTTGGGTTAGACCGCGTTCGTCCCCAACCACCGCCATAGAGCGAAAGTCGGCGATTTCTGACACGCGCTCTGCGTTAGTATCCATCCACGCGCGCTCTTCCTCCGTTGCGAAACGATAGGTCAGTTCCAGTTCCGCATCACCTCCCAAAAGCGCTGCCCCTTCGCGGGCAAGTCCTGCTTCGATTGAGGCGCGCACAGTGCCTACTGCGGCAATGGCTGCGACCCCAAGGGTGAGGCACGCAATGAAAATGCGAAAGCCCTTCAATCCACCGCGCAGTTCACGGCGCGCAAATGTATAGGCGAGTGCGAGGCTCATGCGGTGGCCTCTTCAATGCGGCCATCGCGCAATCTCACAACAGTGTCGCAACGCGTCGCGAGCGCGTTGGAGTGGGTCACCAAAACAAGCGTTGCGCCGTCGCGGGCTTGCAATTCAAACAGCAAATCCATGATCGAGGTGCCATTGCTTTCGTCCAGGTTTCCAGTGGGTTCGTCCGCCAGCAAAATCTGCGGTCGCACAACCATCGCGCGGGCGAGCGCGACGCGTTGTTGCTCGCCCCCTGACATCTGGCTTGGGTAATGGGTGGTGCGGTGGCCTAGGCCGACTGTCGCCAGCTCTGCCTCGGCCTTGGCGAATGCGTCCTTGTTGCCCGCAAGTTCGAGCGGCGTTGCGACGTTTTCCAAAGCGGTCATCGTGGGGATCAAATGGAAGGATTGAAACACGACACCCATGGCGGCGCGTCTAAAGCGGGCCAAGCCATCTTCATTCATCGCAGTCAAATCCTGCCCCAATGCGTGGATGCTGCCAGCGCTTGCGCGCTCCAATCCCCCCATGAGCATCAGCAGTGATGACTTACCTGAACCCGAAGGACCAACCAACGCCAATGACTGCCCTTTTTGCACATCAAGCGTGATGCCATGTAAAATATCAACCCGACCGGCATTGCCATCAAGCGAAAGAGTTGCATCTTTGAGAGAGAGAACAGCGGTCATTTTGGTGGCCCGATATAAGGAGTGGTCCACTGGAATATGGGTTTTTCACAGCGCTCAACAAGACGATAGGGTCAATAGTGCTGATATTTGTCCTGTTGTTTGGGCAAGCTACACCCGTTTCTGCGCAGCCCACCACGATTGTCGCCTTTGGTGATAGCCTGACCCAAGGATATGGTCTGCGCGCGCCCGACGGGCTTGTGCCACAGCTTCGAAATTGGCTGGAAGACAACAGCCGTCAAAGTGGTGAGGTGCGTTTGATCAATGCGGGGGTGTCTGGTGATACTACGGCTGGCGGTGCCGCGCGGATCGAATGGACGCTGACGGACGATGTTGACGGTATGATACTCGCACTAGGAGGGAATGACCTGCTGCGTGGAATTGATCCTGTAAGCAGTCGCGCAAACCTTGAGAGCATTTTGCAAGTGGCGGCACAGCGTGACCTGCCTGTGCTGTTGATCGGGCTCGTTGCGACCAACAACAATGGCCCTGACTATAAGGTGGCGTTTGATCAAATGTATCCAGATCTCGCCGCGACATATGACACGCTTTATGTGCAGGATTTCTTTACAGGCCTCTTACAAGCTGATGGCACGGTTGATCGCCCAGCGGTGCGAGCGCGTATGCAATTGGACGGCATTCATCCAAACAAAGAAGGCGTGCGCGATATTGTGGCGGCCCTTGGCCCCAGCGTTCTTGATCTGATTGATCAGGCGCGCTTAAGGGGTCAGTAGCTTGGTAAAAAGTTGATCCAGATAGGCGCTTGCCCCGTCTTGGCGACGCTCATCCTCTGGCAATAAAACTTCGGTTTGTGCAGCGAAATCAGCGTAGTGCTGGGTGGTGGCCCAGATTGAGAAAAGCAGGTGACCGGGATCGCAACGCGCGATTTTTCCAGCGTCCATCCAATTGGAAATAACACGTGATTGTTCGTCAAAGAGCGGTTTGAGATCTGCCGAAAGATGCGGACCCATGCGCGGTGCGCCTTGCAAGATCTCATTTGCAAACAAACGGCTTTCGCGCGGCAATTCCAGCGCCATATCAAGCTTGCGGTGCACATACCCAAGCAACTCTTTGATCGGATCGCCGTTTGGGTTCATCTCCTTCAAAGGATCGAGCCAAGCCTTCATGAGTTGGTTTAGCAAAGTGACGTGAATGTCTTCTTTACCGCCAAAATAATACAGAATGTTTGGCTTGCTTAGCCCCGCTTGTTTGGCAATCTGATCCAGCGTCGCACCGCGATAGCCATGGCGCGAAAACACCTCAAGTGCGGCATCCAGAATAAGGATGCGATTGCGCTGTTGAATGCGGCTCGGGGCTTTGGTGCTCGAAGTTGCGGCGTCGGTCACAGGTGTCAAAGTCCTATCGGTCCAATGCCCAGAAAAAAGGCGTTCCTAAAGTATGATCCAATTGCGCAGAGCAAAGGGACAAGTCAATCCTTGACTCATTCCGTTCTCATTGCAATCGTGTCTTTACCAAATGGTAAAAAAGTGACTGATCGATCAGATCGGCGAACTCTAAGGGGGATATGTCATGGCCGCACCGGGTGAGAATCTGAAAATCAACGCGGATCGTTTGTGGGATAGCTTGATGGAGATGGCCAAGATCGGTCCTGGTGTGGCGGGCGGCAACAACCGCCAAACGCTAACTGATGAAGACGCTGAAGGGCGCGCTTTGTTTCAGAGCTGGTGCGAGGCCGTTGGTTGTACAATGGGGCTGGATAGCATGGGCAATATGTTTGCGGAACTTGCTGGCACTGACCCGGAGGCTTTGCCGGTTTATGTTGGCTCGCACCTTGATACGCAGCCAACGGGTGGCAAGTATGATGGCGTTTTGGGCGTGCTTGGTGGCTTGGAAATTCTGCGCACAATGAAAGATCTTGGGATTAAGACCAAACATCCGATTGTTGTAACCAACTGGACCAATGAAGAGGGTACGCGCTATGCCCCTGCGATGCTCGCCTCTGGGGTGTTCGCCGGTGTGCATACGGAAGACTGGGCGAATGAGCGGTTGGATGCGGATGGGCTGAGTTTTGGCTCAGAGCTGGAGCGCATCGGCTGGAAGGGTGACGAACCCGTCGGTGCGCGCAAAGACAAAATGCATGCGTTTTTCGAGTTGCATATCGAACAAGGACCGATCCTAGAAGCGGAGGGCAAGGACATTGGTGTTGTCACGCATGGCCAAGGACTAAGCTGGACGCAAGTGACCGTAACGGGCAAAGATTCTCACACGGGATCCACGCCAATGCCGATGCGCAAGAATGCAGGACTTGGCATGGCGCGCATTTTGGAAAAAGTGGATCAGATCGCCTGGTCGCATAAACCCCATGCGGTTGGTGCAGCTGGGCATATCGATGTGTATCCCAACTCGCGCAATGTGATCCCCGGTAAGGTGGTGTTCACCGTTGATTACCGTTCGCCCGACTTAGCAGTGATAGAAGACATGGAAGCGCGCTTGCGCGTTGACGCGCAGGCAATTTGTGATGAGATGGGCTTGAGCGTTGAATTCGAAAAGGTTGGCGGCTTTGATCCCGTGACCTTTGATGAGAATTGCGTTTCAGCGGTGCGCTCTGCGGCCGAACGGCTTGGCTATTCTCACATGAACCTGATTTCAGGGGCGGGGCATGATGCGTGCTGGATCAACAAATGTGCTCCGACTGCGATGGTAATGTGTCCCTGCGTCGATGGGCTCTCGCACAATGAAGCGGAAGAAATTTCGAAAGATTGGGCGAGTGCGGGAACAGATGTGTTGATGCATGCAGTTTTGGAGACAGCGCAGATTGTGGAGTGAGAAGGGGGTCAGTCCCCATCGCGCAAGCGCGATTCCCCGAGAGTTTAGTAGCAAGATGAAGACGACAAGGAAGGCGATTTGAGATGAGCACGAAAGTTATCAAAGGTGGCATGGTCTGCACGGCGGATCGCACGTGGAAAGCGGATGTGTTGATCGAAGGTGAGGTCATCAAGCAGATTGGTGAGGACCT
Source organism: Rhodobacteraceae bacterium HTCC2083 (assembly GCA_000156115.1). Taxonomy (GTDB): domain Bacteria; phylum Pseudomonadota; class Alphaproteobacteria; order Rhodobacterales; family Rhodobacteraceae; genus Planktotalea. The sequence continues at coordinate 1,846,501 of DS995276.1, forward strand.
GAAGGGGGATGAATATATCGATGCAGAGGGGGCTTATGTAATCCCTGGTGGCATTGATCCACATACTCATCTTGAGATGCCTTTCATGGGAACCACTGCCGCCGAGACGTTTGAAACAGGGACTTGGGCCGCTGCGACGGGCGGTACGACGATGATCGTCGATTTTTGCTTACCGGGTGAAGACGGGGATCTGAAAAACGCGATCAACGAATGGCACCGCAAGTCCGCACCGCAGATTTGCTCGGATGTTGGCTATCATATGGCAATCACCGGTTGGGACGAGGGTGTGTTCAACGGTATGAAAGATGCGGTTGATATGGGTGTGAACAGCTTCAAGCATTTCATGGCCTATAAAGGCGCGTTGATGATCGAAGACGACGAGATGTTCGCCTCCTTCAAGCGCTGTCGCGAGTTAGGCGCTTTGCCGATGGTACATGCGGAAAATGGCGATCTGGTTGCCGAGATGCAGCAGAAATACTTTGACGAGGGCATAACAGGGCCAGAGGGGCACGCCTATTCGCGCCCCCCTGAGTTTGAAGGCGAAGCCGCGAACCGTGCGATTACGATTGCTGATTGTGCTGGTACGCCACTCTACATCGTTCACGTTTCCTGTGAGCAAGCACATGAAGCGATTCGTCGCGCGCGTCAAAAAGGAATGCGGGTTTATGGCGAACCTTTGATCCAATTTCTGACATTAGACGAAAGCGTCTACTTCTCTGAGGACTGGGACCATGCCGCGCGTCGCGTTATGTCGCCGCCGTTCCGCAACAAGGAGCATCAAGATAGCCTTTGGGCGGGTCTTCAGTCCGGATCTTTGCAGGTGGTTGCGACGGATCATGCAGCCTTTACCACTGAACAGAAACGCGCGGGTCGTGATGATTTTCGTATCATTCCGAATGGCTCAAATGGTTTGGAAGAACGCTTAGCGGTGCTTTGGACCGAAGGCGTTGAGACAGGCCGCTTGACACCGAACGAATTTGTGGCTGCCACCTCTAGCAATGTAGCGAAGATCCTCAATATTTATCCTAAAAAGGGCGCGATAGTTGAGGGCGCGGATGCGGATATTGTTGTGTGGGATCCGAAGATTTCCAAGACGATTAGTCCCGCAAATCACCATTCCATCCTTGATTACAACGTCTTTGAAGGTTTTGAGGTGAAGGCCCAAGCGCGCTATACTCTGAACCGAGGCGAGGTCATTTGGGCTTGGGGACAAAACTCGCAGCCAAATCCGGGACGTGGTCGCTTCATTCCGCGCCCTGCTTTCGCAGCACCCAATGTTGCGCTGAGAAAATGGAAAGAGTTGAATTCCCCAAAGATGATCAAACGCGATCCTATGAACATTCCGGCGGGAATTTAAGAGCAAGGTCAAGCACTTGAGCAACAACACAATCATCAGCGCTAAAGACCTTAGTCTGACCTTTCAAACCAATGACGGCCCTGTGCATGCGCTCAAGGACGTGTCGCTCGATATTAAGAAAGGCGATTTTGTCAGCTTCATTGGCCCCTCTGGCTGCGGTAAAACCACGTTTTTGCGCGTTATGGCGGATCTGGAGCAGCCCACTGCTGGCAGCATTAAAATGAATGGCGTCAGCCCTGAAGAGGCGCGGCGCTCGCGGGCATATGGCTATGTGTTCCAAGCGGCTGGGCTGTATCCGTGGCGCACGATTGGCGGCAACATTCGCTTGCCGCTCGAAATTATGGGGTACGATAAAGCCGACCAAGCGGAGCGTGTGAAGCGTGTTCTGGAGCTGGTCGAATTGGGTGGATTCGAGAAGAAATTCCCGTGGCAGCTCTCGGGCGGCATGCAGCAACGTGCCTCCATCGCGCGTGCACTTGCGTTTGATGCGGACATCTTGTTGATGGACGAACCCTTCGGCGCGCTTGATGAAATCGTGCGGGATCACCTCAATGAGCAGCTGTTGCAGCTTTGGGATCGCACCCAGAAAACCATCGCTTTCGTGACCCATTCCATCCCCGAAGCGGTCTATCTCAGCACGAAAATCGTCGTCATGTCCCCGCGACCGGGACGCATTTCCGATGTGATTGAAAGCACCCTGCCGCGTGAACGCCCCCTAGAAATTCGCGATAGTCCTGAGTTTATCGAGATCGCGCATCGCGTGCGCGAAGGCCTCAGGGCAGGGCACAGCGATGACTGATTTAGCGATCAGCGAGGCGACGCGCGCCGATATTCCCGCGATGGCGAAGGTCGTAGCTGATTGGGAAGCCTCCTTGCCATGGATGAAAAATTCGTATGACGCTCAGAAAATTGCTAGATTTTTATATGCGGCTTTTGATGAACGGCAAATATTCGTCACGGGTGACACGGCAAACGCCTACATCGCATATGATGAGGCAACTCAAAGAATTGGTGGTCTTTATAGTGCCGTCACTGGCGCAGGCGTAGGCAAGGCCCTTGTTGACAAGGTTAAGGAGGGACGCGATTTTATTTGTCTATATACGCATATCCCCAATGAGGCTGCGCAAAAATTCTATCGTTGTGAAGGTTTTGTAGTCGTCGAACAGTGTGAACAAGAAACACCCGATGCAATACCTGAACTGCGCATGGAGTGGCGCAAATGAAGAACCTCTTCCCCATTCTCACCGTTGTCGCCGCCATTGTCGTGCTTTGGTATGGGGCCGCTGTGTGGCTCAATGCGCCCTGGGCTTATGACAAAGCGCAGCGCGCCGACATCACCCTCAGCACCAGTGGCTTGATCGCCGATACGTGGTCACAGAAGAAACCAAAACTCCCCGCGCCGCATCAGGTGACCCAGGAAATTTGGAAAACCACGGCAGAGAAAAAGATCACCTCGAAACGCTCGCTCATTTACCATTCTTGGGTCACGCTCAGTGCCACGCTCCTTGGCTTCGCGCTCGGTGCCGTTCTTGGCATCGCACTCGCGGTCGGCATCGTCTTTAACCGCACAATGGATATGAGCGTCATGCCGTGGGTCATCACCTCGCAAACCATCCCGATCCTCGCGGTCGCGCCAATGATCATCGTGGTTCTGAACGCGGTCGGCATCCAAGGTCTGCTCCCCAAGGCGATCATTTCGATGTATTTGTCGTTCTTCCCTGTGGTCGTTGGCATGGTCAAAGGCCTGCGTAGCCCAGACCACATGCAACTTGATCAAATGCGCACTTGGCACGCGAGCGGCGCGCAAACCTTCTGGCGTTTGCGCCTGCCGTCCTCCATGCCCTACCTGTTTACTTCGCTCAAAATCGCGATGGCTGCGGCTATCGTCGGCGCGATTGTGGGCGAGCTGCCAACAGGAGCGGTCGCGGGTCTTGGCGCGCGTCTCCTAGCAGGTAGCTATTATGGCCAAACCATCCAAATCTGGAGCGCTTTGCTGGTTGCTGCGGCCTTAGCAGCAACGTTGGTGGCAATTATCGGCCTTATCCAGCGCATTGTGCTCAATCGCATGGGGATGGCGCAATGATTTGGCTTATCGCAGGTATAATTGGATGGGCATTGGGATGGTACGCCAACGTACGCCTCGCAGCTTTGCCAAAATCACGCGCGACGTCGCTTTTGGTGCCAATTATCTTCGGTGTGACGTTGCTCATCATTTGGGAATGCGTCGTGCGCGGATTGCAGATCCAGCAAGTTTTATTACCCGCGCCGTCCGTCATCGCCGGGCGCTTTGTCGCTTCGACCTCGATCCTTTGGCAAGACTGGGTTCAAACCGTCCTAAAGGGTATGATGAGCGGCTACATCATTGGCTGTTTGGCTGCTTTTGCGACTGCATTGGCAGTGGATCGCTTCGACTTCCTCAAGCGTGGATTGCTCCCTGTCGGTAACTTCGCCGCAGCGCTGCCGATTATCGGCATGGCCCCGATTCTGGTGATGTGGTTTGGCTTCGACTGGCACTCCAAAGCGGCTGTTGTTGTCGTGATGATTTTTTTCCCAATATTGGTGAATACCGTGCAAGGCTTAGCAGCGAGCGATGCGATGCAGCGCGATTTGATGCGCACCTATGCGGCAGGCTATTGGAAAACCCTGTTCAAACTGCGCATACCGATGGCCTTGCCCTTCATCTTTAATGGCCTCAAGATCGCGACCACGCTGGCGCTGATCGGCGCAATCGTTGCGGAATTCTTTGGCTCGCCCATTCGTGGCATGGGCTTTCGCATTTCCACCAGTGTTGGGCAATTGGCACTCGATCTGGTTTGGGCTGAGATCGTCGTTGCAGCCATCACTGGCTCAGCCCTTTACGGAGCCGTTGCCCTGCTCGAACGCAAATGGACGTTTTGGCACCCGTCTCAAAGAAATTAAAAACAATAAACCAACCAACAAGGAGAGAGAGATGACACAGTTTACCAAATGGATCAGCGCCGCTGCACTAGGTGCAATGGCGAGCATGGCGCAGGCCGCAGATGATCTGACGCTGCAACTTAAGTGGGTAACGCAAGCGCAGTTCGGCGGATATTACGTTGCGCTCGACAAGGGTTTTTACGAAGAGGAAGGCCTGAACGTCACGATCAAACCCGGCGGTCCCGACATTGCACCGACGCAGGTTCTTGCGGGTGGCGGCGCGGACGTCACGGTTGAATGGATGCCAGCGGCCCTCGCTGCGCGCGAAAAAGGTCTGCCGATGGTCAATATCGCGCAACCGTTCAAATCTTCAGGTATGATGCTGACCTGCCGCAAAGATGCAGGCATTTCCAGCACGGATGACTTCGCAGGCAAAACGTTGGGTGTTTGGTTCTTCGGGAACGAATTTCCTTTCCTCAGCTGGATGAGCAAACTTGGACTTAGCACCGAGGGTGGGGATGCTGGCGTGACTGTGCTCAAGCAGGGCTTCAACGTGGATCCGCTGCTACAAAAGCAAGCGGCTTGCGTGTCTACAATGACCTACAACGAATATTGGCAGGTTATTGATGCTGGGTTAACGCCAGACGATTTGATGGTGTTCAAGTACGAAGATCAGGGCGTTGCGACGCTTGAGGATGGTCTTTACGTCCTCGAAGATGCGCTCGCAGATCCTGCGATGGAAGACAAGCTCGTGCGCTTCGTGCGTGCGTCGATGAAGGGTTGGAAGTACGCCGAAGCGAATCCGGATGAGGCAGCAGATATCGTACTTGAGAACGATGCATCTGGCGCACAAACGGAAGAGCACCAGCAGCGCATGATGCGCGAAATTGCCAAGCTGACGTCAGGCTCCAACGGTGCCTTGATTGAAACCGATTATGAGCGCACGGTGCAAAGCTTGCTCTCTGGTGGATCTGATCCAGTAATTACCAAAGCCCCTGAGGGCGCATGGACACATGCGATCACAGACAAAGCGCTGAACTAAAGTCTAACGCTAGAAATTAGAGAAGGCCGCTCGAAAGGGTGGCCTTTTTTATTTGCGCATTCAGTGGGTTGGCTTAGATCAAAGTCGCGATAATCGCGCGTAACTGCTCAATCCCATCGCCTTTTTCTGAGGATGTGAGAACCATCTCAGGGAAAGCAGCGGGGTGTTTCGCCAATTCGCCGCGTACTTGGTTCAAGACCTTTTCGCGGTCCACCAGTTTCACTTTGTCAGCTTTTGTCAAAACGCATTGGAACGTAACAGCGCTGCTGTCCAGTAGGCTCATAATCTCGTGATCCACTGCCTTCACACCGTGACGCGCATCGATCAGAACAAACGCGCGGCGCAGGGTTTGGCGACCTGAAAGATACTGCTTGAGCAAACGTTGCCATTTCTCAACCACTGGCAAAGGTGCGTTCGCGTAGCCATAGCCGGGCAGGTCAACGAGGTAGTGGCTCTCCGCTGCCGTGAAGAAGTTAATCTCCTGCGTGCGCCCCGGCGTATTGGAGGCGCGCGCAAGGGCCTTGTGACCCGTCAGCGCGTTTATCAGCGTTGACTTACCGACGTTGGAACGGCCCGCAAAGCAGACCTCCATCCGGTCCGCATCTGGCAAGCCAGACATGGCGACAACGCCTTTGACGAATTCGGTTTGGCCGGCGAACAGCAGCCGACCTTTTTCATGTGAAAATTCATCAGGATCTTCGGCGATTGGAAATGGAAGTTGGCTCATATCAATTCTGCCTTGCTGCCGATGAGGATTTCGCCACCTTGGATAACTTCCGCACGTACCGAAAAGTCGCGGTGCCCAAAGCTGTCTAGCGCAGACACAACGTCAGCGTCGGGCAAGCCCGTTTCGGGGTTGGTGTTGGTCGCAGGACATCGATCCGTGCGTTCGGTGGGGCGCAGAATGGCGTCGCCAATCTTGACGTCACGCCCCATCCATTTGAATTCTTGCCACTCGGGCAGATCATCAAGCCAGATGTTCCCGCGCCAACGCAGTGGGGAAATTTCCATGCCTAACTGACGCTCTACTGCGCGGTGTGACGCAATATTGCACAGGGTAACGGATGGAAAATCGCTATCTGTCATACCCCGATTGGGCACTTTGACGAAGCGCTTCGATTGCGCGCGATTACTTGGCATGATGGGGCGCACCCAATCTAGGAAAGGTGCTGGATCGCTATCAGGATCAAATGTGATGTCACCAAGATTAGGGTGGTCTAAAGTCACCAAGCCGCTGTCATCATCCAAGCGCGCGCGCATTGCCATCAATTGTGGAACTTTGCTTACGCGATTGAAGTTGGCGCAGGGCACCCACTCTGAACCATCTGCTTTTGATTGCTCATGAGCGACGGCCCAAACGCGATCGCCAGGCATGGTTTGCCCGGCGATTAACGTTGTTGATGTGACTTCTTCGCGACCATGACTTTTGATCGGATGGCGCCAAAGGGAGGTGACGGCGCCCATCACTCTTCCTTGGGTTTGCGTTTAAAGCCGGCCTTGATGTTGCCAAACACATCTGGTTTCACCCCTTGGCTTCGCATAATCAAATACTGCTGCGTGAAGGTGATCGTGTTGTTGGCAATCCAGTAGACCACAAGTCCGCTCGCGAAAGTGCCGAGCATGAACATGAAGACCCAAGGCATCCAAGCGAAGATCATCGCTTGCGTTGGATCTGTGGGCGCTGGGTTCAACTTTTGCTGCATCCACATGGAAATACCCAAGAGGATCGGCAAGATACCAAGCGAGAAGATTGCAAGGATCGAACCGGGCTCTGGTGGTACAAAGCTGAGCAACCCAAAGAGGTTCAAGATGGACGAGGGATCAGGCGCGGAGAGGTCTTTGATCCAACCGATCCAAGGCGCGTGACGCAACTCGAGAGTGACGAAAATCACCTTGTAGAGCGAGAAGAAAATCGGGATCTGCACAAGGATCGGCAAACAGCCAGAGGCCGGATTGACCTTTTCCTTCTTGTACATCGCCATCATGTCTTGCTGGAGCTTCTGCTTGTCGTCGCCTGCGCTCTCTTTGATCTTTTCCATCTGTGGTTGAAGCGCTTTCATCTTCGCCATAGACACGTTGGATTTGTATGCGAGAGGGAACAGGATCAATTTGATCAAGAATGTTAGACCAATAATCGCCCAACCCATGTTGCCGATCATTGCGTTTAGATAATGGAGAACCGCGAAAATCGGCTTGGTTAGGAAGAAGAACCAACCCCAATCAATGCTGTCGATAAAGCCTTCAACGCCGGCCGTTTCATAGTCGCGAATTGTCGCCCACTCTTTTGCTCCAGCGAAAAGCTGCGTTGTCGCACTTGCTGTCGCGCCGGGCGCGAGCCTTTGCGTCGGAAGCACGGCTTCGGTTTGGTAGATATCGCGGCGGTCGTCGTATTTGGCTGTCGATTTGAATGCGCCGGGTGCTGGGATAAGCGTGGTCATCCAATATTGGTCTGTGAAACCGACCCAGCCCTGCTCGGCCACTTGGGTGACTTCCGCGCGCGCGCCCTCATTGGGGTTAACGTCGAAATCTGGCATGTCGGAATAGTCGATTTCCGTCAGCTCGCCGTCAGACATCGCAACAACGCCTTCGTGGAGGATGAAAAAATTCTTAAGGTTCTGCGGTTCGCCGTGACGCGCGAGAATGCCGTATGGGGCGAGGCTTACCGTTCCAGCGCCTGTGTTTTCGACACTTTGAGCAACAGAGAACATAAAGTTCTCATCAACAGAGATCGTGCGGGTGAATTGCAAGCCGTTGCCGTTGTCCCAGGTCAGGGTCACGGGCGCGTCGACGCTCAGATTGCCACTGCTCTGTGCGCTCCAAATCGTGTTGGGGCCGGGCACTTGTTCAAAGGCCAAACCTGCGCCGGGTGCCCATCCATAAAGTGCATAATAAGGGCTTTTCTCGCCAACAGGTGATAAAAGATCCACGATTGGTGCGTCGTCGTCGAGCGAGACACGGTAATCCTTCAACGCGAGTTGGTCGATGCGACCGCCGAGCAACGAGATCGAGCCTTTCAGGCGCCCTGTCTCGATGGCAATACGTGGTGCATCTTGCGTAGGCTCTTCGGCTTGAGCGGCAGCCGTGTTTACGCCTGCATCCGCGTCATCACCTGCTGAAACGCTTGGTAGAACGGCGTCGCCTTCGGCACTGATCACAGCATTGGGATCTGCTGGTGTTGGTTCTGGTGGTGGGAACAGGACGAACCACACTAGAATTACGATGAAACTCAGCGCCGTCGCGAGTATCAGGTTTTTGTTTTGATCATCCATGAAACAGGGCCGCCTCGAGTAAATCGCGTTAAGACTGCGTTCAACGATGTGTGCCGCCAAAGGTCAAGTGGATTCGCCTGATATCCTGCGTATGTGTGGCGTTCAGCCGTGCCAGATTTGCCCTTTAGCTGGTTTTACTCCCAATTTGTGGCGTGCTGACGTGTTTGGATTGAAAGTTCACGATCCAGTCTTCTGTTTGCTCGAACGGCATAGGTTTCGCGATGCCAAAGCCCTGCACATAGCGACACCCGAGTTGCGCGAGAATGGATTGCTCGCCCAAAGTTTCGACACCTTCGGCAAGGCAGGTCAGATCCAAGCGCTCTGCCATCATCAAAATCGTTGCCACCATCTTTTGCTGCTCCGCATCAAAATCTGCTTTTGCCACGAAAGAACGATCAATTTTCAAGCGGTGCACGGGCAAACGGCGCAGCGTGGAAATGGAGGAATGGCCCGTGCCAAAATCATCTAGGTCGATCTTGCAGCCGAGCTCTGACAATCGCGTGACATTGCGCACAATCATATCGTCAGCTTCGCCCGCAATGACACTTTCAAGAACCTCTATGCACAAGCGATTAGCCTCGATCCCGAAGCGATCCAAATCCCAGGCTATTTTTTCAAAAAGGCGAGGGTTAGCGAGATCACTCTCGGAAAAATTGACGCCAACGGTGTCGATGTTCAGGCCGCGCTCGTCCCATTTCTTGAGACTGGTCAGACTTTGCGTGAGAATGCTGTTAGTCAATCGCTCCATCTGGCCCGCGTTTTCCAAAGCGGGCAGAATCGTTGCGGGAGAAAGCCAGTTTCCCGCATTGTCACGCCAACGTGCCAATGCCTCAAACCCACTGATATGGCCAGTGTCTGTTGAAATTTGCGGTTGGAACCAAGCAAATAGATTTGTGTCGATGTCACCGTTTAGATCGGCCAAGTTGGGGGATGCTTTTTGTGGCGGTTTGCGCCGCGTCGTTGAATCAAATGCGCGTACTGAGTCTGGTCCGTTCAAAAATGCCTCTGCAAGTGCACTGTGGCTTTGCGTCAATAAAGTATGGGCACTTTTGAAAGGCTTTTGCGCAAGCGTGAAGCCGGTGCAGCTTGTCAAATAGAAGCGATCATCTTCAAAAAACAATGGGTCGTCCAATACTGCCTGAAAGCGGTCCGCCTGTTTGATCGCCACTTCAAGCGTCAGGTTTTTGCCTGGCGTAATCGCGATCGTCCAATGCAAAGGACCGCTTTGAAATACGACGTCCTTGCTGCGCAGGCAGTTGGCATAGCGAAGTTGCAAGCGATTTTGAATCTCGTGAAGCTGCGCGGATCCAAGTCGGCGTGCGACATCCTTAGCGTCATCAATCTCGATACAGAACAGCGCAAACTGTTCATCCGACCTCGCGGAAAAAAGCATGTCATTTATACAAGTTTCAAGCTGTTCCTGTGCAGCTGTAAGCCCGTCTGCCTGACCTGTTTCCGCTTGTTGCGCGTGTGGCTTGAACCCGCAGTAGAACGCAAAGAAAATTGGTGTAGTCAGCGCAAATATGATCAATCCCGTTTCCCCAAGCGCCCAATAAACAAGGAGACAAATGGTCGGTAAAGCTGCGAAGTAAAACGAACGGCGTAGCGTGTTTGGCAATCGTTTTGAAACGGGAAGTGTCAGATCTGAAACGGGCATGTGTCGTCCTAAAGTGAGAAGCGGTCTCGCGAAGTATGAGACCGTCATTGCAAGTCAGGCGCGATATTTCGTTAACACGTGCAGCGATTCAATTTTGCATTTTCGACAGTTTCTAACGAGATCTGCGAAACCTGTGCGCAGGCTGGGGTGTTCATTACAGTTTTGTGCAAATTCGCAGGGTCTCCCTGCATTGACACCCTCATGAAATCCGCTCAAGGCTGGACGTGAAGCAACCCATTCCGAAAGGCGCGAGCCCATGTCTATTCCACAAACTGGCGGTGGTTCGATTGAACGCCATGAGCAATTGGCCGAACATCTCGCCGAAGGCTGCCGGCCCAAATCAAAGTGGCGTATTGGCACGGAGCATGAAAAATTTGGCTATCTAACGGACACACATGCACCACTTCCGTTTGAAGGCGAACGCTCCATCGTTGCGGTTCTTGAAGGTCTTCGCGATCGCCATGGCTGGGTGGAGGTGCGCGAAGGCGGGCATTTGATTGGGCTTGAGAAAGACGGCGCGAATGTCTCTCTGGAACCGGGCGGCGCATTGGAATTGTCAGGTGCACCTTTGGAAACCATCCACGAGACATGCGATGAGGTGAACCAGCACTTGCGCGAAGTGCGCGAGATTTCTGACGAGATTGGTGTTGGTTTCATCGGTCTCGGTGCGGCCCCTGAGTGGAATCATGAAGAGATGCCTTTGATGCCCAAAGGGCGCTACAAGCTGATGAATAATTACATGGAAGAAGTCGGCACCATGGGCACCGCTATGATGCGCCGCACATGTACTGTTCAGGTGAACCTCGACTTTGGGTCAGAGGCCGATATGGTTCAAAAGATGCGCGTGGCTTTGGCGTTACAGCCTGTCGCGACCGCGCTTTTCGCTAATTCGCCGTTTTTTGAAGGCAAGATCAACAATCACAAAAGCTGGCGTGGCAATATCTGGCGCAATCTTGATGAAGCGCGTACGGGCATGTTGCCTTTTGTCTTTGACGAAGGGTTCGGTTTCGAGGCTTGGGTGCAATATGTGCTCGATGTGCCGATGTATTTTGTCTACCGCGATGGTAAATATATCAATGCTTTGGGCATGTCGTTTCGTGATTTCATGAAGGGCGAATTGCCCGCGCTACCCGGCGAAATGCCTTCCATGAGCGATTGGGCGGATCACCTCACCACGGTCTTTCCAGAGGCACGTGTTAAGAAATTCATTGAAATGCGCGGCGCGGATGGTGGGCCTTGGCGCCGTCTTTGTGCGTTGCCTGCGTTCTGGGTGGGGTTGACCTATGATCAAACATCGCTCGATGCGGCTTGGGATTTGGTCAAAGGTTGGGATGCAGAAACGCGTGATGCTTTGCGGGTCGCAGCGTCCGTGGATGGTTTGCAAGCGCAGGTCAACGGCATCAGTATGCATGAGCTTGCGCGCGAAGTTGTTGCGATCTCTGAGGCTGGATTGAAAGCGCGCGCACGTCCGGGCGCGGGTGGCATGGTGCCCGATGAGACACATTTCTTGAATGCTTTGCATGAAAGCTTGGAAAGCGGGCAGGTGCCTGCGGATGAGCTCTTGGAAAAGTATCACGGGGAATGGGGGGGCGATCTGAGCAAGATTTATGCGGATTATAGCTACTGAACGTATTGAGCGTGTTGCGCACGCGCTTGTTTGAGCGCTTTTACCTTTGGCGGGAGTTTAAGGGTAAGATTAATGTCGGGGCCGCTTTGCATAAAGCCAGTAGCTGATCCCCATCCCAAGCGCGATTGCGACGAGGGCGTGTTGCACTTCTGGTGACAGGATTGTGAGAAGAAAGCCTGTGGCGAGTGGGCCGCAGGCGGCCCCCAAATCGCGCCATGCTTGCATACGTGCGAGCGGGCCGATCACATCGTCTGCTTCGCTTGTGGATTGCGCGATCACAGCTGGGCCGAGGGACGCGAGAGCCCCGCGAAATATGAGCATGATCATCGCGCCAAGCACGGTCCAGCCGATGGCTACAAAGATAAATCCAAGCATTGTGAGGGTTGCGGCACCTATGAAAACCTTGCTCGCCCCGAGCTTGTCAGCGATCCAGCCAAATAAAGGGGCTGCAATGGCTTCACCAAAGTGGCGCATGGCAAGGAGCGCGCTGCCGCTCATCACTGCGTTGGCAACAGAGGTTTCGCGCGCGAAAATGAGGGTGATTGTGATGGCGAACACGCCGTCGACACCGTAGCCTTGGAGGAAGAACAGGATGTCGATGGGCTTAGGTCGTCGGAGCGCGCTCGAGGATTTGGGTTTTGGTTTGGCTGTCGCGTCATGCGGGAGTCTGAGTGCGAGGGGCAGCGCAAGCGCGGTTAAAATTGCGATCAGCATAAAAGCCATGTTCGGACCGACTCGCCCCACAAGCCACGCGCCTGCCAGCAGCGCGAGGATTGGGCCAGAGCGTTGGATCGCTTGGCTGATACCGATGCGTGTGCCTGCGCTTTTACGACTGGTGACTGCGTAGGATAGTGTTGCGAGGACCAGAATGCCGTAGGTCAGGCCCCATAGAATGCGCGCAAACAGGATGACCGCGGGCCCTTGTCCGAAGCCATAGATCGCTGTGGAGACGGTCGCCGTGATCGCGGCGATTATGCACATTTTACGCAGACCCAGTAAGACTGTGATCCGTGCAATAGCGCCATAAGCAAACACTCGTACAAAGCGATTGGCGGACAGCATCACGCCAACCCAAGGCAATGTTAGGCCAAAATCAGCCGCGTAAACCGGTAAAACCGCATAAAGCAAGGCATCCCCAAGCAAGGCCAATGACATAATCGCAGAGGACGCAATGATGTTGGACCAATTGCTGTCTTTATGGGGTGCCAACTGGCCTATGCGCCAATCTTGGGCTCAGTGCCAGCGCGCAAGCGTGTGATGTTGGATCTGTGGCGCCAGAAGATAAGGGTTGTAAGGATAACGCCCATCACAAAGCCTTCGGAGTAGCCAAGAAGTGTCATCCAGAATGTTGATGTGCCAGCCGCTGCAAGCGCCGCGAGAGAAGAGATGCGTTTCAAGGCGGCGATGGCCACCCATGCCGCGCAGCACGCTGTGCCAACTGGCAAGCTGAGTGCGAGCAAGAGACCGAGGAAGGTTGCAACACCTTTGCCGCCGTTGAATTTCAGCCAGATCGGATAGCAATGTCCGATGAGCGCCATCAAGCCTGCGACTTGCGCTGCGTCTTCCCCTGCCACTGCGCGGGCGATAAGCGCGGCAATGGCACCTTTCGCTCCGTCAAGAACGAGAGTTGCAAAGGCTGCTGGCTTTGAACCTGTGCGCAGCACATTGGTAGCGCCAATGTTGCCGGACCCGATATCACGCAAATTTCCAAGGCCCATGAGACGCGAAATCAAAACGCCGAAAGGAACAGAGCCAAAGAGATAGCCAAGGACGGCCCAGATAAGCAGCGCGAGCACGCTTGTTTCGATGATTGGCATTTAGTTTCTCTCAAAAACCGGGCGACCCGCCACGTAGGTTGCGTGGACCTTACCCTGCATACGCGCGCCGTCAAACGGGGTGTTCTTGGATTTGCTTTGCAGCTTGAAGCGATCCATGATGAAGGGCGCGTCTGGATCAAAAAGAACCAAGTCTGCGGGCGCGCCAACCGCGAGACGTCCAGCATCAAGGCCAAGACGTTTCGCAGGGGCTAGACTCAGCGCGCGCCAGAGCGTCGGTAGGTCCATATAATCGTTGTGGATCAAACGCATGGCAGCAGGCAAAAGCGTTTCCATCGCGACCGCGCCAGAGGCGGCCTCTTCAAAAGGTAGGCGCTTGCTTTCCTCATCTTGCGGCGTGTGCATTGAAGAGATGAGATCGATGGTGCCGTTTGCGAGCGCGTTAATCACGGCGAGGCGGTCGCTTTCCGATCTGAGCGGCGGTTTGACCTTAAAGAAGGTACGATAATCTGCGACATCAAGCTCGTTCAGTGTGAGGTGATGGATAGACACACCCGCGGTGATGTCGAGGCCGTTGGCCTTTGCGCGCTCTAGTGCAGGCAAAGCGCGTGCGGTAGTGATTTGATCCACGTGATAGCGCACGCCTGTCATTTCGATCAGTGCGATGTCGCGATCGAGCCCCATGCGTTCGGCCATTGCAGACACTGCAGGCAAACCGCGCAGGGAGGCGAATTTGCCCGAAGTGACAGCCGCGCCCTTGCTGAGATTGGGTTCTTGAACATGCGCGATGACTAAAGCGCCAAGACTGCGCGCATATGTAAGTGCTCGGCTGTAGACTTTGGTGTCGCTGACCACATGATCACAATCGGTGAATGCGACAGCGCCTGCGTCCTGCAAAAAGCCGATCTCGGTCATCTCACGCCCTTCGCGCCCTTTGGTGAGGGCCGCCATGACAAGGACGTTAACGGGCGTTGCTTCATTCGCGCGGCGGCGCACGAATTCGAGCACTTCGGGACTATCAATTGCTGGTGCCGTGTCAGGTCGCGTCACCATCGTCGTCACGCCACCCGCCGCCGCCGCAAGGCCCGCACTGCGGTAGCTTTCCTTATGACGTTCGCCCGGTTCGCAAACCTTCACGCCAATGTCGATAATCCCAGGCGCAAGGCACTTGCCAGCGCAATCTATTACCTCTGCGTCCGCGGTCGGCTCTGCAATTTTGCCGTCAACGACACCAAGGTCGCCAATATCATCTGTGCCTGTCTCAGGATTGATCAGGCGGGCGTTGGTGAACCGAATGTTCATGAAAGATCTTTCTGAATTTTGCGCATGAGTTTATGGATGCGATGCCCATCTTCTATGCGTTTGAACCCGTGTCTCGCGCCTTGGAAAAAGGCGCTTTTAAGCGGGCCGACTTTGAGTGTGATCGTCATGTCCGCATCTATGTCACGGTCGATCAATAACTTGCCTTTGCTCGGATGGTCCGTCGCAATGAAAGTGCGTTTTTTGGTCAGCGTGTAGTGGGTCTTAGAGCGCGGGTAGGCGTCCCAGAGGATGTGGCCGAAAACGCTGTAACAGCCGAAAAAAAAGAATGACAGACCAAAGGGCGGGAAAATTTTTGGAAGGAAGCCACTGAAGCCTGTGCGCCCAAACTCACTCACGATGTTCATCGCCATTGTCATCCAGAAAACCCAATGACGAAAAGCCCCATAAGAGTGCTCATGATATTTATGTTTTGAAAGGACAGGCCAGCATCTGGCCGTCCTTGCCGCAGGATTGTTTTACTGCCGTTCAATATGTCGTCCCAACCGTCGGTTTGCGTGCTCATCTCAGGCGATCCACACGAAAAGGGTGACGAATAATGCCAACAAGATCAGCACGATGGATGCGACGCGGCCGGACATTCTTGGGTCTTTAGGGTCTTCCATGAACGAGCCTCTCTTATGGGGTGATGCGGATAAACATTGAAATCGTGGTCAGTACGATGATGGCGAATGCGGTCAAAACCCAGAGCAAGACGCGATTATTGGTCGGGCGTTGCTTTGGTGCTGGGCTGGATATTGTCCCGCTTGCAGATGATGTGGTGATCGGGGGCGCGGTTGTGTCGAGTGGCGTCTCGCCAAAGCTCGCGATCCAGTGCAGGGGGGCTCGCGGTGTAAGTGTCGTGGCTTTTCCGCCGAATGCGGCCGAGCGCACAAGCGCGACATCTCCTTTGAGCGCGCTGATCTGTGGGCGCATGGCTTCGATTTCATCAGGCTCGATCCCTATGCCAAGGGCGAGATAGCCCTCCAAACCCAGCTCGTCCAAGTCACTGACCGTAATGATATCCACCTGCTCAGGATCAAGGATTTCAATTCCCAATGCATGTGTGAGACTGCTGTGATCAAAACTTTGCGCAGTTTCAATTGCGAAAAGACGCACGATCCCATGCTCAGTTGCTGTAATATCCATGGTCAGGCTCATGCCATGACACCTTTTGGCGTCGCTCGCAGATTGCGCGCTAGTAAATCCATTGCGGCCATGCGCACAGCAACACCCATTTCGACCTGCTCCTGAATGACGGAGCGGTTGATATCGTCTGCGATGTCCCCGTCAATCTCAACGCCTCGGTTCATCGGGCCAGGGTGCATTACGATCGCGTCGGGTCTCGCGTAGCTCAGCTTTTCCGCATCAAGCCCATAGCGGTGGTAGTATTCGCGCTCCGACGGGATAAAGCCACCGTCCATGCGTTCCTTTTGCAAACGCAGCATCATCACGACATCCACATCTTTCAGACCTTCGCGCATGTCTTCGAACACTTCACAGCCGAACTCGCTGATCTCACTGGGCATCAAGGTTGGCGGGCCAATCAAACGCACGCGGTTTTCCATCTTGCCGAGCAGCATAATGTTGGACCGCGCGACACGCGAATGAGCGATATCGCCGCAAATCGCGATGGACAGACGGTGAAGGCGGCCTTTCGCTCGGCGGATTGTCAACGCATCGAGCAAGGCTTGGGTAGGATGTTCGTGTCGCCCATCACCTGCATTAAGAACTGCACAATTCACTTTTTGCGCCAATAGATCCACTGCGCCTGAATGGGGGTGACGCACGACTAGCAAATCGGGATGCATCGCGTTCAAGGTCATCGCCGTATCAATCAGCGTCTCGCCCTTTTTGATCGAACTCGCCTGCATCGACATGTTCATCACATCGGCGCCAAGGCGCTTGCCAGCCAGCTCGAAACTCGCCTGCGTGCGCGTGGAATTTTCAAAGAACATATTGACCTGGGTGAGGCCCGCGAGAGCATCGGAATGTTTGTGCTTGGCGCGACCTAGATCAACGTATTGATCGGCAAGATCAAGAAGGACAGTGATCTCTGACGGGTGCAAATGCTCGATCCCGAGCAGGTGAGCTTGGGTGAAAGTCATGCGCAGCCCTCGTTTGGTTTCGAGGCGTTATAGGCGCGCTGTCACTTGCGGGCAAGATGGGGCGTTCCCTATCTGGTGCGAGCCGCATAGATTGGCCTCATGGAATCGATGCAGATCACGCAATTGGATTATCATACGGCGAGGGCCCTGCTGGAATGGCAGGTCGAATTCGGCGTGGATGAGACGATGTCCGAAAACCCGGTGAACCGGTTCGAGGTGAAGCCAGAGCCGAAGAAAACCGCGCCTGTCGCCGCCCCGCCTAAGATCGAGGCTGGGATTGCGCCGGTCGCCGACAAGGTCGACGGCGCAGCCCTAGCGCGCGATGTAGCGATGGCGGCGCAGGATATCGGTGCTTTGAAGACAGCGCTTGAAGGCTTTGAGGCGTGTGAATTGAAACGTGGCGCGCGCAATATGGTCTTTGCGGACGGCACGTTTGGTGGGCGCGTGATGGTGATCGGCGAAGCGCCAAGCCGTGATGAGGATCACTCTGGCTTACCCTTCACGGGTGACACGGGTGTTTTGCTCGATAATATGTTGAAATCAATTGATCTTAGCCGTGCAGAAACTGTCTATCTCACTAACGTCTTACCGTGGCGACTGCCGCGTGGCGCCGATGTGAGCGAGGCTGATCTTGCCATGATGATGCCGTTTGTGGAGCGTCATGTTGCTTTGGCGAAACCCGACATTTTGGTCTTGATGGGCAACGTCGCTTGTCAGGCGGTGCTTGGGAAACGCGGCATCACCCGTCTTCGCGGACAATGGGGTGAGGCGATGGGCCTGCCCGTCATATCGATGTACCACCCAGAATTCTTACTCAATAATCCCGCCAAAAAGCGCGAAGCTTGGGCGGATCTGCTCGCACTAAAAGCAAAACTAGGAGTGACCGAATGAGCAAGTTAGACGACACTCGCACTTTCATCCCCGTGCGCATCGCCGTGCTGACGGTGTCAGATACGCGCGCAATGGAAGAGGATCGTTCTGGTGATGTTTTGGTTGGACGTCTTGAAACTGCGGGCCACATCCTAGCAGATCGCAAAATTATTCGTGATGAACGCGGTGAGATCGCGGATCAATTGCGCGCGTGGTGCCACGATGATGTGATTGACGTGGTGATATCTACAGGTGGAACGGGTCTGACGGGTCGCGATGTCACCGTGGAAGCGCACCGCGATGTGTATGAGAAAGAGATTGATGCGTTTGGCACGGTTTTCACGCACGTGAGCATGAAGAAAATCGGAACATCTGCCGTGCAAAGCCGTGCGACGGGTGGCGTGGCGTTAGGCACATATCTTTTCGCGCTCCCCGGAAGTCCCGGTGCGTGCAAGGATGCATGGGATGAAATTCTGGCGTTTCAGCTCGATTATCGCCACTTGCCCTGCAACTTTGTGGAAATAATGCCGCGCTTGGACGAACATTTGCGACGGAAATAAGCGCGCGTGCCGTATCACGTTAAACGTGACTGGATTTGCCATCGTATTTTCGGTCACTAAGTTATGCTTGTGGATGACTAGGAATTTGGCGCTATGAGATTTTTACGACAGAGCCTCGCAGGGCTATTCTTAGTTGCGATGACCGCTGGATTGCTAGTCTACGCAGGCTCGCTCGTCTATGGTGCAGTGCAAGCACGGTTGAGCGAAGAACCACGCCCCAACCGCTCACGCGAACGGATTTTCTCGGTCACCGTGCTGCCTGCTGAGATCCAGAGCGTGGCCCCTATTTTGACGGCCTTTGGCCAGATCGAAAGCGCTCGCACCTTGGATCTGCGGGCGGGTGCATCCGGAACGGTTTTGGAGCTGTCAGAGAATTTCACCGAAGGCGGCAACGTCGACGCGGGTGAGCGTTTGCTGCTCATTGACCCCGCAGAAGCGCAAAGCGCACTGGATCGCGCTGGGAGTGATCTCAGCGATGCAGAATTGGAGGTGCGCGAAGCCGCGCGCGCGATTGGGTTGGCCCAAGATGAGCTGGACGCAGCCCGTGAACAAGTCGCCCTGCGTGAGAAAGCTTTTGCGCGCCAAGAAGACCTCGCAAAACGTGGCGTCGGAACGGCCGCAACAGTTGAATCCGCTGAGCTTGCCGCATCATCCGCGCGTCAATCGGTGTTGGCACGCCGACAAGCCTTGGCGCAAGCAGAGGCCCGTGTAGAGCAAGCGACAACGCGTATTGCGCGCGCGAAACTTGCCAAAGCCGATGCACTGCGTCGGTTGGAAGACACCGCAATTTTCGCGGAATTTGATGGAGCTTTGACTGAAGTGACCGCCTCCCGCGGGAGTTTGGTAAGTGCGAATGAACGCCTTGCTCGTTTGATTGATCCCAATGCTTTGGAAGTGTCGTTCAGGCTTTCCACCGCACAATACGCGCGGCTTTTGGACGAGCAAGGCGGGCTAAGCGACGCCCCCGTGTCGGTGGTTCTGGATGTCTTTGGCGCAGACTTGATCGCCACAGGCAAGCTGAGCCGTGACAGCGCCTCGGTGGGTGAAGGGCAATCTGGCCGCTTGGTCTTTGCCACGCTCGACAAAGCGCCGGGGTTCAAACCGGGTGACTTCGTGCGCGTTGAAGTGACAGAGCCTGAAATCGGCGGTGTGATTCGCTTGCCCGCTACTGCGCTGGGCGCGGATGGCAATGTGCTGTTGATCGGGGCCGAGGATCGTTTGGAAGCGATGGCCGCGACGCTTGTGCGCCGTCAGGGCGACGATGTTTTGGTACGTGCGCGTGGCTTGCGCGGTCGCAATGTTGTCAGTGCGCGCACACCACTGTTAGGGGCGGGGATCAAAGTGAAGCCCCTCACCGCAGAGGGTGCCACGAAGATCGAAGAACCTGAAATGCTGGAGCTCAGCGAAGAACGTCGCGCCAAGATCCGCGCGTTTGTGGAAGCCAACAAGCGTATTCCAGACGAAGCGAAAGCGCGCATTCTAAGCCAACTCGATAAGCCCAAGGTCCCTGCGCAAATGGTGCAGCGGATCGAAGGCCGGATGGGAGGCTAGGCGATGGTGCGTCCTCTTTCCGGTGGTGCAGGTGGTGTGCTGAGCTATTTCGTTCGCCACAAAACACTGGCCAATCTTTTGCTGGTTGTCATGCTCGTCGCGGGCTTGGTTGCGATGCCAAAAATGCGTGCGCAGTTCTTTCCTGATGTGGTTGTCGACACGGTCTCTGTGTCCGTCGCGTGGGACGGCGCAGGTGCAGAGGATGTGGATGCGGCTATCGTTCAGGTGATGGAACCTGCGCTCTTGTCGGTGGAAGGCGTCAAAAGCTCAAGCGCAAGCAGCCGCGAAGGCCGCGCCTTGATCTCTTTGGAGTTTGAGCCGAATTGGGACATGGCGCGCGCAGCAGATGATGTGCAATCTGCGGTGGATCAAGTGACAGGCCTGCCCGATGAAGCCGAGGATCCCGTCGTGCGGCGTGGGCAATGGCGCGATCGCGTAACGGACATTGTGATTACTGGGCCTGTTGGCGTCGAACAACTTGCGCTGTTTGCCGATGAGCTGAGCATTCGCCTTTTCGGTGAGAGTGTGACGCGCACCACTATTCGCGGGGTTGCAGCGGGGCAAACAGTTGTCGAGGTGCCGTCCAGCAATCTGATTTCCTACGATGTGGCTATGGCCGATATCGCCGCCGCAATTGCGTCCGAGGTCGATGCGGATCCCGCAGGCGATGTATCTGGCGGCTCCGCACGTGTGCGCACGGGTGTTGAGAAACGCACACCTGAGCAAATTGCACAGATTGTTTTGCGCTCCAATGACGATGGGTCCAAACTGCGCATCGGCGATGTAGCGCGTCTTAGCCAAGAGGGCGTAGATCGAGAAATCGGATTCTTCGTCGGCGACGATCCCGCGATGAGCATCCGCGTGGACCGCTCTGACAAAGGCGATGCGATCGCGATCCAAAGACAGGTCGAAGATGTGGCCGCCACCATGCAGGCAACCTTGCCTGAAGGCGTCACAATCGAGCTGATTCGCACGCGCGCGGAATATATCAGCGGTCGTTTGAACATTCTGCTGGATAACGCAATCACGGGCCTCGCACTGGTGGTGTTGCTGCTGTTCCTGTTCCTCAATGCACGCACCGCATTCTGGGTGGCGGCGGGTATTCCTGTGGCTTTGTTTGCAGCGATTGCAATCATGTATTTGGGCGGTTTGACGATCAACATGATCTCGCTCTTTGCGTTGATCATCACTCTTGGGATCGTGGTGGATGATGCGATTGTTGTGGGGGAACACGCTGATTATCGTGCGCGCGAATTGAACGAACCGCCAGTCGTCGCCGCAGAGAACGCAGCGCGGCGCATGGCGATGCCTGTGTTCTCGGCGACGCTTACGACTGTGATAGCCTTCTTCGGATTGGTCGCAGTTGGCGGACGGTTTGGCGATTTGATCGCGGATATCCCCTTTACGGTGATCGCAGTGTTGATTGCCTCATTGGCAGAGTGTTTCCTGATCCTGCCCAACCACATGAGCCACGCCTTGGCGCATAGCGTCAAAACCCATTGGTACGATATGCCAAGCCGCGTGGTAAACAAAGGTTTCGAGTGGGTGCGCGATACCATTTTCCGGCCGCTGATCGCAGGCGTAATCTGGGCGCGCTATGTGGTTTTTGCGGGCATGATTGTTGTTCTTGCCAGCCAAGTGTCCCTGGTTATTGCGGGCGATGTGCAGTGGCGGTTCTTTAACGCGCCAGAGCGGTCTTCGGTCACGGGTAACTTTTCCATGGTCGAGGGCGCAAGCCGCGAAGACACGTTTGCGATGATGCGCGAGATGCAGCGCGCCACCAATGATCTTGCGGCGGAGTATGAGAAAGAGCACGGTACAAATCCGCTCGATTATGTGATGGCTACGATTGGTGGATCGTCGGGACGCGGTCTGGCGGGATCGGATACCAAGGACAACGATTTGTTAGGTGGCATTTCGATTGAATTAATTGATGCAGACTTACGACCCTATTCCAGCTTCTCCTTTGTTGCGGACTTGCAGGACGCGGTGCGCCGCCATCCGTTGACGGAGAATATTTCATTCCGCTCATGGCGCTCTGGTCCGGGTGGATCTGGTCTGGATGTCGAGTTCTTCGGCGCGGATGCGGAGACCTTGAAAGCTGCCAGCGAAGCGCTTCAGTCCGAATTGGCGCGTTTTCCAGAGGTCTCTGCGGTCGAGGACAATCTCGCCTATGACAAGGAAGAGCTTATCCTTGAATTGACTGCACAAGGCCAAGCGCTGGGCTTTACAATTGATCAACTGGGTCGTGTCTTGCGGCACCGCTTGAACGGGATCGAAGCGGCGAGTTTTCCAGACGGACCGCGCAGTGCCACGATCCGAGTTGAACTTCCGAGCGATGAATTGCGCGCGGATTTTCTTGATAGCACTTTGTTGCGCAGTAAGTCGGGCAGCTACGTGCCCTTGGCGGATATTGTCAGTGTCATGCAAAGGACCGGATTTTCCACAGTGCGGCGCGAAAATGGTGTGCGCTTGATTTCGGTGACGGGTGAAATTTCAGAAGATGATCCAGCTCGTGCGAGCGAGATAGAGGATGCGTTGGAAGAGCAAATCTTGCCGCGTATCGCATCATCGCAGCAGGTGGAATGGCGCTTGTCTGGTCAATCAGAGCAAGAGAATGCTTTCCTCAGCGATGCGATGACAGGGCTGATCTTGTCGCTGACGGGGATCTATCTGGTGCTGGCTTGGGTCTTTTCCAGCTGGACGCGCCCTGTTGTGGTGATGGCTGTGATCCCCTTTGGCTTGGTCGGCACGATCTATGGTCACGCGGTTTGGGATATACCTTTGTCGATGTTCTCGATTGTGGGGATGCTGGGCATGACAGGCATTATCATCAACGATTCCATCGTTTTGGTGACGACGATTGACGAATACGCCAAGGATCGCGGTTTGATCCCATCGATTATTGACGGGGTTGCGAACCGTTTGCGCCCTGTGATGCTGACGACCTTGACCACTGTGCTGGGCTTGATGCCGTTGCTCTTTGAGCGCTCTAGTCAAGCGCAATTCCTGAAGCCAACAGTTGTGACTTTGGTCTATGGCTTGGGCTTTGGTATGCTTTTGGTCTTATTGGCCGTGCCCTCCTTGATCGCGATGCAGTATGATGTGCGCAGACGGGTGGATGCGTATAAACGCGGGCTTGGTTTTCGCGCGACAGGACCGCGCACGGCGTTACTGGCTTTGTCCGGGCTTGTCGCGGGTTGGCTTGCTGCGACGTTGGGATATGCGGCGGTTAACGGCGCGCTCTTGCCGTTCACCACACAACTCGTCCCGCGTCTCGGCGAAATGTCAGTGATGCCAGCGGCGTTGTTGATCTTCGTCGTGGGACTTAGCGTGATGGTGGCTTTGGCTTATGCGTTTTCCTTGCTGGCGCTCACTCTCATGCGGCGCGGCCAGAGCGAAGCGGCTTAACCCCCCGTGCAGCCCGTAATTTCAACGGCTTTGTTTTCACCCAAGACGGTGATGCGAATGCCGCTACGGTTCAGCATAAAAGGCGCGCCCTCAACATGTTGAATGTCTGTGGTCGCGCTTAGCGTATTGCCAGAGCGGCGCATTTGCGGTTCCGCGATCCACAAAAGTGAGTTTGCGGCTTCGATGACCATGGCTTCGCGGCGGCCAACCGTTGGCAAGCTCAACGTCGTTGTCAGTAAAATACCGTCTGCCGTTGGTGTGATCTGACAGCGCACGTTCTTGGCGCCCGCTTCTTTGCCCGTATAAGCGCGCTCAGCGAGGGACGCCACAATCCGGCCATCTCGTTTTTTATCTGCAGCAGGCAGTACCGCAGAAATACGCAGGGTTTGCGGCACGCAGATTTCTTTGCATACACCGATATCAATCTTGGCATTTACCGTGATGTCACCGCCCTTGGACTTGGGCATGATTTGCAGCGGTAGAATGACCTGATCATGATACACGATCGAGCGGAGGCCGTTCTGTTCGTAGACCTCAGGACGCGGCCAAATAATCTGCGCAGCTTTGAAATTGCGCGAACCTACCATGTCGAACGTCGGCGGGATGCCCGCATCGCCGGGCGCGCGCCAGTAGGTGTGCCAGCCGTTTTTCAGCTTTAGGCGAATGCCCGCCATGTGGCTGCCATCAGCTTGACGCCATCCTGTGATCAAGCTCGCGTCGACGATGTCATCGAAATTTTGCGCGACTGCGTTTGACCCAAGAGCCATAGCTACAAGGGCAGAAAAAAGTGTGGTTTTTAACGACATGTAATCTGCGTGCACTTTGACGCGCTCAATGTCACGTCACTAATTTGCGAGAAATATTGCTGATCGGACAAGTAGCCCTTGCGTTGACCTGTTCCCGCTATCATCTTTTCTGCAGTAGCTAGAGATAATGAATAGTATGAATACGCCCGATCCTCAGATCGAACTTGTTGGCAAGTGTTTGATATCAATGCCGGATATGCCAGATCCGCGTTTTCAAAGCAGTGTGATTTTTATCTGTGCCCATTCGGCGGAAGGGGCGATGGGGCTCATTGTGAACAAGCGTGTACAAGACGTAGAATTGGGCGACCTTATGAATCAACTTTCTATTCCGAAAGGCGACACCAGTCCTGATCTGCCAATCTACTTTGGTGGTCCGGTCGAGCATGGGCGCGGATTTGTTCTGCATGGCGCGGATTACAAGTCAGAACTGTCGACAATGCAAACGGGATTGCAGTTCGCGATGACAGCGACAATCGACATATTGGAAGACATCGGTGCGCACAAAGGTCCAGAGCGTGCTTTGATCGCGCTTGGCTACGCGGGATGGGGGCCGGGTCAACTAGAGCAGGAGATCGCGGCCAATGGGTGGCTGTTAGCCGATGTGGGACCAGATATCATCTTTGACACACCAGATTCGCAAAAGTGGTCGGCATCGCTTGGCGCGATCGGGATTGATCCTGCGATCCTGTCTTCCAGCGGCGGGAGCGCCTAAGCTTATGCGCTGGCTGTGACGATGTTCACATGGCCCATCTTGCGACCCACTTTCACATCAGCCTTGCCATACAAATGTAGCGCTGTTTCCGCTTGCGTTGCCAGCGTTGGAACGCGGTCCATATCATCGCCGATCAGGTTCTCCATGACCACATCAGAGTGGCGCTGACCGTTGCCGAGAGGCCAGCCAGCAATGGCGCGGATATGTTGCTCGAATTGATCCACAGTGCAGCCATTCTGGGTCCAATGGCCGGAATTATGCACGCGCGGGGCGATTTCATTTACTATAAGCCCTGCTTGTGTCACGAAAAGCTCGACGCCCATCACCCCCACATAGTTCAGTTCATTTAGGATGCGAGCGGCCAGCAAAACCGCATCCATGCGCAGCGCCGATTTGACGTTCGCGGGCACAGTAGTTTTGCGTAGAATGCCGCCCTCATGGACGTTTTCACCGGGGTCATAGCAGGCCACTTCGCCTGATGGGCTACGCGCTGCGATCACAGAGATTTCGCAGCTAAAATCGATGAACCCTTCCAGCACAGAAGGCGCACCTGCCATGTCAGCTAGCACTTTATCAGCATCGGCCGCTGACATGAGACGAGCTTGCCCTTTGCCATCGTAGCCAAACCGTCGTGTCTTCAAAATGGATGGCACACCAACTTGTTCTATTGCGGCTTGCATGCTGGTCGCGTCATCAACTGCTGCATAGGGCGCGACGCTCAGGCCGAGACCGTTGAGGAAATCTTTCTCAGTGATGCGGTCTTGTGAGATGCGCAATGCTTCGCGGCCTGGATGGATCGGGGTAAGCGCGCCTAACAAATCAAGCGCGGACGTCGGCACATTTTCGAACTCATATGTGATGACATCGACGGCTTCGCCGAAAGCGCGCAGTGCGGCTTCATCCTCATAGGCTGCCGTGGTCACATGATCAGCAACATGGCCCGCTGGCGGGTTTGTGCCGGGTTCGAAAATATGCGTGCGAAAGCCTAAGCGCGCAGCCGCGACAGACAGCATACGGCCTAATTGACCACCCCCCAAAATACCAATGATTGCGCCTTGCGGAAGGGGGTTAGTCATCTGTTGGTTCCTCTGGAATGGAGTTCGACAAAGCCTCGCGCCACGAATCCAAACGTTGAGCGAGATCCGTGTCCGAGGTCGCGATAATGCCGGCCGCCATAAGCCCTGCATTCGCGGCACCCGCACCACCAATCGCCATAGTCGCCACGGGAAAACCGCGCGGCATTTGCAGGATGGAATAAAGGCTATCGACGCCTGAAAGTGCCTTGGTCTGCACGGGTACACCCACAACAGGCACACGGGTTTTCGATGCCATCATACCGGGCAAATGTGCGGCACCGCCAGCCCCGGCGATGATCACTTTCAAGCCACGCGAGGCCGCGGTTTTGCCGTAGTCCCATAAACGATCGGGGGTGCGATGCGCGGAGACGATTTTGGTTTCGTATGGAACCTCCAACGCGTCCAATATATCGGCGGCTTCTTTCATGGTGGACCAATCGGACTGGCTGCCCATGATTATACCTACTTCGATCTTAGCCATGCTGTGACACCTTGAAATGGACACGGTAAATATGAGCGGGTGACTATAGCCTTATGCTGTATTAGCGCAATGCGATTAGGCGATAATGTCAGGCGTCAATCGATCTTCAATCTGCGCGATTTTGTCCTTCAAGCGCAGCTTGTTACGTTTGAGACGTTGCAGCGTTAATGGATCCGCAGTTCCCTTTTCCGCAAGTGCATGAATGGCCTCGTCCAAATCACGATGCTCACGGCGCATAACTTCCAACTCCACGCGCAGCACATCATTGGTTTTCATCGAAATATCATTGGGCGGGGTCATAAGTGACGAATCCGTGAAAGGTCTTACAGGCAGAGCATTCAGTATAGCGTTGCAGCACAGGCGCGCATAGCCCTTGCACTGCGCTTTGATGCTTCCCATATTCATCGTATCGCCGGTTGCCAAAATGGGACCGCTGCAGATCGACAGTCGCTTTACTTTAAGGACAGACCGATGACGAAAATGACACTGGGATCTTACCCGTATATGCTTGGGTTCGAGCAATTGGAACGGCTTGTGGAACGCACAGCCAAATCCGGTAACGAAGGCTATCCACCTTATAATATTGAACAAACTTCAGATACCTCTTATCGTATCACGCTCGCCGTGGCCGGCTTTGCGGAGGATGATCTGTCTATTACCGTTGAGGACCGCCAATTGGTCATCCGTGGACGGCAAACCGACGATAGCGAGGGCCGTATGTTCCTGCACCGTGGAATCGCCGCGCGGCAGTTTCAACGTAGTTTCGTGTTGGCGGACGGGGTCGAGGTGGGTGAAGCCTTGATGGAAAACGGACTGCTGCATGTCGATTTGACTCGCGCGCGACCAGACACAGTTGTCCAAACAATAAGCATTAAGAAAGGGTAGAGCATGTCAGAGAATTTTGATTTTGCGAAAAGCAGCGAAGAGCGGATTGTTTATGTGCGCTCAGTTGATGTGACGGACCTGCCGGAAGAAATGCAAAAGCAGGCGGATGGCACAGAGCAGCTTTATGCGGTGCATTCCGAGGATGGTGCACGTTTGGCGATTGTTGCAGATCGCAACCTTGCCTTTGTGCTGGCGCGCCAGAATGACTATGCGCCTTACGCGGTGCACTGATGGCTGATTTTGTTGTCCATTGGGTCGATGCGTTCACGGATCGTCCCTTTGGCGGCAATGGATGCGCCGTCATTCACCACGCGGCGCATCTTGACGATGAAACCTGTTTGGCCTTCGTGCGCGAAACGTCGTTGGTTGAATGCACATTTCTTGGCCCCTCTGATGTGGCCGATGTGCGTGTACGCTATTTTCTCGCCAGTCGTGAAATACCATTTGCAGGACATCCAACGGTAGCCTCAGTCGTTGCGGCCCACGCGGCGGGAACGATTGGCACAGGAGATGTGACGTTGGAAACTTTAGCCGGCATCATCCCCGTTCACTTAAGCGAGGATGGCAAGCGCGTCACGATGCGCCAGATCGCGCCTGAGTTCGGGCCTGTTGTCGATACTGAATTGGCCGCAGCTGCGATAGGATTACGCGCGGAGGATATCATCGCTCCGCCCCAAATGGTCTCCACGGGTTTACCCTTTATTATTACGCTGCTCCGCGATCGGGTCGCGCTTTGCTGTGCGGCACTGAATGCCTCTGCTATTGAGGCCATGAACAACACTTTGGGAGAGTTCGGCGCTGATGTGATGGAGCCGTTTCTAAGCACGCTTGGCGGTTTTACAAAGCAAGGCGATACGTTTTCACGACTGCTCTTGTTGCCACCAAGCCCTTCAGAAGATCCGTTCACAGGATCCGCGACAGGTGCCTTGGCGAGTTACCTTTGGACGCACGGTTTGATAGAAACGCCTGAATTCGTGGCAGAACAAGGCCACGCAATGGGTCGCCCGGGACGTGCAGATGTGCGCTTGATCGGGCCGCGCGATGCGATTGAAGGTGTTGAGGTTGCAGGTGCGGGATATATTTTGATGAGCGGCACACTGCATTTGTGATCATGGTTGGGGGCTAACCCGTCGACCCATGAGATATTTATGGAAATAGGAAGCGCAAAGCAGGTTCTAGGGCTGGTACTCTAAAAAAGTCTTCAGAGAACCTTCGAAGGCGCGAGGTTGTTCGGCGTGAAGCCAGTGGCCCGCGCCCTGTATTTTTGCGAACTTTGCGTTGGAGAAGTGGGTCCTGATCTTAGCGCGATGCTCAGGCAGAACGTAGTTTGAATTTGCGCCTGATAAGAACAAGGTAAGGCCGTTGTAGGTACCTGGGACTTCGGGGAAGCCAAGGATCTTTGGCATGTCTTGCTCCAGCGTATCAAGGTTGTAGTGCCAACGTTTCTCTTTCACATCAAGCGATTGGGTGAAAAACGATTGTAGCGTTTTATCCTCTACGTTCGCGGCCAGTTGCTCCACCGCATCCGCGCGGCGGGTGACTTTGGACAGATCAACCGCTCGCATGGCGTCGATGAATTGTTGTTGCGAATGGGTGTAGGTGACGGGCGCTATATCTGCGACCAAGAGCCGTGCGACTCGGGTCGGTTCGTTCAAGGCCAGCACCATCGAAGCCTTGCCTCCCATGGAGTGTCCGACCAAATCGACCGTGCCCCCATGTGCTGTAATCACTTCGCTCAGATCGCTTGCCATATCTTCATAGCTGTGGCTGCCCGCGTGAAAGCTGTTGCCATGATTGCGCATATCCGGCGCAATGACGCGCCGCGTTTCGGACATGCGTTTGGCGATGACATTCCAATTGCGTGCCGATCCGAACAACCCGTGAACGATCATCAGCGGGGGCATTGTCGTGTCGGTACCATGTGTGAGGATATTTAGCATGAGCCAAGGCCTAGCGTGAAATTCACACATGTTCCAGTCGGCATTGCTTGAGGCGGCATTGGGCTTAGCGTACTCTCTGCGCGTCCGTGAAAGTGAGTCGATGCAAAACGATCTAGATCTCAATTCGATAGAGCAGAAAGTGCTGAATCTGCTGCGTGTGAAGCTGGGTGTCAAAGCCCGCGATCTGCCACGCGGAATGAAGCGTGCGGGACGTCGCCTACCGCGTGATGCGCACCGGGCAGCACAAGTGATCAGCACCGCGAAAGTGCAACTGGGCCACCCAAAGCTTGCGCGTATGGTGGACCTGCATTCAGTCGCGACGGCGGAAACTGTGCTGCACGCGTATCTCGAAAAGATAGACCCCAAAGAACGTCGCAAGCATGCCATTCTATCGATGCTTGGCGCGCAAGCACTAAACATCTTGGGGGTCTTCGTGCTGGTTATCGCCCTTCTGACGTGGCGCGGGTTTTTGTGATCGGGGTTGGGATCAATGCATCGTGCATTACAACTGTGACGGTTACAAAACTCACGTAAAGTAACAGATACCATGACCCGAGTTTTGCGAGGCTGACCATCGCGATCCCGTCCGCGCCTGCGTAAATCCAGGTGCCCGTGCCTACGTTCTCAGCGACCCAATGGAAGAAATTGGTAAGCAGTGCGGCTAAGGGCAGTGGCATCCAATAGTTTGCGTTCGCAATGCGAAACCAAACACGTGTGCGGATGAACAGGATCAGCGTAGTCGCAAACAACAGATAGCGCGCGTCTAAAATGTAGTGATGGGTGAAGAAATTCAGATAGATCAACGTGCCAAGAGTGAAGGTCATCTAAAGCGGCGGGTAGGGCGTGAACCTCATATCAAAGATGCGAATGACACGCGCTATGAAAGAGCCGACCGACGCATACATAAACCCCGAAAACAGCGGCACGTCCCAAAGTTTGAGCAATGCGGGTTCGGGATGGCCCAGCTTCCTGCGTTAACCTTGAAGATTTCCATGGCCGTACCCGTGAGGTGAAACAGCAAGATCACACGCGCTTCAGCAAGGGTTTCGAGTTTGAAAATCAAGAAATGCGCCTGCAGTGTGATCGCGTAGATCACCAACGCATCGTAGCGCTGAACGGCCCAAGCATTATTCCAGATCTGGTTTGAGATGATGAGACTAGCAAGCATGAGCGCACCAAATAGACAGGCCCATGCTTGTTTTAGGGTGAACATCACCAGCTCTGCGATCGGCCTCGGCAGGAGTTTGCGCATTGCATCGCCTAGGCGACGTTCCATGTGGCGAGTAGATTGCCTTTCACTCATCACGCTTTAGTGGCGCAGGGGCAGGTTTGTAGGCAATCGCGGGGCGTGATGTTTGGCAAACAAAAAGGGGCACGCCAAGCGACGCACCCCTCTATTTTTATGCTACTTATCCTGAGATCTTAGAGGTTCGGATACATTGGGAAACGTGCGCACATGGCTTCCACTTCGCCCTTTACCTTCGCTTCAACCGCTGTGTTGCCATCCGCGCCGTTCACCGCGATGCCGTCCACGACTTCGATGATCCAATCCGCGATCTGGCGGAACTCTGCTTCACCAAACCCGCGTGTTGTACCAGCGGGAGAGCCAAGGCGAATACCGGACGTCACTGTCGGCTTTTCAGGGTCAAACGGCACGCTATTTTTGTTGCATGTGATGTGCGCACGGCCCAAGGCCTTGTCGACGATGTTGCCCGTCACGCCTTTCGGGCGTAGGTCAACCAGGACTATATGCGTGTCAGTGCCGTGTGTGACTGTGTCCAAACCCCCCTTGATCAACTGATCGCTCAACGCTTGTGCGTTCACGATGACTTGCTTGATGTAGTCTTTGAACTCAGGGCGCAGAGCCTCGCCAAATGCTACTGCTTTTGCAGCAATCACATGCATCAAGGGACCACCTTGAATGCCGGGGAAAATCGCAGAGTTGAATTTCTTTGCCAGGGCCTCGTCATTGGTGACGATCATTCCACCGCGTGGACCGCGCAGGGTTTTATGCGTCGTCGTCGTTGCAACATGCGCATGGGGGAAGGGCGATGGGTGCTCGCCCGCCGCCACAAGACCCGCGAAATGCGCCATGTCCACATGCAGATAGGCACCAACCATATCCGCAATTTCACGCATGCGCTTGAAATCAATCTGACGTGGGATCGCGGAACCACCTGCGATGATCATTTTTGGCTGATGCTCTTTCGCGAGCGCTTCCACCTGTTCGTAATCCAGAAGGTTGTCTTCTTTACGCACACCGTACTGAACGGCGTTGAACCACTTGCCTGACTGGTTCGGCGCGGCACCATGTGTGAGATGACCTCCTGCGTCCAAAGACATACCTAGGATCGTGTCACCGGGCTGCAAAAGTGCTTGGAACACACCCTGGTTCGCTTGTGATCCAGAGTTTGGCTGCACATTCGCAAATCCGCAGCCAAACAGCTCTTTCGCGCGCTCAATCGCGAGATTTTCGGCGATGTCTACATGCTGACACCCACCATAATAACGACGGCCCGGATAGCCTTCCGCGTATTTGTTGGTCATCACAGAGCCTTGCGCTTCCATGACGGCAGCCGAGACGATGTTCTCAGAAGCGATCAACTCGATCTCGTCGCGCTGACGGCCGAGCTCGGAGGTAATGGATCCAAAAATCTCAGGATCGCGATCAGACAGGCTTTGCGTGAAAAACTGGGTGTTTGAGTTGGTCATAGGAGACTCCGAGAACTAGAATTCAAGCGTTGAGCTAGCCGTATAGGAAATAAATTCAAGCTCAAGCGGTATAAACGACGCATGCGTCTAATTCTACGCCATGGCTGGTGGTTCGCAGTGACATGTGTTTCTCTCGGACCGATCATCGCAAGGTAGGACGCTCAATGACACTTAAGATTGCCTTTTTGGCGAGCGAAACAGCAACGGCGCAATCAGCCCGTGGTGCACTTGTCACGCGTTATGGCAATGTGGATCAAGCGCAAGCCGATGTGATCGTTGCGCTTGGCGGTGATGGCTTCATGCTCTCGGTTTTGCACGCGACACAAGATCTGCCCGCGCCCGTCTATGGGATGAACCGCGGCACCATCGGCTTTTTGATGAATGAATACAGTGAAAGCGATCTGCAAGAACGCTTGTCCGACGCGGAAGAAGAGGTGATCAACCCGTTGTCAATGATCGCAGAAGACCGCGCTGGCGAAATCCACCGCCAGTTGGCGATCAACGAAGTGTCGCTGCTGCGCGCGGGCCCACAAGCGGCCAAGCTGCGCATCTACATTGATGCTCGCCTTAGAATGCAAGAGCTGGTCTGCGACGGCGCGCTGTTGGCGACGCCTGCGGGTTCGACAGCCTATAATTATTCTGCGCATGGCCCGATCTTGCCGATTGGTTCAGATGTTCTGGCGCTGACCGCAATGGCGGCGTTCCGTCCGCGCCGCTGGCGGGGTGCATTGGTGCCAAAAGCCGCAAAAGTACGTTTCGAGGTGATTGAGCCGGACAAAAGACCCGTGATGGCGGATGCGGACGGACGCTCTGTCAAAAACGTGATTAGGGTTGATATCCAATCTGAACCCAGCATCGCGCACCGCATTCTTTTTGATCCGGGCCATGGGCTCGAGGAACGGCTGATCCGCGAGCAATTTGTTTAACGCTTCATCTTGCCCATTAAATTCAAACCTCCAAGCCTTTAGGCTCGGAGCACCGCGAGGCTTTTGCCCTCGCAAAACCGGTTCCCGCTGAAGGTGACGTCACTTAGCGTAACCGATCGATTGCAGCGCAGCCTTAATTTCATCCAAAATTGCAGGGTCTTCAATCGTCGCGGGCGCTTTGAACGCTTCGCTATCGGCGATCTTGACCATTGTGCCGCGCAAGATCTTACCCGACCGCGTTTTCGGTAAACGATTCACGACAACTGCCAATTTGAAAGCCGCGACAGGGCCAATCTTTTCGCGCACAAGCTTCACGCATTCCGCGACAACTTCTGCATCCTCACGATCCGCACCCGAGTTCAAGCACAAGAACCCGACAGGCACCTGGCCTTTCAACTGATCCGTTACACCAATGACTGCGCATTCCGCAACATCAGGGTGCGCCGCCAGCACTTCTTCCATCCCGCCCGTCGACAGGCGATGACCCGCCACGTTGATCACATCATCCGTGCGCGCCATGATATATAGATAACCATCCTCATCAATCATCCCTGCATCGCCGGTTTCATAATAGCCGGGAAACTGTGTCAGATAGCTTTTGCGGAACCGATCTTCCGCATTCCAAAGCGTCGGCAAAGTCCCAGGAGGCAAGGGCAATTTCACCGCAATGGCGCCAAGCTCACCGGCTTTCATGGGGTGTCCGCCTTCATCCAAAACCTGCACATCGTAACCAGGCATAGACACGGATGGGCTGCCAAGCTTCACGGGCATATGCTCAATCCCCATCGGATTCGCGGCAATCGCAAAGCCTGTCTCGGTTTGCCACCAGTGGTCAATTACTGGAACATTCAACTGCGTCTGCGCCCACTCAATCGTGTCAGGGTCCGCGCGCTCACCCGCAAGGTAAACGACATTCAAGCATGAAAAATCGTACTTCTTTACGAACTCGCCCTTAGGATCTTCACGTTTCACAGCGCGAAACGCCGTTGGTGCGGTGAAGAAGCTTTTGACGTTATGCTCTGAGATCACGCGCCAGAAAGTGCCTGCGTCGGGGGTGCCCACGGGCTTGCCTTCAAACACAATCGTCGTGTTGCCATGCACAAGCGGCGCGTAGCAAATATAGGAGTGTCCGACGACCCAACCCACATCAGAGGCGGCCCAGAACACATCGCCCGGATCCACATTGTAGATGTTCTTCATCGTCCAATTCAGTGCGACTAAGTGGCCCGCAGTATGACGCACCACACCCTTCGGAGCGCCCGTCGTGCCAGACGTGTAAAGGATATAGGCAGGGTGATTGCCCTCTACAGGCAAGCAATCTACAGGCACGACACCCTCTTGAAACCCTTGCCAATCGACGTCGCGAGGGCCTAGGTCTACAACCTCTTGCTCGCGTTGCAGGATAACGCTGAATTCTGGCTTGTGGTCTGCCAATTCGATCGCGCCATCAAGCAGGGGTTTGTATTTGACGACACGGCCCGGTTCCAGTCCACAAGACGCGGCGATGATCGCCTTCGGGGTCGCGTCATCAATGCGCACGGCCAGTTCGTTCGCGGCAAATCCGCCAAACACAACAGAATGGATTGCGCCGATCCGTGCACAAGCGAGCATCGCCTCAAGCGCTTCGGGCACCATCGGCATGTAGATTATAACGCGATCACCCTTTTCGACGCCTTTGGCACGCAACGCTCCCGCAAGAGAGGCGACGCGGTTTTGTAACTCGCGGTATGTGATCTTGGAGATTGATCCTGTAATCGGACTGTCGTGGATAATCGCCACCTGATCTCCGCGACCGTTTTCGACGTGACGATCAACAGCGTTGTAGCATGTGTTGACCTTGGCATCCGCAAACCATTCATACAGTCCTTCGCCTTTATCCGTCAGCGCTTTTACCGGGGCTTCGTCCCAGTCAATGGCTTTTGCAGCGTCCAGCCAAAAGGCTTCGGGATCATTTTGCCAGCTTGCGTAGACGTCTTTATAGGCCATTTCGGATGCTCCTTCACTCACGTTGCAAAAGAGTTAGGCTGCGCATGGGGGGCTGGGCAAGTCTCAAGGGGTACAGCAGGACCGATTGACGCGATTTATTCGCAATATTTGCGACCCTGTGCTTGCAGATTTTTGCAAAGTTGACCGCTTTAGCGAAAACAAGCGAATTGGCGATCTGTTTTGCAAATTTGCAAACCCTTTATGCAAACCTTAGCCGTAGTTCGATACAGGCGTCCCAGCAATGGCACCCATGTTCAACAACCCTCGTGCTGTTACACCCGGCGTTACAATATGTGCGCGATTTCCCATGCCCATCAACAGCGGTCCGACCTCTAGCGCGGCAGCTTTCATTTTAAGCACATTGCGGGTCGCGGAGGCCGCGTCCCCAGTGCCAAAAATCAAAATGTTTGCAACACCGTTCAGACGTCCATTCGGCAAAAGCCTGTCGCGCAACTCGGGATCAAGAGCCGCATCGACCTTCATCTCGCCTTCATAGACAAAATCTGTGTCCATCGCGTCGAGCAGAGCTATGGCTTCGCGGATGCATTTGCCCGGACCTTCCGCTTGCGTGCCGAATTGCGATTGCGAACAGAATGCGACCTTCGGGGTCAATCCAAAGCGGCGGGCGTGTCGTGCAGCACCAATCGCCATCTGTGCGATTTGCTCTGGTGTAGGCTGAGTCCAAACATGGGTGTCGGCCACAAACAAAGGCCCATCTTCAAGAACCATCATCGACAAGGCACCATGCGGCGTATGTGTCTGATCTCCCAGAATTTGCTTCACATAGTTGAGATGCCATCGATATTCGCCAAAGGTTCCGCAGATCAAACTATCCGCCTCTTCGCGGTGGACCATGACGGCTGCAATCGCGGTTGTATTCGTGCGCATCACCGCACGCGCGATATCAGGCGAGACACCTTGGCGCGACATGATCGAATGATACGTGCCCCAATAATCGCGGTAACGTGGATCATTTTCGGGGTTCACGATTTTAAAGTCCCGATCAGGTCGGATCGTCAGGCCAGCGCGCTCGCATCGCGCGGCGATCACATCTGGGCGACCAATGAGAATCGGGGTTTCTGTGGTCTCTTCCAAGATCGCTTGGGACGCGCGCAAAACACGTTCATCTTCGCCTTCCGCGAACACAATACGGCGGGTTTCTTTTGCAGCGGCTTCAAACACGGGCCGCATCAACAGCGCGGATTTAAAGACAGATTCGTTGAGTGTGTCGCGATATGCGTCCAGATCATCCACTGGTTTCGTGGCGACGCCCGTTTCCATCGCGGCCCGTGCCACAGCGGAGGATACCACGGCCGACAGGCGTGGATCGAATGGTTTTGGGATCAGATAATCGACGCCGAATGTCAGCTGTTCGCCTTGATATGCAGCAGCCGCTTCAGCGCTGGTGGTCGCGCGCGCAAGCTCCGCGATGCCCGCGATGCAGGCCAGCTGCATTTCGTCATTGATCTCTGTTGCACCCACATCAAGGGCACCGCGGAAAATGAACGGGAAACACAGCACATTGTTGACTTGGTTTGGAAAATCGCTGCGCCCGGTCGCAATTATTGCATCCGGTGCCACCTCGCGCGCGACGCTTGGCTGGATTTCGGGGTTCGGATTGGCCAGCGCGAAGATGATCGGCTTGTCTGTCATTTTTGACACCATCTCAGGCTTCAGAACATTCGGGCCAGAGAGACCAAGAAACATGTCCGCGCCGTCAATCACATCATCCAATGAACGTAGATCGCTTTTCTGCGCAAAGGCTGCTTTCTGCGGATTCATATCCTCTGTGCGGCCCTCATAAACCAGACCATGAATATCGCAGAGCCATACGTTTTCGCGCTTCACACCCAATTTCAGCAGCATGTTGAGGCAGGCAATCCCCGCCGCACCGCCACCCGTAGACACGATCTTGATATCTTCAAAGTTCTTACCCGAAACATGCAAAGCATTGGTCGCAGCCGCCCCCACAACGATGGCGGTGCCGTGTTGGTCGTCATGGAAAACTGGGATGTTCATCCGTTCGCGGCAAATTTGTTCAACGATAAAGCATTCTGGCGCTTTGATGTCTTCAAGGTTGATCGCTCCGAAAGTTGGTTCCAAAGCGCAGACGATATCAGCCAGCTTTTCAGGGTCGTTTTCGTTCACTTCGATGTCGAAACAATCAATGCCTGCGAACTGCTTGAATAGAACGGCCTTGCCTTCCATTACGGGTTTTGAGGCGAGTGCACCGATATTGCCAAGGCCTAAAACTGCTGTGCCATTGGTGATAACAGCAACCAAATTGCCGCGTGCAGTGTAGCGCGACGCATCCGAGGGCGTTTTGCTGATCTCGATACAGGCCTCTGCGACGCCGGGGGAATAAGCGCGCGCTAGGTCGCGTCCGTTGGCCAAAGGCTTGGTCGCGCGGATTTCTAGTTTTCCCGGCTTTGGGAACTCATGATAATCAAGTGCCGCCTTGCGAACCGCTCCTTTTGCTTGTTCCGCTTCTTTTTTGAGATCGGCTTTGCTGTCAGTCATGTTGGCACCTTGTGACGTCTTCAATGGATTAGTTTGATGCTAAACTACTTGGCTTCGGCGGAAAATACTATGAGAGTTTGATACAGTCTTCTTGATATCTTGCAAATAGGCGGATGCGTTGACACTCTGGGCTCTGCGGGCGGCAAGAGACTCGCCAATGAGGGACTGACATGAGCGACATCAAAGCTGAAATTTGCGCACCAACGCAAGATATTCGTGCGGACATCGGGTTTTTCACCAAAACACTTGGGCTCAAGATGGACATGATTTATCCTGCTGATGACCCACAAGTCGCTGTGTTTTCTGGGCATGGCGTATCGCTGCGTTTGGATCAGGAAAGCACGCGTGCGCCTGTACACCTTCGTT
The DNA here is from genome assembly GCA_000156115.1 of Rhodobacteraceae bacterium HTCC2083. Taxonomy (GTDB): domain Bacteria; phylum Pseudomonadota; class Alphaproteobacteria; order Rhodobacterales; family Rhodobacteraceae; genus Planktotalea. The sequence goes on from DS995276.1 coordinate 1,884,335, forward strand.
TGCGCTGTGATGATCCTGAGGCGTTAGGCGGGATCGGCGAACAGATCTCTCCTGGTGGAACGCAGGTTGAAATCTGCGCGATGCATGAACCCTTGGTGTTGCCACAGACCTTACATTCCTTCGTGGTGCGGCGCTTGGCGGATCAGGCCCCTTGGGTCGTCGGGCGCGCGGGCATGCATTACCGCGATTTGATACCGGATCGTTTGGGCGGCTCGATCATTGCCAGTCATATTCGCATTCCTGATGGGGGCCCTGTACCGGACATGGTTCACTACCATGCAGTCGGTTTTCAATTAATATTCTGTTACCGTGGCTGGGTTGATTTGGTCTATGAGGATCAGGGTGAACCCTTCCGCCTGCACGCAGGTAATTGCGTGATCCAACCGCCTGAAATCCGTCATCGTGTTCTGTTTGCCTCTGATAATATCGAAGTGATCGAAATTGGTGTACCCGCGGAGCATGTCACAACCATTGATCATGCGATGGAACTACCAAATGGCGTCGTGAACCCCGAGCGTGAATTCCAAGGTCAGAAATTCGTGCATCACAAAGCGGAAGAGGCGGAGTGGCAAGGCTTCCGCCTCAAAGGCTTCAAAAGCCGCGACACGTTGATCGCAAAAAACACACGCGATGTGGCAGGCGTGCATGTGGTGCGCCCGAATGGTGACGTGGCGGGGTGGGCCGCACATGACAGCGATATCCATTTCACATTTGTGATGGATGGCACCATGACGCTAGAGGGTGAGGATCGTGATCCACATCGCCTAAAAGCGGGGGATGCGTTCGTAACACCGCCCTCAATGTTGACGCGATATTCGGATGTATCAAATGATTTGGAATTGCTGGAAGTCTCCTTGCCGGGCGCCTTCAGAACGTGGGTAGGAGAGCCTGAATGACACTCAAAGATGCAGCGCGCGACGTGCGTAAAAACGCCCATGCGCCTTATTCAAACTTCAAAGTTGGGGCTGCGATACGCACTGCGTCGGGTACCGTCTATCAAGGCTGCAACGTTGAAAACGTGGCCTACCCTGAAGGCACATGTGCAGAGGCTGGGGCGATTGCGGCGATGTGCGCAGCGGGCGAACGCGAGATTGCGGAAGTTTACGTTATCGCAGAGTGCCCCGCACCCGTTCCACCCTGTGGTGGATGTCGCCAAAAGATTGCGGAATTTGCGGCTGGGGATGTCGTTGTGACCTTGGCTACGACCGACGGAATCGAGAAAAGTATGACCGTCGCAGACCTTTTGCCCGGCGCGTTTGATGCCAGCTTCATGGACAATTCCTAAGTGGATGCGCGCGCGATTATAGCGGCGCTCAGGCGCGGCGAGACGGTAGGTGCGGATGCGCTGACATGGTTTGCCAAGGGCCTCGCTGATCAATCCGTAAGCGATGCGCAAGCAGGGGCCTTTGCGATGGCCGTCTGTCTGCAAGGACTTGGCCATGAGGGACGCGCAGCGCTGACCGTGGCCATGCAAGAAAGCGGTAGAACTCTGTCGTGGGACGTTGATGGACCCGTGTTGGATAAACATTCAACAGGGGGCGTGGGTGATTGCGTATCATTGGTGCTTGCCCCCGCCTTAGCGGCCTGTGGCGCATACGTGCCGATGATTTCAGGGCGCGGTTTGGGTCACACGGGTGGCACGCTTGATAAGATGGAAAGCATCTCTGGCCTGTCCACTTCCGTCGATGAAACGCAATTCAAACGCATCATAGATCAAGCCGGCTGCGCTATCGTTAGCGCAAACGCGGACATTGCACCCGCTGACAAACGGCTCTACGCGATCCGCGATGTGACGGCGACGGTTGAGAGCTTGGATTTGATCACCGCCTCGATCCTGTCAAAGAAACTGGCGGCGGGCTTGAATGGCTTGGTGCTTGATGTGAAAGCCGGCTCCGGCGCGTTTATGAAAAGCTTGGATGAGGCGCGCGCGCTTGCAACAGCTTTGGTGGAGACATCGAATTCAGCAGGATGTCCTACGACTGCGCTGATAACTGACATGAACACGCCGCTTGCGACGTCTTTGGGTAATGCTTTGGAGGTCGCTGAAGTGATGAAAGTCCTCCACGGCAAAGAACGCGGTGCTTTGTATGAATTGACCCTCGCGTTAGGTGCACAGTTGCTGTTCAGCGGCGGTGTGTTCGACAGCGAAGATGCCGCGCGTGAAAAGCTGAGCAACGTCATCGTAAGCGGTGCCGCGGCAGAACGGTTTGGCAAGATGATCGTGGCGATGGGTGGGCCGTTGGGCTTTGTGGATAACCCTGAGCGCTATCTGCCCGAAGCCCCTGTTATTCGTGAAATCACTGCGACCCAAGCGGGCTATGTGAGCGCGATAAATGGTGAAGCCTTGGGTCTGGCAGTGGTTGATCTTGGAGGTGGTCGGCAGGTGGAAAGTGATCTGGTCGATCCGGCCGTTGGTCTGTCTGATGTCGCTGCGCTCGGCGCTAAAATCGAAAAGGGCCAGCCTTTGGCGCGGGTTCATGCTGCGCGCGAGGGGCAAGCAGATCGCGCCGCGTCGGCCGTGCGTCAGGCAGTTGCTTTGTCCGATACGCCACCTGCAAAACAGATCTTGGTGCATGAGGTGATTTCGTAATGGCGCGCGCGTTTTTGATTGTGCTCGACAGCGTTGGCTGCGGCGGTGCGCCGGATGCGGGTGAATTTTTCAACGGCGATATGCCAGACACTGGTGCCAACACGCTTGGTCATATTATCGCGCAACGTGGCTTGAATGTCCCGAACATGGACGCGCTAGGTCTTGGGGCCGCGGTGCGGTTTTCTACTGGGATTGAGACGCCGGACTTGGTTGCACAGCCCTCTGGAAAATGGGGCGTTGCGCGCGAGATTTCGCGTGGCAAAGATACACCATCGGGGCATTGGGAATTAGCTGGATTGCCAGTGCCTTGGGAGTGGACGTATTTCCCCGAAGGAACGCCCGCGTTTCCAGATTCGATCACCCAAGCGCTGTGCAAAGCGGCTGGCACGGATGGAATTCTCTGCAATGCCCATTCCAATGGGATCAAAGTGATTGATGACTTCGGCGAAGAGCATCTGCGCACGGGTCAGCCAATTTGCTACACCTCTGCCGATAGCGTTCTTCAGATCGCTGCGCATGAAGAGGTGTTTGGCAATGAAAGGCTCTTGCAAATGTGTGCGGATGTTGGCCCTTTGCTGCATGAGTTGCGCGTCGGACGTGTCATCGCGCGTCCATTTGTGGGTACCTGCCGCGCGGATTTCAAACGCACCAAACATCGCCGTGATTTTGCGATTGCGCCGCCTGAACCTGTTTTGACCAACTGGGTACAAGACGCGGGTGGCAAAGTGCACGGCGTTGGAAAGATTGGCGATATCTTCACGATGAGCGGGATAGACACCTCCGTGAAAGGGCGCGACCCTGAATTGATGGCGGCGCTTGATAATCTGGCGAAAACTGCTGCGCAGGGCGATTTTGTCTTCGCCAATCTTGTCGAGTTCGACACGGACTATGGCCATCGCCGCGACGTTGACGGCTACGGCGCTGCGCTTGAGCGGTTTGATCAATGGCTCGGACAGTTCTTACCGTGTTTGGGGGAAGGCGATCTGCTGGTTCTGACCGCAGATCACGGTAATGATCCCAGCTGGCCTGGCACGGATCACACGCGCGAACAAGTGCCGGTCCTTGTGCATGGCGCGGGAGTAGGCGAGATTGGTCTCTGCGGTTTCACGGATGTTGCGGCGAGTATCGCTGCGCATCTTGGTGCCAAGTCAAATGGCACCGGAAGGAGTTTTCTATGAGCGAGATCAGCGAAGAGCTGACGGCGATCCTCGATCTGCCCAAGGTCGAATTACACACGCATTACGAGGGTGCCGCACCCCCTGCATTTATTCGGGGTTTGGCAAAAGAGAAAAACATCGATCTGTCGAAAATCTTCACCGCCGATGGATCATATGCCTTCGAAGGGTTCGTGCCATTCCTGCGCATTTATGAGGCGGCGACGACCGTTTTGCAGACGCCAGAGGATTTCAAACGCCTCGGTCTCGCGATTTTAGAAGAGGCGGCGAGCAATGGCGTGATCTACATGGAAAGCTTTGTCAGCCCCGATTTTTGCGGTGGCGGCGATGTGACCGCTTGGCGCGAATATCTGGCGGCGATGACTGAAGCTGCGAACGAAGCGAAGCGCGATTTTGGGATTACGTCACGCGGGATCGTCACATGCATTCGCCACGAAGGACCCGAGCAGGCCAAGGCCGCCGCGCTTTGTGCTGCTGAAACTGTGGGTGATTTCATCACAGGTTTCGGCATGGGGGGGGACGAAAACCAAGGGCAGCAGCGCGACTTCAAATATAGTTTCGACATGGCCCGCGAAGCAGGTTTGCGCCTGACGACACACGCGGGTGAATGGCGCGGCCCACAAGAAGTGCGTGACGCTGTGGAAGATCTGGGGGTTGAGCGTGTCGGGCACGGCGTGCGCGCTGCTGAAGATCCAGCGCTGGTTGCTGAATTGGCTGAGAAGGGCATCGTCTTGGAAGTGTGCCCCGGCTCGAATGTAACTTTGGGGGCTTATCCTGACTGGAAGAGCCATCCGATCGACATGCTGCGGCGCGCTGGCGTGCCTGTGACCGTGTCCACAGATGACCCACCCTTTTTCCACACAACAATGCGCGATGAGTATTTGAACCTGGGCAACACATTCGGTTGGGACGCTGAGGTCTTTACCGACATTGCCAAAGCATCAGCAAACGCGGCGTTCTGCGATGATGCAACCCGCGCAAACATCCATAAGAAACTGGAGGCCTAAGCCATGTCAGAGCATCTCACCATCGTTGATCACCCCCTCGTGCAGCACAAATTGACTCTCATGCGTGAAAAGAACACATCGACTGCTGTTTTTCGTCAATTATTGCGCGAAATCAGTCAGTTGCTCGCCTATGAGGTGACGCGCGGCCTGCCGATGACGACGAAAAAGATCGAAACGCCAATGACGGAAATGGATGCGCCAACTCTGGATGGCAAAAAGCTCGCGCTGATCTCGATTCTGCGTGCGGGCAATGGGTTATTGGACGGCGTTTTGGAACTGATCCCGTCTGCGCGGGTCGGGTTTGTTGGGCTCTACCGTGATGAAGAGACGTTGCAACCCGTGCAATACTACTTCAAAGTACCCGACGCCCTTGAGGACCGTTTGGTCATCGCGGTTGATCCGATGTTGGCGACGGGCAACTCTTCTGTGGCGGCGATTGATCTGTTGAAAAAGGCGGGCGCGAAGAACATTCGCTTCTTGTGTTTGCTTGCTGCACCCGAAGGCGTTGCAACTATGAGGGCAGCGCACCCGGACGTTCCTATCGTTACAGCTGCTTTGGATGAAAAGCTGAACGAGGTTGGCTACATCATGCCGGGACTAGGGGATGCGGGAGATCGCATGTTTGGTACTAAATAGAGGCGGTTACCCGCTTTCGTGATTATCTGTTCGCTAGACACTTAGTCGAATCTGAGTCACTCTCCAGGATCATCTGTGGGGGCGGAACATGAACGTTAAACGATTCCTATCAGTATCCGTGTTTGCGGCAACTTGTGTATTTTCCTTTGGTAGTGTGAGCGCTCAATCGCTTGCACGTGACAAAGGCCCGGCGGAGCTGCCACCAGCCTCCTTCACGGCGAACCAATATGTGGACAGCAAAGGCTGTGTTTATATTCGCGCAGGTGTTGACGGGAATACGAATTGGGTGCCGCGCGTATCGCGCTCTCGCAAGGTAGTGTGCGGTTTGTCCCCAAGCATTCGCTCTGGTGCAGGAACCACGGCAGTCGCCGCAGCACCTGCTGTGCGCCAAGTGCAAGAGCCTGTTCAGATAGGCGTCGCTGAGTCTGAAACTGCACCTAAGTCTCCCACAAAAACCGCGGTACGCCCAGCGCGTGCGACCGTCGCAAGCGTTCTTGCCCCACGCCCCGTGCGCACAGTCGCGTCCAAGCCTTTCGCGAAAGAAAGGATCGCTCCGACCGTGGTTGCAAGGCGACCGCAGCGACCGAGCACATTCACCCAAACGCAGCCGCCCGCTCAAACAGCACGTGTTCAAAGGGTTCAACCACAACGCCGCGTACAGCAAGCTCAATCCCGCGTCGTCCGTGTGGCACCGACATCAAAAGCCGTCAAGCCACGCCGTATCGGCACAAACACTCAGCGCGCCGCGAATAGCGCGCAGACTTGCCGCGGCGCGTCTGCGGTGAGCCAGCGCTATATTGGTGGTCGCAACTCAGCGGTACGGTGTGGTCCGCAAACGCAAGCTTTCGTGACACGCGCGGGCGATGTGAAGGGTGGCATATTCCGCTCCGCCAACGGTCAGGTCCTGTCAAACGTGAGCCCGAACGCAATCGTTGTACCGCGTCATGTGTATGAAGAACAACAATCTACCCTCGTGACGAGCGCAACGCAAAAAGGCTATCGCAATGCGTGGACGGATGATCGTCTAAACGCACGCCGCATGCATCAAACCTTGGGCGGCAAGGCCCAGATGGATCTGGTTTGGACACAAACGGTTCCACGTCGTTTGATCGCACGCAGCACGGGACGCGATGTGACGCGTTCCTTCCCAGGCCTGAACTACCCATACACGTCCGCCGCGCAACAAAATGCAGCGTGGACCCAGGGCACACGCGTTGTGTCTACCCGAGGTCAAACGCCTCGCCTCGTGCAGCAACGTCAAGTCGTGCGTCAACAAGCGGCTGCTCCGCGCAAGCGTTTCGTTCAAGTGGGTACCTTCGGCGTCGCAAGCAACGCGCAAAACACTGCCGCGCGTATCCAGCGTATGGGTCTGCCGGTTCGGATCGGCAAGTTCTCACGTGGTGGCAAGGAAATGCGCATTGTTTTGGCGGGGCCGTTCAAGTCCTCTGCGCATGTAGGTGGTGCTTTGAACGCAGTGCGCCAGGCAGGCTTCCGCGACGCCTTCGCGCGCAACTAAAGATGAACTAAATAGTTGTTTGGGAGGCCTCACTTTAAGGAAGTGGGACCCCTTTTTGCGTGGTTGGAGAAGTTCTCTAAACGCCAATATGCGATAGAACATTCAGTAATTTTCCCGCGGGATCACAGACATAAAACCTGCGCACGCCCCAGGGTCCATCCACCAAACCATACTCTATCTCCAACCTCAGAGCCTCGGCACGTTGATAGATCTCGTCAACATCATCGACTTCGATCGACAGATCAGGCTTAGTAGTGTCTGAGCCACCTTGCGACGCGATGTTGATCTGAACTGAGGCAGATGCGCCGGATGAAAGCATCGCGATCCATCCGAAATCCATCACAATATCAAGGTCGAGAAGCTCTTGGTAAAACCTGCGCACGTCTGCAAAGTTAGCTGTGGCCACATTCGCAACGATGCGCTTTACAGCTGCGACATCAGCCCTCGCAAATCGCTTGAAGCCGAACCCAAGCTGAATCGGGTAGAACAGGTTCTTGCGTTGCCCCCGCAAGTGGATCGCCTTCTATCAGTGGTAGCGTCAATTCGCCTGTGACATCAACGGCATAGCCATAGGTACTGGACGGGATTTCCAGTGTCTCAAAGCGCGCTAAGAGGGCAGGTGTTGGAAGTGGCGCGCGTTTTTCTGTCAAAAGCTGTTTGGCATGATCCTCAATTGCGCTTTCGGGCATGCGGCTTGTGGTAAGCAAACGCAACGTTGCCACCAATCCAGCACTTTCCAGCAAGTGGCGCAACGGATCTCTGGTCTCGCGGCGCACTTGCTCGGCAATGATATAGCCTGCAAGAACGTCGGGGCTTTCATAGTCCTCCACCATCGTACGGCTCAGTAAGATCACCCCGCCTGGAATGTGGATCGCCTCTTTCACACCTGCACGCATCACTGCAAGGTAGGTCGGTTCTTCACCCAACGTCATGCGCCGCGTCAGCGCGACCAAAGCGGGATTGGCGCTTGGGCTACTGCATGGTTTTCCGGTTGCACGTTGCATTTGGGTCAACAGCGCGTTGCCGATCTCTGCACGTTTTACGTCAGGAACCACTTTAATCGCCTGATCAACCACTGCGTTTGGGAGCAAAAAGATCGCAGCGCTCACACCTGCGGTGAGCAGAGCAAGCGTGAGAAACCCGCGAAGACGGCCCTTCTTGGGGCGTGCACGCTCAACCGCTTTGCGCAGCTTTTCGATGGCGCGGATCATTTCGTCTTCGTCAGTTGGGATCTCTAGGGTTTCCGTAGTGTCACCCTCGGGATGAAACAGCGCGGGCCGTTTGCCGGGGTTGGAGCGCGCAATCACAGCAAGAGACCAATGCGCTAAGGCTTGATCGCGCGTATCTTTGATTGTGAGGGTTGCATCGCCAAGGCTGACGATAACATCGATCCGCTGCTGATCAGGGGCCGCGCGCCACAGGCCCGCGGCTTCTAGCCGGTCATATTTGGTCAATGCTGTCATGTTGGGCGGGTCTGCTCTGCCTCATTTATGGGCATAGGATAACACGTCCGGACACAGGCGGGCAACGGTTGGTGATAAACTGGCGAAAACCGCAGGTTTATCCCACCTTTCGCGCGCAGACTGGCACCCGTTTCCAATTCAATCTTGCTCTTTCTTACCTCAGAAACTTACAAACTTTGGATGATCCTTGCCACCAATGTCACGGCTTCTGCCACCAAAAATGCTTGCCGCAAGCAAAGCCGCGCACCGCCGCCAAACGGGAGATAGTGAAAGCGGTTTTGTTTTGCGACCATATCAAGATTGGAGAAACGATTAGGATCAAAAGCGTTCGGTTGGTCCCAATAGTCGGGATTACGGTGGATCGCATAGATCGGAACAATGACTATTGTACCTTTGTTTATCTTGATACCCGCAACATCTGCATCCTCAAGACAACCGCGTGCAATCCAACCGTGGGTTTGTCGAGCGTCGGGCCAACGAAGCGAAACGTCCAATTTGGAAACATAAGAAGATCAGCGTAATTGATGCTACGGGTGAGTTTGGTCAGCTCCGCGCCATGCATTTGCAATATCTCAGCGCTATGGAGATCGCTGAGTTTGCCAAGCAGCCATCCAGCACGACCTTTTGCGCCGCATTAACCAGATCATGGGTGATTTCGCATTCCACGCCTGCTTTGGCGCACCAAATGTCACAGACCTTGCGCGCGGCTTCGATGGCGACGTTGCTGGGTTTTGAGATGGATCAATTGCGTGACAAAAGCGTGCCCTTAAAGGCTTTGCCGCAAAGTGTCCTACGCGATATTTTTGAACAGATGAAAGGGGCAAAGGATGCTGTGACTACATTCGCGGATTTGCAAAAACGCCTAGCGCTGTTCTGGCACTCAGCACGCCCTGATCAACATCTCTTTGGTCGGATGATCACCGATTGGAGCCGTACTTTGATGGTGAACGCAGCATTTTCGCAGACGGGGCGGAGCGTGCGGCAAGTGCAACGACGTGTGAAGACTTTGGCAGGGATCGCCACAGACGCGGGCTATTCTGATCAATCCCATATGGGACGGCATGTGCGCGCACAAACAGGATTCACGCCCGCAGAATGGATGCGCAGGTTTGAAAGCGACGAAGCGTTCTGGAGCTATCGTTTGATGGGCGAACGTTACTAGCTGCTCAAAGCGTTGCGCAGTTCGAACTTTTGAATTTTGCCTGTCGAGGTTTTCGGCAGCTCCTGAAAAATCACGGCTTTGGGCGCTTTGAAACCCGCAAGTGTTTCGCGCGCATAGGCGATTAGCTCTGCTTCGCTCACCTCTGCACCGGGCAGCAATTCGACAAAAGCGCAGGGCACTTCACCCCATTTGTCATCGGGCTTGGCTACGACCGCGCAAAGCGACACGGCAGAGTGCGCCATCAAAGTGCCCTCTACCTCGACGGAGGAAATGTTTTCGCCTCCCGAAATAATGATGTCCTTCGCGCGATCTGCGATCTGGATATGCGTATCAGGGTGTTGCACCGCGAGATCGCCAGAATGGAAATAGCCACCTGCAAAGGCCTCGTCCGTGGCGCTTGGATTTTTCAGATAGCCTTTCATCACTGAATTACCTCGAATCATGATCTCACCTTGATGCGCGCCGTCCATCGCGACTTGGTTCATGTCAGGGTCGAGCACAGTGATGTCGTCCATCATCGGCATCGCCACACCTTGACGTGCTTTGATGGCAGAGCGCGAGGATTGATCTAGCGCATCCCATGTCTCGCCATCCCAAAGGCACTCGGTGACGTGACCATAAGTTTCCGTCAATCCGTAGACTTGGGTGATATGAAAGCCCATGGTTTCAATCGCCGCTAGGGTCGCAGGGGCGGGTGGCGCACCTGCGGTGAAGACTTCCACAGTGTGATCAAACACGCGACGCTCTTCTGGTGAGGAATTCACCAATGTGTTTAACACGATAGGTGCGCCACCAAAATGCGTCACACCTTCGTCGGCGATCGCATTATACACGGCCTTCGCGGTGACATCACGACAGCACACAATCGTGCCGCCAAGCATCGGCATCATCCATGTGTGGTTCCAGCCATTGCAGTGAAACAGTGGCACGATGGTCAAATAGACGGGCGCGAGGGTCAATTGCCAGCTGACAACCGTGCCCATGGTCATCAGATACGCGCCGCGATGATGATAAACGACACCCTTAGGACGACCCGTGGTGCCCGATGTATAATTGAGCGCGAGGCTTTCCCATTCATCGGCAGGCATGATCCATTCGAACGCGGCATCACCGCTCTCAAGTAGCGCGTCATAGGTCTGATAACGCCCCGAGGCAGGATAGTCCGCAGCGGCGTCAGGTACCTCGATGATCAAAGGTCCATCACTCTCCATCTCTGCGATGGCGGCTTCGACGCTTGGCAGGAATTGCGTATCAACCAAGGCGACCTTGGCTTCGCCGTGATCAAAAATATAGGCGATGGTACCCTTGTCTAGACGTGTGTTGATGGTATTCAAGACCGCGCCACATGCGGGAATGCCGAAATGCGCTTCGGCCTGCGCGGGGATGTTGGGAAGCAGGGTCGCGACAACGTCGCCAGATGTTACGCCAAGCTGTGCAAGACCAGAGGCCAGCCGCGTGCAGCGGTCATGATATTGCGTATAGCTTGCGCGAAAATCACCATAGACCAATGCGGTCTTTTTCGGGAAAACCTTCGCAGCACGGCGCAAATGCGACAGGGGTGTTAGGGCGCGATAATTTGCATCGCGCTTGTCTAATCCGGTTTCATCCTTCATCCATCCCATGTGCGTCTGATCCTCCTTAGGTGAATTGCGCAATTTTTCGCAAACTGACAGCACTTTTAAAAGATGGAAAGAGCAATGACGCATCAGCCCAAGCAAGCTGCCGGTTTCATGGTCATCTCGATGCTCGTGATCGGGTTGATCGATAACTATATCGCGGTGATCGCACGCGATGTCAGTTTGTGGCAGTTCCAATTTATGCGCACGTGCATGGGTTTGCCATTGTTGATGCTGGTTGCCTATTTCGGCTTTGGTACGTTGCGACCCAAACGGCTTTGGGCCGTGCTGCTGCGCAACGGTTTTGTAGCACTCGGGATGGTTTTCTACTTTGGCTCGCTCGCGTTTATGCCCATCGCGCAAGCGTTAGCGGGGCTGTTCACAGCGCCTATATTCGTCCTTCTGATCTCCATATTCGTGTTCGGCGAAAAGGTCGGCGCTTTGCGCATCTTTGCGGTGCTCTTTGGATTTGTGGGCATCATCGTGGTGCTCGGTCCTAGCGAAACTGGCCTGTCATGGCTGAATTTCGTACCCCTGTTTGGCGGTCTATTCTACGCCATGGGATCTGTGGCGACCCGTAAGATTTGTGTAGATGAAAGCACGATTGTGATGCTCGCAGGTATCTTTGGCATCCAGGGCGTGTTCGGGATTTTTATGCTGTTTATGCTCGCGATTATTGCGCCTGAGGCGCCGGCAGGAAGCGACGGTTTTTTGCTGCGTGGTTTCGTGTGGCCAGAGAAGCTCACATGGTGGCTTGTTTTGGTTCAAGCTGTCGGATCATTAATCGGCGTCGGCTTTCTGATCCGGGCATATCAAAGTGCTGAACCAAGCTTCGTCGCCGTATTCGAGTATTCGATCTTCATATTCGGCCCGCTCTTCGCTTATCTTTTGTTCGGTCAATCGGTTACCCTGAACCAATTGATAGGCATCGTGATGATCGCAGGGGCAGGCAGCTTAATCGCGTTGCGCTCTCAGAACTAAGCAGGCAATCTTGCCCTCATGATAATCTCGAAATCCAGAGGCTACGTTTTCGTGCACATCCCCAAAACAGGGGGCACTGCTTTAACGCTTGCACTTGAGGAACGCGCTGCGCGTGATGACATTATTATTGGCGACACACCCAAAGCAAAAAGGCGCAAGAAGCGGCTTGAGGATCTGGAACCGGCGGGTAGACTTTGGAAACATTCAACGCTTGCGGACATCGATGGCATCGTCAGCACGGATGAGCTAGCGGATATGTTTTGCACCACGCTCGTACGTAATCCTTGGGATCGTGCGGTTAGCTATTATCATTGGCTGCGCACGCAAGGTTTTGAACATCCGGCTGTGGGATTGGCAAAGCTGCTCGACTTCAACGGATTTATGCGGGACCCGACAACTGTAGGTGCGTTTCATGATTGGCCCTACGGCACATATATGGCGGATGCAAACGGGGTGGAGCGATGCTCAGCCTTCATACGCATCGAGCATCTGGAAGAAGATTTGCAGCCCTTTGTGCAGCACTTGGGCCTTGGATTAAGCATTCCGGTTGCAAACGTATCAGAGCGGGACCGCGATTACCGAAAATATTATGATAATTCGCTGGCAGAATTCGTTGGAGTCTTGTGCGCAGAAGATATTCGGCGCTTTGGATACCACTTCTAGCGACAAAATTGCTTCCCTTGCAGTTCATTGTGGGATTGTTCGAAAATTCACAGCCAAAACTGATCGTGCCGATGCAAGGTGTGATGGATGAAAGCGACACCTCCGAAAACTATAGCTGAGATGCGTTTGTGGTTCTCATGCCGCGCTCAATGGAAGCTTATGGTTTTGCAGATTGCATCGAGCAGACCCAGCCTATTGAAGCTATCGTTGTTGAGTTTGAGGATGACGAGGTCGTTTAGGATCAATCCAGGCTCCATTTTCACATCCCTGCCCCGGGTGATCTGTTTGTGGAAACCGATCCTGCCCTTCAGTACAAAGTGTTAAACACCGAAGAGACGTTTGAAGTCCTTGAGGATCTCAATGCAGCGCGCCAGTTGCAGTACGCACTTAACTTCAATTCCCAAAAGGTGAAAGGAGCACGCATTTTGTGAGCCCTTTGTCATCTTGAGCGATCGTTGGCTCTAGGCGCGGCTCAGCGCGCGGTGATCTGAATCACTTCATAGGGGTTCAGAGACACATTGATAACGGGAGACCGATAGACGAAATCGGTCAACTCAGCGCGCGTGTCATGTTCGTTCAAATAATACGTCTCACCATCAATCTGCACCGATAGCGCGTCAAAGCGCCCCTTGTTGGGACCCCAGATTTGGCCGTCGGACGTCGCACGGTCATAACCAATTTGTACGCCCTCCGCCGAGCTGAAGTCGGGGATGATTTCTCTGAGGTCCACTGTAAAATTCTCTTGGGCGGTCGAGTTGCTGCCAAAGTAGAACACAAAATCGCCATCGCTCTCGTAGGCTGCAATCTCCATGCCGTTCTCGACGCTTTCAATATCGAGCTTGATAAGTTCCGTACCGGGCAGAGCTTCGGACATAAGATCGAAAATCGCACCGCGCACTGTTTCAACTACTCGGCCCTGCGCGTCAGTCTCAACGACGCCGTCGTCAGCAGGACCACCCAGATCGTTTGTAGTATTGTGGACAATCGGCCAGACTTGGGCACTGTCGACCCCCAGCTCGACCATGTTTTCCACCATTTCCACATGGATCGCCATACTGCGCAACCCATTACCAGTACAGTTGCCCGTTTTCAGGTTCCATTCGGTAATGTGAAAATCCAGGTCCTGGCTGAAGCGGCTTTGCCAGACGTCGAAGTCCACATCCATGTAGTTGATTTCGCCAGAATTATTTTCGAAAGGGATCGGGAATTTGTTCCAGTAATAATGCTCGACAACCCCGTCAATTTCCGCAAATGTCGAAGTGCTGAACTGGTCAATGATTGTGTTATTGGCCGCTGTTAGACGATCAATGAAACCAGCGCTGCTTCGTGAAGAGGCGTATTCGGACTCATTATAGGTCGATGCCATTTGAACGATGATATCGGCCTCTTCGACACCTGCGGCGTCTATACCGCGAGCGAGCGCTTGCACCGCGATGTTGGCGCGCTGGCCGTATTCGGTCTCGCCCATGAAGCTCCAATATTCATTTCCGATCTCGAAAGCTGAAATTTTGTCACCATATTCGCGCATGACCATTTCCGCCCAAGTGTCTAGATCGTCACCAAAACTTGACAGGGGAGTTGTGGTCGGGATCGTAAGAGTGACATCGACATCAATGCGATCCATGAAAGACGTCAGTTCAGGGCGCAGATCGCCCTCTGCTGTTAACTGGGTTATATCAATGGCATCGAAACCGTCCTTATCCCCAGGGCCCAGCTCTGCTTGACCCGCTGGAAAGCGGATATTGTCGATTTCAAAAGCATCCATCGCACTATTGAAAGTGTCGGTCAGTATGCCCGCATCGGTGTGCACCGAATAGACCGCATTTGCACCGAACAAATCACTCGGCACGATCAGGCCAGTCCGTACGATTTCATTAGGTCCATCGGGTTCAATGGGTCTGATTGTGGCTTCAGCGTCATCAGCTTGAAGGGTTTTGCTGTCTACGGCTTCATATGCAATGTCGTCGGAATCCGAAGGGCTCAACATCGACATAAGCAACGGTAACAAAAGAAGAATTGCAATACCCATTTGAATAATCCCGCGTCTATGTCTTCTGTACACTTCTAACGTGGGTAGATGGGGCTACTGCTACAAGTTTTTAAAGTGCAGACCTGAAGTTGCAAATATGCAGGTTTTTGAATTTAATAACTGAATGCTGCCTAAATTCGGTGAAAATCGACCAAATCAGGCTGTACTAAGACTGGTGCTGCCCAGAAAAACTACCTCTGAAAAACGAATAGGGCGCACCGAAATGCGCCCTACTGTTCTGGATTTGAAGCCAATCAGGCCGCTGCGGCTTTTTCGTTTCCAAAGCGTCCGTAGAAGCTTTGGTTCTTCGCCGCCATTTCACGCAGCAAATCGGGGCATTTGAAACGCTGGCCGAACATTTCTTCCAGCTCGTCACAGCGCTCGGCTGCATATGCAGACCCCAGCATATCGAGCCATGACAGCGGCCCACCGGACCAAGGCGCAAAGCCCCAACCCAAGATCGCGCCAACGTCGCCTTCGCGAATGTCCATCAACACGCCTTCTTCCAAAGCGCGCACAGCTTCCAAACACTGAGAGAACATCAAACGGTGCTGCACGTCGATCAAGCTTGGTTGCTTGTCCGACACAGGGAACTTATCGCGCAGCCCCCCCCAAATTCCGACGCGTTTGCCCTTTTCATCGTACTCATAATAACCAGCATTTGCCTTGCGACCCATGCGGCCTTGGTCAAACAAGTAGAACAAAACATCGTCCGCTGCGCCTGCGTCATAGGCATTGCCAAGCGCTTCTTTTGTGGCTTTGGCGATCTTCATACCAAGGTCAATCGAGGTCTCGTCGTTAAGCTGCAAAGGACCTACAGGGAACCCAAGCTGACGCGCGGCATTGTCGACCAACGCGGGCTCCACGCCTTCGCCAACCATGCGCACACCCTCGTTGATGTAGGGAATAATGCAGCGGTTGGCGTAGAAGAAACGCGCGTCGTTCACGACGATCGGTGTCTTGCGGATTTGGCGTACATAGTCGAGCGCTTTGGCCACCGCGCGATCGCCGGTTTCGGCGCCTTTGATGATCTCCACCAGCAACATTTTCTCCACGGGTGAGAAGAAGTGGATGCCAATGAACTGCTCAGGACGTTTGGACGCTTTCGCCAAGTCGCTGATCGGCAGGGTCGAGGTGTTGGAGGCAAAGATGCACTCCTCTGGGATCACGGCTTCGACTTTGGCCGTGATCTCGGCCTTGACCTTTGGGTCTTCAAAAACCGCTTCGATGATCAGGTCCACTCCTTCGAGAGCGCCCAAATCGGAGGTGGCTGTGATGCGGTCTAAAAGCGCCTCTTTCTTCTCGGGAGTCGCTTTTTTGCGCGCGATGCCCTTGTCCATGTAACTTGCGGAGTAGGCTTTGCCTTTGTCAGCGGCTTCTTGGTTTTGGTCGATCAGCACGACTTCTATGCCGGCTTGCGCGGAGACCAATGCGATGCCAGCCCCCATCATGCCTGCACCGAGAACACCAATCTTTTTGACGCGTTGGTCTGGCACATCTGCGGGGCGTACCGCCCCTTTGTCGAGCGCCTCTTTGTTCAGGAACAACGACCGGATCATCGCAGAAGACGACGGGTTCATCAGTATATTGGTGAACCAACGTGCCTCGATTTTGAGGGCGGTATCGAAGGGCACAAGCGCGCCTTCATAGACTGCGGATAGCAAAGCTTTAGCTGCAGGAAACGCGCCTTGGGTCTTGCCGTTGACCATCGCAGAGGCCCCGACGAATGTCATGAAGCCCGCAGGATGGTAGGGTGCGCCACCGGGCATTTTGTAGCCTTTCGCGTCCCATGGTTTCAAAAGGTCCGCGTCTTTGGCAGAGAAAACCCAAGCGCGCGCGTCGGCCATCGGATCAGCACTGACTTCGTCAATCATGCCTGCAGATTTTGCTTTCGCGGGGGCAAGCAACTTACCCTCTAGCAGGAACGGTGATGCGGCCATGGCACCCATTTTGCGCACGAAACGTGTCGTGCCGCCCGCGCCGGGAAAGATGCCAACCATGATTTCTGGCAGGCCGACCTTCGCTTTAGGATTATCCGCGCAAAAGATGCGATGTGTGGCAAGCGGCAGCTCAAGTCCGATACCAACAGCCGTCCCTGGCAGGACAGAGGCAACGGGCTTGCCGCCCTTGTTGGTTTTTGGATCCATGCCTGCGCGCTCGATCTTGCGCAGCAGCGTGTGGATGCTCATGATGCCTTCAAACAGACCCGTGGCAGGATTTTCACCTGTGTCCATTTTCATCTTAGCGAGCACATTTAAATCCATACCACCCGCAAAGCTGTCCGCTTTGCCAGAGGTAATGATGATGCCTTTCACCGCCTCGTCGGCGAGCGCGTCGTCGAAATGCGCCTCCAAGTCGATGAAACCCTGCTGGTTCATCACGTTCATGGATTTGCCAACGGCGTCCCACGTGATTGTTGCGATGCCGTCGGCATCTTTGATCATTGTAAAGTCGGTCATAGTTATCTCCTGTTTGGAGGCGATTTGCTCAGGAAGAGATCATTTAGATCAGCGATCGTCATTCCAACTTCCAAATTCGCACAGTTGTCTTGTGTTGCTTTGCTTGCTCTAGGGCTGTGTCAGTCCTGCATTCGGCTCTTTATCGCATGTGATGTTTGCAGCCCGTCCGAGACTTTCGGCTTCAGATACGGAAACTGCTGGTTACTGAGGTTGTTCGTGATCTCTACCAAGTACCAGCGACCACTTTGCTTTAGCATGCGCATGCGTGAATCGACGGGTTCTACAATTTGAATCCCTTCCTTCAACAGATAGCAGGTATGATACCCCTCGATCTGGTCGCCACTGATCCGTTGCGCACTTTCGCCGACACGCTTGATGTGATCGACGCCGTGTTTTTCAGCGTGCTTGGTCATCATTGCGAAGAACTTATGAGAATCGTCATGCGTCTTAACGATTTTATCGAGATCATCGAGGTGAACAGTATAGGGCAGCACGTGAAGCCCACACCAAGCATCCAAATCGCCCGCCATGTTGCATTCGCTCATGCTGTCGATGAAATCTTGGTAGATGTGAAGAGCTTCACTCTCTTTCACCCGTTGTTCCACTGTGTCCTTTTCCATCTGAATAACCGCCGGCGAGCGAGGACGAAATAAGTCTCCGTAACCGACCTCCGCTATCGGATCGATCTTTGGGTCATTGGACGAAGACATCTTTAAACACGCTCAATAATCGTTGCGGCACCCATGCCGGATGCGATGCAAAGCGTGGCCAGGCCGACACCTTTGCCTGTTCGCTCTAGCTCGTCCAAAAGCGTACCGATGATTATAGCACCTGTCGCACCCAGCGGGTGACCCATCGCGATGGAACCGCCGTTCACGTTGACCTTGTCGTGATCCACGTTGAACGCCTGCATGAAGCGCATGACGACAGATGCGAAGGCTTCGTTCACTTCGAACAAATCAATGTCTGAAATGGACATGCCGTTGTCGGCAAGGATCTTTTCCGTCACTGGAACAGGGCCAGTCAGCATAATGGTCGGGTCTGTGCCGATCTTCGCTGTCGCGCGGATCTTTGCCCGGGGCTTCAGACCATGTTTTTCGCCAAATTCTTTGTTGCCAATTAAAACGGCAGCTGCGCCATCCACGATACCAGAAGAATTACCTGCATGGTGAATGTGGTTGATACGTTCAAGATGAGGGTATTTCATCAGCGCGATTTTGTCGAAACCAGGCATGACTTCACCCATGGCTTGGAACGCAGGGTTCAGCGAACCAAGGCTTTGCATATCCGTTTGGGGACGCATGTATTCGTCATGATCTAGGATTGGGATACCGTTCTGATCGTTGATGCCGATCACGGATTTGGTGAAACGGCCTTCGTCCCAAGCCACTTTTGCACGGCGCTGGGATTCAACGGCCAATGCGTCAGCCTCGTCACGGCTGAAGCCATATTCCGTTGCGATAATATCCGCAGAGATACCCTGCGGGACGAAATACTGATCCATCGCAATACTTGGATCAACGGCAATCGCGGCACCGTCAGAGCCCATCGCAACGCGACCCATCATTTCAACGCCACCTGCGATATAGGCATCACCCGCGCCACCTTTGACTTGGTTCGCGGCCAAGTTTACCGCTTCCATGCCAGACGCGCAAAAGCGATTGATCGCAAGGCCTGGGATACGTTCATCCAGATCAGAAGCGAGCACAGCAGAGCGTGCAAGACAGCCCCCTTGCTCCATCACTTGCGTGACGTTGCCCCAGATCACGTCCTCAACAGCGTGACCCTCAAGGTTGTTGCGTTCTTTAACAGCGTTCAGCGTTTGCGCAGACAGACGTAGGCCGGTCACTTCATGGAGCGATCCGTCTTTGCGCCCTTTACCACGCGGTGTGCGCAGCGCGTCGTATATGTAAGCTTCGGTCATAATATTGCTCTCCTTAAGCGCGATCAGCTGGGCTGCCGGGCATCAAATCATAGGGATGTTTCCAACCTGGCGTCTTCTCAATCCGTGTGAGCCAAGCATCGATATGAGGCCAGTCCGCGCGGATAAAACCGAACGGCTCTGGGTAAAATAGGTAACCGCAACAAGAGATGTCGGCGACCGTGATGGATGGGCCAACGATCCAGTCTTTATCTGCAAGGTGATCGTTTAAAACGGCGTATGCAGCTTTCAGGCGGCTTTGGTTGAAGGTGATAACCTCTTTGGGGCGCTTGTCCTCTGATAGGAAATTCATCAAGAACCGCGTAGGCCCTACGACGGAACTGAGCTTATGATTGTCCCATAAGACCCAACGCAACACTTCTCGCCGCGTTTCAGGGCTGTCGCCCGTCAGTTTTTGGCTAAGGTGGACAATGTAATCTTGGATCGCGCCCGATTGGGTGATCGTGTAGTCGTGATCCGTATCGATCAATGCAGGCACTTCACCCATCGCATTGACGTTGGATTTGAATGCGTCGGAACGTGCTTCACCCCCGAAGAAATCTACATAAACCGCCTCCCAAGGGAGGCCTGACAATTCCAAAGTGAGCGCGGCCTTGTAAGCGTTGCCACTTTCGCCGAAGCAATAGAGTTTCAATGTCAAAGGGCTGGTCCTTTTTGTGAGGGCAGGCCGGGGGTTTCACACCCCCAGCCCCCCGTGAAGTTTATCTCGGGAGATGAAGCGGGCTGTTTACTGGCGATTAAAGTTAACGCGTTAGTCAATATGGCGCAGGGCAGACTGAAGAGTTGAGCCTTGTCAAAGATGAAGCTCCATCGCCCTGCGCAGGTGCCGCCTAGCGAGACTACGAGGCGGGTGATGGGGAAATCTATCATAGCTTCATCTTTCAAAATAAACTTCCCCCAGAGGGCAACTTTCATCCTGCGTTGCGATTATTTGAATGAGCGACTTATCAGCTCTTTCATGATTTCATTTGTGCCGCCATAGATTCGCTGAACCCGCGCATCCGTCCACATTTCCGCGACCGCATATTCTTGCATGAAGCCGTACCCACCGTGCAGTTGCAAGCATTCGTCAAGCACTTCGCCTTGCGTTTCCGTGAGCCAGTACTTTGCCATTGCCGCTTTCTCGACGGTGAGTTCGCCCTTGAGATGCTCGGAAATGCACTCATCCAAGAACGCGCGCGCAACAGTTGTTTTGGTCTGACACTCAGCTAGTTTAAAGCGCGTGTTCTGGAATTGCATGATCGGTCCGCCAAAGGCTTGGCGCTCTTTGCAGTATTCAATCGTGCGCGCGACAGCACCTTCCATGGCACCCACCGCGCCACAGCCGATGATCAGGCGCTCTTGCGGAAGTTGCTGCATCATTTGATAGAAGCCGAGGTTTTCTTCGCCGCCCAAAATATTCTCAGCAGGTATATCAACATTGTCAAAGAAAAGTTCTGAAGTATCTGCCGCATGGGCACCGATCTTGTCGAGGTTTCGGCCACGTGCGAACCCTTCCGCGCCCTCTGTCTCAAGTATCACCAGCGATGTGCCCTTGGAGCCTTCAGCCGGATTGGTCTTCGCGGCCACAAGGATTAAGTTCGCGTGTTGGCCGTTGGTGATGAAGGTCTTTTGACCATTCAATTTGTAGGAATTGCCCTCCTTGATCGCGCGTGTCTTGATTGCCTGCACGTCAGAGCCGCCCGAGGGTTCCGTCATCGCCAACGCGCCGACAAGTTCGCCGGAAATCATCTTCGGAAGCAGACGTTTCTTTTGATTTTCTGTACCGCAGGCCAAAATGTAGTGCGCGACGATGCCCGAATGAATGCCGTGACCCCAGCTTGCTAAATTGGCGCGCGAGCCTTCCATCAAGATCACCGCTTCGTGGCCGAAATCGCCACCAACGCCACCGTATTCTTCAGGGATCGACGGGCACAACAAACCAAGCGCGCCAGCTTCTTGCCAGGTCTCGATATCCATCTGACCTTGCTTGCGCCATTTGTCGTACTTGGGCATCCATTCGGTCGTGATGAAGCTCTCGGTCATCTCTGCGAGCATTTTATGCTCGTCTGTCATCCATGTGCTCATGACACTCTCCCCTTTATCGTTTGCGCGCGTCTAACTCAGCGTTAAAAATCCGCAATCGATGCGGCAGGTTTTCGTCGTGCGTGACGCTGTCAAAGTTCTCGAACAGAAAAGACAGTGCTTCGCCTTCATCCAGCCCCGAGTCGCTCGCAAATCGTTTAAGACGGCGATAACCATCTTCGGTCATCGAGACCGGGAAATGTCGAGTAAGGCGAAACCGTTTCGGCAAAGCGCGTCCTTTGGTAACCCTGTGTGGTTTCCCACGCAGGACTTTTAGAATTGAGCGGCGTCCAGACCCATCACCGTGTCCGCACCGCTTTGGATGCGTGTCAGATGAAGGGCAGTGGCTGGCAGTTGACGTGCCATATAGTAACGGCCCGTTGTGAGCTTCGTCTCGTGGAACGCTGCGTCCGAAGCACCATTTGCCAGCGCTTCGCGGGAGGCTTTGCCCATACGCGCCCACATCAGACCCAAACACACGTGGCCAAACATATGCATGAAATCGT
The DNA here is from genome assembly GCA_000156115.1 of Rhodobacteraceae bacterium HTCC2083. Classification (GTDB taxonomy): domain Bacteria; phylum Pseudomonadota; class Alphaproteobacteria; order Rhodobacterales; family Rhodobacteraceae; genus Planktotalea. The sequence goes on from DS995276.1 coordinate 1,906,144, forward strand.
TGGCCCCTGCCAAAGCGTGGTTCGGGTTCTTCATACCGTTTTGCATGAAATACATGCCAGCCGCTTGAAGGTCCTTGGAGGACGCTTTCAAAGGTTCAATGAACTCCGCGTCATAAGCGTCATCTTGGCCCGCGTTCTCTTTGCAGAACGTTTTCACCAGATCAAAGAACGCCATCACGTGTTTGCCGCCGTCTTGCGCTAGCTTACGACCAACAAGGTCCAAAGCCTGAACACCGTTCGCACCCTCATAGATCATCGCAATGCGGGCATCGCGTGTATATTGCGACATGCCCCACTCTTCAATGTAGCCGTGACCGCCGTAGATCTGCTGCGCCTTCACGGTCATGTCGTAACCTTGATCGGTTAGGAACCCTTTGATTACAGGGGTCAGCAAGGACACCAAACCGTCCGCGTCTTTGTCGCCAGAGCGATGCGCATCGTCGATCATCGTCGCGCCCCATAACAGGAACGCACGCGCGCCTTCGGTAAAGCTTTTCTGATCCATTAAAGACCGGCGAATATCGGGATGCACAATCAGTGGATCAGCCGGGCCACCCGGGTTTTCGGTCCCTGTCACAGCGCGTCCTTGCAAACGGTCTTTCGCATAATCTACCGCGTTTTGGTATGCGGCATCCGCTTGCGCGAGACCTTGCATGCCCACGCCCAAACGCGCTTCGTTCATCATGGTGAACATCGCACGCATGCCTTTGTGCTCATCGCCCAAAAGGTAACCAGTCGCTTCGTCATAGTTCATCACGCATGTGGAATTGCCGTGGATACCCATCTTTTCCTCGATTGAGCCAACAGCAACACCGTTGCGCGCACCCAAAGAACCATCTTCGTTTATGTTGAACTTTGGCACGATGAAAAGCGACACGCCTTTGATGCCCTCTGGACCGCCTTCGATTTTGGCGAGAACCAAGTGGATGATATTATCGGCCATGTCATGCTCACCGGATGAGATGAAAATCTTCTGGCCGGAAATCTTGTAAGAGCCATCGTCCTGCGGCGCGGCTTTCGTCCGCATCAGGCCAAGGTCTGTGCCGCAATGTGGCTCCGTGAGGTTCATAGTGCCGGTCCATTCGCACGACACCATGTTGGGCAAGTATTTGTCTTTCTGTTCGTCCGTGCCATGCGCGAGAATTGCGGAGGCTGCGCCGTGGGTAAGGCCTTGATACATCGTGAACGCTTGGTTCGACGCGGAGAACAATTCGCCCACAGCCGTACCCATCAAGGCTGGCATGTTTTGGCCGCCGTATTGCTCTGGCATGTCCAGACCGGTCCAGCCGCCTTCTTTCACTTGATCAAACGCTGCTTTAAAACCTGTCGGCGTGCGCACGACGCCGTTTTCTAACGTGCAGCCTTCTTTGTCGCCCACCACATTCAAGGGGTGCAGCACGTCCGTGCAAATCTTGCCCGCTTCTTCAAGAACGGCACCTGTGAAATCGGACTCCAGCTCGTCATAGCCAGGAATGCCGGTCTCTGTCGCTTTCAACACACCATGAATGATGAACTGAAGATCTTTTGTTGGGGCTGTATAACGGGGCATGGGCCACTCCCTATTCGGTCAAATTCGATGGTTCAGTAGTCAATTGAGTCTAGGCGGCCGAATTATTCGGCAACTTTACGTGTCTGGTTCTTGGAGCCGAACATCTTCTCCCACAACTTGATCCGCTCCCGCAGGTCATCAATCGCGCTTTCGAGTTCGTCTCGTTGTCCTTCAAGATCGGACAAACGATCACGAGCGATTTCAAGCGTGCTGTTCATCTGTGTCTGTTGCTGATCGCCGACATGATAGAGGTCGAGCAGCTGGCGGATCTCTTCCAATTTGAAGCCAAAACGCTTGCCACGCAGAATCAGCTTAAGCCGAGCGCGGTCGCGTTTGGTGAACAAGCGCTTCTGCCCGTCACGTTCTGGAAAGAGAAGCTCTTTCGCTTCGTAAAATCGCAATGTGCGTGGTGTTACGTCGAACGCGTCACACATCTCTCGGATCGTCATTTTTGTTTCAGTCGGTTGCATAATGTCTCACCCATCTTGGTGTCAGTTGAGTACATCTGAGGTCTTGAGCATCCATTACAACGAAATCTTAGGTTACGTAGATAGTACGTTACGTCAAATATAAGTTGACGTAATTTACACCTAGGTAATGCTGCAACTGCAAAAAATGCGGGAAAGACTTGGCAAATCGCGCCAAAAAACAGGCTCATCCGGCCGCAAAGATGTAAATTTGGGTGCTTAAGCGAGCTTTTTGGTGGTCTCTTCACGCAGAGTGCGTAGCTCTTTGATCGCGTCGCTCAGCTGCTCTGCCTGCTCTTCAAGTTCCACCAATTGATGATCCGCCATCTCTACAAAGGCGCTCATCTGCGCTTTAGTGCCTTCATTTTCATAGATTTTCAGCCACTGGCGAATTTCTTCCAGTTTTATGCCAAACTTGCGACCTCGCATGATCAGCGTCATGCGTGCACATTCGCGGGTGCTATAATATCGAGAACGACCATCGCGTTCTGGCTGCAAAAGCTCGATATACTCGTAATAGCGCAAAGTACGTGGCGTCACATCAAAGCGCGCACACATTTCTTTAAAGGTTAACCTTATCTCAGTCATATCGTCGCTCTCCCAGGTGGCAGGTTAGGCGCGGCTGCGCGGAAGGGCAACCGCTGCTCTTGCCCCTCCGCACAAATGGCGCTCATAAAGGGGGCAGGCAATCAAGGAGCCGAACCATGTCAGAGCGTAAAGCGCAGATTGCCAAACAATTCATTCAGGCGATTCCCCATGCTGCTGCCTTGCGGATGGAATTGACGCAGATCGGCGACGGCAAGGCTGAGATTTGCATGCCCTATGATCCGCAGCTTGTGGGCGATCCGAAGACAGGCGTTATTCATGGCGGCGCAGTGTCTGCGTTGATGGACACCTGTTGTGGCGCTGCGGTGATGAGCCATCCTGAAAGCCCCGCTGCAACGGCCACCATTGATCTGCGCATTGATTACATGCGCCCTGCGACCCCCAATCAAAGCATACGTGCGCAAGCCGAATGCCATCATATCACGCGCTCTGTCGCTTTTGTGCGTGCGGTAGCGCTCGATGATGACAGTGACAATCCGGTTGCGATGGCAACTGGCACCTTCACCGTGGAGGGACGCTAGAGTGGCACGCAAACCCCCAGAACCGATGCAGGATGTAAAACAACGCCGTGACGCCGCGCTGCGTGCGTTGGTTGGCGGTGTGCCTTATATCCAATTTCTCGGGATCAGTTTTGATCGGCGCGGTAATGAGCTGACTGCGCTTTTGCCGTTTGATCAAAAACTTATCGGCAATCCCTTTTTGCCTGCAATCCACGGCGGTGTCACAGCCGCCTTCCTTGAGGTCAGCGCGATTATCGAACTCAGTTGGTCGCTCTTGTGGGAAGATATTGAAAGCGGTGCGATCAGTCTTGAGAATTTGCAGGCGGGCACCTTGCCGCGTTTGCCTAAAACGATTGACTTCACGGTGGACTACATGCGCTCTGGCCTGCCGCGCGATGCCTATGCGCGCGCGCGGGTTACGCGGTCTGGTCGCCGCTACGCGTCTGTTCAGGTCGAAGCGTGGCAGGATAACCATGACCGTCCTTTTGCACACGGGGCTGCACATTTCTTGATGCCGCGCCGCGAAAGTAGGTGAGCGATCCACTCCCCTTAACGCATCGCCGTGTTCTGACGGTTGCCTTGCCTGTCGTGCTCTCAAACGCGACGGTTCCCATTCTGGGGGCGGTGGACACGGGTGTTGTCGGCCAAATGGGCGAGGCCGCACCCATTGGGGCCGTTGGCATTGGCGCGATTGCACTGACTGCAATCTATTGGGTCTTCGGATTTCTGCGTATGGGCACCGCAGGCCTCACGGCACAGGCCGAGGGGGCAGGGCGCAAAGGGGAAGTTTCGGCGCTGTTGTCGCGTGCGATGATTATCGCGCTGGGTGCAGGCTTTGTGATCGTGGCGCTGCAAATGCCGTTCATTTGGTTGGCGCTACAAACCGCCCCCGCCAGCACAGAGGTAGAGACCCTCGCGCAAACCTACATGGGTATCCGCATTTACGGCGCGCCTGCCGCAATCGGTATTTATGGTCTGACGGGCTGGATGATCGGCCTCGGGCGCACGCGCTCTGTCTTGATAGTGCAGCTTTGGATGAACGGGTTAAACATTGCGCTGGATCTGTGGTTCGTGCTCGGTATTGGCTGGGGCGTTGAAGGCGTTGCCATTGCCACATTGATCGCAGAGTGGAGCGGGCTTTTCCTCGGTCTCTGGCTCTGTCGTGATGCGCTAAAGACCCCTGCGTGGCAGGACTGGCCGCGTGTGTTTGATAGTGTGCAAATGATGCAATTCGCCCGCGTGAACCGTGACATCCTCCTGCGCTCTGTGATGTTGCAAGGCATATTCCTGAGCTTCGTTTTCTTAGGCGCGCGCTTTGGCGATATCACTTTGGCAGCGAACCACGTGTTGTTGCAATTTTTGGAAATCACCGCTTATTCGATGGACGGTTTTGCGATAGCGGCGGAAACGCTGGTTGGCCAATCCATGGGCGCGCGCTGTGTTGCGCGTGTGCGTCGCGCCGCGCTAATGACAAGCTTTTGGGGCATGATCACTGTCATGTGCACCGCTGCCGCTTTCGCGCTCTTCGGTCCTGCAATCATTGATCTGATGACCACAGCGCCGGATGTGCGCGTGGAGGCACGCATCTATCTACCCTACATGATCGCGGCACCCTTGGTGGGCTGCGCTGCATGGATGCTCGATGGTATTTTCATCGGGGCCACGCGCAGTGGCGACATGCGGAATATGATGGCGCTCTCTGCTGTGATCTACATCGCGGCGCTTTTGGTACTGATGCCGCTGATCTGCAATCACGGGTTATGGCTCGCGCTGCTCATATCTTTTATCGCGCGCGGCATCACCTTGGGGTGGAAATACCCCGCTTTGGAGCGCGCAGCGGCTTAAAGCAAAGTCAGAACATCTTCCGGCGGTCTGCCAATGACCGCTTTGTCACCCTTCACCGCGATAGGGCGTTCGATCAGGATCGGATGGGCCAGCATCGCGGCGCGCAGATCTGCATCTTTACTGTCTTTGCTCAAACCCGTCTCTTTGAACGCCTTTTCACCCCTGCGCATCATGTCGATGGCTTTGAGCCCCAAGGCTTTTTGCAGGGCCGCTATCTCCGTAAGATCAGTGGCTTCTTTGAGATAAAGGCGCAGCACAACCTCTGCGCCCGCCTCCTCCAGCAGCGCCAATGCCTGCCGCGATTTGCTGCAGCGTGGATTGTGCCACAGGGTGATCATAGCCAGTCGCCTTGCTTGCTGCCAACAGCATCGGCGACATTGGCATGGCCATCTGCTTGCAATAAATTGTCAAGCCCGTGCACGATGTCCGCCGCCAAGCCCAACCCACCATAAACAAGTGCTGTGTATAGCTGCACCGCAGAGGCACCTGCGCAAATTTTGGCATAGGCTTGCTCTGGAGTGCTGACGCCACCAACGCCGATCAAAGGGATCCTACCGTCAGTCTGCGCGGACAGTTTGGCGAGAATCCGCGTTGATTTCTCAAACAGGGGCGCGCCGGAGAGACCACCCATTTCGCCCTTGTGCTGGCTTTGCAAGCCGTCGCGATCAAGGGTTGTGTTAGTGGTGATCACACCCTGCACGCCTGTTGACAGTGCGACTTGGGCAATCTCTGCGATCTCGCCGTCGGTCAAATCCGGTGCGATCTTCAGGAAGACGGGGATGGGTGTCGCAAGCGTAGCGCGGGCGTCCATCACGCCAGATAGAAGTGCGCTCAGCGCTGCCGCCCCTTGCAAGTCACGTAGCTTTTCGGTGTTGGGTGAGCTGACATTCACGGTCGCAAAATCCACATGCGCGCCGCAATGGACCAGCACCTTAGCAAAATCTGCCGCACGGTCATCGCTGTCTTTGTTTGCGCCCAAGTTCAGGCCGAGCACCATGTCACGCGGGCGTTTTGCCAAGCGCGCGCCGATGCGTTCCATCCCTTGATTGTTGAACCCGAAACGATTGATCGCCGCCTTGTCCTCAGTCAGACGAAACAAGCGCGGCTTGGCGTTACCGTCCTGAGCGCGCGGTGTCGCGGCCCCCACTTCGATAAAGCCAAAACCAGATGTACTGAGACCTTTCAAGCTTTCGGCGTTTTTATCAAAGCCAGCGGCCAGACCGATGGGATTTGGTAGCGCAAGCCCTGCAAGATCACAGGCCAGACGGGGCGAGGTGATCCCACCAGGGGCCGTCGCCAAGCCGTATTGCAGCGCTTTCAAAGCCAAGCCATGTGCGACCTCTGGATCAATCTTGCGCAGCGCTTTCAGACCGATCTGTTCCGCAAGTCGCAACATTTATTCCAGCCCTGCCGGAAACTGATGCCTGCCATCAACCAAAGGCAAAGGCTGCGCCCATTCCACATCTTCCATGCGCAACTCGCGGTACAAATGCGGAAACTCTGCCCCCCCGCGCGAGACTTCCCACTTAAGCGCTGCACCCATCGCCACCGCATCACATCCAAGCAGGAATAAACCATCCACACCCGCGAAATGCTTGTCTGCGGTTTCCTGCGCCTGTGTGGCTGTCGAGAAATGCACATAGCCATCCGAGATGTCGATTGGAGCACCTTTAGTGGATTTTTCTTGGCGAAGCTGCGCCCACTCATCGGGGCGAAAGATTTTGTATATTTTCATGGGTGTCGTGATGATCCAAGCGGGCGATAGCGTCAAGGCCAGTCATGGCCAATCCGGGCCGCAAAGCCGCTTCAAAATCACCGCTTTCTAGCGCGTCGTCTATGATCGTGCGCAAACCTGCATCGCCAATCTCAGCGTGCAAGGCCACCACCAATGCCTTGGCGGCTCCATAGGTCTCTTGCCAATCCCGTGTTTGATGCAAACGACCCCACTCTCGAAAACTCTGTGCTTGTTTGATCTAAATTGCCTGTCGCGGTGTGAAAGATTGCACACGTGGATTGCGAAATAGATGCGTGGCCAATCCTTCGTTGAACCAAGCTGGAATGCGCTGGTGAAAAACATCTTGGACACTCATTCGGCTGTGAAGGTGGATATGGGCAAACTCCTGGGTAAGGATCATTTCGTTCACGTCTTTCGGGCCCAGAAAAACGAGGTGCCGCCCAAGGTTAAGACCACGCTGCTTCAGATCGAACCTGTCTGCGCACCTTGCAATGTACATATGTTGATCCGAGGGGCCTTTGCCGTACCACCAAAAATCCCCTGAGCGCGTGCTTGCGCCACGTCCGCCTTTGACAGAATGCCAGCGACAGGCCACCATCCGACTCAGAGGTCAACATAAAAGGGAAACAAACATGCTCACACGTTTATTGACAGGGGCGGCCAGCCTCGTACTTACAGCGGGTATTGCCTCCGCTGATTATTCACTGACGATTTTACACACCAACGATTTCCATGCGCGCTTTGAGCCGATTAGCAAATATGACAGCGGATGTGGCGCGGAAGACAACGCGGAAGGCAAGTGTTTCGGCGGCTCCGCGCGATTGGTGACTGCCGTTGCAGAGGCCCGCGCACGCACAAACAATTCGATCCTCGTGGATGGCGGCGATCAATTCCAAGGCACGCTGTTTTACACCTATTACAAGGGTAAACTCGCGGCTGAGATGATGAACAAGCTTGGCTATGACGCGATGACGGTGGGCAACCATGAATTTGACGATGGCCCCGAAGTTCTGCGCGGCTTCATGGATGCGGTCGATTTCCCCGTCCTGATGTCCAACGCGGATGTGAGCGGAGAAGAACTGCTTGCAGGCAAGCTCGCCAAGTCCACAGTGATTGAACGCGGTGGTCAAAAGCTGGGCATGATCGGCCTGACACCACAGGACACAGACGAATTGGCAAGCCCCGGTCCCAACATCATTTTCTCAGATCCTGTGAATGCGGTTCAAGGCGAGGTTGATAAGCTGACCGACATGGGTGTGAACAAGATCATCGTTTTGTCGCACTCTGGCTATGTGGTTGATCAGGCTGTTGCTGCTGGGACGACTGGTGTGGATGTGATCGTCGGCGGTCACTCTAACACCTTGCTCTCCAATACGAACGAGCGCGCGGAAGGCGCCTACCCGACAGTGGTCGGCGCAACGGCGATTGTTCAGGCCTATGCCTATGGCAAATTTCTGGGTGAGCTGAACGTCACCTTCAATGATGCGGGCCAGATCACCGAAGCCGTGGGGGAGCCAATAATCGTTGACGGCGCAATCAGTGAAGATGCGGCGACAAAAGCACGGATCGCCGAAGCGGCGGCTCCATTGGAAGAGATCCGCAACAAAGTGGTCGCCAATGCGGCGGATGCAATTGCAGGGGATCGCGCGATTTGCCGTGTGCAGGAGTGTGCGATGGGCAACCTTGTCGCGGATGCAATGCTGGACCGGGTGAAAGACCAAGGCGTTGAAATCGCGATTGCGAACTCTGGTGGGATTCGTGCCTCTATCGACGCAGGCGAGGTGACAATGGGCGAAGTCCTGACTGTCCTGCCGTTCCAAAACACGCTCTCGACCTTCCGTATTTCCGGGGCAACCCTTGTGGCTGCGCTTGAAAACGGGGTGAGCCAAGTGGAGGAAGTCAAAGGTCGCTTCCCGCAAGTTGCAGGTGTAAGCTTCACGTTCAATGCTAGTGCAGAGGTCGGCAGCCGCATCTCAAACGTGATGGTAGGCGGCGCTGCGGTTGATCTCGCAAAGATGTATGGCGCGGTGTCCAACAACTATGTGCGCAATGGCGGCGACGGCTATAAGATGTTCCGCGACGCTGTGGATGCATACGACTACGGTCCTGACCTTGCGGATGTGACGGCTGAATATCTTGCGGCGCAAAGCCCCTACACACCCTACACGGATGGGCGCATCTCAATGAAGTAAACTGAATTGGGCGCGGTGCTCAAAACCCGCGCCCAATTCCCTTTGCGCTTCTTTGGTCTTCAAAATACTTAGGGGGAGGGCCGCAGGCCCGCGGGCAGCGTTCCCATCTAGCGCCCCCATCTATCGAGCGCTGCGCGCATACGAACTCCGTAACGCCTACCCAAAAGCCTTCGGCTTTGATCCCCTCATTCTCAGGCACAACCGGTGCGCCAGTTTCGGCATTGCCGATCCAGATCATCCCCATTTGCGCTGCGAAAATAAACATGCTGGTCAAAACATTCAGCTTATCATCTTCTGGATGCATCGCCGTGGAAAACCCGCCCGCAAGTTTGTGACGCCATTGGCCCGTGTCCCAGCGCGCGCCAATCTGCGTCGTTAAGTGCGGTCACATCAAATAGGCGTGCGGTGCACCCTTTGGCGATGGCTTCTGCCAATGCGCGCGCGTGTCCATCTACCGAAAAATAGACAATACAAATACTCATGAAATTCCTCTCCACATAATTTGAGGACCGTATTCTTCTGTGAAGAATATGGAATTGAAGTTTCGCAGAAAATTAGTGTCGCGTTCCATTTCGATTGCCCTACACTCAAGCGCATGTGTGGACGCCTTGCAGTAACCCTTCCTAATGACGCGATGGCGCAACTCTTTGCGGCGCAGCCTGCAAATGATCTGCCTGAGGTGCCGAATTATAACGTCTGCCCGACGACCCAAGTGCACACGATCCGAATCGAGGGCGGCACGCGTCACCTCTCTTCGATGCGATGGGGGTTTATCCCGCGCTGGTATGAAAAACCGAACGGCGGCCCACTTTTGATCAACGCGCGTGCGGAAACGATTGCAGAAAAACCCGCGTTTAAAACAGCGGCGCGCGAACGGCGCTGCCTTATCCCTGCGAGCGGATTTTATGAGTGGACCAAAGACAGTGAAGGTGGGCGTGATCCTTGGTTTATTCACGCGCACGACAAAGCTCCGCTCGCCTTTGCAGGAATTTGGCAAGACTGGCAGCATGGCGAAGAAACGCTGCGAACTTGCGCGATCATGACCTGCGGCGCGAACACTTCCATGAGCACGATTCACCACCGCATGCCCGTCATCCTTGCGCAACAGGACTGGGCGCTGTGGCTTGGCGAGCAAGGCAAAGGCGCAGCACTGCTGATGCAGGCCGCGCCGGAAGCTCATTTACAATTCTATCGTGTCGATCGCGCCGTCAATTCTAACCGTGCAAGCGGCGCGCATTTAATTGACGCTGTAGACGCTTAGTTAGTCGATTCTAGCCCGTCGGTACCGTCAAAAGCATCATCGTCGTCTCCGTTGACATCACCCAAAGGTGCGAGGTCGAAAGAGAAGGTCCCTGCGATTTCCGCATCAGAGACCAAACCGAAAGCAAGCGCGGTCTCCGCGGAGATTGGTAAAACGTAGTCCATGCTCGTCGCCAAGGACCCCGTGGTCCAGGTTTCATCGCTTGCGATAACTTCGATAGAGTAGGTGTTGTTATTGGTAAACGTCACAGTATCGCCCGGGGCGAGATATGTGATTTCCGGGTAGAACGCACCTTCTTCAACGAGAATGCTATAGTCATTTGCGCTTGCGACCTGCGTAAAGCTCAAGCTCAGCGCGGTCATTGAAAAAAAGATAGGCTTGAACATCGTATCACTCCTTTTGCGCTGTCAGAAACGCAAGTTGTTTGGAGCACGGATAGGCTTGCTAGAAGGCAAAAATGAGGCAAAAGTGCGCAAGTTTTATGCATTAATCTCTCAGAAGACTTGAGTGAGACCCCAACGTTTTGCTCAAGAAGGGACCGAACGCAAAGTAAACCAAAGCTTGCAATGGCAGGGCTATCATCACGATCATCGTGAGCGACAAAGTTTCGAGTCGTATCAGTTTCACTGTCTCGGGCGAGGGTTTCGCCAACAGACTCCTTGAGGAAGTGGCTGAAGGGCAGCTTGAATAGGTGCGCGTATAAGTGCGTTTTTGGTTTTATTTCAAGAGTAGGGCGGAAACACGGTGTTAAACACAGCAATCACACACCTGGTTCGAATACACTGTTTAACATTTCAAAAGATACAGGGGTGAGTTTAAGATTTAGCGTCGAGTGAAGTAAATAGACCATTTTCGGTTGACGAGGGCTAGATTTGCGTACGTACATCAGTCTTTTCAATCGTTTTTGCTAAATGCCTACGTTGCTCCAAATTTTTCAAGAGTACCTTTGAAAGCCCTTTAAAAATCTGAACGGCCATGTAAAGAAAAGCTAATGGGAAGATGATCGTAGTTAAGATCATCGACACTAGGACCGTAATTAGGTCGTCGATTGTATTGGTGATTGACTTTGAAATTTCGCTGATCTTTGCCCCGGTAAACATACTGGTGAACTTTGCGAAGCTACTATCGCAGCTTTCGCCAGAAATTTTTGCATCGTTACATTCACTCTGCGCTTCCACGTCGTCAATAAGAGCCTCTAGCGCTTCTATGCTTGCTTGATTTTGTTCAATCGCACTTTCAAGCGCAACAACTTCATCACTTTTCGCCCTAAGTCTGAGACGGTCCAAGAATGGGCGATTGGGTTCAACACTCAAGCGCTGCTCTAAATCAATTAGGTCATTCTTTTCATCTTCAATCTGGAAGCGAAGTTCGTTTTCTTTAGCCGACAGATCTACTGCGATTTGTTCCAGTTCCCTATCCTCACCACCGATCTCTTGAACGCCGAGCGAAATACTCGTATTGAACTGGGCCATTGTGCGCACGCTATCTTGCTGTACCGACTTCACGAATCCAACATCTACAATCGCTGTCAGAACGCATGCAACGTCAATGGAAAATCTCACAGCCGCGATAAAAATGAAGATAGTCCACGCCTGCTTGACGTGCCTGCTTTGGCGAAGATAACTCTTGGAAAAAAGCAGCATAAGGCAAACAATGGTAAACAAAATCTTAAGTGGATAGCTGCTGAAGATTGAAAGTAGGACTTTTTGCAGCACTAGTGAGCTGAGGCTCCACGTCATTACTGTCGAAAACCGCTCTATCAAGTCATTGATGGGGTCAAATACTTCACCAGGGTTGATTGAGCCAACAAATGCGCCGACTTCAGCGCTCTGAAGCAATGAAATCGCCGCATTAATGGATCTGGCGATTCCGTAGATCACTGCAGCGTCAGTGATGCTGTCGCTATTCACGCGGTTAGCCAGGGCGTCTAAGCTACCCCACCAGGATACGATAAGAAGGCAAAGTATTAGTGCTACTTGCTTGTAGTTGTCCAATATTTTCAACTTCACTGCTCCCATTTACTGTCATAGATTACACCCGTGGATGCGATTGGTGGAAGTATTTAAGTTCGTCTGACAATAAAATATCAATGGACGGTCGTGGGTGTTACCTCGACAATTTCTTCATCGAACGGGTGTGGCGGTCGCTGAAGTAGGAGGCCGTCTACCTGCATGAAATTACTGACGGATTTCAAGTAAAACGCGTCATCAAAGACTGGATCAATTTTTACAATACCGAGCGGCCTCACACGGCTCTCGACAAGCGATCACCTGACGACTAAGGGCGTGAGTGGTGAAACAGGCTTGGACGAAATCTGGCAGGGCAATCTTTGGAAGAAGGGCGTAGACGCGATGAAGGATGCGGCCAAAGGATAGCGCTCACTCTTCCAAGCCGAGCATCTTTTTGCGATCAGAGGACCACTTGAGGATCGTCAAATCAAACGTCAGCGCCATAAGCGATACGCAGATGCCGAGCACGAAGTTCTTGCCTAAATCTGTACCGGCTAACGTGCGTTGCAGCTCTTGGCCCAAATCTTGCGTGCCGATGAACGCGGCGATGATGACCATGAAGAACGCGAACATGATCGCTTGGTTGAACCCGACTGCCATCGTCGGCAAGGCTAGCGGCAACTCCACGTTCACCAACTTTTGCATGCGCGTGGCCCCTGACATTTCTGCCGCTTCGATGACTTCGGGTGGCACGGTTCGCAGACCTTCGATTGTGTAGCGGATCAAGGGGACCATGGCGAAGATCAAGATTGAGAAGATGACGGCGATATCGGTGATCCCAAAGAGCATGATTGCGGGGATTAGGTAGACGAAGCTTGGGAAGGTTTGCGCAGTGTCGCAGACCAGCAAAAGGCGTTGTGACCATTTTTCCGTGCGTGCCGCGAGAATGGCGATTGGCAGGCCAAGCAGCATCGCGATTGAGACCGCAGAAATCACTGAATAGAGCGTGATGACAGAGCGATCCCACCAGCCGGATAGCGCGACTAAGGAGAAGAAGATCAGCGCTGTAATTGCCTGACGACGTCCACCAAGCCAAAGTGCGAAAGCGGTTATCAATAGGATGAACGCGGGTGTCGGGATTGAGAGCATAAAGTTGCGAAACGGGATCAAGATTTGCACATTCACAAAAGCGCGCAAGAACCCTGTCGTTGCTTTGACCCATTCAATGTTTAGGAACCATTTGATCCCGGTGTCCAGCTCTTTGCCCACAGAGAGGCTTTGCTTGCGGCCAATTTCGGAGGCGACCTCAATGAACTGCGCGACGATGCAAAAGACCACGAACGCGCCAAGTCCCAGAAGTAATGCAATATGGCGTTTCCACCATGGCGTGCCGCGCTCAAAGTGCTCTGGTTGTTTGACCACCCAAGCCTTTGACATGCGATCCAGCGTGACGGCGAGCAAAACAATGGTAACACCGATCTCGAAGGAGCGGCCCAATTTGAAACTGCCCATCATCGCGAGCAATTTCGCGCCTAGGCCCGGCATGCCGATGAACGCAGTAAGAACGACCATCGCAAGGCAGAGCATGATCACTTGGTTCACACCCACCAATATTTCTGTGCGTGCGGAGGGTAGGTACACATGGCGGAGCAACTGCAATTTGGTACAGCCACTCATGTGACCGGCTTCCACGACTTCGGGGCTGACTTTTTGCAAGCCGAGTGTCGTCATCAAGATCATCGGCGGAATCGCGTAGATTGTTGTGGCGACTGCGCCCGCGGTTGGGCCTACTTTGAAGAAGATCACAGCGGGCAGCAAGTAAGTGAAGAACGGCAGCGTTTGCAGTACTGATAGGACCGGCTTGAGAGCGCGATTAAACGCTGGTGATTTCCAAGCGGCAACGCCAAGCGAGAGTCCGATGATGAACGCCGTTGGCGCGGCAACTACGAGTACAGACATCGTCTGCATTGCGATCTTCCACTGACCTACAAGCGCGGTCCAGCAAAAGGTAACTGCCACCAGTGCGGCCATTTTCCACCCACCCAAGTAATAGCCAAGCACGGCCATAGAGGCTGCGATTGCTGTCCATGGGATCGGGCCAAGATTAGGCCAACGCCGTTTGCCGAACAGCAGGTTGGCTGTTGTATCAAGGACTGTTTGCAACAACCCTGTGAGCCAGCGGGTCAGGGCAAATAGGCCCAGATCGTCTTTCACAAAGTTGAAAAAAGCATCAAGATATCGCGCAAAATCCGGCACCAATGCTTCTGGTAAACGATGCAGCGCCGCTGGCAGAAATCCGAGGTACTGCAAAGCCGTTACCAAGATCGCGAGGCCAACAAGAAGGCTCGCAAGTCTTGAGCGGCTCATGGGTGGATTGGCACTGATTGCTGTCGTGTCAGCCATCACTCTGTTCCTACCAAAATTCCAAGCGCGACTTCGCGCTGCATCGCGCCTATGACAGTGCCGTCTTTTGCGACAGGGATCGCGCTGCGTGTGTCTTGGATCAATAGTTTGGCGAGGCTCTGGACCGAGGCACTCGCATCAACAGGATCTCCCTCACCATCTAATCCACGTTCGATCAAAGTCTCTGTATGAACCACACGAGCCTTATCGATTTCCTCGGTGAACTTGCGCACATATTCAGTCGCAGGATGCAGTACGATTTGATCAGGGGTGTCGCATTGTTCGACCGCGCCGTCCTTCATTATCGCGATGCGATCAGCAAGGCGCAGCGCCTCGTCGAAATCATGCGTGATGAAGACAATCGTCTTGTTCAAAAGCTGCTGTAGGCGCAGGAATTCATCCTGCATTTCGCGGCGGATAAGTGGGTCGAGCGCGGAGAAGGGTTCATCCAAGAACCAGATGTCAGGCTCAATCGCCAGCGATCTCGCGATACCGACGCGTTGCTGCTGACCACCAGATAGCTCACGCGGGAAATAGTCTTCGCGGCCCTCAAGGCCAACGAGTTTAATCACTTCAAGCGCGCGTTCACGCCGTGCGTGTTTGTCCTGACCGCGCATTTCCAAAGGGAAAGCGACATTGTCGAGGACAGTTCGATGCGGCAGGAGACCAAAGCTTTGGAACACCATGCCCATCTTATTTCGGCGCAGTTCGATCAGCTCTTTTTCGGACAAGGACATGATGTCCTGACCTTCAACCTCAATCGTGCCGCCCGTAATGTCATGTAGGCGCGAGAAACATCGCACCAGTGTCGATTTACCAGAGCCTGACAGCCCCATGATAACCAACATCTCGCCGCGCGCGACTTCGATGGACACGTCCTTGACACCCGCAATATAGCCATCCGAGCGGATCTCATCAAAGCTACGACCCGCAGGCATGTCTTTGAGATAGGCTTCCGGCGCGCTTCCAAAAAGCTTCCAGACGTTTTTGGCAGAGATTACGGGGGCATCAGTGGTCATGAAAAATCCTGTTTAAAAAGCCCCACCCGATGTGATCAGGTGGGGCCTATAGAGAGTATCGGTGAAACGACCTTACTTGGTCCAGCTTTCCCAAACATCTTTGTTTGCTGCAAGCCACTCTTCAGCCGCTTCTTCCGGCTCCATTTCGTCTACGTCAACGAATTTCGCCATTTCTGCGATCTGTGGGTTGGTAAAGGAAATCTTCTCCAGCACGCTGTACGCTGCTGGCCATTTGGCTTCCATGCCTTCCCATGCGGCTTTCTTGAGGTAGCCTTTTGCAGGGTTTCCACAGTCATACAGTGCATCTGGGTTTGGACCAACGCTTGGGTCTTTGTCACAGCCGTCGACCCACTGGGGGAATTCGACGAACTCACCTGGCCATACCGCTTCTGCGAAATTCGGTGTCCAGTTGAAGACAACCACTGGCTTCTTGTCTGCTTCTGCCGCACCAATTTCAGCCCATAGTGCCGCCGCAGAACCCGCGTTAATCACAACGAAGTCCATATCAAGCGCTTCTACGCGCTCTTTACCGTGCTTGAGCCAGTCAACAGGGCCGTCCAAGTAACGCCCTTTGTCGCCTGTTTCCGCCGTTGCGAATACAGCGGCGCAGTCGTTTAAAGCTTCCCAAGATGGCAGGCCAGGGCATGCATCCTTGGTCCACATCGGATACCACCAGTCTTCGCGCGTCACAGCATTGTGGTCACCCACATCGACGATACCGCCTTTTTCCATGGCTGCGCGGAAGGATGCACCAAACGCGCCTTCCCAGACTTCCAGTTCCATCGTCACGTCGCCTAGACGAACTGATTCATACACCGCTTGGCTGTCTGTTGTGACATACTCAACATTGTTGCCCACGCCCTCAAGGATCTGGCCAACCACGTTGGACATCACGATCTGGCTGGACCAGTTGTGAATTGGAATAACAATTGGGTCGCTGCTGTCTTCTGCGAATGCTGCCAGAGGCAGAGCCGCGAGAATACCTGCTGCAAGTGCTGTTGTTGATCTTTTCATTATCTTCTCCCTGTTTTTCGCGATGTTGATGTCGCGACATGGCTTATGCCGTGTTATTTATGTCGTCGCTCGCGCCTGATGGGGCGAATCTGCGTACGACGGTATGGCAATACCGAACACTCTGCCATTTTTTTCCTCTCAATCAAGTTTTTTTCTTGTGTGTAGTTGTTGAGAGTGGTCTTCCATTTGTCAGAAACACGAGATTCGGTCTGTTTTGTGTTTATCCTGTCGTGTTTCAGCATCCCTGTGGCGCGCGGTTGAACGACATTGGGCGGTGGAGGTCCAAACCATGCGATATTCTGGAATTAAGGTCATCAAAGAGGCTCTGACGGGTCACAAAGGCTGGAAGCCCGCTTGGCGTGAGCCGGATCCGAAACCGCATTATGACATCGTGATCATTGGCGGGGGCGGGCATGGCCTTGCAACGGCGCATTATCTGGCGAAGGTCTACAAGCAAAAGAACATCGCGGTGATCGAAAAGGGTTGGATCGGTGGTGGCAACGTGGGCCGTAACACAACGATCATCCGCTCGAACTATCTACTGGATGGGAATGAGCCGTTCTATGAATTTTCACTCAAACTCTGGGAAGGGCTAGAGCAAGACCTTAATTACAACGCGATGGTCTCGCAGCGCGGGATCATGAACCTGATCCATTCCGATGCGCAGCGCGATGCGTTCGTGCGGCGTGGCAATGCGATGATACTGAATGGCGCAGATGCGGAATATCTGGATGAAGCGCAAATCCGCGCGGAGTATCCTTTTCTCAAGTTCGATGACCAACGCTTTCCAATCAAAGGCGGCCTTGCGCAGCGACGTGGTGGAACTGTCCGGCACGACGCAGTTGCTTGGGGCTATGCGCGCTCTGCGGACAACCACGGAGTTGATATTATACAGAACTGCGAAGTCACGGGCTTTAAGATCGAGAACGGCGTGTGCAAAGGTATCGAAACCTCGCGTGGCTTTATTGGTGCTGGTAAAGTCGGTTGCGCGGTCGCTGGTAACTCTGGCCGTTTGATGGGCATGGCGGGCATGCGTTTGCCAATTGAAAGCCATGTATTACAGGCGTTTGTGTCTGAGGGTCTGAAACCCGTTCTACCCGGTGTCATCACCTTTGGCGCGGGCCACTTCTATGTCAGTCAATCAGATAAGGGCGGTTTGGTCTTTGGCGGCGATCTGGACGGTTACAATTCTTACGCCCAACGCGGCAATCTGCCTGTGGTCGAGGATGTGTGTGAGGGTGGCATGGCGATTATGCCGATGATCGGCCGCGCGCGGCTTTTGCGCATGTGGGGCGGCATTATGGACATGTCGATGGACGGCTCACCCTACATCGACAAAACCCATATTGAGGGTCTCTATTTCAATGGCGGTTGGTGCTATGGCGGTTTCAAAGCGACGCCTGCCTCTGGGTACACTTTCGCGCATTTGCTCGCCAATGATGCCCCGCATGAGACGGCGACGGCGTATCGACTTGATCGTTTCAAAACAGGTCACATGATTGACGAAAAAGGGCAGGGCAACCAGCCCAACCTGCATTAAGGAGCGCTGAGAGATGATTATTAACCACCCGCTTCTTGGTCCGCGAGACAGCGCCGAGTTCGTCTACATGGGCGATGCAAGCCTGATCGAACGCCCTGATCCAGAGGCGGAAAATGCCGCTGATCAATTCCATGACTACGCTTATTTGCGCGACAATCCCGCAGGCGAGTTGCGTGAGTTGTGGTTCCATGAAGGTGGTGATCGCTCTTGGCTTGTGGTCACGCGCGACACCCGAACGCATGAAATCTCAAAGGTTGAGCTGGCCCGCGATGTGGCGCGCAGCAAAGGACGCTCGTTATGACCCAAGTGAACCGAGTCGAAGGCGGCCAGATCGATCGCAACACGCCGCTGAAATTCAAGTTTGATGGCAAAAGCTACACGGGTCATGCAGGTGATACGCTTGCCTCTGCCTTGCTCGCCAATGGCGTGCGCCTTATGGGACGGTCGTTCAAGTACCACCGTCCGCGTGGCCCGCTCAGTGCAGGCAGTGAAGAGCCGAACGCGATTGTCACTTTACGTGATGGCGCACGCGCTGAACCTAACACGCGCGCGACGACGGCAGAGTTGTTTGATGGTCTCAGCGCGCGCTCGCAAAATTGCTGGCCGTCTGTGAAATTCGACGCATTGGCGGTGAATGATGCGGCCTCTGATTTCCTTGCCGCCGGGTTTTACTACAAGACCTTCATGTGGCCCGCGCCCTTTTGGGAAAAGGTCTACGAGCCGATTATTCGCAAGGCAGCGGGCCTCGGCGCGCTTTCGATGCAAGAAGATCCAGATGAATACGACAAGGGTTTCCGCCACTGCGATCTGCTGATTGTTGGCGCAGGGCCTTCTGGATTGATGGCCGCTCTCACAGCGGGACGCGCTGGTAAAGAGGTGATCCTCGCGGATGAAGACTTCGCGATGGGGGGGCGTTTGCTAAGCGAGCAAATCGAAGTTGGTAGCACGTCCGCGCTCGATTGGACCACGCAGACGATTGCTGAATTGTCGTCTCTCCCAAATGTGCGCCTGATGAGCCGTACTACCGTGATTGGCGCGTTTGATCATGGGATTTATGGCGCGGTTGAGCGGGTGTCTGACCACCTGCTTGAGCCTGCGATTGGCAAGCCACGTCAAATTCTATGGCGCATCTATGCGGGGAAAACCTTGCTCTGCGCAGGCGCAACTGAACGCCCAATCGCCTTCGAGAACAACGACCGCCCTGGCATCATGCTTGCCTCCGCGATGCGTTCCTACGTCAACCGCTGGGCTGCGACTCCAGCGCAGCGCGTGGCGATCTTTACCTCTTGCGACGACGGGCACCGCACAGCGGCAGACCTACATGCGAAGGGCATCAAGATCGCTGCAGTGATTGACACGCGCGCAGATACGCCGATGTCGATGAATTACGAAGTGCTTGCCGGTGCGCAGGTCACAAACACCAAGGGGCGTTTGGGTCTCACGGTCGTCGAGGTACAACTCGCTGATGGTTCAACGCGCACGCTGGAATGTGGCGCGCTTGGTGTGTCTGGTGGTTGGAACCCGAATGTCCATTTGACCTGCCATCAACGCGGACGACCAACTTGGGACGGAGATCTTTCGGCCTTTGTTCCTGGTGGCACGCTCCCACCTGGTATGACGGTGGCTGGCGCTGCAAGCGGTGATTTGTCGACAAATGGCGCGTTGCTGAGCGGTGCCAATGGCGCAGCAGAAGCGTTGGGCATCAAAGCGGCAGATACGCCAGAAGCCGATGACACGCCTGCTACGCAGTCCGCATTCTGGTACGTCGAAGGCTGCAAACGCGCGTGGCTGGATCAGCAGAACGACGTGACGGTCAAAGATGTGCGATTGGCGCATCAAGAGGGCTTCCGCTCAGTCGAGCACCTCAAGCGCTACACGACGCTTGGGATGGCGACTGATCAAGGCAAGACATCAAACATGGGCGGTCTAGCGATCATGGCGGAGATTGCGGGCAAGGGTATTCCCGACGTCGGCACCACGATCTTCCGCCCGCCTTATACGCCTGTCGCTATCGGCGCGCTTGCGGGCCGTATGCGCGGGATGGAATTTCATCCAACGCGCCTGACCCCTTCGCACTATTGGGCGAAAGAGTGCGGCGCGGTCTTTGTCGAAGTGGGTAATTGGTTGCGCGCGCAATGGTTCCCGATTGAGGGCGAAACCCATTGGCGTCAGTCCGTGGACCGCGAAGTCAAAGCGACGCGGGCGTCTGTCGGCGTGTGCGACTGCACGACGCTTGGCAAGATTGATGTGCAAGGCGCGGATGCGGCGACGTTCCTAAATAAGGTCTACTGCAATCCCTTCGCCAAAGTCGCTGTGGGCAAGACCCGCTATGGCTTGATGCTGCGCGAAGATGGTATCGCGATGGATGATGGCACGGCTGCGCGCTTAGCTGAAGATCATTTCGTGGTCACGACAACCACGGCCAAAGCTGGCCCCGTCTATCAGCACATGGAATTTGTGCGCCAATGTTTGATGCCGGATGCGGATGTACAGTTGATCTCAACTACAGAAGCTTGGGCGCAATTTGCGGTCGCGGGCCCGAACTCGCGCGCGCTGCTGCAAAAGATCGTCGATCCAGAGTTTGACATCTCGAATGAGGCGTTCGAGTTTATGGCATGTGCCAATATCACCGTCTGCGGTGGTCTGCGCGCGCGTTTGTTCCGTATCTCATTCTCTGGCGAATTGGCCTTCGAAATTGCAGTGCCGTCGCGCTACGGCGATGCGTTGATGCGAAAATTGATGGAAGAGGGCGAAGAGTTCGACGTCGTGCCCTACGGCACCGAAGCGCTGGGTGTAATGCGGATCGAAAAGGGTCATGCCGCCGGCAATGAGCTAAACGGCACGACCACGGCTAACAACCTCGGCATGGGTCGGATGGTGTCCAAGAAGAAGGATAGCATCGGCACGGTTCTGTCAGAACGCGCCGGCCTTAATGAGGATGACGCTTTGAAACTGGTGGGCGTCAAGCCACTCGCAAGTGAAGATAAGATCACGGCTGGTGGGCATTTGATGGCTGCGGATGGCCCTGTCGATGCGGCCAATGATCAAGGCTATGTAACTTCAGCCGCGTATTCGCCCGAGGTCGGCTCGATGATCGGGCTGGCATTGATCAAATCCGGCGATGCGCGCATGGGTGAGAAGATGCGTTTGGTTTCGCCCGTCACGGATAGCGAAGTCCTCGTCGAAGTCACTTCGGCCCATTTTGTCGATCCAGAGGGAGGACGCCAACGTGCATAATTTAACAGCGATCACTGCGCTTGGATCGAGTGTACCGAGCGTCGACACGGTAGATGGTGCAACATTGTGCGAAAATGCTGAGTTGGCCTTGGCATCGGTTCATGCGCGCATTGGGCATGAAACAGCGTGTCGCGCAGCCCTTGCAGATTTGCTTGACGGGCGGGTTCCCGATGTCGGCAAAGTGATCTTGCGCGATCCGGAAGCCGCCTTCTGGACAGGGCCAGATCAATGGATGGTTGGCGCACCCTACGAAACCCATGAGGACTTAGACGCGCAACTCAAAGCGCGCTTTGGCGCGAGTGCGTCCATCACCGAACAAAGTGATGCCTGGGCTTGCTTTGATCTGCAAGGCGCGAAGATGGAGCGGGTAATGGAATTACTCTGCCCTATCAATATTCGTGCGATGCAAACCGGCGATGTTCAACGCACGTCGTTGCACCATCTCGGTTGCTTTGTTATCCGACGCGATCCAAGTGATTGGGTGCGCATACTGGGTCCGCGCGCCTCTGCGGGTTCTCTGCATCATGCGATCGTTACAGCGATGCGCTCGATTGTGTAAAACCATATGAAATCGGCAGGACCTTGGTAAAAAAGCTTTGGGGCTTGATATTTATTACCAACAAGAAATTTTTTATCCTATGGTGAAGAATGATCGCTCGACAACGAGCGAGAGATCCAAAGCCGTTGTCTTTGCGATCCTCTCCGTCTAAGAGGCTGAAAATGAAAATTGAAGCGATATCGCCTGAAATGGTCACAAAACTAAGCCAAGATCCGCATGTTACGTCTGCTGGTGAACGCGAGAAGGTCCTTGAGGTCGCGATTGGCCGAGAGGTACGTTCGTTTCGTAAGCAAAAAGAGATCACCGTAGCAGAGCTTGCCTCGATGACGGGCCTTTCGATTGGGATGTTGTCCAAGATCGAGAATGGCAATACGTCGCCGTCGCTAAGTACGCTGCAAACATTGGCCAATGCTTTGTCTGTTCCGCTTACGAGCTTTTTCCGCCGCTTTGAAGAGCAACGCACAGCCGTGCATACGAAAGCTGGCGAAGGTGTTGAATTGGAACGCGAAGGCACGCGGGCAGGGCATCAGTATAATCTGCTTGGGCATATAGGTTCGAATTCCAGCGGTGTGATTGTTGAGCCATATTTGATTACTCTGTCGGAGCAATCTGATGTCTTCCCGATGTTCCAACATGGCGGCATCGAGACGATCTATATGCTGGAGGGCAAGGTGGACTATCGCCACGGGGATGAGGTATTTTCACTGGTTCCGGGCGATACGCTGTTCTTTGATGCAGATGCGCCGCACGGACCGGAAGTTCTTGTGGAATTGCCTGCACTTTATCTGTCGATCATCTGCTATCCGCAATCGGTGAGCTGAAATAGCCCTGCGTGGGAACACACAGGGCAACAAGCGTTAGGTCTGCAAGGGCGGCTCGGACTCTTTCTCAGGCCAAATGCCGGGGCTTGTGGGCAAGCCATCATCAAACTTTGACAGGTACTCCAGCATCATCGGACGGTTGTCGATGAAGCCTTTGTAGGTTGCCAATTCCTCAGGCAAATCGCGGATTACGCGATGCAGGCGACGGCCCCACTTTGGCATGGTCATCATATCGTCGAAATTGCAAAGATAGCAGCGGATCGGAAACACCAGCGCATTGGAGCGCGGCAGGCGGAAGAAGGTCTGCAATTCAACCCGCAAGTGCTGCTTCTGACCAATATTTTCGGGTGTCAAAGTTGTCTTTTGAACGCCCCATCTGTGATAGTTCTCGGGGCTTGTATCGAGAAGCGGGTTCACCGTCATCGTCCAGTTCAAACGCCGTGCTGGCGCGCCTTGTTGGATGTTCAAAAGGAACTTCAACGCGCGTACAAAGATGCCCTTTTCATGGGCCAACGGCACCGGCGCGTGCCATTCAAAGAAATTCATTCCGATATCGAAATCAAGCGACCAGTCTGCTTGTGTCGTTACTGTGCCTGCATCCATCCACAGGTTATCATCGCGTTGATCAAGCATGCAATAATCACCCTGTGCTTGGCGCGTGATGTACTCCATCGGGCCATAGGGCAGCGTGGTTTCATCTAGGAATGTGAAGGTGTCATCAATGCCTAGAGGTTTGTTCACCCAGCGCCATTGATCGCCGTCTCGATGCAGCTCGAACAAATCAGGATAGTCCTCGGACTTGCTGACCATAATCAACTCAAGCAGGTCCCAGCCCGCAAGAGTCATATGCGGCAGCGATTGGCAACGTAACGGATCATCCGCCAAAACCATCGCGCGGTCGCGCATCTCGGCGACGTAGTGCTCGTCCACATCAAAGCGTTTCTCGTAGATCGACCCCTCTGGCCCGCCGCGATGCCGCTCCATGTTCACTGAATACATGTAGCTGTCTTCGTGGAACGGAAACGGAAATCGTTGGATTGCCCAATCGGAGTTCTTGAACGTGTAATCGTCGCGGAAGGTTTCTTCGTTAAACTGAATGGTCATAGTTGCCTCCTATCGGTCCAACACAAGGGTTTTGCCCTCAAATCGTGATACACACGGCATGATCTTTTCACCCGAGGCATGTTCATCATCCTCAAGCCAGTGATCGCGGTGAATGAAGTTGCCGGAATAATCGATCACTCGCGTCTCACATTGCCCACATGCCCCGCCACGGCACAGATACGGCGCATCCACGCCAGACCGTTCCATCGCTTCAAGCAGGCTTTCGTCTTCGCCCACTTGGATGACTTTGTTGGACACCGACAACTTCACTTCGAACGGTTTGCCGGGTTGCGGAGCGAGGAATTCCTCGTAATGCACGGCTTCGAGCGGCCAGCCGAGTTTTTCTGCTGTAGCACGCACCCAATTTATCATGCCTTTGGGGCCGCAGACATAAACATGTGTGCCAATGGGTTGGCCGTTGAGCAATCCCTCCAAAGCAATCGCTTGCTTTTGATCGTCATAGTAGACATTCGCTTCATAGGGATGCTTTGAGGTCAGCTCAGCCACGTATGATCCAAGCGCTTCATTGCGACAAGCGTAGTGCAATTCCCATGCACCGCCCAAACGCTCGCACTGTTTGATTTGGCTCAGGAACGGTGTGATGCCGATACCGCCTGCGAGAAACAAGTGCTTCTTCGCGCGCAGATCAAGCGAGAAGAGGTTCACAGGATAGCTGATCACCATCTTGTCTCCGACGGCGACGTTTTTGTGCATGAAGAGCGAACCACCACGGCCCTCATCGTCGCGGCGCACAGAAATCGTGTAGGCGTTTTGATCCATCGGATCAGACATCAGGGAGTAAGGATTCAGACGGGTGATTTCACCGTCCTTCATTTCCACAACCGTATGCGCGCCGCCTGAGAAGGTCGGTAATAGGCCACCATCAGTGCGCTCAAACTTAAAGCGCGTGACCAACTCGTTTACTGGCACAATTTCAGTCACAGTAACGTCTATTTTCTCTGCGCCGCTCATTCGTATATTCCTTTCGACGCAGGAACATTTCCGGGGTCTTCCGCGTCGATGCACACCCCTTGATAGGCAGCAAGACGACGCGAATAGTGATCGCGCACGAAAAGGTTCAAACCGCAGTGCGAACAGACAAATGGGTCAATCGCCACATCTTTGGTGATGCCCTTGCAATGCACACATTGCATGCGCCGCGCGGTGCTGCCGCGATGCTCTGTTTGCACGGCTGTGAAGGGGATGCCCGCATTGGTGCATTCGCACATGGCTTGGCCCATCAACCCTTCAGTGCCCGCTAGGTAGACCTGCGTGCTCATCTTGGCGTCTTGCAAAACACGTTGGATGCGCGATGCAGAGGCCTCATAAGACGGCCCTTCGTAGTACTGCGCGGGGTTCAATGCGCGCAGCTTGTCGCCAAAACCAGTACCTTTGGCGATGAAAATGATATGAGCGCCTGCCATCAATTCGGGCGTGGCAATATCCAAGATGGCTTCTGCCCCTTCTGCATCAGCGATCATCAAATGATGCAAGCCTGCACGGGGTTCTAGCGTGCCCCAGACAGGGCGGCTGCGGATGGATTCTGGGAATTCGAATTTCGACATGGCTAACCCTGTGACTTAAAGAAAGAGGGCGCAAGAGTGTTCCTGCGCCCTGAAGCCCTCGCAAATCAGCCTTTGGCTGTGCGGATTGATTTGTCCTGATCGTAGAACGGCATCTCTTCTGCTGTCGCGGCCAGTTCTGTGCCGTCAGGCTGAACCACAGTCAGCTTCGTGCCTGCCTTCGCGGCTTCTGGCGAGAGACGTGCAATCGCGACAGAGTAGTTGTTCAACTCGGACGATAGGCCATAAGTAATTACGCCGACATCTTTACCATCCGCATGCACACGCGCGAACATTTCCATCTGTTCCATGCTGTCGCTTAGCTTCACGCCGAAGATCTTGAAACGCTCTTTACCTTTGGAGGCATAGTGGTTCTCTGCACCGATAAAGCCTTCTTTGTCAGGCGAAACGGTAAAATCGAGACCCAACTCCCAAAGCGTGTCGCCGCATGGCTCATCATCGAACGGGAAGGTCTCGGAGTTGTCGCCGGGGTAAAACAGCAAATAGCTTTCAATGCGCAGCATATCGAGCGTCGAGAACTGCGTTGGGCGCACATCATCGCCACCTTTTTCCAAGACGTTGTCCCAGATATGAACCGCGTCTTTGCCACGGCAGAAAATCTCGTAGCCACGCTCGCCAGTGTAGCCTGTACGCGAAATCATAACGTCGCGCCCAAACAGTCGGGTTTGCATCAAGCCAAAATAGGCAAGATCACGAATGCCAGGGATTTCGCCCGCAAGAATGTCGACAGACTTTGGACCCTGCAACGACATGTCATGCAGATCGTCGTCCATCAAAACGGTGCAATTCTTTGCCGCCGCAACGCTTGTCAGCTGCTCCATGCCTGTACCCGTGCCATGCACGACCAACCATGAATTCACGGCCAGATGATAGATGATGCAATCGTCGATGAACTTGCCGTCGCTGTTCAAGATAGAGGCATAGGTCGAGCGACCTGGTGCGATCTTCTCAACGTTGCGTGTTGTGACGCGGTCGATGACGTAAGCCGCATCAGGACCTGTCACATGAACCTTCTTGAGGCCGGACACATCCATCAGACCTGCTTTGGTGCGAATCGCTTCATAGTCCGCTTTCGCGCGCTCGGGCGTGTGGTCATAAAACCAAGCGGTGCCCATGCCGTTCCAGTCCTCAAGCTCGCCGCCGATTTCTGCGTGGCGATGTGCTAGCGCTGAGTGTCTCCAAAAAATAGCCATCTAAAACATCCCTGTTTGTTATGAGTCTTGTTGGCTGTATTCAGCCCGAGCCTTGTACAAAAAGCAACACCCGTGGGCAGATTTTTTTCCTGTCGGGAAAATTTTCTGCTTCCTTTGCCTGATTTCGCTTAAGCCGAGAGGTTGAATCATGGTCAGATTAGGAAGTGTGAGGAATTCTTAAGAAAAGGCACTTTTGGACAAAACAGTTGACAGATTGCATACTGTTGTATCCTTTTGGTAAACAATTATTCCCCTCAATAAAGTAACGAAGGGGAAAGCCAACAGCTAGGGAGAATTTAAAGTGGACGGAAATCTCAATGCACTGACAACGGTGTTCACCGAGTTTTATTACTGGGTGACGGTCGTTTTCATGTTCCTCATTCATGTAGGATTCTGCATGTATGAAGTCGGCGCGAGCCGCCGAAAAAACCATATGCACACGCTTTTGAAGAACATTATGGTGATTCCTTTGGTCACCGTGACCTTCTTCTTCTTTGGCTGGTGGATATACTGGACCTTCCCAAATGCGTTCCCCGGTATAGGTGGCATCGACTTTGCGGCAGGCACGGCTTATACGCCTTGGTCTGAAAACATGGGTACGAACATGCAGGATCGCATCACAGGTGTGTTCTGGGCAGCGTTCTTGTTGTTTTCATGGACTGCGGCTTCCATTGTGTCCGGCGCTGTTATTGAACGTATTCGCTCATCCGCGCTTTGGATGCATGCGGTTATGATCGGTTCGGTTCTTTGGATCATTGATGCGGCTTGGGGCTGGCACTGGGATGGCTGGATGGTCAAAGTCCTTGGCTACCACGATGCTTACGCGTCCGGTGTTATCCACGCGATTGCGGGTGGTTATGCGCTGGGTGTGATCATGGTTCTTGGACCACGTATTGGTAAATTCGCAGCGGATGGCACGCCTCGTGATATTCCACCGCACAATCCTTGGATGCTCGCGATTGGCCTATTCCTGATCTACACAGGCTTCTGGGGTTTCTATGCAGCCTGTAACGTGCCTGCGATTTCGCCTGAAGTTATTGACGGCCAGATCACTGGGACAACATGGACGGCGACCAACATCTATCTTGCACCAACATCGCTCTCTGCGATTACGTTCAACTTCCTGATGTCTTTGTCGGGCGGGTTGATGGCGGCCTACATCGTGTCCAAAGGCGATGCGTTCTGGACATTGTCCGGCGGTCTTGCAGGTGTCATTACTGCCTCTGCGGGCAACGATCTTTACCACCCAATCCAAGCGATGATTATCGCCGCAATTGGCGTCGTGATTGTTTACAAGCTGCACTACTGGGTCGAGCGTCGTTTCAAGATCGACGATGCGGTTGGCGCAGTTGCGGTTCACGGATATGCGGGCGTTGTTGGCTTGATCATATGTGGTTTCGTTCTGTGGGGCGCACCTTCGTCACCCTATGAGGGTTACGCAACTGTGAACCCACTTGGTCAAACCATTGGTGCTGTGATCATGTTCGGTCTGCTTGGCTTCTTGCCTGCCTTCATTATTTCTAAGATCCAAGCGTCGTTTGGTATCTTGCGGATCCCAGAAGCAGTTGAACGCCAAGGTCTCGATTTCCACGAGAACGAGACTTATGAGGCAGCAATCGCTGATATCACTCAAGCCACACATGCCGCGACGCCGGCAGAATAAGGAGCACTCATATGTCTACTATTGGATATGAAAACTGGGCTGTTGATCTTGCTGATGTCGGAGCGATCTACCCGATGCAGGGTTGGGAAGTTCCAATGACCATCATCGGTGTCTTGTTCTGGCTCGGATGGCACGTGGTGCAGTTTCGCAGCGAAAGCCGCGAGCTTGCGGAAGCTGAAAAAAACATCAGTGCCGAAGGTGTCAAAAAGGCAATTGATCGATACTGATCCGCTGACAATTAAATGACGGGAAAGGGGCGGCGGACGCGGCCCCTTTTTGCATTTCCAGTGTTGAATTTAAGGAAAAAAAGTTTCCCAAGAGTTGTATGGTTTTTTCTTTGGTGCTAGCCTCTGAGTCGAAGGCCGTGCGCGATACGGCTGTTTTCGAAGGATTTCATTATGTGCGGAATTGTCGGTCTTTTCCTTAAGGACAAATCGCTTGAACCTGAGTTGGGTAATATGCTCACCTCAATGTTGATCACCATGACTGACCGCGGCCCCGACAGTGCGGGTATTGCGATTTATGGTAATGAAACAAAGGGCTCATCGAAGATGACGGTGCAATCTGATGCACCTGAATTGGAGTTTGCGGGGCTAGAAAATGCGCTGTCTGATGCGTTGGGTGGCAAGGTTTCTATGGAGGTCATCAGCACGCATGCGGTTCTTTCTATTCCAGCGGGTAGCTTTGAAAAAGCGCGTGCAGCCTTGAGCGAGATCCGCCCGAACGTGCGCGTCATGAGCCGTGGCGACACGCTTGAGATCTACAAAGAAGTGGGCCTGCCTAAAGACGTGGCAGAGCAATTCAACGTCACCTCCATGATCGGAACCCATGGAATCGGTCACACGCGCATGGCGACAGAATCAGCGATCACGACCATGGGTGCGCATCCGTTCAACACGGGCGACGATCAGTGCTTGGTGCACAACGGATCGCTCTCGAATCACAATTCTTTGCGCCGCAAACTGCGCCGCGAAGGCATTCATATCGAAACCGAAAACGACACTGAAGTGGGCGCGGCCTACCTCACATGGAAGATGCGCGAAGGCGCGACGCTCGGTGAAGCGCTTGAGAGTTCCCTCAATGATCTTGATGGTTTCTTCACCTTCCTTGTCGGTACCAAAGACGGCTTCGGCGTTGTACGCG
Organism: Rhodobacteraceae bacterium HTCC2083; assembly: GCA_000156115.1. Taxonomy (GTDB): domain Bacteria; phylum Pseudomonadota; class Alphaproteobacteria; order Rhodobacterales; family Rhodobacteraceae; genus Planktotalea. Next base: position 1,935,527 of record DS995276.1, read on the forward strand.
ACCCCATCGCCTGCAAGCCTGCTGTTATGGCTGAAACCGATCAATATGTGGCGTTTGGCTCAGAGTACCGCGCTTTGGTAAATCTACCCGGTATCGAAGAGGCTCGCGTTTGGGAGCCAGAACCCGCAACCGTCTATTTCTGGAGCCACAACGTGGCCCCGAACAGCGCAGAGAAGGCAGCGTAAATGCAAACAGTCGATTTACAGGAAATGGGTCTGCGCGGCGTGAACGCGGCGCTACATGCGCAGTCGGATGATACCAATCAAACCGCATGGACCATCGAAAACGCTAAAGGTGCGCATGCGATCGCTTGCGGCCTTGACGCGCCGATTGAAGTTACGGTCAAAGGCTCCACAGGCTACTATTGCGCCGGTATGAACCAGCAAGCGACAGTGAATATCCACGGCTCAGCAGGGCCAGGTACGGGCGAAAACATCATGTCTGGCAAGATCGTTATTGAAGGCGATGCGAGCCAATATTTGGGCGCAACGGGTCATGGCGGCATGATCGTGGTCAAGGGCAATGCGTCCTCGCGCTGTGGTATTTCGATGAAAGGCGTGAACATAGTTGTTCAAGGCAATATCGGCCACATGTCCGCGTTTATGGGACAATCCGGCAACCTTGTCGTCTGTGGCGACGCGGGTGATGCGCTGGGCGATAGCTGCTATGAAGCCCGGTTCTTCGTGCGTGGCTCGGTGAAAAGCCTTGGTGCGGATTGCGAGAAAAAAGAGATGCGCGAAGAGCATCTGACGCTTTTGCAGGGCCTCTTGGATGAAGCAGGCATTGACGCCGATCCCAAAGACTTCACGCGCTACGGTTCTGCCCGTAATCTGTACAACTTCGACGTCGACAACGCTGCGGCGTATTAAGGATACCAACGATGAAAATACACGACGCAAAAGGTATCCCGCACACGTCCCCGCGACAGTCTGCGACCTTCACACAAGACATCAACTCCGACATCCGCCGTGCGGCTGCGACGGGCATTTACGACATCAGGGGTGGCGGAGCTAAACGCAAAGTACCCAGCTTTGATGATCTGTTGTTCATGGGTGCATCGATCTCTCGTTATCCTTTGGAAGGCTACCGCGAGAAGTGCGACACGAACGTTACAATCGGCGGTTTGAACGCCTCCAACCCGATAGAGTTGGATATCCCTGTGACCATCGCGGGCATGTCGTTTGGTGCGTTGTCTGGCCCAGCGAAGGAAGCGCTTGGTCGCGGTGCGTCCATGGCAGGCACATCCACAACCACGGGCGACGGCGGTATGACACCCGAAGAACGTGGTCATTCCAGCAAGCTGGTCTACCAGTATCTTCCGTCGCGCTACGGCATGAACCCTAACGATTTGCGCAAAGCCGATGCGATTGAGATCGTCGTCGGTCAAGGCGCGAAACCCGGTGGCGGTGGTATGTTGTTGGGTCAGAAAATCTCTGACCGCGTGGCGCATATGCGTAACCTGCCTAAAGGGATCGATCAGCGTTCAGCGTGTCGTCACCCTGATTGGACGGGTCCAGATGATCTTGAGATCAAGATTTTAGAGCTACGTGAAATCACAGGTTGGAAAGTGCCAATCTATGTGAAAGTTGCGGGTGCACGTCCTTACTATGATACGACTTTGGCGATCAAAGCAGGTGCGGATGCGGTTGTTTTAGACGGCATGCAAGGCGGTACAGCTGCGACGCAAGACGTGTTCATCGAACACGTGGGCCAGCCGACACTGGCAATCATCCGTCCAGCGGTTCAAGCGCTTCAGGATCTTGGCATGCACCGCAAAGTGCAGCTGATCTTGTCCGGTGGTATCCGCTCCGGGGCAGATGTTGCAAAAGCGATGGCGCTGGGCGCTGACGCGGTTGCGATTGGAACGGCGGCGTTGATTGCGCTCGGTGACAACGATCCAAAGTGGGAAGCAGAGTACAACGCGCTTGGTACGACGGCAGGGGCCTATGATGACTGGCACGAGGGCCAAGACCCTGCAGGCATCACGACGCAAGACCCAGAGCTGATGAAGCGTTTTGATCCGATTGAAGGTGGCCGCCGCCTGCGCAACTACCTCAAGGTGATGACGCTTGAAGCGCAAACGATCGCACGGGCCTGCGGCAAAAACCATCTGCACAACTTGGAGCCAGAGGATTTGGTCGCGCTGACGATGGAAGCGGCGGCGATGGCGCGTGTGCCACTGTGCGGAACAGATTGGTACCCCGGCAAGCCCGGTACAAGCTACTAAGACGTAAAACAAAGGCGCGGCTAGCACATGGCACGCGCCTTTTTTAAATAAAATAAAAGACGACAGGGACAAAAAAATGACAGTTGATCTGGCAAAGTTCGCCGAAGAGAACGGCGTAAAATACTTCATGATTTCATTCACCGACCTATTCGGTGGTCAACGTGCTAAGTTGGTGCCCGCGCGCGCAATCGCGGATATGCAAGAAGACGGCGCAGGTTTTGCGGGTTTCGCCACATGGCTTGATCTCACACCCGCGCACCCTGACATGTTGGCCGTTCCAGACCCTGATGCAGCGATCATCCTGCCGTGGAACAAGGAAATCGCATGGGTCCCAGCAGACTGCGTGATGGAGGGTGAGCCTGTTGAACAAGCCCCGCGCAACGTGCTGCGCAAGCTGATTGCAGAAGCCGCGGAAGAGGGCATGTACGTCAAAACAGGGATCGAGGCTGAGTTCTTCCTACTCACACCCGAGGGTGATCAGATCAGTGACAGTTTCGATACAGCAGCCAAGCCTTGCTACGATCAGCAAGCGTTCATGCGTCGTTTGGACGTGATCCGCGAAATCTCTGACTACATGCTGGAAATGGAGTGGGGCGCCTATCAGAACGACCATGAGGACGCGAACGGCCAGTGGGAAATGAACTGGGACTTTGATGACGCGCTTAGAACGGCGGACAAGCACAGTTTCTTCAAGTTCATGACCAAATGCGTCGCGGAAAAGCACGGTTACCGTGCGACTTTCATGCCTAAGCCGATTGAGGGCCTGACAGGCAATGGCTGCCACGCGCATGTTTCTGTCTGGGATGCTGCGGGATCGGCTTCGACTAAAAATGTCTTCGCGATGGAGGCCAATGACAGCAGCCAAACCGCAGAACTAGGCCTGTCAGAGCAAGGACGTCACTTCCTTGGGGGCATCATGAAGCACGCCAGCGCGCTTGCGGCGATTACCAACCCGACGGTGAACAGCTACAAACGTATCAATGCACCTCGCACGATGTCTGGCGCGACTTGGGCACCCAATACGGTTACTTGGACGGGCAACAACCGTACACATATGGTGCGCGTTCCTGGTCCTGGCCGTTTTGAACTTCGCCTGCCAGATGGCGCGGTGAATCCTTATTTGTTGCAGGCTGTGATAATTGCGGCGGGTCTCTCTGGTGTGCGCTCCAAAGCGGATCCGGGCAAGCGTCACGACATTGATATGTATGCAGAAGGTCATTTGATCATAGATGCGCCAAAGCTGCCTTTGAATATGCTCGATGCGATGCGCGCATATGACGAAGACGAAGGTCTCAAGGCTGCGATGGGCGAGGAGTTCTCGCGCAGCTATCTCAAGATGAAAATGCAGGAATGGGATTCCTTCGTGTCGTATTTCTCTCAATGGGAGAAAGATAACACGCTCGATATCTAAAAGGGGGCCTGCGTGGACACCACGCAGGTCACTTACGTCAAAGCTAAAAAATGGAGTTTGATATGGCCAAGCGCGTCGCCATCATCGGAGCAGGGCCTTCAGGTTTAGCACAATTGCGAGCCTTTCAATCCGCGGCTGAAAAAGGCGCTGAAGTGCCTGAGGTTGTGTGCTTTGAAAAGCAATCCAACTGGGGCGGTTTGTGGAATTACACTTGGCGCACGGGGCTCGATAAATACGGGGAACCGGTGCATGGTTCCATGTATCGCTACCTGTGGTCGAATGGGCCGAAAGAGGGTCTGGAATTTGCGGATTACTCGTTCGAGGAACATTTCGGCAAACAGATTGCTTCTTACCCGCCGCGCGCGGTGCTGTTCGACTATATCGAGGGCCGTGTGAAAAAGGCGGGCGTGCGCGACATGATCCGATTTGAAACAGTGGTGCGCAATGTTGATTTCGCAGAGGGCAAATTCACGGTGAAAGTGAAGGATCTCCCGAACGATCGCGAGTATTCGGAAGAGTTTGATCATGTAATCTGCGCCTCAGGCCACTTTTCAACGCCGAACGTTCCTGAATTCGAAGGGTTTGATACCTTCAAGGGTCGCGTGCTGCATGCGCATGATTTCCGCGACGCGCTTGAATTTAAAGATATGGATTTGCTGATTATCGGCACGTCCTATTCAGCGGAAGACATCGGATCGCAGTGTTGGAAATACGGGGCAAAAAGCATTACTGTCAGCCACCGCACAGCCCCAATGGGATACAAGTGGCCCGACAACTGGCAAGAAGTTCCGCTTCTGACCAAGGTTGAGGGCAACACGGCGCACTTCAAGGACGGGACAACAAAAGATGTAGACGCCATTTTGCTGTGCACGGGCTACATCCATCATTTCCCCTTCATGGCAGACGATCTGCGTTTGCGCACGGCGAACGTTCTGGCGTCAGACGATCTCTATAAAGGGGTCGCTTGGGTTGATAATCCAGCGCTCTTTTATCTTGGAATGCAGGATCAGTGGTTCACGTTCAACATGTTTGATGCACAGGCATGGTGGGTGCGTGACGCCATCATGGGTCGGATTGAGATCCCTGAAAAAGCGGACCGCCGCGCGGATGTGGATGCGCGCAAAGCCGCAGAAGCTGCAATTCCCGACGATTACGGCTGCATCTGGTATCAAGGCGATTACACCAAGGAACTGATTGATGAGACAGACTACCCAAGTTTCGACGTAGAGGGCGCATGCCAAGCCTTCAAAGCCTGGAAAGGGCACAAAGTTGCAGACATCATGACGTTCAGAAACAATGCCTATGCGTCGGTTATCACTGGAACGATGGCCCCGATGCATCATACGCCTTGGAAGGATGCGCTGGACGATAGTATGGACGTATACCTGCAAAACTAAGTGCTAAAGATAGGGGCTTCGGTCCCCATTTCCTTTTCAAGTTCCACTTTTTAGGCTGTGCTTTATGGTGATTTTTAACGCTCTTACTTTTCTCCTTGGCGTCAATTGCGTTAACGGCGTCACTGGGACCTGACATGTTACTCCTTGCCTCACGCAGTGCGGCGCAAGGGCGGGCGGCAGGGTTTGTGAAATAGGTTGGAATCGCGTTTGGTACATATTGCCACGCACTGGCAATTGCGTTGGGGTTACCGCAACTTTTCTTAGGGGTTCCAATTGCTTATGACGTCATTCGCCGCTTGGGAGTCGCGTATCTTTTGTATCTCGCATGGGGCGCATTATCTGGTGGCAGACAGGCTTTCAGCGCGCAAACAGGCACAATCTCGTGTGGTGATGTTTAGACAAGGACTTTTGACGAGCTTGCTGAACCCGAAGATGGCGATCTTCATTCTGGCGCTATTCTCGCAGTTCTTAAAGCCTGAGGCGGGTTCGATTGTTATTCAAGTCATGATCTTTGCGAGCGTGTAAAACGCGATTGGGTTTGTGGTGAACGGAGCCGTGATCTTGGCTGCGAGCCGTGCGAGCGCTTGGCTGGCAGGTAACGCCAAAATTAGGAATCTGTCACAGTATGTCTTGGGAACGGTCCTCGTTGGCCTCGCGGCGAGATTGGCTTTAGATACGCAAAAGTAGGCGGGAGGTGTAAGGCCTTAGCGGCGCGTTCCTGTGTCTTCCCAATCGTCCATATCATTCACCAGCATATCAGAAATGCGGCGAAATACGACATTCAAGCGATCTGCATTCGGTCCTTTGTGCCCCTCAGCGATCAAGGCTTTGCGCATCAGATCAACCCAATTATCCGCGTCTGCTTGCCTAATCGGGACATGGGCATGCATCAGTTTTACATCCATATGCCCATGTTTTTCTTTGTAATACGGCCGCCCACCCATGAAGCCGGAGAGAAAATCGAATTGCTCAACACGTGCATGTTCGACGCCATGTCCGCGTGCGTGCAAGCGGCGCAGGTTTGAGCCTTCGGGCAGGGTTTCAACCAGATCGTAGAAATGCTCGACCAAGTCGCGCAGGGAGGTTTCACCGCCTATGTCTTCAAGCATGCTCATAAGAGATATCGTGCCAGGCGAAAGGCTAGGCGTCGTTGATGCAGATCAAGCCGCCGCATCATTCGCAAGAATTTGGCCTACTCGCGCTCTCATCCAAGCGTAAGAACACCAGTGTTTGGCTTAAGGTTGCTTTGTCTTTGAACGATAGACTGAGATCATACTCCGGCGTGCAGAATTGTTTTTGATCGAAGCTGTCTGGGTGGTTCACAACCTCGCCCGCGCCGCTTGTCGCGCGGGTCGGGAAGCAATCGGGAAAAGCGGCCTCCAAACGCACCAACGCCGTGTGCGCGTCGGGTGAGCGGTAGTCAAACATCGCATAGCAGAATGAACTGGTTTTGCCGTTTTGTATCAATGCAACTGCGCATAGCAACTCGCGCGAGGTGTCTTGTTTGAGATACGCACTGATGCCGTCTCGCGTGTTTAGCTGCTCTTCTAACGCGTCACAGGCCTGTGCAAATGCAGGCATTGCCAACGTAAGGCACGCGTAAATAGCGCTAATCTTCAACGAGGTGCTCGCCTTGCTCAACGCGAAACGGGGTTGGCGGGGTCGCCTTGCTGACCCAAAAATAGGCACCTGCATATTCCATGACATACCAGCCTTCCCAATCTGTATCATTTGGCCAGATGCTCTGATACTCGTCGCGTTTCTCGTCTACGCGCCATTCGCCGCGTGCAGATCTCGCGCCTTCCTGCGCATATATCGTCACGCCGTCTTCGCTGAAATACTGGCGGTAGCGTGCGCCGTCCCATTTGCCTAAGGCAGTGTTACCGCTCAGCAAGCCCGTGATCTGCTCTGCGCTCAGCTTAACTGATTGGGCGTCAGCGACGTTTGCAAGGAGGAGCAGCGCACAAGCTGCGAGGACGCGGATCATGACCGGGGGCGTTCCTTCTTTGGATCATAAGCCGCGGTCGCGCCCGTTATCACTGCAGGCAGGCGCTTTTGATGACCATCTAGTTTGCCAACTTCCAATGCAGTACCCACTGCGGAATGCGCCACATCAACCCGCGCCATTGCGATATTCTTACCCAGCAAGGGCGAGCGCATGGAAGATGTGACCTCACCAATCTGCGCGCGGCCTACATGGATGCAATCACCGTGCTCTACATCGACATTACTGTCGATTTCGAGACCCACCAGTTTGCGCGCAGGGGTTTCCTTGCGGCGGATCAATGCGTCGCGGCCAATGAAATCATCGGTCTTGGATTTCAGCGGTACAGTGAAGCCAATGCCCGCTTCAAAGGGGTCGGTTTGATCGGAGAAGTCGTAATCCGCAAAGATCAGACCCGCTTCGATGCGCACCATATCAAGTGCTTCAAGTCCCATGGGTTTGATGCCGTGCTCTTGCCCCGCGTCCCAGATCGCCTGCCAGATTTCGGCGCAATCTTTGGGGTGGCACATGACTTCATAACCAAGCTCGCCCGTGTAGCCTGTGCGCGAGACCACAAAGGGAGTGCCGCTTTCATCGTTGAGGCGGGCAGGCGTGTGGCGGAACCACTCAAGTTGTTCGAACTCGGGATTGTGTGGTGCAGTCCAGACAATCTTTTTCAGCAAGTCGCGGCTCTCAGGCCCTTGGACCGCGACGTTGTGGAGCTGATCCGTGGAAGACCGCACCATCACCTTAAGGCCAAGTTTATCCGCTTGCTCGCGTATCCATTCGCCGCCGTAGTCATTGCCGCCAATCCAGCGGAAATTGTCTTTGCCAAGGCGGAAGACAGTGCCGTCGTCGATCATGCCGCCGTGCTCGTAACACATAGCCGTATAAACGACGCCGCCAATCGCGAGTGTCTTCATGTTGCGTGTGAATACGTATTGGCAGAGCGCTTCAGCGTCAGGTCCGGTGATCTCAAACTTGCGCAAAGGCGAAAGATCCATGATCACGCATGCCTGGCGGCAGGCGTGGTACTCTTCAATCGGGCCAGCGGCGGCGTAGCAATTGGCGAGCCAATAGCCGTTGTATTCGATGAAATTGCGCGTGTGCTGGGCGAATTTGTCGTGAAAGCCGGTCTGTTTGGTCATTTTATATTCCGCATCAGGTGTGGGGCGATAGGCGACAGAGCGTTGGAATTTCTCTTCGCCAGAATAGGTGCGCACGTGGATGTCGCTGGGGTTCCAGCCGTTCGCGGCTGTGGTGTCATCGGGGCAGGCTGAGCTGACGCAGACGATGTCCGTCAGCGCGCGCAGCAATACGTAATCGCTTGGGCGCGACCAAGGTTCATCGGCGTACATTACACCGTGATCATCAAGCCCCGTATTGAAAAAGAAGTTGATCGCCATCCAGCCTTTGCGCCCTGCAACGTTGTATTTCGACAGCGCGTGGTTGAAGTTGTCAGAGCAATTGATGTGACCTGGGTAGCCGATGTCATCGTAGTATTTTGCAGAGCAGGCGAGCGCAAAGGCGTCGTGACGCCCGCATGTGTCTTGCACGACTTCGATCAGCGGGACCATTTCTTGATCATAGTATTTCGCGTGTAAACCCGGCATCGGATAGGCATGGCCCATCAACGTGCGTGTGGTCGTGACGTCGAGCGCGTGTTCAATCCCCTTATCGAGCTTGCGCGCAGAGAAGCATTCAAAGTCAGTGCATTGGCGACCATCAACATCAAGGATTTGGATGTAGTCACCAGCTTTAACGAAGTAGGCTTCAGCAGTTTGGCTATGCACACGAATGTCTGCGAGCGGGTCTGCCAGCGGTGTTGGCAATTCAAAGCGCGTGTGCGGCAATAGCTTGGCGCGTGTGACTATCAAAGTAAGGGGGGTTGACGTATTTTGCGCTTCAAAGTCCATCGGTCCGCCGGGGGCCACAATGATCAATGTGGCCTCCGCCGAAACGGAAAAACTCTCAGATGTGCCAGCGGGCGTGTCCGCGCCAAAGAGTGTGATCGCCCCCGTTTGCGTCAAATCAATTGAGCGTGCATCCAGCCCTATCCGAAGACCGCGCAAGGATTGATCAGATCCGGTAAGCAATGCTTTCAACCCATCCGCAGGCGTGCTGCTGGTCTGCCCTAATATTTCTGGCGACAGCTTGCCGGATGCATCGGTGATGACAATCTCGCAAGGCTGACCGCCTTCGTCGTTTGTGATCGTAAACGTATCGCCTCCATGCACGGGAACAAGGATTGCACCCGCGCCTTCGACAACATAGCGTTCGGTTCCGGGGGGCAGTGAAAAAACCCTCGGTTCTATGATTACGCTCGGTTTTGGCGGGCCGGGTCGAACCAGTGGATAGTCATCAAGCATTGCCGTCTCCCATCCATCAGATATTTGCATCTGTGGAATAAATGTTTAACCGTGAGAATAATATTAAAATGAAAGAGTCGGCAAATGAAATCGGAGCAAACCTGTGAGTAACCATCAGATTAACTTTGTCGGCTGGATATTGTTCGTGATTTCGGCTGCCGGTTTCTGCATTGCGAGCATCGGAAGCTTTTGGGCAATGTTTGGCAGCGTCTTCTTTCTGATCGCTTGCTTGGTCTTCATAATCCCGTTTTTCAGATCTGACAAATGAGCGCGCTCATGCTCGGGTTGATCGCTGCAGTCATGTGGGGCGTGCACGATGTATGCGTGCGCTTTGTAAGCCAGAAGACCCCGTTGATGGCATCGCTGCTCACGGTATTAAGTGTCGGCACTGTGTTTCATTTGATCGTGATGGGTGCGCAGCAAAGTACGGTTTTGCCAGATCGTTCCGTGATGGGTATAGCGGCGCTGTCAGGCGTATTGTTCTTGATGGCAAGCCTTGGGCTTTATGGCGCATTCCAACGTGGACCGGTCAAGCTGGTCTCACCGATTATCGCGAGCTTTCCGGTCTTATCGCTCGCCTGGGCAGCTTGGCATGGGGCGCACATATCGGTTCTGCAATGGGGCGCTGTGCTGTTGATTATCCTCGGGGTGTCGCTGGTGGCTGCGCTTTCAGATCACAGTGACGAAGAGGTGCCGCCAATCGGGAAGACCATTGCGTTCTCAGTGATAGCGGCAATCGGATTTGCGGGTACCTTCGCCTTTGGTCAGATGGCCAGCGCGCAATCTGGCGAACTGCCTGTGACGTTAGTGACGCGCTGCGTTGCGATTGCTTTGCTTGCGCTTGGCGTGTTCGCGCTAAAACTCCCATTTTGGCCCGGTCACGCGGCCCTACCTGTTTTGGCAGTCATGGGTGTCGCCGATGGCATTGCGCTTTTGATGATAAACTCAGCGGGGCATTTACCCGATGCGCAATATGCGTCGGTGGCGAGTTCCATGTTTGGTTTGCTCACAATCGTTTTCGCGTGGATCTTCTTGAAAGAACGGCTGAGCGCGCTGCAATGGTTTGGGTGTCTCATCGCTTTTTCAGGGATAGGTTACTTAGCGCTTTGAGCGAATCTGCTTGGGGCTTGCGCCATATTGCTTTTTGATCGCCTCATTGAGCGAGCTGCTTGAATTAAAGCCTGTCGCAACAGCGATCTCGACCATCGAGAGTTGGGTTTCTTCAATCAACGCCCGTGCTTTCTTGGTGCGTAACTGCTTGTAAAAGCGTGCAGGTGTTTGCTGGAACACCTCTTTGAAGATGCGTTCAAGATGGCGGGTAGAGACGCAAACTTCTTGTGCAAGCTCACAAACGTTCAAAGGCTGATCCAGCGAGCTTTCGATGATCTCAACCGCACGTTTTAGCCGATCATCGGAAAGCGCTGGCATGAGTGCGATGTCATTTGGTTGCTCGGATTGCGGTGAGCGCAGCACGTGCAGCATTAGGCGATTGCCAAGTTCGGCCACGTCTGCGGTGCTCAGATAAGGTGCGATATGGGCGATCACCAGCTCCATCGTCGCGCCGCTTCCCGCGGCCGTGGTGACGCCTGCCGAGATTTCAGAAAGATTGTTTGTAAGTTTGGGATGATGCCCCGTTTCCTTCAATGACAGCGCATGGTGCCAATGGGTTGTGACCTTGCCCACAGGGGATTTCGTGCGCTTGATATACGCAGTCGCAGCGTCAGAGAGTAGCGCAACTGAACGCCCCAAGCGGCGCATTTGGTGCAAGCGCGGTAGCCAAGCCGCCTCACGCCCGCTGCGTCCGCCAACAATAAATATGGTATCCGCTAGCTCGTGATCTTGCACCACAGGCTCCGCGCGCACGATCATCCCGCATTTCCCTGTTAACAGACCTGGCGTTTCAGAGACGTAGCGCCAGCTAAACACATCTTCGCCCAGCATCTCGTTTGCAGTGTTCAAAGCCTTTGCGATTGCTGAAGTCTCAAATTCGCAAAAACCACGCCCGACATAGATTTCAACGGATCGACGCATAGAGGCCTTGTCGGCGATGGTCTCGACTGTATCTCGCAGCGCTGGCGTGGAGGCTTTTATGGGCATGTCATGGTGCACGCTCTACTCTATCCAACCCGCTGCGATCTGACGTTTGTGCGCGACAATCGCGTTGCGGATCAGAATCGCGACTGTCACCGGGCCAACGCCGCCAGGCACTGGAGTAATCCAGCCTGCGACCTTTTTCACAGCTTCAGTTTGCACATCGCCAACGATCTTGAAATTGCCGCTCTCATCTTTGATCTGATTGATTCCGATATCAATCACCGCAGCCCCTGGTTTGATCATGTTAGGGCCCAGAAAAGCTGCGATGCCAACGGCAACGACAACCACATCGGCACGGCGCGAATGCATTGCGACCGAGCGAGTGAGATGATGGCACACAGTGACAGTAGCGCCTTCGGCCATAAGCATCATCGCCGCGGGTTTGCCGACGATCTCGGAATGGCCGATCATCACAACTTCGAGACCTTCAAGATTGAGACCTGTTTCCTTGATTAATTCAACGCTCGCCGCAGCGGTGCAGGGGGCAAGGGCGACGTCGGAATAGACGATATTACCGATAGAGGCAGGGTTCATCCCTTCCACGTCCTTGAGCGGGTGAACCGCAGATTGGAGCGAGCGGATATTGATATGCTCGGGTGCGGGGCGCTGGATGATGATCCCTAGGATTGAGGCGTCATCGTTCATCTTTTGAATGATCTGCTTTGCCTCATCCTGTGTGATGTTTGCATCCCAGTTGACTTGCTCAAAAGGGAGGCCCGCACGCTGGGCCCCGCGCGCTTGGTTGCGCACGTAGACTTCCGTCTCAGGGACATCGCCGATGCAGATCGAGACCAAACGGCCAAGCGCGTTTTGCGTGGCGGTATAGTTTCCGCACTCTTCCAGTATTCTGGTGGCGACTTCGCGGCCATCAATGAGGCGATGGTCAGGGGTGGCAGCAGTCATTTGATTTCTTTCGTATTGGCTGAGTTATTGGTTCACAAGTTTGCATTTAATGCAACAAATATTCTTTTTAGGAAAGTATCTAGATAGCTCGGCGAGGCATATGAAGAGTTTGCTCACACTTTGAAGGCACGAAAAAATGCGGATGAGAAAACTTACCGCAGCTCAAATAATCGAAATAATTAAAAAATAAGAAACTGTGATGCCAACGGATGAGGTGTGCCGGAGGCAACGCCAGAGTCCGACGTCGTCCTACAAGCTCAAAGCCAAGTATGAAGTCATGACCGTGTCAGATGCCCAGTACCTGAAGCTGTAGGAGGATTGGAAAGCGAAGTCGAAGCGGTTGCTTGCCGAAAACGATGATCGTCGATGTTGATCTGAGAGGTTTGCCGGAAAAAAGTTTACGATACCAAATGTACGGCGGACTGCCACACGCAAAGCGATTCAGGATCATGATATTTCGTAACGTCTTGAGTACAGGCAAGCGGTGTTTGTTTGGCAGTCCATGCTCGGCAATCTACATACAGTACCGGTGGGCGGGGCTGGGTTGGTGTTCTGTTGGTACGCAAAGGTATGATCACGAACTACAAGACGCCTATTACGAGGAATAGAATGCGTAGCGATGTCACTTATTTCTGCCATTCGAGATGAAACGTCTAAGTCCACAAAAAGTAGCTCGTGAGAGATTGCATGCCGCTTTTTTATGAATATCGACAGACACTATTTTCCTTCGTGTATTTATGTTTTTCAAGTGATCTGGCTTAACACGTCCTTCGCTTTGTCAACGCTCACGTCACCCGCAGCGACAAGCGCCTTGGCGACGAGGTCAACGGCTTGGCCTTTAGCGCCAGCCGTGATTGCAATGTTGCGGGCGTGTAGCGCCATATGGCCTTTTTGGATGCCTTCGGTCGACAACGCTCGCAGCGCCGCCATGTTCTGAGCGAGGCCAACAGCAACCGTCACTTCAGCTAACTTTGTCGCCGAAGTCACGCCCATTAAACGCAAGGCTGCTTGTGCCGCCGGATGCGTTTTCGTTGCACCTCCGACAATTCCTAATGCCATCGGTAGTTCGAGTGTGCCGATTAGGTTTCCACTCGACGCCACTTCCCAACGCGATAACGATGTGTAACGCCCCGATCTTGCGGCCCATGCGTGAGCACCTGCTTCAACAGCGCGCCAATCATTGCCAGTCGCAATGACTACCGGATCAATTCCGTTCATGATCCCCTTGTTGTGCGTTGTTGCGCGGTAAGGATCGACAATGGCCAATGCGCAAGCTTCTGTAATACCGCGCGCAACCTCTGCGCCATCTAGTGTTTCAGTACTCAGCGCAGCGGGCGTAATCGACACTCTTGCGCGGACAAGTCGCTTGTCCGCCAGGTTTGATAGAATGCGCAATCTGACATTTCCGCCAGTAATCTCCTCGACTTTGGGAGCAACCATTTCCGCCATTGTGTTAACTGTATTTGCGCCCATCGCATCGCGCACATCAACCAATAAATGAAGGACGACCATAGGCCCAATAGGAGTATCGTCAAAAATATGTACTTCGATTTCGGTGCACCCCCCTCCAAGCCCAATGAGCACCTTGTCGCGCGAGTTTGCTAGGGCGATTAAAGCATCAGCGGCTTCAAGAATGCGCATGCGCGCGCCATGCGGATCTGCCAGACCAAGGATCTGAACCTGAGCGCGCATAATGGGCCTAGTGCTGGAGCTAGAGAACCCCCCACAACCACGAGCAATCTTGGCCATGTAAGAAGCTGCCGCAACAACCGAGGGCTCTTCAACAGCCATAGGAACCAAGTAATCCCGGCCATTCACAGTGAAATTTGTTGCAACACCCAAAGGTATTTCAAATTTGCCGATGACATTTTCAATCATGCCGTTTGCAAGCTCAACGGGCAGTGCATCTATGCCGCCAAGCGCTATTTGATCTGCGCTGCTTAACCCTGCCATTTTAGTGAGAGTTGCCAAACGATCTTTGGGCTCAAAATGACGAAATCCATCAAGTCTTGAGGAAACGAAAGCTTGTGAACGGGTGGGAACTTCTGACATTATTGACTCCTGACAGCTAGGAAAAAGCTACTCTGCTTACAAGTTTGAACCAGACAGCCCATTGAATTTTAACGTAAGCGATCGATGCCCAAAGTTAAGCTTAAGTTTTCATGCAAACGCTTATTTGCTACCTTTTTCGATTGCGGGCTTACAGACTGGCCGAGATTAAAAATCATCCGCGAATGTTGCGAGCTTTGGATAGCGGTTGATGCGATTTTGACGTACCTCTATTTCCGCCGGAAGGCTCTGTATTAAATCCGCTGCCTATCATCTGTCTATAACCTTGATCATAGGCGATTTGCCTTACGGATACAGGGCAATCGGAGATGGTTACGATAGATTCCTCACTCCATCACGCTCATCAAACTCAACCGTACACACCCCACCTGGTTCTTCGAGCAGCCAGAGGATGTGCTGCGAGCAAGAATTATACTGATGATGGTCCATGCTTGGAATTCGGACATAGCTGAATGGGCACTCCGAAACTTCCAACTTGCGTTTCAACGCTAGAGCACAGCATCTTCTGAACACCCTTATAATTAACCGATGTGCTATATGCTTATCTACGCCTCTGATCATTCGCTCTACTGTGCCAAGTTGCGCATTTTACTGCAGCATAAGAAGTTATCCTTCAGTGAAGTCCCGCCGCCGGGTGGGGCTGGGTCGCCCACATATCTGGCGCTTGTGCCATCGGGCAATATTCCGGCACTCGTTGACAAAAACTTGACGATGACGGATAGCGAAGCAATTGCGGAATATCTGGAGGAAAAATATCCGGAAATTCCAATGTTGCCGGACACGCTTGTTGGGCGCGCTCGATCTCGGGAACGATCTCGGTTTTCCGATACACGATTGGAACCTGCTTTGCGTCTGACATTCCCGTATGTCGACCCTGAAATGCGTGACGCCGCAGCGATCAGCATAGCAAATACTCAGATTAATTTGCGGCTGCACGGATTGGGCATTATGTTGCAGCAATCGGATTTACCGCGTGACCGCCTTTGGATGGGCGATCTCGGCACTATTGTGACGCTAGAGTGGATCGCTCTTTTCGAAGGGGCGGTTGTGCCGAAGTTGGAATGGCCCGAGGCAGTGCAGATCTACCGCTCAGACATGTTGAAACACCAAGCTGTTGCCAGAGTACTTGCTACGTATCGGCCTGCGATGCTTCATTACATGCGAGAAAAAGGCGCGCATTCGTCGGAGAGACTTGGGCCGCAGTGACAGGCGGTCAAAAGGAGACATCCGTGGATTAATGGTAATGCTGCGGTCGCATTCCGTATTGCTTCCGTTCGCGCCACTCGCTGCGCTGTCGATGACCCCGATGACCGAGTTGCAGTCATTTGTTACTTGCGTAAAGTCACATGCTAAAAAGTTCCCGCTGCTGATCTAGCCTTTCTTCGCCAAATTTCCCAGAGTCCATCAATCTATATAGACTATTTGGCAAAGGAGACTGGTGATGTACCAACCCACAGACGTCGTAACCACGATTGATGATGTGTACCGGGATATGCGTCGTCCCTATGTTAGCCAAACGTCAAAATTCATCGATAGAGTTGATCAACACATCCGTGCTTGGATTGAACAGAGCACTTTCCTCACCATGGCAACGGTTGATGCGAGCGGAAATATGGATGTATCGCCTAAGGGTGATCCCGCAGGCTTTGTGACAATTCTGGATGACAAAACACTCGCCATCCCCGACCGTCCTGGTAACCATCGATATGACGGATTTCAGAACATCATGGAAACAGGCCGCATCGGATTGGTATTTCTTGTGCCCCATCGCAGCGAAGTTGTGCGCGTGAACGGGCGCGCGCAGGTCATACGAGACTTGTCTGTACGTGAGGCTTGCGCGATGAATGGGCGTATACCGGATTTCGCCATTCTGACCCGTGTTGAAGAGGCATTTTATCACTGCGGGAAGTCGATCATCCGTTCAAAGCTATGGCAGCCTGAGAATTATTCAAAACCAGATAACCTGCCCACATACGCAGAAGCTTTAATCGCGCATGGAAAACTTGAAGTTAATTACGAAGAAATGAACGCTCATTTGCGCAATAATGAAGAAAATCGATTGTACGACGAGTGAATAGACCTGCCCATTCTCATATGATCTGACTTGCTGCGGTTCGGATCATCGAAGCAGCCATTCGCTGCGGCTGCGAAGCCGAGTGATCGGCGAATTCACACACTGCGGGCTGAGCTGCCATCTAATCTCAATTTGCAAAGGCACGCTTGGGGCGCTGACTGGGCTTGCAATAATGAAAATAGTTAGCCGACCACTTTCTTATCATAAGTTACCCGCGCGGCATCAATTTTTCCTAAATTGTCCAACGCCCAATTACCCAAAACACTGACGGGTTCTCGAAACGATTGTCCCAATTCAGTCAGGTTGTATTCAACCTTTGGCGGGATCGTTGGGTAATAGGTTCGGTTCACAAGGCCATCGCGTTCCAGTTCTTTCAGCGTTAAACTGAGCATACGTTGCGAGATGCCAAGGTTGCGTTTGAGTTCATTGAACCGCAGCGTCCCGTATTGCGCGAGCGAGATCACAACGAGCACGCTCCAGCGATCACCCACGCGCGACAGGACTTCATTGATGCGATGGCAATCCGGGCAGCGATCATCGTCCAGCATGGTGGTTCCCTTTTTGTAACCGGGGCTCAAACATGTGCCTTCTTGTGGCGCATTCCAGTGTTCATTAGGTAGTCAGTCACAAATGTATACTGAAAAATACGGGTTCTGACAATAGGATGAAAACCATGACAGCCAAGCCACTCGATGACCTTCTGAATTGGCGTTATGCCACCAAGAAGATGGACCCATCAAAAACCGTCCCTCAGGAAAAGGTTGATGCCATCATTGAGGCAATTCGCATGTCTCCGACATCCAGCGGCACACAGCCGTTTGAAGTGTTTGTGGTGACCAACCCAGACGTCCGCAGCAAAATTGCCGAAGCGGCTGGTGGACAAGCGCAGATCACCGACGGCTCACATACGCTAGTTTTCGCAGCTTGGGACAATTACACGGCTGAGCGCATTGACGAAGTCGTCGGTTTGAACGTTGCAGCGCGTGGTGATCTACCAATGCTGCGTGCGTATTACGATAATCTAAAGTCCAGCTACGTTCCCCGCGACGCCGAAGTGAACTACGCCCACGCAGCTCGCCAAGCCTATATCGCACTGGGTATCGCGCTTGTCGCCGCTGCCGAGCAAGAAGTCGACAGCACCCCAATGGAAGGCTTTAGCTCCGAGGTCGTCGATACAATTCTGGGCTTGAAAGAGCGTGGTTTGCGCTCCGTGGTTCTTATGCCACTTGGGTATCGTGACGAGGCCGGCGATTGGTTGCTACCGATGAGCAAAGTACGCAAATCCCGCGATACGATCGTTATAGAGGTCAACTAACATGGGTCTTCTACGTAAAATGCTGCGCGCACAGCCGACACCGACAGCAGACGGTGCGTTCAGCCCGTCTCGTTTGGCGATCAAACTGGGCACTTCATCTACCACAGATTATGACGGCGGCGCGTATCCCACCACTTATACAGGCAGCAAAAATCGTGTACTGATGGTCTGTACTGAGCAACGCAATATGACGATGGCCAATGGCAAGAAATTCTCGACGGGGAACCACCCTGTTGAGATGGGTCTGCCGATGTTGCATCTGATGAATGCAGGTTTTGAGATCGATATCGTCACGCCGACTGGTGCGCCGGTTGCGATTGAAATGTGGGCGATGCCCTCAGACGACGCGGATATCCAAAAGCTGTACCGTGATTTTGAAGGTGCGTTTAAGAACCCCGGCAGCCTTGAGGACTTCGTTTCAAACAGCTTGACAGATGACGGACCCTACGCGGCAGTCTTCATCCCCGGTGGTCACGGTGCGATGCTCGGCTTGCCCGATAATGCTGACCTCGGCGAAGTGCTTCATTGGGCGCATAATACAAGCCTGCATACCCTCGCACTTTGCCACGGCCCTGCCGCGTTGCTAGCTGCAAAAAGTGACGCAGGTTTCTTATATGATGGCTACAAGATCACTGTGTTTCCAGATTCGGTGGACAAACAAACGCCAATGATTGGCTATCTTCCTGGTCCAATGCCTTGGTGGGTTTGCGAAAAACTGAGCGCGCAGGGCGTGGAAATCATCAACGAAAAAGCTGATAACTCGGCCCATGTTGATCGCCGCCTTGTTACAGGCGCAAGCCCGCAGGCTGCGAATAACTTTGGCAGACTAGCAGCAACGACCTTGCTAAAACGCACCGATGCGAACTCTTAAAATCAAAGGCGCACATCATGAATGAAACAAAATCCCCGCTTCGAATTGATATTGTCTCGGACGTGATGTGCCCTTGGTGCATTATTGGCTATCGCCAACTTGCCACGGCCTTGGAAGCAAGTGACGTCGCACATGAAATCCATTGGCATCCTTTTGAATTGAACCCGAATATGCCAGCTGAAGGGCAAGATGTCGGCGAACATTTGGCCGAGAAATATGGAACGACAACTGAACAATCGGTGGCAAATCGTGCGAATATGACCGCAAGAGGAAAAGAGCTAGGGTTCGACTTCAACTTTGTTGAAGGCTTTCGCATGCACAACACCTTCAACACGCATCAATTGTTGCATTGGGCCGGTGAACTGGGTCGCAAGCACGACCTAAAGCAAGCGCTGTTCACTGAGCACTTCACCCACGGACGGAATCTGTCTGATGACACCGTGTTGGTCGAAATTGCGGGCGAGATCGGGCTGGATCGCGAAGAAGCCAAAGCAGTTTTAGCAGATCAACGGTTTGCAAATTCCGTGCGTCAAGAACAGCAATTCTGGACCGGTCAAGGTATCAGCGGTGTGCCCGCTGTCGTTTTTGATCGGAAGCATTTGGTGACCGGGGCGCAGGGCGTCGATAACTTCAAAAGCATCCTTGCGCAGCTCAAGGAAATGCGCGCTTAGGTTTTGTTCGTGATTGCTGGCTACATCGCCTTTGCGGCTCAAATACGAGCGAGCCGCCAATCCGCGAAAAGACCCGATTGCTCCGAAAACACCTTGGTGTCGTGACCCGCAAACAAGCCATCTTGGGTCACGAGAACGGTTCGCCAACCTCTTGCAGCCGCCCCGAGAATATCAGTGTGCAACGTGTCACCACACATTGCGATGCGTTCTAGTTGCACGCCCGGCAATGAGCTTTCGATCAGATCATAAACTTCTGGGAAAGGCTTGCCAAAAAACTGAACCTGATCTGAAAATAGATCCGCAATCAGGTGTCCAAAATGACCCGGTTCAACCGAAAACCCATCATCCCTTGGCGCTGCCAAATCTGCGTTTCCAATCAAGAGGGGCCGAGAATTGCGTTTCATCGAAGCAACCAAAAGCTCTTGATTTTGAGTGGTCCAATTCGCAGTTGATAGGAATAGAAACTTGTCAACTGCGTCGTAGTCTTCCGCCCTATAACCCAGCCGTATCACTGAGGCTGGCAAGTCGATAAGTGCGTCACTGTCTGCGCAAATAACGCCCCAATTCGCGTCCCCGATATGTTGTAGTGTGGCTTCGCGACTGGTGATAATCTCATCATCTTTTACGCGCACGCCAAGCCGTTCGAATTTCGCGATTGCCCCGCCGCGATCATAGCTCGCTGCGTTAGTCAAAATGCGAATAGCACACCCGCGTTCACGAAGTTGATCAAGCCGGATGTCCGCCTCAGGAATCAAAGTCTCACCAACATTCAAAACGCCAAAAGCATCAAAAATGAACGCGTCAATATCATCTGAAATATCCAATAACGAGTTTATATCTAGCGTTTTTGAAGTGGTGTTCACTGCAGGAAACCGGGAGCGAACCTCTTGATAACGATCAAAAATTTCTTTTGTTGTCAGCATTTTTTCCCAAGCTTTGATCATCTTTGCACCTTCTCCACTTTATCGGAAAAATTCTAACGTGAAAGGTTAAAGCGACAAAATAAAATGTTGTTTTGTTGCTTTAGGGGATCTAACGTTTAAGCGACTCATATTGCTGGGGGCGAAATGTCATCAAAGAAACGAACGCGTCGCGAAGCGATCACGCAGCTTGTTTTAGAGCAAGGTGCGGTGTCTGTAGGCTCACTTGCGGAGCGCTTTGATGTCTCCATGCAGACAATACGTCGCGATGTTGACAAGCTGTGTGAGGGAGACATGCTACACCGCGTTCATGGACGCATAGAGCTAAGCCAAGAGTTCCTGAACACCCCCTTTGACCAACGCACCAACACCAACCTCTTGGGCAAACGTGCGATTGGGGAGGCGGCGGCGAAGTTAATCCCGGACGGTGCGACGGTGTTCTTCTCGATCGGATCGACCCCACTGAGTGTCGCCAACGCCATGCGAGCCCACAAAGAGCTTACGGTCATTACCAACAATCTTAGCATCGCAATGGCGCTCAGCGATGAGCCATCCAACCGCATCATTCTGCCTGGTGGAGAAGTGCGTCTCCCGGATCGAGACATCCTTGGCGACGAGGCCTTGGCCTTGTTTGGCCGCTTTCGGGCTAATTACGCAGTATTTGGCGTGGCCGGGGTGGCAGAGGATGGCGGTATGCTGGATTTCCATACAACCGAGGTGCGCGCACGCGAAAAGATGCGCGAGAACGCAAAGACGTCCTTGTTGGTTCTCGACGTTTCGAAATTCGGTCGTCCGGCACCAGCTTTAGGGGGGCACGTATCGAACATGGACACCGTCATCATCGACCGGAAACCAAACGATGGATTTGAGCCGATTATGGAGCAAATCAAAGACAGGCTACTTGTCGCAGAAGGAGCCGCGATATGACCAAATCTCCATTCGTTGTGCTGGACGGAATTGCAAAGCGTTGGAACGGGCAGCTGGGTGTTGAAGGCATTTCGCTGGATATTCCTGAAGGCAGCTTCACCGCTTTGCTTGGTCCGTCTGGTTGTGGAAAGTCTACCACGCTGCGCTTGCTCGCGGGTTTAGAACTGCCTGACGAAGGCCAAATTTTCATTGATGGAAAGGATGTTACGACAAGCGCGGCCTCTGATCGCAACCTGTCTATGGTGTTTCAATCCTACGCGCTTTTCCCGCATCTGTCTGTCGCTGAAAACGTTGTGTTCGGCCTCAAGGTTCGCCGCGTCCCAAAAAAGGAACGCCAAGAAAAACTGCATCGCGCCTTAGAGATCACAGGGCTTCTTGGGTATGAAAATCGCAAGCCCGGCGAACTATCTGGCGGCCAACGTCAACGTGTCGCCCTTGCCCGCGCGATTGTGGCCGGACAACGCCTTTGCTTGATGGATGAGCCACTCTCCAACCTTGATGCCAAGCTGCGAAACTCAGTGCGCAAAGACATCAAAAAACTACAGCGCGATCTGGGCATCACCGTTGTTTACGTTACCCACGATCAAACCGAAGCGATGAGCATGGCAGACACAGTCGTTTTGATGAAAGACGGTCATATCCAACAGGTCGGCACGCCTGAGAACCTTTATAACAGCCCCAACAACACCTTCGTGGCTGAGTTCGTTGGCGCGCCTCCAATGGCATTGATTGGGACAGATGCACTGAGTGGGTTCGAGCAAGGCAAAACTATCGGCGTTCGAGCAGAGAACATTCAAATCGTTCCAAAAGGCGAAGGACGGATGAGCTGTACCGTGAATGAAAGCGAGTTCTTGGGATCTGAAACTCTCATCGGCCTCGATCACGCGAATGCAGCTGGTCTTTGCGTTTTGAAACCTGGCCTTTCGATGATGCCTGAAGGCGATCAGATCGACATCACTTTTAACGACGAACACCTGCACGTCTTTGACGCCGCAGGCCAACGACTGGCGGGATAAGTTACCGTACAGAAAAAAACGACGACAACATCTAGGGAGAAAACCATGAAGTTATTTTCAACAACCGGATTGGCAACTGCGCTCGCAGTCGGGCTTATCACCTCCGCAAGCGCGGAAACTGAATTAACGATGTATTACCCCATCGCGGTCGGCGGTAAGCTGACAGAAGTCGTGGACGGAATTGTCGATAAGTTCGAAGCGGCAAACCCCGATATCAGCGTAAACGCGATCTATTCAGGCAACTATGATGACACTCGCGTACGCGCTTTGTCTGCGCTCGCCTCCGGTGAGCCTGCGCAATTGGCTGTGATGTTTTCTATCGATGCGTACGACCTGATCGAGCAGGACTTAGTTGTCCCATTTGAGGACGTCGCAACATCTGACGCGGACAAAGAGTGGCTGGGCAGCTTTTACCCAGCTCTGATGGCAAATGGCCAAATCGAAGGCAAAACATGGGGCATCCCGTTCCAGCGCTCAACGATCGTTGCGTACTACAACAAAGACCTGTTCCGCGCAGCCGGACTTGACCCGGAAGCGCCACCAAAAACGTGGGATGAAATGATTTCCATGGGTAAGGCGCTCACAAAGGATGACACTTACGGCCTAATGATCCCGTCAACAGGCTACCCATATTGGATGTTCCAAGCGCTCGCGATCCAGAACGGCAAAGAGGTTATGTCGGGCGACGGTCTGACAACATATTTTGACGATCAAGCTGTCGTAGATACGCTCGAATTCTGGAAATCCTTGTCAGGCGAACATGGCATTATGCCAACAGGTACGGTTGAATGGGGCACATTGCGCCAAGCCTTCCTTGAGGGTCAAACTGCAATGATGTGGCACTCCACGGGCAACCTGACAGCTGTAAAGAATAACGCCAAGTTTGATTTCGGTGTGGCTGAACTGCCTGCAAATGTTCGTTTGGGCTCTCCTACGGGCGGCGGTAACTTCTATCTGTTCAAAGACACAACAGATGAAGAGAAAGCCGCAGCGCTCAAGTTGATGCAGTTCATGACATCACCAGAGCAAGCCGCCGCTTGGTCCATCGCAACAGGTTACATGGGTGTGTCCCCCGCTGCGTATGAAACGGAAGCGCTCAAGGCTTACACAGAAGCGTTCCCGCCAGCTTTGGTTGCGCGCAACCAGCTTGAAAACGCTGTTGCTGAATTTTCCACGTTTGAGACCGCACGCGTCCGTGATGGTTTGAACAGTGCTATCCAGTCAGCATTGACAGGGTCCAAAGAGGCAGCCGACGCCTTGGGTGAAGCTCAAGCTGCGGCTGAGCGACTACTGCGCGATTACAAGTAACTAAAACCGCAAGGCCAGCGCCGTTTTGCGTTGGCCTTGCGACTTTTGAACCGGAGACCATTGATGTCAGCACATGCCAATCTTGAACGCCGCCGACAGGCTATTTATGGCTGGCTTTTGTTGTCTCCTGCTGCCGTGTTGCTCACGGTGTTTGCTTTTTACCCATCTATCGCGACCCTTTGGTCCAGCACGTTTTCCCGTGGCACACGCCGCAAACCGACCGAGTTCGTTGGCATCGAAAACTATAAGGATCTCTTTGCGGACCCGATTTTTTGGCAAGTCGTCAAGAACAACCTGTTTTATGCGGGCATTACGATCCCTGTTTCGATTGGTATTGCTCTTGCCATGGCACTTTGGGCCAATTCCAAAATTTCCGCGCGCGGTTTTGTGCGCACCGCCTATTTCACCCCGACCGTTTTACCAATGATCGCCGCCGCAAATCTGTGGCTGTTCTTTTACACCCCTGGCTTGGGCGTGCTTGATCAAATCGGTAGCGTGTTTGGCTTGCCTTCGGTCAATTGGCTCGGCCAGCCTGAAACCGCGCTTTGGGCAATCATAATCGTGACGATTTGGAAGGAAGCAGGGTTCTTCATGATCTTCTATCTTGCCGCCTTGCAAACGATCCCAGAAGATCTGAAGGAAGCCGCCGATATCGAGGGCACAAGTCGTTGGACCTACACGCGTCGCATCGTTCTTCCCCTCTTGATGCCAACCACTTTGTTTATTGCCGTGAACGCTATGATCAATTCGGTCAAACTGATCGATCACCTGTTCATCCTTACCAAGGGCGGACCGTCAGACGCCTCTAAATTGATCTTGTACTACATCTGGGAAATGGCTTTTGCGTTCTTCGATGCACCCCATGCAGCAGCGATGACGATCCTTGTGATCGCAGTGCTCGGCCTTGTGGCAGCCGTGCAGTTCTTCTATCTAGATAAGCGGACACATTACCAATGAAGAGCCTCTCTAAATTCATGGATAGCTTTGGGGCGATCCTTTTGGCCATAATCTGGATCGCGCCGCTTTTATTTGCGTTTTGGGCTGCGACGCATTCCACCTCTGATGCTGTAAATCTCAATCTGTTTTCACCTTGGACACTGGATAACTTTCGTGTGGCCTGGGATGGAGCGCCTTGGCTGAAGTATTTTATCAACACCTTCATGCTGGTGACAGTAATCTTAATTGGTCAGTTTATCCTGACGACACTTGCGGGCTTTGCCTTCGCGCAACTCCAATTTCCGGGTAAGGATTTCGTGTTCATCCTTGTACTTATGCAGCTCTTCATTCTGCCCGAAGTCCTGATCGTCGAGAACTACGCAATGGTCTCGCGCCTTGGCCTGTTCGATACAATCCTTGGTGTAGGCATGCCCTACATGGCCTCTGCATTCGGTATTTTTCTAATGCGCCAATCCTTCAAAGGCGTCCCAATCGAGTTGCACGAAGCCGCGCGGATTGAAGGTTGCGGTCTGCTGGGCATCTTGTGGCGTGTCTATGTACCGCTCGCTAAGCCAACCTACCTCGCCTATGCATTGGTGTCGGTATCCACACATTGGAACAATTTTCTGTGGCCTTTGATCGTAACCAACTCGCCTGAAACACGGCCTTTGACGGTTGGATTATCGATCTTCGGCGCACCTGAAAACGGTGTGGATATCAGCATTATTTCAGCGGCAACACTAATGTCAGTTGCGCCGCTTTTGATCGCTTTCTTGATCTTCCAACGTCAATTCGTGCAAGCTTTCCTGCGTGCAGGGATCAAATGACAGCGATTCTGCAAATTACAGACACACATATTGTGGCTGAAGGAGTGCTTGTATCTGGCAAACTCGACACAGGGGCTGCGTTAAAGCGACTGGTATCGCGTCTCTGCTCAATCCATGATCAGATCGGCCCAGTTGATGCGGTTCTGGTGAGCGGCGATCTGAGCGATGATGGCACTGCTGAAAGCTATGAGCGGTTCAAGGCCTTAGTGGCCCCGCTTGGCCTGCCGCTGCACATCATCCCGGGAAACCACGACGCGCGCGAACCAATGCGCGCTGCTTTTACGGAGCAATTGCCCGGTAATGGTCCGTTGAATTGGCACGTGCAGGTTGGCAACGTTCACATGATTGGCCTTGATACGTTAGTCGAAGGACATCGTCATGGAACCCTAACGCACGAGACTCTGACTTATCTACGCAATGCGTTGATCCGTGCGAATGGTGCACCGGTCTTACTGGCGCTGCATCACCCGCCATTTCCATCCGGGATTAAATTCATGGATGACATCGGATTGACCAATCGAGGTGCAATCAAACAAGCGGTGTCGGGATACTCCGGTAAGATGCATATCGTATGTGGTCACATCCACAGCATGATGCTGACTAGCATCGCAGGCCATCTCGCGATTTCTGCGCCCTCGCCCAACAGCACTTTTGAATACGACCAACGCGCTGATGCGCCCGTTGGTTTTTTCACCCAAGAAGACGGCTGCCTGTTGCACCGCTGGAACGATGGCTTTCAAACTGTGCGCATTGGACCTGTCGCAGGCGCTGGCCCTTATTCGTTCTAATCCATTAACTTGATAGAAAGCTCAACCCGTGAATGAACCGCAGGTGATCCAGATCCTTATTAGCATCGCCGGCGCTGCTGCTCTGCTGATCTGGGCCGTGCGGTTGGTGCGCACAGGTGTTGAGCGCGGTTTCGCGACACCAATGCGTGTGTGGCTGCGACATTCTGCTAAGAATAGGCTTCTCGCTGCTGGAACGGGCATGGGAGCGGCAATTTTATTGCAAAGTGCGACTGCTGTTGCTGTTTTGATTTCAAATTTCGTGTCGAAAGGCAGTTTAACGACTGCCGTAGGTTTGGCCATTTTATTAGGAGCAGATGTCGGATCAGCGATCGTCACGCAACTGTTGATGGTACGCCAACCTATATTGATCCCTTTGCTAATCTTGATCGGCGTGGTGGTCTTCTTGCGTGGCGAAGGAAGCAGTACGCGCCAAATTGGCCGCATCCTCATTGGTCTCGCTCTGATCTTTGTGTCGCTTGATATGATCCGCAGTGCCACAGAACCGATGATAGCTAACCCCGGCACACAAGCCGTAATGGGTTATCTCGGACGTGACCTGCTCACAGCGTTTGCCATTGGCGCAGTATTTGCATGGGGCGTACATTCAAGCGTCGCTGCGGTGCTTTTGTTTGTGACCTTAGCGGGGCAAGGTATTTTACCCGCTCCTGCTGCAGGCGTGATGATCTTAGGCGCAAATCTGGGCGGCGCATTCATCGCATTCATCCTTACCCTCTCGGCACCGATCGCATCGCGACGAATGATCATGGCCAACCTAATCTTGCGTGGCGGTGGTGCCATTTTCGCGATGCTTCTTATCGCGGGAGCGCCAGATCTGATTGAGTACTTGGGCAAGACGCCGACCCAACAAACCATCAACCTACATCTGGTTTTCAACTTAGCACTCGCCTTGCTTGCTTTGCCTATCGTCGGCCCAACGATTTCGGTGTTGCAACGTTTCATGCTGAAAAGCACTTCAACCGATCACACATTAGAAGCCCTCAGCGCACTTGATCCAACTTTGATAGACAAGCCTCAACGCGGCCTTGATTGCGCGGCACGTGAACTTCTCGGGATGGGGCAGAGGATTGAGCGCATGCTCGCAGCCATCGAGCCGCTTTATGATAAATGGGACCAAGCAGCCGGACTATCTATAAGCAAAGAAGACGCTATCATCAAAAAAATGCACCTTGAAATAAAGCTCTACCTCGCACGTATGGGAAAAAAAGAGCTGGAAGAGGACCTTAGCCGTCGCTCAATGGATCTCGCATCAATCGCTTCAAGCTTAGACTCTGCCTCTGATGCGATTGCGCGGGTCATGTTGGAATTAGCTAAACGCCTGGATGCGCAGGATCTGCAATTTTCTCCAAAAGGGCGCGAAGAAATCAGCGCATTCTCCGATCGCGTTCAAAGCAACGTGCAGCTGGCTCTCAATGTAATGATGAACCAAAATCCTGCTGAAGCGCGTGAATTGGTCGCTGCAAAAGAAAAGGTCCGCAAAGTCGAGCAAAAGCTGCAACGTAGCCACATCAGCCGCTTGCGCGAAGGTCTGTCAGAGAGCATAGAAACGAGCAACATTCACCAAGAAACCTTGCGTGCGCTGAAACAGATTAACACCGCTTTTTCAATGGTCGGATACCCGATCCTTTTGAAATCCGGGACCTTGCTGAAAAGCAGGCTTTCATAGCATTTTGCGTATCCCAAGAGCAGACCTTTTGCTAGTCTGCAAAATTTGACTTCTTGGGCTCTCTGCCACCGCTAGATTGGTCGCAACATTTTATTGATATGCTAGCTTGCAGCGTGCTTGCATAGCCCTCAGATATTGGCGGTCCAATTCAAAGTTAGAAGTTCGCAATCCGTTCCAATTGGCCCTCATTCGAACAATGAGTTACCCTGCGTAAATATGGATGGGTCGATATTGCTCGAATCTTTGATGCACCACACAGTCGGTGCACCAATGAACAACCGTTTCGTTTACTTTGCTCAAACAATTAAGGAATGCACAGATGTCACTTTCAATAAATCGCCGCCATTTTCTCGCTGGAACGGCTAGCCTCGTTGCAATGCACCCGTTTTCAGTGTCTGCCGCGGGCAATCAAGCGCACTTACGCCTGATGGAAACAACTGATCTGCATGTTCATGTTTTTCCTTATGATTACTATGCTGACAAGCCCCGCGACACCGTAGGTCTTTCGCGCACTGCGTCACTAATCCAAAACGTGCGTGCGGAGTCTACGAATTCATTGCTTCTCGACAACGGTGACTTTCTGCAAGGCAATCCAATGGGCGATTACATTGCATATGAGCGTGGCATGAAAGAAGGTGATAGCCATCCTGTGGTCAATGCGATGAACGCTCTAGGTTTTGACGCTTCTACCCTAGGCAACCACGAATTTAACTACGGCATCTCGTTTTTGATGAAGTCTCTGGCCGGTGCAAATTTCCCAGTCGTGTCTGCGAATGTGGTCAAAGAGATGGGCGCATCTGCAACGGCTGATAAAACGTTGGTCAAACCATACGTCATTATGGATCGGGAGATTACAGATGGTGCGGGCAACACGCATCAGATCAAGATTGGCCTTATTGGTTTTGTCCCACCACAGATAATGAACTGGGATCGTAAGCACTTAGAGGGAAATGTGCAGACCCGCGACATTATTGCGACCGCAAAAGCTTACGTGCCGCAAATGAAAGAAGAAGGCGCTGATCTTATAATAGCGTTGTGTCACTCTGGGATCGGCGGAGCAAATGCGGAAGACGGGATGGAAAACGCTGCTATTCCATTGGCTGGCGTTGACGGCATTGATGCGATTTTGACGGGTCATAGTCACCTCGTGTTTCCATCCTCAAAATACGCAGATATTACTGGCGTTGACACTGAAGCTGGCACAATAGGTGGAAAACCAGGTGTCATGGGCGGTTTCTGGGGCAGCCATATGGGGCTACTTGATCTGCTGATTGAGCGGGATGGCAATTCTTGGCGCATCCTCTCACACACAGCCGAGGCGCGACCGATTTCAAAACGTAACGAGGATCGCTCGTATACAGCGCTTGCTGAAGACTATGCACCGGTGCTGGCTGCAGTCAGTGCAGAACACGAAGCGACCCTCAAGTATGTTCGCACAGCAGTCGGTAAAACCGACGCGCCATTACACAGCTACTTCGCACTCGTGGCCGATGATCCATCGGTGCAAATCGTTTCCAACGCGCAAACGTGGTATATTAAAGAACAAATGGTAGGTACTGCTTACGAAGGTCTGCCAGTTCTATCTGCTGCTGCACCCTTCAAGGCTGGCGGACGTGGAGGCCCAGAGTATTACACTGATGTGCCTGTGGGCGATGTGGCGATCAAGAACGTTTCTGATCTATACCTCTATCCCAACACTGTGCGCGCAGTGAAGGTGACTGGCCAACAGGTGAAGGATTGGCTGGAGCGTTCGGCTGGAATGTTCAATCAAGTTGAAGCAGGTGCGCAAGACGCTCCATTGCTCAACCCGAGCTTTCCGAGCTACAACTTTGATGTGATGGATGGCGTGACTTATCAGATCGATCTGTCGCAGCCGTCCAAGTTCGATAAAGACGGCGCGCTTGTGAACTCTAGTGCCAATCGCATTACCAATATCATGTTCGATGGTGCGCCATTAGATATGAGCAAGGAATTCATTGTCGCTACCAACAACTACCGAGCGTCTGGCGGAGGCAGCTTCCCTGGTGCAAAAGGGGACACTGTCGTCTTCGAAGGGCCTGACACGAACCGTGATATAATTGTTCGGTATCTCGTAGATCAAGGCACTGTTAATCCCAAAGCCGATGCCAATTGGTCCTTTGCGCCGCTTGAAGATACGACAGTCATCTTTGAGACCGGTCCTGCAGGGGCTGGTTATGCCGATAGTGTCGAAGGCGTGTCAATCGAACCTGCTGGTGCATCAGATACCGGATTCGCAAATTTCCGCATCAAGCTTTAACCGAACACCGCAAGGACCGAACCCAATTTCTGGGTTCGGTTTGAAGGAATAAAGTTTTACGACTAAAGCCCATAGCCGACCTTGGCCACTCAATCTCTACGCTGAAGTGCGGCCTGTCAGACCGGACATTTGCGGCCTGTGCGAAATTCGAAGATGGGCGAACTCACAGTGTGCGGACTTTGTTACCGTTACCGCTTTGCAAGTTGGCTGAATCTTTTACAATGCGTCTCATGACTAAGAAACTCGCAAAATTAGAACGAAGAACATTCGAACTCAGGCGGAAGAGCGACGACCTAATCTATCGGTTTGATAGAACCACAGATGTTCTAGGGCGAGTTGGTTTCAAACGACGCGATGGAGATTACTGGATAATCTGGCATGAAAATCTGCGTTGGATTGCGGCTTCTTGGGAAAGCGATGAAGTCTTTGGGCTACCGTGGGATCAGTTTAGCGCCCAATCTGATAAAACGCCGCCTGAGGGCATTTGGGTGAGTCGAAAAGGCCCTAAATCCTACGTGTATGATTTGGTTTATGTCTGATCACAGTACTTTTTGACCGCAAGTAAGGGCTCAAACCTGCCATTCATCAATGCCCTAGCATCCGGTAAAATGGGCACCTTGCCACCATTAGATCGGTCGCAGCATTTGCATTCAGCAGGTTGATCCGCTCCAGTAGGGAACGGCCCATAGCATGCGTAATTGGGCTACCCTCTATTCTGAGGTCGAGCTCCCGATAGGATCACAGGATATCTGTGAACAAGGGAGATAGAAGATGGAATATTTTGCCGGAATAGACGTATCGCTGCGATCCTGTGCGCTTTGCATTGTTGATGGCAAGGGAAACGTGCTGCTTGAACGAGAGCTGCCTTGTGAGGTCAGCGACATCGCTGAATGCCTTCGCGCATTTCCCTATCCGATTGAACGGGTTGGTTTTGAGGCTGGTACGATGAGTCAGCATCTGTTCTTTGGCCTGACCAAAGTAGGGTTTGACGTCGTTTGTATGGAGGCGCGTCAGGTCAATGCCGCGCTTTCAGCAATGCGCAACAAGACAGACAAGAATGACGCACGCGGCATTGCTCAAGTCCTACGCACCGGCTGGTTCAGCCCTGTTCACATGAAGAGCCGCGAAGCGCATGGCGTCCGTGCCTTGCTGAGCACCCGCAAAGCGCTTCTGAAGAAGACGATGGATCTTGCCAATGAGGTTCGTGGGCTGTTGAAGGTTTTTGGTATTCGCCTCCCAATGACCGTGAAGCACGGCAGCTTCGACGGTGTCGTGCGACCGTTGATCGAGATGGACGAGGTTTTGGTCCATGCTTTGGTGCCGCTGTTGGATGCACGCGTCGCCCTGTACGAACACTTTTTGGAGCTAGATCGCAGGGTCAAACGCGCCGCCAGCCAAGATGAGGTTTGCATGCGGATGATGACGGTGCCAGGCGTCGGACCAATTGCATCTCTCACCTTCAAAGCGGCTGTCGATGATCCGACGCGCTTCAAACGGTCACGGACTGTTGGTGCGCATTTTGGTCTGACACCGCGACGCTACCAGTCTGGTGAACATGACAATCCTGGCCGCATATCGAAAGCTGGGGATCGAGATGTACGCGCAACTTTGTACGCTGCAGCCAACGCTTTGCTTATGCGTACGATGGCGGGGTCCCAGATCAAGTCATGGGGCATGCGTCTGGTGCGCACCAAAGGGCGTCGTCGCGCTGTTGTTGCCGTCGCCCGCAAACTCGCCGTCTTGCTCCACAGGATGTGGACGGATGGCACCGAATTCCGTCAGGAGAACGTAGGAGGCATGGCATGATCTGAACAGCCGGGCCCCAATCCTGACGGGGTCGTCCCTCACCGGACGAGGTTCGTGGAAGAAGCCGAAAATGTCTGCTGCGCATCTTGAAGCGCGTCTCAAAGCAAGGCTCTCCGCGTCCGATCCGACATATGCGTGCAGCGGTGCCAACACGGCATCAACCAGACTGCGAAGAGAAGCGTGACCCGGATGAGTGACAATGACCCGAAAGAAAGAAGGAAAATGAGCTTGACCCAAACACCCAATTAGAGAAGCGGACGTTCGTTAGTCGATCGGATGCTGCCTTGTGGCTTTTGCATAGCTACCATCGGCTTGCTAAGCGGCATTAGTGGGGGATAAAGGACCAATAGGATGATAAAAAGGAACCAACACTAGTCCAGCTCGGTCCACGGCCAGGGCTTTACGTTGCTGGCAGCCGTTTGAAACCTCGCCGCCTTTGCTATCCATATACCCAAGTCAGTTCCAAAATCAGCCAACCGTTCATTAGGCTGCTTATTACTGGCCAGCATGACGACGAATTGAACAAACGTTGCAACCCCTAGCACCGTTTGTGCAACAGAGATCATGATAGCGATCAGCAGCATGTAGATGAGCCTCTGGAACATATTATCTGGTTGCTCAGGCTCAACCTGTTCGCCATGCAGGCGGCCCTCAATCTTTGCTTCGTTTTTAACCAATATCTCGTTCCCCGCGTTATGATTGAGCTCTTGAAAATAGAGCCTGCCAGCAAAACGGCTGAATTGCCAAGATAACATGAAGATACGTAGAGCAAACAAGTGCCAACTAAACGAAACACCTATACTTGGCATTGGAGCAACGATTTAAAGTCTTTAAAAGGAAATCATTCAAAGCAAAGGATTGATGCGAATTTGATTGCGCTAACTGGTCCGCGAAACTCGATAGAACTCCATGTCGACGCCTAGCGTCAAAAATGGGGAGTTAAAGCCCATAAATTCTTCCCATTATACTTGAAACGGTTTCAAGCTTTCGGCAAATGCATTCATGAATTCCGACGTTATTGCCGATGGACGTTTTTGCGTTGGATGGACCAAGGAAAGTTTATGCGCGATTTTGGGTGAGAATGGTCTGCTTTCGATCTTGGAAGAGCCATAGTTAATCGCATCAAGCTCGCTTACCACAGCGACGCCAACGCCATGTGATACCAATTCGCATGCCGCCGTGAATTGGCGCGTTTCCACCAAGCTTGTCAGAGGCACACTAGCGTCAAGAAACGCATTCGCGAGGCTTTTGAAAAATTCACTTTCGCGCCTAGTGTGAATCAGTTTTTCATCCGCAAGATCAGCGGGTGTGATCTCTGAAGATGAACTCAGGCGATGCCCCGTCGGGAAGATACAGACAGTACGCACATGGATGTCTTTGCTCTCAACCGCTGAATGCCCTCGAAACCCGTCGGTGATACCGAAATCGAATTGCTCATCAATCATCCATTCCAAGATGCGTTCAGGGCGATCTGGCTCGATTGTGATGCTAACGCCGGGTCGATCTTTGAGAAAATTTGCTACGACCTCAGGCAAGTGACTGGTCGCAAAGCCGGGTAAGCAAGCAATGCGAATGTGACCCGCTTTGCGCTGTGTAATACTTTGGCTCACCTCGCTGATCTGTTCCATGAGATCAAGCACGCGTTGAATGTCGGATTGCAAAAACCGCACTTCTTGAGTGGGCACCAATTTGCCATCACGGCGATCAAAAAGCGAAAACCCCAAGGACTGCCCTAAGTCTGCAAGTAGGCGACTGACCGCAGGTTGACTGATTCCTAATTCTTGCGCTGCACGTGTCACAGAACTGTATTGAGTCACTGCCATAAGGGCTTCGAACTGCCTCAATCGGAGTTTTTGCCGCATGATTTATTGCCCTTTGCTGAAAGTATGAAGTTTATAACGTTATGTTATATTTTTTCAACATTTAGCGACCTTGCATTATGTAATCTGGCGTGTATCGTCTCGCGAATGACAAGTGATGCAGTTCAATGAACCACGCATCCTAATCAAACCGCACCCACCGTGGTGCATGGGAGGAACTATGAAAAAGTCACTTATCGGCGCTTTGGCCGTATCCACGATGATGACGCCAATCGCTGCGTTTGCACAAACCGAGGTGCAGTTCTGGCACGCATTTACAGGTCGCCTTGGCGAGTTGGTGAAACAACAAGTCGCGGATTTCAACGCATCTCAGGGCGACTACACAATCGTAGAAAGCCACAAAGGCAACTATTCTGAGACATTGAATTCCGGTATCGCTGCATTCCGCGCAGGCGAGCAGCCGCATATCTTGATGGTATTCGAGGTCGGCACAGCTACAATGATGGCCGCCCCGGGCGCGACACGTCCTGTCTACGAAGTCATGGCGCAAAGTGGCGCGAAGTTTGATCCAGACGCTTATATCGGTGCGGTCAAAGGGTATTATACAACGACAGGCGGCGACATGCTGTCCTTGCCTTTCAACTCATCCACCCCTGTTCTTTGGGTGAACCGCGATGCGATGGAAGCAGCAGGCGTTGATCCAGATACGGACCTCTCAACATGGCAAAACGTCGGCGCAACATTGGATGCTTTGAAAGCTGGCGGTGAAGAATGCCCACTCGT
Source organism: Rhodobacteraceae bacterium HTCC2083 (assembly GCA_000156115.1). GTDB lineage: Bacteria > Pseudomonadota > Alphaproteobacteria > Rhodobacterales > Rhodobacteraceae > Planktotalea. Next base: position 1,970,006 of record DS995276.1, read on the forward strand.
TACCGCTTGGCAAAGCTGGATCCACCTTGAGAACTTCTCCGCCTATCACGATGTGCCGTTTGCCTCGAAAGACAACGGCTTTGCGGGCACTGACACAGAGTTGATGCTAAACGGTGCAGCACAGGTCGCGCACCTCACGGCAATGGGTGAGTGGGCTGCAGATGGAAAATTCATCTACACAGGTCGTCGCAACGAGGGTGGCGCAAACTTCCGCGCGGGTGATTGTGCGCTCTTCACGGAAAGCTCTGCGGGTTACGCGGGTATCTCTTCCGAGGCTGAATTCAAGTTTGATGTACGCCCGCTCCCATACTGGGAAGGCGTCGGCAATTCGCCACAGAACACCATCATCGGTGGTGCATCTTTGTGGGTTATGGAAGGCCATGAGGATGCGGAATATAAGGGTGTGGGCGAGTTCCTGAGCTTTTTGTCCTCATCCGACGTTCAAGCGGCATGGCACCAGAACACAGGCTATCTACCGATCACTGCAGAAGCGGGTGAAGCCACTAAAATGGCAGGTTTTTATGAGCAAAACCCTGGCACAGACATCGCTGTGATTCAGATGACTGCGAAAGAGCCGACGGCAAATTCCAAAGGCTTGCGTCTCGGCTCCTTCGATCAGATCCGTGGGATCATCGACGAAGAGCTTGAGGGCATCTGGTCCGGTGACAAGACCGCGCAAGAAGCGATGGACAGCGCGAAAGAGCGTGGCGATGCATTGCTACGTCGCTTTGAAGCTGCCAACCGCTAAATACTTCTTAGAGCAGGCCCAACATAACGGGCCTGCTTTTCCAATCTAGAGGCCTCACATCAATGGAAAAACGTGTCACGTTTCGCGGTTGGCTGTTGCCCTTTTTGTTGATCGCGCCTCAAGTCGTGATTTCGCTGGTGTTCTTCTTCTATCCTGCGGGTCAGGCGATATGGCAGTCGCTTTTCATTCCCGATCCGTTTGGCCTGTCGTCGCAATATGTCGGCATTGGCAACTTCGAATATCTCTTTGGCGATAGATTTTATCTTGCTGCGTTTGGCACCACCGCCGTCTTTTCCATTCTTGTCACGCTTTGTTCAATGATCCCCGCGCTTTTCTTGGCTGTGGTTGCGGATCGCTTGATCAAAGGCTCTGGCGTCTACCGAACTTTGCTCATCTGGCCCTATGCCGTTGCACCAGCTGTCGCCGGCGTTTTGTGGCTCTTCATGTTCAACACGCGCGTTGGCGTGATCTCTTGGTACTTGGGTACGCTAGGGTACGACTGGAACCACGTTCTTAACGGTGGCGAAGCCATGGGTCTCGTCGTTGTCGCCTCTGCGTGGGGGCGTATCAGCTATAACTTCCTGTTTTTCTTTGCCGCATTGCAAGCGGTCCCGCGCTCTGTGATCGAAGCGGCAGCGATTGACGGCGCGCGTTTCTGGAGACGTTTCTGGACCATCGTTTTGCCGTTGCTCTCACCGACGACGTTCTTCTTGCTCGTTGTCAACATCGTCTATTCCTTCTTTGAAACCTTCGGTGTCATCCACACGATCACCGCAGGTGGTCCACAACAATCGACGACAATTCTGGTCTACAAAGTTTTCTCAGATGGCTTCGTCGGTCAAGACCTAGGGTCTTCGTCTGCACAGTCCGTTGTGTTGTTGTTTGTCGTCGGCGCGCTCACAATCATCCAGTTCAAATTCATCGAGAAGCGAGTGCACTACTGATGGCTAGCGAACGACATGGCATGGTTGAAAAACGTGGCGCGGGGCTCTGGCTCAGCCATGTCATTATGATCCTTGGCGTTCTGGTGGTGTTCTTCCCGATTTGGCTAGCTTTTGTTGCTTCGACTGTAACGCAGCCCGAGATCGTGAAACCGCCTATGCCGCTGTGGCCCGGTGATCAGTTCATCGAAAACTACACCAAAGCGCTGTTTTCAGGGGTGAACGTCCCCGTTGGCACGATGCTGGTAAACAGCCTTGTCATGGCGATTGGTATCGCGGTCGGCAAAATCATCATCTCGCTGCTCTCTGCCTTCGCCATCGTCTACTTTCGCTTTCCCGGAAAGACCTTCTTCTTCTGGATGATCTTCCTGACGCTCATGCTCCCCGTCGAAGTGCGCATCGTGCCCACATACGAAGTCGTTGCTGGCTTTGGCATGCTCAACAGCTATTCCGGCTTGATCTTTCCGCTGATTGCCTCGGCCACCGCGACATTCCTGTTCCGGCAATTCTTCTTGACGATCCCTGACGAGCTGGCCGAAGCCGCGCGCGTTGATGGCGCGAGCCCGATGCGGTTCTTCTGGGATATCGTCGTTCCCATGAGCCGCACGAATGTAGCGGCCCTCTTTGTGATCCTGTTCATCTATGGCTGGAACCAGTACCTCTGGCCGCTGCTGATTACGACGGACCCTGAAATGAATACGATTGTGATGGGCATCAAACAGATGTTCCCATCGGGCGATGATGTGGCGGAATGGCCTGTGATTATGGCCACCTCGATCCTTGCGATGATCCCGCCTGTGATCGTCGTGGTTGGCATGCAACGGCTGTTTATTCGCGGCCTTGTGGATAGCGAGAAATAGATATGGCGACGGTTTCCTTAAACGACATCAAGAAAAGTTTTGGCCCGACTGATGTGATCCACGGCATCACTACTGAGATTGCTGACGGCGAGTTCATCGTGATCGTCGGCCCCTCAGGCTGTGGTAAATCAACCTTGCTGCGCATGGTTGCGGGGCTTGAGACGGTCTCGGATGGCGAGGTGCAGATCGGTGGCGTGCGCGCCAATGAAAAAGAGCCGATGGACCGCGATATCGCGATGGTGTTCCAGAACTACGCGCTTTATCCGCATATGTCGGTGCGTCAGAACATGGGCTACGGTTTGAAAATCGCGGGCCTGCCCAAGGCTGAAATCAACGCCAAGGTCGTCGAGGCCGCAAAGCTTTTGCAACTTGAACTCTTGCTGGATCGCAAACCCAAGCAGCTTTCTGGTGGGCAACGTCAGCGGGTCGCGATGGGCCGTGCGATTGTACGTGAGCCAGCGGTTTTCCTATTTGATGAACCACTTTCGAACCTAGACGCGAAACTGCGTGTACAAATGCGCCTTGAGATCAGAGAATTACAGTCCAAGCTCGGCATCACCGCGCTCTACGTGACCCACGATCAAGTCGAAGCGATGACAATGGCAGATCGTATGATCGTGATGAACGCAGGCGTGGCTGAGCAGATCGGCACGCCACTAGAGGTTTATGAGACCCCACGTACTTTGTTTGCAGCACAGTTCATTGGAAGCCCGTCGATGAATATCATTGATGCAACAGTAAAGAACGGCCAAGTATATGTTGACGATCTTCCTGTCGCTGAGGCAAGCGGCCCCGATGGACCTGTGAAACTTGGGACGCGTCCAGAACATATGAACGTGGACGAGAATGGCCCCATTCGTGTCGCTATCAAAATGGCGGAACCGCTTGGAGCAAACACGCTCCTGCACGGTATTTTGATCAAAACAGCACAGAACTTTACTGTGAGCTTACAGGGTGTTCATCAATTGGCCGGCGGCAGCACTGAGATGAGGCTAAGCATCCAAAACGGCAAAGCACATATTTTCGATCGTGAAACAGGGCTTCGCCGTAGTGCGTGAATAAAGGCTTAGGCCGAACTTCCAATGTCACCTCATCGATCTCAATATTTGTATCGCGCCAGATCGGGTGCCCAAACCATCTCAGGATCGAACCAGTTCGACAACGTCCTGCGCCGCTTTAAGCTGTAATTGTAAGATGACCACTTCTTAGCCTTTTGCTTTGTGTGTGGGGAGGCAATTGCTCATTGCCATCAGCTATCACGCAGAATTCATATAGTGAATCACTCAGTCGGCTTGCGCAACAAGGCCTGTAAACAGCTTCCCATCGATTGCTTTCCCGAAGAACATCTATGGGACAGCGTGAAACCAACAGATCCAAGGGCGAGGGTCTGCTTTCGAACTTTTATTTATTCTTGCGGCAGTGCAGCGAATGTGCGGTTTCCGCCAATTATGTGGAAAAACAACATGTTGTAGGTGCAGAAAGTGACAGTCTGAACGTCACGCAAGCGCCTTTCTTGTAAGGCTTTTTCCTTTTGTTGCGGTGCAGGAAAGATTTTGGCTAGTATGTGGAGATTTTGGGCGGTGGCGGCGAGCAGAAATTCGTCATTTGCGGCGCATGGAGCACGTAGTCGGAGCCGTCCCAGCCCAAGGATGCGTTTGAGATGCGCGAAGAGCATTTCGACCTTCTTTCGCAACCGCATCGAGATCTCATACTGCTTGGTCTTGGCAATATCGCGGGCGACCTGCCGAGCGTCTTCATGTTCTTCGCGGGTGATTTTGCGCGCATCAGCTTTTGGGCAGCACTGACAGGTGTGTTTCAAAGCCTGATACTTGGCGATGCCTTTGCATATGGGTTTGCGGTTCGGGTCAGAATAATTGCGTCGGAACTGCTTGAGCATTTCACCTTCGGAGCAGATATACTGGTTGTTCTCAGATACCTATTCAAAGTAGGTGCAAGGCCATGTGCCGTCCGTTTGAGCTGCTTTATCCAGCATAGGAATGTGGAGTTTGATGTTGGTGTCCACCAGCCACCCCAATATCGGCCCTGATCCAAAGGCACTATCCGCAATCAAACGCTCTGGATCAATCGATGGGCGGCCTGTGTGGCTGTAAAAGTCTGCGAGATACTGGTGGATGTCGTCCAGATCGACGAACTGATCAATTGAGCGCAGCAAGTGATCTTGGGGAACATGATCTTCCAGCGAGAACTCATAAAACAGCGCTGCTTGTGCTTCCTGTTTTGGCCCCATCGTCGCCGAATCCGCCAATCGATATGACAATTGAATCAGCGATTGGGCACCCGACCAAAGAAGATTTTTCAACAGAATTCGCCCCTTTGGTAGAACATTGCGTTCTTACCTAACTGGTTTAAGCGCTTGGCGCTCAGATGTCCTTCGCATAATTTCTTTCAATTGTAAGTTCTTCCACTCTGCGGGCTTGACGGCAAAAACTGTATCAAATACCCCATGCATACTAAACGCGGGCGTTGTGTAATGGTTAAGACCCCAGTTTTCCAAACTGGAGATGAGGGTTCGATTCCCTCCGCCCGCTCCATCCTTTCCCTCCAGAATGAGTGGCGCGCGCATGTGCCGCGCTTGACCCAAGTGCTTAGGTGCATTTATTGCGACCCATCAGCGTTTTAAGGATTACTCATGGCCTCCGACACCACGGCACCTGCCAGCCAAATTGCTCCCAATCTAATGGAAGCGGAACGCGCGAAGTCGAAAGAACTGTCCACCCTGCGCCGCCTCTGGCCGTTCCTGTCTCCCTACAAATCATTGGTGATTTTCGCGTCTTTGGCGCTGACCTTAACGGCGTTTGTGTCGCTTCTCATGCCTTTGGCTGTGCGCCGGGTCATCGACAATTTTGAAACTGCGGATGGTGGCCTGCTCGATCAGTATTTCGCGTCAGCTTTGGCGATTACTGCCTTGCTCGCGCTGGGCACGGCGCTGCGCTACGCATTGGTCACGCGCTTGGGCGAGCGGGTGGTTGCAGATATTCGCAAGGCCGTGTTCGACCGCGTCATTGCCATGAGTCCCGAGTTTTATGAAAAGATCATGACAGGCGAAGTCCTGAGCCGAATTACCACAGATACAACGCTGATCCTGTCGGTGATCGGATCCTCGATCTCCGTCGCCTTGCGAAACGTGTTGATATTTATTGGCGGCTTGATCTTGATGCTCTTCACCTCCGCCAAACTCACAGGCCTTGTCTTGCTACTCGTCCCTGCTGTCATCGTGCCGATCTTGCTGATGGGGCGTCGTTTGCGCGTGCTGAGCCGCGAAAACCAGGACTGGATCGCGGCCTCCTCAGGCAATGCCTCGGAAACGCTAGGCTCTGTGCAAACCGTGCAGGCCTTCACGCACGAGGCCCAAAGCCAACATATGTTTGCAGACTTCACCGAGAAAAGTTTTGATGCTGCGCGCCGCCGCATCACGGTGCGTGCCTACTTGACGGCAATCGTGATCTGCTTGGTTTTCTCTGGCGTCGTTGGCGTCTTGTGGATTGGCGCGCGGGACGTGCGCGCAGATCTGATGAGCACGGGCGCGCTTGTTCAATTCGTGATCTACGCTGTGATGGTGGCGGGAGCCGTTGCCGCCCTTTCGGAAATTTGGAGTGAATTGCAGCGCGCTGCAGGTGCGACGGAGCGTTTGGTCGAGCTGCTGGATGCCGAAGACACCGTCAATGATCCCGATCAGCCTGTAGAATTGACCATACCCGTAAAGGGTGAAATCGCGTTTGAAAACGTGTCATTCCGCTATCCCACACGTCCAGACACGCCCGCACTGGAAGAGGTGAGCTTGGATATTGCATCGGGTGAAACGATCGCATTTGTTGGACCTTCGGGGGCGGGAAAAACCACGATTATTCAGATGATTCAACGCTTCTATGATCCGCAATCTGGGGTGATCCGGCTCGACGGCGTACCTCTAACGGCGATGGATCGTGACAGGTTTCGCAAGCATATTTCACTAGTACCGCAGGATCCTGTGATTTTTGCCGCCTCCGCGCGCGAGAATATTCGTTTCGGTCGCCCAGACGCGAGCGATGCTGATGTCGAACAAGCGGCCAAGGCTGCTGCTGCGCATGACTTTATTTCCGCTCTGCCGGATGGCTATGACAGCTATGTGGGTGAACGCGGTGTGATGTTGTCGGGCGGTCAAAAGCAACGCGTCGCGATTGCGCGCGCGATTTTGCGTGACGCGCCTGTGCTGCTGTTGGACGAGGCGACCAGCGCGCTTGATGCGGAAAGCGAACGCGCGGTGCAACTGGCTGTGGATGACTTGTCCCAAGGGCGCACTACTTTGATCGTTGCGCACCGCCTTGCGACCGTGAAGAAGGCTGATCGCATCGTCGTGCTTGAAGCAGGGCGTGTCGTCGCGACCGGAACCCATGACGCATTGGTCGCGCAGGACGGTCTTTACGCGCGCCTCGCGCGGCTTCAGTTCACGGCAGGGTTTGAAGACGCCTAAATTCCCCTCGCGTCCGACTTATCAAGGTGGGATATCAGATGGGTTTTTGGAGCTTTGCGAAAAACGCTCGCGAGAAACTGTTTGGCGGTGGTGATGCTGAGCCAACAGTTGACGAACTGAAGAAAGGAGTTGCGGATTTGGTGCTGGAAGCTGAAGGTCTTGATCTTTGAGTGGACGGCGACAAAGTGCGCGTTGTAGGCGTTGGCACGGTCAGCCTGTCCATCCTGAGTAGATCATTCTTGCGGTCGGTAACGTGACAGGGGTTGGCGCAGTTGAAACCGATGAAGACGACGGTCCCGCACCTGTGTTCCTCACCGTTGAAAAAGGTGCCACGCTTTGGGCAGTTGCTGAAAAAGCGATAGGCAACGGATCAAAATACACAGAGATCTTCGAGCCAAACAAGTCAATGCTCAGCCACCCTGACAAGATCTATCGAGGTCAGGTTCTGCGCATCCCGCAGGAAGTCGTAGAAGCGTAAGCTTACACGAGCTGAAACAGTTTGAAGGGGAGTGTTTGGCCGCCCCCTTTTTTGTGAGATGGCCGATAATTCATAGGTCTGGCGCAAAACTACCCTTGGGAATGCTTGCCTTTAGGGTGGCCTTTGCTCATCGTAGCACAAACGCGTGTAGATGCACGCGAAAGTGTTATGGTTCAGGGGAGGAGCAACCATGGGATTTGCATCCATTGCAGACAAGATAGCCTTAGAAGCGGAAATGCCGTGGTCAGAGCGCGACGTGCCCACGACGCTTTACGGGTTGCTCAGCCGCACGGCGACGAAATTTCCGAACCACTCAGCCGTCAGCTATCAGTTGTTTTCAGGCCCGACCGATAAGGCAGAAACGCTAAGCTGGTCCGAACTGCACGACAAAACTGTGCAAACGGCGAACCTGTTTCGCAAACTGGGTGTGGGCGAAAAAGATGTCGTGGCCTACATCCTCCCGAACGCGAATGAGACTACTTTGGCCTTGCTTGGCGGCATGGTCGCAGGGATCGTAAACCCGATTAATCCGCTTTTGGAAGCGGATCAGATCGCAGCAATTCTGCGCGAGACGGGCGCGAAAGTCGTGGTAACTTTGAAGGCGTTTCCGAAAACGGATGTCGCGCAAAAGACCGCTGAAGCGGTGCGCCATGCGCCAAACGTGAAGACCGTGCTTGAGGTGGATCTCAACCGCTACCTCACGCCTCCCAAAAGCTGGATCGTGCCTTTGGTGCGTCCGAAAAACCCCGTCGCACACCATGCCAAGGTGCTGAATTTCGTGCGCGAAGTTGCACAACAGAACACGACACTGGACTTCGCAGATAGCAAAGCCGATCGCGTCGCCGCTTATTTCCACACCGGGGGCACGACAGGCATGCCAAAGGTCGCGCAGCATACCTATAACGGGATGATCTATAATGGCTGGTTGGGTCACGAGTTGCTGTTCACAGAAGAAGACAACGTGATTTGTCCGCTGCCTTTGTTCCATGTTTTCGCGGTGCATGTGATTTTGATGGCGGCTATTTCAAGCGGCGCGCATGTGGTTTTCCCAACCCCGCAAGGCTATCGTGGCGACGGTGTGTTCGACAACTTCTGGAAACTTGTCGAGCGTTGGAAAATTAGTTTCATCATTACCGTGCCGACCGCGATTTCTGCACTGATGCAGCGTCCGATTGATGCGGATGTAAGCTCTGTGAAAACTGCGTTCTCTGGCTCCGCGCCGCTACCTTTGGAGCTATTCAAACGGTTTGAGGAAGCCACGGGCGTGCAGATCGTCGAAGGCTATGGGCTGACGGAGGCAACCTGTCTGGTCTCAATCAACCCGCCTGAGGGGGAAAAGAAGGTCGGTTCTATCGGGGTGACCTTCCCCTATTGCGACGTAAAAATCCTCAAAGATACACCAGATGGGCCGCTTGAATGTGCGGCGGACGAAGTGGGCGAGATTTGCATTTCCAATCCAGGTGTCTCTGTCGGTGCGACCTATACCGAAGAAGGCAAGAACCGGGATTTGTTTCATGGCGAATATTTGCGCACAGGCGACTTAGGTCGCTTTGATTCAGATAATTATCTGTGGATCACAGGCCGTGCGAAGGATTTGATCATTCGCGGCGGTCACAACATTGATCCTGCGGAGATTGAAGAGGCCTTACTGGGCCACAAAGCTGTCGCTTTTGCGGGGGCGATTGGTCAGCCCGATGCGCATGCGGGCGAAGTGCCTTGCGCGTTTGTTGAGTTGGTCGCAGGTGCAAGCGTTACAGAGGCGGAGCTGATGGAGTTTTGCAAAACCAACGTGCACGAACGTGCAGCGCAGCCCAAACATATGACCATTCTGGAAGAATTGCCAAAGACGGCTGTGGGCAAAGTGTTCAAGCCGGATCTGCGCAAGTCTGCGATTACGCGTGTGTATAACGGCGCGCTTGAGACGGCGGGTGTTGAGGCGCGTGTCGTCTCGGTTGTGGATGACAAGAAACGCGGATTAGTCGCGCAATTGTCTGCGTCTTCTGATGAGGACAGCGTGATTACCGACGTGCTCGGCTCTTTCATTCGTCCTTGGGAGCGCGTTTAGAGCGGGCGCGAATTTTCCACGAAAATTCGTATTCCGGCCCAAGGGCTGGGAGTTTATTGAGCAAGATGAAGAGGTGCGTTAGTCTTTCGGGGCCGGAGCGCCGCCTTCGAAATTGTTGCCATCTGCGTAATCGCAAGGGTCTTCCTGCATTTGCAGGTGCAGCCCATCGTCCGTGTAGGGATTGGCGCGCGCGAGGCCTTCATCAACGTCAATGCCAAGGCCCGGGGCTGTGGGCGGTGTAATGAAGCCGTCTTTGACCGTGATAGATCCTTTGATCAGCGCATCATGGAATGGGGTTTCAATCGTTTCCGCCATAAGGATGTTGGGGATGGATGCGGCGAGATGTATGTTCGCAGCCCATTCAACAGGCCCTGCATAAAGATGCGGTGCAATCTGAGCGTTGAAGACCTCGGCAATAGCAGCGGTCTTTTTCATTTCCCAAATGCCACCAGCCCGACCCAAAGCGGGTTGCAGGATTTCGGCAGCACCAGCACGTAAAACGGTGGCGAATTCGGACTTGGTTGTCATGCGTTCGCCCGTCGCCACAGGGATGCGCACATTGCGCGCGACGCGGGCCATGTCCTCGATATGATCGGGGGGCGTGGGTTCTTCGAACCAAAGCGGTGAGTAGGGTTCTAGCGCTTGGCCAAGCCGGATTGCGCCGGCGGTGTTGAATTGGCCATGCGTGCCAAAGAGCAGGTCCGCTTTGTCTCCCACAGCCTTGCGGATGGCTTTGCAAAAGGCGACGGATCGCGTGATATCGCTCATTGCGGGCATGTGGCCACCGCGCATCGTGTAGGGGCCCGCTGGGTCGAATTTGACTGCCGTGTAGCCCCGCGCGACCGCATCAGCCGCACTTTCCGCCGCCATCTCAGGCGATGTCCAGAAGTTCGTAGCGTCGTGATGTGGCGATGGATAGAGGTAGGTGTAGGCGCGAATGCGCGCGTTCATTTGCCCGCCAAGCAGCGCATAAACAGGGCGCTCGCGCGCTTTGCCAAGGATATCCCAACATGCAATTTCAAGACCAGAGAATGCACCCATAACCGTCAGATCAGGGCGCTGCGTGAAGCCCGAAGAATAAGTGCGGCGGAACATTAATTCGATGTTCTCTGGGTTCTCGCCCAGCATGTGGCGTGCGAACACATCCTCGATAACGGGGCGCATGGCTTCTGGCCCGATGGAGGAGGCATAGCATTCGCCCCAGCCCGTTATCCCCGTGTCTGTCGTGACTTTGACGAGGATCCAATAGCGTCCACCCCAACCGGGGGCAGGGGGGGCGGTGACGATAATGTCGAGATCTTGCAGCTTCATTTGAACATAATCACATTGCGTTTTGCGGAGCCGGACTTGGTGTCTTCAATTGCTTCGTTGATTTTATCAAGCGACCAACGGCCCGAGATCAATTCACCCAGTTTCAAGCGGCCCTGAGCGTAGAGATCAACCATCCATGGAATGTCGCGCTGGATAACCGCGTCGCCCATTTTTGAGCCGATCATAGACTGACCGACAGCTGCGAAATTCGCTGCCTCATACTCCGAGATTGCTCCCGTCGCGGGCATGCCGACCATCACCACTTTGCCACCATAGGCGAGGTAACGCTCCGCATCTGTGTAGGCCGCCGCAACACCAACAGTCACGATCACCGCATCCGCACCGCGCCGATGGCCGCCTTCGCGTCGCGCCATGGCTTGTCACCGGTTGCGAGCACGCCGGCGGTTGCACCGAACTCCTTTGCGATCGCGAGTTTTTCTTCGCTCATATCGACAGCCACGATGCGCCGTGCACCCGCGATCCGCGCGCCTTGAATGGCGTTCAAACCAACACCGCCCGCGCCAATCACCACAACATCCTGACCCGCTGTCAGCTTGGCCGCGTTGACGACCGCACCCACACCTGTGATTACGCCGCAGGCCAGCAAGGCTGCCGCATCTTTGGGAATATCTTCGGCGATTTTGACGACTTGGCGTTGATCGACAACAACCTTTTCCGCAAACGCGCCGCAGGCCATAGCCCGGTGCAGCTTGCCGCCATCTGCGGTTTTCAAAGGGCCGAGATCGCCGTCATAAGGTGTCTCGCACAAGGTCGGTGTACCGCCCGCGCAACAGACGCAATTGCCACAGGCGCGGATGAGAGTGACGACGACGCTATCGCCCTCAGCCAATCCGCGCACACCACCGCCGACGCTGGTGATCTTACCCGCCGCTTCGTGTCCATAGACCGCAGGCAGGGAGTCGCCCCAAGCGCCGCCAGCATAGGAAATGTCGGAATGGCAGATCGCGCAGGCTTCGAGCGTGACTTCAATCTCACCCATTTCAGGCGCGCGTATCTGCACGTTCTCAACGGACAAAGGGGTGCCAAACTCATGGCATACGGCGGCTTTTACTGTGGGCATTGTGTCCTCCTAAGTCTGCGCTCAGGTTTGACCAATCAAGGCCAACAGACAAGCCCGTTTCCGACATATCGTGGGTTTTATGAGGTAGCGGGCGCACATTTGCGCAGTTGAAAGACCAGCACTGAGATCATCATCAAGGTCCCTGCAATAATGAAGGGAGCACCGGGCAGATAGATCGGGGTCTCCGGCGCTGTGAAATAGGCGAAACTACGGGTCATCACGAGGGGGGCCATGATCGCCGCAAGGGAATTGACGGAGGTGAGTACGCCTTGGAACTCGCCCTGAGCGTCGTCGCTGACGCGGCGCGACATGATCCCTTGTAAAGCGGGCATTCCAACTGCGCCAAGGGCGGTGAGGGGGATCAGCAGCAAGAGCAACGTGCCCGATGTGATCGCAGCGACGATGAAGAGGGTCGTTGCCTCTAGCGCAAGGCCGATGACCACAGTTTTGCGATGCCCGAAACGGAGAATTGAGGGCTGCACAAGCACGCCTTGCACGAAAGCAAAGCACAGGCCAAAGATCGCGAGTGACACGCCGATCATGCTTGGCGACCAATCAAAACGCTCTAAGCCGTAGAAAGCCCAGACGGAGGGGTAAACGACCGTACCGATCTGATAGAAGAAATAGACCAACAACAAAGGGCCGAGGCCCGGAAAGCTGGTGATGGATTTGAAAGCCCCAAACGGATTTGCGCGTGCCCACGTGAAGGCGCGTCGCGTCGCGTCTGTCACGCTTTCGCGCAATACAAACCACCCCAGTGCAGCATTCGATAATGCCAGTGCCCCGGCGGCCCAGAACGGCGCGCGCGTGCCGAATTCGGCCAAAAGACCGCCAACAACGGGGCCAAGCACAAAGCCGATGCCAAAGCCTGCGCCAATCAGGCCAAAGTTCGCAGCCTTCTCATCCGGTTTTGACACATCCGCCATATATGCTGCCGCTGTCGCATGGGTTGCGGAGGATATTCCGCCAAGTATGCGGCCTATGAAGAGCACCCAAATGCTGGTCGCGAGTGCGGACATGGCATAGACCAGCGCCATGATTATCAGCGACACCACGAGGATCGGTTTGCGCCCGTACTGATCGCTAAGCGAGCCGATGATAGGGCCGAACAGGAACTGCATCACTGCGAATGTCGTGGCGAGGATACCGCCCCAAATAGCCGCCTCGCTCAGATTGCCTCCGTCCACTTCGCGCAAAAGATCGGGCATCACGGGCATGATCAATCCTATGCCCATCGCATCGATTGCAACAGTCGCGACAATGAAAAAAATGGGCAGGCGTGATGACATTTAGGTGCTCGCTTTGATGCTCCAGGCTGACAGGCTAAAGGGCGCGGGCGCAGAACGCCATCGCAATGTGTCGCATGGGGCTGTCTGCCTATCCCTGAACCTTTCATCACAAGCACCCAAGATATTGCTTCTTCATGAGTGGTTTATTCTAACCCCTCTGCTTTGGAGGCTAACGTAGAGGTCAGATGCTATGGTGGCTTTCGGGGCCATCTGACTATTTTTTCAGAAAAATAAGGACTAAAAAATGACTACAACAACATTTCTCAATGGAAATTCAAAACTAATCGTAGAGCATGACTCCGGTTGATATGTTCTAAAGCATCCCTGCGGGCAAGGGTCATCGCTAAAGGTCGCGAATAAACTGTCGTTACATAGTACGATAGGAGAAAGCTAATGGTTGATGCCTAATGAATAACTCATCTACAGTTTGCTTGACCAAGCAAAATTTACTCTTGCGTTCAAGCTCCTTGCCAGCGTTGCCCCTAACAATTCACGGCTCAAATCCTGCTCTGGCTAGGATCCTATTAGCCATAGGCAAACGCAATCGGCTCCAGTCATCCGCACAATCCGAACTAGATCAATGTCCGCGGGGTGTTACCTTTAGGCAGCATGGAGGGCTACGTCATGCGTGATACCTCTCAGGCTGTGGGTTTGGTCGATGCGCGGAACCAAAATTGGGCAGATTTTAGAGTATTTGTGCAGCAATTTGGTGCGCAAATCTGTAAGCTGGTAAATGCTGCAACGGGAGCTTCGGGCGCGGCAAACATAGAGCCTGCGGGTAAGTACTATCTGTACACTTTGTATAAGCTGACTGTTGGGTCACAGGCATTTGACATTCAGTATTTCCGGCCTGGCAGTTCTTTGAGTGATCTAGCTTTTAACCGTTTGTCAGGCATGATGAAGGTAGGGCAGGACGATCAGCTGTTCCAGCGGCACATCGGCTTCATTGATGAACATATGATTTTGATCGCGCAGGCCAATGGTGGGCCAGCTTTAAGCGAGAAGATCGCGACAGACAGTGTAGATGCCTGGTCAAGAGCTCTCGGGCGCTGGCATGGGGCAATATCCCAAAAGGCCCCACGCAGAACAGCGTCTGGAACAATGTATAACTATCTGCGCCATCTCTACCGTGGTGAGAAGCACGACGTGGATGAACATCGGGATTTTCTGCAGTCTCTGCCCGTTTTAGAAGAGGTTCTGGTCAATACTAATAGTAGATTAAGCCATTACACGTGTTTGTCTGATGGACAGGTTTGCTTGACGAAGCCAACGGCCTTTAGAATGATGCCGCTGGCTTGGGGTTTGCTGGAAAGTGGCTTGGCGTTGTCCAAGCGTTTTCCGGATCACATCGAGCAAATCGTGGATGGACTGGTCCAGGGTTGGGCGGAAGGAGGTGGGCAATCTAACTGGGAGCACGCAACTTTTCGTGAGATCGTCAAAGTGTTTTGCACGATTGAACCCGATACAAGGCACATCCATGAGTCCCATCTCGCACAAGGGTATCTCGACGCATTTAACTCAACACGTGGGCGGGAAGAGCCACGCGTTGAACTTGCGTTTCAATCCCCCCACTTCGACGTGAAGCTGAAGCAGCCAACAAAGACCGCTATTAAAGCTCTGCGTTCACGGCTCATAGATATCCAATGCGCACCTCAGATTGTTGAGGCGGAAGGTCAGCGGCCCGATGCACCAATCGAACCTAAAGTTCGTAGCGCTGCACAAAGTAATCCTTCAAATGCGCTTGGAGCTCTATGTGGTGCATGCAGCGGATATTGTTGTCAGTTCGGGCTTCAGAACCATGCGTATTTGAAGGCTTCAGATTTAGCAGCATTCTCCGAAACGAGACCTGATCTCGATCATGAAGGTATTGCAGACGCCTATATCGATAAGATCAAATCACGACATGCCCGGAACGGATGTTTGTTTCAGGGCTCTAAAGGCTGTTCATTACCACGAGACATGCGGTCGCAGACTTGTAACGCATATCTTTGCGGCTCTGCGAGGCAAGTCCTTGCTAATGAAGCGCGCCTACAGAAATCCAAAGCGCGGGTCTTGTTTGTGGCAGGATCAAAAGGAGCGCCCACTCTTTGGTCAGATACAAAGACAAAGCCGCTATCCGGCGCATGAAGTCGCATTGAACATGTTAATATATGTGATCCTACAAGTTGGGTAGATCAACCTTGAAAGTTACGAATAGGAATTTTTAAATGTCGATAATTATAGTGAACAACTCAGGGTTCGAAACTCAGAAGGTTAAAGATGGCAAGTATACCACCAACTATGATGGCAAGTATCCCGCGATAACAGACTGGGCTGTATCGGGCGTAAATGTAGGTGTTTATGATCCCAAGGCCGAAGATGCCATTGGAGGCATCCAAGGTGAGAATGTTGGATATCTCGAAGACAATTGGACGACGATTTCTCAAGTTCTTAGCGGGTACAAATATAACGCTGATGAACAGATAACGTTCTCCATCGACATTGGAGATCCTAATTATGCGACTGCCTCTAACTATAGATTGGAAATTTTGGCAGGCAACACCGTCGTTGGTACGCTGAACGGCACTACTGATGGCACAGACGCGCTTTCCACAGCAACAGTGATAAGCAGCTCACCTAAGGTCGCCCTAAATGATTTAGCCGTGACAATACGGATCACCAAAACCAGTGGAGCTGGCCAAGAAATTCATATCGATAATGCGCAGGCCTCTTATGCTCTTCTATCTAACGGTATCGTAGAGGGAACCAATGCGGGCCAATCCATGGGTATCGGCTTTGTCGATACTGATGGCGACATCATCGACGGTACAGATGACAGTATTCAAGGCAACGGCGGTAACGATACCATCGACGCAGGCGCTGGGGACGACACCGTCGATGGAGGCACAGGCAACGATACCATCAACGCAGGCGTTGGGGACGACACCGTCGATGGAGGCACAGGCAATGATACCATCAACGCAGGCGTTGGGGACGACACCGTCGATGGAGGCACAGGCAACGATATCATCAACGCAGGCGTTGGGGACGACACCGTCGATGGAGGCACAGGCAACGATATCATCCACGGTGGTAACGGTGCTGATACGATTGATGGTGGCACAGGCAACGATTTCATCAACGCAGGCGCTGGGAATGACTCCGTAGATGGAGGCACAGGCAACGATACCATCAACGCAGGCGCTGATAACGACACCATTGTTGCTTCGACGGACACTGACACGATTGATGGCGGCGATGGCGCAGATACGTATACAGTGCTTGATTCGTCAACGATTGTTGATGTCACTGAGACTGTCACTGTCGTTGTTGATAACGATGGCGACGGCACCGTTTTTAAGGCTATCGATTGCACCACGGATACGGTCACAAGCATTGAAACGTTCATTGCGGATGAAGCGCTCGCTGAAAACGATATCATTACGATCAATGATACAGATATTGATGACGCTACGTTTGATCCAACAGGAACTCTGTTTGCGCGGTCAGAAATATCCAATCTAGACAACAACTCTGTAGGTACCTTTACGCTTCAAAGTGGGACGGTGATCAACTTTGGTCCAAACACTACGAATACTGGTCTGCCAGGTGTTGCTGATGGCATCTTACTTTCAACGATTCTGAATAATAATGCGCCAGGTGTCAGTGGTACTGGTACGATCCAAATCACATCTGGTGACGAAAGCGGCACGGTTGGCCGTATCTCGTTTGAGAACTTTGAAACGATCAACTTTGGACTTTTGTGTTTTGCCAGTGGCACGATGATCAAGACGATTGATGGCGAGCGTGCGATTGAAACGCTCACGGTCGGTGATCGTGTTCTGACAATGGATGGGAATTACCAAGAGATCCGCTGGATCGACTCCCTTGGTTTGGACAGTATTGATCTGCAAATGAACCCGCGACTTAAGCCCATCATTATCCGTGCAGATGCGTTGGGCGCTGGGTTTCCTGAGCAAGACCTAATTGTATCCCCTCAACACCGTATCTTTGTGCGTTCCATGATTGCTGAGCGTATGTTTGATACACGCGAAGTGTTGATCCCGGCCAACAAACTGCTGACCTTGGATGGCATCGATATCCTTGAACACAATCCTGATGGCGTAGAATACTGGCACATGCTGTTCGATGATCACCAGATTGTGTGGTCCAATGGCACACCATCGGAAAGCTTGTTCATAGGCCCCGAGGCTTTGAAGGCAGTCTCACCGGAAGGACGGTTGGAAATCCAAACACTGTTCCCGGAGATTTGCGATCCTGATTTTCAGCCTAGACCTGCACGATTTATCCCTGAGAAAGGTAAGCTGATGAAAAAGCTTGCTCAGCGGCATCAGGCGAACAAAAAAGACATTGTTAACCGACACTGACTAAGGCGCTATGTGGGCTCGCATAATGGGCATACGGAGCGGTTTCCCACATGAAGTGCGTTCATTGAAGTGAACACAGTGAGTGCATTTCTTGAGGAGATGTGGCGAGCCATGTCATAACAAAAAAGGAGCCATTTGATGATGGTCACAGTAGCAAACGGTATCTTCGAGCAGCAGGACGCTGAAATCGCCGCATTTATTGATGGCATGTCTGCTGGTGACGTCAGCCTAGAAGAATTGGCGGGAAATATCTGAGCCAAACCGTCCGCCTGAAGTCATTCAAGAGATTGAGGTCAAGGGTAAAAGTTACTTAGCAGGCCGCTGAAAAACTGCAACGCCGTGGCGCTTGCGCCAAAACAGGTTGATTTTTTAGATCTCTCGTCGAGCTGATGAGAGCTGCTGTAAACATCAACGCTGCCGCTAATCAAGCGGCGTTTTCTGCCTCAGCGTCACACTCAGATGCGTCAATCATGTACTGATACGCCCACGGTAGCAACTCTGCAATACGGCTTGCTAGATGATCCTGGATGCGTTCGAGGACCCAAGCCAGCCAGGCTTCTGGGTTTACCTTGTTCATCTTGGCGGTCTCGATGAGGTTATAAGCAATTGCTGCAAATTTACCGCCCGCTTCTGATCCCATGAATAGATAGTTCTTACGTCCAACGGCCACAGGGCGCACTGCGTTCTCAGCTGTGTTGTGGTCCAACTCAAGAAAGCCGTTGTCGAGATAGGGCCGCGCCTTTGGCAGACGTGCAAGCGCATATTTAATCGCCTTTACCAGCGGCGTCTTGCTGGAGATCTTACCCAGTTGCTCTTTGAAACAGGCTTCTAGGTCGTCAACGATCAGCTTGGCGTATTCCTGAGGCAGGGCCACGCGCTCCGCAGCCGGTAGGAACCGCGCTTGTGTCTCAACATCATAGAACTTTTTAATCCGCAGCACAGCTTCGCCTGCCAGAGGCAGCTATGTGCTTTTATAAAGATCAAAGAGCTCACGCCGCACATGCGCCATGCAGGCCATCTCTTTGATGCGTCCCGTTCGGTACGCTTCATTATACCCAGCATAGGCGTCCGCATGAGCAAAGCCCTCGTGGGTCGCGAGATGCTGACTGGGATGTTTAGCCCCTCGGCTGGTGGAGAATTGGTACCACACCGCGGGGTGTACTCCGCTGGCCCAAGTATCTTCTTTTCTGGCCTAGACCCACAACCGTGCGGTTTTAGTCTTGTTCTTACCACAGCCATTGCCCTTCTGGAGCAGCTTGACCGTTGTATCATCCATGAAGATCGCCTGCGCCTCAAACACATGATCGCGGATCGCATCTGAAACGTGTTTTAGCTGTTTGGTGCATTTGCCGACCCATCCCGCCATGAGTGCACCGCTCAAATCTATACCCTCATTGGCGAACATCTGGGACTGGCGATAGAGCGGAAGATGATAGCCGTATTTGCAGCACAGGATGTGGGCGATCAGCGCGGGGCCGACAAAACTCTTAGGAATGGGGCGGTTTGGCATCTCGGCCTGCACAACCTTCTCACAACAGGTGCAGGCCAGACGCGGGCGGCCAATTCGGTTCACGATTTAATGGCCCGGCACATACTCCAATACTCCCATCACATCTGTTCCCAGCACTTTGAAGCTGCCATCACAGTCGGCGCAAGCATCACTGGGGGTGATGGTCTTCACAACACGCTTCAGCCCCTTTGGGAAAGGTTTGCGCTTGCGCGGTGTGGCTTGACCTGAGCGTCAGGGGACGCGTCCTCATCATCCGTCTCAGCGGCTTGTTCGATTTCCATCTCTTCAAGGATCAACTCCAGCGCCAGCTGCGTGCTGTTTTCTGACTTTGAGCTAAAACGGTGTTTTTTGTGCCCGTGAAATTGCAGGCGCAGATCTGCGATGATAGTGTCTCTGTTCTGGATGGCGCGCGCATGGGCCGCGCGCTCAGCACTGCTCCCATCTCGTGCTTGAGGCCCTTTTGCGCCGTCGCATGGTCAAGGGATGCCCCGAGAAATTCTTGCTTCAGACCTGACAATTCTGCTGCTTGCGCGGCGAATAACGCCTCCACTTCACGGGGCAGATCAGCCAGATTTGGAGGGGTCTTACCCATACTCATTTATACCAAAATATGGACATTATGGGAATCCCAAAAGGACATAAACAGCAACAAAATATGCCATTACCTCACCATGGAAGGCCACCATGTCTTCTGTACAATACGCCAGCTAATGCCCTCCATCAGCATCGCAAGTTGGGCGCGGCTCAAGCTGATTTTACCCCCGCGCGCTGCGGGCCACACGAAACGGCTGCGCTCCAGACGCTTGGTAGACAACCACGCAACCTGGCCGTTCCACCAGATTATTTTAATCTGATCGCCGCGCCGACCTCTGAACAAAAACAGACGACCAGAATAAGGATCACCCGCCAGAACCTGCTCGGCCTGAGCCGCCAGGCCGTTGAAGCCGCTCCGCATATCCGTCACACCCGCCAGTACGGGGATCATGCTGCCAGCCCTTTCGGCAGTTCCAGAACAAAGCCAGTGTCCTGAGGCTTAGCTTGCGGCCATTCTCAAGCGTGATCTCAATATGAGCGACAGGTGGGGTGCTGGGGACGAATGACGCAGATGTGTCAGCTCTATCCACGTCGGGAATCTCTACGTGAGTGAACGTAGAGACCGCGACATTATCAGGCTGAAACTGCCCATCACTGCGCCACGCATATATTCAATTTTCCGGTACGCCGTGCTTCTTTGCCACCATTGGAACGCTGACGCCGTCAGCACTGCTTTGCGCTGCAAGCTTACGTTTGAAATCATCCGTGTATCTGGAACCACGACCGTGCTTAACTTTGCTCATCATCAAAACCCTCATATCACGCCAGCATAAACGCCAGCTTCGCGCAATAATCGCAGATCAAATCAGGCCAAAATAGAGGGTGTTCCCTGTATGTTTACGCTCTTCCTGATATGCCGCAAGATGTGAAAGCGGTTTTCGCGACCTATCCTGTTGCGGCACAAGCCAAGTTCAACGCCCTGCGCGAGGTCATTTTCGAAGAGGCCGCGCGCCTTGAAGTTGGTGCGTTGCATGAGACGTTGAAGTGGGGCGAGCCAGCGTATCTCACACCCAAGAGCAAAGCGGGCAGTACGATACGAATGGCGTGGAAGGAGAAGTTTCCGAACCAATGCACGCTTTTCTTCAACTGCAATACGGATTTGGTGGAACGGATGCGCGAGGCCTTCCCGAGTGAATTTCACTACTCAGGTAATAGGGCCGTATCGCTTGATCTCGCCACCGACGTGCCAGAGTTCCCGACACGCGCATTGATGGCGATGGCACTGACCTATCATCGGAATCGCGCTGCGCAATAGGTTGCTTTACAATGCAAAATGCCCCGCGCTGCGCGTGACGGGGCATTCTCTTGTTGTTCGAGTGCGAGTTTTAAACAGCCGCTTTAAGCGCCTCACCCAAATCGGTCTTCTCCCAAGAGAAACCACCATCTGCATCAGGCTCACGACCGAAATGACCATAGGCTGCCGTACGCTCATAAATTGGACGGTTCATTTGCAGATGCTCACGAATGCCGCGAGGGGTGAGATCCATGCACTTCTCAATCGCTTTTTCGATCGCTGTTTCATGCACTTGGCCCGTACCAAACGTGTCGCAATAGATCGACAGTGGCTTGGACACGCCAATCGCGTAAGAGAGCTGGATTGTGCAGCGTTCAGCCATGCCAGCCGCAACAACGTTCTTCGCGAGGTAGCGTGCGGCATAAGCTGCGGAGCGGTCAACCTTGGTCGGATCTTTGCCAGAGAATGCACCACCACCATGTGGCGCGGCACCACCATATGTGTCTACGATGATCTTGCGCCCTGTGAGGCCTGCATCGCCATCAGGTCCGCCGATTACGAATGTACCTGTCGGGTTGACCCACCACTCGGTCGCCTCTGTGATCCAGCCAGATGGCAGGACTTCGCGGATGTATGGCTCCACGATGGCGCGGATGTCGTCGGACGTTTGATCCTCATCGCGGTGCTGCGTGGATAAAACGATAGAGGACACGCCAACGGGTTTGCCAGCTTCATAAACCACAGACAGCTGGGACTTCGCATCTGGACGTAATGTCGGCTCTGTGCCGTCTTTGCGCACTTCCGCAAGACGGCGCAGGATCGCGTGGGAATATTGAATGGGCGCAGGCATAAGGGCGTCCGTCTCATTCGTCGCGTAGCCGAACATGATGCCCTGATCACCAGCGCCTTCATCCTTGTCAGCGTTTGAATCAACGCCCTGTGCGATATGCGCGGATTGCTCGTGCAGCAGGTTGGTGACCTTGCAGGTCGCGTGGTGGAACTTGTCCTGTTCGTAGCCCACATCTTTGATGCAAGCGCGCGCGATTTCTTCGATCTTGCCCATGTATTCTTTGAGCTTGGATTGATCGGCTAGCCCCACTTCACCACCAATGACGACGCGGTTGGTCGTGGCGAAAGTTTCTGCAGCAACGCGTGCTTCGGGCTCCTCTGTAAGGAACGCATCGAGAACGGCGTCGGAAATGCGATCGCAAATTTTATCAGGATGCCCTTCAGAGACGGACTCCGAGGTGAAGGTGTAATTTTGGCGTGTCAAGGATAGTGCTCCAGTAAGATTTTTCCACCACGTCAGGAAGCCGTTGTGGCAGTCTTTAGTTCGACTTAGATCTGCTTGATCCGTGCGTCAACGTTTCGGAGATCGGTAAGGCAAAAGTGTGACACAAAAGAGAGCGATTAGGATCAAGAGCGCAGGTATGTCTGCGAAACGTGCATAAAGGGTTGGTGCAAAGCGCGGTGGCAGCGTCGCGTCCAAATATCCGCTTTCGCCAAGCGCCAAACTCCTCAAGATCTGCCCATTGGCATCGATTGAAGCGGTGATTCCCGTATTAGCACTGCGCAGCAGTGGCAGACCTTGCTCGATCGCGCGAAATTGCGCTTGCGCGAGATGTTGGTAAGGCCCCGACCACGTGCCGAACCAGGCATCATTGGTGACATGCAATAAGAACCGCGGTCGCCCGTCAACACTGGTCATTTGATGTGGGAAAACAGCCTCGTAGCAAATCAGGGCCAAGGCCTTACCGATTGGGCCGAGATCCATCAGCGCAGGGCCTGCGCCGGGGGTGAAGCCGCCATAAGTTTCCGTCAAAACACCCATGCCAAGCGTGCTGAGCATTGCTTTCAAGGGTAGAAATTCTCCAAAAGGCACAAGGTGATGTTTGTCATAGATCTGGCCAATCCGACCCGCTTCATCGAGCAACGCGAGGCTGTTGTAAGCGCGCAGCCCCTCGTATCTTTGAGCGCCGATTAGAACGGGTACGCCTGCGGCGGCGTCTTTAATCAGCTCCAAGGCTTGGTCTGCATCATTGAGCCAGGTTGGCAAAGACGTCTCCGGCCAAACGACTAAATCGGGGTGTGGCGCGGCTGCGGTGGCGAGTGTGAGGCGGCGAAAGAAAATGAATGCATAGTCAGGGTCCCATTTTTGATGTTGTGGCGCATTGGGTTGGGTGAGCCGGATGATCGGCGCATCATCGGCCTGTGGCGGCGTGTCGCCAAGACGCATCAACCCCAAGCCTGCTAAACCAAGCAAGCCCGCAAGTCCCAGCGCGCTTCCAAGGCGTAGTCCGATGAAAACGGGTAAAGCCGCAAGCGCCAGAGTGAGCGCACCAAGTCCGTGAGGGCCGACCCACGCTGCAATCTGCGCGACGGGCGTGTCGACCCAAGCGTAGGCACTCAATCCCCATGGAAATCCCGAGAACAAGACGCTGCGCGCATATTCTGCAAGGGGCCAAAGGGCCAATATGGTGACAGGTTTTCCGAGCTTGGCAGCCCCCCAGAAAGGCATAGCCCAAAACAAGGCAAGTCCGCTGGCCATGAGAACCAATGCAAACGGGGCCATCCACGCAGTGGCCGCAAAATCAACGAGAAAGGGTTCGACGATCCAGATCAGCGAGGTTGCGAAATAGCTCGCGCCAATACTCCATCCCGTCCAAAACGCGCGGAGGGGCGTTTCACTGATGCGCAGCAACCAAACCGAGAGGGCAAAACCAAGCATAACGCCGGGCCAGATACCAAGCGGTGCTTGCGCACTTGTAAAGCTGAGGCCTGCAAGAACACAAAACGCAAAATGCTTGCGGCGCGGGCTCATGGTTTATTCGGCTGGAGGCGGTGCAAGGCGCACGCGCAGACGCTTGATGCGGCGCGGATCAGCGTCGATCACTTCGAATTCATATCCCGCAGGGTGACGCACGACTTCGCCGCGCGCGGGCACGTGACCTGCGAGCATGAAGACCAGACCGCCAAGGGTTTCTATCTCTTCCGCGTCGATCTCATCATCCTCAGTGAGGTGAAGGCCGATAGCATCTTCGAATTCATCCAAGGGCGCTTTGGCTTGTGCCAGATACTGGCCTGACTTTTCTAAAGTCCACAGCTCAGCCTCTTCGGTGTCGTGTTCATCTTCGATTTCGCCGATGACCTGTTCGATGAGGTCCTCAATCGTCACCAAACCATCAACGCCACCATATTCGTCAATTACCAGCGCCATATGCCGCCGCTCTGTCTGCATTTTGGTCAGCAAAATCCCGATTGGCATGGAAGGGGGCACGTAAAGCAAGGGCCGTAACATAGCTTGCAAATCAAAAGCTGTATCTTCGCTATTAAAGCCGTGCAGCAGCGCGAAATCTTTCAAATGTGCAAACCCTAGCGGGGTATCGAGCGTGCCATTGTAAACGGGCAAACGGGTTAAGCCGCTATCTTTGAAAACCTCAAGCAACTCTTCTTTACTCGCGCTCAGCGGAACACAGGTGATGTCGCCTTTCGGAATGGCGACGTCTTCGATCCGCATGCGGCGAAGATTGATCATGCCATGGGGCTGCGCGCGCGGAGTGTTTGGGATTGTAGCAGGCACTGGTGCGCCGCCGTCTTGCGATGGGCTAAGCGCAGAGATCACGCGTGAAAAGAAGCCTGTCTCGTTTGGAGCGGTGCCTTGTGTGTGCTCGTCGTCACTTTGATGCGCGCTCTGCGCTGCGATAGAGGAGCCGTCTTTGTCGCCCATGGCGCGCTGTAATCCTTGTGTGATAGTGGCGCTCTATGCGCCGAATGATGTTAATATGGGGTATCTACACCCAGCGTGCCAAGTATCAACACCTCTGTTTGTTCCATCAAAGTGGCATCAAGGTCACGAATATGGTCATACCCGAGCAAATGAAGCACGCC
This sequence comes from Rhodobacteraceae bacterium HTCC2083, assembly GCA_000156115.1. Taxonomy (GTDB): domain Bacteria; phylum Pseudomonadota; class Alphaproteobacteria; order Rhodobacterales; family Rhodobacteraceae; genus Planktotalea. The sequence goes on from DS995276.1 coordinate 1,994,843, forward strand.
GTGGATGATTAAATGGGTGGTGTGGTCAGTGAGCGGCTTGTTTGCGGACTGCGCTTCGCGCGCGCAAGTGTCATAGCTAATGGCGATATCACCGAGCTCAGCATCCATTGGGAGGACAGGTTTTTCAGGACGTGCACCGTCGATATCGCTGGCGCGTTCATCTGAAGGCCAAGATAGCACGTTGGTGGGCGTCGGTTTGTCCCTGAACTCGGTATTTAACTCGGCAATGCGTGTATCATCGCAGGCGAGAATGGCGATTTCGAACACCGTGGGATCGAGGTCGAGTTGAGTGAGCGTTTTACGGGCAGCTGTTTCAGCGAGCGTTGCGAGATCCACGGTTTGCCAACGGCTGTCTTCGATGATGGTGTCTGTCAGCATTTTGAGTGAATAGGTTGGGGGCCAGCCCCCAGACCCCCAAAGTTTATTTGGAAAGATGAAGACATTCAGGTTTTCTTGCGTGCGAGCATAGCTTCGTGATCTGCTTCATAGGCTTCGATGATCGCGGCGACGAGCGGGTGGCGCACCACGTCTTTGGAGGTGAAATAGTTGAAGCTAATAGATGGGATCTTGTTGAGCAAACGTTCCGCGTCCGAGAGCCCAGAGGGCACGCCGCGAGGCAAGTCGATTTGGGTGCGATCGCCCGTGATCACCATGCGAGAGCCTTCGCCAAGACGCGTGAGGAACATTTTCATCTGCATGGTTGTTGCGTTTTGTGCTTCATCAAGTACCACGAAAGCGTTGGAGAGCGTGCGGCCACGCATGAAGGCAAGCGGCGCGATTTCAATGCGTTTGTCTTCCAGCAGCTTGGTCAGTTGTTTCGCAGGCAAGAAGTCGTTGAGCGCATCATAGAGCGGCTGCATGTATGGATCGACCTTATCTTTCATGTCCCCCGGCAAGTAGCCCAGCTTTTCACCAGCTTCGACGGCAGGACGCGACAGGATGATTTTGTCAACATGTCCGCCAATAAACATCGCCACGCCAACAGCTACCGCCAGGTAGGTTTTGCCTGTGCCTGCGGGGCCGATGCCGAAGGCAAGCTCATTGTCAAACAGTGATGTGATGTAGGTCTTCTGCGCATCAGTACGCGCTTGAATGGTTTTCTTGCGGGTTTTGATTTCGATGTGATCGCTTTGAAACAGTTCCGCTTGACCCTCGACGTCATCGCTTTTGCGCCGTGGGGCTAGTCCCATGCGCAACTCAGCAGTGATGTCAGCGGACTCTAAAGGCTTGCCATCCTCCAAACGCGCATAAAGCCTGCCGAGCAACTCAATAGCTGCCGCGCGCGCATCGGTTTCGCCCACGATAACCAAGCGATTGCCACGGCGGATGATTTCCACATCAGTGCCCGCTTCAACTTGGGCGAGGTTCTTATCGTATTCACCACACAGATCAATCAGCAGGCGATTGTCGGGAAATTCCACCATTGCTTCGGCAGATGTTGGTAGATCCGGTGATAGTTCGGTTGCGGTCACGCAGCGCTCCTTAGGTTAGACTGAGTTGTATATAGTGCGGGGCAGGACGTAAAAAAGCCGCAGGTGCAATACCCGCGGCCTATTTGTGTTTCAAAGATGCCGTTCTGGATCAGAGTATGTCCCCGATGATGCTTGTCGCGCCGCCTTTGAAGTTACCTGTCGCGACGTTTGCAGGGGCTGCGCCAGAGCAAACCGGCTTGCCGTATTTGTCGAGTCGTGCTGAGAGGTAGCCCTCAACACCATCATCGATGATCCAGTGGTCGCAGCCGTTTGGATCAACCCAGATACCAGCAACCAACTGGCTGAGATCTTTAGTGGCTGTTCCTCGGTCAATGCCTTTGTCAGCACCAATTTGGCCTTCGCAGGCGGCAAGCGCAGTGACAGCAGCAATAGCAAGGGTGATTTTTACAAGTTTCATAGCCATTTCCTCAGCGCACGCAGATGATTTCAACACGACGGTTCTTCGACATGCCGACTTGAGATTTGTTGCTCGCGACTGGCATACGCTCACCATAGCCGCGTACATCTGCAACACGAGCACCAGCGCTACGTGCGATATTAGCGACGGTCGTGGCGCGGTTGTAGGACAGACGCATGTTATATTCGTCTGAGGCGCGGCTGTCCGTGTGACCTGCAATGATGTAGGCCGACGCTTTTGAGCTACGGAAAAAATTCATCAAATGCTGCTGGCCAGAGCGGCTGATATGGTGGCTGTTGGTGGAGAAAAACTGATCAGAGTTCATCACGCCACAGACATTACCACGGCGGCAGACCGGGATACCTTGTCGGTTGGTGTGCGGCGTCATGTAGCCTTCAACACCATCATCCATCACCCAGTGCTCGCACCCATCGGGATCAACCCAAATGTTTGGAATGTAGCGCTCGCCAAGAACTGTGCGTGTTTTGCCTGTCGCAGCACCCTGAATAGCAGTCGCAACGCCCTGAGCGTCACCAAATTGTTGTGTACCATGTTGCTTAGCAGACGCGACAGTTGTGAATGCCATTGCACTCACGCTTAGAATAGCAGCACTTTTTGCAACGGTACGAAGTGCTTTTGAAAGCAAATTAACCATAGCCATCGTCCTTCGTCCTAAACCCCCCAGAGCGCCACTATATACGCGGTGTACTTGCTCTGCATCCCACTAAATATTGATACTCTACCAAATACTGGCTTCGTGTGAAGTGTAATTTGATGACAATAAGATGCCTTAGCGCGCCAATTTACCCTTCGGTAGGGTAAATTCGGCTGGCTTTTACCTGAAAGCGGGAGACGTGCAGGGATTTGTCGGTTTCTTTGATCTGAATGCTGGCCACCGATTCGAGTGTTGTCCTGTTTTGCAGGGAGCCGTGGTGCTCAGGTGCGAGAAAAGTCGAAGCGGCTCAAAGGGTTGGGCGTGCCTAAAATTGGGTTAGATCATCGTCCCAGCAAGTGAATTTCGGACCGCTTCTGTGATGCGTGCTTGGACTAAGTCGCCGGGGATCGCGTCGCAGTCGTTGATATGCACTGCATGCAAATACTCGGATTTGCCGACCATTTGGCCCGAATCGCGACCTTGCTTTTCGATCAAGATAGTCACATCGCGGCCTACCATACTGTTCTGGATTTCGACCTGCTGCTGAGTGATCAAGGCTTGCAAGCGTTGCAAGCGTTCAGCGGCGACCGCGTCTTCTACTTGTGCGCGCTCAGCTGCGGGTGTGCCCGGACGGGTCGAGTATTTGAACGAGTAGGCATAGCCGTAGCGCACCTCTTTGATCAGATCTAGCGTCGCTTGGAAGTCTTCTTCGGTTTCTTCGGGAAAGCCCACGATGAAATCACCGGACATAAGAATGTCAGGACGCGCAGCGCGGATCCGCTCGATAAGACGCAGATAGCTGTCTGCTGTGTGTGAGCGGTTCATGCGCTTTAAGATGCGGTCAGAGCCGGATTGCACAGGTAAATGCAGATAAGGCATCAGCTTAGCACAATGCGCGTGTGCGTCGATCAGGTCATCTTGCATGTCGTTGGGGTGCGACGTGGTAAATCGGATGCGCGCGAGACCATCGACCTTGTCGAGTTCCCAAATGAGCTGTGCGAGGCCCCATTCATTTCCGTCAGGGCCAGTCCCGTGATAGGCGTTCACGTTCTGCCCGAGCAAGGTGATCTCGCGCACGCCACGTTCTACGAGGTTCTTTGCTTCATCGACGATGCGCTGCACTGGACGACTGGTTTCGGCACCACGGGTATAAGGCACGACGCAGAAGGCGCAGAACTTGTCACAGCCTTCCTGGACCGTCAGGAAAGCCGCTGGCGCGCGACGGGCCTTGGGGCGATGTTTGAGCGCTTCGAATTTATCCTCAATCGGAAAATCTGTATCCAGCGCCTTTTCGCCGCGACGGGTTTTGATTTCCATTTCTGCAAGACGGTGATAGCTCTGGGGGCCAACAACCAGATCGACGGCGGGCTGGCGCCGCATTATTTCTGCACCCTCCGCCTGCGCGACACAGCCTGCGACACCGATTTTGAGATCGGGTTTGGCGGTCTTCAGCGATTTCATCCGACCGAGTTCTGAATATATCTTTTCTGCGGCCTTCTCGCGGATGTGACATGTGTTGAGCAAAATCATGTCCGCATCATCGGGCGTTTGGGTTTCTGTGTAACCCGATGCCCCTAATGCTTCGCTCATGCGTTCGGAATCGTAGACATTCATCTGGCAGCCGTAGGTTTTGATAAAGAGTTTCTTAGTCTCTGCCATGGTAAAACGCCTTTATAATGAGGGGCGCGCAGTGCGCGGGTTTGGCGCGTGTTACATCAAAACGCTGGGCGCTTGCAATGCACGCACAAATGGCCGATTCTAGCTGGATAGGTAGAAGATAGGGAATTTGGTGTGTCGCGGTATTCGTCGCTCAAGCAGTTCATTGCTGGTGCAAAAGAGGTCTTCGTCAAAGGGCCTGTTGCGCTGATCTTTATCGAAGACGATGTCGAAATTGGCACGACTGTGCGACACCACATTGATTGTGGCTTCAAGCATGTGATTGCAATGATGCCGGATGCTTTTGATTTACCGACTGATTTGGTCGATATTGTGCATCGGGTTTCATATGATTTAACCTGTGATGGGACGTTGGAAGAGGCTGTGAATCAAGTTGTCGCGGCTGCACCTGATATTTGGTTTTATTACTGCTATAATGCTGAGTATCTCTTTTACCCATTTTGTGAGACCCGCAGCGTTGGGGAAATGATCGGCTTTAACGCAGAAGAGCGCCGCGCGAGCGTGATGACCTATGTCGTCGATCTTTATGCGGATGATCTGGAAACCTTCCCGAATGCGGTCTCGCTCGAGCATGCGCATATGGATCGATCCGGTTATTATGCTTTGGCACGTATGAAGCCTGGCACGACGTGGCCTGAGGAACGACAGCTCGACTTTTTTGGCGGACTGCGTTGGCGCTATGAAGAGCATGTGACAGAGGCCAGCCGCAAGATAGACCGTGTGGCTTTGTTTAAATCTCAAAAGGGATTGCAGCTGCGTGCGAACCACACGTTTAATGTGCCAGAATACAATACATATGCCTGTGAGTGGCATCATAACCTGTCTGCGGCGATCATGTCGTTTCGCACGGCCAAGGCGTTGAAACGAAACCCAGGTTCATCGTTTGATATTCAAACTTTCAAGTGGCACAATTCTGCGCCGTTTGAGTGGCATTCCCGACAACTGCTGGATTTGGGATTGATGGAACCAGGACAGTGGTTTTAGGGGCGCGAATTTTCGTCGGAAATTCGAAAGCTGGGGCTAACCCCTTCCCGTTGAGCGGGCTCCCCCAAAGTTAATTTCGAAAGATGAAGCTTTACAGGTTGTCTTGTTGTGGCATCCCCAAGACATGGAAGCCGCCATCAACCCGGACGATTTCACCTGTCGTGCAGGCACCTACATCGGAAGCGAGGAAGACAGCAGCACCGCCGACTGCGTCTAGTGTCGCATTGTTGCGCAAAGGTGCGTTTTGATCCGTGTGCTTGTAGGTCTTGCGCGCGCCGCCAATGGCCGCACCTGCGAGGGTTTTCATTGGGCCTGGGCTGATCGCGTTAACGCGGATACCCTCAGGGCCGAGATCGTTGGCGAGGTAACGCACAGTAGATTCTAGCGCCGCTTTTGCCACGCCCATGACATTGTAATTCGGGGTAACGCGGGTTGAGCCCATATAAGTGAGCGTCAGGATCGTACCGCCGTTGTCGACCATCATCGGGTGCGCGCGGCGTGCGACTTCGATTAAGGAATATGCGGAGATATCCATCGAGTTTTTGAAGTTTTCACGAGATGTATTGAGGATGCGGCCCGTGAGTTCGTTCTTGTCCGAATAAGCAATCGCGTGGACCACGAAGTCGATGCTGTCCCAGCGTTTGCCAAGTTGCTCAAACGCGGTGTCGAGCGAGGCATCATCGGTGACGTCTACATCGACCATGAAGTCGGAACCAACGGAGGCTGCGAGCGGTTCTAGGCGTTTGCCGAATGCTTCGCCTTGATAAGTAAACGCCAGTTCTGCGCCCGCCTCTGCCATCGCTTTGGCAATGCCCCACGCAATCGAGCGTTCGTTGGCAACGCCCATAATAAGGCCTCTTTTACCGTGCATAGAGCCTGTCATATCAGATCACCCGTGAAATTTGCTAAGCAGCATGGAGCCGTTGGTGCCGCCAAAGCCGAAGGAGTTGGTCATCACCGTATCAAGTCCTGCGTTGTCAACGCGGGTGGTTGCGATTTCAGCAGCGTTTAACGCAGGATCAAGCGTTTCCACATTGATCGACGGGATGATGAAATCGTTTTGCAGAGCGAGAAGGCAGTAGATTGCTTCTTGTGCGCCTGTGGCCCCTTGGGAGTGACCTGTCATCGATTTGGTCGAGCTGACCGGAGGTGTTGTGCCTTCGCCAAAGACCCGGCGCACCGCTTCGATCTCGCCCACATCGCCCACTGGCGTGGATGTGCCGTGCGCGTTGATGTAGCTGACGCTGCGATCACTCTGCAGTGTTTTCAAAGCCCCGCGCATCGCGCGTTCGCCGCCTTCACCAGACGGCGCAACCATGTCAGCTCCATCGGAGGTCGCGGAGAAGCCTGTGACTTCTGCGTAAATCTTTGCACCGCGTGCTTGTGCGCTTTCTAAGCTCTCCAGCACAACCATGCCGCCGCCGCCGCCAATCACAAAACCATCGCGGTTTGCATCAAAGGCGCGGGACGCTTTCTCAGGCGTGTCATTATATTTCGAGGACATCGCGCCCATTGCGTCGAAGAGACAGGACAAAGTCCAATCAAGCTCTTCACCGCCACCAGCGAACATTGTGTCTTGCAAGCCCAGTGCGACTTGCTGCGCCGCCATGCCGATGCAGTGCAAAGATGTCGAGCACGCAGAGGTGATCGAGAAATTCATGCCCTTGATCTGGTACGCTGTCGCGAGGTTCGCGCTGACTGTCGAAGACATCGTTTTTGGTACGGCAAAAGGACCAATGCGTTTCGTCGCACCGGATTTCAACACAACCTGATGCGCGGCGAGCATGGCGGAGGTGGATGGACCACCAGAGCCTGCTATCAAGCCTGTCATTGGGTTGATGATCTCTTTCTCAGTAAGTCCCGCATCAGAAATCGCCTGACTCATTGCAATATGAGCATAGGCAGCCCCCGGCCCCATGAAACGCAATGTGCGCTTGTCCACGTGATCTTTGATATCAAGATCGATCGCGCCCGCGATCTGGCTGCGAAAGCCGTGCTCTTTCATGTCTTCATTGGCAGTGATGCCAGAGCGGCCTTCTCTCAAAGAGGTTAGAACCTCATCTGCGTTGTTGCCGATGCTTGATACGATTCCCAAACCTGTGACGACGACACGGCGCATAGCGCACTCCCTTTTTAATTCTTGCTTCTATGTAGGGCAGAGCAGGGCGCAGGTGCAAGGGGGAGAGCACGCGTGAAAGTGACGGTGCGTCGCAGTGGTATCTGCAATCTTGTCGGGGCCAATTTGGCCAGTTACGCAAATGTTATTGAGTTTTGCGCATGTAAGGACAGGCTGATGGCACCCCAGATCAATCCCGCTGATTTCACTAATCTCACGTTAGAGGCGCATGAAAATGACGTTTGGGTTGTCACCTTGAACCGTCCTTCAAAACGCAACGCGCTTGATAGTGCGACAGTTGAAGAAATGGTGGAATTCTTTTCCTTGGCACCGCGTGCGGGTGTGCGAGCAATTGTGCTAGCAGGTGCCGGCGATCATTTTTGCGCGGGTCTGGATTTAGTCGAACACCACGATGCGGATCGCAGCCCTGCGGAATTCATGCACCTGTGCCTGCGCTGGCATGAGGCGTTCAACAAGATGGAATATGGCGGCGTCCCGATCATCGCGGCTTTGCACGGTGCTGTTGTTGGTGGCGGTTTGGAATTGGCGAGTTCCGCGCACGTGCGCGTGATGGATGAAACGACCTATTTTGCTTTGCCAGAGGGTCAGCGCGGTTTGTTCACAGGAGGTGGTGCGACGATCCGCGTGACGGATCTGGTCGGCAAAGCGCGGATGATCGACATGATGCTGATGGGGCGTGTGTACTCTGGGGCTGAGGCTGAAGAGGTCGGTTTGGCGCAGTACCGTGTTGATGGGTCAAGCTTTGACAAGGCAATGGAACTGGCCAACCGCGCGGCAGAGAACTTGCCTTTGTCCAACTTCGCGATCTGTTCCGCAGTGAGCCACATGCAAAATATGTCCGCGATGGACGCGGCCTATGCAGAGGCGGTGGTTGCGGGCGTTGTGAACACGCAACCGGATGCGCGGGCGCGTTTAGCTGCGTTTGCGGATAAGAGTGGGGCGCGGATAAGGAAGGACTAGAACGGGTTTTCAATTGCCATTTCACGACCAGAGTGATCTGGCTGCCCCTCAGTACCGAGCTTTTTAAAGGTGTCTCATGGCGCGCAAATCGACTCTGCACCCGCGTAATCAACATATCGACGGATACGATTTCGCACTTTTGTCAGGACATGTGCCAGAGCTTGAGGCGTTCACGATCCGCAACCCAACGGGCTTGGCGACGATAGATTTCCAAAACCCCGACGCGGTGCGCATGCTCAATCGCGCGTTGCTCAAATCCTACTACAATGTCGAGTCTTGGGACATTCCTGCCAATTACCTCTGCCCCCCGATCCCGGGACGCGCTGACTACATCCATCATCTCGCGGATTTGCTCGCGCGCGATAATGGTCAAAAAATCCCGACGGGGCGTAAGATCAAAGCATTGGACATCGGCACAGGTGCCAGCTTGGTCTACCCGCTTATCGGGCAAAGCGCGTATGGCTGGGATTTTACGGGCGTGGATATCGATGCAGGGGCGCTCGCGTCAGCGCAGAAAATTAACGATCTGAATGATTTAGGCATTGATTTGCGACATCAAGGTGCGTCCAGGAACATTTTCAAAGGGGTGATCACGCCCGATGATATGTTCCACGTTACGCTATGCAATCCACCGTTTCACGCCTCGAAAGAGCAAGCGATGAAAGGCACCCAGAGGAAGTGGAAGAACCTTGGGAAAGGAGCGTCGGACACGCTCAATTTTGGTGGGCAACACGCAGAGCTTTGGTGTCCGGGGGGCGAGATAAAATTCATCGCGCAGATGATCGAGGAAAGTCGCGCGTTTGCGGATCAGTGTGTGTGGTTCACCTCATTGGTGTCCAAAAAGGACAGCCTTGCGCCGATTCGACGGATCTTGGACAGGGCGAAGGTTGAGTATGACGTCATCGATATGGCGCAGGGTCAGAAGGTTAGTCGGTTTGTGGCGTGGTCTTATGTTGGGGAAAAGCAGCGAGCGGCGGTTTTTAAAGGCGTTAGTAATTAGGTATAAGCCTTGTGACGGAAACCTGATAGTGAGCTGACGCGAGCGAAGACTTTTTCAAATTTTTGTTCAGGATATCGGTTGTAAAAGGTGCTGCGCTGCTCAAATTCTGTGGAAAGTGTGTGGATTGTCAAATAGTTCCGACGTTTCCGTAGCGGCTCCCCGTTCTGCTTTCTAACTCTTGGCCGATAAATAGCTCTGTTGCCCAAGTTTCGAAAAGCTTCGGTGACTCTGCCTGACTGGCTGGCATGCATTTTGAGTTTGGATAGACGTCATTGTCAGCCTGACCAAAAACAATGCCGCTTCGCTTGTCGCTTGACAGAAAATAATACTCGTCATTGGCCTTACAGTCATCGAACAGAACATTTCCAAAAAGGCCCTTGTTCAGATTGATGCCTGAAATGTTAATCTTTCCTAACAAACCTTTTGATACGTCGCAGTCTTCGAGGTCATTTTCGTGCCAGTCGTGGTTTTTCAGATATGCTGTGGTCTTCTGTTAGTCATGAAGATGCTCAACAGAGACCTTTTTAAAAGACGTTATACATCATATCTGCGCTTGCCGCACCGCAGAGCACTGGCATCCACATTAAAGGTTCAAATAATGAAAAAATTGCCTTTTTTAAAACCTGCCTGGATATAGTTTTCTTGTCCTAAGATTTCCCTATCAACTCTCGCTCAAAGCCACCTTCATCCCCGTCACTTCGTAAATCACTTCACCATCCGCCTCGACGATCCCGTCAGCGACACCCATGGTCAAACGACGCGTCTGGATCGCTTTGGTGAAATCGATTTTATACGTCAGCATTTTGCGATCAGGACGCACCATGCCTTTCAGCTTCACTTCGCCTACACCCAAAGCATAGCCACGCCCTTGCCAGCCACGCCAGCCTAGATTGAAGCCTGTAAGCTGCCACAAACCATCCAGACCCAAACAGCCTGGCATGATCGGATTGCCGGGGAAGTGGCAGTCAAAGAACCATAAATCGGGTGTGATATCGAACTCGGCCACGATGTGACCCTTACCATGCGCGCCACCATCGCCGGAACAATCGGTGATGCGATCCATCATCAACATGGGCGGTGCTGGAAGCTGGGCATTGCCCTCGCCAAACAGCTCGCCGCGGGCGCATTTGAGAAGGTCGTCTTTGTCAAAGCTGCTAGGGAAATCGGACATGTTGGCTCCAGTATTAAGCGTGTTTTCCTTTTCCTATCATCCGCGCCCGAGCACGTGCAAGGGAACCAAAGTGCACAGTTGCGAAGGAGGCGATTGAAAATGGCGCGCAAAATGGCATATAGATAGGGCAGCCAATAGTAGGACGCCCCATGACAGATGTTTTGAGCCAGCTAGAAAACCGCGCAGCCGAGTGGCTTTCGGATGGCGGATTGCGTCCAACGCGGCAGCGTTTGGCCTTAGCGGATCTGTTGGTGGGGGATGGTAAAAACCGCCACGTCACAGCGGAAAGTTTGTTTGCGGCGGCGCATGGGCGCGGTGAAAGCGTGTCGCTTGCGACGGTTTACAACACTTTGCGCGCGTTCTGCGATGTGGGGCTGGTGCAGGAAGTCACGGTTGATGGCTCAAAAAGCTACTTTGACACCAACATCCACGATCATCCGCATTTCTATTGGGAAGATGACGGGCGTTTGACCGATGCTGTTGCCGAAGATCTGGTGATCGCGGCTTTGCCTGATGCTCCTGAGGGCATGGAGATCGCTAAGGTTGATGTAGTGATCCGTCTACGCAAAACCGCCCGTTAGATGCGCGCGATTGGCTATTCTGAGTTTGGTATTGCGGGCGATGTATTGGCGTTGCATGATGTTGCGTTGCCTGAACCTGCGGCTGGCGAAGTGCGCGTCAAGCTTGTGTTTTCTGGGGTAAATCCGTCCGACGCTAAAGCTCGCGGCGGCACGCGCCCGGGTGTCTTGAAACCTCCGTTTGATCTGGTTGTGCCGCATTCTGATGGCGCAGGCGTGATTGATGCAGTGGGCGCGGGTGTTGATCCTGCGCGTATTGGCGCGCGCGTTTGGATTTGGAATGGTCAATGGCAACGCGCCTTTGGCACAGCGGCAGAAGCGATCTGCGTTCCGTCTGAACAGGCGGTCGCACTACCTGAAGGTGCCTCGCTAGAAGCGGGCGCGACCTTGGGCATTCCAGGATTAACTGCGGCACATACAGTCTTTGGTGGTGGCGATATCGCCGGTCAAACCCTGTTCATCTCCGGTGGTGCTGGCGCGGTCGGTCATAACGCGGTGCAGCTTGCCAAATGGGGCGGGGCGCGGGTGATCGCGACTGCGTCTCCAAATGCGTTTGAGAGGGTCACAGATGCTGGTGCCGACCATGTCCTCGAGTACCGCGCGCCGGATTTGGCGGCGCAAATTTTGTCTCTGACGGATGGCAAAGGCGTCGATCGCGCGGTTGAGGTAGAGTTTGGAGCAAACGCTCCCCTCCTTGCAGAGGTCGTTTGCGCAAATGGCACGATCGCGGCCTATGGTTCCCAACTGGATATGGCCCCGACTTTGCCGTTTGGCCCTTTCCTGTTCAAAGCTATCACGATTGATATCGTTCTGGTCTATATCCTCGATCCTGCCCCCCGCGTGGCTGCGATTGAAAAACTGCTCGCGGCGTTGTCACAAGGCGCGCTGACTCCCGAGATCCACGAGATCATGCCGTTGGAAGATGCGGCCCTTGCACATGAACGTGTCATGACCTCAGGGCGAAGCGGCGCGGTATTGCTGAAAATCTAGGTTGCCACCCCTTGCCCCGCTGAGACGTGCGCGCCATGGTGTCGCGACAGGGGGGAGCAAGACATGACCATCAAGATCTGTGTATTCGATGCCTATGGCACGCTGTTCGATGTGGGCGCGGCTGCACGCATTGCAGCGGGCGAAGAAGGCCGCGAGGCATTGGCTGCAAAAGCGGGTGAGCTTGCGGAGTTCTGGCGTCAAAAACAGTTGCAATATACTTGGCTGCGCGCGGTCTCGGGCAATCACACAGATTTCTGGAGCGTCACGCAAGACGGGCTGGATTGGGCCTTGGAAAAGACTGGTCTGGACGGTGATCTGGAACTGCGCGAACGCTTGCTCGCGCTTTATTGGGAATTGCGGGCCTATAAGGAAGTGCCGATGATGTTGGCGCAACTCAAGGCGGCGGGTCTGCAAACGGCGATTTTGTCCAACGGCGCACCTGATATGCTCGACGGGGCCGTTGGTTCTGCGGGGATCGAAACCTATCTCGACGCGGTTCTGTCGGTCGAAGATGTGGGCGTTTTCAAGCCAGACGCACAGGTCTATCAAATGGTGCTGGATCGATTTGAGTGCACTAAAGACGAGGTGCTCTTCGTGTCCTCAAACGGGTGGGACGTTGCGGCGGCAAGCGGGTTCGGCTTTCAAACCGTCTGGGTCAACCGCGTGGGCGAACCTATGGATCGCCTCTTCGCAGAGCCGCAGCATGTCTTGAGCGATCTCACCAATATTCCACAACTCGCAGGTTCCTGATGTCTCGTTTTAACACGTCTGATGGCCTGTCCTTGTTCTATGAGATCGAAGGGTCCGGCTTGCCTTTGTTGTGCCTGTCGGGCCTCACGCGTGACAGCCGCGACTTTGATTATGTGCTGCCACATCTTAAGGGGTGCCAAGTTATCCGGCTGGATTATCGCGGGCGCGGCAAGTCGGATTGGGCGAAAAATTTCACCACCTACAACATTATGCGCGAGGCGCAGGATGCGATGGAGCTGCTGGATCATCTGGGGCTGGACAAGGCGGCGATTCTTGGAACGTCACGCGGTGGTCTCATTGCGATGGGACTTGCGGCGACGCTCAAGGCGCGGCTTATTGGGGTGGCGTTGAATGATATTGGGCCGGAGCTTGATCCCAACGGACTTGACGTGATCATGGGATATCTTGGCATCAGGCCAAAGGTCAAAACGCTGGAAGACGCGGCAAACGCACGTGCGCATGTAATGCGCGACATGTTTCCAAATGTATCTATGACGCGTTGGATGGAAGAGGTTAATAAGTTCTTCATGCAAACGCCTGATGGCTTAGAGCTTAGCTATGATCCCAAACTGCGCGACGCGGTGGAGGCGACGAGCCATGCGGCCGTGCCAGATCTTTGGCCCTGGTATGAGGCGTTGAGTGATCTGCCACTTGCGATCTTGCGTGGGGCCAACTCGGACCTGCTGACGCAAGCCTGCTATGAGGACATGCTCAAACGAATACCAACGGCGATGGGGGCGGTGATCGCGGATCGCGCGCATGTGCCGTTTCTTGATGAGCCAGAGGCCGTGGCCCTGTTGCAAGCGTGGATCGCAAAAATGCAATGAATATCGATATGATCAGGGCTGCTTTTGTGCGCGGACAAGGGGTTGTGCGCCGCACACCGCTGTTGTCCTCGTCATTTTTGGATGAGATCGCTGGTCGGCGCGTGTTCCTTAAAGCCGAATGTTTGCAGCATACAGGCAGTTTCAAATTTCGCGGCGGTTGGTCTGCTTTGTCGGCGATGGTGCCAGAGCAACGCGCGAGGGGCGTCATCGCGTTTTCCAGTGGTAATCACGCGCAGGGTGTGGCTCTGGCTGCAAAAATACATGGGACCAGTTCCGTGATTATCATGCCCGCTGATGCGCCGCGCGTGAAGATTGATAACACGCGCGCGCTAGGCGCGGAGGTGGTGCTTTATGATCGCGCTACAGAGGATCGCGATGTCATTGGTGCGACCCTTTCGTCGGAACGCGGATTGACCTTGGTGAAGCCCTTTGATGATCCGCTCGTCATTGCGGGGCAGGGCACTTGCGGGTTGGAAATTGCTGAACAAGTGGCGCAAGAAGGCATCACAGAGGGCGAAGTGATTACCTGTTGCGGTGGTGGCGGTCTGACCTCTGGCATCGCCTTGGCGCTTGAAGCTGATGCGCCAGATTTCAGAGTGCGCCCTGCGGAGCCGGAAGGCTTTGACGATGTGGCGCGATCGTTGAGCGCGGGTGCAATCCAGCGCAACAACGCGATGACAGGCTCGATCTGCGATGCGATTATCACGCCGCAACCGGGCGATTTGACCTTTCCAATTATGCACCGTCTCTGCGGGGCGGGGATTGTTGTCAGCGAAGAGGATTGCCTGCGCGCGATGGCACTTGCCTTTGAGCGTTTGCGGGTGGTGATTGAACCGGGCGGCGCAGTGGCTTTGGCCAGTGCGCTGTTTCACGGCGATCATTTAAACTCAGATACCGTAATCGTAACCGCATCAGGTGGGAATGTGGACAAGGCCGTGTTCGAACGCGCTTTGGCAACTCTGGAGTAAGTGCAAATGACACGCGCAACCGTCGCCAGTTTCAACGTCAAAAACCTGATTGGTGCTGAACAGGAATACTACACCTTCCAAAGCTACACGACAGAAGAACACGCTTGGAAAGCCGCATGGCTCGCTGATCAGATTGTGACTTTGGATGCGGATGTGGTTGGTTTTCAAGAGATATTCGAAGAAGCGGCGTTGCGCGCAGTGATCCGCGAGGCGGATGAGATTGGAGAGGAAAGCAATGAGGATGTGATCCCTGATCGCTCCAAGCGCTATCGCAAAAAGGCGATTTTTCGCAAGCTAAAGTATGCAGGCTACCGCGATGCGGCGCTGGCCTTTGCGCCAAATGCGAATGATGGCGCACCGGGGCAGCGACGTCCGGGCGTTGCGATCCTGTCGCGGTTTGGCTTTGAGGGCACGCCAGACATCATACAGGATTTGCCAGAGCCACTTGATATCCCGTTTCAAGACATGGGCGGCGGCGATGGCGGTCACTACCGCATTTCACGTCTTTCGCGTCCGATCCTGAAAGCGCGTGTGCCGATGGGGCGCGAGGTGGTGACAGTTTTCAATACTCACCTCAAATCGAAGCTTGGCGAGTTTGTCCGTCCAGAGGGTGCGGAGTTTGCGCCAGAGTCTGATCTCGCAAACTATGATTCTGTTGGCCGCGCGCTGGGCGCTGCGCGCGCTGCGCTCCGACGTATGGCAGAAGCGTGGGTGCTGCGCCGTGAAATTGTTGCTGAGCTTAAGGCAGGGCATCCAGTGATCGTCATGGGCGATTTCAACGATGGTGAACACGCGGTGAGCAGCGAGATTATTGCGGGTGAGAAGCCGTTCAAGAACTACTCTTGGATGCTGCGTCACAATGCCAAGGCCTCAAATGATCGTTATTCCAAAGATGAAAATGAGACGATTCAAGAGGCGATAAGCGCCGTGCGCCTGCACTCTGCTGAAAAGCTTTTTGTGAAAAAGTCGCTGCGTGATATGGTTTACACATCGGCCTTTGGTGGCGTTTACGAGAGCATTGATCAAATCTATCTCTCGCGCCATTTCGTGCCGGACGCGGGTGGAACCTTGGCCGAGATGGAGTATTTTAGCGTGCTCAACGATCATTTGACTGATGGCAGTCACGAGGATGCGCCGTACAATAAACTGGCGTCTGATCATGGCCAGATCATGGTGCATCTTGCGTTTGCTGATCGGCTGGGAGGGCAACGATGAGTATTTTCGACACGGGTGATACGCTTTTGCATTGGCGGGAGGATGGTGATCCTAATGGCGCGCCTGTGGTTTTTTCAAACTCACTTGGAACGGATTTGCGGCTCTGGGATCCGGTGTTGGAGCGACTGCCAAAAGACGGGTTGCGCTACATTCGGTATGACACGCGCGGTCATGGCTTGTCCGCCTGTCCTGATGGGCCATATGGCATGGGGGCGCTGATCACGGATACGGAACGGTTGATGGATTATGTTGGCGCGAAAGACGCGGTCTTTATCGGGCTGTCTATGGGCGGCATGATTGCGCAGGGTCTTGCGGTTAAACGGCTGGATCTGGTCCGAGGTATCGTTTTGTCCAATACGGGTGCAAAAATCGGTAACGCTGACATGTGGAACGGGCGTATCGACACGGTGAATGGGGGCGGCATTGACGCGGTGGCGGATGCGACGATGGATCGTTGGTTTTCCAAAGCTTTCCACGCCACGCCAGAGCTACAGTTGTGGCGCAACATGTTAACGCGCCAGCCTGCGACTGGGTTCAACGCCTGCATGGCCGCGATTTCGGGGACGGATATGATGACGTCAACCTCTGGTTTGCGCTTGCCTGCTATGGGGATTGCTGGGTCTGAAGATGGCTCAACCCCGCCGGACATGGTGCGCGAGTTGATGGGGCTGATTCCCGGTGCGGGGTTTGAATTGATCCGCAAAGCTGGTCATTTGCCCTGTGTCGAGCAACCCGATCTCTATGCGCAGCACCTTATTCGGTTTATGGATAGCATCGGTCACGGCACGAATGGCTGAATTTCTGTTGATACATGGATCGTGCCATGGGGCGTGGTGCTGGCGCGATATTTTGCCTGAATTGATTGAGCTGGGCAATACCGCCCGCGCGCTTGATCTGCCGTCGCATGGCGACGACAGAACCCCAATTGCCGAGGTGACGTTAGCTTTGTATCGCGATGCCATCCTCGACGCGATTGACACGCCCGTAGTGCTTGTCGGGCATTCTATGGCGGGGTTTCCAATCGCGGCAGCAGCGGAAAAAGCCCCGCGAAAAATCGCGCGTTTGATCCATCTGTGTTCCTATGCGCCTGTGTCGGGAATGTCCCTGATCGACATGCGCAAAGAGGCACCGCGCCAGCCTTTGCTCGATGCTATCGAGAAAAGCGCAGATGGGCTAAGCTGGGTACCGATCCCTGAGAAGGCACGCGAGACGTTTTATCATGATTGCCCTGACGAAGCGGTTGCCTACGCCAAGGCGCGGATTGTGCCGCAAGCGATTTTGCCACAAGCCACCGCTTTAGAACTTGGCGAAAATTATGTGCGCACGGCGAAGTCCTACATACGGTGCGCCAACGATCAAACGATACCACCTGAATATCAAAGCGACATGGCTGCCAGATTTGCGCCCGAGGATCGCTATGAGATGCAAACCTCTCATTCGCCCTTCTTTGCAGATCCAAAAGGTTTGGCGCATTTGCTCGACAAGATCGCTCACGCGGGCTAACAGGCGCGCCATGACTGATACAAAACATCCCTCCGGCGCGCCTTGGCGCAATTTTTACGGCCGCTTCAAAGGTCATAACTTGCGAGATAGCCAGCAGGCTTATCTTGAAGAGGATTTGGCGAAGCTGTCACCTGGGGCGGTTGGATGGGAAGAGAATCCCAATCGAGACAATCTTGACCTTGAGGGGTTGTTTGGGGACAAGCCTTTGTGGCTGGAAATCGGCTTTGGCGGTGGGGAACATTTGATCCATCAAGCCGTGCAAAATCCTGATGTTGGGCTGATCGGTGCGGAACCCTATATCAACGGTGTTGCGATGTTGCTGGGCAAAATTCGCGAGCTTGATGCGCCCAACCTGCGGGTTCATGCGGGTGATGTGCGTGATTTATTTGATGTTTTGCCTGATGGCTGCGTGTCCAAAGTGTTCCTGAATTACCCCGACCCTTGGCCAAAGAAACGTCATCATCGCAGACGTTTTGTGACGCACGAACATCTCCAAGCCCTCGCCAAAGTGATGGCGATTGGTGCTGAATTGCGAGTCGCGACGGATATTGAGGATTATGTGCGCCAAACTTTAGAAGAGGTGCCGCGCGCAGGATTTGATTGGATCGCTGAAAGTGCTGCGGATTGGAAAGAGCCGTGGAGCGATTGGGTATCCACGCGTTATGAGCAAAAGGCGCTTCGCGAAGGTCGCACGCCGCATTATCTGACTTTTGTTCGCGAGACTTGATAGCAGCGCGTGGCGTATGCGTCGGATTATGAGTTTATTTGGCAAGATGAAGACGCGGCTCATGGACGGGGGAATGTGCTTGGGGTATCACGCGGGCTGAATCTGACCTCTAACGAAAGTCTTGCGCATGTCGTCTCATGGCACTCCTGTTCCGATGTCCTCCTCTAAGTGCGGACCGCTGATTGGGCGTGCGGATGTGCCTGGGGATAAATCGATCTCGCACCGCGCACTTATTTTGGGCGCGATGGCGGTGGGTGAGACGTGCATCACGGGTCTGCTTGAGGGTGAAGACGTGCTCGACACAGGCCGCGCGATGCGTTCGTTCGGGGCAGAAGTCACCGATCATGGCGACGGCGAGTGGTCCGTGCACGGCGTCGGTGTTGGCGGTTTTGCTGAGCCGGAAAATGTGATCGATTGCGGCAACTCCGGCACAGGTGTGCGTTTGATTATGGGCGCGATGGCGACAACTGATATCACTGCGGCTTTCACGGGGGACGCGAGTTTGAATAGCCGTCCGATGGCGCGGGTCACCGATCCTTTGGCGCTGTTTGGCACCAAGGCTGTTGGCCGTGACGGGGGGCGTTTGCCCATGACGATTGTTGGCGCGAAGGAGCCTGTTCCCGTGCGCTACACGACGCACGTCCCATCAGCGCAGGTGAAGTCTGCGGTTCTGTTGGCAGGGCTTAACGCACCTGGCCAAACCGTGGTCATCGAGAAAGAAGCGACCCGCGATCACACAGAACGCATGTTACAAGGGTTTGGCGCGGAATTGACAGTTGAAGACACGGACGAGGGTCACGTGATCACTTTGACTGGCCAGCCAGAGTTGGTGCCGCAAGTGATTACGGTGCCGCGCGATCCCAGCTCTGCCGCGTTTCCTGTGTGTGCGGCTTTGATCACAGAAGGCTCTGACGTTTTGGTGCCCAATATTGGCCTGAACCCCACGCGTGCGGGACTATTTGAGACGCTGCGAGAAATGGGCGCTGATTTATCTTACGAGAACGAGCGGATTGAGGGTGGCGAGCCGATGGCGGATCTGCGCGCACGCTTTTCGCCTGACATGAAAGGCATCGAAGTGCCGCCCGCGCGGGCCGCGTCGATGATTGATGAATATCCTGTGCTGTCTGTTGTTGCTGCCAATGCGAGCGGTCCGACCGTTATGCGCGGTGTCAAAGAGTTGCGTGTGAAAGAAAGCGATCGCATTGAAGCGATGGCAGTTGGCTTGCGTGCGAACGGTGTTGAGGTTGAGGACGGTTCTGATTGGTGGATCGTGCAGGGGTGCGGCATGGGCAATGTGCAAGGCGGCGCAGAATGTGCGAGTCATCTGGATCACCGCATTGCTATGTCCTTTTTGGTGCTCGGCATGAGCGCGATCAAACCTGTTCGCGTTGATGATGCTGGCCCTATCGCCACGTCTTTCCCAATTTTTGAGCCGCTAATGGCAGCGCTTGGGGCAAAGATTACACGGCGTAATGCATGAAGAACCCGCTAGCAGTGCTGCGGGCATTAGGTGTTGGAGCGCTGTTGCTGTTCTTGTTGATGGTCGCGATCTTGCAATGGAAAATTGCGCCGTATGTGGCGTTTCTTCCGCAAGCCACGCTTGGGGCGTATACCGATAGTGCACTGGTTGAACTGGGCGATGAGTTGCGGACCAAGGGGCTGGATCGGCTCTATAAAGCGGTCTTGTTGTCGATAGATTTTCTATTCATCACGATCTTCGGTCTGTGGGTCATGCTCGTGCATATGATGCGCAGCGCCGTTAGCTGGCGGTTTTGGGGCGTTGCGATTGCCGCGCTCTTTATGGCGCTTGATTTTGGCGAGGACATGATGCTTGCCATCCGCATGGGGCTTGCAACCAAGGGAAATCTGGACCCGGCGACGCTTACGGCTGAGGTGAGCGCGGTGCATTGGGTCACGCTTGCAAAATACGCGATTTTCGCGCTCTGTTTAATGTCAGCATTTATAGCATCAAGGAAACGCGGATGACGGGTTTTACAGTTGCCATTGACGGACCTGCGGCGGCAGGTAAGGGGACGTTGTCCAAGGCGGTAGCGGCTCATTTTGGTTTCGCGCATCTTGATACGGGGCTTTTGTATCGCGCGGTTGCCGCCAAGACGCTGCTTGGGGTGGAGCCGATTGAGGCCGTTCAAAGACTGACAGCGCAAGATCTGGATGACACTGATTTGCGCACCCCAGAAGTTGCGCAAGCGGCCAGCAAAGTTGCGGTGATCCCTGAGGTGCGTGCCGCTTTGGTTGATTTTCAACGTGCGTTCGCGGCGCGTGCGGGTGGTGCTGTTCTAGACGGGCGTGACATTGGTACGGTGATTTGCCCGGACGCTGCGGTGAAATTGTTTGTCACAGCTTCTGCCGAGGTGCGTGCGGAGCGTCGTTATCTAGAGCTTTCTGCGAAGGGCGATCCAAGCACGCGTGGGCAGGTTCTGGCAGATGTTCAGGCGCGCGACGAACGGGACATGAACCGTGCAGAGGCCCCTTTGAAGCCTGCCTCAGACGCGGTTTTGATTGATACATCCGAGCTGAGCATTGAGGCGGCCGTAGCAAGCGCAATTGCCGCCATAGAGGCGCGCAGAGCTTAGATGAGCGACGCGCGGTCGCCCAAGATGTAACGGATCACATCTCAATAATGGAAGATCAGTGAAATAACGATAGTGGCTTAGACTATGCGCAAAATCCACACTGGGATCTGCGGCAACTCCATCTTGCGAGAGAGCGTGAACAGATAAATCGTCAGCGGCGTCCACAAGATTACATGAGGTAGGCCAAGCAAGCGGACCATGCCGAGACTGTCATACATGGTGAATATGCTGAACGAGGCGATGCCACTTGCGAGCAAGGTCAGAACTGCGGCGATGCGGGTTTGCTTCCATATGAAAAGGGCGAAAGGTAGGATAAATGCGCTGAACAGGAAGACATTGAGCCAGAGTTGCACCCATGTGGGCAACTGCAATGTTGCGTCTTGGAATGTCATCTGGCGGACCTCTCTTGTGTGTGGTCTTGCGGCGCGTGTTTACACCAAATCAGCCCATGACACACTAAATTCCTTAAGCGTTGCTTTGGCATCGTCCTCGCTTAGCGCAACTTCAACCAAGGTTTTGGTGCGGTCCGACAAGAGGCCGCGCCGTCCGTACATATTTTCGCCATGCCCCGTTAAATAGAGCGCGGCTTTAAAAGGAACCGCGGACAAAGGGCGTTCATAGAGCGTGCAATAGGCGGCGATTTGCGTGTGTGAACGGTGTTGCGACAAGAACTTCGTGTAGGTCTTATGTGTGCGAAAATCGACATAGACAGCCGCGCAAGATCCGCAAAACGCGTTGAAGTTATCAAGCGCCACGATCCTTTGTTCGGCGAGTGCGATGAAATAGCCAGTGTCGATCAAATACCCACGACCGTTGTTGTCCGCGAGTACATGCTCGACAAACTTCGGATGCAATATATCGTCCGCATCGAACTGCATGTAATAGCCGTCGCGTTTGAGATCACCTGCAATGTGGCTGATCAATGCGCGCCGCTTATCGCCCTTGTCGTAGAACTTATCGCTGATGTTGGTCTCTATGAAATGGACCCTGTCGTCATCGGGTAGCGCCGGGCGATCCCGGCCGCATATGTAGACGGTCCAGTTGGGATCACTTTGCGTCATGAACGAGGCCAGCGTGGTCGCGAGATTGGCTTGAACGCGGTCCCAATCTTCACTGCGCCTGCGCGACACCAAAGGCATCGCAAAGATCACCAAGGGCGTCTCAGAGGGGACGGGTGTTCCGACGCGACGGTTAAACGCGCGGGCTTTCATCTGCATTTGAAAGTCGGTTTTGCCGAAACGGATATTGTCGAGGGATTTGAGGATCTTTGAGAGCACGCGCCGTTTCCGTCAGTCAGATAAGTTGACGCTATGGTTACTCTGGCATGTGCGTGCTGTGCAAATGGTATTGTGCGCCCCGCACTTGCCTTGGGGGTCGGGCGCACCACCTAAGAAGAAACAAAGGGGCTTATATATGCGAGTTTGGATATGCACGATGATGCTTTGCGCGAGCGCTGCAATGGCGGAGCCTGCGACGATGATTGAGCGCTTTGACGCGGGCGCGGGGGAGCGGTGGCGCTATATTGGCGACAATGTGATGGGCGGCGTATCGTCCGGGCAAGCGCAGATCGGGGCGCAGGGCCTGCATCTTACGGGGCAGGTGAGCACGGAGAATAACGGTGGTTTCATCCAAGTGCGCCGTGAGTTTGAAGATGGCTTGGACGCGGATGTTTCGGCCTTGGTGCTGCGCGTGCGCGGGAATGGCGAGCGCTACACGGTTTTCCTACGCACCCGCCAAGCGCGCCTGCCTTGGCATAACTACAAAGCGTCTTTTGTCGCTGGGTCTGCGTGGTCCGAGGTGCGTTTGGAGTTGTCCGCGTTTGAGCGCTCGACTTCCGTCTTGCCCGCAACGGTGTCGCCTGAGGATGTGAAGAGCATCGGATTGGCCGCTTACGGCGCGGATTATGAGGCGGATTTGTGGGTTGGGCGTGTTGAGGCTGAGTAAGGTTTGAGCACGCGAAACGGCGGCTGGGGCGATTGCCCTGCCGCGTTGGTCTTTAATGTATTTCTAAAAATGGCGGCCGCCATGAAGCGGATCGTTGGAAGGTCTCGGGGATTTTTACGTCCCTTGCTCGCTCTGGCGGCTGTTGACCGCGTAGTCTTGCGCAAGATCGAAGGCGCTCGCATTGCTGCAAGTCTGTGATCCTGATTTCAGTGGTTAACCGAGGAGGAGTTTGCTTTGAGTGGGTTAAGGAATTGTGAGGGGTGAGTTCGGTGGGGTGGGAGTGAATGTCGTGCTTGTTTACTGGAGCTTATGTCTTTTTCAAGTTTGCGGTTTCGGTTGTATACAAATGAACCGCCTGTTAACCAGTTCTTGCTAAAACGTGCTCTATGATGGGTAGTTCTTTGCAGAACATTGAGGGAACATGCAGTCAATTAAACTCCTGATTACAGACTTAGATGACACACTTTTCAATTAGTTTGACCAATGGCATGCTTCATTCGAGTACCTATTTTCGGAAATTCGCTCACGTATCCCTTTGAGCGAACTTTCTGATGACGACCTGAAGTTGGAAATCAGGACAATTCACACAGTAGCTGAAACTAGCGAATACTCTTTTCTTGTAGACGAATTGCCATGTCTGTCGTCTAAATTTCCGAATATGGCTATTCGCGATGAGTTTGCTGGTGTGCTTGTCGAATATAAACGCAAGCGAAGAAAAGCATTGCGTTTGTTTCCCGGTGTGATGAAAACCTTAGAAAAGCTCAAAAGTTCTGGGGTGAAGTTAGTAGCTTACACCGAGTCCATGGAGTATCACACGGTCGAAAGACTTAAGGTGCTTGGTTTAGATGGAGTGATTGATCATCTGTATAGTCGTGATGACCATGCTTCACCCGCACACATTGAAAAAGTAAGGCTTAGAACTGAGCCTGATGAAAACTATGCACTTGCCAATACGCGTCACACCAAGCTCGAGATCAGTCACAGGAAGCCAGCGACTGAAATTCTAGAGAGGATTATTGCCGAATGCGGTGTTGATAAGTCTCAGTGCCTCTATGTTGGCGACAGTCCTATGAAAGATATCGCTATGGCTAACGCTTGCGGGATTACTAGTGTTCTAATTACTCACCCAAATTCGAAGCTTAATGATGAGCGTTACGAGCTATTGCGAAGCGTAACGCATTGGACTGATGCTGAAGTTTCTGACGAAAAAATTGTCACGCCAACACCGACCCATACGATTTCGACATTCGCAGAGCTATTAGCTTTGTTTGATTTTGGCTTAGCGAGATCGGTGTCACCGGAAGTGCTGACAGTTTGGGAAAAAACGATCGAAGTTCAAATGCATTTCAACGATATTCAGTTGAGAATTCGATCACTTTATGCATCTGTTATGGTTGGTATCGTTGGAGCAACTGGAGCAGTGATTGCAACTGTGGAGGATCCTAGCTTTGAGATTGGGAATCTTTCATTCCATTTCGTGTTTATTGCAATTTTCGCTATTTTACTTTCCAACGCTCTTTTTTACATGATGGACCGTCACTGGTATCATCGGTTTTTACAAGGTGCTGTGATGAACGCAGTAAAAATTGAGAAAGAATTTGGATCAGTTTTGGCGGGAATCCGGCTCAGCCACGAAATTAGTTATAAGAGTAAATTTTCTTTTGCAAAATTTAGTTTTATCTATTTTGCGACATTTGCACTTAGGAAAGTGAGAGGCCAATATTTACGGGACAGCTTAGAAATTTCTTCCGATGACAGGTTGGAAATTTTCTATAGAGGTATTTATAAACCTGCCGTTATTTTACTCGGTGTCACGTTTTTTTGCGGAGGGTTGAAATATGATGGGGCCGCTATCTATGAATTGGTATTAAACCTTCTTCCTTTTGAGGGTACACATGGCTACTTCGGTGGCTAGTGGTGTAATGGATCTGGTTTGTGTTTCGTAAAGCCCGAATAGCACATTCATGTGCCGGGCTATCGCCAGACCGCTCGACAGGGCTGGCGATTTTGTGAGGGCAGACATCCTCATAAATGTTCGACGGATTTGGCAGGGATAAAGTGCTGCCTCAGAACTGATAGTTCGCCTGCCCAGCGGTCTGGCGATAGCCCTGCGCCGCGACAGGAAGTCCTTGCTCCACACGCGATTCCCCTCTATACGCGCGAGCGTCGAGACGGTGGTTAACACCGCGCGCACTTGAGATGAGTAGGGTTGGAGCTTCCAGCCCTCTTTTTATTTTGCGTGAAACCGGATCGACCAAAGCAACCCAAAGACCGGCGGAGACAACCGCACGGCCAGTAAAACAACGTTAAAAGGATATGAAACGCCACATGGCTAATCTAATGGACGAGTTTGAAGCACTCTTAAGCGAAAGCTTCGAAATGGACACACCCGATGAAGGGACAGTTGTCAAAGGTAAGGTCATCGCAATCGAAGCGGGCCAAGCCATTATCGACGTAGGCTACAAGATGGAAGGCCGCGTCGACATCAAAGAATTCGCAAACCCTGGTGAAGCTCCTGAAATCGCTGTTGGCGACGAAGTTGAAGTGTTCCTGCGCTCCGCAGAGAACTCACGCGGCGAAGCGGTTATCTCTCGTGAGATGGCGCGCCGTGAGGAAGCTTGGGATCGCCTTGAGAAGGCATACGCAGACGAAGAGCGCGTTGAAGGCGCAATCTTTGGTCGCGTTAAAGGCGGCTTTACGGTTGATCTTGGCGGCGCGGTTGCGTTCTTGCCAGGTTCTCAGGTTGACGTGCGCCCTGTGCGTGACGCGGGCCCACTTATGGGTCTTAAGCAGCCGTTCCAAATCCTCAAGATGGACCGTCGTCGTGGCAACATCGTTGTTTCGCGTCGTGCAATCCTTGAAGAGTCCCGCGCAGAACAGCGTGCAGAAGTCATCGGCAACCTCACTGAAGGTCAAGCGGTTGACGGCGTTGTCAAAAACATCACCGAGTACGGCGCATTCGTCGATCTTGGCGGCGTAGACGGTCTTCTTCACGTGACAGACATGGCATGGCGCCGTGTGAACCACCCGTCCGAGATTTTGACAATCGGCGAGACGGTCAAGGTTCAGGTCATCAAGATCAACAAAGAGACGCACCGCATCTCCTTGGGCATGAAGCAGTTGCAAGAAGATCCATGGGATCTGGTTGCTGGCAAGTACCCACTCGAGTCCACGCACACAGGTCGTGTCACCAACATCACTGATTACGGCGCATTCGTTGAGCTGGAGCCAGGTGTTGAGGGTCTCGTACACGTTTCCGAAATGTCCTGGACAAAGAAGAACGTACACCCGGGCAAGATCGTGTCTACGTCTCAGGAAGTCGAAGTCATGGTTCTGGAAATCGACGGCACAAAGCGTCGCGTTTCTCTTGGTCTCAAGCAGACACAGCGCAACCCATGGGAAGTCTTTGCAGAGCAGTTCCCTGAGGGCACTGAGGTTGAAGGCGAAGTCAAGAACATCACCGAGTTCGGTTTGTTCATTGGCCTCGAGGGCGACATCGACGGCATGGTTCACCTCTCCGACCTATCTTGGGACGAGCGCGGCGAAGAAGCCATTCAGAGCTACCACAAGAACGACATCGTTCAGGCGGTTGTTTCCGAAGTCGACGTTGAGAAAGAGCGTATCTCCCTCTCCGTTAAAGCGCTTGGCGGCGACAAGTTCGCTGAAGCGGTTGGCGGCGTGAAGCGCGGTTCCATCGTGACTGTCACAGTGACAGCCATCGAAGAGGGCGGCGTTGAGGTTGAGTATGAAGGCATGAAGTCCTTCATCCGTCGTTCTGATCTGTCCCGTGACCGTGCCGAGCAGCGCCCAGAGCGTTTCTCCGTTGGCGATAAAGTCGACGTGCGCATCACAAACGTGGACGCGAAGACACGCCGTTTGGGTGTCTCCGTGAAAGCGCGCGAGATCGCAGAAGAGAAGGAAGCGGTTGAGCAGTATGGTTCTTCTGATAGCGGCGCGTCCTTGGGTGATATCCTTGGCGCAGCTTTGAAGTCTGACGACTAAGCTTTGATGTGTAAGATTTGAGAGAGGCCCCGTGGGAGTGATCCTGCGGGGCCTTTTTTGTTTAGGGCGGTGAATGGCGGCTTGGAGCCCGAATTACGTGATGCCGCACCTTGCAGCCATGTCAGCTTTCAGGTGCCCAGATCGGGGATGATGTCGAAGATATTCATTCCCTGCATGGTGTCTTTCTTGAAGCGGTCGGCCGTCAAGAGTTGCGCATAGCCATGCACAAGGCTCCACACGAACATCTGCTGCTTCGCTTCAACTTTGGCGGCATCCCCATGATACCGGCCAAAGTCTTTCGATAGGTCCGCCAAGATCACAAAGCATGCGCCGACATGGCGCAAAAGGTCGGGGTCGCTTGAAGACACTCTATCGCGGGCGAACATCAATTCGTATAAAGCTGGGAGTTCCTGTGCGAATGCCACATAGCCGAGTAATGCCGCCTGCCGACGGGCGCCGCGATCCGCAGTCTCTTTGACGCCCCTCTTCATGTAAGTTTCCAATTCCGCATAGCCTTGTGCTGCGAGGGCGGTCAACAGTGCCTCTTTGTTCGCGAAATGGTTTTGCGGAGCGGTCGCGCTTACACCGGCCGCTTGAGCGCACTTTCTCAAAGACAAATTACTGTGGCCCTCGGTCTCGAGCAGTCGGCGCGCGGCGGCGAGCAGAGACTCTCTGAGATTGCCGTGATGATAAGGCTTTGTGTCTTTGGCTTCTGTCTTCATATGTGCAGTGTAAACTTTTTCTTGACAGTCATGCAATACGCGAATACGGATATGTACAATGCAAATATGCACTGCACATATAGGAGCTAAGATGAAAAAGATGTTGGTTTACGCACTCGGAGCTGTTGTTGGTTTGGTGGTTCTGGCAACTGCCTTTTGGTTCACGAACCCGATGGGACTGCGGGACACGGTCCTTGCAAATCAGTTCGCCAAGATGAGGGTCGCCCCTAGTCGTCTAGGCAATCCCAAGACTCCTAGTGATTTTGGAATGACGTATAGCGACGTTGATATTGTGACCGATGACAACGTGAGGCTCAGTGCGTGGGAAATCCCGGCGGCGTCCGCTTCGGATCGGACTGTCATCCTCAACCATCCTTTGACGACAACCCGCTATGGTTCGGAAAAAGGACTTGATGGCGTTCCTGCAGAGTTCCTCCCGATGGTCAAGCATCTCCACGATGCAGGCTATAATGTGGTGATGTATGATCATCGTGGCCAGGGCGACAGCGACGGTGGCTTGGGGCGCACCGCCAAAGGCACCGAAGCGCTAGTCGGAACGGGCGTCACCGAATGGCAGGACGTGGTCGCATCACTAAAATACGTTCTGAGCCACGATGATTTCGCGGACGACGAGATCATCTTCATGTCGCAATGCATGGGAGCGAATGCCACATTCCTTGCGTGGCAGAACGCGCCCGAACTGTTTGCCAACCCGCAGATCAAGGGACTTGTCGCGCATCAGCCGACCCTGTCCTACAAGATGTCTGACCGCTTCATCCGGGCCAAGACAGGCCTCGATCTGGTGGATCGGGTTCTTGAAACCCAACTTGAAAAATACGGGATTGGCTTTGCCAATGCCTTGGAAACGGTTCCAAGTATCACGGTACCAATCCTCTTCGCGCAGGTTGAGAAGGATCAATACACCTTCAACACGGAAACCGGGCAGAACGACATCCAGGAGATCATTGACGCGGCCACGACCGAAAACGAGGTGATCTGGATCGGCCCCGAGCATCCGAATGCATTCGGTTCTAACATGCGGTTTGACGGGTACCAGTACTTCAATCATCACCCCGAACAACTGCTGGAATTCATGTCGCGACAGTTCAGCTGAGGCAGCTATCGTCCACTTCCGCACTTGCTGAAATTCAAGCAGCGGACCCTCTGGCAATCCAGCCGTAGGTCCGCTTCGTCTGCCGAGCCGACATTCGGAGAAGCAACATCAAGGAGCCTTAGCAGCGAATGTCTCCTTCTCTAATTGGGTGTTTGGGTCAAGCTCATTGAGCCTCCCCCTTTGAAGTGGTCCGCCCCTATAGTTAGGAAAGCGGAGGACCTGAGATGGCCATTAAGAGACCAAAGCCCGAAGAGATTGTCGTGAAGTTACGGCAGGTTGAAGTTCTGATGGGGCAAGGCATGCCTCGGATTGACGCAATCAGACAGATCAGTGTGACTGAACAAACCTATTATCGCTGGAAGAAGAAGTATGGCGGAATGGGCACGGAACAACTCAAGGAATTAAAGCGCCTTCAGAAAGAGAACGAACGTCTTCGGCGTGCAGTTTCCGACCTGACGCTGGATAAGTTGATCTTAAGGGAGGCCGCATCGGGAAACTTCTAAGCCCCTCGCGCAGGCGTGCCTGCATCAATCACGTTCGTAGTCAGTTCAAAGTTTCTGAGCGTCGTGTCTGCCGTGTATTAGGCCAACACCGATCCACGCAGCGGCGGTTGCCACAAGGGCGTGCTGACGAAGAACGCTTGGTTGCGGACATGATCGAGTTCACACGCCAGTACGGCCGATATGGCTATCGTCGGGTTGCAGCCCTGCTGAGAGACGCGGGTTGGCAGGTTAATGACAAGCGTGTCGAACGCCTATGGCGACGTGAGGGGCTTAAAGTGCCAATGAAGCAACCAAAGAAAGGACGGCTCTGGCTGAATGACGGATCATGTGTCCGTTTACGTCCCGAGTATCGTAATCACGTCTGGTCGTATGACTTCGTGCATCACCGGACAGATGATGGTAGGGCGTTTCGGACGCTTAACATCTTGGACGAGCATAGCCGAGAATGTCTGGCGATCCGAGTGAAACGAAAGCTGAACTCGACGGAGGTCATCGACGCTCTTACGGACCTGTTCATCTTGCGAGGTTTCCCTGCCTACATCCGTTCAGACAACGGCCCTGAGTTCATTGCTGAGGCCGTCAGAGATTGGATCAAAGCCGTGGGAGCCAAGACGGCTTATATAGAACCTGGATCACCCTGGGAGAACGGATACTGCGAAAGCTTCAACGGGAGAATGCGAGACGAGTTGCTGAACGGTGAAATCTTCTACTCGCTCCGAGAAGCCCAAATCATCATTGAAAGATGGAGGAACCATTACAACACCAAGCGACCACACAGTGCATTGGGCTACCGCCCGCCCGCGCCAGAGGCCATCATCCCGATGGACCAAAGGCCAATCATGCACTAACTTTCAAATTGGACCACTCAAGTGGGGCTGCTCACTCCCAAAGCCGAGCTTACACTGAGCGGTATTGCGGTTCTCGCTCCCGGCACCAAAAAGCCGACGTTGGCGGGCTTAAGTTTTGCACTGTTGCCGGGACAGGTTCTTGGGGTGATCGGCAATAGCGGGATGGGCAAGTCGACCTTGGCGAAAGCGATGCTCGGTGTTCTGCCTGCGGCGCACGGTGAAATCTGTCTTGGGGGTGCGACGCTTGATCAATATGACCCAGATCAGCTAGGCGGCCTAATTGGATACTTGCCGCAAGATGTGACACTTTTCACGGACACGGTGGCCGAAAATATTGCGCGCATGTCCACATCGCCTGATGAAAAAACGGTGTTTGACGCTGCGAAACGCGCCAATGCCCATGAAATGATTTTGGCGTTACCAGAGGGCTACCAAACCATTCTTCATGGCAGCGACAGCCAATTATCAGGCGGACAGCAGCAACGCCTGGCCCTCGCGCGCGCGCTTTATGGGGATCCGGTGCTACTTGTTATGGACGAGCCTAACTCTGCGCTCGACAGCGTGGGGACGGCAGCATTAAATCGTACGATCCGTGAATTTCGCAGCTCTGACAGGGCCGTTGTTATCATGACGCATCGCCCTGCAGCGATTTCAGAATGTGACCGGATCATTGTGATCGAACATGGGCGCATAAAGGCGAGTGGTCCGCGCGACGATGTGCTTCAAGCGATGCTTCAGAATGCAGGAGATATACAACGTACGGTTTCGACAGGAGGGGCCGATGCGCAGTGGGTGTGAACCGGTGAAAAAACGAGTTGGGGCGGCAAGGGGGCCATTGTTCATCGGATATTTCGCGCTCTGCGTTCTGATCTGCGTGATTGGGGTTTGGAGCGTTCAAGCACGCATCGCCGGTGCGGTCATTGCCTCTGGCATGATCGAGGTAGAGAACAATCGCCAGATTCTACAACACCCGCAAGGCGGTGTCGTCGGTGAATTGCTTGCACGCGATGGGGATCGCGTTGAAGTAGGCGATGTTGTGTTGCGCTTTGATGATCAGCTTTTGCAATCCGAGCTCGCAATTGTGACAAATCAATTGAACGTTTTGTGTGCGCGCAAGGCTCGTTTAGTGGCTGAGGCTGACGAGACCGATACGATTGCTTTCGATACCTTGCTCTTAGCTGCGGCAGCGGAAAATCCTGAGATTAACTTGCTTATAGACGGGCAAACCCGCTTGTTTCGCGCACGAAATAAGTCGCTTGAGCAAGAAGAAGAGCAAATCGAAAATCAAGTTGTGCAAACCAAAGACCAGATTACGGGATTTTCGCGACAATTGGCGGCGACACAAAACCAATCGGCGCTTTTGATTGACGAGTTGGCAGATTTGCAAACCCTGTTTGATAAAGGTCTGGCACAGGCCTCTCGTGTGTCTGCACTTAAACGCGAACGTGCGCGGCTCCTTGGGGAGGTGGGTCAGTTTGAAGCAAGGATCGCGCAGCTTGAAGGGGATATTGCACGGCTTGAGATAGAAAAGCTGCGACTAAGGTCAGTGCGTCGCGAACAAGCTATCGCTAGCTTGCGAGACCTGTCCGTTCAAGAGATCGAGCTTGCGGA
This sequence comes from Rhodobacteraceae bacterium HTCC2083, assembly GCA_000156115.1. Lineage (GTDB taxonomy): Bacteria > Pseudomonadota > Alphaproteobacteria > Rhodobacterales > Rhodobacteraceae > Planktotalea. Next base: position 2,026,213 of record DS995276.1, read on the forward strand.
GCGAGAGCTGTCCACACGGGACACGCTCTCCAAGATGGCGATGCGCACACCGGTTTCTGGTGTAATTTACGGCAGTCGCGTTTTTGCGGTGCAATCAGTGATCTCGCCTGCTGATCCCGTGATGTATGTCATCCCGCAAGATCAACCGCTTATTGTTGCCGCGCGTATTGCAGCGATCCACATTGATCAGGTTCACGTTGGTCAAGACGCCGCTTTGCGATTTAGTGCTTTTGATCAACGTCCCACGCCAGAGATTTTTGGAACCGTGTCCAAGATTTCGGCAGACGTCTATGCAGATGAGGTGTCGGGCCAAACCTACTACCTCGCTAATCTTGTTCCCAAGTCAGGCGAGCTGGCTAAACTGGACATTCAGGTGCTCTTGCCCGGTATGCCTGTGGAAACCTTTATCAGAACCGTAGAACGATCTCCATTAGTTACCTCGTGACGCCTTTGATGGACTATTTTAACAAAGCGTTTAGAGAGGACTGACCCCTCCGCCCCTTTATTTCAGAGTGATTGTAGGCTTCTAGACGTATTGCTGCGATATGACTACGCTAGGCGTTAACGCGTCTAGGGAAAGCTAATGCAAACACTGCGAAATACTTCGCAAGGGTCGAGCTCCGCTCTTGTGATTGGTGGGGGTATCGTTGGTTTGGCAACCGCTTATGCACTGTGTCAGCAGGGTATTCGCGTGACGGTTTTGGATGGCGCTGCGGTCGATCATCGCGCCTCGTCCGCAACGGCGGGGATCATTGGGGGTTCAAGCGTTATTCCTTGGGCCAACTCTAAACTTTGGCCACGACTTCCGCTGCATTTTCTTGATCAAGATGGACCACTTAGGATGGCGTTGCCTTTTCCCAAAGGCCTACCCAGTTTCTTCAAACAAAGCGTCGTGTCCGGGCGCGGAACTGCGCGTGCGCAAAGTGCGGCGGGCTTGGCCAATCTTGGTTTGCGGGGCTGGGATGCTTGGCAGGAGCTTCTTACTGATTTGCCGGGTGCCAAGGATCTCTTCGTGCAGCAAGGCTGCTTGTTTTATTACGAAATTGATGCAGATCAGTCAGCGGATGCGAACGCAAATGCGCTGCGTCGCAGTTTTGGAATGGACCTGACTGACTTGAACAATACGGAAATGGAAGCGATCCTACCGCCCTTGTCACGGCCTGTCGCGGGTGGCGTGCGTGTTAATTCCGCGGGACATGTTCTTGATCCTGTGGGTTTGCAAAGACGTTTGGTCAAAGCAATCGAGGTGGGTGGTGGCGCGATTATTCAACAGCGAGTGAGCAAGTTGGTCAGTCAAGACGGCAGAATTACTTCCGTTGTAACGAATGGCACGCACTTTGACGCTGACAGCGTCATTTTGTGTGCCGGCAGCGGCAGCGCTGAACTGGCCAAACCGCTTGGCCTGAACATTCCGATGATCCCCGCGTGGGGCGCGTCGGTCACGTTTACCAATGCAGCCGTTGATTTGCGAACGCCGATCTTGCTTCTCAAAGACGGGATTGCCGTGACACCGTCAACTGAAGGTTTGCGGGTGTCTGGATTGTTACAAGTGGGAGGCGCGGGCAGGGCGCAAGCGATGATCAAGACGTTGAAACTTCAAGCGAAACGGCTTTTTGGTGCGTTCGCATACGACGAGATTACAACTTGCATAGGGCCGCGCCCGTTGAGCGCGGATTCACTTGCATTTCTTGGGCCAGATCCGAGCCACGACAATCTGTTTCATAACTTCGGGCATGGGCATTGGGGGCTGACGCAAGCGTCTATTTCGGCGCAGATCACGGCCGATCTTGTCCTTGGGAATGCGCCGAAGTTCGACATAAGCGCCTATAGGACAGATCGATATTAGGCCACGAATTCGCGAATGACCTGACCCGCGTTGACCGAAATACGTTCGCCATCTTGCATGGCGAGCTTGCCGTTGACCAAGACGTGACAAATTCCAGATGCGTAACGGCGCGGGTTTTTTGCGGTGGCGTTGCTGGCGATGTTGACCTGATCGAAGACGCAGACATCCGCGTGATAGCCAACTTTCAAATGTCCGCGCCCTTTCAAACCAAGTCGGGCGGCTGGAACTGCGGTAAGTTTGGAGAGGCCTTCCGCCAACGACAAAACACCGCGATCACGCACGTAGTATTGCAAGAAACGCGCCGCCCAGCCGTAGCCTGTGAGCGAGCCGATATGATCTTTTAAGATCCCCTCATTCGCGGTCGCGACCGTATCTGAAATCACCGCGCATTCGGATTGATTGAGACATAGATCAACGTCCTCATCGCGAAAGGAGCGCGAGGCCCACATGCACGACATCAAATCCTGACCCTCTTCGAGCAGGATGTCGAGTACCGCATCATAGGGGTGACAATTGCGCATCCGCCCGATCTCTGCGAAATCCATACCAACGATATCTTTGTTATGCGTCGCGTTCAGTAGCACGATGTCGGACCATTTCTCGGCCTTCACGATCAGCCACATCGGCTGGGGGTTGGCTTTGATTTTGTCGCGCATTTCGGCGTTATCGAGCCGCTCTAACACATCATCAATGCTGCCCGCTTGCGCCCATTTGGGCAGGATCGCAGCCATCAAGGTGTTGTTCCAATCGTGTGGAATCACATCAAAGGCGATGTCTGTATCATGGCGACGCGCGAGTTCGATCATCTCTAACGTATGCTCCATCGCATACTCAGGCGCGCCGAATTTTGGTTGGATATGACTGATTTGCAGCTTCGCACCGGATTGACGGGCGGTCGCGATGGCCTCGGCAAAACCGAGATCATAATGCGTGTCACGATTGCGCACATGGGTTGCGTACAGGCGTTTGTATTTCGCAGCCACTTCGCACAGGGGGACAAGATGTTCGGGCGCTGCAAGAATGCCGGGGAAATACTCAAGTCCAGAAGAAAATCCGCCTGCGCCTTCATCCATGCATTTATCAACGAGCTTGGCCATTTCCGCGACGTCTTCGGGTTCGCCGGGGTGCAAGTCTCCGCCAAGAATGGCGCGGTGAATGGTGCCGTGACCGACAAAGGCCATCACGTTGACGCCTAACTCTGTAGCGTCCAGCACATCCAGATAATCGCCAAAGCCGAGCCATGTGTCATGGGTGGCGGCAGCCGTGTACCAAGGTGCGACGCGGCGGATGTCATCCTTAGAGTTCACAGGTGCACAGCTGGCACCGCATTGGCCGATCACTTCGGTTGTGACGCCTTGATGCACTTGGCTTTCGGCACGCCCATCCGCGATCAGTGTGAAATCCGAATGCGTATGCATGTCGATAAAACCGGGCGAAACCACGAGGCCTTGCACATCTATGACCCGTTCGGCGGCTCCAAGGTTTAACTCGCCGACGGGTTCGACAGCAACGATCATCCCATCCTTGATAGCGACATCTCCGACAAAGCTGTCTTTGCCTGAGCCATCAAAAACATCGCCGCCATTTAGGATCAGATCATACATGCAGTATTCTCCTATAAGGCAGGACCATAGGCCCAGTTTGGTAGCAAGACAGACAATTCGGGGAAGGCGATCAGGATCAATAGGCCGATGATATAGGCCAGAATGAACGGCAAAACAGCCACCGAGATGCGTTCAATTGAAATGCCCGAAATGCGCGCCGCCACCGACAAGTTTCCACCCAGTGGAGGTGTCAGAAAGCCGATCTCGCAGGTGATCACTGTGAAGATGCCGAACATCACGGGATCCACGCCAAGTGAGAGCATCAGAGGCAGGAATACAGAGGTGAACAGCACGATCTGCGCGAGGCTTTCCATGAATGTGCCGATGAAGATGTAGAAGACGCCGACCATAATCAGGATCAGATATTTGTTGTCCGTGATTGAGGTGATGCCCTCTTGGACGGCCGTCGGTACGTCATAGAATGCGGTGAGCTGACCGAAGGCCAAGGTCGGTGCGATGATGATCAAGATACCTGTGAGCAAAGCGGTAAAACGCAGCGCTTCGATGATCTTTTTTAACGTAAGTTCGCGGTAGATGAACAACCCGACGAAAAGCGAATAAAACACTGCGACGCCCGCGGCCTCAGAGGGTGTGAACGCGCCGCCGTAGATGCCGCCTAGGATCAGAACTGGTGCACCGATGGACCATTTGCCATCCCATGCCGCCTTGAGGAACGGGGCCCATGTGAACGGATCGCCACCACCACCGTAGCCGCGTTTGCGAGCGATGATGTAAGTGGTGATCATCAAAAGTCCGGTGATGAGGATGCCCGGCAAGATGCCCGCGAGGAAAAGGCGCGGGATCGACGTGTCCGAGACGAGACCATAGATGATGAGCAGATTGGACGGAGGAATGAGACTGCCAAGCGCACCGCCAGCAGCAGTAATACCTGCCGCGAAGGGTACATCGTAACCGTCGCGTTTCATGGCTGGAACAGTGACCGAGCCAATCGCCGCCGTTGTAGCAGGGCCAGAGCCTGAGAGCGCTGCGAAGAGCGCGCAGGCGAAGACCGTGACCAAACCCATCGAGCCGCGGTACGCCCCGACCAGCGTTGTTGCGATGCCGATCATGCGTTTGGCCATGCCGCCGACTTCCATCAATCGACCTGCCAAAACGAACAGTGGAATTGTTAGCAAAGGGAAGGGGGTGAGGCTGCCGTAACTGGTTTGCGCGATCAGCGTATAGGGGATGTCGATCATGTAAATACCGACGGCTGTGGTGATGCCGACGGCGACGAACAAAGGAATACCGATGATCGTGGCGATGATGAAGACGATTGCAAGGATTGCGAGGGGGCTCATACGTGCAGCTCCGTGTCATCAAGATCGCCTGTTTCGTCAAGTTCTCCTGGCAGTCCCTCGCGACCATCGCGAACCCACAAAACATAGGTCTGGATCAAACGCAGCAGCATCATCGTGTAGCCGATGATCAACACGGTTTGGGGGTAGAATTGATTGATCCCAAGGCTTGGGCTGGTTTCGGTGAAGCGCCAGAATATGTAGAGATAATCCCAGCTCACGCGGATCATAAAGAGGCAGAAGGCTGCCCAAAAGAAGTCCGCGATGAAAACGACCCAGGTGCCGTATTTCGTCGGCAGTGATTGCACAGCTATCATGATGCGGATGTGGAACCGTTCGCGCACGCACAGTGACGCGCCCATGTAGACGGCCCAAACCATAGCAATCGCCGCGGTTTCTTCGGTCCAATGCAGCGCAACATCAAAGATGTAGCGCGCCGCAACTTGCGAGATAACAGCGGCAGAAATTATCACCAGACAGGTACATGTAATCAATTCCTCGAAATGACGTTCGAGCCAACGCAGCACGCTCATGCTTGTCTCCTGAATGATATGGGGGAGTTGGAAAAGAGAGGGGGCGCTGATGGCCCCCTCGCTCAAGTGCTTAGTTTGCAGCTGCTTGGATCTTTGCAACCAGCTCTTGGAACTGCGCGCCGCGCTTCTCGGCGAATTCGTTCTGAACCTTTTTACCTGCTTCAACGAAGTCCGCTTTGTCAGGCGTTGTCATCGCCATGCCGCCTTCTTCGACAAGCCACTTGCGCACTTCTGCGGTCTCGTTTGAAACTTGCTGACGCATCTCGATGCCCGCGTCTGTTGCTGCGCGCAAAACCTGCTCGCGTTGCTCGTCGCTGAGCTTTTTCATGAAGTTGTCGGACGCGAACAAAGGTGCCATCGCAACGAAGTGCTCTAGCACAACAAGGTGTTTTTCGAATTCGTAGAACTTCATGTCACGGATAAAGGACGTGCCATTGTCGCCGCCATCAACCGTGCCGGTTTGCAGAGCTGTGGGTGTTTCGGACCACGCCAGTGGCACAGGGTTTGCGCCGAACGCTTCAAAAGTTGCGAGCATCACTTCGTTCTTGGGGACGCGGATTTTCAGGCCGTCCATGTCCGCCATCGTGTTCACAGGGCGCACAGAGTTGAAGAAATCGCGATAAAGCGCAGGGCCAAAGCTCAGCAAGTGTACAGATGTATCTGTCTGCAGCTGCGCTTTCATGAAATCGCCAACTTCGCCGTCGACCACATCTTCAAGGTGCTTGCCGCTTTGGAAGATGTAAGGAAGAACCGTGACGTCCATCAAAGGCCAATGGGGTGACACGTTGTTGGATGTGATAAAAAAGCCGTCAACCGTTCCAAGCTGCATCGCTTTGAACGCTTCGTCCTCGGAGCTGATCTGGTTACAACAGCGCAGCTTCACGTCGATGGAGCCGCCGGTGTATTCTTCGGCCTTTGCCTCGAAAATCTTGCCGAAACGACCGTAAAGTGATTCTTCGGGTGCGCCGAAACCAAGGTTCATTGTGATGTCTGCCGCGAGCGCGGAAGTCGCTGTTACACTGACCAATGCGGCCGATGCGACAAGCGCTTTTACGTTAAGTGTCTTCATTTTTTTCTCCCAGTTGATAGTTGTTAGTAGAAAGCTTGGCACAGGAATTATGTCGAGTATAATATCAAAATGCACAATATTGATAGAATTTGGGTATCATGGGAATAGACCTTCGCCACTTCCGATGTTTCGTCGCTGTCGCGGAAGAGCTGCATTTTCACCGCGCGGCCAAACGGCTTGGCGTGGCGCAACCAGCGCTGAGCCGAACGATTAAAACGATGGAAAATGAGCTGGGCGTGACGTTGCTCGAGCGCAGCAATCGTCGTGTAGAGTTGACCCATGTGGGGGAGATTTTCCTGACGGGTTGCCGCAAGTGTCTTGAGCACAGCGAGCGGATCATTGAGGATATGCAGCGTGTTCAGCAGGGCAGTATCGGCACGCTTCGCATCGGTTACACGGAAAATGCAATGAACGGTCAGCTGCCCAGCTTGCTGAAAGCGTTCAAGGGTCAAACGCCCGATATTTCGTTGGTGCTAACCCATTCTGTGACGTCTGAACAGGTGAGCCAGCTTGAGGACGGCTCAATTGATCTAGGTTTCGCAACGGGAAATCTGGCAAAAACTGGTTTTGAGTCTATCCGCATTCAGAGCGAGCGGTTTGTGTGTGTTGTCTATGATAGCCATCCGTTTGCCACGCGTTCCAGCATTTGCCTTTCGGAGTTGGCCGAGGAGCCGATGGTGCAAGGCGCGCGAGCACATTGGCAGCACTATTATTCTCGACTGGAACCCCTGTTTCGCACCGCAGGGTTTGAACCGAAGATTGCGCAAGAGGGTCTAACAACCACTGATATTCAACGATTGGTCGCTTGTGGCATTGGCATTGCGATCTTGACCGAAACGGTGGTCGATTGCTTGCCGTCGGGTTTGGCGGTTTTGCCGATTGAGGATGTAACCGATTGCCTTGACACGATTGCAGTGTGGCCTGCGAAACAAAATACAGTTGCCAAAGATCGCTTTGTTTCGTTCTTGAGGCAATCTCTAAATCCAGGAACGAATTTTTCTTGAGTTATGTCATGCGACTCATTTCCAAATGTGTTTACGTGTCCTCGAGTGAGCCTTCGGGCTTGAGAGTTAGGGCTCAATGCTGCTCAATGCGGTTCTAAGGAGGAACTTACATGACGACGAGATTTATCAAAGGATTGCTCAGTGGTGTCGCGGGTGTTGCGATCATGGCATCTGGCGCGATGGCGCAGGAGGTGACGTTGAAGTTGCACCAGTTCTTGCCCGCACAAGCTAACGTTCCGAAACTCATTCTGGACGTTTGGGCGGACAAAATCGAAGCCGCATCCGAGGGTCGCATCAAAGTGGATCGCTTCCCCTCTATGCAGCTTGGCGGCACGCCACCTGAATTGCTGGACCAAGCGATTGACGGCGTCGCCGACGTCGTCTGGACCGTGGTTGGCTACACGCCGGGCCGTTTCCCAACGACTGAAGTGTTCGAGCTGCCCTTTATGGTAGAAGACGCGCGCGCGGCGTCTTGTGCGTATTGGACGATGTTCGAAGAGCACATGGAAGACACCGAATTCAAAGGCGTCAAAATCCTAGGAACATGGGTGCACGGCCCAGGCATGTTCCACACGGCAGATCCTGTGGAGACGCCTGTGGACCTTGAAGGTATGAAAATTCGTGGCGGATCAAGGCTGGTGAACCAGTTGCTGACACTTGCGGGCGCGACACCAGTTGGCATGCCAGTTCCAGCGGTGCCTGAAGGTCTGTCCAAAGGCGTGATCGATGGCACTACTATTCCGTGGGAAGTAACCGCGGCTTTGAAAATCCCGGAGTTGGTCGAAAACCATACAGAGTTTGAAGGCCCCGCGCTTTACAACCTCACGTTCGTTCTTGCGATGAATGAGGGTGTGTTCAACGGAATGTCTGCGGATCTACAGACGATTGTTGAAGACAACAGCGGCATGAACTTCTCTGTGTTTGCGGGGGGCACGCAATCTGATGCGGATGGTCCTGCGCGCGAAATTGCGGTGGAAATGGGCAACAACATTGTCACTGTCTCCGACACCAGTGAGTGGCAAGCGCTGATAAACCCGCTCTATGACACATGGGTTGCGGACATGAAGGGCAAGGGCCTCGACGGTCAGGCGCTGATTGATCAGGCCAAGGGTCTGATGAGCGGCGAATGTGCCGGCGCAATGGGCAAGATGTAAGTCTTCACGCTAACAAATGCACCGCTGCGTGTTAACGGCTGCGGTGCGAATGTGCCTGTCTAGGAGCGCGGCAATGTATCAGTTCATCGATCGCTTTGCCCGCGCGTTCGCGATCTTGGGCGGCATCGTTTTGTCGCTGTTGATTGTGCAAACCTGTCTGTCCATCGTGGGGCGTTCGATCAACACGATCTTGCACAGCGATGCCGTGCAGGCGAGCGCGCCAGATCTCGCAGAACGTCTTTTGTCGACCGGTGTCGGCTCAATCAATGGTGCGTTCGAGTTGGTCGAGGCGGGCATGGCCTTCGTCATCTTCGCGTTTTTGCCTCTGTGCCAACTCAAGGGCGCGCATGCTTCAGTTGATATCTTTACCGCCAAATTACCAGAGCGCGTAAACACACTATTAGGCACAGTGATAGACGTCGTCTTTGCGCTGGTGATCGTTTTGATGAGTTATGAATTGGCCCAGGGGATGCTCAGCAAATTACGGACGGGCCAAACCACCTTCATCCTAGAGTTTCCAGTTTGGTGGCCCTATGCGCTGAGCCTCGTCGCGGCGATTGCGTCGGCTCTTGTTGCGATATACGTGGCCTGGGCACGGGTATTTGAATGGGCCACAGGGCAGATCGTGCTGCCCGTCGAGACGGAGGAGGCGCAGTGAGTGACATCACCATCGGCTTGCTGTCGTTTCCTGCGCTGCTGTTCCTAATTTTCTTGCGGGTTCCTATCGGATTGGCAATGTTTTTGGCGGGTCTCGTGGGCCTCACAATCGTGTCTGGTGACACGACATTGGCGTTTGCGCGGCTCAAGTCTGAAACCTTCACGACCTTCTCGAGCTATTCGCTCTCAATTATTCCGATGTTCCTGTTGATGGGCCATTTCGCGACCCTCGGCGGGATGAGCCAAGCGTTGTTCAAAGCCGCTGAAAGTTTCCTTGGGCATCGAAAGGGCGGTGTTGCGATGGCAGCAGTCGGGGCTTGCGCCGGCTTTGGGGCGATCTGTGGGTCTTCGCTGGCCACAGCCGCCACGATGAGTAGGGTCGCTTTGCCAGAGCTGCGCAGATATGGCTATTCGGGCGGCTTCTCGACAGCTACTCTCGCGGCGGGGGGGACGCTTGGCATTCTGATACCGCCCTCAATCGTGTTGGTGATCTATGCGATCCTGACAGAACAAAACATCGCCAAACTCTTCCTCGCGGCATTCATTCCCGGTATTCTTGCAGCACTCGGCTACATGTTAACAATTTCCATTTATGTGCGGTTGCACCCCGCCTCTGCAGGGACGCGACCACGCGTTACCTACGCCGAACGCCTGAAAGCGCTTATCGCGGTTTGGCCTGTCTTGCTGGTCTTCGTGGCCGTCGTGGGCGGTATATATCAAGGCTGGTTTACGCCCACGGAGGGTGCCGCGGTTGGGGCATTCGGCACGGGGCTTATCGCGTTTCTGGGTGGCGGGCTCACACGCCATACGCTGTCGGAGAGTTTCTATGTGACGGCGCGCTCCACGGCGATGATCTTTTTCATCGTGCTTGGCGCGGCCTTTTACAACGGCTTCCTCGCGCTCACGCAATTACCACAAGAAGCGGCGGCCTGGGTGAGTGCAAGCGGTTTCAGCCCGTGGACCATTTTGCTTATTATCTTGGTGTTCTATCTGCTGCTTGGCTGTTTGATGGACAGCTTGTCGATGATCCTGCTTACTATCCCAATTTTTTGGCCCATCGTGCAGGAACTTGATTTCAACCTTGTCAGCATGGTTGATCTGCAAGCCGCGCGTTTGGATGGGATGATCGCTGGGGGAAAGGAAATCCCTGCGGTGTTGCTAAGTGAGGCGCAAGCGATGCTCGCCAACGGCCAAGAGTTGAGCCGGGAAATGACCCGTGAGATCAAGCTGCGGGGTGTTTCTGAGGGTGCCCTCAATCGCGTCAACATTGAACGGACTGCGATCTGGTTCGGCATTCTAGTGTTGATCGTTGTTGAAGTCGGTCTTATTACGCCACCCGTCGGCATGAACCTGTTCGTGATCAACGCGATGGATCGCAAGACGTCGATGGTCGACACTTACATAGCGGTTTTGTATTTTGTGTGCTCCGATTTGGTGCGTGTGATCTTGCTTGTCGTTTTTCCGATCATCACACTGATATTGCTGCCCATATAGACGAAACATGAAAGAGGAACTTTAGCGATGAATATTGAAGGACAGGTTGCCCTTGTCTCAGGTGGTGCCAGTGGGCTTGGTGAAGCAACGGCACGCCATCTGGCGTCACTTGGCGCAGATGTTACTATCTTGGATCGCGATGGCGAGCGCGCAGCGCAGGTTGCGGCGGAAATCAGCGGGTATTCGCAACAGTGTGACATTACCGAAGAAGAGGCTGTTGCTGCAGGTGTAACATCTACGATGGCGCGTTTTGGGCAAGCGCCGCGTATCGTGGTGAACTGCGCTGGCATCGGTATCGCCGCGCGAATTGTTGGACGCGAAGGCAAGGTCTCGACACCGCTTTTTCGACAAGTAATCGAGGTTAATCTATTCGGCACTTACAATGTGATGACCTATGCGGCGCAAGCGATGATGGATCTGCCACCGCTTGAAACTGGCGAGCGCGGCGTGATTATCAACACAGCATCTGCCGCTTACGAGGACGGGCAGATCGGTCAATCCGCTTATGCGGCCTCAAAGGGGGCAATAGCCTCGATGGCTTTGCCTGCGGCGCGTGAGTTTGCGAAGATGGGTGTGCGTGTCATGACGATTGCGCCAGGGCTTTTTCACACGCCGATGATGGAAGGGCTGCCGCCTGAAACGGTCGAGGGCATTGTTGCGAATATTCCTTTTCCGCACCGTTTGGGCCAACCCGAGGAATATGCACATCTTGCGGCTGATATCGCGCGCAATGCTTACCTGAATGGTACGGTGATCCGCTTGGACGGTGCTGTGCGCTTGCCACCGAAATGAGTCAAGTGAGACCGACGACTATGGAACACCGTCCTACTGATACTTTTGAACATTCTGTGCGCATTGGATGGGGTGACTGCGATCCAGCCAAGATTGCATATACAGGGCGTTTGCCTTGGTTCGCATTAGAGGCGATCAATGCGTGGTGGGAAGATAAATTTGACGGTGACGGTTGGTTCCAGATGGAGTTTGATCGCAATGTGAACACGCCTTTCGTGCGCCTTGAGATGGATTTTGTCTCGCCTGTCACGCCACGCCATCGGTTGATTTGTCATGTTTGGCCGGTGAAGTTAGGGGAGACGTCCATCGCGTTTCGCGTTGATGGGGATCAGGATGGCAAGCTGTGTTTCTCAACCCGCACGGTGAGCGTCTTTATCCAAGCTGATGAATTTCGAAAAATGCCACCACCTGATGATATGCGCCACATTATTGAAGCGCAAATTCCTTAAGATGCGTGAAAGAGGAAGATTGTGCTACGTGTCGAGCGAACCAAGCGGGCACCATATTCAGAACCCTGTCGAAAACGTATTGGACCTATGACCATCCGCTTGCTTCGCACTTTGATCGCCGCCGCAGATGCGCGCATCTTTAGTGAGGCCGCGGATATAGTTCATGTCACCCATGCCGCAGTCAGCCAGAAAATGCAGGCGCTTGAAGCTGATCTTGGCGTGACTTTGTTTGATCGCACGACACGAACATCCAAGCTCACACCCGTGCGTTTCAAGTCATCGAGAAAGCACGAGACGTTGTGAATGACTACGACACGCTTGTGAGCTCTGCTCTGGGGGATGGTGGGTTGAGCGGTGTGATCAAGCTTGGCGTTTTGCGGACCACTTTGACTGGGTTGACGCCTCGGGCGATGGCGATTCTGAAAGCCAAGTTTCCTGAGATGGGTTTGCACATTAAGCTGGGCCTCACCGCGACTTTGCTAGCTGATCTCGAGCGCGGAACTCTGGATGCGGCGATTGTAACGAAGCCGATCCTTATGCCCGTCGGGGCCGTATCTCGTGATCTCACTCAAGAGCCCATGCGCTTGATCATCGCGGTAAGACTGTCCGGCTTCGTGGCCAATGCCTGCAAAACTTTGACGATGCGGTAAATATTATGAGCCATGACCCTGTGAAGCAACCTCATAAGGTTATGCAAAACATCCGCGAGTTGATTGAAGAAGCGGTTGGTTCCATGGGGCATTTTGTCAAAGTTGTGGTCTACATCACGGACGTGCGTCACCGCGAAGATGTGTACCGCACAATGGGCGAATATATCAAAGGGGTGCACCCAGTCTCGACGGGGTTGGTGGTGCAAACGCCGGCGCGGCCCGAACGGTTGGTTGAAATTGATATTACGGCAGTGATCCCAGAATGACGTCTACAGTATCCCTTACTCGACGGTTCACATTGGTCAAATCGAGGGTGGGCACGCGTTGAATATCGTGCCCGCCGAGTGCGTGCTGGAGATGGAGTTCCGTCATCCGAGTGAAGCGCCAGCACGTCAGCTGCTGTCGGAGTTTGAGGGCATTGCGAAACGTGTCAGAACATCATTTCCGAACGCTAAGCCAATCACTGTGAACTAGATCAACGCATACCCACGCCTGAACACGGATCCCGCGAATAGCGCGGTCACCCTGGCCTGTGAATTGGCGGATGGCGCGTCTGCTACCAAGGTGTCTTTTGGAACTGAAGCAGGCTTTTTTGCGGAGCTGGGATTAAGCACAGTCGTCATCGGACCGGGTGATATGGCATCGGATGGGCATAAGCCAGATGAAGGCATATCCAAGTCGGAATTGATCGCGTGTTGTGTGATGATGGACAACATTTTGAACACGCTGACCACAGACGGTTAATCGAGCAGCTCCGCGTCTTGCTGTGCCAACCAAAGCTGAAAATCGCGGATCGTGCCTTCGAAATCATCGCCTGCCAAAGGACCCGATTGCGCATGTTGAGAGCGTAGCGCGATTTGCATTTTCTCCAGTTTTTCGCGGTCTTCTGTGTTGACCTCTTCCCAGAGCTGAATGCGCTCTTGAATTGTTGCTGCGTCCAGATCGTCGCCGTAAACCGACATCGTCCATTTGACGCGGATCTTTTCCGCAGAAATCGGGAAGATCGACAAGGACACCAACAGACTTGCCGCCTGACTGGCCACTTGCGTGGGAAAGCGTGCGAATAAGGTGGATCGATGGCGCTCTGCATCGCTGAGACCTGCGGCACCCTTGCCTCGCCGTGCGGCGGTTTCCGGATAATTCGCCATATAGGATGTAAATCCTGGCCCTGATGCAGATTTCTTAGCTAAGCCCGTTGGTGTGTAGTCGTGCAGCGTTTGAGGGTGCACAACAGAGAGGTGATAGCCTTCCATAAAATTCTCAACGAGGCACTTCCAGTTGGTGTGCCAGACCTCTTCTGCCACATGGACCAGTCTGAATGTGTCAGATTTATAGGGCTCTAACAACGCATCCAAGGTTTCGGCTTCGTTGGAAAATGGTGCAGCTTCAGCATCAAGGCTACAATAAATAAAGCCGTTCCAAAGTTGGATGTTGTAGCTGTGCAACCGGCAAGAACTGGCATCAAAGCCCTTGTTTTCCATACGAGTGGCGCGCAGTAAAGCACCGTCGCGGCCATACATCCATGCATGATACGAACAAACAAATCGTTTAACGTTGCCACGCCCTTCGGCCAGCGGCATGCCGCGATGACGGCACACATTGGCGAGCACACGAACGACGCCGTCATCGCCACGCACAATGATCAGTGGTTCTTCCAGCAGCTGAACGGTGAAGAAATCGCCTGCCTCGGGCACTTCGTCTTGGCGGCCCAAACAGTGCCAACCTTTTTGGAGCACCGTTTTCTTTTCCCAATCAAAACGTTCGGCGGAGGTGTAAAAAATACCAGGTAGACCCATCGGACTGTCAGCAGGCAAGGCTGCAAGAGATTGCAAAATCGGCCTGAGATCAGTCATTGTACCCTCCTGCGGCTAGCGCGTGTGTTGATCCACTTTCGCCATCAAATACTGTGCGAAATCGTAGTTTGGGCGTTCGAGATGGGACAGGTGACCAGGTTTTGCCAAGCCTGAAGATAGACCGTTGAAGACCTTCTCTGTACAACCGCGATCCTCGATATTTACATCATCCAAGAGCGCCTTGAGGTCGGTGAAATTCTGAGAGGCATCCGCGTCCTCGCTATAGTCATCCGACATGCCGCCACCAAAGCGGATATGCACTTGACCAGGACCTTTAGGATGCAGGCTAAGATACCAGAAATAGCCAGGGGTCAGTGTGATCAGCAGCGACGGGTAGATAGCCAGTAGAAAGGTCGTGCGCCGTTCGTCGCCCCTGAGGCGCGTGTTGGTGTCATGCGCCATCGCGATTCTCAGCGTCTCGTCTTTGAGGATTGTGTGATAATTGAACGCCGTGAGGCCGGGGGGGCAGACCATGTCTTCAAGCTTGGAAAGCCCGCCAATAGTGCCCGCGTGACAAACAGGCAAATGATAGCTTTCCATGAAATTCTCGGCGAGCACTTTCCAGTTGGTGTCCCACACATGCTCTTCATAAAAGACCTCTGTGTAGTTGGTCATGTCGTAGCCAGCGATCATCTCTTCGACCTCGCCTAATTGCTCCGCGACGGCGGGGACGTCTTCATTCAGCGTGATAAACACCCAACCGAGCCATTCTTCGCAGCGTACTTTAGGAAGCTTGTATTGATCTTTGCAAAACCCCTCGTTCAAGCTCATCGCAGGTGCGCCGCGTAAGGAGCCATCCAGATTATAGGTCCACGCATGATAAGGGCAGACGATAGAGCGCGCGTTGCCACGCCCGTGCAACAGCGTGGACATGCGGTGCAGGCATACATTCGATAGGCCACGCAAAGTGCCTTGGCCATCGCGCATCACCAGAACGGGCTGACCCGCAAGTTCGCAAGTGGTATAGTCCCCCGCATTCGCAAGGCCATCGGCGCGGCCAACACAGAACCAATCCTTGGCGAAGATGCTTTCTAGTTCGAGGTCCGCGAACTCTTGTGTTGTGTAAACCTCGGGCGGCATCGCGCGTGCGCTTTCAAACGGCTGCGCTGCGTTCGCGCGCAAGGCATCAACCGGATTTAAACTTTTGTTCGCCATGGCTTGTCTTTTCTCGGGGGGGGTGGTTTCGAAGTCATCGAAGCAAAGTTTTGTCCCTTGTGACCGCCAGAAAACGACAGTGGATCGCGAAGAGGTCGGGAATTGAACATTTTGCTGGGCGAACTTTGGGAGTGCTGAAAGCAATGCGCACATTAATTATAGGCGGTGGGGTGTCCGGCTTTGCGCTAGCGGAAGCGTTAGAAGCGCAGGGGCGTGATTACTTGTTAGTCGAGGCGCGTGGCCGATTTGGTGGACGCATCCAGACGCATCCAGACGCAGCAATTTGAGGGTGCGGAGTTTGATATGGGCCCTGCCTGTTTCTGGCGGGGACAGCCGCGTATCGCCGTACAGGTGAAACGGTTTGGGCTGGCTGTGCTTGAGCAATACAGCACAGGTTTGCAAACGGTTGAGGATGGGCAAGGACGTGTGCAGCAGGTGCGTGGTTTCGCATCAATGCAAGGTTCATTGCGGCTTGAGGGTGGATTGAGCGTCTTGACGAGACGCTTGGCTGACACACTTCCTGACGCGCGCAAACGTTTGAATACGCAGGTCGAAGGGCTTTGCCGTGAAGATGGTCAACTCGTAGCGCATCTGGTTGGTGGTGAAACCCTTGAGGCTGATCAGGTTATCTCGGCACTGCCAATGCGTGTCCCCGCAAATCTGAAATTTGAGCCTGCACTGAAATACACTACAATCGCGGCGATGCAGGGCGTTTCGACATGGATGGCATGTGGGCGGGCAGGTTGCATTTTGCGGGAACGGAAGTCGCGCCAGAATTTGGTGGCTTCATCGAGGGGACTTTGGAAGCCGCTGAGGCGGTTTTGCGCAAGCTTTAAGGTCCTGGCAAAAATTGAACCGGTAAAGTCGTTTTCCGCACAGACGCTTGAGTGAGAGGTTGCTTATGCTTCTTTGAAGAAGAGGATAGAGCATGCACGACACCGGCCCCTCGTTTGAACGTTTTGAGTTCACGACCCATCCCAATGCGAGCGAACGCGCGCGGATCGGGCTTTTGGTCCTGCAATCAGATCAAACGATGGAACAGGAGATGCGCCAAATGACCGATGGTCTCGGAGTATCTTTGTATCATGCGCGCTTGCCCAACGACACGGTGGTGACGCCGGACACGTTGGCCAAAATGGAAGCAGTGTTGCCCATCGCAGCCGCCTTGCTTCCCGATTATCTGGGCCTGCACGCGCTCGGGTACGGTTGCACCTCTGGTGCGACAATCATCGGCGAAGATCGCGTTACAGAAATAATTAGGCAAAGCCACCCCTCGGTGCCCTCCAGCAATCCGCTCAGCGCCGCCAAAGCCGCATTGAAAGCGCTGGGGATCACCCGTCTCGGCCTTTTAACACCCTACACGCCAGAGGTCACAGAGGCTATGCAACGGCGTTTCGAAGAGGAGGGGATTGCGGTAACAGTGGTCGGCTCTTTCGATCAGAAAAGCGACATCATAGTTGCGCAGATTGATCCTGCATCTATTTTGAGCGCCGTTGTTAGTCTCGGCCAATCAGAAGCCTGTGATGGGGTCTTCATTTCCTGCACCAGCTTGCGCGCAGCGGGCATTGTCGAAGAGGCGGAACGTCAGCTTGGCAAGCCGGTAACAAGCAGCAATCACGCGCTCGCGTGGCATCTGTTGCGGCTGGCTGGGATTGACGACGGGCTTGACGGGTTCGGCCAGCTCTTTCAAACATAGCACATCGAACTCGACCTCAATTATAAGCGACTACACATCCATGCAGATCAATGAAAATTCTCTCATCGAAGATCTCAGCGCGATGGTCCGTACGCCGAGCGTGAATCCCTTCGGCACCGCAGATCCGAAGCATCCCGCCGAAGAGGCGATGGCGCAGCTCTTGGAAAGCCGTATGCGCGAACTAGGCCTGGAGGTTGAGAGCGCAGACGTCGCTGACGGGCGGCGCAATGTCTGGGGACGCTTAAAAGGGCGCGGGTCTGGTCCGACCATCATGCTTGCAGGTCATTTGGATACGGTTGGCGTCGGTGGCTACGATGAGCCGTTTGATCCCGTGATCAAAGATGGCTGCATCTACGGGCGCGGATCTTGCGATATGAAAGCGGGCTTGGCTGCTTATCTCGAAGTCATGCGTTTGCTTATAGCGCGAGGCGAAAAGCTGGACGGGGATGTGATCCTAGCAGGCGTTGTTGATGAAGAGGATCTGATGATCGGCTCGCATCATTTCGGCACGCAGGGTCCGCATGTTGACTATGCCATTGTGGCAGAACCTAGCAATTTGGCGATCAGCACAACGCATCGTGGGCAAATGTGCATGATCTTGCGGACCTTCGGTAAATCCACCCATTCCAGCGTGCCTGAAAACGGGATCAATGCGATCTATCACATGGGTGCTGTGATTGAGACTTTGCAAAGCTACGCTACAAGCTTGTCACAACGAGAGCCGGATCCCCTGTGCGGTGCGCCCAGCTTTAGCATCGGCGCGATCAAAGGCGGGGAAGGACCGTCCTTGGTGCCCGATTTTTGCCAGATCGAAATTGATCGTCGCACGATCCCCGGCGAAACCTTTGAAATTGTCGCGGAAGAACTGCACGGCGTTCTCGCACCGCTTGCGCAGAGCATCCCTGATTTCAAATACGAGCTGCTCGCACCCAGCCTGAATTGCCCACCGCTGAAGACAGATATGACATCGCCTGTCGTCACCGTGCTGGCAAAAGCGCATGAAACCGTTACAGGCGAAGCCGCTGACTTCATGACCTTTCCCGGCTCAACAGATGCGCCAAATTTTGGCTGCCCGACAGTGATTTGCGGCGCGGGAGATCTGGCGCAGTGCCACTCGCTTGATGAATATGTCTCGATCGAGCAAGTCAAAACGGCGGTCAGCCTCTATTTGGAAACCATATTGCAGTTGCAAACACAGACCCTAGCGGAGTGAGAGACTGATGGATTGGCGAACGAAACTTTTAAATCCCACACCTCGTGCGAGGCGCGATTATGCGTCATTGGCGACGCCTGTGTATCGTGGCTCAACCGTCGTGTTCGAGGATCAATCGAGCGTGAAAGACAGCTGGGATCAGGCGGATAACGGCTATTCCTACGGGCTTTACGGAACACCGACTGCACTGGAACTCGCCGCGCGTCTTAGCGATATCGAGGGTGCGCATCGCACGTTGATTGTACCGGGTGGGCAAGCGGCGATTGCCTTGGTTTATTTCGCCTATTGCACCGCTGGCAGCCACGCGTTGGTGCCGCATTCTGCATACGGTCCCAACAAGGAAATGGCTGAAGGCATCTTGCGCGGTTTGGGCATCGAAGTGGAAGCCTACGACCCGTTGATTGGCGAGAGTATCAGAACACTTATTCGCGACAACACGGCGTTGATTTGGTGCGAAAGCCCCGGTTCCGTCACAATGGAAATTCAGGATGTTCCAGCAATTGCTGACGCGGCGCACGCGCGCGGCGTCGCCGTTGCGCTGGACAACACATATGCAGCGGGGGTGATGTTTGATGCCTTCGCACATGGCGTTGATGTCAGTATGCAGGCGCTCACAAAATATGTTGGTGGCCATAGCGATTTACTGCTTGGCTCCGTCTCTGCACGCGATGGCGCTGCCTTCGAAAAACTAGGGCCCGTTTATCGCCAGTTGGGCCTCGCCGTGTCACCAGATGACTGCAGCCTTGCCTTGCGCGGCTTACAAACTTTGCCTGTGCGTCTTGCACACCTTGAGGCATCAACTTTGCAAGTGGCGCACAGTCTTGCTGATCGTTCAGAGATCGAAGCGGTGTTCCATCCTGCCTTGCCCACTTGCCCCGGTCATGCGACTTGGCAAAGGGATTTTAGCGGCTCAACCAGTGTGTTCTCCATCCTCTTCAAAGAAAGTGTAACGCCTGCGCAAGTTGAAAACTTCATAGAAGCGCTGGAGCTATTTCACATTGGCCTGAGTTGGGGCGGCGTCCATAGTTTGGCTGTTGTCTATCCGCGACTTGAGCGGCCTGGAAAAGACTACTCGGGCCGTTTGGTGCGACTAAATATCGGCTTAGAGCAGCCGGATGATTTGATTGTTGATCTTGCGCGCGCCTTCGCGGCGATTGGCTAGCCACGTGTGAGGACAGATGTGATGCAGATTGGACTGATCGGATGTGGAAATATGGGGGGTGGTATGGCTTCCCAAATCATTGGTGCGGGGTACGGGCTGACCTGCTTTGATCCAAGCGCTGAGAATAGCGCGAAGGTCGCGGCAATAGGCGCACAGCTTGCCGCTTCTGCGCGTGAATTGGCGGCGTTGTGCGGCGTGATCATCCTGTCCTTGCCCAAAGCCACGATTGTCGAAACGGTGATGGAGGACATGCTGTCGAGCTTGCAGGAAGGCACGATTATATTGGATACATCGACTTCCGAACCTGCCACGTCACAAGCCATGTCTGCGAAAGGCTTGGTAGGTGGTTTTGCCTTTATTGACGGACCTGTCAGCGGTGGTCCCGCTGCAGCAAATGCGGGCAGCATGACGATGCTTTTGGGCGGCGACGGTGATGCTATCGAAACGCTGCGCCCTCTTCTGGATATCCTAACTGCGAAGACAGTGATCGTTGGTGGCTCCGGCGCGGGGCATGCAGCGAAGATCGCAAATAACATGCTCTGCGCGGCCAATCTTGTGTTGGTGGGCGAGGTAGTTCGCTTGGGGCAAGCGGCGGGTGTGCGCCCGCAAGACTTGCTTGAGGGGATCAACGCTGGCTCAGGGCGTAGTGGCGTGAGCGAGGTTAATTTCGAGAAATGGATCCTGAATGATACATTCGATTCAGGTTTTACGATGGGTTTGATGCGCAAGGATGTTGGTCTTGCATTGGGTCTTGCCGAAAGATCTGGCGTTGATATCAGCGGCTTCGCGCAGATCGCTGATATTTGGCTGAACACGTCTGGCGATATCGACGACGCTGACGATTTCAACGCGATTGTAAAACGTGATCCGAAAGGAGCTTGAGATGTCAGAACGCAAACAAAAGTTACTGACTGCGATGGCAGAACTTGGGCTAGGCACGCACCCCCAAAGCCTGATCAACGGCGCGCTTTGTGATGGCGCTGGCGCAGATATTTGGCTGGTGGATCCGTTCACCGAAGAGGTTTTGCTAACCTATCCTGATGCGGATGCAGCCCTTGCAAATGCGGCATGCGACGCCGCGCAAGACGCGCAGCAAACATGGCTGAGAGCGTTCTCAGCCGCCGCGCGTGGGCAAGTCATGCAAGACATCTCGCGCGCTGTTTTGGTACATGCCGAGCCGCTCGCCACCATTGAGGCTATCGTTGCAGGCAAGCCCATCCGCGATTGTCGCATCGAAGTGGCTAAAGTGGCGGAAATGTTCGCCTATTACGCGGGTTGGGCGGACAAATTGCATGGCGAAGTCATTCCCGTGCCGTCTGGCCATTTGAATTACACCCAACGCGAACCCCTTGGCGTGGTGTTCCAGATCACTCCATGGAACGCGCCGATCTTCACGGCCGGCTGGCAGATTGCACCCGCGATTGCGACGGGCAATGGCGTTGTTATCAAACCAAGCGAGCTGACGCCGATCACCACCGCCGCACTGGTAAAGATTGCGGAGCGCGTGGGCCTACCAACGGGCCTCGTCAACGTTCTCTGTGGTTTGGGTCCAACCACCGGGCAGGCCGCCATCGCGCATGCCGCAGTGCGTAAGGTGGTGTTTGTCGGCTCGCCCGAAACAGGACGACAGGTTGCAATCGCAGCTGCGTCGGGATTGAAACCGGCGGTTCTGGAATTGGGCGGAAAGTCTGCAAATATCGTATTTGAGGATGCGAATCTTGAGCACGCGTGCCTTGGCGCGCAAGCGGCGATTTTTTCGGGTGCGGGACAAAGCTGTGTAGCGGGCTCGCGATTGCTTGTGCATCGCTCTATCCACGATAGGCTGATCGATATGCTCTCAAGCGGCATGAACAAGATCCAATTGGGCGACCCTTTGGCTGATGCAACCGAGGTTGGTCCGATCAGCAACGCACGCCAGTTTGAGCACGTTCGCCAAATGCTGATCGACGCCAACGATGCGGGTGCCGATGTGCTCAGCAGGAACACTGAAGATGGACAAGGCTATTTCGTGCCGCCAACGATTTTGAAGGGCCTGTCCAACACAGCCAATGCCGCGCAGAAAGAGATTTTCGGGCCCGTCGTAACAGCGATCCCGTTTGATGATGAAGCAGAAGCAATCGCATTGGCGAATGCCACAGACTTCGGATTAGCGGGGGCCGTGTGGACTGCAGATGTGAGCCGCGCGCACCGCATGGCAGAGGCCGTACGCGCTGGCACATTCTGGATCAACAGCTACAAGGCAATTCACGTGTCCTCGCCCTTTGGTGGCTCTCTTAATTCTGGTTTTGGGCGTTCAAGCGGCACCGACGCTTTGATGGAATATACCTCCGCGAAAAGCGTATGGCTCGATAGCGCATCCACCCCGCGCATTGCGTTTGGGTATGTGTCTTAGGGGGATCCTTGATGGATTTGATTGAAGATGTGAAAGCTGCGCTAAGGGCGTCACGGCAGGGCGCAACGGTGCTGAATTTGGGTGTTTTTGACACGTTTCCCGAATTGGCGGGCAGGCTCTTCGCGCAGATCAGTGGCAATGTGGCAGTGGGGTCGACGGTCCAATCTGTGTACGCCGCTGATGCGACTTTGGTTGAAATAACCACCTACGACATTGCCGAAACTGCACGCCGCAATTTCGAACCGGGCGGCGCTGCTGCAACGCTGCTTTTTGCGCGCGGCGCACATGCGGTTATGGCACATCGCGTCGCGCATAAGATATGGGCCGATGGCGACACCACGCTTGCCCTTGCGATCAAAACCAGTTGCGCGCGGGTGCTCTCAAATGACATCCATCCCGCAGCGAAGATTGGTGCGGGGTTTT
Organism: Rhodobacteraceae bacterium HTCC2083; assembly: GCA_000156115.1. Classification (GTDB taxonomy): domain Bacteria; phylum Pseudomonadota; class Alphaproteobacteria; order Rhodobacterales; family Rhodobacteraceae; genus Planktotalea. The sequence continues at coordinate 2,048,657 of DS995276.1, forward strand.
GGTTGGATCATGGCTTGGGCTTTGTTGCGGGTGAAACGTCGGTGATCGAGGAGGATGTTTCGATCTGGCACAACGTCACGCTTGGCAGCACGCTGAACACAGGCGGTGCGCGTCGCCATCCGCACATTGGCTCAGGCGTTGTGATCGGGGCAGGAGCCACAATCTTGGGCGAGGTCACGATTGGCGCAAACGCCAATATTTCAGCAGGTGCAATTGTACTTGAAGATGTCCCCGTAGGTATGCGTGCGTTAGCAACCAAAGCCACGGTGCGCGGGACAGCACGTGTGAGTTTTTTGAACACTGAAAAATCAAACAAATGAACGCGTCCTTTGGAATTGATCATCCGCTTGTGGCGACCCACGACATCGACGCCCTGCGCGCGCGCTTGATCGCGATGGGGTTTAATATGACCTCGATTGGCAAACATCCTTGGGGTACGAGCACCAGCCTTGCGATGTTTGAAGGCTGTCTACTTGAGATTATGGGCGTTTATGATGACACGCTTTTGGACGAGGTACCTGCGGGTGGTTTTCGCTTCGGGCGGCATGTTTATGAGCATTTACAGCAGCGTGAGGGCGTGGCTTTGTCTGCACTTCACAGCACAGATTCTGTCGCGGATGCAAAACGCGCGCAAGATGTGGGCTTGCATGTCGCGGGGCATTTGGAATTTGGTCGCGATGTGACTTTGCCGGATGGAACAGAGGGACGCACAAAAACCACGCTTGCGTTGATGCCCAACGCGCAATTCCCGCGCTTGTCGTTTTTCTTGTGCCAACAACATCGCCCTGATCTAATTTACGTACCTGAGTGGTTAGAGCATCCGAATACTGTAAATGGCATTTGCGGTGTCACGATTGTTGCGGATGGAATGCATCACGCGGATCTTAAGTGCCAGTTTACAGGGCTTTATGGCGAAGGCACTGCACTGTGCGACTGTTTGGAGTTTCAAACTGCAAACGGTGTTCTTCGGGTTTTGAGAAAGGCGGATTTCGAACGTGATATCGGGCCGCTTACGAAAGATATTCAGACGGAACAACAACCAAGTATCGCCGCCATGGATTTTTCACTGGACGATCTGACGGTCTTGGAAACCTATCTGGATCAGGCGGGTGTCGAATATAAACCTATTGAAAATGGCTTGGTTTTGGACAACGTGACGCAAACGGCCAATACTCTGTTCCGATTTTTTCAAACGCTCTAGACTGTTCTAACGTCGCAATTGCTGCAATCCTTCTGAGGAATACAAAGCAAAGGATCCCACCTTTAGCGCAACTGTTGTTCATTAGTGTAACGAAGACCTCTCGATTGAGAGCGTTGAAGACCCAAGCTGTCCTGACAATGGCGTTGTCCTTGAAGTTGAGGCATGTGGCGATTGCCCAGCCTGTCATACGGGCGCGGCCTACATATGCGAAAGCGCAGTGGTGCCGAGCTTTGGTGTACTGAGCGCATATGCAAAATTTGTGGCGGTGCCGTTCGAACACAATCTCGTTCATTTGCCAGACACGATCACGCCTGCTTAAGCTGCAGGCTTGGGCTGTCGCGTGACGACTGCGTGGCATGCGATGACAGATCGCGCCAATGCGCGCGCGGGCGATTGGGTTGCGATCCATGGGACAGGCGGCATTGGCCCCTCCGCGTTGCTTTTGGCCAAAATGCTTGGTGCGCAGGTGGTGGTAGTAGACATCGTTGAGGAAAAGCTGACCTAGGCCAAATCACTAGGTGCGGATGCTTCTGTGAATGCGGCAAACGGAGATGTAGCCACCGCTATTCGTGAGATCACGGGCGGTGGCGCACAAGTCTCGATTGAAGCGCTGTGAATTGCGCAGACAACGAATGCCTCTGTTGGATGCCTTGCCACGCTTGGGCGGCACGTTCACGCGGGCATGCCCGCGGGGGATGGCATCATGGAAATCAACGTCCGAGCGCTCTATTCCAAGCAGCTCGTGTTTTTTGGCATGCGCGGCATGCCGCCTTGGAAGTATCCCTCATTGCTTGCGATGATTGAGCGCGGCTATGTGGATTTGACGCCTATGTTGGACCGCGAAGTCAGCCTATCCGGCGCAAGTGCAGAGCCGCGCACAATGAAAGGCGCGACGCCGCCGGCTACGACGGTGATCACGGGTTTCTCGCGTTAAATCATACCGGATCAGTCGAAGTGGCGCACCAGCGGTGCGGCAGCGCGAAAAATGTCGATCAATGTGTAGATCGCGTCGTCATCCAAAAGGTCGTCATCACTGATGGTTGCCTGACAGCCCCAGTCGACCATTTTTAGGAAAGGCGCAGCTGGATCGTCATTGTTATATCCTTCGGGAACGACATTGAGCGTCTTTCGCGTGATCAAACCTTTCGGGAACACTGACTTGAAATCTGGATCTTCAAGGACTTCCACCAAACCCTGTGGATCCTCAACAAGGTGGTCGCGTGTTCGCTTCATCGCGTCCTTTGAGGGCTGCAATAAAGCGGCCCCTGCAAAGCAATTTTCAGGTTCGATATGGAGGTAATAGCCGAAGTTTTCTTCGGGATGACCTATATTGGCGAAGATGTCGATTTGTGTGCGATAGAGCCCCGGTCCACTCCGTTGGCGCGCGTCTTGAAAGAACTTGGTGTAGCTTTGCTTTGGCTTGCTCTTGGTCTCTGCGACAAGTGTATCGAAACGCTCTGAATAGTCGTGCAAGGTCTGCGCAACGCCTGCAAAATTGCGCATCGCATCGTCGCGCTCTTCGCGGTGTTCATCCACCCATGCTTTGCGATTATTAAGCGCGAGGTCCTTGAGGAAGGTGAATGTTTCCGGCTCGATCATGGCAGGCCTCCAGCGTGATATGTGCGGAGCGGTGTCATCCGCTCACACACAGTAGATACGCTACCTAGAAGGAATTCTCAATTCGATCCAACGTCTCCATCGCGCCCAACACATCAGCTACTGCGCCATTCGGTGTGCGCCCTTCTTTGATAGCAGAGATGAATTCACGGTCGATCAATTCGATCCCGTTATTCGACATGGCGACACCGCTCAGATCAATCTTATTGTCGTTCCCATCATAAAGATCGTCATAGCGCGCAATGTAGGTGCCATTGTCGCAAATGTAGCGAAAGAACGTGCCGAACGGGCCATCGTTGTTGAAGCTGAGCGAGAGCGTGCAGATCGCGCCGTTCGCTGCCTTAAGGCCGATGGACATATCCATTGCAATGCCTAGGTCTGGATGCATTGGGCCTTGTAAACCATTCGCTGTAACTGCAGGTCCACCCGTCTGGTATTGGAACAAATCTACCGTGTGGCAGGCGTGATGCCACAGCAAATGATCGGTCCAGCTACGCGCCTCGCCTTTGGCGTTGGTGTTGGTGCGGCGGAAGAAATAAGTTTGAGCATCAAGCTGTTGCAGGGTGAGCTCGCCTGCTTGGATCTTGCTGTGGATCCATTGATGCGACGGATTAAAGCGGCGCACTTGCCCAGCCATCGCGACCAGCCCGGTCTCTTCCTGAACGCGTACAATTTCGAGACTGTCAGCCAGCGAATCCGCCATAGGGATCTCGACCAGCACGTGTTTACCCGCTTTCATACAGGCGATGGATTGCGCTGCGTGCAGGTTTGTGGGCGTGGAAAGGATTACCGCATCCACATCATCACGCGCAAGGCATTCGCCCAACGTCGTTGCTGCGTGGCCAATGCCGCGTTCTGCCGCCAATGCGTCGATCTTAGTTTGGGTCGGTCCCATGATCGAGGTGACTGTGACTTCGTCAATCTGGGCCAAGGCGTCGAGATGTTTCAGTCCAAACGCGCCATAAGCACCCGCTACACAAATCCGCATGATCGCCTCCTATTCGTGGTTTTCTAAAATAATATGACCAACCGCGGTGTTGGACGCGGGCACGTGATAGTGGCGATGTACCTCCGTAACTTTGTCGTTCAAAGCGCCACGCATGACGTGCCACATGACCATTTCGATGCCCTCGGAACCGGTTTCGCGCAGATACTCTTCGTGCGTGATCTGGCTGGCAGCGATGGGATCCTCCGTCATCATATCAAGGAAGCGTTTGTCCCAGTCTGCGTTGATCAGGCCTGCGCGTTCCGCTTGCAACTGATGGCTCATCCCACCGGTGCCAAAGATCATCACGTTCAGGTCTTCGTCATAACTGTCGATTGCGCGTCGGATGGCTTTGCCAAGCTGGAAACACCGATTGCCTGTGGGTGGCGGGTACTGCACAACATTGACGCAGAGCGGCACGACGAGGCAGGGCCAATCGTCGTCCTGCGCGATTTCTCCGAACATGATCGACATAGGAACGGTTAAGCCGTGATCGACCTCCATTTCGTTCATGATGGTCAGATCGAACTCATCCAGAATGACCGACTGGGCGATATGGCTCGACAGTCGTTGATGGCCTTTCACGACGGGCACGGGACGCGGCCCCCATCCCTCATCCGCCGGATGATATTCTGCGGCACACCCCAGCGCAAAGGTCGGGATGCACGACGCATCAAACGCGGTGCAATGATCGTTATATACCAGAAAGATGACGTCGGGCTTGTTGTCTTTCATCCACTTGCGGCTGAATTCAAAACCCTCGAATGCGGGGACCCAATAGGGTTGTTCTGTGATGCCTTGATCCATTGCGATGCCGATCGCGGGCACATGGGAACATCCGACGCCTGCTGTTAGTCGTGCCATTAGCTTTTCTCCCATTCGGATTTATAACGATTGCCTTCAATCGAGCGACCGCCGTTGAGCATCATGTCTCTGTATTCTTCGCGGCTCACGCCGGTCATCATTGCGGCGAGGTCTTGGAAGGTGATCCCATCGAATGCGGCCAGTTTGGACGTATAATAAATGTTGCCGCCCAGTTCCAAAAGCCGGTTCCAATCGCGATCCCGTACCGCTTGGCGTTGCTCTGCGGTCATTGGATATTTTGCGAGATACGCTTCTGGATCTTCTTTCATCGCTTCGCGATTCTTGGCTTGCCGCATCGAAATGCAGAACATGTTCAAATGATACCCCTCACGCGAGCGATCTGCGTCAAAGACGTAGGTTCCGGGGATGTCTTCGTAGTTTTTTTCCATGTCCAGTCCTTGGGTTTCAAGGTGAGAAAGGTCGCGTTGGCGCGATGCATAGCGTCAGCTTAGCCTTAGTTGAGCGGCCGCAAAATAGAAAATTCAATAGGACATTCAGGTATTCAATTTAAGTATAGGTAGGAGTAGCTGCGTGTGTTGCGGCCTGTCTCAAGAGATCAAAGAAATTGGTCTGCGTGGGGGTTGGCTTCCAATCCGCGCGATAGGTTAAGCCAATGGATCGTGTACTTTTGGGCAAGGATATGTCGAGCGGTATGATCAAGCCTTGCGCGCGCTCTACCTTGGTCTGTTGCAAGGAAATCAGCGTCACATAATTGCCCTTAGACAGTAAACCGCGCACGAGCACCAAAGAACTGGAGACAACACGCACTGGAGTGACGTCTGCATTCTCAATGTCGAGCATGTGGTAGAGGTAGGTCCCCGTTGGTGTCGCCTTTGGTGGGGCTATCCAAGGGTAGGTCATCGTGTCGGCTACGCTTAGGTTTGATTTGTGTGCAAGCGGATGATGGGGGCCGACGACGATGGCTAAGGAGTCGTCCAGTAGTGGTTCTTGAATGACATCATCGCTGGGCAAAGGGTCGCGCAAGGCACCGACCAAAACATCAAGGTCGCCATGCCGTAAGCCGCGCAGTAATTCTGCATAGGGGCCATCTACCGTACGTACCTGTATGCTCGCGCCATGCACTAGCAGTTTATCTATCGCTTCTGGTAATATTGAAGTGCGCGATAGCGGCATGGATCCGACCACAATCGTTGTATTATCGTCTTCGCTTAATCGCGTGATCTCATCGTAGCCTTGGCGCAACTCTGCTGCGGCCAGCTTGACCGCGCGCGCGAAAGGTTCCGCTTGCGGCGTTAGTTCAATCCCTTTGCGGCTGCTTATAAAAAGTGTCATGCCCGAAAGTTTTTCTAGATCACGTCCCGCACGGTGAATTGAAGGTTGCGATATCCCGATCGCGCGCGCCGCGAGGCTGAAACCACCCGTCTCCCAGATGGCCACCAGTGCGCGCAGCTGTGACGCGGTCACTTGATTTTGAAACCCCATATTTGGCTTGTCACTCCGCCGCGCGGCGGATCTGACCGCATCATCAGCGCCGTTGTCGAGAAGTTGGAACAGGTTTTGAACGCGTACGTGCAGAGCCGCTCCTGATTGGGTGACGAACATGCCATTGCGACGACGCTCAAAAAGTGGGGTGCCAAAGTGCTCCTCTAGTCGCGTGATCGCTTGTGTGACAGCGGGTTGAGATAGATGAACGCGTACGGCAGCCGCACTTATTCCACCTTGGGATGCAACTTCTTTGAATGCCTTAAGATGACGTAGATTTATGAATTTTACGGACATTACAGAGGGTTTTCAGTTTTAACGCAATTGGATGACGACAAGTCTTATAGCCAGAAATTATACTGTTTCTCGGGAATTGAAATAGCTGTTGTGCCCTGCCTTGGGATAGTTTTTGAGCAACGCGTGGCTGCCTAGGCCTGCACGCATTTATAACCCGTTTGGAGGCTCTTCCATGTCTGACAAAAAAACCGCCCTTGTTATCTCTGCGCATGCCGCTGATTTTGTGTGGCGCGCCGGAGGCGCGATCGCGCTGCATCAGAGCCTAGGGTATGAGGTCACAGTTGCCTGTCTGTCCTATGGTGAACGCGGCGAAAGCGCGAAGCTGTGGAAGCAAGAGGATATGACGCTGGAGCGCGTAAAAAAGGCCCGAAAAGAAGAGGCGCAGAATGCTGCGAACGCGCTTGGGGTTACAGACATACGCTTTCTTGATCTGGGGGATTATCCGCTGCGTTTGGATCGCGATGCGCAGGATCAAATGGTCGATATTATCCGTGAGGTGCAGCCAATATGGATGATGAGCCATTCAAAATGGGACCCCTATAATACGGACCACATGAACACGACACGGTTTGCATTAGAATGTCGGATGATCGCGCAAGCCTGGGGGCATAATCCGGGTGAAAAGGTGCTCGGGGCACCGCAAATGTATTTGTTTGAACCGCATCAGACCGAGCAGATGGAATGGAAACCGAATGTGTTTCTCGACATCACATCAGTTTGGGACAAAAAGCGCGCTGCGATTGAATGTATGCAGGGGCAGGAGCATCTGTGGAATTTCTACACCAATGTCGCTGAAAATCGCGGTAACCATTTCCGCCGCAACTCTGGTGGCATGGCAGGGGGGCGCAAAGCAGAATACGCGGAAGGCTTCGAGATGATCTTTCCGCAGACCGTGGATGAACTGACATGATTGCGGCAGGCACAACGGGCGTTGTTGTTCAACAAATCGAGCGCTCGGATCAATCCATCATTGACGGATTAGCAAAATGTGGCGTTGCTACGGTGCATGAGGCGCAAGGCCGCAAGGGTTTACTTGCCGATTATATGCGCCCGATTTATGCGGGATCACGCATCGCGGCTAGCGCGGTGACTATCCTTGCACCAACCTGCGACAATTGGATGATCCACGTTGCGATTGAGCAACTTCAGTTGGGAGATATCCTTGTGCTGGGCACAATCACCCCCAGCAATGCAGGCTACTTCGGCGATCTTCTAGCAAGTTCCGCAAAGGCGCGGGGCTGCAAGGGTTTGATAATCGACGCGGGCGTGCGTGATGTGGCCGATCTTACCGAAATGGGCTTTCCGGTCTGGTCAAAGGCGGTGTTTGCGCAGGGCACGATCAAAGAGACATTGGGTAGCGTGAACATCCCCGTCGTGTGTGCTGATCAGTTGATCAATCCCGGTGATATTATTGTAGCTGATGATGATGGCGTGTGTGTGGTGTGCCGCGAAGAGGCGGCAGATGTCCTTGAGAAAGCGCAAGCGCGCGAGGCCAATGAAACAGCAAAGCGCGTGCGCTTTGAGGCCGGCGAATTAGGCCTTGATATCTATGAAATGCGCGGGCGTTTGGCTGAGAAGGGTCTAACTTATGTCTGATGGCATCCGTGCAATGTGGATGCGGGGCGGGACGTCGAAAGGTGGCTATTTCCTTGCCTCTGATTTGCCGGATGATCCAAGGATGCGCGACGCTGCATTGCTCTCGATTATGGGCAGTCCCGATAATCGCCAGATTGACGGCATGGGCGGTGCGGATCCTTTGACGTCTAAGGTTGCAGTTGTGCGCACATCTGAGCGCGAGGGCGTAGATGTGGACTATCTGTTCCTGCAAGTTTTTGTGGATCAGGCGATTGTCACTGATGCGCAAAACTGCGGTAATATCCTTGCGGGTGTTGGCCCTTTTGCGATTGAACGCGGCTTGTTGGCAGCGCAGGATGGCGAAACTCCTGTGACTATTTTTATGGAGAATACAGGCCAGATTGCGCAAGCTATCGTGCAAACGCCTGATGCGCGCGTGATGTATAAAGGCAGTGCGCAGATTGATGGTGCACCCGGCACCTCGGCCCCAATCCCGATTGAGTTTAAGGACACTGCAGGCAGTTCTTGCGGTGCGCTCTTGCCAACGGGAAACGTCGTTGATCAGGTCAACGGCATTGCGGTAACGATGATCGATAACGGCATGCCCTGCGTGGTGATGCGCGCGCAAGACTTGGGGATTTCGGGCACGGAAGATCCTGTGGATATTGAAGCAAACGCACCGTTGAGAGAACGGCTAGAGGCTTTGCGTTTAACCTGTGGTCCCTTGATGAACTTGGGTGATGTTACGGATAAAACAGTCCCCAAAATGACCATGGTATCGCCTGCGATTGATGGCGGGGCGATCATGACTCGAACGTTTATTCCCCATCGCTGTCATAAAACCATCGGTGTGCTTGGTGCTGTTAGTGTGGCCACCGCGTGTTTGCTTGATGGTGCGCCTGCGCATGATCTGGCCGATACCGGATCAGGTGACACGCGTAGCCTCAAAATCGAGCATCCGACTGGGGAAATGACGGTTGTTGCCACCCTTAAAGGCGATACAGTCGCTTCAGCAGCCATCTTGCGCACAGCGCGCAAATTGATGGATGGCATCGTATTTATAGGAGATGCATGATGGACGCTGACTGGATTCCGTTTCATCCCAATCCGAAGACGCCTGATTTCGTGGTACAAGAAGGGGCTGTGGATGCGCATTGTCATGTGTTCGGCCCTGTCGCGGAGTTTCCTTATGCGCCTGAGCGCAAATATACGCCATGTGATGCGGGCAAGGACCAACTGTTCGCGCTGCGCGATCACTTAGGATTTTCACGCAATGTGATTGTGCAAGCGACCTGTCACGGCAAAGACAATCGCGCGATGGTTGATGCGTGTCGTGCAGGGGGTGATCTTGCGCGCGGAATCGCGAGCGTTGGAGCGGATGTCACGGATGAAGAGCTAGCGGATATGCATGATGCAGGCGTTCGTGGTGTGCGCTTTAACTTTGTGAAACGTTTGGTGGATGCGACTCCGAAAGAGGTATTTATTGGGATCGCAGAGCGGATTGCAAAACTCGGCTGGCATATCGTTGTCTACTTTGAGGCCGCAGACCTCGAAGAACTTATTCCGTTCTTGGAAAGCCTTCCGACAATCATCGTCGTGGATCACATGGGGCGCCCTGATGTGAGCAAAGGCGTTGATCATCCCGATTTTCAACGCTTTGCCGACATGATGGCGCGCAATGAAAACATCTGGACCAAGGTAACATGCCCCGAGCGCCTGACCATCGCGGGACCACCGTACGACGATGTGATTGCGTATGGCGCGCATATTGTGGCGCGTTTTCCAGACCGTGTGATCTGGGGCACCGATTGGCCACATCCGAATATGAAATCCCATATGCCCGATGATGGCGCGTTGGTGGACTACGTTCCCAAGATTGCGCCGACGGCTGAATTGCAGCAAAAGTTGCTCGTTGATAATCCGATGCGATTGTACTGGAGCACCCATGACGAAACTGGCCCCGATTGATGACACGATCACGCTTGCTGATCTGACAAACGATCCGTTCCCGATTTATCGCAGGCTCCGCCGCGACGCGCCTGTAGTGCATGTTGCGTCCATGGGGCGCACGCTTGTGACCAAAGCGGCGGATACGAAATATGTCAAAGACAATCCGAAGCTGTTTAGCTCGGATGATCCAAAGACGCCGATGACGCGTGCCTTCCAAGCCCATACCTTGATGCGCAAAGACGGGGCGGATCACATGCGCGAGCGTATGGCTATGGCCCCTGCTTTCGCGCCGAAGGTTATCAAAGAAGATTGGGTGCCCGCCTACGAGCGGATCGCGGAAGAATATGTCGCGCGTTTGCCGCTTGGAGAAGTTGTGGATCTGTTTCCAATGCTCGCAGGCCCCTACGCAGCGCGTGGTTTGGCTGTGCTACTTGGGATGGAAGAGGCCACGGATACACAAATGCAATGCTGGAGCCAAACGTTGATCGATGGCGCGGGCAACTTTGGTCTGCGCGATGATCTGTTTGCAGCCTCTGATGCAGCGAATACAGAGATGAATGCGCTGTTAGACGCCGCGCGTGAGCGTCATCTGGTTACGCCCAATAGCTCCGCTTATTCGGTTATGCTCAACGCGCAGGACCCTATCGAGATGAGCCAGATCTACGCCAACATCAAAATCGCGATTGGTGGTGGCATCAATGAACCGCGCGATGCTTTATTGACTATTCTTTGCGGACTTCTGAGCAATCCAGATCAGCTCGCCGAAGTGAAACGGAAAGGCGACTGGGACAAAGCGTTTGAAGAAGGTATTCGCTGGGTTGCGCCGATCTCTGCCTCCGGTCGCGTGACGACGCAGGACACAGAAATTCGTGGCCACCTGATCCCCAAGGGCGAGACGGTGATGACCATTCAAGCCAGCGCCAATCGCGATGAAGAGATCCATGAGAATGGCGAAGCGTTCATGGTTTATCGAAGCCCCAGCACGCATCAATCGTTCGGCAATGGCCCACACTTTTGTCAAGGCACCCATGTGGCGCGCCGTGCGGTGGGGCAGGTGATGTTGCCGATGTTGTTTGATCGTTTCCCGAACATGCGCATCCCGAACCACGATGATGTGATTTGGCGCGGTTTCGGGTTTCGGGGACCTGTTCAAATGCCTGTGCTACTGCAATAGGCGCGCTTATAAAAGCATCGGGAACCAATCTGTGCGCAGCTTTTGCCCGGCTTTCATCTCGTGTCCTGGAAACGGGGGAGATGTCGGACCGGGCCGTTCTATGTAGCGCGCATCATCACCTAGCAGACGTAGGGAAAAGGCGCGGCGGCGCTGCGTGCTGTCGTTGCCGCGTGCACCATGTAGGGTCTTGTAGTTGAAGGCGACCGCGTCACCTGGCTCCATCGCCCATTCGAGCACCCTCATGCCCTCAGCGTCTGGATCGGGCACGGGCAGATAGTCATCCTCGTCGGGATAAAAACTGGTTTCTGCCAACCAACGCGTTGGAAGGACTGGCTTTTCCCAGCGGTGAGATCCAGAAATACAACGTAAGGATGCTTCACTAACAGGGTCCAAAGGCGACCAAAAGCTCACGGTTTGTTCGCCCTCAACAAAGTAATAGGGGCTGTCTTGATGCCACGGTGTTGGTTTGGACGTGCCCGGCTCTTTCACCAGCACATGATCATGAAACATCTGGACGGTTTTGGATTTCATCAGCTCTGCGGCAACTGCTGCGGCAGGCGAAGCATGGATTGCCGCTTTAAATTCGGGGATGCGCGTCCAATTGCAATAGTCATCGAAAAAGCGTCCGCCTTCGCCCTCTTTGAGGTTTTCTGCCGCGTAGGGTCCGGGGTCTGCCATATTGTGTTCGATGCCAGCGCGTAATTGCTCGATTTGGTCTTTGAATAGGCCTTTTACAAGGACCGCGCCATCGCGTTCATAGGCATCGATTTGATCTGGGCTTAGCAATGGGTGGGTCATTGGAAGGGTCCTTTTCGGGTTCAGTCAGTGTCGATGATTGAGTGCGGTGGGGCGTCAAGCGTGTTCAGGAGCGCCTGTAACATAGGTTTGAGATACCTAGCATCCGCGGTTGAAAGCTGCGCCAACAATCGCTCTTCATGCGCGCGCGCCATTGGAACCAAATGATCCACAAGGTTTTGTCCCTCAGAGGTCATAAACACACGCACGCGCCTGCCATCGTCGGGATCGTTTTGACGGCGCAGCAATCCACGGGCTTCCATCTGAGCGATAATCTTTGTGAGGCGCGATTGCTCGACCAAAGCGAGACGGGCCAGACGTGTGATCATCGCACCGTTGCGGTCGTACAGGCAGGCCAACACACGCCATTCAGGCACGCGCAAACCATGGCTGCGCACCGTCTCATGAAACTGCGCGCTCGCCCCGTCACTTGCGGCGGCAAGCAGGTAGAGCAGGTAGTCCGTGACGAACGCTGGTTCGTCCGTTTCGAGGGGCGTGGATGTCATAGCAAGCACTCAGAAATTTCTTGACCAAAAGTATATGAAAATTCATATTGTTTCATAGGGAGACTGTCCAATGGCCAAAATTGAAGGTGTCGTTCTTGATGTAGTGACGTTATCCGACCGTATCAGCGGCTTGCGTGTTGCTGCAACCGATTGCAGTGCCTTACCCATTTGGGAAGCAGGCGCGCATGTGGAATTTGATGTGGCCGATGGTGCGCGTGCTTATTCGCTGATCGCCTTTGATCCTGTGACCGTCGCGCCAAGCTTCTACCAGATTGCAGTGCAACGCGAGGACGACGGTCAAGGCGGATCGCGCGCAATGCATGATTTGCAAATTGGTGATCCGATTACTTTTAGCGCCCCCAAGAATAACTTTCGAGTGAAGACCGACGCCCCTGCGGTTCTGTTGGCCGGCGGTATTGGTGTGACGCCGATGATCTCAATGGCGGCAGCTTTGCATGCTGCGGGTCAGCAGTTTGCGTTTCACTATGCGGGGCGTAGCGCGTCGGTGATGGCTTATCACGCAGAGCTTGCAGCGACTTGGAGTGATGCGTTTCACTTACATTGCGACGATAACGACAGCACGCTTGATCTGGATGCCGTCATGGTCTCACTCAACGACGCGCATTTGTATGTCTGTGGTCCGCGCGGTCTTCTGAATGCTACACGTGCCAAAGCCGAGGCGCTGGGCATCCTGCAAAGCCGCGTACATTACGAGCTGTTTGAAGCAGCGGCGACGCAATCCAATGACCGTGCCTTTGAGGTCCAGATCAACGATGGCACAGTCTATACAATTCCTGTGGGTCAAAGCATAATTGACGTGCTTGAGGAAAACGACGTTGATGTCATGTATGATTGCCAGCGTGGTGATTGCGGGATTTGTCAGTGTGATGTTCTTGAGGGCACGCCGGACCATCGTGACGTGGTGCTGAGCGATGCGGAACGCGAGGCGGGTGATGTCATGCAAATCTGTGTCAGTCGCGCGAAAACACCGCGGCTGGTGCTGGATATTTAAAGGGTTTGAGTATGGTGCGATATGCAGGAAATCCGAGTGCGGCCGCTGACTTAGTCGAGCCAAATCAGGTTCACCGCGATGTCTACATCAATCAAGATGTCTACAAGCTTGAAATGCAGCACGTCTTCGCCAACACGTGGGTGTTCGTTGGCCATGAAAGTCAGACATCTGCGAAGGGTGACTACTTTGCCACGCAAATTGGCGATCAGCCGGTGATCCAAGTGCGCCATAAGGCGGACGATATTCATGTGCTCTACAATCGGTGTCCGCATAAAGGGACCAAGATTGTGATTGACCGACAAGGCAACACAGGCAAGTTCTTTCGTTGTCCCTACCATGCATGGTCGTTCAAAACAGACGGCTGTTTGCTCGCGATCCCGTTGAAAAAAGGATACGAGGGCACGGATCTGGAAAAGACCGCCAGCGGCAAGGGGATGAAGGCTGTTGGCGCAGTAAAAAACTACCGCGGCTTCATCTTCGCGCGTTTGGCGGAGGAGGGGATTTCGTTCGAGGCGTTCTTTGGTGATAGCCTCAGCTCTCTCGATAATATGGTTGATCGCTCTCCCGAGGGTCGCCTTGAGGTCGTCGGCCCGCCCTTGCGCTACATGCATCACTGCAATTGGAAAATGCTGGTCGAGAACCAGACAGACACTTGCCACCCGATGGTTGCGCATGAAAGCAGCGCAGGTACGGCGGTGAAGCTCTATGAAGAGCTTGATCTGCCAGAGGGTGCGCCAAAGCCCCCCGCGATGGAGATTATTGCCCCTTTCATGAGCCCTTACGAGTTCTTTGAAGGCATGGGTATTCGCACATGGCCCAACGGCCATGGGCATACGGGTGTGAACCATTCGATCCATTCGAATTACACCGCCATTGACGGGTATTTCGAGGCGATGACAGCGGCCTATGGGGAAGAAAAGGCCAAGGCGATTTTGGATGAAAACCGCCATAATACCGTCTATTTCCCCAATATCATGGTGAAAGGTCCGATCCAGCAATTGCGGGTCTTTATTCCTTTGGCGGCGGATAAAACGGTGGTGGAAAGCTACATCTACCGCCTTGTTGGCGCGCCGGATGAACTGACTGCGCGCACGGCGATGTATAATCGGATGATCAATGCTCCGACCTCGATTGTGGGGCACGATGATCTGGAAATGTACGAACGTGCGCAGGAAGGTCTCCAGAGCGATAGCATGGAATGGGTGAACATCCAGCGGCTTTTGGAAGACGGTGAGGACTTCACTGAAGAGGCCGTCAACAACGGTACGACAGAGCGCCAGATGCGCAATCAATTCAACGCATGGGCCAAGTTTATGACTTATGATGTCGCAGCTCAGGAGGCGGTGGAATGAGCGTTTCTAAAGATCAATTGATCGACTTCATCTATGAAGAGACGCGCATGTTGGATGAGGGGCGCTATACCGAATGGCTCGCGCTTTGGCTGGCTGATGGTCATTACTGGATGCCGCTGGATTACAAGCAAAGCGATCCGATCAACGAGACGTCGCTGCTCTATGAAGATATGTTCATGCTAAAGCTGCGGGTGGAGCGTTTGAATGGTGTGCGCACCTTTAGCCAGAAACCTAAAAGTCGCTGTCATCATGTCATTCAGCGTCCCTTTGTGGATGAGAGGGATGGGGGCCGTTTTGTGACCAATACCTCTATGCATTACGTGGAAACGCGGCTTGATGAACAGCAATTACTGGCGCTGACCGCACGGCACGAATTGGCACTGGTCGACGGCAAGCTTCGGATTGCGAACAAGCGAGTGGATATCCTCAATTGCGATGCCGCGTTCCGCAATATCCAGTTGCTTCCATGAGCGCACTTTCGGTCTTTGAAACGTTTACGCAAACTGCGGCCCGGTGGCCGGACCGGCCCTTTTTGAATGTCTTGCAAGAGACCGCCAAGATCTATGGCATAGACGCGGGCGAGATCTCCTATGTGGAGGCGTTGGCGTTGATTCAGCGCTATGTCGCGCAGATCGAGGCGGCGCAGTATTCCAAAGGTCAGCGCGTGATGTTGCTGCTTGAGAACCGCCCCAGCTATTTCTTATGGTGGCTTGCATTCAATGCGTTGGGTATTTCCGTGGTTCCCATTAACCCCGATCTGCGCAAGGCAGAAATCGCCTATATGATAGGCCACGCGGAACCTATTCTGGCGATAAGCCTGTCGAACCGCGCTGAGGACTTGTGCGAGGCTGCGGCAGAGGCGGGAGTCAATATGCCCGTCGTGGTGCTTGGTGATGCGTTACCCACTGCGGTGTCTCAGGATGTAATTGCTGAGCGGATCGGCGATCCAGAGGCGGCGCTGCTCTACACTTCAGGCACCACGGGTCAGCCAAAAGGCTGCATTTTGACCAACGAGTATTTCACCCAAGCGGGGCACTGGTATAGCACCGCAAGTGGTGTGTGTGCGCTGACCACTAAAGGCGAGCGTATGATCACTCCGTTGCCTATTTTTCACATGAATGCGATGGCGTTTTCCTTCATGGCGATGGTCTGTGTGGGGGGCTGCCTGACGGTGCTGGATCGGTTTCATCCGCGCACGTGGTGGGCAAACGTGCGCGATAGCCGCGCGACCTGTTTGCACTATTTAGGCGTGATGCCCTCGATGCTGATGGCAGCATCGTCCAGTGATCTGGATCGCGACCATTCTGTGCGCTTCGGCTTTGGCGCAGGCATTGATCCCAAACTCCACGCCGCGTTTGAAGCGCGGTTTAACATCCCCCTTAGCGAGGGTTGGGCGATGACCGAAACCGGTGCGGGGGGCACGATCTGCGCCAACTGCGAACCGCGCGTGATTGGGAAAAGCTCTATCGGCACGCCCGATGAAACGGTCGAAGCTCGTTTGGTTGATGCGGCGGGGCAAGATTGCGATCACGGTGAACTCCTCGTGCGTGCGGCGGGGGATAATCCGCGCAAAGGCTTCTTCGCCGGATACTTTAAGAACGAGGCTGCCACATCAGAGGCATGGAAGGGCGGTTGGTTTCATACGGGTGATATTGTGCGCCGCGAAGCAGACGGCACCATGTATTTCGTAGATCGCAAGAAGAACGTGATCCGACGCTCTGGTGAAAATATCGCAGCGGTTGAAGTTGAGTCCGTGCTGGCGCACCACCCCGATATCAAAAGCGTCGCGGTTGCGGCTGTGCCGGATGCGATGAGGGGGGATGAGATCTTCGCGTGCATCGTCGCGCATGATCATGGAACTACAGAAATAGCCAATGAGATTACCAACTGGTGCCTAACCCAACTCGCCTATTACAAAGCACCGGGGTACGTAGCCTTCGTCGATGCACTGCCCGTCACAGCGACACAAAAACTGCAACGTGCAACCTTGAAAGCTCTCGCAGCACACTTGGTCAATGACCCATCTACAATCGACACGCGTCACTTGAAAAAGCGGAGCGTCGCATGACGCGCTTGCCCTATGATGGCGTTGTGCTCACGGCCCCTGTGTCTGTGCCCTATGAGCGCTATACAAATGAGAGCGCGCATTGGTGGATTGCCCGCGCGCTGCGGGAAGCGCTAAAAAAGGCAAGCGTCACACCTCAAGAATTAGATGGCCTGTCCGTTTCTAGTTTCACACTTGCGCCCGACACGCCCGTTGGTCTGACGCAGCATTTTGGGATCTCTCCTCGTTGGCTCGATACGGTTCCGATGGGCGGCGCGAGTGGTGTGGCCGCCATGCGTCGTGCTGCGCGTGCTGTACAATGCGGCGACGTGGATGTCGTGGCTTGCGTTGCGGGCGACACCAACCGGATCGACAGTTTTCGCAACCTTCTATCGGCTTTTTCGCGCTTTTCGATGGATGCGACCTTTCCTTACGGGTTTGGCGGCCCCAACGCGAGCTTCGCGCTTTTGCAGGACGCCTATTGCCACACCTACGGGGCCACTCGTGAGGATTTTGGCAAGATAGCCGTGTCACAGCGCGCCAATGCCTTGCACAATCCGCACGCGATTATGAAGAAGCCCTTGAGCCTTGCGCAATACATGGCCGGGCGAATGATTTCGGATCCGATCAGCCTATTTGATTGCGTGATGCCTTGTGCGGGATCAGAAGCGTTTGTCATGATGCGTGAAGAAATGGCGGTTGCGAAGGGTCTGCCATACGCGCGGATCAGCGCCACAATAGAGCGCACGAATGCGTTTCCTGACGATCCTATGCAACTGCGTGGCGGTTGGGTCGTGGATATTGAAGAGCTGTGGGATATGGCTGGGCACGGGCCTGACGCCATCGACGTTTTACAAACCTACGACGACTACCCGGTGATTTGCATGATGCAATTCGAAGATCTCGGATTTTGTGCGAAAGGCGAGGGGGCAGAGTTTGTGCGCAGGCATGATCTCACCATCGGCGGAGGCTTTCCCCATAACACGTCTGGAGGTCAGCTTTCTGTCGGACAGGCTGGTGCCGCGGGCGGATATCTAGGGCTGGTCGAGGCGATCCGCCAAGTGACTTGCACCGCTGGACCGACACAGGTTGAGGGTGCCAAACGCGCAGCTGTGTCTGGGTTCGGGGTGATTAATTATGATCGTGGACTTTGCTCAGCGGCAGCTGTGATTGAGGGGGTAAATCGATGACAACACCCCTGACGCTACCGCCAAAGAAAGACCCGCAAAAGCGCACGAAGGTCCCTGTCTTACCTCCCGTTGCGCGCGGTCGCGCAGCGCTGGGCTTGGGGGTGATGGCGGCGCAAGGGCGCTTTGGATTACAGGTCTGTTCCGAGTGCGCGGCAATCCAGTATCCGCCGCGTGATGCATGTGTGAAATGCATGTCTGAAGACTTGGCTTGGCAGGATGTCGATCCTACGGGCAAAGTGATGGCAGAAACCACGATCCGCGTGTCGCCTGAACCCTATTTTCGCGAACGCATGCCGTGGCGCATGGGCGCGGTGCAGCTTGCGGTCGGTCCAACACTGAATTGTCATTTGCACGGCGAAATCGGTCGCGGAGATGCGGTTCGTATGGCACTGAAACTTGATAAAGCTGGGCAGGGCGTGTTGATTGCGCTACCGCTGAAAGGAAGTGATGTGATGCAAGATGATCCTGTTCTTCGTGCGATGTCGTGTGATCCCAAACACCGCCGCATCCTAATCAGTGATGCCCGTGCGCCAATGGCCCTAGCGCTGACACAGGCCATGCTGTCCGCAGGTGCCGCGCATGTGTTTCTCGGAGAACCTGAAGCGTGGCTGTCTTGGCCGGAACGTGCGGAGCTTGAGGGGATGGAGAACGTGTCGATCATGCCCTTAGATGTGACGGATGTGTCTTCGGTCGCCAAGCTTGCGGCGGAAATTGGGGGTAAAGTTGATATCTTGATCAACACCGCAAGCTACGTGCGCGTGGGGGGGATCATGGACAATGATACGAGTTTTGCGAGCAATAGTTTTGAGGTGAACGCACTAGGCCTAATGCGTCTTGCTCAAGGCTTTGGGCGGGCCATGTCAGGACGCGTGCAGGATGGTATAAATTCGGCGGCTGCTTTTGTGAATATCCTCTCGGTGCGCGCGCTGTCGCCGGATGCAAACTACGGCGCATTTGGGGCGTCGCAGGCCGCCGCGCGCTCGATCTCGCAAAGCTTGCGCGCGGAATTCCAAAGTAGCGGGATGCGCATGATGAATGTCTACATTGGCCCCATTGAAGGCGATGCATGGTTCCAACCTTTGCCACCTCCCAAAGTGACACCAAATGCGATTGCGCGCTCTGTGGTGAGCGGCTTGGTCGATGGCTTGGAAGAGGTCACATGCGGCGATATTGCGCGCGATGTTTACGCGCGCTGGCAGGCTGATGCGCTGCTACTGGAGCGCGAGATGACAGGGGGTGGATCATGAGCGATGTGATTGCAAATGTGGCCGAAGCCCTTGCAGAGGGAAGTGCGCGTATCGTCGATTTGACCCACACGTTAGACCCTGATTTTCCGGTCATCATTCTGCCGCCAGAATTTGGCCAATGCGCGCGGTTTCGGATGGAAGAGGTCAGCGCATATGATCATCGTGGCCCTGCCTGGAAGTGGCACAAGCTAACGTTGAACGAACACACGGGCACGCATTTTGATGCACCCTCGCATTGGGTGTCGGGCAAGGATGTGCCGAATGGTGATGTGGACGAGATTGATCCAAGCGTCTTTGTTGGCCCTGTGGTTGTGATCGATTGCTCAGCTGGTGCGGCAGAGGATGTTGATTTTGAACTTACGCCTGATGTGATCCTTGCGTGGGAGGCAGAGCATGGTGAGATCCCAGCAGATGCTTGGGTGCTGATGCGCACGGATTGGTCGAAACGCAGCGGGGCGCAGTATCTCAATATGGCCGAAGATGGCCCCCATTCACCGGGGCCAACTCCAGATGCAATTCGGCTATTGTTAGAGAGAGATATTCGCGGCTTCGGGACAGAAACAGTGGGCACGGACGCGGGGCAAGGATCGCATTACGTGCCGCCATACCCTGCGCATTATTTACTGCACGGGGCCGGTAAGTTCGGTCTGCAATGCTTGTGCAATCTAGATCAATTACCTGCCATAGGTGCGTTGCTAATCGCGCCGCCGTTAAAGATAAAAGGCGGCACAGGCAGCCCTACGCGCGTGCTGGCGATGGTGAACACATGAACAAATATACCGCTGTCATAACAGGGGGCAGCAAGGGGATTGGCGCTGATCTGGGTCAGCGTTTGATCGCGAAGGGCTATGATGTTGTATCCTTATCGCGCGGTGTCCCAGAATGGTCCGATGCGCGTTTGCATCATGTTGAAGTCGATCTGCTTGATGCTACGGCTACCGAGCAAGCCGCGTGCGAGATTGCCGCCGCTCACAACGTCACGCACTTTGTGCACAACGCAGGTATCATCTGGCCCAATCTGGTGGAAGAGGTGAGCGCGTCTGATTTAACGGGCCTCACGCAAATTCATCTTGGCGCGCCTTTGATCCTGCTCCAAGCCTTTTTGCCTGCGATGAAAGCCAACCACTTTGGTCGTGTTATGTTCAACGGTTCTCGCGCGGCTTTAGGCGTGCCTACTCGCACCGCTTATTCCGCAACGAAGGCGGGCATTATCGGCATGGCGCGCACATGGGCGCTAGAGCTTGCACCGCATGGGATCACGGTCAATGTCGTCTCGCCCGGACCTGTGCAAACTGATAATTTCTGGGACATCATCCCGAAAGGCAGTGGGCGTGAAGCTGATCTTGCCAAGCGAATTCCCGTTGGACGTCTGGGAATAACGCGCGATATTTCGAATGCGTTTATGTTCTTCTGCGATCCCGAGAATAGCTTTGTGACCGGCCAAAACCTATTCGTGTGTGGGGGTGGTAGCGTCGGGGCGATGTCGCTCTGAACTATGAGTTTGACGCGACCCTAGGTTCGCCGCATTCTGAGCTGGTCGCGCATAAGGGATGTCATCATGACGTCTGCTCTCCTCATTCGTAATCGCAATTACCGGCTTTTGTTCAGCGCAGGCGGGATGACCAATCTTGGAGACGGCTTGATCGTGCTCGCGCTGCCGTGGCTTGCGGCACTGATGACGCGCGATGCTGTAGCGATTGCGGCTGTGGCTGCGGCTGGCCGCTTGCCTTGGCTCTTGTTTGCGCTGCCTGCGGGGGTGATTATTGATCGGAGCGATCAACGCAAACTTATCGCGCGGGCGGATTTGCTCCGCGCGGCTATCGTGTTCGCGATCTTCTTGCTTGCCGTGAGCGATCCGATTGCAGATGCAATCTGGTTGGTTGCAGGCCTGGCCTTCCTGCTTGGTTCTGTCGAAGTGCTTCGTGACAATGCGGCGCAAACCATCTTGCCCGCTATTGTTGCCGAAGAAGATCTTGAGGCGGCCAATGGCCAGTTATGGAGCACGGAACAACTGACAGGCCAGTTCATCGGCCCGCCTTTGGCAGGTGTTTTGATTGCGAGCGGCATAGGCCTGCCTTTTGGCATAGACGTGGCGATGTTGGTCCTCGCGGCTTGCTTGGTCTGGCTGATCAACTTGCCTGCGCAGGTGCGGGTCCAGAAAAGCTTTGGCAAAGCGCTGTTGGAGGGTATCGCATTCATGCGCGCTGATCGCGTACTTTTGCGGTTGGCGATTGTATTGGGGGTTGCAAATTTCCTCGCAACGGCA